>CBDCOC010000001.1:0-3068232 GCA_965219605.1 Bryobacterales bacterium | reverse complement strand
GGGTGCCAACGACTGCGATACAGGAATCATGTTCCGGCAAGGCGCGGACGCCACGGTCAGAAACCTCGCCGTGCATGGATTCGGAGCTGGCGCCGTGCGCTTCGAGAATGAATCGGCCGGGGCTCGCGCATGTGATCGCCGAGTCGGCAGGCAGTGCCGGCCAGGGAGCGGGATCTCGAGCGCGGATTTTCGAGCAGGACCCCGCACTGGTCAATGTGCGCGGGGACGACTCGGCGAATCCAAGGCCGAGGCGCGGCTCGCTCGCCTTGCGGATGGGATCTGCGGCGTTGGCGCCGTCGGACGGATGGTTTGACACAAACGCTGACCATGTGGGGGCTTTCGGCCACGCGAACTGGCTGGCAGGTTGGGCATGGCTGGGGCCGGAACCGAACTCTCCGCCCGGGTAACCCAACATCGTCGGCAACTACGCATCAGCGTTAGAATGCGCAGTCGGCCCGGCTGGAGATGGCGGCTGCGGGCAGGCCGCCTGCTTTGAGCCGATGGATTCGCTGTGCTTCGAGCGCGGGCCGATCTGGCCCCGGCTATAATCAGTGGTTGATCAACCGGGCCTGCCAGCTGGGGGCAGGGGAGTGAATGAAGATGTCGAGCTATGCGCATCCAGAAGTGCTGGTCACTACGGATTGGGTGGCCCAACACGGCCGCGACGCCGGCGTTCGCGTTGTCGAAGTCGATGTGAACACGAGCGCGTATGACGAGGGCCACGTGCCTGGCGCGATCGGCTGGGCTTGGGACAGCCAGCTTTGCGACACGCTCGTGCGCGATATCCTGCCCAAAGACCGCTTTGAGAAGTTGCTGGGGGACAGCGGCATCGCCAAGGATACGACTGTGGTGCTGTACGGCGACAATAACAACTGGTTCGCGGCTTGGGCATTCTGGCAGTTGAAAATCTACGGCCACGAGGATGTCCGGCTGATGAACGGCGGCCGCGTGAAGTGGCTGGCCGAGGGGCGCGAACTCTCGCTAGACGTCCCCCAAGTCGCACCGGCGGACTATGTCGCGCCAGATCCCGATCTTTCGATCCGGGCGTTCCTTGGCCGTGTCCGGGATGCCGTGCGATCCGGCACGGTTGATCTGGTCGACGTGCGCAGCCCGGCCGAGTTCAGCGGCGAGATCCTCGCGCCGCCAGGCCTGCCCGAGACCTGCCAGCGCGGCGGGCACATCCCGGGGGCGCGGAATATCCCTTGGGGCAAGGCCTGCGCTGAAGACGGCACGTTCAAGACCGCCGGCGACTTGCGCGCACTCTACGCGGCGGAAGGCATCGCCGGCGATAGGCCGATTGTGGCGTATTGCCGCATCGGGGAGCGGTCAAGCCATTCGTGGTTCGTGCTCAAGTACCTGCTAGGCTTTGACGCTGTGAGCAACTACGACGGTTCGTGGACCGAGTGGGGCAACTTAGTCGGGGCGCCGGTCGAGCGCGGCACATGAGGGCGGAAGACTTCAGCACCGCCGATCTCGAACTGGCGGGCTGGCCGGTTCGCATCACCACCTACCGCATCGGCAAGACTTGGCACGCCAAGGCGGACAACGTCTCGCCGGGGGCGAGCATCGCCCGCGCCGCGGCTGAGGGCAGGGAACAGGCGGAGGCCCGGGTGCTCGAGAAAGCTGCCGAGAGGCTTGGCGCCACCCGGCGGCATCCCAAGCCTGGCCGAATCTCGTGATGCGCGTCCAGATCTTTTCGGACATTCATGCGGACTTCGCTAGCTTGCGGCAGGCCGTTGCCGTCCAAGCTGACATCTATATCGCCGCCGGCGACTTAGTCACCCACCCGGCCCCGCTCGACCCGTGCGCGGAAGCGCTCGCCGCGCTGGGTGATCGGCTCTGGGTTATGCCGGGCAATAACGAAACCGACGAGCAGGTGCGCAAGTTCTGCGAAGATCACGGCTTTCGCAATTTCCACGAGGTGGTCTACCAGGTCGGCGGCATGCATTTCGCGGGCTTGGGCTATTCCAATCCGACGCCGTTCGATACGCCCGGGGAGTATTCGGAGGAAGATCTGTCTGCCCGCCTGGCGCGCTTCGCCGGCCGGTCTCCGCAGGTCTTGGTGTGCCATGCGCCGCCTTGGAATACAACCTTGGATGAGGCTGCCCCCGGCCTGCACTTCGGTTCCAAGGCTGTCCGCGAGTACGTGGACGAGCACCAGCCGCAGTACTGCTTCTGCGGGCATGTCCATGAAGGCGCCGGACGGGTCGCGCGCTTGGGCGAGACGCTGGCAGCCAATGTTGGCAAGCAGGGCTATCTGCTGGAGTTGTGAGGGGGACCGAGACTCCGCGCTAAAATATACGCACGGTTGTCCGTTCCGCGATTCCGCCGCTGATCCGCCCGATGTCCGATGTGCCCCAAGGGGCGGTTGCTCCTCTGCCCGTGGCAAGCGACCGCACCCCAAGCAGCGCCACCTTCTGGCTGTGCGCTGCCACGCTGTGGCGGCGCGAGTTGCGCGGCTTCTACCGCCAGCGCAGCCGCATTTTGGGCACGCTATCGACGCCGCTGCTGTTCTGGTTCGTGCTCGGTTCCGGCTTCGGCTCTTCATTGCTGGGAGCCGAGGGCAGCTACGGCCAGTTCTTCTTTCCGGGCACGATGGCGCTGAGCGTGCTGTTCACATCCATCTTCGCCAACATCTCCCTGATCGAGGATCGACGCGAGGGCTTCCTGCTTGGCGTGCTGGTAGCGCCCGTGTCTCGCCTGGCGCTGGTGCTGGGCAAAGTCTGCGGCGCCACCACGCTCGGGGCCATCCAGGCAGCGTTGCTTCTGCCGCTAGCGCCCTTGGCGGGGATCTCGCTCGATCTTGGCGCGCTGCCGATGGTTTTCGCGGTGCTCTTGCTGATGGCATTCGGCCTGACCGCTCTGGGATTTTTCTGCGCTTGGTGGCTGAATTCCGTGCAGGGCTTCCACTCGATCATGAATCTAGTGCTGGCGCCGATGTGGCTGATGTCTGGCGGCGTCTTCCCGCTGGACGGCTCTTCCGCATGGGTCCGCTGGCTGACCGCGATCAACCCCTTGGCATACGGCGTAGCCGAGCTGCGCAGGCTGTTTGGCGCGCCCGGAGCCGACATGGCGCCCGCCCCTGAACTGTCATGGCTGGTGCTCGGAGGCTTCGGCGCGGTCATGTTGCTCGCTGCTTGGCACAGGGCCTCGCAGCCTGACGCCGCGCATTTGGCTTGAATTGCGGCATGGCGCGATCCGAAACATGGAATTCACCGACCTACCCGCACTCAATGCCAGCCTGAACTCCCTGGCGGCCGTATTCTTACTGCTGGGCTATGTCTTCGTGCGCCGTGGCGAGGTGCAGAAGCACCGGGCTTGCATGCTCTGCGCTTTCTGCGCCTCGCTGGCATTTCTCACCAGCTATCTGGTCTACCACTGGCAGGTGGGATCCGTGCCGTTTCCCGGCCAAGGCTGGATCCGGCCCGTGTACTTTTCCATCTTGATCAGCCATGTCGTGCTGGCGATCGCCGTTTTGCCCCTAGCAGTGGTTACGCTGCTGCGGGCATGGCGCGGTAATTTTGACAGACACCGCGCCCTTGCGCGCTGGACTTGGCCGATCTGGATGTACGTCTCGGTCACGGGTGTAATCATCTACGGGATGCTCTACCACGGGTAGGCGACCTTGCTGGCAGATCTGCGCAGGCTCGGCCCATACCTGTTCCGCTACCGCTGGCGCTACGCCGGCGGCTTGGCCGCCCTGCTATTTAGGGGCGTGCTGGCGGCCGGCGTGCCCCTGCTGATCGGGCGCGCGGTGGACCTGCTGGCCGCGGGGCAGCGCGCGGCGGCGCTGGATGCCGTCTGGATGCTGCTGGGAGTCGCCGCCTGCAAGGGTGTCGCGCAGTACGCCATGCGCTGGATTCTGATCACGATCTCGCGCGACATCGAGTTTGACTTGCGCAATGATCTCAGCGCCCACTTGGTCACGCTCGACCGGAGGTTTTACGAGCGCTACCGCACGGGGGATCTGATGGCGAGGGTGACCAACGATCTCGCCCAGGTGCGCTCGCTGCTGGGCCCCGGACTGATGTACTCGGCCGAGATCGGGGTTGTGACCGCTGCGGTGTTCTCCATCATGGCTTGGACCGACTGGTTCCTCACGCTGGCCATTCTCGCGCCGATGCCGCTGATCTCGGTGGTGGTGGGCTACTTCGGCCGCCGCACGCACGAACAGTTCCAGACCGTGCAGCAGCACTTTTCCAGCATCAGTGTTCGCGTGCAAGAGCACTTGGCCGGCCTGCGGATGCTGCGGGCCTACAGCCAGGGATCGTCCGAGGTCAGGCGCTTCGCAGCTGCCAATGCGGGCTATGTCGAGGCCAGCCTCGGACTGATTCGCATATGGCGCACCTTCTACCCGCTGCTAGAACTCTTGGTCGGCCTGACTGGCATCGGCATGCTGGGATTCGGAGGCTGGCGCGTGCTGACGGGCGCGATGACGGTCGGCACTTTCACCATGTTCATCTATTTCCTGGCAATGCTGGCGTGGCCCATGATCGGCATGGGTGTCGTGGTCAACATCACCCAGCGGGGCGTCGCTTCGCTCGGACGGCTCAATGAGCTGTTCAACCATCGCCCGTTGATCGCCGATGCGCCCGACGTGTTGCGATCCTATGAGTACATCCGCGGGCCGCTCATGTGGCAGGACGTCTGCGTCCAATACCCGAACGCCAGCGAACCGGCTGTCCGCGACGTAAACCTTCTCGTGCCGGAAGGGGAGTCGCTGGCGATTATCGGTCCGGTCGGCAGCGGCAAGTCCACTATCGCCAGCCTCGTGCCTCGGCTGTACGACCCAGTTCAGGGCGCGGTTTCGATGGAAGGCATCGACATCCGGCGACTTTCGCTCGGAATGCTGCGCGCGCAGGTCGGATACGTGCCGCAAGAGACGTTCTTGTTCAGCCGCACGATTGCCGAAAACATCCGGCTGGGAAGGCCGCAAGCGAGCGCCGCCGAGATCCGGGCGGCCGCCGAGCTTGCCTTGCTGAACACAGACGGGGACGCCTTTCCGGACGGGCTGGACACGCTTGTAGGCGAGCGCGGCATCACCCTCTCGGGAGGCCAGAAGCAGCGGGTCGCCCTCGCCAGGGCGTTGGTGTGCGATCCCAGCTTCGCGGTGCTTGATGACGCCACATCCAGCCTGGACGCGGAGACCGAGCATGCCCTGCTGGCCCGCATTCGCCAGGCCTCGTCCAATCGCACCTTGCTGATAGTGACGCACCGCGTCGCGGCTGCCAGGCTGGCGGACAGGATCGTCGTGATGGACGCGGGGAGGGTGGTGGACGTCGGCTCCCATGAGGAATTGCTCGCGCGGGGCGGGCTATACGCTCGTATCCACGAGCGCCAGCGTATCGAAGAGGAGCTGGCCAAGCCATGAGCCCTGCGCGCAGCATCGGGTCAGAGGCGGCGCGGGAGGTGCTCCCGGACGCTCCGCTGTACGACGCGGCCATCCTCAAGCGCCTGTGGCGCTACCTCCGGCCGTATTCCCTGTTCGCGACCGCCTCGCTCGTGCTGCTGATGCTGAATTCAGCACTGGGTGTGATCGGGCCGGTGCTCACGCAAGTCGCGGTAGACCGTTATCTCATGCCTGATCCGGCGACCGATTCGCTGCTGGATCCCTGGCTTCCGGCAGAGCCGCTGCAAGGCATCCTGTGGTTGGCGCTGCTGTCCTTGGCGGCGCTGCTGCTGGGCGCGCTGGCGCGGGCAGTGCAGATCCACGCGATGAACTGGACGGGCCAGCAGGTGATGCGTGATATTCGGCAGCAGGTGTTCGAGCACCTGCAGCGCCTGCCGGTATCGTACTTCGACCGCACGCCGAGCGGGCGGCTGGTGACACGGGCCACCACCGATGTAGACGTGCTCAACGAATTGTTCACCTCGGGCCTGGTCGCCGTGGCCGGTGATGTGCTCACGCTGTTCTTCGCTTTCGGCGCGATGCTGTACCTCAGCCCGCGCCTGACCTTGGTCTACCTTGGCATCGGCCCGCTGGTATGGGTCGTGAGCGTGATTTTCCGCCGGCGCGCCCGCAGCAGCTTCCGCGACGTGCGCAAGGCCGTCGCAAAGCTTGCCTCCTTCCTGCAGGAGTGCTTCACGGGCATTTCCGAGATTCAGCTGTTCAACCACGAGCGGCAAGCGCTGCGCGATTTCGCCGCCATCAATGACGAGCACCGCAGGGCGAACTACCGGTCGGTGCGGGCGCATGCCGTGTTCTTTCCGATCATAGAGTGGGTCAGCGTGCTGGGCGTGGGCCTGCTGGTCGTCTTCGGCGGCGCGTGGGTCGTTGCCGGCAGCGTGTCCTTGGGTGTCTTGCTGGCATTCCTGCAGTACGGGACCAAGGTTTTCCGCCCGATCCAAGATCTGGCGGAGAAGTACAACGTCCTGCAAGCCGCCATGGCCGGGGCCGAGCGGATCTTCGAACTGCTGGACACCCGTCCGGATGCAGTGCAGGTGACTGGCGAGAGGGCTGATCTCCAGCAGCCGAGCATCGAATTCCGCAACGTCTGGTTCGCCTACAAGGACGGTGTCTGGGTTCTGCGAGACGTCAGCTTCAGCGTCCCGCCCGGCGGCATGCTGGCCGTGGTCGGCCACACCGGGGCGGGCAAGAGCACCATTGTCAACCTGCTGCTGCGCTTCTACGAAATCCAGTCCGGAGCGATCCTGGTCGGCGGCAGGGACATCCGGGAGTGGTCCCCGGAAGCGCTGCGGCAGCACTTCAGCGTAGTACAGCAGGATTCATTCCTCCTCTCGGGCACGATCGCCGAGAATATCAGCCTCGGCGATCCCGGCGTGCCTGAGGAGCGCATCCGAGAGGCCGCTGCCAGCGCCCACTTGGCGGATCACATCGAAGCGTTGCCCGGGGCCTATGACGCGCCGGTCCTCGAGCGCGGCGCGGGGCTCTCGGTTGGCCAGAAGCAGCTGATTTCATTCGCCCGCGCCCTGGTCCACGAGCGTCCGTTCTTGGTGCTGGACGAGGCCACGTCGAGCGTGGATCCGGACACCGAGCGCAATATCCGCGACACGCTTTCCAAATTGCTCGCGGGGCGGACTTCGATCGTGATCGCTCACAGGCTGTCCACCATTCGCCGGGCCGACAGCATCTTGGTGCTGCACCAAGGGCAGGTCATGGAGTTTGGCACGCACGAGAACCTCTTGCAGCAGGGCGGCATCTATGCCCGCTTGAACCGGCTGCAGTCCTTGGCCGAGTCGTCCCCGGCCCTGGGCTGAATCGGGCCGGCCGGCAGCGCGGCAGAGCTGGCCGGCCGGTAATGTGTGAACATGTATTAGGCTAGGCTGCTTAACCCCACTCAGTGCGGGTGACGCGATGAGCTTAAGCGACGACTTGACTTGCGACACCGGCAGAGCGTGCCAGCAGAGTGCCCGTGTTAGGGGCAGTCATCCCTCGCTCCGGCACTCTTGCAGCAAGCAGGTGGAGCGAGAGAACACCTGTGGTCGTTGGTCGGAGGGCTGTCTGTCCTCTCGCAGCTCTTCCACGCCGTAATCGAGCCCGAACTTCCAGCCGGCGCGGAGGAGACTGGACAGCCGGAGGGCTGATTGACTGATCGCATCGAGCAAAAAGCGCTGGTCCAAGAGGAGACACCATGCAAGTTCCGAAGTTGACCGAGATTCTGGAGGCGGCGCTCGAGTGGATCAAGGGCGGGGCCCCGCAGTTGCTGGCCGCTACGGTGTGGCTGCTGGGAGGGTGGGCTCTCGCCTGCGTGTGCGGCGCACTCGCCCGCAGAATCGTGGGAGTGGTTTCCAGCCGGGTCGAGACCCGCATCGAGAAGAGCGGATCCTTGCGGGGGGCGGGCCTGTGGCGCGCGGCCCCAACCGTGATCGGACGCGGAGTCTACTGGACGATCCTCCTCTATTTTGCAACCGCGGCGATCGACCAGCTTTCGGTCCCGTTCGCCGCGGAACTGTTGCAGAGCCTGGCGTATTTCCTGCCGAAGGTACTGCTGGCGCTCGTGTTGGTCTTCGCGGGCGCGAGCCTCGGGAGCCTCGCGCACCAGTGGACGTCCAGCATTGCCGCCCAAGCCGGGATTTCGAATCCCGGCGTCCTCGGCCGGATGGCCCAGGCCGGAATCCTTGCAGTCGCACTGATCGTCGGCGTCCAGCAAATCGGCGTGGAGGGCAGCATCTTTGTCGCGATGACAACGGTCGTTCTCGCGTCGATACTCGGCGCTATGGCCTTGGCGTTCGGGCTTGGATCGAGTTCCGTAGTCGCCAACATCATGGCCTCCTACTACGCCTCGAAAGCCCTGAGCGTCGGCGACCGGGTGCGAGTCGGGAAGACGGAAGGGGCCGTGCTCGAGATCACTCCCACATCGATCGTGATCGCCGTGGGCGCGGACCGGCTCTACCTGCCTGCCCGGAAGTACTGCGACGAGGCGCTCGTCGTGGTCGGGAGCGAACGATGAGCAGCGCCGGCACTCGCGACCTGGCGCTCGAGCAGCTTCGTTGCAACCCTGCCGAAGCGGCGCGGGTTTTGGAGCGATGCCCTCCGGAAAGGGTGGCAGAGCTGCTAGCCGACACGCAGCCAGAGACCGCAGCTGGTGTCTTGGTTCTGCTTCCGCCCCCCGAGGCAGCTGCCTGTCTCGAGCGCATGCCCGCGGCGGCGCTTCGCGAGGTATTGCAAGTGTGTCCGGTGGCAACGTCCGCGGCTCTGCTGCGCAATCTCACCGAAGCCTCGCGGGAGGGTATCTTGGAGGGCCTGGCCGATCGGCCGCGACAACGGATCCGGCGAGCCTTGCGATACCCTGCCGGATCGGCAGGGGCCGCGGCCGATCTGCGTCCTTGCACCCTGTATGACGACCTTACCGTCGAACGGGCGATCGACCGTCTGCGCGAAGAGCGGGAGTCGGTCGCGCCGACGCTGTTTGTGATCGATCGCAATCGGCGGGTTCGAGGGGCGGTCAGCCTGGGCCAGTTGCTCGCGGCGCCGCCCGATTGGTTGGTTGGATCGCTGCAACTGGCCCGGGCGTGGACTGTGACGGAGAGCGCTTCCCTGGCAGCCCTGGTGTGAAACACCCTAGCCCGCCCCTGCCCCCACAGCGTCCCGGGAAGCAGTTTGTGCAGTGTCGGGAAGCAGCTGGTAGCCGAGATCCTTAGCTGTCGTTTTGAGGTAGGCCAAGGTCCGTTGGCGATGGCGCTGCTCGTAGGCCGCCTCGCCCTCGTCAACGTAGTCCTGGCCGAAGCGCAGCATGCGGTATACCAACACCGCCAGCTTGCGGGCGGTGGCGAACACCGCCGTCTTCATCCCCTTGTGCCGCGCCTTGCGGCGCAGCGCCGCCCCCAGCGCCGACTTGGACCGGATCAGCGCCGTCGCCGCCATGCGCAGCGCGTTCGACGTGCGCGTCGCTCCCAGCCCGCGCTGCCGCTTGCCCGCCAACTGCTGCCCGCCCGATACCGCGTGCCGCGGCGCCAGGCCCAGCCAGCTCGTGAAATGCCGCTCGCTCGGAAACGACCCCAGATCCGTCCCCACCTCGGTCAGGATCGTGCGCGCCGCCCCCGCGCTAATCCCGTCGATGCGCGTCAGATCCACGCTCGCGTAGCGGTACAGCGCCGTCCGCAGCGGCTGCTCACCCCGCCTTCGGATGGCTTTCTCCTTGGCCGCGTTCGGGTGCCGCGGACACTCCTCCGCGCTGCATTCCTCGCCCGCCTGCTGCTGCAGATCCTCTTGCAGCTTCTGCTCGTAACCGTCCATCTCGGCCTGCACCGCGTCGTACAGCCGCAGCGCACTGCGCAGGTTGAACAGGTGCTCCTCCCGCCAGTTGCCGCTCAGGTACTCCACGAACTGCTCCTCCGTGTGCTTGCAGCGCCCCGAGCGCAACTGCGCCAACTGCTCCGCATCGCGCTGCCCCGCCACGATCGCACGCACGATCGCCATGCCTGTCTGCCCCGTCAGATCCGTCACCGCCCGATGCACCTGCACGTTCATCTGATCCAGCGCCCGCTGCATCCATTGCACGCAGCGCGTGCGCTCCGCCACCAAGCTCTGCCACTGCCGGTGCAGCGCCCGCAGCTGCGTCACCGTCTCGGGCGGCCGGAACGAGCCCCGCAGCAGGCCGCAACTGTGCAGCCGCTGTAGCCACTGGCAGTCCAGCATGTCGGTCTTGCGCCCCGGCACGTTCTTCAACTGCCGCGCATTGACCAGCAACACCTCGAAACCGCGCTCCTCCAGCAACTCGTGCAATGGGATCCAGTACACATACGTGCTCTCCAGCGCCACCGATTCCACGCCTTCGGCCGCCAGCCAGTCCGCCAACGCGTCCAACTGCGCGGTGGTCGTGCCGAACGTGCGCACGTTGGGCCTGCCGTCCGCACGTGGCGGCCCGCAGGCCCAGTGCTCGCGGCTGCCGAGGTCCACCCCCGCCACCTGCGGGCGCTGCACCGGCAGGTCCCGCTCCGGCTGCTCTCTTGCCATATCTCCCTCCTGCTGCTCCTGTCTCACACACGGAAGGCCCCGGCCCGGGTTGGCAATTGCTCTGCAATGCTGGTGTTGAGGAGTGCTTCCGAAGAAACCTCGCTAGTGAATGATCGCTCGCCCGGACCCAGACTGGCTTTGGGGCAAATACTGCACCAATGAAATTACGGGGCTTGACTGCCGGAACCCTCCGCTCTGATTCTACGCCAAGCCACGTGTTTCCAACCGAATGATCCGGGCCCCGCCCGGGGGCGCGACTGGTGTGAAACACCCTAGCCCGCCCCTGCCCCCACAGCGTCCCGGGAAGCAGTTTGTGCAGTGTCGGGAAGCAGCTGGTAGCCGAGATCCTTAGCTGTCGTTTTGAGGTAGGCCAAGGTCCGTTGGCGATGGCGCTGCTCGTAGGCCGCCTCGCCCTCGTCAACGTAGTCCTGGCCGAAGCGCAGCATGCGGTATACCAACACCGCCAGCTTGCGGGCGGTGGCGAACACCGCCGTCTTCATCCCCTTGTGCCGCGCCTTGCGGCGCAGCGCCGCCCCCAGCGCCGACTTGGACCGGATCAGCGCCGTCGCCGCCATGCGCAGCGCGTTCGACGTGCGCGTCGCTCCCAGCCCGCGCTGCCGCTTGCCCGCCAACTGCTGCCCGCCCGATACCGCGTGCCGCGGCGCCAGGCCCAGCCAGCTCGTGAAATGCCGCTCGCTCGGAAACGACCCCAGATCCGTCCCCACCTCGGTCAGGATCGTGCGCGCCGCCCCCGCGCTAATCCCGTCGATGCGCGTCAGATCCACGCTCGCGTAGCGGTACAGCGCCGTCCGCAGCGGCTGCTCACCCCGCCTTCGGATGGCTTTCTCCTTGGCCGCGTTCGGGTGCCGCGGACACTCCTCCGCGCTGCATTCCTCGCCCGCCTGCTGCTGCAGATCCTCTTGCAGCTTCTGCTCGTAACCGTCCATCTCGGCCTGCACCGCGTCGTACAGCCGCAGCGCACTGCGCAGGTTGAACAGGTGCTCCTCCCGCCAGTTGCCGCTCAGGTACTCCACGAACTGCTCCTCCGTGTGCTTGCAGCGCCCCGAGCGCAACTGCGCCAACTGCTCCGCATCGCGCTGCCCCGCCACGATCGCACGCACGATCGCCATGCCTGTCTGCCCCGTCAGATCCGTCACCGCCCGATGCACCTGCACGTTCATCTGATCCAGCGCCCGCTGCATCCATTGCACGCAGCGCGTGCGCTCCGCCACCAAGCTCTGCCACTGCCGGTGCAGCGCCCGCAGCTGCGTCACCGTCTCGGGCGGCCGGAACGAGCCCCGCAGCAGGCCGCAACTGTGCAGCCGCTGTAGCCACTGGCAGTCCAGCATGTCGGTCTTGCGCCCCGGCACGTTCTTCAACTGCCGCGCATTGACCAGCAACACCTCGAAACCGCGCTCCTCCAGCAACTCGTGCAATGGGATCCAGTACACATACGTGCTCTCCAGCGCCACCGATTCCACGCCTTCGGCCGCCAGCCAGTCCGCCAACGCGTCCAACTGCGCGGTGGTCGTGCCGAACGTGCGCACGTTGGGCCTGCCGTCCGCACGTGGCGGCCCGCAGGCCCAGTGCTCGCGGCTGCCGAGGTCCACCCCCGCCACCTGCGGGCGCTGCACCGGCAGGTCCCGCTCCGGCTGCTCTCTTGCCATATCTCCCTCCTGCTGCTCCTGTCTCACACACGGAAGGCCCCGGCCCGGGTTGGCAATTGCTCTGCAATGCTGGTGTTGAGGAGTGCTTCCGAAGAAACCTCGCTAGTGAATGATCGCTCGCCCGGACCCAGACTGGCTTTGGGGCAAATACTGCACCAATGAAATTACGGGGCTTGACTGCCGGAACCCTCCGCTCTGATTCTACGCCAAGCCACGTGTTTCCAACCGAATGATCCGGGCCCCGCCCGGGGGCGCGACTGGCTTGCAGACTGTCATTGTCAACCCCTTGCGCTCGCGGCGCTTCGCCGAAGCGCTCGGCCAACTCGCCAACAACGACCGTGTCGATGCGACCATGCTGGCTCGCTGCGGCCGTCTCGCCGACTTGCAAGCGACCCCGCCACAAGCCGCCAACCTGCAGCTTCTCCAGGATTTGCTTGTCGCTCGCCGCAAGCTTGTCGAGCAACTCGGCACCCTGCGCAAGCTAACCGCCGAACTCAACCCGCAAGCGGCGCGCCGCTTGACCAAGCCACTCGCCAGCTTGCAAGCCGCCCGCACCGCCTGCGAGCGTGACCTGCAAACTTGCCTGGCCGCCGATGCCGTGCTTGCTCGCCGCGCTGAGAGTATCCAGTCCAGCCCCGGCTGCGGCCCGCTCAACGCTGCCTGCCTCTGCGCCGCCATGCCCGCACTCGGCTCGCGCGGCCGCCGCCCAGCTGCCGCGCTACTCGGGCTGGCTCCCTGCGACCGCGATTCCGGCCAACGGCGCGGCGCTCGCTCCATGCGCGGCGGGCGCGCCCAGCCGCGCCACTTGCTCTACATGGCCGCCCTGTCCGCCACCCGCTGCCAGCCTGACGCCCAAGCCTGCTACCAGCGCCTAGTGGCTAACGGCAAGTCCCACAAGCTCGCCCTCGTCGCTGTCATGCGCCGCTTGGCCGGCCTGCTCGACACCCTCTTGCGCGCAGATCGCCTCTGGCAACCCGAACCGCACGCACGCCCGGCCGAGGCCCTCGTATGAACTGCCTGCTCCTCTCTGCCCGGCACTCCACGCCAGACCCCCTCCACTGCCACTGGCGGCCTCTTTTCCCGCCCCGGCCGCTTGACTTGCAACACGGAAGCTTGCAAGCGCCGACAGTGGTCCGACGACGAAGGGTCAGAACTGCTGCCAGTGCGCCCAGGGAAAGATCCCCCTGAGCAAGAGAATTGCCAGCGTCAGCGCTACGGAAGCCCGGCGTGCTTGCCTCGCGCTCTCGCGGCCATCTAGGTCCCCATGCTGACCGAGCACGGGACGGCCACGAAGAACGAGCGGGCGCTCGCAACCACTATCATCACGGTGGCGGCGATGCTGCGGGCAAGCATTGGAAGCGTTGTACTGCCTTCCTCGCTCAGATAAACCTCGAGAACGCGGTCGCCAGTGCCAGGAAGCTCAAAAAGCCCACCACGTCGGTCACCGTGGTCAAGATGATCGACGACGACTGCGCTGGGTCTTGTCCGAGGGCATCTAGGAGAGTGGGAATGACAGCACCCGCCACTCCGGCGACCGCCATCGCGAAGACCATCGCCGTCCCGATGACAATGACCAAGCCGACCGACCTGCTCCAGAGATAGACGCCAGCGCAGGCGACAACAGCGACGCCGATTCCGTTCAGCACCCCGGCGATGAGCTCCTTGAGGGCCACCCGCGGCAGTTGGCGGCGGGTGACCTCCCGCACCGTAAGCCCGCGCAGCATGACTGCGAGCGCTTGGCTGCCGGTGTTGCCGGACTGGCCTGCGACGATGGGCAGCAACACCGCCAGTGCGGTAAATCGAGCGATCGTCTCCTCGAACATTCCCACGATAGTAGCGGCGAGGAAGGCCGTCGCCAGATTGACCTGGAGCCACGGCAGGCGCTTCCGGACGGCGAATCCGGGCCCGGAGAGGGCGCTCTCTTCTTTGCTGGCCCCAGTCATGCTGACAAGATCGGCGCTCAGTTCCCTGCCCACCTCTTCGATGAGCTCGTTGAGCCGCAGAACACCGATCGGGTCGTTCCCCGGCCCGACGACGGGCAGGCTTGCGAGCTTGTTGCGTTGCATCGTCTCGACGATTTCAGATCGCGGGGCAAAGGGCGAGACCGCGATCGGAGGCTCCTGGACCAAGGACTGGAGGGACTCGCCGGGACTTGCCAAGGCAGCCGCGTGCAACGGTACCAAACCGATTAAACCGCCAGTGCCATCGACAACGAACAGGCTGTGAAAAGTCCGACCGGCATATGTGTCCTTCAGTCGCGCAAGGGCGTCTGCCACCGCTATCGTGGAGCGAAACACCGCGATCCTAGGATCCCTGAGCCGCCCTGCGCTCTCCGGCGGGTAGGTCGCAAGGGCGCGAAATTCACGGGCGTCTGCCGGTGCCATGAGGGCCAGGATTTTGTCGCGCCCTGCACCGCTCAACGCGTCCAGCATGGCCCCGGCCCTTGACGGCGACAGCTCTAGGAGCAGCCTGCTCCCCGCTAGGGGTTCGATCGCCTCGAGAATATCCAGCGCCGTCGCTGGCGAGAGAGTGCCGACCACAACGGAAGCGACGCGCGGCTCGATGCTTGCAATGGCAGCGGCAGCTGCTTCGGGAGCCATCTCCTCAAGGCGCTCGGCGGCCTCCTCGGGGTGCTGCGCGACGAAGTCCCGCGCCAGGGCGGAGTCGATGTCAGTGCAGGGACTCTGCACGGCTCGCTCCGCCGGTTGCCGACGCTACGCGCCGCAGTGCCAATGCCTCGCCCAAGAGCCGGCTCATTCCGCACCAATACAGTTCGCAGATCGCTCCCGTCAGCCGGGCGGCATGCCTCAGGTTCGTAGGTCTCTCCACAACCCGCAGGGCCTCCTCGCTCAGCACCCCTGCAAGCCTGCCGAAAGGGCCCAGAACCGCCACCGGCCCGCCGCGATAGCCGCTGTCGGAAGCCAGTCGCGCCCCCGGGCGGGGCCCGGATCATTCGGTTGGAAACACGTGGCTTGGCGTAGAATCAGAGCGGAGGGTTCCGGCAGTCAAGCCCCGTAATTTCATTGGTGCAGTATTTGCCCCAAAGCCAGTCTGGGTCCGGGCGAGCGATCATTCACTAGCGAGGTTTCTTCGGAAGCACTCCTCAACACCAGCATTGCAGAGCAATTGCCAACCCGGGCCGGGGCCTTCCGTGTGTGAGACAGGAGCAGCAGGAGGGAGATATGGCAAGAGAGCAGCCGGAGCGGGACCTGCCGGTGCAGCGCCCGCAGGTGGCGGGGGTGGACCTCGGCAGCCGCGAGCACTGGGCCTGCGGGCCGCCACGTGCGGACGGCAGGCCCAACGTGCGCACGTTCGGCACGACCACCGCGCAGTTGGACGCGTTGGCGGACTGGCTGGCGGCCGAAGGCGTGGAATCGGTGGCGCTGGAGAGCACGTATGTGTACTGGATCCCATTGCACGAGTTGCTGGAGGAGCGCGGTTTCGAGGTGTTGCTGGTCAATGCGCGGCAGTTGAAGAACGTGCCGGGGCGCAAGACCGACATGCTGGACTGCCAGTGGCTACAGCGGCTGCACAGTTGCGGCCTGCTGCGGGGCTCGTTCCGGCCGCCCGAGACGGTGACGCAGCTGCGGGCGCTGCACCGGCAGTGGCAGAGCTTGGTGGCGGAGCGCACGCGCTGCGTGCAATGGATGCAGCGGGCGCTGGATCAGATGAACGTGCAGGTGCATCGGGCGGTGACGGATCTGACGGGGCAGACAGGCATGGCGATCGTGCGTGCGATCGTGGCGGGGCAGCGCGATGCGGAGCAGTTGGCGCAGTTGCGCTCGGGGCGCTGCAAGCACACGGAGGAGCAGTTCGTGGAGTACCTGAGCGGCAACTGGCGGGAGGAGCACCTGTTCAACCTGCGCAGTGCGCTGCGGCTGTACGACGCGGTGCAGGCCGAGATGGACGGTTACGAGCAGAAGCTGCAAGAGGATCTGCAGCAGCAGGCGGGCGAGGAATGCAGCGCGGAGGAGTGTCCGCGGCACCCGAACGCGGCCAAGGAGAAAGCCATCCGAAGGCGGGGTGAGCAGCCGCTGCGGACGGCGCTGTACCGCTACGCGAGCGTGGATCTGACGCGCATCGACGGGATTAGCGCGGGGGCGGCGCGCACGATCCTGACCGAGGTGGGGACGGATCTGGGGTCGTTTCCGAGCGAGCGGCATTTCACGAGCTGGCTGGGCCTGGCGCCGCGGCACGCGGTATCGGGCGGGCAGCAGTTGGCGGGCAAGCGGCAGCGCGGGCTGGGAGCGACGCGCACGTCGAACGCGCTGCGCATGGCGGCGACGGCGCTGATCCGGTCCAAGTCGGCGCTGGGGGCGGCGCTGCGCCGCAAGGCGCGGCACAAGGGGATGAAGACGGCGGTGTTCGCCACCGCCCGCAAGCTGGCGGTGTTGGTATACCGCATGCTGCGCTTCGGCCAGGACTACGTTGACGAGGGCGAGGCGGCCTACGAGCAGCGCCATCGCCAACGGACCTTGGCCTACCTCAAAACGACAGCTAAGGATCTCGGCTACCAGCTGCTTCCCGACACTGCACAAACTGCTTCCCGGGACGCTGTGGGGGCAGGGGCGGGCTAGGGTGTTTCACACCAGTCGCGGCACAAGGGGATGAAGACGGCGGTGTTCGCCACCGCCCGCAAGCTGGCGGTGTTGGTATACCGCATGCTGCGCTTCGGCCAGGACTACGTTGACGAGGGCGAGGCGGCCTACGAGCAGCGCCATCGCCAACGGACCTTGGCCTACCTCAAAACGACAGCTAAGGATCTCGGCTACCAGCTGCTTCCCGACACTGCACAAACTGCTTCCCGGGACGCTGTGGGGGCAGGGGCGGGCTAGGGTGTTTCACACCAGGCGCGGCACAAGGGGATGAAGACGGCGGTGTTCGCCACCGCCCGCAAGCTGGCGGTGTTGGTATACCGCATGCTGCGCTTCGGCCAGGACTACGTTGACGAGGGCGAGGCGGCCTACGAGCAGCGCCATCGCCAACGGACCTTAGCCTACCTCAAAACGACAGCTAAGGATCTCGGCTACCAGCTGCTTCCCGACACTGCACAAACTGCTTCCCGGGACGCTGTGGGGGCAGGGGCGGGCTAGGGTGTTTCACACCAGCTGCTTCCCGACACTGCACAAACTGCTTCCCGGGACGCTGTGGGGGCAGGGGCGGGCTAGGGTGTTTCACACCAGCTGCTTCCCGACACTGCACAAACTGCTTCCCGGGACGCTGTGGGGGCAGGGGCGGGCTAGGGTGTTTCACACCAGCTGCTTCCCGACACTGCACAAACTGCTTCCCGGGACGCTGTGGGGGCAGGGGCGGGCTAGGGTGTTTCACACCAGCAGCGCCATCGCCAACGGACCTTGGCCTACCTCAAAACGACAGCTAAGGATCTCGGCTACCAGCTGCTTCCCGACACTGCACAAACTGCTTCCCGGGACGCTGTGGGGGCAGGGGCGGGCTAGGGTGTTTCACACCAGTGGGAGGCTGTCATGGGCGGCAGGAATCCGTCGCAGTTTGTAAACTGTGGCGGTGAATGTCCAGTGGAGAACGTCTCGTGGGACGAAGTTCAGAGATTTATTGACTTGCTGAACACGGCAGAAGGCGGCAGCAAGTATCGGCTTCCGACCGAAGCGGAATGGGAGTATGCGGCCCGGGCCCGAACTGTAGCGGACACCTATGCAGGAAATCTCGAAGTTCTGGGAGAGCGTAATGCCCCATTGCTCGACGAGATTGCGTGGTACGGGGGGAACAGCGGCGTGGACTATGATGGGTGGGACTGTTCGGATTGGGGCGAAAAGCAGTACCAATCGAGTCGATGCGGGCCCCATCCAGTTGGCCGGAAAACTCCGAACGCCTTCGGTTTATATGACATGCTGGGGAATGTGTGGGAGTGGGTTGGGGACAGGTACGGCGAGTATCCGGGCGGGGTGTTGACGGATCCAACAGGTCCGTCGCGAGGCTCGTTCCGTGTGGTGCGCGGCTGCGGCTGGAACTACGTCGGCGCCCGCTTCTGCCGGTCGTCGTATCGCTACAGCTACGGTCCTGGCTTTCGCTACGCCCACCTCGGCTTCCGCCTCCTGAGAACTGATTGATTCTTGGCTCTCTTTCTCTATTTCCCTTTGTGCCCGGCCGTGCGCGATGGTGGTCGGCGAACCGCGCAGGCAGGCGCGTTAGCGACTGATCCCAGCGGGAAGCCGTCCACCGTCGGCGCTGGCCGGCAGCCTTGGGCGCGGGCGGTGTGTCGGAAATCATGTTGGCCCGCGTTCTGACCCTCCGGTTCGACTCACGGATCGGCGCTTTCGACGACGGTCCGCTGAGAGAATTCCTTAGCGGACGCGATGCTGCTGCGATTCAAGAATACTTCTTCGAATGGAAAGGAGTTCCCCATTTGGCCGTTCTGGTGACCTACGCACTGGATCCTCCAGTGGAGAGCAAGTCTAATCGGGAGGATGCTAAGGACGGATCCGGATGGCGCAGCCAAATTGCCGAAGCCGATATCCCCTTGTTGAATGCACTCCGCGATTGGCGGGCCGAAAGAGCATCGCGAGAAGGGATCCCCCCCTACATGGTTTGCACCAACAAACAGTTGGCTGCTATGATCAAGGTGCGCCCCCAGAGCCTTACTCGGCTAGCCACGATCGACGGCGTCGGAAAAAAGAAGTTGGAGAAATACGGCCAAGAACTGTTAGCTCTGCTTGCGAAGGACGGTTCGGCAATCAGTGATCCAAGCAATGACTCGCCACTAGATCAAGACCCCGAGCACGGCCAGTTGACTATTTGATCGACTGTCAGAACCTGAATCGAAAAAAGATCGGTTGACATGGGAATAGGAAACGATGGCGACCTGCCAGTATTCGTGGTGTGGATGGATTTCTTAATGTGGCTCATGCCCACGACAGGGAAGTTTCCGAAACATGTCCGCTTCACACTAGCTAACCGCATCGAAAATCTGGCTCTAGATATTGCCGAGGATCTAGTTGAGGCAAGGTACAGCCGGGACAAGGTTCAAGTTCTTTCTCGAGCGAACCTGCGTTTGGAAAGACTCCGAGTCATCCTGCGTTTAAGTCATACCCTTGGTCATTTGCCACATAAGCGATACGAATATTCCTCGCGCAGAATAAACGAATTCGGGGCAATGCTAGGTGGCTGGCGCAAGCAGCAGGCGCGCCGATGAAGCGCCAGGGCCATCTGTTTGAACAAGTTGTTCGGTTTCCTAGCTTGGAAGCTGCTACGCAGCGCGCTCGTCGCGGGAAAGGGAACCGACTGGAAGTGGCTCGGTTCATTTTTCACTTGGAATCCAATTTGCTGGAACTGGAAGATGAACTCCGGAAAGGAAGCTACCGAATGCAGCCCTATCGGTCCTTCACCATTCGCGAGCCCAAGCTGCGAAAAATCTGCGCTGCCCATTTTCGGGACCGTGTGGTGCAACACGCTCTCTGTTCTGTTCTAGATCCGATTTTCGAAGCATCGATGATTGAGGATACCTTCGCGTGTAGGCGTGGCAAAGGTACGCATGCGGCGGTTCGACGGGTACAGCAGCTAACCCGCAAGCAGCCCTACGCACTGCTTTGCGACGTTCGGCGGTATTTCGAGACGATCAACCACACCGTCCTAAAATCGCTATGCCGACGCAAGCTCAAAGATAGGTTCATGTTAGCCCTACTTGACCAAATCATCGACCATCCTCTTCCGGGATCCCAGACCGGAAGAGGTGTTCCGATAGGGAATCTGACCAGCCAGTATTTCGCAAACATGTACTTGGGTGAACTAGACCATTTCGTCAAGGACAAGTTGGGCCTTCCTGGCTATGTCCGATACATGGACGATGTAGCGGTGTTCGCGCAAGATAAGGCCCGCCTCAGGGAGACACTTGCCGCGATCCGAGATTTTCTCGGATCGACACTTCGTTTGGAGCTTCGAGAGGAGCGGACGTGCCTCGCTCCGGTATGCCGAGGTGTGCCGTTTCTTGGTTTCCGCGTATTCCCTAGCCTTGTTCGATTGGATGGAAAGAAATGCAGGCGATTGCGAAAGCGCGTACGCAGCTGCGAAGAGTCTTTCCTCAGGGGTGAAATGCAGCAAGAGGATCTTGCTCAAACCGTTCAAAGTATGATTGCCCATGTCTCCCATGCTGACAGTCTACAGCTGCGACGGCAGATATTTCTGCTATCCTCACAGTTAGGATGACTGCCAAGTGAGGCTCGAACCGTGTGGTGCGCGGCTGCGGCTGGAACAACAACGCCCGCAACTGCCGGTCGTCGAATCGCAACAGGAACGATCCTGGCAATCGCAACGACAACCTCGGCTTCCGCCTCCTGAGCACATGACGGCTCCAGAGGACATGGTTCAAGGACCCCGTTCGTGTGACAAAGTCATGTTCAGGTGGATCATCCCGCTCCGAAAATTCTCGGACAAACAACAATGGCCTGTGGCGTCTGGTAGGGGTCGTGAGCCTCGACGGCCGTCGCAGGCCGCTCCAAGCAGCGCTAGATGGTGAATAACGAACGTAAATAGTGCCTGCGACAAAACCCCCTAAAATTCGTTCTCCACTAGCAAAACGGGCCGATTGGTCAACAAAGTAAAGACTTGTTGGAGCAGGCTGCACGGTATGTAGTGGGTTGCCGCCAAGCGAAGATCACAGCTAATGGGCCGGATCCGAGCCAACGGACCGCTGCCCGCCGAATCTTCGCCTGCGTCGATTGCCCGCAACCGTTTTGAATACAACGACATGGATGCTTTTGTCGCAAGCACTAAATAGTGCCTGCGACAAAAGCTTCTAAATGATTGAAAATAGATGAGTTGATAGCAATCGACGCCGACGAAGATGACAGCGGCTGGCTAGCCCTGGCCCGCTGGCGGCCTATTTGCTACGATCTTCGTCTGGCAGGCACCCATGAGAGTCGTCTTAAATCCACAATTAGCCATCGGCCAAATCGATATTGAGCGCATCCCACTCGATCCGCAGTCCCGGGATGATATTCCCGCCGTGCTGCGCGGTTTGCAGCAGATTTGGTCGGATGCTGAGTTGCGGGCCAAGCTATTCACTCTGCTGGAGACGCATCTGCTCGCGGACAAGAGCAAGGCGGACAGCGCAGACAGTGAGAGGCAAGCATACGGGCCGTGCTTGGACGCCAGGAACGGTCGTCCGGGCATGAGTCTGTGGAGCATATTGGTGCTGGGACTGCTGCGTCAGGGATTGAATTGCGATTATGATCGCTGGCATGAATTAGCTGGACAGCATCGCAGTGTGCGGCGCATGATGGGACTCAGCGACTGGGACAGCACAGTGGCCAGTTGCCGCACGATCACACGCAACGTGTCGCTACTGACTCCGCAGTTACTAGCGGCTGTCAACCGCTTGGTGGTGGGAGCTGGCTACGAAGTGCTAGGCCAGGATGTGGCAGGAGAGTTGGCGGCGCGTTGCGATTCGTTCGTGGTGGAGACAGACGTGCATTATCCGACGGATGTAAGTTTGCTGTGGGATGCAATGAGGAGTCTGCTACGGACGATCGCACGGGCGAGTGAGGCCCAAGGGGAGACAGGCTGGCGGCAGCATAAGAAGTTGGAAGGGAAGGTGAGGAGACTGTTCCAAAGAGTGCGGACGCGGCGCAGGAGGAAGAATCAAGAGAAAGGGGTGAAGGCGTATTTGAAGCAGTGTGAAAGGTTGCTAGAACGAGCTGAGGGGAGCTTGGAAAATCTGCGGGAGAGCAGGGCAAGCAAGGAAGAGATCAAGGAAATAGAACGGCTTGCGGGATTGGGGCGGAAACTGGCGGGGCAAGTGGAGCGGAGAATATTGCAAGGCGAGACGATCCCACAAGAGGAGAAAGTGTATTCGATTTTCGAAGATCATACGCGCTGGTGCGTAAAAGGGAAAGCGGGTGTTCTGGTAGAGCTAGGAGTGCCGGTAACAATCGTGGAGAGCGCGGAACAGTTTATATTAGGTCATCGTATCATGTGGACGGAGCAGGACGTGGATGTGGCGGTCGAAATAGTGGAACAGGTGCAGAGTGAGTACCCGGGATTGCAGGGATGCAGTTTTGACAAGGGGTACTACAGTGCTGGGAATCGGCAGCGGTTGGATGGCATGCTGGCGCGGAACGTGATGCCGAAGAAGGGGCGGTTGAGTGAGACAGATAAAGAGCGGGAAGAAGCACAGGAGTACGTAGAGAGACGGCGGCAGCATCCGGCAGTGGAGTCGGCGATCGCGAACTTGGAGCAGCGAGGACTGGATCGAGTGCGAGAGCACGGTCGGGCAGGATTCGAGCGGGCGATTGGGTTGTCAGTGGTGGCAGCGAACGTGCATCGGCTAGGATTGATACTCCAGAGAAGGGAACGAGAAAGACTGAAGAAAGAGCGGCTAAAGATAGCCGCATAGCAGCGGTCATCGAGACGGGAAAGAGAAAAAAGAGAGCTGGCAGAAGGCCGGCAGGGCGGAGTGTATCTGAAGCAGGCAGTGAGTCGAACTCAGCCAGATTTCTTGACATATTTTTACCAATCAGGGGAGAAATTCTGCTGAACGATGCCCCCAATGGGTCCATAAATCGGCGCATATTTTTAGAGAAGATCGGATTTTAGGGGGTTTTGTCGCAGGCACTAAATAAGTTCGGCTGCCAAGCTGCCAACCGCCGACCCTTCTCTTGCAGCGTACGGATCTCTGCGAGTGACCTCACCAGCAGCCCCAACCTGCACCGGCAGCCGCTGGCGTATGCCGGCTCATCCTGCAATTAGTCACTGCCTGCCCCGCGGTGTCCTTATAGGCCTCGAACACTCCACGCTCTCGCCCCTCGTAGCTTCTCTAGGCATCGCCCCTCGGAGCTCGTCACGCGCTCCGTTTCCTGCTTGCCCTCGAAATTATGAGCTTGACGCTGCGGCTCCGTTAGGTGCTCCCTGTCAATCCACCGTCCGAGAGCGATGCCGAGTAGCAATGTGATGCCGATAGATTCCTTAATCTCGGCGCAAGGCTGATGATTGATTCAAGTTTCGCTTCCCCGCGGCGATTCTTGTCGGCCTGAGGGGCGGCCTCGCTAGACTCCTTGTCCAGCGCTTCCCCAGTTGCTTGGCCGGCGACTGCATTGTACGGGTCAACGATCCACGAAGGCTCGGTGTAAGCGCAAATGACTTCATCAATCACTTGCTGCCGACGCTTGCTAAGGTCTACAGGCGTGGCTAGGTGTCTAACTGTGACCGGCCATGGTTCTCAGCGCACGATGAGGCTGGCCGCGTCAATGACGAAGATCGAGGCAGCCATGATCGCGTCTGACGGGCGATTCGACACTTTCCTGGCCGAAGTCCAGCGAAGCCTTGCATCCTAATCCGGCGAGACGTCGCATAAGAAGCAGGGCGTGATCGACGAGCAGAGGGCAAGTTGCCCTCGCGGGCGGGCACATCCCTGCTTGCGAAACGATGAGCGGTATTTTCGAGCCGTGGCAGCACGGGCAGGGCGCACAAGTCGGACGGTGCCGGTCTCGGAGCAGCGCAACCGGGCTGGCAGCGGGGCAGTCAGGGATCAGCGGGCCCGCTTGGCCGTGAAACGCACCTCTGTCTCGTCGTCGAGGTTCAGGCGCGTGCCCTTGATGGAGCTCTTGCCTGCCTTGGCCGTCCACTCGAACTCAACCCCTCGCTCAACGGTCGTGAACTCGAGCTCGTCGCCAAGGACCAGGCCGTATTCGATTGCGCACGGCTCCCCGCCAGCAGGCGTCACTGTGCCGCTTACGTCCCCTTGGTCCTCCGCGATGACCATGTGATACGACTGGCTGCCCACTTTGGCATCCCACTTGCCGTTGACCGGGTGCTTCTTCTGCCCGCCTTGCGCAAAGCCCACGCTGGCCAGCAAGATCGCGATCAATATCGGCCGCACGACGGTGCCCATGCCGCTACCCCCATTGCTCTCAATCATAAGACCCGCCAATGCCGGCCTTGGTTTCGTCATCCGATGGATCGCCGACGGAAGCTGCCGGCGCGGCTCTCCCGTGGATCTGCGGTTGCAGCCGTATGCGGAAACGGGCAAGCTGAGAGAAGTGCCCGGCCGCCCTCGGCCGATTGCTTCTCAGCACGTAGCAAGAGGGGATGTTGCGCCGAGCACCGCTGGCCATGGTCACACTCAACTCCATTCCCCGCGCTCTCGTTCCGGTGGATTCCGCCGCCGCCCAGCGGTTGTGCAGTCCCAACTACGACGAATTCCAGAGCGATCTTGAGATCTTCGAATTGCTGCAGCGCCAGCCGGACAGCGTGCTGCGGATCACCATGCCGCACGCCTGCGCGGAATCGTCCGGATCGATGCTGAAGGAAGGATCGCGCGAGTCTTTGCTGGCGGCGCGCTCCCGCATGCGCGAGCTGCGCCAGAGTTCTCTGACCCGGGAGGTCAACGATGCGGTCTTCCTGTACGAGATTGCAGATCCCCGCCGGCCGTCCACTCGCCAGATTGGGATTGGGGGTCTCGCGCCGACGAGAGACATCCTGACCGAAGGCACGCCGCAGGGGACGATAGTGCGCAACGAGGGCATTCGTCCGCAGAAGGCCCGCGGCCGCGCTGACCTGGTCGAGTCCACCCAGAGCATCATCGGCGCGGTCAACAATGCGGTCGAGGATAACGACGGCAGCTTGGCGCTGCTGCTCGCGCGTGCAGCGGACAGCCGCGCGCCGGACTATGCCGCGACTGCCGAGGATGGCTGCGCGCACAAAATATGGCTCTTGGAGGGTGGCGACCGGCGCGCGGCCCTGCTGTCAGCGCTGGCGGCGGAGACTTGCGCATACGTCGCCGACGGGAACCATCGCAGCGCAGCTGCGTCCATGCTCGGTCTCGACGGGTTCCTGGCCGTGGTGTTCCCGGCCAAGAGCATGGGACTCGCGCCATATAACCGACTCGTCAAGACCGGCCGGAGATCCACAGCCGCATGGCGGGAAGCCCTGTCGCCGCATTTCCGTGTCGACCAAGCTTCTGCGAACCCGGATTACCAGCCTCGCGCATCACACGCAATCGGACTCTACACTGGCCAGGCATGGCTGAGACTCGCGCCCCGAGACGACGCCTTCGACGCTGCCAATGCCGCCGAATGCATCGATGCGGCCATCGTGCAGAAGCGCGTGTTTCAAGAGATCTGCGGGATCTCTGACCCCCGCGATGAACGGCTGTCTTTCGTCGGCGGCAACCGTGATGCCGCCTATCTGCGCCAGCGCGTCGAGACAGGCGAGTATGCTTTTGCCGTGACGCTCCCGCCTGTGACGATAGGGCAGTTTATAGAGGTCTGCCGCCAGCGGCGCATGATGCCGCCGAAGTCAACCTGGTTCTCGCCCAAGATTCGCAGCGGCTTGGTGATGGCGCTGCTCGACTGAGCGACGCCCGCTTTCTGCGGAGAGCAGAGGCCCGGCCAGAGGCCGATGCTTGCCGCCGCGCGGGCCGGCAGAGCTGGCTGCGGGCTTACCTTGGGGCGGGGCCATCCCAAGCCGCCATGGCCGGGGTGGGCCCGCCGGCCTTGCCGGTCCCGGACGAACAGGCCAGCGGGGACAGGCAGAGCTGGATTCGCAGCCATCACGGCAGGGAGATCCTAGCCCCTCCGCCGGCTCGCGAACGTCCCACTGCCAAGGCTATGGCAACGGACTCCGCCGATTGCTCGGGCGGGCAATCCTGCGGCGCGACCCCGCTCGCGCAACTGTCCACGAAGCTCTGCAGTTCGGCCGCGAATCCATCGTGCGCGGGCAGCTCGACCTTTTCTGCTTTTCCCTCGGAGCTGTGCAGCGCCAGGCCGGGCCGGTCAGAACTGTAATCGAGCGTGCCGCGATCGCAGACGATCGTGAACTCCATCGAGAACGGAAAGCTGGCCGGGTGGTGCCAGCCTCCGGCAACGATCACCGGCACCCCGTCTGCATATTCCAGTCTCGCCTCGACCACGTCGATCCCCAGTTCACTGTCCTCGGCGCCGACAGCGCAGACGGCGCGCGGCTTGCCGAACAAGTGCCGGCAGTAGTCGAAGTCGTGAATCAGCAGGTCGAAAACGCCTCCTCCGCTCTGGGCCGGGTTCTTCAGCCACGCGCCCCAGGCGGGCGCGGCGCAGCGCCTCCGGAACCAAGCCGCGCGCACGCTGCCGAGGGATCCGGACGCGATCCGCGCTCGAGCGGCCGCGTACTCAGGGAGATAGCGCAGGACTTGGGCCACCATCAGCACCCGCCCGGCGCCGCGCGCGGCGTCGATCATCTCGGCACAGTCCGCCGCGCTCAGCGCCATGGGCTTTTCGACCAGCACGTGCTTGCCGGCCGCGAACGCCTGCAGGGCGAGCGGCTTGTGCAGGTTGGTCGGCGTGCAGATGTCCACGGCCTCCACGCTGGGATCGCCGAGCAGCTCCTCGGCGGTCTTGTAGCGCGCTGCCGAACCGAAATCAACCTGACCGCCCCCCCTGTCCAGATTCCCGCCCACATCATCGAGGTGGCCGGAGAGCTTTCGATCGCTGGAACTCGCAACGGCCGCCAGTTCGAAGCGCTCTACGTCGCGATAGGCCTCCAGATGCGCGCTGCCCATGAAGCCTAGGCCGATAACGCCGATTCGCATACCCTGTCTCCTTTTGCCCAGGCCAGCTGGGCCGCGCGCTCCGCTCTGTCAGGCGGGGCGCCACACGAACGAGGGGAAACGCGCCAAGATCCGGAAGCCGAAGCGCTCGTAGATCCGGACGGCCCGCTCGTTGGACGCGGTCACAGTCAGGCTCACTGCATCGCAGCCCGCCCGCTTGAAGCCGTCCAAGCTCCGCTGCAACAGTCCGGAACCGATGCCGGCACTGCTCCACTCGGGAGCGACGCACAGCTGGAGGATGTGTCCCACGCGATCTCCCACCATGCTACCCAAGCAGATCCCCCCGATCCCCGGCGACGACGCTTGCCGCGCGACAAAGCCCGCCGCTGCTAGGAACCTTCCGCTGCTGCCCCGGTTGATGGTTTGCTCCAAGAAGCGCCGCGCGCCCGGGACGCTTCGATACTCCGGGCTGAGGCTGGCGTCCACGTGCCCGGCATAGGCCCGCTGGATCAGCTCTGAAGCGGCTGGCAGCTGCAAGTCCGTCCAGGGCAAGAACCGCATGCACGGATTGGACCGGCGCGGCACTGGCAAGGCGGCCTGCCGCTCTCGGATCATGAGTTGCCGGGGGTATACCCGCAGCGTGCCCGGAGTTGCGATCTCCACCGCGGGAAAGACCGGCATACTGAGCAACTGGCCGCCGACAAGCTCGACCGCGGGGTTGCGCGACGCCATGATGATGGTCGTCTCGAGCAGCGTCCGCTCTAGGCAGGGCGTCCGTTCGGACGGCAGGAGGAACGCTTCCCCAATAGCCGCCTTGCGGCCCTCGTGCAGCACGTAGCTGTAACCGACCGGGTGACCGCCGACTAGCACGGCCAGGCCGGCCAGGCGGCGCTGGTCGAGCAGGCGCCGGATCGCGTCGATG
This sequence comes from Bryobacterales bacterium, assembly GCA_965219605.1. Taxonomy (GTDB): domain Bacteria; phylum Acidobacteriota; class Terriglobia; order Bryobacterales; family UBA6623; genus VXMF01. The sequence continues at coordinate 3,040,735 of CBDCOC010000001.1, read as the reverse complement.
GCGTTGCTGTTGTCCCACGCCAGCCGTTCGTGCCAATGCGCGTGCTGGGCTTGCAGCACAAGCTCCAGATGCGACCCGCGCAGGTGACGGAGGTTGACCAGCTTGGCGTTCGACTGTTGCGCGTGCGGATGCATTGCAATTCCCGCTGGCTAGCGCGCGAGGAACTCGAAGCTCTCCCCGCCAAGTTGGGCCACGATCCGGCCCTGGCCCAGGCTCCGGCCCGCGATCGGGAAAAAGATCGCGCCGTCGATGGAATCTCCCGGATGCACCTTGCCGCTGACAAAGGTGATTGCCGCGGCTGCCGCGGAAGCTTTCAAGCCTTTCGGGCCGATCGCCAGCGCTGACAAGCGGCGCTTCTCGTAACTGTTGTTGGGCCGGATGTACTGGTTGGTGTAGACCGCGGCTTCGTAGGCTGCTTGCAGCTTCACTAGCTCCGCACGGCGCGCCGTGCGGAAAAACTCGTCGATCACGCGCTGCTCGGCGACGGCCCGCACCTGTTTCCCGCTGTCGTACTGCCAAGCGAAGCTGGCTGTATCGACCTGCCAGGTCCGCTTGCTGCCATTGCTGACAGCCACATGCACGAGTGCGTAGCGCGCGGTCTTGAGCGGCATCTCGGCGCACATCACCGTGAGCCCGCGGCGGGTGAGGACTTGGTAGTCCATGCCGCTCGAGCGAAACTCGATGATCTGTGCCAGCAGCGGCGCGGCGGACGCAAGGAGCGCTGCCACGCAAGCCTGCCCCCACCGACATGCGCACAGCTCCATGGCTTGACTTATGATACAGAAAGCGATTCAGGGTTCTTGGTCAACGAATGAAACCACTCACGGGGCTACCGGTGGATTCCCTCATGCGGGTTTCCGAGGAAGCTGGCATCTCGCTAAAAGACCTGCTGGAGTTGGTGCGGCAGGTTGAAAACGGCGCGTCCGCAGCGTTTCTCGCCCGTTACCGGGCGGATCTGTGCGCGGGCCTTGACGAAGGCGGCATCCAGCGCATCCTGCAGCAGCTAGCAGGCATCCGGGACCTGATCGATCGCCGCATCTCGATGCTGGCCTCCCTGGGCCAGCGCGGCGTTCTTTCGGACGAGCTGCGCAAGCAGATCGAGCAGGCCAAGGACCGCCGCGAGCTCAGCGACCTGTTCATGCCGTACCGGGAGCGCAAGCCGGGACCGGCGGAAGAGGCGATTGGAAAGGGCCTTGACCCGCTGGCGCGTCTGCTTTGGATGCAGCAAGAGGGCGCGGATATCGAAGCAGAGGTGGCAAGGCATGTCGCTGCCGACAATGGACTGGAGAGCGACGGCGACGTGTTGGCCGGGGCATATGCCATCGCCGCGCAGTGGCTGGGTGACAAGCCTGAGATCCTGCAGTCCCTGCGTAAGATCTACCTGCGCGACTCCGAGATTGTCTTGACGGCCCTTCCCAAGGCGCTCAAGGTTTCGCGCGTGCAGCAGCTCGATGGATTCCGGGCCAGGCAGAGCTCGGTCGGCTGGGAGAAGCGCCTTTCAATTCGACGCGCTGCGCGCGGCGGCCTGCTCCAGGTGGATTTCGTGCCGCCCGTCGGCGCTGCGGCGCGCTTTCTCGAGCGCCGCCTGATCCAAGACGCGGAATCCCCGTACGCACCGCACCTGAGGCGGGTCGTCGAGATGGCCCTCGGCAACGGCCTTGCCGACCGCATCCGGCAAAATGTCCAGGCCCAGCTCGACCAGCAGGCCGACGAGCAGGGGATCGCTGCTTACTGCGAGTCCCTGCGGGCTGCCCTGTTGGCGCCCCCGGCGCCCGACCTCAATATCCTCGGCATTGAGATCACGCGCGCCGGAGACTGGCACGCCGCGCTCATCGACGCACGCGGGCGCTTGGTGGAGGCAGCGATCGTGCGCAGCAACGGCAAGCCTGCCGGCGCGGCAGCGAGCCCCGCCTCCGCCGCCCCGGACGGGGACGCCGCTGCGGAAGTGACGGACGCGGCTGACGAGCGGCCCGCAGCCGCGAGCGACAGCCCGCCGGCAGTGGAAACGGCAAGCGCGGGCGAGGCCCCGGCTGCAAGGCGGGATAACGAGGCGCCGGAGCCAGCCGCAGCCACGGGTGCCGAGCATGCCGCCGATGCATCTGCGGCCAGCCGGCCAGCGTCGGTCGCGCCAACTCCCAAGCAGGGGCGCAAGAAGCGCATTCCGCAGGTCGAGCTGAGCGAGTTCCTGGCAAGCCATGACGTGGATCTGATCGTTTGCAGCAGCGGGCCTCGCCCCCACAGCATTGACGCGCACCTGCGCTCTCAAGCCCGCAAAGCCGGCAAGCTGCACATCCCGTGGCGCTCGGTGCGCGATTCCGGTGCGCGGATGTACGCCCAGACGCCGATGGCCAAGAAAGAGCACCGCCACCTCCCTTGGACGTTCGCCGCCGCGGCCAGCATGGCCCGGCGCGTGCAGGATCCCCTGGCGGAGATCGCCAAGGGGGACTGTAGGTCCGCCGGAGTCGGGCCGAGCTTTCTCGAACTGAACTCCGACCTGCTGCGCGAAGCGTTTCAGCGCACCTTGGAATGCGCCGCCCACGAGGTCGGCATTGACGCCAACCAAGCCTCCGTGCCGCTGCTGTCGCTGGTTCCGGGCTTTACCGAGAGGATCGCAAGGCGTGTCGTGGAGGACCGCAACGAGCGGGGCCCGTTCGAATCGCGCGAGGCCTTGCGACGGGTCGAGGGACTGAACGATCGCATCTTCGCGCAGGCAGTCGGCTTTTTGCGGGTGAAGGGAAGCGACCCGCTCGACAATACGGGGGCGCATCCCGAATACAGGGATCTGCACGAGAGTATCGCCGCGGCCGCGGGCTGTGATCTCGCCACGCTGCTCAGCGAACCGGAGCGCTTGGACGCCCTCGAACCGGAGCGCTTTGCCGGCTCGGAAAGGCCGGTGTCGCTGGTCAAGTCTGCCATCAGCGAGCTTAGGTCCGAGCGCCGCCAGATCCGGGGCGCGTTCAAGTTGCCCGAGCGGGCGGTGCCCTTGCGCGCGGACGAAGAGTTGCAAGCCGGCATGCGGATCACCGGTGCCATTGCGAGCACTGCCGACTTCGGCGCCTTTGTCGATATCGGCGCGGACCAGGACGGGTTCCTGCATGTCTCGCAGATCCAACGCGAGCTGCTGGTGGATTCCAAGCCCGCATTCCGGGCCGGCGATGCCGTGGAGGTTTTCATCCGCCCCGCGATGCCGGGCAATCGGCGCATAGGATTGTCGATGCACCCGCCGCGTTCCGCTCCCGGGCGTGACGCCGCGGCCACTCGTCGTCGCGGGGCAGGCTCCCGGGCAGACGGCGGACGGCGCCAAGGCGGGCGCCATTCCGGACGGGACGGGCGCGACAAGCCGTTCCGCCGGGTCTTCGGGCCGGCAGACGACCAGCGCGGCCAGCGAGAGCGCGGGGATGCGAGCCTGAGCTTGGACGAGAAGCTCAGCATGCTGACCGACAAGTACCGCACGAAGGTGTATCGTGGCGGCCGCCGGCCGGACTCGGAATGGCCCCGACTGGTCCTTTGAGGCGGCTGCCGCAGAGGCGGGCTTCCGGTGCGTCGCTGGCGTGGATGAAGCGGGCCGCGGCTGCCTGTTCGGACCGGTTTTCGCAGCCGCGGTAGTACTGGGCCCCGGGCCCGCCATCGCGGGTCTTGACGACAGCAAGCGCCTGAGCCCGCGTCGCAGGCAGGAGCTTGACAGCCGCATCCGGCAAGCTGCCCTGGCCTGCGCGGTCCGCGCGGTGGACGCGGCCACGATTGACCTGCTGAACGTCCTGCAAGCGTCACGGCGGGCCATGAAGCTGGCCGTGCAGGGCCTTGACCCGCGCCCCGATTACTTGCTCGTGGACGCGACAGCGGTCGACCTGCCAATCCCGCAAAAGGGCATTGTCCGGGGAGACAGCAAGAGCAGCTCCATTGCAGCGGCATCGATCCTTGCGAAAGTCGCCCGAGACCGGTGCATGCTGGAATGGGACGCGATCTATCCCGAATACGGCCTCCGCGGTCACAAGGGCTATCCGTCGCCGAAGCACCTGGCCGCGCTTCGCGAGCACGGTTGCACGCCCCAGCACCGCTTCAGCTACGGCCCGATCCGACAGTTGGCGCGATTCGAGGCCGGCGTGCCGCCCAGCGGCTACACTGGGACATCGTGAGCATCAGTCCGAGGATGCCGTCCGCGCCAGGAGCCAAGCGAGTTGCGGGCTGGCGGCCTCACATCCTTCTGCACAAAGGCTTCTTGGCTGTGGTCAGCATGGAGGTCGGCCTGGTCTTGCTGCTGCTGCCTTGGACGCTGCTCTGGGACAACAACTTTTTCTTCAGCCTGCAGCCCCAGTACAGCGACTTTTGGCTGGGCAACCAACTGCGTGGCGCCGTTTCCGGGATCGGGCTGGTCAATCTGTGGCTGTTCGCGTCGGAAGTGACGGCGCTCTTCGACAAGCGCAGGGGCGGAGAGCGGGACTCAGTGTGTCATGGCGTAAATGATGTAGTTGACCGCTAGGCGGTAGGACATGGCCGTGAATCGCTCGGGGTATTCCGGCCAGTCGGCGTGTTCCCAGGCATCGCCCAGGTCCATGTTGTGGTTGATCAGGACCATCAGTCTGCCGTCCGCGTCGCGGATCCCGCGCCAGTGCGGGACCAGCCCATCGCGCTCGTAGGGCCGCTGGCTGAAGATCATCTGAGCCCCGGGGATCTGCTCGCGGTGCTGCATGTCGAACAGCACGTGAAAGATCTCGCTGTCAGCGTCGAGATCCTCTACGGGCAGGTCGGGGAAGATCCGCCGGATGCCGCGCATGAAGTGTTCCCACTCCTCGCTGCCGTGGAAGTCGTCGAACATGATGAAGCCGCCCCGCAGCAAGTACTCACGGATGCGCCCGACTTCCGTTTCGGTCAAGTCCCAGTGCCCTGCCTCGACTACGTACAGGAACGGATGGTCGAACAGCTGCGGCTCCTCGGGATGGACGTAGGCCTCGTTCGGCCGCGCGTCAATCACGGAGAGGCGCTGCAAGCCTTGCAAGAGATGTCGCTCGGCGGCCGGGGTGTCGATCTGCCACGGCCGGATGTCGAGGACTTGGTCGGCGTAACGGTCAGTGTAGGCCATGCGGGCGAGGACGAACTCGGCCGGCCGGCCGCTTCCCGGCGGCTCGAAGGTGCTCAGCGCAGACTCGGGCGGCAGCAGGATGTCGCGATAGGCCCGCTGTGCCAAGAGCCAGCCGGCACACGAGAGCAGGACTCCCGCCGCAACGCTGCGGGTCAGGGCTCCCCGCATCCCTGGCTGGGACATCGCCGGGCCTCCTCGACGCTATCAATACCGGTAGTGGTCCGACTTGTAGGGGCCGTCGACGGGTATGCCGAGATACGCAGACTGCTCCGCCGACAGCTTGGTCAGGTCGGCGCCCAGAGCAGGCAGGTGCAGGCGCGCGACCTGCTCGTCTAGCGCCTTCGGCAGCGTCGCGACCGAACGGCCGTAGGTCGCGGCATTGCGGTGCAGCTCGATCTGCGCCAAGACTTGGTTGGTGAAGCTGCAGGACATCACGAAGCTGGGATGGCCGGTGGCGTTGCCGAGGTTGAGCAGGCGGCCCTCCGACAGCACGATCACCGAATGCCCGTCCGGGAATCGGTGCTCGTCCACCTGGGGCTTGATATTCTTGCGCGTGACGCCGGCCAAGCTGGCCAGTCCCGCCATGTCGATCTCGTTGTCGAAGTGGCCGATATTGCCGACCACGGCTTGGTGCTTCATGCGCGCCATGTGCTCGGCCGTGATGATGTGCTTGTTGCCCGTAGCCGTGACGAAGATGTCTCCAACCTCCAGCACGTCCTCCAGCCGCCGCACTTCGAAGCCCTCCATCGCCGCTTGCAGGGCGCAGATCGGGTCGATCTCGGTCACGATCACCCGCGCCCCTTGCCCGCGCACGGACTGGGCGCAACCCTTGCCCACGTCGCCATAGCCGCATATGACGACCACCTTGCCGCCGATCATCAGGTCCAGGCCGCGGTTGATGCCATCCAGGAGGGAGTGGCGGCAGCCGTAGAGGTTGTCGAACTTGGACTTGGTGACGGAATCATTGACGTTGATGGCCGGGAACAGCAGCGACCCGTCTTGCTGCCGCTGGTAGAGTCGATGCACGCCGGTCGTGGTCTCTTCGGAAACGCCCCGAATGCCTGCGGCCGTCTCCGCCCAGAAGCGGCCGCGCTGGCGGCGCAAAGTTGCGAGGCGGGCTAGGATCACGGCCTCTTCCTCGGATGCGGCGGTCGAGGGATCGGGCACGGCTCCCGACCGCTCGTGCTCCAGGCCCAGATGCACCAGCAGCGTGGCATCGCCGCCGTCATCAAGGATCAGGCTCGGTCCCCCGCCGTCCGGCCAGAGCAGCGCTTGGGCCGTCGCCCACCAGTACTCCTCGAGAGTCTCGCCCTTCCAAGCGAACACAGGGATGCCGGCCGGATTCTCCGCAGAGCCGTCCGGCCCGACCGCAACCGCAGCGGCGGCGTGATCCTGCGTGGAAAAGATGTTGCAAGACGCCCAGCGCAGCGCAGCGCCGAGCTGGCGCAGGGTTTCGATCAGGACCGCTGTCTGCACGGTCATGTGCAAGGAACCGGTGATGCGGGCCCCCGCCAGCGGGCGGGCTCCGGCGTATTCCTCGCGCAAGGCCATCAAGCCGGGCATTTCGTGCTCGGCCAGCCGGATCTCGTCGCGCCCGAACGCGGCCAGGCCAAGATCCTTGACCTTGAAATCGGCGCCCGGCGCGGACTCCGCTTCGTGTGTTTCTGGCAAGACTTCAGCTAGCGCCATCAAAATCCTCCTTAGGTCGCTGCATGCTCGCGGGCCGGCGTACCGCAGGCCGTGCCTGTCAGTTCTGCTGCTTGAGGGCCTCGACGCGTGTCGGCAGCTCCCATGTGAACGTGTCCCCGGTCCGGCCGAAATGCCCGTAGGCCGCCGTGGCCCCGTAGATCGGCCGCCGGAGATCGAGGTATTCGATCAGTCCCGCCGGCTTTAGCGGAAACAGTTCCTTGACGATATCCGCCAAGCGCTCGTCAGCGAGCTGCCCGGTGCCGTAAGTGTCGACTCGGACGGACACCGGATCGGCAACGCCGATGGCGTAGGCCAGCTGGACCTCGCACCGGTCGGCCAAGCCCGCCCACACGATGTTCTTGGCGATGTGCCGCGCCATGTAGCAGGCCGAGCGGTCCACTTTCGTCGGATCCTTGCCGGAGAACGCCCCGCCGCCGTGCCGCCCCATGCCGCCATAGGTGTCGACGATGATCTTCCGCCCCGTCAGGCCGCAATCGCCGTGCGGCCCCCCGATTTCGAACTGCCCGGTCGGGTTGATGTGATACTTGGTGCCGGCATCGACCAAGTCCTGCGGCACGATCTGGTCGATCACCAATTCCCGCACCTGCTCGCGCAGCTGGGCCTGGCTCCGCAACGTGGGCCCTTGGACGGGATCATGCTGTGTCGAGACTACGACGGCATCGATGCGGACCGGCGCGGCCCCGTCGTACTGCACCGTGACCTGGGACTTGCCGTCGGGACGCAGGAAGTTCAAGATGCCCTCCTTGCGGACTTGGGTGAGACGTTGCACGAGCCGGTGGGAGAGCATGATGGGCAGCGGCATCAACTCGTCCGTCTCGCGGCAGGCGAAACCGAACATGAGCCCTTGGTCGCCAGCCCCGCCAGTGTCGACACCCATCGCGATGTCGGCCGACTGGGTGTGGAGATGCGTCGCCACCTTGCAGGTGCTGGCATCGAACCCGTAAGCCGGGTTGTCGTAGCCGATCTCGCGAATCGTATCCCTGGCGATTGCCTCGAAGTCCAGTGCCGCAGTGGTGCGGATCTCGCCGGCGATTACGCACAGGTCAGTCGTTACGAGCGTCTCGCAGGCGACCCGGCCATGCGGATCCTGGGCTAGGACTCCGTCCAGAACGGCATCGGAAATCTTGTCAGAGACCTTGTCCGGATGCCCCTCGCTGACAGATTCCGACGTGAACAATTGCGTGGCGCGATGCGGCAAAGTAATTCTCCGATGGGGGCGTCGCCAACGCTTGCGGGCCGCAGGTGCGGCCAAGCAGGCGGCAGGTTCCTCGGCGGACCCGGCCTGCATGGCTAGGCGCGTGTCGCCTTCAAGCCTTCATTCTTTCGATTCCGACCGGTCTTTGTCAATTCCTGCTCCGGTCCTGCGTCCGCCGCTCGGTCCGCGAATGCTCCCGCACAGGGGCGGCATTGCAGTCCCGGCCTTGCCCGCCGGTACCGGAAGCCGGCGCTACGGCAACGCGGATTCCCGCTTCGGATGCGGCACGGAGGAGTCTCCGCTCCGCGGCTGGCGCGGGAGCTTGGCCGGTCCTGCCAGGGAGCGCGGGCCGCGCATGCCCGCACTGCAATCGAGGGGAGGCGGGAGCCTCGCCCGAGCCGGACGGGGCGCTTCATGCGCGGGCGTTGCCGGCGGCGGTTTCCGCACTCCGGCGCCTCTGGAAGAAGGATCGCAACAATCGCAAGCACTCGTCTCCCAGCACCCCTTCCTCGATCTCCAGCCTATGATTCAGCAGCTCCGAGTCGGCCAGCCGGAACTTGCTGCGGGCCGCGCCGAACCGCAGATCGCGGCATCCGAAGACAAGCCGGGCAACCCTTGCGGTCACCAAGGCGCCGGCGCACATCGTGCAAGGTTCCAGCGTGGTATAGACTGTCGCGCCGCGCAGCCGGTAGTTGCCGAGCTGGTGCGCCGCTTGCCGCAGGGCGACGATCTCGGCATGGGCCGTTGGGTCCGTGTCCCGGATTTGCCGGTTCATGCCACGCCCTATCACTTTCCCGTGCTGCACGACCACGGCGCCAACCGGCACCTCGTCGGCCGTCGCAGCTTCGCGCGCCAGCGCCAGCGCCTGGCGCATGTACTGTTCGCTGCTTCGCGGCAAGTCAGTGACCGCCGGCTCCAAGCCAATGCTCGAGGTCGGGCAAGACAACCGCCTGCATCTCAGGGGTGTCGACATTGCTGGGATCGAGCAGGTACGCCCCCGAGTCGATGTGCGCCTCCGTGGCCTGCCCGCTCAGGTGCAGCGCCATCTGGCGCGTGCTTTCGTAGCCCATCTTGAAGGGATCTTGGACCACGATCGAGTCGATCACGCCGGCGCGCATGTCGGCGATCAGGGGCTCCGACGCGTCGAAGCCTATGATCCTGACCTTGCCGGCAAGGCCGCGCTGCTTGACGGCCTGCACCGTGCCGTCGACGCTCGATTCGTTGTCCGCGAAGAAACCGGCGAGGTCGGGATGGGCGGTCATCAAGTTCTCCGCCTCCGACAGGGCCTTGGCCCTGTCGGCCATGTTGAACCGGACGCCCACGATCTCGATGCCCGGGTACTGCTCCGCGACGGTCTCGACAAACCCCGCCTCGCGTTTCATGGTGGAAGCGCTGCCGGGCATCATGCCGATCACCGCGACCTTGCCGCGGCCGTTCAGGATCTGGGCCATGCGGTCGGCCGCCATGCGCCCTCCAAGGTAGTTGTCAGTCACCACGAACGTGATGATCTGGTCCGTATTGACGGCCGAGTCGAAAACCGCGACCGGTATGCCGAGACCCGCTGCGCGCTCTATCACTGCGACCAGTGCCTCGGAGTCCACCGGGGCCAGCACGATGCCGTCGGCTCGGCGCGTGATGAAGCTTTCGACAATCGCGATCTGGCGCGCCGCGTCGATTTCCAGCTGGGGCGCGTTCCACTCGATGTCGAGGCCGAATTCCCGGCCGGCCTTGATCGCGCCGGCGTGGGCAGCTTGCCAGAAGGTGTGGTTGGTGCCCTTGGGGATAACGCCGATGAGGGGCATCCCGGCCTCGCTGGCGCAGCCTGCCCAGCCGCCCAGCCCGGCGGTCGCCGCCAGTAGCTGCCTGCGTGAAAGCATGCTGCCCATTATGGCCCAAGGCCCTGCCGGCCGGGCGTGCTAGGCGGCCGGACGCTGCGCGCCCGCGCCGCCGTTCACAAGGTTGCGTTGGGCTGCCACAGCACTTCCTCGTCGCCCATGGCGTGGCAGGCCCAGCGGCTCCACACGAACAGCGCGTCGGAGAGGCGGTTGAGATAGCGCCGCGCGAGCTTCAATTCCTTGCCTGCATCCATCAGCGCCACGACCCTGCGCTCGGCGCGGCGGCAGACCGTCCGGCAGACGTGCAGCTCGGCGTTCACCGCCGTGCCGCCCGGCAGCACGAACGACTCGAGCGGTCCGAGCTCGCCATTCATGGCATCCATTTCGGACTCCAGGCGCTCCACTTGCCGCTCGAGGACCCTGGGCTGGCGCTCGCCGATCGCGCCGGGATCCGTAGCGACCTCGGAACCGAGGTTGAACAGCTCGTGCTGCACGCGCAGGAGGATTTCGTCCAAGCGCCCGATCTCGGCGCAGCGGCCGGCTGCGGCCCGGACGCACTCGCGGGCGCGCCCGATGCAGGCATTGAGCTCGTCGACTGTCCCGTACGCCTCCACGCGGGGATCGTCCTTGCGCACACGGCGGCCATTGACCAGGGCCGTGGTGCCGGCATCCCCGCTGCGGGTGTAGACGCGCGTCAGCGCGATGTCGGGCTCGTTGAATTCGTCGCTTGCCGTCATATTACGGATCATACGCCAGTGGGCGGCTAGCCGGATGATGGCTGGCCTAGCGAGGCCGCGCCCCGGGCCGACAAGAATCGTCGCGGGAAATCGAAGCTCGACTCGATCGTCAACCTTGCGCCGAGCTAGGGAAGCTCCACGTGGCAAAGCTCCACGCCCGCCTCGGCCAGCAGCGCCCCGGCTGTTTCGTTGAGCGGGTAGTCCAAGTTGTAGACCACGCGCACGATGCCGGCGTTGATGATCATCTTGGTACAGATCAGGCATGGCGAGCAGGTCGAGTAAATGGTCGATCCTTTGACGCTGATGCCGTGATAGGCGGCCTGCACGATCGAGTTTTCTTCGGCGTGGCTGCACAGGCATTCGCTCAGCATGGTTCCGCTGTCGGCGAGCGAGTTGCACCTAGGGCAGCCACCCTCGTTGCAGTTCGTCGTTCCGCGCGGCGTCCCGTTATAGCCGGTGGAAATGATGCGCAGGTCGCGCACGACTACGGCGGCGACCTTGCGTTTCATGCAATTGGAGCGCAAGGCCACGATACGGGCGATCTGCATGAAGTACCCGTCCCAGCCCGGGCGCGGGGAGCCCATCATCCAGCGCCTGGCAATATCCGTGACCGACCTCTCGAACTGCTCTAGCGTGCCGCTGTTGTCAAGGGTCTCGTCGGCTTCGGCCCACGTGGCGCGCAGCCGCTGGTGCGACTCGTCGGCACTCTCGATCTCGCGATCTTCCAGCGCGGCGAATTCTCCGAAGGACTTCGGCGTGCGGGCCCCGCCGCGGCGCACCACCCGTTCGTAGCGCAACTGGCGCGGAGCATCGAGGTGCAAGAGGCGGAACTCGCCCCACTCCCGCAGGGCCTGCACTTCGCGCGGGTTGCGGATCGAGTCGATCACGTAATGCTGGTCGGGGCGGAGCCTGCGCCCGATGCGGTGCGCAAGAATCGCCGCGCCCAGCTGGCCGCGCAGGCGATTGCCCTCGGCGATGAGGTTCTCGCGGTTGGGCGCGAGCCCCTTGGCTGCCAGCTCTTCCCGAATCACGTCCGAAAGCGAGTAGAACTGAAACCCCTTGCGTTGCAGCAGATCGCAGGCGACCGTCTTGCCCGAGCCGTTCGTGCCGGTGAGTCCGATGATCATTGCCGGTAGCAACCCATCGTAATTCAAGCGCGCGTTCCACGACCCCGGTGTCCCGTGGAACGCATTGCCGCCGAGGGTCAAGTCACAGGACAGGATTCACAATGTAAGATATTCACAGTTGGAATTCGCAAGATGAGAATCACATCCAAGGGCCAAGTGACGATTCCCGCCAGCCTGCGGCTGCGCCTCGGGTTGCTGCCCAGTACCGAGGTCACGTTCGAGGAAGTGGCAGGCGGAGCATTGATCCGTCCTGCGGTGAGTCTCAAAGACTTGATGGAACAGCGGCTTCGCAGCGCATGCGGCGTCGCCGCTGACGGACCGTCAACGGACGAGATCATGCGCTTGACGCGCGGCGAGGAAGATTAGGCTTGGTCCTTGTCGACTCCAATGTCCTGCTGGATATCTTCACGGACGACGCGATTTGGAAGCCATGGTCAATGGCTGCGCTGCGGGACGCGCGGGCAGCGGGCCTTGCTGGCATCAACCCATTGATCTACGCGGAAACGTCGCTCGCGTTCGGCAGCGCTGCGGCTCTGGATCGCGAGCTGGACCATTTGTTGCTGGAGCGGCTGCCGCTCCCGTTCGCCGCGGGATTCGCTGCCGGGCGGGCGTTCCTGCAATACCGCCGCGCCAAGGGGGAGCGTTCCTCGCCAATGCCTGATTTCTACATCGGAGCGCACGCTGAACTTGACAAGCTGACGCTCCTCACAAGGGACGCGCGGCGCTATCGGACGTATTTCCCGGCGGTCGAGCTCATCTCGCCGCCAGCGGGCATCGCATCGCCCCCGGGCCTGCGCGGCTAGGCCGTCCTCGGCGCGCAATCGCTGGCCGGGCCCCAGTCGAAGGCAGAACTCGCGCCCCTCCTTTTATGTTGGAATAGTGCCCGAACGAGGAATGGCCGCCACGCCCGTGGAGCCTCTGCCAGCACGGTCGCAGCTGGCGCCAGCCAGCGCTGCGACAACTCACAGTTTCCTGCCCGCCGCAGTGCAGGCAGGAGTGTGCCAAGGGGGCCTGGCCAGGCCCCCTTGGCAGCGACGGGTCGGACCGTTCCCCCCTTTTATGTTGGAATAGTGCCCGAACGAGGAATGGCCGCCACGCCCGTGGAGCCTCTGCCAGCACGGTCGCAGCTGGCGCCAGCCAGCGCTGCGACAACTCACAGTTTCCTGCCCGCCGCAGTGCAGGCAGGAGTGTGCCAAGGGGGCCTGGCCAGGCCCCCTTGGCAGCGACGGGTCGGACCGTTCCCCCCTCGGATTCTAGGTCCGTTCGTGAGCTTGGTCGGCCCGTCGCACCCATTCCTGCGCGTCCTGCACGGAAGCGTGGGTACAGACCCGTATCGCAAAAGGATAGGAACCCAGGAATGACCACACCCACTCCCATCGTAGTCGTCGGCATCGATGTCGGCAAGGCGTACCTTGACGCCCACCTGCTCGACACCGGCCTCGACTGCCGCTATGCAAATACCAAAAGCGGCCGGCGCGCTTTGTGCAACCGGCTGCGCAAGCACCGCGTCACCCGCGCCGTCTTCGAACCCACCGGGCGTTACCACCGCCAACTGCACCAATGCCTGGCTGCAGCTGGTGTGAAACACCCTAGCCCGCCCCTGCCCCCACAGCGTCCCGGGAAGCAGTTTGTGCAGTGTCGGGAAGCAGCTGGTAGCCGAGATCCTTAGCTGTCGTTTTGAGGTAGGCTAAGGTCCGTTGGCGATGGCGCTGCTCGTAGGCCGCCTCGCCCTCGTCAACGTAGTCCTGGCCGAAGCGCAGCATGCGGTATACCAACACCGCCAGCTTGCGGGCGGTGGCGAACACCGCCGTCTTCATCCCCTTGTGCCGCGCCTGGTGTGAAACACCCTAGCCCGCCCCTGCCCCCACAGCGTCCCGGGAAGCAGTTTGTGCAGTGTCGGGAAGCAGCTGGTAGCCGAGATCCTTAGCTGTCGTTTTGAGGTAGGCCAAGGTCCGTTGGCGATGGCGCTGCTCGTAGGCCGCCTCGCCCTCGTCAACGTAGTCCTGGCCGAAGCGCAGCATGCGGTATACCAACACCGCCAGCTTGCGGGCGGTGGCGAACACCGCCGTCTTCATCCCCTTGTGCCGCGCCTTGCGGCGCAGCGCCGCCCCCAGCGCCGACTTGGACCGGATCAGCGCCGTCGCCGCCATGCGCAGCGCGTTCGACGTGCGCGTCGCTCCCAGCCCGCGCTGCCGCTTGCCCGCCAACTGCTGCCCGCCCGATACCGCGTGCCGCGGCGCCAGGCCCAGCCAGCTCGTGAAATGCCGCTCGCTCGGAAACGACCCCAGATCCGTCCCCAACTCGGTCAGGATCGTGCGCGCCGCCCCCGCGCTAATCCCGTCGATGCGCGTCAGATCCACGCTCGCGTAGCGGTACAGCGCCGTCCGCAGCGGCTGCTCACCCCGCCTTCGGATGGCTTTCTCCTTGGCCGCGTTCGGGTGCCGCGGACACTCCTCCGCGCTGCATTCCTCGCCCGCCTGCTGCTGCAGATCCTCTTGCAGCTTCTGCTCGTAACCGTCCATCTCGGCCTGCACCGCGTCGTACAGCCGCAGCGCACTGCGCAGGTTGAACAGGTGCTCCTCCCGCCAGTTGCCGCTCAGGTACTCCACGAACTGCTCCTCCGTGTGCTTGCAGCGCCCCGAGCGCAACTGCGCCAACTGCTCCGCATCGCGCTGCCCCGCCACGATCGCACGCACGATCGCCATGCCTGTCTGCCCCGTCAGATCCGTCACCGCCCGATGCACCTGCACGTTCATCTGATCCAGCGCCCGCTGCATCCATTGCACGCAGCGCGTGCGCTCCGCCACCAAGCTCTGCCACTGCCGGTGCAGCGCCCGCAGCTGCGTCACCGTCTCGGGCGGCCGGAACGAGCCCCGCAGCAGGCCGCAACTGTGCAGCCGCTGTAGCCACTGGCAGTCCAGCATGTCGGTCTTGCGCCCCGGCACGTTCTTCAACTGCCGCGCATTGACCAGCAACACCTCGAAACCGCGCTCCTCCAGCAACTCGTGCAATGGGATCCAGTACACATACGTGCTCTCCAGCGCCACCGATTCCACGCCTTCGGCCGCCAGCCAGTCCGCCAACGCGTCCAACTGCGCGGTGGTCGTGCCGAACGTGCGCACGTTGGGCCTGCCGTCCGCACGTGGCGGCCCGCAGGCCCAGTGCTCGCGGCTGCCGAGGTCCACCCCCGCCACCTGCGGGCGCTGCACCGGCAGGTCCCGCTCCGGCTGCTCTCTTGCCATATCTCCCTCCTGCTGCTCCTGTCTCACACACGGAAGGCCCCGGCCCGGGTTGGCAATTGCTCTGCAATGCTGGTGTTGAGGAGTGCTTCCGAAGAAACCTCGCTAGTGAATGATCGCTCGCCCGGACCCAGACTGGCTTTGGGGCAAATACTGCACCAATGAAATTACGGGGCTTGACTGCCGGAACCCTCCGCTCTGATTCTACGCCAAGCCACGTGTTTCCAACCGAATGATCCGGGCCCCGCCCGGGGGCGCGACTGGCTTGAAACACAATCAGGCGGTTTTTGAGACTCGGAACACAACTTCCCCCTCCCCGCCGCCCGGGCCGGGCCGCGGCGCTCCCTCCACGCTCCCCCGAGCACTGCTCGGAGGCAGCGATCCCGGCCCGGGGTGGCATTGCTGAAATGCTGGCTTAGAGGAGTGCTTCCGAAGAAACCTCGCTAGGGAATGATCGCTCGCCCGGACCCAGACTGGTGTTGGGGCAAGTACTGCACCAATGACGTGACGGGGCCTGACTGCCGGAATCGTGCCTGCGCACGAGTCTAGCAGACCCTACCGGCACTGTTTCCAATCGAATGATCCGGGCACCGCCCGGGGGCGGGACTGGTGTGAAACACCCTAGCCCGCCCCTGCCCCCACAGCGTCCCGGGAAGCAGTTTGTGCAGTGTCGGGAAGCAGCTGGTAGCCGAGATCCTTAGCTGTCGTTTTGAGGTAGGCCAAGGTCCGTTGGCGATGGCGCTGCTCGTAGGCCGCCTCGCCCTCGTCAACGTAGTCCTGGCCGAAGCGCAGCATGCGGTATACCAACACCGCCAGCTTGCGGGCGGTGGCGAACACCGCCGTCTTCATCCCCTTGTGCCGCGACTGGTGTGAAACACCCTAGCCCGCCCCTGCCCCCACAGCGTCCCGGGAAGCAGTTTGTGCAGTGTCGGGAAGCAGCTGGTAGCCGAGATCCTTAGCTGTCGTTTTGAGGTAGGCCAAGGTCCGTTGGCGATGGCGCTGCTCGTAGGCCGCCTCGCCCTCGTCAACGTAGTCCTGGCCGAAGCGCAGCATGCGGTATACCAACACCGCCAGCTTGCGGGCGGTGGCGAACACCGCCGTCTTCATCCCCTTGTGCCGCGCCTTGCGGCGCAGCGCCGCCCCCAGCGCCGACTTGGACCGGATCAGCGCCGTCGCCGCCATGCGCAGCGCGTTCGACGTGCGCGTCGCTCCCAGCCCGCGCTGCCGCTTGCCCGCCAACTGCTGCCCGCCCGATACCGCGTGCCGCGGCGCCAGGCCCAGCCAGCTCGTGAAATGCCGCTCGCTCGGAAACGACCCCAGATCCGTCCCCACCTCGGTCAGGATCGTGCGCGCCGCCCCCGCGCTAATCCCGTCGATGCGCGTCAGATCCACGCTCGCGTAGCGGTACAGCGCCGTCCGCAGCGGCTGCTCACCCCGCCTTCGGATGGCTTTCTCCTTGGCCGCGTTCGGGTGCCGCGGACACTCCTCCGCGCTGCATTCCTCGCCCGCCTGCTGCTGCAGATCCTCTTGCAGCTTCTGCTCGTAACCGTCCATCTCGGCCTGCACCGCGTCGTACAGCCGCAGCGCACTGCGCAGGTTGAACAGGTGCTCCTCCCGCCAGTTGCCGCTCAGGTACTCCACGAACTGCTCCTCCGTGTGCTTGCAGCGCCCCGAGCGCAACTGCGCCAACTGCTCCGCATCGCGCTGCCCCGCCACGATCGCACGCACGATCGCCATGCCTGTCTGCCCCGTCAGATCCGTCACCGCCCGATGCACCTGCACGTTCATCTGATCCAGCGCCCGCTGCATCCATTGCACGCAGCGCGTGCGCTCCGCCACCAAGCTCTGCCACTGCCGGTGCAGCGCCCGCAGCTGCGTCACCGTCTCGGGCGGCCGGAACGAGCCCCGCAGCAGGCCGCAACTGTGCAGCCGCTGTAGCCACTGGCAGTCCAGCATGTCGGTCTTGCGCCCCGGCACGTTCTTCAACTGCCGCGCATTGACCAGCAACACCTCGAAACCGCGCTCCTCCAGCAACTCGTGCAATGGGATCCAGTACACATACGTGCTCTCCAGCGCCACCGATTCCACGCCTTCGGCCGCCAGCCAGTCCGCCAACGCGTCCAACTGCGCGGTGGTCGTGCCGAACGTGCGCACGTTGGGCCTGCCGTCCGCACGTGGCGGCCCGCAGGCCCAGTGCTCGCGGCTGCCGAGGTCCACCCCCGCCACCTGCGGGCGCTGCACCGGCAGGTCCCGCTCCGGCTGCTCTCTTGCCATATCTCCCTCCTGCTGCTCCTGTCTCACACACGGAAGGCCCCGGCCCGGGTTGGCAATTGCTCTGCAATGCTGGTGTTGAGGAGTGCTTCCGAAGAAACCTCGCTAGTGAATGATCGCTCGCCCGGACCCAGACTGGCTTTGGGGCAAATACTGCACCAATGAAATTACGGGGCTTGACTGCCGGAACCCTCCGCTCTGATTCTACGCCAAGCCACGTGTTTCCAACCGAATGATCCGGGCCCCGCCCGGGGGCGCGACTGGCTGGTGTGAAACACCCTAGCCCGCCCCTGCCCCCACAGCGTCCCGGGAAGCAGTTTGTGCAGTGTCGGGAAGCAGCTGGTAGCCGAGATCCTTAGCTGTCGTTTTGAGGTAGGCCAAGGTCCGTTGGCGATGGCGCTGCTCGTAGGCCGCCTCGCCCTCGTCAACGTAGTCCTGGCCGAAGCGCAGCATGCGGTATACCAACACCGCCAGCTTGCGGGCGGTGGCGAACACCGCCGTCTTCATCCCCTTGTGCCGCGCCTTGCGGCGCAGCGCCGCCCCCAGCGCCGACTTGGACCGGATCAGCGCCGTCGCCGCCATGCGCAGCGCGTTCGACGTGCGCGTCGCTCCCAGCCCGCGCTGCCGCTTGCCCGCCAACTGCTGCCCGCCCGATACCGCGTGCCGCGGCGCCAGGCCCAGCCAGCTCGTGAAATGCCGCTCGCTCGGAAACGACCCCAGATCCGTCCCCACCTCGGTCAGGATCGTGCGCGCCGCCCCCGCGCTAATCCCGTCGATGCGCGTCAGATCCACGCTCGCGTAGCGGTACAGCGCCGTCCGCAGCGGCTGCTCACCCCGCCTTCGGATGGCTTTCTCCTTGGCCGCGTTCGGGTGCCGCGGACACTCCTCCGCGCTGCATTCCTCGCCCGCCTGCTGCTGCAGATCCTCTTGCAGCTTCTGCTCGTAACCGTCCATCTCGGCCTGCACCGCGTCGTACAGCCGCAGCGCACTGCGCAGGTTGAACAGGTGCTCCTCCCGCCAGTTGCCGCTCAGGTACTCCACGAACTGCTCCTCCGTGTGCTTGCAGCGCCCCGAGCGCAACTGCGCCAACTGCTCCGCATCGCGCTGCCCCGCCACGATCGCACGCACGATCGCCATGCCTGTCTGCCCCGTCAGATCCGTCACCGCCCGATGCACCTGCACGTTCATCTGATCCAGCGCCCGCTGCATCCATTGCACGCAGCGCGTGCGCTCCGCCACCAAGCTCTGCCACTGCCGGTGCAGCGCCCGCAGCTGCGTCACCGTCTCGGGCGGCCGGAACGAGCCCCGCAGCAGGCCGCAACTGTGCAGCCGCTGTAGCCACTGGCAGTCCAGCATGTCGGTCTTGCGCCCCGGCACGTTCTTCAACTGCCGCGCATTGACCAGCAACACCTCGAAACCGCGCTCCTCCAGCAACTCGTGCAATGGGATCCAGTACACATACGTGCTCTCCAGCGCCACCGATTCCACGCCTTCGGCCGCCAGCCAGTCCGCCAACGCGTCCAACTGCGCGGTGGTCGTGCCGAACGTGCGCACGTTGGGCCTGCCGTCCGCACGTGGCGGCCCGCAGGCCCAGTGCTCGCGGCTGCCGAGGTCCACCCCCGCCACCTGCGGGCGCTGCACCGGCAGGTCCCGCTCCGGCTGCTCTCTTGCCATATCTCCCTCCTGCTGCTCCTGTCTCACACACGGAAGGCCCCGGCCCGGGTTGGCAATTGCTCTGCAATGCTGGTGTTGAGGAGTGCTTCCGAAGAAACCTCGCTAGTGAATGATCGCTCGCCCGGACCCAGACTGGCTTTGGGGCAAATACTGCACCAATGAAATTACGGGGCTTGACTGCCGGAACCCTCCGCTCTGATTCTACGCCAAGCCACGTGTTTCCAACCGAATGATCCGGGCCCCGCCCGGGGGCGCGACTGGCTTGGAGACTGTCCTTGTCAACCCCTTGCGCTCGCGGCGCTTCGCCGAAGCGCTCGGCCAACTCGCTAAGAACGACCGCGTCGATGCGACCATGCTGGCTCGCTTCGGCCGTCTCGCCGACTTGCAAGCGACCCCGCCACAAGCCGCCAACCTGCGACTTCTCCAGGATTTGCTTGTCGCTCGCCGCAAGCTTGTCGAGCAACTCGGCACGCTGCGCAAGCTAACCGCCGAACTCGACCCGCAAGCGACGCGCCGCTTTTCCAAGCCGCTCGCCAGCCTACAGGCCGCCCGCGCCGCCTGCGACCGCGACCTGCAAACTTGCCTGGCCGCCGATGCCGTGCTCGCCCGCCGCGCCGAGATTATCCAGTCCATCCCCGGCTTCGGTCCGCTCAACGCTGCCTGCCTCTGCGCTACCATGCCCGAACTCGGCTCGCTTGGCCGCCGCCCAGCTGCCGCGCTACTGGGGCTGGCTCCTTTCGACCGCGATTCCGGCCAACGGCGCGGCGCTCGCTCGATTCGTGCCGGGCGCGCCCAGCCGCGCCACTTGCTCTACATGGCCGCCCTGTCCGCCACCCGCTGCCAGCCCGCCGCCCAAGCCTGCTACCAGCGCCTGGTGGCTAACGGCAAGCCCCACAAGCTCGCCCTCGTCGCTGTCATGCGCCGCTTGGCCGGCCTGCTCGACACCCTCTTGCGCGAAGACCGCCTCTGGCAACCCGAACCACCCGCCCGCCCTGCCGAGGTCGTCGTATGAACTGCCTGCTCCTCTCTACCCAGCACTCCACGCTAGGCCCCCTCGCCTGCCACTGGCAACCTCTTTTCCCGCTCCTGCCGCTTGACTTTCAACACGGAAGCTCATTCGGTCACCACCGGCCACAACCCGAGCAATTGCTGCGCTTCCCAGTTGCACCCGTTCGCGGCCCGCTCCAGCCAGCGCCTGGCTTCGGCGGCATTTTGCAGCTCGGCCGGGCCATCCCTGTAGATCTTGCCGGCCTCGAGCTGGGCCCCGAGGTGCCCCTGCTCGGCTGCCTGTACCAGCCACTGCAAGGCTGCGGCCTGGTCGGCCGGGGCGGACTTGCCGGCCAGAAGCATTATTCCCACGTTGTACTGGGCGAGTGCATCTCCGTGCTCGGCGGCTTGTCGCCACCAGCGGCCGGCCGCGGCATCGTCTGCCGTGACGCCGGTGCCGTTGCGATACGCCTCCCCCAGTTCGCTCGCCGCTGGCTGGTTGCCTTGCTCCGCGGCGCGCAGCAACCATTGCACGCCCTCCACGCTGTTTCGAATGGCGGGAGCGCCGTGCATGAGCAGCTTTCCCAAGCGGAACTGCGCCTCGACGTTGCCCTGCCCGGCCGCCAGTCCAAGCCACCGCGCCGCTGCGCATTCATCCTTGGGAATGCCGCGGCCCTCCAGGTAGATCAGGGCGAGTTCCCATTGCACCTGCGCATCGCCTCGCTCTCCGGCGAGGCGCTTGAGCAGCAGGCCGGCCCCGGCATGGCCTTGGGCGGCCGCCCGTTGCAACCAGATCTCCGCCTCGGCTTCATCGCGCGCCGTGCCATGGCCTTGCAGGCACATGCGGCCGAGATGCGACTGCGCCTCTGCATCGCCGCCTTCGGCGAGGGAATGCTCGTATTCGAACCACCAGCGAGCGATATCGCTGTTCGGCAATTCAAAGCCCAGCCCGCCTCGCAACATGCGGCCGAGTCGTGCGCGAGCCTCGGCATGGCCCTGCTCGGCGGCATGGAACCACCAGCGGGCGGCTTCGTCGAGGTCTTGCTCGACAAGGCTGCCCTCGCAGCAGAAGCGGCCGAAATTGAACTGGGCCTCCGCAATGCCCTCTTCCGCCCTGCGCAGGACATGCTCCGCTTGCGCATTTTCCGCAAGCTGGCTGTTCCGTGCCATCTGCTCCGCCCGCTGCCGCCGATACTGCACTGTAACGCAGCCGGAAGCCATGGGATCGCAAGGGCCGGGAGCCGTTCCCGCGG
The DNA here is from genome assembly GCA_965219605.1 of Bryobacterales bacterium. Classification (GTDB taxonomy): domain Bacteria; phylum Acidobacteriota; class Terriglobia; order Bryobacterales; family UBA6623; genus VXMF01. The sequence continues at coordinate 3,019,627 of CBDCOC010000001.1, read as the reverse complement.
CCAGCGGCGGCAACAGAAATCCTGTGCCGGTGCATGCTAGCCTAAAGGCTGGGGCACGTGCCGCTGCCGCCTTGCACCGCTCAACCGCGCGAAGACCGCCCTCTTGATCGCAACAGCAAGTCTCGCAGAGCTGTTCCAGCGCGCGCCCGAACACTCGGCCCTGCACATCCAGGGCAAGGGCCCTGCCCCCTGAAAGGGACTGCTTCCGCACTCGATTAGGTACCGCAATGGACATCTACCTCTCGCTTTCCCTCGCACTGGGAGCCATCGGCTTGCTGGCTTCCTTCCTGACTTTCCTGTCGCTCGGGAGGCGCTCGCCGGGCACGGGCCAAATGCAGCAGGTCGCCGGGCTGATCCGTGTCGGCGCGCTGGCCTTCCTGTACCGCGAGTACCGCATCTTGGCAGCCTTCGTGGCCGTCGTGGCTGGATTGATCGGCTGGCAGCTGGGCGCCCCGATGGCCCTGAGCTTCGCCGTCGGCGCGGCCTGCTCGGTGCTGGCCGGCTGGGTGGGCATGCAGGCGGCAACGCTGGCAAACTCGCGCACCAGCGAGGCGGCCCGCTCGGGAAGCCTGGGCGCGGCGCTGACCGTAGCCTTCAGCGGTGGCACGGTCATGGGCCTGGCCGTAGCCGGCCTTGGCCTGCTCGGCGTGGGCCTGCTGGCAGCCAGTTTCCCAGGCGCCGAAAACGCGGTCTACCTCAACGGTTTCGCCATGGGCGCCAGCTCGATCGCGCTGTTCGCCCGCGTGGGCGGCGGCATCTACACCAAGGCGGCGGATGTCGGCGCCGACCTCGTCGGCAAGGTGGAAGCGGGCATTCCGGAAGACGACCCGCGCAATCCGGGCGTGATTGCCGACAATGTCGGCGATAACGTCGGCGACGTGGCCGGCATGGGGGCCGATATCTTCGAGTCGTTCGCGGGATCGATGATCGCCACCATCGCGATCGCTGCGACGCTCCCGGTTGCGATCCTCGGGCAATTGGCGGCAGGCGGCGGCGAGGCCGCCCGCTCCGCGCTGATGGCGCTGCCCCTGGTCCTCTCGGCGGTCGGGCTGGCCACTTCGCTGCTTGGCATCGGGGCGGTCCGGGCGCTGAAGTCCATGGGGCCGGCCGCCGCCCTGCGCTACGCAGCTTGGCTGAGCGCCCTGCTGTTCCTGGCCGGCGGATACTTCGCCGGCCGGGCGATGGGCGTCGACGGCGTTGTTTTCGGCGCGGTCGGCGCGGGCTGCTTGGCGGGCGTGGCGATCGGCTACATCACCGAGTACTATACGTCGATGCGGCCTGTCATGCAAATCGCAGAGGCCTCGCGGATGGGCACGGCGACCAACGTCATCGAAGGCTTGGCAGTGGGCTTTCGCAGCTGCGCGCCGCCGGTGCTGGTAATCTGCGCCGCGATCTTCGCGGCGCACGAGGCCGCGGGCCTGTACGGCATCGGCATCGCCGCCGTGGGCATGCTGGCAACGGTTGGCATCACCATGAGCGTGGACGCTTACGGCCCGATCGCGGACAATGCCGGCGGCATTTCGGAAATGTGCGGCCTGCCGAAGGAAGTGCGCGCGATCACGGACAAGCTGGACTCGATCGGCAACACCACCGCCGCCATGGGCAAGGGCTTCGCCATCGGCTCGGCCGCCTTGGCAGCGCTGGCCCTTTTCTCGGCCTACACGCAAGCGCTCGACAGCGCCCGCGCCGAGGCCGGGCTGGACCCGATCTCGATCCCGCTCAATTCCGCGGAGGTGGTCATCGGCCTGCTCGTCGGCGGAATCCTGCCGTTCTTGATCGCGGCCCTGACGATCAAGGCAGTCGGCCGCGCCGCCGGCAAGATCATCGACGAGATCCGCCGCCAGTTCCACGAGATCGCGGGCTTGCTGGACGGTGCGCCGGGGGTCCAGCCGGATGCGCGGCGCTGCGTCGACATCGCCACTTCAGCGGCGCTCAGGGAGATGGTCATGCCCGGCGTGATCGCCATCCTCGCCCCGGTCTTGGTCGGCTTCGCGCTCGGCCCGGAGGCCTTGGGCGGCACGCTCGCAGGAGCTACCGTCACGGGCGTTCTGCTGGCCCTGTTCATGGCCAACTCCGGCGGAGCGTGGGACAACGCCAAGAAGGAGATCGAGCAGGGCAGCGTCTCCGGGGAAGGCAAGGGCTCGGAAGGGCACAAGGCCTCCGTGGTCGGAGACACTATCGGCGACCCGTTCAAGGATACGTCCGGCCCGTCGATGAACATCCTGATCAAGCTGATGTCGATCGTGGCGCTGGTGATCGCCCCCTTGATCGCGCTGTAGGGGAGCGTTTTCGCCGCGCTCGGGCGAGCGCGCTCTGCTAGAGTGGGAACTGATGGCGGGCAGGCCTCACGGCTCCAAGCCGGCAGCGCGGCCTCCGGGTATCCCGCCCCATCCGCAAGCCTTGGACGGGGCGGCTGTCCTGCACCAAATGTTCCGGTTTGACCGGGCGATGTGGCGCGGGCTAGGCAGCGAAGCGCGGTCCGAGATCGCGGGCGAGGCCTGCTCGGCCCTGCGGGCTATGGAATCCGGCGCACCCGGCGGCTCGGCGCTGTTTTCGATGCTGGGCCACAAGGGCGACTTGCTCGTGCTGCATTTCCGCGCGGATCTCGAGCAGGCCCACCGCGCCGAGCTCGAGTTTGCGAACCTGCGCTTGGCGGACTTCCTAGAGCCGACGACATCGTATGTGTCGGTGGTCGAACTCGGCCTTTACGACTCGTCCTACAAGCTGTACCAAGACTTGCAGGAGCGTGCGCTCTCCCCCGACAGCGACGAATGGGCCGAGCGCGTGCGCGCGCGCATGGGCGAGCAAGCCGCGGCCATGGCGCCGCGGCTCGACCCGGCCATGCCGGCGCACAAATACCTGTGCTTCTACCCGATGAACAAGAAGCGGGGCGAGCAGGTTAACTGGTACACGCGCCCCATCGCCGAGCGCGTGCAGATGATGCGCGAGCACGGCATGATCGGCCGCCGCTACGCCGGCCAGGTCAAGCAGATCATCTCGGGATCCATCGGATTCGACGATTGGGAATGGGGCGTGGACTTGTTCGCCGAGGATCCGCTGGTTTTCAAGGAGCTGATCTACGAGATGCGCTTTGACGAGGCGAGTGCGGTGTACGCGGACTTCGGCCCGTTCTACATCGCCATCCGCCTGGCCGCCGCAGAACTTGGCGGCTGGCTGGCAGCGCCCGGCAGTTCGGGCCTCGCTCCGCCTGAAGCTGCTATAGAATCGTTCTAGCCGTGCGGTCGCGGTCGAAGCGCTGCAAGGCTTTCCTGCCCTATGCGGAGTCATCGGTATGCGATCTTGGCGGCCGCTCTCCTGCCAGCGGCGGCCGCGGAATTCGATCTGGCCTACGTCGGTCCCGGCGACAGCGCATCGCTGCGGGGCCTGCGGCTAGGCCTCGCGGAGTCCAACGTGCAAGGCGAGTTCCTCGGCATCAGGCTGAAGTTGACCGAACTGGCGAGCGGGCCGCCGCCGGTCGGCGCCATCGCGCTGTTCGCCGACCGGCCGGGATCGATCGCCGACATAGCCGCCGCCGCCGGCGGCAGGGCCGTCTTCAATCTCAGCGACGAATCCGACGGGTTGCGCTCGGCCTGCCTGGCCAACGCCCTGCACGTCATTCCAAGCGCCAGGATGAAGGCGGACGCCGTGCGGCAGTGGCAAGCCCGCAATCCGGACGGCAAGGTCTCGGCCGCCGCTTGGCATGGCCAGGCCGTCAAATTCGCCGCGCGCGACCTCAACCGGCGCTACCTGGCCCGCTACGGCACCGCGATGGACGACTTGGCTTGGGCGGGCTGGTTCGCCGCTAGGGCCGTGGGCGATACCCTGCTGCGCGCGCCGGCTGCCGATGGCGCGGCGCTGCTCGCGGCGCTCAAGCGGGCTGACGGCTTGGACGGCCAGAAGGGCGATCCTCACAGCTTCCGGGCCAGCGGCCAGTTGCGGCAGCCGCTAGTCCTTGTCGGCCCTGCCGGAGAGCTGCTGGGCGAGGCGCCCGTGCGCGGGGCCCGGGGCGGACTCGACAGCTTGGGATCCTCGCCCTGCCGGTAAAGACATGCCCCGCATTGCCCGCGCCCTGCTGCCCCTCTTGGCCCTGACTCTGTCGCAAGCGCTGGCGGAGCCCACGCTCAGGCTGTTTGTCACCAATGAAGCCGCGGACTCGGTCACCGTGATCGACACCCGTAGCGGCACGGTCGAGGCGACAATCGCCGTCGGCGGGCGCCCGCGCGGGATCGGGTTCAGTCCTGACCGCGAGCTGGTGTACGTCGCCCTCGGCGACGACAATGCCATCGGCGTCATCAACACGGCCAGCTTGGAGCTCGAGCGCTCGATCCCGGCAGGATCGGACCCGGAAGCGTTCGCCGTGCATCCCGACGGGACGATCTACCTGTCGAACGAGGATGAAGGGCTGGCCACCGCACTGGACCCCGCATCCGGAGAGATCCTCGCCGAGATCAAGGTCGGCTTGGAACCGGAAGGCGTGGGGGTCAGCCCGGACGGCAGGCAAGTGCTGGTCACCAGCGAGTCCTCCAACATGGTTCACGTCATCTCGGCGGCTGAAAAGCGCTTGGTCGCCAACATCCTGGTCGGCGCCCGGCCCCGCGAAGTGGAGTTCAGCCCGGACGGCAAGTACGCCTGGGTCACCTCCGAGGTCGCCGGCCACGTCTCGAAGATCGACCTCGCTGCCAGCCGTATCGTGGCCGTCAACAAGCAGCTGCGCCGCCAGATCAGCCCGCGCGTCAAGCCCAAGGGCATCCTGCTCAGCCCGGACGGTGCGCGCCTGTACGTGTCCATGGGGCGGGGCAATGCGGTCGCCGCGCTCGATCCCGAAACACTTGCCGTGCTCGGCAGCGCCGAGACGGGGGCCCGGACCTGGGGCATCGCGCTGTCCAAGGATGGCCAGCGCCTCTACGCGGCCAACGGGCCGGATGCCACGATTTCCGTGATCGACACGGCTGCGATGTCCGAGATCCGGACGATACCGACCGGCGCAATGCCGTGGGGCGTTGCACTTGATGACTAGCCGGCGCTGCTTGGCCCTGCTCGCTCTGGCCGGCGCTGCACCCATGCAGCCGGCCCGGCCCGCCAGCCCGGAAATCAGCCCCTTGGAGGCCATCGGCTGGAAGCTGTTCTTCGACCCGCTGCTCTCCAAGCCGCGCAATACATCCTGCGCGAGCTGCCACATCCCGCAAGAGGGCTTCGAGTCCGGGACCGCTTTAGGCGAAGGCGCTTACGGCGACACATTGCCGCGCAACGTTCCCACCGTGGTCAACCTGGCGGACGCCGAGCACTTCTTCTGGGACGGCCGCGCGGGATCCTTGGAGGAGCAGGCCGAGGGCCCCATTGCAAGCCCCGTGGAGATGGATCTCGCGCACGACGAAGCGGCTCGCCGCGTGCGCTCCGAAGCGCCCTATGCGAAGGCCTTCCGGCGGGCCGGCATCGGCGCCATCACGATCGACGCCATCACGCTGGCGCTGGCGGCCTTCGAGCGCGGGCTTGTGACCGGCCCGACCGTGTTCGACCAGTGGCTGGCGGGAGACCGCTCGGTGCTCAGCGCGGAGCAGGAGCGCGGGCGCATGATCTTCTTCACGCGCGGCCAGTGCGCCACCTGCCACCTAGGACCCAACTTCACCGACGGCATGTTCCACAACATCGGCACGGGCACGGCCGCCGATCCCGGCCGGGCGAAGGTCAGCGGCGACGACTATGACGTCGGCGCATTCAAGACGCCCGCGTTGCGCAATTGGAAGGGGCGCCAGCCATTCATGCACGACGGCCGCTTCGAGACCTTGGACGAGGTGCTCGCGTTCTACAACACGCCGAAGTCCGGCGCGCCGGGCCGGACCGAACTCGACCCCCTCGGCCTCAGCGAGCGGGATCGCGCCGACATCAAGGCATTCCTTGAGACTCTCAATGGCGCCTGGCCGGATCTGGGGCCCTACGAGGCGGCATGGCAAGCCCTGCAATAGCCCTTCGGGGCTGCCGCCGGGAATTCTGAGGTCCTGATGCCGCAGGGGCGCAAATGGCGCGCGTGGCTCGCTTGGGCGGCCTTCGGCGCCACCGCGGCGAACTTCGCCTCGATTGCTGCGGCTCATGCGCTGCTCGGGCTGGGAGCGGGGCTGCTGCTCCTGCGGCCGCGCTCGGTGCGCTTCCCGCGCATCATCTGGCCGGTCATCGCACTGCTGGCCTGGACGCTCGTTTCCGCGGCCGCCTCCGAGAACCCGGCCGGGGCGTTGCCGCAGGTCAAGAAGTTCTTCGTATTCGCAACCCTGCCGCTGGCCTACACGGCATTCCGCACGGTCGACATGTGCCGCCGGGCGGCGGAGGCTTGGTTCGTCGTGGTCTTGGCCGGCTGTGGGCTGGCCATTGCGGAATTCGGCGGCACGGCGGCCCGAGACCTGGCGCAAGGCGGAGATTTCCACGGACTCTTGATTGCTGACCGCATCCGCGGTTTCTACAGCCACTGGATGACATTCAGCCAAGCTGCCACGCTTGGCGCGCTGGCGCTAGCCTGCTACCTGGCGTACGGGCGCAGGCGTTGCGGAACAGCGGTTTGGGTCGTGGCCGGCGTCGCGCAGGCGGCGGCCCTCGCGCTCAGCTTCACGCGCAGCGCGTGGCTCGCCTTGGCCATTGCCGGGAGCTATATCCTGGCCAGCGCCAAGCCGAGGGCGCTGGCCCTGGTCCCCGTCGCCGGCCTTGCGCTGTACGCCTGGGCGCCGGCCGGCCTGCAAGAGCGCGTCCGGTCCATCCGCCCCGGCGCAAACCCGTCTCGGGTCGTGATGTGGCGCACCGGCCTGAACATGATTGCCGCCCACCCCTTGCTGGGCGTGGGCCCGGAACAGGTGGGGCCGCGCTTCGCCGAATTCCAGCCGCAAGACGTCGGGGATCTGCCGCCCGGATTCTACGGGCACTTGCACAGTGTCTACATCCACTACGCGGCAGAGCGCGGAATCCCGGCAGCGCTGATCGTCCTGTGGCTGTTCGGGCAGGTACTGTTCGACATGCGGCGGGGCTTGCGCAGCCTGCCGCGCGAGCGCAGCGACCGCCGGTTCCTGCTGCAGGCGGGAACCGCCGGCACATTGGCCACGGCAGTCCTGAGCTGTTTCGACGTGACCCTGGGGGACAGCGAGGTGCTCGCGGCGTTCCTCGCGCTGGTCGCCATTGCCTATCGCGGACTCGCCGCGGCGCCGTCCGGCTCCTGCCCGCGCCCGGAGGCGTGCGGGCAGTCGATTTGACACCCGCAGAGGCTTGCCGCCGGCCGGCCCCGACGGTTTCCTCGGACGCATCTCTCACGACCGGCGATTTGCATTGCAGCCTGCTATGCCATGATTGACAAAAGCAGCATGCAATTCGCCCTGACCGACACCCGCTTGCACGAGATCGAGGCCGACGCCGCACTCGGGTTTGCCTATGGCGGAGACGGCGATTGCACCGTCGCCGCCGACTGGAGCGAGCTCACCGCGGGCTTGGCCCGCGAACTCGTCGAGCGCGGCGAATTCCGGGCCAAGCACCAATCCGCGGCGCTCATGCACCGGCCGGCGGGCATGCGTGTCGGCCGCCTGCTGCTGGTAGGCTGCGGCCCCCGCGCCGCGGCCAGCGCTGCGCGCCTGCGCGAGGCGGCCGGCGCGGGCTGGAGGCGCCTGCGCACGGCAGGCGTGCGCCGCTTGGCCGTCGCGCTGCCCGACGGGATGCCCCGCGATGAGGCCTTGACGGCGGTCGTCCAAGGCATCGCGGCCGCCGACTACGAACCGGATGCCTACAAGACGGCGGACAGGCAGGCTTCCGCGCTTGAACGGGTAGTCGTCTCCTGCCCGGGCGATGCCCGGCCCGCGCTGCAGAGGGGCGTCGCGATCGCCCATGGCCAGCGGCGCGCTCGCGAACTGGTCAACGAACCGGGCAACTTGCTGCCGCCGCGGGAGCTGGCGGCGCGGGCGGCGGCACTGGCCGCCGAGGCCGGCTTGGAGTGCGAGGTGCTCGACAAATCCCGGCTCGAGGAGCTTCGCATGGGAGCCCTGCTGGGGGTCGCTCGCGGCAGCCTCGAACCCCCGGTGATGATCGTGCTGCGGTACAGGCCCGAGTCCGGGAATCCCGGCCGGCTGCCGCACCTGGGGCTGGTCGGCAAGGCAGTCACGTTCGACACCGGCGGGATCTCCCTCAAGCCCGCGGCCGACATGCACCTGATGAAACATGACATGGCGGGCGGCGCGGCCATGATCGGCACGATGCTTGCCTTGGCCTCCGTCCGGCCCGGGCTGCCGGTCACCGCCGTCATTCCGTCCGTCGAGAACATGCCGGGAGCGGGCGCGCAGCGTCCGGGCGACGTCGTGACCACGCGCTGCGGCAAGACCGTCGAAGTGCTGAACACAGATGCGGAGGGCCGCCTAATCCTTGCGGACGCTTTGACCTACGCCAACGAGCAGGGCTGCACGCACTTGGTCGACGCCGCCACCCTGACCGGGGCTGTTGTCGTCGCCTTGGGCACCGAACACACCGGCCTGTTCAGCAACAACCATCCTTGGCGCGAGCAATTGCTCGGCGCGGCGAGCAGGGCGGGCGAGCGCATGTGGCCGATGCCGATCGGCGAGGAATACACCAAGCTGCTGGACAGCCCGATCGCGGACATGGCCAATATCGGGCCGCGCTGGGGAGGGGCCTGCACGGCGGCAGCCTTCCTCGAGCCCTTCGCTGCCGGCACTCCCTGGGCGCATCTCGATATCGCCGGCACGGCGTGGTACGAGAAGAAAATGCCGCACGCGCCCGTCGGGCCGAGCGGCGCGGGCGTCCCCACGCTCGTTCAACTGGCGCTGGACATGAGCCGCTGAACCTGCCCGTGCGCCAAGTCCGGCTGCTCAGTGGATGGTAGAAGCGCCTTCGACCCCCAAGGGGCCGGTGGTGACATTGCGGTTGACATGCCGGTCCAAGTTGATGATGTAAGTCTCGGGCGAATTCAGCAAGTGTGGCGAGTGCGTCGCCGCGACGATGCGGAAGCCCTTCGTGTCCACCAGCTCCTTGAGCATTTTCAGGATGCGCATCTGGTTGGACTGCGAGAGCGCCATTTCGGGCTCGTCCAGCAGTAGCATCGAACCGTCGGGGAGCTGCGGGAAGAGATCCTTGAACAGCGAGAGCATGACCTGCCCGTGGCTCGCGGTGAGCAGGAATTCCTTCATGGCCGGCTGGTCGTCGTACAGCGAGGGAGTGTTGCGCGGGTTGTGCTGCTCGGCATCGAACAGCAGCGACTTGGGGATTTGCAGGTCGCGCTTGTCCAAGCGGTAGGCATAGTCCGCCACTTCCTCGTCCCGCACGGCGTAGTAGATCGAATGCAGGAGGGTCGACTTGCCGGACCCGTTCTCTCCCGCGAGCATGATCAGCGGATGCGACAGATCCACGACCATGGGCATGTGGAAGTTCAGGTTGATAAAGACAGGGTGGCTCAGAATCTTGAGATACATGCTTTCCAACAGAATAGCTTGCAAGCGCCGCCCTGCCAGCGATGCGCAGTCTAGCGCCGCCGCGGGCTGCGCTCCGGCGGCGGCGCTGGCTCCGGGCGTCCGCTCGCTAAGATTGGGGATGCAGTGGGGCCGTTGCGACGAAGGCGCCCGCCGGTGACCTCCGGCCTGGCGGGCTGCGATATCGAGGTGCTCGGATCGGGAACGAGCGTGGGCGTGCCCACGATCGGCTGCCACTGCAGGGTCTGCACCTCCGACGACCCGCGGGACCGCCGCCTGCGCCCGTCCGTGGTGGTCCGCTTCCGTGCCAGGGGCGTTTCGAGGAGCGTGGTGATCGATACATCTCCCGACTTCCGGCAGCAAGTGCTGCGCGCCAAGCTCGAGCGGGTGGACGCCGTGCTGTACACCCACGACCATGCCGACCACATCATGGGATTGGACGATATCCGGCCATTCAACTACGGCCGGCCGGACCGCATCCCGGTGTACGCTTCCGAGAGCACGCTGCGATCCCTGCGCCGCGTCTTCCCGTACGGATTCGCCGGCGAGGGCGCGCATCCCGGCGGTGTCCCGCGCTTGGAGGCCAGGCCGGCCGGCACGGGGCCGATCGATCTTTTCGGCATGGAATTCCAGCCGGTGGAAGTGGACCACGGGCCGAAGAAGATCCTCGGCTACCGCTTCGGCCGCGCCGCGTACATTACCGACCAGACCGGATTGCCGCCCGCATCGCTGATGCATTTGCAAGACCTGGACGTGCTTTTCCTCGGAGCTCTGCGCCACCTCCCGCACCCAATGCACTCGACAGTCGAGCAGGCATTGGAACTGGTCCGGCTGTTGCGCCCGAACCGAGCGTTCCTGACGCATGTGTGCCACGAACTCTTGCACGAGGAGACCGCGCGCCAGCTTCCCCGCGGTGTCTCGCTGGCCTACGACGGGCTGCGGGTCGAGGTCAAGGGCTAGCCCATGGCCCGCTCGGGGGAAGCCCGCGACGGCCCGGAGCCGGGCTGCGGCCCGTCCTCCGTGACTATCGGCAATTTCGACGGAGTGCATCGGGGGCACTGCAAGATCTTGCGCACGGCTGCGGCCCTGGCGCGCGAGCATGGCCTGACCTCCGTGGCGTTGACATTCGACCCCCACCCGCTGGCGGTCGTGGCGCCTGCGCGCGCGCCCAAGAACCTGACCAGCATCGGGCAGCGATCCGCCCTGATCCGCGAGCAAGGCATTGACAAGGTGGCGGTCATGCATTTCACTGCGGATGTTGCCCGCCTGTCGCCGCGCGGCTTCGTCAAGAGGATCCTGATCGGCGACCTGCGGGCGAGGCAGGTCACGGTCGGCGCCGGCTTTCGCTTCGGCCGGGGCCAGTCCGGCACCACGGACACCTTGCGGGCGCTTGGAGCCGAGTTCGGATTCGCGGTGAGCAGTGTCGGCATCGTGCTGGCTGGCGGCGAGCCTGTCAGCAGCACGCGCGTGCGCGAATCGGTCGGATGCGGCGATCTGCGCCTTGCCCGCCGCTTGCTGGGGCGCATGTTCTGCCTGAACGGGCCGGTTGTGCAGGGTGACGGCGTCGGGTCGAAGCAGACAGTGCCGACGCTCAACATCGCGCCCGAGAGCGAGATCCTGCCCGCGGACGGCGTCTACGTGACGCTGGCCCGCCTCGCCGGCGAGGCAAGGTGGCGCCAGGCGGTTACCAATATCGGCATGCGGCCCACCTTTGCCGGCCGGAATCGCACCGTCGAGACGCATGTCTTGGACAAGCTGGAAGCGGCGGCCCCGAACGCGCTAGAATTAGGGTTCGTCAGGAAGATACGGGACGAGCGCCCGTTCCCGTCCGCCGAGTCGCTGCGGGACCAGATTGGCATGGACATCAAGGCAGCCGAGCGCTTCTTTCGCAAGCTGCGGTCCCTGCCGGGAAGATCTTCCGCGACCTCCTGAACAGATCCGGGGCGCGTCCGTGCCCCGGGAGCGAGAAGACCAATGAGCATCAAACTCTCTGCCGCCAAATGCGCGCACCTTCAGGCCTTGGCCACCGAGCGGGGAATCATCGGCGCGGCAGCGATGGACCAGCGCGGCTCGCTGAAGAAGGCGATTGCCAAGGGCAAGGGCATCGCGCCGGGATCTGTCACTGACGAAATGATGAGCGAGTTCAAGCTCTGCGTGTCCAAGGCTCTGACTCCGCATGCGAGCGCCATCCTGCTGGATCCCATCTGGGGCCTGCCCGGCGCGAAGGCGAGAGCTGCCGGCGCGGGCTTGCTGCTGTCCTACGAGGAGAGCGGCTATGACAACACGCAGCCGGGACGGCTCGCCACCTTGGTGAGCGATCTGTCGGTGCGTCGCATCGGTGCGCTCGGGGCCAATGCGGTCAAGATCCTGCTCTACTACTCGCCATTCGAGTCGGCCGGCATCAACGATGTCAAGCATGCGTTCATCGAGCGCATCGGCGACGAATGCGCCGCGAACGATCTCCCGTTCTTCCTGGAGTTCGTCGGGTACGACCCGGAGGGCGGCGACGAGAAGGGCCTCGCCTATGCCCGCCGCAAGCCGGAGGTGGTTCGCGAGAGCATGCGCGAGTTCTCCAAGGACAAGTACGGCGTGGACGTGCTCAAGGTCGAGGTTCCGGTCAACATGCAGTTCGCGGCCGGCTCGCGCGCCTGCCAAGGTGCCAGCGCGTATGCGAAGTCCGAGGTAATGGAGCATTTCCGCTCCGCTGCCGAGGCGGCCGGGCGCCCGTTCATCTACCTCAGCGCAGGCGTGAGCAACGAGGTTTTCACGGAGTCCTTGGAATGGGCTGCCGAGTCGGGCGCGAAGTTCTCCGGAGTGCTTTGCGGCCGCGCCACCTGGCAGGAGGCGATCCCGATCTACTGCCAGCAAGGGGTTGCGGCGCTGGACGACTGGCTGGGCACTCGGGGTGCGGAAAACATCGGCCACATCAATGACCGCTTGGAGGCCGCCACGCCTTGGTATTCCTTCTACGGCGCGGATAGCGCGGCCGCCCTGCGCGCTTAGGCCGCGGGCCCCGGCCCGGGCGCCGCAGCGCGCAGCCGCGCGAAGGACCGCAAGCCTTCCACGGCGGCCGGGCCGGGAGATCCGTCCGCTCGCAGCCGCAGGCGGACCAGCAGTCGCGCCCCCAGCGCGGCAGTCGCGCGATAGCCGTCCAGCAAGGCGCCGGGCCGCCCGCCCCCCGCAAGCGTCAGGGCGAGCTCGAGCGGCTTTTCGCGATTGCGATCCCAGGCTTGCGCCGCCATTGCGGTCACTGGCCTCGGAAGTTGCAGCCCCTCCGCAGCGGCGAAGTCCTCGTCCCCGCTAGCGCCTAGGCCGAAAGCGACCAGCAGCCCGCTCCAGGCCTCCCGCAGGAGGGAGTAAGTCTGCGCCACCGGGAACAGATCCGGGCGGGCATGGTAGCCATCCCCCGGCTCCAATCGGATCGCGGCGAGCGGCCGGTAGCGGTACACGACCTCGCGGAGCTGGCGATGCACGTGCCGGATGTACAGCAGGAAATCCTCGTCTTTCTCGAAGCGGTACTCCGCCGGCGCCGATTCGTAGGCAGGGCGCGCGCCCTGCCAGCCCGTTCGCGCGGTCTCGGCCGGGTAGAAGTACGGATGCCGCCAGTCCGCCGCGTACGAGAACGAGATGACTAGGCCGAGGCGCCTGCTGCGGCAAGCCTGGCACAACTCGCCCAAGAGATCGCGTCCGCTGGCTTCCAAGCTGTTGAAGTCCGTCTCGACTGTCCGGAACAGGCAGAACCCGTCGGCGCCCCGAGCGGTCAGCCCGATGTAGTCCATGCCGCATGCGGCCGCTAGGTCCGCCAGCCGCTCGGCATCGAACCCGCCGGGATCGAACGTTGACCGCAGCCGCGCATACTGGGCAGGCGGGATGCGCTCGTCGAACTGCACCGCCGGCCCGCGGCGCAGCTGGCTGAAGACGCCGTATTCGAGATGCAGCCCCAATCGGCAGGACCGAAACCATTGTGCCGCCGCGCGCCTCGGACTGTCCTCGTAGAGAGGCTGCTGGCCCAGCAGGTACGGGGGCGTTGCTTCCGGCGGCAGTGGCGTGGAGCAGCCCGCCAGCCGCCGCAATGAAGGCCCGGCGTCGCATGCGTCAGATTGTATCGCCAAGGCAATGACGGGGCAGCCTGCCGTTGTACTGCATCCGGGTTGCGCAAAGTTCCCTTGCGAGCTCCCAGCGTGCCTTGCGCGGCCAGCGGAAGCTTGCCGCTGGGAGCGGGGCGCCCCTCGCCAGGCAGCCCTGCCGCGAGAGCTGCCGCAGACGGGCCAGCAGCGAGCCGCCCTGCATGCGGGTTGCGGGTTGCTGCGCAAGCGTTGGAGGATTGTCTCGCGCGCCCCATGCTCCCGCGCGGCCTGTTGCGGGCCGGAAACGGCGCAAGCGCTGTCGGCCACCAATTCGATGCGATCTGGGACTCTTTCAGTCTTGCCTCCCGTTAGAACAACCCCGCCCTTCAGGCTCATTTCGCATTGGAAGAGGCTGCGCCGGCGCTCGGCAATCGTCACCGCCGCCGGGCGTGTGCCGGCCTTGCTGCCTAAGCGCCGCAAGTTGTAAAGGTGCCCGTTCGACAACTGCGCCAAGCGCTGAAAGCGCTCGTCACCGAAGACCTGCCAAGCACTCTGGCAGAGGGCCAGCGTGGCCGGCCCCGACAGCGTGCCGTGCAATTTGTCCGTGGCGGCCAGCAGCTCGATGTCTTGCGGCTGGTACTTGTGCTGGAAGCGCCGCCCGGCACTCATCTGCCCGCTCGCCAGATAGCGCTTCAGCAGCCGCGTCAGCTGCGCCCGCGACAGGCCCGTCGTGCGTTCCAGGTAGCGTTTCAGCAAGCCCCGGTCCGACTTGCTCAGCCGCCAGTACGAAAACCGCCGCAAGACCTGCCCGATGTGTTCGTAGGCCGCCGCGCGGTCGGGCACTATAACGCTGCCCGCCGTGTTGCCCTCCAGGAAGCGCAGGATGTCCGCGCGCATCTTGTGCGTGTCCAGATTGAGATGCAAAACCATCCTCCCATGGTTCTCACATTCCCGCGCGAGCCCCCCTTCAGGCTCATTTCCCGTTGGAAACAATCCCGCCCGTCAGTCTCATTTGGCATTGGAAGAGGCTGGAAGAGGCTAAAGCTTGCGGGGTGTGTTATCCTAGCCCGTGTATACAGTTCTTGGCACAGGCTGTCCCTATAGCAAGAATCATTCGATGTTCCCCGTCATTCGATTCCGGGACGGCTTGGCGGCGGGCTGCCTAGGTTCGAGCAATGCCGTCGAGTGGCGCGAGTCGGACTCTTCGGAGGAAGTCGGATGAGGCTGCGCTCCCTGCTATCGCTCTTCTCCCACGACCTGGCAATCGACCTCGGCACGGCTAACACGCTGGTCTACATCGCGAATTCCGGCGTCGTGGTCGATGAACCCTCGATTGTCGGGATCAACACCACCAACGGCAACATCGAGGCCATTGGCATCGAGGCCAAGCGGATGCTTGGCCGCACGCCTGGCTCGATAACGGCCATCCGCCCGATGCGCGACGGAGTGATCGCCGACTTCAAAGTTACCGAGCGCATGCTCACCTACTTCATCGGCAAAGCCCACAACCGCAATATCTTCGTCCATCCGCGGATCGTCATCAGCGTGCCCGGCAACATCACGCATGTCGAGCGGCGCGCAGTCGTGGATTCGGCCATGCGCGCCAATGCCAGCGAGGTGCATTTGGTCGACCAAGCGCTGATGGCGGCCATCGGCGCCGGCCTGCCCGTCTCGGAACCGGCAGGCAGCATGGTCGTCGACATCGGAGGGGGCACTACGGATATTGCCGTGATCTCCCTCTCGGGCGTTGTTTTCGCCCAATCGATCAATGTGGCGGGCAATGCGTTTGATGAAGCGATCATCCAACATTTCAAGCGCAAGAAAAACTTCCTTATTGGCGAGCGCACCGCCGAGAGAGTGAAGCTCGAGCTGGGCGCGGCGAAGCCGTTGGAAACGCCGACCAGCATTTCTATCAGCGGCCAGAACGTTGTCAAGGGAGTTCCGACCACTATGGAAGTGAACGATCAGGAGGTTTTTGCAGCGATGGCCGACTGCATCGAAAAGATCATGCTCACTATCCTGACGGCGTTGGAGCACGTTCCGCCCGAGATCAGCAGCGACATCTGCGACCGGGGCATCGTGCTCACGGGCGGCGGCGCCTATCTGAAGAATCTTGACCGGCGCATATCCGACGAAATCGGGGTGCCGGTCACGGTGGCCGACAACCCCCTGCGTTGCGTGGTCGATGGAACCGGGCAGGTTCTGAGCAACATTGAACTGCTCCGCCGGGTGGCAATCCAGTAGCGAGACAAGCGGCAGGCAAGCATGCAAAAATCGCTGTGGAGACGGGCGAAGGGCATCTTGCTAGTGGCCTTGATCCTGCTGCAAGTGCTGATGGTGGGCCAGCAGATCGAAAGTTCCCAGTTCAACTCTTACTTGACGTATTGGAGCAGCGCCTTGTTCCGGCCGCTCCAGATAGCTGGCCAGCGGGTGCGCAGTAGCGTGTCGGGTGCGTGGTCGGGATACGTCGGCTTGGTCGGGGTTGCGGCCGACAACCGGAAGCTTGAATCCGAGGCCGCCCGCTTGCAATTGGAGAACCACTACTTGCGAAACGAGTTGGCTCATGTGCGCGACCGCGCCGAACTGGACGAGTTCCGCGCAAGCTTGGCGTCCCTCACGCTGGCTGCAACGGTGATCGCGCGCGGGCCGCACCGCAGCACGCGGGAAATTTTCCTCGACCGAGGCCGGGATCACGGTGTCCGGCCCGGCATGGCCGTGCTGACGCCGGAGGGCGTTGTCGGCAAGGTCGAAGCGGCCTTCAAGGCCTCCAGCATGGCGATCTTGCTCAGCGACGCCGATGCCGGGGCGGGGGTCGTGCTTGGGCAGAGCGGCGCGCCGGGGGTGTTGCGCGGGACGGGCAGTGCATTATCCCGCCTTGACTACCTGCCCTCCAATGTGGCGGTACGGGTTAACGAGCAGGTGTTTACATCGGGCTTGGACGGCGTCTTCCCAACCGGCATGCCAGTCGGCGAGGTCGTCAGTGTCGGGGGCGTGGCCGAATCCCACGCGATCAAGGTCAAGCTGCATGCGGACTTGGATCGTATTCGCGAGGTTGCACTCGTGTTGCGGGCGAAGCATGAGGCGCTGCCGGATTCGGTGCAGCGGCACCTGGCCCGGCTGCCAGAGACACCCCTGCCGAGTGTCAAGGCCCCGCAGTATGTCGGCCCGGCGGACCGCGTGAAACTGGCCTATCGGCGGGCGCTCGCCGCGCAGGGCGCGCGGGTCGGCCTCCTTGGCGGGCGCCCGCCTGACTTCCGCACCGCGATTGAGCTGCTGCGCGCCGCTCGCGACGAGTCCCCGGCCGCTTTGGGAGCGGCTGAGTGAGCGGTTGGCCTTGTTATCCCCCCACCTAAGCTCTAGGCACCTTGCGTTCGTTCCCTGGCAGTGGTTCGTGGGCCTGCCGGTGGCGGCATTGAGCCTGCAGACGCTGCTGCCCACGTTCCAGCCAGCCTTCGGCCTGCTCAACCTGCCGTTCGTCGCCGCGCTCAATCTGATGCTGTGGTGCCGGTCCGCAGTTTCGATGATGCTCTTGGGCGCATTGATCGGTTGCGTGAATGATGGCCTGACGCGCGGGCCGGTCGGGCTGCAAGGCATCGTCTACACGATCTGCGGCTACTTGGTGGCTGAGGTCGGGCCGCACTTGCGGCGTGATCATCCCTTGGTGCTGGCTTTCTTCTTCGCCTTGGCGTACATCGCCCACGAGTTCCTGTTCAGCGTGACCCGCACTTTGCTGGTGCGTGCGAGCGAGATCCCGGATCTCGCTCTCGGCTTTGCCCTGATGGCGGTCCACGCTAGCGCAGGCCTGCTCGTCTTCACCATGCTGAGCAACGCAGCCAGCAAGACATGAGACCCTTCGGCGCCCAGGAGTATTGTGCGCCACTGCGACGCCTGCGCGTGTTGCGGGCGGTTGCGGCCGCTGTTTTCCTCGGATTGCTGGCCTCGTTTTGGCAAATCCAGGTTCTCGACAACCGGCGCTACAGCGAGCAGGCGCGACAGAATCGGATCAAGACGCTTCCGGTCCCGGCGGCGCGCGGCGATATCCTGGACCGCCGCGGCCGCACCATGGCAGGTAGCGAGACCATCCTTTCCGCACTGCTGGATGTGGCCGAAACGTCGCCGGCGAGCTTGCAGCGGATCGCGGCGGGGCTTGGCGTGGACATCGACGGCGCCTGGCAGACGTTGCAAGACGGCTATGGCTACGGAGACCGCGCGAATATCGTGCTCAAGGAGTATCTGACGCCCCAGAATCTTGCCTTCATACAGGCCCACCGCCACACATTCCGCGAACTGGATCTCATCGAGGACGTGCGGCGCAAATACCCTGCCAGCCGAGTCGCCGCGCATGCCACCGGGTACGTTGGCAAGGCCAGCCGCGACGAGCTCGCAACGCGCGACTTCCTGCTCTTCGACTTCGGCGCGGAAATCGGCAAGAGCGGCGTCGAGCGGCAGTACAACCGCTGGCTGACCGGCACGCCCGGCAGCGTGCGGTTCTTGGTCGACAGCGTCGGGCGGTCCATCGAAACCATCGGCAAGGTGCCGGCGGTCCCCGGGAACGATCTTAGGCTGACCATTGATCTCGACCTGCAAGCGGTTTCCGAGCTCGGCTTGGAAGGGCGCAAGGGCGCCGTGGTGGCCTTGGATCCCCGCAACGGCGAGATCCTCGCCATGGCCAGCTCGCCGGCCGTGGATTCGAATCAGTTCGTGACGGGACTCCAAGCCCCGGATTGGCGCGCTCTCAGCACGGCTCCGGACGCGCCTCTGTTGAATCGCGCCACGCAGGGCACGTGGGCGCTGGGGTCCGTGTTCAAGCCGATCCTTGGCTTGGCCGGCCTGCAGGTTGGAGCTGCCGGCCCGGAATTCGCGGCGCACTGCGTGGGCGGATTGAAGCACGGGGGCCGCTATTTCCGCTGCCACAAGCGCGGCGGCCACGGAACAGTGAGCTTGGTGCAAGCGATCGCGCAGTCTTGCGATGTCTACTTCTACCAGCTGGGCCTCAGGCTTGGGATTGATGTGATCGAGCGCTACGCGCGCCTGGCTGGCCTGGGCGAGCGAACCAACGTGGACCTGCCTGGCGAGGCGCCCGGGCTGGTGCCGTCCGTGCGCTGGAAGGTGCGCACCGCCCTGCAGCCTTGGTGGTCGGCCGAGACAGTCGTGGTTTCGATCGGGCAAGGCGCGATGTCGGTCACGCCCATCCAGGCCGCGCACTCCATTGGCGGCTTGGCCCTGGGCGGTGTCTGGCACCGGCCCCGGCTGGTGTCGGACGTTCAGATGCGCGAGATCGATCCGGGCTACAACGCGCCGCCCCCGCGCACGGCGGCGATCGGCCGGGAACATCTGGCAACCCTGCGCGAATCCATGTGGCAGGTCGTCAACGGCGCCGGCACCGGGCGGCAGGCGCGGCTGTCGGCTGTCGACGTCTGCGGCAAGACGGGCACCGCGCAGCGCGTTTCGAACGAACTGCGAATACGGTCCGGCCGCGCGGACTTCGAGGACGACGCGTGGTTCGTCGGGTTCGCGCCGTGCTCCGATCCGGAAATCGTCGTGGCAGCGCTTCTGGAAAATGCCGCGCACAGCTACTATGCGGCTGCCGTTGTGCGGGACGTGCTGCAGGTCTGGCACCTCAGCCGCTTCCCTGTCCGCCTGAGCGACAGCGGCAAGACGCTCGCGCAGGTGTTGGAGGCCGGGCGGTGAACGCCGTCGCCAAGCTCAGCCATGATCGCTGGTACCGCGATCACGACTGGATCATGATCGGCGCGGCACTGGTGATCGCCCTCTTGGGCCTGGTGCAGATCTACAGCGCGACGCGCAGCACGAAATTTCACTCGGCGTACTCCCAACACGCCATCTGGCTGGCGCTGGCGGTCATTGCCTTCTGGGCCATGTCGAAAATCGGCTACCGCCAATTGATCTCTCTCTCGCCGCTGCTGTGCGGGGTTGGCGTGCTGCTGCTGGCGTCGACCCTGCTGCTGGCCGATCCCGTGAACGGCTCGCGGCGCTGGCTGTCGCTGCCCGGCGGGAATAGCATCCAGATATCCGAGTTCATGAAGCTAGTGCTACTCTTAGTAGTAGCGAAGTACTGTAGCGGGCATGCAACCAAGAGGCTGCGCTTGCGGAACTTGCTGGCTGCCGCCCTGTTTTTCTCGGCAGTGTTCCTGCTGGTTGTGCTCCAACCGGACCTCAGCACTGCCCTGAGCATGCTGCCGATCGCCCTGACCGTGCTGTTCCTATCAAGACTTCCCAAGAAGTACTGGCTGCTCGGAGCGCTGGCCGCAATCCTGCTGGTGCCTGTGCTGTGGTATTCGCTCGCGCCTTACCAGAAGGGCAGGATCATCGGCTTCATGGACCCGGAAGGCGCCCCGCTGGGCAGCGGGTACCAGATCCGGCAGGCGAAGATCGCCGTGGGCACGGGCGGGATGTGGGGGCAGGGCTTCGTGCAGGGGTCGCAGACGCAGCTGCGCTTCCTGCCGGCACCGCACACCGACTTTATCCTGGCGTCATTCGCCGAGGAGAGGGGGTTTGCAGGCATCGCAGTCGTGCTGGGGCTGTACTACATCCTGCTCATGCGGATCCTGGACACTGCTGGATCGGCGCGGGATCCGGAAGGGGCGCTGCTCGCGATGGGTGTCGCGGGCGTGCTGCTCTTCCACATTACGGTCAATGGCGGGATGGTGGCCAACAAGCTGCCGGTCACAGGACTGCCTTTGCCTTTGATGAGTTACGGGGGATCGAACCTGTTGATGGTAGCGGCCATGCTCGGCACGGTGAACAGCGTGCGGATCCGCCAGTTCGTGAATTGAACCCCGCCGGCCGACTCAAGCAACGGTGTCGGCGCGGCGGAAGAAGTGTAGTAGGCAAGAATTGGATCTGTGGACGAAGCATCGACCGGGCTGCGCGGGCACTGCGCGCGATTGCAGCCTTGGTGCGGAGCTCGGGCCGCCCAGGGCGCGCGGCCCGCGAGGACACGCTCCGATGCTTGGACAGGTGCAGTCCGGTCCTGACTGTCGCCGCGGCCGAGCGATCCCTTGCCGGAGGAGTCTTCCATGTCTCAGGAATTGGTCATCTCATCGAACCCGATTGAGACGACAGTGGCGATTTGCGAGAATGATCGCCTTGCCGAAATCCATATCGAACGACACGAAAACAAGGGCATAGTCGGCAACATCTACAAGGGGCGCGTCACCCGGGTGCTACCGGGCATGCAATCGGCCTTCGTCGACATCGGCTTGGAACGGGACGCGTTCCTGTACGTCACGGACGTGGCTCCGGCCGCGGCGCCGGAAATTGACGGCACAGACGACGGTCCGTCCCCGTCCCGCCCGCCCGAGCCGGGGATGCCCGCGGACGAATCGGGCGGCCCGGATGCGGAGGCAGTGCCGACACCCGCCTCGCAGGCGTCCGGCGAGGGCGGCCCGGACGCTCCGCGCCCGCGGTCCCGGCGTCGCGGCCGGCGTCGCGGCCGGCGCGCCGATGCAGATGGCGCGGCGCAGCAGCCCGGCGACAAGGCCGACCCGCCTGCCGAGGCCGAGACTCTTGCGGGGCAGCCCCGTCCCAGAATGACACTGCTGCCCGGCGAGTCGTTGGCCAAGTACCTAGGCGATGCCGAGAGGCCCGTGCCCGCCGAACCCGTCGCCGGGGCGGCCGCCCGCGAGACCGCGGCCGACGGCGCCGGCAATGGCGAGCAGCAGGACGACGGCACTGTCGAACCGCCGGAGCGCACTGCCAGAGTGGATCCGCCGTCTATCCTGGCTGAATTCTGGAATCCGCTGAAATGGCTGCAAAAGCGGTCCGCTGACGGGCCCGAGGCCCCAGCTGCGGGACCGCGCCCGCAGCGCAAGCCGGCGACGAGGTCTCGTCGCCGGAGGGCGGCCAAGCCTGCGGGGGAGCGGCGCGCTGCCGAATCCCGCAAGGCGGAAGGCGGCCAGAAGGCCGATGCCCCGCCGGCCAAGCCGGGCCGGGCCGGCTCCGCCAAGCGGCGGCCGGGACACCGCCAACCGGCTGCGAAGCGGCCGCAAGCCAAGCCGGGATCGCGGCCGGCCCGCGCTAGGGCGAGGGAGAGCAAGCCCGCCGAGCCGCCGGCGAACATCGCGGATCTGCTGGAGACGGGCCAGGAGGTGATCGTCCAAGTGAGCAAGGAGCCGGTGGGGGCGAAGGGGGCCCGGATCACCTGCCATGTCTCGCTGCCCGGACACTACCTGGTCTACATGACGACAGCCGAGCACAACGGCGTGACCAAGCAGATCCAGTCCGAGTCCGAGCGCCGCCGGTTGCGCGAACTGGTGGACAGGCACGCCAAGGGCAAGGACGGTGGATTTGTCGTGCGGACCTCGTGCAGCGGTGTCGGCGAGGACGGGATCGTGGCTGAAATGTCGCAATTGCACGCCCTGTGGGGCGAGATTTCCGACAAGGCCAGCCAGGCCAAGGCGCCCGCTGCAATCCACAGCGACCTCGCAATCGGCGAGCGGATCTTGCGCGAGCATATCAGCGAGGACTACAAGGCCGTGTGGGTGGACTCAAAGCCGGAGTACGAGCGGATCTTGAAGTTCGTGGAATGCTTCCAGCCGAACCTGGCCGAGCGCGTCAAGCTCTATGCCAAGAAGCAGCCCATCCATGATGCCTTCGGCATCACGAAAGAGCTGAAGAAGGCCCTCCGCCCGAAGGTCTGGCTCAAGTCCGGGGGCTACCTGGTGATCAACCAGACGGAGGCCTTGGTGGCGATCGACGTCAATACGGGGCGCTATGTCGGACAGTCGGATCGGCTGGAGGACACGGTGCTGAAGACCAACCTGGAAGCTGCCGACGAGATTGTCCGCCAGCTCCGCCTGCGCGACTTGGGGGGCATTATCGTGGTCGATTTCATCGACATGGAGGATCGCAAGAACCGCCAGCAGGTCCACCAGATCATGCAGGAGGCCCTGCGCAAGATGCGCTCGCCGACTCGCCTGCTGCCGTTCAATGACTTCGGACTGGTGGTCATCACGCGCAAGTCGGTGCGGCAGTCCTTGGAGCGCTCGCTGTGCATGCCCTGCCCCGCCTGCTCCGGGGCCGGGACGGTCAAGTCGTCGGCGACGGTCTTGTCAGAGATCTTTTCGGCTGCGAGCAAGCAAGCGAAGAATGGTGATTCCGAGGCTGGCGGCGCGGACAGGGAGATGGTGTTGCGGGTCCATCCGGAGGTTGCGAAGTCGCTCAGGAAGAAAGGCGCGCACTTGCAGGACCTACAGGCGGTCGTTGGTACGAGCGTTACCGTGCGGGGTGACAATGCGATGCACCCGGAGAGCTTCAGACTGCAATAGCCGCGCCGTTCCGGCCCGGCCTCGCAGCCGGGATCGTTCCCTCGGGGGATCTGGGCCGGGAGTCTCCGGTGAGTGCCGGCGCGAGCCGTCCCTGCTCTTTCGCGGCTCCCGCCGCGGGCTGTCAATCCGCGCCCGCCGGGTCACCGTGCGCGGTACTCGTCCCTCCACGCCACCACCGCGTCGAGCAACTCGCCGGGAGCGTAGCGATCGCGCAGTCGGGGGTACACGGCATCGATATTGCGCCTCCACTCGGCCAGCGTGGGCTCGTCCAGCTCGATGATGCGCAGCCCGTATTCCTGCATGGAGCGGATGGCCGCGGCTTCCTGCGCTCGCACGGCCTCTTCGATCTCGCCCGTCAGGTTGGTGGCGGATTGCTGCATGCGTCGCTGCTGGTCGGCCGGGATGGCGTCCCAGACGTCGTTATTGATGACCAGCGATCCTAGGATTGGGACGAAGCGCATGCCAAGCATGTTCGGAGCCGACCCGAACCACTGGTAGCCGGCTGCGATCAGCGGCGGAACCGCGAAGACTTCCACCAGCCCGGTCTCAAGGTTGGCCTGCAGCTCGGTGAGATCGAGCGGCACGGCCCGGAATCCCAATTCGCCGAACAGGCGGAGCATGTCGTCATCGCCCTTGGACGTGTACAGCTTCATGGCGCGCAGTTCACCCGGAGTGCGGAACTCCTTGACCGAGAAGAAGTATGCCCACCCGGCGTCCCCCCAGCCCAGGGCCGTGAGCCCTTCCGCGCGCAGCCGGCCCTCCAAGGTTGGCGCCATCTTGCCCAGCACATAGTCGAATTCCTCGAGGGATTCGAACAGCAGGGGCACTTGCAAGGCGCTGACGCCGTCGTCAAGGAATCCCATGCCGCTCCCGGACAGCAGCGCTGCCTGCATTTGCCCTGCGCGCATCTTGCGCAGCATGGTGACCTCGTCGCCGGCCACGCCCCCGGGGTAGATCGCCAGGTCCACCGCGCCGCCGGTGATCTCGCGCCACTCTTCCCGCAGCCTGAGCAGCATCTCGTGGAAGACGCTGTTCTTGGGAGCGACCGTTCCGAGCCGCAGCTTGCCAGCGCTGCGACGCTGGCCGAGCGCCGGCTCCAGCCCTGCGCTCGGCGCCAGGCTAGTCAGCAATGCGATTGTCAGCAAGCAGCCAAGTCTTCTCATCGCGCCCGTCCGGTCTGCCTGGGCCCCCTGCTTGGCAACCTTGGCTCAGGGGCAGGTTTCAGTATAGGCGCGGGGGCGGGCCGGCCTCGCGGCGAGTGCCGGCTAGTCTCAGAAGAACAGCTCATCGGCCTTGCCCCGCAGCCAGAGCGCCCGGCGCTGCGCGAGGTGGTTCAGCAAGCGGTATTGCGCATGCGCGTCCGGGTCGACCGCCAGCGCCTTGTCCAGCAGCTCGTCAAAGAGCGCGCGATCTTGCCCCGGTATCGCGCGCGCCTCGGCATAGGCCACGAACAGGCCCGCTCGCTGCCCGGCAGAAAGCTCCAAGGCGCGCTGGTAGCTGGCTTGCAGGGCGCTTTCCGCGCCGCCGCCCGGCTTGGCTGCCTCCAGCCTCAGCCGGAACTCGTGCAGGGCGCCGCGATCCCAAGCCTCGTCAAGTTCCAGCGCCCGGTCTAGCATTGTTTCGACTTCCCGCAAGCGCACGACCATGGCCGCGTCAGTTGGATCGGCGGCGATCGACAGGGCCAGCGCAGCCGCGGCCCAGTACAGCAGGTCGGCGCGCTTCTTCGACACGCGGCTGGCGGCCTGCCCGGGGCTCTTGCGGAACTGCTCCGAAATTCCCGGATAGGCTGCCTCGAGCGCTCGCATGCTGAACGCAAGGGATCGCAGGTAGAGTTGCTTGGCTCGCTCGCGGAGCCGCTTTCCAGCTCGCGCATCCTGGTCGGCCAGCAACTCGCCGGGCGTGTCGACGTAAGCAAGTGCGTAGAGGGCGAACCCCTTGGCCGCAGTGACCAGCAGGCCGCGATGGCGGGGCGTGATTTCCAGCAGGCTCTCGACGAACTTGAGGCTGAACGGCAGGGCGTCACCCACCAGATCCACGTCCGGGTCGGTCTCGAAAGTGGATGGCCCCGACGCGAGGGCGTCGCCGACCTGGCGCACGGCGAACTTCTTGACCGAGCAAGCCGGGATCAGGCAGATGCAGGCGGCCAGGGCCAGTGCCTTGCGGCCAGCGCGCCCGGCCCCGTGCCGCAGGCCGGCTGGTTTGCTGCCCGCGGCCCGTGGCGGATTCCAGCGCACGCGCTCACAACCCCAGCAGCCGGCGCACGAAGCGGACCGGGGGCGAGCCGAACGACAGCACCTTGTCGTGGTACGCCTGCCAGTCCTCGATCGGGCCGTTGCTTTCTATCCACGCGTCGCGCATGTCGTTGTGCTCCGTGACCCCGACGAAATAGGTGGAGAGCTGGGCCGATGTCAGCTGGGCCCGCACCCACTTGCCGGCCGCCTCGCCGTCTTCCTGGAAGCCTTGTCCCATCATCAAGTCCATCGCCTCCAGCTCTGTCATCGCGCCGGCATGGATCCTTTGGTCCAGGATGGCGTTGATCACGGCGCGGGTCAGCATCTTCAGCTGCTGCATCCGGAAGCGCGGCCCGCCGAAGCCTTGCTCGACCATGACCTGTTCGGCGTACACGGCCCAGCCTTCGATAAAAGAGCCCGAGGAGAAGATCGCCCGAATCTTGGTCGGCGCTTGCAGGCGGTTCGAGTGGGAAAGTTGCAGGTAGTGCCCCGGTATCGCCTCGTGGACGGTCAGGTCTTGCAGCATGAAATCGTTGTATTCGCGGTAGAAGGAGAGCTTGCGCTCAGGGTGCCAGCCTTGCGGGGTCGGCGAAATCGCATAGAACGTCTCCCCGTTCTCTTCCAGCGGCCCCGGCGAGTCGCAATAGGCGGTGGAGACGCCCCTGCGGAATTCGGGCATCACGATGATCCGCAGCGGCTCGCGGGGGACGGAGACGATTCGGCGCGCCCGGGTGAACTCGGTGACCTCGGCCAGATCCTGCCTGGCGTCTTCGACGATCGACGCATCCGTGGGATGGGAGTCCGCCAGCGTGTCCAGCACCGCCCGGATCACGGCCGGCCGGTCGGCCAGCGCGTCCTTGTCGGCAGCGGGGCGGAACTGCCGGTACAGCGGCAGGGCGGTGCTGTACAGCTCGCCCTGCAACTCCGCCAGCTTGCGCTCGCCGCGCTCCAAGATCTCCTCCATCGAAAGGTCGGAATGCAGCGTGTAGGCGAGCTTGGCGCGGTATTTCTCCTCGCCGATGCGGAACGAGCGGGTCGAGCGCGGCAGGAGTTCTTCGCGCAGCCAGCGGCCGTGCTCTTCCAGCGCTTGCAGCGCTCGCTGCCTGGCCGGGGCGAGTTCGTCCTGCATGCCCGGGGCGAGCGAGACGAAATCGTCGAGATCGCTGGCCACCAAGGCGATGACGCCGTTGTTCTGCCGGATGGCCGTCTCGGTATGGATCCTCGGCGGGTCGGCCAGATTGGCGCGGGCTGCGGCCAGTGCCGCAGGGACCGCCTTGAGCCGCTCGTTGAGACTGGCCAGGCGCTCCTCCAGCGGGGCGAACTCGCGCGCCAGCAGCGAGTACAGTGCATCGCCCACGCTGTAGCGCATGGGATTCCACTCGTGCTCCCGCAGCACCGCGGCTGACCAGTTGCTGAATTCCGCGTGGTTGCGCAGGATTTCGTAGTCGACGGCGTTGGCGGGGCTAAGGGTTGCCGGGTCGATCGCTTCCAGCCGCGCCAAGCAACGCTGGTTCCATGCCAGGGCGGAAGCGACGCCGGCTGCGGTGTAGTCGTTCAGCCTGTTGTCGTAGCGGTGGTCTCCCAAGGCCGTGGCGTGTTCCGGATAGCGCTCCAAGAATTCCTCGATGTAGCTCTCCGCCAAGGCCGCGAAACCCGCGTCTTGGGCCGCCGGCCCGCTGCAAGACAGGGTTAAGGCCAATACGGCGGCAAGCCGGCAGGCGCTCGCCTTCATGTGCCCATTGTACGTGCGGCTGCCTGTCACAAATCGAGATCCATGACATGGCGCTCGACCTGTTCTGCGGTCAGATGCCACTCGCCATCCTTCCGGATGTGCCCGGACTCGTCGAAGATTGCGAAGAGCTGCATCTTTACGATCGCGTAGCGCTCGACCTCGTTCAGGTCACGGCCGGAAATCCGCTCCCAGTCGGCGAAGCTCTTGCCGGGGGCGAAGACTGTGAGGCGGAAGCGGGCAGCCCTGTCTGAAGTGCATTGGAACACAAACTCCGTGCCTGTTGCGCCGGCGCGCGCGCCGGCCCGGTAGCCTTCGTAGGCGTATTGGTAGACATATCCGCTCTCGGCGGAATAGGTCTTCTCCCGCCGGATCGGCGGCCGGCCCCGCAGCTCGGGCCGGGCTTGCCGGCGGGCGCCCCGGAGGCGGCGGAGAATCTCGGCTAGCATCGCGGGCCGCTAGCCGAAGCGCTGCTCCCTGGCCGGGTCGCCGTACATGTGGTAGCCGCGCTGCTCCCAGAATCCGGCCCGGTCCTCGGCCGTGAACTCCAAGCCGCGAATCCACTTCGAGCTCTTCCAGGCGTACAGGTGCGGAATGATCATCCGCAGCGGTGCGCCGTGCTCCGGGGTCAACGGTTCCGGGCCGTGGGTGTCGGCCAGCAGCACGTTCTCGCGCAGCAGGTCGGCGAGCGGAGTGTTGGTGGTGTAGCCGCCCTCGCAGCGCTGGACGACGAAGCGTGCCTCGCCCTTGGGCCTGGCGCGCTCGGCGATGGTGCGCATCGCGACGCCCTCCCAGTCGTTGTCGAACTTGCTCCAAGTAGTCACGCAGTGAAAGTCGGCCCGCACGCGCTTGCGCGGCAGGGCTTGAAATTCCTGCCAGGTCAGCTCGAACGGCCGTTCGACCAAGCCGGAGACCGTGAATCGCCACGCGGCCGGATCGAATCGCGGTATGGGGCCGACATGCAGGACAGGCCACTTGAGGGTCAGGGACTGGCCGGGGGGCAGTCTGCCATCCTCGCGGCGCTCTTGTTCCAAGCGCTTGCGCTCGCTGCTGCCAAGCATCACCGAGTCCCAGAGTACACCAGCGGGGCGGCCCGCGAAACACTGCCTGCCGGCGAGGCAGGCCGCCCCGGGATCCGCTTCGACCCAAGCGCGGCTATCGGGGGGCGCCGCTCCGGGCGGCGCGGCGGCATCGCATAGGCTAAAGGGGTGCCGAAGTTACCGCTGCCAGCCCTCAGCGCGTATTGCGCGGCGTGGCTCGCCGCCATCCTCGCCGCGCCGTTGTCGCTTGCGTCCGACTGGCCGCTCTTCCTTGGCAACAGCGCGCGTAATGCGGTCGCTGGCGCGGCCTTCGATCCGCCGCTCGAAGTGGCTTGGGTCTACGAGGCCCCGGGCGGTGTCGACTCCACCGCGATCATCGTCGACGGCACGGTCTACTTCGGCGAGATGGACGGGCGCTTCCATGCGGTGGACTTGGAGAGCGGACAGGCCAAGTGGGTCTATCAGGCCAAGCTCGGCGTGCCGGCCTCCGGCTGCGTGGCCGGCGGCATGGTGTTCTTCGGGGACGAAGAGGGCTACTTCCATGCGGTCCGCGTCGACACGGGCGAAGCGGCTTGGATCTACCAAACGTTTGCCGAAATCCTGTCCTCGCCCCACTGTAGCGCCGAAGCCGTGCTGGTGGCCTCCTACGACACCCACCTGTACGCGTTCGAGCCGCGGACCGGCGCGCTGCTTTGGAAGTACCAGACAGAGGATCGTGTCAATTCGAGCCCTGCGGTGGTGGATGGCAAGACGTTCATCACCGGTTGCGACGGCAAGTTCCGCATCATTGACATCCGGACCGGCGAAGAAGACGCGGCGGTGGACATGCAAGACTACGTGGCAGCCTCGCCGGCCGTTGCGGGCGAATCGGCCTATGTCGGCACGTTCGGCTACCAAGTGTTGAAGATCGACTGGCGGGGCAGGCGAGTCGTTTGGCGCTACGACCACCCGGACACGGACTATGAGTTTTTCGCATCGCCGGTTGTCAGCGGCGGCTTGGTCGTGATCGGCGGCCGGGATAAGCGGGTCCACGCGATTGACGAGCGAACGGGCGAGCTGCGCTGGGACTTCGTGACGCGCTCGCGGGTCGACTCCTCGCCAGTGCTTGCCGGGGATGTGATTTGGGTGGGGTCGATGGACGGCCACCTGTACGCTCTCGGCCACCAAGACGGCTCCCTGCGGTGGAAGTTCGCGATCGGGGGCCGCGTCGTCGCCTCTCCCGCCATTGCCGACGGACGCTTGGTCATCGGCTCGCGCAGCGGCGAGGTGTATTGCTTCCGGCGGCCCGGATAGCGCCGGCGCTGTTATAGTGGCAGCCGTGGACCGACGAACGGCCATCCGCGCTTTCGCTGCGGCCTCGGCCGGGCCGTTCTTCGCCTTTCCCGCGACACGCCGCGCGAATCTCCTGTTCCTGTGCTCGGACCAGCACCAGGCGGCCGCCGCCGGCTGCTACGGGCATGCGACGGTCCGGACGCCGCACATCGATGCAATTGCGGAGGAGGGCGTGCGCTTTGAGAGCGCTTACTGCCAGGCCCCGGCCTGCGTGCCGTCTCGCGGCTCCATCATCACCGGCAATTACCCCAGCCGCCATGGCGCGCGAACCTTGCAGGACGCGCTCCCGTCGGACGCCCGCACCGTGGCGCACCTATTCGGGGACAGCGGCTACGCGACGGCAGCCGTCGGCAAGATGCACTTCGTTGACGAGAGCCGCCGGCATGGGTTTGCGCAGCGGGTCAACTCCGCCACGCACCTGGCACGCCTGACCAGGCGGGAAGCCCGGGCTTTTCGCGCCGACCAAGGCGCGACGGGAGGCACGAGCGGGCGGCCGTCGGCCATGCCGGAACGGCTGTTCCGGGACACGTTCTATGCCGAAGAGGCCGTGCGATTCCTGCGGGAGCACAGGGACCGGCCCTTTTGCCTGTGGGCTTCCTTCTTCATGCCCCACACGCCGCTCGTGCCGCACCGCAAGTACTGGGATCTCAACGAAGCTTCCGTGTTGCAAGTCAAGCGGCCGGGGCGGGAAAAGAGGGCGCCAGTGGCAGTGGAGGGGGCCTGGCGTGGAGTGCCGGGCAGAGAGGAGCAGGCAGTTCATACGAGGGCCTCGGCCGGGCGCGCGGGCGGTTCGGGTTGCCAGAGGCGGTCTTCGCGCAAGAGGGTGTCGAGCAGGCCGGCCAAACGGCGCATGACAGCGACGAGGGCGAGCTTGTGGGACTTGCCGTTAGCCACTAGGCGCTGGTAGCAGGCTTGGGCGTCGGGCTGGCAGCGGGTGGCGGACAGGGCGGCCATGTAGAGTAAGCGGCGCGGCTGGGCGCGCCCGGCACGAATCGAGCGAGCGCCGCGCAGTTGACCGGAATCGCGGTCGAAAGGAGCCAATCCCAGTAGCGCAGCGGCCGGGCGGCGGCCGAGGGAGCCGAGTGCGGGCATGGTTGCGCAGAGGCAGGCGGCGTTGAGCGGACCGAAGCCGGGGATGGACTGGATAATCTCGGCGCGGCGGGCGAGCACGGTATCGGCGGCTAGGCAAGTTTGCAGGTCGCGGTCGCAAGCGGCGCGGGCGGCCTGTAGGCTGGCGAGCGGCTTGGTCAAGCAGCGCGCCGCTTGCGGGTCGAGTTCGGCGGTCAGCTTGCGCAGCGTGCCGAGTTGCTCGACCAGCTTGCGGCGAGCGACAAGCAAATCTTGGAGAAGTCGCAGGTTGGCGGCTTGTGGCGGGGTCGCTTGCAAGTCGGCGAGACGGCCGAAGCGAGCCAGCATGGTCGCATCGACGCGGTCGTTCTTGGCAAGTTGGCCGAGGGCTTCGGCGAAGCGCCGCGAGCGCAAGGGATTGACAAGAACAGTCTCCAGGCCAGCGGCAGCCAGGCACTGGTGCAGGCGGCGGTGGTAGCGCCCGGTCGGTTCGAAGACAGCGCGAGTGACGCTTTGCTTGAGCAGCCAGTTGCACAGAGCGCGACGACCGCTTTTGGTGTTTGCATAGCGGCGGTCAAGGCTGGTGTCAAGCAGGTGGGCGTCAAGGTACGCCTTGCCGACATCGATGCCGGCGACTACGATGGGAGTAGATGTGGTCATTCCTGGGTTCCTATCCTTTTGCGATGCGGGTCTGTACCCACGCTTCCGTGCAGGACGCGCAGGAATGGATGCGACGGGCCGACCAAGCTTCGTAACGGACCTGAAATCCGAGGCCAAAACGGTCCGACCCGTCGCTGCCAAGGGGGCCTGGCCAGGCCCCCTTGGCACACTCCTGCCTGCACTGTGGCGGGCAGGAAACTGTGAGTTGTCGCAGCGCTGGCTGGCGCCAGCTGCGACCGTGCTGGCAGAGGCTCCACAGGCGTGGCGGCCATTCCTCGTCCGGGCACTATTCCAACATAAAAGGCTCCGCGATCGAGCTGCCCGAGCGGGCGCCTGACGCGTTGGAGACCGGCTTTCGCGGGCATTTGCTGCGGGCCAAGGAGCGAGGCTGGTACCAGCAGTCCGATCGGGACTTGCGCGCCGCGATTCGCGGCTACTACGGCAATGTCTCCCAGATGGATGCCAATGTCGGGCGGGTCTTTGACACGCTGCGCGAGCTCGGCTTGCACAAGAACACCGTGGTGGCTTACACCTCGGATCACGGCGAGATGGCCGGTGCGCACCGCATGTGGACCAAGCACAACATGTACGAGCAGTCGGTGCGCGTGCCGCTGATCATCCGCACGCCCGACCAGGCCGGCGCGGGACTGGCGAGACAGCACTTGGTCGAGCAGGCCGACCTGCTGCCCACTCTGGCGGAGTTGTGCGGCCTGCGCGCGCCGAGGGGCATTGACGGCCGCTCATTCGCCGCCTCGGTTCGCGGCGCGCGCCATGTCGCGCGGGAGTTCGCCTATTCCGAGTACTATTTCTGCCGCAGGGTGTTCACTGCGGACGACCGCTTCGTCGGCAAGCCGCCGATTCGCATGGTCCGCACGGATCGCTGGAAGCTCAACTACCTCAGCTGGGAGCGCAGCGAGCTGTTCGATCTCGAAAATGACCCGCGCGAGTTCCGCAACGTGATTGACGATGCGGGCAATGCCGGGATCGTGCGCGAACTGGAGAAGATCGCCCGCACGACGGTCCGGGATGCGTGAGACGAGCGCGGCCCGGAGCCGTTCGCAACGCTTGCCAGCCGCGGCTCCGGGCGGGATCGGATCCGGGCGCTGCGGTCGGCAGCGCGGCTGGCGCGCGCTCCGGCCAGGCGTGTTGTTCTACACTCGTTTACTGGCCGAAGGCAGGCTGCTGCGGCCCGAATTCCGGCGGAGGTGCTGACAGGGATGAACAAATTGCAGGTGGCAGTTATCGGAACCGGATTCGTCGGGCGCGTCCATGTCGACAACATCCGCCGGCAGGCCGATGCCGAGCTTGTCGCTATCGCCGACCTGACCGAGGAACTCGCCGCGCAGTTCGGCGAGACGCTGGGCATTGCTAGGACATCGGGCGATTACCGCGAGCTGCTGGCCGACCCCGCGATCGACGCGGTCCACATCTGCACGCCGAACCAGACGCACTACCCGATCGCCCGGGACGCCATCGCTGCTGGCAAGCATGTCATCTGCGAGAAGCCGCTGGCGATGACTGCCGAGCAAGCACGCGGCTTGGTCGACTTGGCGCACTCGCAAGGCGTCGTGCATGCCACGAGCTACAACCTGCGCTTCTACCCGAACGTAGCGCAAATGCGGCGCATGGTGGCCAGCGGGCAGGCGGGTGACGTGCTGGCCGTGCAGGGCACCTACTCGCAGGACTGGCTGTTCTTCGA
Organism: Bryobacterales bacterium; assembly: GCA_965219605.1. Lineage (GTDB taxonomy): Bacteria > Acidobacteriota > Terriglobia > Bryobacterales > UBA6623 > VXMF01. The sequence goes on along the minus strand of CBDCOC010000001.1, from coordinate 2,987,071 downwards.
GACGGACTACAACTGGCGCCTCGAGCCGGAGGTGGGCGGCGATTCGCGCGCCATGGCCGACATCGGGTCGCACTGGTGCGATTTGATCGAGCATGTCACCGGCCAGCGCATCCGCGCGGTGTGCGCGGAACTGGCCACGTTCCATCCTGTGCGCAAGAAGCCGAAGAAGGCGATCGAGACCTATGCCGGCAAGGTGCTGGAGCCGGAAGACTACGAAGACCGCCCCATCACGACCGAAGACTTCGGCGCGATCCTGCTGCGTTTTGACGGCCGGGCGCGCGGGGCGCTGACCATCAACCAAGTGGCGGCCGGGCGCAAGAACCGACTGTTGGTCGAGATTTACGGCACGAAGTGCGGCATGGCGTGGGACGGGGAGCGGCCGAACGAGCTGTGGATCGGCCGGCGCGACGGGAACAACGAGCTGCTAGTGAAGGATCCGTCCTTGCTGGAGGAGCAAGCGCGCCCGTTCGCCGATCTGCCGGGTGGCCACGCCGAAGGCTACGCCGACACGTTCAAGCAGTTTTTCCGGAGATTCTACGCAGCCTGCCGGGACAAGTCGAAGGCTGGCGACGTGCCGGGGTTTGATGCCGGCTTGCGCCAGCTGCGCGTGGTCGAAGCGGTCTTGCGCAGCCACCGCGCGGGCGGCTGGGCGGATGTCTAGCAAGCGCCGCTCTTGCGGCGGCAGACGACTGCAGGCCCGCGGCAGAGCGGGGGGAGGGTAGCTATGGAGCCATTGCAAGTCGGCTTGATGTTCTGGACCGGCGGCGAGCTCGGCATGGATGCCGCGCCTGACGAGATCGTCGCGTCGGCGGCCTCGCTGGGCGTGACCTGCGGCCAGCTGGGGGTGCATGGCGCGGCGAGCCTGACGCCCGCCGCGGCCGAGCAGTGGCGGGACGCCCTGGAGCGTTGCGGAGTGGAAGTGGTCACAGCCTTCCTCAGCTTCGAGGGGGAGAGCTACGCCAGCATTCCGATTTGCGCGCAAACCGTGGGCTACGTGCCCTCCGCCACGCGCCGGGAACGGGAGTTGCGGACCTGCGCCGTCTCGGATTTCGCGCATGCGCTCGGCATTCCCGGCCTCGCGGCCCACATCGGCTGCTTGCCCGGCGATCCGCGCGATCCCGAGCATGGCGCTGTCGTCGAGCTCGTGCGGCGCGTTTGCGACCACTGCGCGCGCAACGGCCAAACCTTCGCACTCGAGACCGGACAGGAGCCGGCCTCCGCTCTGCTGTCGTTCCTGCGCGAGGTCGACCGGCCCAACCTAGGCGTCAATTTCGATCCGGCGAACATGATCCTGTACGGATCGGGGGATCCGATGGAAGCGCTCAGAACGCTTGCAGGGCATGTCCTGACGGTGCATTGCAAGGACGGCACGTGGCCGCAGGAAGCAGGCGCTTGGGGGCGCGAGACGCCGCTCGGCGAGGGAGACGTGGACATGCAACGCTATGTCCGCACGCTGCGCGAGATCGGCTATGCCGGCCCCTTGGTGATCGAGCGTGAGATCGTCGGCGATGAGCAGCGGGCCGACATCCGCCGGGCGGTCGACCTGCTCAACGGCATCCGGGCCTGAGCCGCCGCGCAGGCCGGCCCCGGCTCTATGGCGGAGCCGCGTTGCTACACTTCCAGTAAGGCGTGGCCAGAAGATTCGGATTCGGCTTGGCCTTGTGCGCGGCGGCCTTGTTGGCGGCCGATGCGCTGCGCGAGGCGGCACAGGCGCTGGAAGGCGACGACTTTGCCCGCGCCATACCCCACTTGGAAGCGGCGCTGGAGGATGACCCGGCGAATGTCAACGCCCGCTTCAACCTGGCCTACGCCCGCCAGGCGACAGGAGAAAGCGACGCGGCGATCCGGCACTACCAAGTCATCGCCGAACAGCAGCCAGGCCTGATTCCAGCGCGCCAGAATCTGGCAACCCTGTTGATGCAAGCTGACCGATTCGCCGAGGCGGCGCAGCAATACGAGGCCATCTCGGCGGCGCGGCCGCAGAATCTGCAAGCCTTGCGGCTGGCCGCCCTTGCCCATCGCCGGGGCGGGAACGCGGCGGCGGCCGCAGCCGCCTTCCGGCGGCTGCTGGAACTCGACGGTTCGTCACTAGACGCAATGCTAGGGCTGGCGGAGTCGCTCGAGGAACTTGGCCAGCTGCACGAGGCCGTGCCCCACTACCTGCGCGCGATGGAATTGGATGCAAGCGTCGGGGACGCCCTGCCGGGGATCGCGCAACGGCTGGAAGCATCCGGCTCCGAGCAAGACGCGCTCGAGCTCTACCGGCGCTATGCGCGCCAGCGGCCCGACAGCGCAGCGGCGCAGGAGGCCGCCGGAGTCCGGCTGCTGGAAAGCGGCAACCTGCCAGCAGCCGTTGAGGCGCTCGAGCGAGCGGTCGCGCTCGAGCCCCGGGCCCCGCGGCACGCCGCCTTGGCGGAAGCCTATCGCCAAGCGGGCGACACAGATCTCGCCCGGGAGCAGCTGAGGCTGGCGGCCCGGGCCGCTCCCGGCGCTGCGCAGGTCCGCTTGCGCTATGCGAACTCGCTGCTGCAACAGCGGCAGTTTCAACAGGCAGTGCAAGAGTACACGGCCGCCTTGGAAGCGGACCGGGCCGCGCCGGAGGCTTGGAACGGACTGGCCTTCGCCATGCACCAGCTCGGCAACTTCCCAGCCGCGCTGCGCGCCTTGCAGGAAGCGGCGCAGCGCCGCCCGCCGCGAGCGGCAAGCGTCTACTTGAGGGCGCTCTGCCAAGACAACTTGCAGTTCTATGAGGAAGCGCAGGACTCGTATCGCGCATTCCTGGCGATGAACCCCGCCATGCCGGACGAGGCTTGGAAAGCCGGCCAGCGCCTGAAGACGATTGCCAAGATCTTGGAGAAGCGGTGAAGCTCGGGGTCGGCTGTGCGCTGCTATTGGGAGCGGGGGGCCTGCTCTGCCTGGCCGCGCAGCAAGGCGGCTTGGCGGAAATCCAAGCGATCGCGGATCGAGAGACCCGCTCGCGCCGGGCTCTCGCGTTCGCGCTGGAACAGCTGGAAATCGCCGGCAAGGCGTACCAGGGCGGCGATCCTGCGGCGGGCCGCCAAGCGCTCGGACGCATCGGCGCGGCGGTAGATCTGGCGGAAGCCTCGCTGCAGACCACCGGTAAGAACGCCCGGCGCTACCCGCGCCACTTCAAGCACGCCGAAATCCGGACCCGCGACCTGCTCGGCCAGCTGAAGCAGATGCAGCGCAAGCTGTACTTGGGCGATCAAGGCGATTTTGACGGGCTTATCAAGCAGATCGAAGCGGCGAACGCTAGATTGCTGCGCAGCCTGATGGGGCTAAGGGAGTAGGCCTGTCTGTAGCCGGGCCGCGGCCGGTCGGCCAAAGAAGAGGGTGGGATCGCCGGCGAGAGCCATTGAGCATGCACCGTAACAGATCGGGGCCTCGCTGCCTGGTGCATCCAAGTCAGCAGGATTGGCGCAGCACGGGCGCAAGTGGGCGCTGCGCTTGGTATACGGAGTTACGAACTAGCGGAAGCGGGCCGCGCCGCGTTGTTCCGGGCAGAGCCTTGGCAAGACTTCAAATTCAACCTCTGACGTTGCACCCGGCACGGGCCGGCTGCGGCCAAGCCGGCGCAAGTGCCTGTCTAGATTTGGCACCAGCAGGCCCGTCCGCACTGGCCTGGGGCCGCCCAGAACAAGAGACAAGATGCTGAACTCGTAGTGTGTTACAATTTTCATGATCGGTGCTACAGAGTAGTAGCGAAGTCCACCTTTATCCTGTAGCTAGAGAAAGAGACAGAGGGGCCATGACAAAAATTATGGGCGAGGCTAATTGATAGCTATGCAACGGTATTCGGTTACTCAGCATCCAATTGAAACACTCTTGACTTGGGTCAAGTCTGGAGAAATTGCCATCCCCGAGATTCAGCGTCCCTTTGTATGGGATTCGACCAAGGTTCGTAACTTTCTCGATTCGCTCTATAATGGTTACCCGGTCGGCTATCTGATTTCTTGGCGTAATCCCACGGTCAAGCTCAAAAACGGATCGCCTGCTGCCGGCAAGCGGATCTTGATCGATGGACAGCAGAGAGTAACTGCACTAATGGCTGCCCTACTGGGTCGCGAGGTACTGACTAAGAACTACGAAACAGTCCGCATCCGCATCGCCTTCCATCTAGGCAAGAAGCGATTCGAAGTTCGCAACCCGGCTATCGCCAAGGATGGGGCTTGGATTGACGATGTGATCAAGATCTTCGACGAGGATGCAGATTTGTTCGAGCTCACGGAGCAATATGTTGAGCGCAACAAGGGATCGGATCGCAATACTGTTGGTAGGATACTGCAAGATGTTGGCAAGATTATCTACAACCATGTGGGCATGATCGAACTGGATGCCGATCTCGATATTGAGACTGTAACTGAGGTCTTTATTCGGGTCAACTCGGCGGGAACTGAGTTGTCACAGGCTGATTTCGCAATGTCCAAGATCGCCGTCAACGAGAGCTTCGACGGCAATCTTCTGCGTAAGGCCATCGATTACTTCTGCCATCTCACAGTCGCTCCCGAATATTTCTCGAGAATCGAGAAGAATGATCGAGTCTTTGCTGAGTCGGATTTTCTACCAAAAATGCGCTGGCTAAAGTATGTCAATGACGACTTGTACAATCCGACCTATACTGACATGTTGCGCGTTGCTTTTACTTCTGAATTTGGCCGTGGAAAACTACAGGATTTGGTCGCATTATTGTCTGGCAGAAACTTCGAAACTCATACCTATGAAGAGGCAATTGCAGAAGATTCATTTACGAAGCTAAAGCGAGGGATAGACGCATTTATCAGCAAGACCCACTTCGACCGGTTGACCATGATCTTGCGTTCAGCAGGGTTCATCACTAGCTCTCTGATTCGCAGCCACAACGCTGTCAACTTTGCCTACATTCTCTACCTGCGTGGCCGCTCGACAGGAATGCCCGCCGACGAAATCGAGCGAATGGTGCGACGCTGGTATGTCATGTCAATCCTTACTGGACGCTATGTCGGCAGCCCTGAAACAGCGTTTGACCTAGATATCCGACAAATGGATTCGCAGGGACTTATACCCTACGTCGAGGCCGTTATCGAGAGCGAATTTCCTACCACATACTGGACCGGTATGCTGCCTCAGCTAATGGATACTTCGTCGTCGCAAAGTCCCTATTTCATCGCTTACCAAGCCGCTCAGGCTCACCTTGGCGACAAGGGATTCCTGTCCACTAAGATCACGGTGCGCGATTTGCTGCTCAATCGGGGTGACAAGCACCACGTTTTCCCGCGCAAGTATCTTCAGGAAGAGCATGGGCTGAGCCGCGGACGCTACAACCAGATCGCTAACTTTGTCATCGCTCAAAGCGAAATTAACATTGCTATCGGGAACAAAGCACCCGAGATTTACTTCAGAGAAATAGCTGAGCAAGTCTCCACCGGAAAGCGTCGATATGGTGGAATTACTGATGAGAAAATGCTGCGTGCAAATCTCGCTGAGAACTGTTTGCCCGCAAGTTTATTAGGGGGTATACAGCCTGACTATGAAGCCTTCCTTGCCGAGCGTCGTCGCTTGATGGCGCTTAAGATAAGCCGGTGGTTCAATGTTCTATCATAATTACCGGCTCCAAACTGCACCTAGCCTAGGCTTCGCTACATCGGCAGATGTAGGTGTTGGCATATGCTTAACTGGTCTATGGGAAAGAGTTGGAGCCATTCCTCAGTTTGGGCACTCTTTCAATATAAAAGGAACTGTTAAGGGTCGGTTGCTCTGGTACATGAGTTCATTGGCAATAATGCCCTTGGCTGTCCGACTTGTACTGTCTCTCCTTTGCATGCTGGCTCCGACCTTGGGCCAGGAGTTCTCTAGTACCCGGGAGTTCCTGACCGACTACGAGATCGAAGTCCTGCGCGAAAACCAAGATCTCGACAAGCGCATCAGCGCGTACACGAAATTCGCGGCCCTGCGCCTCGAACTGATCGAGCAGGAACTCGCCAAGGAAGAGGCCGGGCGCGGCGCCAAGGTGCATCGCTCCCTGAGGGAGTACGGGGCGATCATACAGGCCATCGACGATGTCATCGATGATGCCTTGCTCCGCAACAGGAAACCCGACGGAGCGCTGGCAGACCTGCTGGCGGCCGAGCAGGGCTTTGCCGCGCGGCTGTCCGCGATCGAGGCCGGCGGCGAAGATGACGCCTGGCGCTACCAGTTCGTGCTGGAGGACGCGATCGGCATCACGGAAGACAGCATGGAACTGCTGGCGGAAGACTTGGGCGCGCGACGGCGCGAGGCAGTGCTGCAAGAAGAGTCGGAGCGGCAACGGCAGAAGGAGCGCATGGCGCCGGAACGACGGAAAGAAGTCGAGAGGGCCGGCCAGCGGGAAGCCGATGCACAGGCCGAGAGGCAGCGCAAGCGCCCGTCCCTGCTGCGCCCCGGCGAGAAGCCGGGCGAGCGGGAGTGATTCGGCCGCCCGGTCATCGCAAGTCCAGCCACGCGGCGTTGCTGCGCACGCCATCGATCGACACGGTCAGGCCTGCCGCTCCCCGCGGCAGGCCGTGCGGCACGACGAACTCAATCTGCGACATGCCTGCCGCTCCCGGCGAGGAGACGGAACGAACGACTGCTGCTTGGGATCCTCCTACAGTGACTACGGGAGCATGCATCGTCTCGAGCGGCTCCACCGGGGCTACGCCCGATTGAAGATCTAGTCCGTAATGGGGCCCGGCGCCGCTGAGGTAAAGCGTCACGCGACTGCCCGCGGCGGCCGGATCCGCAGGCGTCACCGGGCGCCCGTCATCGTGAAATGCGGATGCCGCGCGCCCGCCGCCGAGATCGAAGGCATAGATCCCGGGAGACACATCGGCCAGATTGACCACGAAGGGATCCGAGGTCAGCTCGACTGCGTCACGGTTACGAACGCGGACCTTGGCGAAAGCGAAGTTGATGCCTGCCAGTTCCCAGGGCACCTGGACGACCAAGCGCCCGGCACTGGTGCTGAAGACCCGCGCGGGTTCGCTCACGCGCAGTTCCGGGAAATCGAAGCTGACACTTACGGACTTCAGGGCCGCGGGCAAGGGGGACAGCAGGGCCTCGCCCTCGAATTCGGCAAGCCCGCTGCCGAAGATGGAGACCAGCGATCCCGGTGCCACCGGCTGCCCCTCGGCCAGGCTGGCGTCATTGACAATCGCGTCGATTCGCGGCCGCAGCAGATCTGCCCGGTAATCGAATCGCACCTGGGCGCCGCCAACATAGGCTGCCACAGCCTGCTGCCCGGGAGAGCCTGCGAACTGGACTACGGCAGATGCCAGGCCGTATGCATCCGTAACGGGCTGCGCGGACAGAATCCGGGCCCTGCCCGCCAGTACTGCGAATTCGACCGGCTGGCCGCTTACCGGAGCTCCGTGGCGATCCACGAACTTTGCGACCAAGCGCTCTTGCTTGGCCTCGTTGGCAAAGCCCCTCAGCACCGCCGGAGCGATGGCGTAAGCGTTTTCCGGCACATTGTCGCCCACTACGTAGTGCTTGCGACAAAAGCATCCATGTCGTTGTATTCAAAACGGTTGCGTGCAATCGACGCAGGCGAAGATTAGGCGGGCAGCGGTCCGTTGGCTCGGATCCGGCCCATTAGCTGCGATCTTCGCCTGGCGGCAACCCACTACATACCGTGCAGCCTGCTCCAACAAGTCTTTACTTTGTTGACCAATCGGCCCGTCTTGCTAGTGGAGAACGGATTTTAGGGGGTTTTGTCGCAGGCACTACGTAGAGATACGGCACGCGCAACGCCCCAGGGCGGCCGGCGCGCGTGATCCGCAGGTATCCTTCGTAGGATCCGGGTTGCGGCATGAAGCCCTCTAGCGTCGCCCGTACCGCGACGTACTCGTCGGGCAGGAGGTCAAACGAGATCTCGCTGAATCCGTCAAGGTTGACCGCGGCCCGCGGGTCGTGGTCCCGGGGCGTTACGACCACCCGGTAGGTCTGGGGCCGGCGGCTGCGGTTGGTGATGAAGATCTCCTGCCAGACCGGCATGGACCTAGAGCTGAACCTGCCGAAGCCGATCGTGGGAGGCTCGACTGTTGCGATCGGGTCGAGGGCGGCTGCAAGGTCGAGCAAGCCGCTTCCGACGGATCCCGCGCGAGCGATCTCGCCCCCTTCGACCACGGACCGGGCCGCGGTGTTGATCAGGGCGGATGACACCTCCCGGGCAGACCAGTCGGGATTGAGCTGCCAGACCAGCGCCGCCCCGCCGGCAACTGCGGGCGCGGCCAGGCTGGTTCCCTGCATCTGGCGGTACTCGCTGGGGTTGAAGCCATGCGGCCGCGCGTCAAGCCACGCGTCGGCGGTGTAAATGCTGACGCCCGGGGCCGCCAAGTCGGGCTTGAGGTTCAATCCCGGAGTGGGGCCCCGAGAGCTGAATCCGGCGATCTGTGTCGCATCCGTCAAGCGGGCTACCGGCGCGGGATCGAGCGTCAATCGGACCGGCGCCCCGCCCAAGCGCCGGGAAAGCGCTTCGCCGGAGGAGGCCGAGATGAAGTAGGCCGGGATATCGGTGTCCCGCAGCGCCTCCATCTCGAACAGCGCGCCGGACGGTTCGTTGTCGAAAATGACCGCGCCGACCGCTCCTGCGCGCATGGCGTGCTCGACCTTGTCCACGAACCAGCAATGGCCGCCCCGCTCGGCAACGACAATGCTGCCCTCGAGCGCCCCGGCGGGAAACGGGGAGCAGGCGTGGCGATTGCGCAACCGCCCTGCGAGCACCGCCGGGGCCGTGAGCGCCTCGGCCAGGACGGGGCCGGATCCCGACAGGGCGGCGAACGAGGACCCGCCCAGGCGCACGCTCTGCTCGAGGCGCCTCGAATTGGCGGTCGCAGCGACCGCGATCACATCGGGGGCGATAGCGGGCGAGGCAATCGTATTGCGCGTCGGCGACGCCCGCTCTCCGATCTGGCCCGAATTGCCGGCGGCAGCGACCACGACGCGGCCGAAATCGAGTACGGCGCTCTGCGCTGCGATCGCCAGCGGGTCGCAATTGTTTCCGAGCAGTCGGCCGCAATCGGCCCCCTGCGAGTTCCATGGGCTGGCAGCTACCTGGCCGATGCTCAGATTGAGGATGTCCATGCCGTCCGTGACCGCATCATCAATCGCTGCAATGACAGCTTGCGAATTGGCCGATTGCCTGATCCCGGGCGTGCCCGTGACCTTGTAAATGCCGAGATATGCTTTCGGGGCAATCCCTTCCAGTGGCCCGGCAGGTGACTCGACCCGCTGGCCGGCGGCTACCATGGCGACCGCCGTCCCGTGACCGCTGAAGTCCACTGGCGAGTTGTCGTCGGGCGCTGAGGTAGCTGGATCGCCTGAATTCTGCAACTGCATGTAGCTGCGGATCGCCACGATCTTGCTGTTGGCGAAGGCCAAGTGTTCCGGGCGTCCCTTGGGGTATCCGTGCAGCGGCGGCAGCGAGTCGTCTTGGAAGGCCGGATGGTAGAAGTCGAGCCCGGAATCGATGATCGCGATCTTGATGCCTGCGCCGGTCGCGGACAGGCCGGGCCGGCGCAGGCCGGCGCCGTTCAAGCCCACCGCCCCGGCCACTGCGTCCAAGTTCGGTTCCAGATCGAGGCTCGGCGTCACGCTTCGCACGCCGGGAATGGCCGCGAATGCCTCTGCTTGCGTCGCGGTGGCGCGCACGAAGACCGCGTTCAGCACATTCCGGACCGAGCCAAGGACGGTGGCGCCCCCGGCTTCCAGCGCGGCAAGCACCGGTTGCTGCGTGGCGGCAACCGCCCGCGCCACGACTGCCAGGCTGGATGCCGACACCCGAGCGGGCGCGCGCCCGGCATCCTTGCCGCGGGCCATGGACAGGCGCCGCCCGGTCGCGGGGGATTCCAACACCACGGTGTACTGGGCGACGGGATCCGCCTTGGCCGGCCAGGGGGCGAGTAGGCATGCTGCCAGCACTCCGGCCGCTCGCAGAATGGAGTTCGCTGGTCGTCGCATCGCCGCCCTCCCGGTTACGCCTCGTGGGACGGAGACGCCCGCCGCCCGGTTTCTTGCTTGCATCCGTACAATGGAGTCTCGATGAGCGCCTTGCGAGCCGCGATTGCCGGGTGCGGGCTGCTGTGCCTCGTCAGCGCGGCATCCGGACAGGTCGAATTCCGGGTCTACGAAGGACACCCGCGCCTGTTCCTCGATCCGGACCGGCTGCAGCGGCTGCGCAAGGATGCCGAGCGGCAGTCCCTGCGCTGGCAATCCCTGCGCGTGCTCATCGCAGACGGGACTGCCTTTGACGAGCAGCCCTTGGTCGACGCGTTGCGCTTCCAAGTCGCTGGCGACCGGGTGTCCGGGCAGTCCGCGATCGGGTGGAGCGAGCGCCTTGCGATGCGCGGCATCGGCACCGCCTCCGAGTTGCGCCAAGCGGCCCTCGTCTACGACTGGTGCTACGACCTGCTTGACGCTCCGGTCCGGTCCGGCTTGCGAGACGTCCTGGCGAACGCTGTCACGGCGCTGCTGCCGCAGGCGGGCCTCGACCCCGGGCTAGTCCGGGCCGCCATCTTGGCATCCATCGCCACAGCCGGCGATTGGGATGGATCCGAGACTGCCCTCGCGACGTTGCTCGGGACGCACTGGGAGTTGGAAGTGCTGCCCGCATTGCAGGGCGGTGCGCTCGCTGACGACAGCGCGGCCTTGATCGCGGTGCTCGAGACGGCACTGGCTGTACGCCACAACCTGGAGTCGGATCCCATGCAGCCCGGAATCGATTCCGTGCGGGCGCTGGTTCGCAGCCGGCCGCTGAGCTACTACCCTCTGGAAATCGACGTCGCCGGGGGGACTCTGCGCTGGCCGTCGCGTTACGGCCTGAACGAGCGGGCAGCGCGGCAGAACGCGCCCTTCGACCGGATTGCAGAGATGTTGCTGGTGGCCTACGAGGCTAATCTGCCCGAATTTCAATTCCTGCAAGGCTGGATCCGTGACGAGCGCTACCTGCTGTCATCACAGCTTGCGGCGCCCTACGAATTCCTCTGGGTCAATCCGTACCTGCCCGGCCTGACCCCCGAGTCGTCGCCGCTGCTAGCCCACGATCCGGTGCGCGGCCGCATCTTCGCGCGCTTCGCTTGGGATCAGCCCACGACTTGGCTGGGCTACTCCGCCGGCCGGTTGGAATTGCTGGCCGACGGCGAACTGTCCGCGACGACCAGCTTCGGGGAACTGGCGCCGCTGTATTTCCCGGAAGCGGCAGTCGTGCCGGTCGCGCCGCCAGCCAAGGTCACTCTGTCCTGGGAGCCCTCTCGCGAGCGGGCCCCGGAAGCGGCCAGGATCTACCTGATCGGATTGCAGGAAGGCGAAGCCTACGGATTGCGGCTGGGCGGGCGCGCGGCGCGCCTTGTCCGCGCCGGCGCGGGGGGCATTGTCGTCTTGCACAGCGATCCGAACGTGAGCCGGCGGGACCGCATCGACCTCAGGCGCAAGGTCAGGCTCGAAATCCGCCCGGCCCTCAAGCCTGCAGTCCCCGGCCGCCAGCGGCCCACCTTGCGGCCCTGAACCGGGGCTAGATCCCGGCAGAGGGGCAGGAATCCGCCAGCCCGCAGTCTTGGCAGCGAGGCTGGCGCGCCTTGCACACGCCGCGACCATGGTGGATGATCTGGTGCGAGTACTTGACCCATCTCGCCTTCGGCAGCAGTTCCATCAAGTCCTTCTCGATCTTCTTGGGATCCTTGGCCGCAGTCAGGCCCAAGCGCCCCGAGATGCGCTGAACGTGCGTGTCGACGACCACCCCGGTGGCCTTGCCGAACCACGTTCCGGTGACAACGTTGGCGGTCTTGCGGGCCACGCCGGGCAAAGTCAGCAATTGCTCCATGCGCGAGGGCACTTCGCCGCCGTACTCGCTGACGATGCGCTGGGCCGCGCCCTTGACGGACTTGGCCTTGTTGCGAAAGAACCCCGTGGTGCGGACAAGCTCTTGTATGCTCTCCAAGGGAGCCAAGGCCATGTCTTGCACGGTGGGATAGGCGGCGAACAACTGCGGGGTGACCTTGTTCACCCGGGCGTCAGTGCACTGTGCCGAGAGGATGGTGGCGACTAGCAGTTCCCAGGCGCTGCGATGCCTGAGCGCGCATTCGGCAGCAGGGTAATCGCGGTCCAAGCGCCGGAGGATGCGGCGGGCCCGCCGCTTTTCTTGGTCAGGAGTCTCGCTGCTTTGGCCTGCGTCCCGCACAAACGCCATCGTACCGGAAAGGCGCACCTCGGCGGTGGGTTTGCTGGCGGGATGCCTGGCGCGGCTTGGCTGTCCGTGCCTGCGGGCGATGGCGTCCTATGCCCGCAGTAGCGTTCGGGCAAGCTCGGTTTCGTACTCTGCCAAGGCCCTGTTCTTTTCCGCTTGGCCCCATCCGAGCTCTCCGGCGGCGATGTCGGCAGCTGCCTCTGCCCACGAGCGCTGGTAGTTGATATCGAAAGCCGCCCCCGTCCGGCGCAACAGGATGTCGCCCAAGGTCGCGGCATGCTCGCGCTGGATCGCATAGACCACTTGGCCGCGCTTGGCGGGGCAGCCTGCTGCCAAGGGGCGCATCATGCCCGGCTCCGCCTCGATGGCGGCGAGCACTTCGCGCCCGCGCGGGCCATACAGCGCTGCAAATCCGGAAGGCGCTTCGCGCAGGGGACGCTGCTGCGGCGCTGCTGCTGCGGCCCTGCCTCCCAGCTTGCGCGCGACTTGGCGCAGCGCGGCCCTGGCGAATGACGGCGCAGTGGTCAGCTTGCCGCCGGCCATCGTGAGCAAGCCCGCTATGCCGTCGGTCTTGCGGTGGTCTACGATCGCGTGGCCTCTTGACGCCGCGTTGAGGTCATCCGGGCCTGTCCTGAGGATCGGCCGCGGGCCGGCGTAAGCATACAGGATGTCCTTGCGGGTCAAGCCTTCGCCCGGGAACAAGGCATTGGCCTCGTCGAGCAGGTAGAGAATCTCGCCCTCCTGCGGAAGCGTCGCCGCCGGATCCTCGCCGGCAAGCGTCTCGGTCGTGCCGATCAAGTGAAGCCCCCGCCACGGGATGATGAAAAACGGCCGCCGGTCAGCGCGCGCCTCGCGGTAGACCGCATGCCGCGGGGCCCCGGGCAATTCGCGGATGACGATGTGCGTGCCGCCCACCAAGGACAGCAGCGGCTCGCAAGCGCTGTTGCGGGCGAGGCTCAAGAGTTGGTCCGCCCATGCGCCGGCGGCATTCACGACCACGCGGCTGCGCAGTTCGCCGGAGCCGGTTCGCGCGTCGAAGCCAACGCCTTCCACGCAGGAATCGCGCACGAGCAGGCGGTTGACCCGCGCATGGTTGAGGATGTCCGCGCCGGCCAGCTCCGCCTGCAAGGCCATTTCGAGGGCCAGCCTCTCGGGATAAACGGCTTGGCAGTCGAAATACTCGAATCCTCCGAGCAGCCCGTCGCGCTCGAGGCCCGGCAGCAGGCCCAGCAGCTCGCGGACGGCAACCCGGCGCGGTGCCGGCAGGGCGTGATCCGCCGAGAGCAAGCGGTACAGGGCCAGCCCGCAGGCGATATACCAAGGCGCGCGGGAATCCCCGCGGTAGATCGGCAGAAGGAACGGCTGGGGCCGCACAATGCCCGGGAACTCCCGCAGCAATGTCCTGCGATCCTTCAATGACTCGCGGACGAGCGAGAGGTGAAAGCGCTCCAGATAGCGCAGTCCGCCGTGGATCAGGCGTGTCGAGCGGCTGGTGACGCCAGCCCCGAAGTCATGCGCCTCCAGCAAGGCCACGCGCCAGCCGGCCCGGGCTGCCTCGCGGGCCAGGCAGCAGCCGTTGATTCCGCCGCCGACAATGACCAAGTCATAATGTCTGCTAGTGTCCAAAGATCAATCTACCAGCATGCGGGGCCGTATCTGCGCGGCGGGGGCATCGGCCTAGAGGGCGAATCGTGGCCGATCTGCGCACTGCTGTCTGCGGCATCGCACTGAAGAACCCGATTATCGCTGCGAGCGGAACTTTCGGGTACGGCGAGGAGTTCGCCGGCCAGGCTGCGCTGGACCGCATCGGAGCGATCGTCGTCAAGGGCCTGTCGCGGGAGGCGATCCGCGGCAATGCCGGGCCGCGCGTGACCGAGACCGCCGCTGGCATGCTGAACGCCGTCGGCCTGCAAAACGTCGGGGTCCGGGCGTTCGTCGCCGACAAGCTTCCGCGCCTCGCGCAATTCGGGGTCCCTGTCTTTGCCAACGTCTTCGGCTACGAACTCAGCGACTATGTCGAAGTTCTCTCCGTGCTCGAGGACGCCCCGGGTCTCGCGGCCTACGAATTGAACGTGTCTTGCCCCAATACCAAGCGTGGCGGGTTGGAATTCGGTGCAAGCGCCGGCGATCTGGCGCGCGCTGTCGAAGCGGCGCGCGCCGCCGCGCGCCGCCGCCCCCTGCTAGTCAAGCTCTCGCCGAACGTTTCTGACATCAGTGTGCTGGCACGTGCCGCCGTGGATGCCGGGGCCGACGGCCTCAGCTTGATCAACACGCTGCGCGGATTGGCGGTGGACGCCCCCAGCCGCAGGCCGGTGCTGGGCGCCGGTTCGGGAGGCCTTTCCGGGCCGGCCATCAAGCCCGTCGCGCTGCACATGGTGCATGAGGTTGCACGCGCGGTTGCCGTGCCGATCATCGGCATTGGCGGGATAGCCACGGCCGAGGATGTTGTCGAGTTCTTGTTGTGCGGCGCAACAGCGGTGCAGGTGGGCACGGCCAGTTTCTGGGATCCGGGGCGCGTCTCGCAGCTGCCCGCGGAACTGAACTCCTACCTCGAGGCCGAAGGGACCGCCAGCGCGGCGGAACTGCGCGGCGCGCTGCGCGCGCCCGCGGCGGCCGGCTAGGAGGCCGCCCCCGTGTCGAACGCGAACGCGAAGGCACCGTCGGCCAGCCCCCGGATTTCATCTCGCGAGAACCCGAGCCTCTCGAGGCCGGCCAGCTCGTCCGCCAGAGCGATGCCGAAAAACGTGGGGTCGTCGGTGTTGATCGACAACGGCACGCCAGCCTCGTACAGGGCCCGGACCGGGTGGGCGCTCAGTGCGGGAAACACGCCGGTCCGGATGTTGCTCGTCGGGCAGATTTCCAGCGGGATCTGCCGCTCGACCAAATGCCTGACAAGGGCTGGATCTTCGATCGCGCGCACGCCATGCCCGACGCGCTCGACGCGCAGTGCCTCCAGCGCGTGCCACACGCTTTCCGCCCCTAGGGCTTCGCCGGCATGCACTGTCGTTCGGAGACCGCCCTCGCGCGCGAGCTCGTAGACCCGCCGGAACTGCCCTGGCGGGTACAGGTGCTCGGCCCCGCCGAGAGTCACCCCGACCAAGTTGGGAGGGCGCGCCGGCAACAGTCTCTCCAGCATGCGCTCGGCCGCCTCCGCGCCCCGGTTGCGCACCAGATCCACGATCCAGCGCAGTTTGGGCGGTGGCGGGGGATCCTCGCCTAGCACCGCCAAGATTTCGTCCAGGGCGAGCCCTTGCTGCAGGTACTCGGGAATCGAAACCGTCACCTCTGCGTAGGTGATGTTCTGCGTGCGGAGATCTTCCCGCACGCCGGCGACCAAGTCGCGGAAATCTACGATTTCGCGGATGAAGTAGGCGGTGAACAAGTACGCTGCCAGGAATTGTTCGAAGCTGGCATAGCGGAACAGCCCGTCCAATTCCTCGGCAGGGTCGTCCGCTTGAAGGATTCGAGCGACGGCCGGATGGCGGGAAATCCAGTCGAGGTGGCTGGGCGGCGCGGATGCGAGGGCTTGAACGGGAGGGTATTTGCGAAGCCGCCCCGCTAAGTACTCGCGAGGGATGGCGCCCCGCAGGTGCAGGTGCAGTTCCGCCTTCGGCCGCGCCTTGAGCTCCGCTGCGAAGCGAGCTCCTCGCCGCGCGCCGCGGTCAGGCACCGGCACTCGGGATTCGTCCGCCTGCAAGCAAGCTTGCAGGCCCCGGGCCCAGCCCTTGTGCGAGGAAACGCGCACCCCGGCGCACGCCTCCTCGGCGGCAGCCGGGCGGCCGAGGCCTGCGCAGCGCGCGCGCCGATCTCGTCGCTGGGCGGCCTGTCTCGTGCGCCGGCTTCGCTACGCAGTCTCTCCGTTCAAGTCGCACTTGCGGGGCCGGCATTGCTGGAATGATGGACGAAAAGACGGCCGGCTCACGGGCGAACAGGAATGCTGACGGGCAGTGTCTGGGGAGGCAGGCATGCCTTGTCGTCGCACGCTTGGAAGCGGAAGGCGCCTTGCAATTCCTCCACGCCTTCAGGCACGGACTGCACCTCGAATGTCGTGACGATCTCGACACGCGAGGAGTAGACAGAAAGAGGCTTGTCGGAGAAGTCGTACTTGACCTCGCTGGCGGGCGGATAGGCGACAGAGACGACAGGCAGCGGGACGCCGGGCCAGGCGAGGGAGGCTGGAATTAGGTACGGATCGTTTGGCTTGCTGGAGTTGATGTGATAGCCCCGCCGGATGTGAATCCCTAGCGGGACCTGCAAAGTTCCGACACCGGTGATGCGGACTCCTGCGCTAGGCTCGATCGAAACGGCAGAGAACCCGAACTGCTGCGCCACGAGCGGGGTGCTGAGAAGAAGCGCGACGAGCGCCTTGCACAAGGCTGCGCTAGAGCGATGCCGTGGCATGCAGGTCCAGCAAGGCTTCGATCTCCGTTTCGTATGTCGCTTTCGCCACCAAGCCTTGGTGGGTGGAGACAATCTTGCCGTCCGGGTTCACGATCAAGGTGGTGGGAAGCGCCCAGATGCCGCCGAAAGCTTCGGAGATCGTGTCGTCGCCGAGCAAGACCGGGAAGTTGAATTCCATCGCCTCGGCAAACTCGCGCACGGGGTCCCAGCCGCCCTCGTCCAGGGAGATCGCCATCACGGTAAAGCCGCGATCCTTGTACTTGCGCTGGAAGTCGACGAACCACGGCATCTCGATCTTGCACGGGCCGCACCATGTCGCCCAGAAGTTGAGCAGGACTACCTTGCCCTCGATATCGGCGTTGGTGAACGCATTGCCGTCTAAGTCCCTCAGGTCGAAGGCTGGGACTGAGGGCGTTGCGGAGTCCGCGACGGCCATGTCGGCGATGCCGCCTTGCTCGTTCGGCATGGGGCCGATTCCGCAAGCAACGCCGAACGCGATAGCTGCGATAGCCGAGAGAAGACGGATCTGGCGCATGGCAGTTCGCGATTCCAGAGCGGATGCCCTACGCAGATTATAGCTTGCCGCTGCGGAACACCTGCGTGATCTGCACTTGCCCGTCCGCTGCGAAGCGTTCCAGTCATGTTCGCAGTGCCGCAAGCGACCGCGCTCCGCTCGGCTTGCCCGCGGCCGACGCCATGCTCGCGGCTTGGCCCCGCCGCGATAAACGGCCGGGGGCAACTGTCCGATGGCGGCCTTCTGCAGCGCCCGCGATCTCCGCATGCGCGAGCACTGCGGTGCCGATCCCCCTCCCCCCCCGCCCCGTGCTTGCGCCGTGCCGGCATGGATTCCTGCAATGGGCTTGACCAGGCATCCGCGCATGTTCGCAGTGTCAGTCCCTCTACCCGTCTCCCTGCTGCTCTCGGCCGGCTGAGTGGTGCCGGTTGCAACCCGAGACTCGTGGAAACGCCGCCTCGCCGGCATGTTGCGTGGCATCGAATCCCGCGCTGTGATACCTTGCGGAGCATGCAGCGGATCGCCTTCGCCCTCGGCCTCTTGCTAGCCGCCACCAGCGCCGCAAAGCCGCCGAACATTGTCTACATCATGGCTGACGACCTAGGCTACGGCCACCTAGGATCATACGGCCAGGCCAAGATCAGAACGCCGCACCTTGACCGACTGGCAGCAGAAGGCATGCGGTTCACCCAAGCCTACGCGGGTTCAGCCGTGTGCGCCCCGTCGCGCAGCGTTTTGATGACCGGACTGCACGGAGGCCACACCCCCGTGCGGGGCAATCTGGGCGACGCCCACCTGCGGGATTCCGATGTCACTGTCGCGGAGGTCTTGCAGTCGGCAGGCTATGCGACAGGGGGCTATGGCAAGTGGGGTCTCGGCCTCGCGAACAGCCCCGGGCATCCTTTGCGGCAGGGCTTCGACGAATTTCTCGGGTACCTGCACCAAGTACACGCGCATTTCTTCCACCCGTTCTGGCTGACACTCGACCAGGGCCGGCTGAGGCTGCCCCGGAATGAGAACGGCGGACGGGGGCAATACTCGCACGACATCCTGTTCGAGCGCGCTCTCGAATTTGTCCGCGACAACCGGACCGGCCCGTTCTTCTGCTACCTGCCCGTGACGATCCCGCACGTGGAACTGGCAGTTCCGGCCGATTCCCTCGCCGAGTATCTCGGCCAGTTCCCCGAAGTGGGCGGCGGGCAGGAACGGCGTGTCGGCTATATAGTGTCGCCGAACCCGAGAGCGACGTATGCTGCGATGGTGTCCCGCCTGGACCGCGATGTCGGCCGGATGCTCGCGTTGCTCGAGGGACTGGGCATTGCCGGGGAAACCGTCGTAATCTTCAATTCCGACAACGGCGCGCAGTCGGGCTTCGACGTCAGCGAGGATTTCTTCGAAGCCTCGGGGCCCTTGCGCGGGTACAAGGGATCGATGTACGAAGGGGGGCTGAGGATCCCTCAAATCGTGAAGTGGACGGGCAGCGTGCAGGCCGGGGCCGTTACCCGTCACATGACCTACTTTGCCGACATGCTGCCGACCTTTGCAGAGCTCGCGGGTGTCGAGGCGCCTCCGACCGATGGAATCTCGATCGTCCCCACGTTGCGCGGGAGTGCCGTGCAACGCAATCACGATTGGCTCTACTGGGAAGTCGTGGGGTCGGATAACGCCCTGCGCGCGCAGGCGGCCCGCAACGGGAGGTGGAAGTTCGTGCGCGCTTCCGTTGACGGGCCTGTGGAACTCTACGACCTTGACGGGGACGAAGCTGAGACAAGCGACTTGGCCGCCGAGCGCCCGGACTTGATCGAAAGCTTTGAAAGCTGGGTCCGCGAGAACCGAACGGCGCCCCCGGAGCAGCCCGTTCGTTCGTCCGTCGGCTACGCGGACTATGTCCAGCTGGCACCGGGCGGCCCGGCCGACCGGGCCGAGCTGGGCACGCGGAACCGCCCGCGAGAGTGAGGCGCGGCCGGAACTCGCCCGCCGGCCCGGATTCGTCTGTTCCGTGCAGCCCGGCTTGCAACAGCCGCGGCGCGAGCAATGGAGACGACCGGGATGCGTCGCCAAAGGCATCCCGCCCGCCCGCGAGTGCCGAGCAATCCGTAGAGAATAGCGCACTTGCACTTGACATCGAGAATATAATTTGAAAGGATTATAGATATATATGGTGATTAAAATAGGAAATAAAGCACTTGAGAGGGCATTTGCAGCATTCCGGCCGAACGGGTTTTCCCAGTCCAATCTGCAGTTGGTCAGCAGTGCATGCGCGCCGGGAGCCGGGCCGGTCGCGCAGGGCGGCTCGCGAGCGGAGGCAGCCGGGCAGGGCCAATCCGTGCCGCTCCGCTGCGGGGCCCCGCGCCAGCGTCTAGCGGTGCGCATAGGATAGGGGTTCGTGGCGCGCGAAACGGCAGCATGAGCAGGCCGCACAATACAGAGCCGCTGGCGAACGCCGCATTGGCGAGCGCGCTGAAGCGCCGCAATCCGGACTGGGACGACGGGACTGTCCATGCCGAGCGGACCCAGGTGATCTACCAAGCCGGGCCGGGGTCGGGAGCTGGCCGGAGGCCGGATATCCTGATCGCCGCCCCCGATTGCCAGCCGGTGATCGTGGAGACCGAGTTTGCCCCGGCCCGCACGGTCGAGCGGGACGCGCTGGCACGGCTGGGAGCCAGCATGCGCGGCAGCAGCGAAGAGGTGGAGGGCGTGCTGTCGGTGGTCCTGCCGGAGAGTCTCAAGACAGCCGACCTCCAGACTATAGAAGGGGCAGCGTTCCGCTATGCCGCGCACTACTTGGATGCCGAGGGGGTCGGCACGCGCTGGCCGCCAAGGCTGGAATGGCTGGAGGGCGGGGTAGACGATCTCGCGGATGCCATCGAGTACCTGTCCCTGTCGGAGCGGAAGCTGGCGCGGGGGACGGAGGCGCTGGAATTGGTGGTGCGGCAAGCGTCCGGCCGGCTGGCGCATTGGGTTCCGGAACCCGCTCTGGCGCGGATCGCCAAGCGGTTGCACCAAGAAGCTGGCGAGCAGACCGAGCGCATGGCGGCGGCCATCTTCGTTTCGGCCTTCGTGTTTCACATGGCGGTCGAAGGGCAGGGGCGTGTGCCGCCCGTGCTGTCAAGGCGGCCGATCCACAAGCCGGAACTGGTTGCCTTGTGGCGCGAGATTCTGGAAGTCAACTACTGGCCGATCTTCAGCATCGCCCTCGAGTTGTTGATGGAATTGCCGACGCGGTGCGTTCCACGCGTGATGGACCGGATCGCCGAGGCCGTGCCCGACTTGGTGCAGGTGGGCGCGACGACGTATCACGAATTGGCCGGGCGGATGTTCCAGACGCTGATCGCGGATCGCAAGTATCTGGCCACGTTCTACACGTTGCCCGCGTCGGCCTGCCTGCTGGCCGAGTTGGCGGTCGAGCGGCTGGGGCTGAACTGGTCCGACCGGGACGGGCTGGCGGGGCTGCGGATCGCGGACTTCGCCTGCGGCACGGGGGCGCTGCTGTCGGCCGCGCAGCGTGCCGTCTACCGGCGCATCCGGCGGGCGGGGGGCGATGACAAGGAGTTGCACCGGGTGCTGATGGAGCATGTCCTGACGGGGCTGGACATCATGCCGGCGGCGACGCACCTGACCTGCTCGATGCTGTCCAGCGCGCATCCGTCGCTGACCTACGGCAAATCGCTGATCCACACGATGCCGTATGGCATCGACGGGGGTGCCACGCACATCGGGGCGCTGGACTTGCTGGCCGCGGAGCACGCCTACTCGCTGTTCGCCACGGGCGAGACGCTGGGCGGGAGGGAGGCGGAGAGCAGCGGGCAGCACGCGGTGAGGGTGCTGGACGAGTCGTTCGATCTGGTGATCATGAATCCGCCGTTCACGCGGCCGACGAATCACGAGGGGGGGCATGCGGGGATACCGGTGCCGTCGTTCGCGGGGTTCGGCACGTCGCATGAGGAGCAGGAGGCGATGGGGCGCAAGCTGCGCAAAGGGAGGGGGCCGTTCGGCAGCGGCAATGCCGGGTTGGCGTCGAACTTCATGGATCTGGGGCATTGCAAGCTGCGGGCGGGGGGTGTGCTGGCGATGGTGCTGCCGTTCGCGTTCGTGCGGGGCAAGGCATGGCAGGGCGCGCGGGAAGCGTTGCAGGCGCACTACAGCGACATCCACGTGACCTCGATCGCGGCCACGGGATCGACCGAGCGGGCCTTTTCGGCGGATACCGGGATGGCCGAGTGCCTGCTGGTGGCGACGAAGCGATCGGTCGATCGGTCACGCACGGAGTACACGAATCTGGCGGCGCGTCCGGCTTCGCTGCTGGAGGCGGCGCAGCAGGCGAAGGAGGCGCGGGGCGCGGCTGTGGCGGGCGGCATCTTGGAGGGCGGCGTGGCGGGGGTGCAGTCATCGAGCGTCATCCGGGCGGTGCGCGAGTTGGAGGCGGGGCAGTTGCGCTTGCCGCGCCAGGCGCAAGCGCTCGAACTGCCGGTGGTGACGCTCGGCAGCGTAGCAGCACGGGGTCTTGTGCATCGAGACATCAATGGCGACTTCACAAGCCATGACGGGACGGGGCAGGCCCGAGGTCCGTTCGTCGTGCGAGGGATCGCGGCGGGGGAGGTGCCGACGTATCCGATGCTGTGGGCGCACGCGGCCGGTCGGGAGCGCCGCTTGGTGGTGCGGCCCGACTCGTGCGGGGAGCCCCGTCCGAACGACGAGGAACGAGCCATCGAGCGCTGGAATGCGGCGGCCTCCTGCCTGCACGTCAGCCTGGACTTCCAGTTGAATTCGCAAAGCCTGGCGATGTGCCTGACGCCGGAAAAGTGTTTGGGTGGCAGGGCTTGGCCGAACGTGATGCCCCATGAGCCGCACTACGAAATCCCGCTCTTGCTGTGGGCCAACTCGACGCTCGGGCTGCTGCTGTTCTGGTGGCACGGGACGCGGCAGCAACAGGGCCGGGCGTGCATCACTGTCACCAAGCTCCCAGATCTGCCGGTGCTGGATCCGCGCACCTTGCGGGCAGGGCAATTGGAGCGCTGCCGGGCGCTGTTCGAGCAGTGCCGGGAGCGAGATTTCCTGCCGGCGAACGAGGCTTACCGCGACGCGACGCGCCAGGCGCTCGACCGGGAGCTGCTATTCGGGAGCGACAGCGTTCTAGGACTCGATCCGGTGTTGGAGGAAGGGCTGGGAGTGCTGCGGGAGCAGTGGTGCGCCGAGCCGTCAGTGCATGGGGGGAAACACACTCGAATCCTGTATGAATGACTTGCTGGCAGCAAGCCTCTGGGGCAGGCCTCCCTCTGTCACAAGCCAAGAGGTGTGACACCGAGACCTGAGACGGCGAGAAGTGCCAAGTAGCGCTTGATCGGGCTGGCCCGCTTTGGGTCGCATGGCCAGTGCCTGAGCTGAGCAGCGGGCGAAATCGACTGCGGCAAGTTGGGGCCGCGGCTCGGCGCGCCGTGCCGCCGCAAGACGGGCAAGTGCGTGCTGCAGCCGTTCGGGGAGACCAGCCACGACCTCTTGGCTAAGCACGACGCGGATTGCGAACGAGGCGCACTTGGACGGCTTCTGCATGGTGTGCGCAGCCTGCCGGGCAGCGTCCGATTGGCCGCTCGTCCGTCTGGGGGAGTCGATCTGCTCTTCAGCCGAAGACGATCTCGGCGACGTACAGGCTGGGAAGCACCTGATTCCAGCCATCCGGGATATCGTCGAACGGCAGCCGGAACGGCACCTCGCCGCCCGGCGGGAGGCCTTGCGGCGAACGTACGATAGTCGACAGCACGCGATGGAGCTCGATACCGTGCATGTCGAAGAAAACACAATGCAGGCGAATACTGCGCACTGGCTTGTTGCCGATATTGCGAATAGTCCCGGTAATCTCGACCAGCGTCTGCCCGAGAGCGTTGTCCATGGCTGCCATTTCCACGCCAGCAAGGTCAAGGCCGGCGAGATACTCGCGCGCCTCATCCGTGAGCACGACTTGCTCCAAGGGCCGCTCCGAGCGCCCATGCCGCTCCAGATAAGCAACCCCTGCGATCCCCAGCGCTGCCCCTAGCCCGGCCAAGAGCATCAAGGCCTTGGATCGCGCCTGATTGAACTGCTTGCCTATTTCCAGCATTGCTTCAATTGTCATCGCCAGCCGGCGGGACGCTAAAGCCCACGAGGCCATGCGCGCCAGCGCCCGGACAGTCGATGCTGCAATTCACCGCGTCATCCATTCCAAGATGTCCGTTGCGGAGGGGGCGTCTGCCAAGAACGAGAGGCTGTCAAGACGATTGCCTGCTCCGAAAGCTCTTTCGAACCAAGCTGCCGGGAATGTGGGATGCGCGTTGTGCAGCATCAGGCGGGCATGCGCGGATACCAGCGCGGCTACCGCCCGGAAATCACCGGCCCGACGCAGGCCCGGAATGTACAGGCCTTCGACATAGGCAGCATCGCTGGCGGCCGCAAAGTTGTCCAAGTCCGCCACGATCGCGCCCATCCCAGTGTCGAGCGAAGCAGCCAGCAGGGCCCAGAGGCCCGCGCGCCCGGACGCGACCACATTGATCGAATCGAAACCCGTCACGCTGCGCAGGTACTCGGCAGCGGTTAGGATGTCCTGCACCCGATTGGCATCGTCGCTGCGGTTGAATACGTGGTAATAGCGCTCCGCGTTTTTGCCAGCTGAAGCTACGTCCCTCTCCGCCGTCGCCGACCCTGTCTGGAACGCATCGATCAGCAGCACGCGGGCACCCCCGCGCGCCAAGGCCCCGGCGACCGGCGACTGCGCGGCTGCTTCGATGCCATCGGAATGCAAGACCAGAACCGGGCGGCCATCGTCGGCGCCAGCGTTCAGGAACCGTGCCGGAATTCGATCGCCCCGGCCACGCCGGCCGATCACAAGTCCGGTATCGGAGATCGCCTCCGCCTCTACGGATCCGTTCGCCGGCACCTCGGCGAGCAGCGCCAGCGTGAGGCGCTCCCGGAATGCCGCGCGCGCGAGCGCCAAGGAGTTCGCATCACCTATTGCAAGTGCCAGCGTGTCAGCCTCGGCAGCGCCGATTCGCTGGCGCACCAGTTCTGCGTGGCTGACGGCGCCTGGCGGCAATTCCCGGCCCCAGAAGTACAGCAGTTGGCTGAGTTGATCCGGACGCGATACGCGCTCCGAAACATGGGAGCTATCCGAGTCTGCCAAGATGTGCCGTCCGAAAAACGCATAGACCGCCTCGCGGCTATCCCGGTGATAGTTGTGCGGCGAGTCGAATTGCCGCCATTCGACGTTGGGTGCCGCGCCCAAGAGCTGGTAGATGCGCTGCACGGCCGGAAACTCGCGCTCGGGCATGCTGGCTGTCCAGTCTCCGGTGGCTGACACCAGCAATTGCGGCTTGGGAGCGAATGTCGCGGCGATCTCGACATTGTTGGTGTCGATCCGCAACAGCGGCGCGTTTTCGCAGCGCGATCCGCCTTGCATCTGGAAAGACACCATATTCACCGGTGCGGAGTAGCCGATGCGCTCATCGACCGCAGCCAGCAGGAACGCCTGCGTGCCGCCGCCGGATGCCCCGGTCACCCCGATGCGACGGCCATCCACGTCGGGCAGCGAGACCAAGTAGTCCACCACGCGGATGCTGTTCCACAACTGCAGGCCGAGCGCACCGAACAGCCACAGATCCTCGCGGGGGCCGGCAAACCCGTGCGGTGCCTGCATCGTGTCATTCCAGCCCACCATGTCGTGGGCGAACACCACGTAGCCTTGCCGCGCCAGGTTGATTGCGCGGGCCGGCACGGAATTGATCGCGGAGTTCTCAAAGCGCCCGTAGCGCCAGTGCCCGTGGGGCGAGACCACGGCCGGGAATGGGCCGTCTCCACCCACCGGCCGGTAGAGGTTGCCACCGAGGTAGTAGCCGGGATAGGTCTCCAGCGCTACGCTCGCTACCGAGTAGTCCTCGTGCTCGATCACCGACCCGACCCGCGGGCGAAGCGGCGTCTTCGCGGGCATCGGCAGCAGTCCAGCGGAAAAGAGCACCTGCTTGCGTAGAAACACAGCCCTTTGCTTCCACTCGTCTGCCGTGTAATCGGGCAGGGAGTACGTCATGTCCGTGTGCCGGATCTCGACATTGCGCAAATCGCTGCCAGGCATCCCGGTGACAACAGTGCTTCCGATCAGCAACGTCGGTGCGAGCAATGCAAGTCCTGCGGCGTTGTTCACAGAGGCAAGATTAGCAGCCCTTGGCCGGCCGGCGCGGCAAATCGAACGGTAAGGCAACAGGTTGCAAGTTGTGCCGGCGGTTTTTGCTGCGGCCGTTTGCGGGGGCTTGCTTCCTGCGCTGGCGAATCCGGTGGTTCGCATGGCAGCGCTTGCAGGCGTCGATGAATGGCTTGCCAGCCTCTCCGATGTCTTCGGCATCGCGAGACTGTGCCGCCTTGCGGCAATCTCCCGCGGCCCCTGCCGGGGCTGGCGCGGCGGCCGCCCGGAACGGATCGCGGAGTGCCGGGCCCCGCCATGAGTGCTGCCGCCGCTTCGATCCAGCCCCCGCATCGTCATTTTTGCCCGCGATGCGGATTTGCGACAATCGCCAGAGCGTAGGGAAGATCTGGGCGCAGAGCCACAATGGTGGTGGGGCCGCCGTCTTCCGACCGCACCGTATGAAAATCCGCGAAAGATCAGCCCTCGACTATCACAGCCATCCGCGGCCGGGAAAAATCTCGATCGCTCCGACGAAACCTTCCGACACGCAGCTTGACCTCAGCCTGGCCTACACGCCGGGCGTCGCCGACGCCTGCTTGGAAATCTTGCGCGACCCGCGCCTCGCGGGACGCTACACTTCGCGTTCCAACTTGGTCGCTGTCGTCTCCAACGGCTCGGCAGTGCTGGGCTTGGGCAATATCGGTCCGCTGGCGGGCAAGCCCGTGATGGAGGGCAAGGCAGTGCTGTTCAAGCGCTTCGCCGACATTGACGTCTTCGATCTCGAGCTGAACACCGCCGATCCGGCCGAAATCGTGAGGGTGGTCGAATTGCTGGAGCCGACCTTCGGCGGCATCAATCTCGAAGACATCAAGGCCCCCGAGTGCTTTCACGTCGAAGAGGAATTGCGCAAGCGCGTCCGCATTCCGGTCTTTCACGACGACCAGCACGGCACGGCGATCATCAGCGGTGCCGCGCTGCTGAACGCCGCCGAGATCGCCGGCAAGGACCTCGGCTCCCTGCGCGTGGTCATTAACGGCGCCGGCGCGAGCGGTCTTGCATGCGCCGACCTTTACGTGCGGCTGGGAGTCGATCCGGCCAACCTTTTGCTGCTGGATTCGCGAGGCGTGATCCATGCCGAGCGTGTTGACGGCATGAACCGCTTCAAGGAGCGCTTCGCCGCCAGCACTCCGCTGCGCACGTTGGAAGAAGCGATCAAGGGCGCTGACGTGTTCGTCGGGCTGTCCATGGCAGACGTGCTCACGCCTGAGATGCTGCTGTCGATGGAGGACAAGCCCATCGTGTTCGCGCTCGCGAACCCCGACCCCGAAATCGAGTACGGGTTGGCGCGGGCGACCCGCGCGGATGCGATCATCGCGACGGGCCGCTCGGACCACCCCAACCAAGTTAACAACGTGCTCTGCTTCCCGCCGGTGTTCCGCGCGGCCTTGGATGTTGAGGCCACCGGCATCAACGAAGAGATGGAACTGGCTGCCGTGCGGGCACTGGCCGACATGGCCAAGCATCCGGTGCCCGATTCCGTGCGCCGGATATACACCAGCGAGCGCCTTGGATTCGGCCCGCAGTACATCATTCCAAAGCCGTTCGACCCGCGCGTGACGCCCGAGGTCGCCAGCAAGGTGGCCGAAGTCGCGATCCGCAGTGGGATTGCTGCCAAGTCGATTGAAGCGGAAGAGTACCGCCAGTCCTTGACCGTGCGGCTGGACAGCAGCCAAGAAGTGTTCCAGGCGATTCTGGACCGCGCTAAGGAGGATCCGCGCCGGCTTGTGATGCCCGAAGGCGAGCACGAGAAGATCCTGCGGGCGGCCTTTGTCTTGCGCCAAGAGCACATCGCCAAGCCTGTGCTCTTGGGGGATCGCGAGCGGATTCTGCGCAAGGCTGAGGAGCTCATGCTGCCGACGGATGGCTGGGAGATCATCGAACCGCAGCACGCGCCCGGCTTGGAGCGGTACGCCCAGTCTCTCTTCAGGCTCAGGCAGCGCAAGGGCTGCACCTATGACGGAGCCCGCGAAATGCTGCGGGACCGGATCGCGTTCGCCTGCATGATGGTGCGCTCCGGGGATGCCGACGGAGTGGTTGCGGGCATCACGCAGCACTACCCGGACACGCTGCGCACCGCGCTGCGGATCATCGACAGGAGAAGCGGCGTGCGCAGGGCGTCCGGCCTGTACATGATGATTCGCAAGCGGAAGATCTACCTGCTGGCGGACACCACGGTGAACATTGACCCAAGCCCCGAGGACCTTGCCGAAATCGCGCTGCTGGCGGCCCGGCGCGGGCGGCGTCTGGGCATCACCCCGCGTGTCGCGCTGCTGTCGTTCGCCAATTTCGGGTCGGCGAGGAGCCCGGACTCCGAGCGCGTCAGGCAGGCCGTCGAGATCTGCTCGAGGCTGGATCCGGAATTGATCGTGGATGGAGAGATGCAGGCCGACACCGCCCTCGATCCAGACATCCCGGGGGAGTTCTTCCCGTTCTCCCGGCTCCAGAGCGAGGCGAACGTGCTGGTCTTCCCGAACCTAGCGGCCGCAAACATCGCCTACAAGCTGCTGCGGCAGTTCGCCGGAGCTCGTTCCGTAGGCCCGATCCTGATGGGGATGGACAAACCGGTGGCCGTGTTGCAGAGGGGCTTCAACGTAGACGAAGTGATCACCTTGGCAGCGGTAGCCGTTCACGATGCGCAGGAAAGTATCCCCTCTGTGTCCGGCGATGCCCCCGCTGTCGGACATGGGAAAGACGCCCCGTGACACTTGATTCCGGTCAGCTCCCGCAGTTGACTACGCTGGGAGCGTGGGGATCCCGCGCATTCGGCAATCGCGCACGAAGAGGTTTGCGGCCCAGCGAAACATTTGAACCCGTGCAAGCATCTTGCGCACCAGTGGCTTAGCGATCCGAGTGGGACAACTTGGGTAACCGCGGCGGGCGCGGCACCCCTGCCAATGCCGGTTGCAGATGGCGAACTTCTTTGGCAGCGATCTATAGCTGCTGCACAGCCGCTAGGATGTCCGTCCGGGGGCGGAGGCATTGACACTGTTTGTGCTACCGAGCAACCGACTCCACGATGTGCGCGCTCCATTGCTCGAGTGCCGACGGAAGGTCCTCAGGTTTTGCCAAGGCATGCACCCGCATGCCTGCGGCCTCGGCAGATCGAACGCCTGTCGGGGAATCCTCGAACACCAGGCACTCGCCGGGATCGGAAATGTCGCGGGCAGCCTGCAGCTTTGCGAACGCCAGCCGGTACGGCTGGGGGTCAGGCTTGAGCCGCTCCACGTGCTCCCCGCAGATGGTGAACTGCATGCAGCAGGCAATGGAGTGTCGCTCCAAGATCGGCACTACGTCGGGGACTGCGCTCGACGAGACAACTCCGAGCGGGACATGCTTGCAGTTGTCTCGAATCCATTGCGCCACGCTCGGATGAGGCATGAGTTCTTGCAAGGCGCGCCCTCGGTACACGGAGTGCTTCCGCTCGCGCCCGGCTTTGATCGCTGCGGGAGTCCGCGGCTTGCCGGCCATGTTCAGGAAGAACTCGCAAGCGTGCGTGTCACTGATGCCGACGAGCCGCTGCCGGTAGTCATCCCAGCTCAACGTCACGCCCCACGGCTCGACGGCTTCGAGCCATGCTTCGTAGTGCAGGCATTCGCTGTCGAACAGCGTGCCGTCGAAGTCAAACAATACCGCGCGGATCGGTGTGTCGAAGGCCGTCAAGCCTTAGTCTAAGCCGGCGCCTGGCCCGCGCCGCCTGGAAGCCAGCCAGCAGTGGCGGCAAAGCGAGCGCTAGGCAGAACGGGCCAAGCGCGAGCAACGGCCAGGCCTGCACAGTTTATAATCATGCGTCCCGGTGACGCCCCCTATGCTCCGCTGGATTCCGGCTGCTTGCCTTCTCGCATCCAGCTGCTCGGGCCCGCAAGGGGCCTACCCGTCCAAGGAGATCAAGCTGATCGTACAGGCGTCGCCCGGGGGCACTTCCGACACGGTTTCCCGCGTCATGGCTGCCTTGGCGGAAGGCCAGCTCGCTGTTCCGATCGTGTGCGAGAACAGGCCTGGCGCGAGCGGCGCATTGGCTTTCTCGTTCGTCGCGCGCCGTCCTGCCGATGGCTACACGATCGGACACGCCCCTGTCGAGATCGCGATCGTCCGCTCGCTAGGCTACGCAGACATCGGGCCGTCGGACGTTTCCCTGATCTGCCTGGTGTCCAAGACCGCTCCGGCGCTCGTGGTCCATGCCGATTCTCCGTGGCAGAGCTTCAAAGACTTCATCGCTGCATCCAAGGGCGATCCGGGCCGGATTGTGATGGCCAACTCGGGAATCGGCTCGATCTGGCACTTCAACATCCTGTTGCTGGAGCAAGGCACCGGCGCGCGCTTCACCCACCTGCCCTACGGGGGTTCGACGCCAGCCCTTGTGTCCGTGATCGGGCGCCACGCTGAAGCAGCCGTGGCTGGCGTCGGCGAGGTGCTTTCGCACGTGCAGGCCGGAAGTCTCCGAGCGCTGGCCGTATTCGACGCCGAACGCGCCAAGGTGCTGAGCGAAGTGCCCACGACGCACGAATTGGGCTATCCCATCGGCGCACCGGCATGGAGCGGATTCTTCGGGCCGGCCGGCATGGCTTCGGATCGCGTGGCCATGCTGGCCGCCGCTTTCGAGGCGGCCTTCGGCACTGCGGAGTGGGCCCAGCTTTGCGCGGAGCGCGGAATGGAGGCGAAGTTCTTGGGATCGCAACAGTTCGCAGAATTCGCCCTCCGGCAGCAGGACTTTTTCGAGAGACAGATCCCGCGGCTGGTCCGCTTGGAGAATCTCTGAGTGCGGCGGGCCGACGCGATCTCCGGTGCATTGCTGGCAGCCTTGGGCTGCGCCCTGCTGGCCAGCGGCGCGGCCTTTCCCGCCGGTGTCGGCGGCCTGCCCGGGGCCGGCTTTTTCCCGCGGGCAATCGGGGCGGCGATGGCCCTGCTGGCCAGCGCGCTCCTGCTGCGGGGCCTGCGCTGTTGGCCGGACGAGCGGCCCAGCACCACGGACATGCGCGAGGTCGCAGTGATCTCAGCCCTGCTGCTGGCATACCTGCTGTTGTGGGGCACCGGCTGGTTCGTGGTCCGCACGGCCGCGTTCGTAGCGATCACCCTGCTCTCTCTCGGCCAAAGATGGGTTCCATCTCTCGGTTACGCGACCGCGCTTGCCGCTCTTGTCTACCTCGCCTTCGACGCAGGCCTCAACGTCTCCTTGGATTGAGCGCGATGACTGCGGCACGGTTGGCCCCCAGAGGTTGCTGGAGGGTCGGGGATTGACTGCGGAAATCTTGGCAGGCCTTGCGGCTGTCTTGGCATGGCAGGTGCTGGGCTTCCTAGCCATGGGGGTCTGCCTAGGGGCGGTCTTCGGATCCCTGCCGGGCCTGACTGCCACCATGGGCGTCGCCTTGCTGACACCGCTGACATTCTGGGTCTCGGCCGAGCAAGGCTTGGCCATGCTGCTGGGCATCTATTGCGGCGCGATCCCGGCCGGAGGCATACCTGCGATCCTGATCAACGTTCCCGGCACGCCGGCCTCGATTGCGACCAGCTGGGACGGCTACGCTCTGACGCGCAAGGGCCAAGCTGGCCTGGCGCTGGGCATTAACGCGCTTGCTTCCGCCGCTGGCCAGCTCACCAGCATCGCCTTCCTGGCCTTTTTCGCGTTTCCGATCGCTGGCTTCGCCTTGCGGTTCGGCCCGGCCGAGTACTTCGGGCTGGCGCTGCTCGGCATCAGCCTGATGGCCGGTGTCTCCGGCGGGCAAGTGCTCAAGGGCATGCTGGCCGGTACGATTGGCCTAGCGCTCGCCCTGGTCGGGCTCGACCCGATGACCGCCTATCCACGCTTTACGTTCGGCATGTCGGAGTTCTTGGACGGGATTTCGTTCGTGCCGGTCATGATCGGCCTGTTCGGATTAGGCGAGGTCTTGGCGCAGATCTCCGATCGCCGTTCTGCCCGGATCGAGGCGGCAGCGGAGATCGGCCGCATCCTACCGCGGAGTTGCGATGCCAAGCGCATGGCCGGGGCGACCTTTGGCGGGGCGACGGTCGGCACGCTGGTCGGGGCTATCCCGGCGGCCGGGGGGGATGTCGGATCCGTGATCGCTTGGGAGCAGGCTCGCCGGACATCGCCCGACAAGGAGCGATTTGGCAAGGGCTCGCTCAGCGGTCTCGCTGCTAGCTGCGCGGCTTGCAACGCCGCCATCGGCGGGGCGATGACCACGATGCTAACGCTCGGCATTCCCGGGGACGCCGTTTCCGCCATTTTGATCGGAGCCCTGCTGATCCACGGCATCCAGCCCGGCCCCCTGCTCTTTGCCAACAACCAAGCGTTCGTCTTCTCCGTCGTCTTTCTGTTGATCTTCGCCGCGCTGCTGATCATGGTTATCGGTGTGCTGGGCGCCAGGCCGCTGGCGAGCGTGCTCAGCATTCCCGCCCCCTGGCTCTGGACCGGTGTCATCGTACTCGGGACCGTGGGGTCTTACGCGCTCAACAACGCGGTCGCGGATGTGTGGGCAATGTACGTCGCGGGCCTGGCGGGATTCCTGTTCCGCAAGACCCGCATCCCGCTCGGCCCGCTTGTGCTCGGCCTGATTCTGGGCCCCATGATGGAGTCCAACCTGCGGCGCGCTCTCATTCTCAGCCGCGGCGATTGGCCGGCCATGCTGGCACGGCCCATCTTGCTGGCATTTCTGGCCGCGGCCGCGCTGTCACTGCTCTGGCCGCTGGTCCGGGCGTGGCGGGACAAGGCTGGGCGCAACCAAGGCGCCACTGGCGACGCCTAGTCAGTAGAGCCGTGCAGGGGCGGGGATTGCCGGCACTGCGCCGATCGATCGGTCGTCAGACCGGGCACGGCCAAGGATGGGGCATGCAAGGGAGGCAAGCAATGGACAGGTCAAGACTCGAGGCTGCCGCGCGGCTTGGGCGCTTCGGGGCGATCGCCCTCAGCGCCGCTGCATGGGCCGTGGCAACAGCCGCGGCGGCCGGACCGGGCGCGAAGGATGCCTGGCGGCAGTGGCGCGGCCCCCATAACAATGGCGTCGCGGAAGGCGACGCCCCGCTGAAGTTCTCCGCCACCGAGAACGTCAAGTGGCGCATCGCCGTGCCGGGCAAGGGGTACTCCACGCCTGTGGTTTCCGGGCGGGCGCTATACCTCACAACCGCTGTGATCTCCGAGAAGGACGATGGGGCGGGCGACTTCCCGCTGTACGATTTCTTGGTCTTGGCGTTGGACAAGGACACAGGCGGCGAACTTTGGCGCCGGACGGCGATTACCAGCAAGCCGCACGAAGGCTACCACCGGCGCTACGGCAGCTTCGCCTCGAATTCGCCCGTAACGGACGGGGAGATCTTGGTCGCGGACTTCGGCTCTCGCGGCGTGCATGTCTACGACATGGACGGCAAGCCGCTGTGGTCCAAGGAGTTCGGCCCGATGTACATGCGCAATGCGTTCGGGGAAGGCATGGCGCCCGTGCTCCATGAGGACAAGCTCGTCCTACAGAAAGATCACGAGGGCGATTCCTACATCGTCGTCTTGGACAAGGACACCGGCAAGGAGCTTTGGCGCGCATCGCGCGATGAGCGCAGCAGCTGGGCACAGCCGGTCGTGGTGGAACACGGCGGCCGCAAGCAGCTGGTCACGAGTTCCGAGCGCTTGCGCGCCTACGATCTCGATACCGGCGAGGTGATCTGGGAGTCTGGCGGTCTCGGCCTCAACGCGATTCCGGCGGTGGTCAACGTCGACAACCGGATGGTCATCGCCATGACCGGTTACCGCAATCCCAACCTGCTGGCCGTGCAGCTGGGAGGCCAGGGCGACATCACCGGCAATGACGACTATGTCAAGTGGACCAATCAAATCGGCAATGCGTATACGGCGTCACCGGTACTGCACGGGGGCATCCTCTACTTCGTCACCGACCGAGGAATGGTGAATGCGTTCGAGGCCCGGACCGGCAAGAAGCACTACCACCAGCAGCGGCTGCCGGAAGCGTACTCGTTCAAGGCCTCGCCCGTGGCGGCGGGCGGCAAGCTCTACCTCGCCACCGAGCAGGGCGACGTAGTCGTGCTCAAGCTGGGCACGGAATACGAGGTTCTGGCGGTCAACGAGATGGGCGATGAGTTCTTCATCTCCTCGCCAGTGATCGTCGACGGCAAGCTCTACCTGCGCAGCGAGGACGAGCTGTTTTGCATCAGTTCGAGCTAGCCGGCACTCCGGGGCAGGTTCGGCGCATATCGTGAGTCTCCTGCTGCGATCCCTGCTCCCGCTGGCGCTCGCCGCAACGGCGGGCGCGGCGACGAACGTGGTCTTGATCGTCTCGGACGACCAAGGCTATGCGGATCTCAGCTGCTACGAGCACCCCGGCGAGGTGAGCACGCCGAATCTCGACAGGATCGCGCACGGCGGCGCGCGCATGACCAACGGCTACGCGAGCTGCCCGGTCTGCGCGCCGACGCGCGCAGGGCTGCTAACCGGGCGCTACCAGCAGAGGTTCGGCTTTTACACCGCTGCTGATTCGCGAGCCGGGCTGCCGCAGTCCGAGATCACGCTCGCGGAGATCCTCCGCGAGCACGGCTACGCCACGGGCGTTTTCGGCAAGTGGCACCTCGGCTACATGCCGCCGTACCGCCCTCTGGCAAGGGGCTTTGGCACGTTCTACGGATTTCTCGGGCACGGCGGGCACGACTACTTCGACCTAGCGATCTCGGACGACATCCGCTCGATCTACCGCAACCGGTCGCCTGTGGATGAAACGGGCTATCTCACGCGGAATATCACCAGAGAGGCGGTTGCCTTTATCGAGGAAAACCGCAGCGTGCCCTTCTTCGCCTACGTGCCGTACAACGCTGTCCACAACCCGCTCCAAGCGCCGCCGGGCTACATTCGGCGCCACTCCAACCCGGATCCGCAGCGCAACACCTACCTGGCCATGCTCGCGGTCATGGACGAGGGCGTCGGGGAGATCCTCGACGCCCTGAAACGTCTCGGCTTGGCCGACGAAACGCTCGTCATCTTCTTTTCCGACAATGGCGGCGCCCGCGGCACCACGGCGAACAACGGCATCCTGCGCGATTTCAAGCACAGCGTCTACGAGGGCGGCATCCGGGTGCCCTTCCTATTGCGCTGGCCGGGCAGGATTCCGGCCGGAACGGCCTCTGACGAGCCCGTGATCTCGATCGACGCGTTTTCCACTATTCTCGCCGCGGCCGGCATTGCTCCGCCCGGCGGTGTTCGGCTTGACAGTCGAGACATGCTGCCCGCCCTGACGGGACAGTCGGGCCAGCCGCTCCACGAGGCGCTGTACTGGAACTGGATCGACAAGGATTCTGACACGGGCTGGGCGATTCGCAAGGGGCGCTGGAAGCTGCTGGCCGACAAGGCCGGGATCGAGCTCTACGACCTCGAGGCCGACATCGGCGAGACCCGCGACCTCGCCGAGAACCAGCCAGCGATCGTCCAAGAGCTGCGCGCCGACTACGAGAGCTGGCAGGGCCAGATCCGTCCGCGCATCCGGCGCCAGCGATGAGGCTGGCGCGGCCTCGCGCGCAATCCCTTGCCGGCGCATGCCTGCCGAGCCGCGAAATTAATGCAGCGGGCCTCGCCTTGGCCCGGAACGGGCCAAGGCCGTGGACTCCGGTTCGGAGTCTCCCTCGGTGAGGACGTAGCGACGGTTCACAGCCAGTTGGCTCCACTCCTGCCGGCGACCGTGCGGCCAGGTCACGGAAACGGACTCCACCTGTTGCGCCTGGCCGAGCCCGAAGTGCAAGGCCAAGTCGCTCTGCGAATAGTAGCTCCCGCCGCCCGCCACGGCTTGGACCTGCCGCTTCCCCGCCGCGGAAACCTCCACCCGGCTGCCGATGCCGCTGCGATTCGACTCGACGCCGATCAGCTTGACCACGATCGCATTCGTATCTCGCGGGATGTTCTTCAACAGGGCTGGCGGTCGGTTCACGTTGACGATTACAATCTCGGGATGGCCGTCACCGTCCAAATCCCCCGCGGCCATGCCGCGGGCGGGTCTGGGCAGTTGCAGGGCCGGCCCTGATCGGTGCGAGACATCTTGGAATGCCCCGTCGCCAAGGTTCCGGAACAGGAGTGTCGCCTGGCGGTAGGTCTCGCCGATGCCGGCACTGTCCACCTCGGGGTACACATGGCCGTTGGCCAGCAGCAGGTCGGGCCGGCCGTCCTCGTCAGCGTCGATAAAAAGCGCGCCCCAGCCGAGGAGCTGGCGTGCGCCGAGCCCCGCCTCGAATGCGAGATCCTCGAAGAAGACGCCGTCCTCGTTGCTGTAGAGCGACGGCAGGTCTCCGGAAAAGTTGGTCTTGGCGATGTCGAGGAAGCCGTTGCCGTCATAGTCCGCGGCGGCCACTCCCATCCCGGCTTGGAGCTGCCCATCCGCGCTGTAGGCCACGCCTGCCTCGGAAGCGACGTCTGTGAACGTGCCGTCGGAGTTGTTGCGATACAGCAGGCTGGGCGTCATGTCGCAAGCGACGTAGATGTCGGTGTCGCGGTCATTGTCGAAGTCTGCGGCGATCACGCCGAGCGCGTAGCGCCCGCCGGGCGCGAGGATGCCGGCCGCCTCTGAGACATCCTCGAATCGAGCGTTGCCCAGGTTGCGATACAGCACATTGCTCGCGCGGGGCAGCCCGCGCGGGCCGCACATCACCGGGATGCCCTTCCATATGCACGCGCCCGCGGTGCCGGGCTTGGGCGTATTCTCGGGATCGAAGTCCACATAGTTGCTCACGAACAGATCCAGCAAGCCGTCTTGGTCGTAATCCAAGAAGGCACAGCCGGCGCCCCACCTGCGCGCATCGGCAGGCTGCCCCAGTCCGGCGCTTGCATCCACGAAAGTGCCCCGTTGGTTGCGATAGAGCACGTTCGCGCCGAAGTAGGTGACAGCCAAGTCGTCCCAGCCGTCGTTGTCAAAGTCGCCGATGCACACGCCCTGCCCCCAGCCGCTGGCGGCAAGCCCTCGTGCCAGCGCGGATTCCGTGAATTCGCCCCGGCCGTTGTTCGCATAGAGCATGGACGGCGGGCTGGCACCGGCTTGTGCCAGAGGGAATGTGGTGCCGTTCACCACGAAGATGTCGTTGTCGCCGTCTCGGTCGAAGTCGAAAATGGCGGCGCCCGTGCCCGTGGTCTCCAAGATGTAGTCGCTCGACGCGGCGCTTCCGAAGATGACCGGATTGCCCAAGCCCGCGCGGGAGGCTATGTCTTGGTAGCTGGCGGCCGCGCCCCAAGCGGCCGGCGGCATTCCGGGCGCTAGCAGTGCTAGTGCGAGCGCGGCCAGGCTTGCTCGAGGCCGGCACGCCGAGCGTCGGCGCAGACGAAGAGTTGCAGCGGGAAGCACGAACCTTGGCGCCTCTCAGAGTTCTACCTTAGCCCAGCTGCCATTGGAATTGGCCAAGCTGCGCTTCCTGCCCAGCGCCAGAGAAAACGGCCCCCGCCGCATGCGGCGGGGGCCGTCAAGCCGAGCAGGACCGCTCAGAACATGAAGCGCAGGGCCAGCTGGAACTGCCTGTTCAGCCCGCCCCGCGTGCTGGTGATCTGCCCGAAATTGCCCGAGCCGTGCGATGAGTTGGGGCTGTTGAACTGGGGCGTGTTCATCAGGTTGAAGGACTCGATGCGGAACTGCACCTTGGTGCTCTCCGTGATCGAGAAATCCTTGAACAGCGACAGATCCACGGTGTTGGTCGGCGGCCCGATGTTGCTGTAGTTGCCCAAGGCCCCGAAAGTGCCGACTGCCGGGTCTTGGAACGCCGACGTATCGAACCACTCCTCAGGCGTGCGCCCGCCAGAGGGAGCCCCGTTCGGATCCTTGCCCTGCACCGGATCAGGACGAGTGGTTCCCGAGCAAGAGCAGATCGCGCGGTTAGTGCCCACGTTGAAGTAGTTTCCTGTCTGCAGCGTCAGGATCCCGTTCAGCTGCCAGCCGCCGAGGATCGCGTTTGCGGCGCCGCTCGAGTAGCTGGGGGCGGGCAAGTTCCAATTGCCGCTCAGCACGAACCGGTGCCGGATGTCGAAGCTGGCATGCGCGTATTCCAAGGATTGGTGCGGGGTGCGGTTTCCCGGCCCGCCTGACAGCGTCGTGCCTGTATCTGCCAGCGCGTGGCCCCAAGTGTACGAGGCGAGGAAGCCCAGGCCGTCCGAGTAGCGCTTGTCCAGCTTCGCCGTGAGCGCGTTGTACGTCGAGCGGCCATTGCTGTTCGTGAACGATATGCCGGTATTGCCGACCACATGCTTGAAAGGCCGGCGGTCAAAGGCTGAAATATTCGGCCGGGGGTCGTTGACCAAGGGATTGCCGTTATAGTTGTCCGTCAGGCGATTGCCCTTGGAGCCGATGTAGGCCACCTCGAGCACCGAATTCCAGCCCAAGTCGCGCTGCAGGTTGAAGTTCCACTTGTTCACCAATGGCCAGCGCCGCTGGGTGTACACCGAGCGGAAGGAAATCGGCGCGGGGAGCGTGAACGAATCGACCGGAAATCCGTCCGAGAACTTGCGGACGAAAGGATTGCGGTCCGAAGGCCGATCCTTGACGAATCTCGTCTCTTGGTTGAACGGGACGTTCTCGCCGCGGTTCGGGTTGCCGCCCTCGTTCTCCTCGGCCCCGTAGAAGATGCCGTAACCGGCGCGGATGACCGTGCCGCGCGTAACCTCGTAGGCGAAGCCGACGCGCGGGGCTATGTTCGTGCGATCCCACTCCGTCAGGTAAGTCGAGGCCATGCCGCGCTCCACCGTGATCGCCGGGTAGTCGGTGGCGAAGTTCGGCGGGAGCGGGGCGTCCTGGTCCTTGCCCATGGGAATGACCAGCGTGGGATCGGCGTGATCGGCGCCGAACACGTCGAGGTGGGCCTGGCGGCCGAACTTCTCGCCGATCGGGGTGGTCACCTCGTAGCGCACGCCAAGGTTGATGGTGAGCTTGGGCGAGACCTTCCAGTCGTCCTGCAGGAAGAACGAATAGGCGTCCTTGAACGACGAAATGAAGTTGGCGGTCGTGATGCGCGCCCAATGCACGTCGCCGAGCAGCCAAGATGCCATGCCGTCGCCGGTGTCGTTGAAACCGACTTGATCGGTGTCCGCCCGGTTGAAGTCCATGCGGCCTCGCGGGGACGGCACTTGGAAGAACGGGAAGCCGATGGGGCGGTACTCCGCGCCGAACTTGATGGCGTGCGCGCCCTTGTTCCAAGAGACGTTCTGGATGAAGTCCCAAACGTTGCTGTACTCTTGCGTCGGAAGCCACTCCGAGCCGCCGACAACGCTATAGCCTTGCGGCCCCAAGCGCATCATGCCGCCATTGTTGGCGGTGAACGGGTTGAGGCCGCCAAAGCCCAAGGACGAGAACGAGTCCGTATCCGCATTGCTCTGCACGCGGGTGGTGACTAAGCGCGAGTATGCGGCCCGCGACTCCGTGATCAGGGTGGGAGACCAAATCTTGGTGTAGCTCATCATCGCATTGCGGCTCAGGTTCTCCTCGGTCTCGCCCAAGAAACCTCCCGCGTCGAGATCGCCGGGGAGGGGGGGGGATTGGAACTTTTGCTCGTCTATCCAGCTCAAGCTGCCGAACAGGCTGTCGTTGTCAGCGATGCGATGGTCGATGCGGACATCGAACTGATGCACGTCCCTGCTCGCGGTGCGGGTCGTGAAGAAATTGCCGCCCGGTCGGTTGCCGGCCGCCGTGAGGTTTTGATTCTCGGCCGGGTACTGGCCGATCAGGCCGGCTGCGATCGAATCAAACCGCGCTTGGGGGATCATGTTGTTCGGGAAAGGGTCGCGAATCACGGTCCCGTCCATTTCCCGCTGCGTGTCGCGGTCAAAGATCTGACCGCGCGAGATATCCCGGCCAAGCGCGTCCTGTCCCAGCACGTCGCCCGCCGCCAGGACGCGGGTGAAGTCGCCGCTGGCCATGCCCGGGGCGGGAACGGTCAGCACGCTCGACAAACTGCCGTCGTGGATCAGCGTCCCTTGGTAGTCGGCGAACCAGAACGTGCGGTTCTTGATGATCGGACCGCCAACTGCCGCGCCGAACTGGTTCTGCTTGTAGGGCTGCCGCGGATTGCCGCTCCTGTTCAGTTCCCAAGGATTGGCGTTGAGCTTGTCGTTCTGCAGGAACTCGAACAGCGTGCCGTGAATCTCGTTGGTCCCGGATTTGATGGTCACGTTGACCACGCCGCCCGCGGCGCGCCCGTATTCGGCGTTATACCCGTTCGTCAAGATCTGCATCTCGCCAATGGCTTCGACGGACGGGCCGACTACGTAAGCGGTCTGGTTGATGAAATCGATGACGTTGACGTTGTTATCAACACCGTTGAGCAGGAAGTTGTTCTGGCCGTTGGAGCGGACACCGTTGGCCGAGAAGCCGCCGCCGGCGGCATCGCGCGCGCCGGGCTCGGCAGGCACGACCGCGGGCACCGTGCGGGCCAGGAACGCGAACCGGCGCTGCCCGCCCAGGGGCAGTTCGCTGGTCTGGCGGTTCTCCAGCGTGCCGCCCATCTGCGTCGTCTCGGTCTGTAGGGCTGGCGGCGCCGCGGAAACTTCGATCGTTTCCGTGACCTCGCCGATTTCGAGCACGAAGTTGGCTTGCACGCGGCCTGCCGACTGCAGGATCACGCCGGTTTGGACCGATCTCTTGAAGCCCGGCGATTCGCAGGCGATCATGTAGGTGCCCGGCTTGATCAGCGGCCGTATATAGCTGCCGCCGGCATCTGACTCGACCGTGTCGGTCACGCCGGTGGACTCCTCGGTAATCGTGATGGTGGCTCCCGGTATGGCGGCGCCGGAAGGGTCCGTCACACTGCCCAGCAGTGTTCCCATATCGCGCTGGGCCAGCGCTGGCACGGCCGCCAGCACCGCTGCCAGCAACAGGGCCGGGATCAAGCTAAACGAGCTTCTTGGCATTGCATTCTCCCCTCTGGCTCCAGCATCGCGGCGGAGCCTCGACAGTAATCGGGTCGCGGAGGTCTCAGACCGCCGCAAATCCCACCGTCAAGGTTTATACAACATGACACGCTGCGGTTGCAAGCGAAATCGCTGCACAGGCGGCCAATGGTTGCGAAATCGCGGTGGCGCTGAGCGATCCAGCGCGCGCCCTTAAGGCGTAGCCAGCAAGCGTCAGCGCCCGGTCAGCCCGGCTTTTCACTGTCTCCCGCTGAAGCGGAGCGGTCAACCCCGCGCCTGTTCGCAGGCACGGGGCAGCAATGTCGCCGGCTTGGCAAATCCGGCGCGCGTGCCTATCGTGCCGGATGATGGCATCAATGGCGCATCGCTGCGCGGAAAGTCTCGCCATGCCGTGCGCCCGCCTGACTTGCGCCCGCCTGCACTGCGGCGATGCTGCCGATGACGTTGCCGGTTTCCGGTAATCAGCACCTGACCTTGGCCATAGCAGCGAAACCCATGCCGGTGCATTATGTGCGCATTCTGGCCATAGCTTGTCATTCAACGATCTTGTAGGTGCATAAGAGTTTATTTATCAATAGTATAGAAGATTTTTAACTTCAGCATCCGACTGCGAGGTCTTGCGCTTGGCCGCGATTTCAGGCCGACAGTGCAGGGCCAGCCCGCAGGGTCGACTCCGCTGCTAGGCGGCGCCTCCAAGCCCGTGCGGCTACTAGGGCGGGCGGGTATCCTGACGGCGCTTCATGCCTTCCCGCGCTGATCGGTCGCAGCATCTTCGGCAGGCGCAGCCGGCTGCCAGACTGTAGCGGATTGTCTCGCAAGAGTCGCGGACGACGTGCGGGCCGCGTCGCCGCAAACGGACTCCGCGGTTGGGTCGGCACAGCGGATGGGCCCGTTGCTGCAGCTGGCGCAGGCGCAGCAAGCATCGGGCGCAAGTACGGATTGGCGGCGCTGCGAAGGCCGCCGCCGCATGTAAGCATACCGTAAAATCAACGAACGTCCGACTTGTTCCTTGCGCATTGAAGCGGATCTGCGGCCAATCTGCTGCAAGCAGCCAGCGTGCGGTTCGGCCGTTCTGGAAGGGCAAGCAGGGCTGAGGAGCGCTTGCTTGCGGCCCTCTCCGGGGCGATCTCCGGATCGAACGCGCAAACGTGCGCAGTGCCGCCAGTCAGGAACGCGCCGGCCGTCGCCCAGCCGCGGCCCGCGGGGACGGCTTCATGTTTCGCGCTTGGCGGATCGTCCGTCGACGAGTCAGGCACTTCCGGTCTCGGATCGGTCGGAGGGTTCCGCGGCCGGGATCGATGGCCCCTCGGCGGGGTCTGCGGCCTGCGCCCGGGCGCTGCCCCCGAGTTCCCCGAATAATAGAGGAAGATGCGGCGTTTTGATTACGTGTTCCTGATTTTGAGCGGCTTCTTCCTTTCCAGCCTAGTCTTGGCCAACGCTTTCGTGTTCAAGTTCCTTGACGTTCGGCTACCGATCATCGGGGTGGCCGCCATCAGCCTGGGCGTGTTGCCCTATCCGGTCACGTTCCTTTGCACCGACCTCATCAGCGAGTTGTACGGCAAGCGGCACGCCAATGCAGTCGTGCTAACCGGGGCCGCCGTGTCCGTTTACATGCTGCTGCTGCTGCAGATCGGGCGCGTGCTGCCGGTATCGCACCTGCAGGATCCCGTCAT
Organism: Bryobacterales bacterium; assembly: GCA_965219605.1. Lineage (GTDB taxonomy): Bacteria > Acidobacteriota > Terriglobia > Bryobacterales > UBA6623 > VXMF01. The sequence goes on along the minus strand of CBDCOC010000001.1, from coordinate 2,945,230 downwards.
CCAAGATCATTACCTGGCAGTGTTCGGACAAAGCGCGCGCGCCATCTTGGCCAGCGTTGCGGCGTATTTGATCGCGCAGTTCGTTGACATCCGCCTGTACCACTTCTGGCGCAAGCTCACGGACGGACGGCATCTCTGGCTGCGCAACAACGCTTCGACGATGCTCAGCCAGCTGATCGACACAACCGCGGTCGTGACGATCCTGTTCTACGGCGTTTGGCCGTGGTCGGACATCGGTGCTGCCATTCTCGCCAGCTACGTTTTCAAGCTGCTGGCTGCGGCCGCCGACACTCCCTTGATGTACTTCGGCACTTGGTTGTTCGCGGACATCCGGGAGGAGTCCCGCAAGCGCGGCCTGATCTGCGAGCCGGCCTAGAGCGCCTGCAAGCGGGCCGCCCTTCAGGCGTCTTGCACGACTTGGAGGCTGATGCCTTCTACGAGGTGGCCGGCTTTCCTGTGGAATGCCGCCATGTGCGGTGCCCGGGCGTGGGCTTGCAAGGCAGCTATGCTCTCCCACTGCTCGACCACGGTCATGCGCTGCCGGTCCAATACTTGCGTGTCCAAGCCCGTCTCGGCATCAAGGCACGGCGCGTACTGCACGCAGCCGTCCTCGGCGAGCACATTGGGCACGTTCTCCTTGAACAGGGCGACATATTCATCCAAGGCTCCTGCTTTGACGCGGATTGATGCGATGACGTGAATCATGGTCCATCCATTGTCGCAGGCAGGCACGGAGATCCCGGCATCCTGGCCGTGCTCGCCGCGCTTCCCGCCTTGCGCCCGCGCAGTGCCGCGCCTCGGGGTCGACAGAGGCTGGCGCCCGGGGCGAGACGGCTCGGCCTGTCGCCGGCGTCATGGAGGGTGGGATACTATGCGGTGCGGCCAGTCCGCGCGCCGAAGCTCGGCTCGGGGCGCAGAAGAATGCCGGCACCCGGAATTCGCGTCCGCATCGCCGGGGATTGCGGAGCCGAGAGCTGGCCGGCCGGGGCCGGGCATTGCCAGCGCCCGGACGCCATGCAGAGCTACAGCCCAGCTATCAAGCGCCTGATGGATGGCGGCCTCTTTCGGCGCCTCCCCGCGACATTCTCGGTGTACTCCTTGGACCGGATCAAGGATTGGAAGCGCCTCTTTCCTGCCGAGCAGGACTATTTCGAGAGGTTGTTCGGCCTGTTAGACCGATCTTCCGACGAAGCCGTCGCGGATCTGTTCGCCTCCTTGCGCGCGGTCGAGGCCAAGATGGACATCGGCGGGGGTATTTGGAAGAGCGGCGGCTTCACGCTCGAGCATGTCGATTTCCTGCAGCGCAATCGCCACCTCGCGGAATGGCGCGCGGCGATCGCTGGGATCTTCGCCCGCATCGACCCATTGCTCGATGCCGAACTGGCCCGCTCCGGCAAGCCCCGCTTGGTGGCGGTCATTTCCCCGGCCGAACTGCCCATGGGCCCCGACCGCATGTGGGCGCGCATCCGTGACCAAGGCCGCCTGGTGCCGCTAGCGATTGCCGAGGGCGCCCCGCTGCGCGACTACCTCCCGCGCCTGATGAGCGGCGCCGATCCCGGCGCGCGCCGCCCGAGCATCTTCGACCTGTACGGCCGGCAGCGCGCCGACAGCCCCTTCGACGCATGGGTGGTAGAGGCCTCGGACCCCTTGCTGCGTCTCGCCCAAGGTCTCGACGGATGGACCGGCTTGAGCTTCGAGCGCATGGCCGACTTGCGCCAGGCGCTGATGAGCGATGTCAACGAACTGGTCACGCAGGAGAAGATTCCCGGGCCGCGCCAGTTGGGCGAGCGGCTGCGGAAAATGAATCCCGGCGCCCTGCGCCGGGCCGCCGGAAGAGACCCGGTCATGCAGGACTTTCTCCAGTCGGTGCTGCTCAACGGCAACGGCACGCTGCTGATCAACAACACGTTCGTGGAATGGGCGTCCCTGCAGGCTATCCGCCGGGCGCGCCCGGCGCTCTTGCTCGCCTCGTTCGGCATTCGCAACAAGGTCAAGCCGTTCAGCAGCCTGCTGATCTATTCCGATCAAGAGGAGACAAACCCGATCCCGACCCAGGCTGACATGCTCGGCTCGTACGTCGACTTGGAAGTGTTCTACCAGTACATCTGGCAGGAATGCGAGAAGTACGCGGAATACCGGCGCAACACGGCGTACCTCTTCATCGGCGTCGGCATGGACGCCCTGTTCGCGATCACGCCGCCTGACTTCCCGCTGCCAGTCGGGGACAAGCCGCAGCCGCCGGAAGCAGTGTTCCTGAGCTGCGCCCGCTGGCTGGGCCTCGATCCTTCCCCGCGCGGCTGAGCCAGATCCCGGCAAGCGGTCGCTCACGCTACCCTAGTTGGCAGGTGCGCATGACAGCGATTCCAAGGGTTCCGTGGAAGCTGCCGGCCGCTATCGCGCTGGCCCTCTGCGCCCTGCCCGCGGTCGCGGGCAATGCGACGGCGGAAGCTCGGCTGCTGCGGGCTGTTGAGCGTTCCGGCCGCCTGGGCCTGATCGGCGTGAGCGCGTCCGAGCGACTCAGGCCCATGGGCCGGCTCGCGCCGGGGGACGCGCCGCTGCTTTCTTTCCGCTACTTGGAAGACCGCCGCCGCCATCGATTCGGCGAATTGGATCTGATGATGGACGATGCAGGCCATTAGGGCCCGATTCTGGGCGGCGGGATTGGGCTGTCTGTTGTCGGCAGGGCTGTCTGCGCGAGCGGACCAGCGCTTCGAGGATGGCTTGCGCCTGTACGACGAGGGAAAGTATGCCGCTGCCAAGCTGAGCTTCGCGGAGTCCGCGGATTCGCGTGCGCCCGCCTTGGAAGCCGTTGTTGACGCTTCCCTAGGCCGCTGCCGTCAGGCTCTGGCGCGTTTGGAGGCAGCGGGCGGGCAAGACTTGACCGTCGCCAAGCTGGCCGGGCTGGCGCGGGCGCGCTGCGCCAGCGCCGAGCAGCGCTTCGATGCGGCCCTGTCTGCGCTGACGGGCCTGCCGCCCCAGCTTGCCTCCGACCCCGACGTGCTGTACGAGACTGCCCGGCTGCACTTGAAAGGCTGGAACAACGCGGTCGAGGACATGTTCGCGGCAGCTCCCGCGTCGTTCCGTGTGAACCAGATCTCGGCGGAGATCTTCGAAATCCAAGGCCGCTACGACGATGCCGTGCGCGAATACCGCAAAGCCCTCGCCAAGGCGCCCGCGACATTGAACCTGCACTACCGCTTGGGCCGGTCCCTGCTGCTGCGCTCGCACGAGCCACAGGCGCTGTCGGAAGCCTTGCAAGAATTTCGCGCCGAGCTGCGGCTCAATCCCGGAGACGCGGTGGCCGAATTCCAGGTCGGCCAGATCCTCCAAGTGCTGGGCCGCCCGTCCGAAGCGCTGCCGCACTTCGAGCGGGCGGTGGCACTGGACGGCGAGTTTGCTGAGGCCTTGGTCGCGCTAGCCAAGGAAAGATCGCGATTGGAAGAGTACGACGAGGCGATCGCCCTGCTCGAGCGCGCACTGGCACTGAGCCCCCGCAGCGAGCCGGCGCACTACAGCCTGATGCTGGCATATCGCAATGCAGGGCGGCGCGAGGAGGCCGTTCGCATCCAGCAAGCGCTGGAAGACCTGCAAGCTCCGGACGGAGGCGAGTTCAGCGATTTTCTCAAGCGCATCGGCGAGGCCCCGTGAGGCCGCCCCGTGCCGGACGCGCGGCGTGCGCGCTGCTGGCTGCTTGCGCGCCAGGCGCCGGGACGGGAGCCATCCACTACGTGGATATCTCTGCGACTGCTGGCCTGCGGCACGTCTTTCCCAACGGCGGGGAGCGCTCCAAGGCTTGGATTCTTGAAACCACTGGAAGCGGCGCTGCATTCTTCGACTTCAATGCCGACGGCCTGCCGGATGCCTTCGTGGTGTCGGGGGAGGGCGGCACGAACCGGCTGTACGAGAACCTAGGGGGGCGGCGCTTCGCCGACGTGACCGAGCGCACGGGGCTTCGTAGCGAAGGCTGGGGCCAAGGCGCCTGCGTGGGCGATGTGGACAACGACGGGTTCGCCGACCTGTTCGTCACTTATTGGGGAGAGAACCGTCTCTACCGCAATCGGTCCGGCGCGCGGTTCGAGCGCCTGCCGGTTCCCGACAGCGGCAGCTACAGCACAGGCTGCGCCTTCCTCGACGCCGACAGGGACGGCGACCTCGACCTTTTTATCGCCAACTACCTCGAATTCGATTTCGAGCGGACGCCCAAGCCGGGCCAGAACCCGTACTGCTTCTATCGCAACATCCCGGTCGCCTGCGGGCCCCGCGGGCTGCCGTTCGCCCGCAATGAGTTCCTGCGCAATGACGGCGCCGGCCGCTTCACGGACGCATCCCTCGCCAGCGGCATCAGCGCCCCGGGACGGAATTACTCGCTCGGAGCCGTTAGCGGCGACTTTGACGGCGACGGCTGGACGGACATCTACGTCGCCTGCGACCGCACGCCGTCGATCCTGTACATCAACCAGCGCGACGGCACCTTCAGGGACGAGGCGGTCTTGCGCGGCGCGGCCTTTGACGAGCATGGAGAGGCGCTCTCCGGCATGGGCGTGGCGGCCGGGGATATCGATGGCGACGGCCATGACGATATCTTCCGCACCAATTTCTCCGACGAGCGCTCGACCTTGTACTCCAATCGCGGCGGCGGGGATTTCGACGATGCGACGGTGCATTACGGCCTCGGCATCAATACGCGATTCGTGGGCTGGGGCTGCGGCTTCCTGGATGCCGACAATGACGGCTGGCGCGACATACTGCTGGTGAACGGTCACGTCTTTCCCGAGGTCGAGACGCTCGAGGGCAGCGACCTGAGCTACCGCGAGCCGCCCGTGCTGTACCGCAGCTTGCGAGGGGAGCGCTTCGAGGACATCTCCGCCGCCGCCGGCCCCGGCCTGCGCCAAGCGCGCCCGGCGCGCGGCTTGGCCGTGGCCGACGTTGACAATGACGGCCGGGTCGAAGTGTTGATCAACGGCCAGAACGAGCGCCCCGCCCTGCTGGCTCAGCAAGGCGGGGCGACCGGCAACTGGATCGTGCTGCAACTGGCAGGCAGCGTCTCGAACCGCAGCGCGATCGGCGCGAAGGCGCGCGTCACATCTTCTGCCGGAACGCAGCGCGGCGAAGTCAGGAGCGGTGGCAGTTACCTGTCCCAGAACGACTTGCGGCTTCACTTCGGGCTGGGCCCGGACACCGAGGCGGATGTCGAACTGCGGTGGCCCAGCGGCATCGAGCAGCGCTTGCCGGGCTTGGCTGCCGGTCAAGTCCACGCGATCCGCGAGCCGTCCCTGCAGGACTGAGGCCGTCCCGTGCCCGGCGATCAGGGCAGGCCGTTTGTCCGCGCGGTTCGGCGGCGCTTGTACGCCTCGTGGACCTTGGCGATCGCCTTGGCCGCGTCAGCCGCATCCTCCGCGCTGCCCATGAATACGTTCATCGGCAGCCAAAACGCATCCCGCGAGGCCGCTTCCGCGACCGGGCATGGCAGCGCGCGGTGCGGCTGCCGGTCGAACAGCGGGTTCGCGTACAAGGCGTGCGGGTAGAACGGCCGCACAGGCACCCCCTCGGCTTGCACGGCGGCGACAAAGCCGTCCCGGCCGACTCCGAACGCATCTTGGGAAACGCGGCCGGGAAGGAGGTATCTTGTCCGCTCGGTGGCGCCGTCCGGCGCTTGTTGCAGGTCGATGCCCTCCACTCCCTTCAGCTCGCGCTCGAAGCGGCCGAAGTTCGCCGCCCTGCGCCGGATCTGATCCTGCAATCGCTCGAGCTGCGCCCCTAGCAGGGCTGCCTGCAGGGCGGTCATTCTCAGGTTGGTGCCCAGTGCGAAGTGTTCGAACCAGCCCCTGCCGGGGCGCCGCCCGGCATTTGTGATCGAGCGCGCCTTGGCCGCCAGGCTCTCGTCGTTGGTAACCAGGATGCCGCCCTCCCCCGCCGTCATGGCCTTGGAGTTTTGGAAGCTGAACGTGCCGATCGTCCCCACGCTGCCCGCGCGCCGCCCGAACCACTCTGCCCCATGGGCGTGCGCCGCGTCTTCGATCCAGTGCGCAACGCTGTCGGGCGCAACGCTGCCGAGACGGTCCATGTCGGCCATCACTCCGCCGAAATGCACGGCAATCCCCGCCTTGGTGGCTGCGGACAGCGCCTCGGCCGCCCGGACGGGGTCGATGTTGTAGGTATCGGCCTCGATGTCGACGAAGACGGGCACCCCGCCGACGCGGCATACTGCCGCGGCCGTTGCGATGAAGCTGTGCGCCGGCACGATGACTTCGTCGCCCGGGCCGATATCCAAAGCGTGCAGGGCCAGTTCCAAGGCCATCGTGCCGCTGGAGACGGCGATGCCGAACGCTGCGTCGTGATATTGGGCGAACAGGCGCTCGAAGTCTTCGACCGGCGGACTGCTGCCGCCCCAGCCGGGTGTTTCGAGCACCTTGCGCACTCGCTCCAAGTCCCCGCCCCCCAGCGCGGGCCACGGGGGGTAGGGATCTGTGCGCAGGGCGTCCCCGCCTGCCACTGCCAAGGCCGGCACCGCCATGCCTTCTCAGTGTAGTTCGATCGGCGCGGGCTGCATTGCGCAAGTCCGGCCCCGCCCGTGCGCGCTGCCCCGCGTGCCGCCTGCCGCGGATCCGGCCAACCCTGCAGGCCGGCGCTCGCAACGACAGCGAGGGCCGCTACTGTCCTGCAAGGGCAGCGCTGCACGCCGCCGCGAAGCCCGGTTTGCCGGCGCTTGGCCTGCTCTGGTAATGTAACGGCTTGGGAATTGGCGGCCATGGCCGAGCGCGACACACTGAACACGATCTTGGAGGTTGGCATCATCCCGATCGTGCGCACCGATGATGCAGAGCACGCGCTGCAAGCCATCGAGGCGATCTACAACGCGGGTATTCCGATCTTGGAAGTCACCATGACCGTTCCGGGAGCGATCCGAACGCTCGAGAAAGCCTGCGACCGCTTCGGCGATGCGCTCGTGCTCGGCGCCGGGACGGTGCTGGATGCCACCACGGCGCGCAACTGCATGCTGGCCGGTTCCCGGTTCTGCGTCACGCCTTCCCTCGACCTCGCGACCATCGAAATCTGCAACCGGTATTCGCATTGCGTGATCCCCGGCGCACTCACGCCCACCGAGATCATGGCCGCGTGGGATGCCGGGGCATCCATGGTCAAGGTCTTTCCGGTAGGCGCGGTGGGCGGCGCTAGCTACATCAAGGCCCTCAAGGCGCCGCTGCCGCAAGTGCTGCTGGTGCCGACCGGCGGCGTGACCGTGTCCAACGCGGGGGACTTCTTGCGCGCCGGAGCCAGCGCGGTGGCCGTCGGCTCCGAGCTGGTCAACAAGCGCTGGCTGATGGACGAAGAATTCGGCCGTATCGAAACCGCCGCACGCGGGTTCCTCAATACCGTGGCCGAATCGCGCGCGGCCTGACCTGCCCGTGTGAGCAGCCCGACCCTTTCCCGGCTCGCTCCCGACGCCTCGATCGTCCTTGTGCGGCTGCGCTCGCTCGGCGACACCGTGCTTGTGACCCCCGCCTTCTCGTTGCTGCGCCAGGCAGTGCCCGCTGCCAGCATCCATGTCGTCATGGACGAGCGTTTCGCAGACGTCTTGGCGGGACAGCCCGACATCGACGGCATCCTGCGCCTTGAAGCGGGGGCCGGGCCGGCGGGCAAGGCGCGCTTGCTGCGCGCGCTCCGCGGCCTGCGCCCCAGCTTGTGCCTCGACATGCACGGCGGGACGACCGCGGCTTGGCTCACGGCTCTGTCCGGGGCGCGCTGGCGCGCGGGGTTCGCCCACTTCCGCCAGCGCTGGGCCTACAACGTTCGCATCCCGCGCCCGCAAGAGGTGCTCCGGCGGAGCGACGACGGCAGCGTGCATACGGCCGAGCACCATGCCTCCGCCATCATGCACCTATCCGGGCAGCTGGGCGCGATCCCGGGGGCCCGCCTGGCGGCTGTGCCGGTGCGCTCGGAGCAGCCGTATGCGGTGCTGCATGCCGGTGCGGCCTACGCCACGAAGACTTGGCCGCTTGCCCGTTTCTTAGCACTCGCCGGCCAGCTCCGCGAGCGGCACGGGCTGGAGCCGGTCTTCGTGGCCGGCCCGGGCGAGGCCGACCTGTCCGCCAAGGTGAAAGGGTTCGGCGTGCGCCGGGGACTGCCGTTGCCCGACCTGATGGCGCTATTGGCCGGCGCGCACTTGTTCGTCGGCAACGATTCCGGGCCGGCGCACATAGCAGCGGCGTTCGAAGTCCCCTGCGTGGTTGTCTTCGGGTCGTCGGACTCGAAGGCCTGGCACCCTTGGAAGACTCGCCACCGGGTCGTTGAGACCGCTTGGGACTGCAAGCCCTGTCCGGGCGACCGCTGCTATGCCTTCGCAGAACCCCGCTGCGTCCTGTCCGTAACGCCGGCCGCTGTCGAACGGGCCGTGGATGACCTGCTCGCAGAGTGCCGAGGGTCTAGCCTGAAGTTCCAAGCCAAGCACCAAGAGAAGTCCTTATAATACATCAATTTAGCTGGGTTCGGAGGTGTTGCTTACTGGGAACAAATGGAGGTGCGGACGAGTTCCAGCGCCCGCTGCTGCAAGGCGCTCGGCTCGGTCAGCCGCTCGATGGTGGGTCCGTGCTCATCGCCGTGCAGGCGGCATTGGTGCCGACAGCGCGTGCCCAGCATCTCCAGTAACGTGGCCAAGCTGTGCAGGGGCAAGCCGGCCGCCGTACAACCGCCGTTCTTCTTCGCTTGCAAGGCTGCCCGCGGCTGGGCTGGGGCCACCGGATCGCGCACGGCCTGCTGCGCGGCCAACTCCTCATCGGCAAACAGCAGCTCGGCCAAGGCTTGGCGCAGGTGCCATTCCACGTAATAGGCCAACACGCACAGCAGCAGGTGCGCGCGCACGCGCTGCTCGCGCCGGTGGTAGATCGGGCGCACCCGCAAGTCCACGCTCTTCAGGCAGCGAAAGGCGTTCTCGACCCGCATCAACTGCTTGTAGGAACGCACCACATCGGCGGCCGCTAGGTCGCTCTGGCTGGTGCGGATCACGTACACTCCGTCCAAGGCCGCCTCGCGCTCGATCGAGCGCTCGTCCCGCTCGTACTGCAAGCAGCCGTCGGCGATCTCAACCTGCACGTGCTTGCCAACCTTGGAGCGCTGCTTGGCCCGCCCCACTTTCTCGGCGATGGCAGTCGCCGACAGCGGTTTCTTGGTGCGCCGTTCCACAGCGCGCTGGATGCGCGCCAAGTCCTCTTCGAGATCGGCCAGCAGCTCCTCGCGCTTGCGCCGGCGGCGCTCGGCCAAGGCCGGGTTGCAGCACACGATCAGGCGTTCGTCGGGGTACTGCGGGGAACTCACCTCCGCCAAGTTGCGCTCGTCGAATAGCGACATCTGCACGGTCTTCTCCTCCGCCAGGCGGCAGATCGCGCTGTGGCGCAAGGCCGAGATCCAGCCCAGCCCGGGGTCCTTGCGCAGCGTCTCGATCTGCGTCTGGGTGAGCATGCCGCGGTCGCCCACCAGCACCACGCGCTGCAGGCCGAATTGTGTGCGCAGAGTCTGCACTTGATCCGGCACGGTGAGCGGATCGGCGGTGTGGCCGGGATAGGCCTGCACGGCCAGCGGTCGGCCTTCACGGTCAGTCAGCAGGCCGTAGACCACGATCGTGCGCCCGCGCTTGCCGTCGCGGCTGTAGCCGTAGCGCATGAGCGGGCAGCTGTGGCCTTCGTAGTAGCTGCTCGAGACGTCGTAGAGCACTTGGGCGCCCTCTTGCAGGTGGCGCTGGGCCAGGCGCTTCTCAATGCGCTGCTGGCGCAGCAGCAGCCAGTCCAGGGCCTGGTAGAGGGAGTCTGCGGTGGTGTCTTGCAGGTCGAGTTCGGCGGCCAGCGTCGTGCTGTGCCAGAGGCGCGTGGTGGCGAGTTTGGAGGCGGGCTGCAGCAGGCGCTGGGCGATCATGGCCAGCACGGTCGAGCGCTGGGGGGAGGGGCTGCGGTCGAGCAGTTGGGGCAGGCGCAGGCGGCGGAAGGCCTCCAGCAGCAGTTCGACATGGCCGTGGGGGCGGGAACTGACGATGGAGAAGGCTTGTTCGGGACTGACGAGGGGCTGGTTCTTGAGCAGTTTGCGCAGAGCGGCAACCTTGGCGGGGGGCCAGGCGGAGAGGTTGGCGAGGGTGCGCTTACGGACCTTGGCGCCTTCGCGCCAGCCTTCGCGGAGGAGGATGGCGGGGGGCGAGTTGCGGTTGGGGACGGTTTCTACGTACATGGGAACATGATAGCAGAAGAAAGATTGCAAGTCAATGCCAAATAATACAAAAAAAGAATCAATATTGAAATTACATGGGAACAAAATACAGAGCCGGAAGGCGAGCTAATGCGGTTAAGCACTCTATTTTCAATGAGTTAGGCCCGGCTGAGCAGGGGAAACGGCTCGGAACTTCAGACTAGCTGAGCAGGTAGATCGCCGAATCGGCGAGCAGGTTCGGCTGGCTCGTCACCCGCCTGCCTTGCCGCAAGAAGCAAGACTGCTCGGCACGGAACCCCTCCTGGCGCAACAGATCCTCGAAGTCGAGAATCGTCAGGACGCGGATGTTGGGGGAATCGTACCACTGGTAGGGAAGGTGCCCGGTACGAGGGGCCTTGCCGCTGCATAGCAGCGACAGGCGCACGCTCCAGTGGCCGAAATTCGGGAAGGCCACCACGATGCGGCGGCCCACCCGCCGCATCTCCCGCATCAGCTCGAGAGGCTGTTGCGCGACCTGCAGCGTTTGGCTGAGGACCACGTAGTCGAAGCAGGCGTCAGGGTAGTCGGCCAAGCCTTGGTTGATGTCGCCTTGATACACCGACAGGCCCAGTTCAACGCAGCGCCGGACCTTGTCCGAGGCGATCTCCACGCCGCGCGCCTCGACGCGCTTGTGCCGCGCCAGCCAAGCCAGCAGGTCGCCTTCGCTGCAGCCCAAGTCCAGCACTCGCGAAGACTCGTCGATCATGCCGGCGATAATGCGGTGGTCCTCGCGCGCCAGCGCGTCTGGCACCGCCGCGACCTCTGACGCCTCCAAGACTGGCATTGCCCGTGTATCCAGATTATAGGCAGTCCGGCGAGTTTCCCCGGCAAGGCGGAATACGGCCAGGCGGCCCGGGCGGAGTTGCTTGCTGGCCCCCGGGGCAGCTTTCGCAGAACTGATTCCAGTGCCCGGGAGCCGCCGCGTCCTGCCTCCGCAATTCTCGGATTCCTTGACCTCGATCCCTTGGCGGCGGTAATCTCGGCGGCTTGCATAGTCAAATCCCGCATATGGCGCAGGCGGGGTGCTTGGACCGCGGCCGCACTGCTGCTCGCACCTCTATCTGCCAGTGGCGGGTTTCTCCTCGGCTGGGAACCCGCGTGCCAGGCGCGCTCGCTCGCGGGCATCCCGCAATTGTTGCTGCTCAGGGGTCGGCTGGGCGAAGCAGTTTGGCCCGGCCGGCGGTCAACTCTTGGCGCAAGACCTCGATGCGGTTCAGGCCTTGCTTGCGGGCGGTCGCTCTCGCCGGGCGATCGCTGCGACATGGGAGCGCGCCAAGCTTGGCGGCCCGCCATGGCCGACAGGCTGCTCGAGCGAGTCGAAGTTCCAAGGTTCCTTGGCAGCGCCGGGAGGCGGCAATGCCCGCGGCGAGGGCATGTCTCCGTGCCGGTGGAAATTGGGCCGGCTCCGCGGCTGCAGCCCCGCATGCGGCGGATGGCCGGCGGGGCTATTCTCGCTCGCGGGCGGGAACCGGCAGGTCAAGGCCTATGGCATCGTGGTCGGATAGCGGCGGCCGGCGTCCCTCGCGGAATTCATGCAAGACGACCGGGCGGGCTGGTGCCAAGTCCCGCGTGGCAAACCAATCGATCTTCAGCGGGCACTTGCCGCCGAAGTCCCGCAGCGCCCAGCGCACGAAGTCGAAGCACCAGTCCGGCACCCATTCGCGCAGGTTCTTGTGCGTCTTGGCGTCTTCGACATCATAGGACGTGGTCCGTTCATCGAGCACGTTCGCCGCGCGCCAGTCGAACCCCCGCCGCTCCAGCAGCCGGAAGAGATCGCGCTCGAAGAAAGCGTAGGGCCGCAGGAAGTGGCCGCGGATCATCTTGCGGGCTCCCAGCATCACTCGCACGAAATAGCCGATGATCACCGCTCGCGCACTCGAAGAATCGAACGTAGTCGTGTTCCAGTCGCCGCCGATCACGGCCGGCCCGGCCGACGGCAGTCCGGTGATGACCAGCTCCATTTGATCGCGCCGGTGGCGCTGTCGCGATTGTGCGTCCAGATGCACCGAGCAGGCCGTGAGCGGCAATCCGGGCAGCTCGACATCGGCGATGATGGCGGCCTGCTGGCCCAGCCGCTTCTCCCGGCCGCGCATCTTGTCGCGGCCGTTTCCCAGCGCGATGCGCCGCGTATTGCGCAGCGGGTACCGGCTCAGCAACGCATTGCCGTGCAGGCCTACGTCGTTCTCGCCGTCCGCTTCATGCTCCACGCCCGCGCCCTTGGAAAGGTTCAAGTAGCAGGGAGCGAAAGCGTAGTTCAGGCCCAGTTCGCGGGCCAGCTCGCGCGCAATGTTGCGATTGCCCGAACGCGCCATGCCGACATCCGTTTCGGTAAGTAGCAGGACGTCCGCAGACCGAAGGTAGGCATGCCCCTTGAACTCTCTCAACTGCGACTCGTACTCGATGCCGCGCTCGATGTTCCAAGCTAGGAAGCGGTACGAAGCCTTGGCCGGAGCGTCCGCTGCCGCGAAACCGCCGGTTTCGGGCGCGGCTAGGATGCGGTCCGCCAAGGGCTGGAGACGGCGGTAGAGGGGGTGTCGCAGGAGTTCGGGCGTCGACTCGCACCGGGCGAGCTGGGCGAAGTGAGGGCGCAGGCGATCGCGGATGACACGGGCGGTCTCGCCAGCCGCGAGGACGCCCGCCTGACTGGCTGCGACTGGCGCCTCGAGATGCACTTCCATGCTCCAGTCTAGCGATCGGCGCAGTCCCGCCGCCCGCGGCGGGCAAGCGGCCGGCTTGGCCGTGCTGGCGCAATCGGAGGCGAAGCGATACGCTGATTGGGAATGGCCCTGCGCCGCGTGTTCGTGGACATGATCGAGGCTGGCGTGGCAGTCGCTCGCGGCGCGCAGGCGCACCATCTCGTGCGCGTGGCCCGGCTCAAGCCGGGAGAATGGGTCGAAATCTCCGACCAAGTGGCCGCCTATCGGGCGCGGACCGAGAGCTGCTCGCCGGGCGAGGTGCGCTTCCGCGTCGGCGACGCGCTGCCCGCTCCCCCCGAACCTGCGCGGCTGAGCATCGCGCTGTCCATCATCAAATTCGCCCGCTTCGAGTGGGCCATCGAGAAACTGACCGAACTTGGCGCGCATTCGATCACGCCGCTCGTGGCCGCTCGCAGCGATGCAAAGCTCGTGCAGTCCGCTCCCAAGCGCCGCGGGCGCTGGCGTCGCATCGCCATGGAAGCCGCCCAGCAGTCCAGGCGCTTGGCCGCGCCGGAAGTGACGGAGCCAGTCGCTTTTGCCGATGCGGTCCAGGGCTGCCGCAGCGAGACGAAGCTGCTGGCCGAACCGGGCAGCCCGTCCGCTGCTGAGCATTGCGGCGGGAAAGACACTGCGGTGCTGGTTGGGCCGGAGGGCGGCTGGACGCCGGAAGAATCGGAAATGGCCGGCCGCAGCGATTTCAGGGCTGTCGGCCTCGGCGCGAACGTGCTGCGGGCCGAGACCGCGGCTGTCGCGCTCGTCGCGATCTGGGCCAGCCGCTCCTGCGCGAAGCGCGGACGATGAGCGATTTGGCGGAAGCGCAAGTGCGTCGCTGCCTCGAGATGTTCGATGCGGCAAACGCCGAGGATCCCAACCGCGACGCCAGCGGCGTGCCTAAGGAGCTTGCCTACGCGCGGCGCATGTCGGCTTGGCTGGACCGTCTCGCTCCGGACGCTCCGGACGAGGTGCGGCTGGCCGTGCGCGCCCAGCACATCCGCCGCTGGGAGATCCCGCGAGACAGCTATCCCGCGGGGAGGGCGGCCTATCTGGCCTGGCGCAGGAATCTCGGGCGCTTCCATGCAAGCACCGCTGGAGCGATCATGCGCGACTGCGGCTTGGATGACAAGACCGTGCTGCGCGTGCAAGAGATCATACGCAAGGAACGCTTCAAGACCGACCGCTTGGCGCAGCTGCTGGAGGACGTGGCCTGCCTCGTGTTCCTAGCCCACTATTTCGCCCCTTTCGCCGCCGAACAGGCCCAGGACAGCATGGTCAACATCTTGCGCAAGACTTGGAAGAAAATGTCGGAGGCTGGCCGCGCCGCGGCCCTGCAGATCGAATACTCGCCCGAGTGCCGAGCGCTGCTGGATCTGGCGCTGGGGAAGGAGTGAAGCGGCCGGCGGCCCCTTGCTCGGCAGCGGCGGGCTTTGCGGGCTGTCGTGATAATCTGTAGTTTCGGCCGAACAGCCTGTTCGCTCCGAGCGGTTTTCCGTGCGCCTGCCGCTATTCCTGCTGTTGCTATGCTTCCTTCGCCAGTTTTCGCCAGCAGCGGAACAGCCGGTCGGCTTTTCGCACGCCGCCCATATCGAGAAGGCCCGCATGCAATGCACCGACTGCCACGAGGGGGCCGAATCGCGCGATGCGGCCGGCATTCCATCGATCCGCAAGTGCATGCTTTGTCATCAATTCATCGCGACCGAGCTGCCCGAGGTGGCGCGCTTGGCCGCATACTGGGAGCGTGACCACGAGGTCCCTTGGGAGCGCGTCTACGGCTTTGCCAAGACGGCCGCCGTGCAGTTCCGGCACGCGCCGCATGCCCGGGCCGGGATCGCTTGCTCGCAGTGCCACGGCGATGTTGCGTCCATGACGGTCGCGGTCCGGGCGGTCCGGCACACCATGGGCACGTGCATTCAATGCCACCGGGACAATTCCGCGACCGACGACTGCCTGGCATGCCACTACTAGGCCCTTGCATGACGCAACCGACCGCGCGGCCTTGGAGGGGGCGGGCAGGCTTGTCGTGCGCGCCCTGCGGTCTGGGCCGAGATGCCTGCTGCGAGGATGGCTAGGATGGATCGCCGCAACTTCTTCAAGTTGGTCGGGACAGCCTCCGGGGGGGCTGTCAGCGGGGCTTGCGGCCGCCAGGCCGAGCAAGTCATCCCGCTGCTCGTGCCCGAGGAAAGCGTTCCGCTGGGCGCCGAGCAATGGCACGCGAGTGTTTGCGGCGAGTGCGGGGCGGCCTGCGGCACGGTGGCGCGCGTGATGGCCGCCGAGCGCGAGATCGAGGTCGGGGGAGAGCTGGTCCGGCAGAAAATCGCGGCGGTCAAGAAGATCGAGGGCAATCCCCTCGATCCGGTCAGCGGCGGGCGCTTGTGCGCCCGGGGCCACGCCTCCCTGCAATCGCTGTACAACCCGGATCGGCTGCGCGGCCCGCTCAAGCGAGCCGGCGGTCGCGGCGAGGGCCGGTTTGAAGCCATCTCATGGGACGACGCGATCGCTGCAGCCGGCGCGGCCTTGGCCGCCGCCGATCCGAGTCGGATCTTGTTCCTGGCCAAGGCCCGCGAGGATGTGCGTTCGCAGAACATAGCCCGCTTCCTTGATGCGTTGGGCGCGCCGCCCGCCACCAGCATTGGCGTGGGGGATCTCGTCCCGGAGAACGAGGCTTCTTGGCGCGTCTTTGGGCGGCGCGGGCTGCCGCTTTACGAGATCCAGGACGCAACCTTGGTCCTGTCGATCGGCGCGGATTTCCTCGGCGGCTGGGCGTCGCCGGTCTTGTACGCGCGGCGCTACGGGCACATGCGCCAGGGCCGGCGAGAATTGCGTGGGCGCCTGGTCCACGCCGAATCTAGGTTCTCGCTGACAGCTTGGAACGCGGATCGCTGGCTGCCCGTCCGGCCGGGCGGGGAACTCGCCCTGGCCTTGGCCGTCGGGCACGTGCTCGTGCGCGACGAGCTCGGCGAGGCGGCCCGGGGCGCGCCCAGAGAGGTGGTATCCGCCTTCGCCGGCGTCGATCTTGGCCAGGCTGCAGCGGTGGCTGGCGTCGCAGTCGATTCGATCCGCTCGACAGCGGCCGATCTGGCCCGGGCGTCCGCGCCTGTGGTGCTAGCCGGCGCATCCATGGTGCGCCGGAACTCTGCCGACGCGGTCACGGCCGCATGCGCGCTGAACTGGCTGCTCGGATGCGTGGGCGAGCCGGGCGGCGTGCTTCCACCTCAAGAGCCCATCGGCGGCCTCGCGCGCCGCCGCCCCTTCTCCGCGGACTGGTCCGAGCGGCTGCAGCAGGCAGCCTTGGTGCTGGTGGACGGCGTGAATCCGGCTTACAACGCTCCCGCGACCCGGAGCGCCTTGGCCGGTGCGGAGACCATCGTCAGCTTCTCGTCGTTCCTTGACGACACGTCCGCATTTGCAGATTTCATCCTGCCGGACCACGATCCCCTGGAACAGGCAGCGTTCGGCGCGCCCGCTGTGTCGCCCGTGCCTTCCGTCGCCGTGGCGGGAAGGTTTGCAGCCCCTCTGTACGAATCAAGGTCGACGTCCGAGGTCTTGGGACAGCTGGCCGCCGCGGCAGGGAGGACCTTTGAGGAGCTTACGGTTGGCGGCGCTTTGGACACGCTCCGCGCGACGCTCGAGACTGGAGAAGCCGGAGCTTCGTCCTCCGAATTCCAAGAAGCGGTCCTCAAGGCCGGCGGCTGGCAAGGGTTGCCCGCCGTCTCTGGGCCGGCCCAGCCCGGCAACCTGGGCCCGTTCCAGCTCGGCACCGGGCAAGAAGGTGTCGTATTCCAGGCGTACGAATCGCCTCAGTTCGGCATGGGCAGCGGTGCCAACCGCCCATGGCTGCAGGAATTGCCCGATCCGACCTCCAGCGCACTGTGGGGCCTGCCGGTCGAAGTCGATCCGGCGACGGCCGCAAGGCTGGGAATCGGCAACGGCGACAAAGTGCGCGTCCGGTCCGAGCACGGCTCCTTGGAGGCAGCCGTATACGTCAACCCTGCTGCGATCCCAGGGGTGGTTTCCATGGCTCTGGGCCAAGGGCACGAATCCTACGGGCGCTATGCCGCTGGCAGGGGGGCGAATCCGATGGCGGTCGTGGGCGATGCGCGGGACGCTCGGACAGGATGCCCGGCCATGGGCCCGACGCCGGTCAGCGTCGAGAAGATCGAGGACGGCCCGGATTTCGTGCAATTCTCGCGGCAAGACCGGGACTTGCCGCCCCACAGGACTTAGGGCTCTCGCCAAAACAAATTGAACATTTTGGGGTTCGATTTGCTAGCATGGTTGCGATGCAGGGGACAGCGGAGAGCATCAAGGCCAAGTTTGTCGTGTTACAGCCATGGCTCGACGAGCGGACGCGGCGCTTGTGGGCGGCAGTCGAGGCGCAGTCGCTCGGTCGTGGGGGCATCAGTCGAGTGGCGGAAGCGACGGGCCTGTCGCGCAACACGGTGCGCGGCGGGTTGCGCGCACTGGAGAGCGGAGCCATGGCCGCCCCCGCCCCCGGACAGCGCCAGCGGCGCCCGGGTGGCGGGCGGCCGCGGCGGCTGGCACAGGACCCGCAGTTGGCGACGGCCTTGGAGCGTAAGCTGGAGGCGGTGACGCGGGGGGATCCGATGGCCCCGTTGCGCTGGACTTGTGCCAGCGCAGCGCGCTTAGCGCAGGAGTTGCGTAGCGAAGGGCACACCATCAGCGAGCGCACGGTCAACCGCCTGTTGCACGGGCTGGGCTACAGCTTGCAAGCGAATCGCAAGACGCTGGAGGGCAAGCAGCACCCGGATCGCGATGCGCAGTTCCTGCACATTAACCGCCGCGTGCAGGAGTTTCAGCAACGGGGCGAGCCGGTGGTGTCCGTGGATGCGAACAAGAAAGAGCTCGTCGGGCGCTACCGGAATGCCGGTCGGGAATGGCAGCGCAAGGGGGAACCGGTAGCCGTGGAGGTGCATGATTTCCAAGACCCGCAGCAGGGCAAGGCGATCCCCTATGGAGTGTATGATCTGCCGGCCAATGCAGGCTGGGTGAGTGTGGGTGTGGATCATGACACTGCGGAATTCGCGGTGGAGACGCTGCGGCGCTGGTAGCGTGAGATGGGCAGCGTGGCGTATGCCGGCAGCAAGCGCTTGCTAGTGACAGCCGACGGGGGCGGCTCGAACAGCAGTCGCAGCCGCTTGTGGAAACTGGAGTTGCAAGGCTTGGCGGACGAGTTGGGAGTGCAGGTGTCGGTGTGCCACTTCCCACCCGCGACCAGCAAGTGGAACAAGATTGAGCACCGTATGTTCAGCTACATTACGCAGAACTGGAGGGGGCGTCCGCTGGTCAGTCGCGAAGTGGTCGTGAACCTGATCGGGGCGGTGACGACCAAGGGCGGTCTGACCATCCGCTCGGCCTTGGACGAAAACCGCTATGGCACGGGCAAGAAGGTGACCGACGCTCAGCTGCAAAGCCTATCGATCCAGCGCGATGCGTTCCATGGAGAGTGGAACTACACGGTCTCACCCAGATCCTGTAATGGTTAATTTGTTTTGGCGAGAGCCCTTAGAGCGGAGGAATTCCATGGAAGAGCGCACCCCCCAATGGGCGATGGCAATCGACTTGGACCGCTGTACGGGTTGCGAGGCGTGCGTGCTGGCCTGCACTGCCGAGAACAACGTGCCGACAGCCGGCGAGGAGCAAGCGGCCATTGGTCGCACGAAGCACTGGATCCGCATCGACCGCTACTACGAGGGCGAGTTCCCGGACATCAAGGTCAAGTACCGGCCGGTGATGTGCCAGCAGTGCGACGAGGCCCCCTGCGAACCGGTCTGTCCGGTCAATGCAACCTATCAGAACGACGAGGGCCTCAACGTTCAGATCTACAACCGCTGCATCGGCACGCGCTACTGCGCGAACAACTGCCCCTACACGGTGCGCTTCTTCAACTGGTTCGCTCCGGAATGGGCCGCGCCGTTGGATCTGCAATTGAACCCCGACGTTTCCATCCGCCCGGCCGGTGTCATGGAGAAATGCACGTTCTGCGCCCACAAGATCAAGCGCGCCAAGCTTGACGCGGACGCGGAGGGGCGCGAGATGGCCGATGGCGACGTGCAGCCGGCCTGCGCCCAGTCCTGTCCGGCCGAAGCCATGGTATTCGGCGACATGAGCGATCCCGACAGCAAGGTCGCCGGGCAGATTGCCAAGGGCCGCTCCGGGCAGCTCTTGGAAAATCTCGGCACGAAGCCGCGCGTGTTCTACCTGGAGAAGGCGGACTAGCGCAGCCACGCGGCCATGCGAGCATTCGCGGCGATGGACGCCATGCAAACCGCAGCGATCACTTCGGGCGCGCGCCATGCCAGCGTTCGCGACGACCTGCTGGGACGCATGCGCGGGGCCAGCGGCCCCTATCTCACCGCCGTTGCCGCTTGCAGCGCGGTCGTGGCCTGGGCCTTGTTCGCCTGGGGCTACCAGGTGTTCAACGGCTTCGGCCACACCGGCATCCGCCGCCCTGTGTACTGGGGCTTCTACATCGTCAACTTCGTCTTCTGGATCGGGATATCGCACGCCGGCACGCTGATCTCCGCAATCCTGCGCCTGACAGGGGCGGCATGGCGCAAGCCCATCACGCGCGCGGCCGAGGCCATCACCGTCTTCTGCCTGATGATCGGCGGTCTGTTCCCCTTGATCCACATCAGCCGTCCGTGGGTCTTTTTCTGGATGCTGCCGTATCCCAACGAGCGCCTGCTGTGGCCGAACTTCCGCTCGCCGCTGTTCTGGGACTTGACGGCCATCCTGACGTACCTGTCCGGCAGCCTGGTCTATCTCTACCTGCCCCTGCTGCCGGACCTGGCCGAGCTGGCGAAGCGCAGCACGGGCGTGAAGCGGCGCGCGTACCGGGCCCTCTCGCTGGGATGGACCGGGTCGGACCGGCAATGGCAGGCCTTGGAGCGCGCCATGAAGCTGATGGCAGTGGCCATCCTTGCGATTGCGGTCTCGGTGCATTCGGTGGTCGCCTATGACTTCTCGATGTCGGTCATGCCGACTTGGCACAGCACGATCTTCGCGCCGTACTTCGTCGCGGGCGCGATCTTCAGCGGCATTGCCGCCCTGGTGCTAGTGATGGCGTCGCTGCGCAAGCTGATGGGCTTGGAGCGGTACCTGCGCGAGGTTCATTTCGTGAACCTCGGCAAGCTCCTGCTGTTGATGAGCCTGGTATGGGGGTATTTCACGTTCTCGGAGCATCTCACCACTTGGTACGGCAACCTGCCTGCCGAAATCCGGGTATTCCAAGTCCGCGAGCACGGCCTCTACGGCGCGCTCTTCTGGACAATGGTCGCCTGCAATTTCGTGATCCCGCTGGCGTTGCTGGGGGTCGCGAGGCTGCGCAGCATCCCAACCATCGCCGCGAGCAGCGCGGCCGTGCTGCTCGGGATGTGGATCGAGAGGTTCCTGATCGTGATTCCGACACTGTCCGCGCCGCCGCTGGCGGCCGCTGGCGGCAGCTACGCGCCGAGCTGGATCGAACTCTCGATCACCGGGGGCACGTTCGCCGCCATGGCACTGCTCTACCTGCTGTTCGTCAAGGCGTTTCCCATCATCGCCATCTGGGAGTACGACGATGAAGTACCTGCACGCTGAGTTTCCGCGGCCCGAGGACGCCGTGGCGGCGATCAGCGGCCTGGCGGAGGAGGGAGTCCCGCGCGGGGCCATGGAACTGTATTCGTTGCGGCCGGTCGAGATACACCCTTCGCCATTGCCGAGGCGCAGCCGGATGTCGCTGACGGCCGTGTTGGCGGGGATCGCGGGCGGCGGTGTGGCAACCGCCCTGATGTACTGGGCCCAGCGCGACTATCCGCTGGTGACGGGCGGCATGCCCATCAACTCAGGCTGGGCTACCGGCGTGGTCACCTTCGAAACGACCATGGCCGGCGCGGTCGTCGGCATCTTTGCCGCCCTGTTGTGGGAGTCCGGACTCCTCCGCGGGGGCGGGCGCCGCCCCGTGCCGAGACTGCCGGACGAAGGCGTGGTTTTGCAGATTGCCCGGGGGCAAGGGGCGGCCGCGATGGCAGAGCGGCTCCGCCAAGCAGGAGCCACCGCCGTGGAGGTCGTCGCGAGCGGAGGCGAAACGGTCAGATCGCCGGCGGCTCCGGGCGCGTCCGCATCGCCGCCCTAGCCGCGCGTCAAGCAGGAGGACTTCATGCACCGTCGACGCTTTTTCCAACTCTCACTCGGCGCAGCCGCCTTGCGGGCCGCAGCGCAGCAACGAGGCCTTGATCCCGCCATCATCGGGGCCAACCCCTATTTCCCGGGCTATGGACTGTTCCGCTCTATCGGGATCTTGCAAAGCCTCGGCTTCCAAACCATCGAATTGCACCCGATGGGATCGATCGAGGCGCGACCGGGCGTGCCTCCCGGCTTCGAGTTCCGAGACCTCGGCCCGGCCAGCCGGGAGCGGCTGAAAGCTGCGCTGGAGCCGTTCCGCTACGTCTCGACGCACCTGCCGTGGGTGGACACTCCCTACCTCTCGCCGTTCGCCCCCTCCCACGCGTTCGGCGTCGAGCGGATCGACGCCGCGCTCGAAGCCAGCGCCTTCGTCGGCGCCGAACTGGCGAACATCCATGTGCGGCGTTCCGCGTACCTGTCCCTGCAAGACGCCTGGCCGCTGCTGCTCCGCACGTTTCGCCGCTGGGGGGACATGGCCCGCGACTTCGGCTTGCGGCTGGCAATCGAGACCGGCTATCCGGAATCCGTGGCAGATTTCACAAGGCTGGTACTGGACGTCGATCATGAGCATGTCGGCGCAACGATCGATGTCGGCCATCAGAAGAACTATGCCGAGCTGCTCGCTCGCGTGCGCCCGGAAGAGAAGGGCACGCCGGCCGGCATCAAGGCCTACAACGACATCACTCACGAGATCATCGACGCGCTGGGGCCGAAGATCTTCCATTTCCACGTTCACGACATAGAGCCCGATACATGGGCCGAGCACAAGCCGCTGGTGCATGGATTCGTCGACTATCCACGCCTGATTGCCAAGCTCCGCCAGATCGACTACCAAGGACTGCTTGTGTTCGAGATCGGCGGCGCGGTGGAGGATCTGCCCGGCTATTTCCGCGATGCAAAGGCCAAGCTGGAAGCGTTTCTTGGCGCATGAGGCCGGTCCCGCTCCCGAGGAGTGCGCGCGGGGTGGGGTGCATGCCAATGGCAGGGAGGCGGCATGGTCGATGCGCAACAGACGCTACAAGGGCGTTGCTCGCAAGTCGCGGCCGTGACTTGCAAGGTGGCTTCGTCGACCGCCTGCCGTGCCTGCCTGTGGCTGGCGCACCGAATCCAAGGTTGCACGGCAAACCTCGGGCAGGTCGCCTCACCCTTTACGTTCGGTATCGTTTGCAGGCAAGGCTCGCTGTGAGCAAGCAAGCGGGCTCCCTCGTGCAAGAAACTTTCTTGCGATTGCCGGGGCAGTGCCTTCCATGTCCGGAAAAGACCGCCCCCGCTGCTGCGCTAGCTTGCTGGCGGGTCTCGAGGGATCTGCAAGCACCAGTTAAGGCATCCTTTGCGGTGCCTTGCGCACACTGCTCTGGAGACAATGCCGGACGGGCCTCCGCCACAGCCTCTCGCGCACGCCGAATAGCCGTCGTAGCAGCCCGGCGTGCAGCCTGATGCCGCCGATAGGTCTGCTGGAGGCGCGTTGTTCGGGCCTGCCGGTTGGCCTGCGGCGCGGGCAGCAAGCGGAGCAGGGCGCGTGCCGCAGCACGGCGCACCGGTTGCCATCTGGAATGTTTTCGGATCCACTGCCAACAGGTCCAGCTCTATTTCGGCAAGAATCTCCGGCTTGTCGGCAAAGTAGCTGCGCAGGTGCTCCAGGATAGACTCCGCCAGCTCTGCGTCCTCGAGGTGAGCATTGCTGTCCATCCAGTGGTCGATATCGCGAGCAAAGCTGGCAATCCAGCCCCATTGCCTCACCGCCTCCCTGTCGGAAGCCCCAACCTCCGCGCCGTGCCTTGCCAGTGCTCGCTCGGCACTCGCATTGCCGACTATGCGCGCCAGCGCTGGCATGGACACGCCCGCCACGTTGGCCGAGCGGGCATGGGGGTCAGCGCCGGCTTCCAGCAACAACTCTATGGTTGGTTCCGAGCCGAGCAGCAGCGCTCTTTCCAGCACGGATTCGCCGTGGACCGTAGCCGCCGAGACAAGCGCTCCGGCTTCGATGAGCGCCTGCGCCAAGCCGAACTGGGATCCCCGCAGGCCGGATTCGCACTGCACGGCGTAATGCAGCGCCGACTCGCCGTTGTCGGCGTCGGACCAGTTCGGGTTGGCGCCTTGCTGCAAGGCTTCGCTCACACTGTCGACATCGCAATAGACGAGCAGTCGTTCGAAGCTCCCGGTTTCGACACCCGCCGCTTGGCCGAGCGGTAGCAGAACGAACAGCGCGGCCAATGCCGCGAAAGCAGTCTTTTTCATGTCGAGATCCCTCCTTTTGTAAAAAAAATGCAAATAATGCATATATACTAAGGCAGGTGTTAGAGCAAGCGCAAACCCGGTCGCCAGCGCCCGGCCGAAACGAAGGAGGCCGATCCCGGCCAGTTCGAGCAGCTGCGCGATCTAGGGCAGCCTCCCGAGGCATGGCCGGTTGGAAGGGAACAGGTCGAGATGCTCGCGGCATGGCCGGAAGCCCGCCGTCAAATCGGGGAGTTGCGCTACATGCGCGGGCCGGGCGCCAAGGAGGCTGCCGAGCGTCTGTCGATCAGCCGCGCCAATGTTTCGGTGCGTCTCAACCGCGCCTTGTGGCTGCTACGCAAGAGATGCGAGGGGCGCCTGCGTGCGAATGCCGGCAAGCACCGGGATCGATTCACCGTTCCGGCAAGGGGGCAAGGGTCTCAAGATGCGCTCCCTTCCATGTGCCAAGGAGGTGCGCTTATGCTGTTCTGGCAGCCTTACAAAGGAGAATACGGGAGCATAGGGTTCGTAGTGCTTGCATTGGCCTACATCCTGTTGGTCGCGATATTCGACGGATGCTGACAGCCGGCGCTCATCGCGCATCCGCGGCCTGCTAGATCTCGCTGCGGGCGATCAGCTCGGCCAGATGGTCGGTTGCCCGCCAGCTCAGCGCTAGGATCGTGAGCGTAGGATTCTTCTCGGATGCGGTCGGGAAGGCCGATCCGTCTACGACGAACACGTTCGGAACCTCGTGCATGCGGTTCCAGCGATCCAGCATGGACTTGGACGGATCGGATCCCATGCGGCACGTGCCGTGCTCGTGGATCGCGCTCCCGAACTTGTCGATCGCGCCCCGCCGGTACGGCAGGACCTCTGCGCGCAGCTGGTGGAAGATCTCCTCGACTTTGTCGTACATCGCCTCCACCATCTTGCGCTCGTTGCTCCCAATGTCAAAGTCGATGTGCGCTACCGGAACGCCGTATCGATCCACCCGGCTGCGATCCACGGTGATGCGGTTGGTCGGCCGCGGCAGCACCTCTCCGAACGGGTGCAGTTCGATACGAGCGGGGTAGCGCCGCTTGACCGCCTGCTTGAAGCCGGCCCCGAAGCCGGCCATCCGCTTGGCATACGAGGCGTTCGGCTGGCAGCCGATGTCCCACAGCTCGATGCCGAAGCCGCGCAAGTAGTCTCTCGTTGCCGCAGGATCGTCATGCCGGGGGAAGTACAGATGCCCGCCGCTGATGCCGTCGTCGTTGCGAGCCGGCGCGCCGAGCAACTGCGGCGCGAAGCCATGCACGTTGATGCGGACCTGCTCGCAAAGGTAGCGCCCGAGCGTGCCGGAAGCGTTTCCCAGTCCATCGGGAAACAGCCGCGATGCGGAGTTGAGCAGGATACGCGTGGAGTCGACGCAGCCGGCGCCAAGGATGACGCGCTTGGCAGGCACTACGCGCTCGGCGCCCGAGTGGCGGTCGAAATACTGCACGGCGCTGGCCCGGCCCTCGGAATTGACGAAAATGCGCGACACGACCGCGTTCTCGACGAGCTGCAAGCCGCCGGTGGCCTTGGCCGCGGGAATGAGATGGTCCGCTGTGTTGAAGAAGCTGGCCGTATCGCAGCCCTCGCCGCAGGCTCCGCAGTAGTGGCACTTGGGCACGCCGGCGGAGTGCTCGGTCCGGACCGCGAGGCGGGTGGCGACCGCCGGCCTGCCGGCCTTGGCGGCCGCCGCGGCGATCAGCAGCTCGCCGCAACGCGGCGCGGGTGCCGGCTGGTAGTGGTCGCTGCCGGGCAGCCAGGGCAGATCCTCGCCTCCCCCGCAGACGCCGATCAACTGTTCGACGCGGTCGTAGTACGGCGCCAGATCGGCATAGCCCACCGGCCACGGAATTTCCCACCCGTCCCGGGCCGGCTCGCCGAGGTTGAGATCCGAGTAGCGCAGCGAGAGCCGGCCCCAGACATTGGTCTTGCCGCCGATACCCCACACGCGGGTCAGGTCGAAGGGCCGGTCGGCGACGGTCGTGTACGGCTGTTCGGCCCGGTCGAGGAAAAACGGCGGGGGCCTCTGGCCGCGGCGCAGGCGCTCCGCGCGCTCCCACGGCTTGACATGGGTCCAGAAATCGGCGCGCGGGAAGGCGCCGCCCGCGTCCAGGAGCAGGACCTTGGCTCCCTTGCGGCAGAGGTTCCAAGCCGCCATGCCGCCGGAAGCCCCGCTGCCGATCACGACAACATCGGCGTCGTGGTCCTGCGCCATGCCTACCGCCAAGGGGCGCCGGGCGCGCCGAGGGCCAGCAGGTTGGCGAAGATGCGCACGGCCCCCGGCACGGCATACGGCAGCTGTCGGTACCACGCATAGGCGCAGTAGACGTACAGGCCTTTGCCATGTCGCGCCGCCAGCCAGCCGCCCCGTTGCGGCGCCTGCCCGGTATCGTGCGTTTCCAGCAGCGGCACGTAGCGCTCGTCCCATTCGGCGAGGAATTTCGACCCGCGCTGCTCCACCCAGCCGTCGAAGTCATCCTCGGTAATGCGGTTGGGCCACTGGAAGACGGCATTGCCGGGCTGCAAGATCGTTACCGGCGAATCCTCCTCGCTGACCTCTTCCGGACGTCGCGTCATCCTGTAGGGGAAGGGGCCGAAGTTGTGGTCGAACTCGGGCGTGTTGTACTGCACCACCGCCACGCCCCCGCCCCGGACATATTCCAAGAGCCTGGCGTTATGCGCCTTCAGGTCGTCGCGCACCGCGTAAGCGCGGATGCCAGTGAAGACGGCGTCGAACCTGGACAGGTCGCCCGAGGCCAGCTCTTGCGCCCCGAGCATCGTGATCCGCGCTCCCAGCTGCCGAATGGCCTCGGGCACGGCATCGCCGCTGCCGGCCACGTATCCGATATGCAAGCCCGCCACGGTGTCCACGTCCACTACGCGTGCTTCGTGGCGAGCCGGCCGTGACAAGTACGCCGTCTCGAGGCCGGGATAGAGAATCCGCCGGAAGCTGGCCGCGGATGACTTCCCGTCGTGCGCCGCCACGGCCCGAATCTCGTACGTGCCCGGCTCTGCGTCAGGCGCGGGCCGGACGACAAAGCCCGCGGCGGCAATCTCGCCTTCGCGGCGGAAGGAGAAAGGCTTGGAATGCTCCTCCGTCGACCACCCTTGCGGCAGGTCCAATCGCACATGCCCGGCCACCGGCTCCGACGAAGTGCTGCGCAATGACACTGCCAGCCGGTACTCCTCGCTGCCGGCGGTGATCACGCCGGCGTCCGTGGCGAACTCGACCGACACGGCTGGCCCCACGGCCAAGTTTCGACGCCGCTGGATCCGCTCCGAGTCGATGTAGCTCGCTTGCGCTGCCGCGGAGAGATGCAGCGTCGTTCCGCGGATGCGGTACGAGCAGCGGACCCGCAATGGCGGGCGCGGCAGAGCCCGGCTCCAGCGCTCCTGATCAGTCGTGGCGTAGGACAGGTCCCAGACCGATGCCCGGTGCCAATGCACTGCCGAATCTTGCGCTCCTTCGGGCACGGTCACGAGGTAGCGTGAGCCCTCCAAGGGTTCCACTCGCCACCCGGCGGGCGCTTCAACGTCGAAGCGGACTCCCTCCGGCAGTTCCCCGGCCGCGAACAGCCGGGCGCGGATCTCGAGCGTCTGCCCCGGCGTGGCGATATTCACGGTCTCGAACGGCAGGAACGAAGAAGATCCGGCGGCGTTCCGCCCAGGCTCGACGAGGAATGTGAGACGCAAGCCTAGGGCCTGCGAAACCGCGGCCTCGAACTGCGCCTCGCGCCGGGCCAGGAATGCCGAATCGGACGCGAGGCGCGCTTGGCGCACGGCGCGGTGCCCGCGCAGCAGGTCGGGCACGCACGCATCGGCAGAGCGATTCGCGCGGATCTTCTCGGCGGCTGCAGCCGCGGCTTCCGCCACGCCAAGCGGCAGCCGCCCCTCGATGCGCTCGAAAATCGAGGCCTCGCGCTCGGCAAAGCCAACAGCGGACTCCACCAATTTGTAGCGCCGCACGGCCGGCCCGGGCGTGGCGATCGCCGAGCCCGCGCCCTGCGAGCGCTGGAAGCGCAGGCCCAAGCGTGCGAACTCGGCATAGGTCATGCCCAGCGCCGGGTCGTAAACGCCGGAATCGATCGCCACCGTCCAGGCACCGCCGTCGCGTATGTTGTCGGCATACAGCTTCGCCGGCTGCCAAGGCTGTCCGGCTTCGGGGTATCGCGACGGATCCCCGGCGGCCCGGTACGCATCCCGGGCGAGCAGGCCGGCCGCCTGGTGATGGCCGTGTCCGTCGGGCGGCCCCCCCTGAAAGCGCGACAGCACCACATGCGGGCGCACTTCCCTGATAATCGCCACCAACTCACGCGTGACCTCGTCGCGCTCCCACTTCGAGAGCGTTTCCTGCAGCGTCTTCGAGTATCCGAAATCGGCAAAGCGCGTGAACCGCAAGCCGGCCCCGTAGAATTGCGCCGCCTTGCGGAACTCGAGCGTTCGCAAGACGCCCAGCGCGTCGAAGAAATCGCCCGTCACCAGGTTTGCGCCGGACTCGCCGCGGGTGATCGATGCGATCACGACTTCGGCCCCGAGGCCGCGGCTCAGGTGCGTGAGTGTCGGCCCGTCCTCGTCATCCGGGTGCGCAACAATGTGCAACACCCGGTACGGAGACGAGAGTTGCCGGAGTTTCTGTACCAGCCCGCTGATGCCCTGATCCTGGGGCAACGCGTCCTGACCAAGCGCACTCAGGCAGGCGAGCAGCGTCAGTATCGCAACGCGCATTGTCGAATCGTAGCAGTCCGCGCAAGCGTCGGCTGGCGTCGCGCAGGCAAGGACGGGCAGCCTGATTCCAGCGGCGGCCCGCCAGCACGGGCAGGCCTCGCTTGGGCCGAGACACTGCCGGCCCAGCCGCGGAGCTTTGCCTCCGTCAATCTGGCTGCCGGGAAGCGTCAGCAGCACTCAGCCAAGCAAGTAAAAGTGCGCCACGCTACCCAGCACTCCCAAGAGTGCAGCGACGCAGATCCACGGCGTCGCCCATGTTGCCTCGTCCCTGTCCCACCTGGCGGTCAGCGCCTCCACCACGTGCCGCTTGGCGCGGATGGCAAGAGCTTGGGACGCCAGCAGATAGCAGGCCATGATTTCGTTCGCCCGGTACCAAGCCTCGGGCGAAACCATCGACTGCGGGGTGCGGAATCCGTAATAGTCATTCGGCGGCACCCATCCTGCCAGCAGCGGCAGCGCGCTGACTGCGATGCTCGCCGCCACGCACTCGGCTCGCTGCCTTTCCCACAGCAGGCGCAAGAATCCCGCTCTGGAGGGGGACGGCAGGACGAAGCGGCGCATCGGGGTTACCGCCAGTGCCGGCCCTTGCCGCAGGATGGCGGCAGACGCCCGCTCAGTCTCCATCGCCGCGCAAGGGGAGCGCTCGCCAAGCCGCGACAGTCCCGCTGTGCATCGTCGCATGGACGCAAGCGCTCGAACGCCCGCAGCAAGTCGAGGACAGCGCCCTGCGTACACGCCGCGTGGCGGTGCCAGAGTGTGCGCTGCAGGGCGTGCCGTGCGGAATCGAGGTATTTCCCGTGCCCCGGCATGAGGATCGTGTCTTGGCGCTGCTCGAGTTGCTGGCGAATTGGCCGCCAGCGCTACTTCTCGGCCTCGTTGAACGGCTTGCGGAACCGGATCCCGGCGGGGCGGGGGAGCCGGTTGTCGAGCGTGCATAGCGTTCGCAGCTTGAAAGACGCGACCTTGGCCCAGGCGCTGGACGAATCGAACCGCAGGTAGGCGCCCCAGTGCCTGGCTGCTTCCGCCAAACGCTCGCGACGCTCTTCCACTAGCGCCAGATTGTAGTGGGCGTCGGCATAGTGCGGGCGGCAGCGCAGAGCGTCGGAGTAATGCTTGACAGCTTCTTCCAGCCGCCCGGAAGCGTCACAGATATTGGCCAGGTTGTAGTGCGCCAGGGCATAGTCGGGATTGATCCGCAGCGCATTCCGGTAGTAGCGCTCGGCCTCGTCGGCCCTGCCCTGCCGGAATCGGAGCGTGCCCAAGTTTACGAAAGCGCCGACCGCCCTGGGATCGCATTCGAGCACCTTGCGATACAGTTCGGCCGACTCTGCCGAGGGCGCGTCGCCGTTTTCCGATTCCAGCGCTCGCTGGAATAGATCCTCGGCATCCGGGGCCGTCTCCCGCACCTGTCCCGCGCCGCCCCGCATTTCGACGACGGATGCCTGGCGGAGGCGCTCGACATCGAACTTGAGCAGCAGCTGGCCGGTCAGCGCCTCCATCGTCTCGCCGGGCAGCTCGAGGGCGATGCGCCGGCCGTCCGAGACGATCTTGAGTTCGCTCAGCGGCTGGGCGCCTGTGGCAAGCCTGTGGCGGAGTTGTCCAAGCGCCTTCCGGATGCGCTTGGCCGGGATCCGCTGTCTGCTCAGGCCCTGTAGCGTTTTGAACGAAATCAGGTCCGAGAAGGTGTAGCTGTCCTTGACCGCGGCCAGTCCCGCGCGCTCCCACGAGCGGAGCCGGTTCTCATTGATGCCCAAGATCCGCCGGATGCTGGATCGCGAGTACGGTCCCGAAGCCATGCCAGCCTCCACGCTGCGAGTATAACTCAGCACCGCCTGCCGCCCTTGCTGCGCAGGGTGCCTGCTGCGCCGTCAATTTCCCTGCCTCGACGGCCGCAAGGTTGGGAGCGGAGGCATCATCTTGGCGGCCTGCGAGCCCGCTCTCGCGGCTCTGAGGCGCGGCCGTCGCTAGCGCTCGTTCAGGACGCTCTTTGCGGCAAGCGCTCCGAACGCACCTGCGCCGGCCGTCAGAACCATGGCCTCTACCAAGGTCGTGAAGGCCAGTGCCAGCCAGAAGACGGCCGGATCCTCCAGCGCGGTGACCGCTCCGGCGATCAGAGAGGAGTTCTCCGCCTGTTCGCGCAAGGCCCCCAGAAACGCCTCTCGGCCTTGCCCCCCCAGCATTGCCAGTTGCATGACGAGCGACGGGACGTAGCACAGCAGGCCGGTCAGCGCTCCGACGCCGAAGCCGTGCCACAGGCCGGAGATCGGCGCGACCTTCCGCTCGAAACGGCGCACCGCGTGGTGCGCCACCAGCCATACGGCTGCGAACCCGAGCAGCGCGGCGAATTCGCCCAGGCCAATGATCAAGGCCAGCGTGCCGACAGCGAAGCGCAAGGCAACGCCGAGACACGCGGCCGGCCCCGCCGCCTTGAGGTAGTCCCTCGCCGTTAATGCGGGCGGCCCCGGCTCGGGTTGCGCAGGCTGTTCAAGCGGCACTGCGGGCTGGCCCGCGCCCGGCGCTAGCGGCCGCCCGCAGCGGGGGCAGAAGCAAGCGTTCGGAGGCAGCGGGCTGCCACAGCTGCATTTGGCTGCCATCCTGCGAATGCTGCCCTCGGAGATGCCGGCCAGTGCGTAGCTCCGCGCTCGGCAGAGCCTGCCGTTCACAACCTCAATTGTAGTGCTCGTGACAGCAATCCGCCCGGTCAGCCGGGCAACGGCCGCCGGCGATTGCGCGCTCAAGCGCCGGAGCTTCGAATCACGCGCAGCAGTTGCGCCCCGTATTTCTTGACCACGGCGGGCCCGACGCCGCGCACTTCCAGCAGCTCGGCCTCGTTCGCCGGCTTGCGGGCGACCAGGGCGCTCAGCGTGCGGTCCGGAAACACCCGGAAGGCGGGCTGGCCCAGCCTGCCGGACTCCGTCTTGCGCCAGGCCCGCAGCGCGGCAGCGATCAGTTGGTCCGAATCGTCGCGGGCCGGGACCTCCCCCAGGCCGATCTGCTCCCTTGCGCGGCTGCCGTTGCCCCCCGCCGGGGCTGGCCGGGGGCCGGCTCTCTTGGGGCGGGGCGCTTTCTTCGCGGCAGACAGGCCTGCGCCTTCCGCGGGCAGCTTGACGCGGCTGCCAAGGCTGGTCGCCGAGCGGCCGTCGGGTGTCAGCCAGATGCGGCGGAACGCGATCGATTCGCCTTGCGGATTGACGAAAGAGTCGTGGTCGATACGCGCCAGATCTGCCCGCACCAAGCCGTCTACGAGACGCTCGAACGCCTGCCGTTCAAGCTTGGCCGGCTCGACCCACTCCCGGAAGACCTTGCCGACCGACTGTCCGTCCCGCTCCGCCAAGGCCCGGCGGATCGCATCCAGTGCCTCCGCTTCTCTCGGCGTGGGCGAGCGGAACTTTTTCACGGTGCAGATCCCGGTGTCGCAGTTATCGCAATGCTGGCAGGGCTTCAGCGAATCTTCCAAGTCGTCGAAGTGCCGGACCAAGTCGAGCATGCGGCACTGGCTCGAGCGCGTCAGCTCCGTTACTTGATCCAACTGCCGGATCCTGTACGCGCGCTGCTGCTGGTAGCTCGCCAGCCAATCCGGGCTGCCCTTTGTGGCGCGCTCGTCAGCATCGATTGCGACCCCGCCGTGCAGCCATAGCTTTTCCACGGCCCTCTCGCCCTGCTCGGCATCGCCGGGAAAGGCCGCGGCCAGCTCGCTGACCCGGATCTTGGCCGCGCCAAGGCGGGCGAACAGGGCCTCCAGCTTGGCCGGCTCAGGATAGTCCCGCTCCAGGAAGAACTCGTGCGTCTTGCGATCCGCCCAAGAGTGCAGCAGGACTGCCTTGGACGGCAGTCCGTCGCGGCCGGCCCGGCCGATCTCTTGGTAGTAGCCCTCGATCGAGCCGGGCAGCCCGGTATGGACCACCGTGCGCACGTCGGGCTTGTCAATGCCCATGCCGAACGCGATCGTGGCCACGATGACCTCCAGGTCGCCGCGCAGGAACGCGGACTGCACGCGGTCGCGATCCTCCGCGGGCATGCCGGCATGGTATGCCGCCGCCGACATTTTCGACTGCAATAGCTCGGCCTGCGATTCGGCCGCCTTGCGCGTCGGGGCGTAGACGATCGCCGGCCGCCTCGATTCCTCGAGCAGCAGCCTCGCAAGCGCCGGCGGCCGCAGGCTTGGCGCTAGCTCGACGATCTCAATCTGCAGGTTCTCGCGCCGGAACCCGTGGATGGACCGCTTGCAGTCCTGCAGGCCCAGTTGGTCGATCACGTCGCGCTGGACCACGGGGGTCGCCGTCGCCGTCAGCGCCACCACGGGAGCCGGTCGCAGGCTCGGCAAGCGCTCCCGCAGGCGGCGGTAGTCCGGGCGGAAATCGTGGCCCCACATGGAAATGCAGTGGGCCTCGTCAATCGCGACCAAGCCGGGCGGGCGCTTTGCCAGAAACTCGGGAAAGCCCGGCACGGCCAGGCGCTCGGGCGCAATGTAGAGAAAGTCCAGATCTCCCGCGAGGTACTCCTGGCACACGCGCCGCGATTGCTGTCGATCGCGCCCGGAATGGATCCGCTCGGCCCGAAATCCCTGCTGGCGCAGCTTGTCCGCCTGGTCCTCCATCAGCGCGATCAGCGGGCTGATCACGATGGTCGTGTCGCCGCGGGCGATTCCCGGCAGTTGGTAGCAGAGAGACTTGCCCGCGCCTGTCGGCATCACGAGCAGCACGTCCCGGCCTGCCACGACCTCCCTGCACACCGCCTCTTGGTTGGGCCGGAAGGAATCGTGCCCGAAGCGCGACCGCAGCAGCTCTCGCAGCCGCTCGGGAGCGGAGTCGGCCGGCTTGCGCTGGGAAGCGGAGGGGCCGGGCCGGGCCGGCGCTGCGGGCGAATTGGACTTGCCGGGTCGTGGCGACCGGGGGGCGGGTGCCGGCGGCCGGGCTTGCGCGCATGCTCTTCCTCCCGGCTGGGCGGGCGGCGGGCTTGCCGCGCTGGCGACCGCTGTTGCCGGGCTCGCAGATGGCTGCGCCCGGGGTTCGGCATCGGCCGGGACCGGGCCGCCCGCGGAACTGCCGACGATATCGCGCACGAACTCCTCAATGCCGCGCATGAACTTGTCGTAGCCGCCATCGCCGCGCTCGATGCTGCGCAGCTTGGCCTCCCACTCGCCTGTCATTTGCGGGCTGCGCACCTTGGGATGGACCACTTCGAGCAGGTGGATTCCCTTCTCGGTCGCACGCAGGTTCTTCCTGTCCCTTTCGATGTACGAGCGCTTGAGCAATGTCTCGATAATCGCGGCGCGCGTGGCAGGCGTGCCGATGCCGCGCTCCTTCATCGCATCCGAGAGCGCTTGGCTGTCCAGCGTCTTGCCCGCCGATTCCATGGCTGTCAGCAAGGTTGCATCGGTGAAGCGCGGCGGCGGCTTGGTCTGCTTCTCGACGGTTTCGGCCTTGCGCACCTCCGCACTCTGGCCTTGGCGCAGGCCGCCCGGCAGATCCGGCTCGGACTTGGGCGCGCGCCTGCCTGCCGGCTTGGCCTCGAGCGCCTTCCAGCCGGGGGAATCGACGGCCTTGCCGGTGGAAAGGTACTGGTCCGCCTCGGCCCTGTGCGCCACGCGAGTGATCACCGTCGTCGAGGAATAGCAGTAGGGCGAGTGCCAAGCCTGCAGGAAGCGGCGGTTCACCAAGTCCAGCAGCAGCGCCTCGGCTGATCCCTCGCGCACGCCGCTGGCGGAACCGACAGGGATGATGGCGTGGTGGTCGGTGACTCGCGCATCGTTCACGAAGCGCTCGGGCAGCGGTTCGGCGCCGGTGCCGTCCGCGATGGCTGCCGCGTCGTAGCCTTGCGCCACGCGCACGGCGATCTGCGGCGCTTGGCGGGCAACGTCGCTGGACAGAAAGCGGCTGTCGGTGCGCGGATATGTGATGGCCTTGTGCTTTTCGTACAGCGCTTGCGCCAGCCCGAGGGTGCGCTCGGCGCTGAAGCCGTACAGGCGGTTCGCATCCCGCTGGAGCTCGGCGAGGTCGTACAGGCGGGGCGGCGGCTGGCGGTGCTGGACCCGCTTGACCGAGACGATGTCGGCGCGGCCTGCCCGGGCGCGCGCCAGGATTTCTGACGCAGCCTTGCCGTCCGGCGGCAGCCGCTGCTGCCGCCTGCCCTTCTCGAGCCGGAAATACACACCGCGGTAGCGGCGGCCCTCGCCCGCGTCAAACTCTGCATGGACTTCCAGGTAGTCCTCGGGCACGAAGTCACGGATGGCAATCTCGCGCTCCACCAGCATTGCCAGTGTCGGGGTCTGGACCCGCCCGACCGAGAGCACCTCGTTCTGGCTGTGGTCCAGCGTGTAGGCCCGCGTGAGGTTCATGCCCACCAGCCAGTCGGCCCGGCTGCGCGCCCGCGCGGCAGCCGCCAGGTCGTCGTAGCTGCTGGCCGGCCGCAAATCTTGGAATCCGCGCCGGATCGCGTCCGGCGTCAGCGATGAGATCCACAGCCGGTCCACAGGCTTGGACGAGCCTGCCACGTCGTAGATCTGGCGGAAGATCAGCTCGCCCTCGCGGCCGGCATCCGTCGCGCAGACGACCCGCTCGATCTTCGGACTGTTTAGGATCTGCTTGACAACGTCGAACTGCTCGGCCCGCTCTTCCTCGACCAAGAGCGGCCACTCGTCCGGCAGCATGGGCAGCAGCGAGCGCCGCCATGTCTTCCAGGCCGGGTTGATCTGGTGCGGCTCGGCGAGGCGGACCAAGTGGCCGATTGCCCACGTCACCACCAAGCCATCGCCGAAAAAGAAGCCGTCGCGCCTCTGGTGCGCTCCCAGCACCTTTGAAATATCACGCGCCACCGAGGGTTTCTCGGCAATGACCGCACAGTTCTGAGGCACCCAGGGCGACACCGGAGTCGATATCAGTGTAGCGCCGGGGGCCGGAATGCAGGCAATGCAGCTAGCGCGGAGACGCTGCGGCCCGGCGGCCAAGGATGCCCGCAAGCACGGTCCGCGCCGGGCACAGGCAACTCCCGGATACAATCGAGGACCGGCCGACATGATGCGGCAAGTTCGTACGCGCGCCTGCCGGGCGGGGTGGAGCGATCCTCAGTGAGCCGGCTGGCCGACAGCATCCGGCGCGGCGAATTCCGCGCCTTGGCCCGGGCGCTCAGCGCGGTCGAGAACCGCTCCGCCGGCAGTGCCCGGCTGCTGGCGGAACTGCACGAGACAAGAAGCGCGGCGCTGCGCATCGGGATCACCGGCCCGCCCGGCGTCGGCAAGAGCACGCTGGTGGACTGCATCGCCCGCGAACTGCGCCGCGATGGCGCCTCGGTTGGCATTCTTGCGGTCGACCCCAGCAGCCCCTTCAGCGGCGGTGCGGTCCTCGGTGACCGAGTGCGCATGCAGCGCCACCACGCCGATGCCGGCGTCTACATCCGCTCGATGGCGGCCCGGGGGCAGCTGGGCGGCCTGGCTCCGGCAGTCGGCGATGCGGTAACGCTCCTGGAGGCGGCCGGCCGCGACGCTGTCGTGATCGAGACGGCCGGCGTCGGCCAGAGTGAAATCGATGTCGTGCAGATTGCGCGGACCGTGGCCGTGGTGCTAGCGCCCGCCTTGGGAGACGATATCCAGGCCGCCAAGGCCGGCATCATGGAGATCGCCGACGTCTTTGTCGTCAACAAGGCTGACCAGCCGGGCGCGGACGAGCTGGAGCGCCAGATCCTCGGCATGCTCGCGCTCGTCCCGCCGGGAAAGGCCAGGCCGCCCGTGCTGCGTACCGCGGCCAGCCGCTGCGAGGGCGTCGCGGAATTGGTCGCGGCGCTGCGCCAGGGCGGCCGGGGGCCGCTCGATGCAGGCTATTGGAAGCGGCTGCTGGTGAAGAGATTGGGCGGCGAATTGCAGGCAATGCTGCTGGAGGGCGCGGTGCCGGGCGTCGACCTGGACCGCGCGGCCGGGGAGATTGCGGCCGGGGATCTGAACCCCTACGACTACACCGCGGAGATACTGGGCCGCCTCAGGCAACAATGGAAGCGATGACTGTCGACCACATCGGCATCGCCGTCCGCTCGATCGACCGGGCGCTGGAGTTCTACCGCGACACGCTGGGCATCGAGCCGGCGCACCGCGGCGTCGTTGCCCGGGAGAAGGTGGAGGCAGCGATGCTGCCGGCCGGAGCTAGCCGCATCGAGCTGCTGCAGCCGACGGCCGAGGACTCGGCCGTCGCCCGCTTTCTGGAGCGCCGGGGCGAGGGCCTGCACCATCTCGCGCTGCGGGTCGACGACATTGACGCGGCGGTGGCGGCGATCCGCGCGTCGGGGCGCCGCTTGGTTGCGGACAGCGTCCAGACCGGCGCCGAGGGCTACAAGTACGTGTTCGTGCATCCGTCCGCAGCCGGCGGCGTGCTGCTGGAACTCGTGCAGCGCGGGTGAAATCCGCTAGGATCGTGCGGTAGCGCCGCTCCCGGACGCACAGCATGGACACTGCCAGACGCATCGCGCGCCTAGAAGGCGAGAATCGCCGCCTCAAGGCCGCCGTGGAGGAGTTGTCGATCCTCAACGAGGTGTCCACGGCGGTGTCCTCGACTTCCTCGCTAGACGCCACTGTGGACTTGATCGTGCGCAAGTGCGTCCAGCATCTGCGGGTCGAGCAGGGCGCCGTCTTGCTGTTCGACCGCCTCGAGCAGGGCGCGAGCCTGAAGACGGTCGTGCGCAAGATCGAGCAGGACGACTCCCGGATCATCCCAATGCGCCTCGGAGATCAGATCACGGGCTGGATGCTGAAGAACCGCCGGCCGCTGGTGATTAACGACTTCGAGTCCGAGACACGCTTTCGGGGCACCTCGGGCAGCAGCCACGTGCAATCCCTGCTGTGCGTGCCGATGCTGTTGAAGGGCCGGCTGATCGGGGTCGTGAACGTGTTCAACAAGCAAGGCACGGGCGGCTTCTGCGAAGGGGACCAGCGGCTGCTGAGCATCATCGCGACGCAGTCCGCCCAAGTCGTGGAGAACGCCCGCCTGGCCGAAGAGGAGAAGGCGCTGGCAGTGCTGCAAGAGGAATTGCGGCTGGCCCGCGAGATCCAGGAGAAGCTGCTGCCCCGGCAGCCGCCGCAGGTGCCGGGCTATGCCATCGCCGGAATCTCCGAACCCGCCAAGCGTGTCGGCGGCGATTATTTTGATTACCTGGAACTCGGCGACGACCGCCTCGGGCTATGCCTGGCAGACGTGTCGGGCAAGGGCATCACCGCTGCGATGCTGATGTCCAACGTGCAGGCGACCATCCGCAGTCAAGGCCGAACAGCTCCGGATGCGGGCAGTTGCGTGTCCCGTTCCAATGACATGCTGCACGCCAGCACGGACTCCGACAAGTTCGTGACGATGTTCTACGGCGTGCTCGACACGCGCACCCACCGGCTCGAGTACTGCAACGCGGGCCACAACCCGCCGCTCGTGCTGCCGGGCGACGATGGCCCCCGCATGCTCAGGGCCGGGGGGCCGGTGCTGGGCGTGCTGCAAGGCCACCCCTATGCGCGCGGCGAGACGGAACTCAAACCCGGGGAGACACTGCTGGTCTACAGCGACGGATTCAGCGAGGCGATGAACAGCCGCTTCGAGGAGTTCGGCGACGAGCGCTTGCGGGCCGAGGCGCGCAAGCGCGCGGATCTGCCGCCGGACGGGCTGCTGCATGCCCTGCTGCAAGAGGTCAGCGATTTCTGTGGGGACGCCCCGCAGGCCGACGACATGACCATCATGGCGGTCCAGCGCCTGGCGTCGTGAGAGTCTTCCCCCGGGCGGCTATTTCCTGCGCGATGCGCTCGCTGCGGCGCACGCAATCCGGGATGCCCAGCCCGGCATAGCCGTTTCCGGCCAAGTGCAGCCCCGGGTGCCGCAGTAGCGCCTCCCCGATGCGGCCCACCGTCGTTGCATGTCCCACCGCGTACTGCGGCATCGCCGCCGGCCAGCGATAGGCCCGTGCGACCAGCGGGGCGGTTCCGATGCCCATCCGCCGCTGCAATTCCGCAGCGGCCAGCGCGATGACTGACTCGTCGCTCGTCCCCAGCAGCCTCGCGGCTGCCTCGCCTGCCAGGAAAGCCCGCAACAGGACCCTGCCGGCCCCCGCCCGGCCCGCGAACTTCGTGTTCATCCAGGTGCAGGCCGCCACCGTGCCGCCCTCTGCCCGGGGAATCAAGAGCCCGAACCCGTCCAAGGGATGGCCGAACCCCTGCTGCGGGTAAACCAGCGCCACTACCAGCGAAGGGGTATATGCGATGCTTTGCAAGCGTTCGGCCAGAGCGGCGTCAACGGAGGCGAGCAAGCGCCCGGCCTCGCAGGCGGGAGTCGCCACGATCACGTCTGCGGCCTCCCATGCGCCATGCGCCGCCCGGACGCGCCAGCCGGCGGCGCTTCGCTGCACGTCCAGCGCCTCGTCCGTGACGATTCGGCATGCCCCCGGCAGGTGCTGGCGGAGCGCGCCAGCCAGGGACTCCATGCCGTCTCTCAGCGTCAGGAACAGTGCGCCCTTGGACTGCCGGTGGCGGTTCTTCCAAGCGCCGCGCAGCAGGCTGCCATGCTTGCGCTCGTATTCCACGAAGCGTGGGATCACGCTGTCCGCCGACAGGTTCTCCGGCGGACAGCCGTAGATGCCGGCTAGCATCGGCTGCGCGACGTACTCGACCGCCTCGCGCCCGAAATGGTCCTCGACGAATTGCGCGACGGATCGGTCCGGGTGCTTCGCGGGCCGGCGGAACCACTCGCCAGCCATGCGAGCCTTGGACGCGAGGCCTAGGAGTCGGCTGGCGCCTGCCTGCCATGGCCGCGACGGGGCGAGCAGGCGCATGCTTTCGGGCAGTGGCACCGCGCGGCCGTGGCGGACGACATAGGTGCGTCGCCGGTCGTCGTTCGAAGGGACCACTTGGCGGCCCAAGCCCAGCTCGCGGACCAGCTCCAGCATCCACGCTTTCTCGGCCAGCCAGCTGTCGGGCCCGGCTTCCACCAAGCAGTCGCCGAAGCGCTCGGTGCGGATGATGCCGCCGAGCCGTTGCCGCCGTTCGATCAGCGTGCATGGAATGCCGAGCCGCCCCAGATAGTAGGCGGCGGACAGGCCGGAGACGCCGCCGCCGATGATGGCTACCCGCGGCATGGCGGCTGCCCGGCGCGATACTCGCGGACCATGCGCACAGCGGCGCGGGCATGCTCGACCGGTGTTTCAGGGATGATGCCGTGTCCGAGGTTGAAAATGTGGCCGGGCCTGCCTGCTGCCCCGTCAAGGACAGCGCGCACCTTGCCGCGCAGTTCCGGCAAGGGTGCCAGCAGGGCGATCGGGTCCAAGTTGCCCTGCACGGCGGTGGCGTAGCCGACGCGCTCCCAGGCCGCGGCGAGATCGACGCGCCAATCCAAGCCCAGCACATCGCCGCCCGCCCGGCAGAACGCGTCCAAGAGGCCGGCGTTGCCCGTCCCGAAATGAATGACCGGCACGCCGGCGGCCCGGATGCGCCGCACCAGCTCCTGCGAGTGCGGCAGGGCGAACCGCTCGTAGTCGGACGGGGACAGGGCTCCGACCCAGCTGTCGAAGACCTGGATGGCGCTTGCGCCGCCGGCAACTTGGCTGGCTGCGTACGGCGCGAGCACTTCGACGATGCGGCCCATCAGTTCCCGCCAGCCTGCCGGGTCGCCCCACATCAGGCCCTTGGTGGCGGCGTAATGGCGCGAGCCGCCGCCTTCGATCATGTAGCTGGCCAGCGTGAACGGCGCGCCCACGAATCCGATCACCGGGACCCGGCCCTCCAGGTGGCGCCGCGCCAGCGCGATCGACTCGCCGACATACCCGAGGTCCGCCGCGTTCGCGGTCTCTACCGCTTGGATGCCGGCACGGGAGCGGATCGGACGCTTGATTCTCGGCCCGTCCCCGGCGATGAACTCCAGCCCGAGGCCCATCGGCTCGACCGGCAGGAGCAGGTCGGCGAAGATGATGGCCGCATCCACGTCCAGCACGTCGACCGGCTGCCGCGTGACCTCGGCAGCCAGGCGCGGAGTCTTGCAAATCTGCAGGATCGAATGCTCCCGCCGCAGGGCACGGTACTCGGCCATGTAGCGCCCCGCTTGGCGCATGAACCACACCGGTGTGCAGTCGACCGGCTCGCGGGCGCATGCACGGAGGAATCGTCGGCGCATCGCTCCACTATAGCAGTGGATCTCATAAAACATTGAAAAATAAACACTTATGAAGCTGCAAGGGGATAGCTCCGCAATGCTTGGCTCTTGGCTCGATCCGCGAGACAGGCGCGCCCACGCAGCGAGCCGGCACCGCAGCGATCGCAACCAATGCTGCCCGCACGGACAGCTGCCGCGTTCGCGACAGCGCCGTCTGCCCGGCTTGCAGCTCGATCATCGAGTGCGGGACCGATACGGGATTCGGCTGGTCATTCTCGGCGGGGGTAACCAATCCGGCCCTTGCGCGGCCTATTCATGGATACCGGATACGGGCGCCGTGTGTGCGTGTCCGGGGACGGCCTGCGGCGAGCGTGCCGCAGGCAGGCGTTTTAACTGGAGGTTCTCATGAATTCAAGAACTTGGCCTGTAGCCGCCTTGTGCGGACTTGCGCTCCTCGTCGCGCCGGCGCCGCTGGCCGCCGGGGACGGCTTCGTCGGCGAGGCGGAAGCCCGTTTGGACATGCTCGAGGAAAAGCTGACAGGTTTGTGCGATGCCATGGCTGGCGAGCACCTCAGCTACCGGCCCGGCGACGGGGTGCGCTCGACATCCGAGCTCCTGCTGCACACCGCAGCCGGCAACTACTTCGTGGCCCGGGCGTTCGGCATGAATCCGCCCGAGGGGCTCGACGTGCGGGGCTTGGAGAAATCGACGACCGACGCGGGCGAGATAAAGTCTGCGCTGATGAAGTCCTTCGAGCATCTCGGCAGTGCGGTCGGCAAGCTGTCGGTGGACGAGGCTGACAGCGCCATGAAGATGTTCGGACGGGAAACGACGAAGCGCGGAGCGGTGTCGGTGGCCCTGAACCACATCAGCGAGCATCTGGGCACCTTGGTCGCGTATGCGCGCGTCAACGGCGTGACGCCGCCTTGGAGCCAATGAGTCGCACGCTGCAATCACTGGCCGCTGCGCTTGCCTGCATCGCTTGCCTGGCCGCCCAGCCGCTTGCGGCCCAATCGCTCCCGCTCGATTCGGCGGAGGGCTTGGAGCTGGTCAACGTGGTAGCCGCGCCGGACTCGCTCGCCGGACAGCAGGGCCTCAAGCTGAGCGGGGATCCCGAGGTTCTGCGAGCGGCCCGCGAGAGGCGTGCCGAAATGATGGCGGCGATGCGGGCGCGCGGCGAGCGGCCGCAGGGCCCCGGCACGTTCGAGGCGCTGCGCACCAATCACTTGGCGATCGTCAAGGGCTCCGAGTTCGGGAACGGCAGCATCGAGGTCGAGGTTGCCGGCCAACCTGCGCCGGGAGCCCAGGGCGGCGCGCGCGGATTCGTCGGGATTGCCTGGCGGCTGCAGGGCGACCGCAAGACCTACGACTGTTTCTACCTGCGGCCGACCAACGGGCGGGCCGACGACCAAGAGCGGCGCAACCATACCGTCCAATACATCTCCCACCCGGAATGGCCATGGCACAGGTTCCGCGGCGAGACGCCGAGCAGGTACGAGACCTACGCGGACATTGCGCCCGGCCAGTGGATCAAGGTCAAGATCACCGTGGCTGGGGAAAAAGCTCGCATCTACCTCAACGGCGCCGAGCAGCCGACCCTGCTGGTAAACGACGTCAAATCGGGGGCGGACGCCGCGGGCGAGGTGGCGCTGTGGCTCGAAGGGTCCACGGTCGCGCACTTCCGCAACCTGAGAATCACCGCCAAGCCCTGATTCCCGGCGGCGGATGGCCGCCCGGGCCGCGGCTCGCTGTGGTAGTCTGTGCTTGGAGTGCATGTCATGCAGCGAAGAGACTTCATCCGCCACTGCTT
This sequence comes from Bryobacterales bacterium, assembly GCA_965219605.1. Taxonomy (GTDB): domain Bacteria; phylum Acidobacteriota; class Terriglobia; order Bryobacterales; family UBA6623; genus VXMF01. Next base: position 2,903,240 of record CBDCOC010000001.1, on the reverse strand, counting down.
GCTGGCCGGAGCCCCGCTGGCCGCGCTCCAAGGCAGGCTGTTCGGGGCCACCGCCGGCTACGCGGAAAACCCGCGGCGGCGCTACGCCTACGACACTGTGGCGCTGGGGCCGGACGGCCTGCGGCCATCGCGGCTGGCCATGGGCACCGGCACCAGCGGATTCCGGGGCGCGTCGAACCAAACCCGCAAGCTGGGCGTGGAAGGCTTGGCGGATCTGTACCGCTTCGGCTTCGACAACGGGCTGAACTTTTGGGACACCGCCGATGGCTACGGAAGCCACCCGCATCTCAAGCGGGCCCTTGAAGCCATCCCCCGCGAGAAGGTCGTGATCATGACTAAGTCCACCAGCAAGACCGCGCAGGGCATGCGCGCGGATATCGAGCGCTTCCGCAAGGAGCTCAGCACCGACTACATCGACCTGCTGCTCTTGCACGCCGTGCGCGAGGAGGACTGGCCGGTCCAGCGCCGGGGCGCCATGGAGGTGATCAGCGAGTACAAGCAGAAGGGCATCGTCAGGTCGCGCGGGATCTCCTGCCATTCGCTGCCCGCCCTGCGCCAAGTCCACAGGCAGGAGTTCGTTGATGTCGACCTGGCCCGGATCAATGCGGTGGGCGCCAGCATGGACGCCGATCCAGCCACCGTGATCGAAGAGCTGTGCAAGATCAAGGCAGCGGGCAAGGGCGTCATCGGCATGAAGATTCTCGGCCAGGGCGTCCTGCGCGAGCGGGTGGGCGAGGCGTTGCAGCATGCGCTGGCGCTGGACTGCATCGACTGCTTCACGATCGGGGCCGAACACCGCCTCGAGCTGGCAGATCTGGTCCAACGGATACCCGAGGCGTCCACGCTCGGCTGGCACGCCTGACAGGAGGATGGCATGGCACGGGCGCTAGCTTGCGCGGCCGGCTTGGCGGCCATGGCGATCTCAGCCTGCAGCAGCGCCGACTCCGGAGCTGTCGAAGCGGAAACGAGGGCAGTGGCGGCCAGCACTCCCGCCCCTCCGAGCGAACTTGACGTCGAGAGCGTGGCGACGCGCCTGGCCGGCGGCGAGGACATCTTCCTGCTCGACGTGCGCACCTCCGAGGAACTGGCGCGGGACGGGGTTATCGCCGGCTACACGCACATCCCGATCGACGAACTCGAGGGCCGTTTGGCAGAGGTGCCCCGCGACAAGCCTATCGTGGCCTATTGACGGCGCGGCGGCAGGGCTGCCCGTGCGGCGGCCATACTGAGGGACAACGGCTTCGAGAACGAGATACAGTTCGGCGGGATCCAGGGCTGGGTAGAGGACGGGCAGCAACTGACGCAAGCGGCAGAATAGCCATCCATGCCGGTCTCGTCGCTACAGCGCCGCGGCCGCATGCACCTGCCGGGCGTCTCCGCAGCGCCGGTCGAGACCGGGCCTAGATCACGCCACGACGGCCGCCGCTGCCAATGAACCGGGGATCGACCGTGGTGCGTCGATCCTGCTGGAACATCCGCGCGTTGTCATAGACGACCTCGCCCACATAGTAGGCGTCCCGGTACTGGCTGTGCGCTTGCGGCAGATCAGAGCGGTCTGCCGGGTTGCGCAGCTTGGGGCCGAGCACGAAGTCCATGTAGGTGAAGGCCTTGAAGTTCTGCCGGAAAAAGGCAACCTCGGACATGACGCCGGGCACCTCGCGGCGCATGATCGCAGCGGCCTGCTCGGCGTCCGGATCTTCCGGCAAGTCGCTCATGACGCGGGAAATCGCGGCCAGTTCGCGGGCCACGACCTCCTTGCAGCCCCTGCGCCACAGCTTCCAGCGAGCCAGAAACGCGGAAACCCACCTGCCGCCGACGAAGGTGACTGCCTGTACAGCCAGCGGGGCCAGATACCGCGCGCCGGCCCCCATCGAGCCCCAATCTCTAAACGCGGAAACAGCCCAGGCCGCGTACAATGCCAGGCCACCCAGGCACATGACCGCGCCGGGCAGCAGCCGCTTGGTTGCCACGTAGCGCCAGAAGAACGAGCTCACGCAACGGTGCGCCTCGCTCAGGGCCTCACGCGCCCGGGCGGCTGCGAATGTCGATCTTTCCCAAGTCTCGTGGGCAGCATCGGGGGGATAGTAGAGGAGAAAGAGCTTATCGGTCGGAACCGGCTCGCCAGTAAAACTGCACTTCATGGAAGCTGCGGGAAAGGGATGCTGCCCCGGCCTGCGCAGCCGACGGGCTCACCTGAGAATATCACGAATGCAGTCGCCGGCGACTGCATTCGTTGCGCGTCTGCGGGCTTTGCAGCGGTGGCGCGGGCGGCGGAACGCCGGCATGTCCGCGTTCCGCCGCTGGCGGCTGGCGGACTCCATCGCTTGGCCGCGAGCCGCGCCCGCATTATCGAAGCGCCCGGCCTCGCGATACTGGCAGCGGGCGCGTTTCAGGGATCGCCTGCGCCGCCGCACCGCCCGCGGCGCGCTGAATTCCAATTCGCGAATCTCTGGAAACTGTAGTAAGGCAGTGCAAAACTTGTTTATTTTCAGTTGCTTGTGAGGAATGACAGTCGATTTTAGAGCAAATTCTACAAAAATGCGGAAATTTAGTTGCAACAGCTTATGGAATCCGGTATAGTAAGCAAGTGCCGGGGGGCAACCCCACCAACACGAGCTAATCCTCAACTAAAGACCCCTGACTAAAATCCCTCCGGCACCTTTTTGAAGACGCCTCCAAGCTGTAGCTTGGAGGCGTCTTGTTTCTGGTCGAGCGCTCCCGGGCTGTCACGCCGGCTACAGGCGCGCCCAGCGTTTCGTCCCCGCGTGGCATCGCGCAAGGCGCACAGGCTGTGTCGATTCGTGCGAATGGCCCCCTGTCCGGGCAAGCCAGGGGCGTTCAGATGGCGAGCAGCCAGCAGGGCCGTCGGTAGTGTCCCAGTTTGAAAGTTTGCAATGATGCCCAGTCCTTTCCAATCCGAAAATGAGCCTGAAGGGGGGCCGGGCAGAAGAAGTGAGAGTGAGTTCATGATACACCCAGTGGGGAGGTGGTACTGGGGGGAGGAGGCGCAGCCGCGCTGCCCGCTACAGGCCTGCTCGAGACGGGGGCTGGGCAGAGCGGGGAGCGTGCTGGCGGCTAGCCACCAGCACATTTTCATTATATTTTGTTTTAATCAGGCTGCCCCTGCCCGGCCTTGAGCGCTGCCGCCACGCGCCTAGGCTTAGCCCCCGCGCCACGACCGCTGGCTGCGAGGCCGCCCCGCTTTCCAACGCCAAGTGAGCCTGTAACCGCTCTTTTCCCGCAATGGCCCGCACTACTCCGCACGGATGGCCGCGAACAGCTCGTCGCGCGCCGCGTTCAACTGCCACGCCGCTTCGTGATCGCTCATGCGGTAAGCCTCCGCATCCAACTGCGCGAAGTCCAGCCCCGCGCGCAGGCAGGCCGCCGCCTCCGGCAGCGCTTTCAGCTGCTCATACGGCGTGCATAGGTCCTGCTGCCGGTAGCGCTTGCGCAGCTTGCCCTTGGCGTCCACCTCCTCGCTCGGGAAGTAGCACGGACGATGGTAGTTCAGGTACGGCGAGAGCACCTCGCGGTTGAACTGGTGCAACCGCTCGGCGTGCCGCCCCGCAATATGCCCGTAGCCGAGTTGTTTGCGCACGACCGTGCCGTTCTTCGACTCCACCAAGGCATTGTCGTTGCTGCGCCGCGGGCGCGACTTGGTGAACTGCTCGATGCGCAGCTTCTCCAGCAGCCTCGCCACGCGGCGGTTGATGTACTCGGAACCGTTGTCGGAATGCAAACCGCAGATGCGGAACGGGAAGGCGCCCAGCAGGTCCTCCAGCACCGGCAGCAGGAAGTGCTCGGAGATGCGCTCCACGCTGCCCACGAACTGGAACTGCGTCACCTCGTCGACCAAGTTAATGTGATATACGCCCTTGACTTTGCCGCGGTCTCCTTGATGCACCGAATCGACCCGCACATAGCCCGGGCGACCGTTGGGGCGCGGCCGCCGGCGCTCGGCAATCGTCACCGCCGCCGGGCGTGTGCCGGCCTTGCTGCCTAAGCGCCGCAGGTAGCGCGCGCTGCGCCGCAAGTTGTACAGGTGCCCGTTCGACAACTGCGCCAAGCGCTGGAAGCGCTCGTCGCCGAAGAGCTGCCAAGCGCGCTGGCAGAGGGCCAGCGTGGCCGGCCCCGACAGCGTGCCGTGCAATTCGTCCGTTTCGGCCAGCAGTTCGATGTCTTGCGGCTGGTACTTGTGCTGGAAGCGCCGCCCGGCTCCGCGCTGCCCGGCACGCAGCTGCCCGCTCGCCAGATAGCGCTTCACCAGCCGCGTCAGCTGCGCCCGCGACAGGCCCGTCGTGCGTTCCAGGTAGCGTTTCAGCAGCCCCCGGTCCGGCTTGCTCAGCCGCCAGTACGAAAACCGCCGCAAGACCTGCCCGCTGTGTTCGTAGGCCGCCGCGCGATCCGGCACCACGACGCTGCCTGCCGCGTTGCCCTCCAAGAAGCGCAGGATGTCCGCGCGCGTCTTGTGCGTGTCCAGATTGAGATGCAAAACCATCCTCCCATGGTTCTCACATCCCCGCGCGAGCCCCCTTCAGGCTCATTTCCCGTTGGAAACAATCCCGCCCGTCAGGCTCATTTGGCATTGGAAGAGGCTCAACTTTGCAGGAACGTAGTTTACTCTTAAGCTATGTCCGTGGTTCGATTGAACATGCACGAGGCGAAGACGAACCTCTCCAAATATATTGCGCAACTCAAGGACGGCAATCGGATCATCCTGTGTCGACGAAACCGTGAGATCGCGGAAATCCGGCTGATTGCCGAGACTGCCGGCGAACCGCGCCCGATCGGCTTGGGCAAGGGTTGTGCGCAGGTCCAGGATTCGTTTTTCGAATCGCTGCCGGATGAGTTCCTAGCCCGATTTGAAGGCAAGTTGCACTGAGGGAGGGGCGAAGACGATGCGCTTACTGCTAAACACCGTAACCTTCATTTGGATGGCCAAAGGGCATCCCAAGCTGACTGAGTGTCGCTGTTCAATCGCTGATTGCGGACGCTTACAACAAAGTCTTCTTGATCTTGACCTCGGCGTGGGAAATCGCAGTTAAGCACAATCTAGGACGCCTCGATTTGCGCGTGCCGCCAGACGAGTATGTATCGCAGCAGATGCAGCACACGTCGCACCCACGCTGTGCAGGTACAGGATGACTAAATCTCAAGATCGCTGATCGGGTCGGAAACCACCCAAATCTTCATCTACATTTTCATCATACAAATTTTCAGGTTACTCTTCTCTCGAGTATATGTCCCAATTTCTTTCTGACCATGTCAAAACGAATCTTGATCATTCTCGGTGTATGCGAAACTTTATCGATCGAATCTATAAATCTAGGATCTCGTAGCAGATTGCGATATTCTTTTCGTAAAGGTTCCTTTTTACTTAGAACGTTTTCTACAGAATATTCCGATAACTCCGTAATCATCACATCCCAAAGTGGCTGCACAAGTCCGGTTCTACCTCGTTGTGAGCGAGTTCCACTCCCATGTTCAAGAAAACTCTTTCGGAACGCATGAGCCCCAAACAACTCATAGTTATTCTTGAGACTTTGGCGGAACTTTTGTAGAAGGCCGTCGAGTTCATCTTCTTCCATTGAGTTCATCTTCTTCAGGCTACTCGAAAGAAATTCATCTGTACGCCTATTACGTGGAATTTTCTCATAGTATTCAAGCGAGTAAATCTGGAATGCACAAAATCTGTTTATCCATTCACAGTCTTCCATAATTTTCGGCTTCAAGCTTTCTCCAGTTGCATCCTTAAATATTTTCTCTGTAGCTGCATTTTTGAGAAATCTAGTACCCTTCCCGTTGCATAGGCAGTTGCGCATCTGCTGTTTTGTCAGCGGTTCGCCGGAATTAACACGATCAAATATATCGTAACATTTTTCCTCAGATACTCTCCAATCTATAATGTAGACTCTCAGATTACATTCAAGAAATCGTTCTTGAAGCTTCATTCCAAGAGTCGAATATGATTGACCATTCAATTCGTGATTTTCTGGAAGATATCACTAGTGTCGCGTTGAGCACTTAGAAAATTGCACATAATTTGTTATTTTTGAATGGTTTACAAGCGATTTCCGGGTGTCCGAGACTTGAATTCATAACGGCCGGTTGATGCGGCACTCCCCCGGCGCACAGTCCGCATTCTACTACTGTGTCGAGATATGTATCAGGGCCAGACGGTCTTCGCTCAACTTATGCAGTTCATTCCTTGGCGGGCGTTCTACCGCATCGTCGCTCGGCACGGTGGCGACCGTGGCGTGCGCCAGCTGAACTGTGCCCAGCAGTTCCGCGCCATGGCTTTCGCCCAACTCACCCACCGCAGAAGCTTGCGGGACCTGGTCGCTTGCCTTGAGGCCGTTCCCGCCAAGCTCTACCACTCCGGCTGCACCGCGCCGCTTAGCTTTTCGACCCTCGCCCGCGCCAACGAGCGGCGCTCCTGGCAGATCTACCAAGACTTGGCCCAGCACCTGATCACCCGGGCCCGCCCGCTCTACGCCGAGCAGGATCTCGGCCTCAACCTCGACGACACTGTGTACGCCCTGGACTCCTCCACGGTCGACCTGTGCCTGTCGGTGTTTGGCTGGGCTCCCTTCCGGGCCACCAAGGCTGCCGTCAAGCTTCACACTTTATTGGACTTACGAGGTTCGCTGCCCTCCTTCATCCATATTTCTGACGGGAAGTTGCAGGAGGTCAAGGCGCTGGACCTGATCGGACCCGAACCCGGTGCGATTTACGTCATGGACCGGGCCTATGTTGATTGCGGCAGATTGTTCCGGCTGCAGCAGGCAGGCGCCTGCTGCGTCACGCGGGCGAAGAAGAACCTGCGCTGGCACCGGGTCTACTCCGCCCCCAAGGATCGCACGGTCGGCATCGCGGCGGATCAGCTGATCGCCTTGGATGGCAAGCGAGCGCGGCAAGCCTATCCCCTGCACCTGCGCCGTGTCCGCTACCGTGACCCTGCCTGCGGCAAGCAGCTCGTCTTGCTGACCAACCGCCGTGACCTGCCTGCCAGTACGGTGTGCGCTTGGTACAAGCAGAGATGGCAGGTCGAACTCTTTTTCCGCTGGATGAAGCAACACCTTGAGATGCAACGCTTCTTCGGCAGCTCCGAGAACGCTGTGAAGTCGCAAATCTGGGTGGCAGTGGCCGTGTATGTCTTGGTGGCGATTGTTCGCAAGGAACTCGGCATCGAGTTGTCTCCGTACCGCATGATGCAGACCATTTCGGTCATGCCGTTCGAGCAAGTCCTGCTTCCTGAGTTATGTACCGAATCCCGGCCAGTGCCCCGACCGGACTCGTCGGGGCAGCAGCAGTTGCTGTTCCAGCCCTGACCGCAGCTATCCGCAGTCTGCGTGGCTGGGGTGTGCAGGCACGCAGACCAGTCTGCCGGGGCGCGGTAACGCTTCTGCTCGCGTCGCGTCTGCCCGCACCATGACAGGCTCCGAGACGCCAGTTCGTAGCAGTTCGCCAGCCCCGTCTAGCGGAATCGCTGACTGCTCGAAAGTGCGTATCGTGTTTCGAAATCCTACACTTTTTTCGGCCCGCTTTGCCGTGGGCAAAAATTCTAACTCATTGAAAACAAAGCAGTTGCAAAACAGCATTCCCGAGAAGACACCTGCCCAATTCTTAAGTTCTTTATTTTCAATAACTTCAAACGCGACACTAGTGCTATTGGATAGATTGCGATGACAATAGAGTTCAAAGCCAAATTTGCGTATTCGATTCCGGATAACCATGACATGACTTAGGGCCGACTTGAACGTTGCGAGATCCGAGAACTGTCCGTGGATCGAGATCTCATTAAATAGTAACTCCACTTCAGTTGCTCCAGCCAGCAAAATAATTCATGTCTTTGTCGAACTGGTCAAAGAAGCCCTCTGGCCAGAAATCTATATTACCAGTGGCGTCAAGCATCGGGCTTTGCACTTGCTCTCTTTCCTCGGATTTTGGGTTGAAGAAATGGATCGCCACCTGTTCAGGCAAGAGACGCTCGCCCCTGACTGCTCGGCGAATGCCGTTAAGTACGTGATCGCTATGCGTCTCCACAATGACCTGCACGCCTGCTCTAGCAACGTCCGCTAAAAACTCTCCCATCAATGCCTGACCGCCCGGATGTAAGTGTACTTCCGGATTTTCAATCAACATTATGCCATCTTTCGATTCGGCCAAGGCAGCAACAACAATTGGTAGAACCTGAGTTAGGCCAACGCCCGTGTGTATCGGACGATGGAACTCCGTCTCGCGTGAGGTACGCAAACCCAACGCGACAGCATTTGTACGCGGCAGCTGTTGTAGATTGACGTCACATCCAGGAAACAGCTTGCGCATCCTTGCTTCGACCTGTGGCAACAGATTTGGCACAGCGTTTTCCAACATGACCGCTTTCAGCACTGGATCATCTCTTCTCCAGTGCAACAAGCTCATGGTGTGTTCGCCCCGAGCCCCCACAACATTCGCATCGCAGGGATCGTCAAGGACGTAAATTTCTTGCGCTCCCACACGCTCGGCAGCAATATATGTCAATCCTCGCACTTGGGCTGCTAAGCGCAAACTAGGCTCGTCACAATCAGGTGGCAAGAGGTACCTTAGCCGCTCGGGTCCGTCCACGACGTTTTTGTTAACGGATACGCTACACACCTGCATCGACATGTCCCGCCGTCCCCCATTAAAACGCCAGTGGTAGTCAATTTCATCAAACTCGACGCCTATCTCGAAACCAGTGCGTCCATGTACGTCGTTGACCACATCCACGACTGTTCCTAAACGAACACCATTGCCATTTAAAGCCAGATTAGTTGTCCACTCATGCTCGCGCATTGTTTGATGTAACAAAACGAGCGCTTGAAGCACTGATGATTTGCCAGAGGAATTAGGGCCTGACAGCAGCGTTAGCAGCGCAATTGGCAACCGTAACAGTTCGAAGCACTTGAACAGCCTCAATTCAAGCAGCGTTAGCACCAATTACCTCCCTGAGCATTTTCCTTACGGCAGCAAAGCGGTACCCGACCCTTCTCGGATCGTTGGGACCAACAGTTATGGCCGCCATGAATTCCTCATCCCTCATAAGGCGAAAAAAGGCCTCCCGCAGAGAATCGGCGCAATTTGCAACAATCGGCTCGCTATAAAGAGACAATCCAGTAGACATAACATCCCAAAGTGACGCGTTTAACACAGAACGGGAGCCTTGGATTGAAAAGTGCTTTCTGAAAGCATGCTTGCCGAACAAGAGAACATTGTTGCTTAGACTCTTTCGGAAATCACCAGACAATCGCTCAAGCCGTTCTGTCTCTTGGTTTAGTGTCCTTAAGGCTGTTCCAAGAAATTGATCCATATCGCGGTACCGGGCAAGTTCTAGAACCTGAAACGCACAGAATCGATTGACGAATTCACGATCACGCATAGTTGCCGTACTTAGCCCTAGTTCGTCATTTGGTGACTTGAAAAATTCCGTATAGTATTGAAATACAAACAGTTATAGCGATGCGACCAAGCCGCTTGGCACTACACTTTTGTGCTCTTGAGCGTCAGCCCCGCGCGGCCGCCCGCCGCCGATGTGCGCGCACGGCCAGGCCCGCCGCCTGGGCGATGCGCACGGCCTCGGCCCCCGGCTGCACATCTTGGCGGCTGCACAGCAACTGCCCGTCTGCCGCCTGCACGCTGGTCGTCACCCGCATCCAGCCCGCCAAGCGCTCGCGCAGCGACTGCCAACTCCAATGCAGGCCGTGCGCCCGCAGTTGCGTGCGCAACAGATGCACGCCGTGATAGGCCAGCACGGCCACGAACAGGTGCGCCGCCACGCGCCGATCCAAACGGTGCCAGATCGGGCGCAAGCCCAATTCCGATTGCAACGAGCGGAAGGTGGCTTCCACTTCGCTGAGTTCCCAGTAGCTGCGCAGCACCTGCGCCACATCCCAGTCGACCTGGCTGGTGCGCAGCACGTACGCCCCGGCCGCCGCATCGGCAGCCGCATACTGCGGATTCGGTGTGCAGCGGACGGCCGTCGCCCGCTCCTGCTCGCCGGCCAGCACTTCGACCTTATACTGCGCTGCCACCGCCTTGTACTGCTCGAGCAAGCGTCCCACCTTGCGCTGCACGGCCGCGAGTTGCTTCACGCAGCGCGGTTTGGAGAGGCCCTCATGCAGGCTTTGCAGGGCCTGCTCAAAGCGCTCGCGCTGCCGCTGCAGAATCGACTCCGCCGTGCGCAGGCGGCCCTCGCTGAGTGCGTACACGCGCAACTCGGCCGGCTCCTGGCCGGCCTCCTGCGCCGCAGCCTGTGCTGTCTCCGCCGGCAGCGGCCAGGCCCGCACGCAGTAGCCGCCGCTGGTCTCCAGTTGGGCCGTCGGCTCGCCCGCCGGCGGCTGTGGCTTGGCCTCGCGGCTGACGCAGATCCAGTGCCAGCCCTGCTCCCGCAGCCAGCTCAGGTTCGCCGCGCTGGCCAGGCCCGCATCGAACACTACGGTCGGTCGCGGCGCCCCCTCTTGGCGCTCGTCGTCCAGCCGCTCCAGCAGCGGCTGCAAGGTGCCCGGCTCGGAGACATTGCCGGCCAGGATCTCGCAACGGCGCGGAAAGCCGGAGCCGTCCAAGGCCATGGCCAGCGAGACCAACGGGCAGTCGTTGCGCTTCTGCTTCGACTTGCCGAAGCGCCGCAGGCCGGCGTTCTCGCGCCCGGTGTAATGCGTGTTCGACAGGTCGTAGAAGACGATCGTGCGCGGCAGGCCGAGCAGGTCGCGCTCGCGCGCGAACAGCCCGGCCTGCAAGGCTTCGCGGTGTTTCCACAGCAAGTCACCAATGCGGTACAGCTTGGCCAGCGAGACGCCGCCGGAGGTGTCGAGTCCGAGCAGTTCGAGAGTGCTGCTATGGTCGCGCAGCCAGCGCTGCGCTTCGCGTTCGGAGGAGGGATGCAGCATGCGCGCCATGACCAGGGCGGTGGCGATGGCGGCGTCGCGCTGCGAGGCACCGGCCTCGCGCAGCAAAGCGGGCAAGCGCAGTTGCTGCAAGGCGCGCAGGGCCAGGCGTTCGCCGCCCACCGAGCGGGCGTCGCAGTGCGCCAGAGTATGCAACTGGACGCTGACTGGCTGCTCGGCGGCGGGCTGCTCGCTGGCGAAGCCGCGGGCGCGCAGGCGACGCACCAAATCCTCGGCCGCCAGGCGCACTTCGTGCGCCACCTCGAACAGGGCGCTCTGGCCGCGCAGCAGGCGCTCGGCGTGGGCCGCGACGTCGGCCCACAGCGCGCGCGGCACGGCATAGTCGGTGCCCAGGTTGAGCAGGGTTTTCTGCTGCACCGCCGCGCCGCAGCGCACGGACTGCACGAGGCGGCAGCTGTAGCCAGGCTGGCCGCCGACGGAGTGGGTTTTGGTGGCACGGATGAACATGAGCGCTCAGTTGTAGGGTGGCAGAGGGGGCTAGGGGGTGTCAAGGGGGTCGAAAAAGAAGTTGGCACTACAAAAAGCTTTAAGAGAGCATCGTAAGACTATAGAGCAAATAAATTACGAAGATAATAAATCTAAAGAAAGATTATCGGCCAGTTTGGAGCAGTAGCGGCAGCAAAAAAATATGCTCCGTACCGGCAATTTGGGGGGAAGTGGCGAACTAGGGTTAGGCTTCCGCCAGTTGCTTCACGGAAGATCTGCGTGCTTGCTTCTGTCCTAAGAAATCGGGTAGCCTGGCCGGAGTAGAGGCTGTTGCGCATCTGCTGACGTGTCAAAGCCACGCCGCTGTTAACGCGGTCGAAGATATCGAGCCGAGCCTGTTCTGGCACCCTATGGTCAATCACATAGAGAATGAGATTGCAATCTTCAACTCGGTTTTGGAGTTTCGGCATGAGATCACTAAATCGTTTTCCGTGCAAAGGAGGACGATCGGGCAGTTTGAGCTGTAGTTTATCATCGAAAAAGCGTTTGAAGGTCGACAGTCGCTGCAAACCATCTACAACGATCATCCGTCCCTTTTCATCTTCCGCTAGATACAGGACCGGAAGTGGGATTCGCATTAGAATCGACTCAATCAGTTTGCTTTGCTTGCTCTCATCCCAGACAAAATCCCGCTGAAAGTCGGGGTTCATCACAAAATGCCCGCGCTTGATTCGACGGAGAACGTCATAGACACTACGGCTTTCGTGTCGAATCAGTAAATCGTCGATTGGGTAGTCTTGCCAGAATTCCCGGGAGTTCTCATCCAAACCTTCGATCTGCTCTTGCACGGTATTGGTTTGGTTCAGCAAGACACGATTAACTGCAGAAAGGTCATCTGGTACCATGGTGTCAATGCAATCCAGAGGGTCAATGCGAGACAGTTTTGGGCACACTTTCGCGAGTGAAGGCATGCTTTTGCACTGTAGCGTTCGTGACTTGCCTTGCTTACGTAGAGTTTAGCACGCTTTCGGCCTCGGAATTCAGGACCAGCCCCTGTGCTCAGGCGCTACGAGAATAACAATGATGCTGCCCAACTGACTACCCGCGCTGCCCAATCAAACTCATCGAACAACTGGGTGTTAGCCATAAGCTCGAAACCGAACCCCGGCAGGGGCCGCCATGGACAAGCGGAATGTTCCACGTGGAACACCGCGCGCGCCATGCAGTGTTCCACGTGAAACAGGGCAAGATCCCGCGCAGGGCATTCATCTGCTAGGCTGAACACTCTGGACAGTGCGTGCCCGCTTGGATTGCAATCGCCAACCAGAAGGGCGGCGTCGGGAAAACCACGACGGCCATCAATCTGGCGGCTTCGCTCGCCGCGGCGGACTGCCGCCTGTTGCTGATCGACTGCGATCCGCAGGGCAACTCCTCGAGCGGCCTCGGCCTGGCGCCGGACTCCGGGCAACCCACCCTGTACGAAGTCCTGCTGGGCGAAAGCACGCCACCAGCGTCGATTCGCGAGACCGCCTTCGCAGGCCTGGCGGTGCTTCCGTCCAGCCCCGACCTTGCCGGCGCCAATGTCGAACTTGCCGGCGCCCAGGATCGCGCCAAGCGCCTGCAAGGCCTGCGCGGCGGTTTTGACGCTGAGTACGACTTCGTGCTCCTGGACTGCCCTCCCGCGCTCGACCTGCTCACGCTCAACGCACTGGCCGCGGCAGATTCGGTCCTGATCCCGATGCACTGCGAGTACTTCGCGCTGGAAGGCATCTCCTCCCTGCTGCGGACAATGGACGCGGTGCGCTCCGAACTCAATCCGGATCTGGCGATCGAAGGTGTCCTGCTGACCATGTACGACAGCCGCACCTCGCTTACGCGCCAAGTCGAGGCCGAGCTGCGGGAGCACTTCGGCGAGCAGCTGCTGGAAACGGTGATCCCGCGCAACGTGCGGCTGGCCGAGGCCCCGAGCCACGGCCTGCCAGCGCTGCGGTACGATGTGCGTTCCAAGGGCGCGGCCGCCTACCTGGAGTTGGCCCGGGAAATCCTAGCCCGCGCCAGGGGCAGGAACAACGCCACCGAAGGCCAGAAAGATTTCGAGACGCATTCATGACCGACAAACCTGCCAAGCCGAAAAACAGGCCCGCTCTGGGCCGCGGCCTGTCCGCCCTCCTGCCGGCCGCCAAGGCAGCGGACGGGCCGCCGAGCCAAGGCGTGGCGGAAATCCCGGCCGACCGGATCGACCCGAATCCGGTGCAGCCGCGCACGGACTTCAACGAGGAATCCCTGCGGGGGCTCGCCGAGTCCATCCGCGCCAGCGGCGTCGTGCAGCCCTTGCTGGTACAACCCGCCGGCAAGCGTTACACATTGGTGGTCGGCGAGCGCCGCCTCAAGGCAGCCAAGCTTGCCGGCCTAGCAACCGTTCCGGCCATTGTCCGCGAGATCGAAGCCGAGCGCTTGCTCGAGGTCACGCTGGTCGAGAACATCCAGCGCGAGAACCTCAATCCGATCGAGGTCGCGCTCGCCCTGGAGCGGATGCTGGCGGACTTGGGCATGGTCCACGACCAGCTCGCGGCGCGCACGGGCATGAGCCGCGCGTCCGTCACGAACCACTTGCGCCTGCTCAAGCTGCCCGTGTCCGTGATCAACCTAGTGCGCGCCGGCAAGCTCCATATGGGCCATGCGCGCGCCCTGCTGGCACTGGAGGACAGCGCCGAGATCGAGAAGCTGGCAAACCGGGCGGCGGAGGGAGGGCTGTCCGTCCGTGCGATCGAGGACTGTGCGCGAGGCAATGGCCAAGGCAGGAAGGGCCGCAAGCCCAAAGCGCTGGATCCCAACATTGCCGCGGCAGTCGAGGCATTGGAACGAGTGCTGCAAGCGCCCGTGCGACTGCGCGGCCACGGCGGCAAAGGCCGCATCGAAATCGCGTACTCGTCTGCCGAAGAACTGGACGCCATCTACGACAGAATCGTTGGAAATCCAGTGTAGTTTACAATCAAGTTATTTATTATCAATAAGATAGCAACTCAGCGAGACTGTGCGCGGATCTGTTCCAGCATGCCCTTGGCCCTGGCCCGCGCAAGGTTGACGAGACGCTCCTGGCCCGCGATCTTGTCCAAGATCGGCTCTAGCAGCGCGGGCGCTGCGAGCCGATCGCGCGCAAGCGCCTGCTCTAGGCTGACCAGGGCTTGGTTGACCCCCAAGCGGTCGAAGCGGTAGAGCCGTTCCAAGGTTGCCAGGTGGTGCTGCGTCTCGGCCAGCCGCACAAACCACGTGGCGACTTCCCGCGCAATGGGATCCTCGGTGTAATCAAAGACCGCCTCCCCGCGCACCTGGCTGCCGGATTCGTACCGCAGCAGCTTGCGCCCGCTCGATGCGACCTTGCGCTGGCTGGCCAGCGGCTTCGCAAAATACTCCAAGCTTGCTGCCCGCTCGAACAGCGGCGCCGCCACTTCCGGCCCGACTTCGTGCTCGACGCTCTCCTCGCCCTCTTCGCGATACGTTGCGACGCCTTCAGGCGTCAGCCTCACCTCGAAATGGGCCGGGCGGGAGCCCGGAAACACGCGCTCGAAATAGATCGCATCCTGCGCGCCCAAGAAGCCCAGCGCCAGCAAGCCGGCCGTCACGGCGCGGGCCAGCACCGTCTCAAGCCCCTCGCTCGGCGGCGTGGCGACGATTGGCGTGGCAGTACGCGACCGCGAGAGCGTCCGACACGTCCAAGGCTTCGATGGTCCCGCGCACGCCCAGCAAGCCGGTGACCATCTGGCGCACCTGTTCCTTGGTCGGGTTGCCGTACCCCACCACGCTGCTCTTCACCATGGCCGGCGAATAGCTGGCGACCGGTACGCCCGCGTCCGCAAGGCTTAGCATCGCAGCTCCCCGGACGTGAGCCAAGACCAGTGCGCTGCGGAAATTCTTGTGCGCGAAGACATCCTCCACGGCCGCCTCGTCGGGCGAGAACCTGGCCAAGACCCGGCGCAGGCCGCCCGCCACTGCGCACAGGCGCCCGGCGAGGTCAAGCCCGGGCGGCACGCGGATGGCGCCATAGTCAACGGCGCGCTGCTGGCGGCCAGTGCTCTCGATCAGCCCATAGCCCGTAATCCGCGAACCGCAGTCCACCCCGAGGATCAGCACGGCGGGCCCGTCTCACGCCGAAAGAGCCTCGAGTTCCCGCTCGTCGATGTCGAAGTTAGAGAACACATTCTGGACATCGTCCTGGTCTTCCAACTTTTCGATCATCCGGATCACCGAGCCTGCCTGCTTGCCCTCCACCCGGACCGTGTTTTCCGGCACGCGCGAGACTTCCGCCGACACCGTGGCGATATCGGCAGCAGCGATGGCGTCCAGCACGGAGCCGTGGTCCTCGGGCGCGGAATCCACGGCCCAGTGGCCGCCCTCGTCCTGCAAGTCCTCCGCCCCCGCCATCAACACCACGTCCATCAGTTCGTCCTCGCCGGCCTCCTGCTTGGAGACCAAGATCCGGCTGCGCTTGCGGAACATCCACGCGACACAGCCGTTCTCGCCCAGATTCCCGCCGTTCTTGGAGAAGATGTGCCGCAGCTCGGCCACGGTGCGGTTGCGGTTGTCGGTGACGGTCTCCACCATCACCGCAACGCCCGCCGGGGCGTAGCCTTCGAAGGTCACCTCGGAATACGTCTCGCCTTCGAGCTGGCCGCTGCCGCGCATGACCGCGCGCTTGATGTTCTCGCCCGGCATCGATTGCGCCTTGGCCGCGGCAATCGCGGTGCGCAAGCGGGGATTGGAATCCTCGTCCGCCCCGCCCTCGCGCGCGGCCACCTGGATCTCGCGGATCAGGCGCGTGAAGATCTTGCCCCGCTTGGCATCTGTAGCAGCTTTCTTGTGCTTGATGGTCGACCACTTGGAATGCCCGGACATACGCTTGCAAGCCTCCCTCGCAGCCCTGCGCCAGAGGAGTGGAAATCCTTTGTAGAGCATAGCAGACAGGGCGGAATCCGATCGCTTGGACGAGGGATAGAATGGAAGCTTGGCCTTTCCGGTCCACCGCCACCGAAGACTTCGCGGCAGCACACCGCTGCGGGCGCTGGTGCGCGAGACACGGCTGGCGCCCGCAGATTTCGTCTATCCGCTATTCGTGTGCCCGGGCGAGGGTGTGCGCGTGCCGATCGATTCCATGCCGGGGGTCTGCAACCTCTCGGTCGACCTGATAGTGGAGGAATGCCGCGCGGCGGCGGCGCTGGGAGTGGCGGGGGCGATCCTGTTCGGGATCCCGCCCGGCAAGGATTCCGTCGGCAGCGGGGCATATAGCGAGCAGGGAATCGTCCAAGGGGCGATCCGCGCCTTGAAGCGCGAACTCCCGCAGCTGCTGGTGGTCGCGGACACATGCCTGTGCGAGTACACCGACCACGGCCATTGCGGCTTGGTCAAGGACGGCGATGTGGACAATGACGCGAGCCTCGCCCTGCTGGGCCGCGCGGCGGTCTCCCAAGCGCGGGCCGGGGCCGACATCATCGCTCCCTCGGATATGATGGACGGCCGCGTGGGCGCGATTCGAGCGGCGCTGGACGAGGCCGGCCTGCAGGGAGTTCCGATCCTGTCCTACGCTGCCAAGTACGCGTCTTCCTTCTACGGCCCGTTCCGGGACGCGGCGCAGTCCGCGCCGCAATTCGGGGACCGCAAGACTTACCAGATGGATCCCGCCAATCACGGCGAGGCCATGCGCGAGATCCGGGCGGACATCGACGAGGGCGCCGACATGATCATGGTCAAGCCGGCCATGCCATGCCTCGACGTGCTCTGGGCCGCGAAGCAGGAATTCGGCCTGCCGACCGCCGCCTACCAAGTCAGCGGCGAATACGCCATGCTGCAAGCGGCCGCGGCCAACGGCTGGCTGGATGGCAAGCGCGCGGTGCTCGAGAGCTTGACATGCATCAAGCGGGCGGGGGCGGATTTCATCCTGACGTACTACGCCCTGCAGGCCGCGCGCATGCTCGGCTGAACCCCGCACATGGACTGGCCGCGCGCGTCTCTGCTGCTCCTCGCAGCCGGCCTCGCCTCGGCCCAGCCCGCCGGACGCCCCGCGCTGGCCGAAAGAATCGGCGAACTGCTCGCACGGCCGGCCGCGCAGAGAACGCATTGGGGCGTCTGCGTCGTCGATCTCGACACCGGAGAGACGCTCTACGGGCACGGAGAGGACCGCCTCTTCGTGCCAGCTTCCAATGTCAAGCTGTTTTCCACCGCCCTGGCCCTGCGGCGGCTGGGGGCGGACTACGACTTCACGACCAGCGTGGCGAGCGAGGGCAGCATTGCAGCGGGCGGGCGGCTGGAGGGCGACCTGCTTCTGATCGGAGGAGGCGACCCCAATCTGTCCTCCCGACGGCTGCCCTATCTCAACAGCGAGGACTTCGCGACGGACCGCCTCGGCCCTCTGCGGGAGCTCGCCCAAGCCGTCAGGAACGCGGGCATCAAGAGCATTGCGGGCGACGTGGTCGGCGACGATTCGCGCTACGTCTGGCAACCCTATCCCAAGGGCTGGTCACACGCGGACACGCTGCAAGGCTACGGAAGCCCTACCAGCGCGCTGGTGTTCAACGACAACCTGATCGCGCTGCGCGTCACTCCCGGCAGCCGGGGCGGGCCGGCCCGCGTGGCAATCGTGCCGGCCCTGGCCTTCTACGAGGTCCGCAACCGGACGCTGACGACGAGCGGGCGAGCCGTCGCACGCGGCTTACAGGCCCGCAGGGGGCAGCGGCCGGGCCGGATCGTGCTGGCAGGCCAGATCGCGAGCGGGTCGAGCGGCAGGACCTTCGAGCTGGCCGCGGCCGATCCGGCCTTGTACGCAGCGACCGCGCTGAAGCAGGCCTTGGCCGATCTGGGCGTCACCGTGCAGGGCAGCGCCGTGGCGCGCCACCAGCTGCCCGACGGGCTGCCCAGCCTGCGGGCCGGGCCGGGCCGGGCTGCCCGGACCGGCCAGACGTTCGCCGAGGCCACCTCCGCCCCGCTGGGAGAGGCCATCCGGGTCGTGAACAAGGACAGCGAGAACCTGCACGCAGAAATGCTCCTGCGCGAGGTCGCCCTGCACGAGGCAGGCATCGCCACGCAAGAGGCGGCCGTCCGGAGCTTGCGGAAGTTCCTAGCCGAAGCCGGGCTGCGCACGAACGAATTCGTCCTGCGCGACGGCTCCGGCCTCTCGCGCCACGACCTGCTCTCCCCCAGGGGCACGGTGCGCCTGCTGGAGCACATGTGGAACTCCGCGGACCGGGACGCATACCTGCGGAGCCTGCCCGTCGCGGGCCGCGACGGCACGCTCGCCTGGAGATTCCGGCGCACGGCGGCCAGCGGGCGCCTGCGCGCCAAGACAGGCTCGCTGACACACGTGCTGGCCCTGTCCGGATACGTCTCGAGCCAAGGCGGGCGCACGCTTGCATTCTCGATATTCGCCAACAATTTTGGCCTTGCCGAGAGCTCCACCCGCTACTTGGTGGACTCCATTGCCGCGCAGCTCGTCCACCCCGATCCGCCGGCGCGCGCCGGCGCTCCCGAGCCTGCTCGCTGACATCGCTATCATGAGGAAGCTGGGCTGGGGGCCGATTGCATTCCAAAGGGCCGAATCCCCGCAACCTGCTGGGCATTGAGGGCGTGCCTCGCGCCGAGATCGAGCGGCTGCTCGAGCGCGGCCGCCATTACAAGGCGATCCGGCCTAACAAGAAGCTCGCGACCTTGGCCGGCCGCTCGGTCGTCAACCTTTTCTTCGAGCCCTCCACGCGCACGCGCACGAGCTTCGAGATCGCGGCCAAGCGCCTTGGCGCGGACACGATCGGCATCCAAGCCTTGGGTACCAGCCTGTCCAAGGGGGAATCCTTGGTCGACACGCTGAACACTCTCGCCGCGATGAACCCCGACATCATCGTGATGCGGCACGCCGCCTCCGGAGCGCCGCACTTCCTGTCGCGGTTCCTGTCGATTCCGATGATCAACGCGGGCGACGGGCGCCACGAGCACCCCACGCAAGCGCTGCTTGACGCCCTGACCATCCTGGAAGTGAAGGGCTCGCTGGAAAGCCTGCGCGTAGCCATCATCGGTGACATTTCCCATTCGCGGGTGGCGCGCTCGAACCTGCACTTGCTCGCCAAGTTCGGCGCGGACATCATCGCCTGCGGGCCCGCAACGACGGTTTCGAAGAACCTGCCCCGGCTGGCGCCGGGAGTGCGGCTGACGTTCGACATGCGCGAGGCCGTCCAAGGCGCCGACGTGATCATGATGCTGCGCGTGCAGCTCGAGCGCCAGAACGTGGAGATCTTCCCCAAGAGCGAGTACTTCCGCTACTACGGCTTGACGCTCGAGCACATGGCCCTGGCCAAGCCGGACGCGATCGTGCTGCATCCGGGACCGATCAACCGGGGCCGCGAGATTTCCAGCGAGGTCGCCGACTCGCAGCGCTCGATGATCCTGAGCCAGGTCGAAAACGGCGTTGCCATCCGCATGGCGGTCTTGGAGTGGGTCTGCGCGGAGTAGGAGGGAGGTGCGCATGCGCCTGCTGATCAAGAACGGTCGCGTCGTCGACCCTGCCAGCGGCCTCGACGCCAAGCGCGACGTGCTGGTGCATGACGAGCGGGTGGCGGCGATCGAGACTGCCATCGAGAGCACGGGCGCACAGGTCTACGACGCCGAGGGATTGATCGTCGCGCCGGGATTCATCGACATCCACGTGCATCTGCGCGAACCCGGCATCGAGCATGCCGAGACTATCGCGAGCGGCACGCGGGCCGCCGCAGCGGGAGGGTTCACCGCGGTCTGCTGCATGCCCAACACCCAGCCGGTGAACGATTCCGCGCAGGTGACCAGCTTTATCGTGGAGCGGGCGCGCCGCACCGCGGCCGTCCACGTGCATCCGATCGGCGCGATCTCGAAAGGCAGCAAAGGGGAGCGACTGGCCGATGTCGGGGCGATGCGCAGCGAGGGTGCCGTGGCCATCAGCGACGACGGCCTGCCGGTGATGAATTCCGGCCTGATGCGCCGGGCCATGAAGTACGCGGCGTCATTCGGCATGACAGTGATCGATCACTGCGAAGACCTCAATCTCAGCGCCGGAGGAGACATCCACGAAGGGGTCAAGAGCATGCGCCTAGGCCTCGGCGGCATACCTGCAAGCGCCGAGGACGTGATGGTGGCGCGCGACATCATCCTGGCCGCCGAGACCGGCGCGCGGATCCATATCGCTCATATCTCGACGGCGAGCTCGATCGCCATGGTGCGCCACGCCAAGAAACTGGGGCTGCCGGTCACCGCCGAAGTCACCCCGCATCATTTCGCCCTGACCGACGAAGAGATCCCGGGGTACGATTCCAACTACAAGATGCGGCCCCCCCTGCGCGCTGCGGCAGACATCGCGGCGGCGATCGAGGGCCTCGCGGACGGCACGATCGATTGCATCGCAACCGACCACGCCCCGCACACGGGCCATACCAAGATGCAGGAATTCGAGCGCTGCCCGTTCGGGGTGACCGGCCTCGAGACATCGCTCGGCCTAGGCCTGCAAGCCCTCTACCATACTGGCCGGATCGGCTTGCTCCAGCTGGTGCAGCTCTACACCAGCGGCGCCAGCGACTGCCTTAACCTAGGCCGGGGCGCTCTCCGCAGCGGGGGGCCGGCTGACATCACGGTGTTCTCCACCGAGCGCGAATGGACCTACGACACCGGGGCAACGCTCTCCAAGAGCAAGAATTCGCCGTTTGGCGGGGCTGTCTTCCGCGGCGGCCCCGTGGCCACCATCGTGGCGGGCCGCTTCGCATGGACCGCCGAAGGCGGCATCCGCTAGGAAGCTTTGTCGGGGGTCCGGGAAGATGCCCAGATCGATGCCGGGCTGCCGGTCACCGCGGTCGGCCGCGTCGAAGGCGGCCTGCACGGCCCGGCGCCGCACCCGCTCCTGGATCGTGCCGCTGTCGACCGGCACGAAGGCCGTCTTGCGGAATCTGGCGGGCGCCGGCATGGGCTACTCGGTGCGGGATTCAAGCTCCCGACGTGCGAGCGCCGCCGCGTGGGCGGTGTTTAGCGCCTCGGTGTACCGCCGATTGGCGCGCGCTATCGCGCCGCCGCCTCCACCGCCGCCGGAGTTTCTTGCGCCACCTGAGTTACCCATCGTCGGGCACCTCCAAGACACCTAGTCTGAAGTTCCGAGCCGTTTCCCCTGCTCAGCCGGGCCTAACTCATTGAAAATAGAGTGCTTAACCGCATTAGCTCGCCTTCCGGCTCTGTATTTTGTTCCCATGTAATTTCAATATTGATTCTTTTTTTGTATTATTTGGCATTGACTTGCAATCTTTCTTCTGCTATCATGTTCCCATGTACGTAGAAACCGTCCCCAACCGCAACTCGCCCCCCGCCATCCTCCTCCGCGAAGGCTGGCGCGAAGGCGCCAAGGTCCGTAAGCGCACCCTCGCCAACCTCTCCGCCTGGCCCCCCGCCAAGGTCGCCGCTCTGCGCAAACTGCTCAAGAACCAGCCCCTCGTCAGTCCCGAACAAGCCTTCTCCATCGTCAGTTCCCGCCCCCACGGCCATGTCGAACTGCTGCTGGAGGCCTTCCGCCGCCTGCGCCTGCCCCAACTGCTCGACCGCAGCCCCTCCCCCCAGCGCTCGACCGTGCTGGCCATGATCGCCCAGCGCCTGCTGCAGCCCGCCTCCAAACTCGCCACCACGCGCCTCTGGCACAGCACGACGCTGGCCGCCGAACTCGACCTGCAAGACACCACCGCAGACTCCCTCTACCAGGCCCTGGACTGGCTGCTGCTGCGCCAGCAGCGCATTGAGAAGCGCCTGGCCCAGCGCCACCTGCAAGAGGGCGCCCAAGTGCTCTACGACGTCTCGAGCAGCTACTACGAAGGCCACAGCTGCCCGCTCATGCGCTACGGCTACAGCCGCGACGGCAAGCGCGGGCGCACGATCGTGGTCTACGGCCTGCTGACTGACCGTGAAGGCCGACCGCTGGCCGTGCAGGCCTATCCCGGCCACACCGCCGATCCGCTCACCGTGCCGGATCAAGTGCAGACTCTGCGCACACAATTCGGCCTGCAGCGCGTGGTGCTGGTGGGCGACCGCGGCATGCTCACCCAGACGCAGATCGAGACGCTGCGCAAGGACCCCGGGCTGGGCTGGATCTCGGCCTTGCGCCACAGCGCGATCTGCCGCCTGGCGGAGGAGAAGACCGTGCAGATGTCGCTATTCGACGAGCGCAACTTGGCGGAGGTGAGTTCCCCGCAGTACCCCGACGAACGCCTGATCGTGTGCTGCAACCCGGCCTTGGCCGAGCGCCGCCGGCGCAAGCGCGAGGAGCTGCTGGCCGATCTCGAAGAGGACTTGGCGCGCATCCAGCGCGCTGTGGAACGGCGCACCAAGAAACCGCTGTCGGCGACTGCCATCGCCGAGAAAGTGGGGCGGGCCAAGCAGCGCTCCAAGGTTGGCAAGCACGTGCAGGTTGAGATCGCCGACGGCTGCTTGCAGTACGAGCGGGACGAGCGCTCGATCGAGCGCGAGGCGGCCTTGGACGGAGTGTACGTGATCCGCACCAGCCAGAGCGACCTAGCGGCCGCCGATGTGGTGCGTTCCTACAAGCAGTTGATGCGGGTCGAGAACGCCTTTCGCTGCCTGAAGAGCGTGGACTTGCGGGTGCGCCCGATCTACCACCGGCGCGAGCAGCGCGTGCGCGCGCACCTGCTGCTGTGCGTGTTGGCCTATTACGTGGAATGGCACCTGCGCCAAGCCTTGGCCGAGCTGCTGTTTGCCGATGAGGAGTTGGCCGCGCAGCAGGCCGTGCGCGATCCGGTGGCCCCAGCCCAGCCGCGGGCAGCCTTGCAAGCGAAGAAGAACGGCGGTTGTACGGCGGCCGGCTTGCCCCTGCACAGCTTGGCCACGTTACTGGAGATGCTGGGCACGCGCTGTCGGCACCAATGCCGCCTGCACGGCGATGAGCACGGACCCACCATCGAGCGGCTGACCGAGCCGAGCGCCTTGCAGCAGCGGGCGCTGGAACTCGTCCGCACCTCCATTTGTTCCCAGTAAGCAACACCTCCGAACCCAGCTAAATTGATGTATTATAAGGACTTCTCTTGGTGCTTGGCTTGGAACTTCAGCCTAGTATACCGGATCGCCACAGTCCGGGTATCATACGACCGTGGCCGACGAGAAACCGCATCCGCGCTGGACGGACACCGACCACGGCTGGGTGCTCCACACGCTGGAGGGCCTGACCATCGAGATGGGCGGCGATGACATCGCCCGCGCGACCCTGCCGGGCGGCAAGAAGCTGACGCAAGGGAAGGATGAATACTACGATGACTTCCTCGCCCGCGCCAATGGCCAGCTCCGCGGCGGCGATCCGCTGGCCTAGCATTCCGGGTACCATGCAGCCATGGCTGACGAGAAACCCCACCCGCGCTGGACAGATACGGACCGGACGATAACGATCCACGAGCTGGACGGCTCCGTGATTCACGCGCCCGCCTATGAACTGGCGGTGGCCACGCTGCCGAACGGCAAGAAGCTTAGGCAGGGCGCCGAAGAGGAGTACGCGGACTTCCTGGATCGCGTCAAGGGCCAGATTCCGGGCGCGGATCCGCTGGCCTAGGCAGGACGCCCAGTTCTTCGAGCGCGGCCGGATCGCCGCTCTCCCACAGATCCTCCCAGGCCTCCAGCAGATCTCGCTGCCGCGGCGTGGCGAAATCTCCCCGGACGAACGGTGGATCGGGCGGGCGGATCGGGGCGGGCATCACCACTCCGTCGAGCCGTCCGGGCCGGCCTCGACGGACGTATCGCGGATCCCGAACTCAGCCCGGAAATCGGCGTAAAGCACCGCCTCCTCCAGATCGCGGCCGCCCTGGATCGCCCTATTCGTCGGGCCGTGGTAGTGGAACGCCTCGCCGTCGAATGACTGGCGCGCGCCGAACGGCAGGTCGTCCCGCCGCAGGTAGTCCAGCACCGCGGGCGGCGTGTCGGGCGTGCCGCGCAATTCGCCGCTCTTGGCATCTAGCCACACCGACCAGCCCTGCGGCAGCAGCACGACCTGCATCAGACCTCCCGCACCTTGACCGGCTGGTCGCGCCCGTTCGGCGCATACACGCCTCGCGGGCGGGGCAGGCGCTCCCCGTAGATCGCGCGGATGTGCTCGTCGTCCAGCTCCCGCTCCTCGCCGATCCGATCCGGAACGACGAACTTGGTCAATGACGGCCAGCGCATGTTGGTCAGCTGCCGGCCGTTCGACAGCCGGGTGTAGACCAGCATGAACACCGGGTCGTCGCCGATGGCGACGTACTCCCGGTCCTCGATGTCGAATTCGAGCGTCAGCATGCTAGTCAGTGTACCGGGTCAGCAGCTCCTCGTTCAGCACGTCGGCTGTCCAGCCCGTCAGTTTCGGCTGGTAGCCGCGCAGGTACTGCTCCGGCAGGCCGCCGTCGGCGCCTTGATGCCTGCGCGTCAGGAAGTCCTTCAAGAACGCCCGCTTCTCGGCATCGGTCGCCTCGAACGGGCCGCAGCCGCAGCGCTCGCTGCGAGGCGTGCCGCGGGAGGTGGCGGGTTGCCCGCTGTCATTCGCATGGAGTGCAGCGTCCGGCAGCGGTGCGAGGAAGGGTTCGCCTCGGCGCACGCCGAGAGCGAAACGGCCAGAATCAGGGAGGCAAGCCCCGAAGAGAGGATTGGCGACACTGGAAATAGCCCTTTCCAAGGACGGGAAACCGGGGGTGAGGTCTCTCCTCCCCCTCGGGAGGAGGGAGGAAGCGATGAAGGAAGAGGCACTGCCATTGCTCATCGGCGTTTGGATCGGAGTCATGTCCTATCACTGCGTCTTCACGCTGGCCATCAAGAAACGCTTGGAATGTCGGCTTTTCCGCCTGTTCGCAGCTTGCGCCCGCAAGGGCGTCTTCAAGGACTTCGGCATCTTCTACGACAGGAGCAAGGACCAGCACCCCATGGACCTCGAGGAGGAGGAAGAGCAACTTCGGTGAGCGATGCCTGCGGCAAGCCTGAGAAGCTTCTTCGCCGCGGCAGGGCAGTGGGGGGCGGCCCGTGCGACGGCACGCCCGCACAAGGGCGGCGTCAGCGGCTCGCGGCGTAGTCTTTGGCCAGCTTGACGAGAGCGACGCGCGAGGCGCCGCCGCGGTGAACCGCCAGCCGGTACCTGAGTCGGACGGGCCGGCCCCGCGGCATGGGCACGGCGGCAGCTCCCGGCCAGGCCGGGTTTTGCATGCTGGGGGTGTCCGGCCCCCGCAAGATCCACTTCCGCGGGTAGCCTGGCGACGTTGGGTGGACAAACACGGCAACACCGCTGGCGGGCCCGGGCCGCGGGCCGAAACCGCCTGAGAAATCAACCCAGGCGCCGGCCTCTAGGGCCAACGGAGCTGGCGCCAGCGCGCCAGAGGCGGCAGTGAAGCGCAAATCGCCCTGCAGCCGGACCCGCAGGGAGAAGCCGCCGTAGCCTTTGGCGTCGTCGGAACCTCCGAGCCGCACGCCCGCCTGCAGCGCCTCGAGGCGAATATCGAAATCCACAAGCCGCACGCCCGCCGCGGCGGGATGCACAGAGATCCGGGCGGTCTCCTCCAAGATCGGCTCGGCACCCTGCGCGAAATCAGGCGAGAACCAGCGATGCACTGCGCGCACGCCATTACCAGCAGGAAGCGCGGCCGCGTCTTGCAGCTGCCAGGAAAAATGCCGCGCAAGCCAAGGATCGCCGGCGCGGACATCGCCGACCAGCACTTGGTGCCACGCCCAAAACACCCCGCGATGATGGTAGTGGTCCTGGGGGAAGTCCTCGGTAAGGATCTCGCCGTCCAAGCCGTAGAGCGGATGGATGTAGTTCGAGCGCTCGTACCGGCCGGCAAGCGACTTGGGAGCGAGCTGGTAGAAGAAGACCGGGCGGCCGGCCTCCCGCACCAAGAAGCCCCCGTCCTGGCGGACGACAGCGATGGCAGAAGCGGCGGGAGCGGGCTGCGCTGCCGAGCAGCCCGCCAGCGACAGCAATACGGCGATGGCGGCAATCAAGGCTGGAATCCCTCGCGGAAGAGCGCCCGGATTATAGCGATTCGCAGGACCGCCGCTCGATCTACCCGGCCGACAGTGCGCCGGGCTGCGCCGGCAGCCCCCGTATAATGGATTCGCGTGGACCCGGCCTTGGAGCGCAAGCAGCAGAGGCTGTTCGAACTGCTGGCGAGCATGGGCGACGTGCTGGTCGCCTACTCCGGCGGCACGGATTCCGCATATCTGGCGTGGGCCGCGAATCGCACTCTGGGGGCTAGGGCGCTGGCCGTGACGGCGGACTCTGCCTCGCTCCCGGAAGCGCACAAGCGCGACGCCATCGCCTTCGCCGCGGAATTCGGAATCCGGCACCGCATGGTCAAGACCGGCGAGTTCGAGAATCCGCAGTACACCCGCAATGACAGCAGCCGTTGCTTCCACTGCAAGGACGAGCTGTTCCGGCACATGAACGAGCTCGGCGAGGAACTCGGTGTCGGCACCGTGGCTTACGGCGTCAATGTCGACGACACCGGCGATTTCCGGCCAGGGCACCGGGCCGCCCTCAAGCACGCGGTGCGAGCGCCCCTGCTGGAAGCGGGACTGGCGAAGTCCGAGATCCGGGAGCTGTCGCGGACAGCGGGGCTGCCGACATGGGACCGGCCGGCAGCGGCCTGCTTGAGTTCGCGCATCCCGTACGGCACGCCAGTCACCCCGGAAAACCTGCGCCAAGTCGAACGCGGCGAAGAGGCGCTGGCGCGGCTCGGCTTCCGCATCTGCCGGGTGCGCCACCACGGCCCGATCGCGCGGATCGAGGTCGGCCGCGACGAACTCGCCAGAGCGTTGAGCGCCGGCCTCGCCGAGACGCTGGTCGAGAGCTTCCGCAAGATCGGCTACCGGTACGTCACCCTCGATCTGGCCGGTTACCGGCAAGGCTCGCTCAACGAGGTGCTCGACAACGAGCCGGACGCGGCATTCCGCATCTTGGACTAGCCGCTTGAGCCAATGTGCGCAAAGGCTTAGCGAGGTCGCTCCGCGACGGCCGCTTCCAGAGCTGCGGCCGCCTCTTATACAACTGGCCGCCACACGATTGTAACAATTATTATAGTTTAAGTATTAATACAATTCCATTCGAACATTCCCGTTTTTAACAACTATATCGAGTTACGTTTTCTTTGATAATTTCTTCGAAATTGCCGCCCTCGAAGTGATAAGATCGATATGTTCGCGGGATACGAGAGATCTCCGCTGCCTCCATCCGGCCAGCCAGTCGCACGTTCCAAGGCAGGCCTCCCGAAACTCCAGACAAGCATCCGCCACTCGATGAATCCCTGGAGCCACATCCAAGCGACGATCCGGCATTCGATGACGCCGGAGAGCTTTCGCAACTGGGTCGAGCCGGTCACGTTCAGCCATGTGGGCAAGGATCGCGTGCTGCACATCGAGGCGCCCAACACCGACGTGCAGCGCTGGCTGCAAGCGGAGTGCATCGGCCAGATCCTAGCCATTTCGGACGAAGCGGGCCACAAGCTGCGATCCGTGTCGATCGGCATCCGGCCGCCCAGCGAGCTGCCCCTCCAAGGCACTCTGCCGCTCGAGGCCGGCAAGCTCCAGTTCAACGCGAGCTATACGTTCGACAGGTTCATAACCGGCTCGTGCAACGAGTTCGCGCGCTTCGCCTGCGAGGGCGTCGCGGTGAACCCGAACGGAAGGCTCAATCCGTTGTACGTGCATGGCGACGTGGGCATGGGCAAGACCCACCTGCTGCACGCTATCGGCAATCGCGCAGTATCCGCGAACCCGCGTCTCAATATCGTCTACACATCTGCCGAAGGATTCTTGAACGAGATGGTCAAGTCATTAAGGATCAATGACTTCACTAGATTTCACGAGCGCTTCCGGAGTCCGGACATCCTCTTGGTCGACGACATCCAGATCCTCGGCAACAAGCAAGCCATGCAGGACGAGTTCTTCCATACGTTCGAAGCCTTGTACCAGAGCGGCAAGCAGATCGTGCTGACCAGCGATTCCAACCCGGAAGCGGTCCCCGGCCTCGTCAAGCGCCTCAAATCCAGGTTTTTCTGGGGAGAAATCGCCGACATCCGGGCCCCCGACCTAGAGACCAAGATGGCTATCTTGGACAGCAAGTCGAGCGAGGCGAACGTCTCCCTGCCGGACGCGGTCCGCCACTACCTCGCGACCCACCTCCACTCCAGCATCCGCGAGCTGGAGGGCATGCTGAACCGGATCATCGCAAGGTCCCAGTTCGTGAACGGCGAAATTACAATGGGGATCGCCGAGAGCGTCGTGCGCAACGGCAGCCGGCCGGCTGCCGGCAGCCCCGGCATCGGCCGGATCAAGCGCGAAGTCGCGGGCAACTTCGGCATCGAGGCCGCTGACCTGAGCAGGCGGAGCAACGCTCGCAGGATCGCCCGGCCGCGGCAGATAGCCATGTACCTTTGCCGGGAGATCGCCAAGGCATCCCTCAAAGAGATCGCTCGGGCATTCGACAAAGACCATTCGACCGTGCTCTATTCCGTGCGAATAATCGCGAATAAAATCCAGAAAGACGAAGAGTTGAACTCAACTTTAGAGGCACTAAAAGCAAAGCTTCGGTAAACCCCGAAGACAGCGATTCATATTCGGAATCCGTTGCGAACAAACGGCCGGCCCTGCCTCGCACGTTCCGGCCGGCCCCGCAGGCAGTCCGCGCGGCACGGTCGCAGGCCGGGCGGCGCGCGGCCCCGCCCGCTCCGACTCGGCTATAATCACTTTTCCACCCGCCAATATACTGGAAACGCTGTGGAAGACTGTGGAAGGCCGGCGCGCGGCGACTCGCATGTGGAAGCAGGGCCGAATCTTCCCGGAAGGCAGAGACGGCCGGCAGCAGCAGAAAGCGGTTGCGTAGGGGGCTTTTCCACAATTCCACACTGCCTACGACTACGACCGGGGAAAGCAAGGACAGAAAGCTGTTGTGGAAATCGTACGGCGGGCCCCAAACCTGAGTGAGAAGGAGAAGAACACCGCATGCAGTTCAAAGTCAAGGCGCACGACCTCTACTCCGAGCTGGCGCTGGCCCAAGGCATCGCCGATAGAAAGACGACGATCCCCACATTAGGGCACGTGCTGATGGAAACCGCAGGGCAGTCCCTCAAGCTGGCCGTCAGCGACATGGAAACGAGCCTGCGCACATCGTGCCCGGTAAGCAAGGTCGAGGCCGATGGTGCGGTCACCGTGCAGCTGCAGTGGCTGCACAACTACTTGCACCTGCTGCCGCCCGACGCGGAGGTTTCCATCAGCGCCGCGGCCGGCAATGATGTCGAAGTTACGCGCGGCACGGCGCGGTCTAGCCTGCGCGGCGCGGCTGCGAGCAACTTTCCCGACTTGCCTGCCATGCCGCCGGATGCCACCGGCCTGCCGCTGGGATTCCTGGCCAAGTCCGTGCGCAAGACATTGGTCTCGGTTGCGAGCGACGCGAGTTCCTACAGCTACCAAGCCGGCTGCCTGCTGGTGCTGAACGCGGACTCCGCAACCATGGTCTCGACCGACACCCAGCGCCTCTCGCTCTATACGGAGCGGGCCAGCTTGGGGGGCGTGGCGGAAGAGTCGCGCTGCTTGATCCCTCGCAAGCCCTTGGTGAACCTAGGCAAGGTGCTGGGGGCCTCCGGCCTCGCGGAGGGCGAAGAGGGCGTCGTGGACTTCGCCCAAGACGAGAATCACTTGTTCTTCCGAGCCGGTCACCGGCTCCTTGCCTGCCAGAAGATGACCGCCACCTTTCCGGACTACGGGCCGGTGCTGCCGGACGCGGCCGAGATTGCGATCTCGCTCGACGTCGCGACCGAAGAGCTGGCAGGAAAGCTCCGCCTCGTGGACCAGTTCTCCCCCCAGGAGAACCACGCCGTCCGCTTCACCTTGGACGATGGCGAGCTGCAACTGGCGGCGAAGACTGCCCTGTCGGGAGAGAGCCAGGCTTCGCTGCCGGTCGAGTACAGCGGCGAGCGGTTCGATTGCGACTTTAACGCGCGCAGCATTCTGGACTTCCTCGGAGTTTGCGATAGCGAGAGGGTGTCGTTCTCCATCAAGGATGCGCGGAGTGCTGCCGAGCTGAGCGTTCCGGGATTAGCGGCGGGGCAGCAGCACCGCTACGTGATCATGCCGGTCCGGGTCTGATGCGCGGCTGGTTTCCCGACCGGCCGGCACACAGTCCTTTCCAATCCGAAAATGAGCCTGAAGGGGGGCCGGGCAGAAGAAGTGAGAGTGAGTTCATGATACACCCAGTGGGGAGGTGGTACTGGGGGGAGGAGGCGCAGCCGCGCTGCCCGCTACAGGCCTGCTCGAGACGGGGGCTGGGCAGAGCGGGGAGCGTGCTGGCGGCTAGCCACCAGCACATTTTCATTATATTTTGTTTTAATCAGGCTGCCCCTGCCCGGCCTTGAGCGCTGCCGCCACGCGCCTAGCCCTAGTTCGTCATTTGGTGACTTGAAAAATTCCGTATAGTATTGAAATACAAACAGTTATAGCGATGCGACCAAGCCGCTTGGCACTACACTTTTGTGCTCTTGAGCGTCAGCCCCGCGCGGCCGCCCGCCGCCGATGTGCGCGCACGGCCAGGCCCGCCGCCTGGGCGATGCGCACGGCCTCGGCCCCCGGCTGCACATCTTGGCGGCTGCACAGCAACTGCCCGTCTGCCGCCTGCACGCTGGTCGTCACCCGCATCCAGCCCGCCAAGCGCTCGCGCAGCGACTGCCAACTCCAATGCAGGCCGTGCGCCCGCAGTTGCGTGCGCAACAGATGCACGCCGTGATAGGCCAGCACGGCCACGAACAGGTGCGCTGCCACGCGCCGATCCAAACGGTGCCAGATCGGGCGCAGGCCCAATTCCGACTTCAACGAGCGGAAGCTGGCTTCCACTTCGCTGAGTTCCCAGTAGCTGCGCAGCACCTGCGCCACGTCCCAGTCGATATGGCTGGTGCGCAGCACGTAGGCCCCGGCCGCCGCATCGGCGGCCGCATACTGCGGATTCGGTGTGCAGCGGACGGCCGTCGCCCGCTCCTGCTCGCCGGCCAGCACTTCGACCTTATACTGCGCTGCCACCGCCTTGTACTGCTCGAGCAAGCGTCCCACCTTGCGCTGCACGGCCGCGAGTTGCTTCACACAGCGCGGTTTGGAGAGGCCCTCATGCAGGCTTTGCAGGGCCTGTTCAAAGCGCTCGCGCTGCCGCTGCAGAATCGACTCCGCCGTGCGCAGGCGGCCCTCGCTGAGTGCGTACACGCGCAACTCGGCCGGCTCCTGGCCGGCCTCCTGCGCCGCAGCCTGTGCTGTCTCCGCCGGCAGTGGCCAGGCCCGCACGCAGTAGCCGCCGCTGGTCTCCAGCTGGGCCGTCGGCTCGCCCGCCGGCGGCTGTGGCTTGGCCTCGCGGCTGACGCAGATCCAGTGCCAGCCCTGCTCCCGCAGCCAGCTCAGGTTCGCCGCGCTGGCCAGGCCCGCATCGCACACCACGGTCGGCCGCGGCGCCCCCTCTTGGCGCTCGTCGTCCAGCCGCTCCAGCAGCGGCTGCAAGGTGCCCGGCTCGGAGACATTGCCGGCTAGGATCTCGCAGCGGCGCGGAAAGCCGGAGCCGTCCAAGGCCATGGCCAGCGAGACCAACGGGCAGTCGTTGCGCTTCTGCTTCGACTTGCCGAAGCGCCGCAGGCCGGCGTTCTCGCGCCCGGTGTAATGCGTGTTCGACAGGTCGTAGAAGACGATCGTGCGCGGCAGGCCAAGCAGGTCGCGCTCGCGGGCGAACAGCCCGGCCTGCAAGGCTTCGCGGTGTTTCCACAGTAAGTCGCCGATGCGGTACAGCTTGGCCAGCGAGACGCCGCCGGAGGTGTCGAGTCCGAGCAGTTCGAGAGTGCTGCTGTGGTCGCGCAGCCAGCGCTGCGCTTCGCGTTCGGAGGAGGGATGCAGCATGCGCGCCATAACCAGGGCGGTGGCGATGGCCGCGTCGCGCTGCGAGGCGCCGGCCGCGCGCAGCAAAGCTGGCAAGCGCAGTTGCTGCAAGGCGCGCAGGGCCAGGCGTTCGCCGCCCACCGAGCGGGCGTCGCAGTGCGCCAGGGTATGCAACTGGACGCTGACTGGCTGCTCGGCGGCGGGCTGCTCGCTGGCGAAGCCGCGGGCGCGCAGGCGACGCACCAAATCCTCGGCCGCCAGGCGCACTTCGTGCGCCACCTCGAATAGGGCGCTCTGGCCGCGCAGCAGGCGCTCGGCGTGGGCCGCGACGTCGGCCCACAGCGCGCGCGGCACGGCATAATCGGTGCCCAGGTTGAGCAGGGTTTTCTGCTGCACCGCCGCGCCGCAGCGCACGGACTGCACGAGGCGGCAGCTGTAGCCGGGCTGGCCGCCGACGGAGTGGGTTTTGGTGGCACGGATGAACATGAGCGCTCAGTTGTAGGGTGGCAGAGGGGGCTAGGGGGTGTCAAGGGGGTCAAAAAAGAAGTTGGCACTACAAAAAGCTTTAAGAGAGCATCATAAGACTATAAAGCAAATAGATTACGAAGATAATAAATCTAAAGAAAGATTATCGGCCAGTTTGGAGCAGTAGCGGCAGCAAAAAAATATGCTCCGTGCCGGCAATTTGGGGGAAAGTGGCGAACTAGGGCTAGGCTTAGCCCCCGCGCCACGACCGCTGGCTGCGAGGCCGCCCCGCTTTCCAACGCCAAGTGAGCCTGTAACCGCTCTTTTCCCGCAATGGCCCGCACTACTCCGCACGGATGGCCGCGAACAGCTCGTCGCGCGCCGCGTTCAACTGCCGCGCCGCTTCGTGATCGCTCATGCGGTAAGCCTCCGCATCCAACTGCGCGAAGTCCAGCCCCGCGCGCAGGCAGGCCGCCGCCTCCGGCAGCGCTTTCAGCTGCTCATACGGCGTGCATAGGTCCTGCTGCCGGTAGCGCTTGCGCAGCTTGCCCTTGGCGTCCACCTCCTCGCTCGGGAAGTAGCACGGACGATGGTAGTTCAGGTACGGCGAGAGCACCTCGCGGTTGAACTGGTGCAACCGCTCGGCGTGCCGCCCCGCAATATGCCCGTAGCCGAGTTGTTTGCGCACGACCGTGCCGTTCTTCGACTCCACCAAGGCATTGTCGTTGCTGCGCCGCGGGCGCGACTTGGTGAACTGCTCGCTGCGCAGCTTCTCCAGCAGCCTCGCCACGCGGCGGTTGATGTACTCGGAACCGTTGTCGGAATGCAAACCGCAGATGCGGAACGGGAAGGCGCCCAGCAGGTCCTCCAGCACCGGCAGCAGGAAGTGCTCGGAGATGCGCTCCACGCTGCCCACGAACTGGAACTGCGTCACCTCGTCGACCAAGTTAATGTGATATACGCCCTTGACTTTGCCGCGGTCTCCTTGATGCACCGAATCGACCCGCACATAGCCCGGGCGACCGTTGGGGCGCGGCCGCCGGCGCTCGGCAATCGTCACCGCCGCCGGGCGTGTGCCGGCCTTGCTGCCTAAGCGCCGCAGGTAGCGCGCGCTGCGCCGCAAGTTGTACAGGTGCCCGTTCGACAACTGCGCCAAGCGCTGGAAGCGCTCGTCGCCGAAGAGCTGCCAAGCGCGCTGGCAGAGGGCCAGCGTGGCCGGCCCCGACAGCGTGCCGTGCAATTCGTCCGTTTCGGCCAGCAGTTCGATGTCTTGCGGCTGGTACTTGTGCTGGAAGCGCCGCCCGGCTCCGCGCTGCCCGGCACGCAGCTGCCCGCTCGCCAGATAGCGCTTCACCAGCCGCGTCAGCTGCGCCCGCGACAGGCCCGTCGTGCGTTCCAGGTAGCGTTTCAGCAGCCCCCGGTCCGGCTTGCTCAGCCGCCAGTACGAAAACCGCCGCAAGACCTGCCCGCTGTGTTCGTAGGCCGCCGCGCGATCCGGCACCACGACGCTGCCTGCCGCGTTGCCCTCCAAGAAGCGCAGGATGTCCGCGCGCGTCTTGTGCGTGTCCAGATTGAGATGCAAAACCATCCTCCCATGGTTCTCACATCCCCGCGCGAGCCCCCTTCAGGCTCATTTCCCGTTGGAAACAATCCCGCCCGTCAGGCTCATTTGGCATTGGAAGAGGCTCACACTTGTCGGGCCGGCCATCCTCTGCTAGAATAAGGAACCTGCGAGGTACCGCCATTGCCGGCCCGCTGTCTGGCCAAGTCGCGGCACCCGGCGCTGATTCGCACCGCCGGGCACACTGGCATCCTGTCAAGCTAGGCCTGCGCTGCGCCGGCACATGACTGCGGCCCATGGCGGAAGGAAGGTCATGAAATGGAACTGACCGTAACCGTAAAAGCGCTCGTGGAAGAGCTTCAGTTGGCGGACGGGATTGTCGGCAAGGAGAAGGAAGGCGCCGACTTGGTGCATCTTGCGACAGTCGAGGATTCGCTGAAATTCAACTCGCGGGGGACCTCTCTGGGGCTGGAGACCTCCTGTCCCGTCAAGGTGATCTCCGGCGGAGCGATCACGGTGCCGATGCGCCGGCTGCTTTCTTACCTGCAGCTGCTGCCGGCCGACGCGGAGCTGCGCATCGCGACGTCCAAGGCGGACATGGCCGAGATAACCTTGGTCAGGGCCAAGACGCGCATCCCGGCGCTGGCGGCGGCCGAATCCTTCAATGTCGAGCTCGCGGGCGATTCCGCCGCGGCGGGATCGGAGCCGATGCCCTTCCCCGATTCGCAGCTGGAGCTTCCGGCAAGCCTCATCCTGGATGCCTTGAAACACGCGATGGTCTCGGTGGCTGACGAGCAGTCCCACTACACGATCGAGGGGGCTCAGATCGTCGTTCGGCACGACAAGGCGGGGATGGTCTCGACCGACGGGCACCGCCTTTCGCTCTACTTGCAGCAAGCCAGCCCGGGAGTTCTGCACGAGGATATCGAGTGCTTGATCGGCCGCAAGGCGATGATCGAGCTAAGGCAGATGCTCGAGTGCAGCGAAAGCCCCAAAGACGAGCCGCTGATGGTCCAGTTCGCGGTCGACGACAGCCACATCTACTTCCGCACGGAGCGCAGGTTCTTGAGATGCCAGAAGCTTTCCGGGCGCTTCCCCGATTACAGCCGCGTGCTGCCCAGCGATTTCAATGTCACGCTAGAGCTGGACAAGGATGTTCTGGAACCGGTCCTGCGGCGCCTCTCCGTGCTGTCGGAACGTTCCGCCCAAGGCGTGCGCATCGACATTACGGAAGGCCTGATGAAGATGCAGGCGCAAGTGGTGGTGGACCACAGGGACACGCTCCAGAGCGAGGAATCGATTCCGATCGACTACGTCGGCGATCCGATCCAAATCGGCTTCAACATCCGCTACGTGCTTGAATTCCTTCAGATTTGCCCCGGCAGCAAATTCCGCCTGCAAATCGGTGATCCGAGAAGTGCCGCGCAGATGGAAATCCCCGGCACGGACCCTGGCACGGATTACCGCTACGTGGTCATGCCGATCCGGGTCTAGGTCGATGAAGGGGAGCACGCAAGACTATACAGCGGACAACATCCGAGTCCTGGAAGGGCTCGAGGGCGTTCGCAAGCGCCCGGCGATGTACATCGGCTCGACCGGGGAGTTGGGCCTGCACCACTTGGTGTACGAGGTCGTTGACAACGCTGTTGACGAGGCCTTGGCGGGGCACTGCGACACGGTCGAGGTCACGCTGCACATCGACGATTCGGTGGCGATCGTGGACAACGGGCGCGGCATTCCGGTCGGCATGCATTCCAGCGAGGGGGTTTCGGCCGCCGAGGTCGTGATGACCAAGCTGCACGCGGGCGGAAAGTTCGACGCCAGCAGCTACAAGGTGTCGGGCGGCCTGCACGGGGTCGGGGTGAGCTGCGTGAACGCCCTTTCGGACTGGCTGAAGATGGAGATCTGGCGGGACGGCCACGCATGGGAGCAGGAATACTCGCGCGGGATCCCCCGGTCCCGGCTGCAGCAGAGCGGGCGCTCGCGAAAGACCGGGACTAGGATCACCTTCCATCCGGATCCGGAGATCTTCACCACCACGGACTTCAAGCACGAGATCCTGGCAAAGCGGCTGCGTGAGATGGCGTTCCTCAACGCCGGCCTGAAGATCGTTCTGGACGACAAGCGCGACGAGCGGGAGCCGCAGGTGTTCCACTTCCAAGGCGGCATCGCGGAATTCGTCTCCTACCTCAATCGCGGCAAGTCGACGCTGCATCCGGAACCGATCGCGTTCCATGACGAGCGGGAGTTCTCGGGCGGGGTCGTGACGAGCGATATCGCGCTGCAGTACAACGACAGCTATCAGGAGAACCTGTTCTCGTTCGCCAACACGATCAGCACGGTCGACGGGGGCACGCACCTGTCAGGCTTTCGCTCGGCCCTGACGCGCACGATCAATGCCTATGGCAAGAGCGCCAACCTTTTCAAGAGCCTGAAGGCCGGGCTTTCCGGGGAGGACGTGCGCGAGGGCCTCACGGCCGTTGTCAGCGTGAAGCTGCCCCAGCCGCAGTTCGAGGGCCAGACCAAGGGCAAGCTGAACAGCGATATCCAAGGGCAAATCGTGGCCGCGGTCAACGACCGGCTCGGCGAGTACTTCGAGCGCAACCCGGCCGTGGCCAAGAGCATTGTCAGCAAGGCCATCGAGGCCTCGCGGGCCCGCGAGGCGGCGCGCAAGGCGCGCGACCTGACACGCCGCAAGGGCGCCTTGGACGGAGCCGGCCTGCCGGGCAAGCTCGCGGACTGCCAGGAGCGCGATCCCAGCCGCGCGGAGTTGTTCATCGTCGAGGGCGAGTCAGCGGGCGGCACGGCCAAGCAGGGCCGGGACCGGCGCTACCAGGCCATCCTCCCCTTGAAGGGCAAGATCCTCAACGTGGAAAAGGCCCGAGCCGACAAGATGCTCTCGCACGAGGAGATCCGGGCGTTGATCACAGCGCTCGGAACCGGCATAGGCGAAGAGTTCGACAGCTCCAAGCTGCGCTACCACAAGATCATCCTGATGACGGATGCCGACGTGGACGGCTCGCACATTCGGACGCTGCTGCTGACGTTCTTCTACCGCCAGATGCCGGCGCTGATCAACGACGGGCGCGTGTACATCGCCCAGCCGCCCCTGTACCGCATCAAGCGGGGCAGCAAGGAGACCTACATCAAGGACGATTCCGAGCTGGCGGCGCAGGTTATCCAGCTGGCCACCGAGGGCGTCACCCTCGAGCTGGGCAGCAACGGCGCGCCCGGCCGGATTTTGGAGAAGGCGGGCCTCAGGCAGTACGTATCCTCGTTGGAGAGCTTCTCGCGCATGCACCGCAAGCTGCTGCGGAGGATCCGCAGCGAGCGGGTGGTCGACGTGCTGGCCAATCCAGCCTTGGCTCTCGACACGAAGGATGACTTCCAGGACCGGCCGTCGATGGAGGCCGCGATCGCGGCCCTGCGGGCGGCGGATGTCTCGGCGGATCTGTCCGAGGACGAGGAGCATTCCGCATTCTGCATTCTTTTCCGTGACGGGACGGAGTTTGAAGGAGCTATCGGCTTGGAACTCGCCGGGCAGCCGGAATTCCGGCGCTTGCGCAGCTTGGCCGCGGACATGGACCAGCACAACAAGCCGCCTTTCGTGGTGGTGGGCAAGCGCTCGACCAGCACTCTCCGCGAGCCGCTCGAAGTGCTCGCGCACTTGAAGGAAGCGGCGATGAAGGATGCGTCGGTGCAGCGCTACAAGGGCTTGGGGGAAATGAACGCCGACCAGCTCTGGGAAACGACCATGACGGCCGAGACGCGGAGCCTGCTGCGGGTGCGCATCGATGATGCCGTCGAAAGCGATACCATCTTCACCACCCTGATGGGCGAGAATGTCGAAGATAGGCGCAGGTTTATCGGCGATCACGCCCTTGATGTGAAGAATCTGGATATCTAGCTCTCTGCGCTCGTGTGTCGCTGGAGCGGCGCCGCTCGGGAGCGGCCCGCTCGCCCGGTTTGCCGCCGGGCTAGGAGCCTGAACTTGCCGCTGTAGACCGTCGTGCGCAAGCCACGCCGGGCCGGGCTTTCCTCGGTTGCGCCAAGCGCGGCATGGATCTGCAGGGCCAGGGCGCTATGGCTGCTGGCGTGCCAGCCGCGCTTGGCGGAACGACACGATGCACAGCCAGAGAAAGGCGGCCAGGTCCACTGCCATGACGCCCTTGGACGCCACTGCCAGCGGCCGTTCGACGGATCCCCCCGCGAACATTCGCACAACGCCGACGATCCCGTCCGCGGATCCGAGAAATCCCAACAGGGCGATCACTGCTGCTGCATGCATGGCATGCTTGGTGGCTGCCGGCCGCTTGGCGAGCAGGCCCAGCAGGAGCAGCGCGAGGCCGAAGGCGGCGGGAATCAAGGCTGTCAGGCTTGAGCGATCGCTTGCTATGTACGCCCCGAACCCTAGGGCGAGCAGTGAGATTCCGAATCCGCTCGCCAGTCTGGGCATGTTGAGCCGCTTGGCGGCGCCACTGGCTGAATCCATCATGCTTCCATCATGCCACGGCCGCGCGGAAAGGCCGGGCTGCACCGCTGCCGAAGGGTCAGCCATGCCGAACCATCCACTGTTCCTTCTCTTACCGCGCACGGCTCCGCCTGAAGATTGGCCGGGCGCTCCGCGAAGCGGCACTAGAGCAGTCCTGGGAAGCGGCGCTCGAACGCCTCTGCGAGCAGAGCTAATGCCAAAGCCCTGGCGCAGGCGGGTCGCAGCCGAGGGAGCCTTGCCGGGGCCCGGAAGACTGGCCCGCCGCGGTTTGCTCCGCATTCCGGGCGCCCGGCCTCAGAGTCCGCGAACAGCCCTGCGGGGAGAGCCGGAGAGCTGGCGCGGCGGCACGTCCATGTCGGTGACCAAGCTCGCCGCAAGCGAGTTGCCGGCCCCTGCGCACTGAGCGGGGTGGTGCCGGCAAGACAGGGGTTGGGCCGTTCCGCTTGAGTCGTTGGCGCACGATTTCGAACGCTGCCGAGATGCGCTGTGATCCACCTCCATGCCGGCTATGGTCGAATGGAGGGTGTGCCCGCAGGTTTCCGAACGGGAAACCCCGGCAGCGCGCGCCGGCCCTTGTCGCGCAGCTTGGAGGCAGTGCGGGTCCTGCCGGCCCTAGGCGAACGCTTGTCCTTGGTTGCAGGCCGCGCGGCGGGTGCGCCCCGCCGCGGCGCCCCGCCGGCCGCCAATTGGAAAACGCCGCATGACATCCCTCTCCCTTCTCAGTGCTTACTGCGCGGGAACCCTAGCGGCTTCCTTGCTGGGCATTTGGGCCCAGGCGGCTGTCCGCCTGACGCACACGCGCATCCAGCTTGTGATGAGCTTCGTGGCCGGCCTTGTGCTCGGGGTTGCGATCTACCACTTGCTGCCGCACAGTGTTGCGCAGGTCGCGGGCGATGGGCCGCTGGAGGCGGTCGCGTGGTGGATGACCGTGGGAATCGTGCTGATGGTTTTGCTGCTGCGGGTGGTTCCCCTGCACTATCACGACCCGATTGCACAGGGGGGTGCGGGAGGAACGGATCCGGGTCGAGATGTCGAGCCGCAGTCATTGAACTGGCTGGGCATTGCCGTCGGCTTGGGGTTGCATCAGCTGACAGAGGGAGCCGCCTTGGGAGCCGCCGTGCTCAGCCAGCGGGAGAGCGCAGCCGGGATCGACCCGCTCGGTTTCGGAGTGTTCTTGGCAATCGCCCTGCACAAGCCGCTAGACGCATTCTTCCTGCTCGGAATGATGCGTGTCGCCGGAGTCGCGAGGAGAAATGCGTACTTCCTGAGCGCGGCCGCGGCGCTCGTCTGCCCCCTTGGCGCGCTCGGGACGTACTGGGGGATCGGCATGTCCGCCAGCGGCTCTGCCGGGATCGCGGGGCGTCTGCTGGCGTTCGGCGCGGGAGCGCTCATCTGCGTCTCGCTCAGCGACCTCTTGCCCGAGATCCGCTTTCACCGGCATGATCGCGTCAAGCTGACGCTCTCCTTCATCACCGGGCTTGCGCTGGCGCATGCGCTGCACTTGTTGGAAGGATTGCTGCATTAGGGAGTTGCGGCAGAAGTCGCAAGAACGCAGAGCTATCGGGAAAGCACTCCAAGGCAGCGAATTGCGCTTTCGCGAAGCAGGATCGGATTTCGTTGCATCACTTCATCAGTGCTGGCCGGGGGCGGTCTTTCGCCCGATGTAACGAAGTCCGCGGCAGCCGGGCCGAGGGCTGCTGCCTACTTCTTGACCGGTCTTGGCGCGGCGGATGTTGAGTCTCCCGGGGCCGGTGGCTTCGGCGGGGCGCTGGCCGTTGCCGCCATGACCCTGGCCGCGGCCAGTGGGCTGCTGCCTGCCGTGCCGCCCGTGCGGGGGCGAGATCGGCCGCCGTACCGCCGGTCGAAGGAACTGCCAACGCCGCGGCACTGCGC
Organism: Bryobacterales bacterium; assembly: GCA_965219605.1. Taxonomy (GTDB): domain Bacteria; phylum Acidobacteriota; class Terriglobia; order Bryobacterales; family UBA6623; genus VXMF01. Next base: position 2,862,580 of record CBDCOC010000001.1, on the reverse strand, counting down.
GAATCGGTCAGAACCCGGCCGGCGGATTGCTGCCTCCCGGTTTGCCCCGGCGGCGCACAGCTTCGTTGAGCCGCTTGGCAATCGGGCGCATGTTGGACAGCATCTCTTCCCATCCGCTGCGGAGAGCGCCTGCCCGGAAGCGCCACGCGATCAAAGCGATCAGAGCCGCGGCCCCGGCCCACTGCATCAGTTGGATAGCCGGCACCTGCGAGGCGGACAGATTGACCGGCAGCGTGATACCGGCGGTAATGACGATCATGTCGACCACGATGCCGAGGACCGTCGTCACGGCGATCACAACAGTGACGTAGATCGTTCCGAAGCGCGCTCCGAATTGATGCAGGATGATGGCGATCGTGCCCGCATTCGTGGCCGGGCCGGTCATCAAGAAGATCAAGGCCGCTCCCGGGCTGAGCCCTTTAGCGACTAGCGCTGCGGCGATCGGCGTGCTGGCCGAAGCGCAGATATACAGCGGCATGCCGACCAACAGCATGACCGGATAGGAGATCCACTGCACGTGCTCGCTTGACAGCAAGCCGTCAGGGATCGCCAGGAACAGCACTCCGCCCAGCGCAACCCCGACGATCAACGCGAACAAGATGTCGTCGGCTAGTTCGACGAATCCGTATCGCAGCACATGCTTGACGACATCGCGGAAGGCCGGCCCGTCCGAACGGCCGCCGGAATGCTGCGCGGGCCGCTCGCGCCGCTTGAGGGCGCTTCCCACAGCGCGTCCGGCCTGGGCCAGCCACGCGGCCGCCATGTCCTTGAGTTGCGCAAAGCTTACATAGCAGTCGTTTCGGTCGGCGAACAGGAAGTCGTGCCTACCGTGCCTGTAGCAGTGCGCGGCATGCGCGTCCGCTCCGGATGCGTTGCGGTCATCCCGGATCAGGCCAAAGCAGAGAACGCCGGCAACCATCGCTGTAAGCAAGCTCACCAAGGGTCTCGCAACAGCCGCCGCCAACCCGAAGAAGGCATGCGTTACCAGAATCGAATCCGCGCCAGTCTCGGGCGCGGTGATTAAGAATGACATGCAGGAGGAGCGCGATGCACCCTTCTTGCGCATCTCGGCGACCACGGGCACGATCGAGCAGCTGCACAGCGGCACGGGCACGCCGATCACAGCGCTGGCACACACGGAGCGAAGGTTTTCGCCGCTGAGCCAGCGCAGCACGGTGGCGCGCGAAAGCAGGACGTGAATCAACCCTGCGAGCAACAGCCCCAAGAGCAGCATCGGGGCTAGCAGCATGAAGGACGACCACAGAAGGCCCAGCAGTTGCAGGAACGAATCGGTCATGGCGACCAGAGCAGCCGCTGGCGGCTGGCGCAGCCGAGTTAGTGCAACTTATCTCACGGCGGCTGAGCTTGTCAAGAGCGTTCATCGCTCGGCCTGCAAGCCCCGCGATCCCATGGGCGGGGCTTGCAGCTTAGCTGTCAAGCACGGCCAGCGCCGCGAAGAACGCTAGGCAGGCCCCTAGGGCGATGCGGATCCACGGCGGGTTGCGGGATTGCGGCCCGACCCGGCTGCTGCGGCCGTTGAGCAGCAGCAGCGTCAGCGCGAGCAAGGGCAGGAAGCAGGCTCCCACGATGCCATAGGTGAGTTGGATCTGCCGCACCGGAGCGTTCAACAGGAACAGCGGGACAATCGCGACCAGTGCGACGCAAGCGCGGTAGGGCTTGGAGGCTCGCAAGTCGCCCGGCGCGCGGCCCGCGAGTCGCACGAAGTCGGCGAACATATACGGGACGCTCTGCCAAACACCCAGCAGGCTGGAGAACACGGCGCCCCAGAAACCAACGAGGAACACCCACTTGCCGGCCGGGCCGACCGCATCTTGCAAGTGCGCGGCCATTTGCGCGGCCAGCGCCTCGCCGCCGCCCTGAATCTCGAGCTGCGAGCCGATGATGATGACGCATGCGCCGAAGACTGCCGTGACGCCGTTGCCGGCCGCCAGGTCAATCCTGCACGCTCCCAGCATCTCCGGCCCGCGGCGGCCCTGCTCGGCGATCCAGTAGCCGTACGACAGCAGTGTCACCGTGCCCCCCACGCCGCCCAGCACGGCGAGGATCCACGGCGTGCCGCCCGGGGGAATCGACGGGACCAAGCCCCGCGCGATCTCGCCCAGCGAGGGGGCGATCATGGCCGTCGTGCAGACCACCGTTGCGAGCATCAGTCCGATCAGCAGGGACATGACCGACTCGAAGGCCCGGAAGCTGCCCCGCAAGGCAAGTGCGCCGCCCGCGATGGAATGCAGCGCCGCCCACGCCATGACCGAGGTGCCGGGATCTCCGAGCGGCAGCAGCGCCGTTCCCGCGACACCGCACGCATTGGCCAGCGCGCGGCCCACGATCACCGTGAACAGCGCCAGGTAGATCAGGAACGGCCAGCGGATCCATGCCCCTAGCTCGCGGTGCCAGCCTTCAAGCAGCGAGGTTCCGGTGGCGAGTTGCCAGCGCGCCACGCCCTCGCTGAGCACGAATTTGAGAAATGCCCCGCCCAGAGCGGCCCACAACGCCGCGGTGCCGAGTTCGGCGCCGGCCAAGGTGCCGGTCATCAGATCTCCTGCCCCCACTCCGGTGGCGGCCAGCAACAGTCCGGGCGCGAGCAGTCGCAGCCGCTGGATCTTCATCGGACACAGGGTAGCTTGCCCGCGCGTCTCCCGACCCGGGGCGGCCTGGGCAGGCGGGCGGGCCGGCAACGCTGGCACGTGCTCGCGAGCCGCTGCACTCGACGCCTCGCGGACAGAGCGATTCGGCTACCCGATGGCTGCGCAGACCGCTGCGCCGACCTGCTCCGTGGACGCCGGCGGCCCGCTGGGCTTGAGATCTGCCGTTACCCGGCCGCTGGCCAGCACCGCGCGGACGGCGCCATGGATGGCAGCGGCCTCTGCGGCCAGCCCGAAGCTGTATTCCAGCATGGCAGCTGCCGAGCCGATCGCGGCCAGCGGGTTGGCTTTGCCCTGCCCGGCGATATCGGGCGCGGATCCGTGCACGGGCTCGTACAGGCCGCGCCAGGCGCCGTTGGGCAGCTGGCTGCCGATGGAAGCCGATGGAAGCATGCCGATCGAGCCGGCCAGCACCGAACCCTCGTCGCTGAGGATGTCTCCGAAAAGGTTCTCGGTGACTACCACGTCAAAAGCTGTCGGGCGCAGCAGCAGTTGCATCGCGCAGTTGTCCACTAGCATGTGGTCCAGCTTGACGTCTGGATATCCCTGCGCTACCTCGGTAACGACGCGGCGCCATAGCTGCGAGTTCTCCAGCACGTTGGCCTTGTCCACCGAGGTCAGCTTCCGACGCCTCTTGCGCGCCAGCTCAAAGGCCATGCGGCATACACGCTCGATCTCAGTGCGCGAGTACACCATGGAGTTCAGGGCGGTTTCGGCGCCGGCGGCACCATCGATGCCGCGCGGCTGGCCGAAGTACAGGCCGCCGGTAAGCTCCCGCACGATCAGGATGTCCGTGCCGCGCACGATGTCGTTTTTCAGCGGCGAGGACTCGATCAGGCTTTCGTGGCAGTAGACCGGCCGCAAGTTGGCAAAGACATCAAGCGCCTTGCGGAGGCCGAGCAGGCCTTTCTCCGGCCGTTCCGCGGGTGGCAGGTCGTCAAATTCCGGCAGTCCGACCGCTCCCAGCAGCGTGGCGTCGGATGCGAGGGCCATCTTGCGCGTTCGTTCCGGGAACGCCCCTCCCGCGGCGCGAATCGCCGCACCGCCGAGCAAGCCCTCGCGCAGCTCCAGGGAATGGCCCCACTTGGTGGCCGCGTGCTCGAGCACGCGGACCGCCTCGCGCGTCACCTCGGGGCCGATGCCATCGCCCGGCAGGACTAATATCTTCCAATGCATGCGGATTCCCATTGTAGGGCTTGGCCGCTTCCCGCCTTGACCTAACATGGGGTGGTATGACCCGCAGGCAATGGCTGGCGGACAGCGCTGCCGGATTCGGCGGCCTGGCGCTCGCCGCGCTCATCGAGCGGCAGCGGGCCGGGGCGGATACTGCCGCCCGCGTGTCCGCCCCAATGGCACCGCGGCCGCCGCACTTCCCGGCCAAGGCAGATAGTGTCGTATTCCTCTACATGGACGGCGGCCCGGGGCAGATGGACACGTTTGACCCGAAGCCGCGGCTGCGGGCCGAGCACGGCCGCCCGATCCGGCTGCCGGAACTGCCCACGACGGTGTTCAACATCACGGACAAAGTCTTCGGCTCCCCGTTCGAATTCGCCCGCCACGGCCAGTCCGGCCTGTGGGTCAGCGATCTGTTTCCGCACCTGGCGGAATGCGCCGACGATCTGTGCGTGATCCATTCGATGGTGGCCGACCATTCCGAGCACACGGCCGCCAACTACTTCCTGCACACCGGCTCGGGGTTCCAGGGGCGGCCTTCGATGGGCGCGTGGGCGACCTACGGCCTCGGCAGCGAGTGCGACGACCTGCCCGGCTTCGTGGTGCTCGACAGCGGCCTCATCCCGCCGGGAGGGATGGACTGTTTCGGCAGCGGCTTCCTGCCCGCTTCCTACCAAGGCACCCTGTTCCGCCGCGGCCAGCATCCGATCGCCGACATCGTGCCGCTGGAGAAGGACCCGGCCTTGCAAGCGCACGAGCTGGGCCTGATTCGCAAGCTGAACCGGGGAGCGGTGCAGCGACTCGGCAGCGTCAGCGAGATCGACGCGACCATCTCCAACTACGAACTCGCGTTCCGGATGCAGGCGGCCGTGCCCGAGTTGTTGGATCTTTCCGGCGAATCGCAGGTCACGCGCGACCTGTACGGCCTGGACGAGGAGGAGACGGGCGAGTTCGGCCGCCAATGCCTGCTGGCGCGGCGCATGGTCGAGCGCGGCGTGCGGTTCATCGAACTGCTGACGCCCGCCCGCAAAGGGCAGGACCGCTGGGACCAGCACCAGAACCTGGAGTCCGGGCACCGCATCAACGCCCGGGCGACCGACAAGCCCATCGCCGGCTTGCTGAAGGATCTCAAAGGGCGCGGCTTGCTGGATTCGACGCTCGTGCTGTGGGGCGGGGAGTTCGGGCGGACGCCGACCGCGCAGACCAACGGCAGCGGGTTCAGTGCTCGCACCGGGCGTGACCACAACCCCTTCGGATACACCATGTGGCTGGCTGGCGGCGGCGTCAGGGGCGGCCTGCGCTACGGTGCCACGGACGAGTACGGCTACTTCGCGATCGAGGACAAGGTGCACCTGCATGACCTGCACGCCACGATGCTTCACCTGCTAGGCTTGGACCACGAACGCCTGACCTACCGATACAGCGGCCGCGACATGCGCCTGACGGACGTGCACGGCGAAATCGTCCATGGCATCTTGGCCTGAGCCGCGCCCCTTGGGCCCAAGTTCGGGCCGCGTTGCGAGCCCGGCGCCGCTCTGCCGCCAGCGGTCCTACTTCCCGCTGAGATCGCGGATGAAGATGTCCTTGAAGCGCATCCTGCCTTCCCCGCCGGAATGCAGCTGCAGCGCGATCGATCCCTTTTCCGCTCCCGGGGACGGGTAGGTGAAGTCCAAGACGCGGACGCCGTTAAGATGCACGACATAACGGTTGCCTTCCACTGCAATCCGCATGTCGTTCCAGTCATAGGGCCTGATGACGGCCTCGTGTTGCGGTGCAGGCCAGGCAATCCAGCCCTTGCCATCCCCGTAAATCCCGCCGGTGTGATGGCCGATGGTGCGGTCGATTTCGATCTGGCGGCCGGCGACGACACGGGGCGTGCCGGCCTCGAAAGCCGTATGGACATAGACGCCGCTATTGCCGTCGGCCTCGCACTTGAAGCGTAGCGCCAGATGGAAATCCCGATACTCGCGTTCGGTCACCAAGTAACCGTATGCGTCGGTGACGCCTTGGCCGAGGATCGCGCCATCGACCACTTCCCAGCGTTCTTGGCCCACCTTCCGCCAGCCGGAAAGATCCTCGCCATTGAAAAGCGATACCCACTCCGGCGCGAGCGAGCGCGGCCGCGGGCGGTCTTGCGCCGCCACGATTCCGGCCAAGGAGAGAGCGAGAGGGAGGATCAGAAGCTTGCGAAGCATGGCCCGCTTATCGTACATGATCGCCGCGGCAGCGCGCTCATGGCGCACCTGCGCCAGTTGCAGGTTGTCCCAGAGATTGTCGAACTCTCCCGGATCGGCCTCCAAGTCGAACAGTTCGCCCAGGCCGTGGCCGCGATAGACGACCTGCTTGAAGCGTTCGCTGCGGGCCATTGTGGCGAAGCCCTGCGGGCCGGCCAGCACTTGGAAGTTGACCGCCTGTAGCTTGCGCTGGGCCTCTAGGCCGGACTCGCGGAACAGCTGGCCGGGCATGTCGGCGGCAGCGTGGTGTCTCCAGTCGCGCCCCCGGTGCCCGTCATCGGTTCGAGGCTCGATGCGCCCTTGCGCGCCGGAGAGGTGGAACTTGCCAGCCAGCCCGCAATCGTAGCCCGCATCTGCGAGCGTCTTGGCGACCAGAGGGGTGGCGGCCGCCCATGTCTCGTTCCCGCTCATGGAGCCCTGCACGGCAGACGGGTACATGCCGGCCAGGAAGCTCGCCCGGCCGGGGGTGCAGGTCGGGGATTGGCAGCAAGCGTTCCCAAACGCGACGCCGCTCGCGGCCAAGCGGTCGAGATTCGGCGTGCGGATGTGCGCGTTTCCGAGAGGGTGGATCGTGTTCCGGCGCTGTTGGGTGGAACATGAGACGCACTCATAGGGATATCACGGGTAATGGCGTTTTCAGCCTGAATGATCCGCACGCAGCGCGGGAGCAGGACTAGCTGGGCAGTTACACTGGGTATGTACATTGTCTGCGGGCAATCGACGCAGGCAAAGATTAGGCTGGCAGCGGCCCGCTTGCGCGGATCCGGCGCCCGTTAGCTGCAATCTTCGCTTGGCGGACACGCCTACCAACTAGTCGTTGGGCTTGCTCTAACCAGCTTCACAGGTACTGTTAGTAATGCACCGCGATACTTCAAACCGGGTGTGCGCCCGCACTCCCTTGGCTCTGGCGGCACTCTTGCTTGTTCCAGCCATGTTCGGGCAATTGAGCGGCCTGCATGGGGTGGTCACCGATGCCACTGGCAGCGTTGTCCCCGCGGCCGAAATCGACATCATGAACGAAGCTAACGGCTTCCAGCGCTCGGTGGTGTCCAACGAAGTCGGAAGGTACACTTTCGTCCAGCTGCCGCCCGGATCGTACACCCTGTCGGCGTTCCGAGAGGGTTTCGCGCCGGTGATTATCGAAGGCATTTCGCTCCTCGTCAACACCCGTGTGACGCTGCCGGTCCTGCTCCGTGTCGTGGAGGCTGTCCAAGAGACGGTAACGGTTTCCGCTGCCGCCACGCAGCTGAACACGACCGACGCGTCGGTCGGCAGCGCCTTCGGCACGAAGCCGATCCAGCAGCTCCCGCTCAACGCCCGCAATCCGGCGGGATTGCTCTCGCTGCAGGCAGGAGTCACGTTCCTGAGCGCCGACCCACTGGATTCGAAGAAGGCGGGCGACATCCGCAACGGCACGGTGAACGGCGCTCGGAGCGACCAGTCGAATGTCACGCTCGACGGCGTCGATGTGAACGACCAGAACGGGCGCCTGCCATTCACGAGCGTGCTGCGCAACACCTTGGACTCGATCCAAGAGTTCCGCGTCGTTACAACCACTGCCAACGCCGACCAAGGGCGCTCGGCGGGTGCCCAGATCTCATTGGTAACCCGCAGCGGCACCAATCAGATCCACGGCTCGCTCTACGAATTCCACCGCAACACCGCGACCGCAGCCAACGACTTCTTCAACAACAGGGCCGGCGTCGGGCGAGCGAAGCTGATCCGCAACGTGTTCGGGGCTTCGCTTGGCGGCCCGGTCCGGCGGGGCCGCCTGTTCTACTTTGCCAATTACGAAGGGCGCCGGGACGCTAGCGAGGGCAGCGCGGTGCGCCGGGTGCCCAACGACTCGCTGCGCCAGGGCTTCGTGCAGTACAGGAGCGCCGACGGCCAGGTGCAGGAACTCGACCCGGCCTTTGTCCGCTCCCGGATCGATCCTCTGAACATCGGCCCCAGCCCGGCCGCGCTGGAGTACTTCCGATCCTTCCCGGCACCGAACGATTCCACTGTCGGCGACGGCCTGAACACGGCCGGCTACCGCTTCACGGCATCGACCCCGCTGGTGTGGAACACGGTCATTGCGAAGATGGATTGGAATGCCGACGGGAACGGCGCCCACCGCATGTTCGTGCGCGGGAATTTCCAGCATGATCGCATCGGCAGCGTGCCCCAGTTTCCCGGCCAGGAGCCGAACCGGGAAACCGAGGACAGGAGCCGCGGCCTGGCTGTCGGGTACACGGGCTTGATCGGGGCCGGCCTGGTCAGCAATTTCCGCTACGGCTTCACCGGCCAGGACATGAAGCTGTCCGGAGTCCAGACCGGGTCCAGAGTCAGCCTGGGCGACAGCATCCTCGATGATTTGTCGGGCGCGACCACGCCCGCGGCGAATTACCTGCCGACGCACACCGTGGCGGAAGATATCTCGGTCGTGCGCGGGCAGCACTCCTGGCAGTTCGGCGGCGTCTTCCGCTCCATCCGCAACCGCCGCCAGAACTCGGAGAACAGCTTTCATTTCGCGAAGCAAGCGGCATGGGCCTTGCCGGACAGCCCGGCTTTGTTCCACGCGCCGCTCGCCCGCCCGCCCGCGAATCCGGGTTCCTACCGGGAGACGATGGCAACGGTCTTGGGCCTTGTCAACTTCTACGACGCCAGCTACAACTTCGACATCGAGGGCAATCTACTGCCGTTCGGAGAGCCGACCCGCCGCACGTTCGGCATGGAAGAGTTGGAGCTGTACCTGCAAGACACCTGGCGCGCCCGCCCGGGGCTGGCAATCACGGCCGGGCTGCGCTGGTCGTTCACGCCCCCCGTGAGGGAGGTGAACGGCGTGCAGGTCAGCATCGCCCCCACCCTCGACGAATATATCGCCCACCGGATCGAACTGGCGGAAACGGGGCGGCCCACCCGCGAAGCCGGGCCCATCGGCTACCTGCCGCCGGATGGCCCCGGCGGCGGGCCCCTGTGGGCGACGCACTGGCGGAACTTCTCGCCGCGCCTGGCCGTGGCCTTCTCGCCACAGGCGCGCCGCGGCATCCTCGCCAGGCTGTTTGGCGGCCCCGGCAAGTCATCGATCCGCGCGGGCGCGGGCCTGTTCTACGACATCTTCGGCATGGGCATGATCCAGATGGTCGACCGGAACGCGTTCGGCCTGGCCAGCAAGGTCACGACCCAGGACTTCACGGTCGCCAACTCGCCCCGTTTCGAAGGGCCGGCCAGCGTCCCGGCCCAAGGGATCGCGGCACCGCCCGCGGGCGGGCCCGGCACGCCCAACCCGACCGGGCTGGCGTGGAGCCAGGGAGTCGACCGGAGCGTTCTGCCCCCGTACAGCATCAACCCCACCCTGACCCTCTCCCGCGAATTGGGAGCGGGATTGCTGCTGGAGGCCGGCTATGTCGGCCGGCTCAGCCGCAGGCAGCTCATCAACGACACGGCCGCCGCCCAGTACGCCAACTTCAAGGATCCGGCCTCCGGGCAGTACCTGCTCGACGCGCTCCAAGAGCTCGAGCTCATGGCCCGCGGCGGCTGGCCGGCCCCGTCCGTGCCGGCGGTCGCGTTCTTCGAGAACCAGTTTTCGGCGGCGGCGACCCGGGACCGCACTGCGACCCAGCGAGTGTACGAAGTCATGCAAGCGAACAGCCCCGACACGGGCACCGCGATGTACAACCTGGACTACCTCTGCGCCCCGTTCTGTAGCGATGCCGGCCCGGGGCTGTCCATGAATCCGCAGTTCTGGAGCTTTGACGCCTTGCGCTCGTACGGCACGGCGACGTACCACTCGCTGCAGGTGTCGCTGCGCAAGGGCTTCTCCCGCGGCTACCAGTTCGACCTGAATTACACGCTGTCGGAGTCCAGGGACTTGGTGTCGGTCGGCCCGCGCCGCAGCCTTGGCGAGCGCTTCGGGCAGATCCCCAGCGACACCTACTGGTCCGCGTTCGGCGTTATCAATTCCTGGGACAGGGAGGCGCAGCGGGCGGTCTCGGATTTTGACATGCGCCATCAGTTCAACGCCAATTGGGTGGTGGAAATCCCGCTGGGGCGCGGCAAGCCGCACCTGGCGGGACTGGGGCCGGCCGGGGAGGCGCTGCTGGGCGGCTGGCAGATCAGCGGCCTGTGGCGCTACACCACGGGCATGCCCCTGAGCATCCTGAACGGCCTTGCCTGGCCGACCTGTTACTGCTACCAGCATTTCGCCGAGCCTGTCGGTCCGGTCCCGGAACAGGCGAACACGGCGAGCGCCTCCCTGATCGGGGGCGGCGTCGGGCCGAACGTGTTCAGCGACCCGGCGGCCGCTCTGTCCTCGTTCCGGCAGGTCGTGGTTGGCGGTATCGGGCAGAGGAACAACCTGCGCGGCGACGGGCTGTTCTCGATTGACATGGCGGTCGGAAAGCGCTTCCGGATCCCTGTCGAAGGGCACAGCCTGCAATTCCGGGCCGAGGTGTTCAACCTAACCAACAGCGTGCGCTTTAACGCGGACGCTTGGGAGACGCTGTCCTACGCTTTCACCGGGAGCTTCGGAAACTACTCCCGCGCGCTGATTCCGCCCAGGGTGCTACAGTTCGGCTTGCGCTACGAATTCTAGCCCGTGCCAGGCGGCCGCCGGTCGGCAACCCCGCGCCGCGGCGGCTTGTGCCGCCCGCCACCGAGAGGCATATGCCCAAACCTATCGAATCCATCACGGAAGCCCGGCCGCTGGATGCGCACAACCGCCAGCTGGTCGCCAACGTGCATCCGCCGGACTGGAACAACCCCGAGCCGCGCGGGCACTACCACATGGTCGTGATCGGGGCCGGCACGGCGGGCCTCGTGACGGCCATCGGCGCGGCGGGCCTCGGCGCGCGCGTCGCTTTGATCGAGCGCAACCTCATGGGCGGGGACTGCCTGAACTCGGGCTGCGTTCCTTCCAAGGCGCTGATTCGGGCGGCGCACGCGGCCGCTGCGGCCCGCGCCGCCGGCAACTTCGGCGTGCGCCTTGCCGAGCAAGCGGTGGCGGTGGATTTCGGCAAGCTGATGGAGCGCATGCGGCGCCTGCGCGCGGGCATCAGCGCCCACGATTCCGCCCGGCGGTTCAGCGGCTTGGGAATCGACGTCTTCCTCGGTGACGCCTCGTTCACGGGCCGGCGCACCGTCCGGGTCGGCGAAGCGGAGCTGCGGTTCTCCAAGGCATGCGTCGCAACCGGCACGCGGGCCGCGCTGCCGCCGGTGCCTGGCCTGCGGGACGCGGGCCCGCTGACCAACGAGACCGTCTTCACGCTCGAGGATCTGCCGCGGCGGCTGGCTGTTATCGGCGGCGGTCCCATAGGTGTCGAGCTAGCCCAGTCGTTCGCCCGGTTTGGATCCGAGGTGACCTTGCTCGAGAGATCCGGCGGCATACTGGCGCGGGAGGATCGCGACGCCGCGGCCGTCGTGGAGCGGTCGCTGCAGCGGGACGGGGTGGCCATGCTATGCGGCGCGCAAGCCGCCGCGGTCAGCTTGGCGGGCGGCGATACGGTCATCCGGGCGCAAGGGGAAGGGCGCGGCCCGCTGCGCGATATCGTCGTGGACCGTGTCCTGGTCGCGACCGGCCGCATGCCCAATGTCGACGGTCTGGGCTTGGCGGAGGCGGGCATCGAGTACGACCGCCAGGCAGGGGTGATTGTCGACGACCGCCTGCGGACTTCCAACAGGCACGTGTATGCCGCGGGCGACGTCTGTTCGCGGTACAAGTTCACGCACATGGCAGACGCCATGGCGCGGATCGTGATTGGCAACGCGCTCTTCTTCGGGCGCTCCAAGGCCAGCGCGCTGAAGGTTCCCTGGTGCACCTATTCGGACCCCGAGCTGGCCCACGTGGGGCTGAACGAGACCGCGGCCGAGCAGGAGGGCCTGCGGATCGATACTTACAAGACCGACATGGCGAGCGTCGACCGGGCGGTGCTGGACGGCGATACCGAGGGCTTCGTGAAGATCCATTGCAAGCGGGGCACGGATTCGATCCTCGGAGCGACCATCGTGGGCCGGCACGCCGGGGATCTGCTCTCCGAGGTGACGCTTGCGATGTCGTCCGGTCTGGGCCTGAAGTCCATCGCGGGCACGATTCACCCCTATCCGACCCGGGCCGAATCCATCCGCAAGACAGCGGATGCCTACCAGCGAACCAGGCTCACGCCGGGCGTGCAGCGGCTGCTGGCGGGGATCCTCCGCCTGCGGCGCTAGCCGCGGTCGGCTTCGCTCGCGCCGCCCCGGCCCGCTAATCGCCCGTCGGAGCGCTGGCCGGATCGGCCGGCCAGCGCTCCCCGCGCACGAGCCGGCCGGAGGCGTGGCGGATGTCCTCGACGATCATGTACAGCGAGGGCAGCAGCACCAAGGTGGCCATCGTTCCGAAGAGCACGCCCCACGACAGCGCCACCGCCATCGGGATCAAGAACTGCGCCTGCAAGCTCGGTTCGAGCATCAGCGGCGTGACGCCGGCCGCGGTTGTCAGCGAGGTCAGGATGATCGGGCGGAAGCGTGCCTGGCCCGCCAGTTCCACGGCTTTGGCAAGCCTGCTCGTCGTGTGGGAGTACGACTTGATAAACGTCGCCATCACCAGCCCGTCATTGACGACCACGCCTGCTACTGCGACCATGCCGCACATCGACAGGAAGCTCACTGGCAGGCCGAGCAGCCAGTGCCCCCAGATGGCGCCGACCATGCCGAAGGGCACCGAGCTGAGGATGATGAACGGGCGGATGTAGCTCTTGAGCGGAATGGCCAGCATGGCATACATGACGAACAGTCCCACCGCGAAGCCTTGGAACAGTCCCTCCATGGATTCTGCCAGCTGGACTTGCTCGCCTTCGAAGGAGTAGGCGAGGCCGGGATAGCGCGCCAGGAGCGCCGGCAGGAAATCCGCCTCCAAGGCTGCCACCACGACGCTGCTGGTCGTGACGTTCTCGTCAATGTCGGCTTGAATATTGATGGTGCGCTGGCGGTCGACGCGCGTGATCGTGGCCGCGCCGAACCCCATCGTGGCGGTGGCTACCGTTGAGAGCGGCATCTCGTCGCCAGCCGGATTGCGCACGCGCATGCCCTCGAGGCTCGCCAGCGAGCGGCGCGCCGCGGCTGGATAGCGCACCATCACGCGGATATCGTCCCGCCCGCGCTGGGCTCTCTGCGACTCCTCGCCCAGGAACGCTTGCCGCACTTGCGTGCCTAGGCCCTGCAGGGTGAATCCCTGGCTCGCGCCCTCTTTCGTCAGAGCCAGCTGGATCTCGGGCTTGCCGCCGCGGTAGGTGTCGGTGATGCCGAAGACGCCCGGGTAGCCCGCCAGTTGCTGGCGTGTCAACTCGACGGCTTCCACCAGTTGGCCGGTGTCCGGGTGGCTGTACTGCAGGTCCAGCGCCTTGCCGCTGCCGAACAGGTCGTAGGTGACCGTCAGCTCGACCGCGCCCGGGATCTGCCCGATCTTGCTGCGCCAGCGGCTTGCCAGCTGCTCGGCAGAGATCCGCCGCTTCTCCGCGCGCTCCAACTCCAAGTTGATCTCGCCCAAGTGCTCGCCTCGAAAGGCTGCGGTGCCGGCAAACGGGCCGCTCTGCACCATGCGGAAAGGCTGCTCTCCCACCGAGCCGACCATGTGAATAATCTGGTCCTGGCCCAGTTCGGCGGCTAGTTCGCTGCGCAGGTCGAGGGCGGCGTCCATCATGCGCTCCACGCCTTCGGCCGTGGCTTCGGCCGGCGAGTCTTGCGGCATGGCCAGGAAGGCCACCACGTTGTCTCCGTCCACGGCCGGGAAAAGAACCAGGCGGACCACCCCGCCGCCGATCAGCCCTGCGGTCAGCAGCATGCTGGCGATTCCGAGCGCGACGGTTGCATAGCGCCACTGCACGGCCGTGCGGATCACCGGCCTGTAGAGCCGCTGGATCGCCCAGTCCATGGCGTTGGAAAAGATCCCGAAAAAGGCGTCGCTGCCACGCTGGAAGGCGTTCTTGGCGGCTCGCGGCCGGCCCGGCTGGGAGTGTGCGAGGTGCCGCGGCAGGATGAGGTTGGACTCCAATAGCGAAAAGAACAGGGTCGGTATGACGATCAGCGGGAATTGCACGACCACCTTGCCCATCACGCCCGGCACGAACAACATCGGCGCGAACGCCGCCATGGTGGTCAGCACGCCGAACGTGACGGGCACGAGCACTTGCACCGTGCCGCGCACCGCGGCGCTGATGGTCTTGCCCGTGCGCAGTTGCTCGCTGTGGATGCTCTCCCCGACCACGATGGCGTCATCCACCACGATGCCCAGCACCAAGATGAACGCGAACAGCGACATCATGTTGATCGACTGGTCCATCAGCCCCATCAAGCTGATGGCGCCGAGAAAGGAAACGGGGATGCCCAGCGTGACCCAGAACGCCAGGCGCAGGCGCAGGAACAAGGCCAGGACGACGAACACCAGCCCCAGCCCGGAAAAGGCGTTCTTGACCAGCAGGTTGATGCGTCCCTCCAGCAGGAGCGAAGTGTCGTTCCACGCCACCATGGTGATGCCTTCGGGCAACTTCGGGGCGGTGCGGGCGACATAGTCCTTCACGGCCTTGGCCACCACGAGCGCGTTTTGGTCGCCGACCCGGTAGATCCGCAGGCCCACCTTGGGCAGCTCGTTGAGACTGCCCGAGATGGCCGTGTCTTCAAAGCCGTCGACGACGGTGGCCACGTCGCCGAGCACGAGCTGCGAGCCGTCCGGGCGCACCGGCAAGGGCAGCCGCTCGTAATCGGCGCCGGAGCGGGCTTGGCCTTGCGCGCGCAGCAAGACTTCGCCAAGCTCGGTCTTCACCGCGCCGCCGGGCAGGTCGACCGAGTGCTCGCGCACGGCCTCGGCAAGGTCGTCAAACGTCAGGCCCCAGCGGCGCAGCGCCTCGGCGGACACCTCGATCGAGATCTCGTATGGCGGCGCGTTGACAATCTCGGCCTGCGAGATTTCGGGCAAGGCCAGCAGGTCGTCCCGGGTCCGCTCGCTGAGGCGCTTCAGCACGCCTTGGTCGGTGTTGCCCGCGACCGCCACGTTGATGACTTGGGACCTTGATACGACTTCGCTGATGACCGGCTTTTCGCTGTCTTCGGGAAACGTGTCGATGGCGTCAACTCTTGTCTTGACATCGGCGAGCCGCTCGCGCACGTCGTAGTTGGCGTGCAATTCGATCGTGACGGAGGCGCGCCCCTCCGTCGCCCGCGAGCTGACCTTCTTGACTCCCTCGAGATCCTGCACCGCCTCTTCCACGCGGACGCAGATCGCTTTCTCGACCTCCTCCGGGGCCGCGCCCCGATATTCGACGCTCACCGAGATGGCGTCAAGCCGGATGTCGGGGAAGACCTCCCGCTTGAGGCTTGTGATCGCGAGCAGGCCGCCGGCCACGATGACTGCCAGCAGCAGGTTCGCGACCACGCCGTTGCGGGCGAACCAGTAGATGATGCCCTTCATGAATCGCCGTCCGGGAGACCGGACGCGACACGGGCCTGCCCGCCGGGTTCAGCCCCGCCGCGGATCCAAGCCGGCTCGCGCTCCCGGCGGAAAACGCCGGTCGCTCGCAAGCGCAGCGTCCTCGCGGGATCCACGGCGCATGGCCGCGCCGGCCGCCGCCCCCGCGGGCCGGGCGTTGCAGTGCCTGTGTCGCGAACGCTCGGCGGCAAGCCGCGGTACTGCAGCTCGGCATTCGGGACCGGCGGTCGCGCTGCAGCCCCGTGCACCGGGTAAGTCCTGCCCGGGTTCATGCCGCGCAGCGCGGCATGGCCGAGATCGAAACAGTGCCCCTTGCGCGGCAAAGAACACGCCCGGCACGCGCCAGGGCGAGATCTTGACGGCCTGGCCGCAGGCCTCGGGAATCGACTGCGCTTCCGATCGGGGCGCGGCGGCGCGCTCGGTGGTTGCGGCCAGTGCCTGCGGCTCGGGATTGGCAGCGATCACGCGCACCAGCAGCGGCTCTACGACCAGCGGCGCGGCCACGAGCTCCCCGCGCCCGCCGACGCAGGGCTTTTGCCGCGAGCCCGGCCAAGGCGGCAATGACGGCGGGCGAGAGGCCCATCGGGACGGTTCTCCGGTTGACCATCAGCTGGCCTCCCTAACAGCCCTTGCAGGGGTGGCGAAAGAGCAGGAGCAGTGCGGGGCTAGGCGGTTCCGCGGGGAAACCGGTGCCGGGCGGCAGGGCCGCGGCCGATTGGACGCCTGTCAGGGACTCGCCGCCAGCCCCGGCGGCTTCTACGAGTGCATCTCTCATGACCATCGGCTTCTACGGCAGGCTGCTAAGGTGCTTGTTGCCCCGCGGTTGCCGGGCCCTGCGGCGCGGGGCTGGCTCCGAAGCCGCCGCCCAGGGCCATGTGCAGGTCGACCCGGTTGTCGATCTGCGTTCTGCGCAGGCCGAGCAGCGCGCTTTCCTGCTCCAAGGCCGCGCGCCGCAGGTTGAGGACCGAGAATATGTCCCCCAAGGCGGCGCGGTAGCGCTGCTCGGCGAGCTTGATCGCCAGGCCGGTCTCGGCCTGCGAGGCTCGCAGCGAGGCTTCTTGGTCGCGCAAGGCCTGCTCTGCCCCCAGGGCGGTCTCGATCTCCTTGTAGGCGGTCCAGATGCGGGCCCGGTAGAGCGATTCCTGCTCGGCGGCTTGCTCGCGGGCGAGCCGCACGCCGGCCCGCAGCCGGCCGCGGTTGAAGAGCGGCTGGGCCAGGCCCAGGCCGTAGTTCCAAGCTTGCAGGTTCGGATTGAGCAGATCCAAGAGGCTGTTGCTGGCGGTGCCGAGTGCCGAGGTCAGCGCGAACCGGGGGCGCAGCGCCGCCCGGGCCGGCACGATGCGTGCATCGGCCGCCAGCAGGGCATGCTCGGCGGCGACCAAGTCCGGGCGCCGGTCGGCCAGCTCCGACGGCAGCCCGGCCGGCACCTGCTCCGGCAATGCCGCCAGTTCGGCGCTGAGCGAGCGCTCGCCGGCCGGGTACTGGCAAGCCAGTGTTTCGATTTGGCGCACGTAGGCATCGCGCGCTTGGCGCCGCCGGCTGAGGGCAGCCTCGGCTTGGGCGACATCGGCTTGGGCCAGGCGCACGTCCGCGGGCGATCCGCTGCCGGACCGAAAGCGGACTTGGCGCCAGTCGGCGATGGCCTGCAAATTGGCCAGCACCCGCTCGGCCAGGGCGATTTGGCGCTGGGCCTCGACCGCCGCGAACCACGCCTTCGCCGCCTGCGCGCTCAGGGACAGGCGCGCGCCGGCCAGCTCTGCCTCGCGCAGGCGGATGCTTGCCTCGGCGGCTAGCTTGTCGGCGGCGATCCGGTTCCAAATGTCGGCCTCCCAAGTGACGTTGAAAGCGAGTCCGGCATTGCTGAAGGTGCTGCTCAGCACGCGGTCGGAAAGGCCGGGGAAGGGCAGTCCGACGAAATTCTGGCGCTGCCGCGTGCGGTCGATGCCGACGCTGAGTTCGGGCCGGCCCGCGGCTCCCGCGATGACGCGCTGCTGGGTTGCCGCCCGGATCCGCGCGGCTGCCGCCCGCAGGTCGTCGCTGCAAGCCAGGGCCTCCTCGATGGCTGCGTCCAAGCCCGGGTCGCCGAAGTATTCCCACCAGTCCGCGGAGTCTGCCGCGTCAGTTGTCTCGGCCGCGTGCCATTGCTGCGGCACCGGCACTTGCAGCTGATGCACCGGCAGCGGCACGGGCTTGGAGCACGCGCCGCAGGCCGCCGCCACGGCAACCCAAGCCAGCGCGCGGGTCATGCGGCGGCCTCTCTCCGGGAGCCGAGGCCGCAGTGTGCCATGGCCAGCCCGACGGGAGGTCGCCCGCCCCCCGGGCGCTGCCGGGGCCCGGCATCCTCAAGGATCGCTTCCCGCTTCTCTCCGGCATCCGGCATGGCTTCAAACGCCTCAGTCTCATTCTAGACCGAATCCGCCCGCCCCCGATGACAGCGGGCGTCCTGCTGCCGTGGCGCGCGAACCGGCCGCGCCGGAAGTCGCGCAAGAGCGGAGGCAGTGCGAGCCGAAGCGATTCCGCGGCGAGCGCCGCCGCTCGGAAGCTTGGAAACAGTCGCTCGGGCACACGGCGGAGATGCGCAGCCGGCTCTCGAAGGCTGCTACGAATGCATCTCTCGCGGCCAGCGGCCTCTGCCACGGCCTGTGAGGGGTTCGCGAGCTAGGGCGCCGCGCCGGCCGGTGCGGCAAGCTCACTCGGCACCGCGGCTGCCTGCGGTGCCGGGATCTTCCGAACTGCCGTCCCAAGGCCCGATGATCAGCACGAACTCGCCTTTTTGCGACGGGCGGGCACGTAACTGGCCGAGGACATCCGCGGCCGGCCCGCGCAGGACTTCCTCGTGCAGTTTGGTCAGCTCGCGGGCGACCGCGATGCGCCGCTCGGCGCCAAGCAGATCGAGCGTCTCGGTGACAGCGGCAAGGATGCGATGCGGCGCCTCGTAGAAGACGGTCGTGCGCGCGGACCGCTCTAAGGAGCGGATCGCTGCTCTGCGCTTCGCGCCCTTCGAGGGCAAGAAGCCCTTGAACGCGAAATCATGCGCGGGCAGGCCCGAGACGCATAGCGCCGTGACGGCCGCGCTAGGGCCGGGAACGGGAACCACGCGGACACCGAGATCAATGGCGGCCCGGACGACGCGGAACCCCGGATCCGCGATCAGCGGCGTGCCCGCATCGCTAACCAGCGCGATGGATTCGCCGGCCGCGGCCCGCGCGGCCAGTTCGACCGCCCGCCGGGCCTCGTTGTGGTCGTGGCAGCTGACCAGCGGCTTGCGGATCTCGAAATGCTGCAACAAGCGGCCGGTGCGCCGCGTGTCCTCGCATGCGACGAGGTCGGCCTCGCGCAGGATCCGCAAAGCGCGCAGCGTGATGTCTTCCAAGTTGCCCAGCGGAGTGGCCACTAGGTAAATCGCGCCCGCTGTCATGGGCCTGCCGCTCGGCTGGATCCGAGAGAGGGATCTAAGCGCACGGGAGGCAGCCATGCAAGCGCTTTTGCCGGAGCCTGGCCCGCGCGTTGCTCGGCCATCCCGCCAGCTCCGCCCTGCGGCCCGGCCCTACCCCTCGAACCCGCCGGCCCGCTCGAATGCATGGCCTAGGTTCAGCATCGTCTGCTCTTGGAAGTGGTTGGCCAGGATCTGCATGCCGACTGGCAGCTCTTCCGGCGTCTTGCCGCACGGCACGCTTATCCCGGCGATGCCGGCCAGGCTTCCCGTGACGGTGTAGATGTCCGCAAGGTACATCTGCAGCGGGTTGCTGGTCTTCTCGCCGAGCTTGAAGGCCGGGAACGGCGACACGGGCGTGATGATTGCGTCAACGCTCTTGAACGCCTCGGCGAAATCCTGCGCCACCAGCGCCCGGACTTCTTGGGCCTTGCGGTAGTACGCGTCGTAATATCCGGAGCTCAGGACATAGGTGCCGAGAATGATCCGCCGGATGACCTCCGGCCCGAAGCTTTCGGCCCGGGAGTTGCGGTACATCTCCCGCAGGGTGCTGGAACCCTCGGCGCGCCGCGAGTAGCGGACGCCGTCGTAGCGCGCCAAGTTGGAGCTCGCTTCCGCGGTCGAGATCAGGTAGTAGCTCGCGATTGCGTAGCGCGTGTGGGGCAGGCTGACGGCGGCCAGCTGGCATCCCAAGCTGCGCAACCGGTCCAATCCGGCCTGCACCTTGGCTCCGACGTCGGCCGCGAGACCCTCGCCGAAGTACTCCTTGGGAACTCCGATCTTCAGCCCTCGCACGTTTTCGCTCAGATCGCCGGCATAGTCGGGCACCGGCGCGCTCGCGGCTGTCGCGTCCGCAGGATCCGGGCCGGCGATGGCGCCCAGCAACAGGGCCGAGTCCTTGACCGTGCGCGCAAGCGGCCCGATGTGGTCCAGCGAGCTTGCGAACGCCACCAAGCCGTACCGCGAGACTCGGCCATAAGTGGGCATGATGCCCACGGCCCCGCAGAACGAGGCCGGCTGGCGGATCGAACCGCCGGTGTCCGAGCCGAGGGAGATTGGCACGCAGCCGCTGGCCACGGCGGCCGCCGCCCCGCCGCTCGACCCGCCGGGAACGCGATCCGGCGCGACCGGATTGCGCACGGGGAAGAAGGCCGAGTTCTCGTTCGAGGCCCCCATGGCGAACTCGTCGCAGTTCGTCTTGCCGACGATCACGGCTCCGGAGCGCTCGACTCGTTCTACCGCGGTGGCGTCAAATGGCGCCACGAAGCTTTCCAGCGCGCGCGACGCGCAGGTGGTCTTCTCCCCCTGCGTCATGATCACATCCTTGACCGCGACCGGCACGCCGGCCAAGGGGCCGACTGGAGTTCCGGCTGCCAGCGCGGCATCCACGCGGTCCGCGGCCGCCAGCGCGCGCTCCGGGGTGAGGGCGAGGTACGCGCCCGACTCGTCGGCCTCGGCTAGGCGCAGGGCCTCGCGGGCCAGCTCGTGCGCGCTGAAGCGCCTTGCCCGCAGACCGGCCTGGATCGAATCGACCGTGAGCGCCCTGAAGTCCTCCATCGTGCCTCTCAGCGCTCGATCACGCGCGGCACCTTGAAATGGCCCGCTCCTGACAGCGGCGCGCAGCGCAGGGCCGTCTCCTGGCCGAAGCTCGGGCCCTGTTCGTCCGCCCGCAGCGCAGGGACGCTGCCCTCGTGCAGGACTTGGGCCATCGGCGTTACCCCGCTGGTGTCCAGCTCGTTGAGCTGGTCGACGTACGCGAGGATTTCTTCGAGATCCCGGGCGTAGCGTTGGATCTCTGCCTGGCTGAGGCGCAGGTTGGCCAGCGCGGCGATATGCTGGACCTCTTCGGGCGTGATCTTCATGGCTTGCGACGGCCTCGCGCGGCGGCCCGCGCCGCTTGCCGCGCAATCGGCCCGCGCGGCTGCGCTGGCTCGCGGGCCTGGAACCAGATCCGGTTCACTGCCGGGGATCCCATCTCCTGCTGGAGCAGCAGGACAATCTGGCGCTGCATGGGCTTGAATTCTTCCAGCCAGGCCAAGTCCGCGACCTGCACGAACAGCGTGGGGGGCTGGATCCGAACGGGCTCGGAGTGGCGCGCGAGGAGCGGGCCGACGGCCTCCGGCCAATAGGCCCGCACCAAGTCCAAGTTCCAAGGGATCGTTTCGGGCGTGCCCTGGAACAAGCGGGGAAGGATGCTCTTGGCCTGCTCCATCCGCGCCCGCTAGGCCATTCTAGCGCAGGCTGCCCGGCCGCGTCCGAGCGCGCCGCGCCCCGCCCGCAGCGAGGCGTCGAAGCACGCCGCTTCGCTCTAAGCGCTTGGGCCGCCCCGGATTCTGGCCTGCGGCCGCGAACTAGCCCCGGCTCTTCCGCTGGCACGGGCAATCGAGACAGGGATAGCAGCGCCAACGGCCCCGGCACACATGCCGGCCAGCAGCTTTGCTGCCAGCGCTCGCGGCCCGGCCGGCTCCCGCAGCGGCCGGGCTTGCGTATAATAAACGGCGTAAGCCCGGCGGAGCCCTTGCCCCGCCGGCCCGTGCGCCATGCGACTGCATTCTTGGGATCAGATTGCAATCGAGGATCTCAGCGAGACTGTCGCGCGACGCGTCATCCACAGCGAGCGCATGACGACCGCCCGGATCCATCTGAGGAAGGGCGCCGTCGTACCGCGCCACAGCCACGAGAACGAACAGATCAGTCACATCCTTGAGGGAGCGGTGCTGTTTCGGTTCGATGACCGCACCGTCACGGCCAAAGCTGGCGACTTGGTGGAGATCGCTTCGCACGAGCCTCACCGCGTGGAGGCGTTGGAGGACTCGCTGGCGATGGATGTCTTCCAGCCTGTGCGCCAGGACTGGGTCCGAGGCGACGATGACTACCTCAGGAGCACCCGCGGTTCCTGAGCGCCTGTTTTCCTATATATGTAACTGAGACTCGACGCCTCTGCCGCGCCCGCCGCGGCCTGATGTTTGGTGCGCCGACTGTAGCAGCAAGACCATGGACTTGGGAATTCGAGACCGGCCGCGGGCCGCTGAAGGCGGCTTGACAGGGACTGGCACGGGCATGCCAAGATTCAAGGTGCCGGCAGGGGCGGCTCTGGCCGGTGCCTTGGCGCTGAGTTTCGGGCCGGCACTCGGGCAAGAGCCGGCGTCAGTGCGACCGGAAGGGCCGCAGTGGGTCAACAATCACGCCGCGCGGCTGGTCATCGGCCAGACCAGCTTCACGCGCCAAGATCCGATCTCCAGCCGCCAAGTGCTGGGCGCGGCCCAGGGCGTGGCGTACGCGGGCAACCGCCTTTTCGTCGCCGACGGCAACCGGCTTGGTGCCCGGCCGGTCAACAACCGCATCCTGATCTATAACGATGTCGCGGGTTTCGTGCCGGCCCCCGATGCGCTGCCCGCCCAGGGCCCGGCCTGCCCGATCTGCGTCGGCCTGCCCGACCTCGTCCTCGGGCAGCCGGACTTTGCCGCAACCGCCTCTTCGGACCTTCCGGAAGTGCCCGGCCTCAACAATCCCTCCGCCGTGCACAGCGATGGGGCCGTGCTGGCCGTCGCCGATACGAACAACAACCGCGTGCTGCTGTGGAACCCGGTCCCCGCTGCGAACGGCGCGCCGCCGGACGTAGTGCTCGGCCAAGAGGATTTCAGCGGCTTCGGCCCGGCCACCTCGGCCGGCGGCATGCGCGGGCCGCAGGGGGTGTGGCTCGCTGGCGGGCGCCTGTTCGTGGCCGACACCCAGAACAGCCGCGTCTTGATCTGGAACACAATCCCGGCGGCCAACGGCCAGCCCCCCGACATCGTGCTGGGCCAGCCGGATCTCGACACTCGGCACGAGGCGGATCTGGCCCAGGGCGTCTACGAGCCCAATGACCAGCGCATGCTGGATCCGGTCAGCGTGACGGTCGCCGGCGGGCGCCTGTTCGTGGCGGACCTGGGCTTCAATCGCGTCCTGATTTTTCACACGGTTCCGACGCAGAGCTTCGCCGCCGCGGACGTGGTGCTCGGGCAGCCCGACTTCAACTCGGGCGAGTCGAACAACGCCGAGGCGCTCTGCGCCCCGCTCGGCCCGCTCGACGATGACGGCAGCCGCAGCGAGAACGAGACGCCCCCGACCAATGTCCCCCTGGCCGTCCCCCTGCCGCCGGCGCGGGAGGAGGTCGACCCGGACGAGGTGCGGTATCCGCGGCGCTGCGCGGCCACGCTGAACTTTCCGCGCTTCGTCCTGGCGGTGGGGGCGCGCTTGTTCGTGGCCGATGCGGGCAACGACCGCATCCTGGTCTACAACCAAGTCCCGATGTCGCACGGCGCGGCGGCCGACTTGGTCATCGGCCAGCCCAACTTCGTGCAGCTCACCGAGTCCGAAGGGCCGGGCAGCGTGCGCTCGCCGACCGCCATGGCGCATGACGGCCGGAATCTCTATGTCGCCGATCCCTTCACGCGCCGCATCCTGGTCTTCACGCCGGGCGAGGACATGATCGATCTCAACGGCATCCGCAACTCCGCCTCGGTCCGCATCCGCAGCCGCGGGCACTTGGAATTCGACCAAATCCTGCCGGTCGATATTTCCGACACGCCCGAAGACGAGTCGCGCCAGATCCCGGTGCTGCCGGGCGGCGAGGAAATCAAGATCACGCTGGACGGCTCCGAGCTCTTCTACACCACCGTCGCGGGGGAGACCGCCGCGGATGTGCGCGACAAGGTCGTGGAGCTGATCAACGGCGACCCGGCGCTGCCGGTGACGGCGTCGCCCGCACTCGGGGTCGGGCGCCACGCTACGGGCGAGATCCGCTTCGGCGGCGAGGCCCGCCCGGGCGACGAGGTCACGCTGGACATCAACGGCCGGCAGTATTCGTACGTCGTGCCGCAGGGCGATGAGCCGGAGCGTTTCGTCGACCGCCTCAACTTTCTCGTGGACCAGGCAGAGGATCCGGAGGTGATCGTCGAGCGGCGGGTCGACCAGATCGAGACCTTGGAGATCGTGCATCGGGACGTCGGCCCGGTCGGCAACAGCCTGCCGTTCTCGATCCGCATCACGCCCGGATCGCCCACCACGGCGGAGGCGAGCGGCCCGACCCTGTCGCGCGGCACAGTCAGCTACCGCGCCGCCCTGCAGGCCAAGCGCGAGGGGCCGAACGGCAACTGGACGACCGTGGAACTGCGCAATAGCGGGAGCGAGCTGCAGACCGCGACCTCGGGTTCGCGCCTGACCGGCGGGTCGGATGCGCGGGACATGCCGCCCGGCACGATTGCTTCCATCTTCGGGAGGGACCTGGCGAGCGAGGCCGCGAGCGTCTGGGAGCGCACTTCGCTGCCCGCCCGCCCGGGGCAAGCCCTGCCCACCGAGCTGGCAGGAGTGCAGGTGCTCGCGAACGGCCGCTTGGCGCCGCTGCTGATGGTGTCGCCAACGCAGATCAATTTCCAGATTCCGTGGGAGCTCGAGGGCACGGGCCACAGTTTTTACGTGCGGCGCACCATGCCCGACGGCCGCGTGCGCGTCTCGGCCGCGAAAGCCACGCAGGCGGTGCGGGCCGGGCCGGGGCTGTTCGCGCTCGAAGGCCCCGAGCCGCGCCGGGGGATCGCGGTCCACGCAACGGGCGTTGCCGAGGGATCGGTGGCCGTGTCGTTGCCCGACCGGCCGCGCGACGACGATCCCAGCAACGACGACACCGAGAACCGCCAGCTGACGCAGGAGGGCGCCGAGGGGCGGATCGTCGTCAATGGCCGCGAGTACTATTACCGCTCGCCGGGGGATGAGAGCCCCGAGACCGTCCGCGACAAGTTCATCGAACTCATCAATGCCGGCGAGGGCGACCCGGACGTGATCGCGGAAGCCGGCACGAGAAGCTTCTTTTCCGCCCGTGCCGACCTAGAGTTCGGCGGCCAGCCGCAGGCGGGCGACACCGTGTCGGTCACGGTGCGCGACCGCACGTACAGCTACACGCTGAGCGAGGAGGACGCCGAGGATCCGGCGCGAGCGCTGCTGATCATGCGCAACATCCTGGTGCGCTCGATCAACGCCGGCATCGGTGACCCCGAAGTGACCGCGCGCGTGCTGCAGCAGGTGGGATCGGTCGAATTACAGATCGTGGCGCGATCGCTGGGCGTGGACGGCAACGAGATCCCCTACAGCTACGAGGTGATTTCCGACGGCGGCATCGAGGTCAGCACGAATCGCGAGAACGGCTTCTTGGAGGACGGCAACACGCCGCCCGTAGTGGTCATCAAGGCCCGGGAGGCGGGCAAGCAGGGAAACAGCATCACCTACGCCGCCCAGGGGACCGAGGTGCCGGAAGACGATCCGGCCACCACGGACACGAACGAGCGCACGGAAGCCGAGGTCTTGCTGACCCTGTCGCCGCGCGGCGCGCACCTGTGCTGCGGCAACGAACCGCTGTCGCTCATCACCGAGGACAACCCGCTGGTGCCCGGCGAGGAGATCATCGTGTTCGCGACCGGCCTGGGCCTGACAGACAACCAGGGCGCGATCGCGACCGGCCAGCCGACCCCCGCCGGGACGGTCGCCAAGGTGCCGCTGGTAGCGGACGATTTCGTTTCGTCGCAGTTCGGCGGGCGCACGGCCCAGGTCGAGTTCGTCGGCCTGATGGAGGGCACCGTCGGGATCTATCAGGTCAACTTGCTCACGAACACGGACTTGGCCGACAACGCGGCGACGCCGCTGTGGATTGCCCAGCAGCTGTTCATCAGCAACGTGGTCACGTTGCCGGTGAAGAATCTCGTCCCCCGGCCGCCCCCGGACTTCTAGCGGCCGCCGGCGCATCCCCGCAGGGTTATTCAATGTTCGCGGTGCGGAGTTGAGCGGCAAAGCAGGTTGCGGCGTGGGACTGGACAAACAGGCCGCAGGACTCTGATTCTGCCTCCTCGGGCGGCTCATAACTGCTGGCCAGCAGCCCTCCAGCGCCTCGCTTCGAATCCCCAACCTTGTGTGGGCCGAACATTGAATTTGCCTGCGCATCCCCGGCGTGCGGCTACCCGCCCGCCCGGCGGCGGGTATAATCCTGCTATCCGGTCCAGGCGGGAATGACAATCCGGGTCGTTGCAGCCACGCTGTCCGCATGCGCAGCCGCGCTGGCGGCCGAGCGTGTCGAGTTCAACCGCGATGTCCGGCCGATCCTGTCCGAGAACTGCTTCGCCTGCCACGGCCCCGACCGCAACGCAAGGCAGGCGGGCCTGCGTCTGGACAAGCGGGAGGAGGCCTTGGCCCGGGGCGTGATCCGGCCGGGAGACGCCGCGGGCAGCCGCTTGGTCCAGCGAGTGCGGCACGATAACCCGGCCTTGGCCATGCCGCCGCCGGCGGCCGACAAGAAGCTCACGGCCGACCAGAAGCAGGTGCTGGCAAGTTGGATCGAGCAAGGGGCGGAATACCAGCAGCACTGGGCCTACCTCAAGCCGCGGCGGCCGGCGGCGCCGGCTGGCCCGCAGGGTATCGATCACCTGGTCAACCGCCGTCTTGCGGAGCGCGGCCTGCGGCCCGTGCCGCCGGCCGGCCGGCGGACCTTGGCCCGGCGGCTCAGCCTCGACCTTACCGGCCTGCCGCCCGATCCGGAGCTGGTCGAGTCCTTCGCCCGCGACGAGCGGCCCGCCGCCTACGAGCGCCTGCTGGACGCGTTGCTCGCCTCGCCGCATTACGGCGAGCGGATGGCGACCCACTGGCTGGACCTCGTGCGCTATGCCGACACGGTCGGCTATCACGGCGACGTGCCCGTGAGCGTGTACCCGTTCCGCGACTATGTCGTGCGCTCGTTCAACGAGAACAAGCCATTCGATGCGATGTCCCGCGAGCAGCTCGCGGGCGACCTGTTGGACGCGCCCACCCCGTGGCAGCTCGTGGCCAGCGGTTACAACCGGCTGAGCCGCATGACCAACGAGGGCGGCGCCCAGGCGCGGGAGTATCTGGCCAAGTACGCCGCGGACAGGGTGCGGAACGTCTCCGCCGTCTGGTGTGAAACACCCTAGCCCGCCCCTGCCCCCACAGCGTCCCGGGAAGCAGTTTGTGCAGTGTCGGGAAGCAGCTGGTAGCCGAGATCCTTAGCTGTCGTTTTGAGGTAGGCCAAGGTCCGTTGGCGATGGCGCTGCTCGTAGGCCGCCTCGCCCTCGTCAACGTAGTCCTGGCCGAAGCGCAGCATGCGGTATACCAACACCGCCAGCTTGCGGGCGGTGGCGAACACCGCCGTCTTCATCCCCTTGTGCCGCGCCTTGCGGCGCAGCGCCGCCCCCAGCGCCGACTTGGACCGGATCAGCGCCGTCGCCGCCATGCGCAGCGCGTTCGACGTGCGCGTCGCTCCCAGCCCGCGCTGCCGCTTGCCCGCCAACTGCTGCCCGCCCGATACCGCGTGCCGCGGCGCCAGGCCCAGCCAGCTCGTGAAATGCCGCTCGCTCGGAAACGACCCCAGATCCGTCCCCACCTCGGTCAGGATCGTGCGCGCCGCCCCCGCGCTAATCCCGTCGATGCGCGTCAGATCCACGCTCGCGTAGCGGTACAGCGCCGTCCGCAGCGGCTGCTCACCCCGCCTTCGGATGGCTTTCTCCTTGGCCGCGTTCGGGTGCCGCGGACACTCCTCCGCGCTGCATTCCTCGCCCGCCTGCTGCTGCAGATCCTCTTGCAGCTTCTGCTCGTAACCGTCCATCTCGGCCTGCACCGCGTCGTACAGCCGCAGCGCACTGCGCAGGTTGAACAGGTGCTCCTCCCGCCAGTTGCCGCTCAGGTACTCCACGAACTGCTCCTCCGTGTGCTTGCAGCGCCCCGAGCGCAACTGCGCCAACTGCTCCGCATCGCGCTGCCCCGCCACGATCGCACGCACGATCGCCATGCCTGTCTGCCCCGTCAGATCCGTCACCGCCCGATGCACCTGCACGTTCATCTGATCCAGCGCCCGCTGCATCCATTGCACGCAGCGCGTGCGCTCCGCCACCAAGCTCTGCCACTGCCGGTGCAGCGCCCGCAGCTGCGTCACCGTCTCGGGCGGCCGGAACGAGCCCCGCAGCAGGCCGCAACTGTGCAGCCGCTGTAGCCACTGGCAGTCCAGCATGTCGGTCTTGCGCCCCGGCACGTTCTTCAACTGCCGCGCATTGACCAGCAACACCTCGAAACCGCGCTCCTCCAGCAACTCGTGCAATGGGATCCAGTACACATACGTGCTCTCCAGCGCCACCGATTCCACGCCTTCGGCCGCCAGCCAGTCCGCCAACGCGTCCAACTGCGCGGTGGTCGTGCCGAACGTGCGCACGTTGGGCCTGCCGTCCGCACGTGGCGGCCCGCAGGCCCAGTGCTCGCGGCTGCCGAGGTCCACCCCCGCCACCTGCGGGCGCTGCACCGGCAGGTCCCGCTCCGGCTGCTCTCTTGCCATATCTCCCTCCTGCTGCTCCTGTCTCACACACGGAAGGCCCCGGCCCGGGTTGGCAATTGCTCTGCAATGCTGGTGTTGAGGAGTGCTTCCGAAGAAACCTCGCTAGTGAATGATCGCTCGCCCGGACCCAGACTGGCTTTGGGGCAAATACTGCACCAATGAAATTACGGGGCTTGACTGCCGGAACCCTCCGCTCTGATTCTACGCCAAGCCACGTGTTTCCAACCGAATGATCCGGGCCCCGCCCGGGGGCGCGACTGGCTCGGCTCCACGCTGGGCTGCGCCGAATGCCACGATCACAAGTTCGACCCTTTCTCGGCCGAGGACTTCTACTCGATGGCTGCCTTCTTCGCCGACATCGAAGAAGAGGGCGTGTTTTCTGGCAACGGTGACTGGGGGGCCAGCGTGCGCGTGCTCGCTTCCGAGGCGCGCGGCGAAATGGACCGCATCGAGCGCGAGCTGGCAGCGTTGCGGTCCGGATTCGAGCCTCGGCCGGCCGCCTCCGGCCCGGATCTGGACGCGGCCGCCGCGTACCTGCGCGCGGATCTGCTGCGCTGGAAGGTTCTGGGCCCGGACCGGGCCTGGGCGGACTGCACGCATCCCGAATTCGACCAATGCGGGCGGTTCGCGCTCGAAAAGGAGGCGGATGGGGTTGTGCGCGTCACGCTCTCGGGCGGCAAGAAGCCGTCCAAGTCGATCCACCGCGCCGAGATCCCGCTGCAGGACGGCCTGCTGACAGCCGTGGCCTTGGAATTGTATCCGACCGGGGACTACAGCAGCTTCTACCTGAGCGAGTTCGAAATCAGGCTGCTCGGGCGCCAGCGCTGGCCGGTGAAGATCTCTCTCCGGGGCTTGCTCCCCGATCACGAAGAACCGGGCTCGATGCTGCGCGACGCGCTTGACGGCAACTATCACACCGGCTGGCATGGCAAGTGGGCGGAGCGCGCCTCGCGCAGCGCCGTATTCACGCTCGCAGCCCCGTTGCGAACGCGGCCGGGGGAACGCTTGCAGGTCACCCTGATCGGGTACTCGCGCCACGGGTTCGGCCTGCCCTCGCGCTTCCGCCTGCTGGGCACCGACGCGGCGTTTCCTGAATTGCCGGCCCGGGGGGACTTGCGTTCGGCCGTGCTGGCCGGCGGCACCCGCAGCGCCGCGCAGCAGGCCGCCTTGCGGGCCGCCGCCGAGAGACTCGGGACGTCCCGGAAGGATTGGCGCCGCATACGGGCCTTGGAGCGGCGCCGCAAGGAACTGCTCGACGGTGCGCACGAGTCCCTCGTGGCCCGCGCCGTCCGCCAGCCGCGCCCGGTGCGCGTGCTCCCGCGCGGCAATTGGATGGATGACTCGGGCCAGCCGGTCCAGCCGCAGGTTCCGCGCTTCCTCGGGCCGCTGGCCGCCGGAAGCCGGCCTCTCACCCGCCTGGACCTGGCTAACTGGGTGACCCATCCCGACAACCCCCTGACCGCCCGCGTGTTTGTCAACCGGCTTTGGGGTGTGTTCTTCGGCGCCGGCCTGTCCAAGGTTCTCGACGACCTCGGCTCGCAGGGCGAGCCCCCTGTCAACCAAGAACTGCTGGACTGGCTGGCTGTCGAGTTCGTCGAGAGCGGCTGGGACGTGCGCCACGTCGTGCGGACGATGCTGCTGTCCGAGACCTACCGCCGCTCCAGCGAGCCTTCGGACGACCTGCTCGCGCGCGACCCCTACAACCGCCTGCACGGACGCCAGAGCATGGCCCGCCTGGACGCGGAGTTCCTGCGGGACAACGCGCTGGCCGTCAGCGGCCTGCTCAATCGGGCCATGGGCGGGCCGAGCGTCAAGCCGTACCAGCCGCCCGGCTACTACAAGGAGCTCAACTTCCCCAAGCGCCTGTACGAGGCCGACCTGAACCAGGACCAGTTCCGCCGCAGCCTGTACACCCACTGGCAGCGGCAGTACCTGCATCCCGCGCTCAAGGCGTTTGACGCCCCGGCGCGGGAGGAGTGCGCCGCGCAGCGGGGCGTGTCCAACACGCCCCTGCAGTCCTTGGTGCTGCTGAACGATCCCAGCTACGTGGAAGCCGCCCGCGCGTTCGCGGCGCGGGTCGTGCTCGAAGGCGGCCGGAGCGCTGCGAGGCGGATCGATTTTGCCTTCCGCGAGGCCTTCTCGCGGCCGCCCTCGGCTGCCGAGCGCGCCGTGCTGCTCGACCTGCTGGAGCGGCACCGCAGGCGGTTCCGGGCCGATCCTCGCAGTGCGCGGCAGCTGCTCGGCACGGGTATCTCGCGCAACCCCGCCGGGGTCCGCGCGCCGGAGCTGGCGGCTTGGACGAGCATCGCGCGCGCCCTGTACAACAAGCATGAGTTCCTGATGCGGTACTGAACGATGACCGACGGCTGGCACGCAGGCTTCGACCGGCGGCAAACGCGCCGGGCGTTTCTGGGCCGCTCCTCGCTGGGGCTGGGATCGGTCGCCCTCGCCTCGCTGCTCAAGCCCGGCTTGCTCGGAACCCGGCCCGGTGCGAGCGGGATCCCGCACGCCGCGGCGCGCGTCAAGCGCGCCATCTTCCTCTGCATGGCCGGAGGGCCGTCGCATCTGGAGCTGCTCGACTACAAGCCCGAACTGGCCCGGCGCAGCGGCCAGCCGATGCCGGAGTCGTTCACCAAGGGCCAGCAGATCGCACAGTTGCAGGGCAAGGAACTGCGCATCCTCGGGCCGCAGCACCCGTTCCGGCACTACGGCCGGAGCGGCCAGCACATGAGCTCGCTGCTGCCGCATATCGGCAGCATCGCGGACGACATCTGCATCGTGCGCTCGCTGCAGACCGAGCAGATCAACCACGACACCGCGCACACCTTCATGAACACCGGGTTCCGGCTGCCCGGCCGGCCCAGCATGGGGTCTTGGCTGCTGTACGGGCTGGGCAGCGAGGCGGAAGACCTGCCCGGCTTCGTCGTGCTGGCCTCGGAGGGCGGGTCGCAGAGCCAGCCCATCGCCGCCCGGCAGTGGAGCAGCGGCTTCCTGCCCAGCGTCTACCAAGGCGTGAAGTTCAACTCTGGCGGCGATGCGGTCAACTACGTGCGCAATCCCGCCGGTGTCAGCCGCGCGATGCAGGGGGAGCTGATCGGCGCGGTCAGCGCCTTGAACGAGCTGCAGCCGGGCGCGGCCGGGGATCCCGAGATCGCAACGCGCATCGCGCAGTACGAGCTGGCATTCCGCATGCAGGTGAGCGTGCCGGACTTGGTGGACTTCTCCGACGAGCCCCGGCACGTCCTGGAAATGTACGGGACACGGGGCGGCGACGGCACGTTCAACGCCAACTGCCTGCTGGCGCGGCGCATGGCCGAGCGCGGCGTGCGCTTCATCCACCTCTACCACCGCGGCTGGGACCACCACAACGAGATCAAGTCGCTGCTGCCCAAAAGTTGCGGCTATGTCGACCAAGGCACCGCGGCCCTGGTCAAAGACCTCAAGCAGCGCGGGCTGCTCGACGACACGCTCATAGTGTGGTGCGGCGAATTCGGCCGCACGCCGATGGCGCAGGGGGCCGATCCGGAGCTTGTCGGGCGCGACCACCACATCAAGGGCTTCTCGATGTGGCTGGCCGGCGGCGGCGTCAAGCGCGGCCACAGCTACGGAGCGACCGACGACCTGGGCTACAACGCGGTCGAGAACACGGTGCACGTGCATGACCTGCACGCCACGATGCTGCACCTGTTCGGCATAGACCACACCAAGCTCGACTACCGCTTCCAAGGGCGCGACTTCCGGCTGACGGATGTCCACGGCAGGGTAGTGCGGGACATCTTGGCATAGCGCTCCATCCCGGCTGGGGAGGCCTCCCCGGCCGCGCTCCGGCGCTGAGCTCGCACGATTTGCCCGCCGGGTCCGACCATGTGCACGGGGTTTGCTTCTGTTTGTCAGGTAATTTGATAACATCACACTAAAATTTTTTTAGTTTTCCCCTTGACATATGCGCTGGCGAGCGTATACTAAGGATGAAGGCGATGCTTTCGCCACCAAAGGAGACAACATGCACATGCTTCAGCACACACCGTTCAGCCCGTGGGGGCCTGCCTTCCGGTTCTTGGGCGCCGCCGCGGATCCGGCCAGCTGGCGCCCGGCGTTCGACATCATCGAGACGGAAGACGCCTTCGTGCTGCGCGGCGACGTTCCGGGCATCCCTCAGGAGGACATCGAGGTCCGCATCGAGGACGATGTCTTGACCGTGCGCGGCGAGCGCAAGCGGCCCGACACGGCCGAGGGCCTGCTCCGCGGCGAGCGCCGGCTGGGGAGGTTCGAGCGCGAGTTCCGCCTGGGAGAGGCCATCGATGCCGACGGCGTCAAGGCCTCCTACGCCAGCGGCGTGCTCGAGCTGACGCTGCCCAAGCGGGAGCCTGCGGACACGAGCCGCCGGGTCCCGGTCAGCTGACCGCGGGCCATCGGGCGGGGCGGGAGGCCGGCCGGTCCGGCGCCCGCCCCGCCCAGCAGAACTTCCGAGACGCGGTTTCCAAGGGAACAGGCCATGATTCCATTCGAAAGGTTCACGCAGAAGGCCCAAGAGGCGGTTCGCCAGGCGCAGCTGCTGGCCGCCGAGGCCGACCACCAGTCCCTGCGGCCCGCGCACTTGCTGGCGGCCTTGGTTGCAGAAGAGAAAGGCATTGTTCCCGCGGTGCTGTCCAAGCTTGGCATTGCCGCATCCGAAGCCGCGGCCAGGGTGCGGCCTCTGCTCGATGCCACCCCCGCGGTGCGCGGCGTGGCGGGCGGCACGCATTTGGACCGCTCCCTGCAGGACGTCTTCGCCCGGGCGGAGAAAGAGTCGCGCCGGTTCAAGGATGACTATGTCTCCACGGAGCACCTGCTGCTGGCCATCAGCGACCAGAAGCGGGACCCTGCCGGCCAGCTGCTGCAGGACTTGGGGGCGACGCGCGAAGCGATCCTGCAGGCGCTGTCCTCGATCCGAGGCAGCCAGCGCGTCAGCGACCAGAACCCCGAGGACAAGTACCAGGCCTTGGAGCGCTACGCCCTCGACCTGACCGCCCGGGCCCGGCAGGGCAAGCTGGACCCGGTCATCGGGCGCGACGAGGAAATCCGCCGGGTCGTTCAGGTGCTCTCGCGCCGGACCAAGAACAACCCCGTGCTCATTGGCGAGCCGGGGGTGGGCAAGACAGCCATCGCCGAGGGCCTGGCCCAGAGGATCGTCAACGGCGACGTGCCCGAATCGTTGAGCAACAAGCGCCTTGTGGCCTTGGATCTGCCGGCCATGGTGGCCGGCACGAAGTTTCGCGGGGAATTCGAGGAGCGGCTCAAGGCCGTCTTGCGCGAGATCGAGGAATCGGACGGCGCCATTGTCTGCTTCATTGACGAGTTGCACACGCTGGTCGGAGCGGGCGCCGCCGAGGGCTCGATGGATGCGGCCAACATGCTCAAGCCGGCGCTGGCGCGGGGCCAGTTGCGCTGCATCGGAGCGACCACCCTGAACGAGTACCGCCAGCATGTCGAAAAGGACGCCGCGCTCGAGCGCCGGTTCCAGACCGTGCTGGTGGACCAGCCCTCGGTCGAAGACACCATCGCCATCCTGCGCGGTCTCAAGGAAACCTACGAAATCCACCACTCGGTGCGCTATCGCGATGCCGCGCTGGTTGCCGCCGCGACGCTGTCGGACCGCTACATCAGCGACCGTTTCCTGCCGGACAAGGCGATCGACCTGGTCGACGAGGCGGGCGCGACACTGCGCATGCAGGTCGACTCGGTGCCGGTGGACGTGGACCGCATGGAGCGCAAGGCGATCCAGCTCGAGATCGAGCGCCAAGCGCTCCAGAAGGAGAGCGACCAAGCTTCGGCCGAGCGCCTCGCGGCCGTGGAGAGCCAGCTGGAAGAGCTCCGCGCCGAGTCCTCCCTGCTGCGCCAGCAGTGGCAGCGCGAGAAGCAGCAGATCAACGAGGTCAAGCGGCTCAAGGAAGAGATCGAGCGGCTTCGCAACGAGCAGGAAGCCGCTGCCCGCGCGGGCGACCTGGCCGCGGCGTCGGAGATCCGCTACGGCCAGCTTGTCAAGGCGCAGCAAGACTTGGACGCCGCGACCGCCCGGCTCGAGTCGCGGCGTGGCGACAGCGCGCTGTCTCAAGGGGAGGTGGTCGAGGAGGACATTGCCCGCATCGTGGCCAAGTGGACGGGCATACCGGTGGCCAAGATGCTGCAGGCCGAAGTGGAGAAGCTGGTCCGCATGGAGGACGCGCTGCGAGCCAGGGTGATCGGCCAGGACAGCCCGGTCAGCTTGATCTCGAACGCCGTTCGCCGCCGCCGCGCCGGATTGAGCGACCCGGACCGCCCGATCGGGACCTTCATTTTCCTCGGCCCGACAGGCGTGGGAAAAACCGAGCTAGCGCGGGCGCTGGCAGAGTTCCTGTTCGACTCGGGCAAGGCCATGATCCGCGTGGACATGTCGGAATACATGGAGAAGCACTCGGTCGCCCGCATGATCGGCGCCCCTCCGGGCTACGTGGGCCACGACGAAGGAGGCCAGCTGACCGAGCACGTGCGCCGCTGCCCGTACTCCGTGGTTCTGCTCGACGAGATCGAAAAGGCCCACCCGGACGTGTTCAACATCCTGCTGCAGGTCTTGGAGGACGGGCGGCTCACCGACGGCAAAGGCCGCACCGTGCGATTTGCCAACACGGTCATTGTCATGGCCTCCAATGTCGGCTCCCAGGACATCCTCGGCAGCGGCAGCATCGGCTTTTCGCTGACCGGGCGGGACGGGCAGGAGCACGCCCCCATGCGCCGCCGCCTGCTCGATGAGCTAGGGCGCACTTTCCGGCCCGAGTTCCTCAATCGGGTCGACGACATCATCGTCTTCAACAACCTGCGCAAGGAGCATCTCGAAAGGATCGCAGACCTGCAGCTGGCAAGGGTGGAGGCGCTGCTGGCCGACAGGCGCCTGTCCATGGTCGTCAGCGCGGATGCCAAGCGGCTGCTCGTCGAGCAGGGCTACGACCAGCAGTTCGGCGCCCGGCCGATGAAGCGCGCCATCCAGAGGCTCATCCAGGATCCGCTGGCCCTGGCCCTGCTCGAGGGGCGGTTTGGCGAGGGGGACGCCATTAGGGTGGAGCGGAGCGGCGACGCGATGCGCTTCGTGCTGGCGCCTAGCGCGGAAGCCCGGACCGCATGATGGCGCTGCCCGGATCGCTGGTACGATGACGGCTTGCGGGACTCTGTCTGGAACCGGACCCTGCCGGAGGATGCCCGGGCTGCCCTGTTATCGTCGGATCCGCTGCCGCGCACGGCCGACGTTGCCATCGTGGGCGCGGGGCTCGTCGGGCTGTGTGCCGCGCTATCGCTCCGGCGGCGCGGCGTCCGAAGCCTGGCTGTGATCGATCGCAGCTCGGTGTGCGGTGAATCGACCGGTTCCAGCGCGGGCGGGCTGTGGCCGGGCCACGAGTGCCTGAGCTTTGCCGATCCGGAGATCATCCGGCAGGCCGCGGCCAAGCACGACGAATTGCGCCAGCAGTTTCCTTGCGATTTCGTGCCGAGCGGCCTGCTCGAGCTGCTGGCCGAGCAAGACCAGGCCGGGGCAGCCGAGCGGGCGGCGCGCATCCGTGGGGCGGGCTTTGAGGCCGAGCTGCTCGTTGGCCCGGAAATTGCCGAGCGCGAGCCGCTGCTGCGCCATCGCGGCCCGGCCTTGCACTTCCCGGGCGATGGTACGCTCCACCCTCTGAAGCTCGCCTCGGGCATCGCGACTTGGTTGCGGCGGCACGGCGTCTCCCTGTGCTTGGGGCATGAAGTCCGGGACATAGCGCCGGACAGCGCCGCCCTAGAGACGAGTTCGGGGCAGGTCCGGGCCGGCAAGGTTGTGTTCGCCGCAGGGGCTTGGACGCCTCTGCTGACGCGAATGCTGGGCTGGAATCCGCCTATCCGCCCGTTGCGCGGGACCCTGCTGGCCACGGGCCGGCAACCGCCGGGGACGCTCCGAAGCGTGGTGCTGGGACGGCGGTACTACTACTGGCAGCTGGCCAGCGGCCCGGTGGCCGGGGGGGGGTCCGAGGAGGACGTGGGGTTCCGCGATGATCTCGACGCGGCCGTCGTCGGGGCGATCCGCGGGGAGTGGGAGGAGCTGTTCCCCGCGTTGCGCGGGCTGGAGTTCACCAGTAGCTGGGCGGGGTTCCGGCCGCACTGCGCCGACATGCACCCCGCTATCGGCCGCATTCCCGGCCAAGCGGACATGTTCGTCTCGGCGGGCCATTTCCGCAAGGGCATCTTGCTGGCGCCGCTGAGCGGAGAGCTGCTCGCCGACCAGTTGCTCACCGGCGCCACTCGTGGCTGGGCTCGCCCGTTTCGGCCGAACCGGTTCTCCCCCGAGGATCGCACGGGCCAGCGCCCGCCGCGCCTTGCGCGGCTGGTCTAGCTCGCTGCCGCGAACCGTTCCGCCACGGCGTTCCAGTCGATGACGTTGTAGAACGCCGCGATGTAGTCGGGCCTGCGGTTTTGGTAGTTGAGGTAGTAGGCGTGCTCCCAGACATCGATGCCGAGGATGGGCGTGCGGCCATCCATCAGCGGCGTGTCTTGGTTGGGCGTCGACTCCACCGCCAGCCTGCCGCCATCCACGCTCAGCCAGGCCCAGCCGCTGCCGAAGCGGTTGGCGGCGGCGGCCGAGAACTTCTCCTGGAATCCCCCGAAGCTGCCGAATGCCGCGTTGATGGCCGCGGCCAGGTCCCCGGAGGGCTCCCCTCCGCCGGAAGCGCTCATGATGGTCCAGAACAGGGAGTGGTTTGCGTGACCGCCGCCGTTGTTGCGGATTGCGGGATTGGACAGTGCGCCCTCGTCGGCGACTAGTTCGTTGATGTCCAGTTCGGCCAGCGCCGTACCGGCAACGGCGGCGTTGAGCTTGGCCACGTAGGCGGCGTGGTGCTTGCCGTGGTGGATCTCCATTGTTCGTGCGTCAATGTGCGGCTCGAGCGCACTGAAGTCATAGGGGAGGTCGGGTACTGAGAAAGCCATGCTTTGAATGCTCCTTGGTCTGGGCGGGAAGAGAAAGTCCATCTTAGCAGCAGGAGGGCCTTAGCAGCAGGAGGGCAAGGAGTGCAGCATGCATGCCCCGGAGCTTGCCTGCGCATGTCCCTCCGGCCGCTGTCCGGCCACAGCCGTGGCCGTCGTTGGCGCACGATCCTTCGGAGCGGCCGCCGCCCTGCGGCACGGCGTGCGATAGCGAGACCGGTGCGTTCGGCGGGCAGGCTTGCGAGCCGCGAGGTGCGGGCCTGGGGGATTTCCGGCTTGCGGCGGGAAAACGGGAAAAAGGGGTTGCGCGCGGGGGCGCTACGTGCTAGGGTAGGAAGTAAGCGGCGGCTCAAGGGGCGATTGTGCGCCTTGGGCCGCCGTCTTGCGCGCGCCGAGCGGCGCGCGCGGGGCTGGCCCGACGGGTGGACTCGGCCGGGGCGCGCTAGCGCGCTTTGGGCGGGGGCGAAGCCGGTCGGCGCGGATCGTTGAGAGATCGGTTGGACGTGCAGTACGGCTTCGTCTGATTCCGGGTAGCAGCACGGATCGGCGGGACTGGAGAGCTTTTCTCCGGCTCCGGGCGCGCGCGCTAGCGTGCGCCGGGGGCGGGAGGGAGAAATCTGGCGAGAGTTTGATCCCGGCTCAGAATCAACGCTGGCGGCGCGCCTAAC
The DNA here is from genome assembly GCA_965219605.1 of Bryobacterales bacterium. Classification (GTDB taxonomy): domain Bacteria; phylum Acidobacteriota; class Terriglobia; order Bryobacterales; family UBA6623; genus VXMF01. The sequence continues at coordinate 2,824,648 of CBDCOC010000001.1, read as the reverse complement.
ACATGCAAGTCGAACGCGAAAGGGGCCTTCGGGTCCTGAGTAGAGTGGCGGATGGGTGAGTAACACGTGGATGACCTGCCCCCGGGAGGGGGACAACCCCGGGAAACCGGGGCTAATACCGCATACGCCGGCGGCCGTGAGGGCCGTTGGGGAAAGGGAGCGCGCGCGCAAGCGTGCGGGCGCGCCCGGGGAGGGGTCCGCGGCCGATTAGCTGGTTGGGGGGGTAAGGGCCTCCCAAGGCGACGATCGGTAGCCGGCCTGAGAGGGCGCGCGGCCACACTGGCACTGAGACACGGGCCAGACTCCTGCGGGAGGCAGCAGTGGGGAATTTTGGACAATGGGGGCAACCCTGATCCAGCGACGTCGCGTGACCGAGGAAGGCCCTCGGGTCGTAAAGGTCTTTCAGCGGGGGCTATGGTGAAGGTACCCGCAGAAGCAGGAGCGGCAAACCACGTGCCAGCAGCCGCGGTAATACGTGGGCTCCAAGCGTTGTTCGGAATCACTGGGCGTAAAGCGAGCGCAGGCGGCGCGCCGTGCCGGTCGTGAAATCTCCCGGCTCAACCGGGAGGGAGCGGGCGGGACTGGCGTGCTAGAGAGCGGCAGGGGAAGGCAGAATTCCTGGTGTAGCGGTGGAATGCGTAGAGATCAGGAGGAATGCCGGAGGTGAAGACGGCCTTCCGGGCCGCGACTGACGCTGAGGCTCGAAAGCGTGGGGAGCGAACAGGATTAGATACCCTGGTAGTCCACGCCCTAAACGATGCATACTTGGTGTGGGTCCTTCAGTGGGTCCGTGCCGGAGCGAACGCGTTAAGTATGCCGCCTGGGGAGTACGGTCGCAAGGCTGAAACTCAAAGGAATTGACGGGGGCCCGCACAAGCGGTGGAGCATGTGGTTTAATTCGACGCAACGCGCGGAACCTTACCTGGGCTGGAACTGGGGCGGGCGGGTCCGGAGACGGGCCCTCCCCTTCGGGGGCCGCCTTGGAGGTGCTGCATGGCTGTCGTCAGCTCGTGTCGTGAGATGTTGGGTTAAGTCCCGCAACGAGCGCAACCCTCGTCCTGCGTTGCCAGGAATGGGACTCGCAGGAGACCGCCAGCGACAAGCTGGAGGAAGGCGGGGACGACGTCAAGTCATCATGGCCTTTATGTCCAGGGCTACACACGTGCTACAATGGGGGGTACAACGGGTCGCGAGGCCGCGAGGCGGAGCCAATCCCTGAAAGCCCCCCGCAGTTCGGATTGCAGGCTGCAACTCGCCTGCATGAAGCTGGAATCGCTAGTAATGGCGCATCAGAACGGCGCCGTGAATACGTTCCCGGGCCTTGTACACACCGCCCGTCACATCACGAAAGTGGGCTGTACTAGAAGTCCGCGGGCCAACCCGGCGACGGGGGGCAGCGGCCGACGGTATGGCGCATGATTGGGGTGAAGTCGTAACAAGGTAGCCGTAGGAGAACCTGCGGCTGGATCACCTCCTTTACAACGGAAGCGGGGGTCCCTTGAGCCGCGCCAGGCGCGGGCGGGGGTCCCGGCGCCGGTGCCGCCGCGGGGCGGCCCGGGAGAGGGGTGGCCGCGCTGCGCGTCCGATCCAGCCCCGCGCGGGAGCGGGGCCGTAGCTCAGGCGGGAGAGCGCCCGGTTTGCAACCGGGAGGGCGCCGGTTCGATTCCGGCCGGCTCCACGCCGTGGGGCGCGTAGCTCAGCGGGTCAGAGCGCATCCCTGATAAGGATGAGGCCGCTGGTTCGAGTCCAGCCGCGCCCACCGGGCGCGCGCGGGAGAGATGGGCGCGATGGGCGAGGCGGAGCGATGAGAGGGGAATAGGCGAAGGTCATAGGCAATCGCCGGAGGCGCGCGGCCCTGCGGGGCCGGGCGCCGTCCGAGAGTAGCGTCTGCCCGGGCCGGCCGCCGCGAGAGGCGGGGGCGGCCCGGGGCAAGTTTTACGGGCAAGCTACTAAGGGCGCGCGGGGGATGCCTTGGCAAGAGCAGGCGATGAAGGACGTGGCCAGCTGCGAAAAGCCTCGGCGAGCTGCAAGCAAGCTAGGAGCCGGGGATGTCCGAATGGGGGAACCCGGCGGGAGCGAACTCCCGCCGCCGCCGCCTGAAACGATAGGGCGGCGGGGCGAACCCGGGGAAGTGAACCATCTCAGTACCCGGAGGAAGAGAAAACAACAGTGATTCCGCCAGTAGCGGCGAGCGAACGCGGAAGAGCCCAAACCGGGCGGCCCCTTCGGGGGAGTCCGGGGTTGCAGGACCCCGCGAGCGGGGACCGCGAGACCTAGCCGAACGGCCTGGAAAGGCCGGCCGCAGGAAGTGACAGCCTTGTAGGCGAAAGGTCGGACGGCCCCGGGGGCGATCCTGAGTACCGCGGGACACGGGAAATCCAGCGGGAATCGGCCGGGACCATCCGGCAAGGCTAAACACTCGCTCTTGACCGATAGTGGACCAGTACCGTGAGGGAAAGGTGAAAAGAACCCCTGCTAGGGGAGTGCAACAGTGCCTGAAACCGCGCGCTTACAAGCAGCGGGAGGGGGCGGCCGCCACGGGCGGCGGCGCCTGACCGCGTGCCTTTTGCATAATGAGCTGGCTAGTTGGCCTCGGCGGCGAGGTTAAGGGAGACCGAGCCGCAGCGAAAGCGAGTCCGAAGGGGGCGCGCAGTCGCCGGGGCCGGACGCGAAGCGGGATGAGCTGCCCTTGGTCAGGGTGAAGTCCGTGTGACAGCGGGTGGAGGCCCGAACCAGTGTCGGTTGAAAACGGCTTGGATGAACCGAGGGCAGGGGTGAAAGGCCAATCAAATTCCGTGATAGCTCGTTCTCTCCGAAATAGCTTTAGGGCTAGCCTCGCGCAAGCGCGGCGGCTGTAGGCCACTGGCCGGACAAGGGGGCGTCGCTGCCTGCCGCGTCCGACCAAAGCGCGAAGGCCGCCGACGCAGGCGCGGGAGTCAGACCGCGGGGGCTAAGCTCGGCGGTCGAGAGGAAAACAGTCCAGACCGCCGGCTAAGGCCCCCAAGCAGCGCTCAGTGGGTAAGGAAGTCAAGTCGCGACGACAGCCAGGAGGTTGGCTTAGAAGCAGCCATCCTTTCAAGAAAGCGTAACAGCTCACTGGTCGAGCGGCCTGGCGCCGAAAATGTAACGGGGCTCAAGCGCAGCGCCGAAGCCGCGGGTTCCGCGCCCTTTTTTGGGCGCGGGGCGGTAGGAGAGCGTTCGCGCCGCCGCCGAAGGCGCGCCGGGAGGCGCGCTGGAGGGGCGCGAAGCGACTCTGCCAGCATTAGTAGCGAGAAGCCAGGCGAGAACCCTGGCCGCCGCAAGTCTAAGGTTTCCCGGGCAAGGTCGATCCGCCCGGGGTTAGTCGGGTCCTAAGGCCAGGCCGCGAGGCGTAGCCGATGGGCGCGCGGTGAACATTCCGCGACCGCCGTGCCGTCGATCGTACGACGGGGTGACGCAGGGAGCGAAGCGGGAGGGGCGATGGAAGCCCCCTTTGGCCGCGCCGAGGCCGCCGGGCAGGCAAATCCGCCCGGCACGGGGCCGAGGGCGGACGCGAGGCCGAGCGAGGCCGGAGCCGCGTAGCTGCACTGCCGGGAAAAACCTCTAAGGAGAGGGCACGGCGCCCGTACCGCAAACGGACACACGTAGACGGGAAGAGCATTCTCAGGCGCTCGGGTGATTGGTTGTCCAGGAACTCGGCAAACTGGCCCCGTAACTTCGGGAGAAGGGGCGCCCCCCCCTCGCGGGGGGGCCGCAGGGAAACGGCTCAGGCGACTGTTTAGCAAAAACACAGGTCTCTGCAAAGTCGAACACGACGTATAGGGGCTGACGCCTGCCCGGTGCCGGAAGGTTAACAGGAGCGGTTCGCTTCGGCAAGGCCGCGAATCGAAGCCCCGGTGAACGGCGGCCGTAACTATAACGGTCCTAAGGTAGCGAAATTCCTTGTCGGGTAAGTTCCGACCTGCACGAATGGCGTAACGATCTGAGCGCTGTCTCGACAACCAGCCCGGCGAAGTTGTGGTACCGGTGAAGACGCCGGTTACCCGCCAAAGGACGGAAAGACCCCGTGCACCTTGACTGCAGCTTGGCAGCGCTGCATGGCATGGCGCGCGCAGCATAGGTGGGAGGCTGAGAGGCCGCGCTCGCGGGCGCGGCGGAGCCGCCGTTGAGATACCACCCTCGCGATGTCGTGCAGCTCACCCAGGGCCGTGAAGCCGGCCCGGGGACACTGCCTGGCGGGCAGTTTGACTGGGGCGGTCGCCTCCCAGAAGGCAACGGAGGCGCGCGAAGCTCGGCTCAGGCTGATCGGAAACCAGCCGCAGAGCGCAATGGTAGAAGCCGGGCTGACTGCGAGACCGACAGGTCGGGCAGGTGCGAAAGCAGGCCATAGTGATCCGGCGGTTCCGCATGGCAGGGCCGTCGCTCAACGGATAAAAGGTACGCCGGGGATAACAGGCTGATCCGGGCCAAGAGTTCATATCGACGCCCGGGTTTGGCACCTCGATGTCGGCTCATCGCATCCTGGGGGTGGAGCCGCTCCCAAGGGTTGGGCTGTTCGCCCATCAAAGCGGTACGCGAGCTGGGTTCAGAACGTCGCGAGACAGTTCGGTCCTTATCCTTGGCGGGCGCAGGAAACCTGAGGGAGGCTGCCTTCAGTACGAGAGGACCGAGGCGGCTGCACCGCTTGTGAGCCAGTTGTCACGCCAGTGGCAGCGCTGGGTAGCGAAGTGCAGAGGGGAGAAGCGCTGAAAGCATCTAAGCGCGAAACCCCGCCCGAGACCAGGTTTCCCCGCGAGGGCACTCGCAGACGACGAGTTGGATAGGACGGGTGTGCAAGCGCGGCGACGCGCGCAGCTGACCGTTACTAATCGCCCCCCAGGCTTGCCCGCAAGACTTGCCCCGGCCCGCCCCCCCCCCTCGGGGCGGCCCGGCGGCGCTGCCGCGAGGCCGCGACCTTCGCCCCCGCTCCCGGCCCGCCCCCCGGCGGGCCGGGCCCTTCCCGGGTGGCCCTAGCGGGGAGGCCACACCCGTTCCCATCCCGAACACGGCAGTTAAGCTCCCCAGCCCCGATGGTACTGCGCTGGCAACGGCGTGGGAGAGTAGGACGCCGCCCGGTACCCCCCCCTCAGCCCTCCGCGCCGGCAACCGGCCGCGCGCGCCGCCTCTCTCAGCCCCGCTCCGCGACGATGCCCAGCCCCGGCAGCATGACCGGGATGTCGTCCTCCACGCGGTAGACGGTGGCCCCGTCGCGGGTCACGAGTCCGGCTGCCAGCGGTCGCTCCACGACCGTGCCGTCGGCATGCTGGACCGTTCCGCTCGCGATTGCCTCATTCAGGGCCGCCAGATCTGCCTCCGCCAATTCCACAACCGGCACCTTGGTCACCGGACAGCACAAGATCTCCAGCAGCTCCGCGCTCACAGCCATCGTCAGATTCCAGCCCTATCCCCCTAGCATAGCGGGGCTCTCCGCGTCCGGCCTGCGGGCGGCATTCCAATCCGTCCGGATTGGGCGCACTCCCCGCATCTCGGCTATAATTGACATACCGTACAGATCCTAGGTCGGTGCCCGCCAGCGGATCCGGGCAGGAGGATCCCTCGTGCGGAAGCTCGAGCGCTCTGGCCGCCGCGGCGCCCGGCGCGGAACGTCCCGGCCGAGGCTGGCGCTTGATGGGGTTGGGCCCGCAAGGGCGGTGCATCCATGCAGGCGGAAGCAGAAGACAGCAATCCGGGTTCCGGCGAATCCGGCTGCAGCGCCCCCGCCCCGGCGTGGGCCCCTGCCCCGGATCTCCCGGCGCAGGCCGAGGCCGCTCGCGACGCGGGCGGCGATTCCGGCGCGCAGGCTGCCCCGGACGCGGAGGGACCGCCGGCGGACGAAGCGACCGAGGGCCCGGCTGCTGCCGGGACAGACCCGCGGACCGCAGCGTGTGCCGAGGCGTCCGGCCCGGGGGCGCCCGCTAGCGGGGCTGGAGCTGTCGATGCCGCGCCGCCGGGCCGGCTGCCGCCGCAAGAGACTGCGGCGGTATCGGAGCCGGCTGCGGCGCCGCCCTCGGGGCAAGAGCCGGGCGAGGCGGCGGGATCTGCGGCCGCATCCCTGCCGGAGGCCGGGCGGGCAGCTGCGGATCCGGCCGCCATCCCGGGCCTGCCCGACTTGGATGTTCCGGAGGAGGATCTGCTCGAGGACATTCCGGAATTCGAAGATCCGGAGATGCTGCCAGATATCCCGCCCGCCGACGGGGGCGTCCGCGCCGGCGCGCGCTGCAAGGGCACGGTTGTCGCAGTGCGGGACTCGGGCGTGATCGTCGCATTCGGGACCAAGGTGGAAGGCAGCGTGCCGGCGTCCGAGTTCCGCGCTGCGGACGGCACGCTCTGCGTCGAACCCGGCCAGGAGATCGAGGTCTTGGTCGAGCGCATGGGGGCGCGGGGCGAGTACGCCGCCCTCTCGTTCCAGCGCCTCCGCGAACTTGAATCCTGGGACCGCATTCAAGAGGCGCATGCCAAGAGCCTGCCCGTGCAAGGCAAGATCGTCGAGACGGTCAAGGGCGGCCTGCGGGTGGACATCGGCGTGCTTGCCTTCATGCCCGGCTCGCAACTCGACATTCGACCGGTACGCAACCTAGATCCATGGATCGGCAAGGATGTCGAGGTCGCCATCATCGAGTGCGACCGGCGGCGCGGCAACGTTGTCGTGTCCCGCAGCAGCCTCCTCAGCGCCCGGCAGATGGAGTTGCGGGCCGCAACGCTCGGCAGGCTCGCAGAGGGCCAGCCCGCCACGGGGGTGGTCACAACCATTACCTCGTTCGGGGTGTTCGTCGACCTAGGCGGCATCGAAGGCATGATAAAGTTCGCCGACCTGTCCTACGGCCGGGTCGGCAAGCCCGAAAGCCACGTCCAAGCGGGCATGGAACTGACCGCGATGGTCATGCGGATTGACGAGGCAAAGGGGAAGATCGCCCTGAGCTTGAAGGCGATGCAGCCCGACCCGTGGCTCGAGATCCAAGAACGCTACGTCCCGGGGCAGCGAGTGCGCGGGCGCGTTGCCAGCGTGAGGGACTACGGTGCTTTCGTCGAACTCGAGCCGGGCGTGGAAGGGTTGATCCATTTCACCGAAATCGACTGGTCGCGCCGCGCCAGGCATCCCACCAAGACGTTCGCTCCGGATGCCGAGGTGGAAGCCGTGGTGCTGGCGGTCGACCCGGGCCAGCGCCGCATCGCTCTGAGTTCCAAGCGCCTGACGCCAGATCCTTGGGACACCCATGCCGCCAGCTTGGAAGTCGGCCAAGTAGTCCGAGGGGTTGTGCGCAAGATCGAGAACTACGGTCTGTTCGTCGAGATCGTCCCGGGCATTGAAGGCTTGGTGCATGTCTCGGACTTGTCTTGGGGGTCTCGCCCGACCCATCCTCGGGATGTTGCCCAAAAGGGGCAGGAGATTTCGACCGTCATCCTGCAGGCGGATCCGGAGAACCGCAAGCTCTCGCTAGGCCTCAAGCAACTGCAGCCCGACGCTTGGGACACCTTCCTGCTCGAGAACTCCGTTGGCGACGTCCTGCCCGGCACGGTGCGCCGGCTGGCGAAGTTCGGCGCCTTCGTCGAACTCGCGGACGGGGTGGAGGGCCTTTGCCACAGCTCCCAGCTCCCCAAGGATGGCAGTGCGATCAAGCCCGGGCAGCAGCATCGCTTCGAAATCCTCGAACTGAACGAACGATCCCGCCGCATCGGCCTGCGCTATCGTTGAGCGGGCGGGTATCCCGCATCGAAGCCGTCCCGAAACTTGGATCCGGCGCAGCAGGCAGCAGGCCGGTTTGCGCTACAATGACGCTACAAGGAGGTTTAACCTAAAAACCAACATGACAAAGGCAGAACTCGTCTCCGAGGTCGTTAATTCCACCAATACAACGCGTCAAGAAGCGGACGTGGTCGTGGACACGGTCTTGGACAGCATAGTCAGCTCGCTCACGAAAGGTGAGAAGGTAGAGTTGCGAGGTTTCGGGAGCTTCCGCACCCGCCAGCGCCCAGCCCGCCAGGGGCGTAATCCGCGTTCTGGAGCGATGGTTGAGGTTCCTGCCAAGACGATCCCGTTCTTCAAGGCCAGCAAGCAGTTGCGCGAGGCCGTAGGCGATTCCGAGCCGACAGAATAGCGTGCAGCCTGCCGTCTCGGCGCGTTCCGGATAGAGCAGGCTTGCCCGCGGCCGCATAGCCGCTTGGTCTGCGGCGCGAGGCGGCCGGCTGCCTTCGCATCGCCGGCCAGCCCGGGCTGCATCCTCGGTCGCTGCTCCTGCCGCTGGACAAGCCCGGCCCGTCCTTTACTCAGCGCGGGCCGGCCGGCAGTGCCGCGCTTGCACGTTGCGGACAAGGGCCGTCAGGGCCCGCTGCGGTGAAGCCCTCTCTATAATCGCAGCTATGGAGGTAAACGTTGGGTCGCTAATGCATGCGGCATTGGCGCTGTACGCCGTGGGTCTCCTGGACTCGCTCTACGCTGTGGTGAAGCCTCGGCGCCAATTGTCGCGGCTGGCGGTCTACGCTTTCGTGGTGGCTGCCGCCGCCCACCTCGTCTCGCTGGCTGCGGAGAGCTGGGAACAGGGGCGCCTTGCCGTCCAGACGCTGCAGCAGATGTCGTCCATGGCGTCGTTCTTCATGGCGGCGTCGTTCCTCGCCGCCTATGCGCGCTTCAAGTACGCGAGCCTGGCCGCCTTCGCATTCCCTCCCGTGTTCCTGCTGGCACTGGCAGGCGTTCTGGGCGGCAGCGCTCCGGCTCCGTCGCGCCCCATGCTGCAATGGTGGATCTCCGCGCATGCCGCGCTGTTCCTGCTGGGCTACGCCGCGCTGTTCCTGGCCTGCGTGGCGGGCCTGATGTACCTCATTCAAGAGCGCGACCTGAAAGCCAAGTGCCGGCGGCCGTTCTCCGACCGCCTGCCGCCGCTCAGCAAGCTGGACGAGATCGGCTACAAGTCACTGGCGGCCGCGTTCGTGCTGATCACGCTGGGCTTGATCGCCGCCTCGGTCTGGGCCTTCGCGAAGTGGGGTGCGAACTGGGTAGTGGACCCGACGATCGCGCTGTCGTTCCTGACGTGGGGAATCGCCTTCGGGATTGTCATGGGCCGCTTGGCCGCCGGCTGGCGGGGCCATAAGGGCGCCTATCTCGCCATTGCCGGCTTTCTTTGCGCGGCTCTGACATGGGTGGTCAACAGCGGTGCCCACACCTTCATGGGCCGATGAAGATCCAACTCGTCGGCATGAACCACAGGACCGCGCCGCTCGCGGTGCGCGAGCGCCTCGTCCTCTCGGAAGAGGGCGAGGGCGAGCTGGCGCGCGAATTGACAGACGGGGACTTGATCGAGGAAGCCGTGGTCCTGTCCACCTGCAACCGCGTGGAGGTCATCGCCAGCGGCGAGCCCGATGCCTTGCACGGGGAGTTCCTGCGGCGTTTCGGCAACCCGGCCAACGGTTCCGGCCTGCCGCGGGGGGCCCTGTACAATCTGGCGGAGCGGCAGGCCGTGCGCCATGTCTTCCGCGTCGCTTCGAGCTTGGACTCGATGGTCGTGGGCGAGCCGCAGATCCTGGGCCAAGTGCGCGGGGCCTACCAGCGGGCCAAGCGGGCCGGCGCTCTGGGCGGCCCGCTGGAGCGCCTGATCTCGCACGCTTTCCACGTGGCCAGGCGCGTGCGCAACGAGACCGAGATCGGCAAGATGGCGGTATCGGTCAGCCAGGTTGCCGTGGATCTGGCGCGGAAGATCTTCGGCGATCTCGAAGGGCTGGCGGTCTTGCTGATTGGGGCCGGGGAAATGGCCGAGGGCGCGGCCCGGCACCTGAAGGGCGCGGGGGCGGAGCGGCTGTGGGTGACCAATCGCACGGCTGCGGGGGCGGAGCGGCTGGCCTCTGGGTTCGGCGGCGAAACGGTGCCGTTCGAGCGCTTCTTGGAGGCGATGCAGAACGTCGATATCGTAATCTCGTCGACCCGCGCGCCGGGGTACGTCCTGTCGCGGCGCACGGCGGAGGGGATGATCGCCGCCCGGCGCAACAGGCCCATCTTCCTGGTCGACATCGCAGTCCCGCGCGACATAGACCCGGCCATCAACGAGATCGAGAACGTGTTCGTGTACGACATTGACGACCTGCAGCAAGTCGCGGCTTCCAACATGGCCGCTCGCCGCTCCGAGGCCGAGCTGGCCGAGAGGATCATTGACAGCGAGGTGGAGAGGACTTTCGAGCGCATCAACGCCAGCCGCGCCGATCCGGCTATCGTGTCCTTGAACCAGCGCTTGGAGTCGATCCGGCAGGGCGAGCTGGAGCGCCATCAAGCGAAGTTGCGCGGGCTGACCGGCGAACAGCGCGAGGCCGTCGACCAGTTGACCCGGTCCATCATCAACAAGGTGGCCCACCACCCGATCCGCGCGGCCAAGCGCAGCGCGGCGGACCCCAGCTCGCGGATCCGGTTGGAAGACATCCGCCGCATCTTCGGCCTGGACTAGGCAGCGGCGTGGGTGTCCTTACCATCGGCACGCGCGGCTCGCCGCTCGCGCTGAGCCAGGCGCGCTGGGTGGCGGAGCAGCTCCGCGCGCAGGGTACCGCCTCCTGCATCCGCGTGATCCGGACCGCCGGCGACCGGGCAAGCGGGGTCTCGCTGGCGGCCCTGGCGGCGCAGCGCGGCGGGAAGGGCGTGTTCACCAAGGAAATCGAGGACGCCCTCATCGCGGGCGGCATCGATCTTGCGGTGCACAGCTTGAAGGATCTGCCCACGGAGATCGATGAGCGCTTGGCCCTCGGCTGCATTCCCGCGCGCGCCGACCCGCGCGATGCCCTGCTAGGCCGCCGGCTCGCGGAACTGCGGCCGGGAGACCGTGTTGGCACAGGCTCGCTGCGCCGGGCAGAGCAGCTGCGGGCCCTCGTGCCCGGAGTGGAGATCGCCGCCGTGCGCGGGAATGTCGGCACGCGCCTGCGCAAGCTGCGCAGCGGGCAATACGATGCGATCGTCTTGGCGGCGGCCGGGCTCGAGCGCCTGGGATTGCTGGACGACGATGCCGAGCTCCTCGGCCCGGCCCAGATGGTGCCGGCGGTCGGCCAGGGGGCTCTGGGAATCGAGGTCCGCGCCGGTGACGCGCGGGTCATGGAAGCGGTGGCCGCGATCCATGACGCGCGCGCGGCCTCCGAAGTGGAGGCGGAGCGATCGCTGCTGCGAGCGTTGGGCGGGGGTTGCGGCGTGCCGCTCGGGGGCAATGCGACCTGTCACGCAGGCGGGCTGACGTTACAGGCGGCCGCCGCCCTGCGGCAAGGGGGCCTGGCCCGGCTGGAGCAGGGCGCCCCGGTTGGAGACGCGGCCGTGCTTGGCATCGCCGTCGCGGGCAGGCTGCGCGCGCTCGGGATCGCCGGTTCCGGCCCGGACGCTTGAACCGTCCGCTCTCAGGCCGCTCGCTCCAAGTGCTGTGCGAGGCAGTCCTGCACCAACGCGACAGCTGCGGCGGGCGTGGCTGCCCGATGCACGCGCTTGCGCAGGTTGGAGCCGTCGCGCATGCCGCGGGTGAAGTGGGTCGCAAACTGCTTCATCTTGCCCAGGGGGCTGCCCGAGATCTTGCCCGCGTCGTCGAGCAGCGTGCGGTAGTACAGCAGCAACAGCTCGTAGCGCTGCCGCTCGCTGGCGGGCTGGTACGAGCCGGTTCGCGCGTACTGCTGGATCTGGCGGAAGATCCACGGGTTGGTGGCCGCCGCGCGCCCGATCATCACGCCGTCGCAACCGGTGTGGCGGAACATCCGCGCGCAATCCTCGGGCGAGAACACGTCTCCATTGCCGACCACCGGGATTGTCACGGCCTGCTTGAGCTCGGCGATACGATCCCAGTCGGCCTTGCCGGCATAGCCCTGCTGGCGGGTGCGCCCGTGCAGGGACACGCCCTGCAGGCCGCAATCCTCGGCGATCCGGCCCATTTGCGCGACGACGATGCTGCGGTCGTCCCAGCCGGTGCGGAACTTGCAGGTGAACGGGATCGAGACCGCGGCGCGAACCGCCTTGAGGATGGTCTCGACCAGCGGCAGGTCGCGCAGCAGCCCGGAGCCGCCATTGCACTTGACCACCTTCTTCACCGGGCAGCCGAAGTTCATGTCGACGCCGTCGAAGCCCAGATCCTCGACCGCCCGGGCGGCATCGGCCAGCACGGCCGGGTCGGAGCCGAACAGCTGGGCCACGATGGGGCGCTCTTGCGGCTCGAAGTAGAGGTAGTTGAAGGGCGCGCGGCGGGGCTTGGCGCCGGGCTTGGAATGGTTGGCGACGACACCGTGGGAGCTGGTGAACTCGGTCATGATCAGGCCGCAGCCTGACAGGTCCCGGATCAAGCGCCGGAAGACCGTGTCGGTCACGCCCGCCATGGGGGCCAGCACGAGCGCGGGCTCGACCGCCAGCGCGCCGAAACTCAAGCGTTGCGGGAACGACACTGTCCGCATTCTAGCGCGCTGCCCCGCTCGGCGAGGCGGCTCCGGCCGCCGGTCACAACGGCCGGAAAGGAAAGATCCACGGGCACAGCAGGACGCACAGCAGGGCCAGCAGAATGGTCAGCGGCAGCCCGACCTTGGGGAAGTCCGTGAAGCGGTACCCGCCCGGGCCGTACACCATCAGGTTGGTCTGGTACGACATCGGCGAGAGGAAGCTCAGGCCGCAGCCGACGATCAGGCTGAAGGCGAACGGCTCGGGATGCAGGCCGAGTTCGCGGGCGGTTGCCATGGCGATCGGAAAGGCCAGAGCGGCGGCCCCGTTCTTGGAAATGACCTGGGCGAAAGCCGACGCGGACAGCACCAGGGCCAGCAGCATGCCGCGGTGGCCCAGGCCGAGCGACTGGCCGAGGTCCAGCAAGGCGGCGGCCACGCCCGCCGCGGCTCCCGACTGTGCCAAGGCGCTGCCGATCCCTAGCGCGGCGGCCACGGCGACGAGCACTTGGAGGGGAATCGACTCGAGTGCCCGGCCGATGCGGACGCAGCCGCTGAAGACCATCAAGAGGGCGGCGCACAGGCAGACGACCACCGGCGGCCAGGCCGTGAACGCCACGCCGGCTACCAGCGCTCCCGTCACGGCGACGGCGCGCCACATGCGGTCATGCCGGGGATGCGCGAAGCCGGGCACTGGCGAGACCAGGCAGAACTCGCCCGAGTTGCGGTATCGCTCGGCGAACCCGGCGGAGGTTTCCAGCAGCAGCGTGTCGCCGTGCTGCAGCTCGATTTCCCCCACCTTGCGGCGGATCAAGGCGCCGCTGCGATGCACGGCGATCACGGCCGCGTTGAAGACAGTGCGGATGCGGGCCTGGCGCACCGTCTGTCCCACCAGTGGCGAGCTGGCCGGAATCACGGCCTCCACGAGCTCGCGGTCGGCAGGAGGATCCTGCCCGTCGTCCTGCTGGTGCTGCGTCGGGGCCAGGCCGCGGATGCGCTGCAGGTCGACCACCGAATCCAGCGCGCCGGTGAACCCCAGCCGGTCGCCGGCGCGGAGCGCGGTGTCGGGGCCGGGAGCCGGGATGACCAGGCCGCTGCGCTCGATCTCGAACAGGAACAGGCCGGGCAGGCTGCGCAGGCCGGCCGCTTCGATGGTCGCTCCCGCGACGGAGGAGTTCGGCAGCACGTCCATCTGCACCGTGTAGCGGCGGGCGCTTTCCCACTCGTCCGCCAGCTGCCGGCGCTCCGGCAGCAGGCCGGGCGAGGCGCAGACGAGATAGGCCAGGCCGACTCCCGCCAGGGGCAGGCCGAGCAGCGCGGGCCCCCAGAACTGCAGCAGCGGCGAGGGGGTGTCGGCGCCGATCTCGGCCAGGTGCTTCACGTACAGGCCCATCACGATCAGGTTCGACGCGCTGCCTACCAGCGTCAGCTGCCCGCCGAGAATCGACGAGAAGCTCAGCGGCATGAGCAGCTTGGAAGGGCTCACGCGGATGCGCTTGGCCCAGTCGCGCACGATCGGCAGGTACATCGCCACGACCGGGGTATTGTTGATAAAGGCCGAGAGCAGGGTGACGGGAACGATCAAGCGCAGCTGGGCGCCGCGCACCGAGCGCGGGCGGCCTAGCAGCAGGTTTGCCGCGGCTGTCGCGGTACCGGTCTCGAAAAGGCCCGCGGCCACGACGAAGAGCGCGCCGATAGCGACCACGGCCGAATGGGAGAAGCCGGCCAGCGCCGCTTCCGGTTCGACCGCGCCGATCAGGATCTGGGCCAGCAGGCCGGTCAGCATGGCCGTTTCCACGGCGACGCGATTCGTGGCCAGTGCGGCGACGACGGCCACAACCACGCCGATGGAGAGCAGGCCGACCAAGGACACTATTGCCAGAGTATCGGAAGCGGCGGGCCGTGCCCGCCCGCCCCTCGCCCGCCCCGTGCTGCTCGCTCTCGCGACTTGTGCCGCCGTGCTGGCCGCTTTCGGACAGCCGGCGGGCTTCAATTACGACGAGGCGGCCGTGCCGGCCTACGATCTGCCCCAGCTCCTGCGCCGCGCGGACGGCGGTGTCGTGGAGACGGCCGCGGGCTGGCCTGCCCGGCGCGCGGAGATCTTGGGCCAATTCGAGCGCTTGGTCTACGGCGCCGCGCCCGCCGCGCCGCGCGGCATGGCCTTCAGCGTCGTGGAGGAGGACGCCGCGGCCCTCGGCGGCCTGGCGCACCGCAAGCAGGTGCGGGTCGAGTTCGGCGGCGCTCCGAGCGTGCCGGGCATGGAAATCCTACTTTACACGCCGGCCGGCGCGCCCGGCCCGGTTCCCGTGTTCCTGGGCCTCAACTTCGGCGGCAACCACACCGTTCGCCGGGATCCCGCGATCCGGCTGGCGGACCGCGCGACTGCCGACGGCTTGGAGAAGGGCCGGGCCGCGGACCGCGGCCGCAGCGCCGGGCGCTGGCCGGTCGAGACGCTGCTCCGGCGCGGTTACGGGCTGGCGACGGTGTATTGCGGCGATCTCGACCCGGACTTCGATGACGGGTTCCGCAACGGCGTGCATCCCCTGGCCCCGCCCGGCAAGCCCGGCGCCTGGGGCAGTATCGCCGCTTGGGCGTGGGGCCTGAGCCGGGCGCTGGACTACCTGCAGACGGACGGGCAGGTGGCGGGCTCGCGCGTGGCCGTCTTCGGCCACTCCCGCCTGGGCAAGACCGCGTTGTGGGCCGGGGCCCGCGACGAGCGCTTTGCCATGGTGATTTCGAATGATTCGGGCTGCGGCGGGGCCGCCCTGAGCCGGCGTCGGTTCGGCGAGACCGTCGAGCGCATCAACACGCGCTTCCCGCACTGGTTCGCCGAGAATTTCAAGGCTTTTAACGGCAGGGAGGACGAGCTGCCGGTCGACCAGCACATGCTGCTGGCACTGATCGCGCCGCGCCCGCTCTACGTAGCCAGCGCCGAAGACGACCTGTGGGCCGATCCGCAAGGCGAGTTCCTCGCGGCGCTGCACGCCGGCGAAGTGTACGAGCTGCTCGGCCGGCGCTCGCTGAGGGTGGAGCGGCGGCCCGCCGTCAACCGTCCCGTGCTGCAGGACATGGGCTACCACATCCGCGCGGGCAAGCATGACATCACGGCATACGACTGGGAGCGTTACTTGGATTTCGCCGATCGCCACTGGCGCTGAGGGGAAGAGGCGCGCCCGCCGCCAGTGCGCCGCGCGCTGCGCTAGACTTGGGCTTGCGGGGTATTCCGTGATGACGTGTCTTTCGCGCTGCCTTCGACTGCGCGCATGGGCACTGCTGGCGGCTGCGCCGGGCCTGCTTGCCGGCGGGGAGGCCGGGGGCCTGCGGTTCGATGATCCGCCGGGGTGGGCGCAGGACCCCAAGCCGATGCGCACTGCCAACTACACGATCCCGGCCGCCCCCGGGGACCGCCAGAGCGGAGAGCTGGCCGTGTACTACTTCGGGCCCGGCCAGGGCGGCGGCCGCGAGGCCAATGTGCGGCGCTGGCTCGGCCAGTTCGTCAAGGCCGACGGCAGCCCCATGACGGCGGCGGATGCCGAGCGCCGGGAAGAGCGGGTCAACGGGCTGGCGGTCACGCTGCTGGACGTGACCGGAACGTACTTGTTCAAGCCGTTCCCGATGTCTCCGCAGGCGACCCCCATGCCGGGCTACCGCATGCTGGCAGCCATCGTGCAAGGGCCGGACGCGCCGGTGTTCTTCAAGCTGACGGCGCCGGCCAGGACGGCGGCGGCCGCGGAGGCTGAATTCCGCGCGGTCATCGCCTCTCTCAGGCGCTAGCTGCCGGGCGAAGCAGCCGGGGCCGGCCGCTCGCTGGCGCGGGATCCCGCGATGTTCGGGCGCTGGCGCGTCAGGGAGTCGTCGCTGCAACTGAGGCCTGCGAGCCGACGACCAGCTTCTGCCCGGGATAGATGCGCGAATTCGTGAGGCCGTTCCAGCGTTGGAGGCTGGCCACTGTCGTTCCGTGGCGGCGGGCGATGCGGTCCAGCGAATCGCCGCGGACGACCTGGTAGGTGCGCGGTCCGCCCGGGGCTGCTGTCCCGCGTCCGGGCGACTCCGGCGCTGCCGTGCCAGCGGAGGCCTGCGGGCCAACGACCAGCTTCTGCCCGGGATAGATGCGCGAATTCGTGAGGCCGTTCCAGCGTTGGAGGCTGGCCACTGTCGTTCCGTGGCGGCGGGCGATGCGGTCCAGCGAATCGCCGCGGACGACCTGGTAGGTGCCTGATCGGCTCGGAGCGGGACGGCCGCTTGACGGCCCTGGCGGCCGCACGAGCAGGAAGTTCCCGGCCCGGATACGGCTGCTGCGCAGATTGTTCCACCTGCGCAGGTCGCCGACCGACACGCCGAAGCGCGCGGCAATCGTGGACAGCGAGTCGCCGGATCGGATGCGGTAGTGGTTCGAGCTGGGAGTGCCCACTGAGGGCGCTGCGGCGGAGGTCTGCCGAGGAGCGGGCACTTTCAGTGTCTGGCCGACCCGGATCGTGGTCCCCGGGATCCGGTTCCAAGCCTTCAGCTGGGCTACCGAGGCGCCTACCTTGGCGCCGATCGTGGACAGCGAGTCCCCGCGGCGCACGGTGTAGCGGCCGGCGGGGGCCGCGCCGCCTGCCGCTGTTGCCGCGGGCGCGCCGCTGCTTGCCGCGGGATCCACGATGAGATAGCGCCCGGCCCGGATCCGCGTGCTGTTGAGGCCGTTCCACCGTTGCAAGTTCGCGACAGTGGTCTTGAAGTGGCGCGCTATGCCCCCCAAGGTGTCGCCAGAGGCGATTCGGTAGCGCCCGGTGCCGGGTTCGAGCAGCCCGCCCGCGCGCCCGCCGCCGTAGTGGCGGTAAATCGCCAGCTTAGTCGTGGCCGGGACGGTCAGCTTCTGGCCGCCTTGGACCGGCGCGCCCGGCGGGAGGGAGTTCAACTCCAGCAGCGTTTCCGGCGTGACGTTGTAGCGATGGGCGACGGCGGCCAGCGTCTCCCCGGGGCGCACTGCGTAACGGCGCCAGTGCAATTGCTTGTCGGCGGGCACGAGGGCGATCTCGCGCCGGAATCGCCCGGAGGCCCCCTTCGGCAACCTGAGGTCATAGGCGTAGGGCGGCGTCGCCGAGCGCAGCAGGGCTGGGTTCAGGGCCTTGACTGCTTCGACGGACGCGCCCGTTGCGTCGGCGATCAGGGCGAAGCTGGTTTCGCGGTCCGTGCTCACCGTGTCGTATTCCAGCGGCGGCGCGTAATCGATCTCCCCTAGGGCGAATAGCTCCAGGTTCTGCCCGATCAAGGTCATGGCCAGGATGATCGGTATGTAGTTGCGGGTCTCGCGGGGCAGCGCCCGGCGCTCGATCAGGGTCCAGTAGTCGCGGCTGCCCGTGCGCTGGATGGCGGACTTGACCCGGTTCGGGCCGCAGTTATAGGCAGCCATGGCCAAGTACCAGTCATCGAATTCGATGTGCAAGTCCTTAAGGTGCTTGGCGGCCGCCCGTGTCGCGGTCTCGGCGTCGTAGCGCTGGTCGATGTAGCGGTCTTGGCGCAGTCCGTACTGCTGGCCCCGCGATGACATGAACTGCCACATGCCCGTAGCGCGGGCGTGCGAGTGCGCCATGGGGCGGAAGCCCGACTCGGCCATGGCGAGATAGTAGATCTCGCGGGGCACGCCCTCTTCGGCGAGAATGCGCTCGATCATGGGCCGGTAGGCGGAGCCGCGGGCCAGAGAGACGCGAATCGTCGCCATGCCGCGCTTGTTCTGGGTGAAGTAGTTGAGCAGGCGCTTGACATCCGCGGTCAGCGCCAGCGGCAGCTCGGAGCGGGTGTGCAGCAGCGCCTCTTCATGGGACAGCTCCTTCGGCGCTTCATCGGGCAGCGCGAGCTCGAGCAGTTCGTCGAGCAGGGCGATCTCCTCGTCGCTGGCGGCCAGTTCTTCAGGATCTAAGGACGGCGGGATTTCGAGCAGGCTTCGCGCGGCCTCTGCCTCAGCCGCGGCTCGGGCCGCCGCGTAGGCTTCCGCGTCGGACGGGGCAGCCGCGGCCCTCGTGGCCGGCTCTGCCTGGGCGGGTGGCGGGCCGGGCCGGGCCGGCATCTTCCTTGCATTCCGGCGCGCGCCGAGGGAGCAGGAAGCAAGGCAGAGCGCACAGGCGAGGGCTGCCAGCAGCCCCGGCCGCGCAGTTCGGCGCCAACTGCCGCTTATCGAAGAGACGAGAGGGCTGCCAGGCCGGTTGAAGAAGGCCGGGCGCGAAGTGTCCTTGGGATCGCGCACTACGTTTTCCCGAGTTTATATTACCCCATGCCGGGTGCTACCATGGGCACTTGGCAGCGATGCGCCGCCGCAGGAGTTTTGTATGGCCGAATCCTCCCCGCTTGTCGCAGTGATCATGGGCAGCAGCTCGGACTGGGGCACGATGAAAGCCTGCTCGGAGACCCTCGGGCAGTTCGCGGTGCCGCACGAGTGCAAGGTGAGCTCGGCCCACCGCACGCCCGCCATGACGGCCGAGTACATCAGCTCTGCCGAGGAACGCGGCATCCGCGTGATCATCGCGGCCGCGGGCGGCGCGGCGCACTTGGCCGGGGTGTGCGCGGCGCACACGGTGCTGCCCGTGCTCGGCGTGCCCATGCCCAGCGTCCTGGACGGCATGGACTCGCTGCTCTCGACCGTGCAGATGCCGGGCGGCATTCCCGTCGGGACTTTGGCGATCGGCAAGGCGGGAGCCAAGAACGCGGCCTTGCTGGCCATCGCGATTCTTGCCAACGGCGACGAGTCCCTGCGGGCCGCCCTGAAAGACTTCCGCCAGGCGCAGGCGGAAAAAGTGCTGAGCGCGAAGCTGGACTAGCCGCCCGCGCCCGGCCCGGGTTTGGTACGCTCGGTGGCCGTAATGCCGCTGCACCCCTTGGCGATTCTCTCGATCGCGGTTGCGACCGTGTTCGTTCTGATCCTGCGCCTGCGCATCAACGCCTTCATCGCCTTGATCACGGCGGCCGCCACGGTGGGCATCCTGACGCCGAACGTCGGGCTGGCAGACGTGATGCCGTCGGTCGCGGCCGAATTCGGCGGGATTTGCGGCAGCATCGCGATCGTGATCGCGCTGGCCGCGCTGATCGGCCAGTGCCTGATGGAAAGCGGCGCGGCGGACAAGATCGTCCGGGTCTTCGTGCGGGCGCTGGGCGAGCGGCATGCCTCGCTGTCGCTGCTGTCGAGCGGCTACGTGCTGTCGGTTCCCGTGTTCTTCGACACGGTCTTCTACCTCCTGGTGCCGCTGGCGCGCGCCATGCGCGTGCGCATGGGCAAGCACTACCTGCTGTTCCTGATGGCGATCTCGGCGGGCGGCGCCGTGACGCATTCGATGGTGCCGCCCACGCCCGGCCCGCTGGCGATGGCGGCGACGCTGGGGATCGACCTGGGAGCGATGATCCTGGTTGGCGCGCTGGTCGCCGTGCCGATGTCGCTGGGGGGCTGGCTGTTCGGCATCCTGCGCGACCGCCAGATGGACGTGCCGTTGCGCGAGACGCAGGGGCTGACGCTGGACGAGCTCGAGGCTCTGGCGCACAAGGGGGAGGAGCAGCTGCCCAGCTTCTTCATGGCCATGCTGCCCATCCTGCTGCCGGTGGTCCTGATCGCCTCCAACACCCTGGCCGGGGCGCTCGGCGCGGGCGGCTCGCTCGCCGCCGCCGCCTCGTTCCTGGGCAATCCGAACTTCGCCCTGCTCGCCTCGGCCGCGATCTCGCTGGCGCTGCTGGCCAGGCAGAAGGGGTACACGCTGGCGCAGCTGGCCGGGCCGGTGGAAAGTTCGCTGGCTAGCGGAGGGCTGATCATCTTGATCACGGCGGCCGGGGGATCGTTCGGCAAGATGCTGGTCAAGGCCGATATCGGCAAGGTCATCGGGGACATGTCGCAGGAGTTCGGCGTGCCGCTGCTGCTGCTGAGCTTCCTGCTCGGCGCGCTGCTGAAGGTGGCCCAGGGTTCGGGGACGGTGGCCATGATCACGGTGTCGGCCATCATGGCCCCGCTGGTGATCGACGCCCCTCTGGGCTTCCACCCCGCATACGTGGCGTGCGCGATAGGGTCGGGCTCGTTGGTGGGTTCGTGGATGAACGACTCGGGCTTCTGGGTCTACAAGCAGATGTCGGGCCTGACCGAGGCCGAGGCGCTGGGGACCTGGACTCCGCTGCTGGCGGTGATGGGCGCGATCGGATACGTCGTGACGCAGGTCGCCGCCCTGGCCCTGCCGCTGGCGTGAGGTGCGCTCGCGCCCCGAGCGCCGGGTCGTTCCCGGCGGCCGGCAGCGCTATCCAAGGATCCGCGGCAGTGGAACAAATTGTATAATCAAGGTATCCCTGCACAACGGGTGCCATGCCGGAAGACCATGCGAACGATTCCGAAGGGGTCTTGACCGATCTCGGCGGTTCCGACCCGAACATTAGCCCGATCAATATCGAGAACGAGATGCGCAAGTCGTATCTCGACTACGCGATGTCGGTCATCATCGGCCGCGCGCTGCCCGACGTCCGGGACGGGCTCAAGCCGGTGCAGCGGCGCATCCTCTACGCCATGCGCGAAGAGGGGCTGCGCTCGAACCGCCCTCCCCGCAAGTGCGCCCGCATCGTCGGCCAAGTGATGGGCAAGTACCACCCGCACGGCGACTCGTCGATCTACGAGACCCTCGTGCGCATGGCGCAGCCGTTCAGCATGCGCGAGCTGCTGGTGGGCGGGCAGGGGAATTTCGGATCCATCGACGGCGATCCGCCGGCGGCCATGCGCTACACCGAGGCGCGCCTCGCGCCGTACGCCGAGGCGCTGCTCGAGCACATCGACATGGACACCGTGGACATGCGGCCCAACTATGACGATTCGGCCCAGGAGCCCGAGTACCTGGCGGCGGTGGCGCCGAACCTGCTGGTCAACGGTTCCAACGGGATCGCGGTGGGCATGGCGACCAACATCCCGCCGCACAACCTAGGCGAGCTGGTGGATGCCGCGATCCAGATGATCAAGCACCCCAACACGAAGTTCGAGCGCATCATCACGATGGTGCAGGGGCCCGATTTCCCCACGGGCGGCATCCTGTGCGGGACGGCGGGCATCCGGCAGGCCTACGCGACCGGGCGCGGGCATGTCTTGGTGCGCGCCCGGGTCGAGATCGAGAAGCTGCGCAAGGACCGCAGCGCGATCATCGTCAGCGAGGTGCCGTTCCAGGTCAACAAGGCGAGGCTGATCAAGAAGGCCGCGGAGCTGGTCAACCAGAAGAAGATCGAGGGCATCAGCGACATCCGCGACGAGAGCGACCGCACCGGCATGCGCGTCGTGTTCGAGGTCAAGCGCGGGGACAACCCGGAGGTCGTGCTCAACAACCTCTACAAGCACACCGACCTGCAGCATGGCTCGGGCGTGGGCATCCTCGCCATCGTGGATGGCAAGCCGAAGGAAATCGGCCTCATCGAGTATCTCCGGGCCTTCATCGCCCATCGCCAGGACGTAGTCCGGCGGCGGACCAACTACTTGCTGCGCAAGGCGCGCGAGCGGGAGCACATCCTGCTCGGATTCGCCAAGGCCCTGCTGCGCATCGACGAAGTCATCGCGCTGATTCGGGCCTCAGCCTCGCCCAAGGACGCCAAGGCGGGGCTGATGGGGGAGGCGGAAGTCGACTACCGCCGCTTCCTGCGCGAAGACGCCGAGGCGACATTCCGGCCCTTCGACTTCACGGCGCGCCAGGCGCAGTCCATCATCGAGCTGCAGCTGCAGCGGCTGACCGGCATGGAGCGCCAGAAGATCCTCGACGAACTGGCCGAATTGCAGGCGAAGATCGCCGGGTACGAGGAGATCCTCGGCTCGGAGGAGGTTCTCAACCGCGTCATCATTGACGAGCTGCGGGAGTTGAAGGGCAAGTTCGGCAGCCCCCGCCGCACGGAGATCGGCGAGGAAGTGCGCGAAATCTCGATCGAGGACCTGATCGAGGACGAGGGCATGGTGGTGACGGTGACCAAGAACGGCTATCTCAAGCGCACCGCCCTGGACACCTACCGCAAGCAGTCCCGGGGCGGCCGCGGCCGCATCGGCATGAGCACCCGCGACGGGGACATCGTGGAAAGCCTGATCTTCGGCACCACCCATTCCTACATCCTGGTCTTCACCAATCTCGGACGCGTCTACTGGCTCAAGGTCTACAACATCCCGGAGGTGCCCGCCTCCGGCAAGGGGCGCAACATCGTCAACGTGCTCTCGCTGCAGCCGGAGGAGCGAACCGTGCTGGCATTCCTGCCCGTGTCGAGCTTCGACCCGGACAAGTATATCGTGATGGTGACGCGCCAGGGCACGGTCAAGAAGTGCTCGCTGGAAGTGTTCTCGCGCCCGATGTCGCGCGGGATCATCGCCCTGTCCTTGGCCGAGGGAGACGAGCTGGTCTCCGCGCGGCTGTCGGAGAGGGACGACCAGATCCTGGTGGCCACGCACCAAGGCCAGGCCATTCGCTTCCTGAACGACGAGGTCCGGGCGATGGGCCGCACCGCGCGCGGCGTACGGGCCATCCGGCTGGCGCAGGGCGATTACGTCGTCGGCATGCTGTGCGCTACCGAAGAGCACTTGGTGCTCACGGTCAACGAGCTCGGCTACGGCAAGCGCACCAAGCTGGGCAAGTACCGTCTGACCGCGCGGGGCGGCAAGGGCGTGATCAACACCAAGATCACCAAGGCCAACGGCGCGGTCGTGGCGGTCATGTGCGTGCTGCCGGATGACGAGGTCATGGTCGTGACCCGCAACGGCAAGATATTGCGGACCAGTTCGGACAAGATCCGCGCCACCGGGCGCTCGGCCCAAGGCGTGAGGCTGGTCAACCTAGAGGACGGCGACGTGGTCGCGGCGGCGGTGGTGGTGCCGCGCACGGACGAAATCGACGAAGTGGCCGACGACGAGACCGAGCCCCTGCAGCTAACGATTCAATAGGCTGCGCGGCGCAGGCGCTGTGCGCCGGATCGGATGCTATCTCGCCACCGGCACGCTCGCCAGGGAACTGCCCGCAGCGGAGCGGTCTTGCCTGCCGCCCCTCCCCCTGGCCGCTCCGGTGCAATGCGAGAGAAGTGCTACTTTCGATCCATGCGCCTTGAGGATCTTAAGCCGCGCTGCACCGTCCGAGGTCTACAGCCAGATGAGTCAGCCAACGGGTGGCGGCGATTGAAGCGATAGGAGAATGCGGCCAGATAAGATAGCGCTGCTAGCAGTCATGGCAGGTGCCCTTTCGCGTGCGCTTGAAGTCGCCCAGCAAGGCGCTCACCCAAACTCAAGCCCGCCGCCTGCATGCCCCGGAAGCAGGCCAGCCCGTCCGAGTGCAGCAGCGTGCCGCGCGGCTCAAGCTTGCAGCTCGCGCTTGCGGAAGCCGGCCACTGGACTCAGACGCAAGCGCTCCGGATGCCCGTCCGTGCTGACTTGCGCCGCGGCCATAAAGGGTGTCTGCCGGGGGCCTCACGCCCGCGCTTGCCGCCGCTGCTCTCGCTGTCCGGGTAAGCGACATCGGGGGCTAAGAGGCCGTGCAGCGGCTGGCTGTCGTCCCATTCGTGCATGGTCCGCATCAGTTTGTGCTTCCTGCTATAGGTTGATTCCTCTCGACAGCGCAGTATATGGATGATCCCAGCTATGCAGCGCGAATTTTGCAAAAGCCTAGCTTGCCTGCGGTCTCACGCAACCCACCGATGATTCTTTATCGCATGACGCGGGCTGTGACGGCGCGGAATCACGCTTTGGTCTGCAAAAATGCATCCGCTCTGCCATACCCTAGCCCTGTAGAAATTCGTCTCCCAATAGCCAGTCCCTTGGCTAACTTGTTGCTCCTCTGGATAAAGGATCAGTCGTGTCACGCAACCCGTTTCCCAACCGTTCGTCCGCGTGATATAGTTATCGACGTGAAAGCGACGTTTGAGATTAATGACTCGTTAATGGGGCGTCTTCGAGAAGAAGCCCCTCGACGGGGCACCACGGTAGCTGCTCTGATCGAGGCCGGGATCCGCTACGTGCTCGCGAAGGATGTGCCAACCAACGACCCAGCAGGAGATCTTCCGCTATTGCCATCATGGGACAGCGGTGGGCATCTTGTAGACATTGACAACCGTGAAGAGCTCTATAAGGTGATGGAAGCAGGCTAGTGTCCTGAACCGCAAGTAACATGAATTAACGTTGGACAGTAGCAAGCGCTCCCGGGCCCGCTGGATCTCTGCCAAGATCCCCTTGCCCCTTGCTTTCCACTTGTATGGCCGGAGTTCCTTGTTGCGCTCGGCCAAATACGACGTGCTCGCCTCCGTCAATTCTTGCACGCTCGTGAAACTGCACGCTCGCACGCAGTCTTGCGTCACATCGGCGAAGAACCGCTCCACTAAGTTCGGCCACGCCTGTACCTTTGTGTGCTTGTGCGTGCTTTAGTTGCCCGCAATGATATGCACAGTCAGTGCGGGCGGCACCTCGCGCTCGATCTGCTTCAGGAACCGCAGCCATTCCAAGTGGGTATGTTTCTGCTCGGTGAGGTAGATCAGCTTGCCCTCCAAATAGTTCAGGGTCGCGAACAGGCAGATCGTGCCATGCCGGTAGTAGTCGTGCATGCACGTGCGGATCTGTCCGTTCTCCAGCGGCAGCCCCGACTGGGTGCGCTCCAGTGCTTGGCACTGCGTTTTCTCGTCGCAACAGAGCACCACCGACTGCGCGGGCGGGTCCACGTACAGTTCGATCACATCCCAGAACTTCCGTGCGAGATCCTTGTCGTTCGATAGTTGAACGTCTTGGTGCGGTGTGGCTTAAGGCCGTTGCGGCGCCAAATGCGACCCACGCTGGAGGCCGAGACCACCGTCTGGCCGGCTGCTGCCCGGCCTGCACGACTTTCTCGGCTGGATTGGGTGTTCACTTTCACGGGAATCCGCACCCAAGGCTTGTAGATCGCTCCGGTGTGGTCGCAGCTGGGTGCAAGAGTGCTGTGGGCCGCCTCACACAGTCCGGCATGTACTGGACCAAGGACGCTGCCGAGGGGGATCCTCTTCCTGCCCGCTTGCATCGTGAGCAGGCGCTACGACGACTTCTGGGCCTGGCCACGGAGGCAGCGGTCGAGGCGGCCGGGTGACGGTAACCGGGTCACCCCCACTGCACCGGATCGAGGCGCGATCTCGCTGCCCGCTACCCGAGCTGATCGGTAGCCGCAGGCCAGCGCAAGTCGCCACGTGCGAAACTGCCCCGGCAAATCCTTAAAACGCCCCGATATCAAAATGGTGTCATGCACCCTCTATTCGGGTCTCTGTTGACAACGCGATCGTTTTGACATTATTATTGTCGAAAGGAGTCAACGCGTGAAGCTGTCGGAGCTACTGAGCCGGACCGGGATCACAGCCAGACAGGTTCGCTACCTGATTTCGAAAAAGCTAATCCCGCCCCACACGGGGGGCCGAGCTCACGCATCCTATGGCGACGATCACATCAAAGCCATTGAGAGGTATCTCAGGTTGAAGGAGCTCGGCTTCAGTCCCGCCTCGATCAAGGTTCTGCTGAACGCTCGGCAGGGTGTTCCATTCCCGGTGAATTCCGGAATCACGCTGGTGGTGCCCTTAGAACTGGTTGCATCAGGCAAGCCAGTCAACTCTCTGATGGGTCCGATCGAAGAAGTGCTGCGGGAGATTCTACAGGAGGAGAAAGACGCCAATGGCAAATAAACAGAATCGTCTCCAGATCGACCCTATCGCCGCACTAGTCGAACGGACCGGCCAAGAGAGAGGGTTGCAGCCCGCTTCCTTAGTGGGAGTCCGAATCGACCTCGTGGTTCGTTCCGGGCTCGTTGACGCAACCGTCACCCGAACATTTCGCAATACAGCGAGGCAACCGATTGAAGCCCTGCTTAGCTTTCCTGTGCCGGTCAATGCGACCTGCTACCAACTTTCGGCAAAGATGGACGGCAGGGTGCTCAAGGGAGTTGCGGAATGCAGCGTTCGTGCGCGGATAAAGTACGAAAAGGGACTCGAAGAGGGCCGGACTGCGGTGCTTCACGAAGAACTCTTGCGTGGCATCCACATGCTCTCGGTTGGAAACCTTAGACCAGACACCGAGGCTGAAGTCACAATGCGATGGGTCGATTCTGTTCGTGCCCAGAACCTTTGGGCAAGGTATCGGGTCCCCATGACGCTTGGTGAGGTGTACGGCGCTTCCGGTCTCGCCGAGACGGATGAACCAACC
Source organism: Bryobacterales bacterium (assembly GCA_965219605.1). Classification (GTDB taxonomy): domain Bacteria; phylum Acidobacteriota; class Terriglobia; order Bryobacterales; family UBA6623; genus VXMF01. Next base: position 2,798,106 of record CBDCOC010000001.1, on the reverse strand, counting down.
CTCGGAGGGATGCTGCAACAGGTCGAACTCACTGTGCAGCACGACGCCGAAGACATAAGTGTGGATGGCGCGACATCGGAACTCTCGTCGACGGATGGGTTCCTTGGCAGCGTTCCGAACAACACGCCAGTGGACATACGGTTCTACGGCTGGAAGCCGGATCGCCTGATCGGCAAGTCCCAGGACGGTTGCGAGATCAGTGTGGAGTTCAAGCCTGCCGAGACATCTGCTTGTGATCTGGATGTGGCCGTGCTGGTCGATGTCTCGGGATCGATGTCCTTTCAGAATGTAGGCAGCAGGACGCGTCGACAGACCAAACATTCTGCCGTGACCAATGCGCTACAGTCGTTTGCCGCACAGGTCCGTGGATCGGACCAGATCTCACTCTGGGAGTTTGAGAGCGAGTGCAGACATGTCGGGGCATATGAAGGGGTCCCTGGCGCTGCAAACGAAGCTAAATCCACACTACGATCTCTGGTGCGCCAGATCTCTCGACCCGATGGCGGAACCGACATCGATCGCGCACTGTGGATTTCTAAAGAGGCGGGAAACCGGGACGCATTACTAATCACCGATGGCTTGAGCTACAAGCTCGATGTCCTGTCACACGCGCAGTCGGGCCGGCGGGTGTTTGTCGTGCTCGTCGGCGAGGACAGTTTGGAAGCCAAGGTCGGACACTTGGCTGCCATAACCGGCGGTGCCGTGTACTACTGCTTCGGAGGCGATGTCAGGCTGGCACTTACGAACGTTCTGCGTGGTCTTAGGAGCCAATGGGAGAGTCCACTGTCTTCCGCACTGGATTCGGGCGGACCACTTCGGGTAGTGCGGGACGGCACAGAGATTACAGTGCATTGGTCGAAGCAACAGCAATCGCCCGCTTCGGACCTTAGCGATCCGGCCGTCGCCGCACTTGCGGCCGGAATCAAGTTCTCGCTGCTAAAGGATAAGAACAAAGCTAGGGACTGGGCAGCAACGGCGGGCCTAATCACTCACCTGACGAGCTTGGTTCTTGTTGACGACGATGGGGCGAGTCAGGATCTCGCGCCAGTCCAGATCAAGGTGGCACTGCCAAATCCGCAGACGGGAATCGAGAATAGCGCTTCGATGTGGCCACCCGGTTCCGATTCCGAGTTGCGGTATACCAATGTGGGATGGCATTGGCCGGAGGATCCAGCAGGAGACATCGGTGGTTGGCTCTCGGCAACTGGACGAAGAATCGACTGGACCAAGTACAGTGCCCGCATGCAGGCTGGCAGGCTTGAGAAGCTCCCGCTAGGTTTTGCTCTCGTGATTCGAATCCTCTCGGCCCACCACTGCATAGAGGAATTCCTTGCTCGCTTCGGATCCGGATCTCTCGACGGCCCTAGCCTCGACGGAGAGCGGCTGGCAATTGCGTTGGTGGCCAGTTCGGTTGCATGGAGGTCGGCTCCCGCTGCGGACGTTTGCCGAACTCTGGTGTGTGAAAGCCGGATGGAAGCATTCCTAGACCTCGCGAACGAACTCTTCGAGTTGCCTCGCGGCAGCGTGGAGACAGTCTTCCGAGAGCATCGCGCACCGAACTGATGTTGGGAAGCGTGAGGCGCTACCGCATGGTCCGCGCTGGACAGCCCTGTCTCGAGAGTAGCAGGAATCCGGGCGCTACGATTCTGCACACAGGGCGCTGTCCTTCAGCGCCCGGAGCCCAACTTGGACGGATCGGCGTGACATCAGGCGAAGAAAATGGTAAGAGAGGATCCGAGGAGATCCACTTCGAAGTTCGGAGCTGATGGGGAATGATGCCCACGGTCGGTCTTGATGGCGGGCTGTCTCGCAGTAACTGGTTGCTGGAGAGGAGGTAGACCGGCGAACAGGAAATACGAGCACAACGAGTGGAACGAGGTGCATCCCACAGACGGAGACAGCCTGCCGTGATTCGACGCGCCTGTCCCTTCGGGGTGTTCCGATGTTGGATTTCCAATATCGGTTAGTCAACCGATGAATCGACGTGAGAGGAAACAAGTACGCGGTTGTGTCAATCTGGTATGTTGGCGGGATTAGGTAAGTCAGCGACCACAGTAGCTGTCCTTCGGTGGAATCGAAAGTGGTTCCACCGGGGACTTGTGACTCGCACTATCGGAATGGAGGTTAGTCGCGCCCCCGGGCGGTGCCCGGATCATTCAGGCTGAAACACGGGCTTGGCGTAGAATCGGAGCGGAGGGTTCCGGCAGTCAAGCCCCGTAATTTCATTGGTGCAGTATTTGCCCCAAGGTTAGTCTGGGTCCGGGCGCGCGATCATTCCTTAGCGAGGTTTCTTCGGAAGCACTCCTCTACACTAGCATTGCAGAGCAATTGCCAACCCGGGCCGGGGCCTTCCGTGTGTGAGACAGGAGCAGCAGGAGGGAGATATGGCGAGAGAGCAGCCGGAGCGGGATCTGCCGGTGCAGCGCCCGCAGGTGGCGGGGGTGGACCTCGGCAGCCGCGAGCACTGGGCCTGCGGGCCGCCGCATGCGGACGGCAGGCCCAACGTGCGCACGTTCGGCACGACCACCGTGCAGTTGGACGCGTTGGCGGACTGGCTGGCGGCGGAAGGCGTGGAATCGGTGGCGCTGGAGAGCACGTATGTGTACTGGATTCCATTGCACGAGTTGCTGGAAGAGCGCGGTTTCGAGGTAGTGCTGGTCAATGCGCGGCAGTTGCAGAACGTGCCGGGACGCAAGACCGACATGCTGGACTGCCAGTGGCTGCAGCGGCTGCACAGTTGCGGCCTGCTGCGGGGCTCGTTCCGGCCGCCCGAGACGGTGACGCAGCTGCGGGCGCTGCACCGGCAGTGGCAAAGCTTGGTGGCGGAGCGCACGCGCTGCGTGCAATGGATGCAGCGGGCGTTGGATCAGATGAACGTGCAGGTGCATCGGGCGGTGACGGATCTGACGGGGCAGACAGGCATGGCGATCGTGCGCGCGATCGTGGCCGGGCAGCGCGCTGCGGAGCAGTTGGCGCAGTTGCGCTCGGGGCGCTGCAAGCACACGGAGGAGCAGTTCGTGGAGTAGCTGAGCGGCAACTGGCGGGAGGAGCACCTGTTCAACCTGCGCAGTGCGCTGCGGCTGTACGACGCGGTGCAGGCCGAGATGGAGGGTTACGAGCAGAAGCTGCAAGAGGATCTGCAGCAGCAGGCGGCCGAGGAATTAAGGGCGGAGGAGTGTCCGCGGCACCCGAACGCGGCCAAGGAGAAAGCCATCCGGGGGAGGGGCGAGCAGCAAATGCGGACGGTGCTGTAGCGCTACGCGAGCGTGGATCTGACGCGCATCGACGGCATCAGCGCGGGGGCGGCGCGCACGATCCTGACCGAGGTGGGGACGGATCTGGGGTCGTTTCCGAGCGAGCGGCATTGCACGAGCTGGCTGGGCCTGGCGCCGCGGCACGCGGTATCGGGCGGGCAGCAGTTGGCGCGCAAGCGGCAGCGCGGGCTGGGAGCGACGCGCACGTCGAACGCGCTGCGCATGGCGGCGACGGCGCTGATCCGGTCCAAGTCGGCGCTGGGGGCGGCGCTGCGCCGCAAGGCGCGGCACAAGGGGATGAAGACGGCGGTATTCGCCACGGCCCGCAAGCTGGCGGTGTTGGTGTACCGCATGCTGCGCTTCGGCCAGGACTACGTTGACGAGGGCGAGGCGGCCTACGAGGAGCGCCATCGTCGGCGCACCTTGAGCTACCTCAAAACGACCGCTAAGGAGCTCGGCTACCAGTTGGTTGCCGCTGCGGCACAGCCCGCTTCCAGGGAGACCGTTGGGGCGGGGGCGGGCTAGGTGTTTCACACTAGCTACCTCAAAACGACCGCTAAGGAGCTCGGCTACCAGTTGGTTGCCGCTGCGGCACAGCCCGCTTCCAGGGAGACCGTTGGGGCGGGGGCGGGCTAGGTGTTTCACACTAGAACGAGTACAGCAGCGTCTCGGTCGCTACCGCCACGCCGCCGTCGCTCTCGTCGAGGTCGCCTTCCCCTTCGGGCAGGTCCAGCCGCCGGTAGTAGAGGCCGTCCATGCCGCGGAAAATCTCGATCTCCGCCGGGCGCGGGAGTTGATTCTGGATCAGCGCCTCGGAGAGTGGATCCTCGACGCAGCGCTGCAGCGCCCGGCGCAACGGGCGGGCGCCGTAGCTGCGGTCTCCCAGCGTCTCGTCCAGGATGTACTGCGTGGCGTCCCCGCTGAAGCGGATCTGCAGCCCCTTGCTGAGGAGGTTGGCATTGATCTGCCGGACCAGCAGCTGCACGATTGCCTGCAAGTCCGCGTCGCTGAGCGAGCGGAAGATAATCGTCTCGTCGAGCCGGTTGAGAAACTCCGGGTTGAACGTCCGCTTGACCTCGCCCAGGACTTCCTGCTCGGCCTTTGCGTCGCTGTACTGCTCGGACGCGTTCTGGAAGCCCACGGCCTTCCTGGCCTGCAGGTGGCGGGCGCCGATGTTCGAGGTCATCACGATGATCGTGTTCTTGAAATCGATCGTGCTGCCCAGCCCGTCGGTGAGCTGGCCGTCTTCGAAGACTTGCAGCAAGATGCTGAACAGGTCGGGATGCGCCTTTTCGATCTCGTCCAGCAGGATGATCGAGTAGGGGGCGCGCTTGACCCGCTCGGTGAGCTGGCCGCCCTCTTCGTAGCCCACGTAGCCCGGCGGGGAGCCGATCAGCTTCGACACCGAGTGCTTTTCCATGAACTCGGACATGTCGAAACGGATCAGGGCCTTCTCGCTGCCGAACAGGCAGTCGGCGAGCGCTCGCGCCACCTCGGTCTTGCCCACGCCCGTGGGGCCGAGGAAGAGGAACGATCCCGCCGGGCGGTTGACCGGCTTCAAGCCGGCCCGCGAGCGGCGGATCGCCCGGGCGAGGGCGGAAATGGCGCGGTCCTGGCTGACGATGCGGCGGTGCAGATCCTCCTCGAGCCGCAGCAGCTTGACCATCTCCTCTTCCTTGATCGACGTCATGGGCACGCCGGTCCAGCGCGCGACGACCTCCTCGATGTCATCCTTGCCCACCGTCGCCGTGACATCCCGGTCCTGCTCCTGCTCGCTCTGCAGCCGGCGCAGGTTCTCGCGCTCCTTGCGCTCCTCGTCGGAGTAGAAGCGCGCCTTTTCGAACTCATGGTTGGCGATCGCATGCTCCATGCGATGGACGATGTACTTGATCCGCTTGTGGATCTCGGCCGACTCGTCGGACATCTTGGTCTGCTCGAGCTTCACCCGCGCCCCGGCCTCGTCGAGCAGGTCGATGGCCTTGTCCGGCAGGAAGCGGTCCGGGATGTAGCGGATCGAACTGTACACCGCGGCCTCGATCGCGCCGTCCGTGTAGACCACGGCGTGGAATTTCTCGTAACGCTCCTTGATGCCCAGCAGCACCTGCACCGCTTCGTCCTCCGACGGCGGGCTGACCTTCACCGCCTGGAAGCGGCGCTCCAAGGAGCGGTCCTTCTCGATCGACTTGCGGAACTCGTTGGGGGTCGTCGCCCCGATGCACTGGATCTCGCCGCGCGACAGCGCGGGCTTGAGGATGTTGGCCGCGTCCAGCGAGCCCTCGGCCGAACCGGCCCCGACCAAGGTGTGCAGCTCGTCGATGAAGATGATGGAGTTCGGGTCGTCCATCAATTCCCGCATGATCGTCTTGAGGCGCTCTTCGAACTGGCCCCGGTATTTCGTGCCGGCGACGATCAGCGACAAATCCAGCGACAGGATGCGCTTGTCCGCCAGCAGCGGCAGCACCGCGCCACTGGCGATGCGCTGCGCCAGGCCCTCGACGATGGCGGTCTTGCCCACGCCCGGCTCGCCGATCAGCACGGGGTTGTTCTTGGTGCGGCGGCACAGGATCTGCACCACCCGCTCGAGTTCGCGCTCGCGGCCGACCAGCGGGTCCAGCTTGCCCTCGGCCGCTTCCTGGGTCAGGTCGCGGCTGAACTCGGCCAGCATGGAGCTCTCCTTCGGCCGATTCGAGAGCAGCTTCTCGGACTGCACGCGGGCCAGCTCCTCGCGGATCGTGGACAGGCGCAGGCCGCGCTCGTGCAGGATTTCGGCCGCGAAGCACTTCTCCTCGCGCAACAGACCGAGCAGCAGGTGCTCGGTGCCGATGTGCTTGTGCGAGAGCCGCTCCGCCTCTTCGGCGGCATAGGCCAGCACCCGCTTGCACTCGTGGCTGAGGGGCAGGTCCACCGAGGTGGAGACCTTTTCGCGAATCGTCGTGTGGGCCTCGATCTGCTTGCGGATCGAATCCACCGCGGCGTGCGAGCGGAGAAAGCGGTTGGCCAGCGCCTTGTCCTCGCGGATCAAGCCCAGCAGCAAGTGCTCGGTCTCGATGTACGGGCTGCCGAACTGGCTGGCCTCGTAGCGGGCGAAGAAGATAACCCTTCTCGCCTTCTCGGTGTAACGCTCGAACATGCGGTCTGCGCCAGCTACCCGCCAAGCCGGGGCTCAAGCGTGGGCGGCACCAGCACTCTGTCGATCATGATACCAGCACGGCGCCCGGCCAAAGGCGCGCGCGGCACGGATGGCGGCCAAGCCGGCGCGGCGGAGCGGGACGCATTGATCGCACGGCTCTTATACGCCAGCAGCAAGGGGGCTCTAGCCAGCCTCCAGCAATTCGCCCAGCCTGAACAGCGACTCGAAGCCGCAGTCCAGCGCGGAGAACCTGGCAGCCGCCCCTTGCTCGCGATCCACGAGGCAGCACACGCCCAGCACCTGCATGCCTGCCTGCCTGGCGCGCTCGATGGCCTGCACGCTCGAACTCCCGGTCGTGCAAACGTCTTCGAGCACGACGCAGGGAACGCCTTGCGCGCTCGCCAGCCCTTCCACGTAGCGCTTGCGGCCGTGCCCTTTCTCTGCTTTGCGCACGACAAACGCATCGACCGCAAACTCGGTCCCCTGCGACGCGTGCGCCACGGCGCAAGCGACCGGGTCCGCGCCCATCGTGAGCCCCCCTACGGCGCGCGGCCGCCAGCCGCGTGCGAGAATCCGTTCCAGCAGCAGGCGGCCAATCAGCGGCATGGCCTCGCCGCACAGCGTGGTCAGCCGGCAGTCCACGTAGACATCGCTGGTGGCCCCCGACGCGAGCACGAACGAGCCGCGCAAGACGGAGCGCTCCAGTAGCAAGGCTTTGAGGCGCTCGCGGTCGCCGGCGACAGGTGGCATCCGCGCAAGCCCTAGTACGAGCGCACCTGGCGCAAGTAGCCGTCAAAGTTGCGGCGCACTTCGCCCAGCGAATCGCCCCCGAACTTCTCCAAGAAGGCGGCCGCTAGCGTCAATGCCACCATGGCCTCGCCGATCACGCCCGCCGCCGGAATGACGGCGACATCGGACCGCTCGTAAGCGGCGCTGGCCGATTCGCGAGTCGGCAGGTCGACCGACTCGAGCGGCTGCCGCAAGGTCGAGATCGGCTTCAGATAACCGCGCACGACGACATCCTGGCCGTTGGTGATGCCGCCTTCCAAGCCGCCCGCCCGGTTGGATCCGCGCGCGAATTCGCGGGCCTCCCTGTCGTAGCGGATCGTGTCCTGCACTTTCGAGCCGGGCGAGGCGGCGGCCAAGGCGGCGGATCCGATCTCAACGCCCTTGACGGCCTGCATCGAGACGATCGCCTGCGCCAGCCTGCCGTCCAGCTTGGCATCCCAGCTCACATGCGAGCCTAGGCCGACCGGCGCGCCGCGCACGACGACCTCGAACACGCCCCCGCAGGTGTCCTTGGTGCGGATAGCTTCCTCCACCACTGCCTTCATGCGCCGCTCGACATCGGGATCGACGCAGTTGAGCACGACATCGTCCCTAGCAGCAAGCGCCAGCAACTCGTGCCAAGCAGCCGGGCGGCCAAGCTCTACCTCTCCGACAGCCACGACATGGCTGAGCACTTCGATGCCGAATTCGGACAGGAGCAGCTTGGCCAGCGCACCCGCCGCCACCCGCGCGGCCGTCTCGCGGGCGCTGGCGCGCTCCAAGATGTAGCGGGCCTCGGGATAGTCGTACTTGATCGCGCCGGCAAGGTCGGCATGCCCCGGACGGGGGCGATTTACCGGCCGGGCATGCTCGCCGGAACCCTCGTAATCCTCGACCGGGAGTGCCGCGGTCCAATTCTTCCAGTCGCGGTTCTGGAGCAGGATCGCGATGGGCGAGCCGATCGTGCAGCCGTGGCGCACGCCGGAGACGATACGCGCCCTGTCGGTCTCGATCTTCATCCGCCCGCCGCGACCGAAGCCTTGCTGGCGCCTCCAGAGTTCGCGGTTGAGGCGGGCGATATCGACCGGCACTCCGGCAGGCATGCCAGAGACGGTCGCGACGAGCGTCTCGCCGTGAGACTCGCCTGCTGTGACGAAACGCAGCATCCGGAGCGTGCGGAAGGGGCGGCGGGGGAGTCCCTATTATAGGCAGCAGGCAATGCGACGCTTGATCGGCATTCACGCGGTGGCCGCGGCCGTGCGCTCGGCGCCGGGGCCGAGCTCCGACCTGGAGCGCGTGATCGTGGCCAAGAGCGCGCGGAACAGCCGCCTACAGGCAGTGATCGACGATTGCCGCAAGGCCGGGATCCCGCTGCGCTTCGAGCCCAAGACGGCACTGCGAAGAATCGCGGGCACGAGCGCCCACCAGAACGTCGTCGCGATCCTGGCAGCACAGCGCTACCAGACTCTCGAGGATGTCTTGGAGAATGCCGGCGAGCAGTCCACGGTCGTGATTCTGGACTCCGTGCAGGATCCGCACAACTTGGGAGCGATCGTCCGCTCTTCCGACGGCGCCGGGGCCGCGGCGGTCGTACTGCCCGAGCGACGCTCGGCCAGCCTGACCGAGGCCGCCGCGAAAGCGGCCTCGGGTGCCCTGGAATCGGTTCCTGTCGTGCGCGTCAAGAACCTGGGACGGGCGCTCGAGCGCCTCAAAGGCGCCGATTACTGGATCTACGGGTTCGATGCGGAGTCCGGCGTGGACTACGACACTGTCGAATACCCGGAACGCTGCGCCCTGGTGCTGGGAGGGGAGAGCCGGGGCCTGCGCCAGAAAGTCGCGGAACGCTGCGATTTTCTCGTCCGCATCCCGCTGGCCGGCACGGTGTCCTCGCTCAACGTCTCGGTAGCCGCCGGCATCGCGCTATTCGAGATCGGGCGGCAGCGGCGCTCGCGGAGACGGCAGGCGGCAAGAGTGAGCGCGGCGGGAGAAGGCGCATAGCGAGGGGCCCGTGTCGAGCCTGCTGTCTCGCGCTACCGGGTTTCAACTCATTCGCTTCCTCCTTGCCCAAGCGTTTCCTGACGCACTTTAATCTGTCCATGCGCATTGCGGAGGGCTATATTTTGGAGTTTGACGCGGAGATGGCCAACACACGCCGCATGCTCGAGCTTGTGCCCGAGGGTGACTTGGACTACACGCCGCACCCGAAATCGATGTCCTTGGGACGCCTGGCCGGCCATATCGCGGAAATGGCGCAGTGGGGAACCGTGACCGCGGAACAAGACAGCTTCGACATCAGCCCCGCTGGCGGGCCAGCCTCCGAGCCGTACTGCGCAACGGACAGGCACAGCCTGCTGGAGTTTTTCGACAAGAGCGCCGCAAGCGCCAGAGCGGCGATCTTGGATCTGTCCGACGAGGCAATGACCAAGCCTTGGACCCTTTACCGCGCCGGTGCCGAGCTGTTCAAGATGCCTCGCATCGCAGTGCTGAGTTCGATGATCCTGAGCCATATCATCCACCACAGGGCTCAGCTCGGCCTCTACCTGCGCATGAACGACATTCCGATCCCCGGCATGTACGGGCCTTCCGCTGACGACGCGCCGCCGGCATAGCACCGGCAAGCGCCTGCGACTGCAAAAGGGGCGCTGCAAGCCTCTTCAACGGCCGTTCAAGCCGCTGTCTCCGCACCGCCAGCCAAGACCGCGGAGACCGGCGTTCTGGCGCGGGGCGCCTCATTGCCGACCTCCTCGGCCCGGGCCGTAGAGAGTGGGCACCCCCTCGACCGCTATGCGCGGCGCACGCAACGGCCGAAATCTCGGCCCGGCGCATCGCAAGCGCTGCTCGAGCGCACAGCCCCCTGCCCGTGAAGCAGATGCAAGCGGCAGTCGCGAGGTCGGTGGAATGCGCCCTTATAGCGATGGCGGTGCCGTCCTGGCTTCAATCCGAAGCGCGGACCGAGGGCCGCGCTTCGCCGCCGATATGAAAGATCAACCGCTCGGCCCGGCCGTCCGCCGCAAGCTCGAACTCGATCGTGGCGGCCGTCCAGCGCAGCGAGAATTCCGTTTCCGAGTGGGGAAGCATCTCCAGCGGCGGCAGGAGTCCGAACCGCGCGTACAGGACAGCGCCGTCGCGCTCGACCGAGACCGGGCCGCCCTCTTCCCCCTCCCCGACGTACGAGCCGACATAGCGGTCCAGCATGCCAGGGGCCATTACCATCAGGGGCTTGGTCTGGTGGCGGCCCGGCCCGGGCCTTGGCTCCTCGTCCAGCTCGCGAACCCAGATGTTGCGGTACAGGACGGGATTGCCATGATCCTGCAACTGCAGCGGCAGCCGGTCCGGGTGGGACTTGTAGGGCAGGTGCTGCAGCCATGACGTGGGGCCCCAAGCCTCGGAGCTGTCCTGCACCAAGACGCCGTTGTGGAACACTGTCAGCCGCGCCGGCTGCGCAAGCGATCCGTCCGGCCGGAAACGGGGCCGCCGGAAAACGATGTCGTAGGCCTGCCATTGGCCGGGCGGGAGGCTGGCGTTCACCAGCGGCGGGTACTGCCCGTAGAGCGCCCCGGCCTGGCCATCGGCGTAGGTGGCATTCTCGAAGGAATCCAGCACCTGGACCTCGTACTTGCCCATCAGGAACACGCCGCTGTTGCCGCGGTGCTGGCCTTCACCGGCCGGCACGGCGGGCGCGGCCCACTCAACGTGGAGCTGGATATCCCCGAAACCATCGCGCGTGAATACCGCGCCGCCGCCCGGGACGGCCGCGAGGCTGCCGTCCTTGACGATCCACTTGGCCGGCCCGCCGCCTGCGGCTCGCCACTTGGACAGGTCGGTCCCGTCGAAGAGCACGAGCGCATCGGACGGTGGCGGCACTGGCAGCTGCAGGTGCGCAACGACCTGTCGCGGCGCCGGCCTGGCCATGTCGTGGATCTTCCAGCGAACGGGCGCTTGAGCGGCTAGGGTCGGCACTAGCAGGGCCGCGGCGGCAAGCGGAAGGATCTGTCGTTTGGGGAGCATCGGAGCTTGGCAACCTCGTTCGATTCTAGCCGCATCCTCAACCGCCTGCGCAGCGGCGGCGCGGGGCACGAGCCGCAAGGGAGCGCGCCTTGCTCGCCCGCCAGCCGCGCAGCCCCGCACGGCAAGTCGCGAAATCCGCGCTCAGCGCGCCTTCCCGGCGCTGATCAAGTTCGCGAACAGCCGAAAAGCCCCGGGTACCCCGGCTGGCAACTGGCGGAACCACGAATAGCCGGTAAACACGTACGCACCCTTGCCGTAACGGGCATGCAGTAGCCCGCCTGCCAAGGGGGCCTCGCCCTTGTCGCTGCATTCCAGCACGGCATCGTAGCGCTCGTCCCAATCGGACATGAAGTACAGCCCGCGTTCCTGCACCCAGCCCTCGAAGTCATCCGGCGTGATACGGTTCGGGACGCGGAGCAATGGATGGTCCGCTCCGGCCGGATAGCCCACCGGCGCCCGCTCGTCGGTCACGCGCAGCCTGGAGGCCGTCATCGGGAACGGCGCGAGGGCTGCCGCCAGCATGCCGGCCGGCCCGGACCGCCGGAACGAGACCGTGTTGTACTGCACGACCAAGGTGCCGCCATTCTCGACGTATTCCAGCACGCGCTCGCGCGCCGCCAGCAGGTCGGGCCTCGTGTTGGCCGCGCGGACGCCGGTCACCACGGCGTCGAAGCGGCCCAGGTCGCCGGCGGCCAGATCTTCCGCCGTCAGCAGCGTCACGTTCGCGCCGAGCTGCCTCAGCGCCTCGGGGATCTTGTCGCCCGCTCCCATCACGTAGCCGATCTCGCGCGCCAGCAGCTCGACATCCAAGCGCTCGACGCGCATGGCGGCGCGGGGGAAGACGGCAGTCGCGGGGATATGGGGGTACTCAATGGTGCGCATGCCCGTGCGGATCTTCCGGCCGCCCACGGTCACCGCGGCGGTCAGCTCGCCGCCCGAGGGACGGCCGGGCGGTGTCAGCTCGAACTCTGCCGTCAGCTCCTGGCCCCGGCGCTCGAAGCGGACCTCTCGCTGGGCGGGCGCAACGGCCCAGCCCTCGGGTGCCTGCAAGCCGACCGTGGCGTTCGCCGGCCCTTGGTTCGAAGCCAGCCTCAAGGCCACCTTGGCGGGCTTCGAGTCCGTGAAGATGCGGTTCTCGCGAGCGAACGCGACCGTCACCGGCGGCACCACGGCCAGCGGCCGCATGCGCTCGCCCAGCGAGGGGTCCACCCAGCGGTAGACTACCTGCTTTTCGATCTCGACCGGAATCCCGCCCGGCGTCTCGAAGCGGAACGCTGCCCGCAGTACCGGGGCCGGCCCGGGCGGGCCGCCATTCCTCGCGCAATGCGCGGCGCCCGCCGGCCGCGCCGGCAGCCAGTGCGGCTGCGAATAGCATGCGTCGGGCGGGATCTGCAAGCTGGCGGCCCGCTCGGCAACCTGGTTGGGCTGCAAGTCCCCGGCACCGCCCAGGCTGGCCGCCGCCACCCCGTCCAGTGTCGTGGCGGTCCACTTCCATGCAGCCCCGGCGCGCCACAGGACCTTGGCCGTGACTTCGATCCGGCCGCCGGGCGGGGCCGCCCAGCGATCCGCGCTGGCATCAATCCAAATCCCCGCCGCCAGTTCGATCGCCCGGACCAGCTCGGCTCGCTTGTAGTCGACATCCGGGCCCTTGAGCGGGCTGAGATGCCGGTACGCCTCCAAGAGGTGCGCGAGCGTCTCCTCCGGCTGGTCGGGCCGGTACCGCGCCCGCGCCAGGGCCAGCCGCTCGGCGGCCTTGGCCGCGCCCGCGACGCGCCCCCAGCCCGTGTCGATGCCGTCGAACAGGTCACCGGACGCACGTTCGCCGGCCACGTATTCGAAGAAAGCCGGCACGCTGCCCTTGCGCTGGGAGGTGCCCATCGCCTGGCTCCTGTGCATGCTGCGGCTCTCGCCGGCAATTTCGGCATAGGATCGTCCCAGGACTGGGTCGTACCCGCCCAGCTCCACCCGGATCCTTCCGGATTGCTGCGAGGCTTGCTGCTCCATGCGCCGATTGAAGGTCGGGACGTTGTAGTAGTAGCGCCGAGCTTGCCACGGCGGCAGTCCAAGCCCGGCAAAGCGTCGCGGGTCGGCCGCGGCTTCGAAGGCCGCGGGCCCGAGCCAGCCGACGGCGGTGTGCTGGCCGTGCCCGCCGCTGCCGGGACGGGGCGGGAACCGCGCCAGGATGACGTCGGGCCTGTACGCCCGAATGCAGCGCACCAAGTCCCGCAGCAGCGTCTCCTCGCCCCACACGCCGAGAGTCTCTTCCGGCGTCTTGCTGTAGCCGAAATCCACGACTGTCGCGAAGCTCTGCTCCCCCCCGTCGATCCGGCGGGCCTCGAGCAGCTCGTGAGTGCGGATGACACCCATGAGATGCCCCTGCTCGGTGCCGATCAGGTTCTGGCCCCCCTCGCCCCGCGTTGCCGAGAAGTACACCGTCCTGAAATGGCGGCCGCGCGCGAAGTAGGCCATCACGGCGGTGTTCTCGTCGTCAGGATGCGCTCCCAGCATCAGCACGGTGCCGACCGTGTTGAGACGGTCGAGCAGCTCGTGCAGTTCGGCAGAGCCGCGCAAGGGCGCGGCCTGCGCTTTCAGGAGGCCGGCCAGTAGCAGGGCGCAGGCAGGCAGAAGGCGGATCATGGCTGGTTCCGAGTGTTCAGTGTAGCGCTTGCCGCTGGCTATTCTGGAGTAGCGGCAATGGCGGACAGCGAAGCGCAGGCCCTTTTCCAACGCGGCATCGAGCTGTTCAACAGCGAGGAGTTCTTCGAGTGCCACGAGGCATTCGAGGAGCTGTGGACATTCTCGCAGCAGCCCGATCGGTGGTTCTTGCAGTCTCTGATCCACTTCGCAGTGGGCTTCTACCACGCCCGGCGGAGCAACCGCACCGGCGCGTCCCGGCAGTTGCGCAAGGGCTTGCGCAAGATCCAGGCTTACCTGCCGGAGTGGGACGGCGTGCAGACCGGCAGGATCGCCGCCGCCGTCGAACAGCGGCTCCGGGCCATCGAGGCCGGCGGCGCGGTGGACAGCTTCCCGCGCATCGCCCTGTCCTGCGCCTGGCCGGGTTTGCGCTCGCCGCTGCGGAAGTGCCAAGGTAACTAGTGATGTCCTCTCCGGCGGAATTCCTGCAACATCTCTTCGGTCTCAATTCACAGGTGGCGATCGTGGTCGGGGGCACCGGCGTGCTCGGCGGGGCGCTCTGCGACGGCTTGGCGCGGGCCGGCGCGCACGTCGTCGTGGCCGGGCGCTCGCACGAGCGGGGCGCGGCGCGGGCGGAGGCGATCCGCGCGGCGGGCGGGTCGGGCGAGTTCGCCGCCGTGGACGTGACCTCCAGGCAGTCGTTCGAGCAGTTGCGCGATGCCGCGCAGGCGCGGCACGGCCGGATCGACATCTTGGTGAACTGCGCCGGCGTCAATTCGGCGGTGCCCTATGAAGAGATCGGCGACGACGACTGGCAGCGAGTGCTCGACACCAACCTGAAGGCCACGCACCTGGGCTGCCAGATCTTCGCGCCGCTCATGGCGGCCCAGCCGGACGGCGGCGCCATCCTCAACATTGGAAGCGTCAGCGCGCACCTGCCGCTGTCGCGAGTCTTCGCCTACTCGGCCTCCAAGGCCGCGGTCAACAACCTGACCAAGAACGTCGCCCGCGAATTCGCCCCGCACGGCGTGCGGGTGAACTCGCTGAACCCGGGCTTCTTCCCTGCCGAGCAGAACCGCAAGATCCTCCAGCCCGAGCGGGTGCGGAAGATCATGGGCCAGACCCCGATGGCGCGCTTCGGAGAGCCGCCCGAACTGGTCGGCGCGGCCTTGCTGCTGGTGGCCAGGAATGCCGGCAGTTTCGTGACCGGCGCCGAGGTCTTCGTGGACGGCGGCTTCACCGCCATGCGCTTCTAGGGACTGCCCGCGGCGCGATCAGGCCGCGACTTGCCTCGAGCGGGCCGTTACCGGGGCGCCTTGCGACGGGGGATCGGAGCGGCCGCGGCGGTAACGGCGGTGCTCTTGGAAAGCTTCCTTGATGATGCGCCAGAAGCTGGCCCGATTCTGCCAGAGCAGCGCAACCCAGTGGCGCTTCTTCATCTGCGGGAAGTAGATTCCGCGGAACGCCAGCCGCGTGAAGAACAGCACCGCGCGCTCGTGGAAGGGCCGGTGCTTGATCTGGTCGAGCGCGCGCAGGGTCGATTCCGGCGAGTACGACTCCGTCCAAGCTTGGTGCACCTCGCGCTCGGCAGCCTCGATGCTGATGTTCTCCGGCGTGTAGGCCATGCGGAAGGGCCGGAAATCGAGCCAGTGCTTGGGGCGCGTCAGCCGCCCCTGCGCCATCAGCCTGTCATACAGGGGCGTCGCAGGGTAGGGGGTCATCAGGCCATACACGGGCAGGCCGGGGGGCCAGCTGGAGATCGCGTCGAGCGTCTCGCGCGCCACGCCGGGCCGGTCGCCGTCCATGCCGAAGATGAACGAAGTGATCGAATAAATCCCCCGGCTGGCCAGCCGGTCCAAGACCTGCGCGTACAATGCCGGCTTGTTGAACCCCTTGTTGACATCCTTGAGGCTGGCCGGGTCGATGGATTCCAGTCCCATGAAGATCCAGCGGCCGCCGCTTTCCTTGATCAGATCCGCCAATTCCTCGTCCTTGAGCAGGTTCATGCTGATCTGGGCGACCCATGGCACCTGGGCGCCCTGCGCGATCATCTCGCGCAGCAATGACTTGGTGCGCTTGACATTGATCGCGAAGTTATCGTCGATGAAGAACACCGCGACCCGCCCGCCCTCGGCCCGGGCCCGGGCCTTCAGGCGCAGGATCTCGTCGATCACGCTCTGGTTGCTGCGAAACCGGATCGAGTCTCCGAAGAACCCGGTGACCGTGCAGAAGTCGCAGCCGTAGGGACAGCCCCGTCCGGACTCGATCGGCACGACATAGAGGCTCTTCCAAGTGCTGCCGGCCTTTTCCAGCAGGTAGCGGCCCCAGCGCGGGACCTTGGCGATCAGGTCGAACTGCCGCAAGTCCATGGTCTCCCACGGAATCCTAGGGTAGTTCTCCAGCGATGGCTTGATTTCCTTGCCGGATTCGTCCACCGGCATATAGACTTCCTGCAACTGCCCGGCCGCGGCATCATTGACGATCTTCGGCCACAGATCGTCCGCCTCGCCGAGCGCGACAGCGTCCGCATGGCGCGGCTCGCCGTCCTTGCCGATCGGCTCGTTGGGCACTTCGGTGACGTGCGGCCCGCCCATGACAACTTGCGCCCCGGCCGCCCGGATCGCATCGGCCATGCGGTACGCCCTAGCGGCCATGCGGGTCATCGCCCCGATGCCGGCCAATTCGATGTCGTGATCGCGGACGAACTGCGCAATGCTGTCCTCGGTCATGTGCTGGGCATTGCCATCGATCAGGAAGACCTTGTGCCCCGGGGGCGTCACAGCCTGCAGGACGAACATCCACAGGTGTGGCATGTAGTTCTTCGTGACTTGGTTGTCGGGGTTGTAGAGAAGAATGTTCACAATGCATCCGGCCGCTTGGATTTGAGGCCGACTGCGGTCGAACGCCACCCAATCCGCGGGGCGAGGCAGCGCCTCGCTAGACAGCCAAGAGATTAGCACGGCCGGGGGCGGCGGGTTAGAGGGAGCGCTGGCAGCCGCCTGTTGCCAAGGGGCAGGCCCGCCCTTCTTCGCCGAGACTTCCGGTCGTCGCAGTTCGCGGCCTCTCACAGGCCAGCCGTGTGGAGTGAGCATGCACGGGCTGCTCCGCGCACAGATTCCGGCGGGACGCGAACACGGTCCGCGGCCCATGGTATGCGGGGCCAGGAAGTTGCAGCCAAAGGTCGAGCAAGCAGACGCGCATCCGGTAAGGAGTGCGCGATGGCTACGGACAAGTCCTGAATTGAACCGCTCCCACTCATGGTCGACGAGCGCCTGCGACGTTCGTCATCTGTGAAACTGGATTGATCGTATGGGGTCGAGGCAACACATTTGTTCTTGCCGGTGCGGCCTTGACCCCCTATTTCGTAACTTGTGCGCCCATTCACTGTGCCTGCAGCCAAAGAGTTGTCTGCCTCACTCGGGTGCGCTGTCGAACATTTCTGCTTGGTCTCCGGCTCGTGAGGAGCGGGCCAAGCGGATAATTTCGGGCCAGCTCTGAACCAAGCTGTTGTACGACAGAGCCTCGGCCGACCGTTTCCTCCGCTCACACACTGCGTATAGCCTGTAACACAATTCGCGCGCGGTTTCCGCCATCCCGCCGAGGTCGGACACCAATACTGCCGCACCCTCTTCGCCATTAGCTTCGAGAACTCGGATCAGGTGGTGTACAGCCTCCCAAACCGTCAGCCGTGAGTCTTCTTTGGGATTCCAGTCGCTGGGCAGAGCCGAAGGAGCAAGCAGTCTAACTGTTCCGCGGCCAGATGCAAGGATTCCTGCTTCGACCATGCCTGCCACGCTCGTATTCTTCGCCGTAGACAATGTTTCGGCATCTCCGTAGTCACCCTCCGAAAACCCATGCTGCTCAAACCAAGCAAGCGCCCAGCGACTGTCTCTGTCAAAATCGCCTTCCTGCTCAGCAAGCATCTCGTCGAGAGTTTGGTTGATTAGCGCCAGTGCTTCACGCACGGACATCGGTTCTCCGGCCGCATTGAGTACCCGGGCGTGGCGGGTGTATATGGCCATGCCGGGACCGATCGCGGCCTGGGCCAGGTCGACCGGCGCGATATTGCCCGTCTGCAGCAGGCGGACCGCCCGCGGCAGCTCCGACCGGAGGGCCGTCAGGAAGTCGCGCCTCGTTCCCGCGGGAGCGTCAGCGGCGCGCCGGCGGCAGACGAGCACGATGCTCGAGGCGAGGGCGTTGGTTTCTCTGGCGACGATCCTGCCAGAACCTTCGGTCCGGATAGGAAACGTTCCAGTGATTGAGAAGCCAGAACGGATCACTGCTTCGAGGAACGTCTCCCATCCAGTGCCCGCGATGCCTCTGTCTCCTTTGCGCTCGGACTGCTTGAAGGCGTAGTAGATCGTGATTGGAAAGACGGGATGCGCCAATTTTGCCAGCTGCCGCATGGCCAAGGTCATGCCATTGAGGAAGAAAGTCTCTGCGTCAGCCTTGCTTCCATGGCGATATGGGCTGGCCACCAGTTCTTCGCCCTTCGGTACGGCTAGTGTTGAAAACAACTCAGGGAACACTGGCTTCAAGGCGCGGCGGAGCCAGACGTAAAAGAAGTCAGACAGATCTGCGTAGCCGATATTGTCGTAGTAGGGTGGATCCGTCGATATCAGCTTCCCCCTACTCATGGTCTGGATAGCTGCATCATGTTGCCTGCTGCACCCTAAGTCGCAAGCTGGAAAAGCGTCAATTGCCATCGCGCCCTTGTCGATTGCGGCATCTATACTGCCCCCTAAGCCCGAGAAAGGGTTTGCCTCGGCGAAATCCCAGACCATTGGAATCGCTTGTCGGGCAAATGTCTCCCGAAAAGCACCTCGATCACTCATCCAAGATGTAATTGATGAGCCTGTATTTGCGACCTTCGAGAGCGCAAACGCCAGATACACCCCGACCGCCTCGGCATAGGCCGCAGCGCCCGTGCCGCCGTCCCGCAGCGGCTTCCCGTCGTCGGTCATCCCGGCTACGGCTGCATCCCGCCGGACCCGGCCCATGGCTTCTCCCACCAATTCGGAGAAGGTCGTCAGTGCCATTAGTTGGCGACGTGTGAATAGGTCTGCCCAAGTAAAGAAGCCATACCCTCTACCGCTGACCAAGTCGCGAGTGTCACGGTTCATGGCTTGGTCTGGTTTCCACGCTGCCTCCGATTGATGTGCTGTCTCCTCGTCTCTTAGTGTTGACTGGATATAAAGCCGCTCGCGGTCGCCCTCAACGATGATTGCCATCAGCCGAACGCTCATCCGTCCTGCCATACTCTCTGCCTTGATGTAGTTGCTGGCAATGGGTGAGCCTGACATAACACATCGAAAGTTTGCACCTCTCGATAGCTTGGTGCCACACTTGGCCATCGCCATGTCAACGGGCTTTCCAACTTTCACTGAGAACCGGTAGCTGCTTTCTTCGACTATCGGTTCGACGTAGGCCTCCTTGCCTTTCTTGGTCGACAGCATGAAGGTTGACACGAGCGGGACATCCACATTCGCGAATGCCGGGTTGGGACTCTTCACGGTTCGTGCCCATAGCCAAGCGATTACCTTCAGCTTCCGTCCATCATAGGGCTTCAAGTCAGGACGCTCGCTCACAAGTGCAGATGAAATCTCAACGCTCGGATACAGATGCCCAATCCGTCTCTCGGCCTCGTCCCGCATCCACCGACCGTAGTGGCGAACGTCCTCAGCCAGCGCCCTGGCCCCGCTCCATGTCGGAGCCAACAAAGCTCGATTCTCCTGCCATGCCGGGTTTACCGGCTTCTTGCCGGCGAACTTCGGTGGAATCTCGATCATCGCCTTGTTAATGAGCACGGCGACTGGATTCAAGTCGCTGGCGTGCGCTTTGAGGCCCAAGCGCTGCGCTTCCAGCGGTAGTGCGCCCCCACCGGCGAAAGGATCGTGGAATGCCGGCAGCACGTGCCGGTCGAACAACTCGCTGGCTCGGGAATCACCGGCATGCGCGGCGCAAGACCGGCGCCAACTCTGCCAAATCTCTGTCCTTGCTCGCTCCAGCACTCGCTTGTTGGTGGTGTTTTCCCAGCGGACTAGATCCTCGAGGATCGAGAACAGGCGCTCCCGCTCGATCTGAGCCGCCATGTCGCGGAGCGCCTGCCACTCGGACGGTTCGTCCAACTCGCCAGCCGATCGGCTGCCTGTCTTCGATTTCTTGCCTTCCGCCTCTTGGTGTCTTGGCCGTCGCTTCTTTAGCTCACGCTCTGCCTCACGTTTCCTCTGCGGGTCGGAAAGCAGAACGTCTCCATACTCGGACGGGTCGTCGACCATCTGCGCGAAAATGACTGCCCGAGCCGCAGCCAGCGGCCGTCGCGCCCACCAGAGGTGCAACGTGGATGGATGCCCGTGACGAATCGACTTCTCGCGGGACGCTGCTTTATTGATTGCCTCTAGGGGCAATGCAACCTCGATCAGCTTCTTGCGTGGCCTAGGTGTGCTCACCTGCTCCCTCTGGGTTGTTGCAATGGATTGATGATCGTCAGAAACGAAAAATGACGAAAATCGCTGTCACAGGTGCATATTTTTCTGATACCGTGCTCGCGCATCAAAACAGCTGTGTGAAGATCATGCATTAAGTTCCCGCGCAAGGCGGGAATCTCGGCGATTGTTCGCGCTAGCGCTGCTGTGTGACGCGGAGTCGCAACCAGTAGGTCGAATCCAGGTGATGCCAGCAATTCAGCAAGATAGCGATGCGCCTCTCTCTGAGTCCACGGCGATCCAAGTACGCGAGGATGTGTGGCCACTCGCAGAAATTCGTAGCAAACACTCCATGTAAGAAACGTCGGGGAAGCATCTTTGCGCACCTCTCGAAGCCA
Source organism: Bryobacterales bacterium (assembly GCA_965219605.1). Taxonomy (GTDB): domain Bacteria; phylum Acidobacteriota; class Terriglobia; order Bryobacterales; family UBA6623; genus VXMF01. The sequence continues at coordinate 2,777,489 of CBDCOC010000001.1, read as the reverse complement.
TCGACTGCATGGGAGATGAAACGATGAATCCTTGTTGGCAGCATACACAAGGACATTCGTATCGACCACAAGCATGTTACTCTTCTTCCATTGCTCTGTAGAGCAAGTCACGGTTCGAGATGTCGACAAGCTGCTTGCCCCCATTCCAAGTCGGCAGCGGCGGAAGCTCAGCTGCTGGCAAGTCGCTGGCTACGGGCTCGGCGAGCACATGCCGTAGCAAGGCCTCCACAAGCATGGACATCGTAGTTCCTTGCCGGGCAGCTTCTTCTCGGACTCGCTGCATGACGGAGTCGTCAATGTTCAGAGTAGTCTTCATACGGAAAACCATACCACAATTCAAGCTTGCCTTGGACTATAGCGTGTCCACCGTGGGGGAGGCCCTAGCCAGGACCGCTGCAATTGCAACCCCTATCCGTTCCGCAGCTGCTTCGGTCTCCCGGTCGGTGAGGTGTGCGTATCGAAGCGTCATCCTCTCCTTGGCATGGCCAAGGATACGCGATATCACAGGGAGTGGCACACCTTGTAAAACCGCATGGCTAGCAAATGTATGACGAAGATCGTGTAAGCGAACATCCTCGATTTCGGCCTGGCGACGCACTTTACGCCAAAGCGAGAGTTCGGCTGACCTTGGTTGTGATGGATCGTGCAATGACGGAAACACATACTCGCTTCCTGTACGGCGCTGTCTCGCAAGGATAGCTTGAGCCCAAGTGCTGAGAGGGACCGTTCGTGGACCCGTCTTGCCGTCCTTCAATCGAAGCTCGTCTCCATCGATCTCCGACCAACGCAAATGGACAATCTCACCTTTCCGGCATCCGGTTAGCAGGAGTAAGCGAATAATATCGGCTTGCTGCTGGCCTGATCCTCGGCTCGAGTGAGTGTTGAGAGCATCCTTCAATCGGTTGATTTCCGATCGCGATAGGAATCGTGTCAACTTCGGTCGTGAATTGCGAATCAAATCCCGGGTTGGATTGTCTGAGATATGGCCACACGCGATTGCGTGATTCAGGATCTGTTTCAGTATGTCCAAAGTCCGGTTCGCCCCACCAGGAGCGTTTCGACTATAGTGATCGAACCACACATGCACTCTTCTCCGGCTGATCTGTTGAAGTAGTTTTGCTCCAAAATTTGGGAAAAGTTGCGTCTTTAGGGCGCTGTCAATGCGTCTGCGAGTCGAAGGTTTACAGCGTTCATAGCATGCTTCTTTCCATGTTTCTTCGACGAAATTTTGAAATGTTATCGGTGCCATTATAAGACCTCCATTGTGGCCCCAATGGACTGTACTGCTGCACGTACCATGGTGTCCGCAAGATGCGTGTATTTGAGGGTAGTTTCCGGGTCGCGATGCCCGAGGAGGCGGCCGATGATAATGACCGTTTCACCTTGCCGCAGGGCGAAGCTTGCATAGCTATGTCGCAAGTCATGTAGCCGGAGATCAGAAACCCCTGCTTGAGCACGCACGGATCGCCAGCAGCGATACAGCGATTCTGTCGACATTGGCCCCGAGCCATTGGAAGCAGGAAAGACCCAAGGGCCCAATCTTGGTACGCGCTCAAGTACCGACCGAGCTACAGATGAAAGCCAAACGGTCCGGGGACCGGTCTTGCTATCGCGCAGGAATAAGTTCCCCTCCCGGTAGTCCTGCCACTGGAGCATTCTAATTTCGCTCTGGCGGCATCCAGTCAGTAGCAGCAGACGAACTACGATTACAGGGAGGAACGTATCTGCCTCCTGCGTATTGAGGGCGCCACCTAAGCAGCGGATTTCTTCGATAGTTAAGAATCGTTCGCGCCCGCGCCTTCGGTAGCGTCGAATGCCTCGGCAAGGATTGCTGTTCTCCGCTCTATCTCCATAAATTTCGGCTTGACGGAGAATTACGGACAAGATCGGAAGCGAGCGATCCGCAGCTGCTGGAGTCTTACTCAGGGAAGCAAACCAGCATTTGACATCTGATCCGGTAATGTCGGCAATCGGACGGCCGCGAAACCAAGGCATGATCTGATTGCGCAAGTAGGTACGATTGACTGCAAGGGTTCTTGGCTTCCAATTTCGTTCATAGCGACTAAACACTTCCGCTGCAACGATTTCGAAAGGCCTTGCAGGCTTCTGGAGAAGGAGTTCTTGCGATTTTATATCCATTGCGGTACAGTGTGTCATAATATCAAGGTTATCGGTCACTTCCAGATTGAAACGAGTATCAAGACGGCATCGGAGCGATGCTGTTTTGGGGTGAGCCGGTTGTCCATCACCCGAGTCCTCCAGTTGGCTGACGGGATTGGTCGTGCATATACCAGTTCAATCAAAGGCGACCACGCAATGGAAACACCTCCAAAGAAGCTGATCGAGGTTGCATTGCCCCTAGAGGCAATCAATAAAGCAGCGTCCCGCGAGAAGTCGATTCGTCACGGGCATCCATCCACGTTGCACCTCTGGTGGGCGCGACGGCCGCTGGCTGCGGCTCGGGCAGTCATTTTCGCGCAGATGGTCGACGACCCGTCCGAGTATGGAGACGTTCTGCTTTCCGACCCGCAGAGGAAACGTGAGGCAGAGCGTGAGCTAAAGAAGCGACGGCCAAGACACCAAGAGGCGGAAGGCAAGAAATCGAAGACAGGCAGCCGATCGGCTGGCGAGTTGGACGAACCGTCCGAGTGGCAGGCGCTCCGCGACATGGCAGCCCAGATCGAGCGGGAGCGCCTGTTCTCGATCCTCGAGGATCTAGTCCGCTGGGAAAACACCACCAACAAGCGAGTGCTGGAGCGAGCAAGGACAGAGATTTGGCAGAGTTGGCGCCGGTCTTGCGCCGCGCATGCCGGTGACTCCCAAGCCAGCGAGTTGTTCGACCGGCACGTGCTGCCAGCATTCCACGATCCTTTCGCCGGCGGGGGCGCACTGCCGCTGGAAGCACAGCGCTTGGGCCTCGAAGCGCACGCCAGCGACTTGAATCCGGTCGCCGTGCTCATTAACAAGGCGATGATTGAGATTCCACCGAAGTTCGCCGGCAAGAAGCCTGTAAACCCGGCATGGCGGGAGAATCGAGCTTTGTTGGCTCGGACATGGAGCGGGGCCGGGGGGCTGGCTGAGGACGTTCGCCACTACGGCCGGTGGATGCGGGACGAGGCCGGGAGACGGATTGGGCATCTGTATCCGAGCGTTGAGATTTCATCTGCACTTGTGAGCGAGCGTCCTGACTTGAAGCCCTATGAGGGACGGAAGCTGAAGGTAATCGCTTGGCTATGGGCGCGAACCGTGAAGAGTCCCAACCCGGCATTCGCGAATGTGGATGTCCCGCTCGCTTCAACCTTCATGCTGTCGACCAGGAAAGGCAAAGAGGCATACGTCAAACCGGTAGTCGAAGAAAGTGGCTACCGGTTCTCAGTGAAAGTTGGAAAGCCCGTTGACATGGCGATGGCCAAATGTGGGACAAAATCAGGTGGAAGCGGGACGCCATTCCTTTGCCTAATGTCAGGTTCGCCAATACCATTCGACTATTTGCGAAATGAAGCGAAGACTGGACGGATGTGTGCTCGGTTGATGGCAATCGTTGCGGAAGGAGATCAAGGACGAGTTTACCTTGCACCCACCGATGAGCAAGAAGCTTCGGCATCTAGGGCAATTCCAGGATGGACTCCCGATACCACCTTACCTGAAAGGGCACTTGGATTTCGTGTCCAACAGTACGGCATGAGTCAGTGGTGTGATCTTTTCACTCTTCGGCAGCTCATCGCTTTGACGACCTTCTCCGAATTGGTGGGGGAAGCCATGGGCCGGGTCCGGCGGGATGCAGCCGTAGCCGGGATGACCGACGACGGGAAGCCGCTGCGGGACGGCGGCACGGGCGCTGCGGCCTATGCCGAGGCGGTCGGGGTGTATCTGGCGTTTGCGCTTAGCAAGCAGGCAGATCTAGGGAATAGCATGTGTCGTTGGGAACCGATGGCTCAGTGTCCGCGTCAGCTTTTTGGGCGTCAAGCTATTCCCATGGTTTGGGATTACGCTGAAGGGAACCCATTGGGAGACAGCTCAGGTTCATGGAGTGTCTTCGTCAATGGCATAGTTAAGGCGTTCTCCAAGGCCTTTGAGACAGTTCAAGCGACCGCTTTAGGGCTGTCTCAGCAGGCGGATGCAAGCACCCAAACAATATCTCATCACCGTGTCATTTCAACTGATCCACCGTACTACGACAATATCGGCTATGCAGATCTGTCGGATTTCTTCTACGTCTGGCTCCGCTGCTCTCTGAAGCCAGTATACCCGGATCTATTTGCTACTTTGGCAGTGCCGAAGACCGAGGAACTCGTTGCTACCTCATATCGGCATGGCAGCAAGACCGCTGCAGAAGCATTCTTCCTTGGAGGCATGACTCAGGCCATGCGCCGCCTCGCAGAGCAGGCGCACCCGGGGTTTCCAATCACACTCTATTACGCCTTCAAGCAATCAGAGAAGAAGGCGGACGGTGGTATCGCCAGCACGGGGTGGGAAACATTTCTGGAAGCGGTGATTGAGTCTGGATTCGCGATTACTGGGACTTGGCCGATGCGTACCGAAAACGCTACGCGCCTCGTTGGTATGTCTACCAACGCCCTCGCCTCGAGCATCGTGCTCGTCTGCCGCCGGCGCGCCGCTGACGCTCCCGCGGGAACGAGGCGCGACTTCCTGACGGCCCTCCGGTCGGAGCTGCCGCGGGCGGTCCGCCTGCTGCAGACGGGCAATATCGCGCCGGTCGACCTGGCCCAGGCCGCGATCGGTCCCGGCATGGCCATATACACCCGCCACGCGCCGTTCATCCCTTGGCGCTGTGATGGTTATCGTCCCAGATTCACGCCAATCCCAAAGCGGCGAGCTAGTCGAGTTCGAATCCTTGGCTCTCAAACTGGAGCTCTCGACCGTTCTCGGTCACTACTCGAACGACCTTCTCCGGCACGCCTTCCGCCACCTCGGCCTCAATCTCCAAAGTTACTCGAACGGTCGCCCCAGCTAGGCCGGTGAGATGAGAGACGATCTCTTCTGCAACTGTGGTTGCGTCACGCACTATCCGAGTAGTGTCCAGTTCAACCGTCCCGTGATATCGCTTAGGCCTTGAGACCGGCGGTGGCGGTAGCGGTGGACCACTGGTTACCCCGGAAACTTCGGGCTCTTCCGGTTTTTGGTCCGCAATTGCTACTATCTGCCGCTCCGCTACATCTCTGCGAACCACTAATGCCGTAGAGTTCTCGTCTGTGAGGACGACGGTCATACCGCCTCTTAATCCGCGGTACCACTTTGAAGTCTCGTCGTAGCTGTCGGCGTATCCAAACCCATCAGTCGCCCATGTGAACAGATTGACGCCATCCATGATAGACGCGAGCAGGACCTGCGGATCTTTAAGTCTTGGCAAGTAGACGTAGCTCGCAAAGTCGTCCACCAATTGCCGCACTCCAACGTGGCTGCCGCGCCAAAGCGGAATCCGGTCTATCACCATGCAAAGCTGACTTCCCGAGAGGCTCCGTACAATCCATTCTTCTCTTCCCAGCCGTTCCGCTGCTTGGACCGCAAGCGCATCTCTCCCGCGAAGCTGACTATGTGTCCATGAAACCGGATCTTCAGGTTTTTCTTGAGTGGGAATTAGAAGCCAGCGATATGTCTCTGGCAACCGCGCCTCGACAGTCTCGCTCGCTGACTTCCTTTGGGTCTCTGCCTGTCTGACTTGATAAGGTGAGAGATCAAGCGCCTCTTTCTCCTCAACTATCTCACCCCAAGCGATATGCCAGCGGATGGCTTCATCTAGGTCTTGCATTCTAGTCTTGTCCGCTGCGAGGAATATCAGCGTGTTGCGGTATATCCGTGGTGTGGTGCCCCTCGATTCAAGGATTTTACTCGCAGCCTCCGTTGCCGCCGAATCTCCACCCTTCTGGTAGCTACAGTCAGGGCCCAACACCACCAGCCGAGAATTTTTAGAGTCCGGCACGTCATGCGCACTGCTCGGAACAGCATGTATGCGGTCAAAGCCTCCGTCATTCCGCAAGTCCATCAGAAGTGCTCCCTTGATCGCCTGCCGGATGCGGTCCGGTTCGCCTAGGAGTCGGGCGGCCTTTTCTTCTGCGATCTTGGTGACCGTGGCGCGCGTGTCGTACCAGTAGCGAGTCCCGTCCTGATAAAGATATGTGGCTCGCGCAGCCATTCGCCGCAGAGCGTCGCCGAACAGTGCAGGTGCCTCACCCGGAAGCACGCACCCTAAATTGATTCGACGATCTTCGAGACCTCGATGAGAACTACCTGCCGAAGGAGCCGACCCCAGAAAGACCGTCGCTGCTACACGCCGACAGGCGCTGAGTTTCCCAAGATTCGGAATCTCGCTATCGATCCTCGACGGCAAAGACTGCGAACCCGCAACATCTTTTCCGATGACAGATGTCCAGTTTTCAGACAAATAGCGGATCAACTCAGATTGGAGCAACTGATCGTCGATTGCGAGATGGGCAGGAAGGATCAGGGGGTTCTGATCGCCTCGCTCCCACAGGCTGTGAATCACCGCAGCCATTAGTCGCAAGACGCCTCGGGTTCGCTGGAAGCCGGGGAGGGCAGACCAATCTGTGTACAGCCGGTCGAAGACTTCCGGGTGAATTGGGTACGCAGCGCGAATTCGCTTTTCGTAGTTCCCATCTCGGACCTCGAGCGGGAATACCTGATGGCGACTGCGGTAGAAGTTCGCGAACTCACGTGCCACGACATCACGGGCTTTGAATTGCGCAGGGTCAGTCAAGGGCTCAAAGAGCCGTCTTCGAACGATCTCAAACCCTTCTTCAGCGCTTGCTGGGCGCCATGGAGACTCGACCCGCCCGACAACGTTTCTGAGCCGCTCGAGCGCTTCGCGGCCGCGCCTACCACCAACCTCGACGTCGTCCACCCTAGCCTCCTGGGAGCCAGTACCCAGGTCAGAGGCAGGAAGGCTGATCACCAAGAGGCAATCCTCGGTGGCCTTGGCCGCCTCGGTGAGCGCCTGTGCGAATGTGAATTGGGTCTCAAAGGTTCCCCCGGGGAGGTCTCGCTCATCGTGGAGTTGCCGAGCATAGGCCACCCACTCGTCAATCAGGATCACTGAAGGGCCGAATTCAGACAGAATGCGCCTTAGGGCGTCGCCTGGATTCGTTGCATTCTTGTCGTCTTCCGCTATCCGTTCAAACGCTGGCCGTCCGCCCAACTGCCAAGCAAGCTCCCCCCAAAGCGTCCGAACCTCGGTTCCGTCATCCTTGGCCTCTGGATTACCGGGAGAGAGCTTGGTGCCTACGAGGACCACCCTCTGAGCTCTAGGCAGTCCTTGAGCACCGATCTCGCCCATGAGCGCTTCCACTCCCGCCAAGGATGTCGGATCGATTCCCGAGAACAGGTGGTAGAGCGCAAGCATCGAATGAGTCTTGCCTCCTCCGAAGTTGGTCTGAAGATCAACGACAGGATCGCCACCCCTGCCAGTCAAGCGCCCAATCGCCCCGACCAGCATCCTCTTCAAGCTCTCAGTAAGGTACGTGCGGCCGAAGAACTCTGCAGGGTCGCTGTACTCTGTGGGCGCCCGCCCTTGGTAGACTTCCCAAAGATCGGCTGCGAATTCAGCTTGGTGGTATTGTCCGCTCGAAACGTCGCTGTGCGGTGTGGCCACAAGACGCCAAGGCTTTAGAGTTCCAACCGCACCGCCGATTGCGAGAGTAGCCTTACGGCGTTGCTCGGTCCGTGCTTGCTCGTCAAAGCGAACACGTAGCAGTTCCATCTTCAGCTTTTCGACTTCCGATGCCTGCTTGGCAGACACAGACATGAGAAGCCGCGCTACCGTGTCCAAGGCGCGATATGCGTCATCGCTGGAGAATGGCTCTTGGTGTGCCCACCGATTTCGCAGACCTCGCAGTTCGCCAACGAAGTTGCGCTCGGCAGGTCCGAGCGATTCCTGAAATACGGTATTCCATGTCTTCCACATCAGCTTCAGAAGGAGCGCAGCATCCCACTGGAGGATCGATTTGCCTGAAACGTTCGGATCATCAAGGAACGAACTCAGCATCTCCGGACCGATAATCCGGCGATTTAGCGCACTTCCTATTTCCCGCTCCACGTAAGTGCCCAAGCCCTCGCGCAGAAACTCCAACGCCTTGCCCACTCTCTCGTGATTCGTCAGTGCCATATCGTGACCACCGTTCGCAACTGGCTGGGTGTCAGCCTTGATTCTCCCACTCGCATAGCATCGAGCGCCTTCGTGCTTCCCAGGACTGCCCTGTCATCGAGGCTCTTCGGACCGTGCGAGCAACTCTTCAAGATTGTATTTCACGCTGGTGACACCGAAGTCCGGCTCGATCCCGAACGGGCGCCTGACGTATCGGACACTCGAATCCTCTTCACCGTTGAACAGGACAATTGCGAGGATAAAGTCGTCAGGCTTGTTCAGGGCCGTCAATACTTCGTTTCGCGTCACTGTGATGTCATCCGCACTGCTGACTCGCCCCTTCACTTCGATAAAGCGCAAGGCCCCAGTATCCGGCACTCGGCTCTCTATGTCGTAACCGAGCTTCTCAAACTCCCGATCCGTGGGTTCGAAGCCGAGCCTTCGCTCGGTTTGTATTACCGCGGCACGCGCCCTTGCGGCGGAGGCCTGAGTGTCAGGCGAGGGAGATGGTGCCACTTCCTGCCCGGCGATGGCAGCCACGAGGCCCTTGGGAACTACCAACAGTCCGCCAGCTACCACCGGCGGCATCGGAGTGATCTGTCGGTCACACTGGAGTGACCGCAGCCTTTCTTCCAGGCGCACCTGCATCGCGTCTGCCCGTTTTCGAGCCTCCTGCGAGTTGAGCCTCGCGTTAGTCTTGTCCGCTTGCTCAGCCTCCCTGAGCTCGTCAGCTCGACGGTCCCAATAGTTGATCTCCTTGGTCAGCCGTTTCCGGACTTCCTGTTCCGTCTTGTCGATCAGTTCCAAGCGGGCGTTCTTGACTTCGGCCAGATGCTCAGGCACCGCACGCGAGACAGCATGGGCGTGTGCCTGCTGCTCCAGATTCCTGTCGATCCAATCTGTTTCGGGGCGGGCGAGTATCTGCTCGACCTTCGGCTCGTCCTCGCCCAAGGGCCTGTAGTCCAAGTAAGGTGCGTTCCGAAGGTGGTGCGTCGTCCCGTTCGACTGGATTTCGATGTACAGCATTTTCTTGGAGATGATTCGAAGAGCCCCCGAAGCAGTTATGCTCCCGTCTCTCACGGCATGCTCTACAAAGAAGAGCACGCGTGGAGTCATGCCAAGATCGCGTTCATCGACGAGTGTCGACCCGCGCTTGAGCAAGTCTTGGTGCTGGTCGAGTGTCAAGTCGACCACAGCTTCGAGAAGCGGGTGCCCCGGACAAACAAAGGACGCCCGTGGTCGGCCGGGAGTTGCAAGGAGTGTCTTCTCGAATGCAATCCGCTCGTAGCGCGACACGATGGGTTCGCCCGTGCCGGTCGTCAGATGGTGGTTCTTGATGCAGGCCGGAACGTGCGTAATTTGGTAGCGCCGTTTCTCACGCATCCTAGCTGTACCATTGAGGTGCTTGAAGCCCTCGAGGAAGAAGGACTCGATATAGTGCGGCTGGAGCTTTCTGGCTTCGGCTCTCTCCATGTCCTCCCTCACACGCCTGAGGCGCGTCGAGTCCATCGTGTGAACGGCAATTTGACGTTCCTCGAGCAGATCCGTGAGCTGATCAATATCAAGCGCATCTTCAAGTGCAGTGGTGAGTCGATCCCGAACATCCGGACGCTCGCCATACCGAATTGCTTCGACAAGCAATTCACGTAGCGGTTTTCCCAAGAACTCCAGCTTTCCGAGTACATCGAACACCTGCCCGCCTAGGGCCTTTCGAGCCAGTTCCAACTTCTCCAGAAGCCTAGAGTAGACATCTCCTTCGCGAGTCTCCTTTGCTACGAGATTCCATAAGTGACACACCTCGGTCTGGCCAATACGGTGGATTCGGCCAAAGCGCTGCTCAAGTCGGTTCGGATTCCACGGAAGGTCATAATTCACCATCAGATGCGCCCGTTGCAGGTTGATGCCTTCGCCCGCGGCGTCAGTGGCAAGCAGGATCTGGACTTCTGGATCATTTCGAAACGCCTCCTGAACTGCCAAGCGCTGGTCGCGCCCCACGCTGCCGTCGATGACAACCACCGCCGACTCACGCCCTATAAGGGTTCTGATTCGGTCCGCTAGGTACGCAAGGGTGTCTCGATGCTCTGTGAAAATTACCACCTTGCGCATTTCAGGCGACCCAAGATCGATGTTCTGCTCGATCCCATCGCCCGCCATGAGAGACTTGTCAACCAAGCTTGCCAGCTCTTGCCACTTGGTATCGTTTCCTCTGGTCAGCACCTCCCCCGCAAGAGACTCGAGCCGCTGGAGCGTTTCGATTTCGGCCTTCAACTCGGGGATCGATTTCGCTGCGGTCGCCGCGTAGAGTAGGCGGTCTTGGATGTCTTCCGCTTCCTGCTCAGGTGCTTCCTCAAGGTCATCCATGTCATCGGGGTCAAAATTGAGAGACTGGGCGATACTTGTCGACCGGCGAGCACCACCCCTTGCAATCGCTTGTAGATCGAGCAATCGGTTTTGGAGGCGCTCACGCCGTCGGCTCAGCGATCTGTGGATTGCTGCAGGCGATGACGCCAGACGTCGCTGGAGAATAGTGAGTGCGAATCCGATTGCATTCGAGCTCTTTGCGTTCAGAATGGCCTCAGCACGATTGAACTCTTCGCGCACGTAGTTCGTGACGGCCTTATACAGGCCAGCTTCCTGTTCTGAGAGACTGTATGGAACCGTGTGTGCGATCCGTTCCGGAAAGAGTGGCTTCCCGTCAAACTTGAGCAGGCGTTCCTTGACCATTCGCCGCATTAGGTCGGAAGCATCGGCGCTATGCACGCCATCTCGAAATCGGCCTTCAAACCTGTCCGGGTCTAGCAACCCCATGAAGAGTTGGAAGTCTTCCTCCTTGCCGTTGTGAGGTGTGGCTGTCATCAGGAGGAAGTTTCGCGTCCGTTCCGAGAGCAACTGCCCTAGCCGATAGCGCTTCGTGTACTTGACTTCGCCCCCGAAGTACGTCGCCGCCATCTTGTGGGCTTCATCGCACACAACAAGATCCCACGCTGCATCGGGGGCCTTGAGTTTGAGCTGAACGCTTTCGTCGCGAGACAGCTTGTCGAGGCGAGCAATCACCAATCTTGCCTCTAGGAACCAATTCCCGGTGGTTGCCGACTTGAGCTTGTCATTCGTCAAGATTTCGAACTTGAGCTGGAAGCGGCTGTACAGTTCCTCCTGCCATTGCTCCGCCAAGCTCCCAGGACAGACGATCAGGCACCGTTCGAGATCGCCGCGAGCGATCAGTTCCTTGACCAATAAGCCAGCCATGATGGTCTTGCCTGCACCGGGGTCGTCCGCCAAGAGAAACCGCAGAGGCTGTCGTGGCAGCATTTCTTGGTAGACAGCTGTGATTTGGTGGGGCAATGGATCTACTTGAGAGGTGTGTACCGCCAAGATCGGGTCAAATAAGTGAGCTAAGCGGATCCGCCTAGCTTCCGATGCGAGTCGAAACGCAGCCCCGTCGCCATCAAAGCTCCAAGGTCGCCCTGCCGAGACAAGCTCTAAGCGGTCTTCAGCATCCCGATAGAGCAGGTCGCTGGCAGTGGCACCTGCTGCGGTCTTGTACGTAAGTTCCACTGCTTCTGACCCGTACCACTGAACCGAAATCACAGTCACCGGGCCATCTGGGTAGACGCCTTCTACTACACACTTTGGCTGAAGCTCTTCAAGTTGCAAATCTAGTGTGAAACACCTAGCCCGGATATCTCACCACGGGGAGTAGACATGAGGCATGATTTCGTGATAAGCTGTTTTGTTTCCAAGCAATTACAAGCTTGTCGAAAGCACACCTCATGTCCACACAGTGTACCACGATCGAACTTCCCAAGCACGCCCGCCGCCAGGTCAGCGCCTGCTTCGACGGCGGGCGCCTGTCGAACGATGGCGGAGCCCTGCTGCTGGCAGCCGCCGACCGTGCCTTGCGGCTGACCGCCCGCTTGGCAGGCTGCTTTCAGGATTACCGCCAGCGGGGCCGTTGCGAACACTCGGTGCAGGCGCTCAGCGCCCAGCGCCTGTTCGGCCTGGCCCTGGGCTACGAGGATCTCAACGATCACGACACGCTGCGCGACGACAGCCTGCTGGCGCTGGCGGTGGGCTGTGCCGACGTGACCGGCCAGAGTCGCGTGCGCCAGCGCGACAAGGGGCATCCGCTGGCCGGTTCGAGCACGCTCAACCGCTTCGAGCTGGGCCGGCCGGAGCAGGCGGCCAAGGATCGCTACAAGCGCATCGTGGGCGATGCGCAGCAGTTGGATCGGCTGCTGGTGCAGCTCTTCATCGAGATGCAGGCGGCGGAGCCGGAGGAACTGGTGCTGGACATCGATGCCAGCGACGATCCGCTGCACGGCGAGCAGGAAGGGCGCTACTTCCACGGCTATTACGACTGCTATTGCTACCTGCCGCTGTATGTGACCTGCGGGCGGCACGTGCTGAGCGGGCAGTTGCGCACGGCGGATGTGGATCCGGCAGTGGGGGCGCTAGAAGACGTGCAGCGCATCGTGGCCCAACTGCGCGAGCGCTGGCCGCAGGTGCGGCTGCTGGTGCGGGGCGACGCGGGCTTCTGCCGCGAGGCCTTGATGGCGTGGTGCGAAGAGCAGGCGGGCGTGGACTACGTGTTCGGGCTGGCGCAGAACGCACGCCTGCAGCGGGCCGTGCGGCAGCAGCGCGAGCGGGCGCGGCGGCGGGGGCTGGTGAGCGGGCAGAGCGCGCGCTGCTACCGCGAGTTCAGCTACCGCACGCGGCGCAGTTGGAGTCGCACGCGGCGCGTGGTAGGCAAGGCGGAATGGCTGCCGGGGCCGGGCCGCAACAGCAACCTGCGTTTCGTGGTAACGAGCTTGAGTCGGCAGCGCTGGGGCACGCGCGAGTTGTACGAGCAGTTGTACTGTGCGCGCGGGGACATGGAGAACCGCAGCAAGGAGCAACAGTTGGACTTGTTCGCCGACCGCACCTCGGCGAGTGCGCTGCGGGCGAACCAGTTGCGCTTGCACTGGGCCTTGTTCACGGCAGCACTGCTGGAACAGATCCGCAGCGTAGCGCTGGCCGGCACGGAACTGGCGCAGGCGCAGTTCGGCACGCTGCGGGTGCTGTTGTTCAAGGTCGCGGCCAGCGTGCGGGTGAGCGTGCGCCGCATCCGGGTGTCGCTGTCGTCGTTATTCCCCCGCCAGGAACTGTTCGCACACTGCCTGGCCCGCCTGCGGGCGAGCTAGCGCGCTGCAGACAGGCGGGACGCTGCGGGGCCAGGGCGGCTCCAGGGGCAGGTGTGCGTACAGCGTGCCGCTAGGCCGCCCGCCAGGCGGCCAGCGGCTGAGGATCCCGTGTGCGCAGGCGCTGCGCCGGTGGTCAACGGCGCTATGTGACCAGGGTACAACAAGCGCACTATCCAATGTTTCTATTGTGGGGCGCTCTGACCATGATTCTCGGCTGCGAGCAAAGTTGGTGAGATATCCGGGCTAGCCCGCCCCCGCCCCAACGGTCTCCCTGGAAGCGGGCTGTGCCGCAGCGGCAACCAACTGGTAGCCGAGCTCCTTAGCGGTCGTTTTGAGGTAGCTCAAGGTGCGCCGACGATGGCGCTCCTCGTAGGCCGCCTCGCCCTCGTCAACGTAGTCCTGGCCGAAGCGCAGCATGCGGTACACCAACACCGCCAGCTTGCGGGCCGTGGCGAATACCGCCGTCTTCATCCCCTTGTGCCGCGCCTTGCGGCGCAGCGCCGCCCCCAGCGCCGACTTGGACCGGATCAGCGCCGTCGCCGCCATGCGCAGCGCGTTCGACGTGCGCGTCGCTCCCAGCCCGCGCTGCCGCTTGCGCGCCAACTGCTGCCCGCCCGATACCGCGTGCCGCGGCGCCAGGCCCAGCCAGCTCGTGCAATGCCGCTCGCTCGGAAACGACCCCAGATCCGTCCCCACCTCGGTCAGGATCGTGCGCGCCGCCCCCGCGCTGATGCCGTCGATGCGCGTCAGATCCACGCTCGCGTAGCGCTACAGCACCGTCCGCATTTGCTGCTCGCCCCTCCCCCGGATGGCTTTCTCCTTGGCCGCGTTCGGGTGCCGCGGACACTCCTCCGCCCTTAATTCCTCGGCCGCCTGCTGCTGCAGATCCTCTTGCAGCTTCTGCTCGTAACCCTCCATCTCGGCCTGCACCGCGTCGTACAGCCGCAGCGCACTGCGCAGGTTGAACAGGTGCTCCTCCCGCCAGTTGCCGCTCAGCTACTCCACGAACTGCTCCTCCGTGTGCTTGCAGCGCCCCGAGCGCAACTGCGCCAACTGCTCCGCAGCGCGCTGCCCGGCCACGATCGCGCGCACGATCGCCATGCCTGTCTGCCCCGTCAGATCCGTCACCGCCCGATGCACCTGCACGTTCATCTGATCCAACGCCCGCTGCATCCATTGCACGCAGCGCGTGCGCTCCGCCACCAAGCTTTGCCACTGCCGGTGCAGCGCCCGCAGCTGCGTCACCGTCTCGGGCGGCCGGAACGAGCCCCGCAGCAGGCCGCAACTGTGCAGCCGCTGCAGCCACTGGCAGTCCAGCATGTCGGTCTTGCGTCCCGGCACGTTCTGCAACTGCCGCGCATTGACCAGCACTACCTCGAAACCGCGCTCTTCCAGCAACTCGTGCAATGGAATCCAGTACACATACGTGCTCTCCAGCGCCACCGATTCCACGCCTTCCGCCGCCAGCCAGTCCGCCAACGCGTCCAACTGCACGGTGGTCGTGCCGAACGTGCGCACGTTGGGCCTGCCGTCCGCATGCGGCGGCCCGCAGGCCCAGTGCTCGCGGCTGCCGAGGTCCACCCCCGCCACCTGCGGGCGCTGCACCGGCAGATCCCGCTCCGGCTGCTCTCTCGCCATATCTCCCTCCTGCTGCTCCTGTCTCACACACGGAAGGCCCCGGCCCGGGTTGGCAATTGCTCTGGAATGCTAGTGTAGAGGAGTGCTTCCGAAGAAACCTCGCTAAGGAATGATCGCGCGCCCGGACCCAGACTAACCTTGGGGCAAATACTGCACCAATGAAATTACGGGGCTTGACTGCCGGAACCCTCCGCTCCGATTCTACGCCAAGCCCGTGTTTCAGCCTGAATGATCCGGGCACCGCCCGGGGGCGCGACTAGCCTGAAGTTCCGAGCCGTTTCCCCTGCTCAGCCGGGCCTAACTCATTGAAAATAGAGTGCTTAACCGCATTAGCTCGCCTTCCGGCTCTGTATTTTGTTCCCATGTAATTTCAATATTAATTCTTTTTTTGTATTATTTGGCATTGACTTGCAATCTTTCTTCTGCTATCATGTTCCCATGTACGTAGAAACCGTCCCCAACCGCAACTCGCCCCCCGCCATCCTCCTCCGCGAAGGCTGGCGCGAAGGCGCCAAGGTCCGTAAGCGCACCCTCGCCAACCTCTCCGCCTGGCCCCCCGCCAAGGTCGCCGCTCTGCGCAAACTGCTCAAGAACCAGCCCCTCGTCAGTCCCGAACAAGCCTTCTCCATCGTCAGTTCCCGCCCCCACGGCCATGTCGAACTGCTGCTGGAGGCCTTCCGCCGCCTGCGCCTGCCCCAACTGCTCGACCGCAGCCCCTCCCCCCAGCGCTCGACCGTGCTGGCCATGATCGCCCAGCGCCTGCTGCAGCCCGCCTCCAAACTCGCCACCACGCGCCTCTGGCACAGCACGACGCTGGCCGCCGAACTCGACCTGCAAGACACCACCGCAGACTCCCTCTACCAGGCCCTGGACTGGCTGCTGCTGCGCCAGCAGCGCATTGAGAAGCGCCTGGCCCAGCGCCACCTGCAAGAGGGCGCCCAAGTGCTCTACGACGTCTCGAGCAGCTACTACGAAGGCCACAGCTGCCCGCTCATGCGCTACGGCTACAGCCGCGACGGCAAGCGCGGGCGCACGATCGTGGTCTACGGCCTGCTGACTGACCGTGAAGGCCGACCGCTGGCCGTGCAGGCCTATCCCGGCCACACCGCCGATCCGCTCACCGTGCCGGATCAAGTGCAGACTCTGCGCACACAATTCGGCCTGCAGCGCGTGGTGCTGGTGGGCGACCGCGGCATGCTCACCCAGACGCAGATCGAGACGCTGCGCAAGGACCCCGGGCTGGGCTGGATCTCGGCCTTGCGCCACAGCGCGATCTGCCGCCTGGCGGAGGAGAAGACCGTGCAGATGTCGCTATTCGACGAGCGCAACTTGGCGGAGGTGAGTTCCCCGCAGTACCCCGACGAACGCCTGATCGTGTGCTGCAACCCGGCCTTGGCCGAGCGCCGCCGGCGCAAGCGCGAGGAGCTGCTGGCCGATCTCGAAGAGGACTTGGCGCGCATCCAGCGCGCTGTGGAACGGCGCACCAAGAAACCGCTGTCGGCGACTGCCATCGCCGAGAAAGTGGGGCGGGCCAAGCAGCGCTCCAAGGTTGGCAAGCACGTGCAGGTTGAGATCGCCGACGGCTGCTTGCAGTACGAGCGGGACGAGCGCTCGATCGAGCGCGAGGCGGCCTTGGACGGAGTGTACGTGATCCGCACCAGCCAGAGCGACCTAGCGGCCGCCGATGTGGTGCGTTCCTACAAGCAGTTGATGCGGGTCGAGAACGCCTTTCGCTGCCTGAAGAGCGTGGACTTGCGGGTGCGCCCGATCTACCACCGGCGCGAGCAGCGCGTGCGCGCGCACCTGCTGCTGTGCGTGTTGGCCTATTACGTGGAATGGCACCTGCGCCAAGCCTTGGCCGAGCTGCTGTTTGCCGATGAGGAGTTGGCCGCGCAGCAGGCCGTGCGCGATCCGGTGGCCCCAGCCCAGCCGCGGGCAGCCTTGCAAGCGAAGAAGAACGGCGGTTGTACGGCGGCCGGCTTGCCCCTGCACAGCTTGGCCACGTTACTGGAGATGCTGGGCACGCGCTGTCGGCACCAATGCCGCCTGCACGGCGATGAGCACGGACCCACCATCGAGCGGCTGACCGAGCCGAGCGCCTTGCAGCAGCGGGCGCTGGAACTCGTCCGCACCTCCATTTGTTCCCAGTAAGCAACACCTCCGAACCCAGCTAAATTGATGTATTATAAGGACTTCTCTTGGTGCTTGGCTTGGAACTTCAGGCTAGCCCGGATATCTCGTGCGCGGTGGCAAGGCGCTGTCACGCAGCGGGTGCGAATCCAGCCCGGCAACTGTCGCTCCCAGCCGGAGGCAATCGGAGCGGTGGGGGAGGCAGCGACACGGACGGAAGCACTGCGCTGCAAAATCCGGGTCTTTCGCAAGCGACGCATCTTGACTAAACGGACAGAATAGACCAAATTGGGAGCATGGAGACGGCGCAAGAGAAGAATCTCGATTTAGAAGTGCTAGCAACCGTGGTGCAAGAGACCGCCAAGGAACTCGGGCCTCATGCGGTTGCTGCGCTAGTTGCCCATCCAGACGCCGTGCGGGCTGCACTGGCAGTCGTAGCGGACGCTCTCTGGACGAAGAGCATGGGCAAGGGGGTTGTAGTCATCAGGGGCAACGAATCGCGTCTGGTGCGGAAAGCAGAGACCGGTCGGCGCATCGCCGAACGTACCCGGGCGGGCCGAGACGAAGATCTGCTGACATCTGAGCAATTCGCGGGTCGCGCCGGCCTCAAGACCCGCCAGTCAGTTCACGACTGGCTGAGGAAGGGGCGGATCATTGGGTGGCAGGGGGCCAAGCGTGGCTATGTTTTTCCCGCAGGGCAATTCGACGAACGCGGACAGCTGCTCGAAGGGCTTGATCGTATCGCCCCGCTATTTGAAGACGGCTACGCGGCGTGGTGTTGGCTTTCAGCGCCGGTCACCGCCCTCGACGGAGCGGAACCGCTTGACCTTCTCCGCAGGGGAGAAGTCGACCTTGTCCAGGCTGTCGCTAGAGGTGCCCTGCAAGGTGACTTCGGGTGAGGGGCGGCTACGAATCAGCGCGCATTCGACAGCAGCTGCGGAAGATCCGGATTGAGCGGATGTTGCGGGTGATTCACGAGAGTCTGCGCACGCGTCCGATTGCCGCCGTTCCCGCCCCCAGCCGTTTCAGCGACCCGGCCGGGGAATATGCCGTGCTTTATGCGGCCGCAACGGTGCCGTGCTGCTTCTGGGAGGCGGTGGTGCGGAACCGCTTGACTCGCAGACGGCGTCGTGAATTGCCGCGAGTGGACATTGAGGCCAGGCTTGTCGTGTCTCTCCAGACACAGATCGACTTAACCCTTGTGGACCTCCGAGGGGACGGGGCGATCCAGATCGGCGCCCCCCGGCCGTTGCACATGACTCAAACCACGCCGCTGGCCGCGCTCTGTCCGCAGCTACCTTTGCCGATGTTCCCGAGGCCGACGGATTCCTGTTCGAGTCACGGTTTACAGGGCATCCGTGCGTCGCCGTATTTGACCGTGCGCTCGGCAAATTGCAGGTGCGCAGCATTACTCCGTTGATCGAGCATGCCGATTTCCTGCAAGCGTTAGACGACTATGGTGTCCTCCTGACAACGACACCGGCTTGAGCGATGCTTGGAATCTCCAGCAAGCGTTCGAGCATCGCTGGGGGGCTGCTAGCCAGCAGCCATTAGCCGCGGGGAGGGGTGCCCTGAACAACCGCGGCCGAGTCCGGCGGCCGGCTTGCGCGAGCAGGCGCCGCCGCAAGCCCGTCTCGCGCGGGAAAAGGCCGCTGCTTGACACCCGAGCTGCCGGCTGAGTAGTCTTGATTCGCCCATGCCGGAAACATCCGGGTTCCATGCCTTGGCCGCCCTGCTGCCGGTCATGGCGGTCATGTTCGCCCTTGTCGTGCTGCGCTGGCCCGCCACGCGAGCGATGCCGGCGGCGTATGCGCTGACGGCCGCTTTCGCGCTCTTCCTGTGGGATGTGGCGCCGGTCCATGTCGCGGCCGCCTCCCTGCGCGGCGTGATCATCGCAGCCTCGCTGCTGTGGATCATCTTCGGCGCGATTCTCCTGCTGCAAACGCTGTCGGAGAGCGGCGCGGCGGCATCCATCCGCCAAGGGTTCATGAACGTCTCCCGCGACCGCCGGGTGCAGCTCATCATCGTGGCTTGGATGTTCGGCGCGTTCATCGAGGGCGCGTCCGGCTTCGGCACGCCGGCCGCCGTGGCGGGACCGTTGCTGCTGGCGCTGGGCTTCCCGGCCTTGGCCGCGGTGATGTGCACCCTCGTCATCCAGAGCACGCCGGTGACTTTCGGCGCCGTGGGCACGCCGATCTTGGTGGGCATGGCCGAATCCCTCAACGTGCCCGACGTCGAAGCCGCCTTGGCGCGGGCTTCCATCCCGTATGCCGAGTTTATCCATCAGATCGGCGTCTTTGCCGCGATCCCGCATGCCATCGTGGGCACGCTGATCCCGCTCGTCATTTGCGGCATGCTGACGCGCTTCTTCGGCCGTCGCCGTTCCTTCAGGGCAGGGCTGGGCATCTGGCGGTTCGCGATCTTTGCCGGCCTTTGCTTCACCGTGCCCTATGTCTTGGTAGCGATCTTCCTGGGCCCGGAGTTCCCCTCTCTGCTTGGCGCCCTGATCGGCCTGGGCTTGGTCGTGCCGGCGGCCCGCAAGGGCTTCCTGCTGGCCGGTGTCGAGCCTTGGGACTTCCCGCCGCGCGAGAACTGGGAGAAGGAGTGGACAGGCACCTTCGGCGGCGGTCCGAAACCGGACGAGCGGCGCATGCCGCTGGCGCGGGCCTGGATGCCGTACGTGCTGGTCGCCGCGCTGCTGGTCATCACGCGCTTGCCGGGCCTGCCCTTGAAGGCATGGCTGGCCGGCGTGCAGATCACTTGGACCGGCATCCTTGGCACCCACATGAGCCAAGGCATCCAGCCGCTCTACCTGCCCGGTTCGATCTTCTTGGCCGTCTGCCTGGCCACCGCTGCCATGCACCGCATGTCCGCAGCCCAGGTCCGGAGCGCGTGGTCGGCGTCAGCCCGCATGCTGGCCGGGCCGGCGGTCGCGCTTGTCTTTGCCGTGGCCTTGGTGCGGGTCTTCATAGACTCGGGCGTCAATGCTTCCGGCCTGCAGAGCATGCCGCTGGAGCTGGCCGGCTTCGCGGCTGCGGCTGTCGGCCGCGCATGGCCCTTTTTCGCTGCCATGATCGGCGCCTTGGGCGCCTTCGTGGCAGGCTCGAACACGGTCAGCGACCTGATGTTCAGCCATTTCCAGTACGGCGTCGCCGAGCGCATAGGCGTCTCGCGTCTCGTCGTGCTGGGCCTGCAAGCGCTGGGCGGCGCCGCTGGCAACATGATCACCGTCCATAACGTCGTGGCGGCCAGCGCGACCGTCGGCTTGGTCGGCAGGGAGGGGCTGCTGATCCGCCGGGCGATCTGCCCGCTGCTGTACTACGTCGTCGCTGCCGGCCTGCTCGGGCTGCTGTTCAGCTACGGGCTCTTCGCCGACCGTTTCTGAGGCTTGCCCGGCAGTTCGCCGGCGAGGCGGCGCAGCAGGCGCATCCGGCCGCGCAGCTCCTCGGTGGCGCTGGCGACTTGGTTCTGGTCGTAGATCACGCGCGGCTCCAGCAGCACGATCAGCTCGGTCTTCACCGTAGACTCCTGGGTGGAGCCAAAAGCCCGCCCGAGGACGGGAATCTTGCCCAGCACGGGCACGCGATTCGCATTGAATCGATTGGTGTGCTGGATGATGCCGCCGATGGCGATCGTGTCGCCGTCCTTGACGGTGACTTGGGTGCTGACATTGCGCCGGTCGATCGTCGGCGACTGAATCGGGCCGCTGACGCCGGTCGGGCTGGAGACCTCTTGGGAGATTTTCAGGGTTACGATGCCGGACTTGTTCACGCGGGCTGTCACCGAGAGGCTGACGCCGGTCTGCACGTTGTTGATCGTGTTGGTGAACAGCGAGGAGCCTTCGGCGAACGCGCCTCCGGCAACCGCCTGGGACGACAGTGTCGGGATCGTCTGGCCGACCACGATGTCCGCGGGCACGTTGTCGGTGGCGATCAGCGTCGGCGCGGAAATGACCCGCGTGCGGCCCTGCATGGCGCTGCCCTGCAGGAACACCGCCAGCTCCCGCGTGCTGCCGACCATCGCGCCGATGCTCAGGCTGGCGGTTCCGCTGGCGTTGAGCCCGCCGGTCAGCTTTCCGCTGCCAGCCTGCCCGGAGCGGTTGCGCAAGAACGCCGACACTCCGCTGGACAGGCCGTCGCTTAGCGTGACTTCGTAGATCCGGGCGTTGATCAGCACTTGCCTGGGCGGGCCGTCCAACTCGAGCAGCGTGCTGCGAACGGCCTGCCACTCCTGCGCGGTGGCCTGTACCAAGACCAGGTTGTTGATCGGGTCGGGCACAACGCGGATATGCTGCTCAAGGGGCGGTGCGCTGCCCGCCGCGGCCTCTGCCAGGCCCGGAATCGCAGCTGCTGCCCGGTCGTCTCCGTCGCCGCCCTGCCGGTAGGTCGGAGCGTAGAGCTGGGACACCGTGGCGGCGAGATTGGCGGCCTCCCCGTATTGCGCCCGGTACACGTAGTTGCGGCGGCCGCCGCTGGCGTCGGCGCGGTCCAGCTGGCGGACCCATGCCTCGGCCTCGGCGAGAGACTCCTCGCTCGCGCTGACCGCGAGCACCGCGCCGATCCGCGGCAGGGCCAGAAAGCGCACTTCGCGCTGCGCGCCGGTCGACGAGGCCGTGCCGAAAACCTCGCGGACCTCCGCGGCGAGCGTCGAAGCCAGGCCGTTTTCGACTTCCAGCAGCCGCATGCGCGTGTTGGCGAGCTCGGAAGCGTCGAACATGTCGACGAGCTCCATGAGGCGGCGCATGTTCTGGCTGTTGTCCAGCAGCAGCAGCGTATTCGCCCGCTCTACTGCCGAGTAGCGCCCGCCCGGCCCTAGGAACGGCTCCAGGATCGCGCCGAGGTCGGACGCAGAGGCGTGCCGGAGCCGGATTGCGTTGAGCACGGGGCGCGCGTCCGCGGGCGTGCCGGAATCCCCGGCCAGGAGACCGACGGGCATGCGGGGCAGCTCTTCAAGAGGCACGACGCGGTACATATTCCCGACTTGCACCGCGACGGCTCCGTTCATGCGCAGTATGGTCGCCAGCAGCGGGAACAGGTCTTCTTCCGCGAGCGTGCCGTAAGTGTTGACGGTCACCGTGCCGTCTTGCACGGCGGGATCCACGACATAGTTGATTCCGAGCCTCCGGGCCAGCACCTCCAAGACGTCCAGAACGCTGGCGTCGCGGAAATTGTTCAGGGCAAGGCCCGCCCCGGGCGGGCCCGCTTGGGGCTGCGCCGCGAGCGCCGCCGCGAGTGCCAGCGCCCCGCAGCGCAGGCAACGGCCGAGGCGCCGCCTCGCCGCCGCCCCCTTGGCCGCGCCCGCGGCCAAGGGGGCGCCTCCGCGTTTGGTTCGGGCCGTAACTGCCATGGGCGCTACTCCTGCCTCTCCCACCAGTGCTGCGCGCCGAACGGCGAATGGCGGATCCGGCGCACATAGCCTTGGTAGACAGTGCCGTCCGGCGCTCCGTCAGCCGCATCCGCGCTGAAGCGCCCAGGCTTGAACTCCACGCCGATACGATACCTGCCCCGGCCCGCCCGCTCGCCGCCCGGTGCGCTTGCCGGGCCGGGGACCCGGGCCGCCGGCCGCCGGCCGGCCGCTTGCGTCCGCGCTGCGCGCCGGCGGCTTTCGTCCTGCAGATCCTTGGCGCTGACGCTGACTTGCAAGCCCTTCAGCGAGAACGTCAGCCGGTCCCCTTGGATTGATTCCAGGCGGTAGCTGCCCGCGCGTTCCCCGGGCGCGACCCAGCGCGCTTTCTCGCCGCTGCGGGCCGCGAGCAGCGCCGTCGGCCCGGCGCCCAAGTTCGCGATGCCGGACAGCACGGGCAGCGGCGCGGCCAAGCCCTGGCCCGCTGCCGGTCTCGCTGTCGGCGGTGCGGCCGATCCGCGCCTTGCGCTGAACGGGTTCCTGCCGGAGATCGAGCGGTACGCCGCGGGCCGCACAGCTCGCGCCAGCGGCGCGGCCGGGTCTTGGCCGGCTACGCGCGGGGCCGCGGGGGCGGCGAAAATTTCGTAGCGGGCCGCGTCTTGGCTGGCGCCGATCCAAGCGGCCCAGGCCGCCCAGCCCGCTAGCAGTGCCAGGCCGGTCCCGACGATGCCCGGACGCGGCTTCACGGCGTCTCCCTCCCTGCCGTCGCAGCGCCAGCGTCCAAGCGCAGGTAGCCTTCCAAGCCGAGCCGGACCTGGACTTGCCCCGCGGCGGGTCCCAGGGACGTGATCTCGCACGTCCGCGTGGCGAGCATGGGGCGGGCATTCGCCGCGGCTGCTAGGAAATCCACCAGCTGCCCGATGTCGCAGCGGAACTCCAACTCCAGCGTGACGGCCTCGTACGGCCCGTCTTGCGGGGGCGCGTCGCCGAATTCCGACCGGGACGACTCGATTCCCTCGGCGCGCAGCAGATCGCGGACCAAGGACCGCAGCTCGGCTTGGGCTAGCGCGGGAGTCGCGGAGCGCAGCATGCGGCTCTCCGCGGTGCCGATGGCCCGTCCGAGCTTGGCGGCGCGGTCTGCTTCGGCCGGTCGTCGCGCTAACTCCTGGCGGGCGAGCAGGTAGCGCTGTTCGAGCGATTCCAGGGACTCGGCGGAACGGCCCAAGCCCGCCCGCAGCGTTTCCTGGCCCAGCCAAAGCCCTGCCAATCCCAAGGCGATGCCCAGCGCTTTCAGCGCCCGCCGGTCGCGTTGCGCGAGGGTCAGCCGGGTCATCGCCGCCGTGCCTCGATCTGGAACTGCTCGCCCCGAGCGCCGCCGGCCGGCGAGCGCACGAACCGCGCTTGCTCCAGCAGGGGCGAGCTGGAAAGCAACGAGACAAGCGGGTCGGCATCGGCCGCGATGCCGGTGAGCACGGCCGTGTCCCGCTCGAGGCGCAGGGCGGTCAGCCAGGCGGATTCCGGCAGGATCTCTGCGAGCTCTTGAAGTGCGTCCAAGTCGTGCCGGATGCGCTCGCGGCGTTCCAGCAGCCAGTCGTAGCGCTCTTGCAGGTCTGCGGCGCTGGCGGCGTCTCCGGCCAGCCGGGCCGCGGCTTGCTCCAGGCGGGCGGTCTCTTCGATCAGCCGTTGCGCGTAGCGCCGGTCCCGGACGGCTGGCGCGACTGCCAGCAGCAGCGCCGTTACCGCCAGGCCCCCGCCCAGCGCCAGTCGCGGCGCAATGGATGCCCGCTTGCGGACGCTTGCGGGCAAGAGGTTCAGGCCCGGCCCGGGCCCGCTCCCGGCCGAGAGCAGGGCTGCGCCCAGCGCCACCGCGTCGCGCTTGAGATCGAATCCTCCCGCCTGCCGCTGCGGAGCGGCGAGCAGCGTTTCCGCCGCAACTGTTTCGATGCCCGGCAGTGCGAACTCCTCGCTACCAGCGCCGATGCAGGCCGCGGCGACATTCCGCCCGGCGGTCTCGCCGAGTCCCTCCCGGGCCAGCCGGAGGGCGCCCTCCGCGGCAACCCCGTCCACGCCCAGCGCCGAGCTCAGCAGGGGGACGGTTGCAGAGCGCCCGTAAATCTCCAAGGTGGCTCCGTGCCGGTCGACCAGCAAGAACGGCGCGGAGCCGGCATCCGGGCCTTGCCGGGCCGCAGAGCGCAGGGCGTCCGCGGACACGGTGCATGCGGAAACGGCGATGCCCGCCTCGGACAGGCGCGCGGCATAGGACTCGATGCGCCGGGCCGGGGCGATCGCAACCGCGACGTGCTGGCGCGAATCCCCTCCCGTACCGCTGATCGGCGAGAAGCTGCAGCAGACCGGGGCATCTCCGTACGGGTGCAGGTCCTGCAGTTGCAGATCGATTGCCCGGGCCAGGTCCGCTCGCTTCATCGGCGGCAGGGAAAGCACCCGGAAGACGACCTCCGAGCGGGGTACGGCAAGGGTGGCGCTCACGCGGCGCTGGCCGGCGCTCTTCAGGAGCCTTGCGTACTCGGCGCCCCAGTCCGCGGGCGGCCGCTCGCGAAAGGCCCGCAACTCAGCCCGGCCAAGGACATGGATGCCGGCCCGGCCCGCGCGTGCGATCACCGCGACCAAGTCGTTGCCGCGCACTGCAATCCCGCAGCCGGCCCGGCCCGGCAGCAAGTCGCGCGTCAAGCGGTCCCGCACGTCAGGCGCTCCTCACAGGTCCAGCTCGAACCACCGCTGGACGAGCAGCCTTCCGGTGCTGCTGTCGGGCTTCGCCACCGCCATCGCACGGCGGGTCGCGCGGCTTTCGCCCAGGCGGCCGGCAGCCTCCAGCGTCCAGCCCGCCTCCGTGTCGGACACGCTGAACGGCACTCGCGCGCCTTGCCGGGCCGCCTCATCCAGGATTGCGTCCCCGATCTGGAGCGGGCGCCCCTCCCGTGCCGCAAGGATTCGATCTGTCAGCGAGGCGCTCAGCCCGCAGGCGGCCAGCACCGGCTTGGCAGCGGCGTTGACGTTCACGGCCGCGGGGCCGTCCGTCCGCAAGTAGTGCAAGAGACCGGGAACCCGTCGCAGCGGGCGCCCTTGCGCCGCCTCGTAGCTGCCATAGAGCAGGTCTGGATGCATTCCCGGCACAGACAGCAGTTCCTCGACCATTTGTATAGACGCGGCCGGGCGCCGGAAAGACGATTGCGGCCCGGGATTCGCCAGTTGGGCGGGCGCCGGCCAGAACGAGGGCAGACCGCCTTGTCGCAGTCGGTCGCGGTATGCCACGATCCCCTCCGCCAGCTGGCGGGCCGCGTCTGGCCGGGCGCCGGCGCTCTCGAGCACTGCCGCGAGCATGGGCAGCCCCATGCGGTTGACGTTGAGCTTCGCCCCTGCGGGTGTCAGCGATACCTCGGCCGCGCCGCCCTCGAACTCGAACCGCAGCGCTTGCGGGCGCTGGGGCGCCGCCCGCCCTTGCCGCAGGCCGGCTTCCAGGTCGCGCAGCGCAGCTTCGATTCCCCCGCGAGCCAGGAAGTAGGCTTGTGCCGAGTCCCGCCGCAGCGCAGCGCGGTCCAAGGCTCCGACAGCTGCGCTCGAGGTTGCGAACGCGACTGCCGTGAGTACCGCGACCGTTGCGAGAACCGCCAGCAGGGCCGAGCCGCGCTCGCCGGAATCAGTCGGAGCCATGGGCTTTCCTCCCGCCTTGGCGGGGCTCGGACGCCAATCCAGCGTGCGCGGGCTGCGCCACGCTGCCGGCCGAGATGACGACCGCCCGCCCTGGCATGCCCGCTGCGGTCTCGGTCTCGCGGTCGAGGGACCATGCCACACGGACGGCCAGCGGCAGTGTGCCGGGATTGCTCCAGCGCGCCACCCAGTGGGATTCCTCGCCAGCGCGTGCCGGCAGCTGCAGGTAGCGGAACTCGCACTTCGCAACGCCCTCCGCCACTACCGCCGCAACGGTCCGCGCCCGGGGGTGTGGCAGGAGCCGGGGCGTGCCGGCCGGCTGTCGCCAGGGAATCGGCGCGTTGCGGATCCGCCTCAAGCTCTCGGCGTCGGGGCAGGGGGCGTCCGTGAGACGCAGGGAGAATTCGCGGCCCCGCTGCGCGGCGAGCAGCGACACCAGGCGCAGGCCGCCTCTCCCCCTCCATGCTGGCGAGTGCGCCGACACGAAGCGCAGCGCTCTCGGTTCGCCTTGGAAGAAGACGGACGGCCTGCCGCCGGCCGCGGATGCCGGCAAGGGCATCGGCAGCATGGCTGCCAGGCTTGCCTGCAGCTGTTCGGTCCAGGCCGCTTCGCGGCGGATTCCCGACAGCGCTTCGCGGGAATCCAGCCAGGCGCTCAGCCCGGAACCGCTCACGGTCAGCATGGCTGCCAGGAGCAGG
This sequence comes from Bryobacterales bacterium, assembly GCA_965219605.1. Lineage (GTDB taxonomy): Bacteria > Acidobacteriota > Terriglobia > Bryobacterales > UBA6623 > VXMF01. The sequence continues at coordinate 2,750,715 of CBDCOC010000001.1, read as the reverse complement.
CCGAGCAGGCCGAGCGCTACGACCGCCTCAATCAGGGACAGGCCGGCCGTGGCCGGGCTCCTCCTCGCGCGCTGCATCACGGGGCTTCCGCGCGGCGGTAGCCCTGCAACGCCAGCGTCTTGCGCTCTCCGCCGGATAGCCACCAGGCTTCCACGCGGACCTTGACGAGATCCGGGGACCCGAGGCGGGGATCGCCCGGCTGCCAGCGCTCGGTTACCGCGCTCCAGCCGGCTGCCGCCCCTGCCGCGCCTGGCAGGGCCTGCCCGGCTGGCAGGCGCGGCAGGGCCAGCAGTTCGTTCAATGCGCTACTGGCGCGCATTACGGCCTGCGAATGCTGGCGCGCGGCATGGATGCCGGCCAGGGCCTGGTGGACCATCCCCAGCATTCCGACGGCGGCAACGCCCAGCAGCAGCGTTGCCACAACGACTTCCAGCAGGGTGGCCCCGCGTTGCCCGCTCACGGCCCGCCCTCCCAGTCGGCGAAATCGCCCAGCAGCCCGCCCACGCGAAAGCCGGAACGCCGGCCGTCTTGCGAGAGCAGCGCCAGCTCCAGCGGCGGGAGGGCCGCTCCCGGCCGCAGCACGGCCTCCTGCGGCCGCTCCGGCACGTCGATTGGGAAGCGGGGGTCGAAGGCAAGCAGCCGCGTCCATTCCCCATCCGCGCTATGGGCTGTCATGCGGCCTCGCGACGGGTCGATCCGCACCAGCACCGCTTGGCTGTGACGGTCTGCGAATCGTTGCGCGCCCAACAGGAAGTCCCTGGCCTCGCCAACGGCCGCTCGCACCCTTGCCGCTTCGATGGCAGCGCTCGCCGCCGGAAAGCTGATGGCCGCAGCCAGTCCCAGCAGCGTGATCGCGGCCAGCGCTTCCAGCAAGGTGACGCCTCGCGGGCCCCGTCCCGGGGGCCGCCCTTCAGCGCCAGCTGACGATATCTGCCGCCGCATCCTCTCCGCCAGGCTTGCCGTCATTGCCGAAGCAGACGATATCCGGGGCCGCCCCGTGAGCGCCCGGGTAGCTGTATGAGTAGGGGTTGCCCCATGGGTCCAAGGGGATGTCCTTGTCCAAGTACGGCCGGATCGCGTCGAGGCCCTCGGCGTTCGACGGGTAGCGCCCCTCGTCGAGGTTGAAGCGCTGCAGGGCCGTCAGGAAGGATCCGATCTGAGCTCGCGCCGCGGCCTGCCGGCCTTGGTCGCCGATCGGCGCCAGCTGCTGCCAGGAGATAGCGGCGAACAGGGCGATGATCGTTATGGTCACGAGCATTTCGATCAGCGTGACGCCTGCGCCGGAGCGCCCGGCCCGGGGTGTCGGGCGCATCCTAGAGACCCATCCCCTGCAGGCTGGTCAGAGCTGCCATGATGCTCAGGATCATCGCCCCCACGATGACTCCCAGCAAGAGGATTACCAGCGGTTCGAAGACAGCTGCGAAGCGCTTCAGCGTCGTCGCCGTCTTGCGCTCGTAGATTTCGGCCAGCCGCTCCGCCATGCGGCCGAGCTGGCCCGTCTCTTCCCCGATGGCTAGCATGGTCGCGGCCAGCGCGGGCAGGGCTCCGCTGTGCGCCACGGGCCGGGCCAGGCCCTTGCCTTGGCGCACTTCCTGCGCGACCGGTGCGAGGGCGCCGTCGATGTGGCGGTTGGCCAGCACGCCCCGCGCGATCCCAAGGGCTTCCAGCAGCGGTACCGAAGCTCCCAGCAGGGTGGCTAGCGCTCGTGCAAAGCGCGCGGTGTCCGCCTCGCGGGCAGCGGGGCCGATCCAAGGCATGCGCAGCACGGTGCCGTCCAGCCGCAGGCGGCCTGCCGCGGTGCCGGCCCACAGCGCCAGGGCCGCCGCGAGCGCCACGCCGGCCGGCAGGATCACGCCCCACCAGTCCCGCAGGCCGGTGCTCGCGGCCAGCAGCAATCGCATCGGCAGCGGGGGGGCGAATCCAGCCGCCGCGAAAGATTCGGAGAATCTCGGCACGACGTACCCGAGAATGACACCGACCGACCCCAGGCCGGCCATGAGCACCAGTGCCGGATAGGCCAGGGCGGTCAAGATCTCGGCCTTGAGCTGCTCGCGGCTACGCTCGAATGCGGCCAGTTGCTCCATCACCGGCGGCAGCGACCCGGCCGCTTCCGCCGCTCGCACCATGGCGATGTACATGCCCGAGAACCGGCCCGCCGAGCCGGACAGGGCCGTCGCGAGCGTCTTCCCTTCGCGCAGCCCGGCCAGGACTTGGCCTGCCACGGCCGCCTCCGGCGCGGACTCCCTGCTGGCGGAGCAGGTCGCGAGCGCCTTCTCCAGCGAGACGCCGGCGCTCAGCAGCGTGCAGAGATCCTCGGTAAAGCGCAGCGTGCTGGCGCGCCTGCCGGCCCGGTGCAGCGCCGCCCAGCCTCGAGCGCCCGCCCCGGCGCCGCTCACAAACGTCGGGACGAGTCCCTTTTGGCGCAGTTCGCGGGCCGCCGCCCCGCGGTCGGCGGCCACTACCGATCCGACCAGCGCGGACCCGTCCGCCGCGACGGCCCTGTAGCGGTACGTGTGCATCGATCCTTGCGAGCGAACTTCGGCTGTCTCAGGCATCTTGGGTTGCGCGCACGACCTCTGCCACGCTGGTCAGGCCGCGGCCGGCCTTGGCCCAGCCGTCCTGCTGCAAGCTGCGCATGGTGAACTGGCGGGAGATTTCGGGCAGGCTTGCATGGCCTGCGATGGCCCGTCGCGCGGTTTCGTCGACCTCCAGCAATTCGAAGATGCCGACCCGGCCCCTGTAGCCTTGGCCGCGGCAGGCCGCGCAGCCGGCCGCTTCCCAAGTCCGGACTTGATCGCCGCAAGGCGACTCAGCGACTCCCGCAGGCTGCTTGCATCTCTCGCACAAGACCCGCACCAAGCGCTGGGCGAGGACGGCGGTGACGGAGGCCGCCAGCAGGTAGCGCTCCACGCCCATGTCGCTGAGTCGCGTGATGGCGCTGGCTGCATCGTTGGTGTGCAGCGTCGAATACACGCAGTGGCCGGTCAGTGCCGCGCGGACAGCGATCTCGGCTGTTTCGCGGTCGCGGATCTCGCCGACCATGATGACGTCGGGATCCTGCCGCACGATGTGGCGCAGGCCGGCCGCGAACGTCAGGCCAATGGCGGGCGCGACATGGATCTGGCTGACGCCGGCAAGCCGGTATTCGACCGGGTCTTCAATCGTGACGATCTTGCGCGCTGCGGAGTTGACCCGCTTGAGGGCGGCGTGCAGCGTGGTTGACTTGCCGCTGCCCGTGGGCCCGGTGACCAGCAGCAGGCCGTGCGGCAGGGCCGCGATCCTTTCGATGCGGGCCAGCAGATCGTCGTCAAGACCCAAGGCGGCCAGATCCAGTTCGTCGGCCGCCGCCGGGTCGAGCAGCCGCAGGGCCAGGGCCTCGCCGTGCAGCGTCGGCAGCGTCGCGGCGCGCACGTCGATTTCGCGGCCCAGCACCTTGATCTGGATGCGCCCGTCCTGCGGCAAGCGGCGCTCGGCAATGTCCAGCTGCGCCATCAGCTTGATCCTTGAGACCACCGCAGCTTCGAAATTGCGCGGCGGTCCGCCGCGCTCTTCCAAGATGCCGTCGATGCGAAAGCGGACGCGAAAATCCCGTTCCAAGGGCTCGAGATGGATGTCACTGGCGGATTCGTCCAGCGCCTGCGCGATCAGGGCGTTGACATAGCGGATCACCGGCGCCTCCGACGCCATGTCGCGAAGCTGGTCCATGTCCGCCTCGGCAGAGGGGGGCGGATCGCTTGGCGCGGCCGGGCCGTAGAGCGCGTCAATGCCGCGCAGGATCTCTGCCTCGGGCGCCAGTGCCACTTCGACGGGCATGCCGGTCAGGCTCTGAATGCTGGTCAAGGTGGCCAGATCCAGCGGGTCTGCCACAGCCACTCGCAGCACCGGCGCGCCGCCTAGGGGCAAGAACCGGTAGCGCCGCATGTAGCCGGCCGGAATTGCCTGCCCGCGCAAGGGCGCGACGGGAAACTCCTCGGCGCGGGCCACGGGCAGTCCGAGGCGCTCGGATTGCACCTTGAGCAGTTCCGCCGGGTTCACGAAGCCCGCGTCGGCGAGGATGCGGGCCAGGCCGCCCCCCCGCTCCCGTTCCAGCTCGACGGCTCGCTCAAGATCGCCCGCCGCCAGCAGGCCCTTGGCAACGAGCGCCTCGCCCAGCGATGGAATCGCCGCCGGTTCCTGCCGTGCGCTGGCTTGTGGCATCGAGGCTTCTCGCGGCTGGCCTAGTAGTGGCGCGTGGTGAGGGTCGGTTCCGGGGCGAGCGCGCCCCGCTTTGCGGCAATGACGATCTGACGGGGCAGCTCCGTGCGATCCTCCCAGGGGAAGTGGAACAGTGTCACGGCCAGCGCCACTTGGAGATCCGGTCCTAAGCCGGTGAGACCTGTGCCGTGCTCGATCAAGATCTGGCGCATCTTGCCGCGCAGCGGTTCCAGGCCGCGGCGCTTGCGCCGGTTGAGGGCTAGGATCTCCTCGGCGGCGTAGGATCTGCGGAACGGGCTCAGGCTGGCTGTCGGGGCGAGGTTCACCTCGACGGAGAAGACCGCCCCGTAGCCGGGCAGGTAGATGCCGCGCGTCGCGCCGGTTGCAACGGGGTGGCTGCCGTCGGCCGACCGAAACGCGCGGTCCACCTGCCGCTCCATGGCGTCCATCTGCCGCGTCAGGGCGGGCTCCATCAGATCCAAGCCCTGCGCCGCCAGCGGGCCGCAGGCCAGCAGGGCGAGCAGCGCCGCCCTCAAGGGAGCGCCTCCTCGAACGAAGCCAGGTCGAATTCGACCAGCTGTCGCTTCAGCAGCTCGAGCCTGGCGTTGAGGAACGCGTATGCGGCCGCGGAGTCCTCGTGCGTCTCGGCGATCTCGCGGCGCAGCGCGTCCAATTCCGCGCGTGTCCGATCCGCCCCGGCCGCGGATGTCTCCAGCAGCGCCTGCCGCCAGCGTGTCTCGCTGCGGGCGAGCTCCTCGTGCAAGATGGCGCGCAACTGCGCGGCTGTCACGCCCGCTGCGGGCTGCTGCGGGGTTCCGAGCGTCAGCGTCCAGCCCGAGGCGTGGCGTTCGAAGGCGGGGCCTGCCGCCCATATGCCTGCCGCCAGCGCGGCGCCAATGGCGGCTGACACCGCCAGCAGTCGCGGCACGGAGCGGCGCAGTGGCGGTGGCGGGGCCTCGGCTGGCAGAAACGAGAAGCGCCGGGGCGGGTTTTCTTCGGTAAGGCTGCCGAGCGCCTGCAGCAATCCCCGCTGCCGCTCCAGTTCCTCGCGGGCCGCGGCGCTGGACCGCAGCAGCGCTTCGACCTCGGCGCGCCGCGCGGGCGGCAGCTCGTCCAGCAGGTAATCGCTGAGCTCTTCCGGCGTGTATCGCATGTGCATAACCTCGGCGCGCTGCCCGTCCCCTCAGGCCGCGACCGGTTCCAGCCACTCGCGCAGGGCTGCCAGGGCAGCGTAGAGCCTCGACTTGGCCGTTGATACCGGGCATCCTGCGATCTCGGCGATCTCGTCGAACTTGAACCCGTATTGCACCTTGAGCACTACCACCTCGCGCTGGGCAGGCGGCAGCGCGCTCAGGGCCTGCTCGACCAAGAAGGACAGTTCCGATCTTGCGTAGCCGAAATTACCGAGGTGCGAGCGGGGCATGCTGGCCGCGTCGGGCAGTTGCTCAAGCTCGTCCGGCGTGCCGACCGGCCGCGCCTTGCGCCAAGCCGAGGCCAGTTCGTTATGGGCGATCCGGAACAGCCAATTCGGAAACCGCTCCGCCGAGGCGAGGCCGGGCAGCCCGCGATAGGCTTTCAGCAGGGCTTCCTGGCACAGGTCCAGCGCATCTTCGCGGTTGCCGGTCGAGCGTAGCAGGTAGTTGTAGAGCTTGCCCTCCCAGCGCGCCACCAACAGGTTGTAGGCTTGCAGGTCACCGCTCTTGGCGGCTGCGACGAGTTCGCGATCTGTCGATCCGGGAGAGAGCAACTCCTTGTCCCTTCTCTAGGCTAGACGCCCCGGGGCGCGAAAAAGACGAGAGGCCCGCCGGATCACCGGCGATTTGCATGGAACGGGGTTCCGGAGCGGCCCTTGCGCCGAGGCTTGCGGCCCCGCGCGGGCAGGCTCAAGATTCCTGCCGTAAGAAACCCGGCGCCAATCGTCTTAGCTAGTGCTGGCAAAAACTACGGTTCGAATTCCTTCTCCTTGTGAACCTGTGGTTGACCTGAGCGGCGGGGCGACGGCCCCGCCGCTCTCACCTTGCCCGAGCGGGGGCCTGTGAAGCGCCTCGTCGTGAATGCCGACGACTTCGGCTTCACGTCTGATGTCAACGAAGGCATCCTGCGCAGCCATCTCGAGGGCATCGTCCGCTCGACATCCCTGATGGCCAACGGTACGGCCTTCGGGCACGCCCTGCGGATCGCCCGCCAGCACCCCAGCTTGGGGGTGGGCTGCCACCTGACGCTGGTGCAAGGCGAATCCCTCGCATCGCCCGGCACCCGGCTGCCGCCCTCGGCCGCCGGCCTGCTGGCCAGTCCGCCGACCCGGGCCGGGGCCCTGCGCGAATTCCGGGCACAGATCGAGTTCCTGCTTGATCACGGAATCCGGCCGAGCCATCTTGACACGCACCAGCACGTCCACCTGTTGCCAGCGGTGCTGGACGCGGTCGCGACCTTGGCCGACGAGTTCCGGATTCCGTGGATTCGCAGGCCGTTTGACACCCCGTTCGGCATGGCGCCCGCGCTGCGGGCGGGTTTGTCTCTCGCCATCCGGCCGTGGCGGATCCCTTTTGAGCAGCGCCTGCAACGCTCGCGCTGCCGCACGTCCGACTATTTCGCCGGATTCGTTGCTACCGGCACGATGGATGCCCGCTGGCTGGCCGGCGTGCTGGCCGGCCTGCCCGACGGGATCGGGGAGCTGATGTGCCACCCTGGCGTTTGCGGCCCCGAACTGCGGCGCGCGCCCACCAAGCTGAAGCGCAGCCGCGAGAGGGAAATGGACGCCCTGTGCTCGCCCGAGGTCCGTCGGGCGGTCGCCGAGCACGGGGTCGAACTGCTCTCCTACCGGGACTTGGCTGGGGGCAGCTCCGCAGGAACGGCTCTTGCGGGGCAAGCGTTCGTGCCGGGCCGTCATTCTTGATGCCGCGCACGAGTGCCTTGACCGCAGGGCGGAGTCCGGCCGGCGGAAGTCTCGGCATTGCATGCCTGCGATTTCGACTGCGCTTTCCGGGCAGGCGAAAGGCGGTGCGGCCTAGCGCCTCCCGACTGTCGTTCTCAGCCGCCACGGATTTCCGCTAGCTGCGCTTCCAAGCGCTCTATCTCGGGTTGCGCCTCGATGAGCCGGCTGCGAACCCGGCAAGGGCTGCAAACAGGGGCAGGGCTAGGCGGGAGTACATGGGCTAGCGGCTGCCTGCACCGGAGCGCCGCCCGTCGGGGACAGGTCAACATCTAGCTGGGCTAGCGACAGTTCCACGGCTCGCAAGCGATCATCCAGCCGCCGGATGTCTTCGCGCAAGCTTTCTGACTGCGTTGCAATGGCGGCTTGCAGGCTTGCAGTTTGCTGTGCTGTCACTGCCCAGAAGGGCAGCGCAACCAGTAGCAAGGTTCCAAGGAACCACTTGACATCGGTACTCATGCCCCCCAGCCTAGTGGTCTGTCAAACAATAATTTTGGGGTAGACGGACTTAAGCTTGGTGCGAGCATCGGCGACCTGCAACTGCCAGTCCACTCCGCGCTGGCGCGTGTTGATATCAGCCGCCCACGCTGCAATTTCAGTTTGCAACGCAGCCAAGTCCCCGATCCGGCGACCGTGCAGACTCTGGCGCGTCAGCGCACTGAGTTCGCATGCGGCGATATTCAGCCAACTGCCATGCTTGGGCGTGTAGCAGAACTCGATGCGCCGCACGAGCTCGCGCACCCGGACTGTCGTAAACAGATAAAAATGAGCCATTTCTTCCGACGGATGAAAATGAGCCATTCTGAGGCTGGTAGGGGGAGCAGGAGGAGCGGGGTGGAGCCCCTCGCCCGCAGCGTGCTCACGCCCACCACCAGGCCGTGGTCGCTCTGCAGATGCTCTGCCGCCAGCGGCGGCCCCAAGCCGTCTCGCTGCCCGCCGCCATACTCGCTCCGCACCAACGACAGCACTCGCTCCCGCAACTGCTCCGGCTTGGCCCGCGACGAGCGCTTGCCCGCATTGCCGTGGCGCAAGGCCGCCGCTCCTCCTTGCTGGTAGCGCTGCCGCAGGCACTTGGCCTGCGCATAGCTCACCCCCAGTACCGAGGCTGCTTCCCGCAGCGTCCATGCCTTGCGGGCCACACGCTCCAGCACGTCCTGGCGCCGTACTTCTCTTGGACTTAACTCTGTCCGCCCCATGACCGCATCTCCTTACTTCGAGTGTGGTCAGCAGCCGACTGGCGCGGCGGCCCGCGCTGCCCATTCCATCCCGCCCCTGCCCCGCACGGCCCTCAAGGGCTCATTTTCATCTGTCGAAGCCTCAAAAAAGGGCTCATTTTCATCCGCGTACAACAGCTCGCGCACCCGGACCGGCTCGAACGCTTGGTAGTACGCTCCCTTGCTGTGCGTGTTGAGATTGTCACACACGAGCGTGATGCGCGGGCAGTGCGCGTAGCGCCCCTCCAGCAACTGCGCCACCTCCAAGGCCCAGTCCACCTTCGTGCGCCGCTTCCTGGCCGTGGCTGCCCGCCAACCTTGCAGCGGTTCGCAAAACAGGAAGATTGCGGCTGTGCCGGCCCGCTCATACTCCTAGTCCGCCACGCGCTGTGGGTGCTCTTCTGTCACCGGCCGGGGGGCCGTGTTTCGCGCACCAACTATACCGGCTGCTCGTCCATGCAGATCACCGGCTGGCGCGCAGCATAGGGGCGCGCATAGGTCTCCAGCAGTTCCTCCATCGCCGCCACGAATTCCGCGTCTTGCCCCGGCGAAATCACCCAGTACTCCACCTTGTCCCCCGCAATCCCGTTTTTTTAGCGTCTGCCGCGTCGTTTCGTGACTGATCGCAGCTACAATGCCCAACTCCACCACGCGGCGCGCCAGCAGCCGTAGCGACCAACTGCCATAGCCCGCCGGTGGTGGCCCCAGCCGCAGCGCGATCAACTGCGCTTCCTGTTCCCCGTCCAGCAGCTTCGGCACTGGCGCGCTGCTGCGCTGCTGCCCCTGCAAGGCCAGTTCAAAGCCCTCCAACACGCAGCGCCGCCGGGTATTCTCGACCGTCCGCACACGGCAGCCAAACGCCGCCGCGACTTGCTGATCGGTCCAGTTGGGCCCGTCCGCATCAACTTGTTTCAGAATCCGGGCCCGCCGTGCCTTCTGACTGCTGCCGGCTAGCTTGTCAATCAGAGCCTCGCAGCACTTGCGCTCCTCATCTGTGGGCCGCACAATTGTACTTCTTCATCGTCCTTTTCCGGGGCCGTCGCCCATCCCCAGTGAAACATATCTAACCCAAAATGCTAAGCTTGACAGACCACTAGCCTTGACAGGGTATCATCTAGTCAGCCATTCGCGATGTATTTCTCGCGCTATGCGGGAGACATCACCGACTTTCCGCGCACCGCTGTCCTAGCGCACCTGTACAGGCCTTGAAGATGCGTCCAGTTAGGCACCTCGATGCTCTGTCAAGTTAAGCATATAAGCCCCTTGCCAAGGCGAGACCTGCGGCCGCCTCGGAGCAGTCCGGTTTCAAGGGAGCGCGGAGCTTGTATCAGGAACGGGCGCGAGCTAGGCTGAGGTCACGCAAGGGCAGGTCCATGGCTGAATCCCAGAACCTCGAATGGAAATCCTCTTGGAGGGATGAGCACCTGAAGTGGATTTGCGGCTTTGCCAATGCTCAAGGCGGCGTCTTGGTGATCGGCAAGGACGATCAAGGCCAGATCGTTGGCGTGAAAGACCCGCTGCGCTTGTTGGAGGAGATACCCAACAAGGCCCAGTCGCTGCTAGGTATTGTCGTTGACGTGAGTCTCAGGACAGAACGATCCGGAGAGTATCTCGAAATCAAGGTCGCGCCCTATCCCAATCCGATCAGCTACAGGGGCGAGTACCACTACCGAAGCGGTAGTACCAAGCAGGTCTTGAAGGGCAATGCCCTGAATCAGTTCCTGCTCAGCAAGCATGGCCGCAACTGGGATGACGCGCCAGTGCCCGGTGTAGGAATGAGAGAACTGGACCGCAGCGCGCTAGATGAGTTCCGGCGCCGTGGCGTTGCCAGCCACAGGCTTCCCTCTGCGGCGCTGGACGAGTCCCATGGCAACCTGATTGAATTGCTGCACCTGCGCGAGGGGGAGTATCTGCGCCGTGCAGCGGTCTTGCTGTTCCACCCCGACCCGACCCGCTTCTTCCGCGGCGCATTTGTGAAGATCGGCTATTTCAGGACAGAAACCGATCTCGCATACCAAGACGTTATCGAAGGCAGTCTGTTCGCCCAAGCAGAGCGCACGGTAGACCTGCTGCTTACGAAATACTCGAAGCACTGGATCTCCTACCACGGCATTTTGCGACGGGAAACTCCGCTGGCCCCTGGCGACGCGTTGCGCGAAGCCGTGCTGAACGCGATCGCCCACCGGGATTATGGCAACCCGGCCCCGATACAGATCCGGGTGTATGACAACCGTATCAGCCTGTGGAACCCGGGTGCGCTTCCGACTGGCTGGACGCTTGACAAGCTCATGGGAGCCCACGCCTCGGCACCACGCAATCCAGGGATTGCAAATGCGTTCTTCCGGGCTGGCATGATCGAGGCGTGGGGGCGTGGGGTTGCCGACATCCTTAAATCGTGCCGGTTGGCGGGGACGGCCCAGCCGCGATGGGAAGTGGATCCTGACGGGTTGTGGCTGGAGTTCGCGGGCACGAGGGCGGACGATGGATCTCCGGCCCTTCAAGCCGCCGACAAGACCGATTTAGACGGGAGTGACATTTCTAATGAGGAGATCCGTGGGGACCACCTGCGGCCAGAGTCGGGAGCGCAGCCAGAGCTGCGGCTGGGGTCGCTGGCGGAGAGGGTGCTCCGGCAGCTTGCGCAGGGGCCGCTGTCGAAAGCCGGCCTATCGAGCAAGCTGGGGCAGAAGCGGGTATCGGGGCAGCTCAACAAGGAGATCCGCGTTCTTGTCCGTGACGGAAGGATCGGGTACACGCTGCCCGAAAAACCGCGCAGCCGGCTCCAGATGTACCGCTTGACGGACAAGGGGCGTGCGGCGGTCCAGCGGTTCTTGCCGGGGCGGGCCGAGGAGGAGATCCGTGGGCACCGCCCGTGGCCAGAGTCGGGAGCGCAGCCAGAGACACAGCCAGAGTCGCGGCCAGAGATGCGGCTAGAGTCACAGCTAGAGTGACAGCCAAGGTCGCTGGCGGAGAGGGTGCTCCGGCAGCTTGCGCGGGGGCCGCTGTCGAAAGCCGGCCCATCGAGCAAGCTGGGGCAGAAGCGGGTGCCGGGGCAGCTCGACAAGGAGATCTGCGTTCTTGTCCATGACGGAAGGATCGGCTCTCTCGGCCCCGCACAGCAGGGGACCGTTCAAGCCCTGTGCGGTAACAGCCGCGCGATCGTCACCCGTGCCCAGCGGTTCAGGTGCCTTTGCCCCAATGCCCTAGCTTGTCCTGCTTGATGCGCAAGTAAGTCTGCGCCAGTTCCCCGGCATCCTCGGGCACGCAGGGCACGCGCTCAACCACGCGAATCCCTTCGCGCTCCAGTGCCCCCACTTTGTCCGGGTTGTTGGAGAGCATGCGCACGCTCCGAATGCCGAAATGGCGCAAGATGGCAACCGCGTGGCCGTACTCGCGCTCGTCAGCGCCGAACCCTAGCTTCTGATTGGCCTCGACCGTGTCCGCCCCTTCGTCCTGCAGGCGGTAGGCCATGAGCTTGTTGAGCAGGCCGATACCGCGCCCCTCTTGCGGATCGTAGATCAGCAGCCCGCAGCCTGCTTCCGAGATCATTTCCAAGGCCAGCGCCAATTGCGGCCCGCAGTCACAGCGCAAGCTGCGGAACACCTCGCCGGTCAGGCACTGCGAGTGGATGCGCAGCAACGGGGGCTTGCCATCCGCCCCGGGGTTGCCCTTCTTCAGCACGACCAACTCTTGCTCGCCGCTGCGGCCTAGGCCGCGAAACCCGCAAATGCGGAAATTGCCGTGGCGTGACGGGAGATCCGCTTCGGCCACAAGCTCGACCGAGCATTGATGTGCTGCTTCGGGATTTTCGCGCATTGGCAACGCAGGCCTAGGAAGGTTGTCGCAGGGCTTGGGAACAGCCCCGAAGCGCCCGGATGCACCGAGGATCTATTATAGGCGGGCGGGACGATTCGCAGGGCCGCGGGCGTCGCGCACCCCGTGCGAAATGGCTGACGCCGACCTGCTTGTCACACTGCTTGTCAAGGTTGCGGTGCTGGCTTCGATGGCCAGCATCGCGTTGCGCCCCAATTTCGCCAAGCGCCTCTTTCTCCGCGAGCAGCGCACTTTCAGGCAGCGCTTGGAACTGGCGGTGCTGTTCGGCGTGGTGTTTGCCAGCGGCTCCCTAGTGCGGGTCGTGCTCGGCTATCGGGCGGCTGAGGTCGGCGTCGAAGGGGCGCTCGTGTCGGGACTTGTCGGCGGATACGTGCCCGGCGCCATCGCAGGTGCGCTGATTTCCGTTCCAGCCGTCCTGGGCCCCGACTTCGAGTGGGCGATGCTGCCCTTGCTGGTCGGGTTCGGAGCCTTGGGCGGGCTGTTGCGCTCCAGTGCCCAGGATCCCGAGGATGTCTGGCGGTTCACGCCCTTCTTCCTCTTCTCGCTGGTGGCTTGGACTCGTCGCCGGATTCCCAACTCAGAGGGCGTCTTCCAAGTCGTGATGCTCCTCTCGTGTGCCTTGGTGGAGTTCGTTCGCACGGAGATCGCCTCGCGCGGACTGGTGTTTGACCTGCGCCAAGGCGCGTCCGGGCCCGGTCTTGCGAGCATGCTGCTGGGATACGTGGCCACGGTGATAGGGGTGGGGCTGACGCTCAAGGTCTGGAACAATACGCGCAACGAGTGGAAGATCGAGAACCAGCAGCGCCTGCTGACCGAGGCGCGCCTGCTGAACCTGACGCGCCAGATGAACCCGCACTTCCTGTTCAACACGCTCAACTCGGTGGCTTCGTTAATCCGCAGCGACCAAGAACAGGCGCGCCAGATGGTCTACCGCCTTTCGAAGATCCTCCGCAGGCTGCTGCGCAAGCAAGAAGCCTTCGTGCCGCTCAGGGAAGATCTGTCCCTGATTGACGATTACCTGCAGATCGAGCAGGTGCGCTTCGGCTCGCGGCTGCGCATAGAGCGCGACATGGAGGACGGCATCGCAGATGTCTTGGTTCCCAGCATGATCTTGCAGCCCATCGTAGAGAATTCCATCAAGCACGGCATCGGTCCCAAGATGGGCAACGGTACGATCCGCGTCGCGGCCGCGCTGGGAGGGGGGCGCTTGCAGATCGAAATTGAGGATGACGGCGTCGGCATACCTGTCGACAGCCTGCCGAATGTGTTCAACAAGGGTATCGGCCTCGGGAATGTGCGCGAGCGGCTCGGCGTCCTGTTCGGCACGGATTTTCAGTTCTCGCTCGAGCCGCGGGCCGGAGGCGGCGTGCGCGTGCGGGTGCAAATCCCGGAATTGCGGGATACGGGAGAAGGCAGCGCTTCCCCCGTGCCGGAGAGAGAGGCTGCCTGAGTTGCCCGGCGCGGACTGCCAGAGGTCTTGCCGCCGGCAGCCTTCCCGCAGGGGTTCCTGCCCGAGCAGGGGCCTGCCGCGGTGTTGCAGGACTTGTGCCGGGTCTCGCTCCGTAGCGCGACCTTGGCGGGGCTGGCGCACCACCCTGCGCAGCGTGCTGCCGGCAGCTCGCAAGCAGGGCCTGAACCGCATCGAGCCCTTGTCGCAAGAGCCGGCCGCTGTCTGTGCCAGACTGGTTGCCCGGCCAACCCCCGAGCAGCGCTTGCTCGGCGCAGCCCGCCAGCCGCTTGACACCCGACCCGGAAGCCGGGCAATTGCACAGCAGGAGCAGATTCTATGTCGAAGACGGATCTTACCGTCCAAGGACGGTTTTCCACGATCCTCGCCGATCCGCCTTGGCGGTTCGCGAATCGCACGGGGAAAATGGCCCCGGAGCACAAGCGGTTGCGTCGTTACGAGACGATGGAACTCGACGAGATCTGCAACCTCGGGGTTGCTGCGCTGGCGAAGGATAACAGCCATCTGTACCTGTGGTGCCCGAACGCTTTGCTGCCGGACGGCCTGGCTGTGATGGAAGCATGGGGGTTCACGTACAAGGCGAATGTCGTTTGGTACAAGATTCGGAAAGACGGCGGCCCGGACGGCAGGGGAGTCGGGTTTTACTTCCGCAATGTGACCGAGCTGCTTCTATTCGGCGTGCGAGGCAGCCTGCGGACGCTTGATCCGGGCCGGCGTCAGGTCAATATGATCCAGTCGCGCAAGCGCGAGCACTCGCGCAAGCCTACCGCGGCCTACCGGCTGATCGAGGATTGCAGCCCAGGTCCGTACTTGGAATTGTTCGCCCGCGACGAACGGCAAGGCTGGGTGCAGTGGGGCGATGAGCTGGGATAGGACATTCCGAGTTACGCGCCCTCGTACACGCATGGCGAGGAATCTTCGACGGCGCCTGTGCAACCGTCCTTATGAGTCCAGTCCCGTGGAACGCGCCAGGTCCACGAGCCAACCCAAGCAGCCACGAGGCCGTCCGCTCGAGCATTGCCGGATCTAGCCCTGCGTGAGGCCTGCGCCGCTTGCAAGCAGCCCGCATGGGCTGCGCGCGCGGCATGCTAGAGTTTGGCTGTGCGACAGTCCCGGCCCTCCGCTGCACTGCCGGCTTCGTCAGGCGGGCCGGTACCGTCGCCGTCGCGTCCCAGCTTGTACCTGGAGCAGTCATTCCCGCCGGCCGCCGCCTTCTCCGGCCCTGGCCCGAATCCGCCGCGCTGATGGCCTTCCCCCCAATTCCCGCCCGGCGCGTCACTGCCAGCCTGAGCGCACTGCTGGATCAGGCCCGGTTCGCCCTCTCGCGGCTGGACGGCGCCCTCGGCGCGCATGCGGATGCGGCGGCGTTCGTCACGATGCAACGGTGCCGCGAAGCCGTGCTGTCATCTCGCATCGAGAACGCGCCGAGCGCCCTGGCGCCTGTCCTAGCCCCTGCCTTGGATCATGGCGACACTGAATCCAGCGCCGGCAGCGTGGAGGCTGTTCGTTGCCGCCTAGCTCTTGAGGACGGCCTTGCCGCAATCGGCGACAAACCGTTGAGTCCAGAATGCTTGGCTGCCGTTCAAGCGACGCTGGTCGGGCCGGCCGGGCCGACCCTGGAGGCGGCAGCCGAGCTTGCCGCGGGGCTGGCGGCCCTGGACGAGTTCCTAGTAGCGCGGCAGGATCTGCCTGACTTGGTTCGGATCGGCACGGTCCAGGCACAGCTGCCGCGACTGCTGCCCGCAGGCTTGGCAGACGGGCGCTTGGAGCGCATCGCCGGGCTGGCGATGTTCCGCCGCCTTGGCATCCCGGGGGCGAGCGCGCTGGCTCTTTCCCCATACTTCCAAGCCAGTCCCGCCCCCGGGCGGTGCCCGGATCATTCGATTGGAAACAGTGCCGGTAGGGTCTGCTAGACTCGTGCGCAGGCACGATTCCGGCAGTCAGGCCCCGTCACGTCATTGGTGCAGTACTTGCCCCAACACCAGTCTGGGTCCGGGCGAGCGATCATTCCCTAGCGAGGTTTCTTCGGAAGCACTCCTCTAAGCCAGCATTTCAGCAATGCCACCCCGGGCCGGGATCGCTGCCTCCGAGCAGTGCTCGGGGGAGCGTGGAGGGAGCGCCGCGGCCCGGCCCGGGCGGCGGGGAGGGGGAAGTTGTGTTCCGAGTCTCAAAAACCGCCTGATTGTGTTTCACACCAGGCATGCCAGCTACCGTGCAAGCCTTCTCGGCCCTGCGGAGCCGTGGCTGTCGTTCTTCGTCAAGGGCGTGGCCGAATCGGCTGCTCAGGCCGCGGACATGATCCGCTGCTGCGCCGATCTCGCGCGCGAGCATCGGGCGGCCATCTCGGCCGGCATGGGGCACGCCGTGGGGCGCGGCCTGCGGGTATTCGACCGCCTGACAGCCGTGCCAATCGCGACAGTGAGCGAAATCCGGGCCATCACTGGCACGTCGTATGTGGCAGCGAACCATCTCGTTGCCAAGTTCGCCGAGATGGGGATCCTGGACGAGATCACCGGTTACCGCCGCAATCGGCGCTTCCAATACGGTCCGTACGTGCGGATCTTCGATCCCGGCGCGGCCGCCGCCCGCGCGCCGAGAGAGGAGCGCCCCGTCCCTGCACCGCCGCGCTCCCGCGCTCCCCGGGCGCGGCCCGCTCCGCAGCCTAAGCCGAGCCGCTCACCGCTCCTCTCGGAACACCTTCTTTGAAGCAGGCCCTTCGGTTGCCGGTCCGCTGCCGGGGTTTGCCCGCGGGGCTGGCATGTCGGGATGGGCCAGCTTCCAATCGATCTGGCGCAGGATTGCCAGGAACATGCGGCCGTCCTCCGGGGCCAGCCGCAGCCGGCTCACGAAGCGCCGCAACTTGCGGGTCCGCTGCTCGAGGCTTTCGTCCTGCAGGAACCCGGATACCTGCAGGATGGGCATCAGCAAGGAGAGAATCCGCTCGCGCGTTCCCGCCGGCACGCTGGCGGGCGTCCGGAGGCTTTCCTGCGGCGCGGCGCGGCGCGCGATCTCGTAGCAGCACACGGCCACCGCCTGGCCCAGGTTCATCGACGGGCACGCTCTGTCGGTGGGGACCGACAGCACCCAATCGCAGTGGCTGAGGTCATGATTGGAGAGACCGAATTTTTCCGAGCCGAACACCAGCGCTGCCTTGCGGTCTTCGGCATGCGTCCGGATGGCATTGCCGCCCGCGGGCAGCAGCCGCTGCACATGGCGCTGCTTGCGCTCTTCCAGGCCGCTGCAGGCCACGACCAGTTCCGCGTCGCTGACTGCCTCGGCCAAGGCGTCGGTCACGTGCGCTCGCTGCAGCACCGCAGCTGCTCCGGCCGCGGATCGAGCCGAGCGGAACGACGGTTCGTAGGGACGCACGCACCACAGGTCCGCGAAGCCGAAGTTGTACATGGCACGGGCCGCTGCGCCGATATTGAGCGAGTTGCGCGACTCGACAAGCACGACTCGCAGGTTGTTCTTCCATGCATCCATGCGCTTGAGGGGGCCGTGACCCGTGCCGTTCGGCCGCTCGGATCTGCCGCTGCTCTACGACTTCAGCATTTGCCGCAAGACATACTGCAAAATGCCTCCGTGGCGGTAGTACTCCACTTCCTTGGGAGTGTCGATGCGCACGCGCGCTCGGAACGAGATCGCCGCTCCGCCGTTGTCCGGCACGGCATCGACTCGAACCTCGGAAGCGGATCCGCCCGCAAGCCCGGAAACGCTGATGCGCTCCCGCCCGGTCAGCCCCAGCGAATCGCAGTCGTCCCCTTCCAGAAACTGCAGCGGCAGGATGCCCATGCCGACCAGGTTCGAGCGATGGATCCGCTCGTAGCTGGCCGCGATCACCGCCCTTACCCCAAGCAGCGACGGGCCCTTGGCGGCCCAGTCGCGAGATGAGCCGGTACCGTACTCGCGGCCGGCGATGATCACCAAGGGCGTGCCTTCCTCCCGGTAGCGCACCGCAGCGTCGTAGATCGGCATGAGCTCGCCTGCGGGCAGGTGGAGCGTCCAGCCGCCTTCGGTTCCGGAAGCGAGCAGGTTCCGCAGGCGCACGTTCGCGAACGTGCCGCGCATCATGACCTCGTGGTTGCCGCGGCGCGAGCCGTACGAGTTGAAGTCCTGCGGCGCGATGCCGCGCTGGCGCAGGTAGCAGCCTGCCGGGCTGTCGGCCTTGATTGCGCCTGCAGGCGAGATGTGGTCCGTGGTGACGCTGTCGCCGAGCAAGGCCAGCACCCGGGCGTCGCGGATATCGGGCACCGGGCCGGGCTCGGCTCGCATCGAGTCGAAGTACGGCGGGCGCCGCACATAGGTGGATTCTTCGTCCCAGGCGAACAGGTCCGAGCTGGCGGCGCTTAGCTCCCGCCAGCGCTCGCTGCCCTCGTAGACATTCGCGTAACTGTCCCGGAACATCGTCGAGTCCACCACGGCTGCCGCGGTCTGCGTGATCTCTTGCTGGGTGGGCCAGAGGTCCCTGAGATAGACATCGTTGCCTTGCAGATCCCGGCCGAGCGCGTCCGTGGCGAGATCCACCTGCATGTTCCCGGCGAGGGCATACGCCACGACCAGCGGGGGGGATGCCAGATAGTTGGCGCGCACTTCCGCATGCACCCGCCCCTCGAAGTTGCGATTGCCGGAAAGCACCGAGGCAACCACGAGATCCCCGTCGCGAATGGCCGCGGAGACCTCTTCGGGCAGCGGGCCCGAGTTGCCGATGCAAGTGGTGCAGCCGTATCCCACCAGGTGGAAGCCGATCCTGTCCAAGTAGTGGTCCAAGCCGGACTTGGCAAGGTAGTCGGTGACCACCTTCGAGCCGGGGGCCAGGCTGGTCTTGACCCACGGCTTGACTTGCAGGCCCTTCTCGACAGCCTTCTTCGCGACCAGTCCCGCGCCGATCATGACCGCAGGGTTGGAGGTGTTGGTGCAGCTGGTAATTGCGGCGATGACCACCGCGCCGTGCTCCATGGCGCGCTCCGCGCCGCGGGCCGCAGTCTTGACCGCGGTGCCAGTGCCGCCGCCCCCCGGACCGCTAGGCGCGCCGGCCTCCGCCCCGCGCCTTGCCAGCGTTTCCTCGAGCATGCTTGCGAAAGCGCCGCTTGCGTCCCGCAGCGCGATGCGGTCTTGGGGGCGCTTGGGTCCGGCAACGGACGGCACGACCTGCGCCATGTCCAGCCGCAGCGTCGCGGAGTAGGCGGCGGGCGCGGCGCCGGCCTGGCGGAAGAACCCCTGGGCTCTGGCATACGCTTCCACCAATCGGATCTCGTGATCCGTGCGACCGGTCAGGGCTAGGTAGGCGAGCGTCTCGGAATCGACCGGGAACAGGCCGCAGGTCGCCCCGTACTCGGGCGCCATGTTGGCGATCGTGGCGCGGTCGGCCAAGGGCAATTCGTCCAAGCCGTCCCCGAAGAACTCGACGAATTTCCCGACAACCCCCCGCGCGCGCAGCATCTCCACCACGGTCAGCACCAGATCCGTGGCGGTGGCGCCTTCGGCCAGCCGCCCGGCGAGCTCGAACCCCACCACTTGGGGCAGCAGCATGGAGATTGGCTGGCCGAGCATGCCTGCCTCGGCTTCGATGCCGCCGACGCCCCACCCGAGCACGCCCAGCCCGTTGATCATCGTCGTGTGCGAATCGGTGCCGACCAAGGTGTCGGGACAGACCCAGGTCTCGCCAGCTCGCTCGTAGGTGAAGGCGACCTGCGCCAGGAATTCCAAGTTCACTTGGTGCACGATGCCGGTCTCGGGCGGCACCACGCGGAAATTCCGGAAGGCATTCTGGCCCCATTTGAGGAATTGGTAGCGCTCCCGGTTGCGCTGGTACTCCAGGACGCTGTTGAGCGACAGCGCGCTGGCAGACGCGAAGTTGTCGACTTGCACGGAGTGGTCGATGACCAGGTCGGCGGGCTGCAAGGGATTGATGCCGGACGGATCCCCGCCCATGTCGCGCACCGCCTCGCGCATTGCCGCAAGGTCGACCACCGCCGGCACGCCGGTAAAGTCCTGCATCAGCACCCGGGCGGGGCGGTACGCGACCTCCTTGGAGGGGACGGCTCGGGGCTGCCAGTCCAGCAGGGCCTGGATGTCGTCCCGCATGACGCTGCTGCCATCCTCGTGCCGCAGCAGGTTCTCCAGCAGGATCTTCAGCGAGTACGGCAGTGCGGCGACGGCGGAGCCGGGCAGCGCCTGCAGGTTGTGGAAGGCGTAGGTTCTGCCGTTCACGGCGAGGGAGTCTCTGGTAGCGAAGGAGCTCATGGATCGGATCTCGCTGCTGCCCGCCGCGTTCAAGGCTCGCAAGCGCGGCGCACGGCTCAGCTTTGTCCTTATCATTGTCCCACCATCATCCGGGAGCATTTGGCAGGCAGGGCAGCATCAGACGCAGGATAATCCGAGCATGTTGCGCGCACGCTTGACGAAACAGGCCGCACAAGCGAGGGCGCTTCTTCCCGCGGGCACGGTGCATTGGCAGATTACCAGCACGTAGCGCATCTCGTTGGGCCTTAGCTGCCTGAGCCGCAAGACGGCCCCAGCCATGGCTTGCCGGGCAGGGGATGGCGAGGGCGTAGGAAATTATGAAGACGAAATCCAAGCGCCGCCCGCTCGCCCGAGCTCGTCCCGCAATTTCCGGGCATGCCCTCAGCCCATGATCACAGCAACGCGTGGCGGATGACGGCCCTCTGCCGCGCATGGCCAATTCTGCCCGCATTGTTGGCGGAATCGGCTCTGGCTGTCATCGCTGACAAGTTTTCGCTGCGACGGTCCGCCCATGCACGGTTGCTTTCGGCCAAGAACTTGCTTGCCCGAAAATCCTGTGTTGACCGAGGGACGGCAAGCTCAGCCGTGCGGTGCTTTTAATCCTCGCGGTGGTGCTGGAGCACATCCCTCGCCGCGGGCCGGGACTGGCTGATCTGTAGATCTCGTCCCGCTGTTCGCTGCCAATAAGTTGGGACTTCTCGTACGGGCCGAGCGCACCGAAAAAGTGTAGGAATCCAGGGATCAACCCGCATTTTTTCTAGCGAGGATCAGTCTGCCCCAAGCGCTTTTGCAGCAGACCGGGCTTGTGATGCCGCAACGTCCGGGTTGCCCGCGCTGTCCGGCCCCACAGCGGCTTCCCGCGCCGCTGCAGCCCGGCAGCTTACAGCGAGCGAGTCCGCTGGCACGCCAAGGATTGGCCGACCGGCACACAGGGTTTCGTGCAGGCATGGGATGCCCCCGAGAGGCCGTCTGCCGTATGTCAGTCCGCGGGTAGTACAATATGAAGCAACAGTTGGGATAACGCAGCCATGTCTTCCGATACCACTAAATCCGTTTTGCTTCTCAAGCCGCGGGGTTTCTGCGCGGGAGTCGTGAGAGCGATCGATATCGTCGATCTGGCCCTGCAAGCATACGGGCCTCCCATCTATGTTCGCAAGGAAATCGTCCACAACCGCAGCGTGGTGCTCGATCTCTCCGAGCGCGGCGCGGTGTTCGTGGATTCAGTGGACGACGTGCCTCCCGGGGGGCACTTGGTCTACAGTGCGCACGGTGTAGCCCCGTCCGTCCGAGCGGCTGCGGATGAGAGGAACCTGAGAGTTATTGACGCGACCTGTCCGCTAGTCACCAAGGTGCATCTCGAAGCGATCAAGTTCGCCAAGTCGCATTGCACGATCCTGTTGGTCGGGCATCGCGATCACGACGAGGTTATCGGAACGGTCGGGGAGGCGCCCGACCAGACGATCATCGTCTCGACACCGGAAGAGGCAGAGGTTGTGGATGTGCCGCCTGGCAGCGTCGCTTATCTCACGCAGACCACCCTCAGCCTTGACGAGGCGGCCGCGATCATCAATGTCTTGAAGCGCCGCTTCCCCCATATCCAAGCACCGCCCGCCAAGGATATCTGCTACGCCACCGAGAACCGCCAGATCACGATCAAGCAGATTGCGCCCAAGGCGGATCTGCTCTTGGTGGTCGGCTCGCAGAACAGTTCCAACTCGCGCCGCATGGTGGAAGTCGGGCAGCAGCGAGGCCTGCCCGGCTACCTGATAGACGACGAAACGGAAATCTCGCCGGAGTGGCTGGAGAACGTGCGGAATGTCGCGCTCAGCGCGGGCGCTTCGGCCCCGGAGTCCTTGGTGGTGCGCGTGGTCGAGCGTTTGCGGACCATGGGATTCCGAAATGTGCGGGAGGTCGAGGCGATCGAGGAGAACACGCACTTCCCTCTCCCTCCCGAACTGCGCGATTTCAAACCCGCCCAGCAGGCTGTCAGCAGCCATTGATCGTCGCCGGCTCGCAGTCGGTTACGCACCCGTAAGCTGCTATGATCGACTAAGAACTTGGGCCTCCGCGCGCCGGGCGGGCGAGGTACGCAGCCACTATGCCTGACACACCCGAGCCGGATCCAAAGCCTCGTCCCGCCGCTAGGCCGGTGCGCAAGAAGCCAGCGGAGATGCCCAGCGAGCCTTGGACAGGCCCGCTGCCTGCCGCCCTGCGGGAACGCTTCGGAGACCGCCTTGGCACGGCGATCCTGCTTGGCGGCCAGAAACTCCTGGTGGCGGACATCGCCGCGGTGTATGACATCCTGGCCTGCCTGAAGCAGGACCACCGCTTCGACTACCTGGTCGACGTGACAGCCGTCCATTGGCCGGACCGGCAACAGCAGTTCGAGATCGTTTGGATCCTTTATTCGTTTGCTTCCAACGAGCGGCTACGGCTCAAGGCCGCGCTGCCCGAAGGCCAGCCGGCTCCCAGCGTCAGCGCGCTCTACAGCGCCGCCGACTGGCTGGAGCGCGAAGTCTACGACATGTTCGGCATCGAGTTTGAAAACCACCCCCGCCTCCGGCGCATCTTGATGCCGGACGAGTGGGAGGGCTTCCCCTTGCGCAAGGAATACGGCATCGTGCAGCAGGATGCCGCCTGGGTGCGCGAGAATCTCAAGATCGAGAGCGCGCAGTGATATCCGAGACGACGCCTGCCCCGCCGGCCGTCCAGGCAGAGACCCTGCTGGACAGCAACGAGATGGTCCTCAACATGGGCCCGCAGCACCCCTCGACGCACGGCGTGCTGCGCGTGATCCTGAAGCTCGACGGCGAGACGGTGCTGGGCGCGGACTGCGTGATCGGCTACCTGCACCGCGGCGTGGAGAAGATCGCCGAGAACCGCACCTTCCAGCAGTTCGCCCCCTACGTGGACCGCATGGATTACGTGGCGGCGGTGTCCAACGGTCTCGGCTACTGCATGGCGGTCGAGAAATTGCTCGATGTCGAGATCCCGCCGCGCGCCCAGGCCGTGCGCGTGATCCTGGCCGAGCTCAACCGCATCGCCTCGCACCTGCTCTGGCTGGGCACCCACGCGCTCGACATCGGCGCCATCACCCCGGTGTTCCTCTGCTTCCGCGAGCGCGAGGAGGTGCTCAAGATCTTCGAGAACTACTGCGGCGCCCGTCTTACGACCCATGCCTTCCGCATCGGCGGGCTGCAGTACGAGACGTACGACACCTTTGAGAAGGAGTGCTTGTCCTTCTGCGACCTGATGGAGCAGAAGGTCAAGGAGTATCACGACTTGCTGACCGGGAACCGGATCTGGGTCAAGCGCACCAAGGGTGTCGGCATCCTCGACGCCGCGGACTGCAAGGATTACGGCGTTACCGGGCCCTTGCTGCGCGCGGCCGGCGTCGCGTGGGACCTGCGCAAGGCGCAGCCTTACTGCGGCTACGAGGGCTACGAGTTCGACATCCCCACCGCCCAAGGCGGCGACACCTTCGACCGCTACATGGTGCGCATGGAAGAGATGGTCCAGTCCTGCCGCATCATCCGCCAGGCCGTCGATGCCCTGCCGCAGGGCCCCATCAAGGGCAAGGTGGGCAAGGTCATCAAGCCCCCGCCGGGCGAGGCCTACGTCTCGATCGAGGCGCCCAAGGGCGAATTGGGCTATTTCATCGTCAGCGACGGCTCGCTCAACCCCTACCGCGTGCGCGTGCGCCCGCCCTCGTTCGTCAACCTAGGCGCGCTGGACAAGATGTGCCGGGGCAGCTTGGTGGCCGACGTCGTCGCCATCATCGGCACCATCGACATCGTCTTGGGAGAGGTGGACCGCTAGGAACCGGCCATGGAAGATCTGCTTGCCAACCCGTACGTGCCGCCGCTGATCCTCACGGCGGCGATCGTCTTCGGCCTGCCGCTGCTCGCCGGCTACATCGTGCTCGCCGAGCGCAAGGTGCTGGCCGACCTGCAGGTCCGCTTGGGGCCCACGCGGGTCGGCCCGTACGGTGTCCTGCAGCCGCTGGCCGACGCCCTCAAGCTCATGCTGAAGGAGGACATCATCCCGGCGCGCGCCGACAAGTGGATCTTCTGGCTGGCGCCCGTGCTGTCGACCTTCACCGCGCTGTCCGCCTTTGCCGTGCTGCCCCTCAGCGACAAGCTCTTCGTGACCGACGTCAACATCGGCATCCTGTTCGTGCTGGCCATGTCCTCGATCGGGGCTTTGGGCCTGATCTTGGGCGGCTGGTCGGCGAACTCCAAGTATTCGCTGATGGGCTCGCTCCGCGCCGCGGCGCAAATGGTCAGCTACGAAGTGCCGCTGGGGTTTGCGACCGTGACCGGCATCATGTGCGCCGGCACGCTGTCGATGCAGGGCGTGATTGCGGCGCAGTTCGAGCGCGGTGTGTGGGGCGCGTTCGACAACTACGGCCTGATGCTGGTCCCGACCGTGCTGTTCATCATCGCCGGCACCGCGGAGACCAACCGGGCGCCCTTTGACCTGCCCGAGGCCGAGTCCGAGCTGGTGGCGGGCTTTCACACCGAGTACTCCGGCTTCCGCTGGGCGCTGTTCTTTCTGGCCGAGTACGCGGCGATCCTAGTCATCAGCTCGCTTTGCGTGACGCTCTTCTTCGGTGGCTGGCTACGGCCGTTCCCGAACGTTGCCGCCCTGGAAACGCCGCTCAACACGGTTTTCCCGGTACTGCTGTTCGCCCTGCTGGGCCTGGGCTGCCTGAAGGGTGCCCTCCGGCAGACGCTGGCCGGCTTCCGGGTCGTGATGGCCGCCCTCGCCGGCCTCTTCCTGCTCGTGCCCGCCGCCTTCGCCCTGCCGGCCGCCAACGAATGGCTGATCGGCCTGTTCTGGTTCGTCCTGAAGCTTGCGATGATGGTCTACATGTTCATCTGGTACCGGGGCACGTTCCCGCGCTTCCGCTACGACCAGCTCATGGACGTCGGCTGGAAGTGGCTGATCCCGATCAGCATGGGCGGCCTGATCCTCAACGGCGTCGTGCAGCTCCTCGCCCGGGGCTAGCCGGGACAATCCAAGGTAGGCGACCAATGGCCAATCTCATCAAGACCTTCCTGCTGACCGACCTGCTCAAGGGCCTCTGGACGACCTTCAAGAACCAGAAGCCGTCCAAGGTCGTCACCGAGCAGTACCCCCTCCACCGGCCGCCCGTCGCCGAGCGCTACCGCGGCGCCCCGCGCTTGAACACGCACCCGGAGACCGCGCAGACGCTGTGCATCTCCTGCAATCTCTGCGCGCTGGCGTGCCCCGAGCAGCTGATCGTGGTCACCTCCGAGCGCAACGCCGAGACCAAGCGCAAAGACCTGACCACGTTTACCTACGACGTCTCGCGCTGCATGTTCTGCGGCCTGTGCGAGGACGCCTGCCCGGTTGACGCGCTCGAGCTGACGCAAGACTTCGAGCTTGCCACGTACACCCGCGAGGGCCAGATCTGGGATCGCCAGATGCTGGAAGAGGGGCCGCTGCCGGTGCGCTACACGCACTGACACGCACTTCGTCCGCGAAGGCCGCTTGCGGCAACCCGAGCTGTTGCCTCGGCCGGACGAATTGACTTTTGTCACACGGGGTCCTGCTGGCGATGGGAGCATGGTACGGATCGAAGGCGGCCTTGGGCTTGTGCCAGGCGCTGATCGCGGCCATGCCGCCGCATGCCACCTACATCGAGACCCATCTTGGCCGCGGCGCCATCATGCAGCGCAAGCCTCCGGCGCAAGGCCGCACGCTGGGGCCGGCGCTACGCGGCTATGGAGCCGGGCGAGCGCATGGCGGTGCTGGCCGCCCTGCTGGCGGTCGAGGCCGAGTGATGGCGACGCTCAACGCCAAGTCCCTGCGCGCGAAAGTGCAGGCCATCGAGGAGCAGTTCCAGGACCTGCGCCAGGGCGGCAAAGTGACGCCCGAGGTCGACGCCCTGTTCCGCACCCTGCTGCGCATGCGAACCCTGCTGGTGACGCTCTTTTTGTCAAAGACCAGCGGCAACTCCTGGCTGCCGCCGTCGCAGACGGACGAGGAAGGCGCGTGAGTAGCTGCCCAAAAGTTCCGCCGCATGCTTCGGAGACGGCCCATCGCTCTCCGCTCCGCTGTCAGGGCGGCTGGACTTGGAAGCGGTGCCAAGTCGCCGGGCCGGGAGAGATCACGGCAGGTGATATGCTGTAGGTTCGTGTCCCTGCCGGGCTTGCCCTGACCAGCCATGTCGCTCGACACAGTCCTGTTCTACGTCTTGGCGGCCCTCGTACTGGGGGGCGCGGTCATGACGATCACGCGCCGCAACGTGGTGCATGCCGCTGTCTGGCTGATCAGCGCCTTGATCGGCGTGGCCGGCCTGTTCCTGCTGCGCGGCGCCGAGTTCTTGGCCGGCGTGCAGGTCATCGTCTACATCGGCGGGATCATGGTGCTGTTCCTGTTCGTGATCATGCTGGTGCCGGTCCAGGACGAAGCTGCCCAGAGGCGCTTCTCCGGCCAGAAATGGCTGGCCTTGGCGGCCGCCGTGCCCCTGTTCGCCTTGCTGGCGGTCATCGCCGTGAACGGCGTCGGCATGCTGGAGCATCCCGGCATGCCGGAGCCGCTGGGACCGGGCTCGCTCACCGAGAATTCCGAAGAGGTGGGCATGGTGCTGTTCTCGCAATACCTGCTGCCCTTCGAGCTGGCTTCGATCCTGCTGCTGGTGGCGATCATCGGCGCGATCGTGATGTCCAAGGCGCGCAACCGGGAGACGGAGAGCTAGCCGCGCGGCCCCCGCACCATGCTGGAAGTCACCACGTCGCACTACGTCGCGCTAAGCACGCTGCTGCTGCTGATCGGCGCGATCGGCATTCTGATCCGGCGCAATATCTTGGTCCTGCTGATGTCGGTCGAGCTGGTCCTCAACGCCGTCAATATCAACCTGGTGGCCTTCTCGGCCTCCCTGCAGCAGGTGCATGGCCAGGTCTTCTCGATTTTCGTCATCACGGTCGCCGCCGCCGAGGCGGCGGTCGGCCTGGGCATCTTGATCGCCCTGTTCCGCAACAAGCAGACCGTGCATGCGGACGAGATCGATCTGTTGCGCTGGTAGGGGGCCGGGCGGATGTTCTTCCTGGACAGTATCTGGCTGATCCCGATGTTCCCGCTGCTGGGAGCGGCGCTGATGCTGCTCTGCGGGCGCGCGCTTGACAGGCAGCACCCGCTCGGGCCGCCCGAGGACGACTCCCGCAGCGCCCACCACCGCCCCTCGCCCGGGCGCGGCCTGATCAACATCCTCTGCCCGGGCATGGTGCTGCTGTCGTTCCTGTTCTCGGCCGGCGCCATCTGGCAGTTGCAGGGCGTCGAGGGACACAGCTACGAAGTCGTCAAGTGGACCTGGCTGGCCGGCCTTGATTCCGGGACCGCCGCCGGGATCCGGGCCTTCACGGCCGATTGGGGCTTCCTGCTCGACTCGCTCAGCGCCGTGATGGTGCTGGTGGTGTCGGGTATCGGCTTCCTGATCCATGTCTATTCCACCGGCTACATGGCCCACGATGGCGGCTACTACCGCTTCTTCGGCTTCCTGAACCTTTTCCTGTTCTTCATGCTGGTGCTCGTGCTGGCCAACAACTACGCCCTGCTGTTCGTCGGCTGGGAGGGCGTCGGCTTCTGCAGCTTCGGCCTGATCGGCTTCTACTTCCGCAAGAAGTCCGCCTCCAACGCCGCCAACAAGGCCTTCATCGTCAACCGCATCGGCGATGCCGGCTTCGTGCTCGGCATGCTGGCCACGTTCTCCACGCTGGGCACGCTCAAGTTCAGCGAGGTGAGCGCGGCGCTGGCGGCTGGCGGCTTCCAGATCGAGCACGCTGCCGGCCCGCTGACGCTGATCGGCATCTTGTTCTTCGTCGGCGCCATGGGCAAGTCGGCCCAGCTGCCGCTGCATGTCTGGCTGCCGGACGCGATGGAGGGCCCCACCCCCGTCTCCGCCCTTATCCACGCGGCAACCATGGTCACCGCGGGCGTGTACCTGGTCGCCCGCTCGAGCGCGATCTACACCCTCGCCCCGAGCGCCATGCTCCTGGTGGCGGTGGTCGGCGGCCTAACGGCGATCTTCGCCGCTTCGATCGGGCTGGTGCAGTACGACATCAAGAAGGTGCTGGCCTACTCGACCGTGTCGCAGCTCGGCTACATGTTCCTGGCCTGCGGCGTGGGGGCCTTCTGGGTCGGGGTGTTCCACCTCTACACTCATGCCTTTTTCAAGGCGCTGCTCTTCCTCGGCTCGGGATCCGTGATCCACGCCGTGGGCGGGGAGCAGGACATGCGCAAGATGGGAGCCTTGAAGGATAAGATCCCGGTCACCTACAAGACCATGCTGGTGGGAGCGCTGGCGATTGCGGGCATTCCCGGCCTGGCCGGCTTCTTCTCCAAGGACGAGATCTTGTGGAAGACCTTCTCGTCGCATCACACGCTGCTGTACGGGCTGGGGCTGGCAACGGCGATGATGACGGCCTTCTACATGTTCCGGCTGATCTACATGACCTTCCACGGCGACAGCCGCGTCGATCCGGCCACGCACGTGCATGAGTCGCCGCGGTCCATGACCGTCCCCTTGGTCGTGCTGGCGGCCGGCAGCGTCCTGGCCGGCTGGATCGGCACCCCTCCCGTGTTCGGCCCGGTGCATGACGCCCTGCCCAGCCTCGAGCACTGGCTCAGCGCTGCCGTGGTGGTCGGATCCGGGCATGGCGAGGGGGCGGAGCACCACAGCGCATTGCTGGAGTGGGGCCTGATGGCGCTGTCGGTGGCCTTGGCGCTGGCCGCGATCCTGCTGGCGACCCGCATGTTTCGCGCGCCGCGCTACGAGGGCGAGCCGATGCTGCGCCTGACCGGGCCCTTCCTGCACCGCCTGTTCCTGCGCAAGTACTGGGTGGACGAGCTCTACCAGTTCGCCTTCGTGAACGGCGCCGCCAAGGGCGGCGGGCGCAAGCTGCTCGCGTTCGACCAACGGGTGGTCGACGCCGCGGTGAACGGGGCCGGACGCTTGACCCGCATGCTGTCAAGCGCGACCAAGCTGTTCGACAAGTGGGTCGTGGACGGCATTGTCAACGTTGTCGGGTACGGCGTGAAGTTCGCCTCGTACCCAGTGCGCATGTTCCAGACGGGCTTGGTCCAGAACTACGCGCTGTGGCTGCTGCTCGGCCTGGGGATGGTCGCGGCGTACTTCGTTTTCACCATATCTTGAGGGAGAGCGGCTTGGGCCTGACCGGTCGCGGGACACAATGAGCCAACACATTCTGAGCATTATCTGGCTGACGCCGCTCGTCGGCATGATCGCGGTCATGTGCCTGCCGAAGGGCAGCAAGGACTTGATCCGCTACGTGGCCAACGGCTTCGCGGCGTTGGGCCTGCTGGTGACGATCCCCATGATCCGCGCCTTCGACAGCTCCAGCGCGGACTTCCAGCTCGTCGAGCGGCACGACTGGATCCCCGCGCTGGGAGCCCAGTACTACTTGGGAATCGACGGGTTCGGCTACCTGATGATCCTGCTGACGGTGGTGGTGGGCTGGCTGTCGATTCTCTGCTCGTGGTCGTCGATCCAGGAGCGGGTCAAGGAGTACTACGCCTTCTTCCTGTTCTTGCAGGCGGGCATGCTGGGCGTCTTCATGGTGCTGGACGTGTTCCTGTTCTACGTCTTCTGGGAGATCATGCTGGTGCCGATGTACTTCATCATCGGCATCTGGGGCGGCGGGCGGCGGCTGTACGCGGCCATCAAGTTCTTCCTCTACACGCTGGCCGGCTCGGTGCTGATGCTGCTGGGCATGCTGACCGTCTATTTCAAGCACTACGAGCAGTTCGGCCACTACAGCTTCGCCCTGGAGGACCTGCTGCGGGTCGCGGCCTACACCGGCCCGGACCTGCAGTTCTGGCTGTTCTGGGCCTTTTTCGTCGCCTTCGCCGTCAAGGTGCCGATGTTCCCGTTCCACACCTGGCTGCCCGACGCGCACACCGAGGCGCCGACGGCGGGGTCGGTGATCCTGGCCGGCATCCTGCTGAAGATGGGCCTGTACGGCCTGGTGCGCTTCGCCATGCCGCTGTTCCCGAAGGGGGCCACCGACGAGCTGACGGTGCAATTGGTGGCGCTGCTTTCGATCGTCGGCATTGTCTACGGAGCCCTGGTGTCGCTGATGCAGACGGACTGGAAGCGGCTGGTGGCGTATTCCTCGGTCAGCCACCTCGGCTTCTGCACGCTGGGCCTGATCGCGCTCAACCCGAACGGCATCGCCGGCGGCATGCTGCAAGGCCTCAACCACGGCCTGTCCACGCCCCTGCTCTTCCTTGCGGTAGGGGTTGTTTACGACCAGCGCCACACCCGCGAGATCTCCGAATACGGCGGCTTGGCGAACCGCATGCCTGTGTACACCGTGCTGTTCGCGATCGCGCTGTTCGCGTCGATGGGCATGCCCGGCCTCAACGGGTTCATCGGCGAGTTCACCATCCTGCGCGGGGCCTTCGAGGTCAGCATCTGGTGGGCCGGG
The DNA here is from genome assembly GCA_965219605.1 of Bryobacterales bacterium. Taxonomy (GTDB): domain Bacteria; phylum Acidobacteriota; class Terriglobia; order Bryobacterales; family UBA6623; genus VXMF01. The sequence continues at coordinate 2,720,358 of CBDCOC010000001.1, read as the reverse complement.
TTCGCGGTGCTGGGCATCGTGCTGGGCGCGGCCTACCTGCTGTGGCTCTTCCAGCGCGTGATGCTGGGGCCGATCACCAACCCCAAGAACGAGGCGGTCAAGGACATGAACCTGCGCGAGATCCTCGTGATGGCGCCGCTCGTGGCCGGCTGCTTCTGGATCGGCCTCTACCCCAAGCCGTGCTTCGAGATCCTCGAGCCGCCGACCAACAGGCTGGTCGAGCGGCTGGATCCCGGCTATTTCAGCCGCAATGCGGCGCCGCCGGAAGATGAGGCGGCCCCGCTGGCGCCGCTGCTGCCGGCCGGCGCTCCAGCGAGCCGATGATGGACGCGATCACCTTCACCCTCGCTGACTTCCATGTCTTGAAGCCGGCGGTCGTGCTGTGCCTGTTCGGCTGCGGGATCCTGCTCACGGACGCCTTTCTGGTGCGCCGTACCGGCCAGCGCTGGCTGAACGCGGTCACTGCCCTGGCCGGCGAGGCGCTCGTTGCCGCGGTCTTGCTGCAGTACTTGCCCGAGGTGCATGCGGGCGGCGTGCTGAGCGGCTTGGGCGGGGCGGTCCAGATCGACGGGTTCGGGGTCTTCTTCAACGTCATCTTCCTGCTGGCGGCCGCGCTGGCGGTCATCCTCTCGGCGCGCTACATGGAATCCGAGGGCGAGCAGCGCGGCGAATACTACGCGCTGGTCCTGTTCGCCCAGGCCGGCATGTCGATCATGGCCACCGGCCAGGACTTGGTGGTTCTGTTCGTGGCCGTGGAGACCATGGCCCTGAGCTTCTACGTGCTGGTCGGCTTCCTGCGGGACTCCAAGCGCTCCAACGAAGCTGCGATGAAGTACCTCATCCTTGGCGCGTTCTCGAGCGGGCTGCTGGCGTACGGGCTGTCAGTGCTGTACGGCATCTCCGGCTCGACCAGCCTGGCGGCTGTCGGCGCGGCCATCGCCGAGCGCGCGGCCCTCGACTGGATCATGGTCCTGGCGCTGATCACCACGTCGGTCGGCCTGTTCTTCAAGATCGCCGCCGCTCCCTTCCACATGTGGGCTCCGGACGTCTACGAGGGTGCGCCGACGCCGACCACGGCCTACGTATCGGTGGCTTCCAAGGCGGCCTCGTTCGCGCTGATGATCCGTCTTTTCGTCACGGGCTACGGCAGCCTGGCCGAGGCTTGGGTCCCGTTGCTGGCGGTTGTTGCGATTGCCACGATGACCATCGGCAACTTGGCCGCCGTGACGCAATCGAACCTCAAGCGCCTGCTGGCATACAGCTCGGTGGCGCACGGCGGCTACATCCTGCTGGGCTTGGTGGCGTTCAGCGAGACGGGACTGCGGGGCATCGCGATCTACCTGCTGGCCTACGTCTTCATGAACTTCGGGGCGTTTGCCCTGGTCGCGGCCCTGCGCCGCGAGGACGGCCAGGCCGCCGAAGAGCTGGACGACCTCAACGGGCTGTTCGGTCGCGCGCCCGGATACACCATACTGATGGCGATCTTCATGCTGTCGCTGGCCGGCATCCCGCCCTTGGCGGGTTTCTACGGCAAGTACTACATCTTCCTCGCGCTGCTGGGCAAGGGCTACTACATCCTCGCAGTGCTCGCCGCGCTCTACGTGGCGGTTTCCGCCTACTACTACTTCCGCGTGATTCGCGCCTGCTGGCTCGGCGAGCCTGCCGAGCGCCCCGCCACGCTGGACATGAACTTGGGAACTCGGACGGCGCTGGTGGCCAGCGGTGCGCTGACCGTGCTGATAGGCGTCTTGCCCCAGCGCTTCATCGACTTGGCCGGCGAGTCGGTCCTAGCGGCGCTGCGATAGCCGTTCGCGCCGGACTGGCACCGGGAAGCGGCCGGGTGGGACACACTCGCCGGAAAGGAGCGGAAGGCCACCGGGTGGTGCATAGTACGCCGGCCGGATCCAAGAAGATTCGAATCGGGGTCGATCGCACGAGAGGCAATGATGGACGTACGTGAAGCGGTAGGCCAGGCGAGAGAGTTTGTCAAGGAGCTGTACGCCCACGAGCCCATCGGCGAGATAGGCGTCGAAGAGGTTGAATTCGCCCCGATGCCGAGCCTCGGTCTTGGTTCGTTACCATTGGGTTCGTCCGCTTGTGGGATCGCGCAGCGCCCGGCACGCGTCCCGAACGGCAGTATAGGTCCATCAGGATCATCGACCCTAGCGGCGAAGTGATTGAAGTAAAGCATCGCTCACTGGACTGAGGGGCCAGCGTCGCCCGATTCGCGGATGCTCCCCGCGGCTAGACCATCTCAGCGGGGCTTCGTCCGCGACAGAGCATTCTCAAGGGAAACGACTTCGATCCCCTCGAATCGCGCGAAGTCGTCCCAGTTCTGGCTGACTAGCACCCTGATCTTGTGAGCGAGCATGGTGGCGACGATTCCGGCGTCATGGACACGCTGGCCCCGAATGGCATGGGCCTTGACAAGTCGGCGCAACTCCACAGCGACGGATTCTGTCTCCTCGAAGACGCTCAGGAACTGTAGGAACTGCTCCAAGTTCGCCACTGCCGCGGAAACGCCGAGGCCGAGGCCGTTGGACTCGACCGGCCTCGTTGACACCGCGAGATACTCGCGCAGTACTTGGCCGTTCGTCGCAAGGTGGAAGCCGCGGGTGCCGGCTTCCTCGAACAATCCGATCGCCTGCCGGTGCAAGGGGCGCGACCTGTCAGTGGCGATCAACAGTACGCTCGTGTCCGGGAACAGGATCTCACCGACCATCGTCGCCATATACGGTGCCCCTGCCCCACTGGCACGACCGCTCGGTGTTGACGGTCACAAGTTGCAGCCGCCGTTCTTCGGCCTCGGGAGGTGCCATGCTGGCAGCCCGGGCTAGGATGGCTTGCAATTCGCCCTGCAACGAACGGTGGTGGCTCCGGGCCAGGAGCTTGAGGGCGCGGAGTGTCCCTGGTGCGACGTCCCGGATTAGAATCGAACTCATACTGCTATCTAAATGATATCATCGATCCCCGATTCAAAGATCGCAGCCGCGGCTCTGGGTGCCAGTGCCGCAGCCAGCATGTCGTTCCGGCGGTTGCGGACGCTGTACGCCGCGCCGGCTGCAACGGACGGGGGGTGCAACAATGGACGGTTCGGGGCGGCTCCCGCGGAGCGGGGGTTCCGCCGGGCCGCCGGGCCTGCGAACTATGGACCGAATCGCAGTTCTTGACTCGGGCGGCCAGTACTGCCACCTGATCGCGCGCAAGGTGCGCGAGCAGGGCGTCTATGCCGAAATCTTCCCGGTCGGCGTGGAGCCGAGCCGGCTTGGCGACCACGCCGGGATCATCCTCTCGGGCGGGCCTTGCAGTGTTTTCGACCCGGACAGCCCCCAGCCCGCTGCCGGGTTGTTCGCGCTGGGCAAGCCGCTGCTGGGGATTTGCTACGGCCATCAGCTGATCGCCCGCTACTTGGGAGGTTCCGTGGCGCGTGGCGACGCGCAGGAATTCGGCAGCGCGACGCTCCAAGTGCGGTCCGCGAGCGCCCTGTTCGAAGGGCTGGCGTCCACGCAAGAGGTCTGGATGAGCCATGGCGACCATGTCGCGAGCCTGCCGCCGGGTTTCGATGTGCTGGCGGACACGGACGAGTGCGGCGTCGCGGCCATGGGACATGAGGCCCTCCGGGTGTACGGGCTGCAGTTTCACCCCGAGGTCGTCCACACCCGCAACGGCGCGGCGATGCTGCGCAATTTCCTGCGCAACGCCTGCGACTGCGCGATGGACTGGCGGCCGCAGAACCGGGTGCGATCGTTGCTGCGGGAGATCAGCGCGACCGTCGGAGATCGCCAAGTGCTGCTGTTTCTCAGCGGCGGCGTGGACTCCACGGTGGCCTATGCCCTCGTGGTCCGGGCCCTCGGCCCGGCGCGGGTTGAGGCGCTATATGTCGACACAGGCTTCATGCGGGATCGCGAGACAGCCGAGATCGAACGCGCGTTTCGGGATCTCGGCCTCGGGGAACTGCGCGTGTTCCAAGCCGCAGATCTGTTCATGGGGCGCTTGCAGGGGGTGACAGACCCGGAGGCCAAGCGGGCCATTATCGGCCAGGCATTCGTGGATGTCCAAGACCAGATCCTGCGGGGCGGCCGCTATGCCGGCCAAGACTGGATGCTCGGGCAGGGCACCATCTATCCCGATACCGTCGAATCCGGCAGCACGCATGCCGCCGATGTGATCAAGACGCACCACAACCGCGTCGAGCGCATCCAAGAATTGCTGCAACAGGGGCGTGTGCTCGAGCCGCTGAGCGAATTCTACAAGGACGAGGTCCGCGAGATCGGGCGCGCCCTCGGCCTGCCGGGCAGGCTGGTCGACAGGCATCCGTTCCCCGGCCCCGGCCTCGCGATCCGCTGCCTGTGCGCATCCAGCGCCGAGGCCGCGATGCCGGATCCAGACATTGCCGCGCTTGCCGGGCGGGCCGGGTACTCCGCTTTCCTGCTGCCCTTGCGCAGCGTCGGAGTGCAGGGCGACAGCCGCAGCTACGGGCAGATTACCGTTTTGCACGGCGGCGACTTCGAATTCTCGCGCCTGCTGCCGCTGTCCACTGCTGTCACGAACGAGTTTCGCCAGACGAACCGGGTCGTCGCGTGCTTGGAGCCACGAACGATCGATCCCTCGCAATGGGGCATCCGCCCGGCGGCGCTGACACCGGACCGGGTCAGCTTGCTGCAGCGGGTCGATCGCGCCGTGACCGACCACTTGCGCCGCGAGGGCCTGTACGGCCGCGTCTGGCAGTGCCCGGTGGTGCTCCTGCCCTGGGGCCGGGGCGCTGGCGAGACGGTCGCCTTGCGACCGGTCTGCTCGGTCGATGGCATGACCGCGTCGGTCGCCCGGCTGCCCGTCCCAGGCCTGCTGGCCCTGGCCCACCGCTTGGTGTCAATCGACGGGATCGATTCGGTCGTGTACGACGTGTCGCACAAGCCGCCGTCCACGATCGAATGGGAATGAGCGGCCCTGCCCGCGCCTTCAGCCGCTCGGCGCCCCCAGCCACTCCCCAACCAGCGCGCGCACCTCGGCCCGCCCCAGGCCCGATTCAATGCGCACCGCCGCGGGCGCCTCGAGCGCGTCGTACGTATCGGTCATCCAGGCCAGCTCCGCTGCGGCTCGCTGGCGCGCGACCGGGCGGCGATGCGGGTCGTGCGGGTTCAGGACCAGCAGGGGCCGCGGTGCGAGGGCGGCGTAGACATCGCGCACTTCATACGCCTCAGCCACGCCCGGCAGCAGGCAGCTGGCGGGCTGGGAGGAGTCCGGCGTCGCAAGAATCGACCGGTATGAGATCGGTGCCTGGATGCTGATCACGCCCGAGATGCGGGGGTCTAAGACCGCGGCATGTGCCGCGACCAGCCCGCCGATACCCACGCCGATCACGGTCCACTCCCGCCGCTTGGTCAGCCGCGGCGCAGTGGACAGCAAGTCCTTGAGCCGCTGCCCGAACAGCGGCCGGCCGATTTCCAAGCTCCTGTAGGCGAGGAAGTCGTCCCATTCGAAATCCACTTGTAATTCCGGCATGTCCGGCTTGCTGACGCCCCAGCCGCGCATGTCAAGCCCGTACAGGCTGTGATTGGCAGCCACCACGGCATCGATCAGGTAGCGTTGCACGATCGGGTGGTCCTTGCCCTGCTCCGCGACTAGGAACACCGCGCCCTTGGCGTAAATGCCCGCGTCGCGGAATCGCGTCGGCACGTCAATGCCGAACTCAGGCTTGAACGCGCCGACGCGCGTCACGTCCCTGATGCGCTGGGCGATGGCGCTGTGGTAAACGGCGAACTCGCTCATGCTGCGCGGCAGTTCGAAGGCCGGTTCGACGGCACTCGCCTTGGCCTTGCAGAAATCAGCGACGCTCTTGGAGCGCAGGGAGGTCGCCACCTGCCCGGAGGCAGTGCAGGCCAATTCCTCAGGCTGGCGCGGTTGGATGCCTTCCTCCGCGACGATGCGCCCTCGGCCGGCCAAGGCGGCGAGGAAAAACGACGCGGCTGCTTCGCGCAACTCGCGGTTCAGGCCGTGGGTGTCGTCTGTTTCTACCAGGTGCAGTTGATCCGGCGCCCCCAGCTTCTCGTAGACTGCCGCCAGCTCGGCATGCGTGCGGCGGGTTCCCTCAATGGGCACATAGTCCCGCTTGGCGGCCCCGATCAGCAGCGGTTTCGGCGCGAACGCCGCCAGCAGTTCGGGATGATCGATGCCCGCCCGCAAGGCCCCGTACAGCGCCTGTCCGGGAGCTGCCATCAGCAGGGCTTCGGCCCCGGCCCGGAAGCTGGCGGCCGCGCAGCTCACGAACGCTGCCTTGAGGCGGTCGTCAAAGCCCGCAAGCTGCAGGGCCGCCATCCCGCCGGCGATGCCAATGCGCCCGGCATCGAATTCGCGGCGGGATTCAAGGTAGTCCAGGGCGCGGATGCAGTCCCAAGCACTGTACTGCATCAGGTTGTCGCCCACCAGGTAGCAGCGGTCCCCCAGGATCCGCTGCTCCGCCCTGCCCGCGGGGAAACGCGCCCTGCCGGTGCCGGCATCCACGTACTGGCGCCGCTCCCCCTGGCCGAGCGGATCCCATGTCAGCACGGCGATTCCGTTCCTTGCCAGCAGGGCGCAGAAGATCTGGCAGGGCGCGGACGCCTTGCCGGCCCTGCCCTGGCCGCCGGGGAAGATGAGCGCCGGGATGTTCTCGTCCGGCACGCGCGGCCGGTACAGGTTGGCCGTGACATGAAACCCGGGGCGGCTGGCGAACACGATCCGCTCGATCCGGTGATCCGCGGCCTCGATGGTCCCGACTCGCTCGGCATGTAGCGGCGTGCGCTCCGGGAGCGGCCCCCACATCTGCACGAGCGCGGCGCGCACCCTGTCGCGCAAGGCCGCGAATTCCTGCGCCGAAGCCAGGCCGGCCAGCTGCCCTGCCCGCCGCTCGTCCAGCAGCCGGAAGTACTCGCGAACATAGTTCCACAGCATCCGGCCGAAGTGCGACTGTCCGGCGGCCGGGGGCAGGCAGCCGGATGCTGCCAGCACGGCCAGCTCACGGCGGCTGAGAAGGCTTGGACGCACGATTGGGGAATCCTAGCGCCCGTCGCGCGCCGGGCCGGCGCAGCCCCTACTCCGCATGCACGAGGTCTGCGACTGCGGACACTGCCGCCGCCGGATCGGCATACTGCCAGATCTGCCGCCCGAAGATCACGCCGGAAGCGCCGGCTTCCAAGGCTTCCGACACCGTTGCCAAGGTCCCTTCCAGGCCGGGGGCGCGGCGCGGCCCTCCAGCCACCAGCACCGGCACGCCGCAGGCGTCCACGCTTCGGCGGAAGTCGGCCACGTTGCCCGCATAGCGGGTCTTGATCACGTCCGCGCCGAGTTCCGCGCCCATGCGGCAGGCCAGCGTGATGTCGTCGGCAATGCTCGCGGGCAGGGTATCGTCGCCGCGGCCCGACATGTCCATGTGGTTCGCCATCATCCCTTGGCTGAGAATTTCGGCGACCACCGGCATGCCCCAGCACCGGCCCTCGCTGGCGACAGAACCCACTTTCCGGAGTTCGTCGCCTTCGAAATCCGCCCCCAGCGTGGCGTTCATCACGACCGCGTCCGCTCCTAGGGACAGGGCTTGCTCGACATCCGCGTACAGGCGCATCGGCCCGCTGCCGAGCGGGCTGACGCAGCCGTCGATGCGCAGCAGGACGGCCAGCTCGCCGACATGCTCGCCGACCTGCTGCAGGATGCCGGGGGTCACAAGAATGGCGTCCGCGCCGGCGGGGGCCAGCTGCTTGACGAGTGCGGCCGGGTGCTCGAGGCCGCGCACCGCGCCGGCTGCGTTGCCGTGGTCCATTGCGACGACAACGGCCCGCCCGCGCGGCAAGATACGCCGCAGGCGCAAGCTCTTGCCAATTGATTGCGTGGGCATTTTGCTCGTCTCCCGCCGGCGGGCTGCGTTGTCCGTGATGCGGCCTGCGCCGCGGTCAGGCCAGTTCCAAGGTCGGCTCCAATGGCAGCGCGAGAGGTTCGTCCACCAAGAAATCGAGGCCCTTGATCGTTTCGACAGCCGCCTCGACGGCGGAGCGCCGTGCCGGCTCCAAGGTTGCCACGAAAGGCAGGTCGTCCTTGTCGAAATGAGGTTCCTGCAGCACTGCCTCGATGCCGACGCCTTGCTGGGCCAGCTTCGATGCCAAGGACGCGAGGATTCCGGGCCGGTCGCGGACTCGAAAGCGCAGGTAGAACTGGCGCTCCTCGGCACCGCTGGCAACAGGCCGGTGGGGTGCTAGCGCGAGATGTCCGAAGGGCTGGGTGCGGTGGGCGGATCCCGCGCAGGAGCGCAGGTCGCGCGCTGCTGCCATCAGGTCGCTCACAACGGCCACTGCGGTCGGAGCGGGCCCCGCGCCCCGGCCGTAATAGAATGTGTCGCCGCCCCGCCCGAGCACCCACAAGGCATTGTAGGAGCCCGCCACGCCGGCCAGGATCGCGTTCTTCTCCACCAGTGCCGGCCGCACGGCGAGGCGCAGCCCGTCCGCTTCGCGCCGGGCGGTAGCGAGCAGGCGGATCGTGTGCCCGAGCCGGCCCGCGTAGGCGAAGTCAATGGTGCGGATGCGCCGAATTCCCTGCACGGGGATGTCGCGCGGCGCGACTTTCTCACCGAATGCCATGGCGGCTAGGATCGCGAGCTTGGACCGCGCGTCATAGCCGTCAATGTCCGCGCTGGGATCGGCCTCGGCATAGCCGCGCTCTTGGGCCTCCCGGAGTACTTGGTCGAAGGCCGCCCCCGTCCGCTCGATCTCGGTGAGAATGTAGTTCGACGTTCCGTTCAGGATTCCGACCAAGGCGTCGATGCTGTCGCTCGCAATGCCCTCGCGCAGGGCGTTCAAGACAGGGATCCCGCCCGCCACCGCCGCTTCCATGCCGAGAGTGGCGCCGGTGCCGGCCAGGCGCTGCCAGATGTCCGGGCCTTCTTCCGCCAGCAGTTCCTTGTTGGCGGTCACCACCGGCTTGCCGGCGGCCAGGGCGGTTTCCACGACTTGCTTGGCCGTGCCGGTGCCGCCGATCAATTCGGCGAGGATATCGACTTGCGGGCTGTGGACCACCTCTTGCCAGTCCGTCGTCCGTAGCGCCGCCGGGTGCAGCGCGGCCGCAGAGGCAGGGCTTGCCAGCACGCTGCGTGAGCATAGCGCCGAGACTTCCAGGGCGAAGCCCAGCTTGCCCTCGATTGCCTTGGCATTGTCATGCAGCAGGCGCAGCGCACCGCCGCCCACGTTGCCCAAGCCTATGATTCCGATGCGGACGGCGGACACAGACTTCATTCTACTTGGCCTGACGCAGACCTCTCTCGCCTTGGCCGGAATTCGGGGTCCATGGGTTCGGCCAAGGAGGTACGGAAGGCGCTCGAGACGGTTCCCGAGAGCGTGAGAGACCGGCTGCCTGCCGCCCTCGCCATCACGGCCGCGAGCGGTAGGGCCGATATTGCTGGGCCGCCGAAGGGACGGGGCGGCGTTCTTCGGATCGCTGTTCGGTGCCGGGCGGCCTCTGTCACGGAACTGGATGGCCCGGCGCGAGAACTGCCACTCGACCCGGCCGTTGGGATTCTCGTAGGATGACGCCGCGTCCGGCAAGGATCCCGGCATCAAGCACCGCTGCGCAGATCATGTGTTTCAAACCTCGCGCGTCAGCGCTTTCCCGCATAACCCGCCTGGTTAAGAACGCGGAAGTTATCTGGCTGATGGCTTGCCTAGCAGGCAGCCGAATCGAGTAGAGCGCAGCGCGAGTGGATGAATTGAAATCTGCTCCTGTAGGTGGCTAGGCAAAACGCGACGCATTGCTTTTGCCAAGCGAGGCATTTCTAATCCGAGATTCAGCAATGATCGGTAGTAGCTCCGTAGATCGTGAGGAGCAACTCTGCGCCATCAACGGTTTCGTAGACCGGTCTCCGATTGGAAATAGACTCACTGCGGTGCAGGATCAGCGGCACCCCTTCTCCCCGTCGATCCATCAGAGTGCTACGATTCGATTGTAAGCCTAGGATTGAAGCGGGGACCCTGCATTTAGCAAGCAGACTCGTAATTGTTTCGTTTCGTGTTGATTGTCGATAGGCTAGCGTGTCTGGAGTCATGGTGTTGGTCAACTCTCCTGGAGAGTAGATTTCTAGGCGATTCGTAAACATGCGAAGCCTGATTTTTGAACCATGCTTTGAGTAATCTCGGTGGGCCACTGCATTGACTATTGCCTCGAATACAGCCGTCAGATCGTATTGCGGGAGATCTGTTCGGCCGAGTATTTTGCGTGCAGAAAGCCGTTGATTTCGCACCACGAATTGGCATGCTTCAGCTACTTGCACATCCAACGGGCCAACGATATCCTTTGCGTCAACCTGATAATCCAATTCGTCCATGGCGGCAGCGATTGTATCGCCACGATAGGCAACAGCCTGAATAAACGCATGGCGAAGCCACTGCTCCGGGCGGTATGTTCCCATGAGAACGCCTGCGATAGTCAGTCGAAACTCGCCAAAGTCGTCTTCGGCTGCCATTCCGAGCTTGATGGCGAGCATTTGATCGCTATCCGATGTGCGCTCGGTTCGAAATCGTTTCAGCAAGGTTGGTTCAAGGTTGGACAGTCCGGTTCCCGGCACTGCTGTCTCGTCAAATCGAATCAGGCGGGACTGGCTTCGCTGCTGAAAGAGCTGGCCAAGTTGGTCTTGGGCTATCTTCCGCTTTGCAGATCCTACACGAAGCATGTACCCACCGGGGCTTCTGTGGATCGACAAACTACGAGCTACATGTACGCGCAGCACCCAGCGCTGGATATTCTGTGAGTCTGGTATCGAAAGCTTTTGCGTCGTTACATCCAGAGGAGGGTCGATCAAGTCATGGCAAACTTCTGTTACACACTGCTCGATCGAATCCAGCTTGGCAACTGGAATCCCCAAGATTTCTCTTGAGCTATCATCAACTCCAAGAACCAGCAATCCCCCCCGTGCATTTGCCATCGCCGCCAGTTCGTTTGCGATCTGATTGCGACTTGGCTCGTGAACGCTGTTTCCACGAAATTTCACTTCCTTAAGCTCAATCGAAGAGTCTTCGCCTGCGGCAATCTGGGCTAGCAAGTCCGTTGCACTAGAGAACATCGATTTCTCCTGCTGCCAAGCGCTTGTATCGAGATTTGAAGGCCTTGAGGCCGCCCTCCATTATTTGGCAAATTTCCTTTCTAGGCCCAGGTTCTTGAAGGCATCCCGTTCCGTTTTCTTCAATCATGCATTGACCATGCCGGTAGTTCATGGAAATCACTGCCTCGGCATCTCCATTCACAACAATGTTTGGGTTGTGAGTGACTACAATGACTTGGCGGGATTTTTTGCTTTCTCGGATTTGCTGGACAATCAAGTCGTAGATCAAATGATTGTCCAGATCGTCTTCAGGCTGGTCAAGAATGATTGGTTCCTCACCATAAGATAGCAGGAATGCTAGCAGTGCGGCGGATTTCTGCCCGGGCGAGCCGTCCTCTATAGGCGACCAGCTGCTGCCATCAGGGCGGCAGTACTCGATTCGCAAGCTGTCGCGTGGCATCCAGAGTTCGATACCATCAATCTGGGCTGCGGATAACCCCTGAATATGCTTGACGAACCACCTGGTTCGCTTGCTCTCCGACATGTCACTGCGGAGTGCGAGAATGTCAGCTTTGACCTGACGGACTCGGCGCGCAAGTTGATTCGTCCGCTCATCGCTCAACTCATCCGGTAGATCTTGGTACAGTTCTGCCAAGATACCTGTCGAAAGATCTGGTGCCAATATATCTCGCTCTAACTGGTGGCCTTCTCGGCCAAGAGACTGCCGGAATTCAGCTTCTTGTATTTCGGGTCTGTCGCCAAACGGAATTACGGAGATCCGTACGTACCGATTCTCTTGCAAGACCGTATTTAGAAACTTTGCACGCTTCTTCGATAGCTCGATTCGGAGTGCTTCGATTTCGGCCAACGTCGTGCTGGATTTCTGTTCCAATTCCTGAATTTCGAGTTTGCATTTATCAAATGATTGCAATTCGATCTCTAGCGCTTGACGATGCTGAATTAAAGATGAATATTCGTGCAAATTCTTAATTCCATTTCTTAAAAAATTCTGCTTTATCTGATCATATTCTAAAAAAATATTGTCTCTTTTTTGGCAGTATTTTTTACTCAAGCTAGATTGCCATTTGTGTGTGAAATTCTTGAGATTTTCTGCCAAATTTCGGAGTTCTTCTGCGGATTTTGATTGTGCGTATGTTGCTCTTTCGATCCAATCTAACACACTTGATTCTGTTGCACTTTCCCTGTCAAAATCTTCTCTTCGGATATCAGAGGGCTCTAAATTTTCCGCGAGTTCAGTGATCTTTTCAATTGCACCTGTAATTTCTGATTGTGTGTCATGGATAATGCTTTCTTGTCTTTTGATCTTGCGATAAGCTACAAGAATTTCATGATGATTACCTTGTTCAAAAACTTCAATTTTCCTATTTACATCTTCCATTTTTCCTCGAATTTCATCTTCTCTATTAACCTTCAATTGAAGTTCACGAATCCCACTCTTTAACCGAAAAAACCTTGTTTTAAGCTCGTTTATCATGGAATAATTTTCAGATCCTTTTACAATTTCTGACCTGTCAATTAACTGTAGTAATGCAGTATGATTTTTTGCGAGAGATAGGATCTGTTTTTGGCTAAAAATTTCTACAGGAAATCGATATTTTATCTTGCCAACTTCTGGCTGCCAGTTATCATTCTTTAATTGCCTTTCAATAGAGGTTATTTCATCGGCTTTAGATCCCCAATTTAAGCGATATATATTGCCATCTTTTTCAATCACAAGGCTAATCTTTGTTTCTTGAGTTAATGCACCAGAATCCGATCTTGATTCTGGAATTTTCGCAAAGCGTTGAAGATCAGAATCCAATTCTTGAGGCACTTCTTTTTTTCTACGAAGACATAAGCGCATCATTTCAATTAATGTTGATTTTCCTGCTCCACGTCCCCCGATGATAGCTGTCATCCAAGGACTGAAATTTGCATTTAAATTAGTTCCTCGACCTGCAAATCTTCCCTCACTTATACTTATACTTTTTATGATCAATCCGGCATGATGATTTGGATTTTTGACGCAATCTATACTACGCTGAATCGATAGTGATGCTCCGTCTAAAAGTGCAAGCCGGAGTCCTTCGATAGAAGGTCTTCCCATCTTGACCCAAGTGAAATGGCTGCCGGGAAATTTGCGTGCTTGGCCGCCGTTCGGATGATGGCTGTCCGAGCCAAGTACAGCGGTCCATTGACAGTCCGCCGGGAGATCATCTAGCTGTTCGATTTCAGCAGCAATAATGTCATTGGATTCTAGGATTTGCTTGCGTGTCTCTCCTTGATAGGCAATGAGCGCTCCCTGCTGTCTGTCCGCATGTGCCGGAATTGCGAGTCCTGCGTGCTGGGTAACTAGCCGGGCAACCTCCACGAACGATAAAGTTGTGCATTGCATCGAGGGGTGAGGAGGGTTCGGCAGGATATTGGCTGCACCTAGGAATGCGATGACATCGCCTCCGCACTTGGAGGGATCAAAAATTGCCAGCAGATGTCCTCCACCGTTTACCGTGACTTCAACGCCCGGAAAGAGATGTAACTCTCGGAAGCCTTCCGGTCGTTCCGTTTGCAACGTCCTGTATTGCTCCTTGAGCTTGTCTACCCAGCTTCCAGTGTTGTGATCAGTTACAGCGACGCAATCGACTTCCGCCCGCATGAAATCAAGGAGCCATTGGCGAGGCGAGCATTGCTGCAGGGATTGCCGCTGGGGGCCGTTGCCGTAGTCATAAGAAGCCGGGGAATGCGCGTGAAAGTCAAACCGCCACCAACGGGCCCCAAAGAATTGCTCGCTCACAGCGCATCGACCACGCGCCAGATCTCTCCAAGCGCTTGCGATCTAGCTAATGATACCAATGTCCTCACTCACTGCAGTGGATCAAGTTCTGTGCCTTTTGTGTTGGGGCTTATACGGATGGGTTGACAGATCTGCCGATCTTCGCCAGCTTTCTGCACTCGTCGCAATCCTCGTCCATCACAACGGCAATCATGCGTTCTTCGTACTCGGCTAGCAGCTCGATCAAGCGCTCACACTGGCCCCCGCCGCGGCAGCGATCCCCTTGCTGCATCGAGACCCGCCAAGGTTCCCGGCGGCGGGGCCCAACCCGCCGGCAGCTACTGCCGGTAGACCTCCTCTGTAGAAAAGAGCGAGCCCGGCAAGCTTGTCAACCCATCCTTATAAGCCCCTTTGTGTTGGAAGGAGTCCCTGAACAAGGAATGGCCGCCACGCATGTGGAACCTCTGCCAGCACGGTCTGCGGCTGGTGCTAGCCAGCGTTGCGACAACTCACGGTTTCCTGCCCGCCGCCGGGCGGACAGGAGGGTGCCGGGGGCTTGGATCTCCCGCACTCGACCTTTCGCCTTGCTCTGGCATTTGGAGCACGGGCAATGCTTTGCTGCGGGTTGCCCCAGATCTGTCCGCCTGTCTGTCCCGGCTGCGGAGGTTGGATCCGGGGGCAGGGCAGGCCGCTCCAAGCCGCAGTTATGCAGCCTCTGATCCCGTCATCTGGCGCGGAGCTTGGCAGTGTTCCGCCTCGGCTCGGAAGCTGCGCGGCATGGATCGCCGAACTCTGGCAAAATAGCTTCCGTGTCACGTCGTCATCGCCTGCCCGGCATCTTCCGCCCAGCCATCATGGCCATCTGCATGCTCTTGGTCGGCGAAAGCGCCGCCGCCGCGACCAAGATCGGCTTCATCGGCCTGCGTCACGGCCATGCCTGGCGCCAGCTGAGCGACATCTCGGGCATCGAAGAGGCCGACTTCGTGGGCGTTGCCGAGTCCATCCCGGGCTTGGTCGAAGCGGCCAAGGAGATCCAGCCTGACGCCCGCTATGCATCCGCGTACCAAGACTTCGTCCGAGAGACCCGGCCCGAGATCGTATGGGCTTTCGTGGAGAACAGCCGCCACCTCGAGATGGTGGAATTTCTGGCGCCGCTCGGCATCCATGTGATCTTCGAAAAGCCCCTCGCTGGCAACTACGCCGATGCCGTGCGCATCCGCGAGCTCGCCGAGCGGCACGGCATCGAGGTCATGACCAACTACCAAATGGCGTGGTGGGCCGCCAACCACCAGCTCCGCCGCATGGCCTTGGAGGGAGCGATTGGCAAGGTCTGGCGCCTGCACGGCGTTGTCGGCAACTCCGGGCCGGCCCCCAGGGATCTCCGCCGCAAGGTGTTTTTCGACTGGCTGACTGACCCCGACGCCAACGGCGGAGGCGCTCTGGTCGATTTCGGGATTTACAGCGCGACCTGGGCGATCTGGCATTTGGGCCTGCCCCAACAGGTGTATGCCACGGTCCGCCATCTGCAACCGGATCGCTTCCCGCGCGTGGAGGACAGCGCCGCGTTCGTGCTCACGTACCCCGAGGCGGTGGGCGTGTTCGAAGCGAGCTGGGCCTTGCCGCGCGGCTTCCAGCACTTGGAAGTCTTCGGCCTTGAGGGATCCCTTTCGCTAGCGCGTGACTCGCTGACCGTGCAAGCCGGCAGGAAGCCGGCAATGCCCGTTGAGAGTCCCGCGCTGGCCCCCGCCGCCCGCCACCCCGTGCGCTACATGATCGATCGGATCACACGGGGGCAGCCCCTTGAGCACATCGTGGCGCTTGACCTGAACGTGGACGCGGTGCAGATCTTGGAAGCCGCGAAGATCTCGGCGCAAGAGCGACGTCCCGTCACACTGCCGCTGCCGGCCCGCGACTAGCTCCGGGGCGCCCTACTGCCGCGGGCCTTGCTCCGCGGCGACGCGGGATTCGAAATCGGCGATTCGCTGCCGCAAGCGGGCCACGATCTCGGGATGCTCGGCGGCAACGTTGTAGCGCTCCGCGGGGTCCCGGTCGAGATGGAACAGTTCTGCGCCCTCGCCGAAGCGCAGCTTCCAAGGGCCGACCCGGATCCCTTGCACCGCGCTCCCCCGGTGATAGACGAACTCCCGGCGCGGGGAGTGCGCCGTGCGCCCGGCCCACAGCGGCGTCAGGTCATGGCCGTCCGAGCCGCCAGGAACCTCCCTGCCGCCCGCCGCCAGCAAGGTGGCGTACAGATCCAGGGTCGCGCCCATCTCCGCGCTCACGGTGCCAGGCTGCACCACGCCCGGCCAGCGCACGATGCAGGGGACCCGCACGCCCCCTTCGTAGGTCGTGTGCTTCGCCCCCCGCAGCGGCCCGGGAGAGCCGGCGTGCCACGGCTCGACTCCGCCCGCCAGCATGCGGGCGGGCAGGTTGAGCCAAGGGCCGTTGTCGCTGGTGAAGACCACCATCGTGTTCTCGCGCTGGCCGGTCTCCTCCAAGGCCTGCAAGACCTGCCCCGCCGACCAGTCGATGGCCTCGATCACGTCTCCGTAGAGGCCGGCTCGGGAGGTGCCGCGAAACCGGCCTGCCGTGCGCAGGGGCAGATGGGGCATGCTGTAGGCCAGGTAGGCGAAGAACGGCCGGCTCGCTCGCTCGCGGATCACGCGCACCACTTCTTGCGTGTACCGCAGCGTGAGTTGGTCCTGGTCCACGGGGTGCTCGGCGCGCTCGGCGTCGCGGTACAGCCACAGCGGTTCGTCGGTCTGGACCCACGGCTTGAGCATGTCGTTCGAATACGGCAGGCCGAGCCAGCTGTCGAAGCCCTTCCCGACGGGCAGGTACTCCGCGCGGGAATAGCCCAAGTGCCACTTGCCCGCCATCGCGGTCCGGTAGCCGGCCGCGCCCAGTTCTTGGGCCAAGGTCGTGAATTCGCTGCTGATCCCGCCGTCGCCCCCGACCGAGGTGCCCGTCACGGGTGCGCGGCTGGGGTAGCGCCCCAGCAGCAGCTGCGTGCGGGCCGGCACGCAGGACGGCGCCGAATAGAACGACGTCATTCGCAAGCCCTCGGACGCCAGGCGGTCGAGGTTGGGCGTGCGGATCGTCGGGTTGCCATACGCGCCGAGGTCGCCGTATCCGAGGTCGTCGGCAAACAGCAGCACGATGTTCGGCGCGGCGGACGCGAGCGGGCAGCACAGCGCCAGGCAAGAGGCGAGACGGGCGATCCAAGCCATTAGCGGTGCCCCATTATCGCGCCTCTGCGGGAGCGGCATGGATGTTGTCGATCAGGCGCGTCGAGCCTAGGAATGCGGCGGTTGCGATGCGCACCGGGCCGCCGATCCGGCGCACAGGCTCGAGCGTGTCGGGATCCACCACTTCGAGGTAATCCAGCCGCAGCAGGGGCTCGCGGTCCAGAACCTGCCTGGCCAGGGCCGTAACCGCGCGCGCCTCGCGCTGGCCGGACTCCACCGCGCTGCGCGCCTGCCGCAGTGCGGCGAATATCGCTGGCGCGGCCGCCCGCTCGGTCGGGCTTAGCAGCGCGTTGCGCGAACTCATGGCCAGCCCATCCCGTTCCCGCACTGTTTCCACGCTCGCGATCTCGACCGGCAGGCAGGTGTCCTCAACCAGGCGCCGCACGATCAAGAGCTGCTGGTAGTCCTTCTCCCCGAAGTAGGCGATATCGGGCTGGACAGCGTTGAGCAGCTTGAGCACGACGGTGGCGACACCGCGGAAGTGCCCCGGGCGGCTCGCCCCGCACAAGCCGTCCGCAAGGGGCCCGACTTGCATCGTGACCGCAGCCGGGCGCGGGTACATTTCCGCGTCGGCCGGAGCGAAGGCCACGTCGACCCCGTGGCGGCTGCAAGCGGCCAAGTCGGCCTCGATATCCTTGGGATAGCTGCGCAAGTCCTCCTGCCGGTCGAACTGTAGGGGGTTGACGAAAATGGTGGCTACCACTAGGTCGCATGCCGCCCGGGCCCGGTCGAACAGCGCGGTATGCGCAGCGTGCAGCGCGCCCATGGTAGGGACGCAGCCGACCCGCCCGCCCTGGCGCTTGGCGGCCCGCACCCGCCGGCGCAGCGGGGCGATGCGCTCGATACGCTCGGTGGCCATCGGGATCAGTGGGAACGGTCGCCGCTGCGGGCCTTTGTCCGGGCAGCCGGGAATGCGCCGGCCCGGACTTCGCGGACGTAGAGCTCGGCGGCAGCGCTCATCTGCTGGCCCAGCTCTGCGAAGCGCTTGACGAAACTCGGGGTGAACTCGTCGTAGAGGCCGAGAGCATCGTGGCTGACAAGCACCTGCCCGTCGCAGTGCGGGCCGGCTCCGATGCCGATGGTCGGGATTGCCAGCGACCGGGTCACTTCCGCCGCGACTTGGTCCGGGATCAGCTCGAGCACGACCGCGAAAGCGCCGGCGGCCTGCAGGGCATGGGCGCTGTCGAGCAGCTCGGTCGCCGCGGCTGCGTCCCGCGCCTGCTTGCGAAACCCGCCGAGCTGATGGATGGACTGCGGCGTCAGCCCCAAGTGGCCCATCACGGGGATGCCGGCTTCCACCAAGCGCCGCACCACCTCTAGGACCGGCTGGCCGCCCTCGACCTTGACCGCATGGGCGCCGGCCTCGCTCACAAGCCGCCCCGCCCCGCGCACGGCATCGGCCGCGCCGGTATGGCAGCTGAGGAAGGGCATGTCGGCGACAACCAATGCCCGGGCCGCGGCGCGAGATACGGCGGCCGTGTGGTGCGCGATCACGTCCAAGGTCACTGACAGGGTGTTGGACTGCCCCAGCATGACCATGCCTAGGGAATCTCCCACTAGGAGCACGTCCACGCCGGCGCGGTCTAGGTGCCGCGCCATGGTGAAGTCATACGCCGTCAGCATCGCGATCTTCTCGCCTGCGCGCTTCATGCGCAACAGGTCGGGGGATCGAACGACTTGATCGCTACCGCGCACTGCTAGCGCTCCCCGCCGGGTGCCGGCCGTGCCGCTGCTGTTTCGGCGCCCTGCCGGCCACGATCCGGCGTCAGATCCAAGAGGCAGCCCCCAAGCGCTCGGCACCGGCCAGCCAAGCGGTGCCAGGAATTCCGCATAGAGCTTGGGCGCCGATGCACTCTAGCCATGCCCCCTTGCAATCGGCCGGGTTGACGATCGGTTGGCTTCCATTGTAAATGCATGGGCCGGCACGGGGACGGCCGGTATCCGCGAAACGCGCGGAGTTTCCGCCCGTATGGACGAGCAAGGCCATGTCCGCGGTGCTTGCCAGCACCGCTCCCGCGCGGCAACGTGCCGCGGGCCCGGCAGGTCAGGCCAGCGCACGGGAAGGCCGGTTCTCTTGCAGGAAGCGGACGATCGACTCCAGCGAGGCGCCCGGTTGGAACACCCGGGCCACGCCCAGGCTTAGCAGGGCCTCGGAATCCGCGTCAGGAATGATGCCGCCAACGATCAGGCGGATGTCGGTTGCACCCGCTTCCCCGAGCAGTGCCAGGACCCGCGGCACGATCGACATATGCGCTCCTGAGAGGATCGACAGGCCGATGAATTCGACGTCTTCCTGCAACGCGGCGCTGACGATCTGCTCCGGAGTCTGGCGCAGGCCCGTGTAGATCACTTCCATGCCTGCGTCGCGCAGGGCGCGGGCGATCACCTTGGCCCCGCGGTCGTGTCCGTCCAAGCCCGGCTTGGCCACGAGCACGCGCACTGGCGCATCCGGAGGCATCGTGGCTATCTTACGTCAATGCAGGCCTGATCCGGCCGCCAGCGGCAGGCGCGCCTGGCGTGACAGTTTGCATCGCTGCTCGCAGGGCAGGCCGCCACCTGCCGCCCCGCAAGACGCCGCCCGTTTCTCGGCCAAGGCTTGGATCGCGCTATCGGCGGGGAATTCCCAAGCCTATACTTATAGGTAATGGCCCTCGCACGCCACAGTCCGATGAGAGCGCGAAAGCCTTCTTCCAGAGCTTCATGGCCGGCCCTTGCCTTGGCCTTGGTGTTATGCGCCCAACTGCCTGCCGCAGACTCGTGGGCAGCGTGGCGCGGGGCGGCGGCGGACGGGGTCTCGCTCGACACGGGCCTGCCCGAGGCTTGGTCGCCGGATGGCCACAACTTGGTGTGGAAGGCTCCCTACGGCGGCCGCTCGACACCGATCATTGTCGATGGAAGGGTCTGCGTGATCCGCTTGGCCGAGCGCGACACGCTCGCGCGCTGGCAGGAGCAGGTGGCTTGCCTCGATGCCGATAGCGGCGAACTGGTGTGGGAGTACCGCTACAACGTCTTCCAGACCGACATTCCGCACCACCGCGTGGGCTGGGCCAGCCTGGCCGGCGACCCGAGCACGGGCAATGTCTACGCGCACGGCGTGGAAGGCATGGTCATCGCGTTCGACCCCGAGGGCAACGTGCTGTGGGAGCGCTCGACCTCCGAGGAGGTGGGGCGCATCTCAGGCTTCGGCGGCCGGACGGTGACGCCGGTTCTTGACGGAGACTTGTTGATCGTGAGCTTCCTGTCCGCTGGCTGGGGATCGACATTCCTCCCGCGGCACCGCTTCTACGCCTTGGACAAGCGCACCGGCGAGACGGTCTGGCTGTCCACGCCCGGCAAGGCGCCCTACGACACCACGTACTCCGTGCCGGTCGTCCGCGAGATCGACGGCCGCCGCCTGTTGATCGCGGGCAACGGGGACGGCGGCATCTACGCGCTGCAGGCCGCGACGGGGATCAAGGTCTGGGGATTCCCGCTGTCGAAGCGCGGTCTTAACTCCTCCGTGGTGGTCGACGGCACGACCGTGTACGCTTCCCACAGCGAGGAGAACGCGGAAGGCAGCACCGCCATGGGACGCGTGGTCGCCCTGGACGCCGCCGCTGTCACCGACGGCCGGCCCAAGCAGCTATGGAAGGTGGACGGCTTCCTGGCAGGCTACGCCTCGCCCGCGCTGCAGGACGGCATTCTGTACCAAGTCGACAACTCTGCCAACCTAGTCGCGTTCGACATCGCGAGCGGGGCTGAGTTGTGGGCGCGCAACCTCGGCATCGCCCAGCGCGCCTCGCCGGTCATCGGCGACAACAAGCTGTACGTCTCGGATGTCGACGGCAAGCTGCACATCCTGCGGCTGGCGGGGCGCCAAGAGCCGCTGCGGACCGATGTGGATGAATTCAAGGATCCCGACGGCAGCGCCACGCAGGTCAACGGCTCGCCCGCCATTGCCAACGGGCGGGTCTATTTCATCACGAACAACATGCTTTACTGCATCGGCGGCGCGCACGGCCGGCCCGGCCCGCCCAGGCCGGCGGACAACGGGTCGCGCACGGCGCCTGCCGGCGCCGCGCCGGCCCACCTGCAAGTCCTGCCCGCGGAGACCACCCTCGCCCCGGGCGAGCGGGTGCGCTTCCGGGCAAGGCTCTTCGACGCGCGCGGCCGCCTGATCGGCGAGCGCGAGGCGGCTTGGTCCATCGAGGGCGCGCTGGCAGGGGAATTAGGATCGGACGGAGACTTCACCGCTGGCAGCCAATTCCCGCAGGGCGGATTGATCGTCGCGACCATAGGCGGGCTCAGCGGCCGGGCGCGCGTGGCGGTCCGGCCCGAGAGCGGGTTCACGGAGGACTTCGAAGGCTACAGCGCGGACAGCGTGCCGGACGGCTGGTCGGCTGCAAGGGGACGTTTCGCCATCGTCGAGGCCGATGGCGGCATGCATCTTAAGAAGCCGTCGGGCAACCCGCGCAGCTGGCGTACGACCGTCTATGTCGGCCATCCCCGGCAGCGCGGCTACGAGATCGAGGCCGAGATGATGTCCATGGAGCAGCGCCGGCGCATGGCCGACATGGGCTTGGTTTCCCACCGCTACACGCTGGCCCTGATGGGTAACGCCCAGACCCTGATGGTCCGCACTTGGCTTTCCGAGCTGGGCCGCTTCTCGAAGGAGGTCCCCTTGGCATGGGAGCCGGGGGTCTGGTACCGCGTCAAGCTGCGCGTGGAACCCGCCGCGGACGGCAGCACCGCGATCCGCGGCAAGGTCTGGCCCAGGGAGGCTGACGAGCCCGCCGCGTGGACGATTGAAGCCGTGGACGCGCTAGGGCACGAGCGTGGCAGCCCGGGCCTCTACGGCTACTCTTCGGCCGACATCCACTACGACAACCTCAAAGTCACGCCGCTTGCGAACTGACCACTGCCACCCGGAGATCAAAATGCCAGCTTGCCTACGCCAAGCCCCCTGTTTCGCCCTCGCGCTGGCAGCAGCGCTGACATCGGCGGCCGGTGCCGACTGGCCGATGTGGGGCGGGGACCCATCCCGCAACATGGTGTCGTCCGAGAGCGGCATTCCCCGCACGTGGGACCTGAAAACCATGGAACACGTCAAGTGGCGGGCCGAGATCGGCTCGCAGTCCCACGGCAACCCGGTGGTCGCCGCCGGCAAGGTCTTTCTGGGCACCAACAACGAACTGCTGCGCGATGCGGCCTACGGGGGCGACCGCGGCGTGCTGATGGCCTTTGACGAGCAAACCGGCGAGTTCCTGTGGCAGATGACGCATGCCAAGCTCGCGGCCGGGCGGGTCAACGACTGGCCCGAGCAGGGCGTCTGCTCGTCGCCAGCGGTGGCCGATGGCGTCGTCTACTACGTCTCCAACCGCGCGCAAGTGCTGGCGCTCGACGCCGACGGCTTCCGGGATGGCGAGAATGACGGGCCCTACCAAGACGAGGCCAAGCAGGATCCCACCGATGGCGACGTGATTTGGTCTCTCGACATGTACAACGACCTTGGCGTCTTTCCGCACAACGTGGCCGCCACCTCGCCGCTGATCGTGGGCGACCTGCTGTTCGTCAACACCTCGAACGGCGTCGACGAATCGCACATCAACGTGCCCTCCTCGCGCGGCCCCAGTTTTCTGGCCGTGAACCGCAAGACGGGCGAGGTCGCCTGGGAGGACAGCTCTCCCGGGCGCGATATCCTGCACGGCCAGTGGTCGTCGCCGGCGTACGGGACCGCTGCCGGCCGCGACCAGGTGGTCTTCGCGGGCGGCGACGGCTGGCTGTACAGCTTCGTGCCGGAAACCGGGGAGCCGATCTGGAAATTCGACGCGAATCCCAAGGAATCGGAGTGGAAGCAGGGGCGGGGCGACCGCAACAACATCATCGCGACGCCGGTCATTTTCGATGGCAAGGTATACGTCGCGGTCGGGCAGGATCCCGAGCATGGCGAGGGCGTCGGGCACCTGTGGGCCGTGGACGCTTCCGGGAGCGGCGACGTGACCGAGAGCCACGTTGTCTGGCACCACCCGTTCCGCCGGACGATCTCCACGGTGGCCATCCATGACGGGATCGTCTACGCCGCCAATTTCTCGGGCTTCTTCCACGCCTTGGACCTCGCTTCCGGCGAGCTGCTGTGGGAGCACGACATGCTGGCGGCGGTGTGGGGCTCGCCCTACGTGGTCGACGGCAAGGTGATGATCGGCGACGAGGACGGCGACCTGTCCGTGCTGAAAGCCGGGCGCGAGCTGGAAGTGCTCTCGGAAATCAATTTCGGGAACGTGATCTATTCCACCCCGGTAGCGGCCAATGGCACGCTGTTCATCATGACGCGCTCGCACCTGTACGCGATCGCGGCGGATTGAGGGGGCGCAAGTGCCGGACCGCGGTGACCGGATCGAAGCCGCGCGGGCGGCGCTGGACGCGCACGTGCGGCAGATCGTCGCATGGCACTTCGATCCGGCAACCGGGTGCCCGTTCTGGCTGGAATTTGCCGAGCAGCGCTTGGCCTGGGATCCGCGCGACCGCATCGGGGGCTTCGGCGACCTGCGGCTGCTGCCGCCATTCAAGGACGAGTGGCTGCGCGGCGGGCCGGTGCGGCGCTGGGTGCCGAAAGGCCTGCAAGGCCGGCCCGTGTACGTGTTCGAGACGGGCGGCACGACCGGCGTGCCGAAGTCGCGCGTCAACATCGGCGACTTCCAGGCCGACTACGAGGAGTTCTCCAAGACGCTGCCTGACGAGTTCTTCCCGCCGGGCGCGGACTGGCTGCACCTCGGCCCGACCGGCCCGCGGCGGCTGCGGCTGGCAGTGGAGCACCTCGCCCATGTCCGGGACGGCATCTGCTTCTCGGTCGACTTGGATCCGCGCTGGGTCGTCAAGCTGTTGAAGCGCGGCCAGCACGAAGAGGCCGAGCGCTACCGCCAGCACTGCCTGGACCAGGCCGTCACGATCCTCAAGGCGCACGCGGGGATCCGCTGCCTGTTCGCGACGCCGAAGCTCTTGGAGGGCCTCTGCGAGCGGATCTCGCTGCGGAAGTTCGGCATTACGGGCGTGTTCTGCGGCGGGACCGAGATGACGCCGGAGTTCCATCGCTTCGCCCGCGAGGAGCTGCTGGAAGGCGCCTACTTCGCAGCCACTTACGGCAATACGTTGATGGGCCTGGCATGCCACAAGCCGTTCGACCCGGCGGACGAGCACGCCATCATCTACTACCCGCCCCAGCCGCGCGCCGTGTTGGAAGTCTGCAACCCGGACAACCTCGGCGAAGTGGTCGGGTACGGCGAGACTGGGCGGGCCGTGCTGACCACCCTGACGCGGGAGTTTTTCATGCCGAGGTTCGCGGAGCGGGACATCTGCGAGCGCGAGCCGCCCATCGACCTGTACCCGTGGGATGGCGTCCGCAACGTGCGGCCCTACCAGGGTTCCAAGGCCGGTTCGGTCACGGTCGGCGTCTACTAGCGCGGACGGAAGCACGCGAAATTGCCAGCCCCGCTCCGCTTGCTGCCCGGCGCCCTGCTGGCCGTGTTGTGCATGGTCGCGGGCGGGCCCGGCCTGCGGGCCGAGGACGAAGCGGAGGCGATCCGGGCACTGGTCGGCCGTTACGCCTCGGCGCGCGCTGCGGGAGATGCGCGGGCAATCCGGGAGCTGTTCACCGATGATGCCGACCAGCTGGTGTCTTCGGGCGCATGGCGGCGCGGCCGCGAGGCGCTCGTGGCAGGCATGCTCGGCAGTTCGCGCCGCAACCCGGGAACCCGCACTCTGGCGGTGGACCGCGTGCGCTTTCCCGCGGCGGGGGTCGCAGTGGCCGATGCCCGCTACGTGATCGCCGCAACAGATGGCGCCGCCGCAAGGAAGATGTGGAGCACCTTCCTGTGCCTGCGCACCGGCGAGGGCTGGCGCATCGCCGCCATTCGCAACATGCTGCCGGCTCCGCGCTGACGCCGCGCCAGCAGCTATCAGAGGCAGCCGCGGCGCGGCCGCTCCGGGGCCTACAATGGACTTGCGGGCCGAGGGCCCGCGCCGCCGCAAGTCGTGATTCGCGAGGCAGGGCAAGGCATGCTCGGACGAGCCCCGCAGGGAGGCGCGTCCCAAGATCTGCGGAGCGGCATCTGTGCCGCGGGCGAAAGCTCTCTGCCGGCCGGGAAGCGCGGGATTCCGCTGTCCGGCGCGCGTCCCGGCGTTGAGACCGCAGCGTGAGCAACCCCGCTGGCACGCCGAGGCCGGGCCATGGGCAGGGCTGAGCTGCAGGGCAAGACCGCGCTCGTCACGGGCGCCTCGTCGGGCATCGGACGGGCATGCGCCATCCGGCTTGCCCGGGACGGCGCCAAGCTGGTGCTGGGCGGGCGGCGGCGCGCGGCGCTGGAGGAAACCGCGAGCCGGATCGGCGGTGCCGCGGTCCTTGACGCCGACTTGGCAGACCCGGCGGCCCTTGCTTCGTTCTGCTCGAGGGCGCGGGCCGAATTGGACTCCTTGGATATCCTCGTGCACAATGCCGGCGTCGGCGCTCTCGCCCCGGCAGGCGCAACCCGCCCAGATCACGCGCGCGATCTAATGGCGCTCAATTTCCTAGCGCCCGTGGAGATCACACGGCAACTCCTCCCGCTGATCCGGCCGCACGGCGCGATTGTCATGGTGAGTTCCATGGCCGGCAAGCTGTCCCTGCCGGGCATGGGGGTCTATGCCGCCTCGAAGCACGCTCTCAACGCCTACGCCAACGTGCTCAGGGCGGAACTGCGGGAGCGGCGAATTCAAGTGCTGGTGGTGTGCCCGGGCTATGTGCGCACGCCATTCCTGGGCAACCTGCTGGGGGGGGCGGCGACCTCGCCGCGCCCGGGCAGCGAGTCGTTCGCGCTGACCGCCGAACAGTGTGCCGAAGCGGTGCGCACCGGAATTCTCAAGCGCAAGCGCACCTTGGTTCTGCCGCGCGCCGGCTGGCTGCTGGTCGCGGCCGAGCGCCTGTGCCCCGCCGTGATGCACAGCGCCATGTCGCGAGCGACGCACAGGAGCGGCAAGAGTTGACCGCCCGCAGATCCGGGACGGGCCCGCGCCCGGTCACGCCAGCCGCGATTTTCCTGGCGGGCTTCATGGGGTCGGGCAAGTCCACCCTGGGCCGCCGGCTGGCAGCGGCGCTGGCATGGCCGTTCGTCGACTTGGACGCCGAGATCGAAAGGCGGGCGGGCCGCTCGATTGCCGAGATGTTCGCGGCGCATGGCGAGGAGTGGTTCCGCGATTGCGAGCACGCGGCGCTTTGCGAGCAGGCCGCGATCAGCCGGCGCGGCGCGCCGCGAGTCGTCGCCCTGGGCGGGGGTGCCTACGCCTTCGAGCGGAATCGCAGCCTGTTGCGGCCGGTCGGCCCCACCGTTTGGCTCGACGCCCCGGTCGGGATGCTGTGGGAGCGCGTGTGCCGGGCGGCCCACCGTCCGCTGGCGCGCGATCGCGCCGAATTCGCGCGCATGTACGAGGCCCGCCGGGGCGCCTATGCCCAGGCCGACTGCAGAATCGATGCCTCGGCCTCCCCTGCGGACATGCAGCGCCAGGTATTCGGGCTAGGATGGATGCAGGAGCTTCGCGCCGATGGCTGAGCCAGTGATCCGCGCCGAAGGGCTGGGCAAGACCTTCCGCAGCGGCGCACAGGCGCTGACCATTTTTTCTCGGCTTACGTTTCAGATCCGACAAGGCGAGAGCGTGGCCCTGGTGGGCGAGTCCGGCGCCGGGAAGTCGACACTGCTGCATATCCTAGGCGCGCTCGAGAAGCCCACGTCCGGCACGGTGCTCTTCCGGGGCAGCCCGCTGGCGGCAAGGAGTGCATCCGAGCTCGCCGACTACCGCAACCGCGACATCGGCTATGTCTGGCAGAACTGCCACCTGCTGCCTGAGTTCACGGCCATTGAGAACGTAGCGCTGCCACTACGCATCCGCGGCAGGCCCGCGGACGCGGCGCTGGGGCAGGCGCGCGCCTGGCTGCAACGCGTGGGCTTGGCGGAGCGGGTCGACCACCAGTCCGGCGAACTGTCGGGCGGCGAGCAGCAGCGGGTCGCAATCGCCAGGGCGCTTGTCGCCCGGCCGAGACTGCTGCTCGCCGACGAGCCGACCGGCAACCTTGACGAGCACACCGGCGAGGCCGTCATGAGGCTGCTGCTCGAGCTGGTGCAGCAAGAAGGGCTGGCAATCCTGCTGGCGACGCACAACCCGACGTTTGCCGGACTGTGCGACCGCGTTTTCCGCTTCGAGCGCGGCAGGCTGCGCCAATCGGGCTAGCCCGGATATCTCACCAACTTTGCTCGCAGCCGAGAATCATGGTCAGAGCGCCCCACAATAGAAACATTGGATAGTGCGCTTGTTGTACCCTGGTCACATAGCGCCGTTGACCACCGGCGCAGCGCCTGCGCACACGGGATCCTCAGCCGCTGGCCGCCTGGCGGGCGGCCTAGCGGCACGCTGTACGCACACCTGCCCCTGGAGCCGCCCTGGCCCCGCAGCGTCCCGCCTGTCTGCAGCGCGCTAGCTCGCCCGCAGGCGGGCCAGGCAGTGTGCGAACAGTTCCTGGCGGGGGAATAACGACGACAGCGACACCCGGATGCGGCGCACGCTCACCCGCACGCTGGCCGCGACCTTGAACAACAGCACCCGCAGCGTGCCGAACTGCGCCTGCGCCAGTTCCGTGCCGGCCAGCGCTACGCTGCGGATCTGTTCCAGCAGTGCTGCCGTGAACAAGGCCCAGTGCAAGCGCAACTGGTTCGCCCGCAGCGCACTCGCCGAGGTGCGGTCGGCGAACAAGTCCAACTGTTGCTCCTTGCTGCGGTTCTCCATGTCCCCGCGCGCACAGTACAACTGCTCGTACAACTCGCGCGTGCCCCAGCGCTGCCGACTCAAGCTCGTTACCACGAAACGCAGGTTGCTGTTGCGGCCCGGCCCCGGCAGCCATTCCGCCTTGCCTACCACGCGCCGCGTGCGACTCCAACTGCGCCGCGTGCGGTAGCTGAACTCGCGGTAGCAGCGCGCGCTCTGCCCGCTCACCAGCCCCCGCCGCCGCGCCCGCTCGCGCTGCTGCCGCACGGCCCGCTGCAGGCGTGCGTTCTGCGCCAGCCCGAACACGTAGTCCACGCCCGCCTGCTCTTCGCACCACGCCATCAAGGCCTCGCGGCAGAAGCCCGCGTCGCCCCGCACCAGCAGCCGCACCTGCGGCCAGCGCTCGCGCAGTTGGGCCACGATGCGCTGCACGTCTTCTAGCGCCCCCACTGCCGGATCCACATCCGCCGTGCGCAACTGCCCGCTCAGCACGTGCCGCCCGCAGGTCACATACAGCGGCAGGTAGCAATAGCAGTCGTAATAGCCGTGGAAGTAGCGCCCTTCCTGCTCGCCGTGCAGCGGATCGTCGCTGGCATCGATGTCCAGCACCAGTTCCTCCGGCTCCGCCGCCTGCATCTCGATGAAGAGCTGCACCAGCAGCCGATCCAACTGCTGCGCATCGCCCACGATGCGCTTGTAGCGATCCTTGGCCGCCTGCTCCGGCCGGCCCAGCTCGAAGCGGTTGAGCGTGCTCGAACCGGCCAGCGGATGCCCCTTGTCGCGCTGGCGCACGCGACTCTGGCCGGTCACGTCGGCACAGCCCACCGCCAGCGCCAGCAGGCTGTCGTCGCGCAGCGTGTCGTGATCGTTGAGATCCTCGTAGCCCAGGGCCAGGCCGAACAGGCGCTGGGCGCTGAGCGCCTGCACCGAGTGTTCGCAACGGCCCCGCTGGCGGTAATCCTGAAAGCAGCCTGCCAAGCGGGCGGTCAGCCGCAAGGCACGGTCGGCGGCTGCCAGCAGCAGGGCTCCGCCATCGTTCGACAGGCGCCCGCCGTCGAAGCAGGCGCTGACCTGGCGGCGGGCGTGCTTGGGAAGTTCGATCGTGGTACACTGTGTGGACATGAGGTGTGCTTTCGACAAGCTTGTAATTGCTTGGAAACAAAACAGCTTATCACGAAATCATGCCTCATGTCTACTCCCCGTGGTGAGATATCCGGGCTAGACGATCGCGGGCTCGCTACGGCCGTCGCAAGCCCCGGCCGTGCATGCGGACTGCACGAGTTCCCGCAACTTGGAGCAGCGGCTTGCCTGCCCGGCCGTTTGCACGGCCCGCCTGACGGCGCTGCGCTGGCCGACGAGCACGACAAGGCGCTTGCCCCTTGTGATGGCGGTGTAGATCAAGTTGCGCTGCAGCATGACAAAGTGCTGGTCCATGATCGGGATCACGACTGCAGGGTATTCCGAGCCTTGGCTCTTGTGGATCGTGGTCGCGAAGGCGGGGACCAGCATGTCTAGGTCGCGCAGGGCGTAGGCCAGCTGGCGGCCGTCGAAGTCCACCTCGATCGTCCCTGCTTCCATGTCAAGGGATGCGATCCTGCCGATGTCGCCGTTGTACACATCCCGGTCGTAGTCGTTTTCGACCTGCATCACCTTGTCGCCCGGAACAAAGCTCCAGCCGAAACGCTCGACTTTGTGCTCCCCGGGCGGGTTGAGCGCGGCTTGCAGCCTCGCATTGAGCGCCCGGGCGCCCGTCGGGCCGCGGTTCATCGGGCACAGCACCTGGATGTCGCGGACCGGGTCGAGGCCGAAGCGCCGCGGAATCCGGCTGCCCACCATTTCCACGGTCTTCCGGATTGCGTCGGCCGGCTCTCGGGCGGGGACGAAGTAGAAGTCGCTCTCCTGCTCCGGGGTGTCCAATTCGGGCAGTCTGCCGCGATTGATCCTGTGCGCATTGACAATAATCCGGCTGCCCGCAGACTGACGGAAGACCTCCACCAGCCGCGCCGCGGGCAACGCTTCGCTGTCGAGCAGGTCGGCCAGGACTTGGCCGGGGCCGACGGAGGGGAGTTGGTCGACATCTCCGACCAGCAGCAGCGCGGCCTGCCGCGGCAGCGCTCGCAGCAGCGCGTTCATCAACGGCACGTCGACCATGGACGTCTCGTCCACCACCAGCAGGTCGCATTCCAATGGCTTGCCCGCGTTGCGGCGGAACCCGGCGCGTACCGGGTCGAATTCGAGCAGCCGATGGACGGTCTTGGCCTCGATCCCCGAGGTTTCCGCGAGACGCTTGGCAGCCCTGCCTGTCGGGGCGCAAAGCGCGAGCACGACGCCCTTGGCCAGCAAGATTTTCAAGATCGCGTTGACAATGGTCGTCTTGCCGACGCCCGGTCCGCCCGTGATCACCATCGCCTTGGATCGCAATGCCAAGCGAACGGCTTCGATCTGGCTGGGCGCGAGACTGAGGCCGATCTGCCGCTCGACCCACGGGACTGCCCGGTCCATGTCAACACGGGGCCACGGCGGCTTGCCCTGCAATGCGGCGCTGAGAGCCTTGGCGATGCCCCGCTCGGCGCGGTGGAGGCGGGCCAGGAACACGCAGGGTTCGCTGCGGACGCTGTCCTCGACGATGCTTCCCGCGTCGATTTCGGCCTGCAGCGCTGGCTCGACCAGTTGCAGTTCGACTTCCAGCAGGTCTCCGGCCAGCTGCAGCAATTCTTGGCGCGGCAGGCCGCAGTGCCCCTCGCCGACGGCTTCGTCCAGCGCGTAGCAAACCCCGGCCCGCAGGCGGGCCGGGGCGCGGCGATCCACGCCGAGCTTCATGGCGATGCCATCGGCGACCTTGAATCCGATGCCGCGGATGTCCCGCGAGAGGCGGTACGGGTTCTCGCTCATCACCTCCACGGCGTCGGCGCCGTAAGTCTTGTAGATGCGGGCGGCGCGTGCCGCGCCGACGCCGTGCGAGCGCAAGAAGATCATGATTTCCCGCACGACTTTCTGTTCGTCCCACGCCTCGATGATGCGCTTGGCGCGGACAGGCCCGATGCCCGGCACTTCCCGCAAGCGCGCCGGATCCTGCTCGATCACTTTGAACACATCGCTGCCGAACTCGGCAACGAGTTTCCTGGCGTAGACGGGGCCGATGCCGGGGATCGCGCCCGAACCGAGGTACTTTTCGATGCCCGCATCCGATTCCGGCGCCGACGCCTTGATGTACGAAGCTTCGAACTGCCGGCCATGGGAGCGGTCGTTGACCCACTGGCCGGAGGCGGTGATCCACTGGCCGGGGCTTACCGCCGGAGCGCGGCCGACCACTGCTTGGAGCTCGCGCACTCCGCGAACCTGCACGCGCAGGACGCAGAATCCGTTCTCGGAATTGTGAAATACGACTCGTTCGACCGAACCGGACAGAACCTCGCGCTCGAGAATCGGAGGTTGCTGGGTCACGGGCCGAGACTGTTCCGCGAGGCCGGTCCTGTCGCGGGTTGTCTTACCATAGCGCAGACGGCGGAGCGGTCTGGCCCGGCAATCCTCGAAATGGCGCGGCGGATGGGGTGCTGCCGTGCGCCGCTGGATCTCGTTGCGGAGGTGCGGGCCGATGTTTGCGCCGGGCGCTGCTGCAACGCGGGATCCTCGGCCCCAGCGCGCTCGACTGCCATTGGCGAGCTCTTGCCCCGCCAGCCGCTCGACATCCAGCACGGAAGCTGCTCACAACCGGGAAACCTGTATTCTGCGCGGATAGTGTCCGCACTTTTGCAGCTTCCAGGCCTGATTTTACGCCGTCACATTCTCCGCCAACCAGCAAAGAATCGGGGGTGGCCCGAAGGCCTGCTGGCGCGGCCCCTTGCATGGTGCTGGGTTGCTGCCCGGCAAGAATTTTCTTATCGCAGGCATAACGGCCTATAGAAGCTTGCAGCCCGCTCCTACACTGGGCTTAGCCGGTAGTCGGCTCAGCGCGGCTGGTTTCTGCGGGCAATCCCCGTGCCCGACCGGATCGCGGCCTGAGCTTGGGTGTCCGGCCGGAACATGCGTCGCGGTCGGGACGCCCGCAAGGATGTGCAATGAGTCTGCAAGTGCCACAAGGGGTCGTTGTGATGGAATCGACGGACGGCTCGGATATGCCTGGCCGGCCCGCGCAGGATCGGCCTGACCCCAGGGGCCGCTCGCACTTGGAGTTCCTGCACCGCATCAGCGAGCGGCTCGCGATAGCCGACCCGCTCCACGAGGTCTTGGATCAGATCGTCGGCTTCCTCAATGAGGTCGTTGGCGCCGATTCATGCTTCATTTACCTGCTTGAAGGCGAAGAGCTTGTCCTGCGCGCTTCCAAGAACCCCCATCCCGAGTCGGTCGACAGCCTGCGCATCCCTGTCGGCCAAGGCATCACCGGCTGGGTTGCGGAGAGGCGCGAGACCATCGCCATTTCCGAACGGGCCGGCCTGGACCATCGCTTCCGCGGCTTCAGCCAACTCCCCGAGGACGGCTTCGAGGCCTTCTTGTCGGTGCCCATTCTGGCCGGCGGTCGTCTGATCGGCGTGCTCAACCTGCAGCACCGCCGGCCCCACGCGCATCCCTCGACGGAAATCAGCCTGGTTTCCACGATCGGGCACTTGGTAGGGGCCGAGGTCGAGCGGGCCAGGCTTGACGGCGAGGTTGCCAAGCTGGCCGTCCAGCTCGAGACCCGCAAGCTGCTCGAGCGGGCCAAGGGCATCCTGCAGCGCGATCTCGGCCTGACGGAAGAGCAGTCCTACCTCAAGCTCCAGCAAGAGAGCCGCAGGCGGCGGATTCCCATGAAGCAGGTTGCCGAGGCCGTGGTCCTGTCCGAAGAGCTGCGCCGCTCGCTGCCGGATTGCGCCGCTCCTGCCAGCCAAGGTTAGCGGCGCAGCTTGGCCGCTCGCGTCCCGTTGACGCGCACGGTGATGATGTCGGTGCCGTGATACTGCTGGTGCTTCACCGAACTGGCATAGTGCTGCAGAAGCTTCAGCGATATCGGCGCTTCGCCGGCCTCCCCTTTCCAGTGCTGCAACAGGGCGAGGCGGTCCTCGAGGTTCTCTTCGGCCGTCGAGGCGACGAGTTCCATTTCCGCGTCGCTGCGATTGCCGGACAGGGCCAGGAACAGGTGCTTCGGCGGATCCCCGGATCCCTTCTCGCCCGCCAGCAGGCTCAGGATGGCCTCTTCTCCGGCCGCCCGCAGCCGGTTCGAGGACTCCTCGTTCCAGCGCCTGTCCTCGGCGAATTTCTTGAGGAACGCATCGATCCGCGGCAGCGACCGAGACTGCAGGGTTGTCTTGAACTTGCGCCGGCGCGGCTCCGACAGCCGCATGGCCAGCACCATCAGGATTGCGGCCGAGCCGCCCGCGGTCATGCCGTTGCCGAGGATCGACGCGGCGAACTCGCCCAGGCCGTCCGCGAACAGCTGCTGGTTCTGGAACCCGACGCCGAGCCAGAAGGAGATCCCGACCACGACACTCTTGCGGTAGTCCATGCCATCCTGCACCACGATGCGCATGCCGAGCGCGAACAGGATCGCCAGCAGGAGCAGCAGGTAGGCCGCCACGACCGCGTCCGGGATCGCAAGGATGGCCGCGGTCAGCTTCGGCATGAACGCGGCTGCGCAGAACAGCCCTCCGATACAAACGCCGACCGAGCGTGCGGCAACGCCGGTCAACTCCGTAATGGCCACGCTCGAGGAATAGGTGGTGTTGGGAACGGTGCAGGCCAGCCCCGACAGGAGGTTGCCCAGCCCGTCGGCCGCAACGGCCCCCTGCACCGCCCGGAAGTCGGTCGCCCGCGGCTTGCGCCAAGACACCTGCTGGATGCCGACGGCATCCCCGATCGTTTCAATGGCGCCGATCACCGTCACCAGCACGAAGACCGGCAGCAGCTTCCAGAACGACGGCCCGAACCCCAGGTCAATGCCGGGCCAGTGCGTTTGCGGCAGTCCTATCCACGGTGCGGAAGCCACCATTGCCGTGTCGTACATCCCGAAGAACGACGCGACGACACAGCCCACGCCCACGCCCAGCACAGGGGCCCACAGCCGCAGCGCCCCTTTGGCCAGCAAGGCCAGCCCGGCCGTTACGGCCAGTGTCGCGACGGCGCAAGCCCGCACGCCGGCCGCGGGCGTGCCTGCGGGAACGTCCGCGGCCATGGCGAACACGATTGGAATGATGGTGACGGCGATCAGCATGATGACCGTGCCGGCCACCAGCGGGGTGAGGATTTTTCGCAGCAGGGAAAGATGCGACGCAAGCACGAACTGGAACAGCGAAGATACGATCACCAATGCCGCCAGCAAGCCCGGGCCGCCCTCGAGCAATGCGGATACCGAGACCGCTATGAAGGCCCCCGAAGTCCCCATCAGCAGGATGTAGCCGGCCCCCATGCGCCCGACGCGCAGGGCCTGCACCAGTGTGCTGATGCCGCAAATGCAAAGGCCCGCGAAGACGGCCCAGAGAAGGTAGCTTTCGCTCTCGCCAGCCGACCGGATCACGGTCGCGGGCGTGAGCACGATTCCGCTGATGCTGAGCAGGACATACTGCATTCCCAGGCCCAGCGCCAGCGCCGCGGGCGGCCTTTCGTCCGGCTCGTAGCGGATCCCCCTCTGCTCGGTCGGGCTCAAGTGATCCATGGAACCCCATTCTAAACGGCCTATCAGGCTGTCCGGCTGTGGCAGAGATGCACGCGTAGAAGCCTCTGGGCGCCGGTTTTCGCCCGGAATCGCGGCGATTCGGGCTGCGTCCGCTCCGTCGCGGCTTCTGCCGCGGGCTGCCATCTCCGGGCGTGAATCTAGGCGTGGCCGGGCCGCCCGCCGCGGGCGATTGCCTTCGAGCACCCGCCCCCGGGCGGACAGACGATCCGCGCGCTTGCCCGCTATGTCCCGCCCGACTGGCAGATGCGGATTGCGGCCTCGAGCGGCTCGGCCACCGCTTCCCCCCGAAAGCTGCCGTGTATCGGGCTCGCGTCCGAGGGCAGGCTTGCAGCTGCCACTGCCACGTGGCGGTGACCGACAGCCAAGCCCTGCGTGGGGTCGTAGCCGCGCCAGCCGCCGCCCGGCAGGTACGCTTCCGCCCACGCATGCATGAAGCGGGAGTCCGAGCCTTGCTCGAGGTAGCCGCTCACGAAACGCGCGGCGATGCCGACTGCGCGGCAGCAATCCACGAACAGCACGGCTAGGTCACGACAGGCGGACTGGTCGGCCGCGAGGGTCTGGGCGGGCGGGAACGGCTCGCCGTGCTCCCGCACCGTGACCGCGCAAGCTTCGTGAATCGCTTGGCTGAGCCCGCTGAGGAACGGCAGCGTCCGGCGCTCGGACCGCGCGATGACCGGGCCGATGAACCGGTCAACCGCAGGGTCGGCCCCGTCCGGGCGCACCAGGGACGGAGCCAGCCGGTCGCGCAGTGCCGCAGGGTATTCGACCGGCAGCACCCCGGCCCCGTGGCCGAGGAGCAAGTAGTCGAATGGATTGGCACGCAGCGTTTCGATCTCGAATTCGCTAGTGATGGCTAGCGCCTCCGTGCTGCCCGAAAACCATGCGTGTGCGATGACGTTGCCCTCGGCATCCAAGGCATGGCTGAGCAACTCGGGCTGGGGCGTGACCGCCAGGCGGTATGCCAGCAGGCGCTGGGAGCCGTCGCATCGCGGGCGCAGCCGCAGGACGTGCGGTTCCAAGAACACCGGCCCGCTGTAGCGAAACCGAGTGGTGTGACAAGCGGCGAAGCGCATGCGCGGGATGGCGGCCGGGATCAGGGCGAACCGCTCTTGGCTGGGCTGCCGGGGTTCAGCTTGGCGAAGGCCTGCTCGAGCCATTCGCCGGGCAGGTCGCGCATCGTGGTGCGCAGGCGCTCCTGCCACCAGTTCGAGATGGACGCCAGGTCGTCCTTCTGGAAGCGGTGCTCGACGATGCGGAACGAGTTGGGCGCGTAGAGCACGACATCGATCGGGAAGTCCACGTCCGCGGCACTGATGCGGGTCGAGTCGAACGCAAGGCAGCCCACCTTGAAGGCGTGCCGCATCGAGTCGCCGTACGTCAGTGTGCGGTCGAGAATCGGCTTGCCATAGCCGCTCGATCCGATCACGTGGTAAGGCGTGCCGCGGCCGGTGTCGACCCAGTTCCCTTCGGGGTAGATCAGATACAGCTTGTGGTCCCGGTCGCCGAGCAACTGGCCGCCGACCAGGGCCTTCATGTCGAAGGACAGCCCGCCCTCCGCCAGCGATTCCTTGTCCTCGCGCGACACGCGCCGCACTTGGTCCGTGAACAGGTTGACGGCCTGATGGAGCCTGGAGAGAGGCTCCTCGCGCTCTGCCAGCGCCTCTTCGAAGTAGGTCAGCGCCTTGTCGCGGATAGAGCGCAGGCCCGATGTCATGATGAAAAATGCTCCGCCGTCGGTTTCGTAGGTGGTGACCTTTCGCGCCGTCAGGCACTCGTTGCCCGAGGTCAGCCTGGTGTCGGCGATCCCGACCAAGCCGTCCTGCACGTTGATTCCGAGGCAAAACGTCATCTCAGCGCCTTCCCGCCCGCGCCGCCCCCGGGCGCGCTGCGCGGGGCGAAGAACGAGCTCTGCATCGCATCGCCGATCCCGTTGAGGCCGACTTGCAGGTCGTCGAGGAATTCGTGCAGGCCGGCGATGATGACCTCATCTACCGCAGTGTAGTCCAGCCTTGAAACGAGCCGGCCCAAGCGGTGCTCGGCGAGGTTGCGAAAGGTCCCCGCAGGGGTGCCGGTGATGGCATGGAGCGACTGGTCCGCGCGCCGCAGGCAATTCCTCACGGACCGCGGGAATTCCGGATCGAGGATCAGGAAGCCGGCCGTCTGGTCGAGACGCACCATGCCGTGCCGCTGCCGGTACATCTCCAGCGCGCTGACCGACTGCAGGACAGCCGTCCAGTGCAGGTCATCAGTGGGGCTGCCGACATCGGCGGGCGAGGGCAGCAGCACGAAGTAGCGGATGTCGACGATGCGCGTGGTCTTGTCCGCGCGCTCCAAGAGCCGCCCGATCCGGCTGAAATGCCAAGGCTCGGCGTGGGACAGGGTCGCGTTGGTCGCCCCTTCCACGCTGTGGCTGGCGCGCACGACGTGGCGGCGGAAGTCGTACGAAAGCTCGCTGCCGCTCTTGGCAAGCCCTTCCACGAGCAGGTAGGCCTCGTTGATCTCGGCCCAGACCGCCGCCGAGAGGATCTCGCGGATCGAGCGCGCATTCTCGCGCGCGGCCCGCAAGGACGAAATGATCGAGTTGGGATTGTTGGAGTCGAAGCTCAGGAACCAGCACACCTCCTCTTGGTCCGCGTCGCCGTAGGCCTTCTTGAACGCTTCCGCGTCGCCGGTGATCTCGATCAGCGGCCCCCATTGCGGGAGCAGGCCCGGCGGCAGGTCGAGCATGAGGTTCTCGTTGACCTCGAGAAAGCGGGCCACGTTCTCGGCCCGCTCGATGTAGCGGTTCATCCAATAGATGGATTCTGCAACGCGGCTCAGCATGGCTTGCGTCCCGGCTCTGCGACACCTTGCATGGCGCTGGCAGGCCTATGCCGCCAGGCCGTCTTTGGCCGGGGCGAGCACCCAGGTGTCCTTGCTGCCCCCGCCTTGCGAGGAGTTCACGACCAGGGAGCCCTTGCGCAGGGCCACGCGGGTCAGGCCGCCCGGCAGCACGAAAATCTCGCGGCCGTACAGTATGAACGGCCGCAGATCGACATGGCGGCCCTCGAAACGGCCGTCCACCAAGGTCGGCACGCGCGAGAGCGACAGCGTGGTCTGGGCGATATAGTTGCGGCTGTCGGCCAGTATCCGCCGCCGGAACTCTTCGTGCTCCCTAGTGCTGGCGTGCGGGCCGATCAGCAGCCCGTAGCCGCCCGACTCATTCGCGGGCTTGACGACGAGGCGCTCGATGTTGTCCAGCACGTGCTGGCGCTGCTGCGCATCCCAGCACATGTAGGTGGGGACGTTGGGGATGATGATGTCCTCGTCCAGGTAGTAGCGGATGATCTGCGGCACGTAGGCGTAGATCACCTTGTCGTCGGCAATGCCCGTGCCCGGCGCGTTCACAAGCGTGACCCGGTGCTTGCGGTACGCCTCCATGATCCCGGCCACGCCCAGCAGCGAGTCGGGCCGGAACGCCAGCGGATCCAAGAAATCGTCATCGATGCGGCGGTAGATCACGTGGACGCGCTCCAAGCCGGTCGTGGTGCGCATGTAGACCGCGTCGTTCTCGACGACCAGATCGCGCCCTTCGACCAACTCGACACCCATTTGCTGGGCAAGGAACGAGTGCTCGAAGTAGGCCGAGTTGAACGGCCCGGGCGTGACGACCGCCGCCTGCAGGCGGTCGTAGCCCGGCGGCGCCACCTCTGCAAGCATTGCCAGCAGGCGGCCCGGGTAGTCTGCCACCTGGCGCACCCCCAGGCCGCGGAACACCTTGGGGAAGGTCTGCTTGAGCACGGCCCGGTTCTGCAGCACGTAGGACACCCCGGACGGCACGCGCAGGTTGTCTTCCAACACGTAGATCTGCCCGTCGGAGTTGCGGACCAAGTCCGTGCCCGTGACGTGGCACCAAACGCCGTGCGGGGGGTTCAAGCCGACGCACTGCTCGCGGAACCCCTGCGCCGAGAGGATGATCTCCTCCGGGATGACGCCGTCCTTGGCGATCTTGCGGTCGTGGTAGACGTCGTCAATGAACAGGTTCAGGGCGCGGATGCGCTGGCGCAATCCCCGCTCGATCCAATCCCACTCCGCGGACGTGACCAGGCGCGGCACGAGATCGAAGGGGAAGATCTTTTCCTGGCCGCGGTCGTCGCCGTAGACGTTGAACGTGATGCCCATGTGCATCAAGTTGCGTTCGGCGGCGCGCTGCCGCCGTTCGAAGTCCCCCTCGGGCAGGGAGTTGATGCGGTCCACCAAGCCGCGGAACTCCGCACGGGGGCTGCCATCGGCAAGGAAGAGTTCGTCATGGAAGCCCTCTGTCTCGTAGGAGTCGAAGTTCATCCGGCCTCTCGGCGCCGGAGTTGCCGACAGCGCGCGCGCATCACAATGCTCACGGTATCAAAAACCGCGGCAACGCTCGCAAGCGGAAGCGGACTCCTCCGTACGGATCTGCGCGCGGGGCGGTCTGCTAAGATTCACACTCGACATGGCGGCACGCATTCTGGACGGCAGCGCGATCCGCGACAGCGTATTGGAGGAGTTGGCGTCCGAGGTCGACCAAGCGTCGGGCGCGGGAGCGCGCCCCGGCCTTGCGGCGGTTCTGGTCGGCGAGGATCCGGCCTCTCGCATCTACGTACGCAACAAGATCCGCGCCTGCGACCGCATCGGAATGCACTCTGAGACACTGCGCCTGCCCTCCGCAACGAGCACGGAGCAGTTGCTGGCTGCGGTGGACGGTTTCAACGCGCGCGATGAGATTGACGGGATCCTTGTCCAGCTGCCACTGCCGCGGCACATCGACGCCCTGCGTGTGCTCGGGCACGTCTCGCCAGACAAGGACGTTGACGGGTTCCACCCCCTCAACGCCGGCAAGCTGGCCCGCGGGCAGCCTTGCCTCGCGCCATGCACGCCGCGCGGCCTCATCGAAATCCTCAAGAGGAGCCGGATTCCGATCGCGGGCCGCCATGCGGTCATCGTCGGCCGCAGCAACATCGTGGGCAAGCCGGCCGCATTGCTGCTGCTGGCCGAGCATGCCACGGTCACCGTGTGCCACTCCCGGACGGCGGATCTCGCGGCGGTCTGCCGCCAGGCGGATATCTTGGTGGCGGCGGCCGGCCGGCCGGCCATGCTGACGCGCGAGCACATCCGCCCCGGGGCGGTCGTGCTGGACGTCGGAATCAACCGACTGGAAGATCCTGCCGCGGTCCGCGACCTTCTCGCCCACGCGCCCGCGCGGCTGGCGCGCTTCGAGAAGACCGGCAGCGCCCTCGTAGGGGACGTCCATCCGGGCGACGCGGCCCAGTGCGCCTCGGCTTACACGCCGGTGCCCGGCGGGGTAGGCCCGCTGACGATCGCGATGCTCATGGCCAACACCGTGGCAGCGGCTCGTCGGCGCGTTCCCGCCGCCGAGCCCGCCCGGGCATGAATATCGACCGCTACGGCTGGGGGCCGTTCTTCCAGCGCCAATTGCCGGGCCCGCCGGGCACCGAAATCGGGCGCGTGCGACTGGCGACGGCGCGCAAGGCCCAAGTGTACGCGGCAGGCCGGACTGTCGCCGTGAGCCTGCCGCGCAACATCGGCGCGGCGGCGGTCGGGGATTGGCTGCTGTTCGACCCGCAAGAACGGATTGCCAGGAAAATTCTCGCCAGGCGCAATGCGCTCGCCCGCAAGCGGCCGGGCCATGCCGCCAAGCGCCAGGTCTTGGCGGCCAACATTGACGCTGCCCTGATCGTGGCCGCCTTGGACCGCGAGCTGCGCCCCAGGCAGATCGAGCGCTACTTGGCCAGTGTGCTGGCCAGCGGGGCCGCGCCGGTGATCGTCCTCAACAAAGCGGACGCTTGCGCGAATCCGGGGGAGATCGCGCGCATGCTGCACCGTGCCGACCCGCGCTTCCCGGTGATCGTTGCCAGCGCGATGACGGGCCAGGGCATGGAGGCGCTCGAGGAACTGCTCCCGCGCTGCGGCACCGCCGCGCTGGCGGGGCCGTCGGGCGCGGGTAAGTCCTCTCTGATCAACGCGCTGTTGGAAGCGGACCGCCTCGCGGTCGGCCGCGTCAGGAGGCAGGACAACCGCGGCCGGCACACGACCACCCGGCGCGAGTTAGTGGCGCATCCCAAGGGGTGCTTGCTGATGGACCTTCCCGGCATCCGCGAACTCTATCCATGGAGCACTCCCGAGCTTGTGGAAGAAGTGTTCCCGGAGATCGCGAGTTTGGGCGGGAGCTGCCGCTACCGCGATTGCAGCCACGAGAGCGAGCCCGACTGCGCCGTCCGGGCCGCAGAGGGGGAGGGGGCGCTTGACCCGGGCCGGCTGGCCAGTTTCTTGGAATTGCGCCGCGAGCAGGAAGACTTGCAGCGCAACCTCCAAGCGCGGGGCCGGCTGAGGCGCCTCAATGGCACGAACTAAAGATTGCGGGCGGCCGCCGGACTGACGGCCTGGCCAAGGCGGCCGTCGCGGTTGGTGAACAGGCAGCCGATCGTAATCAGGTTGCAGAGGGCGTGCGGTTCCTGCTTGAACAAGCGCTCGCTCTGGCCGCGGAAGTGCTGTGCTCGCAGGAAATCCCTGCCGATCTTGCGCAACTCCCCGACTCCCTAGCGGCAGGGCCGGAATCCGTTTCCGGGAAACCTCGGGAATTCGTTATAAACTCTTTAAAATCAATAAATTAGATCGTATTCAAGAATGGCCGTTCCGGCCTGTCCTCACTCAGCGCCATTGCCCGGGGCCCGGGCTACAGCCTGCGCACCATGACGGCGAAGCCGTCCCGGGCCAGCCGGACCTTGGCCGATTCGGCGTCCCTGTCATTCGGAAACGGCCCGACGACGACTCGGTACAGCCCGTCATCGTCCGCAGGTCGGATCTGCCCGGGGAGCCCTTGCGCCCGCAGCCAATCCACCAAGCCCTTGGCGTTCTGGCGCGAATTCAGGGCGGCCACCTGGTAGTGCAGCCGCGAGCCTTGCGCCTCCTCGCGCGCGGGTACCGTGCCAGCCGGCTTGGGATCCGGGGCAGTGGCCGCGGGCGGCTCTTCCTCCGCAATGGTTTCACCGGCGGGGGGCTGGCCTGCCACGGGCCGAGGCCTGGCGACGGCCGTAGGCTTGGCCTGCGCGGCGGCTTGGCCCTGCTCGCCGCCGGCGGCAGCTTGCTCGGCTCCGCTTGCCGCTTGGATCTTCGCACGCTCCGCGTCCAACTGCTGTATCAAGACGTCGGGGATTGCCACCGGCTCGGTGTGCGTGTCAGCCTTCTTTTCGAGAAACCCCAACAAGCTGGGATCCCCGCGAAGCGCCCGCCTGTGTCCGCTCTCGAATCCGCTGAGATAGGCGAGGCAAAGCGCCCCCGCGCCCAGCAAGATCAATCCTAAGACCTGCTTGAATCCAAAGACAACCTCGATCTCGTCCGTGGACTTGGTCTTGGATTTCCGAGCCATAGCCAAATTGTAAAACATGCTCGCGGGCAACTAGCGTCTGCGGCAAAGCCCCTAAATTTGCTCTCCACTGGGGAATGGGCTGGATGCCGGCTGGTGCAGGATGAACGAATCG
The DNA here is from genome assembly GCA_965219605.1 of Bryobacterales bacterium. Classification (GTDB taxonomy): domain Bacteria; phylum Acidobacteriota; class Terriglobia; order Bryobacterales; family UBA6623; genus VXMF01. Next base: position 2,678,363 of record CBDCOC010000001.1, on the reverse strand, counting down.
CGATTGCTTCCCGCCACGCGAAGGACGCAGCCAACGGGCGGCTGCCAATGCGGTCCTCGCCGGCGTCGATTGCACGCAACTGATTAACGTGCAACGCTATAGATGTTTTGGCCGCAGGCGCCGGCTATCGGGAGGGGGGCTGCAAGTCACAGGCGGGGCGGCCAATCACGGAGATGCCGCCCGCTGCCGGCGCACGAAGGCGAAATCGATCCTCGGCTTTCTCCTCCATTCCTCGTCCGGCCGCGACTTGGCCTCCTCGGGCAGCTTGCGGGGCAAGGGCAGGCCTGGCCTCCTTCAAGCTCCTCTTTGCAGCCGGAAGGGTTGCGATCGCGTTACAGGGCACTAGCGGTCGCCACCGCTGTCCAAGCTGGCGGTCCATTTGGCCAGGCCGTGGAAGAGGTCGACGGGGAGCGGCAGCACGATCGTGCTGTTCTTCTCGGTGCCGATCTCGGTCAGTGTCTGCAGGTAGCGGAGCGTGATCGAAGCCGGCTGGTCGCTGAGCTTGGCTGCCGCTTCGGTCAGCTTGGCTGCCGCCTGCAGCTCGCCATCGGCATGGATGATCTTGGCGCGCCGCTCGCGCTCGGCCTCGGCTTGGCGCGCAATCGCCCGGATCATTTGCTCGGGCAGGTCCACATGCTTGACTTCCACGGCCTGGACCTTGATGCCCCAAGTGCCGGTCTGCTCGTCCAGCGTCGACTGCAAGAGGCTGTTGAGCTTCTCGCGCTGGCTCAGCAGCTCGTCCAATTCAGCCTCGCCCAAGACTGAGCGGAGGCGAGTTTGCGCCAGTTGCGACGTGGCGTGAATGTAATGCGCCACTTCCACCACGGCCTTGGTCGGGTCCATCACCCGGAAGAAGACCACCGCGCTGACCTTGACGGTAACGTTGTCGCGTGTCACGACGTCTTGGGACGGCACCTCCAAGGTTTCCACGCGCAGGGGGATGCGCACCATCCGGTCCAGAGGGCGGAATACGAAGATGAGACCAGGCCCTTTGGGCTGGGGCAACAGGCGCCCGAGCCGGAAGATCACGGCCCGCTCGTATTCCGCCAGGATCTTGATGCAGTTGATCAGGTACAGCGCGACGATGCCGATCAGGATGAGAGTGAAATCCATGCGAGCCCTCCCCGGCCCGGCTGGCCGCGGCCAGTACTGAGCATACTAGGCGGGCGCTGGCAAGGCAACCTAGCCGCGGGCCGGCCCGGCTCGCCTTGCATGGCACGCCCTTCTTTGCCTGGCCGGCTCATCTTTGACTTGGTTCCACTTCGAGCCACATGCCGTCCACGGCGACTATGCGCACGCTCTGGCCCTCCGTGATGCTGGAAGCCGCCCGGGCGTTCCACAGCTCGCCATGCACGAAGACCTTGCCTTCCGGCGCGAGCGCCGAACGCGCCTCGCCGATCTCGCCCACCATGGCTTCGCCGCCAGTCGCCGCCTTGAGGCGGAACGAGCGGATCGCGAGTTGCAGCAGGAACACGCTGATCGCAGCGAACGGGAGCGTGATCCCGATTGCCGAGGGCCATCCGACCTGCAGCTCGGGCACGTCGGTGTCGACGAGGATAACCAGGCCCAGTACCATCGCGATCACGCCGCCCGCCGCAAGGATTCCGTTCGTCGGCGTGAAGGCCTCGGCCACGAACAGCCCTAGCGCTAGCAGCGCCAGGGCCGCCCCGGCGATGTTGATGGGCAGCAGCGAAAGGGCCAGCAGTCCCAAGATCAGGAGGATCCCGCCGGCCACTCCGGGAAAGACCAGCCCCGGATTGGTGAATTCGATGTAGACGCCGGCTGCGCCCAGCGCCAGAACCAGCAGGGCCAGGCTGGGGTCCACGAACGGAAGCAGCGTGCGCTGGCGAAGATTGGGCACGAAGGAGTAGGTTTCGGCATCTGCCAGGTCCAAGGCCTGTTGCGTGCCGTCAAAGCGCACGACCGCTCGGCCGTGAACTTGGGCCAGCAGGTCGTCGACATCCTTCGCGACCACGTCGATGAGATTGGACTCAAGCGCATCCTCTTCCGTGAACGAGGCGCTGTTCAAGACCGCATCCTCGGCCAGCTCGCTGTTGCGCCCGCGCTTGTCAGTGACGGCCCGCAGAGAGGCCGCCGTGTCGTTTTCGACCTTCTCTTTCATGGTTCCCTGCAGTTCGCCGCCCATCGCCAGGACAGGCTGCGCAGCACCGGTGTTCGTGCCTGGGGCCATTGCGGCCACGTCCGCCGAAACGAGGATGATGAAGCCTGCCGAAGCCGCATGGCCGCCACTGGGCGAAACGTAGGCTATGACCGGAACCGGCGAGGCAAGAATCGCCTGCACGATCTCGTTGGTCGTTTGCAGCATGCCTCCGGGCGTGTCGAGGCGCAGCACGACGGCTTCATCGCCCGCGGACCCGGCCGCCTGTAGGCCGTCGGCAACGATTTCTCCCGTCAGGGGGTGGATGATCGTGTCCAGGTCGATCATCATGACGCGGCGGGCGGCCCGCGCGGCCGGGCCGCCCGCGCCGAGCGCGGGCAGCAACAGTGCCACGGCACAAGCCAGCGGCGCGAGCTTGGGCGGGCCGGGCAATCGCATCATGGCTACCTAGTGCTTGCGACAAAAGCATCCATGTCGTTGTATTCAAAACGGTTGCGGGCAATCGACGCAGGCGAAGATTCGGCGGGCGGCGGTCCGTTGGCTCGGATCTGGCCCATTAGCTGCGATCTTCGCCTGGCAACAACCCACTGCGCGTTGTTCAGCCTGCTGCAACAAGCCTTTATTCCGCTCACCAATCGGCCCGTTTTGCTAGCAGAGAACTGATTTTAGGGGGTTTTGTCGCAGGCACTACCTAGAGTGTAATGTCTCGCCCAGCCCGGCGCATGCGCAGCGGCCCGGGGATCGCGGCCCGCTGCGCCTAGAATGGTGACAGCAAGTGGCTTATACCAGCCTCAGGCTGAACAGGATCGACGCCACGCTGCTCTCGCTGGCGGCCCTGGCGGCCGTGCTTTGGCGCCTGCAATCTGCTGTCCCCGGCCTCCAGCCGTTCTCGGCCTTGGCGCGAGCGCTGCTTGTGCTGTGCGGTGGCTTGTTCGTGTCGCGCCGCCTGATGGCGCTAGGGCGCTGGGCGGCGGGCAAGTTTCTGTGGCGCGTGCGCCACCGCATGGCGGCCGTCTTCTTCTTCGTCGGCGCCCTGCCGATCTCGCTGGGCGCCCTGGTCGTCGCGTGGGGCATCCTCGTCACGCTCGGACCGGTCACGGCGCACCTGCTTACCCTCGAGTTCTGGCGACAGGCGTCGCGCATGGAGGCCATGGCTGCGCCGCTGCTGTGGCAGCTGCGCGAGCAGCCGCCAGGCGACAGGCCCGCCTTGCTGCGCCGTTACCATGCCCGGGCGGAACCCCGATTCCCCGGGCTGATGCTGCGGGCCGAGCTTGGCGGCGCCGCATTGTCGTATCCGGAAAACTCTCCGGCAGAGGTGCTTTCGGCCCCGTTGCCGGAGGGGGGCGGCCTAGTGCGCAACGAAGGCGCCTATTTCCTCGCGGCGGTGGCCCGGGGCGGTCCCGGCGCCGGCCGCGTGATCGCCGCCGCGCCCGTGACCGATTCCTTCCTGGGCGGCATCCTGCCCGGCTTGGGCATCTTGGAAATCCCGCCGTCGCAGGCGGCGGGCGGCGCCGAGGGGCCGGCGGCCGTGCTGGGCAGGGCTTTGCCGGTTGGCGGAAGCATCCCGCCGCCGCGGAGCGCCTTCGATTGGCAGATCAACTGGCCGATCCAAGCCAGTCGCGCCCCCGGGCGGGGCCCGGATCATTCGGTTGGAAACACGTGGCTTGGCGTAGAATCAGAGCGGAGGGTTCCGGCAGTCAAGCCCCGTAATTTCATTGGTGCAGTATTTGCCCCAAAGCCAGTCTGGGTCCGGGCGAGCGATCATTCACTAGCGAGGTTTCTTCGGAAGCACTCCTCAACACCAGCATTGCAGAGCAATTGCCAACCCGGGCCGGGGCCTTCCGTGTGTGAGACAGGAGCAGCAGGAGGGAGATATGGCAAGAGAGCAGCCGGAGCGGGACCTGCCGGTGCAGCGCCCGCAGGTGGCGGGGGTGGACCTCGGCAGCCGCGAGCACTGGGCCTGCGGGCCGCCACGTGCGGACGGCAGGCCCAACGTGCGCACGTTCGGCACGACCACCGCGCAGTTGGACGCGTTGGCGGACTGGCTGGCGGCCGAAGGCGTGGAATCGGTGGCGCTGGAGAGCACGTATGTGTACTGGATCCCATTGCACGAGTTGCTGGAGGAGCGCGGTTTCGAGGTGTTGCTGGTCAATGCGCGGCAGTTGAAGAACGTGCCGGGGCGCAAGACCGACATGCTGGACTGCCAGTGGCTACAGCGGCTGCACAGTTGCGGCCTGCTGCGGGGCTCGTTCCGGCCGCCCGAGACGGTGACGCAGCTGCGGGCGCTGCACCGGCAGTGGCAGAGCTTGGTGGCGGAGCGCACGCGCTGCGTGCAATGGATGCAGCGGGCGTTGGATCAGATGAACGTGCAGGTGCATCGGGCGGTGACGGATCTGACGGGGCAGACAGGCATGGCGATCGTGCGTGCGATCGTGGCGGGGCAGCGCGATGCGGAGCAGTTGGCGCAGTTGCGCTCGGGGCGCTGCAAGCACACGGAGGAGCAGTTCGTGGAGTACCTGAGCGGCAACTGGCGGGAGGAGCACCTGTTCAACCTGCGCAGTGCGCTGCGGCTGTACGACGCGGTGCAGGCCGAGATGGACGGTTACGAGCAGAAGCTGCAAGAGGATCTGCAGCAGCAGGCGGGCGAGGAATGCAGCGCGGAGGAGTGTCCGCGGCACCCGAACGCGGCCAAGGAGAAAGCCATCCGAAGGCGGGGTGAGCAGCCGCTGCGGACGGCGCTGTACCGCTACGCGAGCGTGGATCTGACGCGCATCGACGGGATTAGCGCGGGGGCGGCGCGCACGATCCTGACCGAGTTGGGGACGGATCTGGGGTCGTTTCCGAGCGAGCGGCATTTCACGAGCTGGCTGGGCCTGGCGCCGCGGCACGCGGTATCGGGCGGGCAGCAGTTGGCGGGCAAGCGGCAGCGCGGGCTGGGAGCGACGCGCACGTCGAACGCGCTGCGCATGGCGGCGACGGCGCTGATCCGGTCCAAGTCGGCGCTGGGGGCGGCGCTGCGCCGCAAGGCGCGGCACAAGGGGATGAAGACGGCGGTGTTCGCCACCGCCCGCAAGCTGGCGGTGTTGGTATACCGCATGCTGCGCTTCGGCCAGGACTACGTTGACGAGGGCGAGGCGGCCTACGAGCAGCGCCATCGCCAACGGACCTTGGCCTACCTCAAAACGACAGCTAAGGATCTCGGCTACCAGCTGCTTCCCGACACTGCACAAACTGCTTCCCGGGACGCTGTGGGGGCAGGGGCGGGCTAGGGTGTTTCACACCAGCCCATAGCTCTCGGATGCTGCCGGGGGATCCTGCCAAGCTCGCCCTGAACCAGGTCGCGCCGCCCACTGGGCATTGGACCGCAGCCACTGCCAGCACCCGAGCCATCCCTCCGCAGCGCCGAGCATTCGACCTGCTGCACGCCCGACTGGGAGCATGCGTCCTAAATATCTACAGGCTTGATCGTGTTCCAAGCGAAACTCGCACGCTTGCTCGCGGCTTTGCTGCTCGTCCCTCTTACGCTGCTGGCAGAGCCTTCCGCGCGAGCGTTGTTTCGCAAGGGCATGGCCGCCCAGAGACAGGGGCGGCACATCGAGGCTCTGCTCTTTTACAGCCGGGCGCGCTCGCTCGATCCGGGGAATACCGAGTACATTCGAGCGGCGCGGGGCGTTCGGGGCGGGGCCGCCCGTCTGCTGGCGGCGGCTGGACGACATCGGGCGGCGCTCGCGCTTGCGCCGGATAGCTGGGAGTTGCCGCCCCCGTCGCAGCCTGCGCAAGTGACCACGCTGGCCACCGACATATCCATCGATAGCAACCGCCCGCGGCTGGCAGGGCCGGCAACATTGCGCTATGCCGAGCACAAGGCCTCGTTCCGCTTCCGAGATTCCATCGGGCAGGCGTATGAGGAGGCGGCCCGAGAGTTTGGCCTGCGCGTGGTATTCGACAAGGACTTCGACGGCAACACGCCGATCCGGGCCGACCTTTCCGGGTGTGGGTTTCGCTGTGCCATGCGTGTCCTGGGCGCTCTCGGCAAATCTGTGGCGGTGCCCCTGAGCGATAGCGAGGTCTTGGTTGTGCCGGGGGATGCGTCACACCGCAACGAGCGCGAAACCGTCGCGCTGGCTACGATTCCTCTGGATGGTTCGCTGGCCCCCGAGGCTGCCGCCGAGATAGCCCAGGCCATCCAGCAGGCTCTGGACGTGCGCCGCTTCCAGATCGATGCAAGCGGCGGCAATATTTTCCTGCGGGACACGGCGGCCAAGCTCCACCTTGCTCGCTCGCTTGCGGACGACCTGCTCCAGCCGAAGGCAGCGGTGGTCATCGAGCTGAGCATGGTCGCGGTGTCTAGCGGCAGCACCATTGCCGCCGGGGTAGACCTGCCCGCCTCGTTTCCGGTGACAAATTTCAGCACGCTGTTCGGTGCCACGCCGCCCGTGCCGGGCAGCGATCGCTTGGTCGGAATCGGCGGAGGCGAGACAGTATTGGGTATCGCCTTGGGAGATGCATCCGTCTCGGCCAGCCTAGCAGCAAGTTCTGCGGAAACCTTGCGTCGGATGCGTGTCCGCAGCCTCGACGGCATGGTGGCTGAGTTCAAGGTCGGGGAACGGTATCCGATCGCGACAGCGCAGTATTCCTCCGGGCCGCCTGCCCCGCGCAGCGCCGATTTCGTTCAGCCGCCGCCCACGGTGACCTTTGAGGACTTGGGGCTGAATCTCCGCGCCACACCGACGGTTCACAGCGCCGCTGAGGTGACATTGGACTTGGAAGCGAACTTCCGCTTGCTGGCCGGCAGAGCCGTGAACGGCATTCCGATCCTCGCCAATCGCGAGTTCCAATCGCAGGTCCGCCTGCGGCAAGGAGAGTTTGCGATCGTTTCCGGCATGTCGGTCTACGAGCGCAGCCGTACGCCGGCAGGCTTGGCGGGCCTGGGCCGGATTCCCGTGCTTGGCGCTCTGTTCCGGCGCACCGCGTGGCGCTGGAGCCGGCGCGACCTGCTGGTCTTGGTTGCCCCGAGGATCGTTCGCCTGCCACCTGCCGAACTCGCTCGCTCGCGAGACATGCTCTTCGGCCCGGAGAATGCGCCGCTGCCAGCGCTCTAGGCCCGCCGCAAGCGCGGGCGCAAGGGGGGCGGGGCGGCGGCGCCGAAGAAGTCTCTTGGGAGCCGGCGGGCGGTCATTGCAACTCGCGTGCAATGCCGTGTTGCGCAAGTATAATGGCACCATGCGCCGCGCCCGCCCTAGCTGCAATAGGCAGGCAGCGTGCGGTCTGATCGATGGCCGGGGAGGATGTGGAATGTCGAGAAAGAACCTAGTCGCAGTGCTGCTCTTGTCAGTTCTGTTGCTGTACTGCGGCGGCGCGATGGAAGAGCCTCCCATGGACGAGCCGGAGATGGCTTGGCCGGAAATCGCCGGGTACGAGATGATGGCCGTGCCGGCCGATAATCCGATGGATGCCGCCAAGGTCGCCCTTGGCAAGCAGCTGTACTACGACCCGCGCCTCAGCGGGGACGGCGTGCGGTCCTGCTACGGCTGCCATCTCAAGGAGCACGGGCTGACCGACGGGCGGGCCACCGCCTTGGGCGCGTTCGACAAGCAGTTGACCCGGGCGGCTCCGACGATGTGGAACGTCGGCTACTACGACGCACTGTACTGGGACGGCCGTTCGACGGCGCTGGAGAAGCAGGTCAAGGGAGCTTGGAGCGGCGGCAACATGGGGGCTTCCGGCAAGGACGGCGCGCCGTCGATGGACGATATCTGCGCGCAGCTGAACGGAATCCCCGGCTATGCCGAGCAATTCGATGCGGTCTTCGGAGGGCCGGCAACTCCTGACAATGTCGCCTATGCCGTCGCCGCCTTCATGCGCACGATTGTGACCACGACCGAAAACTCGCGCTACATCGCGTTCCAAGCAGGCGACGAGAGCGCTCTCGACGAGCAAGAACAGCGCGGCTGGACGGTCTTTTCCGAGAAGGCCAAATGCACCAACTGCCATGACGGCCGGCTGCTGGCCGACAAGCAATTCCACAACGTCGGAATCGGCATGGATGCAGAGAGCCCCGATCTCGGGCGCGGCAAGATCAGCGGCGCGGAAGAGGACACCGGAGCGTTCAAGACCCCCACGCTGTTCGATATCTCGAAATCCGCCCCGTACTTCCACGATGGCAGCGTGGCCACGCTGGAAGAGGCCGTGGATCTGATGCTGAGCGGCGGCAAGGAAAACGAATGGCTGGACGAGAAAAACCTCGCCGATGCCAAGAACGCTGACCTCAGCGACGAGGAGAAGGCCGACCTGATGGCGTTCCTCAAGGCGCTGGACGTCGAATACATGATCGAAGAGCCCGCCCTGCCCTGACCGTTGGTGCGCTCGTCGAGCGGCCGGCCCGTGGCAGCGCGGGCTAGTTGCCCAGCCGAACGGCCGGGCTGTCTGCGAGGCCCAAGCGGGACGCAACCACTTCCAAGGACTCGCCCGGCTCTAAGCGGACTTCGCCCGTGTACAGCAGCCAGCCCTCGCGCGGCGGTGTCTCGGCGCCCCTAGGCACGATCCGGTAGGCCAGCGACGCGCCTTCCGTCCGGGCTTCCACCGCCACCGTCAGCGATCCGCCGGGGCCAGAGCGTTTCGTCAGCAGGGGAGCCGCCGTCACCCCGCCGTCTTCGTTCTCGAACATGCGGCGGTAGAGTTCGGGCTCGGGCACGAGGCCCTTGTCGTCCATGCGCCGCATCCAGTCCGCGAGCTCCTCCCTGAGCTGCCCGAGCTGGCCGGCATATGCTGGATCCGCTGCCAGGTTGAACACTTGGTGCGGGTCGGCGATGACGTCGTACAACTCTTCGAAGGGCTTGCTGTCCTGCATGAACCGCGCCGCCAGCGGGCCGAGGCCCCCGGCCAGCTTGAGACGTCCCAGCTCTTGGTAGATCGGGCCTTGGCTGGGCGTGCGCATGAATTGCACCCACGGGCGGTGGGACTCGAAATTGCGCACGTACAGGAAGCGTCGATTGCGCACCCCCCGGATCATGTCGTAGCGTTCGTCCATGCGGTCGCGGCCGTGGTAGAGATGCTCCGGTTCCGGTCCCCGCCGGTCGCCGATCAGGACGCGCCCGTGCATGTGACCGGGCACCTCGCCGCCGGCCGCGGCGATCATGGTCGGCGCCAGGTCGAGGAACTGGACAAAGTCGCTCCGCCGCGTGCCAGGCTCGATATGGCCCGGCCAGCGCATAATCAAAGGCACCTTGAGACCTGAATCGTAAATCCAGCGCTTGGCCCGTGCGAGGCCGGCGCCGTGATCCCCCCAGAAGACGACCAGCGTCTCGTCGGCCAGGCCGGCTTCCGCAAGTTCGGCGAGCATCTCGCCGATGGTGCGGTCGGTCATCGTGACAACGTCGTAATACGCCGCCCATGCCTCGCGGGCCTTCGGGGTGTCGGGATAGTACGGCGGCAGCGGCAGTTTCGCCGCGTCGTGGATCGCCACGCTCGGATCCGCCGTGCGCGCGGCGAATTGGCGCCGAACGGACCCCTCGTGCGAACTGCCGAAGTTGAAGACCGAGAAGAACGGCTGGTCTGGATCGGGCCGGTTCTTCCAGTGGGCGGTCTTGCTCGAATCGTCCCAAGCGGTCAGCGGCACGGGAAAGTTGTAATCGGTCTTCGAATTGTTGGTCGTGTAGTAGCCGAGCCGGCGCAAGTACTCGGGAAAGGCTTTCACGAAGGGCGGCGGGAGCATCCTCGAGCGCATGTGGTGCGTGCCAATGGCCGTGGGATACATGCCGGTGATGATGCCGGAACGGGTCGGCGCGCACACGGGCGAGTGGGAGTAGGCCTCGAGGAAGGTCAGGCCCTGCCTTGCCAGGCGGGCGATGTTGGGCGTCCGGGCGTGAGCGTCGTACGGCTCGACCTGCTGGCCGGTATCCTCGATGGACAGCCAGAGAATGTTCGGCGGCTTCGCCTCGAGCGCGCGCGGCATGCCGGCCAAGGCCAGGACGGCAAGGATAGCGCTGGATCGAATCATCGGCCGCCCTCGCGCATCACTCGCATTCCCGATACGGGCACGGCCGCTGCTCCAGCGTCCAGAGCGCGTGGCGGGCCACTCGCTGGACATAGTCGAACTCGTCATCCAAGGCCGCTTGCAGCTCTGCGGCAAGCGGGGCAGCCTTGCCCCGGATCGCGTCAGCGGCATGCGCGGCTTGCAGGCGCACGCCGCGATTGCGGTGCGAGAGCAGCGCTGCCAGCGTGCGCAGCGCCTCCTGCTCCGCCGGCGTGCCGATCAGCGCGCGCGCGGCTTGGATCCGCACTTCCGGCACGGAATCGCCGAGAGCGTTCAGCAGCAGCTTTTGCAGCTTGCCATCCGGCGGGGGCAGGTGCAGTGCCGCGACGGCAGCCCAGTAGCGCACGCAGCCGTCCTCGTGGGCGAAGGCTCCGAGCAGCGCATCGGCCGCTCCGGGCTGCTGGCGGATCGCCATCTCGCCGACGGACCGAATCGCGAGCAAGCGGTCGATCTGGCTGGCGCTTTCAAGGCCGGCCTGCCACTGGCCGAGCGTCTTGCCGAGGTGTTCCTGCGCGCGACTGGCAGCCGGGGCGATCAATACCAGCGCGACAACAGGCAGAATGCGCATCCGTATCCAGATTGTACACGCGCCCCTGCCGGGGTCAAGGCACGGGACCGGACTCGCTCCCGTGCCCCGCCTCGTCCGGGGCGCTGCCGAATGTGACCGTCGAGGTGGCGCTGAATCTCTTGTATGCGGAGTATTCAATCAGCACCTTGACCCGTTGGTTGCCCGTCGGAAACGGCAGAATGTCATCGCCTTGGGTGCGGACGGGGAACCAGTGCTCTCCGTCAATGGGTTCGTAATCCGTGATGAACGCAGGGAACAGGTTGCTGCCCTCCATGCGATGCATCTGCGGCACGGGACGGCCGCCCGCTCGCACCACCTGGCCGTGCTCCACGCCGACCCACAGCAGGCCGTCGAAGAAGCGCTGGCCGTGCAGCACCTGCCTGGGCCGGACCGCGAGCACGTGGCATTCGACGCCCTTGACCCGTTCAATCCCCTTGTAGCCGATCCTGTAAAATCGCAGCGTCTCGCGCGTGAGCACGAACGGATTCACGTCCCGCAGGTCTCGGAAGTCCTCTTCCGTCAAGCGCATCCGGCGCAGTTGCATGGTCGGCTTGCCGCGGTGCCGCTCCTGGCGTTCGCCCGTGCCCGTGAATATGATGTCACGCACTTCCTCGTAGCGGCCCGCAGGCAGGCCGCCGTTGAATTCGACGAACCGGAACCGCTGCGTGTAGGTGTAATTGTCGCGTTCGGCAACCAGCCTGCTGCCCTCGTCAGCAACGCTGCGCGCCAATGCCATCGACTCCATCGGCGCTTGCGCCGGCGCCGGCGCTCCGCCTGCGGCCCATGCAGCTACGATGAGTAGCTTGCCCCAGGCCCACGAACCGCGCATCACTTCCGGCCGGCAGCGATTCTGGGCAGGTCTCGGCGGGGTCTGCACGGCGCTGGCCATTGCCGGATTCATTCTGGCACAGCGCTTCGAGATCCCGGCCGGCATCGCAGGCCCGGTCGTGGCCGCTTTCTGCTGGCAGGCGGCGCTGTACTGTGCCGCCGTGTCGCGCTGGGCCAGGGCCGCGGTATGCGGCGCGCTGCCCCCGGCCGCGCTGGCAGCCGCGCTGGTGGCAGCCTCGGTCGCGCCGTATGTTCTCTACGCCGCTCCGACCGGACTGTTCGCGCCGGCATCCTTGGCGCGGCTCGTCCTGCTGTGCGCCTGCGTGACACTGCCATACGCGCTCTTCCCCGTATCGCGGCAGCGGCTCGCCTGGCAGGATCTGGTCGTGATCTGCGCCCTGTCGTTTCCTATGGTCAGCGGCCTGAGCACGCTGTTCCGGGACATCTACCAAGGGTTCGATCCGCCCGCGCACCGGCTCGACGCCTTGGGCAAGCTGATGCTCATCCCGTTGGGCCTGTACGCGTTCCTCGGCTTGCGCAAGCTGCGGGGGGCCGCGTTTCGACTGCTGCCCCGGCGCCAGGACTGGCGGCCGGCGCTGGCCAGCGCCGCCTGCGGGGTGCCGTGGATCGCGGCCGTAGGCCTGTCGACCGGCTACCTCAAGTGGTCTCCCCCGCTTGACGAGCCGCTCGGCGCCGCCCTGGGGGCCGCGGGCAAGCTGCTGGGCATCTACCTCACTACCGCGCTGGCCGAGGAGTTCTTACTGCGGGGTGTCGTGCAGAACCTGCTGTCCGCTGCGCTCGGCCGCCCCTTGCTGGCCCAAGCGGCAGCTGCGGCGCTGTTCGGCGCGGTCCATCTGGGGCGCGGCGGATTTCCCAACTGGGGATACGCGGCGACAGCGGCCGTGCTGGGATGGTTTTGCGGGCGGGCTTACGCGCAGTCCGGCAGCGTCACCCCGGCGATGATGACCCATGCGCTAGCGGTGGCCGGGCAGGAACTCCTCTTCGCGTGACGGAGGGCCGCTCACTCGGCCGCCAGGATCCCGCGGCCCGGCAGGGGCGCTTGCACGGTCCCGATCCGGGCCGCAGCGCTGTAGCCGGCCCGGCGCAGGGCCGCAAGGCACGCCTCCGCATCGGCTGCCGGCACTCCGGCCAGGAGGCCGCCCGATGTTTGGGGATCGAAGAGCAGGGAGAAGGAAGGCAGCGCGGGCATGGCATTGCCGTTGGCCGCCCGCCGCCAGGCCTTTCGGTTTTCGAGGTCCAGCGTGCTGCGCACGCCGGCCTCGAGGCAGGCAACGGCACCGGCCAAGGCCGGAAGGGAGCCTATGTCCAGCGAGGCGGCCGCTCCCGAGGCTTCCAGCATTTCGAGCAGATGCCCGGCCAGTCCGAATCCGGTGATATCGGTGCAGGCGCTCGCCCCGTGCCGGCGCAGGATCCGCGCAGCCTCGCGGCTGGGCTGCAGCATCGAGGCGATGGCTTCGTCGATCCAGCGCCCCTTGGCCGCCAGGCGCATCTCGGCCGCGAACAGCACGCCCGTTCCCAAGGGCTTGGTCAGGATCAGGGACTGGCCCGGCTGCAGGCCGCCCTTGCGCAGCACCTGCTCCTGGTCGGCGAGGCCGTTGACCACGAAGCCGAGCGCGAGTTCCGGGCACTCGCTGGTGTGCCCGCCCGCCAGGCTGACCTCGGCCTCGTGAAACACGAGATCCGCCCCTAGCAGCATCTGGCGCAGCAGGTGCTCGGACTTCGCCGGCGTCCCGGCCGGGATGCCGGCGATCGCGAGCGCGGATTGCGGCGCCGCACCCATGGCGTAGATGTCGCTGAGCGCGTGATTCGCGGTGATCTGGCCGAACAGGTATGGATCGTCGACGATGGCCGGGAAGAAGTCCACCGATTGCACGATCGACTTGCCCCGGGGCGCGTTCAGCACGGCGGCATCGTCCCGCGAGGCCAGCCCGGCCGGGACGTCCTCGCGCCGGAACGGCTTGATCGACTCCAGCGCCCCGCCGAGCGGGGTTGCGCCCAGCTTGGACGCACAACCCCTGCAGCGCATCTCGCGCTCGGGGAGTTCCGCGCCGTCAAGCACGGCCCTTGGCAGTTTCGACGAGGCGCGCCCGTCCGCAGGCATGGCCGGCAGATCCGCGAACTTGGCCATGAAGCGCCGGTCGATCCGATCCTTCCACCTCCAAGCCCACGCGCCTTCCACGGACCAGCGGCCGCGGGAGGCGACGGCATAGCGGTCCCCGCTGCTGATCAAGCCCAGGAAGCGCCTTTGCGGGCGGAATGGGCGTGGCCGCTCGCCGCGCAGCGCCCGGCGCAAGTTGCGCTCGAGCGGCGGTCCTTGCCGCACGGCGAACACGCCGGCCTTGTCCCGGGGGTGATCTCGCACCGCGGCCATGTCGCCGGCGGAGTAGACCTCGGGATGGGAGGTCGAGCGCAGGCATTCGTCCACCTGCGCGAAGCCATGCCGGTCGCAGGCAAGGCCCGAGTCGGCCAGCCATGGCGCAGCAGAAGCCTGGGTCGCCCAGACCACCTCGTGGAAGCGCCCGGCCCACCCGCTGGCGGTGCGCAATCCTTCGCGCGTGACCTCGCTCACGCGCGCCTCGGTATGCACGCGCACGCCCCGCTCTGCCAAGATGCGCCGGAATTTCCGGCGCGTGCGGGCATTGTGGGTCGGAAGGATTTCGGCGGCGGCGCTGAAGATGTGGATTTCGGGCTCGCAGCCTGTGCCGCCGGCGGCAAGCCGCGCCCGCAGCCGGTATTGCATCGCCAAGGCGAGTTCCACGCCGCCCGCTCCCGCCCCTACGATCGCGATCGCGGGAGGTCCCTGCAGCTGCTCGACGCGGCGCAGCAGGGCTGCCCAGCGCGGCAGGAAATTGCTGATCGGCTTCACGGGCACTGCGTGCCGCGCCGCGCCTGCGGTAGCCGCCACGTCTGGCGTCGAGCCGATGTTGAGCGAGAGCAGGTCGTAGGGGATCGGCGGCCGGCCCGCGAAGCGGAGCCGGCGGCCTGCGAGATCCAGGCCTGTCACGGAGTCGTGGATGAACCGCGCCCGGCTGAAGGCCGCGAGCTTGCGCAGGTCGATGTGGGCCTCGTCGAACGTGTAATGGCCGGCAATCAGGCCCGGAAGCATGCCCGAGTAGGGCGTATGCACGTCCCGGCACACCAGTGTCAGCTGCACGCCCTGCACGGGCCGCATGCCGAACATCCGCAGGACTGCGATATGGCTGTGCCCGCCGCCGACGAGCACCAGGTCCTTGACGATGGGCGTGGGTTTTGCGTCCATGCGCTACCCGATTCGCCCGTTATTCGACGGTCTGGAACGGGGAAGCCGGCAGGCCTGCATGGTTGTACAGGTTGCCCCTGGGATCTGCCGCCCAGGCGTAGCGCGCCCGTGCTGGGCGCTGGACCGACTCGCTGGACACCAGCACCGTGCTGCCGGAAATGCTTGCTTGGGCGGGCACGAATTTCCCGTCGCGGCCGGCCACCTCAAAGCCCTCCAAGCGGCCGCCGCGGGCCTCCAGCCCGCCGCCCGCATGGTCGAACCACAGCCTGAGGCCGGCTGGCTCGCGGGTAGCCTGGCGGAACCTCGGGCCGGAGTGTTCCAAGTCGCGCTCGCCGTAGGCGACTGCCCGGGCCGCCAGCGCGAGCCGCAGGCCGACATCTTGCTTGTTAGTCGGGTGAATGTCGGTCGGGTTGCCGATGTCGATGGTCACCGCCATGCCGGTGTTCGCCAAGCCGAGGGCCATGGCCTGGGCTTCGCGTAACTCGGGCCATGTGCTTTGCTCGGCCACGCGGCCGTAATTGGCCAGCTGTACG
This sequence comes from Bryobacterales bacterium, assembly GCA_965219605.1. Lineage (GTDB taxonomy): Bacteria > Acidobacteriota > Terriglobia > Bryobacterales > UBA6623 > VXMF01. Next base: position 2,663,000 of record CBDCOC010000001.1, on the reverse strand, counting down.
AACAGGAACGGGAATGGGCCGATGCCCCATGCGCGCCGCCAGTCCTCGATCATCGCCCGGAACAGGCGGCGGTACAAGCGGCCCTGCCCGCGCTGGGCGTTATTCTCGCCCTGGTACCAGATCGCTCCGCGAATGGCGTAGGGCAGCAGTGGCGCGACCATCGCGTTGAAAATTGCGCCGGGCGCGTTCTGCGGCCGCAGCGTGCGCGGCGGGGGCGGCCTGCGGGGCGGCTCTTGGCCGCTGGCCTCGGCCGCGGCGGAGCGCTCTTGCCATGCGGCCAGCCGCTCTGCGTAGGCCGCCTCCTCGGCCTTGGCTTCGGCCGCGAACCCTGCCGGAATCCCTGCCAGTGCCGGGTCTTCGGACAGCGTGCGGGCACTCGTCCACGATTCCGCCGGCGTGCCGCCCCAAGCGGACTGGACAATGCCCACGGGCACTCCCAGCCGCTTGTGCAGGTGGCGGGCGAAGAAGTAGCCCACGCCCGAGAGCTCGCCCGCGGTTTCCGGCGACACGACCCGCCACTCGCCCTCAAGGTCGTCCAGCGGAGTGCCGGCCGTGGCGAGCGCAACCTTGAAGTAGCGGATGCCGGGATGCTGCGCCGCTGCAATTTTTCGCTCGGCGTCGCGGGAGCGCTGTAGCGGCCAGACCATGTTCGACTGGCCCGATCCGACCCATACGTCGCCGGCATGGACATCCTCGAATGCGATCCGCTGGCCGCCCTCGACGACTAGCCGGAACGGCCCTCCGGCGGAGCCCGGGCGTAGGTACACCTCCCAGCGGCCGTCCTCTGCGGCAACGGTGGACGCGCCTTGCCCGCGAAACTCGACGGCAACCGCCTCGCCCGGCTCGGCCCAGCCCCAGACATGCACGGGAACGTCGCGTTGGACGACCATGTGGTCCCCGAACAGCGCCGGCAGGCGGATCTCGGCCCCCGCGACGGTCGTGAGCAGGCTTGCGGCGACCAGCGCCCGCAGCATGGCGGTCATTGTAAGGCCATTATTCCACAGGCAGGCAGGATCCGTGCCTATAGCGCGGTCCAGCCGCCATCGATCGCCATCATCGAGCCATGCACGAACTCGGCCTCGTCCGAGCACAGGTAGAGCACCAAGTGGGCAATCTCCCCGGGCTTGCCCAGCCGTCCGACAGGCTGGCGGGCATCGAGCTGCTTGCGTGTCTGCGCTTTCTCGTGCTTGTGGTATTTCTCCAGGTACGCTTCTACGAAGGGCGTGTCCACGGTGCCGGGGCACACGCAATTCACACGAATCCTGCCCGCGTAGTCGGCTGCCAAGGACCTGGTCATGCTGGCCAGCGCGCCTTTCGACGCGCAGTAGGCAAAGCGCCGCTTAACGCCCACCAATCCTGCGACCGAGCCGATGTTCACGATGCACGGGCGCGGCGCTCGCGCCAGCAGGGGCAGGGCGGCAGCCGTGACGATGAACGCGCCTTCGACATTCACCCGCATCACGCTGCGGAAATCCTCCAGCGTGCATTCTTCTACAGTCCCGACATGGCCGATCCCGGCATTGTTGACGAGGATGTCGAGGGAGTCGACCCGCTCGATCGCGCGGCTCACGCTGGCGGGATCGGTCACGTCAAGCGGCAGCGGCGCCGCGCCGGCGACATCGCCCGCCAAGGCTTGCGCCGCCGCGGCGTTCCGGTCAGCGATGAGCACGCGGGCTCCGTTGCCCGCCAAGACGCGCACGGTCCGTTCTCCGATTCCGCTGGCACCGCCCGTGACGAGGGCCGTTTTCCCGTCCATGCGAAATGGTGCACTGGCAGCCATCTAGAAGACCGATTATACCGGCAGGCTGCTGATGGCGGGGACTGGAACCGGTGCGTCCGCCAGCGCGTGCCAATCGTAGCCCGGCCTGCCCGCCGCGCACAGGGGCTTGCCGGCCCGGGCCGTTTCGGAGATACTCGAATGCGTGCAACATCCAAGTCTCGGCCGCCGCTCGTTCCTGCAAGCTCTGGGCGGCGCCACGCTCGCAGGCTGCGCCTCGGTGCCGGCTTCCTGCGCAGGCCGGCGCCCGAACATCGTCATCATCATGGCCGACGACATGGGCTTTTCCGACATCGGCAGTTATGGCGGGGAGATCTCCACGCCCAATCTGGATGCCTTGGCCGCGAACGGCCTGCGCTTCCGACAGTTCTACAACGCGGCGCGCTGCTGCCCGACCCGCGCAGCGCTCCTCACGGGGCTTTACCCGCACCAAGCCGGCGTCGGCCATATGGTGGCCGACTACGGCCGCCCGTCCTACCAAGGGCGCTTGAGCGATCGCTGCGTCACGATTGCCGAAGCGCTCAAGGATGCGGGATACGCGACCATGATGTCCGGCAAGTGGCATGTCGGCGAGAGCCGTCCGCACTGGCCGGTGGACCGCGGGTTCGACAGGTACTTCGGCCTGATCAGCGGCGCTTCGAACTATTTCAAGCTCGACAGCGCCCGGCAGATGGCCGTGGGCAACGATCCGTACACGCCTCCCGCCGACGGGTCGTTCTACATGACGGATGCGTTCAGTGACAATGCGGTCCGCTTTCTCGAGGAGCACGGAGACAAGCAGGCCCCCTTCTTCCTGTACCTGCCGTACACCGCCCCGCACTGGCCCCTGCATGCCAAGCCGCGCGACATTGACAAGTACGTCGGCAAGTACGGAATGGGCTGGGACGAATTGCGCCAGCAGCGCTTCGCCCGCCAGCGGGAGACCGGGATGCGGCCCGAGACTTGGACGCTGAGCCCGCGCGACCCAAGGGTGCCTGCTTGGGGCGCTGCGGGCGACAAGGGCCTGTGGCAACGCCGCATGGAGGTCTACGCGGCCATGATCGACTGCATGGATCAAGGCATCGGCCGGGTGGTGTCGGCCATCCGCGATTTGGGCAAGCTCGACAACACGCTCATCATGTTTCTGTCCGACAACGGCGGGTGCCACGAAGCCGCCGATATCGAGCAGGGGACGCCGCGCAATACGTGGGGCGATCCAAACGCGATGCCCGGCGACGCCGGGTCGTTCGACGGCTATGACCGGCCTTGGGCCAACGCCAGCAATACTCCGTTCCGGATGTTCAAGAGCTGGGTGCATGAGGGCGGGATCTCTTCGCCGCTGATCTGCCACTGGCCGGGCGGCATCAAGCTGCCGGGCGGATCGATCACCGATGCCGCGGCGCATGTCATCGATCTGATGGCAACTTGCATCGACCTCGCCGAGGCGCGGTATCCAATCCAGCGCGGCGGCCGGCAGATCGTGCCGCTCGAGGGCAAGAGCCTCCGCCCCGTTTTCGAAACCGGCGAGCGCGAGGGCCACGAATCGCTGTATTGGGAGCACCAGGGGAACCGCGCCATCCGCCAAGGCCGCTGGAAACTGGTGGCGATGCGCGATCGCGAGACACGGCGGGCCGCGCCCTGGGAGCTCTACGACCTTGCGGCAGACCGCAGCGAGCAGCATGACCTTGCGGCCGCGATGCCCGAACGGGTCACTGCCATGGAGGCCGCATGGCTGGCTTGGGGCGAGAGGGTCGGCTGGGTGCCGTTCGAGCAGCTGCGCGAATGAGAGACGACACCCTGCCACGGCCAGCTCGGGGCCAAGCCCTCCCGATCGGGGAGGCACGGAAGCATTCCAAGCCCGAGCGCGCGCGCAGCGACGCGCCTCTACAGCGCAGCCTTGATCTTGCGGACCAGCGTCGCTTCCGGCATGCCGCGGTACGTCGGATCCAGCGGATAGCAGCCGGAAACCAAGCCGTTGCGGGGCCCGGTGGTGCAATCGCTAAAGGTACGGCAGATCCGCTTGGTGTCGAGATTGCCGGCAGCCAGCACGTCGCGCGGCAAGGTGGGGTAGGCCAGCACCATCCGCCCCAAGCCGACCGCGTCGATCCTGCCGCTGCGCACGGCCCACTGGGCGACATGGGGCAGGAATTCCTGCAGGTAGCTGTAGCCGCTGCCGATGACGACCATGTCTGGGAAGGCGGCCTTGATCTGCGCGGTGGCCTCGATCTGGCGCGCGCAGCCCGCTAGGGGGTCTTCGGGCGGCTGGTAGCCATCCGACGGCGGGAATAAGGCCGGACGCTGGATGTGCGGGTTGTAGTACGGACTGCCGGCTGTCACGTTCAGCAGGCGAATGCCCAGGCTGCGCAGCAGTTCGACGAAGCGGAAGGTGTCGCTGAGGTCGAACTCGACCGGGTTGTGCGCGCTTGCGCCGAACGCATGGCGGTACGGCAGCGCGTCGGAAAAGTCCTCAGGCACGCCAGGCCCGAGCTGGGAGCCGGAACTCCGGGCGGGATCGGGACGGTAAGGGGCGAAATCGAAGGCGCTCAGCCGGACGCCGATTTGGATGCGAGACGTGGTCGCCCGAATGCCTGCGACGACTTCGCGCAGAAAGCGGGTGCGATTCTCGAACGAGCCCCCGAAAGGACCCTCGCGCGTGACCGCGCTGAGGAATTCGTGCCCGAGGTAGCCGTGACAGTGCTTGATGTCGACGAAGTCGGAGCCGCAGCGTTCGGCGATCCCGCCTGCCTTGACGAACAAGTCGATGATTCTCCGCACGTCGTCGTCGCCGAGGACTGGGTAGTCTTGCGGGATTCCGAACTTGCGGTCCAAGAACGGGTGGCGGTAGAGGATCTTCGGCGCGAGGCCGGACTTGTCCGGTCTCGAGAAGCGGCCTGAATGTGTGACCTGAAAGCCGGTCAGCAAGTCTTGGTCCGAGCCGAACTCGCGGCGATGCGTGTCGACCAGCTCGGCCTGCAGCGCCTTGAGCGAGTCCTCGGTCTCCGCCCGGATCATGAGTTGGCGGGGATTGGCCCGGCTGTCGGGAGTGACCGCCATGGCCTCGCCGCCCCAGACACACTTGGCGCCGCTGAGTGCGAAGTTCCGCCAGCGTCTCCGGACCAGGTCGCTGGGCTTGCCATCATCCCGGCCGTCCCAGCCCTCCATGGGGTGGATCACGAATCGATTGCCCAGTGTTTTCCCGCCCGCCGCCAACGGCCGGGATAGCGGGGAATCGGGCGCTGTTGCGATGCTGTCTTCCGCTCGGATAGCCAAGCCCAGTTGCTCGCAATGCGCGCGGAATTGCTCGACTGTGCGCATGCGGGCGATGCGCGGGTATGCCATAATGCTCGGGAACAACCAGTATAGGGGCGGCGCACGGTGGATCTCTTTCGCCGGCTGCCTCGGCCCGCTGCTTGGAGTGGCCGCCATCCGGGCCGGCAATTCACGCCGCGCTCGAGTCAAGCCACGCCGCTCGCCGCTGCAATGCGATATGCTGGTCGGTTAGAGCGAACAGCATGCCAGAGAAGAAGAGCGAGACTTACAGTGCCGAGTACCTAGGCAGCGGTACCTTCAGGATCAGCAAGCCCAAGCGCAAGCCGACCAAACTGAGAGAGATCCGTGCCAAGCGCGCCCGGCGCCGCGCCCGGCGCAACTAGCTCGCGACCGCGTTGCATGGCTGGCCTGCGCACCAAGCAGCCGGGCAGCCGCGTTCCGCTCTGGCACTGCGCAACCTTGGCGCCGCGCCGTGATCTTGCGGACAGCGAGTACTGCTGCATGAGACAGTGCCGGGGCATGCAGTTGTTACGGTCTGCAATAATGCAGAAAGCCTGAGTCGTGCGCCCGGTCGCGGTCCTTGCAAGAGGCGCTGCTGGCCGGCAGGCAGCGGTTCAGAGAGGGAACTTCCATTGGCCAGTCGATCCAACACCCGATTCCAGAAGCGCCTCAAGGAGTTGGCGCGCGCCAACAAGCGCCGAGACAAGGAAGAAAAGAAGATGCAACGGAAGTCGGAGCGCGTCTCGGACGGTGGCGGGCCTCCCATCGAGCCCATCGATCCAGTCGATCTGGGGCTGCCCCCGCTTGAAGACGAAGCCGCGGACGACCAGCAGGCGTTGCCTGCCTGAGCGCTAGCCGCTTGGCAGCGCCGCGTTGATGTCCTGCTCGGACGGGGCGGCGGGGGCCTGCGCTTTCGCCTCAGCCTCGAGCAGCGAGAGTCTCTCGTTCAGGTTCGCCAGCGTCTGCCCGACCGGGTCGGGCAGCTCGCCATGCTCGAGCATCTGCCATTCGTCATGGGTAACGCTGACGCCTTTGACAGCGACGACCCGCCCGGGGATGCCCACGACCGTGGCGTGCGCGGGAACCGACTTGACGACGACCGACCCCGCGCCGACCTTGACCCATTCCCCGAGTTCGATATTGCCCAGCACTTTGGCGCCGGAACCGACCACAACGTGATCGCCGAGCGTTGGGTGGCGGCGCTCCTGGCCATGGCCGGTGCCGCCGAGCGTGACGCCTTGGTACAGCAGGACGTCATTGCCGATGACGCTTGTCTCGCCAATCACGACGCCCATGCCGTGGTCAATGAAGAAGCGCCTGCCGATGCTGGCGCCGGGGTGGATCTCGATCCCGGTCAGCAGGCGTGACAGGTGCGACACCAGGCGCGCCAGCACGAACCAGCGCCACCGGTAGAGCCTGTGGGCGAAGCGATGCAACAGGATCGCGTGGACGCCCGGATAGCAGAGCAAGACCTCGACGGCGTTCTTGGCGGCCGGGTCGTGCTTGAAGACAGTCTGGATCTGTTCGCGGATTCCGTGGGACACGCCAGCCTCCGGCTCGGGCCAGGCAGCGGCATGGCCGCCGGGGCGACACTGCGAGGGTGTCAGTCTCGGAGGCGCGCCGAAAATAACTTGCCGTAGTTGCGCTTTGAGGGCAGGTGCTGATTCCGCTCGCCTCCAACGCCACCCCGGAAGGCGGCATGCGAAAGCCTACCGACTAGGGTAGCAAAGCGGGGCCGCAAGGCGGGAAGGGGCCCGCTCGCGGACAACGCGGGGAGCCAGCCCCGCGAACGGCTCTGAGAAGCCCGTACGGCACTCCCGGTGCTTCCATGCGAGGTTTCCTCCGAATCCAGCTTGAACCGCCAAAAACGGCCCTTGTCATCGCGAAGACCGGCGCGTCAACCAACGGTTACGGCCCATCTGCTTTGGCCGCGGCTTGGTCCAAGCAGCAAGGTGCGCGGCGCATCCAGCGCGCCTTGTTCCGGCGCCAGCCAAGCTAGGCCGTCCCTCGCCCTGGCCAGATGTCCGCAGCTGCTCCGCCTTTGCCAGCGCAAACATTTGCCCCCGGCCTCCCCTGCTGGGGTGCAACCGGGCGGGCCCCGAGACTGCCGAGGACATTCAGTGCAGTGCGCTCAGGTCGTGTGCGCTGCCTGTGCGCATCATTCGAACATGGCTCAAGAGCGGCTGCTCTTCCAAGTCGTACGCTTCAATCAGCAGCCGATCTAAGATCGATACGATCTCGCGTCCTTCTTGACGGCCATGGAAGTTCATGTTCGGCCATTTGGAACCGCCCGATCCTGCATGCACCACCCGGCAGGCATCCAAATTTTTCTTGGAGACAAGCAGCTTGGCCGCACGTTCGATCTGGGCTCGCAGGGATTCGTCTTTCCATCCCGCCGGTGGTGCGACACTTGAGTAGTCTGTGCTCGTGACATGAAAAGCGTCTCCTGTCATCAGCCAATATGCATGAAACAGGTGCGAATTATAAAGACCGATCCAAGGCCAGAAAAACTCATCATCGTCTAATTTGTATAGTTTTGGATTCTTAAGTGGTGACAGATCTACAGGCAGGCACGGTACAAAATACATTGCCGTCTGCGGAAATGCGACAGTTCTTGTGGCTTTGTCTTGCATTCTAATTTTATTTGCATCTGTCCACATTTTTTCGAGAAGTTGAACTGTTTCAGCACTTGGGGCTTGTGTCCACTGGCGATGAAACCTAGGCTGCACGATCGCATTCCGGTCGGCGCGGAGAATTTCTCTCCTACGTTTGGCATCCAGCCGGATCAAACCTCGGCTCGTAATAATCGGGTTATAAGAAACTCCTTTTCGAGCAGATAAAATTGTTACTCTCTGCCTGCTCTCAGACGATGTCTGATGAATTTTTACCCATGGTATGTCTGGGAAAACGGGCTTCGGCCTATTATCGAAAGTCCGAATCTCGATTCGATCAGCAAATTCTTCAATCTTTTTTCTTAGCTTTTTGTAACTTGATTCACGTCTGAAAACAATTGAGTGGGGTACCACGAGAGTTACACATCCATGTTCTTTACACGCTTCCATTGCGGCTTCAATGAACATTGTGTACAGGTTGTTCCGTGCGATGTATCCTAGACGTTGACCACGTTCTCTTTCACGATCATTGCTCAGCTGGTACGGCGGATTACCGATGACAATATCCCAGCCATCCGGAGCGACGAATAACTTGCGTACGTCAATTGAATTCGGCTGCTCGGAAGCAGTCAGAAAATCCGTGTCTAGCCACGAGGAGTCATAGCCTGGTCGCCATTCGGCAAGCTTCTTCAATGCCTTCCTCGCACGCCTCTCTTCCCGCAGTGCTTCGACCTTGTCGTCTTCGCTATGGGCGCGCACCCACAGTTCTCGTGCTGCCTGCCAATCCCCGATTGCTTTGTCCCACTCGTCGGTTCCAAGCTGCATCGTCTGCTTGCTGTCCGATAGTTCGATACACAATGTGTCGGCCGTGCTGCAACAAGTCTCTAGGTTTGGCAGGGCACCAGCCGGACTGTCTGTGTTGCTCTCTCGTGCATCGATCAAGGCAATGAAAAGCCTGAGACGAGTGATCAAGACGGCTAGCGGATGGATATCTGCCGCATGTAGCTGCTTCTCGACAATCCACTCCAGACTGCCGGGTCTGTCGATTCGCGTCTTGCCGTCTGCCAAGCGTCGGTTCGCCCTTCGCAAGGCTTGCAACATCCCGACAGTGAATGCTCCGCTCCCACAGCAGGGATCAAACACCGTTACCTTGGAAAGTCGCTCTCGCACTTCATTTTTCCGGCGCTGCCCCCACTGCTTCCAAGCCGTTTCCCTAACCCTAGTTCGTCATTTGGTGACTTGAAAAATTCCGTATAGTATTGAAATACAAACAGTTATAGAGATGCGGCCAAGCCGCTTGGCACTACACTTTTGTGCTCTTGAGCGTCAGCCCCGCGCGGCCGCCCGCCGCCGATGTGCGCGCACGGCCAGGCCCGCCGCCTGGGCGATGCGCACGGCCTCGGCCCCCGGCTGCACATCTTGGCGGCTGCACAGCAACTGCCCGTCTGCCGCCTGCACGCTGGTCGTCACCCGCATCCAGCCCGCCAAGCGCTCGCGCAGCGACTGCCAACTCCAATGCAGGCCGTGCGCCCGCAGTTGCGTGCGCAACAGATGCACGCCGTGATAGGCCAGCACGGCCACGAACAGGTGCGCTGCCACGCGCCGATCCAAACGGTGCCAGATCGGGCGCAGGCCCAATTCCGACTTCAACGAGCGGAAGCTGGCTTCCACTTCGCTGAGTTCCCAGTAGCTGCGCAGCACCTGCGCCACGTCCCAGTCGATATGGCTGGTGCGCAGCACGTAGGCCCCGGCCGCCGCATCGGCGGCCGCATACTGCGGATTCGGTGTGCAGCGGACGGCCGTCGCCCGCTCCTGCTCGCCGGCCAGCACTTCGACCTTATACTGCGCTGCCACCGCCTTGTACTGCTCGAGCAAGCGTCCCACCTTGCGCTGCACGGCCGCGAGTTGCTTCACACAGCGCGGTTTGGAGAGGCCCTCATGCAGGCTTTGCAGGGCCTGTTCAAAGCGCTCGCGCTGCCGCTGCAGAATCGACTCCGCCGTGCGCAGGCGGCCCTCGCTGAGTGCGTACACGCGCAACTCGGCCGGCTCCTGGCCGGCCTCCTGCGCCGCAGCCTGTGCTGTCTCCGCCGGCAGTGGCCAGGCCCGCACGCAGTAGCCGCCGCTGGTCTCCAGCTGGGCCGTCGGCTCGCCCGCCGGCGGCTGTGGCTTGGCCTCGCGGCTGACGCAGATCCAGTGCCAGCCCTGCTCCCGCAGCCAGCTCAGGTTCGCCGCGCTGGCCAGGCCCGCATCGCACACCACGGTCGGCCGCGGCGCCCCCTCTTGGCGCTCGTCGTCCAGCCGCTCCAGCAGCGGCTGCAAGGTGCCCGGCTCGGAGACATTGCCGGCTAGGATCTCGCAGCGGCGCGGAAAGCCGGAGCCGTCCAAGGCCATGGCCAGCGAGACCAACGGGCAGTCGTTGCGCTTCTGCTTCGACTTGCCGAAGCGCCGCAGGCCGGCGTTCTCGCGCCCGGTGTAATGCGTGTTCGACAGGTCGTAGAAGACGATCGTGCGCGGCAGGCCAAGCAGGTCGCGCTCGCGGGCGAACAGCCCGGCCTGCAAGGCTTCGCGGTGTTTCCACAGTAAGTCGCCGATGCGGTACAGCTTGGCCAGCGAGACGCCGCCGGAGGTGTCGAGTCCGAGCAGTTCGAGAGTGCTGCTGTGGTCGCGCAGCCAGCGCTGCGCTTCGCGTTCGGAGGAGGGATGCAGCATGCGCGCCATAACCAGGGCGGTGGCGATGGCCGCGTCGCGCTGCGAGGCGCCGGCCGCGCGCAGCAAAGCTGGCAAGCGCAGTTGCTGCAAGGCGCGCAGGGCCAGGCGTTCGCCGCCCACCGAGCGGGCGTCGCAGTGCGCCAGGGTATGCAACTGGACGCTGACTGGCTGCTCGGCGGCGGGCTGCTCGCTGGCGAAGCCGCGGGCGCGCAGGCGACGCACCAAATCCTCGGCCGCCAGGCGCACTTCGTGCGCCACCTCGAATAGGGCGCTCTGGCCGCGCAGCAGGCGCTCGGCGTGGGCCGCGACGTCGGCCCACAGCGCGCGCGGCACGGCATAATCGGTGCCCAGGTTGAGCAGGGTTTTCTGCTGCACCGCCGCGCCGCAGCGCACGGACTGCACGAGGCGGCAGCTGTAGCCGGGCTGGCCGCCGACGGAGTGGGTTTTGGTGGCACGGATGAACATGAGCGCTCAGTTGTAGGGTGGCAGAGGGGGCTAGGGGGTGTCAAGGGGGTCAAAAAAGAAGTTGGCACTACAAAAAGCTTTAAGAGAGCATCATAAGACTATAAAGCAAATAGATTACGAAGATAATAAATCTAAAGAAAGATTATCGGCCAGTTTGGAGCAGTAGCGGCAGCAAAAAAAATATGCTCCGTGCCGGCAATTTGGGGGAAAGTGGCGAACTAGGGCTAGGAGCCGGATGTGCCAGGTCACGAACCTGTTCGAACTGAAGATGGCCAAGCTTGCCATGCAGCCAATGGGCAATGGCTTCCGCTGCCATCTCATCGACGACATCTTGGGGCGTGTAGTACGATCCACCCGGCATCTTGATATTCCCTCCGGACTCTACACGCGCTCCCTCGGCGCTTAGCATGAGACGCTCAAAAAGGGTTCCTAGCATGCTCGGATCCAGGGCTGATTCTGATTCGTAGCCGCTTTGCTCATGGAGTGTCCAGTCGTACCGGCGCAGGATCGTGAGTAGCCCTGGCTGCTCTCCGACTGCTATGTATGATCGATTTTTGAGCACTGCCGGCTCCTCTCCTAGGAGCATGGGCGTGAAGATCGATCCATTCAGGAATGGGATATTTTTGATTAGCCAATGCTTGGAATGATCGACTTCATTGTCGAGATACCTATCGCGCTTTTCAATTGCAAATACACTTGTGAATAACCATTGAATGTGCTCATGTATTTCAGTGCCATGTGGTTCAACTTTCTTGCTTATATCCCATAAACAAGTATCTGGAACTATACCTCGTTCTTGCAGCAAGTAAGTAAATAAAATCCGAATCATGTGACGCAAATCATTTCTACCTTTTTGCGTACGCTCAAACCATCTATCGATCTCTTCATAAAACTCTCGTTTCAGCTCAATGCTGCTAAATAGTGCTTGCGACAAAAGCATCCATGTCGTTGTATTCAAAACGGTTGCGGGCAATCGACGCAGGCGAAGATTCGGCGGGCGGCGGTCCGTTGGCTCGGATCTGGCCCATTAGCTGCGATCTTCGCCTGGCAACAACCCACTGCGCGTTGTTCAGCCTGCTGCAACAAGCCTTTATTCCGCTCACCAATCGGCCCGTTTTGCTAGCAGAGAACTGATTTTAGGGGGTTTTGTCGCAGGCACTAAATATATCGCCAACATCAAAGCATGTAGCAGTTTCGGCGAGTTCACGGATCTGTCGATCGCCTCGGGAGCCTGGGAAATGCGGGTCAAGTGCAGAGGTAGTCGACAATATTCCCTGTTGCCATAAAAACCCGCGACATAATTTCTCTTGATTCAAGTTTTTCCAGCATGCAATACCATAAATACGGTAAGCTTTTTTGTCTTCTATTATTGGTAATATCTGCTCTGTAATATCGGCTGGGGATACGTGTCCATCTGGCAGGTTAATATTGAGGCAAGATAGCCACACACTTCGCTTCGCAGAAAACTCTTTAACCATGGTAAAGGAATGCCCGCGATTTGTAAGCAGATCTTTGGAACGGCAAGGTTGAACTTTCTGAACGAACTCAGTGGGTGTTAGATTCGGATTTTTCAATAAATCAAGCCAGCTTTGTGATAAAATATCTAGCTTGAAAATCTTATCTGAATGTTCTTTTTTAGACTCTAATATTGGCTCGAGTACCCGCTCAATACTCGCTAAATTCTCTACTTTATCTGATGCTACTTGATGGACATCCTGACCGTTGCGTCGTAAGATGATCCATTCCTGTCCGTTAGTGACAACTCCCCAAGTTCCATCTTGCGCAATAGGGTATTTCTCGAGATAGCGCGAGATCTGGCCATACGGGCTGGTATGCCAAGCGGCTTGGAAGCTTACACGTTCAGTCAGCGGTGCATTCAGGTTTTTGACCTCAACGATCACTTCCGCTCGACCGTCAGGACCGCGGCAGACATAATCCGGACGCTTCCGTTCCATTGATGCCTCGGCATCGATGCGCGATTGCGGATATCGAAGCACTGCTTGAATGCACGGTCTGATCAGGTGCATTGAGACATCGGCTTCAGAGCAGCGCCTCTGGCCATGCTTGCGCCGGAGGACTTGCAGGGACTTGCGGTACCAGTCTTCTATTCCCCCCCCCCCCCCTCTGCCTCCCTTTCTCTGCTGTCTTCTTCTGCCATGTCCAGGCCTTTTAGCTTATGAGAATTGCGCTACATCGCTCGGCGAGGAATAATGCACATGGTGCGTTCATCAATCGCGGTGGCCGCAGGCATCTAGCCGACGGTACTCGGATGGGCCGGCACGATTGCAATCAATAGTAGCAACTGCGGCGAGAGGCTCGGCGTTGGCTTCAAGGCCGGTGGCGAGTGCTCCGGGCGGCAGCAGGAGGCACCACCGAGCGTGCGGGATGCGCTCGGCGCCTCGCGGAGCTGAGGGTCTCGCGATCTGGCGCTGCCTGCGGAAGGACGGGCATGCCGTTGCGGAGCAGCCGCGGCGACGGTGCTGCAAGGGGGCGCGCCGGGCACGGATTCAGGCACGAGCGCTGCGCCGCTTCGGCCGCGGAGCAGGCTGGCCGCGGCCGGTCCCGATCTCACTCGTCAGCCGCGCCGCAGGCCCGCGCTCATCGCGCGCCCGACCACACTGCCTAGCAACCGGGCGCTGTAGATCGTGGACGCGTAGTGGCCGCACTCGTGCGTGCAGTGACAGCCGTTGGCCGCTTCGGCGGCTACGCTCTCGGCTTTCTCGCCAAACCAGAGCGAGCGGAAATCGCAGTCAACGTCGCGCAGGTTGCCAACCAGCGAATTCTTGGTCTCGCACTCGGCTACGTCGCCGTTGCTGTAGATCACGCATGCCAGCCGCCCGGCAACGCACGAAAACTGGGCGCGCTTCTCGCGGACCGTCTTCTCAATGCTGCAGCGCACTTGCTCGTCCAAGCCGTGGTTCAGCCCCCCGAGCGCGCCTTCCCGGATTCGGCCAGCAAGGCGGTCCTGCCGCAGCCTGCTGGCCAATCCGCGGTACGCTTGCAGGTCCACTTCCGCCTGCCGCGCGTCGAGCGGGTTGCCCCTGCAGTAGTTGTAGGATGTGCCGTCGGGTTCGAAGCGTCGCTTGATCTCTTCGTGGATGCGCAAGATCTCGGACTGGTTGTCGCGCATCACCGTAGTGAGCGTGTGCAGGATCAAGTTCGGATAAGCCCGGCGCAGGTCGCGGATGGCATCGGCGGTTTGCAGCAAGCGCCGGTAGGCGCCCGGCCGGCCGCGAATCCGGTCATGCTCGCGCTCGTCGACATGGTCAATGCTGAGGTTGACGTGGAGGCGCAGCCGCTCGGCGCGCGCGAGCACCCGCTCGAGGGTGCTCGCGACTCGCTCGGCGTGCTGGCCGTTGGTCGGAACGTACGCGTTCGCGACCTCGTTCCTGCCGTACGCGGCAAGCAGGATCTCGGCCAGGTCGGCGCGCAGGAACGGCTCCCCGCCGCCGATGAACAGGTTGAATATCTCCCCCATCGATCCCAGCGTGCGCTCGAACTCGCCGAGAGTGAAGTCCAGGTTCGGCTTGGGATTGAGCTCGTCCCAGTAGAAGCAGTGGATGCAGCGCTCGTCGCAGCGCGTGGTCACGAATGGCGGCGTGATGCGGCGCCCGAACAAGGTGGCCGCCTTGACCCTTGCCAGGTGGGGCAGGAAGCTGCGGGAGCTTGCGCCGGGCTGCATGGCCGAACGCCCCGTTAGCGCGCCCCGCTCAATTCAGCGGCTTGATGCGGATATTGCGCCACTCGACTTCGAACGGCCCGCTGCCCTTCTGGATGCTGTGGACCTGCAGGCCGATGAATCCCCCCGGGTGGGTCTTGAAGATCTCCTCGTCGGAGAGGTCTTCGATCTGCTTGCCGTTGATCCAAGTCTGTATGCGGGCGCCTGCGGCGACGATGCGGTAGCTGTTCCACTCCCCGTCGCGCATGGTCTTGTGGGGGACCAGCCTGTCCTCGGGGGTCAGCCAGCCCCTGCCGGTGGCCTCCCCGTAGACATAGCCCGCCTCGGCCCCGTTGGCGCCGCTGGCCTCGATCTCCACTTGCGGGCCATAGACACGGCCGGGAGCGTTATTCCGCCCCTTACCTGTCGCTACTCGCTTCTGAGCGGACCGTATCATCACCCCGGAATTGAGCTCGTCGTCGACGCGGACCTCGAACTCCAGCTCGAAGTCGCCGAAACGGGTCGTCGTGCAGAGGAAGGAATTGGGGCTGCCGGCGGAGGTGCGGCCGACGATGGCGCCGTCTTCGACGCGATAGGTGGCGTAGCCGTTGCGCTGGGCCCACCCGTTCAGCGTGCTGCCGTCAAAGAGAGTGATCCACTCACCGGCCGCAGCGGGCCCGCACAGGCACCCGGCCGCCAGCGCGGCTAGTGTCCAATTTACGAATTTCATGATCTGTGCCTCCAAGGGACTGGCGCGCCGGTACCGGTTTGCCAGCCGGGAACCGCATCCCGTGCGAAACCGAGTGTGGCGTCGCTTGCGTCTTTACTTCGCAGGAAGAAGGGCAACTCTTCTTGCTTGGTAGTAGAATAGCGGAAGTCCGCTTGCAGTTCCAGTCCGGATCAACGTTTAGGAGTCCCATCATGCACACACAGCCTGCACCCAGATCCGATCGCTTGGCGTCCAACGCCGGCCAAGGGCAGACGCCAGTCATTGCCATCGTCCTGCTGGTGGGCGTCGCCCTGCTGGCCGGCCTGAACGTGTATACGTTCCTGCAGCTGGACGAGTTGCGGGCGGAGGTCAGCGAGCGGTTCGAATCCCATGAAGTGCGCCTGTCCGCCTTGGACGGCAATCTGCAGCGGACCATTGAGGCAAGCTCGGAGCTCGGCTCGCAGGTCGGCGAAGTCGCTTCTCGCGTCCAGACCAATGAGGAGCAGATCGTGGCAAAGACGCGCGCCGTTGAATCGAAGGTGCTGGATCGTACCGAGACGCTGCAGCAGGAGATCGCGAGCACGCGGGAAGCCAGCAACGCCAAGATCTCCGCGGTGGGCGGCCAGCTGGAAGCCACCAAGAGCGAGATCGGCGAACTGGGCGGGGAAGTCGAAACGGTCAAGGAAGAGGTCGCGGCGACCAACAGCCGGCTGGACGAGACGGTGGCTGCACTCACCACCGTCAAGGGCGACTTGGGCGTGCAGAGCGGCCTGATCGCCACCAATGGGGAGGAGCTCGCCGCGCTGAAGGCGCTCGGCGAGCGCAATTACTACGAGTTCAACCTAGGCCGCACGAGGGAGCCGCAGCGGGTAGGCCCGGTCAGCATCAAGCTGACGGGCACGGATCGCAAGCGCAACCGCTACTCGATCGAGCTGTGGGCCGATGACAAGAAGATCGTCAAGCGCCGCAAGACCCTGCTAGAGCCGGTGCAGTTCTACGTCGAAGGCGCCCGGATCCCTTACGAGCTCGTGGTCAACAAGATTGACAACGGCCTCATCGAAGGCTATCTTGCGACCCCCAAAGGCGGGCCGCGCGGCGTTTGAGCGGCTGGCCCGCCTCGCCCGCTTAGCGGCGCGGGCGGGCGGCGAAAAATCAATCGACTGGCAGCACCGATGCCGAGAGATTGCCCTTGGACTTGGGGACGATCTCTGCCGTGACTCGGTCGCCCAGGCCATAGACGCCGGTCACAGACAACTCGTATTGGCCGCGCACGGCCGCAAGCAAGCGCTTGGCGACGTGTCGCGAATCTAGGCCTGTGCGCTTGGCGGCGATACTGGCCCCCCCCGTGCGCAGCGCCAGCCTGCGCAGCGTTCCCCGCGCGCCGGCACGGACGAAGACGGAGTAAATCGACGCCCCCTTGGCCCGGGCGAGGCGCACGGCCTCCTCCTCGGAAGTACGGCCGCGGGCAATCTCGCCCGCCGAGAACACCACGACCGCCTTGCGATTGGATCCGGCATTGAACCCGCCGTCAATCGCCGCATACAGAGCGTCGTGCAATCGTGGCAGGCCGTTGTACTCGATGCGGCTCAGGGCCGCGGAGAGGGCCATTGGGTCGGAAGTGAGGTCCTGCAGAAGATCGGCGGACTCGTCAAAGCTCACCAGCGCTGCCGAATCGGACTCGTCCAACTCGCGCACGAACGCCTCGGCGATTGGCCGGACAGCGTCGCCAACTATGCTGGCGTCAACTAGCAGCAGCATGTCGACGGGGGCGCTGGCTTGGCGGGCGGAGACGACCCGCAAGGCCGTATCTCCGTCCTTGACGGCGAAGCGCTCGGGGCCGAGATCGGTCACGGTCTCCGCCGTGCGCTCGTCGTAAACGGTCACCCGCAGCGCGAGATCCTGCCCGGCCAGTGCGCCACCGAACGCCAGCGCCGCGACCAGCAGGCCCCACCGCCGCCGCTGTCTCATCGGCTTGGGACGTTCGCTCGGTTGGCCGTGCATCGCTGGCATGGTAGCAGTGGCGGGCTTGCGTTGCGATCTACAGCTCCCCCAATCATGCCAGACTGGGACACGATGTTTCGTGCCGCTGCGATTTGCCCCCTGCTCGCGTGCGTGGCTTGCGTGTCGGCTCCCGGCCCTTCCACCGGCGGGGCGTCGGTTGCCGATTCCTTGCTGTTCCGCGAGGCGGCGAGAGAGGCTGGCTTGGTGTTCGAGCACTTCGCCGACGCTAGCGACAAGTACCGCCTGCCCGAGATCATGGGTTCGGGCGTCGCCTTGCTGGACTTCGACGGAGACGGCGATCTCGACGTGTACTTGCTCCAGGGCGGGCCGCTGGAAACGGATGCCGCAACAGGCAGGCCCGAGTACCGCGCAAAGGGCCTGCCGGGCAACCGCCTGTTCGAGAACAAGGTCGTTCCGTCCGGGAAACTGCTGTTCACGGATGTGACCCAGTCTGCCGGCCTGGCGTTCGGCGGGGCCGCGATGGGAGTGGCAGTGGGGGATTACGACGGGGACCGCGCCCCGGACTTGTACGTCACGGCCCTAGGGCCGAACGCCCTCTACCGGAACGCCGGCGGCGGCAGGTTTGAATTGGTCGACGGCCCGCAGGATGAACGCTGGAGCGGCTCGGCAACATTCGTGGATTACGACCAGGACGGCGACTTGGATCTGTTCTTCACCAACTACGTGGATTTCAGCGCGCGCAATAACAAGGAGTGCTTCTCCCCGTCCGGCGCGCGGGACTATTGCAACCCAACCGTGTACAACCCCGTGCCGGACAGGCTGTTCCGCAACGATGCGGGACGATTCGCGGATGTCTCGGCGATGGCGGGCTTGGGCGCTGCGTTCGGAAACGGGCTGGGCGTCACGACGGCGGACTTGAACCACGACGGCCGGCCGGACATCTACGTCGCCAATGACGGTACCGAGAACCAGCTTTGGATCAACCAGGGGAACGGTCGCTTCAAGAACACATCCCTGATGGCAGGCGCCGCTGTCAACGCCGATGGGCGCGCCGAGGCCGGCATGGGCGTGCTTGCGGCTGACTTTGACGGCGATGCGGACGACGACCTGCTGCTGACGCACAACACGCTTGAGACCAACACGCTGTACCTCAACAACGGCCGCGGGCTGTTCAGTGACGCGACGAATCTGTACGGGTTGGGCATTGACAGCCTGCCGTTCACCGGCTTTGGACTGGCGTGGAACGATTTCGACCACGATGGCAGGCTGGATGCCTTCATTGCCAACGGCGCGGTGACCGTGATGGAATCGCTGCGCGGCGAGCCGCACCCGTTCGTCCAGGACAACCAGTACTTTCGCGGCCTGGCCAAAGGTTTCCGGGCGGTGGAGGGCCGCTCGGTTTGGGGGCGGCTGGCACCGCTTGCCAGCCGCGGGCTGGCTACGGGCGACATCGACCTCGACGGGGATCTTGACGTGGTTGTCTCCAACAACAACGGGCCGGCACGGCTGTACTTGAATCAGACCGGAGGGAGCCGGTCGATCCGCATCCGGCTGGAGTCGACTGCCGCCAACACGCAAGGCCTCGGGGCTAGGGTCGGGTTGCATTTGTCCGATGGGACGAGCGCTTGGCGCCGGCTGCACAGCGACGGCAGCTACTTCAGCGCCAGCGAGGCCGCGGCACACTTCGCCCTGCGCGAAGGGGCGGAAGTGCGGTCGGTTGAAGTGCGCTGGCCGAACGGGGGCGCGGAGATGTTTCCTGCCGTAGCGGCGGGCCGAACAGCCACTCTGGTGCGGGGAGAGGGATCCGCGAACTTGGATTGACGGGATTTACCCCGGGGCCGGAGGGCGCGGGCCATGGGCGCCCTCTCGGCACCCGGACGCCCGTACCTCGTCTCCGCCGCCTTGCCCTGCCGCCCTCTGTCCAATCTCCCAAGCAGGGTTCCTTTCTCCCCGGCGCCGAACGCACCGCGGCACGCGGCTCAGTCCTTTCCAATCCGAAAATGAGCCTGAAGGGGGGCCGGGCAGAAGAAGTGAGAGTGAGTTCATGATACACCCAGTGGGGAGGTGGTACTGGGGGGAGGAGGCGCAGCCGCGCTGCCCGCTACAGGCCTGCTCGAGACGGGGGCTGGGCAGAGCGGGGAGCGTGCTGGTGGCTAGCCACCAGCACATTTTCATTATATTTTGTTTTAATCAGGCTGCCCCTGCCCGGCCTTGAGCGCTGCCGCCACGCGCCTAGGCTTAGCCCCCGCGCCACGACCGCTGGCTGCGAGGCCGCCCCGCTTTCCAACGCCAAGTGAGCCTGTAACCGCTCTTTTCCCGCAATGGCCCGCACTACTCCGCACGGATGGCCGCGAACAGCTCGTCGCGCGCCGCGTTCAACTGCCGCGCCGCTTCGTGATCGCTCATGCGGTAAGCCTCCGCATCCAACTGCGCGAAGTCCAGCCCCGCGCGCAGGCAGGCCGCCGCCTCCGGCAGCGCTTTCAGCTGCTCATACGGCGTGCATAGGTCCTGCTGCCGGTAGCGCTTGCGCAGCTTGCCCTTGGCGTCCACCTCCTCGCTCGGGAAGTAGCACGGACGATGGTAGTTCAGGTACGGCGAGAGCACCTCGCGGTTGAACTGGTGCAACCGCTCGGCGTGCCGCCCCGCAATATGCCCGTAGCCGAGTTGTTTGCGCACGACCGTGCCGTTCTTCGACTCCACCAAGGCATTGTCGTTGCTGCGCCGCGGGCGCGACTTGGTGAACTGCTCGCTGCGCAGCTTCTCCAGCAGCCTCGCCACGCGGCGGTTGATGTACTCGGAACCGTTGTCGGAATGCAAACCGCAGATGCGGAACGGGAAGGCGCCCAGCAGGTCCTCCAGCACCGGCAGCAGGAAGTGCTCGGAGATGCGCTCCACGCTGCCCACGAACTGGAACTGCGTCACCTCGTCGACCAAGTTAATGTGATATACGCCCTTGACTTTGCCGCGGTCTCCTTGATGCACCGAATCGACCCGCACATAGCCCGGGCGACCGTTGGGGCGCGGCCGCCGGCGCTCGGCAATCGTCACCGCCGCCGGGCGTGTGCCGGCCTTGCTGCCTAAGCGCCGCAGGTAGCGCGCGCTGCGCCGCAAGTTGTACAGGTGCCCGTTCGACAACTGCGCCAAGCGCTGGAAGCGCTCGTCGCCGAAGAGCTGCCAAGCGCGCTGGCAGAGGGCCAGCGTGGCCGGCCCCGACAGCGTGCCGTGCAATTCGTCCGTTTCGGCCAGCAGTTCGATGTCTTGCGGCTGGTACTTGTGCTGGAAGCGCCGCCCGGCTCCGCGCTGCCCGGCACGCAGCTGCCCGCTCGCCAGATAGCGCTTCACCAGCCGCGTCAGCTGCGCCCGCGACAGGCCCGTCGTGCGTTCCAGGTAGCGTTTCAGCAGCCCCCGGTCCGGCTTGCTCAGCCGCCAGTACGAAAACCGCCGCAAGACCTGCCCGCTGTGTTCGTAGGCCGCCGCGCGATCCGGCACCACGACGCTGCCTGCCGCGTTGCCCTCCAAGAAGCGCAGGATGTCCGCGCGCGTCTTGTGCGTGTCCAGATTGAGATGCAAAACCATCCTCCCATGGTTCTCACATCCCCGCGCGAGCCCCCTTCAGGCTCATTTCCCGTTGGAAACAATCCCGCCCGTCAGGCTCATTTGGCATTGGAAGAGGCTGTAGTCGCCCCGCTTGCCAGGCTGCACGGCGCAACTGGGCAAGATGGAACAGGCGACCGATGCGCTCCAGGCAGCGGGGAAGTGCGTTCCGGACCTACGGCGCGGATTGCCGGGCCGGCGGGCGAATCCGCCTATAATAGACGGCGCACACGGTGCGAACCTCCCTGCAAGGCATCGATTGGGCGGTCATCGCCGCCTATTTCGCGATGATGGTCGCCGTCGGCCTGTATGCCGCCCGGCGGGTCCGCCACACCTCCGATTATTTTCTCGGCAACCGCAGCTTCAGCGTCTGGCTGGTCATAGGCCAGGCGCTGGGCGTCGGCACCCATGCCGAAATGCCGGTCTCGCTGGCCGGCAAGGTCTACCAATCGGGCTACGCCGGCATTTGGTACCAGTGGAAGAACCTCTTCATCACGCCCTTCTACTGGCTTCTCGCGCCGCTCTTCCGGCGCTTCCGCCGCACGACGACCGGCGAAGTCTACGAGGACCGCTACGGCGACTGGATGGGCGCGGTGTACACGGCCTTCGCGCTGGCCTACTTCACGTTCAACATGGGGGCCATGCTCAAGGGCGCGGGCAAGCTCGTCAGCGTGGCCTCCGGGGAAGCCGTCTCGGCCAACGCGGTGGTGCTCGCCATGACAGCCACCTTCCTGCTGTACAGCTTTGTCGGCGGCCTGGTCTCGGCGGCCTATACGGATTTCGTCCAGAGCCTGTTCATCGTCGCGCTCAGCTTCCTGCTGATCCCCATGGGGCTGCGCGAGACCGGCGGATTCACCGGCATCCGGGAGACCCTCGATCCGAGCATGCTCTCGATGGTCACGCCCGGCGACGTCGGGGTCTTCACGATCGTGATGCTGACCGTGAACGGCTTGATCGGCATCGTCGCCCAGCCGCACATCCTGGCCAGCGTCGGCACGGGCAAGGACGAGCGATCCTGCCGTTTCGGCATGGCATGCGGCAACTTCATCAAGCGCTTCTGCACCATCGGCTGGGCCTTGGTCGGCATCGTGGTGGCCACGCTTCTGGCCCAGCGCGGCGAGGCTGCCTTCGCCGATCCCGAGGATGCGTTCGGCTATGCCACCCGCGAGTTGCTCTTCCCGGGCGGCCTGGGCCTCATGATCGCTTGCGTGCTCGCCGCCAACATGTCGACCGGCTCGGCCTTCATGGTCGACAGCGCGGCGCTGTTCACCCAGAATCTCTACCGGCGCTACTTCCGCAAGCATGAGAGCGATCGGCACTACCTCTGGTCCGGGCGCTTCGCGGGCTTGGCAATCACCCTGCTCGGTGTCGGCTTCGGACTGTTCGTCGGCAGCGTGCTGGAAGCCTTCCTGTTCACCGAAACACTGGCGGCCTTCATGGGCATCAGCATGTTCGGGGCGATCTCTTGGCGCCGCTCGAACCGGTGGGGCGCCCTGGCCAGCCTGTTGGTGTCCGCAGGTGTGTTCTTCTGGCTGACGTACCGCGAATACGGCGTGCTGCTGCAGTGGGAGGCGCCCAACTTCGGCATTGCGCTGGTTGCCGGCTTCCTAGCCCTGGCTGTCATCAGCCTGCTGACGCCGCCGGAACCGGAACAGCGGCTGGACCCGTTCTACGAGCGGCTCGATCGCAGCTCGCGCTGGGACGCGGCCAGCGGCGCCGAAGTGGAGGACCGCCAGCCGGGCAGCGACTTGCTCTTCGTGCATCTTTTCGACCTCGGCCTCAGCCGCGGCCTGCGGGGTTTCTACCAGCGCTTCCGGGTGGATATCAACGGCCTGCTGGCAGCCGCGCTAGTGGTGGTCGCCCTGATCGCGCTGGCCAAGGGCATCCTCTTCCTGCCCTGACTGCGCAGTGGCGCCCGCCGGCCGGCCGAGAAGGCGGTAGACCTCCCGGCCCACTACGAGTTCTTCCTGCGCGGCGAGCACGAGACACGCCACCTTGGCAGAGCGCCGGTCGATCCGGCAGTCCGGGACCGCGCTCGCGTTCTTGCCCGGATCGAGCGCGATGGAGAGAAACTCCAGGCCCGCGCAGATCCGCCGCCGTAACTGGGCCGAGTTCTCGCCGATCCCGCCCGTGAAGCAGAGCGCGTCCAAGCCGCCCATCGCAGCTGCGTAGGCGCCGATCGTCTTGCGCGCTTGGTAAGCGAGCACGTCCACGGCTAGCTTGGCATGGGCATCATGCCTGGCAGCAGCGCCCTCGATGTCTCGCACATCGCCTCCCGGAATCTGCGACAGGGCGGCCAGCCCGCCGGACCGCACCAGCCGCTCGCGCATCTCGGACGGAGACAGATCAAGCCGGTCCATGAGATACAGCACCGCGAAAGCGTCCAGATCGCCGTGGCGCGTGGCATTCTCCAAGCCCGATTGCGGCGAGAACCCCATCGTCGTATCGACCGAGCGCCCGCCGCGGATGGCGCAGATCGAAGAGCTGCCGCCCAAGTGGCACGACACCGCGCGCAGTCTCGCGCCATCGACGCCGAGCAAGCCGGGCAGCCGCTCCGCCACGGACCGGTGCGAGGCCCCGTGGAAGCCGTAGCGCCGAATGCCGAACGACTCGCGCCACTCCGCGGGCAGCCCGTAGGTGCTGGCGTGGGCCGGGATCGTGCTGTGAAACCCCGTCTCCAGCACGGCCACGAGCGGCAAGTCGGGGCGCTGCCTGCGAAACTCTTCGATTCCCTCGATGTAGATCCCGTTGTGCAGCGGCGCGGCGGCCTTGTATGCGGACAGCGCGGCGATCAGTCTCGGATCGACCCGGAAGCTGCCGCGGAATTCCGGCCCGGCATGCACCGCCTTGAAGCCGACCGCATCCACATCGCCGGCCTCGCGCAGGACGCGGTCGATGGCGGCGCGATAGCTGGGCGCGTCGCCGCCGGGGCGGCCGATGCGCTCCAGCCGGCCCGCGGCCCGCTCGCGCTCGCCCGGGAACTCCAGCAGCTTGTACTTCAGCGAGGTGGATCCCAGGTTGGGAACCAGCACTCGCATCGTTGCAATCCTGCGTCACCGGAGCCGATTCCGCCCTACAGGGCGGGAGCGCTCCAAGTCTCCACGATCTCGCGCATGTGCTCCAAGAACAGATCCGCTGTCGCGCCATCGATCACACGGTGGTCGAAGCTCAGCGTCAGATAGGCGATCGACCGGATCGCGATCGCGTCGTTGATGACCACGGGGGTCTTCCGCACCGCGCCGATCCCCAGAATCGCCGCCTGCGGCTGGTTGATGGCGGGGGTCGCCAGCAGCGAGTTGTAGCTGCCGTAGTTGGAAACCGAAAACGTGCCCTGTCCGATCTCGTCCGGCTTGAGCGCCTTGGAGCGGGCGCGCGTGGCGAGGTCGTTCACCGTCCGCTGCAGTCCCACCAAGCTCAGTTCGTCGGCCTTGCGGATGACCGGCACGATCAGGCCCCAGTCCAAGGCCACGGCCATGCCGATGTTGACGTCGCGGTGCTTGATCAGCTGCTTCCCGTCCAGCGACGCATTCACCGCCGGATACGCCTTCAAGGCCGAAGCCGCGGCCTGCAGGAAGAACGGCATGAAGGTCAGCTTGGTGCCGTTCTTCTCCAGGAACTCGTCCTTGGCAGCATTGCGCAGCTTGGCGATCTGGGTGCAATCGACGGCATGCACGGTCGACACGTGCGGCGCGGTGCGCTTGGTCCGCACCATGTGCTCGGCAATGCTCAGGCGCATCGCGCTGAGCGGTTCGACGTCGAAATCGCCGAAGCGCGCCTCGGGAGCGGGCGGGAAAGCGGTCGCCGGCAGGCCCGCCGCGGCGATGCGCTCTTGGCTCTCGACGTAGGCCAGGATATCTTTCTTGGTGATGCGGCCGCCCGCGCCGCTGCCCTTGCCGACCTTGGCCAGGTCGATGCCCTTTTCCTTGGCGATCCGCCGCACCAACGGCGAGCTGTGGATGCGCTGGCCGGGGCCTTCCGGGGCGGCCGCGGGCGCACTCGGGGGCCCCGGAGCGGGCGCCTTCGGCGTCGCGACAGGCGCGGGAGTCTCGGGAACAGGCGGCGCCTCGGCGGCAGTAGCGGCCGGCGCGGCGTGCTGGCCGACCTTCGAGCCATCGCCTATGCGGGCGACCACGGTGTTGATCTCCACCGTCTCGCCTTCCGGGAAGAAGATCGCTTCCAGCACGCCCGCATCCGGCGCGGGCACCTCCGAATCGACCTTGTCGGTCGAGATTTCGAACAAGGCCTCGTCGCGCTCGACCTTGTCCCCGAGGACCTTCAGCCACTTCGTGATGGTGCCTTCGACAATGCTTTCCCCCATCTGGGGCATGATTACATCGGCCATTTGCGCTCTTCCTCGCTCCCCGTTCCCTGCTCGAACCCGGTTGCGGCCCGCCCGCGGACGGTGCGTCCGAAAACCTCGCCAAACCTTGCGCTCAGCGCCTCGAGCACCGCCTGGCGGCTTGGCGCCCGGCCCAATTCCCGCTCCATGGATGTGACCGGCTTGGCCAGCCCGCAAGGCACGATCCAGCGGAAGTGGTCCAAGTCCGTGCTCACGTTCAGGGCCAGGCCGTGGGAAGTGACCCAGCGGCTCAGGTGGACGCCGAGAGCGGCGATCTTGGCGTCTGCGACCCACACGCCCGTCAGGCCCGGGGAGCGCTGCGCGCGGATGCCGAAATCCGACAGCGCCGCCATGACGACCTCCTCCAAGGCCCGCAGGTAGGCGCCGACATCGCGCTGCCACTGCCTCAGGTCCAAGATCGGGTAGGCCACCACTTGGCCCGGGCCGTGATAGGTGACATCGCCGCCGCGATCCGTCTCTTGCACGGAGAAGCCGAGCTGGCGCAGGCGGTCGGGCGCGGCCAGGATGTGCGCGGCATCGGCATTGCGACCCATGGTGATGGTCGGCGGGTGCTCGACGAACAGCAGTTGGTCGCAGATAGCGCCCTGCTTGCGCCGGCGCACCAGATCCAACTGCAAGTCCCACGCCTTGCGGTACCCGCAGCGGCCCAGGTCGCGAACCTCGCAGAGATCCGCGGGCGGCATGGCGGCCGGGGCGGGCCCTGCCGCGCCGAGAACAGGATCAGGCATTGATCGCCTGCCCGTAGATCCCGTTGAAGGCGTCGAGAACCGCTTCCGACAGCGTGGGGTGCGCGTGAATCGTAGCTCGCATGGACTCGGCCGTGGCCTCGCTCTTCATCGCCACGATCGCCTCGTGGATCAGCTCCGTCGCCTGCGGGCCGAGGATATGCACGCCGAGGATCTCGCCGAACTCCTGGTCGGCGACGATCTTCACGAAGCCCGCGTGGCTGTCGAGAATTGAAGCCTTGCTATTGGCGGCGAACGGAAACTTCGAAACCTTGACCTTCCAGCCGGCCTCGCGGGCCTTGGCCTCGCTCAGCCCGACGCTGGCGACTTGCGGCTCGCAGTAGGTGCAGTTCGGGTTCAGGTTGTAGTCGATCGGCTCTACGGGCTGCCCGGCGATGCGGGCGGCGGCTACCAAGCCCTCTGCCGAGGCCACGTGCGCCAGTTGCGGCGTGCCCGCCACGATGTCGCCGATCGCGTAAACGCCCATCTCCGACGTTTCCATGTAGCCGTTGACCGGGATGAAGCCGCGCTCGGTCTCGATCGCTGTGTTCTCCAAGCCGACACGGTCCGTGTTCGGCCGGCGGCCGACGGCCACGAGCAGCTTCTCGAACTCGCGGACCTGCTCCTCGCCGCCAGAGACCTTGAACGTCAGCGCGATGCCGTCCGATGTCTCCCGGATCGCGCTCACAGGCGTGCCGGCGAACACTTCGACGCCCTTCGCTTGGAACGCTCGCGACAGCCCCGCCGAGACTTCTTCATCCTCGAGCGGCACCATGCGGGGCAGCATCTCGAAGACCGCCACGTCTGAGCCGAAACTGCGGTACATCGAGGCAAACTCGACGCCCACGGCGCCAGCCCCGATGACAGCCAGGGAAGCGGGCGCATGGTCCAGATCCAGAATCTCGACATTGGTCAGCACGCGTCCCGACCGCAGGTCCAAACCCGGCAGCATACGGGCCTCCGAGCCTGTCGCCAGGATGATGTGCGGCGCCTTCAGCGTGCGCGTGCCGTCCGGGCCGGCAACCGAGACCGCGCTAGATCCCTGCAAGGTCGCGAAGCCGGCGATGGCGCTGATCTTGTGCCGCTTGAACAACTGCCCGATGCCGGCCGCATGCTTGTCGATGATCTCGGACTTGCGCCGGCCCATCGCCTTGAAGTCGAGCGAGACGCCGTCGGCAATCACCCCGATCTGCTTGCCGCCGAGGGCCGCCTCGTACACATCGGCGAAGTGCAGCAAGGCCTTGGTCGGGATGCAGCCGACGTGCAGGCAGGTGCCGCCAAAGTGCGGATCCTTCTCAATGACTCCGACCTTGAGGCCGTATTGGGCAGCGCGTATAGCGGCCACGTAGCCGCCCGGCCCGCTGCCGATGACCAAGACATCGTAATCCATTGCCAATTCGCAGTCTAACAAAGGCACTTTGCCGGGCTTGGCCCGCGTCGCTCAACGCTGGCCGCCGGCTCCGCGCCGCAGCCGCAGGATGGCACGCAGGATTCCGAAGCTGGCGCCGACAACGCCGCGGACGGTCCCGCCCACCTTGGAGACGCCGCAACGGCGGCGGCGGGTGTCGACCGGGCGCTCGACCATGCGCAGGCCGTGCTGAATCGCCTTCACTTGCATCTCCACGGTCCAACCGTAGGCGGTATCCTGCATGTCCAAGCGTCGCAGCGCATCTGCGCGGACCGCCCGGAACGGCCCCAGATCCGTGATACGCGCACCCCACAGCAATCGGATCAGGGCGGCGGCGACGCGATTGCCCAGCACTTGCGGGAGCGACATGGCACCGGGCTCCGCCGTTCCCAGCGTGCGCGAGCCGATCGCTAGGTCGGCACCGGCGGCGACCGCTTCCAGCAGGTCGAGGGACTGGCATGCATCGAACGACTGGTCCCCGTCGACGAACAGGACCACATCGACCGGCGGCAGCGCAGCGATGGCGGTCAGGCAGGCGATGCCATAGCCGGGAAGCGGCTGGTCGACAACCTGCGCGCCGGCAGCGCCCGCCCGCTCCGCGGTCGAATCCGAGGAGGCATTGTTGCAGACGACCACCCGGTCAACCAACGGCTGGCCTTGGGGCGCAAGCAGCCCCAGCAAGGCAGTCACGACATGCCCGATGTTGCCCTCTTCGTTGCGCGCAGGAATTACCGCGCCGACGGTCAATCCCTTGTACATCTTGCGGGCGCGCGGCCAGTCGCATGCGCCCCTTTGCCTGCGGGTTGGCCAGCGGGCCGGGGCTCTCAGATCAGCCGCTCGCCCCACGGTCCGGTGACCGCGAATGAGATGCCGGGCGTCTGCACGTTGAAGAAGAGCCAGTTGCCGTCCGGGCTGAAGGTGGCCCCGGCGAATTCCTGCTCTAGGAAGTCGCCTTCCAGCCCGTTGCGCTCGCCGGCAAGGATCACATTGTTCTTGGCGAACGGAAAGATCTCGCCGTCCGCGGTCAGGCCCCGGACGTGATCTTCCCCGTCCCCGTCTTCGCACAGAACAAGGCCTCCGCGGGGGCTCACGCAGATATTGTCCGGCATGTCGAGCACCTCGGCCCCCGGAGACTCGTAGAGGAGGCGGATCCGCGTCTCGCCGGGATCGTACTCCCAGACCTGGCCGGCCTTGGCGTCGCCGCCATTGGTCGAGACCACGTAAATGCGCCCGTTACCGCTCCAAGTGCCTTCGAGGCGGCCGAACGTGGCGGCTCCGTTCTGAACGCCTTGGGAGTAGACGCTGCTGGTGTCGATCGGATCCGGATCCGGGTCTTCGATCGGCACCCAGTGGACCGGTTCCCAGTGCCCGGCCTGCTGGCCGGTCCTGGTGTCCGCGCCCGGTCGCTCGGACAGCGCCAGCATCTCCAGCCGCCCGCCCGCGGCGAGGCGGCCCGTCTCGTTCGGCAGGAAGCGGTAGAGACCGGCGGTCAGCCGGTCTTCCGTCTGGTAGACGATCCCGGATTCCGGGTCGATCGAGACAGCCTCGTGCACGAAGCGTCCCATGGCCCGGTAAGGCTCCGCCTTGGCTGTCCCGGCGACCGGCACCTCGAAGACGTAGCCGTGCGGCAGTGTGAAGCCGTTCTCGCCCCCCGGCCCTTCCACGGTCTCTTCGCACGACAGCCAAGTGCCCCAAGGAGTGGGGCCGCCCGCGCAGTTCATCGCCGTGCCAGCGAGGCTCGGCCAAGCCGAGACCGCAGCGCCTGACGACGGGTCGAACTCGATCGTCGTGGTTCCGCCTCCTGCCGAGCCGTCGTACACGGGATCGTCCGAAAAGGCCGAACCAGCCCGGATCTCGTGGTTGCGCACGAGGCGGATGCGGCCGCCTTCCGCTTCGAAGGCCGCCATCCCGTCATGGGAGTCGGGCGTCGGGGACCCATCATCCAGTCGGTCGCCTTGCCAGCCGAAGGAGATATATCTGAACCCAGGCGGCAGGTGCAGCAGCGGAAGCCCGGTGGTCTCGTCCCTCACCGGCTCGAGCGGGCCGTAGCCGCCGCCGCTCGATTCGCTCGCGGAGCGCCGCGTCCCCTCTTCGCCTTGGTTCGCGCTCCGGCAGGCAAAGGCTTGGAACGAGGCCGCGGCCGCCGCACCGCCGCTGACCGCGAGAAACCGGCGCCTGTACAACTGGTTGGACTTCATTGCACTAGTGTACGGCTAAAGGCGGGACCTTGCCGGCCGTGGGTCGGTCTCTGTCCGACCTTGGCAATTCAAGGGGCGCCAAGCCCGGCCGCCGCGGGCGGGTCGGGGCGGCAGACATCAATGACGCAGACCGCGATCTTGCGCGCCTGCTCCTCGGTGAGGGAGTCGTGCAAGCGACACTGCAGGGCTTTGGCTGTCGCCGGCTTCGTTCCGTCGGCCGCGGCCTTTGGCATTTGGCACCGCACTAGAACACCAAGTAGATCCCATACCCCCCCCCGGTCGCCGGATCGAGGGTGTACTTGGGGATTAGCTGCTTGCCGATCGCACTCCAGAGTTCGGCGTGGTCGTTCTTCTTGATCTCCGCCGGAACCTTGAATCCCGCTGAGGCGAACTCAAGATCTGCCCTGGCGCGGTTCGCTTGGGACACTTCCGGCTCGACGCTCACGTGCTCCGGCAGCCAGGGGCGAAGCGCCGCGAGCAGGGCATCGCGGCATGCTTCTTCCACCTTCGGCTCAGAGGGCCTGCCATACGCACCTTCGTTCCAGTACTGGCGCCAGTCGTTCGAGTTGCTAGCCGGGATGCGGCGGGCAACTCGCTCGAGCCGGTCTGCTCGGGCGCACAGCGAAGCTCGGCGCGCTGGCAGGGCGCGCACCGCGCTCAATAGGCCCGGAAGCTCGTCCCGACCGTGAAGGTGCGCCCTTCCCGGTAGCCGAGGAAGGTCTCCCCGCCCTGCGTCCAGAACCAGCGCGCGTTGTTCAGGTTCTCGGCCGCGAAGCGCAGCTTCCAGCGGTCGTCGCCCTTGAGCGTGAACTCGTAGACCAAGTCCGCCGTCGCCAGGCCGTCTTGGACCACGTCGGGCAGCCCGAACGCGCCCACGTCGGTGATGCGGCTCGAGAAGTAGTTCAGGTAGAAGCGGGCCGTGCTGCGCGCCTTGGGCCGCGCCCACTCCGCGATCACGTTGGCCACGTAGCGGGACTGGCCCTGCATCGGGCGCTCCAGCGAGGTCAGCACCACGGTGTCCGAGACATTGCTCAGGTCGATGTTCGAGTCCACCAGCGTGAAATTGCTCGACACCGCGAATTCGCGCAGCCGCGGCGCCAGGAAATCCAAGCCGCGCCGGAACTCGAGCTCCAGCCCGTAGTTGCGCGCGGCCGTCGCGTTGGAGAACGTGCGCAGGAGCGCGACCGCGGCGATCATCGTCTGCTCGATCGGACTGTCGAAGTTCTTGAAAAAAAAGCTCGCCGCCAGCAGCTGGTTGCCGCCGGGGAAATACTCCCAGCGGAAGTCGTAGTTGCTGATGTCGGTCTGCACCAGATCCGGATTGCCGATGGTCTGCAAGCCGCCCACCACGTTCAGGAAGCCGAAGCGCGCCAGTTCGCGGAAGTCGGGGCGCGAGACGGTCTGGCTGTAGCCGGCGCGCAGGTTCTGCTTCGGCGACAGCGCGTAGATCACGTTGACGGCGGGCAGGTAGTTGACCGCGTCGAACGGCGCGGGCTCGCGGCCGGTCGCCGGCAGGAACTGGTTGAAGGTCGTCACGTCCTGCTGCATGTCCTCCACGCGCAGGCCGCCGATGATGCGCCACTTGGCCGCGAAGTTCAGCTCGACCATCCCGTAGTAGCCGAACACGTCGCGCGTGCCCCGGTAGGCGTCGGTGACGCGGGTCGTCTCGTTCAGCTCGAACCCGCGCGGGCGGATGTTGTCGGCGGAGAACAGCTCGTTGGGCGGCAGGTCGAGCTCGATCCCGCGCGTGCTGCGCAAGTTGAGGCGGAAGCGCCGCGAATTGAAGTTGCGCCCGCGCGACGAGTAGTTCGCGCCGAAGCGCACCGCGCCGCTGAGGCCGCCGCGGTAGAAGGGCACCATCATGTCCACGCTCGGGTTGAGGATGGTCTCGTCCAAGTCGTTGAACATGCGAAAAGCGCTCTGGCTGTCGTCGAAGAAGACGAACTTCTCGGTGCGCGGCTGGAAGATCTGCAAGCTCTCGCGCAGGTCCGGCTCGTCGCGCGCGGCCTTGGAGTAGGCCATGCCCCACGACAGCACGCTGTTGCCCAGCCCGGTGAACAGGTGCTCTCCGGAGAGCTGGGTGTTCTGGATGGTGCGCGCGATGAAGCGCAGGCGCTGGTTGCGAATGTCGGTGTTGAAGTCCTGGTAGTAGCCCTCGTAGTAGCGCGCGTTGTCATCGGTGTCGCGCGAGAAGAAGTTCTTCAGCGAGAGCTTGTGCGCGGGAGTGAACTGATAGGACAGGTTCAGCACGCCGCCGAGGCGCGCGGATTCGGTCGACTCGTCATAGTCGAACTCGCTCTGCAGCACCGGCGGCCCGGCATTGCCCGGATCGGTCGCGGCCAGCGGATTCGGGAAGTAGTACTTGCGCTCCTGGTCGAAGATCGAATGGAGCGAGTTCGAGAAGGTCAGCGCGCCGACGATTCCCAGCTTGCCGAACGAGTTGCCCGCCACGATGTTCCAGCTCATCGCCGGGCGGCTCAGGTCGCGCGGCACGCGTTCCCAGTTGTTGGCGAACGCGCGCCCGAATTCCTGCAGCTCATCGCGGCTGAAGGTGAAGCGGTCGACACGCCGGTCCGCGGGAATGACGCCCGGCAGGGCGCGCGTTCCGTCATCGAAGCCGAAGAAGTCGCGGCCGCCGCCGGGATAGCCCAGAAACGCGCGGCCCTGCGTCTGGTCGTTGTAGCCGATCGAATAGCTCACGTTGAGCGTCGGCCGGGTCGGGAACTCGGTCGTCTCGACCTGCACCAGCCCGGCGGAAAATTCGCCCGGCAGGTCGGGCGAGTAGGTCTTCTGGACCTTGATGTTGTCGATCAGGCTGGCCGGGAACAGGTCGAGGGGCACGATGCGCCGCTCGGGCTCGGTGCTGGCCAGGAGCGCGTTGTTCAGCGTCGTGCCGCTGTAGCGCGGGTCGAGACCGCGCACGAACACGAAATCGTTCATGGTGGTCACGCCCGTGACCTTCTCGATCGCCTCGGAGGCGTCCGACGATGTGCCGCCGCGAATCTCCTCGGCGCTAATCGTGTCCGACACGGTGGCGGCCAGCTTGCGCTCGACCAGCATCGCCTCCTGGGTGGCCACCGAGGACGACACCGTGGCCACCACGTCCACGACCGTCGTCTCGCCCTTGGACGACATGACGGTGCTGGCGTCCGCGATCTCGCCCGCGAGCACTTCCAAGCCTTCGACATTGACCGCTTGGTGGTTGGCGGACTTGTAGCTGACGGTATACGTGCCCGCCGGGAGGCCGTCGATCGTGAAGCTGCCCTCGATGGTGGTCGTCGCGGTCACCGTCACCTCGCCCGCCATCTCGACTTCGACCTGCGGGATGGGGTTGCCGGTGCTGGCGTCATAGACGAAGCCCAGCACGCTGCCGCCGCTGTTCTGCGCCGGCAGTGCGCCAGCGCCCGCGGCGAGCAAGGCTGCCATGGCGGCAAGAAGGATTTTGCGTGCATGAACGCGCATTGATCGGTACCTCGACTCCCCCGCAGGAGCCCGGGTGCAGCACGAACCCGGAAGCATCCCTCGCAACGACTCCCGGCGCACCCGCGCCAGCTATCAACGTATTCCCGCTGCGTTACCCCTGTGCGTCATTACTGTTAAGGTTCGGCGAATCCTCGCTCGGATCGCGCACGGTATACCCGAACCCGCGGACCGAGCGCAGGTAGCGGGGGTTGGATGGATCCGCCTCGACCTTGCGCCGCAAGCGGCGGATGTGGACGTCGACAGTGCGGTCGGTCACGTGGCAGGCCAGCCCCCAAACAGCTTGCAGCAGGGCCTCGCGGCTCCATACCCGGCCCGGTTGGCACAGCATCCGCTCCAAGATCCGGAATTCGGTTGCCGTCACCGCGATCGGCCGGCCGGCCCGGCGCACCTCGCGCCGGGCCTTGTCCAGTTCCAGCTCGCCCACGCGCGAGATCGAATCCGCGCCCCGCTTCGAGCGCAGCCGCAGCTTCAGCCGAGCCACCAGCTCGCGCACCGAAAACGGCTTGACGACATAGTCGTCCCCGCCGATCTCCAATCCCCGCAGGCGGTCCGCCTCTCCGCTCCGGGCGGTGAGGAAGACCACCGGCACGTCCCGCAGGGCGGGGTCCCGGCGCAGCTCCTTGCAGATCGAAAACCCGTCCAGGCCCGGCAGCATCACATCCAGCACGATGGCGTCCGGCTGGACGCGCTGGCAAAATTCGGTGGCGGACAAGCCGTCGCTGGTGCAGGCGAGCTCGAACCCCTCCCGTTCCAAGGCGTACTGCAGCAGGCCTGCCAAGTCTCGATCATCTTCGATAACAGCGATCTTGGGCAGCATGCCGTCCCCCTGTCCGCACGATAGCTAACCGCCGGTTAAGGCTTGGTTTCCAAAGCATTAAAGGTTGGTGAAGGAAAGGCGGCGGCGGGCAGCCCTCCTAGAATGAGGGCTTGCTAGCCGCGGATTTCGACTTCGACCTGCCCGCACGGTTGATCGCGCAGCGCCCGCTCCCCGGGCGCAGCGACAGCCGCATGCTTGCCATCGACCGCCGGGCCGGCACGTGGATCGACACCGCGGTCGCTGACCTGCCGCGGTTCGTCGGGCCGGGCGACTGCCTCGTGGTCAACAACAGCCGCGTGATGCCGGCGAGGCTGCTGGGCACGCGCAAGGCGAGCGCACAGTCCCCGGGCGGCGGCGCCGAGATCCTGCTTCTGGAGCCAGATCCGGCCGCGACTGGCCTGTGGCGCGCGCTGGTCAAGCCCGGCCGCAAGCTTCCGCCCGGAGCCGAGGTGGATGTCGGCGGCGTCGCCGCGCGGATTCGGGATCGCTTGCCCGGCGGGATCCGCTTGGTGGAATTTCCGGGCATGGACGGCGCGGCGGTGGAGCGGCTCATGCGTGATTGCGGGCGCGTGCCGCTGCCCCCCTACATTCGCCGGGAGGACGAGGGCGCCGACCGCGAGCGCTACCAGACCGTGTTCGCCCGCACGGCCGGATCGGTGGCGGCTCCCACGGCCGGCCTGCACTTTGACGGCCCCCTGCTGGAGCGCTTGCGGGCGCGGGGCGCGACGCTCGCCGAGATCACGCTGCATGTCGGGCTCGGCACGTTTCGGCCGCTGTCCGCGGAACGGGTCGAAGACCATGCCATGCACGCCGAGTCGTTCGAAATCCCGCCGGCGGCCGCGGCCAGCATTGGGCAGGCACAGCGGTCCATCGCGGTGGGCACGACCTCCGTGCGGGCCTTGGAAACCGCAGCGGCCGGCAATGGCGGCATCACCTCCCAGCGGCGCAAGACCGACCTCTTCATCACCCCCGGGTTCCGCTTTCGGGCGGTCGGCGCCCTGTTGACCAACTTTCACCTGCCCCGCTCGACGCTGCTGATGCTGGTAGCCGCCTTCGCCGGCACGGACTTGATCCGAGCGGCCTATGAGCACGCCGTGCGGCAGCAATACCGCTTTTACTCCTACGGCGACTGCATGCTGATCGCCTAGCGGCCGGCAAGCCAGCTCGCCAAGGGCGGCACGGCGTCGAACAGGCAGTCGGGCTGACTGGCCGCCAGGCGGTCGCGGTCCGCGCCGGGAGCCCACGCAGCCGCGACACTGACAAGGCCGACCTGCCGGGCAGCGCGCACGTCCGAGGGCGAGTCCCCCACGCCCGCCACCTCGCCGGGGCGGAAGCCCCATGCCGCCAGCACGCGCCGCATCGCGGCGGGCTTGACCGCGCCGGCCGCCGAGCCGGCCTCGACCACCGGGAAGGTACCGGCAAGACCGATCGCTTCCAAGGAAATGCGGGCGCTGCGCGGCCCCTTGCCTGTCACGATGGCCAGCTCCACGCCGTTGTTCCGCAACATCTCGAGCAAGCCTTCCATGCCGTCGAAAGGCCCCGAGCAGCGCTCGTGGGCCCGCCGGTACTCGGCGAGGTACTCGCTAAGCGCCGCGTCGGGATCATCCCGGCAGAGCCGCGCCAGGATGCCCTCCTCGCTGGGACCGAACATGGCATGTATCTCGGCATCGCCATACTCGCGGCCGAGGCGGCGGGAGAGGACACGGGAGAAAGCCCGGTAGCAGACCGGGAGGGTGTCCGCCAGCGTCCCGTCCAAGTCGAAGATAACCCCGCGCAACATGTGCCTCAACGCGTCAGCGCCTCTTCCTGCCACGGAGGCGTGGCTTGCAACAGGCGGCCAAGATCCGGTTCGGCCTCTAGCATGCGCTCGCGCATCTCCCAAGCGATTTTCCGATAGGAAATATGGCCCTTGAGGCCGGAACGGACGCGGATCATGTACTCGGCCTGGGCGAAGTCCATCTTGAACAGCGACCGGCAGCGGGCGGCGAATGGCAGCAGGTAGTGGCTGGCCGGCTCCGACGCCGCGCGGATCGCCGCGCGGGCCGCGGCCGCGGCCGCCAAGGAGCGGTCGAAGAGCTCGCCGGCGCCGGCCTGGTCCAACAGCTCCGGCCGCTCCCAGCCCAGGCGGTCCGAGAACGACTGGCGGATCTGCTGGCAGCGGCGGTGGCGGTGCATGTCGCGATACGCGCCGATATCGCACACGATGTCGAACACGTAGCGATACCCGCTGCGGAACGGCCGCATGAGCTCGCTGGGCATGCGCCGGCCCTCCAGCGCAGTGTCGAGCACTTCCATCTTGCGAGCCGAGCTCCAGCCGCTGACCGTGTCCAATATGGCGCGGAAGGGGTGGTCGGTGACCGCATAAAGCCAGCTTGCGGCCGATTCGTCCAGAGCGTTTCCGGGCTGGACGAGGTCCACGGCCCGCGGCGCGACGTAGCTTCCGGGATCAAAGTTCTGGCTCGCCCATGCGGCCACGCGCTCCTTGGCGCGCCTCTGCTCGCAATCCGGGGCGGCGTACTTGGCGAGCGTCGGGGCCACTGGCTCGCGCGCCGGGCCTGGCTCGAGGCTGCAAGCTGGAGGCGCTGCGCAGGCCCGGTGCATCTCTTCGGCCAGCGAACGGACCTCGCCGTACTCGGACACGCCGAGCTTGCGCATCTGCCGTTCCAAGGTGCGGATGCTGGTCACCTGCCCGACATTGGTGGAAATGCCGGCAAAGAGCAGGTACCTGGCGACGTCGAAAGCGCGCGCCTCGATCGTGCGCCGATACGCGCCGGGCTGCATGGCCCGCGGCTTCGGGTTGGCCTCGCGCAGCGGCTCGATCAGCGCGGCGTGCAACTCCAGATAGGCGCGCAGCTGGCCCGCAGCAGCGGCAGTGTAGACGCCTTCCAGATCCGAGCCGCGCAGCTCGTCCGGAACGACGGCGCTGCCCTTGGAAAAGTCTTGGTAGCGGCTCGACTTGGCCTGCCCGTCCCAGAGCTGCTCGTCTTCGATCTCAATCGCGGCCAGCTCGGAAATCCCCTCGAAGCAAAGCACGCAGTGGCCTAGGTCCGCGATCGAGGCGTGGCCGTACTGGAAGTAAAAGCTGTCCAGAAACTTCGCGGCGCTGTGGCCCTTGACCCAAGCCAGGCTGTCGGCGATCGAGTCGGGCGAACGGCTGTAACGGGCAAGCGCATAGGCGCTCTTCTCCGGCGGCATCGGCGCGACGACCACGACCCGGCTTTGGGCGTCCTCGGTGTCGTGGGACATGCGCTCTTGGCAACTCGCTCCAGCTCCGGCAGGCCGGAACGCCGCTTGAACCTGCGATTGTACAAGCCTCGCGCCCCGCCAGCCAGCCGCGCTGCATTGCTTGCTTGACAAGGGCCCGCGAAAACGGGCAAGATTCTCTTTTCGCCCCTCGCCGCGACGGATGGCTCGCGACGCCCGGCACGCAAGGAGACCCGCCCCATGGAAATGCTGATTGCCGGAGATTGGACCAGCGGCGGCGGTTCGATTCCCGTCCTGAATCCATACGACGGCAGCGAGGTGGGCACCGTGCCCAGCGCCTCCGCTCGAGACATCGAGCGCGCCATCGCGTTCGCGGCCGCCGGCGCTGGCAAAGTCAAGGCGCTGTCCGGCTACGAACGCTCGCAACTGCTGATGAAGGCAGCCTCGCTGATGGAAGAGCGGCTCGAAGACCTGGCCCGCACCATCACGCTCGAGGAGGGCAAGATCATCGCCGAAGCCCGCTTGGAGGTCGACCGCGCCAAGGAGACCATCATCGTCTCGGCCGAAGAGGCCAAGAGGTTGGGATCGGAAGTCGTGCCGCTCGACGGCGCGCCGGGGGCCGGCAACCGCTTCGGCTTCACGCTGCGCGTGCCGTGCGGCGTGGTGCTGGCGGTGACGCCGTTCAACTTTCCGCTGAACCTTGTCTGCCACAAGATCGGGCCCGCTTTCGCCGCCGGCAACAGCACGATCCTGAAACCAGCCACTGACACGCCCTTGGTCGCGCTGAAATTCGCCGCGCTGCTGCTGGACGCGGGCCTGCCTCCGGAGGCCATCCAAGTCGTGACCGGCTCCGGCGGCGAAGTCGGGCGCCAGCTCTGCTCGGATCCCCGCATCCGCAAGATCAGCTTCACGGGCAGCCGCGACGTGGGCGAGGCCATCTGCGCAATGGCCGGGCTCAAGAAGGTCACGATGGAGCTCGGCAGCAACTCTCCGGTCATCGTGCTGCCGGACGCCGACCTGGACAAGGCCGCCAGCGCCATCGTGGCCACGGGCTTCGCCAATGCCGGCCAAGTCTGCATCAGCGCCCAGCGCGTCTTGGCCCACGAACAGGTGTACTTGGAACTTCTCGACAGCCTGGGGCCCCGCGTGCGCGGCTTGCAGACGGGCAATCCGCTCGACGACAGCGTCCGCGTCGGCCCGATGGTCCGCGAGGACGACGCGATCCGGGTGCAGGAGTGGATCCGCGACGCGGCGGCAACGGGCGGGCGCATGATTGCCGGCGGCGGGCGGGACGGTGCCATCGTCGAGCCGGCCGTCGTCGCCGATGTCCGCGCCGACATGCGCATTTCATGCGACGAGCTGTTCGGCCCGGCGGTCGCCCTGACGCCGTTCGAGTCGGTGGACGAGGCCATCGCTGGCGCCAACGACACCAACTACGGCCTGTCGGCCGCGATTTTCACCGAGAGCCTCGACCATGCGATGCGCTTCGCCAAGGAAGTCGATTCGGGTAATATCCATATCAACTGGGGCACGCAGTGGCGGGCGGACCTGATGCCCTACGGGGGCCTCAAGGAGAGCGGCTTCGGCAAAGAGGGCCCGCGCTACGCGATCGAAGAGATGACCGAGACCAAGATGGTCGTCATGCACCTGCCCTGATCGCTGCAGCTTGCCGGAATGCACGGGTAGGAGATGCGGGCCGGCCTAGCAGTCCGGCCAATTCCGCACCGCAGGCGCAGGGCCGGTCGCATCTTGTGCTGCGATGCAGTCATGGGCTGTCATGGTGGCCGAGAGCGCTTGGCGGGGTTCATCCCCTGTCATCCGCCTATCACATCCAGATCTGATCTGCCGCTCTCTAGCCTGAACTTCACCTAGGCTGGATAGGCTTTGATCGCTTTTAAGTACTTTATTTTCAATTGGTTATGACTCTCCCGGGATCTCTCTCAGGTGTATTTTTGTTTCCATGTATTTTTTACTTGACATTTGTTTATATCTTTTATTAGAATTGTATTTGCAATTTTTTGTTTCCATGTAATCCCCGTGGCCTTCTACGTCGAATCCATCCCCAACCGCAACAGCCCCCCAGCCGTCCTGCTCCGCCAGGCTTGGCGGGAGGGCCAGCGCATCCGTCGCAAGACCATCGCCAACCTCTCCCAACTCCCGCCCGAGGCCATCCACGGCATCCGCACCGTCCTGCAAGGCGGTGTGGCTGTCCCCCGCCTCGACCAAGCCGTTACCATCCGCCGCTCCCTGCCTCACGGCCATGTCGCCGCTGTGCTCGCCCTCGCCCGCCAACTCCACTTCCCCCGCCTGCTACAGCGCTCCCCCTCGCGCCAACGCAGCCTCGCCTTGGCCGCCATCTGCGCCCGCCTGCTGCAGCCCGACTCCAAGCTCGCCACCGCCCGCAGCCTCTGCCCCGCTTCCGCCGCCAACTCGCTCGGCAGCCTGCTCGCTCTCGGGCCCGTGGCGGGCAATGAACTGCTGGCCATGCTCGATTGGCTGCGCCAGCGCCAGCCTTGGATCCAACGCAGCCTCGCCCGCCGCCACCTGCGCGCCGGCACCCTAGTCCTCTACGACGTCACCAGTTCCTACTGCGAAGGCCGCTGCTGTCCGCTGGCCGCCTTTGGTTACAACCGCGACCGCAAGCGCGGCAAGCGCCAGATCGTCTTCGGCCTGCTGTGCGCCCCGGACGGCTGCCCCGTGGCGGTGGAGGTGTTCGCCGGCAACAGCGCCGATCCGACCACCGTGAGCGCCCAAGTGCAGACCATCCGCAAGCAGTTCGGCGTGCAGCAGGTCGCGCTGGTTGGCGATCGCGGCATGCTGACCACGGCGCGCCTGCGCGCCGACCTCGAGCCGGCCAGCCTGGATTGGATCTCGGCCCTCACTAGCAGCGCCCTGCAGCAGTTGCTCAAAGCGCCCGAACCGGATGCCGAGCAGGCCGGGGCCAGGCCTGAAGCGCCGCTCCAGCCGGGCCAGTTGGTGCCCGATCAAGTGGCTGAGATTCACAGCCCGGAATTCCCCGGCGAGCGCCTGCTGGTGTGCCTGAACCCGCGCCTGCGAGAGCAGCGCGCCCGCAAGCGAGAGGAGTTGCTACAGGCCACCGAGCAACTCTTGGAAGAGCTGGCCGCCAAGGTGCGGCGGGGGCGCAAGCCGTGGCACGAAGAGGCCGCGATCCAGCGCCGCATCGGCCGCGATGCGAATCGCTACAAGGTGGCGAAGCATTTCGAGATCAGCGTGCAGGAACACGTGCTGCACTGGTCGCGACGGCCAGAGCGCATTGCCGCCGAGGCCCAGTTGGACGGCGTGTACGTGGTGCGCACGAGCTTGCCTGCGGACGCCCTCGGGGCGCACGAAGCGGTGGCGGCCTATAAGAGTCTGGCGCAGGTGGAGCGCGCCTTCCGCTCGTTGAAAACGACCCGCTTGGCAGTGCGCCCGTTCTACGTCTACAGCGCCGAGCATGTGCGCGGGCATGTCTTTCTGTGCATGTTGGCCTACTACTTGGAATGGCACTTGCGGCGCAAACTGGCACCGTTGTTGTTTGAAGACAGCGAGCGCGAGGCAGCTCGCGCACAGCGCGACTCGCCGGTGGAAGCGGCGCAGGTGTCGCCTGCGGCCCGGGCCAAGGCCGCCAGCAAGCGGACTCCGGAAGGCTTGCCGGTGCAGGGCCTGCCGAGTCTGCTCGCACATCTGGGAACACTGACGCTCAACCACGTCACGCTAGGCAAGGACGAGCAGCACGAGTTTCCGCTGCTCGCCCAGCCGACGGCCTTGCAAGCCAAGGCATTCGCTCTGCTGGGAGTCGATCTCGACAAGACTGTTTCCAGTAAAATGACAGGTTGATTCGACGTAACTCATTCTGAAACAAGCAATTAGTTCGTCTTTTCCGGATGAAGTTCAGTCTAGCGGAATCCCGGCATGGTAGAGAAATCCGGAACGTGAAAAGTGCCTGCCGGTTCGGTCATTTTGAGCCTCTGACCGGTTTTGAAGCCAGCTTTGTCCACGCCAAAATCCATGCCTACGGCAGCTGCGAATAAGCTGATGGCTGAATTCATCATGGCCGGCCTCCGCAAAATGCGCAAGGGAGCAGTGCACGTCCCCGGGCCGCCAACCTACTGAACGTGCTTCCCCCTCCCTTGGTCAAGATCCGGTCATCACACCATACGGGTTTGCGAGTGCCTTGCAGTGCCCGTTGGTCGATCTCGTACCCCGTCCCGGCTGCGGGGCATTGCATACACCGGCTCCTGCCTCACCGTCTCTCGTCCCTGGCCGGGCCGACTCGGTGATCAGGTGCGCATATGCGAATCTAAGAATGGACTGGGCGGTGTTCGCCGGCCCGACGGAGACTCGTGCAAGGGCGGTGGCAGCGGACCAACGGGGAGGAGCGCCGAATCCCGGGCTCGTACTCCCTGCGCGTGATCTGCCTGGCCCTGATCGGGGCCGCTATCTGGCTGGCCTCGGGGCAGGGGCACTCGGCCGGGCACGGCGGCGACATTACCTCCTTCCTGCTGGCCTTCGCGGTGATCTTGCTCGCTGCCAAGACGGGCGGGGAGATTTTCGAGCGGCTCAAGCAGCCCGCAGTCCTGGGCGAACTGGTATTCGGAATCCTGCTGGGCAATCTCGGCCTGCTGGGCATCGAAGTC
The DNA here is from genome assembly GCA_965219605.1 of Bryobacterales bacterium. Taxonomy (GTDB): domain Bacteria; phylum Acidobacteriota; class Terriglobia; order Bryobacterales; family UBA6623; genus VXMF01. Next base: position 2,621,433 of record CBDCOC010000001.1, on the reverse strand, counting down.
GAAGCTTTGCGCGACATTCCGTTCCTAGCTGTCGCGGCCGAGATCGGGGTGATCCTGCTGCTCTTCCAGGTCGGTCTCGAGTGCGACTTGGATGACTTGGTGGCCGTCGGGCCCTCGGCGGTAACCGTGGCCGTGATCGGTGTCGCGGCACCGCTGGCGCTGGGTTTCGCCGTGTCGTACGCCTTCATGCCCGAGGACGCGACCTGGCACGCGCACCTGTTCGTGGGCGCCACGCTGGCAGCCACCAGCGTCGGAATCACGGCGCGGGTGCTGAAAGACCTGGGACTGATCGAGAGAGCGGAATCCAAGCTTGTCCTCGGAGCCGCAGTAGTGGACGACATCCTCGGCCTGGTCATACTGGCTTTCATGCTCGGCTTGGTGCGGTCCGCGGACCAAGGCCTGCCGGCGGGCTTCAGCCTGATGCCGATCATTTTGATCGGTGTCAAGGCGGTCGGCTTCCTGGCGGGCTCGATCCTCATGAGCCGCACGATCATCATGCCCATCATCTCGCTGGTGGAGCACTTCAAGTCCAAGGGCGGCGGCATCGTGCTGTCGGTCGCCTATTGCTTCGTCATGTCGGCCCTCGCCGAACTGGTCGGCTTGGCCAACATCGTCGGCGCATTCGCCGCCGGCCTGGTGATCGACCGCGCCATAACGAAGCACTTCGGCGGCAAGGAACCGCTGCGCCGGATCGAGGAATCGGCGAAACCTATCGGCGCCATCTTCGTCCCCGTCTTTTTCGTCTACATGGGCATGCGGGTGGATCTGGCGCTGTTCGCCTTCCCGGCGGTGCTGGTCTTCGCCGCCCTGCTCAGCGTGGCAGCGGTCGTCAGCAAGCTGATCTGCTCGCTCGGCGTGCTGGACAAGAGACTCAACCGCATCGCTATCGGCGTGAGCATGATTCCCCGCGGCGAGGTAGGCTTGATCTTCGCCGGCGTGGGCTCCTCCGCAATGGTCTCGGGCCAGCCGCTATTCTCAACGGAAACGTTCTCGGCGGTGGTCGCCATGGTCATGCTGACGACCTTGATCACGCCGCCGCTCATCGCGAAAGCGTTCCGAGACCGCGCTACGCGCCCGCAGGCCGCCCAGGCCTGATCCCGCGGCTGCCGCTACGACGCGTCCCCGGCGCAGCGGAACCCCAGATTGTTGAGACCCGAGTCCGGCGCGGTCATTTGCCGCGCGGCCACCCGGTAGCCTTGGCAATAATTCTCGCTGCAGAGCCAGCTGCCGCCGCGCTGGACCTTTTGGTCACCGCTGCGCGGGCCCTGCGGGTCGTCGACCGGAGAGTGCCGGAAATAATCCGGCGCGTACCAGTCCTGCACCCACTCCCAGACATTTCCGGTCATGTCGTACAAGCCGTAGCCGTTGGGCGGGAACTTCTTGACCGGGCCGTGGCTGCCGTAACCGTCCAAGGTGCGGTCCTGCTGGGGAAACGTGCCCTGCCAGAGATTCGCTTGATGCACCCCGCCCGGTGTCAGCTCGTTGCCCCAGGCGTACTTGGCATTCGCCAAGCCGCCGCGGGCGGCGAACTCGAACTCCGCCTCCGTGGGCAGCCGGGCGCCGCGCCAGGCGCAATACTCGTCGGCATCCGCCCACGATAGGTGGACAACGGGGTGGTCTGGCATTTGCTCGTGAGAGGACCCCGGCCCGTGCGGATGGCGCCAGTCCGCCCCGTCCCCTTTGGTCCAGCCGTTGCGGCGCGGGTCGAAGATGCCCGACCAGCCCAGCTTCTCAGACTCGGTGACATAGCCGGTAGCGGCTGCAAAGGCGGCATACTGGCGGTTGGTGACCTCGTGCTGGTCCATGTAGAACGGCCGCAAGCGAACCGGGTGCGCCGGCCCTTCAAAGGGCTCGCCCTCGTCGGTGCCCATGGTGAACTCGCCGCCCTGCAGCAGCACCATTCCAGAGGCGTCAGGGGGAGGCCCTGAGCGGCACGCGCTGCACCAGAGCCCGGCACAAGCCAGCGCAAGGAGCGCTACACTCTGCATTTGCAGCATTATACGCTAGCGAAGCAAAGTCGAATCGATCTAGGCTTATAAGAAGTGTCGGAGACCGTCGCGAAAGCCCGCGCTATGCCAGACCGCTACGCAATCCGGTTGCGCTTGCCGCATGCGCTGGCCGTGCTCGCGCTGGCGGGCAGCAGCGCTGCGGAAGATCTGAGCTGGCGGCGCTTGGGCGGCTCCGGCATAGCGGCCGGCTTGGCCGGGCCGGCCGGCGGCCCGGTGCAAGACGCCTGGTTCTCGGCCAACGGAGGCGCGCTGTACGCCTCGCTGCAGGACGGCGGGGTGTGGGCTAGCACGGATCTCGGCCTGATCTGGGAGCGCGCCGCGGACGCAATGGAGTCCTTTCCGGCCGCATTGGAGCACACGCACCGGGCGGACGGTTCAGCCATCGAAGTGCGCAACCCCTACAGATCGGGGGTAACCTACGCTCTCGGCGAGCACCTGTACCGCTCGGACGATGGCGGCGGCGAGTGGACCAACCTGACCGCTAGCGGCAGCGGCTCGCTGATCGGCCGCTGGCAATCGGTGCTGGCGATCTCGCCGACCGATGCCGATGTGATCGTGGTCGGCAATTCGATGGGCCTGTGGAAATCCCACGACGCCGGCCTGACCTGGAGCAGCCTCAACGGGCGGCTGCCCAATTTCCCCGACGCCCGCTTCGTCAGCAGCACTGCTGCCGCTGGCCCCGCGCTGGAAGCGCCGGGGATCGGGCGGCTGGACTTGATCCGGACGGCGGCCGGTCGCACCTGGCGCGCGACGCCTCACGGACATCTCGGCGCGAGCAGCATTCCCCCGGGGGAAAGGATGGATCCTTCAAGGACCGCGCAGGCACTGCCTGCGGGCTATGCGGTATCGCACCGCGTCTGGCGCGACGGCAAGCCCGTCTCGCCTGATTTGACGGGCTGCGATTCCAGCCCGGGCTGCGGCCACGCGATCAGCGCTTTCGCGGCCGGCAGCAAGCTCTGGGCCGGCACTTCGAACGGGCATATCTGGGTGTCGCCTGACGGCGGCTCCACTTGGGAGCGGGTCTGGTCCGATCCTTGGCACGGCACAGTGACGAGCCTTTGGGCAGGGCCGCCGGACCGCCGAGAGGCCGCCCTAGCGACGGCCGGAGGCCGCGTGCTGCGCTCCACCAACGGCGGCTCGTCATGGTTCGACATTACCTCGAACCTGCCGAAGTCGAATTGGTCCGTCGTGCAAGGCGACGCCGACGCATCGGCGGTCTATGTCGGCGGGCCGCTCGGGATTTACTTCACTACGGTCGATTTGCTGCAGCCCGGGCCGGCGGGCGCTTGGTCCGCAATCACGGGCAACCTGCCCGGCAGCGCGGTGGATGACCTAGCCTTGGAACCAGGCCGCGGGCGCCTGTACGCAACGGCACCGGGCTTCGGCGTCTATTGGACCCGTGCCCCGCAGGTGGACCGAACGCTGCGGGCGCTCAGCTCGGCTGACCTAGAGTACCGCCCGGCGGCGCCGGGCAGCCTGCTCACCCTCTTCGGAACCGAGGCATCGAGCGCATGGGCCGATGGCCGGCCGGCACCGATCCTCGATGCGACCCGCGGGCGCACGCAGGTGCAGGTGCCTTTCTCGGCAGGGGGCGACTCGCTGCGCCTGCGGCTGGAGGAGGGGGGCACTAGCCATGTGCTCGACCTGCCGCTCGCCCCGGTCTCGCCGGCAGTGTTTGTCGTCAGCGGCGAGCCGCTGATCCTCGATGCCGGCACGGGAGCGCTGGTCGGCTGGAGCAGCCCGGCCAAGGCAGGCCGCAATGTGCTGGTCATGATGGCCGGCCTGGGCGCGGTCGATCCCCCGTGGCCGGCGGGCATGCCGGCCCCGAGCGGCGGCGCAACCCCGCGGCCGCTAGCGGGTGTGACAGCCTTTCTGGGTGGCGCGCCCGCGCAGGTCGCCTCGATGCAGCTCGCACCGGGTTATATCGGGATGTATCTGGTGGAGATCGCAATTCCGACCGCGGCGGTGCCGGGGGAGGCAAGGCTAGTTATCGAGGCCGACGGGCGGGCGAGCAACGCCGTGAGCGTCATCATCGGCCGCTGATCCTCCCGGAAGCCGGGTAGGTCTCGAGAGCATCAATCATCGTCGGTTCACTTGTTCGAACCAGAGAACCGCCGCCTCGCCCTCTTTTCGCGTAATCTCGTCCACGCTTCGGCTGTGGCGGATACCATTGCGCAAGTCTGCGAGCTGTCCAAACCGTCTTCCCAGCGTTTCTTTGTTGACAAATCGGCCTTCAAAGCGCTGCCATAGCGACTTATTCATAATGCTGTCCTGTAGGTCCCTCAGGTCGGCGTACTCGAGCTTGCCAACTAGTGAATCGTAATACTGGCTGTCGAGTGTGGCATTCTTCTTGAAAGCTACTTGCAACCGCTCTTCGATCTTCTGCTGTACGTGGGCAGGGAGCTGAACAGGACTGCCATCCAAGGCTTTGTCAATGACATCACGCAGGGCCTGTTCTACCTTCTCGATCCTCACGTCTAATTCTCGGAGTTGGGGCGGCAGATCGAGTCGCTCCTTAATCAGAAGATCCTCGATTGCGTCTTGGAGGGTACGCAGACGCTCGGCGATGAATGACTCGAAGTCGTCTTTGGTAAAGCGATCTTTTAACAAAATCTCGAATGCCGCCGGGGAAATGAAATGCGACTCTAGGGTGGCTCGCACACAGGCCTCACCACTCGCCTCGATTAACTCGGGGAGATACTGGTTCGGTGGCCGCTCGCGGATAACCTTGCGGTTCGTGTCGGCACTAAGCGGTGTCCGATTGAGGATCGTATCGATGGCTCCACGAAGACCTTTTTCCCTTCCCCAGCTCTTGGGAACGATGTGGTGGTCGTCAAGATCACTTGGGTGGGGAATACTGCCTTTCATCCAGTCACGAGCACCGTGCAGAACCAGCAGGTTGAAAATGCCGTTGTAGACCGAGCTGCCGCGCTTGGTTTCTCGGCGCAGATCCAAGCTCTTGAATCGATTGTGGAACTCGTCAATCAGACTAGGTTCCGCCGCGTCATCGTCGAACCAAGCCTTCACGTCGAGGTAGTCCCGGGCAGCCGTGGACTCGACCGAACCCGAGTAGCGATTGGTGAAGACGCTAGCCCAGTACCAGTGTCGTAGCTTGCGTTGCGCATCGAGCTGGCGTGGGCCTGGGAGTGCCCGGAGGGCCGTTTGAAGTGCGGCGAAGGCAGGAAGGATTGAAGCGTAGGGTAGATAGTGGGACGAGATTGCACCGAATTCCTGAGGATGACGCAGCTGTTTGATCGCACTTTCTACTGCTTGGACAGCTTCATTCCAGCGTCGCTCGAAGTCAGCTATGTCCGCGACTAAGATTTCCGTGCGTAGCGAGCCGTCTGGCTCGCGCACCTTCCTTTCCTGACCAGGAAGCAAGTAGTAGAGGTACTTTGGAGAGCAGTATGCCTGACGCAGGATGGACATTACCTGTAGCAGGTAAACGTCCATTCGCTCAGCATCGACGAACTCAAGCCTCGGTGCAGCCTCACGCCAGAGGTGTTTGAGCTGAAGACCTTTCGGCTTCAACAGGGCATTGATCAGATCAAAGACATCGAGGCGAATCCCGCGGCTGTTGATTTGGGTGAATATATCGCAGACCTTGTCGATTTGAAGGTCGCGATCTAGTTCGATGTAGGAGATCTGGTACTGGTAAGCATTCAGTGTGGTAGTGGATGCGGACAGGTAGAGGAGCCGCGGAGGCGGTCCAGGCGGCAGGCGAGCGGCTAGGCGGCCAGCGGGAGTGCGGGCCGTGCGGTCTGGCAGAGATCTGCGTAGTTGGCGAGCGGCCACGGCTGGGCGGGCGGCTGGCTGAGTGCCTGCTGGCGGGTCGGGTGCATGCACCACGGCAGCCAGGGGTCCAACTGGGCGGGCGGCTGGCCGCGGTTGGCGGCGCAGGCGTTGAGATAGTCCAGCAGCCACGTATAGGGGTTGAGGCCGGCCAGTTTGACGGTGGCCAAGACGCCGCAGAGCAGGCCGATGGCGGCGGCCCCGTGCGGGCCGCCCGAGCCGAAGCTGAGGCGGCGGGCGATGACCGGGCCGCGCAGGGTGCGTTCGGCCAGGTTGTTGTCGAGCGGCACGGCCGGATGAGTGAGGAACACGCTGAGGCCGGCGCGGTGGTTGAGCAGCGCGGCCAGCGGCTTGCGCTGGGCTTGCCACTGCCAGCGTTGCCCGCCGAGCGGCGTCGTCGCGAGTGCGCTATCGAGCGCGGACAGGTCCTCTGCCGCGTCTTGGAACAGCGTGTCCAAAGTGCTGGCCAAGGCTTGGTGGTGGGCCGCGAATGCGGGCGTCTGCGCCTCCAGGGGCCGGTCTGGTTGCCAGGCCGCCCGGCGCAGCTTGGCGAGGTGGAACAGGCGGCCAATGCGCTCCAGCCACGAGTCCACCCACGCCTGCAGGTCCGGCAGCCCGGCGGAGGCGCGGTCAAAAGCGCGGCGCTGATGGGCCCAACAATAGGCCAGCACGAAGGTCTCCGGCAGCAGTTTGCGCAGGGCCTTATAGGCACTGTAGCGGTCGCAGACGAGGAGCACTGGGCCGTGTTGGCCGAGCTGGCCGAGCAAGCTCTGGGCGGCTGCGGCGCTGCGGCTGGGCAGCACGCGCAGGCGCACCGCTTGGGCCGTCACGCAAACCCACAGCCAGCAGCGCAGCTTGCCGCCTGCGGGCGGCGGGTCGCGCCCGTTGTCTTGGCCGGCGATGTATTGTACCGGCCAACTCGTCTCGTCCGCGTGGGCCACGGCCGCCGCTTGCTGGTGCCGCTCGATGGCCTGCTCCAGTGGCTCGAGCAGGGCCTGCGTGAGCCGTCGCCAGCCCGCCGACAGCGTCGCCAGCGGCAGCGGCAGGCCCAGTTGGCCCAGTTCCCGGGCCACGGCCGCCTGCGGGCGGTGCTGCGCCCCGACTTGCGTCAGGATCCAGGCCCACACGCTGGTGCCCAACTGCGTGCGCTCGCCCAGCCGCGGCGGGGCCGGGGCCACCAGCGGCTGACCGCCGCCGCAGGCGCAGCCCGGCTTGTAGCGTTGGCGGCGCACCACCCGGCGCACCGCCCGCCGCAGCAGTTCGTACAACTGGCTGTCGACGTAGCCGTCGCGGAGGTAGGCGCTGCCACACTGCGGGCAGTGCGGTGCGCCCCCGGCCAGATCGATGTGCTCGCTCCAGGTCAGCACGTGCGGGCGGGGCACTCGGCCCGGGTTTGGCGCCCCCGCTTGACGCCCCCGCGAGCGTGGCCTCGCCGGCGGCGGCGGTGCGGGCGGGGGATCCGCTGGCGCGGACTCGCTGGCCTGCGCCGCGCCAGTGGGCCCGGCGCTGGCGCTGTCGGTTGCTGTGCCGTCTTGCGCGGGCGGCTCCGCAGCCACCGGCGCGCTCGGCTGGCGCGCTTCGCCCTTGGGGCCGAACAGCAGCTTGCGCAGCACCGCCAGCTGGCCCTGCGCCTCGTCCCGCTCCGCACGCGCCACTGCCAGTTGCTGACTCAACTCGGCACACCGCCCGCAGTCTGCGCCCGCCGCCGCGCTCATCGCGCCACCCCCCGCAGCAACTGCTCCCGCCAGCCCGCCTCCAGCGCATACACATACACCGCCTTGCGGGCCTGCGCCGGCCGCCCGCGCCGCGCCTTGCCGCCCCGACTCAGCCCCACGTACTGCCAATTCGCCGCCCGGTAACACGTCCCGCGATACGCGCTCGGATCCACATACGTCTCCAGCAGCACCGGGCGGTAGCCGTGTTGCCGCTGCCAGTCCCCCGCCACTTGCCGCCCCACCAAACCCAGCGCATGACTCGCTAAGTGCGGCACCGTAACCCACGGCAGCAGCAGATAGCGTGCGTTGCGCACGATGCGCTGCAACTGCTTGCGGTGCCCGGCCCCCGTCCAGCCGATCCACGCATCCCGGCAGGCCAACTGCCGGGCCGCGAAATCAAACAGCAGGCAGCCCAGCAGGCGCTGCTGCCGATCCCGCAGGTAGTAGCGCAGATGCACTCCCAGCGGCCGCCGGTAGCCCAGCGGATGGTAGCGCTGCACCCATTCATTCCAGCGCCCGATCTCCGGCTGGGCTGTCACCATCTCCAGCCGCACGGGGCGCAACGCGCTCAGCGGCCCGCGCACCGGGGCCTGCGCTGCACTGCCCGCTCCCACGCGCAGCGGCTGGTTCGCACCCGGACCCGCATGCCGTTTCGCCGGCAGCCGCACGAGCCCTAACCGCTCCATCTCTTCCAGCACGCGCAAGGCCAACTGCTGGCGGTTGCGGCCGCGCGGCGTGCGCCAGCCCATGTACTCGCAGATCGTGTGCGCCAGTTCCGTCCGACTCAGCAACGGCAGCGCCGCGACGCTTTCCTGGATGCCGCTCAGCTTGCGCCGCGTGAGGCGCTGGCCGGCCAACGTCGTCGTCTCCAGCCGCTCAATCCGGGCGTCGATGGCAGACTCTCTAGGCACCCCATTCCACGCTGCCACAACCGGCGGCCCTGAGTCAACCCCCGCTGGCGAAACATTGCTCAGGCTCTGGCCAGCACATCCTCACCGCGGCCCTGCCAGCCTCCCATCCACTACCACACTGAATGCTTACTGGTACTGTTCGGTAATCGCCCTGAGATGCCCCCCGAAATTATGTGCATCACGCATACATTGATCAGCTTTTTTAGCCGCATCATCGTTGCCTTCACTAAGCGCAATTTTCTTCTTATTATGCCAGTGATTCTCATAATCTTGTACCCAATTCCCAAGTTCCCAACCACCCTGACCTACGATCGAGATTGGAAACAGGTGGTTGTCGAACTGCGCGTTCTTGTCTGCGAGCAGCTTCACACCTCGGCGCGTCCAGTAGTACTCGAATGCCTCGTCGTAGGCCTTTTCCATGAACCGGTCGACTCGAATGAAGTAAAGGAAGCGGTTCGATCGGTTCGGGAGAAACTTGTCTGGCGCAATGAATACGTAGTACATTGCCGTCAGGCGCTGCTGGCCGTCTAGAACGATGTGCTCTGGGTTGCTGTTTGCACCCTCGTACCCATAGATCGCTTCACAAGAAAGTGCATCGAAAGTTTCAGGCTTCCCTTTCCACAAGAGTAGGCTGCCGATATAGTAGTCGAGGAAAATCGACCGCACGAGTTCCCGGATATCCCATGGATTCCACTCAAACTCACGTTGAAAATCAGGTATCACAAAGCGGCCCTCTCGAAGGCGTCGGACTAGCGTAGTCAAACTGATATGATCGGGTTTTTGTGCATCCCTCATCGTGTTGCGGCCTCCATAAATCCGTTCAATAACCGTAGCTACCTGCGCCCAAGACAAGGCTCTCGCCCACTTGCCACTACGCCTCAGTTACGAATTATCTCCTCAGCCCTGATTGCAGCCCATGCTCTTGACTACTTTAATCGAACGCTGTGATGAAGTCCGATACTCGCGCGGCACCCGCTGGGAGATGCGGCACAACACCTCGTAGGGCACGCCGCCGATCCGTTCCGCGACGGTGCCGGCGTCCAACGGCGCCGCGCCCAGCAGGACGGCCTCGTCGCCCACGCGCGCCGACATCGCCGCGCTGAGGTCGATGATCGTCAGATCCATGCTGACGGCAGCCACGATCGCGCAGCGCGAGCGGCCGAGAAGCACTTCGCCACGACCCGCAAGACGCCGGTCCAGCCCGTCTGCAAAGCCGGCCGAGAGAATGCCGACGCGCATCGGGCGCGGGGTGACGAACGCCCCCGCGTACCCTACGGCGGTGCCTTGGGGCAGGTCGTGCACGGCGGCGAGGCGCGCCCGCCACTCCAAGGCGGGCACCAGCCCTCGCACCGCAGCCGCGCCGCGGCCGACGGCCTTCAGCGCGTATCCATACAGCGCGAGGCCCGGCCTGGCCATCGTGCAATTCTGCCAGAGCCGGCCCTCGCCGCTGCGATGCATGAGCGCCGCGCTGGCAAACGAATGCACGTAGCGCGGCGCGATGCCAGCCATGCGCAAGGCGGACAACTGCCGCTGGAACAGCTCGTTCTGACGCTCGGTCTGATCCGAATCAAGATCCTCGGGGGAGGCGTAATGCGTGCCGACGCCTTGCACCTCCACGCACTCGCATTCCTGCAGCTTGCCCGGCAGATACGACAGGCCGGCGCCGCCGGGGCCCGCGTCCAAGCCGAGTCGATTCAGGCCCGTGTTGAACATCAGATGGCAGGGAAGCGCACGCCCCAGCTGGCGGCCAGCTGCGTTCCAGCGTTCCAGCTGCGCCAGGGAAATGACCATGGGGTAGATCCCGCGGGCCGCGGCCTCGCGCTCCTCGCCGGGCTCGAAGCCGCCCAGCACCCCCAGCGTGCCGCGCAGTCCGGCCGCCCGCAGCCGCGCGGCCTCCTCGAGCGTGGCAACGGCGAAATGGCGCGCCCCCGCTGCGGCTAGGGCGCGGCTCACCGCAACCGCCCCGTGGCCGTAGGCGTCCGCCTTCACCACGCACATCAGCCGGGTGGTCTCGCCGGCAATGCGGCCCAGCTGCCGGTAGTTCTTGCAAATCGCGCCTAGGTCGACAATGGCACGAGTCCTCATGGCGCTGGATCTAGCAAGCAGCAGGCGGGTTCGGACGGGAGCGCTACATCCTCGTGGGCACGGGCATCCCCATGACCGACATCAGGTCGGACAGCTCCCGCAGCGCCAAGCGCACGATCGCCAGCAAGACTGCCTGGCGCTCGGGATCGCTCTCGTTGAGGATATGCGTCTGATGGTAGAAGTTGCTGAAGGCCTGGGCCGCCTGAAAGGCGTTGCGGGCCAGCTGCGCCGGCTCGCCGGACTCGGCCGCGCGCGTGGCGCTCCAGTGCAACATGGACATCGCCAGCACGAGCTGCCACAGGCTGTCGTCGCCCAAGTGTCTCTGCAGTGCCTCGGGCGGCGGCAGCTCGCTGCGCTCGCCGCTCGCCTCGCGGTGCTTGCGCAGGATATTGCCGGCCCGGACCGCGGCGTACTGCACGTACGGCCCGGTCTCGCCCTCAAACGCGAGCGCTTCTTGGAAATCGAAGGCGATGACGGTGTTGCGAGTCACGCGCAGCATGAAGTACCGCAGCGCCCCGACCGCGATCTGCTCGGCGATCTCGCGGCACTCCGCCTCGCTCCATTCGGAATGGCGGCTGCGCACCTCGTCGAAGGCCGTGTCGACCAGCAGGTCCAGCAAGTCGTCCGCCTTCACGCCCTGCCCCTTGCGGCCGGACACCTCGACATACGGCTTGGCCCGCTCGGCCGCGCTGAGCTCGATGCCGAGCTCCGCGCAGCAGCGCGGGGTGAGGGCCACCATCTCGTACGCGAAGTGGATGCTGGCCCGGGCTTGCCGCTCGAACCCCAGCGCGGCCAGGGCGGACCGCACCACGTCTTGCAGGTACGACTGCCGGACGTCGATCACGTTGTACACCTCGGCGGCGCGGCCGAACGGCGGGGCCGCGGGCGCTCCGCCATCGGCAACCGTCACCCACGTGCCAGCCGCCATCGGGATCTCGGCGGGGCGGTACCCGAAATCCTTGCCTTCAAGCAGGCCGAACTTCCACAACTGGTAGGCAATGTCCTTGCCCACGTAGGTGACGGTGCCGTCCGAGCGCACGATCACTTTGTCCGCCTCCGGCGTTTCCTCGGACCCGTCGGCAGATGCCGGCCGCACGGCCTCGCCGGGCGGTCGGAACGCTGCGGCGGGCATCACCCAGCAGCCGGCATTCTTGCCCGAGCCTTGCAGGCGGATCGCGCCGCGCTGCTTGAGCAACTCGAAGGCCGCCGACCAGAAGCGCAGCTTGAGAATCTCGCTCTCGCGCGGCAAGAGGTCGTAGGTGACGCCGATGCGCCGCATCGTGGCCAAGTGGCGGGCCACGATGGCATCCGCGACGGCCGCCCCCAGTTCGGCGACCTCGCCCTGGCCGGATTCCAGGGCCCGCAGGGTCGCGGCCCGCCAGTCGGCCGCCTGCGGGTCCTTGGCCGCGAACAGCCGCGAGATCTCCGCGTACAGGTCCCAGCAGTAATAGTCGAAGCGGACGCTCGGATCGCCCGCCAGCTCGCGCACGGAGGACGCGCTGCGCCGGCGCAGGTGGCGAAAGGCGGCCACCACGTCCGCCACCTGCACCCCGGTGTTGTCGATGTAGTTCTGCACCTCGACGGTCCGGCCCAGCAAGCGCAGCAGGCGCACCAGGGTGTCGCCGAGCACGGCATTGCGCAGATGGCCGACATGCGCCGCCTTGTTCGGATTGATGTTCGTGTGCTCCACGATCACCTTGGCCGGCTCGGCATCCGCGCGCTCACGCCCCGCGAACGCCGCAAGGGCGTAAGCGGCCCGGTCGAAGCGGGCGTTGACATAGCCAGCTCCGGCCGCATCGAGAGAGCGTATGCCTTCCACCGGCCGCAGCTCGGCCGCCAGTTCGGCGGCGATCTGGCGCGGCGGCCGGCGCAAGACCTTGGCGAGGCTGAAGCAGACCGGCGTGGCGATATCGCCGTGCTCCGGCTGGCGCGGCAGCTCCACCGCCACCTCCGCCTGTACGCCGTAGCGCTCGGCGATATGCGCCGCCAGCGCGGCTTGAAGGCGCTTTCCAAGCGTCAGCAACATCGGTCGGAGACCCCGGCTGGACAGAGCGGGAAGGACCTGCCGCCCCGGAAATTCGGAGTCTAGCACAAGGCCGGCCAGACCGTTGCGAGCGCCGCGGCGGGCGGGCCCGGCCGCCTAGATCGACCGGTTCCGCCTGCGCGAGCAGGTTGCGCTACCCTGCATCGAGAAGGGGAAATCCATGCCCTACAAGCCCATTGAATCCTACGGAGTCATCGGCGACCTGCATTCCGTCGCCTTAATCGCCAATGACGGGGCGATCGACTGGTGCTGCCTGCCGCATTTCGACTCTCCCAGCGTGTTCGGAGCCCTGCTCGACGACAAGAAGGGCGGCTCCTTCAAGATCGCCGTGCAGCACGAAAGCTCGCACCGCCAGCTCTACCTGCCGGAGACCAACATTCTCATCACTCGCTTCCTCAGCAAGGAGGGCGTGGGCGAAGTGATCGACTTCATGCCGATCAGCCCGCCCGGGAGCCGCAAGCGGCATGAGATCGTGCGGATCGCCCACTCCGTGCGGGGCACGCTGCCATGCCGGATCGAGTGCGCTCCCGCCTACGACTACGCCCGCGCCGCGCACCGCACGGAAGTCGTGCCGCAAGGCGCGGTGTTCAGCGCCGCCGGGGCGGACTTCGCGCTGCTGAGCCCGATCCCGCTGCAAGCCGATTCCAGAGGCGTCCATGCCGAGTTCAGCCTCGAGCCCGGGGAACAGGCCGTGTTCGTGTTCCGGCAGGGCGCGGCCGGGGAGGGCCGACAGCTGCTCACGGCCCCGGGCGACGGGCAGGCCGCGCTCGAGCATACCACCCAGTACTGGCGAACGTGGCTCAACAAGGGACGTTACCAAGGGCGCTGGCGCGAGATGGTGGAGCGCAGCGCGCTCGCCCTCAAGCTGCTAACGTTCGAGCCGACCGGGGCGATCGTGGCAGCCGCGACCTGCAGCCTGCCCGAGGAGCTTGGCGGCGAGCGCAACTGGGACTACCGCTATACCTGGATCCGCGACGCCGCCTTCACGATCTACGCGTTCTTGAGGCTGGGCTACAACGAAGAGGCCGCGAACTTCATGAACTGGCTCGAGGCCCGCGTGCAGGAGGTCGACGCGCCCACCGGCCCGCTGCAGATCATGTACCGCACCGACGGCAGCCCGGAGATCCCGGAAATCGAACTGCCTCACTTGGACGGCTACCGCGGCTCGCGGCCGGTCCGTGTCGGCAACGGCGCGGCCCAGCAGCTGCAGTTGGATATCTACGGCGAATTGCTGGACTCGGTGTACCTCTACGACAAGTACGTGACACAGGTCTCCTACGATCTGTGGGTCAAGATCCGCACCATGCTGCGCTGGGTGGCGCGCCATTGGGAAACACCCGACGAGAGCATCTGGGAAGTGCGCGGCGGGCAGCAGCAATTCGTCTACTCGAAGATGCAGTGCTGGGTCGCTCTGGACCGCGGCCTGCGGCTGGCGCTCAAGCGAGGCTTGCCCAATAACCGGGAGTGGCTGCGCAGCTCCCGGGACAGGATCTACGAGTCCATCATGCGCCACGGGTGGAGCAACGAGCGGCAATCCTTCGTGCAGTACTACGGCGCCACCGCCCTCGACGCCAGCAACTTGCTAATGCCGCTCGTGCGTTTCGTGTCGCCCACCGATCCGCGCATGCTGTCAACATTGGACCGCACGATCGAGGAATTGGTGTCCGATTCGCTGGTCTACCGCTACGAGATCGGCAAGGGGGCCGGGGACGGCCTGGCAGGCACCGAAGGCACTTTCAGCGTCTGTACGTTCTGGCTCGTGGAGGCGCTCACGCGGGCCGGCCGCGTCGACGAGGCCCGGCTGATTTTCGAAAAGATGCTGACCTATGCCAACCCGCTCGGCCTGTACGCCGAGCAGATCGGCTCCAGCGGCCAAGCGCTGGGCAATTTCCCGCAGGCATTCACGCACCTAGGCTTGATCAGCGCGGCCTTCTGCCTGGACCGGCACCTGTGAGCGGGCGGCGCGGCGGGCGCTAGACCGAGCGGTAGCCCTCTTGCAGCTCCGCCTGGCCCGAGGCGCTCGCTTCGGCGGCGGCCACGGATCCCGAGACCTCGGCCAGCTTGCGGCTTTCCTTCCAGGTATGCACGATCCGGTGGACCACGGTCAGGTTCGACAGCACCGCCATGACCCACAGCACGGGCGCCATGCGGTCGAAGAGGGCGCCGAGGATGAGCAGCACGATCCGCTCGGGCCGCTCCATGAACCCTACCTTGCACTTGGGGATCAAGTTCTCGGCCCGCGCCCGGCTGTAACTCACGAGCACGGTCCCGGTCATCACGACCGCGGTCAGGACCATGTAGCTGAAACGCTCGATGCGGGCATAATGCACGAGCAGCCCGGTCAGCAGGATCAGGTCGGAATAGCGGTCCATCACCGAATCCAGGAACGCGCCGAAGCGCGTCACCTTGTTCGCGCTGCGAGCGACTGCGCCATCGGTCAGATCGAACACCGCGGCCGACAGGATGATCAGGCCAGCATAGAGGAACTCCCCCCGGGCGAGGATCCAAGCGGCGACGCCATTGACGAGCAAGCCGATCAGGGTCAGCACGTTGGGATGCACGCCGCTGAGCGTCAACAGGCGCACCAGCGCAGTCAGCACCCTGCCGAACCCGCTGCCGATGGATCCAGTGAATGACATCGCTGGCGCTACTCGCCGCCCTCCTTGTCGTAGATCGTCTGCATGCGGACCACCTCGAACTCCTTGCTGCCTCTGGGTGTCCGCGCCAGTGCGGTGTCCCCCTCCCGCTTGCCGATGAGAGACCGCCCGATCGGCGATGTGGTCGAGATCTTGCCCGCGCCAACGTCGGACTCTTCCGAAGTCACCAACTCGTAGGTGATCTCCTGCCCTTCGTCAAGATCGTAGAGCACCACGGTCGACCCTAGGCCCACCGCGTCCCTAGGAATCTTCGACAAGTCGATCAGCCGCAGCTTGGCCAGGCGCTGGGCGAGCTGCGCCAAGCGCGCGTTGAGCAACCGCTGGCGCTCCTTGGCGGAGGCGTACTCGGCATTCTCGCTGAGGTCTCCCAACTCGCGCGCTTTCTGGATTTCCTTGGGCAGCTTGTCGCGCAGTTCCGCTTCAATGGCGCGGATCTCGTCTTCAAGCTTGCCAATTACGCTGAGGCGCATCAGTCCCGGGCACGGCAGCGGGCGGGAGCGCGCCGGGCGAACCTAGCGGCAAGCCGCCCGGCCCGCCAGCCGTCCCACAAGTATAGGACGGGCCGGCCCGCCAGTGCTAGATCAGGTCCTGCGGCGCTCCCCGGCGGGCGGATTCGTACACACCGAGCACCAGCCGCAGGGCGGCGAGGCCCTCGGCGCCATTGACAAGCGGTTCGCCGCCCTCCCGGACCGCCCTCCCGAAGTCCGCGAATTGGCGCTGCAGGTTCTCGATCGATATGGCCATCGGGTCGGCCGCCCCGGAATCGACCCCGGCGGCGAGCGGGGCGTCGTCGCCGCCGTCGCCGTCCACGTCCCACGCCGTGAGCTGGTCGCCGGTGATGATGGCCGTCCCCTTGGAGCCGTGGATTTCAATGCGCTCCGGATAGCCGGGCCAGGTCGCGGTCGCGGCTTGCAGCACGCCAGTCGCGCCGCTCTCGTAGACCAAGAGGGCGTTGACGATGTCCTCGGCTTGCATGGCATGCGCCGCGCCGAGCTGCCAGTGCGCGAAGGTGCGCTTGACCGGCCCGCCCAAGTACTGCATCACGTCGGCCGTGTGAATGCCTTGGTTGATCAGCGCCCCGCCGCCTTCAACGGCCCATGCGCCCTTGCCCGGGCGGTCATAGTAGCTCTGCGGCCGATGCCATTTGACGTAGCCGTCAACTTCGAGGATCCGTCCGAGGCGCCCGTCTTCGATAGCTCGCTTGAGGAACATCGAGCTTTCATCGAAGCGGTGCTGGCTGACCACTCCGAGCCGCACGCCGGCTTGGGAGCAAATCGCGATCATCGCGCGGCAGGCGTCCAGCGTGAGCGCCATGGGCTTCTGCAGCAGGACATGCTTGCCGTGCGCGGCGGCGCGGCGGCAGATCGCCAGATGCGAGTCCGGGAAGGTGCAGACGTCGACCACGTCAACGTCGTCGCGGGCGCAGAGATCGGCATAGTCCGGCACGAAATCGCAGCCGTGCTGCACCGCGAACTCCTCGCCCTTCTGCCTGCCCCGGTTCGAGCAAGCCACCAGCTCGTAGCCGATGGCGCTGTAGCTCTCGGCGTGCTTGTGAGAGATCGCTCCGGTGCCAACGAGTCCGATGCGCATGCTGCCTTTCGCTCCTAGCAGGGTGCCGCGGCGCGCTGCAAGCCGCGGCGGCCGATGTCGCGACGATACTGGGCGCCGTCGAAGTGGATTGCAGCCACGGCCTGGTAGGCCAGCTCCAGCGCCGCCGCGAGATCGCTCCCGGCGGCGGTCACGCCGAGCACGCGGCCACCTGCGGTGGTAGGCCCGCCGCCAACCAAGGCCGTGCCGGCATGGAACACCTTCGCCCCCAGCTTGCCGGCGGCGGCCAGTCCCGTGATCGGGCGGCCTTTCGCATAGCTGCGCGGATATCCCCCCGAGGCCATCACCACGCAAGCCGTCGGCCGCTCGCCGGTGCGCACCAAAGACGGATCCAAGGCGCCCCTCGCAGCGCTCGCGAGCAGTTCGGCGAAGCTGCCCTCCAAGCGGTACAGCAGCGCCTGCGTCTCGGGGTCGCCCAAGCGGACGTTGAATTCCAGCACCTGCGGGCCGTCCTCCGTGAGCATCAAGCCGCAGTAGAGAAAGCCCTTGAACGGCGTCCCGCGCCGGCGCATGCCCGCCAAGGCGGGCTCGACGATCGTATCAATGATGCGGTCACGCATCGCGCCGGAAATGATGGAGTCGTCGCAGTACGCGCCCATGCCGCCGGTGTTAGGGCCGCGGTCCCCGTCCAGCGCACGCTTGTGATCCTGCGTGGCGGGCAGCGTGCAAAACCGATGGCCGTCGCTGAGCAGCATGAAGCTGACCTCCTCGCCGGCAAGGAACTGCTCGACCAAGATTCGCCGGCCCGCGGCGCCGACCAGTTCCCCGGACAGCATCTTGCGGGCCGCGGCGCGGGCCTGCGCCGCGTCTTCGGCGATGACGACGC
The DNA here is from genome assembly GCA_965219605.1 of Bryobacterales bacterium. Lineage (GTDB taxonomy): Bacteria > Acidobacteriota > Terriglobia > Bryobacterales > UBA6623 > VXMF01. The sequence goes on along the minus strand of CBDCOC010000001.1, from coordinate 2,603,786 downwards.
CCTTGCCGGCGGCCAGCCCGTCGGCCTTCAGCGCGACCGGGTAGCCAAACTGGCCCACGCTGGAATCGATGTCGCGCAAATCGTCAAGCACTGCGGACTTTGCCGTGGGCAGGCCGCACCCCAGCAGGAAGTCCTTGGCGAACGACTTACTCCCCTCCAGCTGCGCGGAAGCCCGCGTCGGACCGACGATGGGAAGCTCCCGGCGCTCGAACTCGTCCGCGATGCCGGCCACCAGCGGCGCTTCCGGGCCGACCACGGTGCAATCAGCCTCCAGAAACTCGGCGAGCGCAGCTATCTCTTCAGGTTTCAGTATGTCGCCCGGAACGCAGCCGACTTCGGCGGCCATTCCGGCGTTGCCGGGAACAGCGTAGACGCGCTCTGCGGAAAGATCCTCGCACAACCGCCACGCCATGGCATGCTCGCGGCCGCCGCCGCCTACGACAAGGAGCTTCACCAAGAATTCCCCGGGCAGCCCGCAGGCCGGGCGCAAAAGCTAGAATAACAGGATGGGCGGCAGGGCCGTGCCGCGTGGCGTAGCGGCTTCGGAGCGCTACGACGTGATCGTGGTCGGGGCCGGCCACGCGGGCTGCGAGGCGGCGGTGGCAGCCGCGCGGGTCGGCGCGCGGGTCGCGCTGGTCGCCCTGAATCTGGACTTGGTCGCCCAGATGTCCTGCAACCCGGCCGTGGGCGGGATCGCCAAGGGCCACCTCGTGCGCGAAATCGACGCGCTGGGCGGGGTGATGGGCCAGGTCACCGACGCAGTCGGCATCCAGTTCCGCCTGCTCAACACCAGCCGGGGCCCGGCGGTGTGGTCCCCGCGGGCGCAGTGCGACAAGAAGCTGTACCGCATCCGCATGCGTCAATTGCTGGAGGACGAGCCCAACCTGGACATCAAGCAGGCCGAGGTCATCGGGTTGCTGTCCGCGGAGGGCCGGATGCGCGGGGTCGAGCTACAGGACGGGCGGACCGTGGCCGCCGAGGCCGTGATCGTCACGACGGGCACGTTCCTCAACGGCCTGATCCACATCGGCGAGCGCAGCTTTCCGGCCGGGAGAAGCGGCGAGCCGGCATCCGTGCTGCTGGGGGAAGTGCTTCGCAGCCAAGGATTCAGGTGCTGCCGTCTGAAGACTGGAACGCCGCCCCGGCTGGACGGGCGGACGATCGACTGGGACGCCTTCGAGCCGCAGCCGGGCGATGCCGTGCCCACGCCGTTCTCGTTCCGCACGGCGGCAATCGAGCGCGAGCAGATCGACTGCCACATCGCCTATACCAATGAACGGACGCATCAGATCCTGCAAGACAGCCTGCGACGCTCGCCTCTTTACAGCGGCCAGATCGAGGGCGTCGGGCCGCGCTACTGCCCGTCGATCGAAGACAAGATCGTCAAGTTCCCGGACCGCAAGAGGCACCAGATCTTTCTTGAGCCGGAAGGTCTCGACACGAACGAAGTCTACGTCAACGGCATGTCCACGAGCATGCCCATCGACGTCCAAGCGCAGATGATCGCCTCCGTGCCAGGCCTGTCCCGCGCGGAGATGATACGGCCCGGCTATGCCATCGAGTACGACGCGGTGGACGCTACCGAGCTGCGCTCCAGCCTCGAGACCAAGCGGATCCGGGGCCTCTACCTGGCCGGCCAGATCAACGGAACGACAGGGTACGAGGAAGCTGCCTGCCAAGGCCTGCTGGCCGGCATCAACGCCGCCAGCGCCCTGCGCGGGCGGCCGCCGGTGGTGCTCGGACGCACCGATGCCTACATCGGCATCCTAGTCGACGACTTGGTGACCAAGGGGACCGACGAGCCGTACCGGATGTTCACCTCGCGGGCCGAATTCCGGCTGCACCTGCGCATCGACAACGCCGACCGGCGGCTCACGCCGATCGGCCGGGCCGCGGGCACGATCAGCGACGAGCACTGGCGGGAGTACCAAGCGAACTGCGCGGCGCGCGAGACGGTCGCCCGCTTCCTGAGCGAGCACAAGCCGAGCCTGTCGAGCCCGCTGTACGACACGATCAGCCAGCCGGGGTCCCGCGTCAGCCTTGCGCAGTTGCTGCGCAGGCCGCAGATCCGCATCGAAGACCTGCGGCCCGCACTGCCGGGCGATCTGGGCACGACCCTGCAGCAGGCGGACTGGCGGGCGATCGAGACCGAGTTCAAGTACGTGGGCTACTTGGAGCAGCAGCGGCGCCAGATCGCCCGCCTGCAAAGAGCCGAGTCGCGCGGCATTCCGGAGCAGTTCCAATACCGCGGCCTGCCGGGCCTGTCGCGCGAGGTGGTCGAAAAGATGGAGCGGGTGCGGCCTAGAACGCTGGGACAGGCCGGGCGCATCCCGGGCGTCACGCCAGCTGCGATCTCGATCCTCGACATGCACTTGGGGGCATGACATTCGAGGCCTGCCTCGAGGAGGTGCTCGGGGAACTGGGCCTCGCCCCGAGCGCCGCCCAGATGGCGCACTTTTGCGCGCATTTCGAACTGCTGGAGAAGTGGAACCGGCGCATCAACCTGACCTCCGTGACGGATCCGCTGGAAGCGGCCCGGCGCCACTTCGGCGAGGCGGCATTCCTGCACCGGGAGCTGCCAGGCATGGCTTCGGCCGTTGACGTCGGCTCGGGCGGGGGATTTCCGGGCCTGCCGTTCGCGGTCTTGCGGCCCGGCACGTCCGTCACCTTGGTCGATTCGAAGCGCAAGAAGGCCAGCTTCCTGCGGGTGGCGGCCGCGCACCACCCCAATGTCGGGATCCGCGCCGGTCGGATCGAAGACTGGAAGGGGCGGGCAGAGTGGGCGCTGATACGGGCCGTGCGCCCCGCCAATGTCCTACCGGCGCTGGCCGGACGCGCCGCGGCGGCCGCCGTGCTGGGCACGGATTGCCCTCCCGCAGGGCCATTCGGGCCATGGCGAGGCCGGCGAATACCTTGGAGCGAAAAAGGGCGCTTGTGGACAGCGGAGGGCTGACACTCCGTCTCCCAACCGTCTGTATGGTTACGGTTAGCGATGTGAAGGCGACAACTAGTCCTTTCCAATCCGAAAATGAGCCTGAAGGGGGGCCGGGCAGAAGAAGTGAGAGTGAGTTCATGATACACCCAGTGGGGAGGTGGTACTGGGGGGAGGAGGCGCAGCCGCGCTGCCCGCTACAGGCCTGCTCGAGACGGGGGCTGGGCAGAGCGGGGAGCGTGCTGGCGGCTAGCCACCAGCACATTTTCATTATATTTTGTTTTAATCAGGCTGCCCCTGCCCGGCCTTGAGCGCTGCCGCCACGCGCCTAGGCTTAGCCCCCGCGCCACGACCGCTGGCTGCGAGGCCGCCCCGCTTTCCAACGCCAAGTGAGCCTGTAACCGCTCTTTTCCCGCAATGGCCCGCACTACTCCGCACGGATGGCCGCGAACAGCTCGTCGCGCGCCGCGTTCAACTGCCGCGCCGCTTCGTGATCGCTCATGCGGTAAGCCTCCGCATCCAACTGCGCGAAGTCCAGCCCCGCGCGCAGGCAGGCCGCCGCCTCCGGCAGCGCTTTCAGCTGCTCATACGGCGTGCATAGGTCCTGCTGCCGGTAGCGCTTGCGCAGCTTGCCCTTGGCGTCCACCTCCTCGCTCGGGAAGTAGCACGGACGATGGTAGTTCAGGTACGGCGAGAGCACCTCGCGGTTGAACTGGTGCAACCGCTCGGCGTGCCGCCCCGCAATATGCCCGTAGCCGAGTTGTTTGCGCACGACCGTGCCGTTCTTCGACTCCACCAAGGCATTGTCGTTGCTGCGCCGCGGGCGCGACTTGGTGAACTGCTCGATGCGCAGCTTCTCCAGCAGCCTCGCCACGCGGCGGTTGATGTACTCGGAACCGTTGTCGGAATGCAAACCGCAGATGCGGAACGGGAAGGCGCCCAGCAGGTCCTCCAGCACCGGCAGCAGGAAGTGCTCGGAGATGCGCTCCACGCTGCCCACGAACTGGAACTGCGTCACCTCGTCGACCAAGTTAATGTGATATACGCCCTTGACTTTGCCGCGGTCTCCTTGATGCACCGAATCGACCCGCACATAGCCCGGGCGACCGTTGGGGCGCGGCCGCCGGCGTTCGGCAATCGTCACCGCCGCCGGGCGTGTGCCGGCCTTGCTGCCTAAGCGCCGCAGGTAGCGCGCGCTGCGCCGCAAGTTGTACAGGTGCCCGTTCGACAACTGCGCCAAGCGCTGGAAGCGCTCGTCGCCGAAGAGCTGCCAAGCGCGCTGGCAGAGGGCCAGCGTGGCCGGCCCCGACAGCGTGCCGTGCAATTCGTCCGTTTCGGCCAGCAGTTCGATGTCTTGCGGCTGGTACTTGTGCTGGAAGCGCCGCCCGGCTCCGCGCTGCCCGGCACGCAGCTGCCCGCTCGCCAGATAGCGCTTCAGCAGCCGCGTCAGCTGCGCCCGCGACAGGCCCGTCGTGCGTTCCAGGTACCGTTTCACCAGCCCCCGATCCGGCTTGCTCAGCCGCCAGTACGAAAACCGCCGCAAGACCTGCCCGATGTGCTCGTAGGCCGCCGCGCGATCCGGCACCACGACGCTGCCTGCCGCGTTGCCCTCCAGGAAGCGCAGGATGTCCGCGCGCGTCTTGTGCGTGTCCAGATTGAGATGCAAAACCATCCTCCCATGGTTCTCACATCCCCGCGCGAGCCCCCTTCAGGCTCATTTCCCGTTGGAAACAATCCCGCCCGTCAGGCTCATTTGGCATTGGAAGAGGCTTTCACTTGACAGCCGACCGCCCCATCTGATAGGATGGGAGTAGTCTTCTTAATTGGAAGAAAAGCATCATCAAATCAACAGGAGACTCATCATGACTCAATTCCCCCCCCCCCCCCCCTAATCGGGCACTGCTTGTCGGCACCCTGCTGACGCTGGCCCTGCCCGCCGCGGTGCTGGCCCAGACACCACCACGATGCTGGGCTGGCATCTGCACAGCCACGCTTGAACCGGTTCGCGGCCGGATTGTCGTCGACGGCTGCGGCGAGCACGCCACGCCGGGGCTAATGAGGTTGACCCTCTCGTCCAGCAACCCCAATGTGACGCGACGCAGCTTTAACATCTCTCTGGGGAACTTCACAACAAGCAATGAGCAGCGCGCCGGTCTCGAGTTCACCGACTGGGAGTGGCGCAGAGATGGCATAAACAGTGGTCGATGGACAGATGTGAATGGCGGGGTGAGCTCCATACCCTTTGTCGCCGGCGGACTTGGCGGGAACATCATCGAAGTGCGCCCCAAGGCCGGGGCCCGCATCTGGAGCAACAGGGTGGCAGGCAATCCCATGCAGGGCCCCGGCCCGATGGTGATCGTGGACGTCGATCCGCCCGAGGCCCCCGGTCAGTACACGCACGCCGGCGGGGCCTACTTCCTGTTCATGGGCGGCAAGGGCTGCGCGCGGGTCAACGCGTGGGGCGAGACCGACGGGTCGATCCAGTGACGCGACCGCGACACGCCACCGCGGGCTGACCGCCGCTGGCGGTCAGCCCAGCAGGAGGCGGCATCGCTTGGCCCTGGCCGGCAAGGGGACGAACCGCCAGGGGCCGCGCGACCAGTTCGCGCGGCCCTTGGACCATGACAGGCAGACGGGGGCCGGACGTCTATCTGAATTGCACGGGACAATCTCGAATTTCAAACTGAGACACTACCGGGCCGTCCAAACGGGGGAAGGCCGGCCGCTAGTTCAGGCTGCGGGACGCTAGGCCGGCCCGGCGCGCGTGGGACGTCAGTGCGTCCAGCAGTATCGTCGGGTTCGGAGCGGAGGCCGCTCGACACTTATTGGGCGCGAGCAGGCGCTCTGAAGGCTGCGGGGTCTCGATTGAGTCTGCCAGCAGCAGCAACGGAACTTCGTAGGTTGAGGGGAGCACCTGCCAGCCTTCCTTCCCCGTCTTGCGCAGCCCCGCTGCCTGCCCGTCTTTCGGCCCTGTAAGGCAGGCCGAATAAAAAATCTTGCCTGGCGTGCTAGACTATAACTGCTATATTTCGCAGCTAGACTTCTAGGGATTTAGAAGTTTCAGAAGCGATCCGATGCACGGTTTCTGCAAGCGGACAGAGCGGGTCGATCGCGGGGCGGTCGCTAGCTTCGTGCGCGACGGCGAGTGGCGTCGGGAGCGGTACTTGGCGAGTGCTCGCCTGTAGTGGCGGGCCGTACGATTGACTACTGGAATCAAGAGAGCTATGCTTCACCACGATAAACCTACCTACGATCAACACCGGACTAGGACGGTGCCTCGGACACGCGAGATCCTGCGCATTGCGGCCAGTTTGGAGAAGGCCGACACTGCCCGTGAAATCACGCTCGAGTGGCTTGAGAACGCATCCAAGACCGAGCTGCCGGACGAGGCTTGGGCCGGCGGCACCTTCCAGCACGAAGCTGACCAGCGGCGGTTCGCGGCCGTCAGCGTCAAGGAGCAGGAGGCGCAAACTTGGGCGCTGCGCTTCACCGAGCCCGAAACGGGCGAGTTCGACCGGGAGTGGACCACCGAAATCGCCATCCGCGAGCGGCCCGGGGAGGACTCCGTGTTCAGCCTGCGAACCTTGGCGAAGTCCGCGGAAGGCAAGATGCGAGTGCAGCCGCGGGTGCCTGGGTTCCTCGAGCATGTCGCCAAGGAATGCGCCATGGAGCAGGGTGCGGCGAAGGTCGAGAAAGAGCCGTGGGTCATCGAGTCCGAGTATGAAGCGGCGAACTTGGCGGAATTCTTGGTCGACCCTGACCGGCGCACGCCAGCATTCGTGCTGACCGTGCCCGAGGAGTCCGAAGATCCCAACCTCCCGCTGCTGGATCCGATGCCGCTGACCGTCGACACTCTGGGCATTGCCAAGGTGGTCGTGCTTCCCGCTGCGTTCACATGGAAGCTCACCAACCGCTTCGGAAAGCGCCTCTCGGTCTACCGCGGCGCTATGCGGGTATACCTGGGCGGCTTCAACGACCGGGCCGATCCAGAAGGCGGCCACGACTTGTTCATGCCCCATCGCATGGACACCCCCGAAGCGGCGGCCAAGCTGGGCTCGCTGCTGCGCTGGATAGCGGCCCGAGAGAGCCTGCGGGGCTGGCGCTTGGGGCACGACGTGATTCCGTTCGTGTCCGCAATGCTGCCTTCCATCGAACTTGAGAGCGCGACCTTGGCCGAGAACAAGGCGAGCGCGGACGATCGCTTGGAAGCGTCGTCCCGCCATGTCGCGATGCTGCGAGGCGAGCTTGCCCTCGCGCTGGAGATCCAGCAGTCACTTACTGAAGAGAACCAGTCCATCGAAGCCCGCGTGCGGGAATCCGAATCGAAGCTGCGGAAGGCGCAAGTACGACCGCGGCCGGCGTTCGACCGCGGCCCGCGCCAGTCCTACGAAGACCGGGGCCGGCCGCAGATGGACCGCGGCCCGCGAACGCCTTACGGCGAGCGGGGCCGTCCGTCGTTCGGCCGCGAGCCGCGGCAGTTCGAGGAGCGGGGGCCAGGCTCGTTCGAAGGACGAGGACGGCCTTACGAAGACCGGGGCCGCCCGTCATTCAGGAACCGGGATCGCGGGCCGTATGACCGCGACCGCGGCTTCGATCGCGACCGCCCTCGGCGGAGGCACTCGCAATACCGTAACGACGATGACGATGGGGGCTACGACGAATAAGGCACCGTAAGTCCCCCAGTCCGGGGGCAATGGCCTTGGCCGGCACGGTCTCGGCTGGCTTGGCTGATGAGCCCGCCGAGCCAACGGTCGGCGTCGCAGTCTTGGCACGCAGCCGGGTGGGGACTGCGCTAGGCCCCGGTCGTGGTTCCGGCCGGCAAGCTAAGCGCGTTTGACGCGGTACGGGAAACGATCCTCGGCCTGCCCGAGGTAGTCTAATATCTCGCCATCGAGGTCGCCCATCAAGGCGGCCCGGGAGCTGTCATCGGCCAAGTTGTGCAACTGATAGGGGTCGTCTTGGTTGTCGTACAGGCACCAACGGCCTATCTCGCCGCACGCGTAAGTGTAGCGATGGGTGCGGATGCCCCGGAAGACCGGGGCTGGGTGGTTGATGCCGCGGCTGGCGTGCGACTTTGCGATGTGCATCAGGAACTGGTGCTCCGGGCCGTCCGCGGCCGTGCCTCGCGCGATCGCTGACAAGTCCCTCCCGACGCAGGCATCCGGCACGGGGATCCCAGCCATGCCGCACAACGTCGGATAGATGTCGATGGCCCCTAGCAAGGCGTCGCTACGCTGGCCGGCCGGCATGCCGGGCCCGCGCACCACGAACGGCACGCGGCACGACTCCTCGTGGGGCAGCCGCTTGCCGGTGCGGCCATGGGCGCCCAGCATCTCGCCGTGATCCGAAGTGTAGACGACGATCGAGTTGTCAGCTTGGCCCGTGCGCTCCAAGCACGCCAGCAGGCGCCCGATTTCGATGTCCACGCCTTCGATGTGGGCGTTGTAGCCTGCGGCGTCGCGACGCACGCCGCTGTCGCCCTCGCCGACACCGCGTGCCGCGGTCTCGCCCGTGTTGGGCCGCAACTGGAGATCCCCGCCCGGGTACTTGCGCAGCAGCTCGGGCGGGGCGTCGTGGAAGGGCGGGTGCGGCGGGTTCAGCGACAGCACCAGCATCCAAGGGCGGTCCTTGTTGCGCTCGATGAAGCCGATGGCGTCATCGGTCATCAGCGTTGCGTTATACCCAGCGGGCACCTGCCGCCGGCCGGTAGCTTGGTCATATGTGTGGGAGCGGTCGAAGTGCGGGTTCGTGTTGTACCAGGCCCGCCAATCGGCAAAGCCGTGGCGCGCCTCGCCCTCCGGCTTGAGCGAGCGCCCCTCCTCGCCCCGCGCATCCAAGTGCCACTTGCCGACATAGCCGGTGTGGTATCCCGCGTCGCGAAACGCCTCGCCAAGGCTGTACTCGACCGTCCGAAGCGGATATGCGTTGTCAATGATGCCGGTCTGATACGGCCAGCGTCCGGTCATGAGCATGCCGCGGTACGGCGAGCAGACCGGATAGTTCGACACGCAATGGGTGAACGTCATGCCCTGCGACGCGAGGCGGGCCAGGGAGGGCGTTGCAGCGTCACTGTACGGCTCGCCCGGCATCGTGCAGGCCCTGTGCTGGTCGCTGAACACGAACAGGATGTTGGGCCTAGTGGGCGGTTGCTGCGCCCGGGCAGCGGCGGCGCCTGCCAAGGCCAGCGCGCCAAACAAGTCTCGCCGGGATGGATCTCGCGCTGCCATGCGCTGCTACTATAGCAGTCTGCCAAGGGAAATCCTGCCTTGGCGAGCCAGCGAATCCGCAGTTCATGCCGTCTAGGGAGAGCGAGGCATTGGTACTGCGAAGCTACCCCTACCGCGAAGCGGATCTCATCGTGAGCTTCTTCACTCGCGAGCAGGGCAAGCTGCGCGGCGTGGCGCGCGGCGTGCGCCTCCCCAAGAACAACAAGTTCGGCACGGGGCTGGAGCGCTTGGCGCTGTCGCATGTCTACTACGTGCAAAGGGAGAACCGCGACCTGGTCACGCTCCAGCGCGCCGAACTGGCCGGCCCCTCGAACCTGTGGAAGGCAGCCTACCCGACCAGCATCGTGCTGGATGTGATCGCGGAGACTGCCGATCTGCTCCTGCCCGAGCAGGAGCCCCATGACGCCTATTTCCGCCTGCTGCGCTTGGTGGTCCAGGAGTTCCGGCGGGGTATCGCGGAAGCGGACTCGGGCGACGCTGTCCGGCCTTGGGCGCACCGCGCCCTGGTGTACTACCTGCTCTGGTCGGCGCGCCTGTGCGGCTGGCTTCCGCCACTCGGGCGCTGCACGGAATCGAACCGGGACTTCGCGACCGGCGAGACTGCCTATTTCGGAGCGAACCGGGACGGGCTGTTTCGCGCCGAGTTCAAGGACGCCGACTCTTGGGCTCTTTCGCACGAAGCGCGTGCGCTGGCCGCGGCCATGCTCAAGCAGCGGCTGGACAGGTTGGACATTTCCCTGTGGCACGAGGCCTCCGGCTTCGCCCTCCAGCGGTTCCTGTTGCAGCGCACGCAGGCCCAGGTCGAGGTGCATCTGCGAGGCGTCCGAGCCCTGCGCGAGCTTTGGCGCGAATCGCAAGCCGGGGCGGGCTAGTCCGGCCTCGAAACCGACTTCGCCGGGTACGGCGCCGATGCGGAGCCAACGTCCAGGCGGAGCGCCTTCCGGCTACGGTCCCGGACAATCCCCACTGTCAGCAAGCGATCCTCGGATGCTGCGGCCAGCCTGCCCACTTCCGACGGGCGGCCGACCGCCTCGCCCGCGACCGAGACGATGACATCGCCCGCTCGGAGCCCGGCCAGCGCGGCGATGGATCCCGGCCGCACGTGGCGGACGAGCACCCCGCGATCCACACCGAAGAACGCTGCTAGCTGGCCGCCCAAGCCCTCCAAGTCCGTGCCCAAGCGCCGGTTCCTGGCGTTCATAAGGATCGGAGGGAGATCGATTCCCGCGGCCAGCCTTGCCTGCCGGCCGCTGCTGCCTGCCTTGGCATCCGCGTGAGACAGGCCGCCCCTGCCCGCTATCAGTGCAAGGCGCTCGGCGGCCGTCGAGCGCGTTTCGTCGACGTAACCCGGCATGTCGCGTTCGCCGATCCGCACGGCCAGCAGCTGGCGCTGGCCGTCCCGCACCAGGCCGAGTTCCACGGTGCGCCCGACGGGTGTCTCGCGGACCAGCCGGGCGAAGTGCTGATAGCCATGCACGCGCTCGCCGCGATAGGTGAGGATGATGTCGCCCGCGCGCAGGCCGGATTTCCCGGCCGGGCTGTCAGCGGCGACGCTGCTGATCTCGATCCCGTGTGTCTCGATCAGTCCGATCTCTCGGGCGGTCCGGTCGCTGACATCCATCACGCCAATGCCGATATAGCTGGCCGGGGCGAACGCGATGCCTGCGCCCCGGCCGGGTGCCGCGCCGGCAGGTGCCGCACCGGCGATGGCGGCGCACACGATCAAAGCTCTCTGGAGTCGTGAATGCACGGTCGATCCTCCGGGCCGGCCAAGCCCCGGTCTAGCGGCTTCTCCTGATTTCGATCCGCCCCAGGCCGTTGCGGATCCGGACCACTGATCCCCCGCCATTGATCTTGCCTGCGGCCTGCTCGCTCACCGGGCCGAACATGCGGGACGAGCGTTGCACCCGAACGGAGGGGAATTCGCTGGTAATGCCGCGTCGTCCGCGCGCTAGGTCGATGCTCGCCTCGAGGGTCAGGGCCAGCGATTCCGGCAGCGACAGCACTATCGCGCCGACCGACGTCGTGATCTCCGAGTCGTTCAATCTCGCGCCTTCCGGCAGTGCCGCCACGATGTCTCCGGCCCCGCTGGCCAGCACCAGCGTTCCGCGCGCCTTGCCGATGCGGATATCGCCGGCCTCCGCTTCCGCCCGCATGCCGTCGCGCACGTCTGCCGCCCGGATCAGCCCGCCGCCCGTCTTGGCGCGCACGCTGCCCTCGACGCGCCCGATCTCGATGCTGCCGCCGCCCGTTTCCGCGCTGAGGTCGCCGGCCACCGACGCGGCTTGGATCCTGCCGGCGCTGGTCACAAGGCGGGCTTGGCCGCCAGAGCGCGCCAGGGCAATGCTGCCTCCGGCGGTCTCGCAATGCACCGGGCCGCCGATGGTGCCCAGTCGCACGCTGCCGCCTGCGGTGGTGGCGGACACCGCGCCCTGCACATCGTCGATCAGGATCGGCCCGCCAACAGCGTGAGCGGTGACCGATCCGGCGATGCCTTGCACGGCAATGCCGCCCGCCCGCGTCACTAGATCGATCTCGGCCGTCGTCTCGGGGACTTCGATTTCAAGCAGGAACCCGACCCGGCAGTTGCCGCAGACCGGATTCCGCAGCTTCATGGCCAGGGTGCGGCCCGCGCGGCGCTCGAAAACCACCCCCGACTCTTGGAAGACAACCGGGACCCACGTGCCGCCGCGCTCCGATCTGCCGCGCGTGGTGAGCGTGTAGCGCACGTTGTCGCGATCCGTCCCGCGCACCACGACCCGCCCGCTGGCGCGAACTTCGATGCGCTCGGCTGCCGCCGCCTCGCCCGCCCACTCTTGCGTCCAGCGCCGCCCGTCGCGCTCCGCCTGCGCGGACAGCCCGGCCGCTATGGCCAGCACCGCGCCGGTCACGCCCAAGGCCGGCCTGCAACTCCGCCATGGCATCGCTTCAGAAACGCTCCATCGAAGCGTCGAGCCCGTCCAGAATGCGCTCGCTCTCCTGGCGCACGAATGGATTTTGCTCGCGTTCGACCAACTCCTGCAGCGCCCCCGCCAAATCCCGGCCGGGATGCTGGCCCAGCAGTTGGATCGCATGGATCCGCATGCCGTCGAGCGGATCCGAGCGCAAGGTCTCGACGAGGGCCGCCCGCACGTCCGGCTCGTTCATCTGCCCCTTGACCGAGTCGAGCGCCTTCAGCCGGATGCCCGGGTTTTGGTCCTCCAGCATGGAGCGCAGCAGGATGCGGCGCACTTCCCTGTCGGATGCGTGGCTCTGCAGCGCCTCCAGCGACGAGAGACGCGCCCCGGCATGCGATTCCCGGGCGGTGTCCATGAGCATCGCGCGGATGAATGGATCCGAGGACTCGCCGCTGATCACCCTGCGCTCCTCCAACACGATCCGGACCTGGCCCCCGACAGGGTCGAGTTGGACCGTCTCGATCCCTGTCAGGGTGTGGTCGGCATCGAAGGACAGCGGAGTGCCGAAACCGCCCGTCGCGGGCAAGGCCGGGGCAAGCGGCCCGAACCGCCGGGAATCACTGCCGGCAAGGAAGCCCAGCAACAGCAGGGCAGCCGCGGCGGCAGGCTGCCAAACCAGCGGCCGGGCAGCGAGCGCCGAGCGCAGGTAGCGCAGCCGCCGCCCGAGCCGGCGCAATGGCGAGGCCGTGCGGCCCAAGCTGCCCTCCGCGGCGATTGCCAGCGCGAGGTCGTGGCGGCAGTCGTCCAGCAGGGAGTCGGCCTCGGCCTGGACGCCGGCATCGTCGAGCGAGAGAAGAAACGACTCTTCCTCCTCGAACAAGGCGCGGAACTCGGGCATCTCGTCGCGGAAGCGCTCGATCTCCTTGCGGTCGGCCAGGCCCAGCTCGCCGTAATGGTAAAGGCGGATCCGCTGCCGCAGCAGTTCGCTCTCCAGCGCGGCACGATCGTCAGCCGCGGACATCCTGCAGCTCCTTGCGCAGTTTCTTCGTGGCACGGAACAGGCACTGCTTGGCAGACTCTTCGCTCATGGCGCAGGCCTCGCCGATCTGGCGCAGGCGCATGCCCTCGTGGTGGCGCAGCGTGAAGACCAAGCGCTCGCGGTCGGAGAGCGTGGTGAGCGCTGTCTTGATGCGCCGCGAAATTTCGTCGCTGCCCAGCATCTGGTCCGGCGAGCTTGCGGGCCGCGAATCGGCCGCGAGCTGCAGCGGGGAGCGGCCTGCCTCGTGCTCGGCCTCGAAGACGCCGAACTCGGGCCGCGCCCGGCGGCGGCGCAACTGGTCCAAGCAGACGTTGGTGGCTATGCGGTACAGCCAGGTGTGGAAGCGGCATTGGAAGCGGAAGGTGTCCAGCTTGCGGTACGCCTTGATGAAGGCGTCCTGGTAGGCGTCTTGGGCGTCCTCCCTTGACGGCAGCAGCCGCAGGGCGATCCGCAGCACGCTGCGGTCGTAGCGCCGCACCAGTTCAGCGAACGCGGCTTGGTCTCCGCCCTGGGCGGCCTCTACCAAGCCGCGCTCGGCGTGGTCGTCCCGGGCCGGATTCAATCCAAAGGGTAGGCTCTCCGCCTTGACTGCCTGCACGGTTGCTCCGTCCTTCCGCATCGTTGGACGAATCGAGCGTCTGGAACGTTAGCCGCGCGGGCCGCGGGCCGCGTCAAACGATCCAGCCCCCTCCCAATACGCAGTCGCCGTCGTAAAAGACCGCAGCCTGGCCGGGCGCGAGTGCGCACTGCGGCTCGTCGAAGGCGATCGCGGCCCGCTCCGGCACCCCGTCAACGGGGCGGATCTCGGCCCAGGCCAGCGGTGCGCGGTAGCGGATCCTGACCTGCGCTCGCAGCGGCGCGCGCAATGCGTCGAAGCGGATCCAATTCGGGTCGCGAATCCGGCACTCGGCGCGATACAGGGACTGCTTGGGGCCGACCACGACCTTGCGCTCGGCGGCCTGGATCTCGGTCACGTAGACCGGCCTGCCGGTGGCGACGCCCAGGCCGCGACGCTGGCCCACCGTGAAGCGGTGGATGCCCGCATGCGCGCCCAGCATCGCGCCATCCTCGGCAACCACCTCGCCGGCCTCGACCTGTTCCGGGGCAGCGCCTTGCGCCTGGTATGCCTCGACAAAGCTGGCGTAGTCGCCGTTGGGCACGAAGCAGATCTCGCGGCTCTCCGCCTTGCCGGCCACGTCCAGGCCCAGTTCCCCGGCCAGCTTGCGGACCTCGGCCTTGCCCATGGATCCCAGCGGGAACCGCGCGCGCGCAAGCTGCCGCTGGGTGAGGCCGAACAGGAAGTAGGACTGGTCGCGAGCGTCGTCCACGCCAGCCAGCAACAGGTGCCTGCCGGATTCGGGGTCGCGCTCGATCCGGGCGTAATGCCCGGTGGCCACGGTTTCGGCCCCGACCTGGCTGGCGGTCTCCAAGAAGCGGTCGAACTTCAGGAAGTTGTTGCACAGCGTGCAGGGGATCGGCGTCCGGCCGGCCAGGTAGTCCGCCACGAACGGCTGCACGACCTTGCGCTCGAAGCGCTCCTCGAAGTTGACGACGTAATAGGGGATTCCCAAGCGCTGCGCCACCCAGCGGGCATCATAGACGTCGTCGAGGGAGCAGCACCTGCCAGACACCCCGCCCGCGGGCAGCAGTTGCGGCATGCGCCGCTGGTCCCACAGCTGCATCGTCATGCCGACGATGGGCTGGCGCCGGCTGTGCAACAGCGCCGCCACGGCGGAGGAATCCACCCCGCCGCTCATTGCCACGGCGACAAGTGAGTCCGGCACTGCTCTCAGCGTAGCGCCTCGCCGCGGCGCGGCGGCTACCAGCCGATCTCCCTGCCTTCGTTCTCCTGCCGCAAGTGTTCCACGAGCGGGGAGAAGTAGTCCAGCATCGCCTCGGTAGAGACTTCGCTGCCGGTCGTCTCGAGCATGACTTCGCGCCAATCCCGCGTGGCGCCGAGGCGTAGCAGATCCCACAGGAACTCGCCGACCTCCTCGCTGCCGTAGTAGTTGCAGTTGCGCGGATCCTGCCCGAGGATGTTGTTGGCGATGTAGGTGTGCAGCTGGTACTTGATCACGAACGCCATCGCATAGTCGTAGTACTGGGCCGGGTCGTCCGTGATATGGGTCTTGGTGCAGGCATCGCAATAGTCCTCGCCGCGGGCCCCGGGAGGCTGGATGCCTTGAAACCGCCCGGCGTGCTCCCACCAGCGCTGGTTGAACTCGTCGACCGGCAGGTCGCTCTCGTACAAGTCGCGCTCGAAGAATGTCATCGTGCCGGCGGCGAAGGGAATGAACACTACGGCTTGGTCCAAGGCCTCGTCCAGCAGCCAGGCGATCTCGTCGATCTCCTCATCCTCGCCCAGCAGGCCGATTTCCTTCAGGTAGGCGGGCTGGCGGGAGGCAATCCCGATCAGGTCGCCGATCGCCTCATGAAAGGCCCGGTTGGCGCCTTCCCGCAAGACCAGCGGCACCTCGGGCCGGCTGTAGGCCATGTAGTAGTAGACATGCCCCAATTCGTGGTGCGAGGTTTCGAACCAGCGCCAGTTGTTCTCGACGCTCATCAGCGAGCGCACGTCGCTGCCCAGATCCATGTGCCAAGCCGATGCGTGCGTGTTCTTCTTGCGCTCGCTGCCGGGCGGCAGGGGGTAGAGGTCGGACTTGTCGTAGAACGACCGCGGCAGGGCCGGCATGCCCAGTGACTTGTAAAACGCCTCGGCTTGGCGGACGATCCATTCCGGCTCCTTGCCGGCAACCAGGCTGTCAAGATCGACGCCGCGGCTCAGGCCGGGCCAGGCTTGCGCCCAGCGGTTCCCGATCCAATGCGCCGGGATCCTGTCGGGCACGGGTTGCTTGTAGCGCTGCGCGAGTTCGTGCTTGGCCCACGTGTGGAGCTGCTCGTAGAGGGGCCTGAGGTCGGCGACGAAGCGTTCCATCATGGCCATCATCTCGGCGACGCTCATGCCGTAGTCGGCGACTTGCAGCGCGAAGAACGAGTCGTAGCCCATCTCTTGGGCGACTTGGTTGCGCAGGTCGCGCAGTTTTCCGATGCCCGGCTTCAAGGCGGGGCCGGTCTGTTTCGCGACCTCCCAGATCTTGCGCCGCTCGGACTCGTCGGTCGAAGCGCCCAGCACTCGGTCGATCTGGTTGGGTGTCACGACCTCCTTGCAAAGCGCGCCGGAACGCTCGGCGCAGAACTCGAAAGAATCCAGGATCGCGCCCTGCTCGGCCTCCGCGGCAACGCGGGCAGCTACAATTTCCGGGATCGTGCCCGGATATTCGGCAGCTGCCAGCAAGATCTTCCGCAGCTGGCGCTCGGCGGCATCGTCAAGCCGTGCCTCGCTGGCGAGCAATTGCCGGGCCGTCTCGATCACCCACGGATTGCCGGTGATCGAGGCCATGACCTGCTCTGCGCCGATCCGCTCGCCGACATGGCCGTCCGTCACGTCGGTCGACGACTTCCAGAAGGACTCGGCCACGATGGGATACATCCCCTGCAGGAGATCTTCGTACGTTGCCAAGAACTCGTCGGCCTCCGCTTGCGGGCTCGGGGCACAGCCCCAGAGCAGCAATAGCGCCAAGGAGCTGACACAGGCCCGTCTGGTCGTCGAAGCGTTGTCCGTCATGCACTTGCCATTCTAAGCGCTGGACTCGCCGGGCAAGGCCGGACGCCAGCAGTCGACTTGATTCCGGCTTGGATATTGCCGCTCCGGGCCATCGGAAACGGCTGCCGGGGTCGATCTGCCAACCGCTGGGGGGAAAGGAACAGTGCAGATCCAAGGATCTTGCGACAACGTGCCGCCCCGATAAAATTGTTCCAGCTCTCAAGCGCAGGCTTGGGAGCGAGCCTGGTTCTCTTGCAGCGGCGGGGCTGATGCTTGACACTACAAGCAGTGGGAATGCCCCATGATTGACCGGCGATTCCGCGGACTTTGGGGGCGTCTACAGGGCAGGAAGCCGCACTTGCCCCAATTCCTCTCCGAGGTTCAGCTGCAAGGCATCCGCGGGATCGAGAATCTCCGTGTCTCGTTCGATTACCCGGTCAGCGTGATTGCCGGCGCTAACGGCTCCGGCAAGACGACCGTGCTCTTTGCCGCTGCCTGCGCATACGCCGTGCCCGCGGCAGGCGTCCGGGACTTCGTGCCGTCCACGCTCTTTCCGGACTACCGTCCCAGACTCGGCCGGCACCAAGATGAGAGGGGGCAAGCGGCCATCCATTTCGATTACTCGACACCGGGAGGCCGAATGTCGATGCGGTGGAGGCGGGGGAAAGGCTGGAACCGCAGCTTTCTGGGGCGGAGGCAGGCAAGCCAGCCGCAGCGACAGGTGTACCTTCGAACGCTCAGCAACCTCAGCAATCCGTCCGAGGTGCGAGGCGTGCTGAGCATGTCACGGCTGAGCGCGGTTCCGCGCGAAACGCCGATGACGTCTTCCCAAATCCACTTCGCGCAGCAGATTCTGCCGTTCCGATACGCGGAAGTCGTTGACTTATCGAGCGGCAAGAAGAACCTGCTCTTCGCCGAGCAGGCCGCCGGCGTGACCTATTCGGAACTGCACATGGCGGCTGGCGAGCGCGCGATTCTGCGGCTGTCCCAGGAAATCGCGCAGCTCAAGGGAGCGCTGGTGCTGATCGATGAAGTGGAGGCAGGGCTGCATCCGTGGGTGCAGCAGCTGCTAATGCTGCAACTGCAGCAGGTCGCCCTGCGCAACGACTTGCAGGTGATTGTCACAACGCACAGCCAGTCCGTGCTCGATGCGGTGCCCGAGCATGGGCGAATCTTCCTGGATCGGGACCAGGCAGGGCGCGTGACGGTCATTCCGGCGTACAGCGATGTCGTGCAAAGCGCTCTCTACGGGCGCTCTAGGAGCGTGCTGAACCTGCTGTGCGAGGATGATGCGGCCGAGGGTATTTTGCGCGGCCTCCTCGATATCCTGCTCCCTCGGGAGAAGATCAATGTTGAATCGGTTCGGATCGGGCGTGATACGGGCGCCGACGAGTTTCCGGCGCACGCGGCAGCTTTCCGCAAGTTCGGGCAGATCCACAACTTCGTATTCGTTCTTGACGGGGACAAGCGTGACACGGATGTAGAGGGAAGGATCAGGGGCCAGGCCGGGATCGACGTGCCGATCCTGTTTCTTCCCAGTTCGAATGCTCCGGAGATCTGGCTGTGGGCCTCGATGCAGAAGCGGCGTGAAGAAGTCTCCAAGGAGTTAGGTGTCGGGATGTCGGAACTTGCCGAGCGGATGCAAAGGCTTGATTCCGTATATGATTCGGCCTCCAACACGAGATCTGAAATCGCCAAGGACAAACTCCGCGACTTGGCCGAAGCGTTGGAGCAGCCCGCTGCCCGCATAGGCCGCTTGGTTGCGAGGCTGGAAGCCGGCTCCCCGCAGAGCGATCTGCAGCCCTTGGTCGAGGGGGTGCATGATGCGCTCATGAGCTGGCGGCAAGAATACCCGCCCATCTAGAGAACGGCACTGCGCCGCTACCGTAACAGGGTCGAGGCTGCCCAACCCCGGGACTGGCGGCAAGCCGGGCCAGCGTGCGACGGCTCATGCCTTCGTCTGCTGCCCGGCCTGCGAGCAGTGTTCCAGATCGACCGGCCGGCCGCGACCGCCGTTGCAGCCGACCGTCACGGTTGCCTATGCTGGTAGGAAGAGGCCGGTTGCCGGGATCGGCCCGCAATCTTCTTTGCCGGCCAGCCCGCGTCTTGCGCGGCAAAGCGGCATCCATCCCAGACCAGCTGCGAGCGCGCAGCGACGAACCAGGAGCACCAAGAACATGAAGAATCACTCTCGTCTAGCACCGTCGCTGGTCGCGGTTCTGATCGCAGCGGGCTGCGCCGCGCCGGAAGCAGAACCGCCGAGCGGCCCCGTGATGCCAGTCGGCGAGAGCCAAGCGATCGAGCCGCCGTTGGGGCTGCCGGCCGTGGCGCTCCCGGATGACAATCCGCCGACCGCCCAGACCATCGCGCTGGGGCGCAAGCTGTACTACGACAAGGCGCTATCCGTGGACAATTCGATCGCTTGCGCGAGCTGCCACGATCCGGAGGCGGGATTCGCCGATCCGAACCAGTTCTCGGAGGGCGTGGGCGGCGAGCTGGGCGGGCGGCAGGCGCCGCCGGTGATGAACGCCGCATACTTCACAACGCAATTCTGGGACGGCCGTGCCGCGAGCTTGGAAGAGCAAGCGGGCGGCCCCGTGGAGAACCCTGTCGAGATGGCCTTCACGCACGAAGGAGTCGTCGAGCGCCTGTCTGCCGATTCGGTCTACGCGGAGTTGTTCCGGGAGGCGTGGGGCGAG
Organism: Bryobacterales bacterium; assembly: GCA_965219605.1. GTDB lineage: Bacteria > Acidobacteriota > Terriglobia > Bryobacterales > UBA6623 > VXMF01. The sequence goes on along the minus strand of CBDCOC010000001.1, from coordinate 2,584,388 downwards.
GGGCCCATCGTCTTTGACATGGTGGCCAAGTCCATCGCCAGCTTCGAGCGGACCGTGCTGGTGGGGAACTCCCCGTTCGACCGCTACATGTTCGGCGGCGACAAGGAAGCCATGAGCGCCGAGGCCATCCGCGGCCTGGAAGTGTTCACCGACCCGGAGAAGGGCAACTGCGAAGTGTGCCACGAGATCAACGAAGAGGGGGGCTACGCCCTGTTCACGGACAATAAGTTTCACAACCTGGGCGTCGGGGCGGAAATCGATGGTTCGCTAGCCGACATCGGCCGCTTTGAAATCAGCCAAGTGGAGACCGACAAGGGAGCCTTCAAGACACCGCACCTGCGCAATATCGCCGACAGCGCTCCGTACATGCACGACGGGCACCTGAAAACGCTGAAAGAGGTGGTGGACTTCTACGTCGGGGCCGGCAACTCGAACGATTTCCGCGACAAGGAGATTCGCGAACTCGACCATCTCAGCGCTCAAGAGCGCGCTGACCTGATTGCGTTCATGGAGTCTCTCAGCGGCGAGTATCCCCCCAACGTCGGGCCCCCGGACGGGGACACGGCTTACCTACAGGTGCCGGCGGAATCGCTTGCACGGGGTTGCTTCCGGGCCGACATTTGATCCGGATCAAGGAGGAAGCGGCGGCTGGGCCGTGCGTCTGTCCCGCCTCCGGTTCCTCCATCTCGGGCTGTCGCAGCGGCGCGCGTGCGCGGCTCCTTGGCCGCGGCCGCTGGTGCTAGTCGGCCCGTGAATCCAGTCTCGCTGATCCTCGCTCCGATCCTTGGCGTCGGAGCTGTGGTCTTTTCCATGCACGGCCAGGGCGGCGGCGTCCTGTATACCCCGATCCAGCTTCTGTTCGGCATTCCGATCCACGTGGCGGCCGTGCAGAGCCTGTGCTTCACGATCCTCACAACGCTGTCGGCCGTGCTGCTGTTCCATAAGGAGCGGCATGTCGACTGGAAGCTCTCGGCCGTGCTGGAGTCGTCGAGCTTTGCGGGAGCGTTCGGCGGCGGGTATGCCGCCCGGCTGTTCCCGCCGGAGGCTCTGGCGGGCGGACTCGCGGTTCTCCTGGCCGCCTCTGCGTTCGTCATGCTGTTCGAGCTGCGCCCCCGGGCGAGCGCTTCCGGCAGGAGCGCGCGTCTCGAGTGGGTCAGAAGGCAGGCCGGCCAGACGTATCGGATCCATCTCGGCAAGGGGTTGCCGCTTTCGCTTCTGATCGGCATAACCTCGGGTCTCACGGGCGTCGCCGGGGGCTTCCTGAAGATCCCCATGCTCGTGCGGTTGTTCGGCGTCCCGATCAAGGTGGCATTCGGCTCGTCGGCGTTCATGGCGAGCCTGACCGCGGCCGGCGGGCTGCTGGGGCATGTGCTTGCCAAGGACGCGGTGCAGTGGCAGGATCCGCTGCTGCTTGGAGCATGCGTGCTGGCCGGAGCTCAGATCGGGCCGAGAATCGCAGTGCATTCCAAGCCGGAGACCTTGCGCAGGCGGTTCTCGGCGTACCTGTTTGCGATGGCATTGCTGGTCGTGGGCAGCCTGTGGTTCTCGCTCTTCGAGGTTGGATCCAGAACGTGATTCGAAGTTGCCACGGTGTATCCTCCTAGCCGCGGCGGCGGACAGAGTTGGCAACCCCTCGGCAGCCCGCCGCCGGGGCTCGATGTACTGAGCGTCCTGGGCGAAGTCTGCACAGTACGGGGATCCCACGGGCGCCGCGGTGCCAGTTCAGGCAACGAGGTCACGAGGCAAGGCCGCTGCCACCACTTTGCAATCCGCGCTTGTGTCCGTCTCCGCTAACCGCTACGATACGCGCCGCTGCCGAATCACGGAGCCGGGATAGCTCCAAGCCAGCCCTACGGCCTAGCGGTCCGCTATAGGGGGTGCTTGCCATTCCAGCCCGGCCCCCTTGGCGCGATCCTGTGGGCTACGATAAGGGCGTGAGCACCGATGCAAAGTGGACTGTTGGAACCGTGCTGACGGTAGCGCTAGCGCTGGCCGCGCTGATCCAGTCGGGCCAGAGCGAGACGGCGGAGCGCTTCGCGGCCGTCGATGCGCGCTTTGTGGCTATCGATGCGCGGTTCGCGGCTATCGAGGAGCGGTTCGCAGCTATCGAGGAGCGGCTGGGAACGCTGGACGGCCGGCTGCGGACAGTGGAGCAGGTGCAGGCGCAACACGGCCTGCTGCTGCAGCTGCTGGCGCGGCGCGTGCTGGGCGTGGAAGCCGACTTGCCCTTGCCCGCCGGGACGGCCGGGCCGGACGCAGCGGAGGGGGAAGACGGCATTGCGGCGCTCGGGTCGGGCGAGGCGGGCCAATCTTGAGCCTCGGCGCACCCACGCTGGGCGAGGCTGCCCCGCGGAGACTTGATCGTTGCCAGTCGCGCTGCGGAAGCCTCTGATTTCTAGTCGCGTCGCTGGCGTTCCAAGCGGCCTGCGCTTGGCGGCCTCTCCCAAGCCGGCCCGGAGAGGTTCGTAATCGCGTTCTAAGCACGCTGGGGGACTCGCAGTTCCTGCGGCGTGCGGATATTGGGGCCTGAGAGAGCGCTACCGGGCCGCTAAACTAGCGCCAGCGAGAGTGCCAAGCAAACCGGGCTCGTGCAGGAGGTTGAAAGTCCTCTGTGGTAGTAACGACTCCTGCGGCCCAGCGATCCCCTATAGTGTGCCTGCCATTCCAGCCCGGCCCCATTGGCGCGATCTGTGGGCTACGATAAGGGCGTGAGCACCGATGCAAAGTGGACTGTTGGAACCGTGCTGACGGTAGCGCTAGCGCTGGCCGCGCTGATCCAGTCGGGCCAGAGCGAGACGGCGGAGCGCTTCGCGGCCGTCGATGCGCGCTTCGCGGCTATCGAGAAGCGGTTCGCGGCTATCGAGGAGCGGCTGGGAACGCTGGACGGCCGGCTGCGGACGGTGGAGCAGGTGCAGGCGCAACACGGCCTGCTGCTGCAACTGCTGGCGCGGCGCGTGCTGGGCGTGGAGGCGGACTTGCCGTTGCCTGCCGGGACGGCCGGGCCGGACGCAGCGGAGGGGGAAGATGGCATTGCGGCGCTCGGGTCGGGCGAGGCGGGCCAATCTTGATCCCTCGGCGCACCCACGCTGGGCGAGGCTGCCCCGCGGGAGGCTTGATCGTTGCCGGTCGCGCTGCGGAAGCCTCTGATTTCTAGTCGCGTCGCTGGCGTTCCGGGCGGCCTGCGCTTGGCGGCCTCTCCTAAGCCGGCCCGGAAAGGCTCGTAATTGCGTTCTAAGCACGTTGGCGGACTCGCAGTTCCTGCGGCGTGCGGATATTGGGGCCTGAGAGCGCTACCGGGCCGCTAAACTAGCGCCAGCGAGAGTGCCAAGCAAACTGGGCTCGTGCAGGAGGTAAAAGTTCTCTGAGGCTCGGTAACGACCTCCTCTACCCGGCCTCAATCGTCAACCTTGCGCCGAGGGGCCTGGCGGCTGCTCCGAGCGTGCTCGGCCCGGGCATCGAAGCGGAAGTCAATAACCCCATGCAGCCGGGGTGGCTGTGAGCGGCACGCCGCTCAGCGAGAACCAGCTACAGGACTACCACCGGGTGGAACCATTTGGAGGAGATGGCCTTGCCGATGCAGAGTAGGCGACCTTGCGGCCCGACCGCCTTCACAAACTGCGCGGCCGCTTGTTCGCCGAGCGTGCCGACTTCGAAGTCCTGGCCGTGCTCGATCCGTACGGCGGTTGTGGCGTCGACTCTCGCGATCGGGAAGTCGGGCACCAGCGAGGCAGGAGGCAAGACGACTTCCTCGAGTCGCTCCTCGTCGTGAAACTCTTGGATGCGTGGCAGGGAATGCGCGTCGTCGGTCCTGAATTCGCCGACCTGCGTGCGCTGTAGCCCGCACACGTGCGCCCCGCAGCCCAAGGCGGCACCGAGGTCGTGCGCTAAGGACCGAATATACGTCCCCTTTGAGCACAGACAACGCACCGTGGTGAAGGCGCCATCCGTGTCCAGCAACTCAAGTTCGTAGATCTCGACCTCTGCGGGTTCTAGCCCCACGGGCTCGTCCTTGCGTGCCAGCTTGTACGCTCGGACGCCAGCGACCTTCTTGGCCGAGACAGGGGGCGGCACTTGGCGGATGCATCCGCGGAACGCCCCAAGCGCGGCCTCCACGACCGACTTTTCCAACTCGACCTCTGTGGCTGCTCCGACCTGCATTCCCTCGGCATCGTATGTGGATGTCGCCCAGCCGAAACGGATGCGGGCAATGTATTCGCGCCGGTGCTCCAAGTAGAAGCGTGCCAGCCTAGTTGCCCGGCCTATCAAGATCGGCAGCACGCCGGTGGCCGCAGGGTCCAATGTGCCGAGGTGGCCTGCTTTCCCCCCGCCGACAAGTCTGCGGACCGCCCGCACTGCTGCAAAGGACGTGATCCCGGCAGCCTTGTCCAAGATGATCGCACCATCCATCTAGCTCATTCTAAGTCGATTAGCGGATTATGCATGGTGCCTGTGGCAAACGGCACGCAAGGGCAGTGCGGGCCGGCACAGGGCCACTGTCGTGGCTGCCGTAACCTGATTCGGCAGGCCGCTCGAGTTTTTCCCGCGGTTTTTGGCCCTCGGGCCGGGAAACCTGTCGAGACCGACCAGCGGGCCGGGTTGCTACGGCCGCTGTCAGGATCAGCCTTGGCCTCGGGGTCGAAGCGGATTCATGAACACGGATTTTCATTATCGAAATAGCAACCTAATTTTAGGCGGGGATTGGCATGCCGGGCAAGCTGCTCGGAATCAGGAGCGGGAAGCTCCTTGGAAAACGATTTGGCGATTGCCGAGCCAGGGGATAGGCGGGCTGCCGACCGCCTGCAGAGCGTGGAGCAGAGCGGGCAGGTCGCGTTTCTTCTTGAGCGCCACGGTACAGCGCTCGGGGGTGAGGGTAATGTCGGCGCCGTTGGCCAACAGGCGCTCGTAGAGCGAGCGGGGAGTGAGGCGCTGGTAGCCGGGCGGCAGGTCGCGGGCGAGCAGGCGCAGCAGGTTGTAAGCCAGCACGGTCATGGCGAGGTCGAAATCGACTTTGATGACCATGGCAGAGGAGAGGCGGTTGAGGTGGAAGAAGGCGAGTTGCTCGGAGATCGACTGCTCGACCAGCCAGCGGCGGGCGTAGCGACGCAGGATGGCAGAGACCGAGGAGTCGAAGTCGTTGGTGAGCAGTAGCACGGGGCGGCGTTGGCTGCCGCGCAGGATGGTGATCTGGCGGATCTGGCCGCAACCGCGCAGGGAGACGGTTTGGTCGTGGGCGGAGACTAGGCGGGTGGCCTGGGCGGTGGGCACGCGCACGCTGCGCCAGGCATCTTTGGGCAGGGCATGGGCCTTGGCGATCAGCGCCTGGCCGCGGCGGCGGACGGTGACGAAGCGGATGTCCTCGCGGTCAAGGCGGGCCAGTTGGGCGTAGGTGGTGAAGCGCGAATCGAAGACGAGGTAGCGTAGTTGGGGGCCGTGGCGGCGGGAGAAGTCGAGGAATTCGAGGACCGTCTCGTGCTGGTTGGCGGAGCGGCTGTCAGCGTTGGACTGTAGCAGCAAGCCGGAATCGGGATCTTGGGCGAGGGCGGCGGAAATGCTGCGCAGGGAACGCCCGCGCGTGCCGGACCAGTGGTTTTCCAAGGTGGCGTCGTCGCCCCAGTGCGGCAGGGTGGTGAAGTCGAGGTTGGCGCTGTCGCCGAGCAGGCCCTGGTCGTGCCAAATGCTGGCCAGCGCGCCCAGCAGGCGCTGGTGCATGGCGCACGTGGTGCGGTCGGCATAGGAGGACAGCGAAGCGGTCTTGGGCAGCACGTTGAGCCCGGCAAACAGGCCCGGGCCGCGATCCATGCACCACAGGTCGTCGGCGCTGTAGCGGCGCACGTCGGAGAGCTTGAGAGCGACGAAGGCCAGCACGGACTGCAGCGCCGGCAAGCAGCTGGTGCCCGGGTAGCCGGCCTGCGCGATGGCGCTGTCGAGGCCGTAGTGGCGGATCCAAGGCAGCAGGCAGAGCAGGCCGGCGGCCCGCTCGGACTGGAATGTCTCGCTGGCCTGCGGGTCGAGCAGGACGCTTTGCGCAGCGCGCAGGCGCGGGCTGGAACTGGCGGCCCGCTCGGCGCGGCTGCGGCGCGGTAGGCGCGCGAAGCCTTCCTCACGCAGGATGTTGCCGATCCGGCGCAGGCTGGGAGCGCCGCCGTCGGCGGCGTCGAGGCGGGCCTTGATATCGGGGACCGACAGGTTGGCCTTGCGCAGTTCGATGACGCGTTGGCGCAAGTCGTCCGCAGGCGGCTGGCTGGGGGGGCGGCCGGGCACGGCGGGGGGGCGGAAGAAGAAGGCGGCTGGGTCGGCGAGGCGGCGGAAGTCGCGGGTGATGGCATAGACCGAACCGACGGCGTAGCCGAAGCGGCGGGCGACGGCTTCGGCCGTGAGGCCTTCGAGGAAAAAAGCGCGCAGGACTTCGTAGCGGCGCTGGAGCGGATTGTGCGGCTCAGCGAAGAAGGAAGCTGGCGAATCGGGAGGCATGGGAGCAGCTTTGATTAGGTATTATATCGATAATGATAAGAATTAATCAAGTCACATAAAACAGATCCGGGAGGAGCGGATCGAACGACGGAAAGCCTTTGGAATCAAGGGCTTGCGGGAAAATCGCAGCCCTGTGGCACTTGCGGCGGCCTGTTCTGGGTTCGGCCGAATCACCGCTCCAGCTAGGGGAAGACCGATCTGGAGCTATTGGGCAAAAAGTTCAAAGAAGTCCCAAATAACTGAATTTAAATCAGTTAGTCTCGCATTTGACACACTGATACCTGATTGTGCGGGTTGAAAATTAGGGGTCTAATTGGAAATGAAAATCGGTGATGAACGGAACGCCAGCGAAATCCCTCTCGTTCGCAGTGATGACAAGGCAGTCGTTCGCTTCGGCCACAGCGGCGAGAATCATGTCGAGCCCACTACGGGGCTGTCCGACCGTCTTTCCCTCGGCCATGAGCCGTCCCCAGATGAGGGCTGCGTTCTCGTCGAACGCGAGGACGCGTCCAGAGAATAGGGCTTGAGGTCCCTCGGGGCCGGCAAACCATCCATCCAGCCGATCCCGTCTCCGCCCGAGGGGGAGTTCAAGTATTCCCCGTTGGATCTCGGCGACCGTGAGCGAAGCGATGAACATTGAGCCGTCTTCCCGCGCTGTCATCCACTCTCGTAACGGAGCGGATGGAAGGGGCTTGGCCAGTTCCGAGACGATGTTGGTGTCGAGGAGATAGCGCGTCACAGAATGACCTCCCGGCCTTCCTCGCGCGGCCGGGTGAGGTCGAGATCAGCCCCGGCCAAGGGCGATCGGCGCAGCGCCGCCAAGACGCCACTCTTGGGAGCTTGCTCCATCGGGTCCGGTAGATCCTCCACGATGCGGACGGTTTCCACGCTGACGTAGACAATCCGCCGGATCGCAGCGACCAAGTCCTTCGGATCGTCGAACCAATCGTTGGGGTCGTTTACGATGCCGCTCTCGCGATCCTTCTTGATCCGGTAGCGGTCGATGAACCATTCGAGCGGCGTGCGACCGTTGACGACGTATTGGTGGGCTGCGGGCGGAATCCCCGCGATCCGGATATGGTCGTTGACCGCTAGAACCGCTCTTGCCTCGTCAGCGAATCGCATTGCTCGGAGTCCGATCTTATAGTGCTCGAGGGCGGGTTCGCCCGGAGCATCCGCATCGACCTCGAGTGGATACTCGCTGCAGGCGGCATAGCCGAGATGGAGTTCCGCAAGCTTCCGTCCGGCCTCTGCGAATGCTTGGAAGGTCGGTGCCAGGGGCACTCTCGGCAAGCCTTTTGCCAGATCGTTTGCGAATTGCTCGCGATAGGACTTTGAGTGGAGCACTCCGTACACGTAGTCAAAGATCGCGTCCTTGGCAATCGTGCTGTCTTCGTAATGCTGGCGGAAAGCGCTCAAGGCGGTGTCCGTGATGTTGTCGATGCGTTCTAAAGCGTCCTCGTCATCTATCAGACTGCCTTGCAACTTGTTCCGACGCTCATAGCGAAAACGGGGGAAGCACTGGCCCTTCGAAATCAGTTCAAGATCTGGCATTGTGTCGACCACGAGGGCCGAGAAAGGCTTGGTCGATCCCACGCCCGGCACGCAAATTGCGATGTTCTCAGTGCCGCTCTCCGGGAAGATGCTGTCCATTTGGTATTTGTTGTTGACCAGCACGTAATCTACATAGTGCTTGCGACAAAACCATCTATGTCATTGTATTCAAGACGGTTGTGCGCAATCGACGCAGGCGAAGATTCGTCGGGAGGCGGCCCATTGACCCGGATCCGGCCCGGTAGCTGCGATCTTCGCCTGGCAACAACCCACTGCGCGTTGTTCAGCCTGCTGCAACAAGCCTTTATTCCGCTCACCAATCGGCCCGTTTTGCTAGCAGAGAACTGATTTTAGGGGGTTTTGTCGCAGGCACTACATAGCAATGCTGTTTCACGAATGGCCGGTACTGGGTCGACCAGATATTTTCCGGTGAGTGCGAAACTACCTTGCAACGCCGTAGGTTGTTCTTGAGCTCCCTGTCCCACCTCACGCTTGAGGAATGGCGGCTCGCGAGTTCATCGATGTCTAGATCCGGGCGCAGTCCTTGCTTGAGCACCTGCACTGCCCCCATGTAGTCTTGCACGACGCGGCTTGCGTTTTCCGCGCAGGCCTTGTGGGAGGAGTTGTAGAGGTAGGCGTCGCGGCTAGTGGCCAAGCCTCTCGAATATAGTCGGAAGATCACTCCATCGCCTTTGCCCGACTTCGCTGCCTTCGACCCCATCGGGAATAGTTCTTGGTAGGCCTCGTCGCGCTGGCCGACCCAATCGTGGTGCCGGTCCGGCGTGATCGGGCGCCAGTCCTGAATCCCCGCGATCGAGACGGCCTCGCGCAGGATTGACAGCTTTTCCTCGCGCTTGAGGTAGTCGCCGATGTCCCGGTAGCGGATGCGGCAGCCCGCGTACGGCGCCTGCGGGTTGCGCACGAGCAGCGTGATGGCCACGGGCGCGCGCGAGCCTTGGCCGAAGACATTGTCTCTTTCCCTGCGCCTCACCTCGCCTGAAGTGCGAGCGTTCCCCCGCAGGTGCAGCACGTGGACTGCGCTGAAATCCCGTGCTAGGCAGGCCCGCACGCCCGAATCCGCGTTGCCGTCGATCCACGAGCCATTGGTAACCAAGGCGATCACGCCCTGCTTGCCGATGCGATCCGACGCCCAGCGGATCGCCAGCTTGTACGTGTCGTACAGGCTGTTCTTCAGGGTGGCGGTGGAATGGGCGGCATACGTTTCCGACACTCGCTTCTCGAGATCGGGGTAGTCGACGTTGGGATTCTCGTCCGCCGAACTGCGCTGCCCGGTCGACCACGGCGGATTGCCGACGATCACCTGGATCGGAAGCCCTTGCTGCCGCTCGGCCCGTTCGCTGTTCCGCGGCAGCCAGTCGCGTGCGAAACCGCTGCGATCCGTGTGCAGGTTAAAGGTGTCCGTCAGCACGATCCCGCCGAACGGCTCGTAGGCATCATCGCCCCGCCGCCCGTGGAAGGCCTCCTCGATATGGATCGCCGCGATGTAATAGGCGAGCAGCACGATCTCATTGGCATGCAACTCCTGGCGGTACTTCCTGCCCAGGTCTGCATCGCGGATCAGCCCTGATTGCAGCAGGCGCGCCAGAAAGATCCCCGTCCCTGTGAAGGGATCCAGGACATGCACGCCCTCGTCGCTGAGCGAGCGCCCGAACTCGTCCTGCAGGACTCGGTCGGCGCTGTGGAGAATGAAGTCGACGATCTCGACCGGGGTGTAGACGATGCCCAGCCGCTCGGCATCCTTCTTCAGCGCCGCGGCGAAGAATTTCTCGTACAGTTCCATCAAGACGCGCTGGCGCGCCGCGCTATTGTCCAGCCCCCGTGCGCGGCGGCGCACGCTCTCGTAGAACCCTTCCAGGTCGCGGGTCTCGTTCTCTAGGCCGAATTCCCCGAAATCCTTGCGCAGGCCGTCGAGTGCCTGCGCGACCGGGTTGCGCCCGGCGAAGTCATAGCCCTCGAAAAGGGCCTCGAACACGGGCCGGGTCAGGACGTGCTGGGCCACCATGTCAATTGCGGCGGCACGGCTGATCGAATCGTTGATCGAGATCTTGAGTTCGGCGTGGAAGGTGCCGAACCAGTCCTGCAGCAGCCCGTGCTGGGGGTTGGCCAGCAGCCCCTCGATCCGTGTCACGAGCCGCGAGAAGATGGCGGCCACGTCCTTGGCCCACGTCTCCCAGTACTTCCGGTCGCCGCACTTGTCGACAATCTTGGCGTAGATCGCTCCCGGCGGCAGTTCGAGCGGCGGGAAGGGCAGGGACGGCAGTCCCTCTCCCCCTTTGCCCGGCACTCCATCCCCGCCAAGGATGATTCTTTGCGTTGGCCGTTTGTTCAGGTCGATTTGGTTGATCTCGGCCTCGAGCCGGTCATCGTGCGAGCGCAGCGCCCGCAGGACGCTCCATACGGCTGCGAAGCGCTGCTCTTGCTCGAGCACGTGCGCTGGATCGACACCCGCGGGTATCGCCACTGGCAGGATGATGTAGCCGTAGTCCTTGCCCTCCGCCTTGCGCATCGCGCGCCCCACCGCTTGGACCACCTCGACCTGGCTGTTGCGCGGACTCATGAATAGGACTGCGTCCAGCGCGGGCACGTCGATCCCTTCGGTAAGGCACCGCGCGTTCGACAGGATGCGGCAGGCATGCGGGGAGTCGCCCGCTAGCCACTCGAGACGGGCCTTGCGTTCCAGCGCGTGGTGCTTTCCGTCGACATGGCGGATCTCGCAGCTGAGCGCGAGAGATTGCTCGTTCTCGGGCAGTAGCGCGATGGCCTGTTGCACAAGGCCGTCCCAATGCTTCTCTAGGAGCTGGGACGACTTGATCGTGTTCGTGAATGCGATGGCGCGTCGCAGCGACCGTGCCCGCGTACCGCGGGCACGCTTGTTCTCCGGGTCCTGCAACGCTTGCCAGCAGCCGACAATCTTCGCGGCGTCATCGAGATTGATGGAGCCGGAGGACTGCGCCAGGTGGGCCTGCAAGTATGCGTCAACGTGCTCTTCCGAAACGGCCAGCACCACGACCTTGTAGTCCGAGAGCAGCCCCTGCTCGACCGCTTTGGAAAAAGGAAGCCGGTGGAATTCCGGCCCGTACGTCCCGGGGGCGTCCATCGAGAACACAGCGGCGTCATGGCTCTCCGCCTTGGACTTCGCCCCGGCCGTGTAGAGGCGGGGGGTCGCTGTCATGTAGAGGCGCTTTGCCGCGCGGATCTTCTTCTCGTCGTGGACCAGCACGAAAGGGGAGATAGCTTCCGCCGGGCGCTCGATGCCGGTCGTCCTGTGCGCCTCGTCGCAGAGAACGAGATCGAACGGCGGCGCTCCGGCGTCCTGCGCCTGCCGCACGAGGCCGAGAGAGTGGTACGTGCAGAAGACTGCGGTCATCGCGCCCGGGCGGGTGCATCGCAGCGCCTCCAAGATGTCCTCGGGATTCGTCGTGACCGGGATCTCCAACTCCTGCGGCGCGGCGTCCTCGTCGCTGAGACCTGCACGAGTGTCGGAACAGATGCCGATATAGCGGTGCGGAAGTGCTCGATGCGTTGCCCATTCGCGCATGGATTGCTGGAATAGAGAGATCGATGGCACCAGGTAAAGCGCACGGCCGCCTGCCGGCACGATGGTCTCGGCGATCCGCAGGGCGGTGAACGTCTTCCCGGTGCCGCAGGCCATGATCAGCTTGCCCTTGGCATGCGCTGAAAATCCTTCGACGACATCCCGCAGGGCTGCCTCTTGATGCGGCCTGAGGCGGAACGGCTCGATGTGGTAGGCCAGCGCTTCGGGCCGGTCGCGGGCGAGATCCGGCCAGTTGACAGGCCGCTCTGCCAAATCGCCGAAGCGAAGCACCGTGCAGGCCGGTGCCAGTCCATCGATGACTCTCCGTGCGTTTGCCCCCCACTCGCCTCCTGTGTCAACGAACATGCGCGCGGTGAAAGGCTTGCGTGCCGAAGCGGCGATGAACGAGTCGAGATGTGATTTGGCGATACGCGTCCCGGCCGCGTAGCACTTGCACTGGATCGCGCACATCCCTCCCGCGGCTTCCTCCGCTACTAGGTCAATGCCGATGTCGGTTCCATCAAAACCGTCCTGCGAACTGGCCCATTCAGACCACAGGTGAACAGCGGAGAAGCGATTCCGGTAGAGCGGGTCGCTGAGCAGGTATGCCTTGATCAGCCGCTCGAACAGGCGCCCTTTCCTAGCTTCCGAACCGGCCAAGGCGCGGATGTGCTCGAGTGTTGCCTGAAAGCTGCCGGCCATGAGCTGACCTCCCCGATTCGTTGCGGCGAATCAGGGTGTTCCTATTACGTGACGATAGCAAGAACAACGCTATCGCGAATCGCTGCGCGGCGTGGCTGCCGGGTGCCGCTCTGTGTGTCTCATTCAGACACCCTACGGGCAGGCTGGCAAGTGCTGCCAGACGGTCCGTAAGTCGGCGGTACAGGCCGCTTGCCTGCCAGGCATTGCGACTAGCCTCTCCCGCTTCGCCAGTCATTGCGTCACGGTCGCAGATGGCCCCCATGGGCGAACTTCTCCACCACTGACGGCAAACCCCGGCTTTCCTCCTCGCAGGAGGTCGCTGCGCTGTATGGCGGATGGCGCAGCCATGTGTAGCATCGTCTTGCAGGCGGTCGCGAGGACCGTCGAATCGCAGAGTTGCAAGCATTTGCCGATCAGGCCACTCGCCGTCTCGCCTGTCTCGACAGGGCGGAATCTTTCGTCGATCTTGTGTGTTCGCGGAGGAATTGCCTAAAATCTTTTAGAGGCGACCGGATCGGATAACACAGCATGCGGATCAATTTGCAATGGAGGATTTGCTTTCGTTGGCAAGACGACGGCCCGTGCGACGTGGAGATCGTGGATTATCACCGAGGAGTTTGAGCTATGAGTGCGATTAACGGCATGAGGCCGGTTCATCCGGGGGAGATCTTACGGGCTGAACTCGAAGCGCTCAGCCTCTCGGCCCATGCTCTGGCGAAGGAATTGGACGTGCCGGTAAACCGCATAACGGCAATCCTGCACGGCCAGCGGGGGGTGACAGCCGGCACAGCATTGCGCCTGGCGCGCTATTTTGGGACGACGCCGCAGGTCTGGCTGAATTTGCAGAAAACCTACGAGTTAAGGCGGGCCGAGATCGAATTGAGCCGCGAGGTCGCAGAGCGCGTCAAGCCCCGGCAAACAGTTGCCTAGATTGCACCAGGCAGCATCAAGTTCAGGGCTGATCCGGGCCAAGCGCTTCCATGCTGCCCCGACCAGGGGTACTTCGCCGACCTGCCCGCTGAACTTAGCCAGCCAGCCCGGGGGGGCGGCCCAAGCTGGCCAGCAATGCGCGGGACTCTTTGACGACCATTCCTGCCTCGACTCCATCCATGCAGGGATGCCCTGCGATGGGGCACTCTCGCAGCATGCAAGGGGCGCACTCGACGTGGTGCCGGACAATGCGCGCCCATGGCGCGGCGGGGCCGGTGGCGTCCTCGTCAGTGGCGCCGAATACGGCCACCGTCGGCACGCCCAGTGCCGCGGCCACATGCATGGATCCCGAGTCATTGGTCAAGTAGAGACGGCACGTCGAGGCCAGTTGCAAGTACTCCGCCAGGCTTGTCTGCCCGGCCAGGCAGACGGATGGCGTGCCAGCTCGTCGCGCGACCTCTTCGGCCAATGCCGCTTCGGCCGCAGATCCAAAGACGGCGATTCCTGCGCCGATCTCTGCCGCGAGATCGGCAGCGGCGGCGGCGAACCGTTCCGCTGGCCAGCGCTTGGCGGAACCGAACGCCGCCCCCGGGCTAACGCCAATCCAAGACCCGCCCGGCATGCCCCTGCGTTTCCACTGGGCCGCGCCCTTCTGCTGCAATTCGTCGATCCGCCCGAAGCGGGCAGCGGTGTTGTCTGGCATCCGTTGGATCAGGCGCGCCCGGCGCAGCAATTCGAGGTAGTAGAACCGCTGGTGCTTGGGAATGTCTCCTGCGGCAGGGACCGCGACCCTGTCGGTCAGCAGCCATCCGCGCCCGTCCCTGTCATATCCGATTCGCTCGGGCACTCGCGCACGCCAGGCCAGCCAAGCCGCGTCGAATGCGTTCTGGAGGAGAATGGCCCGCTGGAAGCGGCGGGCGCGCAAGTCGCGAGCGAGCCGTTCCCGCCCGCGGAGACCGCGATGCCTGCCTGCCCGGTGGTAGATCAGGACCTCGTCGCAAAAGCTCTCCCCTTCGTAGAGGCCCGCCACCCATGGCAGGGCCAGGACGGTGATCCGCCAGCCTGGGTGCGACCGCCGGATCTCCCTGAGCGCCGGAATCGACATGACGGCATCGCCGATCCAATTCGTGGCGCGTACAAGCAGGTGCTGCATGCCCGGTTTTTAGAGTAATGGCAAGGGGCCCGAGCTCCGGCCCGCAACTTCCGGCAGCCCGTTGCCGGCCAGACCTTAGAATCGTCATATGCTTCGACACTTGCTCCCCGGCCTGCTGGTTGCGGTGGCAGCCAGCGGGCAGACGACGCCGCACGCGTTTGTCGGCGCGCACCTGTATCCGATCACCGGGCCGCCGATCGAGAACGGGACCCTCGTGATCCACAACGGCAAGATTGTCGCCTTGGGCCCGGCGGCTGAGGTGCCGGTTCCGGCTGCCGCTGTCCGGCACGATGCCAGCGACTCTGTGATCTTGCCGGGCTTCGTGGACACGCACAGCCATGTCGGCAGCGTTGAAGGCGGTGATGGCAGCGGCCCCATGCATCCGGACGCGCGCGCCCTCGACTCGATCAACGTGCGCGACGCACGGGTGCAGAAGGCCCAAGCCGGAGGCATCACGACGGCCAACATCATGCCGGGGTCGGGACACCTGCTGAGCGGCCAGACGCTCTATGTCAAGTACCGCGACAGCAAGGTCATCGACGACTTGCTGATCCGGCGCGCGGACGGGTCGCTTGCCTACGGGGTCAAGATGGCCAATGGGACCAACTCGCGCAAGGATCCCCCGTTTCCGGGAACGCGGGCGAAGTCTGCCGCGATGGTCCGCGAGAGGTTCCTGGCGGCTATCGAGTATCAGGACGAGGCGGCCCGAGCGGCTGATCGCGGCGAGCGGCTGCCGCCCCGCGACCTAGCCCTGGAAACACTCGGCGAGATCTTGGCCGGCGAGCGCACGGTTCACTTCCACACGCACAGGCATGACGACATTCTGACAATCCTCCGGCTGGCCGGCGAGTTTGGCTTCAAGGTCGTCCTCCAGCACGTGAGCGACGGCTGGGCGGTAGCGGACCAGATCGCTGCTTCTCCGCAAGTGGTGGGGGCCTCGCTCATCTTGATCGACAGCCCGGGCGGGAAGCTCGAGGCGAAAGACAACCAATTCGCTACCGGGGGCATATTGGAGCGCGCAGGCGTGGTGACCGGGTTCCATACCGACGATTCGATCACCGATTCGAGATTGTTCAACAGGATGGCCGCATTGGCCGTGCGGGCCGGGATGTCGCGCTCCGGCGCACTGTACGGCCTGACCATGGCCGGCGCGAGGATGCTCGGCTTGGAAGACCGCATCGGCTCGCTGGAGCCGGGCAAGGATGCGGACCTCGCCGTGCTCTCCGGAGATCCGCTCAGCGTCTACACGCAGGTGCTCCAGACATGGGTGGACGGCGAGAAGGTGTTTGACCGCGGCGATCCACAGGACCGGCTCTACGCGGAAGGCGGTTTCGGGGCCAGCCACGACCAGGGGCAGCACCAGCATGGAATCGTGGAAGGGGAGTACCGATGACAGGCCGGCAGCGACTCGCAGCGCTCCTCGCGGGCTTGGTGCCGGCCGGCGCCGCATTCGCCCAGATCGCCGTGACGGGCGGGACTGTCTACACAGCGGCAGGCGAGACTCTCGCCAATGCGGTAGTGCTCGTCGAGGGCGGCAAGATCAGCCGGGTGGGGCCCGCTGGCGAGATTGAGATTCCCAAGGGGTTCCGCACCATGACCGCCGCGGTGGTTACCCCGGGCCTCATTGACGCTCATTCGACGATCGGACTGAGCGGGTACCTGAACTACGCGCATGATCAGGACCAAGTCGAAACTTCCGATCCTGTACAGCCCGAACTGCGAGCGATCGATGCCTACAATCCGCGCGAGGCACTGGTGGGGTGGGCGCGCGGATACGGCGTGACGACCATCCACACAGGTCATGCGCCGCGGGCGTTGGTCAGCGGCCAGACGGCAATCCTGAAGACACGCGGCTCGACCGCGGAAGAAGCCTTGGTCAAGCCAATGGCCATGATTGCGGCAACCTTGGGCGAAGGGGCGCGCCGGAAAGGGGGCAAGTCGCCGGGCACGCGGGCCAAGATGGCAGCGACGCTGCGCGCCGAGCTGATCAAGGCGCGGGAGTACCTCGACCGGCGCGCGGCCGCGGACGGAGACAAGCGTCCGGATCGGGACTTGCGGCTAGAAGCGCTCGGCCAGGTCTTGCAAGGCCGCGTTCCCTTGCTCGTCACTGCGCAGAGAGCCCAGGACATCATGACCGCGCTGCGCATTCGCGCGGAGTTCGACATTCCGGTCGTGCTCGACGGCGCTGCGGAAGCCTACGATGTGCTGGATGCGATCCGCGAGGCCGGTGTTTCCGTCATCCTGCACCCGACCATGATGCGGGCGCAGGGCGAGACCGAGAACCTGAGCTTCGGAACGGCTGCGCAGCTTTCGGCCGCGGGGATTCTGACAGCGCTGCAGGGCGGTTACGAGCCCTACGTGCCGAAGAGCCGGCTGGTGCTGTTCGAGGCTGGCGTCGCCGCCGCCCACGGCCTGGGGTTCGACGCCGCGCTGCGCAGCATCACGATCGATGCGGCGCGCGTGCTGGGCGTGGACAGCCGAATCGGTTCGATCGAAGTTGGCAAGGACGGCGATCTGGCACTCTACGACGGCGATCCGTTCGAGTATGCAACGCATTGCGTGGCTGTGATCATCGAAGGCGAAGTGGTGAGCGAGGAGATTCGATGAAACTGGTGCTCTACCCCGAGGTGGAGGCCGCGCGGCTGGCACGGATCGTCGCGGCCGCAGCGCCCATGCGAGTCGTCAACTGCGCCAGCGAGAGACAGGCCTTGGCGGCGATCGCGGATGCCGACGGGTTCTTCGGCAAGCTCACGCCGGAACTGCTCGCGGCAGCCCGGCGGCTGCGGTGGGTGCAATCACCGACCGCCAGCCTCGAGCATTACATCTTTCCGGAGCTGTCCGCGCATGCCCTGCAGTTGACCAACATGCGCGGCCTGTTCTACGACAACATCGCCGACCATGTGTTCGGCTGCATGCTGTGCTTCGCCCGTAACCTGCACGTCTACATCCGCCAGCAGGAGCAACGGGAATGGAAGCCCTACGGCGGAGACAAGCAGGGCCAGCCGTTCGGCAGCGGCCCGGCGGTCACGACCGGGGTGGATCGCGCGCACACGACGCTGTCCCAATCGACGCTGGGCGTGGTAGGGCTGGGGTCGATCGGCAGCGAGATCGCCCGCAGGGGCGTGTGCTTCGGAATGCGCGTCTTGGCCCTTGACAGCGATCCGCGCACGGCGCCGGAGGGGGTTATCGGCCCGTGGGGGCCGGACCGCTTGGACGCCCTGTTGGAGCAGAGCGACTACGTGGTGATCGCCGCGCCCCACACGCCTGCCACCGAGAGTCTGTTCCGAGCCGGCCAGTTCGCGCGCATGAAGTCCAGCGGCGTGCTGATCAACATCGGACGCGGCGCGATCGTCAATCTGGACGATCTGTGCAGTGCGCTCGAACAAGGCGAGATCGGCGGCGCAGCACTGGACGTGTATGAAATCGAGCCGCTTCCTGCGGAGCATCCTCTCTGGGGATTTGACAACGTCATCCTCACGCCGCACATCGCGGGGCATTCCCCGGAGATCGCCGAGCGGCATCTCGAAGTCCTGCTCGACAACGCCGGCAGGTTCGCCCGGGGCGAGCCGCTCCGCAACGTGGTTGACAAGCAGCGCTGGTTTTGACGGTGACGCTGGCCTGCCCGCTTGCTCGAACAGGATCCCCTGATGGTTGACCGCTGTACGGAATAGCCGCCCTTGGTTTCTTGTCGCAATCAGGATTCGTATGCTGGATTTGATGTAACTGCCCAGCTAGTGAGCAGGAGCAGCACAGATCAGGGATTGGCCGAGGTGGGCCGGGTGACTAACTTGGACCAGAAGGCGGTCGGCCCTTGCGCCAAGGTCTCGATGCGGTTCAGGCCCTGCTTGCGGGCGGTCGACAGCACGCTGCGCAGAATGGCGAAATCCGCAGCTCCCTGGGTCGAGCGGAAACTGCCCGAAATCTTCATTCTCAACTTCATCATGCGCAGATCCTGCTCGGCCTGATTGTTGGTGAACGGCACTTTGGCGTCGTGCAGAAAACGCAGTGCCTCCGCCCGCCGCCGCTCCAAGCGCAAGGCTAGATTGTGTCCCTTGCAGCGTTTCGGGCGCCCCCGCCGCCCGGACGGCAAGGGCGGCTGCGCCGCATACTCCGCCAGCGCCGCCTCCAGCACTTGGTCATAGCGCCGCTCCAGGCGCATCAGCAGCGAGCGGGGCAGTGGTATAGCCCGCTGCCGCACGCTGTGCATCACGCGATTGGCGCGCTGCAGCAACCGCTGCAGGCGCCCCGCCCAAGCGGCCCCGTCGAGGTGCGCCACCGCCTCCAACTCGCGCAAATGGTGCGCGTGACACAGCGCGTGCTGCACCCCCTGGAGCGTGAAGTACGGCGCCCAGTGATCATGCACCAGCAGCCCGCGCAGGCCCGCCAGCAGGCTGCCGCGCCGCTCACTCGTGCGGTAAAACGTCAGCCCCGCCGTGCTCAACACGTGCAACCACTGCGTCCGCCCATTGATGCGCATGCCTGTCTCGTCCAAGTGCTTCACGCCGTCCGCATTCACTAGCAGATCGCGGATCTGCTCCGTGCAAGCCTGCCAGCGCTGGGCTGCCTTGCGCGTCATGCCCGCCAAACTCGCGCTGCACAACTGGACGCCGAACAAATCGGCAAACACCTCGGCCAGCCGCTGCTCGGGCAGCAACTGCGTGTTCTGCAGGTAGACGGCCGTGGCCGCCAAGCGCTCGCCGTACTGCGCCGGGGCGTTCACGCCCGCGGGGAACACCGCCCGTGTCACACTGCCACACTGCCCGCAGCGGCAGGCTTGCGCTTGATGCTCGGTCACTTCTAACGGCGGTGGCGGGGGCAACTCGAACACCTGCCGCCGCTGCGGCTCGCCGACGATGTCCGCGGCCGACAAGGCCGCGCCGCACTGCGCACAACTCGCCGGCAGGTGACTCACCGTCCGTTGCGGGCTGTCACTCTGCCGCAGCGTCGTGCCGCGGTGTCCGCGCTGCCCGCCGGGCCGCTTGCCGCTCGGCCGCCGCTGGCTGCGCGTGCGCGGCGCGGCCGGCGGCTTGGCCAAGCCGTCGCTCGACGGCGGCTTGCCGCTGTTGCTGCTGTTCAGCCCCAAGCGCCGTTGCAGTTCCTGCACTTCCTGGCGCAGCGCACACAGTTCCTCCTGCAACTTCGTGTTCTGGGTGCGCAACTTGCTGTTGTCCGTGCGCAACTCGTCACGCTCCGCACACAGTTGCGCCAAGGTTGTGGCAGGCTCCGCCTGTAGCGACCGCTCACGCTCCGCCAAGATCTCGCTATCGCCCGCCATTCAAGAACACTTTCTAGTTTACATGTTCTGCCACGCCCTGTCAACTAGCTGGGCAGTTACGATTTGATCAGGATCAGAGTATAGCTTGGAGTGCTCGGTGCCTCTAGGCACACATGAACGCTTCCTGCTTATCCCGAGGTCACAACTAAATTTTCCAGATGCACTGCCCACAAGGCTTCCGCTGTCCCAACTTGTGCCAGCGCAAGGTCTGGCAGTGCATGCACGGCGCAGCGACAAATTTCGCTGACAGCCAGCAGGCTGTGCTACAGTACCAGAACTCCTTTGATGACTTGGTTCCTAGCTGCCCACTTGCTGATCCAGTCCAAGAACGGCATCTCCGCGCTGAATCGCAAGCTCCAGTTGGGCGTGCGCTACAACACGGCTTGGAGTGTGCAGTACAAATTGATGCAAACCATGCGAGAGAGAGCGATAGCTAGCCACTGTACAGTTTGGGATTGGAAAGGACTCTACCACAACTAACTGCATCTGTGCTAGAATACTTGGCATGAGTAGCGAACACGAGAGTGCCGAACGCATGAGTAGCCAAACCAAGTGGCT
Organism: Bryobacterales bacterium; assembly: GCA_965219605.1. Taxonomy (GTDB): domain Bacteria; phylum Acidobacteriota; class Terriglobia; order Bryobacterales; family UBA6623; genus VXMF01. Next base: position 2,564,189 of record CBDCOC010000001.1, on the reverse strand, counting down.
TATTGGTATCGCCCTAGCGCTTGCGGGGCTGATCCTGCAACAGTCTACCGCCTTGCGTGGGGATATCCGTGCAACGAACGCCCGCATTGACGTGCTTACAGAGACAGTGGCACAGGTACGCGAAATTCAAGCGCAACATAGCGTCAAGCTGGATCAATTGTTGGCGGCGGAACCGACTGTAGATCCCGAAGTCCTAGCACAGTCTGTAACTGAATTTAAATAAACAGCTTATCCCAATAGCTCGGCTCTAAGCAATCGAGAGTGGGCCTAGTCCATTGGTCTAAGAAGTGCTTGCGAAAAAGCATCTATATCGTTGTATTAAGAGGGGATTATAAGGATGGTTGCTCCATGGATTATCGTTGAATCTGACGTGTTTCACATCAAGCAGCCAAGGTTTGATGCTCAATTCGCTCTTGTTAGTATGTTCAATAAAATGACGAATTACCCTACCTCTTTGAATTGAATGAAAGTGCGATCGCAGTCTTACGGCACACCGTCCTTGCTCCTCGCATTACAACGCGCAGAATCATTGCAAGGCTCCCAGCACGGATTCTGCGTCCACCACGAAGCCCAGCTCGGTCTGGCGAGGCAGTTCGCCGGCCTGCGGGACAAAGGCTACCGGCGCGATATCCCAATCGCTCGCGCCCGGGAGAGCGGCGCTGGCAGCAGCCGCCAGCAGTCTTCCCGCCCGCCGGCTGTCCAATGACAGCTTGGCCTCGCCAACTAGGAGCCGGCCCCCTCGGGTCGAACGTGCGACTATGTCTCGCTCCGGGGTGTTTCCATGCCAGTATCGCTGCGCAGGTTCGAAAGGGCCGAGCCGGGCGAGGGGATGGTCAGATTTGTGCAGCAGCGGCACCGCGGCGCGACACAATTCCTCCCATGCGCTGGCTTCTAGCTCGCGCCGGTAGCGATGCCAATAGAGCAGCCGTGAATCCGGCGGCGCGGCGGCCAGCGCGGCACGGTGCGGAGCTACCACGCGGAACCATAGGCGGAGAAATGGATCATCTATGCGGTACAGGCTGCGCTTGCCGGACCGCGGGTCACTGCCGAACGGGACTTCCCGGCGGACGAGGCCCATTTCCACGAGCGTGGCGATCGGCTTGGCGAGGCTTGTGGCCGAGCGCCCCAGGCGCCCGGCAACCTCGCTGAGGCGGTGCGCTCCCGAGCCAATGACATCGAGCAGGGGGCGCAGTGACGTGGCCGGAGGGATCTCTTCCCGGAGCAGTCGCTCGGGCTCTTGATGGAGCGGTCCGGATGGATCGAGCACCAAGCAATCGACCGCGTGGTCAAGATCGTCGCCGAAAGGCGCCGCCAGTTCCCAGTAGCGCGGCATGCCGCCCCACAGGGCATAAATCGCTATCAAATCGGCAGGCCGGCCGAACTTGAAGGCCCGTCCCAGGAAGCCGGCGCTGAGGGGGCGCAGCGCGAACGATTCGACAGCGCGCCCAAAGAGGGGCGCACTGGCGTCTAGGATGGCGCGATGCATCATGCTCTGGCTCGATCCGCTGACCACGATCCGCAGGCTGCGGCCCGGTTGGTCGAGCCAGTTCTGGAACTCGCCCGGAAAGCCCCTGTCGGCTGCAATCAGGTAGGGCATCTCGTCCACCACGAGCGGTCCCGGCCACCCGCTCTGATCGGCCTCTGCCGCGATCCGCGAGAAAAGAGAGCGCCAGGTAGGATACTCGACATCCGCAAAGCCGGGAAACCGCTCCGCGATCGCGGAAGCCAAGTAGCGACGCTGAACCTCGGGCGCGGAGTCTTCCGCAACGGTGTAGAGGCCGTTGCAGTGCCGGCACCATTCGACCAGCAAGCGCGATTTGCCGACGCGGCGCCGCCCCCAGATCACCGAGAACGAGCCTGTGTGGGCCAGCCCTCTGTTCAAGCGCTGGATTTCGTCGTCGCGGTCGATAAACTCCATGGCTTGATTATGCAGAATAGCATTATTTTCTATGGAATAATGAAACACTTCATAATTTTGCCCGATTGCTCCGAAGTGAAGTAGCAGCCGTGCGGGGACTAGGGGCAGTGCGCTTCCGTGACAGTGCGGCACTGTCGCGAGCGGATTCGCGCGAGCCACTCTGGGTTGTCGCGGAACCACCTTGCCGTCTGCTCCAGTCCCGCATCGAACTCGATGCCAGGCTCCCAGCCGGTGTCGGCGCGGAGCTTCCTCCAATCGAGCGCGTAACGGATGTCATGGGCGGGGCGGTCCGGAACGTGCTCGATCAATGACGCCGGCTTGCGGCAGCAGTCGAGCACGCGCCGCACGACCTCGAGGTTGCGCAACGAGCACTTGCCGCCAATGTTGTAAGTCTCCCCCGGGCGCCCCGCGGCGAGGACCGCTTCCAGCGCCCGGCAGTGGTCTTGGACGTGCAGCCAGTCCCGCACCTGCCGTCCATCGCCATAGACGGGCAGCGGCTTCTCCGCGAGGGCGTTGGTGATCATCAGCGGTATCAGCTTCTCGGGGAACTGATGCGGCCCGTAGTTGTTCGACGAGCGCGTGATGAGCGCTGGCAGCGAGTAGGTCCTCGCGTACGCCGCCACCAGCAAGTCGGCGCTGGCCTTAGACGCGGAGTAAGGGTTGGACGGGTTCAGAGGCCATTTTTCGTCAGCCGAGAGTTGCCCCGGAATGCTTCCGTACACCTCGTCCGTTGAAACGTGCAGGAAGCGCTCGACCGGCCACTCGCGCGCCGCCTCGAGCAGCACTCCAGTGCCCGTCACGTTCGTCGAGACGAACTCCGCCGGGCTGTGAATGCTGCGGTCCACGTGGGACTCGGCGGCGAAATGCACGACCGCCTCCGGGCGGAAGCTCTTGAAAGCCTCGCCGACGGCGCCTGCATCGCGAATGTCGGCCTGCCGGAACTGAAAGGACGGCAGATCGGCGACCGGCGCTAGATTCTCCAGGTTGCCGGCATAGGTGAGCAGGTCGAGGACGAGCACCTCTGCATGGCGCCCCTCCAGCAGGCTCTGGCGGACGAACGCCGAGCCGATGAAGCCGGCCCCGCCCGTGACCAGCAACTTCACCTGTGCTGCGTCTCCCAGTCGTACGCGATTTCCGGGCTGTCGTAGGGCAGGCGGCCCTCGTCGGACGGGTCGTAGTGCCGGTCAGTGACGTAGACCAGCATCGATTCCGAGTTCCCGATGACCTTGTAGCCATGCGCCACGCCCGGGGGGATGAGTATCTTCCAAGGGCGAGATTGCCCGATATAGAACGTATTGCGCGCGCCATGCGTGCCGGAATTCTCGCGCAGGTCGCACAGTGCGACTTGCAGCATCCCGCGGCACGGCACCCACAGGTCGCTCTGCCGCAGGTGGTAGTGAAACGCCTTGATCGTGCCCGGGTAGCCGAGCGTGGCAGACACCTGCGTGGAGGTGCCGGGAAATGCCGCGGGGAGGCCCTGTCCGAGGCGGGCCACCTCGAGGAAGTAGCCGCGGTCGTCCGGCCAGTACGGGAACGGTGCCACGCGGACGCCGTCAATCAACTGCGGCGCATCCGGCCGCAGGATCAGCTCGCCAAGCCCGCGCTCGCACCGGGGCAAGGCCAGCTTGGTCGAGCCGGCCGCGCCGAGCATCGGGCCGCGAGGAGTCGGCACTTGCTCGGGCTCTTCACGCAGGCACGCAAGCAGACTTCAGCCGCGCGTCTTTCCAGAGTTCGAGATACGGCTGGAGGTCTTGGATCATCTCGCTGAATGAGTCGAGCGTCATCGATTGCGCCCCGTCGCTCCAAGCCCGCTCCGGTTCGGGATGGATCTCGACCATGGCCCCGTCGGCGCCGACTGCGACGGCGGCCCGCATCAGCGGCGGAATCAGGGCCCGCTTGCCCGTCGCGTGTGCGGGGTCGAGGATCACGGGCAAGTGCGTCAGCTGGTTGAGCACGGGCACTGCGTTGATGTCGAGCGTGTTGCGGGTGGCCGATTCGAACGTGCGAATGCCGCGCTCGCAGAGAATCACGTTCGGGTTGCCGTTGGTGACGATGTACTCGGCCGACAGCAAGAACTCTTCGATCGTGGCGCTCTGCCCGCGCTTGAGCATCACGGGGCAGCTGGTGGTCGCGCCGACTTCTTGGAGCAGGGGGAAGTTCTGCACGTTGCGCGCGCCGATCTGCAGCACGTCGGCATAGTCGGCTACGAGCTGGACATTTGTCACGGTCATGACTTCAGTCACGATCTTCAGCCCGAAGCTGTCCCCCGCCATGCGCAGCAGGCGGAGGCCTTCCTCCTCCAAGCCTTGAAAGCTGTAAGGGCTGGTGCGCGGCTTGAATGCGCCGCCGCGCAGGAAGCGGCCGCCGGACTTGGCAACGGCCTCCGCGCATGCCATGATTTGCTTTTCCGTCTCGACCGAGCAAGGCCCGGCGATGATGGCGAATTCGTCGCCGCCAATGGAGGCCTCGTCGGCCCGCACGACGGTCGGATCGCTCTTGACTTGCTTGCTGACAAGCTTGTACGGTGCGCTGATCGGCACCCCGTTCTCGACTCCTTCCACGGATCGTAGTACCTCGATGGCGTGGGTGACTTCCCCCAGTCCGACCGCGGCGATCACGACGCGCTCGTCGCCCTGAATGGAGCGGACGGCGAAGCCCATCTCCTCAATTCGATCACAGACGCGATCGACCTGCTCGCGGCTCGCGCCCGGCTTCATCGAAATGATCATGAACCCACCCTTGGATATGAAATCCTAGCAGAACCCGACCGCGAACTGCCCGAGGCAATGGAACGATGCAGCCGCCCGCCGAACATGCCGGGGATTGGACCACGGCCGTCCGGCAACTGCCCGGAGGCCGGCGGGCAACTCAGGGCGCATCCAAGCGGTAGCTTCAATCTAGCACGCTTGCTCGCCATCGTCCAGCTTCTCGCGCTATTCCGTGCATGCGGCGGTCGCTTGCCGCCTGCGCATGCGCCGCTCAGGGCCGGACTTGGACAGCGCGTCCGCTCTTGGACGACTCGGCTGCGGCGTCTGCCAGCAGCAATGCCCGCCGGCCGTCCTCGAAGCACGGGGAAAGCGGCAGCCCGCCCTCGAGGGCATCGATGAAGGCGTCGATCTCCCGGATGTAGGATTCCGCGTAGCGCTCGATGAAGAAGTGGTGCAGCCGCCCCTTGGCCGCAACGGATGCGGAACTGTATCGCTCGAGACTCGTCACCGTCGGGTTCGCGGAGACGAGCATCCCCTTCTCGCCGAACACCTCGATGCGCTGGTCGTACCCGTACGCGCAATGCCGGGAACAGTTGACCTGGCACAGGGCGCCGGAAGCCATGCGCATGGTTGCCATCGCCGCATCGACATCGCCGATCACGCCGATGGCCGGGTCGGCCAGCGCCGCGCCCATCGCGGCGACCTCGACAGGCTCCTCGGCGAACAGGAAGCGCGCCATGTCGAAGTCATGGATCATCATGTCGCGGAACAAGCCGCCTGATACGCGCAGGTAGGGCAGCGGCGGCGGAGCCGGGTCGCGGCTGGTGATCACGCCCAGCTCCAAGCGGCCGAGCTCGCCGCTGGCCGCGGCTTTCGCCAGTGCGGAATGGCTGGGGTCGAAGCGCCGGTTGAAGCCGATCTGGACCCGGGCGCCGGTCTTCTCGACAACCGCCCGGCACCGGTCCACGCGCCGGATATCAAGATCGATTGGCTTTTCGCACAGCACTGCCTTGCCCGCCCGCGCGGTGCGCTCGATCAGGTCGCAGTGCGTGTCAGTCGAGGTCGCGATCATGACCGCGTCGATCGAGCTGTCCCCGAGCAGCGCCTCCAAGGAGTCGAAGGCGCGGCAATCGGCGTCGCTGGCCGCCGCCGCGCTGGCCGCCGGGTCTACGTCGTAGATGCCGGCCAGCTCGGCCCGGGAATGGTTGGCGAGATTCCGGGCATGCATCCTGCCGATGCGGCCGGCTCCCAATTGAGCGACGCGTAGCATGGGGCTACGCGTCCGGTTCCGCCCACCGCAGAGTCGGCCCCAGAGAGCGCGACCGCGGCCGCAAGAACCTCGCCGCCTCGGCCTCCGCTGCTGTCTGGCCACGCTCGGTGCGGCGCTTGTAGCTCGCGCCAACGAACGACTTGAACAGCGGTTGCGGGGCTAGGGGCTTGGATTTGAATTCCGGATGGAACTGGCAGCCCAGGTACCACGGGTGGCTCGGCAGTTCGCAGATTTCGACATACCGCAGCTCGGGTGTCTCGCCCGAGATGCGCAGCCCGTGCTCGGTGATGACGCTCTCGTATTCGGGGCGGTTGAATTCGAAGCGGTGGCGGTGCCGCTCGCTGATCTCGGACCTGCCGTAGGCGCGCTCGGCGACGCTGCCCGGCGCCAGCCGGCAGGGCCAGGCCCCCAGGCGCATTGTGCCGCCGAGATCCTCTATGCCCTTCAGCTCGCGCAGCTTCAGGAACGCCCGGTGGCGCGCCTTGGGGTCGAACTCGGTGGAGTGGGCCTCGGGAATCCCGCAGACATTGCGCAAGAACTCGATCACCATCGTCTGCATGCCGAGGCAGATGCCGAAGTACGGGACTTGGTTCTCGCGGGCGTAGCGAATCGCCTCGACCATGCCGTCGATGCCGCGCAGGCCGAAGCCTCCCGGCACTAGGATTCCGTCGCAGGCGGCCAGTTGTTCGGCGCTGGTCTCGCGCTTGATATCCTCGGCCTCTATCCAGCGCACCTTGGTTTCCAGCCCGTGCGCGAGGCCGCCGTGCAGCAGCGCTTCCTTGAGGCTCTTGTAGGAGTCCTCGTAGTCTACGTACTTGCCGACGACCCCGATTTCCACCTTGTCCCGGGGATTGCGCAGGCCGTGCAGCATTTGCTTCCAAGGCTCGAGACGGCGAGGGCCGGCATGGATGTGCAGGCGCTCCAGCACGATCTCGTCGACTCCCTGCGCGGCGAATTCGAGGGGCACTTGGTAGACGGTGTCCACGTCCCGGGCCGCGATCACGGCCTCTTGGTCCACATCGCAGAACAGGGCGATCTTCTCGCGGATGTCGGCCGAGAACCCGCTCTCGGTGCGGCAGATAAGGATGTCGGGCTGGATTCCCAGCGCCCGCAGCTCCTTGACGCTGTGCTGCGTGGGCTTGGTCTTGAGCTCCCCGGCGGCAGAGATGTACGGCACTAGCGTGACATGCACGAAGAGGCAGCCGTCGCGGCCGACTTGCTGCCGCACTTGCCGGATCGCTTCGACGAATGGCAGCGATTCGATATCGCCGATGGTGCCGCCGATCTCGGTGAGCACGACATCGATGCCTTCCGCGGCGACCTTCTCGATCTTCTCGCGGATCGCGCCGGTCACGTGGGGGATCACTTGGACGGTCTTGCCGAGGTAGTCGCCCCGCCGCTCCTTGGCCAGGATGCGCTCGTAGATGCTGCCGCTGGTGGCGTTGTTGTCCCTGGTCAGCACGGCGTGCGTGAAGCGCTCGTAGTGGCCGAGGTCCAGGTCGGTCTCGGCGCCGTCATCGGTGACGAACACCTCGCCGTGCTGGAACGGGCTCATCGTGCCGGGGTCGATGTTGAGATAGGGGTCGAGTTTCTGGAGCGTGACGCTGAGGCCCCGGCACTCGAGCAGGTTCGCGATCGAAGCGGAGGCGATGCCCTTGCCCAGGGATGATACGACGCCGCCCGTGATGAAGATGTATTTCGGGCTGGCCACTAGCGACCCGCCCTTGGCGAAACCCGCGGCAAGCCCTAGCGTATCACGGCAGCGCGGGGGATCCGGTATTCCGGCGGCGGGCCTGGCGGCGAAGATCCCGCGCCGCGGTGCTATTCTAAAATCGCGCAGCAAAACCCCGCCGCGGATCCAGGCGCGGCGCGTGTTGCCGGCAGGAGTGCAACCGATGCAACGGTGGCAAGCAGGGAGCCGTCTCGGCGGTCTGCGGTCATGGCCGGTCGCGTCCATTGCCCTGCTCGGCGCGGTTTGCTTGGCGGCTGGCTCCGATCCGACGCGGCCGGATCCGGATGGCGGCGGGCTGGGCCTGGAATTCAGCCGCCGCGAAATCATCAAGGTCGATGTCGAGATGGCCTTGATTAACGTGACGGTCACCGATCCGACCGGGCGCATGGTGACTGGCCTCGGCAAGGAGCACTTCTCGCTCAAGGAGGACAACAAGCCGCAGGTCATCGAGCAGTTCGGCGCCGAGGAGGAGCCGATCTCGCTGGCGGTCGTCTTCGACGCCTCCGGCAGCATGGGCTACAAGATGACCAAGGCGCGCGAGGCCGTCGCGCAATTCTTCAAGACTGTCAATCCGGAGGACGAGTTCTTCCTGGTCCAGTTCCACAACCGGCCTGAGATGGTCACGGGGTTCACGCGCAGCTTGGAAGAAATCCAGAGCCGCCTCACGTTCGTGCGCTCGAAGGGGCGCACGGCCCTGCTGGATGCGATCTACCTGGCGCTCAGCCAGATGAAGCAGGCCAGGAACTCGCAAAAGGCCCTGCTGGTCATTTCCGACGGGGGCGACAACTCCAGCCGCTACACGCCGCGCGAGATCAAGCGCTTGGTGCGCGAATCCGACGTGCAGATCTATGCCATCGGCATCTACGAACCCTATGCCTCGCGAGCGCGCACGCCGGAAGAGGCCGCCGGGCCCGGCCTGCTGACGGAAATCGCCGAGTCCACCGGCGGCAGGCAGTTCGCCGTGCAGAACGTGAACGAGCTGCCCGACATTGCCGAGAAGATCGGGATCGAGCTGCGCAACCAATACGTGCTCGGATACGTGCCGGAGAATACGCAAAAGGATGGAAAGTGGCGTCGGGTCAAGGTCGATATCAAGAAGATCCGAGGCATGCCGGAGCTACTCCCCTACTACCGCAACGGGTACTATGCGCCGACTCGCTAGGCTCATCACCACAGTCCTGCGGCAGCCCGTCTCAAGCGCAGCCTTGGCCGCTGGCGCCGCGGCACTTGCGCTCGCCGGGCCGGCGGCGCGCGCGCAGACGGACGGCTGCGCCCCCGGCATCACGTTTTGCGTCGAGACGCAGCGCGTCGTGCTGCATGTGACGGTCGTGGATCGGCAGGATCGCTTTGTCACCGATCTTGGGCAGAGCGCGTTCTCCGTTGCGGAGGACGACCAGAAGCAGAGCCTGACCTACTTTGCCCAGGAGGACGTGCCGGTTTCCATCGGGCTGGTGATCGACAATTCCGGCAGCATGCGCGACAAGCGCCGCCTCGTCAACGCGGCCGCGCTGGAGTTTGTGAAGGCTTCGAACCGGCAGGACGAGGTCTTCGTGGTGAACTTCAACGACGAGTCCTACCTCGATCAAGACTTCACCAGCGATATTGACCGGCTGCAGGACGCCCTGCAGCGGATCGACACCCGCGGCGGCACGGCCCTGTACGATGCCACGAGCATGTCTCTGGAGCACCTCGTCGAAGCGGGCAACAAGCAGTACAACAAGCGAGCCCTGCTGATCATTACCGACGGCGAGGACACGTCCAGCCGCATGGATCTGGAAATCTTGGTGCGCAAGCTGCAGAGTTCGGACGTCACCGTCTATGGGATCGGGCTGCTCGCCGAGCAGGAGCGGCGGGCCGCCAAGCGCGCGGAACGGCACTTGCGCACGCTGACCCGCCCGACCGGCGGGCCGGCCTATTTCCCGGCCAGTTTCAGCGAGGTGGAGCCGCTGGTGCAGCGGATTGCGGCTGATATTCGCAACCAGTACATTATCGAGTACAACCGGCCTGTCAGCAAGCCGGCCGGCTACCGGCGCATCCGCATCGAGCTCAAGGGCCCGGCCCGCAGCAACAAGGTGCGCCACCGTCCCGGCTACTACGCCGACTGAGCGGCATGCGGGCATGGCTGGAAATGCTGCGCTTTGCCTGGCATGCCAGCCGCGGGCACCGCTTGCGGCCGTGGCGCAGCCCCTACCTGCGCTGGCGCATCGAGACCTATTCCGGCCGTGACGCCGAGACGGTCGATGCCAAGGCCTTCCGGCAGTTCGTCTGGCGTGAGCGCCGCCGCCTCTGGCGCTACTTGCGCTGGGTGGCCGCCATGCGGGCAGGAGAGGGCATGTCTAAGCCTCGCCGGCCGCCTGCAGGGCGGTGACGGCCGCCACGTAGTATATGTCGTCGACCGAGCAGCCGCGCGACAGGTCGTTGGCCGGCTTGTTCAGCCCTTGCAGGAACGGCCCCAAGGATTGCGCGCCGCCCAGGCGCTCGGCCAGCTTGTAGCCAATATTGGCGGCATTGAGATCGGGGAAGATCAGCACGTTGGCGCGGCCTGCGACCGGGGAGCCCGGGGCCTTGGAAGCCCCGACGGTCTCTAGCAGGGCCGCGTCCGCCTGCAGCTCGCCGTCAATCTTCAGGCCCGGCTGGCGCTCGCGCACGATTCTCAGCGTCTCGATGACCTGTGCGGCCATGGGATGCTTGGCGCTGCCCTTGGTGGAGAAAGACAGCAGCGCGACGTACGGCTCGGAGGCCAGCAGGTTGCGGCTGTTCAGGGCCGTGGCAATGGCGATGTCTGCCAGCTGGCTGGCGCTGGGAGCGGGAACCACGGCCGGATCGGCGAACACGATCACGCCGTCCGCGCCGAATCGCCGGTCGGGATGCACCTGCACCATGAAGCTCGACACGAGCTTGTATTCCGGGCGAACGCCGATGCACTCGATCAAGGCGCGGACTGTCTGGCCGGTCGTGTTCTTGGCCCCGCCGACCAGGCCATCCGCGTCGCCGCTTTCCAGCGCCAGCGCGGCGTAGTGCAGCGGGGTCTTGGCGATCTGCTGCGCCTCCGCCGCCGTGACGCCCCGATGCCTCCGCCGCTCGTGGTAGATCTGCGCGTAGCGCTCGCTGCGGCCCGAGGTCTCGGGATGCGAGCAGTCCACGCCGGGAGCGCATTCGGCGTTGGTGCTGACCAGCACCGGCCGCACCACCCGGTCTCGGGCCAAGCGGGCGCAGGCCTCGCGCACGCGCGGGTCGTCGCCCTCGGGGAATATGATGCGCCGCTGCTTGGCGCTCGCTCGCTCGACCAGGCCGGCCAGATAGGCGCTCATCTCGCTGGCCTGTCTTGGTTGGCGATGGCTCGCAGCCTGCGCTCCGCCGGAGCGGCTAGTAGACTTCGGTGGCTTCGGGGTTGAGGAACGCCATGGAGTGGCGGTGGAAGGCGACATTGGCAAGGTGCGGGCCGCACACCGCGCTGTGGCCCACCTCGACCGGTGCGTTGGGCTCCTCCCGGCTTTTGACGCACTCGAGAAAGTTGCGCACGTGGGGGATCGTGGGCAGCCGGTCCTTGTGGGTCTTGACCGGCTGTTGGTTTTCCCTCCACGGCGCCGTGTAAAGGCTGTACCCGGAGCCGCTCAGGATCAAGGTGCCCTTGTCGCCCAGCAATTCGATGGCCCAGCCGTTCTGGTAGTCGTTGTTGTAGTTCAGGTTCCAGCTTGCGAGGAAGCTCCCGTAGTCGAACGACGCCGAGAAGCAGTCGGGCGTCTGCGACCCGTTCATGCCAACGACCATGCCGTGGCAGACGGCCGAGCGGGGCGTGCCAGCGCCGGAGAACCACTGGATCACGTCCATCAGGTGCGTGCCCTGATCGGTCATGTTGCCGCCGGAGAAAGCCCAGAAATAACGCCACTTGCGAAACATCATCGGCTCGAGAGATCCGCCGGCCCCGCCTAGGAAGGACGCCGTATCCAGTTCGCCTTCGAGATTCGAGTTGTCGAGCGGCCGAGAGGTTGCCCAGTTCCACTCCGCCCGCGCCATGGTAATGTTGCCGATCGCGCCCTGGGCCACCTCTTGCTGCATCTCGATGATCCAAGGCGTGCTGCGCCGTTGCATCCCGATTTGGACGATGCGATCCGTGGCACGGACCCCGCGGACCGCCCGCACTCCTTCGGAGATCGAGTGCGACATCGGCTTTTCGCAGTAGACATCCTTGCCGGCCGACACGGCGTCGAGCATCATCGGCACGTGCCAGTGGTCGGGCGTGGCAATCAGGACCGCATCGATGTCGTCGCGCTCCAAGACGCGCCGGTAGTCGCCGTAGCCTTGGGCCCCCTCGTCGGCCGCTTCGAGTCCCTTGGCTAGGTTGGGCTGGTAGACGTCGCACACGGCGGGCGCTGGCGAGCCGAGCTCGCGAAACGCCTCGAGCACCCGGCGGCCGCGGCCGCCGGAGCCGATCAGCGCGACCGAGACGCGGTCGTTGGCGCCGGCGGCTGAGGAAGGCAGCAAGAGCGGCGCTGCCGAAGCGATGAGAAATGAGCGTCTGTCTGGCATGAGCGTAGTTCCAGTATAAGCCATCTAGCCGTGCGTGTCGCGCCTTTCCCCCCGCTGAGAACGGCATCCTCGGCACGAGCATTGCAGGCTGCGCTTGCGCAGCATGACAGACAGCAGGCCGGCCAAGCCTGCCAGCGCCGCGCCGAATAGCATCTGCGCCGCCGCGTCTCCCTAGCGGGCGAGGAATGGCGGATTCAGGCACGAGAATTCGTAGTCGAGCGGGTCTTTGCCGTCCGCCTCGAGCTGTGTGGCGCATTCCTGCACCGATTCGCCGATGGCCGCGATACGCTGCAGGGCGAGATTGCTAGGCGCGTAGATCTGCTGGGCCACGACCTTGCCCACCACTGCCTCGCGCGTCGCGAGGTCCAGTCGGTCGACAGGCTGGCCAATCAATTGTTGCAAGTCCCGCACGGCAGCCATGCTTCGATCATTATCCCAACTTGGGCAGCGAAAGGCAACGCGCTTCTGCCGGCACCCGTCAACCACTTCCGGCGCACCTTGGCCGCGCTTCTGCAGACACGGGTCATAATGGATGGACTCGAATGCGATCCCTGCCGAGCATCGGATGGACGGCCTACTTGCTCTGCTTGGCAATCGGCAGCCTCGGCATCGCCGACCAGTCGTGGAAGAGCGTGACACAGCACCGCAGCACCTACGCGCTGGAGCAAACCTTCGAAGCCGGCCCGGCCATCGCCAGCGATGTGGTCATCGTCTTGCTAGACGGCCTGCGCACGGACGCTGTTGCAGGCTTGGCCGCCTACCAGGGATTGGCGCGGCGAGGAGCCTCAGGCACCATGCGCGTGGCCGTGCCCTCCTTGTCGAACCCGGGCCGGGCGGCATTGCTGACAGGCGCCTGGCCGGAGGTCAGCGGGGTGACGAACAACTCCACCTTCGAGCCCGTGCCGGTGCAGTCGCTGTTCGGTCTCGCCAGGCAGCGCGGGCTGGGTTCGGAGGTATACGGGACCAGGTTCTGGCCCCGCGCTTTCGGCGGCCTCGTGCAGCATGCCGGGCCGTCCCGGCGCTACGCCTCGGATGAGGTCGAGGAACTGGTGCGCTGGCAATCCGATTGCTGCGAAGAGGCCTTGCAACGCCTGCAGAGGTCGGACGCGGCGATCCGCGTCGTTGACCTGTGGGCCAGCGACGAGGCCGGGCATGTCTATGGCGGCGCTTCCGCGGCCTATCGCGAGGTGCTTGCCGCGGTTGATAGCTGCTTGGGGCGGATCGCGCAGCAGGAAGGCCCGGAAGTGACCCTCGCCGCCCTGTCCGACCACGGGCACATCGACCGTCGCGGACGCGGCGGTCACGGCGGCTTGGAGCCCGAGGTGATGAATGCCCCGTTCGTGCTGGCTGGCCCGGGAGTGCGGCCCGCGCATCAGATCGAGGCGGAGATGGTGGATATCGCTCCTACGATCAGCACGCTGCTGGGGTTGCCGATTCCGGCCAACAGCCAGGGGAGGGTGCTGTGGGAAGCGCTCGATGTGCCGGCTGAGCATGCCGCGCTCCTGAGGCAGCTTGAAGAGGAGCAGCGCGCGGCGCTGGCGGCGCACATGCCGGACCGTACGGCCGCCCTGAAGGCGCAGCAGGCAGAACGCATGCCATGGTCCATCCTGAGCGGGCTTTGCCTGTTGGCTGCAACCTTGGGCGTAGTGCATTGGCAGCGCCGGCATTGGGCATCTCTCTGCGCCGCCGCGGCCGTCTTCCTGCTCGCTTACTTCGCGCTGTTCTATGCCTTCGGCCTCGGATATTCGCTCAGCGCGATCGTGCGGCAGGAGTATCTCTACAGCTTCCTGGCCAAGAACGTGGCCGCGGCGGCCATGGCCACGGGGGTCGCGGCCTTGGCGGTGTTCCGGGGCGCCGGGCGCCGTTTCGAGGCGGCTGTCGGCGTGGCGGTGTTGGTCGCCTCGCCAGCTGCCATGGCAGTAGCGTGGACACACTTCAGATACGGGCTGCTGATGGACGGCTGGATGCTGGAGATCGGGCCGGCGTTTCAGGCCTACATGCACATGATCGCGATTGTCGGCATCGCTCTGGGGGTTCTTCTAGTCGGCGCCGTCAACCGCTTGGCCCCCGGCAGGCAAGGGGCAAGCTAGTGGCAGAGTGGCAAGCGGCGGGGCGCCCGAGTGTTTATTCGGTCTCGTCACTTTCCGCCACGCTCAAAAAGCTGCTGGCCAGCAATTTCCCGGACGTCCGGGTTCAAGGCGAAGTGTCCAACACCTCGCACGCCCGCAGCGGCCATTGGTACTTCACGCTGAAGGACGAGCAGTCTGAGATTTCCTGCGTCTGCTTTCGCCAGGATGCCCTGTACCTGCGGGCCAAGCCGCGCGACGGCCAAGCAGTCATTGCCCGCGGCCGCATCGGCGTTTACGAGAAGAGAGGCGCGTACCAGCTCTACGTGAATGCTTTGGAACCGCTCGGGGCCGGGGCGTTGCAGGAGAGGTTCGAGCAGTTGAAGGCGCGCTTGTCCGCAGAGGGGCTGTTCGACGAGGAGCGCAAGCGCCGCCTGCCTGCGCTGCCGCGGCGGATCGGTGTTGTGACATCCCCATCGGGGGCGGTGATCGCGGACATGCTGCGGATCTTGGAACGTCGCTTTCGCGGGTTGCATGTGAGGCTGTTCCCGGTGGCGGTGCAGGGACAGGATGCCGCGGGGCAGATTGCAGAGGGTCTGCGCTACTTTGGCGACGGATCTTGGGCCGATGTGGTCATCGTGGGCCGCGGCGGCGGCTCCTTGGAGGATCTGTGGGCTTTCAACGAAGAAGTCGTAGCGCGCGCGATAGCGGCCTCCGCCGTGCCGGTGATATCGGCGGTCGGGCATCAGACGGACTTTACGATCGCTGATTTCGTGGCAGACTTGCGGGCGCCGACTCCTTCCGCCGCCGCTGAGCTGGCTGTGCCGGAGGCGGAGAATATCCTGCAGATGCTGGCCGCCGCCGAGGGGCGGCTGGGCCGGGCAATGCAGGCCAGGCTGTCCCGCCTGCAAGCGCGCGTGCTTGAGCACAGCCTGCATCGCGCTGCGCGCCATGTAGAGCGTCGCGTCGGTGAGGCGGGACAAAGGCTGGATGATTCCTCGCAACGCCTGCACGAATCCCAGCGCGCCCGTCTGGGCGTCTCTCGCGCGCGCTTGGAAAGAGCCGAGATCAGGCTGGCGAGACTGGACTTACGGGTCAGGCTGGCCCGCCAGTCCCAACGGCTGGGCCATGCGGCCCAGCGGCTGGAGCCGGCGATGCGGGGGGCGCTGGAGCAGTGCGCGCGCCGTCTCGAGGCGCTTGACCTGCGGGTGCATGGCTTGAGCCCGGTCTCGATTCTCGAGCGCGGCTATGCCATCGTGCAAGACACGGCCGGAACCGCCATCCGCGAGGCCGGGCAGGTCAGGTGCGGCGATGCACTCTCAGTGAGGCTGCACAAGGGGCGGCTGGGAGTTCGGGTCGAGGAGGCCCGGGACGGGGCCGCGGCACCTGCGACGTAGATCTGCATGGCGCGCAACGGGCGGCAAGATTTTAGGGTGATACGGTGCCGGGCCCGGGGTAGTGCATAATCGGTCTCGTGCAGCCTGTCAAGAACTTCATCGCGGGAGAGTGGAGACCCCCTGCCGGGGACGATGCTTCCACCGTGATCGATCCCGCCACCAACGAACCGCTGGCGCAAGTGCCCGCGGACGGCAGCGACGGCGCGGCTGCCGCGGTCGCGGCCGCCGCGCGGGCCTATCCGGACTGGCGCGATGTCCCGCCCGGCGAGCGCGTGCAGTTCCTGTTCCGCTTCAAGCAGCAGTTAGAGGAGGACTTTGGCAAGATTGCCCGCTTGGTCTCGCTCGAGAACGGCAAGACATACGCAGAGGCTGCCGGAGAGCTGCGGCGCGGCATCGAGAATGTCGAGGTCGCCTGCGGCATTCCGACGATGATGCAGGGCTACAACCTGCAGGACATCGCGCGCGGCATTGACGAGACCATGGTCCGGCAGCCTCTGGGAGTGGTCGGGGTCATTACGCCGTTCAACTTCCCGGTGATGATCCCGCTGTGGTTTCTGCCCTATGCGATCGCCTGTGGCAACACGGTCGTCATCAAGCCGTCCGAAAAAGTGCCGCTGGCGATCAGCTCCGTCCTAGAGGCCTTGGAACGCACCGGGCTGCCCAAGGGCGTCGTGAACCTCGCCCATGGCGGCGTGGCCGCGGCCAACGCCTTGGTGGAGCACCCCCAGGTCCGGGCGGTCAGCTTTGTCGGCTCCACTGCGGTCGCGCGGCAGATCTATGCCGCGGCCGCCCTCCATGGCAAGCGCGTGCAGTGCCAGGGAGGGGCGAAGAATCATGTGGTCGTGCTGCCGGATGCCGACATGGAGGCCACCACCAAGATCATCGGGGATGGCGCCTTCGGCTGCGCCGGCCAGCGCTGCTTGGCCGTGTCCATGGTCGTCACTGTCGGCGACGCGCACGAGCCATTGCGCGAGGCGATCGCTTCCTCCGCCGCTGCCCTCAAGGTCGGCCCGGGATTGTCGGACGGCGTTGAAATGGGGCCCGTGATCACCGCCGCCAGCCGCAGGAGAATCGAAGCTGCCATCGGCCGCGGAACCGCAGAGGGGGCCAAGGCGGTGCTTGACGGCCGCGGCATGCAGGTTGCCGGCTGCCCGGCCGGCAACTTCGTCGGCCCGACCGTGCTGGACGGAGTTGCGCCCGGCAGCTACCTCGCCTCTACCGAAGTTTTCGGCCCGGTGCTGGGCATGACGCCCGTGAAGAGCGTTGATGACGCGATTGAGGTGATCGCCGGCAGCCCGTACGGGAACGCATCTTCGATCTTCACCAGCGGTGGCGCAGCGGCGCGCAAGTTCTGCAGGGAAGTGCCGACCGGCAATGTGGGGGTAAACATCGGCGTTGCGGCGCCGATGGCGTACTTCCCGTTCAGCGGCTGGAAGGAAAGCTTCTTCGGAGTGCTGCACGGGCAAGGCCGCGACGCAGTCGAGTTCTATACCGACAAGAAGGTCTTGGTCGAACGCTGGCCACAGGAACAGGTACATTTTTTAGTTGGTGCATGCTGCGTGTGAGGGGAGCGGATCGCCTCTGGTGAGGCTAGTGGCGTAGCGGGCAGGAGTCCCAACGACTCGTTGCGCGGGCGCTGCAGCGGGATTTGCCGGGCGTGGACCGGGTGGCCAGGCCGAGTAGGCGCAGCGGGAGTGTCGCCAGCACGATGCGGCTGCGTGGGGCCGAGCTGGGGCCGAGCTAGTGCCGGGGTGCTTGTAGCAGGCAGTCGAGGGCCTCCTGCGGGCGGGCCGCGAAATGGCGGTTGGCCTGCGGCAGGTAGCGGAATTGGGGCAGGCCGCGGATGATCGAGATGGCGGTGTTGGTCAGGCAGGCCAGATTGCGCGGCAAGTCGCGCACATACACGCGGCAGCGGTCTTCGTCGTAGGTGAAGTCGCGCACGTAGTGCAGGCGGTTTTCAATGTGCCAATGCTTGCGCAGCAGTTGCGCGAGTTGCTGGGGCGTGGCTTGCGCAGGACTCAGCGAAGTCAGCGCGTAGGTCACTTCAGTGCTGCACTTGCCGGTCTTGACGTGCTCGCGCCGGCGCTCGACGCGGATCGCCTGCTGGCGACCGTACAGCTGGGCAGAGTCGTCCCAGACCGCAGCGCTGATGTCCTTGACCTGGTAGCTGCGGTGCTCGATACGGCCATGCTTGCGGTCGCTGGTTTCCACCAGCGGGCAGTCGCTGAAGTCCATGCTGCGCAGGTCGGCGAGGATGGTGGGCTGGTTGCCCTTGATGGCGGTGATCAGGTACTCGGCCTGGCACTCGTCGAGCACGCAGCGCGCCGTCTTCTGCTGGGCGTGCAGCGCGTCGCCGGTCACCACGCGGCCCTGCAGCGGCAGTTGCCGGGCCAAGTCGCAGAAGGCCGGGATTTCGTTGCTTTTGCTGTCGATCTCGAGTTGCCCCAGCACCACGCCGCTATCCTGTTCCACGGCCGCGAGCAGCATGCGGCGCCCCGGCTTGGTCTGCTTCGAAGCCCCGCGCACGTCCTTGCCATCCAAGCTCACTGCGGGCAGCTGCGCCGGCCCGCTGCCGGTCGCCGGCGCCGCGTCCGCCGCTGGCCGGGCTTGGATGTGCGCGCTCTGCTGGCCGGCCCAAGCGCGCGTGGCTTGTTCCAGCGTCTGCGGCTCCAAGCTCGCCAAGATGTTGTGGAAGGTGGTGATCGAAGGACTCGTGTAGCAGTCCTTGCTGGGGCTGCGGAAACACTCCACCGCCGCCCGCTGGCCCTGGTCCAGCAAGGCTGCGAACTGGGCGCAAGCGGTCACGCCGCGGTAGCCGCACAGGCGCGCCGCCACGGCCAGCGTCAGCACGCAGCGCAATTCGTAGCGCTTGCCGCGGGCATGCCGGTACTCGGGTACCTCGCCCAGAAACTCGAACAGACTGCGCAGCGTCTGCGCGTCCGGTGGCTGGCTGCGCTCGGGCCCCGCCCAGCGCGGATCGTCCGCGCTGTGGGCCAGTTGCTGCGCCGCATGAGCTTGCACTTCGTACACAAACACCTCCTTGGGTTGGCCGTGGCGGCGCCACTGCGGCTGGGCCGCCGGCACGCGCGCGTAACCGCCGCTCTGCCCCAGCCAGCGCCAGTTGGCGGCGCGGTAGCACGTGCCGGCGAAGCGTTGCCGGTCGACGAACGACTCCGCCAGCAGGATCGGAAAGCCATGCGCCGCCAGCATGTCGTCTGACAGCCGCCGCACACTCAAGCCCAGCACGCGCGAGGCCAGATTGGGCTGGCCCTGCCAGGCGGGCAGAATCACAAAGCGCGAGTTCTGCAACACCAGGTGCAGGCGCTGGCGCCGCTGCTGCGCCGTCCAGCCGATCCAGCGGTCGCGAGCCGCCAGCTTGAGCGCGGCGGCCTGCCAGCCCAGCAAGGCGATCCACTGCTCGCCGAGCGTGGCCACCTGGCGCAGGGCCTTGCCGAACAGGCCCGTGAACGACAGATAGTGGTGGGCCGCCATCAAGCGATCCCAGCGCCGGTGCTCGTGCGCCCCCTGCGTGGGACGCACGCGCACCGTGCGCAAATCCAGCTCGCACCCGCCGCTTGGCACAGCCACTATAGGCCAGCCTGACAGATTGACAACAAAATGTCCAGTCCCTGCCGCCCATTCCGCTCGGCAGCCGACCTCCGAGCGGCTAACTGCTAGACACCGCCCCTATCCAGCCTGCCCTGCTCTGCCTCGAATCCGGACTAAAAAATGGCCCTGGTCGCGATGGCCCCATGCGAGAGTTCCAGAGCAGAGCTTCCTGCGAGCGTTTCTTGGGGTTCTCACTTGGCGGTCCTTCGCGAGCCCTCGATTTTCTCCGCCTCGTTACCCCGCAGATGCACGAGCGGATGACATGAGAAGGATCGGCGCTGATATGTATCGGAGTTTCCAAATGTTCAATGAGCAGGAAAAGAGTGCCGACGCGTCAACGGATTGAGGGCTCACACGCCATTAATCCCCAAGGAAGTTCTCGACGGGCTTCCGAAAGATGTTCGTGTCTCGGTCACCGAGGCGGCAGCCTTCAGCGGGCCTCTTCCGCCACCGTCAATGTTCGGACACGACGACCAAGTCTTGCAAGGCAGCGCTGGTCGGATCATGGCAATGGCCGCAAGGGGGCAATCGCGCCGCATGGATTGGGAGAGCAAATACTTGAGCGTCGCGGCCGATGAGACAGATCGTGGACAATGGGCGGGCTTCGGTCCCCGATAGTCTACATTGCTGGCACGATTGCGCTCGCGATACTCGGCCGCGAATGGCCTGCACTCTATGCTCGCGGGTGCGGGGGCTGCCAATCCTGCGGGCCGATTCTTAGGGGGCGGTCGACGGCCGCTCGGAACGTCCTCGCGAAGGCGTGAAACCGGATAGGGGTCTCTCGGGGCCATGTTGCGAGCGGCCTGGCCGGCCCGGGGCAGGCGCTAGTCTGCGGCCGCGCTGCGTTCGCGGCCCGGCCCGTGATCGTCCAGCAGGTAGTGCGCCGCCAGGAGATCGCGCCCGAAGTCCCCTTCGAATTCGCGCCAGACCGTATGGCTGTGGTTGTTGCCGTTCTGCACGTTGTCGTACTCGATCAGGAATTCCGGCGACTGGATGCGGTAATAGTGCCCGTCGCCGGGCGCGAGCGAACCCGCCCAGGCGAAGAACAGCTGGTCCCTTGGTGTCGCCCGCACTTTCTGCATCCGGGCTTCCGCCTGCTCCGCGGGCAGTGAAAGCGCGTACTGTTCGGCTGTTGCCAGCAGCATTTCATACTGCGCTCCGTTGAGCTGGGAAGCTGGCAGGCCGCGCGGCTGGTTCTCCAGCGCGGCCCTCGTGTCGGCGGCCGTCAAGATGTCCCGGTAGGCTTCTTCGGCCACCAAGGCCTTGCCCCGGAGAGAGTCGCCCAGCGCCATCATCAGCTGGCGGGCGGCGTCCTCGTGCCCCCCTAGCGGCCGTGCGCCCTTGCGCGGGCCGTCGAGCACCGTGTGCGGATTCGCGCCCAGGAATGTCGGCGCTGCGGAGACCAGCTCGCCGTCCCGCATGAGGAAGTGCAGCGAGACATGGTGCCCTTCCAAGCGCCACGCCCAGTCCCCTTTCGTCGCAGGCTCGCCGAATACGCTGAAGTGGTAGACGTTCACGTCGCGGCGTCCGGTCGTGTCCATCTCCTGGATTCGCAGGACTTCCTCGAGACTCATGATCGTCTTGACGGCGACGAAGCCCGCTCGGGACAGCGACGCTGCCAGCAGGGCATCGGCCAGCGACCGCTGTTCCGGGGTCATGTCCTTGTAGGTCAGTCCGTTGCGCGCGTAGCCGCGCGCTGCGACGAAGTTGTTGCCAGGCACGTAATGCCAGCGCTCGTAGTCCGGGTTGTCAAGCTTGTACTGGGCTGACGGCAGCTGGTTTCTGTTCAGCGAGGCGAGCCACGCCTTGGCGGTAGAAACCATCAGGTCTTCGGTGGTTGCTTGGTAGGCGAGCGCGGCCAGCGCCAGCCCCAGGGCAAGGGCGGCGGCGCGGAAGCAGGCAGGGCGGTGCATGGGAGGTCTCCTTCTGGGCGGCCAGCGTCGATCTGGTCTCCGCGACCGCCGGGCATATTATAGGCGGCGAGCTTGGCCGCCGCGAGACGGTGTTGCGCGGCGCAGCTGCCCCGGCCCGGCACCTCTCAGCCAGGCCCCGTCCCGGCCGCTTGCGCTCGATTGACAGGCGTGCCGCAGCACCTTCAGAATAGAGAGTGGCGTTCGGTCGGCCGCAAGCTTGGCGGCCCTTCTACGATCCTCGCCCTCGCGCTGGGCATGCATCCATGATTCAGGTTGACGGTGTCACCAAGCGCTACGGCCCCAAGGTCGCCGTTGCGAACATCAGCTTCGAAGTCGGGCGTGGCGAGATTGTCGGCTTCCTCGGCCCGAACGGAGCCGGCAAGACCACGACCATGCGCATCTTGACGGGCTTCCTGCCGCCCACCCAAGGGACGGCGAGCGTGGCCGGCTTCGAAGTCGGCCAGCATCCGATCGAAGTCAAGCGGCGTATCGGCTACCTGCCCGAGACCCCGCCGCTATACCCGGAAATGCAGGTCGGGGACTACCTGCGCTTCGTGGCCGCCATCAAGAACATCCCCGCGCGAGAGATCCCCAGGCGCGTGGACGCGGTGCTGGAGCGGACCTCCACCGGCTCTGTCCGCGACCTGCTGGTGGGCAAGCTTTCCAAAGGGTACCGGCAGCGCGTCGGCCTCGCGCAGGCGCTGATCCACAGCCCGGATGTATTGGTGCTTGACGAGCCCACGTCGGGGCTGGATCCCAAGCAGATCATCGACGTGCGCGCCTTGGTGCGATCGCTCGCGGGCGAGCACACAATCCTGCTCAGCACGCATATCCTGCCCGAGGTCGCCGGCACGTGCGGGCGGGTGATCATCATCAACGAAGGCAGGATCGAGGCCAGCGACACTCCCGAGAACCTCACCGCCCAGCTGCAGGGTGCCAATTGCTTGCTGCTGGACGTGGACGGCCCGGCCGGCGAGGTCAAGGAACGGCTCGAGCACGACTTGTCCGTACGCAAGGTCACCGAGCACGAGCGGCGCGACGACCGCACGGTTTGGCGCGTCGAGGCGGACAAGGACGACAACCTCTCACGCCGGCTGGCCGAGACCGTGGTCACGTCCGGCTGGGGCCTGTACGGGATGCAACCGCTCGGCCTGAGCTTGGAAGACATCTTCCTCAAGCTGACCAGCGACGAACCGGCGGCCGCCGAGCTGGGCACGGACGGCGCCGAAGATTCCCAAAGCGGGGAGGACGAGGGCGCATGAGAAACGTTTGGACCGTCGCGATGCGCGAGTTCAAGGTCTATTTCACCTCGCCGATCGCGTACATCGTGCTCGCCATGTTCGCGGTGATATTCGGCTACTTCTTCACATCGGGCCTGGCGTTCTTCATGGACTACAGCGCCAGCGTCCAAGCGCAGGGCGGTGCCGGCGCTCCGCCACTCAACGTCAACCAGTTCGTCATCGAGCCGTCGCTGGGGAACATGAGCATCGTGCTCCTGTTCTTAGTGCCCATGATCACCATGCGCCTGTTCGCCGAGGAAAAGCGCAGCGGCACGATCGAATTGCTGCTGACCTCGCCCTTGCAGGATTACCACATCATCTGCGGCAAGTGGCTCGGCGCGCTGCTGCTGTACGCCTGCCTGCTCTTGGTCGCAGCGCTCAACATCTCGGTGCTGTTCCTGCACGCGACCCCGGATTGGAAGCCGCTGCTGGTCTCCCTGCTGGGGCTCCTGCTCATGGGCGGCTCGATGATCTCGATCGGCACCTTTCTCTCGACGCTGACGAACAACCAGATCGTGGCCGGGGCGCTGACGTTCGGCGTGCTGTTGCTGCTCTGGGTCCTGAACTGGATCAGCTCGTACGAAACCTCCGCCATCAGCCGGCTCTGCGAGTACATCGCCATCTCCCCGCATTTCGAGCAGTTCTCCAAGGGCGTTATCGAACTCAAGGACCTGCTCTATTACCTCAGCGTGATTTCCCTCGGACTCTTCCTCAGCAAGCGCTCGCTGGAAGCGCTGCGCTGGAAGGCGTAAAGGAGTGCTTGGCCATGGACTGGTTGCGTTCCAGGCAGTTCAAATCGGGCGGCTACGCCGCCCTCTACAGCGCGGTGTTCGCGGCCATCCTGGCGGCTGCCAACTGGCTCGGCGTCCAATACAACGAGACCTACGACGCCACCGAGCGCAAGCTCTACAGCCTGGCGGATCAGACGCACAAGGTGCTGGACGGCCTCGAGCGCGACGTGACCATCTCCTACTTCGACCGGACGTCGCAGTTCGCGATGGCCGAGGACATGCTCCGGCGCTACGAGAATGCCTCCAGCCGGGTCGCGGTGGAATACGTCGATCCCGACGAGGATCCCATCAAGACCGAGGCCATGAACGTGCGCTCGTACGGCACCCTGGTCCTCAGCATTGACGGCGAGCGCCACGAAGCCTCGTCGCTGAGCGAGCAAGACATCACCAACGCCATCATCACCGCCATCAAGGGCCAGGACAAAACCGCCTGCGTCGTGACCGGGCACGGCGAGGCGGCCAGCGACGGCATGGAGCGCGACGGATTCGCCAATGCCGTGGCGCGCATGGAAGGCGCCAACTACGACCACCGCCAGGTCAGCCTGACGGGCGGCGCGGTCCCGCCGGATTGCACGATCCTGGTCGTGCCCGGCCCCCAAACGGCCTATTTCGATCCGGAAGTCGCCGCAATCCGGGATTTCGTCGAGGGCGGCGGCCGGGCGCTGCTCTTGCTCGGCCCGGTGCTGCCGGACGAGCGAGGCGGCCGCGCCGAGCGCAGCCCGCAGCTGGTGGAGCTGGCCGCGAGCTGGGGCATCGAGATCAAGAATGACGTGGTCATCGACCAGTCGCCGATCGGCCAGCTGTTCGGCGGCGGCCCTTTCACCCCGCTCGTCAGCGACTACCGCTTCCACCCGATTGTCGAGCCCTTGGAAAACGTGGCGACACTTTTCCCGCGCGCTCGGAGCGTCGGCCGCGCGGCGGACATGCCCGCGGGCTGGAGCGTCGATGTGCTGTTCGAGAGCTCGCAGACGAGCTTTTCCGCCTCGACGCTGAAGGCCGAGGCGGCCGGCTTCTCGCTCGGGCCGGAATCCAGCCAGACCGAGGGACCCGTCTCGCTAGCCGTGGCCGCGGCCTACGACGTACCCCGGGCCGGCATGGACGAAGAGGAGATCCCCGATCCGGCCGCGTCCGGCGAGGACGAGAGCGATCCGGCCGGGGACGGGAGCGAGACGGAAGGCCGCGTGGTCGTGGTCGGCTCGGCCGGTTTTGCCAGCAATTACGGACTGGCGCTGGGCGGCAACCAAGACCTGCTGCTCAACATGCTGAACTGGCTCAGCTCGGACGAGGATCTGATCTCGATCCGCCCCAAGGATCCGGAATCGACCGTCATTGAGATGACCGCCGCGGAAATGAGCCGGATTTTTTACGCGAGCTTGCTGCTGTTGCCCCTCGTCATTATCGCGACCGGGGTCTGGGCTTGGTGGGGCCGTCGCTAGGGGGAGAGTTCCGGCCGCTGCCAGGATTGCAGCCGCTGGGCGCCGAACTGCCATGAAAGCGAACCCGCTCATCACCGCCGCCGCTTTGCTCGCCCTGCTCGGCGGGGCGGTCTGGTATACCCGCGAGAATCCGCCCGAAGATGACGATGCCCGCCCGCAAGTCGTCGATGCGGAGGAGGCCGAGATCCGCGAGGTGAGCCTGCTGCGCAGGGGCGCGGACACCATTACCCTCGCGCGCGGCGAGGAGGGCGAATGGGAGTTCGCCGGCGGGGACGAAATGGCCGTCGACCAATCCGCAGCGGGCCAGCTCGTCGCGAGCCTGGCGTCCCTGAACGCTGAACGCCTGGTCTCGGAGAGCGTGGACGAATGGGGGCCGTACGAACTGGACGAGCCCGAGCTGGCCGTGAGCTTCAAGCTTGCCGAGGGCGGCGGAACGGTGCAGTTCGGGCGGGACACGCCGGCCGGCTCGGGCGTCTTCGCCCGGTTGCAGGGCGACCCGCGGCTTTTCACCCTCTACAGCTATAACAAGACATCGTTCGACAAGTCGCGCTTCGACCTGCGCGACAAGCGCCTGCTGGCGCTGGACGACACTTCCATCTCGAGCGTTGCCGTTGCCGCGGGCGGCCGCAAGATGCGCTTCGAGCGCTCCGGCGGGACTTGGTCGATCGTCCTGCCCGCCCGGCTCCGGGCCGACGATTTCACCGTCTCCGATCTGGTGCGGGCGGTGCGGACGGCCGAGATGACCGAGGTCTTGAGCGAGTCCGCCGACAGCCCCGGCTACTCGTTCCAAGCCCCGCTCGCAACAGTGTCGGTCACGGACGGCGGCGGCGACCACACCTTGGTGCTGGCCGGCGGCGGAGGCACGCACTACGCCCGCAGCAGCGCGCACAGCGGCGTGTTCGGCGTGAGCGCGACGTTCGCCGAGAGCTTCGACAAGCCGGTCGCCGACTTCCGCAACAAGAAGCTGTTCGATTTCGGGTTCGCCGACCCGGCGCGCGTGGATCTGAGCGTCGGCGACGCCAGTGCAGTGATCGCCCGCGCTGACGACGCATGGCTGCTGGAGTCGGACGGGAATCGGCGGCTGGACGGGGAAAGGACGCAGGCCCTCTTGGACAGCCTGCGCAACCTAGCGGCGATAGAATTCCCCTCGGATGACGCGGGCCGGCAGGAGTCTTTCGGACTGGGCTCGCCCGCGATCACCGCAGCGGTCACGCCGGCGGGGACGGACAGCGCGCCCGAGACGGTGATCGTCTCCGCAGCAGACCAGCCCTTGGTGTACGCGGCACGGGTCGGAGAACCCTCCACCTACCGTATCGAGCAATCCGCGGCGAAAGGCATCGAGCTCACCCTGCGGAGGGTGCTGGAACCGCCGCCCGCGTCCGACGATACGTCCGCAGCCGGCGGTGCCGAGGAGGGTTCCGACCCGTAGGCCCGCCCCCGCCGCGAGCATGCAGGGCGGCGGGGTTCGCCGGCTACCATGAGGCTAGGCATGCAGGATCTGAGATCACTCATTCGCGAGGTGCCGGATTTTCCCAAGCCCGGCATCCTTTTCTACGACATCACCACCGCGTTGAAGGACCCCGCCGGCCTGGCCATGGTGGCGGACCAGCTTTGCCGTTCTGCGGACGGCCTCCGCGTCGACTTGGTGGCCGGCATGGAGGCGCGCGGATTCCTGTTCGGCCCGCTGCTGGCCCGGCACCTCGGAGCGGGCTTCGCGCTGCTGCGCAAGCCGGGCAAGCTGCCGGCCGCCGCCACGAGCGTGAGCTACGAGCTGGAGTACGGCACGAACGAGCTCGAAATCCATTCCGACGCCATCGAGCCCGGCCAGCGCGTGCTGATCGTGGATGACCTGCTGGCGACCGGCGGGACCGCCCAAGCCGCTGCGCGGCTGGTGGAGAAGCTCGGCGGGGTCGTGGCCGGCCTGTCGTTCGTGATCGAGCTGGACTTTCTCCATGGCCGCGACAAGCTGCGCGGATACGAGGTCTCGTCCCTGTTGCACTACGCCAGCTAGCGGGCGCTGTCCGGACGCATGGCCGATTCCAGAGCTGGCGGGCCGCGCGCGCTCGAGTTGCGAGCCTACGCCAAGCTCAACCTCTTCCTGCGCGTGCTCGGCAAGCGCCCGGACGGCTTCCACGACATCCGCACGCTCTTCCAGACCGTGAGCCTCAGCGACACGCTCAGCATCCGCATGACCCCGGGCCGCCAGCCGGCGGTGCGCCTCGCCTGCAGTCGGCAGGATCTGCGGGGAGAGGACAACCTGGCCTGGCGCGCGGCCCAGCTGATGCTCCGGCGCACCGGCGCGGCGGTGCAGTTGGAGATCGACCTCGAGAAGGCGATCCCGTCCGGTGCCGGCCTGGGAGGCGGTTCCAGCGACGCTGCGGCCGTGATCCGGGCGCTCGCTGCCATGCTCCCGGAGCGGCCGCCGCCGGAATTGCTGTTCGAGGTCGCAGCCGAGATCGGCAGCGATGTCCCGTTCTTTTTGGTCGGGGGATCTGCGCTCGGCTCGGGCCGCGGCACGGAGATCGAGCCGCTGGACGACCTGCCACCGGCCGCCTTGGTGATCGCGCGTCCCGCGCTGGAAGTCTCCACCGCCTGGGCCTACGGCGCACTGGCCGAGCAGCGCGCCCGATTGACAGCGGATGCGGCTTGGGATACGATGGAGGATAGCGGCCGGAGTTCCAGCGCACTCCCGTCCGGCCCCTTGCCGGGCAGCCGCGAGGGCAGCGTGAATGACTTCGAGGCGGCCGTCTTCCAGCGGTACCCGGCGATCGCCGCTCTCAAGAGCCAGCTGTGCGCCTTGGGCGCGCGGCCGGCCCTGATGTCCGGCAGCGGATCCGCCGTTTTCGGCGTCTTTGAGTCGTACCAGTCTGCGCGGCTGGTGGCGGACACGCTGTGCGCCGAGGGGTTTGCAGCGTGGCCGGCGGAGCATGTCGGCCGGGCGGCGAGCGGCCTGCCGGGCGCGGCCGACTGCGCCTCGGGCGCGAGCTAGGCAGAGCCCGCAACACGCTACCGCCAGACGCGCCGCATGGGGAGTTTCACAGTGCCGCCGGAATCGAGGCTGAGCGTTTTCGCCGGGTCCGCTAACAGAGAGCTGGCGGCGGACATTTGCACCTGCCTTGACATGCAGCTCGGACAGGTGTCTCTGGCGCGTTTCTCCGACGGCGAGATCCATGTCCAAATCGACGAGAACGTCCGCGGCATGGATGTGTTCGTCGTGCAGCCGACTTGCACTCCGGTGGACCGGCACTTGATGGAGCTGCTGCTGCTGCTCGATGCCTTGCGGCGCGCTTCGGCGAAGCGCATCACCGCGGTGCTGCCCTACTACGGCTACTCGCGCCAAGACCGCAAGGACCGGCCGCGCGTGCCCATATCGGCCAAGGTGGTAGCGAACCTGCTCGTCACCGCCGGAGCGGACCGCCTGCTGACGCTGGACTTGCACGCGGCCCAGATCCAGGGTTTCTTCGACGTGCCGGTGGACCACCTGTACGGCCGGCCGGTGCTCGTGGACTATTTGCAGCAGCAGCACCTGCCGCGGCTCACGGTTGTGTCCCCGGACGCAGGAGGCGTGGAGCGGGCCCGGGCGCTGGCCAAGCGCCTCAGGGCGCCGCTGGCCATCATCGACAAGCGGCGGGACAAGCCGTCCGTGTCCGAGGTCATGCACGTGATCGGAGACGTGCGGGGGCGCACGTGCGTGATCACGGACGACCTCGTGGACACGGCGGGCACGCTGATCAACGGCGTCCAAGCCTTGCTCGACGAAGGCGCGGCCGAGGTGTACGCGGTTGCGACACACGCCGTGCTGTCCGGGCCGGCGCTCGGTAGAATCAAGGGGTCGAAGCTCAAGGAGCTGGCGGTCACCAACTCGATTCCCCTGTCGGCGGAAGCGAGGGAGAGCGGCAGGATCCGGCAGCTGAGCGTGGCGCCCCTGCTCGCCGCCGGCATCGACTCGATCCACAGCGAGTCTTCGATCAGCAAGTTGTTCGAGTAGATGGGGAGCGCGGGCCTTGCGAGGCTCGCTCGGAATGCGGCTGCCGGCCCGGCGGCCAAGGAGCAGACGCCATGCAGCGGCAGATTGAAATGGAAGTGACCGGGCGCGAGACGCGCGGCAAGAACGAGGCGCGCCGCCTGCGGTTGACCGGCCGCGTGCCGGCGACCGTCTACGGGCTGGGCAAGCCCCCCCAGTCGGTCTCGGTCGACACCAAGGACATGACATCGGTGCTGAAGGAGCCGTCGGGCCAGAACCGTGTCTTCAACGTCAAGTGCGAAGGCGTGCAGGAGCACGCCATGGCGGTTGACTACCAAATCGATCCCGTCAAGCACTCGCTGCTGCATGTCGACCTGTTGCGCGTGGATGTCAGCAAGCCGGTGACCGTGTCGGTTCCGATCAAGTCCGTCGGCGCGGCCTACGGCGTCAAGACAGAGGGCGGCTTCGAGGAGATGGTCAGTCGCGAGGTTCGCATCGAGTGCCTGCCGCTGGACATTCCCGAACGGATTGACGTGGACGTCACGGAGCTGCGCGTCGGCCAGTCGATTCGCGCCAAGGATCTGCCGCCCAGCGACAAGTGGTCCTTGGCGGACCTGGGCGAGAAGATGCTGGTGCATGTGATGGCATCGCGGGCCACTGCCGAGCTGGCCGAGGACGATGCCGCTGCCGCTGCGAGCGGCGAGGCCGCGGAGGAGGCCGAGTAGCCGCGTGCCGTCCCGCGGGCCGCTGTTCCGCGCGAGTTGCGGTGAAGAGCATGTTGCGGAGGCAGGCCCGCGCCGCGGGCGCCGAGCGGCTGGTCGTCGGGCTGGGCAATCCCGGCGAGGAATTCCGCCGCACGCCGCACAACTTGGGCTTCTTGACACTGGAGCGCCTTGCGCTGGATGCCGGGATCCGCGTCGCCCGGCCCGAAGAGGAGGCGCTGGTAGCGATCGGAGAGATCGGCGGCCGCCGGGCGCTGCTGGCCAAGCCGCTGCTGTACATGAACCGCAGCGGGGGGCCTGTCAAGCGGCTGCTGGGGCGCTACGGCCTGGACCCGGGCCAGTTGCTGGTCGTCTACGACGAGTTGGATCTGGCTTGGGGCCGGCTGCGGCTCAAGCAAAAGGGGTCGTCTGCGGGTCATAATGGTATGCAGTCCATCGTTGACTCGCTGGGGACGTCGGATTTCCCTCGTCTGCGCATCGGGATTCACCCGGGACATCCCGTCTCCAACGGGGCGCGCTATGTCCTGCGCCCGTTTGCCCGCGATGAGATCGAGGAAGTCGAGGAGATTGTCGGCCGCGCGGCGGATGTCGTGCGGCACACGCTTGCCGAGGGAACAGAGAAGGCCATGGCGCGCTGCAACCGCCGCAGGCCGGAGGCACAGGAATAGAGAATCATGAGAGTGTACGAGCTAGGGTTCATCCTCAAGCCGGATCTTCCCGAGCAGGAAGCGCAGGAGTCGCTCGAGAGCGTCAAGCGCGTGCTGGCTGCGGGCGGGGCCAACGTGGACAAGGTCGATGACTGGGGCAAGCGGCCGCTGGCCTATCGCGTGCGCGGCTTCTGGAGCGGCCACTACGTCTTCATCCAGTACTCGACCGACGGGGACCGGTCGCTGAATCGCGAGTTGGGGCGTCGCTTGCGCGTCTCGGATCAAGTCATCAAGTACATGGTGATCCGCATTGACGAGGATCTCAAGCGGCTGGCCAAGGCGCAGGCGCGCCGCGCGAAGCGACAGCCGCTGCTGGACGCTAAGGCCGCGGCGCGCGCGGCCGAGGCCGAGAAGGCCAAGGCGCCGGGCCGGCCCGAGCCCGAACTGCCGGCCCCGGCCCCTGCGGAGCCCGCGGCCGCGCCCGCGGCCGAGGAGACCGCCGCCAGCGCCGAGCCGGCACCGGCGGCCGACGCCGGCCAGGACGCGCAGCAGTAGGGCAAGGTATCGAGAGGAATTGACTGATGGCTGACAATGAAGACACCAGACCGGTGCCGCCGCGCGAC
This sequence comes from Bryobacterales bacterium, assembly GCA_965219605.1. Lineage (GTDB taxonomy): Bacteria > Acidobacteriota > Terriglobia > Bryobacterales > UBA6623 > VXMF01. Next base: position 2,533,583 of record CBDCOC010000001.1, on the reverse strand, counting down.
GGTGGCAGCGGCCCGCGCCGTGACCGGGGCGGGCCCGAGGGACGCGGCCGGCCGGGCGGCAAGCGCTTCTTCCGCCGCCGCAAGGTCGACTACTTCAGCGTTAATCGGATCGACCACATCGACTACAAGGATGTGGAGACGCTGAAGCAGTTCGTCGGCGACCGCGGCAAGATCAACCCGCGCCGCCACACGGGATTGAACGCCAAGCACCAGCGCGAACTCCGCCGAGCGATCAAGCGGGCCCGCAACCTGGCCCTGCTTCCGTTCGTCGGCGTGATCGAGAAGCCGCCGCGCGAGCGGGATCGCTTCAGGGCTCGAGAGAGGGGTGGCTCCGATGCATGAAGTCATTCTCAAGAAGGACATCTACAAGCTTGGCGAGCGCGGCGATGTCGTCCGTGTCAAGAACGGCTACGCCCGCAACTACCTGTTCCCGCAGGGGCTGGCGATTCCTGCCGACAAGGGCAGCCTGAAGCAGCTCGAGCAAATGCGCGCGGCGGCCGCCAAGGAGGCCGTGCGGCTCCGCGGCGATGCATCCAAGCAGATGGAAGCGCTCGACGGAGCCGTGGTGCGGCTGGTCGTGCGCGCCAGCCTGAACAACCAGCTCTACGGCTCTGTCTCGGCGCGCGACATCGCCGCCAGCCTGAACGCGCAGGGATTTGGCATTGACCGGCAGCGCATCCAGCTCACGACACCGATCCGGATGCTGGGGGACTACGACGTTCCGGTGCATATTTACAAGGAGCTGTCGACCACGATCAAGGTGGAAGTCCGTGCCGAGGGGCGCGAGGACGAGCCCTTGCACCGCGCCAAGGAGTTGTCGGCCGAGTTTGAATTCGCTCCGCCTGCCAGCCCCGAGGCCAGCGCGGAAGAGCAGCCGGCAGAGGCGGGCGAGCCCGCCGGCCCGAGCAGTGGACAGGAAGCCGCGCCGGAAGCGGCGGACGACCAAGCGGCAAGCGGCGAGCCCGCCCCTGAAGCTGCGGAGCCGTTGCCTGAAGACGGCTCCGAGGCGACGGATTCCGTTGGCGCATAGCTTCTTCGATCTCAGCGGGCAGACCGCCCTGATCACTGGCGCGGCGCGCGGCATTGGCGTCGGCATTGCCGTCCGCTTGGCGCGGGCGGGTGCCGCGGTTGGCATCGCGGACGTGAACGCAGCGGCGGCCGACGCCCAGGCGCGGCAACTTCGCGCGGACGGGCTGGAAGCGTTCCCCGTCGCCGTCGACGTGGCGGACCCGGTATCGGTGCGGGGGGCGGTGGGCGCAGTCCTGGAGCGCACAGGCCGCATTCACGCGCTGGTTTGCTGCGCGGGCATCGCGGGCCGGGCGGCGCCTGCTTGGGAGCAGTCCGACGCCGACTGGCAGAGCGTCATCGACATCAACCTCAGCGGTGTCTTCCACTGCTGCCGGGCCGTGCTGCCCGCGATGGTCGCGCACGACTACGGACGGATCGTCAATATCGCCTCCCTGGCGGGCAAGGAGGGAAATCCGAACATGGTGGCCTACTCGGCGTCGAAGGCCGGCGTGATCGCAGCCAGCAAGTCCATGGCGAAGGAGACCGCGCTGAACGATATCTGCGTGAACGCGATCAGCCCGACCGTGATCCGCACGCCCATGCTGGACCAGCTGACCGAGGAGCAGGTCTATTACATGACATCCAAGATTCCCCGCGGCCGCACCGGAACGGTCGAAGAGGTCGCTGCCGTGGCGCACTTCCTGGCCAGTCCCGACTGCTCGTTCGTAACCGGCCAGTGCTACGATGTCAGTGGCGGGCGGGCGACCTACTAGCCGCGCGCTCGCCGGACCGTCGCGCCAGCCTTCGGGAAGTGCCCTTGCGCCCGCATAGCACCCTTGCCGCCGCGCTCTTGGCGGGCGCGGCCCTTGCCAACGCCGCCGTGACAGTAGAAAAAATCCCGTATGGCGGCTGGCCGAACTGCTATCGGCTGTCCAACGGCGAAGTCGATCTTGTCGTCACCGGCGATGTCGGGCCCCGCATCATCCGCTACGGGTTTGTGGGCGGCCAGAACCTGTTCGTCGAGCTGGAAGAGGATCTGGGCAAGACGGGCGGCGACGACTGGCGGTTGTACGGCGGCAGCCGGCTGTGGGTCGGCCCGGAAGATCCGGTCTACAGCTACGGCGCGGACAACGCGCCCGTGCAGGTCGAGATCGCGGGCAACTCGCTCACGGCCGAGGCGCCCGTGGAGCATACCGGGGTGCAGAAGCGGATCCGGGTCGAGCTGGCTGGCGAGGGCAGCACGGTCCGAGTGGTCTACAGCCTTGCCAATCGCACGATCTGGCCCCTGCGCGTGGCCACTTGGGTCCTGACGATGATGGCCCCGGGCGGCACGGGCATCGCCACCCTGCCGCCGCGCGGCACCCATCCCGAGATCTTGGCCCCGACCAACCCGCTGGTCGTGTTCGCCTTCACGAACATGGCCGACCGCCGCTGGACCTGGCTGGAGAAGTACGTGGTGCTGCGGCAGGATCCGCACAATAGCGACCCCGAGAAGATCGGCCTGTTCAACCCCGCCACACGGGGCGCCTACCTGCTCAACGGCGAGCTGTTCGTCAAGCGGTTCGCGGCTGCGCCGGGGGAAGAGTACCCAGACATGGGATCGTCCTACGAGACGTTCACCAACGAGCGCTTCTTAGAAATCGAGACGCTGGGCCCGCTGCGCACCCTGCAGCCGGGCGAGTCGGCCGACCATGTGGAAGAGTGGTCGTTGCACCGCCCGGTTGCCGTCGAGCGCTGGAACGACGCGGCCTTGGACCGGGCCATCGCGCCGTTCTTGGAGTAGTGGTCCGGACGTTTGCGGGCCGCTTGCGCCGGAGCGGCCGCGTGGGCTTGCTGCCGGGTGCGTACAACCCGCCGACGATGGCGCACCTGGCGCTGGCCGAGGAGGCGCAGCGCCGCTTCCGCCTGGACCAGGTCGTGCAGGTCTTGCCGCGCTCGCTGCCGCACAAGCGCATCACGAGGCCGACCTTGGAAGACCGCTCGGAGTGGATCGCGGCGTTGGCGCGCCAGCGCCCGGGCTGGGCTGCTTGCAGCTGCGCGGCCGGCTTGGTGATTGACATGGTCGATGCCTTGCGCGGCGAGGTTGGCGGCGCGTGCGAGCTGTTCGTGATCGCTGGCCGCGACGCGGCCGAGCGCTATGCGAGCTGGGACTACGGTGACCGAGAGCCGTTCGGCGACCAGCTCGCGCGGTTCTGTCTCTTGGTCGGCTCGCGCGGCGGGCCCTATCGGGTCGCGCCCGGGCATGCGGGCCGCATCCTGCCATTCGAGATGGCCGCCGAACATGACGCAACGTCCTCTTTGCTGGTGCGGTCCGCTATCGCTCGCGGCTTGAGCTGGCGCCACTTGGTGCCGCCGGAGATCCAGGCCGCGGTGGCCGCGGCCTACGCGGGGCGGGCGTCGTGAGCGTGGCGCTGGTGCGGTACCACCCCGCGGCCAACGGAGCCTTGTTCCGCTTGCGCGGAATGCTGCTCGACCTTGAACGGACCGTCCGGGACCTCGAGCGGGAGTATGCCGCCGAGGTGGACAGCTTGCGGCAGTTCGAGCGGCGCTTCCGCCCAGCGGTCGGCGACCGCTACGACGAACTGGAGCGGCTCCGCGAGCGGCTCCAGAAGGGCTGGCAGGCCTTGGGGGAGGCACGGGAGGGCCGCCCGGACACAGCCGCGCAGGAAGGGGGCGAGGATTGCCGGAAGGCGGCATGTTCCGCGCGCCCGGACGAATCGGCGCGCGAATTGTTTCTGTCCCTAGCCAGGCAGATTCACCCCGACCTTGCCGCCGACGAGGACGAGGGCCGCCGGCGCCACGAGCTGATGGCCGAAGCCACGCTTGCCTATCGCGACAATGACGCGCGCCGCTTGCAATGGCTGCTCGAGCACTGGCAAGCCGAGAGCGAGCCGATCTCGGGCTGCGGGCTGGGGGTGTCCTGGGCCCGGACGAATCGGCAGATTGCCTGGGCGCGCTACCGCATGCGCGAGCTGCAGTACGCGCTGGCACAGCTGCAAGCCTCGCCCGCAGCGAGGATGATGCGGGAGCAGGAGCGCGCCCGTTCGGTCGGCCGCAATTTCATCGTGGAGCTGCGCAGGCAGCTGCAGGCCGATCTCGAGCAGGCCTACCGCGAGTTGGAGCGCTTGGAACAGGCGGCCGGCGATCTGGACGCTGCATCAAGCGCTGCGGTGCGATCCGCGTTCCGGGCGTGAGCTTTGCGGCGATTTCGCAGGGCCGGCTTGCCGGCGTCTCCGGGCCTGCCCGAATGTCGTCTTGGCAGCCCTTGCGGGTGTCTCGGCCCCGCGGCTTTCACGCGACAGCCCGGTCTTCGATATCGTAGTACCCGGCAATGCCGATCCCAGAACTGACGGTGCCGCGCGAATGACCCGCCGCGAGCTGCTCGCCGGCCTGGCCGCGGCGCAATCCCTCGGAGCCCAGATGCCTGCCCCCCGACTCGGCCTAGATCTTTTCAGCCTGCGATCGCAAGGCTGGACCGCATTCCAGCTGCTGGACTTTGCGCACGCGCATGGCGCGACCGTGGCGAACTTTTCGGAGCCCCGCTTTCTCGGCGGCACCGCGCCCGATCACCTCAAGCGCGTCCGCGAGCACGCCGCTTCGCTCGGCATCCAGATCGAAGTCGGGTTCGGCTCGATCTGCCCCACCTCGACGCGCTTCCGCAAGCAGGACGGCAGCGCCCGCGAGCAGTTGCTGACCATGTTCGGGATCGCCCGGGCCCTTGGCTCGCCTTTCGTGCGCTGCTATCTTGGCAGCGCCGACGAGCGCAAGAGCGAGCTTCCGCTGGAGGCGCATATCGAGAGCACGATCGCCGCGTGCAGGTCGGTGCGCGACGAAGATGGCCGCCACGGCATCAAGATCGCGGTAGAGAACCATGCCGGCGACCTGCAGGCGCTCCAGTTGCGCGCCTTGGTCGAAGAAGCGGGGACCGACTATGTCGGGACACTGCTCGATGCCGGCAATGCGACTTGGACGCTGGAGGATCCTTGGCACACGCTCGAGGTGCTGGCCCCGCTGGCGCTCACGACGGGTGTTCGCGACTCGCGGATTTGGCTGGAAGACGACCAAGCCCACGTGATGTGGGTGCCCCTGGGCCAGGGCAATATCGGCATGGACCGCTGGGCTGCCCGCTTCCGCGAGCTGCGCCCGGATCTGGCGTTTTCCCTGGAGGTGATCAACGTGCGAGCGGCGCGGAAGTTCGCCGTGCGCGACGCGGCCTTCTGGGATGCCTACCGCGACGTGCCGGCATGGGTGTACGAGGGATTCATGCAGCTGGCCCGGGCGGGCAAGCCTTTCGCCGCCGCGCAGGGGGAGCCGGCCGCGCTCGAGCGGCAGGAGGTTGCCGCCGATCTGGCCTACAGCCGCCGCCTGCTGGGGTTGGCGTAGCCGCTGGAAATCCGGCCGGCCCCGTCAAGGGCGGAAGACCTCCGTGCTTGACAGTTCCGGCCCCCCGCCGCGACCTCCGCTCCCGGCGGCGAAGTAGATCGCGCCGTCCAGCGACACAGCGCCGCCGCCGTGGCGTCCGCGCACTAGCGGGGCGAGCATGGACCACTCGCCTGTGTCCAGGTCCAAGCGCTGGGTCTCTGCGTGCGCCAAGTCTTGGGAAGTCTCTCCGCCGAAGTAGTAGATCGAGCGATCCTTCGCAACCAAGCCGCCAGCGGCAGTGCCGACAGGCAGCCTTGCCGGCAAGGTTGCCCATTGCCCCGTGGCGAAGTCGTAGACGTCCACCTCGGGGACCACGCGGTCGAAGAAGGCGGTGAAATTGCCGGGCTCGTGATAGCTCGTGTCGCGCCCGCCAACCAGGTAGATGCGGCCATGGCTGACCACGGCCGAGAAATGGTCTCGCGCATGCGGCGCGTCCGGCAGCTGCCGCCACTCGCCGGTCTGCGGGTCGAATTCGTCAAACCACGCCACGGTGCCGCTCGTATGGCCGTCGATGATTCCGCAGGCCAGGTAGATCTTCCCGCCGTATGCGACCGTTCCGGCCCCGCCCCGTCGCCGGCCGGCCGGGATCTCCGGCCCTTGCTCCCAAGCGTCTGCCACCGGGTCGTAGACATAGACAGTCTCCAGCGGGGTCTCCTTGGGGTACTTGCCGGTCATCGCCGTCATCACGAATATCCGCCCTTGGTGGGCGACAGGCTGGAAGTGGTGCATCTCCAGCGGCGTAGGCCCGAGCTTGCGCCATGTCCGCGCTACGGGGTCGAATTCCTCGACCGGTTTCACGCCGCGGCCGCCAATCAGGTAGGCCTTGCCCCGGATTGCCACCATCGCCGCTTCGTGACGTGCAGTGGGTTCCCCGGCGGCATGCACGGTGGACCATCCGGTCGCGGCCGGCGCTTCTTCGGCCGGGCGGCTGCACTGCGGCAGCAGAGCGGCGGCGAGTGCCGCCGCCAGAAAAGCTAAGGTTCGGCGCATTCGTTCGACTCCGGGGAGGGATGCTCTCCGCGCACAGCCGGCCTTGGGCCTGCGCAGCCGCGCGGCCGGGGATGCTGCGCCCCCTTCGATTCCAGCATAAGGGCTTCAAGATCCAAGCGGGATTTCTCCGAGCATCGCTATAATTACCTGTCCGGCTCTGCGTTCGGCGAGGTTATCCGATGCTCCTCAGAGTTTTCATTCTCGCGATCGGCTTGGTACCCGGCGCCTTGGGTGCCGAATTTCCCCGGGCCGAGCCTGCCGAGGTCGGCCTCTCGCAGGAGCGGCTGGACCGCATCACGCGCGCCTTGGAGAGCAGCGTGCAGCAAGGTCACGTCGCGGGAGCGATCGGCGTGGTTGCCCGGAGGGGGAAGATTGCGTACTGGCAGAACGTCGGCATGGCGGATCGCAAGGGCGGCAGGGCCATGGCGGACGACGCCATCTTCCGCATCTACTCCATGACCAAGCCCATCGTCAGCGTGGCCCTGATGATCTTGTACGAGGAGGGCAGGTTCTCGCTGCGGGACGAAGTGCGGCAGCACATTCCGGAACTGGGCGGCCTCAAGGTGTGGGATGGCGAGAAAGCGGTGGCTGCCGATCGCGAGATGACAGTCCAGGACTTGATGCGGCATTCGTCGGGCATGACCTACGGCCTGTTCGGCGACAGCCGCGTGGACAAGATGTACAACGACGCGGAACTGCTGTCGAGCAATGAGTCGCTTGCGCAGTTCATCGACAAGCTGGCCGGGCTCCCGCTCAAGCACCAGCCGGGCACGCGCTGGGAGTACAGCGTTTCGGTGGATGTGCAGGGACGCCTGATCGAGGTGCTCTCGGGAATGGATCTGGCATCCTACATGGACGAGCGGGTGTTCAAGCCCTTGGATATGCGCGACACCTCGTTCCGGATGACACGGGAGAAGAGCGGCCGATTCGCGCAGGTCTACAAGAAGACCGAGGACGAGCGAGGGATCGAGCCCGCCGACGAGCGTCTCACGCACTTGTACTACGCGCGAACGGGGTGGTACTCCGGCGGAGGAGGGCTGGTCTCCACCGCCCGCGACTATCTGCGGTTTTGCCAGATGTTGCTCAACGGGGGGACTCTCGACGGGACGCGCATCCTCAGCCGCAAGACGGTCGGCCTGATGACTATCGATCACATCGGCTCGATGTCCCGCGCTTCGCCCGTCCTGGCGGCGGGATATGGCTTCGGCCTCAACTTCGCGGTGCATGTCGATCCGGCCGCGAGCGGCCTCAACGGTTCGGTGGGCGAGTATAACTGGAACGGCCTGGCCGGAACGAGCTTCTGGATCGATCCCGCAGAGGATCTGATCGGGATCTACATGGTCCAGATGATGCCGCCGCGCTATGCGGATGGCCGCGGCCAGTTCAAGCGGCTGGTCTACCAGTCGATTGCGGACTAGTTCACGGATCTGCCGCGCCGGCCTGTGTCCCCCCGCCCCGGCCATTCGGCCGGCCAGCCTAGCATGGGCCGCGGACGATTCAAGTCCGCCGTGCGGCGTGGCTAGGAGTGGATCGCTACCGGCATTCGAGCGATTCGCAGGCGGCGCGCGTCCGCTGCGGGTCACGCCTGCGGAGCAAGCGCTAGCACGCCGCGCGTGATGTTCCCGGCTTCCATATCGTCAAAGGCCTGGCTGAGTGCGGCCAAGGGGTAGTGCCTGGAGACCAGGCCGTCCAGTGCCAGGCGGCCGCTTTGGTAGAGATCCAGCAGCTTGGGCAGATCGAGCCGGGGCCGGATCGAGCCGGCGAAGGAGCCCAGCAGGCGCTTGTTGTGCAGCACCAAGGCGCCGGCCGAGATCTCCACCAGCTGCTGTGCGGCGTGCAGGCCGACGATGACGGCCGCTCCCCCGGGGCGCACCGAGTCGATAGCCAGCGAGATCGTTGATCCCGCCCCCACCGTGTCGAACGCATATTCGGGGCCGCCCCCGGTCAGGGATCGCAGCTCCTTGGCAGGCTTGTCGGCCTGGCTCGAGTTCAAGGTCGCATCGGCCCCCATCGCTTTGGCGAATTCCAGCTTCGAGTCCAGCATGTCAACGGCAATGATCGGGCTGCAGCCCGCCAGCCTGCAGCCGAGCAGGGAACTCAGCCCCACGCCGCCACAGCCGATCACCGCCGCAGGAACACCGGGCGCCGCCTTGGCGGTGTTGATCACCGCGCCCACGCCGGTGGCGACGGCACAGCCAGTCACCGCGGCGATGTCGAACGGGACTCCGCCCGGGATGGGTACGATGCCCGCTTCGTCGACCACCGCATGCTCGGCCATCGTCGCGGCGCCCAGCATGTGCCCCAAGGGCATGCCCTCTGCGGTGGCGAGCCGGGTCGTCCCGTCGAGCAATCGTGCCTTGAACGTTGTCGCGGCCAGCCGTTCGCAGAGGTTGTGGCGGCCGTTGAGGCAGGTCGGGCAGCATTCGCAGGCCGGCAGCCAGTTGATGACCACCCGGTCGCCGGGCTTGCAGCGCGTCACCGCCGATCCGACCGCCTCCACCACGCCGGCACCCTCGTGGCCGAGAACCAGCGGCGGTTCGGCGCGTAGTTCCCCGCGCAACGCGTGCAAGTCGGAGTGGCAGACGCCGGCGGCGTGTATGCGCACCAAGACCTCGCCTTGCTCGGGCGGCGCGAGCCGGACTTCCTCGATGGCCAGAAGACCGCGTTCTCGAACGACTGCCGCTCTGGTGCGCATGGGATTGGCGGGGCGCTCAGACCGCCCGCCCGGCCGTTGCAGCCGGTTGCGGAAACTCCAACTCTAGCGCATGCCGGCCGAGGCCATCCGGCCTGGCTCTGGCAAGGGGCCCGCCGCCGCCGGCGGGCCTGCTGGGCGATCGCGGCTCCGCGCCCTGGCTCACGCCCGCTCCCAGCGCCGGGCGGGCCTTGCGTTTCACGCTACGCTTTACGTTCGGAGGCCCGGCGTTGGACCGTCCCGCTGCAAGCAGGCTTGCCTGCCTTTCCGCGAGCCTGCCTTGCGTGCCCCGGCTCGGAATCGCGACGCGGGGCAATACGAGCCTCTCCGGCGGCGATTTCGAGCATGCGCTGTCGCACGGGGTGCGCTACTTCAACTGGTGCGGCAAGCCCGACGGCCTGTCGAGCGCCGTGGCGCAGATGGGAGCGGAGCGCGCTGGGATCGTGCTCGCCGCGCAGGTCAAGGCCCGCACCGCCGAGCAGGCGGAGAGAGAGATGGAATGGATTCTTGAGCGCACGCGCAGCGAGCGCTTGGAGGTCGCAACGCTGTACTACGTCGAATCGGCCGCGGAATGGGATGCGATCACGGCTGCCGGAGGAGCATGGGAGGTGCTCGACCGCTATCGGCGCGAAGGCCGCTTGGGGCTGCTCGGACTGACCAGTCACCAGCGCGCGCTGGCGGCTGGGTGGGCCGGGGAGGTGGCTCCGGATGGCCGCCGCCGCCTCGACATGCTGATGGTCCGCTACAACGCTGCCCATACCGGAGCCGAGCGGGACGTGTTCCCGGTCACGTCCGGGCTTGGCATGCCCGTGGTGACGTTCACTGGCCTTCGCTGGCGCGACCTGTTGCGCGCCATGCCGGGCGATCCGCTCGGCATGGCGCCTCCCAGCGCGGCGGAGTGTTACCGCTTCTGCCTGCGGCACCCAGCGGTGAGTGTCGCGCTGGCGGCTCCGCACGGCAGAGCGGAGCTCGTGGAGGCGTTGCGGGCGCTCGACGAGTGCGCCGAGTGCGGCCAAGAGTGGGCAGAGCGCATGCGAGCGCACGGCGAGCGCGTTCGTCGGCACGCCCGCGAGTTTCTGTAGCCGCCTTCCGTGAGGCGGGCTGCGGCGCGGTCGTTCCGCCCTTGCCCGGACGGCCGCCCTGCGGCTTGGCCAGGATGGCGTTCCCGCCTGCCCGGCAGCTACGCCGGCTTGCGATCAGGGCGGAATGCGGAACGCTGCCCTGCGGCAGGCCTCACCGTTCGCCCCAGCGCATCTTGCTGCGCAGCACATCGAAGAAGGGCACGTCCTTGGCATGCACGATGTCGACGGTGTGGCCTGCGCGCCATAGGCGCAGCCGGTCTTGCTGCTCCAAGTGGCGGCCGACTTGGCCGTCCACGCTCAGGAAATTCTTCGCGTCGCCGTCCAAAATGCGCACTTCCACCTTGGCCGTGGCCGGCAAGACCACGGCACGGTTGGAAAGCGTATGCGGGCAGATCGGCGTGAGTGTCAGGGCCGCCACATCCGGCGCCATCACCGGCCCGCCCGCGGACAGCGAGTAGGCCGTTGACCCTGTCGGTGTCGACACGATCAAGCCGTCGGACCGGTACGCGCACACGAATTCTCCGTCGGCGTAGGCCTCCAGCTGCAGCAGCCGGGCCACGGCCCCGTTCGCGACGACGATGTCGTTGAGCGCGTAGAAGCGCTCGACCGCTCTTCCGTCCCGCTCCAGCTCGGCTTGGAGCACCATGCGCGAGTCAAGCTTGAGCGCCGACCGCGCCACGCCGTCCAAAGCGGCCGGGAGCTCGCCGGGGCCGATCGTCATCATGAATCCCAGACCGCCAAGGTTGACGGCCAACAGCGGTGTCTGCCGCGGCCCCACCGACCGCGCGGCCGAAAGCAGCGTCCCGTCGCCGCCCAGGACAACGACCAAGTCGCACCCGTCCGACAGGGAATCGCGGTCCGCGCCGTCGCTGCTGCCCAAGTAGTCCGCCGTGGGCATGTCGATCTTGACAGCGATGCCGTGCCGGGCCGCCCAGGCAAGGATATAGCGCAGAAGCTCCGGGATGTCCTCGCGCCCCGGCTTGCTGACGATGGCGATCTGGCGAATCATGCGGCTCCCCCGTTCGCGGGGGCTTGGCAGCCTGTGCCGTGGAGCAGGAACTCGCGATTGCCGGCAGCGCCGCGCAGAGGGCTCTCCATCCAGTCGACATGGCTGAATCCGCATTCCAGCATGGCCTCGCGCACCGCCGCGACCACGGCCGCGTGCTTTTCGCGATCGCGCACGATCCCGCCCTTGCCCACCTCGCCCTTGCCCACTTCGAACTGCGGCTTGGCAAGCACGATCGCCGCGCTGCCGGGGGCTAGCAGCGCCCTGAGGCGGGGCAATATCTTGGTGACGGAAATAAAGCTGACATCGCAACAGGCGAATGAAACACGCTCGCCGATGTCGGCCTGTTCGAGGTGCCTTGCGTTGCACCGTTCGCGCACGCGCACGCGCCGGTCGGTGCGCAAGGCCCAATGCAGCTGGTTGCTGCCCACATCGACCGCGTGAACGCGGCTGGCGCCGTGCTGCAAGAGGCAATCGGTGAAGCCGCCAGTCGATGCGCCGATGTCCAGGCAGACTGCGCCGGTGACGTCCACCCCGAAGTGCTCCAAGGCCGCCGCGAGCTTGTCGCCGCCGCGGCTGACAAAGCGCGGCCGCTGTCGCAGCAGGCGGATCGCGGCATCGCGCGCGACCAAGCGGCCGGGCTTGTCGGCCTTCTGCTCGTTGACCAAGACCTCGCCCGCCATCACCAAGGCCTGCGCCTGTTGGCGCGAGGCGGCCAGACACCGCTCGACGATCAACTGGTCTATCCTTATGCGCCGCAAACCGGAAGCAAGCTGCATTGTCTCACGGCAGTTTCAGCTGCGAGACAGCAATGCTGCCGCCGAAGCACACGTCGACATCCTGGCCCGGGCAGCGCGGGCGCTGGCCGTACGTGCCGCGATAGGAGTAGCATTCGCCCTCCGCGGCGTAGGCCAGCTGCAGCGGGCTCGTATCGACTGCGCACGCCACGACGGGCGGGTCGGCCGGCCCGGGTGCCGGGCAGGGCAGGTTGACATTCCAGTAGCCCCCCTTCCGCAGCGGCCGGGCCAGCAGGCCGGGCAGCAGTCTCTGCACCCACTGCGCGGCGCGCTGCCAGTCTGCGGCGTCCAGCGCGCGATCGCGGTAGTGCGAGAGCGCGATCGCGGGCAGGCCCAGCAGGGCCGCCTCGCGCGCGGCGGCGACAGTGCCCGAATAGTAGATGTCGGCCCCGAGATTGGCCCCGTGGTTGATGCCGGCAAGGACCCAGTCGACGCGATCGCGGAACTCATGCCATGCCAGCCGCACGCAGTCTGCCGGGGTCGAATCAACAGCGATGCGCCGTTGGTCAAGGCGGGATGCCCGCAGCGGCCGGGCCGTCGCGACCCGGTGGCTGCAGGCAGACTGCTCCTCGGCCGGGGCGACGATCAGCGACTCAGTCCCTGCGGGCAGGGCCGCCTCTAGCGCGGCGAGGCCCGGAGCGCCGATTCCGTCGTCGTTGGTCAGCAGGAATCGCGTTTGCCCGCGGATCGGCACGAGAGTACCATTCTGACAGCGGGAGAGCGCTCTGGCCGTCTCGTGTCGATTTCCGCGTTGCCTCGCTTGCCAAGGAGCGCTGTCCCGGACGGAAGCGCGCACTGCTCGGCTATACTGAGCAAATATTGCGGTGAGGTGCGAGAGTGGTTGAATCGGGCGGTCTCGAAAACCGTTGAGCCTGCATGGGTTCCGTGGGTTCGAATCCCACCCTCACCGCCATTGGCCGCCATGCGGGCTGTTGTAACGGGGCGCTTGAAGTGTATCTGATTGCCCAGCGGTTGTGGAGTGGTTGCAGTTGGTCTAATGGGGGAATGCACTTGGCCCGCATCAGTCCGTCTTCGCAGCCAGCCGGCCTCATCACACGGAGAACTGCCCTGCTGGCGGCAGTTGGCATCCTTGTCCCTACGCTGATCGCCCGGGGCGAGGACTACTGGGCCGAGGGTGTCCGGCATTTCTCGGCCGAGGACTTCCGCCAGTCCCAGGAAGCATTCGAGCGCGCCGTGGAGCAAGATCCGGACAATTCCAAGTATTCGCTTTGGCTTGCTCTGTCCATGGGACGCCGGGCAGAGAGGATGTCCGGGTTGCGCAAGCTGGCGGCGGCGCCCCTTGTGCGCCGGATGCGCCGTGAAATCGAGCGCTCCATCGAGCTGGACAAGGCCAATTTGGACGCGCACGAAGCACTGCAGGCCTTTCATCTGGAGGCGCCTTCGTTTGTCGGGGGCAGCAAGTCTGAAGCTAAGGAAATTGCGATCCGGCTGGGGGCGATCGACGCGGCGCGCGGCGCAGCGGCCCTAGGGACGTACTACGAAGTGATCGGTGAGTTCGACAAAGCCGGCGAGAGTTTCGCCGAGGCGCGGAGACTCAACCCGGAAGGCATGGGCCCCTTGTTAAAGCTGGCCGGCTTTCTGGCCCGGCGTGGCAGGCATGAGCGGAGCGACGAGCTCTTCGACTTGGCATTCTCGCGCGATCCCGACGAGCCCAAGTTGTGGCGGGCCGCCGCTACGGCGTGGATACTCGCCGAGCGGAAATCCCGCTATGCGGAAGCGCGCGCACTGATCGAGCGCTACCTTGCGACGCCGGATCGGGAGCCGAACCCGGATCCGCGGTCAGAACTCCGGAAGCTGCTGAAGAAACTGTGAACGAGATTCCGGTGCCGGCTTGACGAACGGGAGATCCATTGCGGCTGTAGCCGGGCTTGTGCCTGGGGCTGCGGCGAAAATTACATGGTTGGCTTGACAGGCCGGCCCCGAACGAGAAGCCGATGCCGCACCGCTGCGGCGACTGCCGCAAGTGCTTCAGCGTCCGGACGGATCGGCATGGAGCGCAGCTGTGTCCCGCTACAGAAGTGGGCGATCGGGCTGTGCCTGATGGCGACGAACCCGAAGCGCGTCTCCAGCATGAGTCTCCGCCCCGATCTGGAGATCCCGCAGGTGCCAGCGTGTTTCATGGCGCACTGGATCCGGAAGCCCTAGGCGGAGAACCGCAGGCTGCTTAACGGCCCCATGCAGGTCGACGAGACCTGCATGGACGGCAAGGAGAAAACGAAGCACGCCAGCAAGAAGGCCTGTTCCAGAGCGACCAAGAGTCTGGTCAAGTGCTACGGAGGCCTCCCGGCTGTGCCGAGGCATGCGGCGCTAGACTGTGTATGGCTGCAAGGACGGAGTGCGGACGGCACGAGGCGCGAGTAACCACAGGCGATCCTGGCCCGTGCCAAGAGACGCGCGCCAGCGGCCGGGACGTTCCGCGGGGAAGCGCCCTCTGTGAAACGGGGGCGGGAGTCTATGCGCACGGGTCTGCCGCTCGAGACATCAAGCGCGACGAAGCAGGGAAAATCCAATGAGCGCTGTCACTGTGGAGAGGACGACCATGGAGCTTGCGGGCATGACCTGCGCTGGCTGCGTCGCGACCGTCGAGAAAGCTCTCCTGGACGTTACGGGCGTACGTTCCGCGACGGCCAGCCTGGAATCTCAATCCGCCGTGGTCACCTTCGACCCCCGCATTGCCGATCCCGGTGCGCTGCGGCAAGCGGTGCGGGCGGCAGGCTACCTCCGCGAACCGGCCGGCGGCTTGGTGTCCATTGCCGCCCCCGCCGCCGCTTCGGCACCGGCCGGGCTGCAGCGGCCAAGTCTCGGCCGCTGGCGATCCACGCGGCTAGGCATCGAAGGCATGAGCTGCGCCAGCTGCGTGCGGTCCGTCGAGCAGGCTGTGCGGCGACTGCCCGGAATCCAGGCCTGCGACGTGAGCTTGGCAGAGGCGGTCGCGCACGTAACCTTCGATCCGTCTCTTGCGAGCACGGACGATCTGCTCCGAGCCATCCGCAGCGAGGGATACGGAGCGTCAGCCGGCCAGCCCGGTGGCGGCCCCGTCGCGGGCGATGCGCCGTCGCGCGCCCTGCTGCGGAGGCTGGTCGTTTCGGCGATCTTCACCGCGCCCCTCTTGCTGATCGCCATGTCCCACGGGAGTGCTTGGGGCCGCGATACGGCGTGGGTGCAGCTCGCTCTTGCGCTCCCGGCGGTCATCTATGGCGGCGCCCCGTTCTATGCCGCTGCGTGGAATGCCGCCAAGCACCGCCGCTGCGACATGAACACCCTGATCGCGGTGGGGGCCGGCACCGCCTTTGCCTACAGCCTGGTCGCTACCGCCATGCCGCAGTGGGTTGAGCGCGGGAGATCCGCTCCTGTGTACTTCGAGACCGCCGCCGCGATCCTGACGCTGGTCTTGCTGGGGCGGGTGCTCGAGGCGCGCGCCCGCCGCAGGACATCGACCGCCATCCGCAGGCTGCTGGAGTTGCGGCCGGAGACCGCCCGGATCTTGCGGGACGGCAAGGAGATGCAGATCCCGTCCGGTGAACTTGCAGTCGGCGACGCGGTCGTCATTCGCGCCGGCGAGCGCCTGCCGGTGGACGGCACCGTGATCCAAGGCTCCGGAGCTGTCGACCAGTCCCCGCTCACGGGAGAGAGCTTGCCGGTCGACAAGTCCCCCGGCTCCAGAATTCTCAGCGGCTCGCTTGCCACCGCAGGCTACTTGGTGGCCCGGGCCGAGAGTGTCGGAGAGGAGACCTCCTTGGCCGGAATGATTGCGTTCGTGCGCCGCGCCCAGAACTCCAAATCGCCGGCCGCGCGCCTGGCGGATCGGATCGCGGCCGTCTTCGTGCCGGCAATCCTAGGCTTGGCGCTGCTGACGTTCCTGGCCTGGCTGCTGCTGGCGCCGCCCCAGGAGCGCCTGCGCCTGGCAGTCAACAGTGCCGTCAGCGTGCTGATCATCGCCTGTCCGTGCGCCCTAGGCCTGGCGACCCCGGCGGCTCTCGCGGTGGGCATGGGGAAGGCGGCGGAAAGCGGGATCTTGGTGCGCGATGGAGAGGCGCTGGAAGCCGCGCGGCGCCTCGATACCGTTGTGTTCGACAAGACCGGGACGCTCACGCTGGGCAAGTTCGAGGTCACGGATATCGAGACACTCGGAGACTTCGAAAAGGAGCGCTTGCTGCAAGTGGCTTGCGCGATCGAGCGTTGCAGCGAGCACCCGATCGCGCGCGCCATCGCGGCGCTCCGCCCGGGCGCCGCGGCGGGGGTGAGCGATTTCGAAACCTGCCCCGGGGCCGGCGCCAGCGCCAGGTCGGGCGGCCAGCAGTGGCTCTTGGGCACGCCGGCCCTGATGGCTGCAAGGGGAGTCCGCACCGCAGAGGCGCGGGCGCGCCTGGGCCGCTTTGCCGCGCAGGGCA
This sequence comes from Bryobacterales bacterium, assembly GCA_965219605.1. Lineage (GTDB taxonomy): Bacteria > Acidobacteriota > Terriglobia > Bryobacterales > UBA6623 > VXMF01. The sequence goes on along the minus strand of CBDCOC010000001.1, from coordinate 2,517,174 downwards.
AGACGGCCGTGCTCGTGGCCCGCGACCGGCACGTGGTAGGGGTGTTCGCCCTGCGCGATTCGCTCCGCCCCAATGCGGCCGGCGCGACGGCCAGTCTTCGCCAGCGCGGGCTGAAGACCATGATGATCAGCGGCGACAGTGCCGCTGTCGCCCGCCCGGTGGCGGCGCTGGCCGGCATTGAGCACGTGCTGGCTCCCGTTCTGCCGCTGGACAAGGCATCCGCGATCGAGCGGCTCCAGTCGCATGGCGAGAGGGTCGCCATGGTGGGAGACGGCATCAACGACGCGCCGGCGCTGACCCAGGCCGATCTGGGCGTCGCGATTGGTGCGGGTAGCGACATCGCGCTAGAGGCTGCCGGCATCATCCTCGTCGGCAACGACTTGGCGGACGTCGGCCGAGCGATCGAACTGGCCCGGCGCATCCAGCGCACGATTGCCCAAAACTACGCATGGGCCTTTGCCTACAACCTGCTGGGCGTCCCCATCGCGGCAGGGGCCTTGTATCCGTGGACCGGCCTGTTGCTCTCCCCCGTGCTTGCTTCGGCGGCCATGGCCCTGTCAAGCCTGTCCGTGCTAGCCAACAGTCTTCGCCTCGGGCGGGCGCTCGCGGCCAGGCGCTGACGGAAGCTTTCCCCTGCGGCCGCCGAGCCCTTCGGCGCGGCCGGGCCCGTGCGAGCTAGACTAATGCATGGTCTTGGAATCTCCGCCGCTAGCGCTGACCTTTGACGACGTACTCCTGCTTCCGGCCTACAGCGAGATCCTGCCGTCGGAAGTATCCACCGCGACGCGCGTCACGCGCGACATATCGATCAACATCCCGCTCCTCAGCGCCGCGATGGACACCGTGACCGAGTCCAAGCTGGCGGTTGCGCTGGCCCGCCACGGCGGCATGGGCATCATCCACCGCAACATGTCCATCGAGCGGCAGGCCGAAGAAGTGGACCGCGTCAAGCGCAGCGAGTCCGGGATGATCGTTGATCCGATCACGATCTCTCCCGACGACCGGATCCGCGATGCCTTGGATCTGATGTCCCGCTATCGGATTTCAGGGGTGCCTGTCACTCAAGATTCCAAGCTGGTCGGTATCTTGACCAATCGCGATCTCCGCTTCGAGAAGCGCTCGGACCTGCCCGTCAGGGAGGTCATGACCAAGGACAGGCTTGTCACGGTCCCGGTCGGCACGACGCTGGACGACGCCGAGCGCCTGTTGCACAAGCATCGCATCGAGAAACTGCTGGTGGTCGATGAAGGCGGCGTCCTCAAAGGCCTCATCACGGTCAAGGACATCCAGAAGAAGCGGAAGTTCCCGAATGCATCCAAGGACGACAAGGGCCGCCTGAGGGTTGGCGCCGCGGTGGGCGCGAAAGGCGACTACCTGGAGCGCGCCCGGGAGCTCTGCGCCAAGCAGGTCGACGTGATCGTCGTCGACACGGCCCACGGCCACTCCAAGAGCGTGGCCGAGGCGGTGCGGGCGCTGCGCCGGGCGCTGCCCTCCGTGCAGCTGATGGCGGGCAATGTCGCCACGGGCGACGCCACCCGCGACCTGATCAAGTTGGATGTCGATGCCGTCAAGGTCGGCATCGGCCCCGGCTCCATCTGCACCACGCGCATCGTGTCGGGCGCCGGTGTTCCGCAGATCACCGCGGTTTCGGAATGCGTCGCCGCCGCGGGGTCGAGCGGCGTCCCGATCATCTCCGACGGGGGGGTCAAGTATTCGGGGGATATCTCGAAGGCCATCGCTGCCGGCGCGCACAGCGTCATGCTCGGCAGCCTCTTGGCCGGCACCGAGGAAAGCCCCGGCCAGACCGTGCTGTATCAGGGCCGCACCTACAAGACGTATCGCGGGATGGGATCGCTGGGCGCGATGCATCAAGGCAGCGACCGGTACGATCCGGCCTCCCGAGACGGCAAGCTAGTGCCGGAAGGGGTGGAGGGCCGGGTTCCGCACAAGGGCTTGCTGGGCGACCTCATCCACCAGCTCGTCGGCGGCTTGCGGGCGGGCATGGGCTACTGCGGATGTCCCACGATCGAGGCCATGCGCAGCAAGACCCGGTTCGTGCGCATCTCTCCCGCCGGGCTCCGCGAGGCGCACGTGCATGACGTGCTGATCACGACCGAAGCCCCCAACTACCAAGTCGAGACCTGACACTCGCGCGCGGCCGGCCGCGGCGCGCAACGTTGAACTTTGCCGGTTGAGGTACTGCTATGGAACTCGCGATTCACGACAAGCTCCCGTTTCTGCCGCTGCTTGCCTGCGCCTGCCTGGCAGGCGCGCTGGCCGTGCCGCTGAAGGCCCAAGTCGACATCCCCTACACGAAGTACGTCTTGGACAACGGCCTGACGTTGCTGGTCCACGAGGACCGCAAGGCGCCGATCGTCTCTGTCAACGTCTGGTACCACGTCGGCTCGAAGAACGAAAAGCCGGGCAAGACCGGCTTCGCCCACCTGTTCGAGCACTTGATGTTCAACGGCTCGGAGAACTTCAACGACGACTATTTCCAAGCCATGGAGCGCGTGGGCGCGACCAACCTGAACGGCACGACCAACGAGGACCGCACCAACTACTTCCAAGACGTGCCCAGGCCGGCCCTCGAGGTGGCCCTGTGGATGGAATCCGACCGCATGGGGCACATGCTGGGCGCTGTCGACCAGGCCAAGCTGGACGAGCAGCGCGGCGTGGTGCAGAACGAGAAGCGGCAGGGCGAGAACCAGCCCTACGCCGTCGCCTACGAGCTGATCACCAAGAACACCTTCCCGCAGGGGCACCCCTACTCGTGGACCGTCATCGGCGAGATGGAAGACTTGGACGCCGCTTCGCTGGAGGATGTCCACGCTTGGTTCCGCACCTATTACGGCGCGGCCAACGCGGTGCTTTCCATCGCCGGCGATATCGCCCCGCAAGAGGCGCGGGCGCTCGTAGAGCGGTACTTCGGCAGCATCCCCGGCGGCCCGCCCGTGGCCCGGCACCGGTCGTGGATCGCCCGGCGCACCGGCGAGCACAGGCAGACGGTCGAAGATCGCGTGCCGCAAGCGCGCGTCATGAAGGTCTGGAACGTGCCGGAGTGGGGCACCCGCCAGGCCGTGCTTCTGGATCTGGCCACGGACGTGCTCGCGGCCGGCAAGAGCTCCAGGCTGTACAAGCGCTTGGTCTACGAGGACCAGATCGCTACCAGCGCCACCGCCTATATCAGCGCGCAGGAAATCGCCGGGCAGGTGGTCCTCCAAGCCACCGCCCATCCGGGCCAGGGCCTGGCCGAGGTCGAGGCGGCGCTGGACCAAGAGCTGCAAGAATTCCTGGAATCGGGCCCCGCGGCCGACGAACTGGAGCGGGCCAAGACGGACCGCATGGCGCGCTTCATTCGTGGCGCCGAGCGGATCGGCGGGTTCGGCGGAAAGTCCGACATCCTGGCCCGCAACGAGGTCTACACAGGCGATCCCGCCCATTACAAGCGGATGCTGGCCTGGGCGGAAGAGGCCACTGCGGAAGATATCCGCCAGTGCGCTGCGGAATACCTTTCCGACGGGGTCTATGTGCTCGAGATCCACCCGGCCGCGGAGCGCAGCATTTCCGAAAGCGAGGTGGATCGCTCCCAGCTCCCGCCAGTCTCCGGCTACCCGGAATTCAAGTTTCCCGCTACCCGCGAGACCGAGCTCTCCAACGGCTTGAGGGTGGTGCATGCTCGCATGCGATCCATCCCGACCGTCGAGATGTCCCTGGTCTTCAACGCCGGATTCGCGGCTGACCGCCGCGGCATGCCGGGACTTGCCAGGCTGACCGCGGAAATGCTCGACGAGGGCACGGAGGGCATGTCCTCGCTGGAAATCAGCGATGAAGCGACCCGCTTGGGCGCGCGGATCGCAACGTCTGCCTCCTTGGACATGGCGAGTGTTTCGCTGTCGGCCCTGTCGGAGCGCTTGGCGGAATCGCTGGACCTGCTGGCAGAGGTCGTGCTGCGCCCGGCCTTCCCGCCGCAAGAGCTCGAGCGGCTGAAGCGGCTGCGGGTGGCGGGCATCCGGCAGGAGCTGGCGCAGCCGTTCACGGTCGGCTTGCGCCTGCTGCCCGGCTTGGTCTTCGCCGACGGTCATGCCTATGCCGCTCCCATGACCGGCAGCGGCACCGTGGAGTCGGTCAACTCCCTGCGCCGGGACGACGTGGTCTCGTTTCACCAAGAGTGGTACCGGCCGCGCAACGCCACTCTGGTGGTTGCCGGCGACGTGCCGCTGGACACGCTCAAGCCCATGCTGGAAGAGCGCTTCGGCGGCTGGGCGGGCAAGGGGGAGCTGCCCTCGTTGGAGATCGGCGAGGCGCCGGCTGCCGCCGGGCGGGCCGTGTACGTGGTCGACAAGCCCGGCGCCCTGCAGTCGGTGATCCTGGCCGGCTTGCCCGCTCCGCCGACCAACAATCCCGACGAGATCGCCATCGAGGCCATGAATTCGATCCTCGGCGGCAGTTTCACCTCGCGCATCAACATGAACCTCCGGGAGGACAAGCACTGGGCTTACGGCGCCAGAAGCATTCTCATCGACGCGGTCGGGCCGAGGCTGTTCATGGCCTACGCTCCCGTGCAGACGGACAAGACCAAGGAATCGATGGTCGAGCTGGACCGCGAGCTGCGCGACATCCTGGGATCCCGCCCGCCCCGAGCCGAGGAGCTCAGCAAGGCGCAGCAAAACCGGACGCTGCGGCTGCCCGGGCAGTACGAGACGAAGCGGGCGGTGCTGGGCGCGTTGGTCCAGATCCTCAAGCACGAGCTGCCCGAGGATCACTTCGAGACCTATGCCGGCCGCATGCGCGCGTTGCGATTGGAGGACGTCGAGGCCGCGGCGCGCCGGGTCGTGCGCCCCGACAGCGTCGTCTGGGTGGTAGTGGGGGATCTGGCGGAAATCGAAGCCGGCGTGCGCGAGCTGGGCTTTGCCGATGTCCGGCGCCTCAGCCCGGAGGGGCACGTCTTGGACCGGCCTGGATTGCCAAGCGAGGACTGAGGGCTGGAACTGCTTTATTGCGGCGATAGGCCTGAATCAACCGCTGGCTTGGCTCAGTCGGTCGGCCACACCACGCCCCGCTGCTTCTCGTTGACCGGAGCCAGCCCCTTGTAGACGAACCGCTGCACGCGCTGTCCTCGGTAGGTCTCGGTGGTGTACAGGTTGCCCAGCGAGTCGGTCGCCACGCTATGGACGGCGTAGAACTGGCCGGGCTGCCGCCCGCCGTCGCCGAAACTGGCGAGCAGTTCCAAGGACGCGCGCTCGAGGATGTGGATGCGCTGGTTGGCCCCGTCGGCCACGTACAGGTATTTCTGCCCCGGATCCCGCGAGATGGCGACATCAAAGGTCGATCCGTCACCGAGCGTGGCGGGTTCGATCCATGCCTCTTGCACGAACTCGCCGTCGGTCGTGAACACTTGGATACGGTCGTTTGTGCGGTCGCAAACGTAAACCATTCCGTCGTCGGACAGCGTGACGGCATGCACCGGCGTGCGGAACTGCCGCGGCTTGTCCCCGGGCTGGTAGGCGGGCAGCTGCGTGTCGTCCGGCTCGTTGCCGTAGGCCCCCCAGTGCCGCTTGTACTCACCGGTGTCCGCATCCAGCACGATTACGCGCCGATTGCCGTAGCCGTCGGCGATATAGAGTTCGTTCGTGCGCGGGTCGACGAGGGTCTTGGCGGGCATCTTGAAGTTCTGTAGGTCGTGGCTGCCCGCCCCCATGAACGGCTTGCCGATCTGCATCAGGAATTCGCCGGTACGCGTGAACTTCAATACCATGCTGTCGTGGACACGGCCCGCGCCCATCGCATCCTCTTGGTGCGGCAGTGCCGCGGCCGCCTTGGATGCGCCGCGGCCGTTCCCGCCGATCCACACATTCCCCTTGTGGTCGACATCCACGCCATGGTTGGAAGCCGGCCAGTCGTAGCCGTCGCCGGGCCCGCCCCAGTGCTCGATCAACTCGCCCGCTTGGTTGAAGGCCAGCACGGGCGGCGCGGCGTAGCAGCAGTACGATGCCGGAGGTTGCCAAGTTGCGTAGAGTTCCTTGCTTTCCAGCGAACTGCCCCGGTGGACGATCCAGACGTTGTCTTGGCTGTCAACGTCCACGCCGATGACCGGGCCGAGCAGCCAGTGGTTCGGCAGCGGCTTGGGCCACAGCGGGTCGACCTCGAAGACCGGGGCCAGCGGAACATCCCCGGCCGCAGCCGGCGGTTGCTCGGGCGCATTGCCGCAGGCCGCTAGCGCGGCCAGCAGTGCAACGCTTGCAAGTGCCGGACGAAGTACAGTTGTCATTGGCCGTGCCGAGCCTCCTCTAGCCACGCCATCATACTTGCCCATGCCGAGGCGGGGCAAGCGGTTCTCCATGATTCGCGCAAGATCGGCTCTTTGGTGCCTGGGCCTGCTGCTGGCGGGTTCGGCCCGGTCCCACGAGATTCCCAGCCAAGTTGCCGCTCGGATGCTGGCCAAGGCAGATGCTGGCCGCTTTGATCTAGCCCTGCGTGTTCCGCTGCGTTCGATACGGGACGTTGAGGTGCCGGAATTCGGGCCGGGCTACTTGGATGTGGCTGCGCTGGAACCGCAACTGGACTCCTTGGCGGCGCAGTGGATCGTACCGTTCGTGGAGGTCTATGAGAACGGCGAGCGGCTGCGAGCGCCGACTGTGGCCGCTACCCGGATTTCCCTGCCATCCGACAGGTCTTTCACGGACATCGACCGCGCGCTTGCGCATTTCGACGAGGCCAAGCCCGCCAGCACAGAGAGGCTGGTCTGGGATCAGGTGATGCTCGACGTGCATCTTTGCTATGCCGTCCGGTCCGCCCAGTCGGAATTCTCGATCCGGCCGGGGCTGGGGCATCTAGCAGAGCGAGTCACGCTCACGCTGCAGTTCTATCCGGCCGACGGTACGACACGAGCGTACCGATTCTCGGAGGCCCCCGGGCTAGTGCCATTGGATCCAAGTTGGCGGCAAGTTACTTGGCATTTCCTCCGAATGGGCTTTCTCCATGTCCTCAACGGCCGCGATCACCTGCTTTTTCTGCTCTGCTTGGTCATCCCGTTGCGCCGCTTCCGTCCGCTGGCGCTGATCGTTACAGCTTTCACAGCGGCGCATTCGCTCACGCTGCTCGGCAGCGCGTTGGACTTTGCGCCGGGCGCACTGTGGTTTCCGCCCTTGGTTGAAGCCTTGATTGCCGTCTCGATCGGGTATATGGCGCTGGAGAACATGGTTGGCAGCACGCGGCATCGCTGGCTGGTCGCGCTCGGGTTTGGGCTGGTGCATGGATTCGGCTTCTCCCTTGCCCTGCGAGAGGCCGTGCAGTTTGCCGGAGGCCATTTGCTCGCCTCCCTGATCGCCTTCAACATCGGAGTCGAATTGGGACAATTGCTGGCACTGGCCCTGCTGGTGCCGGCCTTGGCAGCACTGTTCCGGTTCGTGGTTGCCGAGCGGCCGGGCAGTATCATCCTGTCGGCATTCGCGGCGCATGCAGCATGGCACTGGACGCTGGAGAGGGCTGGTATCTTGGGGCGGTACAAGGTCGCTTGGTCGGAGTGGCTGCCGGATGTGCTGCCGTGGGCCGGAGCGATCGCTGCCGGACTGGCAGCCGCCCGGCTGTATCGCCGCCGCGTGGCGAAAAGTCAGCAAGCATCTCGGCATGGACGGGTATGACCCTGCGCCTGGACCCGTGTCGCCGGGAACGCAAGATCCGCACTCGCATGTCACGCCGCCCATGGCGGCCGCGACGACGGCCGGTTCATAATAGGTGCTTGGCCGCGATGGTTGCGGAACAGCCCGCGCCTCGGCCGCAGCGCACCAGCCAGCCCTGCCCGCCGCTCCATTCCCTAGGCCGGTGATGCACGCCTACATGCCAATGCAGGCACCCTTCGGAAGGGCGCTCGGTCCAGTTGCGGCGCGCAGCGCAGCCCGCTCCGAGCGCAGATGAGCGAAGCAGTCCCAGAGCCGCCGCTGCTCGATTTCCGCAATATCACTGTCTACCGCGGCGAGACCTTGGCCTTGGACGGCCTCTCGATCACGATCCCTTGCGGACAGCACTTGGCCATCATCGGGCCGAACGGCTCGGGCAAGTCGACCCTGATCCGCACGATGATGCGCTATGACCACCCGGTCCGGCGCTACGGTCCGGTGATGCAGCTGTTCGGTCGTTCCGACTGGCACGTCCACGATATGCGCAAGCTGATCGGGGTTGTCTCCAACGAGATGGTCCAGGCCTGCTCCAAGAGCGCGACCGGCCGCAGTGTTGTCCTGTCGGGATACTACTCCAGCTTCGAGCTATGGCCGCAGCACCCGGTCACCGCCGCGATGGAGGCCCGCGGCGAGGAGGTGCTGCGCTTGCTGCATGCCGGGCACCTGCGCGACAAGCCGGTCAAGGCGATGTCCACCGGCGAGGCCAAGCGCGTGGTCATCGGCCGCGCCCTGGTCAACGAGCCCCGCGCCCTGTTGCTCGACGAGCCCTCCAACGGCCTCGACTTCCGGGCGGCGAGCGAACTGCGCGACACGCTGCGCCGCGTCGCGGCCGCGGGCACCAGCCTTATCTATGTGACGCACCATCTTCCCGACATCATCCCAGAGGTGTCCCGCGTCCTTCTGCTGAAAGACGGACGCCTCCACGCGGACGGCCCCAAAGAGCGCCTGCTGGTCGACGATGTCCTGTCGCAGGTCTACGGCATGGCCATCAAGGTCGAGGCCCGGGACGGCTATTACAACTGCTGGGCGTGATTTTCGGCCTGCCGCCCGGCGAAGTGGTCCCGGATGGCCGCCGCGCGCTGCCGGCCGACGGTGGCTGACAAGTCGTCGAGCCCGCATTCGCGCACGCCGGCCACGCTGCCGAACCGTCTCAGCAGCTTGCGCGCCGTCGTTTCGCCCACTCCCGGGATTTCCAGCAGTTCCGAGTGCAGCGATCGCTTGGAGCGGCGCTGCCTGTGGAAAGTGACCGCGAAACGGTGGGCCTCGTCGCGGATCTGTTGGATGGCGTGCAGCACGGGGTTGAAGCGGTCGAGCGCTAGCGGCTCGCTTTCTTCGCCGAACACGTAGAGGATTTCCTCGCGCTTGGCGATCGCGGCCAGCGGCAGGGCGCCAATGCCGAGCTCCTGCAGCGCCTGCGCCGCGGCGTGCAACTGGCCGATGCCGCCATCGATCAGGACGAATAGCGGGAGATCTCCCTGCTCGGCCAGGAGCCGGGCGTAGCGTCGCCGGACGACCTCCCGCATCGCGGCGAAGTCGTCGTTGGCTTGCTTGCCGAGGATGAATTTCCGATACGCGCCCTTCTTCATGCGCCCGTTTTCCCAAACCACCATCGCGGCGACGACTTCGGTTCCCTGGGTATGCGAGATGTCGAAGCACTCAATGCGGCAGCTGGGCTTCGCGCCCTCTTCGGCCGGCGGCAGGTTCAGGGCTTCGCGCCAAGCCGCGGCCATTTGCGCCGCGGTGGGCTTGCGCACGCGGAAGCGCTGCTCGAAACAGTTGCGGGCGTTGGTGACAACGAGGTCGAGCAAGGCCAGGTTGGAGCCCCGCTTCGGCACGGCGATCTCGACCTTGGCCCCGCGGCTCTCCCTGAGAATCTCGGCCAGCGCCGCCATGCCGTCGAATGCGCGCGGCACCCGCACCAAGGCAGGCACGTGCTGCTGCCCCAGATAGACCTGCGGGAGCAGGCTTGCCAGGAATTCGGACTCGTCATAGCCGGCCGCATCCTCCCAGTAGAATTCCCGCCGGTCCACAACCCTGCCGTTGCGAACATGGAAGATGTTGGCGGCGACCAAAGGCGGCTCGGCATAGACGCCGAACAGATCGATGTCCCGGCCCTCGGCGGCCGCCATGCGCTGGCGCTCGGTGATCTCTTCCACGGTCGTGATCAGGTTGCGCAGGCTGGCGGCTTTCTCGAATTCCAGATCCTCGGATGCCTGCAGCATCCTGGCCCGCAGGTCGCGCACCAATTGCTGCCGCCGGCCGCCAAGGAAAGCCTTGACGTCCTCGGCGGCCCGCTGATAGGTCTCGGTCGAGACCAGCCCGCTCACGCACGGCCCCCAGCAGCGCTGGATGTGGTACTCGAGGCACGGCCGGGAATGCTCGCGCGCCAGGTCGATGCTGCAGGACGGCAGCTTGAAGTGCCGGTGGATGAAGCGGACCAGGCGGTGGGCGAGATTGCCTGGGAAGTAGGGCCCGAAATAGGTCGCGCCGTCCTTCTTCAGCCGCCGCGTGACGTAGACGCGCGGGTACTTCTCCTTGGTCAGCTTGATGTAGGGATAGGTCTTGTCGTCGCGCAGCAGGATGTTGTACTTCGGCTTGTGCTGCTTGATGAGGTTGTTCTCGAGCGCCAGCGCCTCTTTCTCGTTGCCGACCAAGATGTTGCGAAGCGAGCGGGATTCGGACAGCAGGCCGTCGCGCTTGGCGTCGGCCAGCGCTTCGTTGGAGAAATAGTTGCGCACCCGGGCCCGCAGGCTTTTCGCCTTGCCGACGTACAAGACCTCGCCGTCCTTGCCGACGAACTGGTAGATGCCCGGGCAAGGCGGCAGGTCCCACGCCGCTGCCTTGAGTTCATCCCAATGTGGCGGGCGTGGCATGGAGGGTGCGCGGCGGGGCGGCGCCGCGCAAGGTCAAGTATAGGAAGCGGCATCCCGCCTCCGGCCCGGCAGGCCTTGGGGGCGGAAACGCGGCTACAGGCGCGGGCATGTGCGCCTGGCCCGCGCCGTACGCCAGCTGCGCGGGCGATCGAATCGAGACGACAGATCGCCCGCCGCTGTCCATTCCCGCCGAGGCAAGCGGGCGCGCCGCGCCCGCTTGCGACGCATGGCCTAGAAGTCGTGGTCGTGAGGCCCGGCCGGAGCGGCAGCTGGCTTCTCCTCCGGGATCTCATGCACGGTGGCTTCGGTTGTCAGCATCAGGCCGGCGATCGAGGCCGCGTTCTGCAGCGCGTTGCGCGTGACCTTGGCCGGATCGATGATGCCTGCCGCGACGAGGTCGCAATAGCGGTCAGCGTGGGCGTCATAGCCCGTGTTGCCTTCCGCCTGGCGCACGCGCTCGATCACGATGGCGCCTTCCTGGCCCGCGTTCTGGGCGATCCAGCGCAGCGGGGCCTCGAGCGAGCGCCGCACGATGTCAACACCCGTCTGCTCGTCGGGGTCGTCCAAGCTAACGCCGTCCAGCGCCGCCGCGCCACGCACCAAGGCGACGCCGCCGCCGGGCACGATGCCTTCCTCGACGGCCGCCCGGGTGGCATGCATGGCGTCCTCCACGCGCGCCTTCTTCTCCTTCATCTCCGTCTCGGTGGCCGCGCCGACCTTGATCACCGCCACGCCGCCGACCAGCTTCGCCAGCCGCTCCTGCAGCTTCTCGCGGTCGTAGTCCGAGGTGGTCTCCTCGATCTGCGCCCGCAACTGCTTGACCCGCCCTTGGATCGCATCGCTGCTGCCCGCGCCCTCGACGATGGTCGTGTTGTCCTTGTCGATCACCACCCGGCTGGCCTGGCCCAGATCCTCGACCTGCACCCCTTCCAGCTTGATGCCCGTCTCTTCCATGATGGCCCGCCCGCCGGTCAGGATGGCGATGTCCTCCAGCATGGCCTTGCGCCGGTCGCCGAAGCCCGGGGCCTTCACCGCTGCCACGTTGAGCGTGCCGCGCAGCTTGTTGACGACCAGCGTGGCCAGCGCCTCGCCCTCGGTCTCCTCGGAGATGATCAGCAGCGGGCGGCCTTGGCGCGAGACGGTCTCGAGCACCGGCAGCAGGTCCTTCATGCTGCTGATCTTCTTTTCGTGGATCAGGATCAGGGCGTTTTCGAGCACGCACTCCATGCAGTCCTGGTCGGTGACGAAGTAGGGCGAGGCGTAGCCGCGGTCGAACTGCATGCCCTCGACCACGTCCAGCTCGGTGTCGATGGTCTTGCCCTCCTCGACCGTGATCACGCCGTCCTTGCCCACCTTCTCCATCGCCTCCGCGATGATGTTGCCGATTTCCGCGTCGTTGTTGGCCGAGATCGCGGCCACCTGCGACACGGCATTGCCCTCCACCGGGCGGGCCATCTCGCCGACTGCGCTCACGACCAGGCCGGTGGCGTGGTCAACCCCGCGCTTGATGGCCATCGGATTGGCGCCGGCCGCGACGCTCTTGACGCCGGCCGCGTACAGCGCCTGTGCCAGCACTGTCGCTGTCGTGGTGCCGTCGCCGGCCACGTCCGAAGTCTTGGACGCGACTTCGCGCACCATCTGGGCGCCCATGTTCTCGATCTGGTCTGCGAGCTCGACCTCTTTGGCAACGGTCACGCCGTCCTTGGTCACTGTCGGCCCCCCGAACTTCTTCTCGAGGACCACGTTGCGGCCTTTCGGGCCGAGCGTGACCTTCACGGTGTTGGCGAGCTTATTGACGCCCGCCAGGATTCCCTGGCGCGAGTCCTCTCCGTAAACGATTTCCTTGCCTGGCATGATTGAATTGGTTCCCTCCTGAATCTGGTGCAAGCGGCGGCGGCCGGTTGCTAGCCCTCGACCACGCCGAGGACGTCGTCCTCGGTCAGGATCAAGTACTCGGTGCCGTCAACGCTGACTTCATTGCCCGCGTACTTGCCGATCATGACCGTATCGCCGGCCTTGACATCGAGCGGCACGACGCTGCCGTCATCCTTCTTGGTGCCGGGCCCGGCGGCGACGATCTTGGCGGTCTGGCCCTTTTCCTTGGCAGAGTCGGGGATGATGATCCCGCCGACGACCTGCTCTTCTGCTGAAATGCGCTCAGCGACGAGGCGGTTGCCTAGAGGTTGGATTGTCACAGTGGTATGGTTCCTCCGTCTTTCGTGGATAGGGCGCTCCGGCGCCTATGCCCGGATGCCGCCCAGCAAGCGATGCGATTCCCAATTCCGTGATGAAAAGGGGGGTCGCGCCAAGGGATCCATGCGTCCGCCAGCCGCGACCTGCTAAGATGCGCCGGGATTCAGCCCCGACCCCTCTATGGTAGCGGAAGCGGCGCCGCGAATGCAATTCCTCGATGCGGGCCTCCGAACTATTGGGAATCCTCCGTCTCTGTAGCGGTGGCGGCCACCGCTTGTGGTGCTGCGACGAGAGCGTCCGGGACACGAGCGGGCCATTTCTCTGCCACCGGTACCTCTGGCATGAAGGGCGAGCTTGCGAAAACCCGGCTTCTTGCAGATCTACTGTGCTACTGTGTCTTGATCCAACAAACCTCCGGTTAGCTCAGTTCTCGTCATGAGCCGGAATCACCCAATCTCTGTTGCAGTGGAATTGCCGGGGGGCAAGATGCAGGCATGCAAGGCACTGACGACGCGTACCAGAGACAGCTCGCGAAAGCCCGCAAGCCAGAACACCCCTACAATGCCGTGTTGCGGGCAGCTATGTCTAGTGCAAGCTAGTGAGCACTCACTCCCGGCACCCCTCTTCGGGTGGACCAACCATGCTCCTCACCCCCTTCGCGTTGCGCCTCAAGTCACTTCTGTTGGTGCTATCCTAGCTAGACAGTTACAAGATATGTTTGATGAAAGCTTTTATTTGAAGCTTGTCAATCGCGAATTTGGATGGAATATTAAGTTAACAGAACTGACAAACACACAATCCAGAATTGTTCGGCGAATTGAGCAATATTTGGGTCATAAATCAAATGCAATTGAGTCTAAATTCAGTCACTTTCGACCAGCTCGCTACTTGAGCGAAAAACTCGATTCTTTAGAGGGGCGTTTGAGCGATAGTACGCTCAAACGCTTTGAGCGTGCTTTCGTCAAAGTCAATGAACTCCTGTGATGAGGACGATCCGCGCTTTTTTGCGTTGTCACACAAACTTGCTTGCGAGACGTATTTGTGACTCCTGATCAACTTAATGAACTGGCGTGTGCCGGCGAATCCGAGGCGCTGGAGTTCAAAGCCACCACCGGAACTCGGCGCGAAGCCGCAGCAACAATTTGCGCCATGCTTAACCAGCGAGGTGGGCATGTGCTGTTCGGCATCACGGCAGAAGGTGTTGTGGTGGGCCAAGATGTGAGCGAGCGAACAATCGAAGGCGTGAGTGCCGAGATTCAACTAATTGACCCACCGGCATTTCCGGAGATTGAGAGGGTCGGAGTATCGGGCGACCGACAGGTGATCGCTGTTCACGTAAGTCCGGGCCCATCGCCTCCATATCAGTACCGGGGTGTCTCCTACCGACGCGTCGGCAATGCCACGCGGAGCATGTCGGCCGACGAATACAACCGCATACTCTTCGAGCGCATGCACAATGAGCGGCGCTGGGAAAATCAGCCAGCCACCGGATGGACCGTCAATGACTTGGACATCGCTGAGATTCGCAACACAATCGCGGGGGCAGTCCGTATCGGCCGCTTGAACGAGCCGGGCAGCCGGGAACCGGAAGCATTGCTTCGCGGTCTCGGCCTGATGCGCGACGGCGTCTTGTTCCGAGCAGCCGCAGCGCTTTTTGGCAAGACCGAGCGGCTCGAATGCGACATGCCACAATGCCTTCTCCGTGCGGCCCGTTTTCGAGGCCTCGACCGAGCGGAATTCCTAGACAACCGCCAGTTCCACGGCAACGCTTTCTCATTGCTCGCCAGCGCCGAGCGTTTTCTGCGCGACACACTTCCTATCGCGAGCCGTTTCGAGTCGGGGCTCATCGCCCGCATCGACGAGCCGCTCTATCCACCGCTCGCCGCCCGGGAAGCCTTGGCGAACGCACTCTGCCATCGTGACTATGCGCTGGGCGGCGGCTCCATCGGACTTGCCGTCTATGACGACCGCCTCGAGGTTACGTCCGCCGGCCCGCTCCACTTTGGACTAACGCCGGACGATCTGTTTGGCCCGCACGAGTCGAGGCCGTGGAACCCACTTATCGCACGCACGTTTTATCGCCGCGGGATCATCGAGCAGTGGGGCAGGGGAACGAACAGGATGGCCGAACTAGCAATATCCATGGGCTTGCCACGCCCCGAAATCGAGCAGCAGAGCGACTGCGTAACTGTCCGTTTCTGGCGCGGGGAAGCGTCGTTCGTTCGGCAAGCCGAGGCCAGTCTCACTGAGCGGCAAGAAGTGGTTTTGGCGTTGCTGCGTCGCTCCGATGTCGCACTGCCACTGCGCGAAATTCGATCTCTGCTCGATCAAAAGCTAAGCGAGCGTCAACTTCGTAAGTGCTTGGCTACACTGAAGGTTAGGGGCTTGGCGCGAGCGACTGGTCATGGACGGGGTGCGCGTTGGAAGGCCACGTAAATGGCGATCAGCGAGCTTATTCTAGGGCTTATTAGGGCTTATTAGGGCTTATTAGGGCTTATTAGGGTCCTATTCGGGGCCAATTCCAGAAATGTGGTGAGACGACAGGATGTTGCGCACCGGCCGGCCGGGTGGCCCGCGAGGAACGTGTGGCGGGCAGTGGAGTTGCGGGATCCGCACCGGCGGGGATGCAACGGCTGCAGTGTTCCTGCTGACGAGCTTGGCGGTGCAGGCACGGCCGGCCGCGCTGGTGAACTGCTTGGCCTGCGACGCGATCACGGCGTGGCCGGTGTTCGGATTCTGGGTGGCGTTGCAGGTGCGCATGGCCGGCTGGCAGCCCGGCCAGCGCGCCAGCCTCAGACTTGGTTACATCGGGCGGCTGCGTCGCTCTGTCTGGCAGCGTCATAAATCGTTTAATTGCAATTCGTAAGCTCGATTCCGACGCAGTCTTGAAGGGCCGCATTGGCAGCACTTTCTTTTCATTTAATTTGTCCTCTTTTCGACCCGAACACCGCGCCTGCCCACTCCAGTTCGTCTGCCAAGCCAGACGCTGCCCCGGCCCCCGCACGCCAGCGCTCGGCGCTGCCCAACGACTTTGTCGCTGACCGCTGGCCCTGGCCGAGGACGGCGCCTGCCGGCGATCACCAACTGCGCCCCGGACCGGCGCTCGCTGGGCGGCGGCAGTGGCCTGCCTAGCCGTCTGTAACTCCTTGCAAATCAAAGTTTTGTGTTGCTTGCTAGGCAGCCGCAGTGCGGGGCTGGCCGCGCTTTCCACGGGGACGTTGGCCGCACCACAACCCCGTGCGGCGGCACCCAGCCCCACGACCCACGTCGCAGCGGACTGGACAGGCCGGTGAAGGAGGGAAAGGCCAACCTATCAACAGCCGTCGCCGACCAGCCTTCCGGCGCAATCACAGGACAGCCTAAATGAAACGATGTAACGAAGTCTGATCCTTACACTGCTTTGGCGGGCCTGCGTGGCTTTGCAGACAAAAGTGCTCGGAGTGCAAGCGCTGCGTGGCCCTACAGATCGTTCTTGGCGCTGCAGTGCGGCCGGCTGGCCCGCTTCATGCCCGCTGCCAGTGTTTGCTGGTTGTTTGTTGGCTGCTGTGAAACTGGCTGATCGGAGGGACGCATCACCCTCCCCGCTCATCGGCGATGAGCGGCCGCCGAACGCACAGCGCCCCAACGAGCACTTCGCGCTCGCTCTGTTTCCTGCCTACGGGGTGGCCGCCTGCGGCCATGAGGGCTTAGGACCGCTGGCTGGAAAGTTGTATCCCGGCTTGCCCTTCTGCTACAGTCAGAGTAGGCCGCGGATCCGCGGCTCGGCGCATCTCTAAGTCCCGCACCACAGCTCATCCGAGACAATAGGACACGCCGGTGCCGTTCCAGCCCCCCAATGCTGCCGTTGCAGCTGCATTGTCGTTGAGCGGAATGGTGCTGGGGGGATTGGCGGCGGGTGCGTGGATCGGCCAGCGCTGGGACTGCAACCCGGCTGCGGCAGTTGCCGGGCTCTTTGTCGGGATCTTGGCAGGCTTCTACAACTTAGCCAAGGCAATGCGGACACGGTAATGAGCGCAGAGATCCCACTCGGGCTGGCTTGCGGCCTTGCGACCGCTTTGGTCTCGGAGGCGGTGCTGCGCCTGGATGCGCCCACGCTCAAGCGCAGCCTGTTCCAAGCCTTGGCCATTGGAGCGGGGCTGCGCGCGCTGTGGGTTCTGGGCCTGGCCGCATGGGCGCTCAGCAGCGCGGCTCTCGACGCGCGCGCCTACGTGCCGGCATTGCTGGCGGGGTACTTGGCGTCCCAGGTCTTCGAGGGAGTCCGCTACACGAGGTACTTCGAGCAGTGCTGAGCGGGCTTCTGCCATTCGCCTTCCTCGCGGCTGCGGGCGAGGAGGAGAGCATTGGCGACGTGATCATGCATCACATCGCCAACAGCGAGGTTCACCTGCCGGCCTGGCTGCAGCCTCATCTGGGGCCGGCATTCGAAGCCTTGGGCATCTCCAAGGCCGTTCTGATGATGCTGCTCTCCTCGGCGATCCTGATCGTGTTGACGGGAGTCTTCCTGCGCCGTCCGCGAGGCGGTCGAGAGGCGCCCGCGGGCGTGACCAACGCGCTCGAAATGCTCGTGCTGTTCGTGCGCGACGAGATCGCCATCGGCAACATGGGCGAGAAGTGGGGCCGCCGCTTCACGCCGTTCCTGCTGACGCTCTTCTTCTTCATCCTGACCTGCAACCTGCTGGGCCTGGTGCCCGGCGGCTTCACGGCCACCAGCAATCTGAACGTGACCGGCGCGCTCGCCATGGTCTCGTTCCTGACGTTCGTGGTCACCGGCGTGCTGGCGCTCGGCCCGGTCGGCTACTTCAAGCACATGGTGCCGGAGGGCACGCCCCTGCCCATTGCCCCCGTCGTCATCCTGCTTGAGATCATCTCGATGCTGGTGCGGCCGGTTGCGCTGATGATCCGCCTGGGCGCGAACATGACCGCCGGGCATATCGTGATCCTGATCATCCTAGGCTTCATCTTCCTGTTCCAGAGCGTGGCCCTGTCGGCGGTTTCGGTGCCGCTGGCGGCTGCGATCATGCTGCTGGAACTGATCGTAGCCTTCATCCAGGCATATGTCTTCACGCTGCTAACGGCGCTGTACGTCGGCATGTTGGTGGCAGACCAGCACTGACGCAGTTCACACAATCCCATCTCACTTAACGGAGGAAACCAATCTATGAAACGCACACTGAACATCCTGTTCGCGCTTGCCGTCTTGCTGGCCATGCCGGCTCTGGCCTCGGCGCAACTGCTCGACAAAGGCGCCGGTAGTGCGCTCGGCGCGGGAATTATCGTGGTCGGCGCCAGCCTCGGCATCGGCAAGTTCACGGCGGCCGCCGTGGAGAGCATCGCTCGCCAGCCGCAGGCCGCCAAGGACATCCGCGGGGCGTTCCAGCTCCCGTTGTTCCTGCTGGAAGGCGTGGCGGTAATCGGCCTCGGCGTGCTGTTTGTCGCGCTGCTCTTCTAGCGCCCCCGGCCCCGGGGCGCTGCCGGAGGAACTCTCATGGCCGGTGATAACGGAAACGCACTGCTACAGTTCGAGCCAGGTCTGATGATCTGGACCGTGGTGACGTTCTTGGTCACCTTCCTGGCGCTACGCCTGATTGCTTGGAAGCCCATCCTGGCCGTTCTGGACGAGCGCGAGGGCCGGATCCGCGATTCCTTGGCGAAGGCCGAGCAGGCCCAGGCCGAATCCGAGCGGGCCATTGCAGAGAACAAGGCCAACATGCAGGCCGCGCTGCGACAGTCCCAGGAACTGGTGGCAGAGGCGAAGCAGGAAGCCGAGCGCGTGCGCGAGCAGGCCCGCGAAGAGGCCCGCGCGGAAGCCCGCAAGATCATGGAGGATGGCCGTCGCCAGCTGGAGACCGAGCGGCGCGCAGCGCTTGCCGATCTCCGGCAAGAGGCTGCGGGCCTCGCCATCAAGGCGGCCGAGCAGTTGCTGAGAAAGAACCTCGGAGACGAGGAGAACCGGCAGCTGGTGCGGTCGTTCCTAGACCAGCTGCCCAAGCCTCCAGTGCATTGACAAGGCTTGTCCTCCAAGGCCGCTGCCCGAGAACGGGGGCGCCTCGCGCGTGAGCCGGCGCACGATAGCCGAGCACGGCTTCTGGCAATCGCCGATCTCGGCCGATCTGGTGGCTGGCAAGTCGATCCGCTTGAGCGAGCCGAGGCTCGACGGCAGCGACGTCTACTGGCTCGAAGTCCGGCCCGCAGAGCACGGCCGCGCGGCCTTGGTGCGCCGCGGGTGCGACGGGCCGGCCAGGGATCTGCGCCAAGCGCCGTCCTCGGTGCGCAGCCGTGTCCACGAGTACGGCGGCGGAGCCTACACCGTCTCGGCCGGCACGGTGTATTTCTGCGAGGCTAGCGACGGCCTGCTGTACTGCTTGCCCCCTGGCGGCACTGCCCGGCCTCTCACGGACGCCGCTGCGCAGCGCTACGCCGACCTCGAGGCCGACCCGGCTCGTGCACGGATTATCGCGGTCTGCGAGGATCACTCGCAGCCGGGCCGCGAAGCGCGGCAGTCGCTCGCAGCGATTCGATGCGGGGCCGGAATACAGCCCCCGGACCGCTTGCTCAGCGGGGCCGACTTCTACTCCAACCCCCGCGTATGCCCCGCCGGGAGGCGTTTGTGCTGGCTGCAGTGGCAGCACCCCAACATGCCGTGGGACGGCACCGAGCTGTGGGTTGGGCTGCTGGGCGCGGACGGAGCGGTCAGCGGCGCGGAGAAGATCGCGGGCGGTCAGGGCGAATCGATCTTCCAGCCGGAGTGGTCCCCGGCGGGAGAGCTGCACTACGTGTCCGACCGGACCGGTTATTGGAACCTGTACCGCTACGACGGCTTGAGCCGTCCGCTGCACGCGCGCAAGGCCGAGTTCGGGCTGCCGCAGTGGCTGTTTCGCATGTCGACTTACGGCTTCGCAAGCGACGGCCGGATCCTGGCCGCCTACTGCGAGGGCGGGCGCTGGAGCTTGGGCCTGCTGGACGGCAGCGGGGGAATGGCGCCTGTGCCGACGCCGTACAGCCAGGTCGACGCTGTCGCCGTGCGCGGCAGCGCGGCCGTGGTGCGAGCGGCGGCCCCCGCCGAGCCGCCAGCCTTGGTGCGCATCGACCTTGGCACGCTCGGCATGGAGAAGCTCCGGGACTCGGCCGAGATACCCGAGAGCGTGCGCAGCTACTTTTCGATTCCGAGCTCGCAATATTTCCGCACGGCCGATGGTTCCCGGGCGCACGCCTTCCTGTACCCGCCCCGCAATCCTGATTTCGAAGCGCCGGCTGGGGAAAAGCCGCCGCTCATCCTCCGTGTCCATGGCGGCCCGACCTCGGCTGCCAGTGACGCCCTGTCGCTCGCAGTGCAGTTTTGGACCAGCCGCGGATTCGCCGTGGCCGATCTCAACTATGGCGGCAGCACCGGCTTCGGCCGGGCTTACCGGGAGCGGCTGAACGGCCAGTGGGGCGTGGTCGACGTGGAGGACGCCGTCGCCGCTGCGCGGCACTTCGTCGCCCAGGGCCAAGCGGACGGGCGCCGGCTCATCGTCAAGGGTGGCAGCGCGGGCGGCTATACCGCGTTGTGCTGCTTGGCCGGCAAGGATATTTTCGCGGCCGGTGCATCCTATTACGGGATCAGCGATCTTGCGGGCCTTGCGACGGAAACGCACAAGTTCGAATCGAGATATCACGACACGCTGATCGGGGAGTGGCCCGCCCAAGAGGCGCTCTTCCGCGAGCGGTCCCCGCTTGCTCGGGCGGACCAGATGAAGGTGCCGGTGATCTTCTTTCAAGGCTCGCAAGACACCGTCGTGCCGAAGGCGCAGACCGAGGCGATGGTGAGCGCATTGCGCCGCAGCGGCGTGCCCGCCGCCTATTACCTGTTCGAAGGGGAGTCGCACGGTTTCACGGATGCGACGCACATCCGCCAAGCCTTGGAGGCCGAGCTGGCATTCTACGCGGCCACGGTCCTGCGCATGGGCGTAAGGATGTGAGCAGCTGCGCCTGCCCCGCGCGTTCGGACCGCAAGCGGCGCAAGGCCGGGGGCGTTGCCGGAGTCTGGTAGAATGCCCGCAGAAAGCCATGCCAGAGACGAGTCCCGCTCCTGCCGAAGCAGCCGAAGCCGAAGCGGCCGCGCCGCCGCCTAAGAACTGGGTGGCCACATTGGCGGACGGCACACTCGTCAAGCGCCGGCTCCAGCGCCAGCGGGCCTGTGACGAGCCCAGCGGCAAGAAGATCTGCGCCGGGCATCTCAAGCGCTGGTACGGTTACGGGAACGAGATCATCACCAAGTTCGGCCGGGATCCCGAGATCTACCGCTGCGAACGCTGCCAGATACTTTTCCTGCCGAACGAGTCCGAGACCCCGCGCACCGGCACGCTGGCCTTCTAGGCGTGACCCGCCCCGCCGCCCCAAGCCCGGCAAGGGACGGCCTTTACGACGCATCTAGCGGGTCGAGCGGTGACGGCTCCCTGCCGGGCGAGCCCCCGTACACGCGCGGCATCCATCCGCGCATGTACTCCGAGCGGCTGTGGACGATGCGCCAGTTCGCCGGCTACGGCACGCCCGAGGAGACCAACCGGCGCTTCCGCTTCCTGCTCGAGCAGGGGCAGACGGGCCTCTCGGCGGCCTTCGACCTGCCGACCTTGATGGGCCATGACAGCGACCACCCCATGGCCGAGGGCGAAGTCGGCAAGTGCGGCGTGGCGATCTCCTCCCTGGCCGACATGGAAGATCTGCTCGCCGGGATCCCGCTCGACCAAGTCACGGTTTCGATGACGATCACATCCTCGGCCGCCATCCTGTGGGCGATGTACCTAGCGGTGGCAGAAAAGCAGGGCGCGCCGTGGAGCAGCCTCTCAGGAACTATCCAGAACGACATCCTCAAGGAGTTCATCGCGCAGAAGGAGTACATCTATCCGCCCCGGGAGTCGATGCGCTTGGTCACGGACTCGATCGAGTACGCGGCGCGGAAAACGCCGCGCTTCAACCCCATCTCCATCAGCGGCTATCACATCCGGGAGGCCGGTTCGACGGCTGCCCAAGAGCTGGCCTACACGCTGGGGGCCGGCATCGCCTATGTCGAGTCGACGCTGGAGCGCGGGCTCGCGATTGACGAATTCGCGCCGAGGCTCAGCTTCTTCTTCGACGCCCACAGCGACTTCTTCGAGGAAATCGCCAAATTCCGCGCGGCGCGGCGGGTGTGGTGCAAGGTGATGCAAGGACGCTTCCGTGCCGAGCATCCCCGCTCTCTCAAGCTGCGCTTCCATGCGCAGACGGCCGGCGTGACGCTGACGGCGCAGCAGCCCCAGGTCAATATCGTTCGGACAGCCCTGCAAGCGCTGGCGGCGGTGCTCGGAGGAGCGCAATCATTGCATACCAACGCCCTTGACGAGGCGCATGCCCTGCCGACTTCCGAGGCCGCGCTGCTGGCGCTGCGCACGCAGCAGGTAATCGCCTGGGAAACCGGAGTGACCGAGACGGCCGATCCGTTCGGGGGGAGCTACTTCGTCGAGCGGCTGACGGATGAATTGGAAGCCGCCTGCTGGGACGAGCTGGACAAGATCGACTCTCTGGGCGGCATGGTGGCCGCGGTGGAGCAGGGCTATCCGCAAGCGGAGATTGCGAGGTCCAGCTATGACTACCAGCGCCGCGTCGAGCGCGGCGAGGTGAAGGTTGTGGGCGTCAACGCCCATGCAGCCGCCGCCAGCGAGCCGCTCGAGACCTTGGCGGTCGACGGGAGCGTCGGCCGCCGTCAGGCAGCCCGGCTGAGAGATCTGCGTGCCGGCAGGGACGCCGGAGCGGCTGCCGCGGCCTTGGCTGGAGTCGGCGCCGCGGCGGCAAGCGGCGCCAATCTGATGCCAGCGATCTTGGACGCGGTGCGGGCTTACGCCACGTTGGGAGAGATCTGCGATGTCCTGCGGGCCGAGTTCGGCGTGTACGCCGAGCAGCCTGCCTTGTGACGGCATGCCCGCCTGCCCCGCTTGGGCAGGCCGCCTGCGTGGATCAGCCCCGCGCCCGCCGCAGCCGCCCGTCACCGGCCAGTTCGTACGCCCGGCCTCGCCACACGACGCGCTTCCCGGCCAGCCCGGCCGTCCAGCACAGAAGGCTCAGCACGTCTTGCAGCGGCAGCAGCCAGTAGCGCGGCAGCGCCCGGGTGTCGCGGAGCACGCTCCCGGCGACCAGCAGCGCGGCTAGCAACCGCAGCGCTAGGCATGCCCCCAGCGCTGCCCACGACCAGGCCGCGCCGGGCGCCGCCAGCGGAAGCAGCAACGCCCACGGCAGCGGATTGGCGAAGATCTCGCCCCAGTAGCCGACCGGCCGCGACCGGCGTGTCGAGCGCCGCCAGCGCAGCCTGTGGGCAAGATTCTCGCGCAGGCCCTGGCTGCCGATCCTATGCTCCACCACATGCGCGCTCAGCCGCACCTCGTAGCCGGCCAAGCGCGCCTGCCTGCCGATTTGGAAATCCTCGGCCAGGTACTCGCCGAATGCAGCCCAGCCCCCGATGGCCTCGAGGCACGACCGGCGCACGGCCATGGTCGGGCCGACCGCGAAATCCATCGGGGAGAGGAACTGCGCCACCAGGACGCCGCTCCAGAACTCGGTGTTCATTCCCATGGCTTCCAGCCGCGACCACAGGCTCCGTCCGGCGCTGGCGCGGTAGGGGCAGGTGACGACCCCGACCTTGGGATCCTCAAACTCGCGCGCCAGATCCCACAGCAAGGACGGCGCGGCGCGGACATCGCTGTCACTGACGACCAGCAGCTCGCCCCGCGCCTGGGCGCTCAGCGTGGCCAGCGCATGCACCTTGGTGTTGGGACAGCCCGAATCGCCGGCGGCCAGCACGCGCACCGGCAGGTCCGGATGGTCGGAGCGGGCCTGTCTCGCAATCGCCAGGGCCGGGTCCAGCTCGTCGGGCGCGGCCAGCAGCACCTCGTAGCGCGGATAGTCGAGCCGCAGGAAGCAGTCCAGATTCTCCGCCAGACCGGGTTCGTCACCGGCCAGGGGTTTCAGAACGCTGATGAAGGGCGGGTTCCCAGGCTTGGCGTTCCGCTCGCGCCCGTGCCGCAGAAACTGCCGGGCGGCCAGCAGCACGAGCACGTAATGGGCGCAGCCCGCCAGCGCCACGCCAGCGGCCAGCGTTAGGAATGCGTCGCCCGGCAAGGAGCTGTCAGGCCTGCTCGTCTTGCGCTGCGCCTTGCTTCTCGGCTTGCCCGAAGGTCGTTGCCAGCGCCCAGCGCGCCTCTTCGTCCTTGGCGACCTTGCCGTCGCGCAGCTGGACGATGCGGCGCGCGTACATGGCAATATCGGGTTCGTGCGTTACCAAGATGATCGTATTGCCCTGCTTGTGCAGGACGTCGAACACGCCCATGATCTCGGTCGACGTGGCCGTGTCGAGGTTGCCGGTCGGCTCGTCGGCTAGGATGATCGCCGGATCTCCCACCAGTGCGCGGGCAATGGCCACGCGCTGCCGCTGCCCTCCGGAAAGCTCGCTGGGAGTGTGGTACATGCGCTCGGTGAGGTCGACCTGGGCCAGGGCGCGCTTGGCCCGCTCCGTGCGCTCCGCCGGCGGCACGGAGGCATACACCAGCGGCAGTTCCACGTTCTGCAGGGCAGTAAGGCGCGGCAGGAGGTTGAATGTCTGGAAGACGAATCCGATCTCGCGGTTGCGGATATACGCCAGCTCGTCGTCGGACATCGCGCTTACGAGCTGGCCAGCGATGAAGTAGTCGCCGGCGGTCGGCGTGTCCAAAGCACCGATCAAGTTCATGAACGTGGACTTGCCCGATCCGGAAGGGCCCATCAATGCCACGTACTCGCCGTAGCGGATTTCCAAATCGACTCCGTTGACTGCATGGATCTGCTGGTCGCCCATCAAGTACGTCTTGCGGAGGCCGTAGGTGCGGATCACGATCTTTTGGTCGAGCAGTTGCTTGCCAAGCGCCGCCGGATCCTGCGGCCCCGCCATTTGCCCCGTTACTGACATGCCTAAGTTATGGTAGGCGCGAGACTCCGCGCTCTAGTTACTTGCGGATCAAGACTGCCAGGCGGCATTTGTCCCCCGGCCGCAGGTGCGGTGAGGGCGCCGCCAGCCGGAGTGCTCCTGCGGCCCGGGTGAATGCCAGCGGCCCGGGCACGCCGCAGGCCTCCTCGATCGCAACGACCGTTACTGTGTCGGCGATCCGGGCTTCCAGCCTCGGCAAAGCGGCGCGCGAAATCGTGGCCACTGCTGTCCCCCGCGCGGGTCGGTCCCCGACGGCGACCAGCAGTTCCTTGACCGTTCCGTCGCAGCCGCTCGTCGCGACATAGGCCTCCGGCAGTTGCCGCAAGCGCTCCAGCAGCCGTCGCGCTCGTCGTAAGGCCGTCGTCTCGGACGGTTCGGCCGCGGCCTCCCGCTGGCTGGCGGCAGCCTCGGCCGCGGCCACCCTCGCCCCCAGCGCTTTGAATTCCCGCTGCTTTTCCTCGAAATCGAGGCGCGCCACCAGCCCTTCCCGGAATAGCTCGGCCCAATGCTCGAACTCCTCGCCGGCCAGCCTGTGGGCCTCCCGCAGCTGTTGCAACGCTGCCGTCCGGAAGTCTCGCTGCCGCTCCCGGGCGCCTGGCCCGGGCGATTTCGCGGGGCCGGACTGCGCGGCGCTCAGGTCCGCGATTTCGCGGCGCAGTTCCGCCTTGGATTCTTGCAGCGCCAGGTCTTCAAGCTCGATCAAGGCGTCGCCCCGGGAGACGACATCCCCGGGGCGGACCCGCAACGCTAGCACGCGGCCGCCGCGCCTTGCCTTGACCGGAGCTTCCAGCGTGGCCACCGCCACGGCCGCCAGCTCGGCTTTCGCCGCGGGCGGAGGCCCGATCCGCAGCCCGCCGTTCCAAGCCTCCGGCAGCCACCCGCAGCCCGTGCACAGGGCGCCGAGCGATGCCAGCAAGGCGGGGAGCGACGCTTTGGCGAACACGGGGACCGCGCAACCCACCAGCCCTAGCAGGCCGCGGCCGCAGTGGCGAAGAAGCAGGGGCGGATCGAGATTGCCCGGTTCCGAGAGGAAAGCCGGCACTCAGGGGCTCGCAATTGGCCTCTGGCGGCTTCTGCGGGCGTGTCCCTCACGACGGTCGGCCTCTGCCCCGGGCCGCTAGCCGATGCCCAGCGCTTCCCAGATGGGGTCGACCCGCCGCTTGACGTCCTCGTCCATCTCGATCACCTCGGGCCAGGGCCGGGCGAACCCCTCGGCCTTCCATTTGCGGGTTGCGTCGATGCCCATCTTGGAACCATAGTCCGGCAACCGGCTGGCATGGTCCAGAGAGTCGACCGGCCCCATCGTGAACTGGACATCGCGCTCGGGGTCGATGTTGTTGAGCGCCCGCCAGGCCGTTTCGGAATAGTCCTGCACGTCGACATCGTGGTCGACCACCACGATGCACTTGGTCGACGAAGCTTGGCCCAGTCCCCAGATGGCGTTCATCACCTTGCGCGCCTGCCCGGGATAGGACTTGCGGATGGAGATCAGCATCAGGTTGTGGAACACGCCTTCCGCCGGCATCGCCACGTCCACGATTTCCGGGGCCTGTAGCCGCATCAGGGGCAGGAAGATGCGTTCGATCGCCTTGCCGATGAAGTAGTCCTCCATCGGCGGCCGGCCGACGATCGTGGTCGCGTAGATCGGATCCCTGCGCTGCGTGACGCAGTCGACGTGAAACACCGGGTACTCGTCCGCCAGGGAATAGTAGCCGGTGTGATCGCCGAACGGTCCCTCGGTGCGCAACTCGCCCAGGTTGACGTGCCCTTCGAGCACGATCTCGGCATTGGCCGGCACTTCGAGGTCGACACTCCTGCACGGCACCATCTCCACCGGCTTGCGGCGGATGAAGCCCGCGAACAGCATCTCGTCCAGATCCGGCGGCAGCGGCAGGCTGCCGGCGATCATGGTTGCGGGGTCGGCGCCGATCGCCACCGCGACTTCCATGCGGGCCTGCTGTCCCTCTTGCCGCAGCCGGCGGTAGTGCTCGGCGCCTTGCTTGTGCGTTTGCCAGTGCATGCCGGTCGTGCGCGCGTCGAACACCTGCAGGCGGTACATTCCGCAGTTGCGCTTGCCGGTGACGGGGTTGCGCGAGAACACCATCGGCAGCGTGATGAAGGGCCCGCCGTCGTCCGGCCAGCAGGTCAGCACCGGGTAGTCGAGCAGTGAGAAGCCTTCGCTCTTGACCACTTCCTGGCAGGGCCCGGAGCGCACTGTCCTGGGCAGGAAATTGCGCACCTCGGCCAGCTTGGCCAGCCCCTTGAGCTTGCCGGCGACGCCCTGCGGCACGCCGAAGGCCAAGTATTCCGAGATCCTGTCGGCGATGTCGTCGAGGTTGCTCACTCCGAACGCCAGTTGCATTCTGGAGAGCGATGCTAGGGAATTGATCAGAACCGGGACGCTGGAGCCCTTGGGGCGCTCGAACAGCAGTGCGGGACCGTCGCGCTTGACCGCCCGATCGGCGAGTTCGGCGATTTCCAGACGCGGGTCGACCTCGGCGCCGATGCGCTTGAGATCGCCCCGCTGCTCGAGGGCGGCCACGAATTCCCGCAGGTCGCTGTACGCCATGATCGGCCCGTGCCGCTGCCGGCAGGGCATGCCTCCCCTAATGATCCCACGAGCGGGCCTCGGCCTCAAGCGGCTCGGATCGCCCGATTGAGGTACGCCAGCAGCGGTGCGATGGCGCGGAAGTGCCGCTCCAGCAGGGGGCCGATCGACGGCTGCTCGATCACGCCTGCCGGATGCGTGGCTCCCGCGAGGAACTGCTTGTAGGCCAGCAGATCTGCCGCTGGGTGGTCCGGCGCGAATCCGCGCGGGGTGCGTTTGAGCCGCTGCCCCTGTAGTCCGCCGAAGTGGCTGCGGTAGTCCCGCGCGGCAAGGATGGCGCGCAGTTCGCCGGCCTCGCCCGCGATTTGCGAGCGGATGCGGCGCAGGCCGTCCGGGGCTGGCGCATAGACACCTCCTCCGACCAGCAATTCCTCGGCAGAGAAGTGGAAATAGAACCCCGCGCCCGCGTGGCGCTGCAAGCCGGCTTGCGGGAATACCGCCGCGGCATGCGTCTTGTATGGGTCCTTGTTCTTGGAGAAGCGCACGTCGCGGTAGATGCGGTACACGGCCTTGCGCGGATCGATCTCGTGCCCGGTCGAGTGCTCCGCGATGGACAGGCTGACTTCCAGGGCCAGTGCGCGCAGGGGCTCCTGCACGAACTTTTCGTAGTCCGGCTTGTGGCTCTGGAACCATTCCCGGTTGTTGTTCGCCTGCAGCTCGCGCAGGAACCGGCGCGCTTGCGGGGCGAAGCCGGGGAACGCGAAATCCATGCCTTCATGATGCGCGATCCCGCAGGGCTGTCTCTGCCCGCGCCATACAATTGGGTGTTGCAGTCTGCGACGGAAGCTCACTCCGAGTTGGCTCGGCGCCTCGGAGCGATCGAGGGGCTGCGCCTGGCCGCGGGTGTCCCGCTGAGCCGGCACACGCGCTTCGCGATCGGCGGGCATGCCGACCTGTTCGGCCTCGCCGGCACGCCGCAAGCCCTGGGCGCGGCCTTCCAAGCGGCCCGCATGGCCGGCGTGCCATGCTACCTGCTCGGAGAGGGCAGCAACGTGGTGGCCGCCGACGAGGGATTCCGGGGCTTGGTGCTGCGTTACACGGCCGCCGGCCTGGAGTTTCGCGACGGGGCGATCGAAGCCGCCTCCGGCGGCAGCCTGCAAGCCGTGGTCGACCTGACGCTGGAGCGGGGCTTGGAGGGGCTGCACGCCTTGGATCGCATCCCCGGGTCGGTCGGAGGAGCGGTGTACGGCAATGCCGGGGCCTACGGGCGCCAGATCGACGAATTCGCCCGGCGCGTCGATGTGCTCGACGGGTGCGAGATTCGCCGCTTCGGGCCGTCGGAATGCGAGTTTGACTACCGCGAATCGATCTTCAAGCGGCGCAAGGACTGGCTGATCCTGGGCGTGCGCCTAGTCTTGCCGCCGGGCGATGCGGCCGCCCTGCGCGCCCGCGCCAGGGAAATCCGGGCGCTCCGCGACGAGAAATTCCCGCCCAGTATGCGCTGCGCTGGCAGTATCTTCAAGAACTTGTTCGTCGACTCGCTGCCGCCAGCGGTGGCGGGCCTGGTGCCGCAGCGGGCCGTGCGTGGCGGCAAGGTGGCCTCGGCCTTCTTCTTGGAGCAGGTGGGCGCCAAGGGCATGCGCCGCGGGGGGATTGAAGTCGCGCCGTATCACGCGAACCTGATTTACAATCGCGGCGGCGGCAGCGCGGCCCAGATCCATGAGCTGGTCCGCGAGCTGAAGCGCCGCGTGCTGGACCGCTTCGGCTTCGAGGTCGAGGAGGAGGTCCAGTTCATCGGGTGCGGCGGCCCGGGTCTCCGGGAATGAAGCCCGGCCGCCGGAGAGGTCGGTTGCGTAGGATGGGATCTGGCGGGAAGGGGCCGATGAGGGCAGCGATTCTGGTCTTGGCGTGCGCCGCGACCGCGCCGGTCGCGGCCGCCGCTGACTGGCGCGACCTGCTGCGCGACGGGCTTGACGGCTGGGAGGCCC
The DNA here is from genome assembly GCA_965219605.1 of Bryobacterales bacterium. Lineage (GTDB taxonomy): Bacteria > Acidobacteriota > Terriglobia > Bryobacterales > UBA6623 > VXMF01. Next base: position 2,487,925 of record CBDCOC010000001.1, on the reverse strand, counting down.
TCGGGGACGGCCATTGGCGGATCCGCTCGGACGGGGTGGTCGTCGCGAGCTCCGGCATCGGCCGCCAGCAGGAACTGCGGGGCCGGGAGGACATCCGGCGGGCTGCTTTCGTCGCGTGGAGCACGAGGCAGTCCTGGCTGTACACGGAGCGCGAATTCGGGGAGTTCGACCTGCACTTGGAATATTGGGTCAACACTGCCGGCAACAGCGGCGTCTCGATTCGCGATCCTTCCCGGGCGGCTTGCGGGATCGCAGAGAAGCCGGACTTCGCCTGCACGCCGTCCAAGCAGGGCTACGAGATCCAGATCAACAGCGGGCACTCCGATCGGTGGCCGACGGGTTCGCTGTACGGGCTGGCGCGGGCCCGCCCGGGGCTGGACATCGCTGGCGAGTGGAACCGCCTCAACATCGAGTCGCGGGCCGACGCGATCCGGGTCTATGTCAACGGGGTGCTGGCCGCCGAGCACGCCGGCGATCCGGAACGGCCCCGCAAGGGCCCGATCGGCTTGCAATTGCACGACATCCATAGCTTCGTGATGTTCCGCAACATCTGGGTCCTTGAATACTGAGAGGGCCGGCCAAGTATTGCTGGACGGACGGCTTGGAGGCAAGTGCCGGCTCCGGCCGGATTCCCGTGTCGACTCGCCCGGCGCGATCGGTTTGGTCGCGCTGGCGCTGCGTCGCGCCTGTAGCGCCGCGCACTCTCCCCTGTTGGCTCCCAACCCCGGCTGGAACTGCCGGGGGATCCGCTTCGCCCGGGCTGGATCGCCCGAGTGTTCTTGAATGCGCGAGGGAGACGATCCCAGGCCTTTGGGATACATCCGGAGGGTAAGCCGTTCGAGTGGGGCGTGAAGAGCGGCTAGAGTACCAGCGAGGCTGCGCCTGAGAGCGGCCAGAGCGGCGGCCGGGAAGCAGGTCAGGCACCGCCGCCGCGAAACAGCTGGGCGATGGCGGCCGCGACCAAGGCCGCGAAGCCGATCCCCATCAGCCAGCGCTGGACGCTGAGTTCCCCGCGCATGGAATTGAGTTCCCCGCACACGGAATTGAGATCTCCGCGCACGGAGCCGATCTCGGCCCGCATCGTGTCCGTCATGGCGTCGAGCTTGGCTTCGAAGCGGGCGATGAGGTTGGCAGAGGCCATGTTGCGAATCCCTGCAAACAGTGTAAACGCCTCGTCAGTCTCTAGACCGGTCTTGCGCAGCAGTTCGAAGACGCGATCTTCGCTGGGGGCCTTCGGATCGATCAGCGGGTCCACTAGGTAGAGACGCACCCGGCCGCGAATCGGCTAGACTCGCTGTTTCGACTCCGGGTAGATCTCCTGCACGGCTGCGAGAGACTTCAAAAAGTTGCGCCTGAAGTTACGGATCTGGGGTTGGAGCAGTACTCGTCCTGTAGCGGATCGCTGGGCCGAAGAGCTGATTTGGAGCTATCCCGGCCTCGCGATCAGGCAGCAGATTCGCCCCGTAGTAGGCTTAGGCTCTTCGGTGCGCTCCAAGCGCGGCCCGAAGGGTCCTACTACCCTGAAACTACTCTTAGGGTAGTTCAGGGTATATCTGAAAGTTATTGAATACGATATACTTAGACCCAAAATCGTCATCGCATTACCACGCTAGCGCTCCCGGAGGATTGTAAGATCGAGGCCGTATGGCTGCTAGGAAGAACGGCACCTCCCCTGCGATCCGAATCGGCACTTGGAACACCGAGTGGGCCAGCCCGAGCAGCAGCAGGGGCAGCATCATCCGAGACATGCTGGCCGGCTCGGGCTGCGACGTGCTGTGCGTGACCGAAGGATTCGCGGGGGTTTTCCCCGATAGAGGTCATGTCATTGACGCGGGCAAGGACTGGGGTTACCCCATCCGCGCGGGCCGTAGGAAGGTGCTGTTGTGGAGCAGGCAACCTTGGACTCCTCACGTCGATGCCGTCGGCTCCGCAGATCTGCCCTGCGGCAGGTTCGTGGCGGGCAGCACGGAAACACAGTCCGGGACTTGCCTGACTGTCGTTGGCATCTGCATCCCTTGGAGAGATGCGCACGTGAGAACCGGCCGCAAGGATCGCAGGCCGTGGCAGGATCACGAAGCTTGGCTAGCGGGGTTCGAGAAGCTGCGCAGCCGGATTCCCGAATCGCGAACCATCGTGCTGGGCGACTTCAACCAGTCGATTCCGAGGAAGAAGTCGGTGCCTCGCAAGGCACACGAGGCTCTCCTGCGATCGTTCGGCAGATTCTCGTTCGCGACACAAGGGGAGTTGTCAGGGGGCCAGGCTGTGATCGATCACATCACGCATACGCCGGACCTGATCGCCTGCAGCGTCGGAATCTGGAGCGGGGAGACGGCCAGCCGGATTCGCCTGTCGGACCACTTTGGCGTATGGTGCGACTTCAGCGCAGGCTAGCGGTCTGGCAGGAGGCTTCTTCGGTGGTGTCGACTGGGCGGTATTTAGTGCCTGCGACAAAAGCTTCTAAATGATTGAAAATAGATGAGTTGATAGCAATCGACGCCGACGAAGATGACAGCGGCTGGCTAGCCCTGGCCCGCTGGCGGCCTATTTGCTACGATCTTCGTCTGGCAGGCACCCATGAGAGTCGTCTTAAATCCACAATTAGCCATCGGCCAAATCGATATTGAGCGCATCCCACTCGATCCGCAGTCCCGGGATGATATTCCCGCCGTGCTGCGCGGTTTGCAGCAGATTTGGTCGGATGCTGAGTTGCGGGCCAAGCTATTCACTCTGCTGGAGACGCATCTGCTCGCGGACAAGAGCAAGGCGGACAGCGCAGACAGTGAGAGGCAAGCATACGGGCCGTGCTTGGACGCCAGGAACGGTCGTCCGGGCATGAGTCTGTGGAGCATATTGGTGCTGGGACTGCTGCGTCAGGGATTGAATTGCGATTATGATCGCTGGCATGAATTAGCTGGACAGCATCGCAGTGTGCGGCGCATGATGGGACTCAGCGACTGGGACAGCACAGTGGCCAGTTGCCGCACGATCACACGCAACGTGTCGCTACTGACTCCGCAGTTACTAGCGGCTGTCAACCGCTTGGTGGTGGGAGCTGGCTACGAAGTGCTAGGCCAGGATGTGGCAGGAGAGTTGGCGGCGCGTTGCGATTCGTTCGTGGTGGAGACAGACGTGCATTATCCGACGGATGTAAGTTTGCTGTGGGATGCAATGAGGAGTCTGCTACGGACGATCGCACGGGCGAGTGAGGCCCAAGGGGAGACAGGCTGGCGGCAGCATAAGAAGTTGGAAGGGAAGGTGAGGAGACTGTTCCAAAGAGTGCGGACGAGGCGCAGCGCAGGAGGAAGAATCAAGAGAAAGGGGTGAAGGCGTATTTGAAGCAGTGTGAAAGGTTGCTAGAACGAGCTGAGGGGAGCTTGGAAAATCTGCGGGAGAGCAGGGCAAGCAAGGAAGAGATCAAGGAAATAGAACGGCTTGCGGGATTGGGGCGGAAACTGGCGGGGCAAGTGGAGCGGAGAATATTGCAAGGCGAGACGATCCCACAAGAGGAGAAAGTGTATTCGATTTTCGAAGATCATACGCGCTGGTGCGTAAAAGGGAAAGCGGGTGTTCTGGTAGAGCTAGGAGTGCCGGTAACAATCGTGGAGAGCGCGGAACAGTTTATATTAGGTCATCGTATCATGTGGACGGAGCAGGACGTGGATGTGGCGGTCGAAATAGTGGAACAGGTGCAGAGTGAGTACCCGGGATTGCAGGGATGCAGTTTTGACAAGGGGTACTACAGTGCTGGGAATCGGCAGCGGTTGGATGGCATGCTGGCGCGGAACGTGATGCCGAAGAAGGGGCGGTTGAGTGAGACAGATAAAGAGCGGGAAGAAGCACAGGAGTACGTAGAGAGACGGCGGCAGCATCCGGCAGTGGAGTCGGCGATCGCGAACTTGGAGCAGCGAGGACTGGATCGAGTGCGAGAGCACGGTCGGGCAGGATTCGAGCGGGCGATTGGGTTGTCAGTGGTGGCAGCGAACGTGCATCGGCTAGGATTGATACTCCAGAGAAGGGAACGAGAAAGACTGAAGAAAGAGCGGCTAAAGATAGCCGCATAGCAGCGGTCATCGAGACGGGAAAGAGAAAAAAGAGAGCTGGCAGAAGGCCGGCAGGGCGGAGTGTATCTGAAGCAGGCAGTGAGTCGAACTCAGCCAGATTTCTTGACATATTTTTACCAATCAGGGGAGAAATTCTGCTGAACGATGCCCCCAATGGGTCCATAAATCGGCGCATATTTTTAGAGAAGATCGGATTTTAGGGGGTTTTGTCGCAGGCACTAATTAGGGGAGTTCGCTATAGCCTAGCGGTTCGATTCTATGGACCGAGTAGGTCCGCTTGGAAGGGCACGAGGACACGTGACGGCAGCGAAGAGGTCAAGGCATGGGTGACTTGGATTCCGCTGGCACTGAGACTGGACATGAGATTGGGCGTATTCAACGGATACCACTGAGTGAAGTGTGGAGTCACGAGGCTCTCAACTTCACGCCTTGGTTAAAGAAAAACGTCGATGTCCTCGTCGAGGCTACAGGTCTCCAGCTCAATGACAGTGACATCGCGTGTGAGCAGGCTGCCGGTGCCTTCCGTGTTGACATTGTCGCCAAGGACAACGACGGTCGCACAGTCATAATCGAGAACCAACTTGAAAAGAGCAACCATGACCACCTTGGAAAACTGCTCACCTACCTCGTGGCAATCCAGGCGAAGGCGGCAATCTGGATCGTAGCCGATCCTCGGCCTGAGCATATAGGAGTTATTGACTGGTTGAATAAGAATTCTTCTGCGGATTTTTACCTGCTGAAAATCGAAATCATTTGCATCGGAAACTCCGATTATGCACCGCTTCTTACCCAGATTGTAAGACCGAGCGAAGAAACACGTAAGGCTAGGCTGGAAGTGGAGGAAATGGCTGAGCGAAGTCAACTGCGGTGCAAGTTCTTTAAAGGATTACTTGAGCACGCAAAATCAAAGACTTCCCTGCACGCGAACATAAGTCCTAGCACATATGGTTGGGTTGGGGCCGGAGCAGGAAAAGCAGGAGTTAAATTCAACTATGTAGTCCGTGAACATGACGCCCGGGTTGAGTTGTACATCGACACTAAGGATAAAGACGATAACCTGCGCATATTCGAGGCACTCTCTGCCAAAAAGCACAGTATCGAAAGCGCATTCAGCAGGAGTCCACTAGAGTGGAACACCATGGAAGACAATAGGGCATGCCGCATCGAGAAGACCATCGCTGGCGGTGGATGGCGGGACGAGGACAAATGGAAGGACGTGTACAAGAATTTGGCTAACACTATGGCAGAACTTGAATCGGCACTTAAGCCGCACCTGAAGAAGCTATAGACGGTAGGGAAGATGAAATAACGGTAGTGGTCAACTGCTCTTGTACACGCGTGTCGAGACTCTGTAGATACATTGAGCAACAGGACTGGCTCTTTTGCATGATTGGCAGGTTAGTCGTGCTTGCGTAAATGCGATTGGATTCGGACATTTATCCGCCTGATTTTAGGCATCATAAATCAGCAGAATAACGTCAACATTCCGATCGTAAATTATATGCGGTGATGTTGGTTCCCATTTCAAGTTTTGAGGATCTGAAACGTCCCGAAATTTATCTGCAATGATAAAGAATATTGTCTCGTTGGCAGGGTATGGCATAGATCTAATATGTCGAACTGAATTTCCTCAACCTATTTCTTTGAGAAATTCCCTTACTTGCGATAATTCGAAAGATGACCAGTAAAACCTATATTTGTGGGTTCTATTTCCACTCGTAACTCCATGGCAGCTCTATAACATATTGAAACGGCCATGAGCGGCGGGCACTCACCCCGAGGGCATGAAACTGGGTATACGCTGAGAGGCGCTCGACAGAGTGTCGCTGTCTGTTAGTGCGAGGTGGAGTGGACCCGTGATCCGCTGCTTTGGGCCATAAACGGGGCCGCTCCTGAGCTCGACGCGATTCGTCTTCGCTTCGCAACGGACCTAAGATATGGCCAGCCCGCGACAGCGGGGTAGGAGTTGTTGCATCCCTGCTTCCAGCAGTTTCACGGCAAAATATCGATCTTATATATACGATTACATTACCGTTAGAGATACCGCTTCGAGCGAATACGGAATTTCTCGAGTGAAACTGCCCACTGTGTCAGGATTCCGTTACAAATCTACGGTTTTGGGGCCCTGGGAGCCTATGCACGTGACCGGGGCCAGAGTTTGGTGGATATGGTCGGCCCGGGCGCATCTCACAGTATTTCTCCCCAAGACCGTTCTAGGATTTCGGCCGGGACCATGAGGTTCCAATCCTTGACCCAGCGGCAGCCTTTAGGTTGGCGGCGTGTCAGGTAGTGGGGCTGGCGCGGACAGAGTTCACGCAGCGCATCGAGGTGTGCCTTAGCTACCATCAACCGCTCGCGTTGTTGCTCTAGGAAGAACCCCACCTTAGCGGCGGTGGTCGCGTTCCCCAGCAGGCGGGCGTAAGCGATGACCCGGTCGAGGGCGAAAAACTCCACGGACTCGAGAGACCGCCAGATTTCCTCCCAGCTTCCGGACAACTCCGGCCGGTCTAGGATATCCACCAAGGTGCGCTCGTGGCTGGCCACCTGCAATGCTACGCCAGAGCGATCATGGCAGGTGACCCCGAACATTGCCGCCCCCTTCGCCGAAAGCGGCTTTGGCACGGGCGCGCGCCGGAATTCGCGCGACTGGAAGGTGAGCGGGAGTGACCTGCCCGCCGAGACGTAGACCAGCTGCCAATGGGCTGAGTAGGCCCTGCCGTGGAATTCTAAGGCCGAGTGATAAGCCAGCACGGCGTCCTCGGCCATCTTGGCTGCCACCAAGTATGGATCGACCGTCATGGATGCCGCCTCCATGCCCCAGGGCGCGGTTGCATACAAGCCACGCCGTATGTGGAGGATGCGGCCCTGCTTGCGGTGATAGGCGAGCAGCGAGTTGCGTGTGCTTGCATTGTGCGGCCGTTGGTCGCGCAGGTAGCGGTCCAATTCGTCTACCGTAAAGACGGCGTGCCGTGTAAAGAAGCGGTTGAGATTTACGGGACTGCGCATTTGATGATCAGACGACATTTCAGCAATTAATTTAGCATTTTCTGGATGAATCATCAAAACAATTCCTTGTACACGAAACTGCCTCCCCGCTCGGGGCTGCACGCTAGCGATCCCTCGCAATCGGTAAGAAGTACCGCGTGATGGGGCGGGCTGGCATTCTGCGCCTGCGTGCGGCGGCGGGCACGGTCTTCCCAGCGTTTGCCTGCGGTCTACCATCGCCTGCAAACCCACGTAAGCCGGCCAGTGCGCCTAGTTGCCCCGCTCTTGTGCTGTCCTATCCCGCGCTGACCTCGGCGAAGCCTACCTTGGCTCCTCTGCGGATGCGCGAGTGCTTGCGGAACTCCGCGCGAGACACCGGGAAGTCCAAGCGGTAATGGCCGCCCCGGCTTTCCTCGCGCGCTAGGGCGCAGCGCGTGATCAGGCGGATCACTTGGTACATGTTGTCGGTCTCGAAGCCATGGCGGCTGTTGCGGGCCAGTCCCTTCTCGAACAGCGTGGAGAGCAGATCCAGCTGCTCGAGGCCGGCGCGCAGGCTCTCCGCCGAACGGGCGATACCGGCATGCCGCCATGCGAGGTGGCGCAAGTTCGCTATGGCGTTACCGGGCAGGGCCTTGGCGCGCTTGCGCTTCGGCAGCGTCGGATGCCGCAGCGGCTCGCCCGCATGCGTGCGCAGGGCTTCCCCGGACCGCGCTCCGAACACCAGCCCCTCGAGCAGCGAATTACTGGCCAGCCGGTTCGCCCCGTGCACGCCATTACAGGCAGCCTCCCCGGCGGCGTAGAGACCGGACAGCGTGGTCGCGCCATCGTGATCGGTCAGGATGCCGCCCATGGCGTAGTGCGCCGCGGGATGCACCGGCACGGGTTCCACCTCGAGGTCGACGCCGTACAGCAGGCAGGTGCGGTAGATGCGCGGGAAGCGCTTGGGCACGTAGCCATCGGCGAAATGGGACAGGTCGAGATAGACCGGCCCCCGCCGCAAGCGCCCCAGTTCGCTCACGATGGCGCGCGACACCACGTCGCGGGGCGCGAGTTCCTCGCTCTCGTGATAGCGCGACATGAAGCGCTGCATGTCGGCATTGCGCAGGACCGCGCCTTCGCCCCGCAACGCTTCCGAGAGCAGGAAGCGCGGCACGCCCTCGAGGAACAGTGCGGTGGGATGGAATTGGACCATCTCCATGTTGGCGATGACCGCGCCCGCGCGATATGCCATGGCCACGCCGTCGCCGGTGGCAACATCCGGATTGGTGGTCTCCCGGTAGACCTGGCCGATACCCCCGGTCGCTAGCAGCACGGCCCGGGCGTAGACCGGCACGAGTTCGCGCGCCTTCTCGTTCCACGCGATCGCGCCGCAAACCGCGCCATCTTCGACGAGCAGGTCGACCACCGCAGAAAAGCTCCTGAATTCAATCGCAGGAATCGACCTCGCCTTGCGCAGCAGCGTGCGGCCGATCTCCTTGCCGGTGGAATCCCCGTCGGCGTGCAGCACGCGGTTCACGCTGTGCGCGCCCTCGATGGAGAACGACAGCTTGCCGCCGGTGGAGTCGAATTCCGCGCCCCATTCGATGAGCCTCTGGATCCGGCGCGGGCCGGCTTCGGTCATGGCGCGCACCGCCAAGGGGTCGCACAAGCCCGCACCTGCCTGCAGAGTGTCCTGCTCGTGCAAGCCCACGCGATCCTCGTCGCTCAGCGCGACCGCCACCCCGCCCTGCGAATACTCCGTGGCCGATTCCCGCAAGCGGTCCTTCGTCAGCACCAGCACGCGCCCCGCCGCGGCTGCCTCGATGGCTGCGCTGAGGCCTGCCACACCGCCGCCAATCACCAGAAAGTCGGTTTCCATGGCAGTCGCAATACTAGGGCTGTGCAGCGGGGCCATTCTCGGGCGGCGCCGCCGGCCGCAAATTCCACATGTTACAAAAGGCCTATGGCCTTGGTGCCAGTCGAAACGCTCGGCGCCCGCTACGATGTTCGCATCGAACCGGGCCTGCTCGGATGCGCGGGGGCGCTGCTGCGCGCCGCGCTCGGGGAGCGCCGGCTGTTCGTGATCACGGACGAGACGGTCTGGAAGCTCTACCGCTCCCGCTTGGCGGCTGGGTTGCAAGGTTTGGATTGGGTGGCGCTGCCTTGTCCTCTTAGCGAGCCCTGCAAGCGCCTCGCCACGGTCGAGCGGTTGTGCTCGGACATGCATGCCGAGGGCGCGGATCGCAGCAGCGCCGTCGTAGCTTTCGGGGGCGGCGTCGCCGGCGATGTGGCCGGATTCGTGGCTGCCTGCTACATGCGCGGGATCGACTTCGTTCAGATCCCCACCACCCTGCTTGCCCAGGTCGATGCTTCGGTGGGCGGCAAGACGGGAGTCAACCTGTCCTCCGGCAAGAACATGGTCGGAGCGTTCCACCAGCCCTGCTTGGTGCTGGTCGATCCGGACACGCTCGCCTCGCTGCCGGATCGCGAATACTTCGCAGGCGTGCAAGAGGTGGTCAAGCACGGCATCATCCGCAGCCGGGATTTGTTCGCCTACATGCAGGACTGTGCGCCCGCCGTGCGCCAGCGCAGCGGCACAGCTGTCGAGAAGATGATTGCAGATTCAGTCCGCATCAAGGCCGAGGTGGTGCGCGCTGACGAGCGCGAGCGCGGGCTGCGGCGCATCCTCAACTTCGGGCATACGCTCGGGCACGCCCTCGAGGCCGAGACCGGCTATGGCGCCTTGTTGCACGGAGAGGCGGTCGGCTTCGGCGTGGTTGCCGCGGCGCGCCTGTCGGAGTTGCGGGGCCGGCTGGCTGCCGACGAGCGTGCGAAGATCGAAGCCGTCGTGCTCTCGTACGGATCGTTTGCGGGACTGCAAGGCTTGCAAGCCGCGAGCATCGTGGCGCGGATCGGAGGCGACAAGAAGGCAGTCGGCGGCAAGCCGCGGTTCGTGCTGGCCGATGCGATCGGGCGCGTGAGCGAAGAACTCGACCCTCCCGCCGAACAGGTGCTTGCTGCGACCGAATATGCGCTTGCGGCATGCCGCGCCTTGGAAACGGCGGGGTGAGACTGCCTTGGCCGTGTCGGCGGAAGTGACAGAGCGGGGCGCTGCGCCAGTCGGCGTCGAGGCCGGCGACGAAGCCGCGGCTGCGCGCGCCGTGCGCGAGATGTTCGGGCGCGTCGCGCCGCGCTATGACTTGCTCAATCATTTGCTGTCGGGCCAGGTCGATCGTTTCTGGCGCCGCAAGCTAGTGCGCGCCGTGCGCCCCTACCTGCGACGCGACTCGGTGCGCATCGCCGACTGCTGCTGCGGCACGGGCGACTTGGCAGTGTCCTTGGCCCGCGAGCGGGCACGCTTGCGGCCGGACCGGGCCCCGCTGTGCCTCGCCTCTGACTTTTGCCGGCCCATGCTGGCCCGCGCGGCCGGCAAGCTGGCCCGCGCCGGCCTGCCGCCCCTGCTCGCCGAGGCAGATGCCACCCGTATGCCGATCTCCGACTCGAGCCTGGATTTGGTCACGATCGCGTTCGGCTTTCGCAACCTGGCCAACTATCGCGCCGGCGCCGAAGAGTTCTCGCGGCTGCTGGCCCCCGGTGGCTGCCTGGCGATCCTCGAATTTTCCCAGCCGACTGCCAAGCTTTGGGGGCCGCTGTTTAACATGTATTTCAAGCATGTGCTGCCGGTTCTCGGCGATGCCATCTCGGGAAGCGGCGGGGCCTATTCCTATCTGCAGGATTCCGTGCGGCGGTTCCCGCCGCCCGGCCAAGTCCGCGAGCTTCTGCTGCGGGCAGGATTCGAGCGAGTCGAGATCCGGCCGCTGACGGGCGGGGTGAGCGTGCTGTATCTGGCATACGCCTAGCGAGGGGCTCTCTATGCAGTCGAAACGCAGCGGCGGGGAGTGGCTGTTCTGGTTGCGGCTTGGCCTCAAGGTGGCGCTGGTTTTCGGCGCGGCCTACTCGGCCTACCACTTTTACGAGCGCCACCGGATCGCGAACATGGCTATCGGCCAGCGGCCCGCCGCCAAGCGCAGCCTTCCGTCCGATGCGTTCGTGTTCGTGCCGAAGTCGTATGCGACCGACTTGGGATCGGCCCGCGAGAAGCTTACGGGCAAGCCGCTGTGGATCCGCGAGGGCTACCGCTGGCAGTACCATCCCGGCGGCAAGCTATTCGCGCCTCTCGAGCGCATTGTGCCCACGGCCTTCGAGGTGCGCGGGGGCGAGGTTGCGCTGCTCTTCGAAAAAGACGGCGAGCAGTGCTCGTTCGTCATCGGCACGCCGCAGCGGGTGTTCGTCGACGACATGTTCTTCGTCAAGGATCCGAAGCAGATCTACGACCACTGGACCGCTGAGATGTGGGACGCAGCGGCGCAGGGAATCGTCGCGGCCGGCATGAGCGAGGTGCGCGTCGGCTTTGCGCTTGGAGTGGGCCAGCTCGTGCGCCAATCGCCGGGAGGGGCTACCCGTATCGTCGATTACAAGCAGTGCGCCGCGGCTGGACTCGATCCGGTGCGGGTGACATACCGGGATCATGTGGCCGAGTCGATCAAGCCTTTGGATGGCTGAGTCTCTCCCGCTGCTAGCGGCGGGACCAAGCCCACGGGAATGCCAGATCGGGCTGGTTGGCGTAGCGCTGCATGCGCAGCGTCAGCCGCTCGCCACTGCCGGGTGCGATCCGGATGCGGATGGCGTTCGTGTCCAGCGGCAATACTTCCGATGCGCGCTCCAGTGCTGTGAATTGGTGCTCGGCATAGCCGCCCGCCTGGACCACGATGTCGCGCGGCTTGCTGGCGCTTAGGTTGACCAGCGTCACGCTCGCCGCGTCGTCGGCCAGTGTATGGACGAGGGCGGCCACGTCTGGCGGCAAGCCCGCTCGCTGCCGTTCGGGATCGAAATAGCGCAGCCGGCTGTGCAGTGCCCAGATCCGGCCGTTCGCGAAGTAGCCGCCCGTGGTCAGCTCGGCCAGCGTGCTTGTGGTTGCCGGCATGATGCCGAGCAGGTAATCGGCCAGCCTGGTCTCGGGGGTTGTTTCGTCATTACGCTGTAGTTCGAGACGCTTGCGGATGTGCTCCATGTCGGCCGCCATGGCGCGTTCGGGATAGCCGGGATCGTTGCCTTGCAGGAATGCGATCCAAGGCTCCTCCTGCTGCGGGACCCGCTGCAAGTCCTCCGCTTGCATGGACCACAGGTAGATCTCTGCCAGCCGGTCGGAGTAGGTCACCGGCAGGTAGCGGTAGAATTCCGGCTCGCCATTGAAGGCATAGCCGCGCGGATCTCCGTACATCGTGGGCAGCAGCCTCCGGCCGCCCTCGGTCTTGGCCGCATCCAGCACGCGGTCCATCTGCGTGCGCAGCACGTCGATGTAGCCTTGGTCTCCGGTCAGCAGCAAGCCGTTGGCAAAGCCTTGGAAGCTCGCGGCCGTGAAGTAGTTGCGGTGCGCGACCTGCTGTAGCTCGCCGTCGAAAACAGTGAAATTCCAACCGTAGGTGCCCTTCCACCACTGGCCGCCGTGGGATCCGCCAAGCGTGCCGTCAAGGCCGATATTGGAGGGAATCATGCCCCCGGCAGCAGCCGCGCGCTCCTTCCACGCGTCCAAATACTCCAAGGTCCAGTCCTTGTATCCCTGCTTCCCTGTCAGCGCGTAGGCATTGGTGCTGAGCAGTGTCGCGGCCAGATTGAGGAAGCTGTCTCCGACGGAGTCGAGGTATTCGTCGCAGTGTGCCAGCATGCGCGGGTACCACCGCTCCAAATCGAGCATTTGCGTGGTGCGGGCCGGGTTGTGCAGCAGGTGGAACATGCCTGGCACCGGATCGCCGACCCAGTCGTACACCGTGGCCCTGCGCAGCATCGGGCCGCGGCTGCCGTTCCACAGGCTGCGGATGATCTTGCGCTCGGGGTCGTAGTTGGCCGCCGAGGGATCCTCGCCCGTGTACATCCGGGCGAAACGCTCCATCCGCTCGACCAACAAGCCGTCGTCCGGGGCCGAGTGGCCCATCAGCAGGAAGGCCCGCATGCCCTCCCCGGTGTGGAACCAGTCCGACTGCGTGATGAATTCGCGGTGATACGCTCCGTTGGCGGCGAGCGTGGTCAGTTCGGTCCGCAGTTCGCCGTACTGTCGCAGGTGCCCTTCAAGCCCTTTCCTGTAGAGATCCAAAACTGCGTCCGAACCTCCCAGGGCGTGTAGGAGTGTCCAGTTGTAGTAGGTCTCGATCGCGTCGTCCGGCCCGTCCAGCGTGCCCCAGCGCGGCGTGTGCAGAAGGTAGCCCCGGTCGTTGATGTACTTGTCCGCGAAGGCTTGGATTGCATTCGAGTTGGCTTCCAGCAGCTCGCGTTCTAGCAAGGCCCAGCGAGGCGCTGCCATGGGGGAGTCCACGTCCACGACGGGAAGCTGGCCGCAGGCCGGCAGCATCGCGAGGATGGCTGCGGCTACGCATCTCGAGTTGGTCATGGCGATGCCCTGGCAAGTCCCGAGATGCCTGCCCTCTTGCCGTTACGGTCAATGAGGAGTGTGTTCGGGAACTCGGCACAGCCAGACTACCACGCCAGCGCGGCCGTGCGCGCCGGGGGCGATCCAGTCGCAACCTCTGGGCCCGCCGCTTGCAGCGGTCTGTGCGCCGGCGCCGCTCCGAGATTTTGCCGCCGGCCGTTTGACATACAACGCGGAAGCTGATCACACAGCAAATCTGTTGGCAACAATCTTGCAGCGAAAATATTTCGGCTAGCCATTCGACCGTGGGTGCGGTCTGTCAAGCTACAGCTCGATGCGCCTCGCGACAGAGTGCGGCTGCCGAGACGGGAGAGCTTCTCGCGAGTTTGCCGGCTTCCCCTGATTGGCTTCCTGCGCCGGCAGGAATTATGCTGGCAGCGCGTGGATTCAGTACGCACCAAGCGAGCGAGGGGCCAACCACCTTCACAGCCGTCCAATCATCGACAAGAGCGTGTTCCGCTACGGGGGGAAGCTTTCAGATTCCAGGGGCTGGGCTGGTGTCTCCGGCGACTTAGGCACTGTTCAGGCGCTCTGTGGGGCGTAGCCGGTTGCATCACTATGCGGTGCCCGACCAGCTTCTGATTACTACTTGGCAGGTCTCTGGATGCGCAGCCTGCGCCGTCGATGCCAGTGTGATCGCTTTCCTCGAAGAAATAAGCCATCAGAGCGCGTCTCGGTGCTCTCCCGAAAGCTTCGGCACATGGTTTCTGGTTCTACCTCAGGCTTATGGGGCGGCTATACTAAAGGCTTTCCGCTCTCTGTCGCGCACCACTGATACAATGCTGCGATGCCCGCTGACAGCGGGATCTGAGAGGAGGTACTGGATTCATGCCAAGCAAAGCACTTGTTGCCGAGTTCATCGGAACGTTCACGCTGATCTTCATCGGTGCCGGCGCAGGTCAGATCAGCGGCAGCCTTGTGGCGGTTGCCCTGGCCCACGGCTTGGTAGTGATGACGTTCGCGTTCGCTTACGGCAGCTATTCGGGATCGCACATCAACCCCGCTGTCACAATCGGCTTGCTTGCAGGCGGCCAGATCAAGCTTGGCGAGGCGATCGGGTACATAGTCGTACAGCTGCTCGGCGCAATTGCGGGGGCTTCGACGCTTTTCTACGTCTTGGGAGATGCTACAGGCGGCATGGGTGCGACGGTTCCAGCAGAGGGCGTCGGTGTCGGCCAAGCGTTCGTGCTGGAATTGTTCTTGACGTTCTTGCTGGTCAACGCGATCTACCATGCGGCGGTCAGCGGCAATGCCGGCAATTTCGCGCCCATTGCGATCGGCCTTACGCTCACGGCCTGCATCTTGGCGGGCGGCCCGCTGACAGGAGCTTCGCTGAACCCGGCCCGCACGCTGGGGCCGGCCTTGTTCAGCGATGCCTCGAACGCTATTTCCTCCTTGTGGATTTATTTCGTGGCTTGCCCGCTCGGCGGAGTGCTGGCGGCGCTGGTGCATAAGCTCTTCTCCAGCGAGGAGTAGAGCAACCAGCGTATCTGCCCAGGCAGCCTGTCGGTGGCATGAGGCCCGAGCAAGCCGGTCCTCGCACGGGCTACAGGTCCGACGCATCGGAGATTCCATGAGCGGCTTTGTTCCGGTTTCCGACCTGCGCTCGAAGCCGATCGTCCCGGCCCATGCCAGGCCACTCGAGAATCCGGCCGGCGAGCGCCCCCGCTGGTTGCTTGCCCCTGCGGCGACCGGGCAGAACTACCGCCGACTGAAGGCCTTGGTCCGCGATCTGCGCCTGCACACGGTGTGCGAGAGCGCGGCCTGCCCCAATGTCGGGGACTGCTGGAACCGACTCAGCGCGACGTTCATGATCCTGGGCAATGTATGCACGCGTCGCTGCGGCTTCTGCGCCGTGCAGAAGGGGCCTCCCGAGACAGTGGACTACGACGAGCCGCGGCGAGTGGCGGATGCCATCGCGCAAATGGGGCTGCGTCACGCCGTGGTTACGAGCGTCAACCGCGACGACAGGCCGGATGGCGGCGCGGAGCTGTTTGCCATGACGATCCGGGCGATCCGGGACCGGTTGCCCCATTGCACCGTGGAGGTGCTGGTGCCGGATTTCCAAGGCTCGCGGGCGGCCATGGATATTGTCTTGGATGCCCGACCGAACATCCTCAACCACAACATCGAGACCGTGCCGCGCTTATATCGCACGGTGCGCGTGGGCTCGGACTACGACCGCTCCCTGATGATGCTGCGGCATGCCAGCGCGGCCCGGCCGGCGATTCCGACCAAGTCGGGCATCATGCTGGGCCTTGGCGAGAGCGATGCTGAAATCTTCGCCACATTGGCCGATCTGCGCGAGCATGGCGTGGAAATCTTGACGGTGGGCCAGTACCTGCGGCCTTCGCCCGACCACTTGGCGATTCAGAAGTACTACACACCGGAGGAGTTCGAGGGGATTCGCGAGCATGGCCGCCAGCTGGGCTTCCGGCATGTCGAATCCGGAGCGCTGGTGCGCAGCTCTTACCACGCGGACGAGGGCGTGGCCGCGCTGTCAGCGGGAGCGTTCGCCGGCTAGCCTGCGGGCTTGGCGCCAAGGCATTCCCTGCTCGAAAGAAGTGCCTCAAGGCACGGCCTGAAATTGGACACGAGCGCCAAGCAGACCGATATCCGTCGGATGGGGGCTTGGCGCTCTGTAACGGAATTCCCGCCAGGACAAGGCGAGGCCCTCGTCTGGGCATCACCTGCGACGGTTCGGCAGATTGCGCCCAAGCACCGCTGTGCCTTCAAAGGCTGCAACCCGCCTCCTATGGCAGACTGCAAGCGCCAAGCAGGAACGGGCAGTTACCGGATGGCAGAATCCATCGATGCCGCCTAGTTCGCCGGGTGGCAGCGCACGGCTCCAGCCAGCAATGGGCGCTTGATCGGACTCTTGAATCGCGGGAATTCGGCACGAACTTCCATTCAGCCGCCACCAAAACTTTCATTCAGCCGCATCCTAGACTTACAATTGGACGGTGCTTGGCAGTCGATTTTACCGCCGGTCGATTGAGCGTCGCCTCGGCGAAGCGTTGCAAGACTCGCCGGTCGTGCTGATACATGGACCGCGCCAGTGCGGCAAGACCACGCTGGCACAGTACATGTGCGCGCCGGACTTCCTCGACTGGGAAGGCGGGCGACTGACTCCCGGTGATTTGCGGCCGAGTCCCGCTTACCCGCCTGCGCACCGAGACTACAAGTACGTAAGCTTGGACGACCCAGTTGCGAGAGACAGCGCGCGAGACGATCCGCTGGGATTCGTGGCCGCGCTGCCGGAACGTGTCGTCTTGGACGAAATCCAGCGCGCCCCCGAGGTGTTCGAGGCCATCAAGATCGCCGTGGACCGCAAGCGCGTGCCGGGACGGTTCCTGCTGACGGGATCCTCGAATGTGCTGCTGCTCCCCCAATTGTCCGAATCACTTGCGGGGCGATTGCAGATCGTCAGGTTGCATCCGTTGGCACAAGCTGAGTTAGCACGGCCGTTTCCCTCTCCAGGCCCGCCGGCCGGCTTTCTCGACGCTCTGTTCGGCGGCGGGTTTCCTGCGTCGCAGGCCAAGCGACTTGGAGAGTCGCTGCTCGCGAAGGTGGTCGCAGGCGGATTCCCTCCAGCGCTGTCGGTGCCGACGGCGAGGCGTCAGTCTCGTTGGTACCGCGATTACATCGAGACATTGATTCAGCGCGACTTGCGAGACATCAGCCGAATCCGCTCGCTCGACATCTTGCCTAAGCTTGTGAGCGCAGCCGCCTCGCAAACCGCTCAACTCTTCAACCTTAGCGATCTTGCCTCTCCCTTTGAACTCGCACGACCGGCAATCGGCAACTACATCACGGTTCTGGAGAGGCTCTTTGTTCTGGAAAGACTGCCGGCATGGCACAGCAGCCGCCTCAAGCGGCTCGTCAAGCGCCCGAAGTGCCATTTGGTCGACACCGGGATTGCTGCCGCGCTGCTCGGTGCGGATATCGATTCGCTGAAGGCGGACAGGGAACTGCTTGGCCGCCTCTTGGAGACGTTTGCGTTCCAAGAGTTGCGACGGCAGGCGACTTGGTTCGACCCGCCGGCCGCATTCTCTCATTTCCGGACCAAGGACGGAGCCGAAGTCGACATAGTCATCGAGCTGCCGAGCGGCTCTATGGCCGGGGTGGAAATCAAGGCGTCCGCCACGGTGAGGAGCCGTGACTTCGCAGGTCTGCGGAGGCTCGCTGCCGCTGGCGGCAAGCGTTTCGTCCGCGGCGTGGTGCTTTACGATGGCGAGACATGCGCTCCGTTCGGGGATCAGCTCTACGCCGTGCCAATGCGCCGCGTGTGGGAAACTCCGTAATCCGCGCCGCGCGCCTATCGGCCTGGCCCTCGATCCGCTGAGCAGTGAGACGCTTGGGCCGTGCGGCCATCCAAGCGATCTACCCTGCCTCGACCGCGAGGACTGCCAGCATCTCGTCGCCGTACTGTGTGACGATGCGGACGGCGATCTGTCCGGTATGCGGCCGCTCGAACGGGGCCGAAGTCAGCGAACTCATGTATTGCCACTGCTCTTGGTCGATGCAGTACGCGATCTCTCGCCGGAATCTCTGGATCTGCCTGTCGCCGGCCTTGTCCGGGAAGTGGATGCGCCGAGCGAAGAACGACTTGCCGTCATAGTTCGTATCCATCATCCAGCAGTCGATGTCGGAAGTCTGGCCGCTGGGACGGACATTGCCCAGCCCCGGGTCGTAGACTTGGTACCCCTTGATCTCCGCTTGGTAGCGATCATTCGCGAGCCGCTTGACTTCCACGTCCGGCTCGCCCACGAGGACGAAGGCGCTGTCTTGCCTGCTGGCGGCGAGTTCGCCGACCGTCAGATCCCGATTGGCGCGCACGGTCACGATTTCAAGCTTGCCGCGCCTCTCGCGATCCACGCCCGGCTCGAAATGAAAGGCGATGACGACGAGCTTGTCGAAACCGTTGCGAGCGGCGTGGATCGCCATGTCGTTGACCAGCCCTGCGCTGGCAGATCGGTCGTCGGGTACCATCGCGAGCGCCGTGCGCTCGCCAGTGCCGCGCAGAGTGGCGGTATGCGTAATGCCGACATCCTGCGAGTCCTGCAGCCAAGACTCTACGCCGTCAAAGTGCCAGCGGTCGGAGTCGTTGCCCGTGATTGCGATCCCACCCGTTTCCAAGGCTCTCATCACGTTCTCGCGAATGCCCAAGTCACGCTCGCTGGCGCGTGCATCGCCAGCAGGAGCGCTCGGGGAGACATACGTCCATGGCGAGTGCGACTCGACAGTGAATGGCGAGCTGATTCTTCGGACACCCCTTTTTGCAAGCGGCTTGTCAAACAGCAACGTGAACTTTGGCGGGCGGTTGTAGGCCAAGTGCGCTGCCGAAACATACTGCACGCGCTCGTAGACGAATCCGGCCGCCGGGTTGGATCCGGATCGCCCCGATGCCGGAGGCTTCGTTCCTGCCAGTTCCGCCTCTTTCGCCTGTCCTTCGACGTCATCTAGGGTTAGATGCCACTTATGCACGGCCGCAAGCAGGCGCTGCCGGCAAAGGGCAATCGGAATGGCAGACGTGTCGACAGTGATCCAGCGGCGGCCCCAGCGCTCCGCGACTAAGGCGGTGGTGCCCGATCCGCAGGTCGGGTCTAGGATGAGATCCCCCGGATCCGTCGCCATCAGGACGCAGCGCTCCACGGTCGCCTCCGCTGTCTCGACGACATAATGCATATCGCTCGGCGACTGATGCTCTGGCCAGAGATTATGGATCTTTCTGCCGGGAACCTCGTTTTCGTAGCGTTTCCAGCTCAGTCCTCCTTGATCTGTTGCAATCAAGCGATCTTTGTGCGCAAGAGTATCCATTCCTTCGTGGCTGACACTCCACTGCTGTCCCGGCGGGCAGGGGTACGGGGTGCCGTTCCAGTAGTAAGGGTCGGATCGTCCAGTCGTCGATTCGCCTTGGGATGCTGCAGGCATTCGACGGAACAGGCGTGCGCTCTCGGGCAAGTTCTTGTCTGGATCTTCACGCTCCTCAGATGTTAGATTCCGACAGGAGCCATCCTGCAATTCGACCATCGCATACGAGCTCATGTGGGCGAGCTTCTCCTTGCGTGTAAGGGGCTCGTACATCTGGCGGTACTTAGTGCTTGCGACAAAAGCATCCATGTCGTTGTATTCAAAACGGTTGCGGGCAATCGACGCAGGCGAAGATTCGGCGGGCGGCGGTCCGTTGGCTCGGATCTGGCCCATTAGCTGCGATCTTCGCCTGGCAACAACCCACTGCGCGTTGTTCAGCCTGCTGCAACAAGCCTTTATTCCGCTCACCAATCGGCCCGTTTTGCTAGCAGAGAACTGATTTTAGGGGGTTTTGTCGCAGGCACTACTTAACTTGCTCCTTGTCCTTGGCGTACCAGAGCAGCCAGTCAGAGACTTGGGGCAGGTGTTTTGCCGACGTGGCTCCTGACTTGGCGAACGCGATCGTAGCGACACGGTTCTCCGCTCCGAACACCTCGTCAAGGGTGATCGAGAGGCGGTGGACGTTCTCGGTGCCCATTTGCAGGAAGAAACTCCCGGACTCGGTGAGAAGCGCCCGTGCGTGGACTGCCACGCTGAAGACCGTGTCCAGGTAGGAATGCAGGCCGTTGATGTAGTCGTCGCGGAAGGCTTTCCGGGGGGCTGCCTCGACCGGTGCGCCTTTGCCCCCATCCCCGCGTTTCCGCGTGCTTGGCTGGTAGTTGCTGTCAAAGTTGATGCCGTAAGGCGGGTCGAAGAAGACCATCTGCACTTGGCCTGCCAGTTTCTCCTTGACGGCCAGCGATGCCATGACGTCGACCGAATTCCCCCGGATCATGCGATTTGACCAATTTCCTTCGTAGCGGTACCAGTCGTACTTGGCTTCAGGAGCGAATCCGTTGAAGCGATCGAAGAGGCCGCGCTCGGCCTGCTCGGCCGGTTCGGAAAGTTGCTTGACGAAGGCCTCCGGGCTCACTTTCTCGTGGATGTACAGCGGGAGCGCATCGGTGCGGATCTTACGGACGCGCTCTCCGCGCTGCCAGCTGAGCAGGACCGGCCCTTGCGAGCCGGCAGGTGGCGGCGAGAACGGCTCTGCGGTGCGTTCTTCATCTCCAAGGTAGACATGGTCTTCACTGGTAGGTAGTGCCTGAGACAAAACCCCCTAAAATCCGATCTCCGCTAGCAAAACGGGCCGATTGGTGAACGGAATAAAGGCTTCTTGGAGCAGGCTACCCGATGCGCAGTGGGTTGTCGTCAGGCGAAGATCGCAGCTACCGGGCCGGATTCGGTCCAACGGGCCTCCTCGTGCCGAATCTTGGCCTGCGTCGATTGCACACAACCGTTTTGAATACAATGACATAGATGCTTTTGTCGCAGGCACTAGGTATGTTCTTGCGCCGTGCCTCCGCGTGCTCGTAGGCTTCTGTCTTCATTTCCATTCCCCCTTTCGGCAGGCTGCTGCAATGAGTGCGCGTGCCTTGCCTATGTCTTCGATCCAGACGACCTGCCAGTCGCCGAGATTGCGAGGGTCGCCAGCCCTGCGAGAAACGGCCGGAGCCCAATTCCGTTCGAGGTATTTCTGCTTGGCGATTTCGCTCGCCTGCCCGGCCAGCATGCCCTTGAACTCAATCACCAAGTAGCGTTCGCGCCCGCTCTTCGTTCGCAGCTTGGATTTGGCAACGAAATCCGGCTCCATCAGGGCCGTGCCCTTGCGGTTCGCGTCGAACCACGGAACTCGCCACCCGAGTTGGAAGTTCCTTGCCCATGACTGAATATCCGGATGCGTGTCAAGGATTTCGGCGACCAAGACCTCGGAGTGCGTGTGACAGGCCGCCGCGCTCAATTCGGACTTTGCGGGGTACGCGGATCGACTCTGCGGGTACCAGTGCCGCAGCACGGTGCGGAACTTCACATCGGACGTGTCGCTGGTGCGCGGCGAACCCGGATCGGCTTGGTCCATGAAGACCGGGGCGACGAACGGCTCTCCGTCGATACGCCGGACATGGGTTGCGATGCGCTCCAATGTGTCGCTGTCGTACTGCAGGTCGGACCAATCCTCGCAATCCATGACCCGCAGGCAGTCCTCCACAATGCCGACGCTGCAGAGAAAAGCTTGGCGACGATGATCCCGACCGCCGTCCAGTCGCGGGACAAGCTGTGCCGCTGCTTGCCATAGCGCATGCCTTGGAGATACGGATGCCGGTTCGACTTTCGCCTCCCCGCCCATCGTACCGGCGACTTCGGTCGATGTCGCCTGCCGCCGTTGCACTTCGTGCCCGCAGAGTCGCGAGGTATTTACCTCCCAGCGCAGCACGCCCTTGGATGGTGCGTACCCAGCCACATGAGGGAAAGCTAAGCGATACTCTTTGCGGTCCGGCAGGGTATACACGGCCTCGTCCGCAGGCGGCGGTGGCGGTCCATTGATGGTCTCGCCGCCCAGCCATGCGAACGGCACGCCGAAGAGGTTGGCGTACTCGATGGGCTGGATCTCGTCCTTCGCCGTGAAAGCCGACTTGCGCAGCGCGCGGCCGGCTACTTGCTCGCAGAGCAGCTGACTGCCGAAGGCTCTGTATCCAAATACGTGCGTTACCGTGCGCGCGTCCCATCCTTCCGTGAGCATGCCGACGGAAATCACGCAATGGATGTGCTCGCCCGGTTCGCCCCGCTGTCCGACAGTCATGAAGACGCTGCGGATGGCTTGGCGCCTCTCTTCGGAGGTCTTGGCTTCCGGGGCGAAAAGAGCGGCCTGCTCGGCCATTGCCTCGGCAATGCCGGTAGAGATCCCTGCGCTCGATTCGTCCATGCGGGAATGCACCAGCACGGTCGGCGGGTTCACTCTCGGCTGGCCGGTGGCGGGATCGCTGTTGGAAAACAGGTCGAGGTTGCCTCGACGCCAGATATCCCTGTCCCTGTAGCCCGCGATGTAGCGATGCAGCGCGGTTGCGTTCTCGATGCTGTTCGCCACCACGATCAGCACGGGAATGCGGCCTTTTTCCGCATAGGAAGCCAGCGTTCGGCAGTAGTGGTCGTACAGTTGGTGCAGGGGCTCGCTGACCTCGGGCGCGAGCGTGTCGCCTATCGGGCGCTTCTGGTTATGGAGGTACACATTCCGGAAGCGCGGGTGCAGATGGACGAGCTGTCCGTTCTCGATCCTGCGCTCGTCCACGGGAACGCGGGGTACTTTGACCAAGCCTGATTCCACGGCATCCAAGAGCGAAAAATCCGAGACTGTCCACGGGAACGTCTCCGCTTGCAGCCGAGCTGGCCTGCGCAGCCACATCGGCGTGGCGGAAAGATCGAACACCTGCTGTAGAAGGCTGGCGTCCCGGAGCGCGCGCAGAACTCCGAACCAAACTTCGGCCTGCTTGCGGTCCTCCCGCTCGTCCGCGTCCTCTTTGCGCTTGACCATGTCCGCCCCGCGCAAGGTGTAGCAGTGGTGCGCCTCATCATTGATGACTGCGATCTGACCGCCACCGCGGTGCTCCTTCAGGAGGCGATCGAGCATCCCCTGTTCGCTCTCGCGCCACGAAGCAGGCTCGGGTGCCCCTTTCCCGGCCAGCAGTTCCTTTTCCTTGGAAGTAGCCTGCTTGCCGCCGACGCTTAGCGCGGTCTGGCGCTGGAAGGCTTGGAAATTGAGCACTGTCCAGCGCATGCGCCCCAAGTCGCTCTGGAACCCTCGCGGGGTGACGGACTCCCACACCGCGCCGCTCTTGTCGGAGAGCTCGCGCAGACGCTCTCGGATGGTCAGGCCGGGCGTAAGCGCAAGGAACTCGACCGGCACCCCGGGATGGCGCACCGTCCACCACAAGGCGATCATCGCCATCAGCTGGGTCTTGCCGGTTCCGGTAGCCATCTTCAGCGCTACGCGCGGGATGGACTCGTTCCAGTCCGTATTGGCCTGCTGCAGTTTCTGGGAAATCTTGGCGTGCTCGGCCGGCACGTGGGTGCGGCCGGCGTCGAACAGCCAGATCAGCGTTTCGACGGCCTCGCGCTGACACCAGAACGGGCGCATTCTTGCGCCCTCACGCGCCCAGTATTCCAACAGGTGCTGGACGCGCGCGTGAACTCCGGGCCAGTGCGCGTTGCGCCAGTCGCAGACATGCTTGCGGATCTCGTTGATCGTGGCGTGAGGCTCGATGGATGCATCGGGCTCGCGCCAGTCGCCTGTTTCGCCCTTGGGGTCGGGTACCGGCAGCTGAGTGGAACTCAGCCTGCGGCCGGGTTCAGTTTTGCCGAGTGCCCGCCCGTGCTTGTCAAGCGCCCAATGCCGATCCGGCTCTTGGTAGGGTGTGTGCAGAATCCAGGGGGGGGGGGGGGATTATTAAGCCTATCTTCGTTCAACATTTGCACTACCTCAGCTTCCTCGCTGCTGCGATGCGTCAGGCAGCGCACCCTTGGCGCAGAATCTCTTGGTCTAGGTCATAGTCCGCCTGCAGGCGCACCCAGAAAGAGGCGTTCGACCAGCCGGCCGCCTGCAGGCGCAGAGCTACAGCGGGCGTGATGCCGCCGCGGCCTGCGACGAGCTGCTCGAACTCGCCAGGATCGAGGCCGAGGCGCAGGGCCGCGCTGCGGGGGGACTCATCCCCGAGGCAGCCCTCGCGGATCACGTCGCCGGGATGGGCGGGGTTGTGCGGGAAGTCCATGGCAACCTAGCCCATGATAATCCACCAGATCGACGTCACGGGCTTCGCTGGCGGCGAGGAAGGCCAGCAGTCTAGAGCGGCCCGTTCAGCAAAGGCTGGCATTCACTGAACCCCCGAGCGCGGTTCCGGCCCTGCCTGTAGCCCCTGACATGCGTGACAGGCTTCGGGGACAGTGGTGCCCGGTGTGGGACTCGAACCCACACGTCCTTGCGGACAACGGATTTTAAGTCCGTTGCGTCTGCCAATTTCGCCAACCGGGCATGTGCGGAGATCATTCATTCTACGGCCCGCAGCTTGGTAACGGGAGAACTAAGGCTTGGCTTGGCCGCGGATGCTGTCCGCGGGCGGCCCGGATGCTTGGCTGGTAGCTGGCGGGGGTTTGTGGCGTCGCACGCTTGTAGCGAGCTGGCCGCCAAGGCAATCTTGAGGCTGGTCGGCTTCGGCTAGTACGATTCGCATGCCGCATGCCGTGCAATATCGGTGCGCGTGGCTGCCGCTCGCCTAGCCTCTCATGCGTTTAGTCTCTCCATTCGGCTTCCGCGAGGGGCAGGGAAGGCCTTGGTGAGCATGCAGGCAAAAAATCTGTGACCAGAAGATCTCTGCGAGCGTTAGGTCATTAAAGGGCCAGATGTCTTGGGCGGCCCTGCTCACGAGGAGTTAAGAAGAAGGAGAAGTTATGAAGCGTGGCTCAGCCCGGTGTCGCAGTTGCGATTCGCTACATCGATGGCCGGATTTGCATGGGCATGGACGATAGCTCGGCCGCAGTTACGGACGAGAACGGTGCATTCACCCTGCTTGCAGCCGCTGGTTGCGGAGGGCGGTTCGTCGTCGATGCGTTTCCAGATGATTGGGTGCCGGTGTCATCGGCGATCTTGGGATCAGGGGCAGTGGGAAACACCGGGGCTGATCCGGCGACACGTCCTATCAGGATATTCAGGTTGACTTAAAGTCGCGAGGTGCGCGGCTGTCTGGGCTGGTAACGTCGTCTTCAGGACAAGCGCTGGGAGGCGTCGTCATTCGAGCGGAAGTCTGTACGACTCCGGCTCGGGTCGCCGAGGGCAGCAAATCGGGATCTAGAGCAGACGGCATGCCGGACGGCGTGCTGGCCCGGCCGTTTTCGCGAATATTCACCAAGGTTGTCGAAACTGGCCAGCGCGGCAATTACGAGATCCGGGGGCTGCCCGAGGGGTTATTGACTGTAAGCGCGAGGAGAATCGGCGAAAGACCTGTCGTCCGTACATTGCGATCAGTCGATGGTGCGATACTGACAGCGAACTTCATGCTCGGCGACATGGCTGGGACAACACGCACGCCGCGGCCGACATATGTGGGCACTGTACCTGTGCCGCCATGCTGCCAGCACCCTAGGGCAACTGCTGTGGCGCCTCGCTGCGCCGGTTCAGTCCTCATCGGCCTCATAGCGCTAGTCCTTATCTGTCCTGTCCGGGCGGAGTCCGACGGGACGGCCACGAGAGTGACCGGCTGGGAGCGAGTGGAGTCCTTGCATCAGGGCAGGCCGATGCGCCTAATCCTCTTCAAATCAGCAAGCTTTCAGGCGTCGCGCAAGATCAAGGGCGTCTTCGCTTCGGCCACTGGCTCGTCAGCCGCCCCCGCCCGCACAGTACACGTAAGCATACAGGGCGAATCCCGCCTTGAGACGGAGCGTGTCGAAGACGCGGATTAGGTCGTTGGCATCGTAGGCGCTGGCGAACCATGCCCCTGCCCCGTCCCTTTGCCCTGACAGGTCCCTCGGATCCAATGGCTCGCGGGGCGCGTCTGACAGATCTCTTGCCCGTTCGGCGGCGCGTCGCAGGCGGTCGACTCGTGCAATGGAGAACGAAATCGATTTCATCGGTCTTCGCGCCCGCCCCCGAGCGACCAGCCCGTGCATTGAGCATTGCCTGCATCGATTCTCCCACCTTCGAAGAGGGCAGACCGAGAGTCGGCTTCTCGCCACAGAGGCTATCACGATGCGTGCGGTCTCGGCCGGGGGATGCTCCGGAAACGACCGAAACTCCCCCCGCCCCCGAGAAATCAGATTGTCCGGAGAGCACGTCGACCGAATACTCTGTAGAAGGCCGTTCCTCGCATGAAGCTGAATTTCGCCCACCAGACTGTATCGAGTCGATTCCGGCCGTTGCTGGCCGCTGCAGCCGTGGCCAGTCTCGCCTCGCTGCCGGTGCGAGCCGAGACCTCGGGCGTCAAGCCCGTGACGCCCTGCTCCGCGCTCTCCGAGCGCACCGTCCACGAGTACGCGATCCTGTCTGCCACGGACCTCGACGCTGCCGGCGACGTGCCCGCGCGTTGCCGCGTGCTGGGCGTCCTGCCGCCCGAGATCGTCTTTGAAGTCGTGCTGCCCGCAGAGTGGAACGGGCGCATCGTGATGCGCGGCAACGGCGGCTATGCCGGCAACTCGCCGGACAATCCGGGCAATGTCCGCGCTGCGGAGCGGACCGTCGCCGGCGGGTTCGTGTCGGTCTACACCAACACCGGCCACGATCGGGCGGCCGAGCCGCTCGCCACCTTCGCCTTCAACAATCGCCAAAAGGAGATCGACTACAGCTTCCGCGCCGTGCGACTCACGATCCAGACCGCCAAGGAGCTGGCGGGCATCTACTACGGCCAGCCGCCCAGCTACACCTACTGGCGCGGATGCTCGACCGGCGGCCGCCAAGGGCTGATGGCGGCGCAGCGCTTTCCGCAGGACTTCGATGGCATCTTGGTCGGCGCTCCGGTGCTGGACTTCACCGGCACCCAGATCTGGGGCGCTTGGAACGCCATGGCGCTCGCCGCCGCGCCGCTCGCCTTGTCCGAAATCGAAGCCGTCGGCAAGGCAGTCTACGAAAAATGCGACAGCTTGGACGGGCTGCGGGACGGCCTGCTGGAAGATCCCCGCGCCTGCGATTTCGATCCCGAAAGGGATCTGCCGCGCTGCGGCGGCGCTTCCGGCGGCCAGTGCTTCAGCGCTGGCCAGATCGACGCCCTCGCCAAGATTTACGGCGGCGTCATCAGCAAGGGCGAGCGGATCTTTCCGGGCCTGCCCGTCGGCGCGGAGGCCGCCCCGCCATCGGGGCGCAGGAGCGGCAGCGGCTGGCAGGGCTGGCTCGTTGCCGAGAACGGACACTCCCGGCAGCGGATCTACGCCGAGACATTCCTGCGCTACATGGCGTTCGAACCGGACGAGCCGGACTTCGAACTCGGGGAGTTCGACTTTGACCAGGATCCCGGCCGGATGGGCTTCATCCGCTCGGTCTTGGACGCCACCGATCCGGACCTGTCCCGCTTTCGGGACGCAGGCGGCAAGATGCTGATGTATTTCGGCTGGGCCGACACCGCGCTGAACCCGCTGATGGGCGTGCATTACTACGAACAGGCCTTGCGTGCTACCGGCCGCGGGACGCGGGAGTTCTTTCGCCTGTTCATGGTGCCGGGCATGTTCCATTGCGGCGGCGGCCTCGGTGTCTCGCAAGCCGACTATTTCGCATCCCTGATGGCGTGGGTTGAGACCGGCAAGGCGCCGCGGCGGATCGAGGCGGCGCGCGTGGTCGGGGGCATGGCCGAGCTGGCGAGGCCGTTGTGCCCGTACCCCGAAATCGCGGTCTACGACGGCGAGGGCGACCCTGCCGCGAGCGCTTCGTTTGCTTGCGCCGCGCCGCCCGCTCGCTGACACAGA
The DNA here is from genome assembly GCA_965219605.1 of Bryobacterales bacterium. Taxonomy (GTDB): domain Bacteria; phylum Acidobacteriota; class Terriglobia; order Bryobacterales; family UBA6623; genus VXMF01. Next base: position 2,460,130 of record CBDCOC010000001.1, on the reverse strand, counting down.
GCGGGATCTGCCGGGGGCGGCCGACCGAACTGCCCCTGTGCTACGCTATCTGCCCGAACCCGCAAGGAGGAGCCCCATGAATCGAAACCGTCTCTTCGTTGCCAGTTGCGTCGCGCTTGTCACCACTTCGATGGTGTTCTCGATCCGCGGCGACGTGCTGGACGCCCTCGGCAACGATTTCCAGTTGAACAAGGAGCAGCTGGGCCAGCTGCTCAGCCCGGCGTTCCTGGGCTTCACGCTATCGATCCTGATCGGCGGCTCGCTGGTCGACCTGTTCGGCATGCGCCGCTTGCTGACGCTGTCCGGCCTGCTCTACATCGCAGCGATATTGGCCATCGTGCTGGCCCCGTTCCCGGCTGCGCCCGTCGCAGCGCTGTTCGACAATCCGATCACCGTCCTGCTGTGGGCCGCGATGCTCGCACTGGGCCTCGCCCAAGGCCTTGTCGAAGGCGTCATCAACCCGCTCTGCTCGACCTTGTTCCCGGAAGACAAGACGCACCGGATGAACGTCTTGCATGCGTGGTGGCCGGGCGGGCTGATCGTGGGCGGCTTGCTGGCCTTCCTGATTACCACGGTCATGGGTCTCGGCGACGAGGGCGTGAGCGCCGCGACAGCGACGTTCGGCTGGCGCATCAAGCTGCTGACGATCTTGGCCGTGGCCGTGGCCTACCTGTTCCTGATCCGCGGGCAGCAATTCCCCGCCACCGAGCGCGTCGCCGCGGGCGTCAGCACGTCGGCCATGCTGCGCGACTTGCGGCGGCCCTCGTTCATCGCCCTGTGGGTTTGCATGTGGCTTACGTCGGCGACCGAACTGGGGCCGGACCAGTGGGTGCCCTCGCTCATCACCAACCTGACCGGGATGCAGGGCATCCTGATCCTGGTCTACACGGCGGGCATCATGTTCGTGCTGCGCTTCTTCGGCGGCCCGCTCGCGCACAAGTTCTCGCCGTTCGGCCTGATGACGATTTCCGCCGCGCTGGCCGCCGCCGGGCTGTACTCGCTCGGCTCGGTGAGCACGATGACGGGCGCGTTCGCGGCCGCCACGCTGTTCGGCGTGGGCAAGACCTACTTCTGGCCCACCATGCTCGGCGTGACTTCCGAGCTCTTCCCCAAGGGCGGCCCGGTCGCCTTGGCCCTGATGGGCGGCACCGGCAATCTGGCCATCGCCTTCGTCCTGCCGTTCATGGGCGGTTGGTACGAGAACGAGGGTGCCGCCGCGGCCTTCCAGTACGTTGCGGTAATGCCGGTCGCCTTGGTGGCCTTCTTCGGGGCCTTCTTCTTGTACTTCCGGAGCAAGGGCGGCTACAAGCCTGAGAAGCTGGGGTCTGGCGCGTGAAGCGCCATACGGCCTTGGTGCCGCTATCGCGCCAGCACCACGACGGCTTGGCGCTGGGCGTGATGATCGACCGGGCGCTGGGCGCGGGAGGCGCTGCCCCGGCCCGGCTCGAGCGCTTGCGGCTGCAGGCGCTCGAGCTGTGGGATCTGGAGTTTCGCGGCCACTTCGAGGTTGAGGAGCGGATCGTGTTCCCGGCCGCGAGGGCGGCCGGCGAGACCGCCTTGGTCGACGCCTTGATCGCCGAGCACGAGGCGCTCCGCCAGCAGTTCGAGGCCTTGCGGCAGGTTCCTGCCAGCGATCTCGGCCCGTCCCTGCGCCAGTTGCGCACGGCATTGGCGGGCCACATCCGCACCGAGGAACGGGTACTGTTCCAGTCCATGCAAGAGGCCATGGGCCAGCCGCAGCTCGAAGACCTCGGACGCGCCGTGGACGAGGGCCTGCCCGCTTTGTGCCTGTCCCTTGGCAGCGCCGCGGCTTGAGCGCCCGCGGCCTCAGGTGCTCACCAAGCCGTTCACCAAGTTCTCTTGGATCTTGCGCGTGATTCCGCCGGTTTCGAACTCGATCGCCACCCGCACGGCGTTCTTGATGGCCTGGCAGGTGGAGCGGCCGTGGCAGATGATCACCCCGCCTTTGACCCCCAGCAGCGGTGCGCCGCCGTATTCCTCGTAGTCGACGCGCTTCTTGAACTCGTCAAAGGCGCCCTTCGCCAGGCCGTAGCCGATCTGGCGCATGACCGTGGCCTCGAGCGACTGGATGAGCATCGTCTTGATCGTCGATACCAGCCCCTCGCTGACCTTCAGGGCCACGTTGCCGACAAACCCGTCGCAGACGATCACGTCGACATTGCCCGAAAACAAGTCCCGGCCTTCGACATTGCCGATGAAGTTGAAGGGCTGCAGCTTCAGCATCTGGCTCGCCTTGCTGGTCAGGTCGTTGCCCTTGTGGTCTTCCTCGCCGATGGACAGCAGCCCGACCCGCGGCCGCTCGCAGCCGAACAGCACCCGGCTGTACACCTCCCCCATCACCGCGAACTGTACCAGCATGTTCGGGCTGCAGTCCACGTTTGCGCCGACATCGAGCAGCAGCGTGCGCCGGCCGCCATCGGTCGGGAAGATCTGCGCCACGGCCGGGCGCTTGGCGCCGGGGATGCGGCCCATCACTTGGACCGCTGTGGCCATCACGGCGCCAGTGTTGCCGGCCGACACCATGCCCGCGGCCCGGCCCGAGAGCACCTGCTCGGCAGCGACCCGGATCGAGGTGTCCTTCTTGGTCCGTATCGCGGCCGAGGTGTTGTCGTGCATCGTGACCACGTCTTCGGCGTGGACGATCTCGATCTGGCCGGTGGCGGGGAAGTGCCGGGACAGCTCGCGGCTCAGGATTTCCTCCCGGCCGACCAGCAGGATCTTGGCGCCGAATTCGGCGGCGGCCAGCAGCGAGCCTTCGACTTCTGCGAGCGGCGCGTCGTCGCTGCCCATCGCGTCTACGGCGACTGTGACTGAACCGGCCACGAAGCTTCGGACTCTCGGCAGGGCAGCGCTATTCGTCGCTGACGTCGATCACTTGGCGTCCCTTGTAGTAGCCGCACTCCTTGCAGACGCGATGGGGCAGGACGTTGACCCCGCATTGGGGGCAGACCGACGAGGACCTGACAGACAGGCTGTCGTGCGTGCGCCGCTTGTCCCGGCGGGATCTCGAATGCCTGCGCTTCGGATTTGGCATGGTTCTATTCTCCCAGTGTTCGGGCGTCAGTGCCCGAGCGATAGTTGGCGCAAGCCGTCCCAGCGCGGATCTTCGAACGACAGCTCGCAGTTGCATTGTCCTGTGTTGCGGTCGATCCCGCAAGTCGGGCAGAGGCCCTTGCAGCTGGCACTGCACACGCTGCGCACCGGCAGCCACAGCAGCAGTTGCTCGCGGACCACGTCTGCCAGGTCGACGCCCTCGCCGGCATAGAACCCGACCTCGGTTTGCTCGCGGCTGATGGCCGCCTCTCCGCCCTCTTCGATCATTTCCACAGGATAGAAAAACAGTTCGAACTTGGAGTCAAAGCGCAGTTGGAGATCCTTCAGGCACAGGTCGCAGGCATACTCGATCAAAGCCTTGATCCGGCCCCGGACCCGGACGGTCCGCACGCCGTCCCTGTCGAGCAGCTCTGCGGATCCAGAGGTCTCCGCCTCTCCGGCCAGAGACCAGCGCTCCGACAGATCCAGCAGGCCGGGCCTGATCAGGGTCTCGAAGAGAAACGGCTTCTGCTCCAAGCTGGCCGTGTCGATGAAGAGAGTTCGGTCCACACGGCAGACACCCTAATTCTAGCCAGCTTGCGCCGTGCGGCGCAATCCCCGCCGTGTCCGCGCAAGGACGCGCGGCGGCGTAATTCCTACAATAGGCGTGGTCCCATGAAAATCACGGCATTGCGCGTGCATTCGATCGCGATCGCAGACCCGCCCCTGCGCAGCTCGTACGGCCTTCACGCTCCCTACGCGCTGCGCAACATCCTCGAATTGGAGAGCGAGGACGGCTTGGTCGGCATCGCCGAGACCTATGGCGGGGACGGCCCGGCCGCCGCCTTGCGCGCGATCGCGCCGGATGTCGTCGGCAAGGATGCCTACCGCCTGACTGGCGACCTGCTGGACGTCGCCGAGGGCGAAGGCGCAGGGGCCGCGCGGTCCCATGTGATGAGCACGCCCGGCGAGAACCCCCTCGATGCTGGCCCGCGCACCTACTCCGCCGTCGAGACCGCCTGCCTCGATCTGATCGGGCGCAGCGTGGGCGTGCCGGTCTGCGACCTGCTGGGCGGGCGTGTCCGCGACGAAGTGCCGTTCTCGGCATATGCCTTCTACAAGCACGGCGGCGGCGGTGGCGAGGGAGCGGACGAGCGGGAGGACAAGTACGGCGAATGCCTGACGCCCGAGTCGATCGTGGCGCAGGTGCGCTCGATGGTCGCTGAATACGGCTTCAAGGACGTCAAGCTCAAGGGCGGAGTGCTGGATCCCGACCAAGAGATCGAAACAGTGCGCCAATTGCGGCAAGCGTTCGGCCCCGGCGTTCCGCAGCGCATCGACCCCAATTCAGCTTGGACGGTCGAGACGTCGGCACGGGTGGGCGAGGCCTTGCGCGAGGAGCTGCTGGGCGGCGGCTACCTCGAAGATCCCGCGGCCGGGATCGACGGCATGGCGCAGGTCTGCGCGGCGCTGGTGTGAAACACCCTAGCCCGCCCCTGCCCCCACAGCGTCCCGGGAAGCAGTTTGTGCAGTGTCGGGAAGCAGCTGGTAGCCGAGATCCTTAGCTGTCGTTTTGAGGTAGGCCAAGGTCCGTTGGCGATGGCGCTGCTCGTAGGCCGCCTCGCCCTCGTCAACGTAGTCCTGGCCGAAGCGCAGCATGCGGTATACCAACACCGCCAGCTTGCGGGCGGTGGCGAACACCGCCGTCTTCATCCCCTTGTGCCGCGCCTTGCGGCGCAGCGCCGCCCCCAGCGCCGACTTGGACCGGATCAGCGCCGTCGCCGCCATGCGCAGCGCGTTCGACGTGCGCGTCGCTCCCAGCCCGCGCTGCCGCTTGCCCGCCAACTGCTGCCCGCCCGATACCGCGTGCCGCGGCGCCAGGCCCAGCCAGCTCGTGAAATGCCGCTCGCTCGGAAACGACCCCAGATCCGTCCCCACCTCGGTCAGGATCGTGCGCGCCGCCCCCGCGCTAATCCCGTCGATGCGCGTCAGATCCACGCTCGCGTAGCGGTACAGCGCCGTCCGCAGCGGCTGCTCACCCCGCCTTCGGATGGCTTTCTCCTTGGCCGCGTTCGGGTGCCGCGGACACTCCTCCGCGCTGCATTCCTCGCCCGCCTGCTGCTGCAGATCCTCTTGCAGCTTCTGCTCGTAACCGTCCATCTCGGCCTGCACCGCGTCGTACAGCCGCAGCGCACTGCGCAGGTTGAACAGGTGCTCCTCCCGCCAGTTGCCGCTCAGGTACTCCACGAACTGCTCCTCCGTGTGCTTGCAGCGCCCCGAGCGCAACTGCGCCAACTGCTCCGCATCGCGCTGCCCCGCCACGATCGCACGCACGATCGCCATGCCTGTCTGCCCCGTCAGATCCGTCACCGCCCGATGCACCTGCACGTTCATCTGATCCAGCGCCCGCTGCATCCATTGCACGCAGCGCGTGCGCTCCGCCACCAAGCTCTGCCACTGCCGGTGCAGCGCCCGCAGCTGCGTCACCGTCTCGGGCGGCCGGAACGAGCCCCGCAGCAGGCCGCAACTGTGCAGCCGCTGTAGCCACTGGCAGTCCAGCATGTCGGTCTTGCGCCCCGGCACGTTCTTCAACTGCCGCGCATTGACCAGCAACACCTCGAAACCGCGCTCCTCCAGCAACTCGTGCAATGGGATCCAGTACACATACGTGCTCTCCAGCGCCACCGATTCCACGCCTTCGGCCGCCAGCCAGTCCGCCAACGCGTCCAACTGCGCGGTGGTCGTGCCGAACGTGCGCACGTTGGGCCTGCCGTCCGCACGTGGCGGCCCGCAGGCCCAGTGCTCGCGGCTGCCGAGGTCCACCCCCGCCACCTGCGGGCGCTGCACCGGCAGGTCCCGCTCCGGCTGCTCTCTTGCCATATCTCCCTCCTGCTGCTCCTGTCTCACACACGGAAGGCCCCGGCCCGGGTTGGCAATTGCTCTGCAATGCTGGTGTTGAGGAGTGCTTCCGAAGAAACCTCGCTAGTGAATGATCGCTCGCCCGGACCCAGACTGGCTTTGGGGCAAATACTGCACCAATGAAATTACGGGGCTTGACTGCCGGAACCCTCCGCTCTGATTCTACGCCAAGCCACGTGTTTCCAACCGAATGATCCGGGCCCCGCCCGGGGGCGCGACTGGCCAGCAATGTCGCGGTGACCTCCTTCTCGCACCTGCCGGAGGCCATCCGGCGCGATGCGGTCCAAGTCGTGCTCTGCGACCACCATTTCTGGGGCGGCATGCGCCAGGTGCAGCATCTCGGCAAGCTCTGCCAGACCTTCGGCGTGTCCCTGTCGATGCATTCCAACTCGCACCTGGGCATCTCCCTCATGGCCATGGCCCATGTTGCCGCGGCGACCAAGAACCTCACCTATGCCTGTGACACGCACTACCCGTGGCAGGCGTCCGACGAGGTGATCGAGGGCGGGCGCCTGCGGTTCGAAGGCGGCAGCATTCGCGTGCCGCGGCGCGGCGGCCTCGGCGTGGACCTCGATCGCGACCAGCTGGCGCGGCTCAAGGAGCGCTACGGCAAGATCCATTACCGGCGGCGCGACGATGCGGCCGAGATGCGCAAGCACGTGGATCCCGGCTGGCAGCGCGTGCTGCCGCGTTGGTAGGGCCGGCCGGCCCGCGCGGCAGGCAGGGCGCGCGCTCTGTCCGCGAATCGCTGCCGCGCCGTGCGCGGGTGTGCTCTAATACGTCCCACCGAAAGGAGGGATAGCCATGCAAGCTACATTCCGTCTCACAGTCCTGTTGCTGGCTTTGGCATGCGGGATGGCGTTCGCCCTGCCGCGCCTGACCGAGGTTGTGCCCGATGCGGTCGCACCGGCCGGCATGGCGGTGGCCAAGGGCTCGGATCTCGCCGAGAGCGCCGTCGTCAAGCTCTATCTCACGGCTGGCGGCAGCGATGTCGAGCTCGAGATCACCGGGCAGACCGCCGATGCGATCACGTTCAAGGTGCCGGCCGGGACCGCGCTGAAGCGCTACCGGCTGATGGTCCTCACGGGCGGTGCGAACGCCGCCTACATGGAGCAGCCCATCGCGCTGGAAGTTGTGGACGAGGCCACCGCCAAGCGGCGCGCGGAAGAGGGCGATGCCGAACTCGAGGTCATCGAAGCCGAGCCTGCCGGGGCAGATCCGGCGGGCGGCGGGCAATGACGCTCATTCCGCGGCGCCCTGTTCCTCGCCTTCTTCCCCGGCCTTGCGCCCGAGCCGGGCGAGGGCCCACTCCGCATGCTCGCGCACGAGGGGCTGGCCCCATCCCGCCAGCCGCTCCAGCGCTTCCCGGAAGGACGGGTTGCCGCTGTTGCCCATGGCCACGGCGACGTTGCGCAGGAAACCCGCGTAGCGGCTGCGCTCGATGGGCGAGCCCGCGAACCGCGCGTTGAACTCCTCCTCGCTGAGGCTGGCCAGGTCCTCCAGGCGCGGCGTGGCGTTGGCCGGCGCGAACGCGGGCTCCGCGCTGGCGGCGGCCCGGCGCGGGCTGTTCCACGGGCAGACGTCTTGGCAGATGTCGCAGCCGAAGACGTGCGGCCCGACCGCCTCCCTGTGCTCGTCCGGGATGGATTCTCGCAGTTCGATGGTCCAGTACGAGATGCAGCGCCGCGAGTCCAGGGCGTGGGACGGGCCCGTGCCCGCCCCGACTTCGACCAGGGCGTTCGTCGGGCAGGCGTCGATGCAGCGCGAGCAGGTGCCGCAGCGGTAGGGCCTTTCGTCATCCGTTTCGAGTTCCAGCGAGGTCAGGATCTCCCCCAGGAACAGCCACGAGCCGAGCTGCTCGTCGATCAGGCAGCAGTTCTTGCCTATCCAGCCAAGCCCGGCGCGGCGGGCGTACGCGCGCTCCAGCAGCGGCGATGTGTCCACGCAGGCCTTGCATTCCACCCCGGAACCGTAGCTGCCGCGGATCCAATCCGCCAGCTCCCGCAGGCGCGCCTGCAGCACGCCGTGGTAGTCCTCGCCCCACGCGTAGCGCGAGATCCAGCCTTCCTCCTGCGATTCGAACTCGGTCGAGTACGGATCCGGCGAGTTGTAGACCATGCCGAGGCAGATCACCGAGCGGGCCGACGGCAGCAGCGAGCGGGCGTCGGCCCGCAGCTCGCCCCGGCGCCCGGCCAGGTAGGACATCGCGCCGTGATAGCCCCGCTCGAGCCATTGCGGGTAGAACAGCGCTTCAAGGGTCGGCCCCGGCGCGGCTATGCCTGCCAGCTCGAAGCCGAGAGAGCGCGCTTTCTCCTTGATGGGTCCGGAGTCTCGCACGGGCGAATGGCGCTGCACGGCCCCGGCGCGGCCTGTCACGCCGCCGCCGGACTGCCGTTCAGTCCTAAATACTGCCATAGAGCCGCCATTTCTTGCGATTCGGAAATTTGCGCCGGTTCCGTGTTGCGCCCGGCGCGGCCCGGCCCGGAGAATCAAGGTCTAGCAATGTGACGCGTCCGGCCTAGCCGGGCGCGGCGCCCGCCTTGCCGGCCGTGCGGCCCGGCAGGGGGCGGGCCTGTGCAAGGAGATCCCCGTGCAACGACCTTTGAAGTACGTAGAGCGAGGCCTGACCGGGGCCGCCCGCGCCGGCTGGAATGTGGCCCGCAAGCTGGACGCCCGCAAGGCTCCCAATCCGGCCTTCACGCCGGCTTGGTCCGAAAAGCCCATGCTCAAGTCGTGGGAGAAGAGCAAGCCGCCCCTGGGCTGGCCGCGCCAGACCGACTCCCTCTGCCCCAAGTGCGTGCGCGAGGCCCGCGAGGTGATCCTCAGCGGCGAGGTGGATTATTCCATCCTCAAGACCGAGAAGGTCGGCGAGGTCAAGGCTACGATCGTGCAGCGTGGCAACGAGATCTGGATGGTCAAGGATTGCCCCACGCACGGCCGGATCGAAGACGTGATGGCGATTGACGCCAAGTTCCTGGAGCACATCGAGGCCCAGTTCCCGGGCCGCGACATTCGCGCCCACAATGACGAGGATCTGCACAACCACGGCTCTTCGAGCGTCAAGTTCGGGCGCGGGGCGGTGCTGACCGTCGACCTGACCAACCGCTGCAACATGATGTGCGACCCGTGCTTCATGGACGCCAACCAAGTCGGCTTCGTCCACGAGCTGGAGTGGGAGGAGATCAAGACGATCCTCGACAACGCCATCAAGATCAAGCCGCGCCGCCAGATGTCGGTGCAGTTCTCCGGCGGCGAGCCGACCATGTCGCCCTATTTCCTGAAGGCAGTCCAGTACTGCCGCCAGATCGGCTACAACTCGGTCCAGGCCGCGACCAACGGCATCGAGTTCGCCAAGAGCCGCGAGTTCGCCGCGGCCGCGGCCGACGCCGGCATGCGCTACGCCTACCTGCAGTTCGACGGCATCGGCAACGAGCCCAACCAGCACCGCAAGATCGGGAATCTCTTCGACGTCAAGATCAAGGCGATCGAGAACATGCACGACGCCGGTATCGAGATCGTGCTGGTGACGACGCTGGTGAACAACGTCAACAACGAGGAGGTCGGCCCGATCATCCAGTTCGCCCGCGACAATCCGGGCCGGATCGCCTTCATCGCCTTCCAGCCGGTGTCGTTCACCGGGCGCGACGAGGAGATCACCGACGAGCGCCGCATGCGGCAGCGCTACACGCTGAGCCATCTCGCGCACGACGTGAAGAAACAGGTCGGCATCACCGAGCCGACGCGCGATTGGTTCCCCATCTCCGTGATGGGCAGCTTCGTGGACGCGGCCGACCTGGCGCACGGCCCGCAGGCCCAGTGGGGCCAGGTTAGCTGTGGCTGCCACCCCAATTGCGGCGTCGGCACCGCCTTGATGATCAACAAGCAGACCAAGGACATGTCGCCGGTCGCCGAATTCATCAACGTCCCGCAGTTCGTGCAAGACATCCGGCGCGTGACCGACTCCGGCCGCGGCAAGCTGGCGACCAACGTCCAAATGGCGCTGGCGCTGCTGAAGAACTACAACCCGGCCAAGGCGCCCAAGGACTTCTCGATGTTCGACCTGCTCAAGAAGTTCGACAAGTCCTTCGCGCTCAGCGGCAAGAGCTACGGCAAGGGCACGGCCCGGCGGAACGATCCGTGGAACTTCCTGTTCGTGGCGGGCATGTGGTTCCAGGACCTGTTCAACTACGACTTCCGGCGCACCGAGATGTGCGTGATCCCGTACGGCACGCAGGAGGGCGAGATCTCCTTCTGCGCCTACAACACCGGCATCGGCTGGCGCAACATCATCGAGAAGATGCACATGACCGCCACGCTGTCGAACTGGTATGGCGAGCATGGCCGCCACAAGATCTACGCGGGCGGCCGCAAGGTGGACGAGATCACGCGCTTGAGCGATGCGCTCAACATCAACGCCGAGCATGCGGCGCGCGGCGCGCAAGTCTCGGAAGGCCCGCAGAACGCGCGCGAGGAGAAGATCGCGGCGCGCGACAAGAAGCTCGAAGAGGCCGCCGCGAGCGGCGCTCGCGACCGCAAGCTGTCAGCCGATGAGGAAGCGCGGCTGATGAAGATGTACCGCCAAGAGGTCCTCAAGGAGCCCGCGGCCCCGGCGTTGGTGCAGATCGCCGGGGCGGCTGAGCAGTCCCGCGAGACGGTTGGCGTCAGCGGCGACTGAGGCCTCGGCCCCAATCCTGCCGCGCCCTGCCCCGGATCAGCGGCCGGCCGGGCCTTGCGGGGCGATCGCGCGCTCGAGGATCGAGCCTGCGCGGATGATGGTTTCCTCTCGCTTCGGGCCGGTTGAGACGCCGCCGATCTCGATTTCGAGACGGTCTTCCAAGAACGCGAGGTAGTCCTTGGCGGCCGGGGGCAGCTGCTCGAAGTCGGTGATCCCCGCCGTGGGCCTGCTCCAGCCCGGCAGTTCCTCGTAGACAGGCTCGACTTCCGCGTACTCTTCGGAGATCGGCGGTATCCAGTCGAGCGTCGCGCCTTTGAATCGATAGCCGGTGCAGACCGGAATCGTGTCCAGATAGTCGAGCACGTCCAGCTTGGTGACGAACAAGGAGGACAGATGGTTGATCGCGTGCGCGTACTGCAGCAGTGGGATGTCGAACCAGCCGCACCGCCGCGGGCGCCCGGTGACAGTGCCGTACTCGGCCCCGGCCTGCCTCAGCCGCTCGCCCTCCGCGCCGTGCATCTCCGTCACGAACGGGCCTTCGCCGACACGCGTGGCATAGGCCTTGGCGACTCCCACGATTTCGTGCAGCAAGCGCGGCGAGACGCCCGAGCCGGTGCACAGGCCGCCGGCTGTGGCGTTCGAGGAGGTCAGGTACGGGTAGGTCCCGAAGTCAATGTCCAGCATGGTGGCCTGGGCCCCCTCGAAGAGCAGGCGCTTGCCGTCCTTGACGGCCCGGTTGAGGTACTTGCCCGTGTCGGTCACGAAGGGGCGCATCCGCTCGGCCAGTTCTTGGTAGCGCGCCAAGGCGGCTTCCACGTCCCAGGCTTCGCGAACGCCCAACGACTCTGCCACGGCGGACTTCTCGGCTGCGATGGCGCGGAAGCGGCCGGGGAAGATTTCCGGCGACAGCAGTTCGGCAACGCGGATGCCGCGGCGCGCCGCCTTGTCTTCGTAGCAGGGTCCGATGCCCCGGGATGTCGTGCCGATGCGCCGCTTGCCGGGAGACGATTCCGAGGAGCGCTCCAGCATCCGGTGGTAGGGAAAGACCACGTGAGCGCGGTTGCTCACCAGCAGGTTTGATTCGACATCGGTGCCGAGCGCGCGCAGGGTATCGATTTCGGCGAGCAGTGCCTCGGGATTGATGACCACGCCGTTGCCGACCACTCCGGTCTTGCCGCGGCGCAAGATGCCGCTGGGGATCAGCGAGAGCTTGTAGACCGTATCGCCGACTTGCACCGTGTGGCCGGCATTGTTGCCCCCTTGGCAACGAACCACCACGTCGTAGTGCTCGGCTGCCAGGTCGATCAGCTTGCCCTTGCCCTCATCGCCCCACTGGAGGCCCAAGACTGCTAGGTTCGGCATAGGTCTTCCGACTGGCGCCCGGCATTTGCGGGCGGTCGGGAAGCGCGGCGCGGCGCAGGAGTCGATCCAAGGACGGGGCGCCGCAGCTATCTATATCTTAGCGCCAGCCGCTGTTCCGCGAGCAGGCCGGGGCATTGCCCGGGTGCCGATTCCGCATGCGCCCCAGTCCTGTTGACGGCTTGCGGGCGGCCCTGCTTACAAGCGGGGCGGCCCCGCAGCCCACGCGTCCCAGAAGCGCGCCATGCGGCGGACTCGTCCGGGATGATCCGCGGCGAGATCGTGCAACTCTGTCCCGTCCCGATCCATGTCGTACAGCTCCCAGGCACGGTCCCCTGCGGCGACCAGCTTCCAGCGGCCCTGCCGGATCGCCCGCCCGCGGTTCCACTGCCAGCACAGGCTTGCCGGAGGCTCGCGCGTGGCGCCCTCGAGAACGGGCCGCAGGCTGCGGCCGTCCGGCGAGTGGACGCGCCGCCCTTGAAACTCAGCGGGCTGCTCGATACCGCCGGCATCGAGGAATGTCGGCATCAAGTCGATCACGTGCGCCAGCTGGGCGGTCGTGCTGCCCGCTTCGATGACGCCCGGCCAGCGGGCGATCAGCGGCACGTTGATGCCGCCCTCGTGGTCGTGCTGCTTGTAGAGGCGGAACGGCGTGTTGGATGCGTTGGCCCAGCCGTACCCGTAGCTTTGGTAGGTGTCCTCGGGGCCCGGCATGACGTGCGGCACATTGCCCGCGATGACAGGGCGGCCAGCGCGGGTCCGCTCGGGGAGGTAGGGGCCCTTGCGGTCGGTCGGGTACTCGACATGGCAGCCGCCGTTGTCGACCTGGAAGATGACCAGCGTGTTGCCGCTTTCCCCGGATGCGGCGAGCATGTCGAGCAGCCTGCCGATGCCGGCGTCCATGCGCGTGACCTGCGCGGCGTAGACCTCCATGCGGCGTTCCTGCCAAGCCTTGTGGGTCTCGTCCGCCCAGGCCGGGACCCGGGGGTTGCGGGGCGAGAGTTCCCACGCCGGGTTCACCGTGCCCAGCTCCTTCATGCGTGCGTGCCGCTCCGCGCGCAGGCGATCCCAGCCTGCCGCGTAGCGGCCCCGATAGCGCGCGATATCGCCTGCGAACGCATGCAGCGGCCAATGGGCGGCGGTGTAGGCGACGTAGAGGAAGAACGGTGCATCCTTGGCCAAGCCATCCGCCATGAAGTCGGCAGCGTACTGGGAGATCGCGTCCGTATAGTAGAAACCCGGGTCGAGATAGAGGTGTTCGGCGGGCTCGTTGTCCAGCATCAGCGAGGCCGGTGTCCAGAAGCTGCAGGCCCCGAGCGTGGTGCCGAAGAACCGGTCGAAGCCGCGCTGGCAGGGCAGGCTGGCGCGTTCTCCCTGTTTCGCGAGGTGCCATTTGCCGCTCATGTAGGTCGAGTAGCCCCCATCGCGCAAAGCCTCGGCGGCGCTGACAACATCCCGCGAGATGCTGTTGCCGTCGCCGAGCGCCTTCGTGGTGTAGCAGCCGCTCATGAGCGAGGCCCTCGTTGGCACGCACATGTTGTTGGTGTAGTAGCGCGTGAAGCGCAAGCCCTCTCCGGCGAGCCGGTCCAGGTTCGGGGTTTCGATCTCTCCTCCGTAGCAGCCGAGGTCGGAATACCCCATGTCGTCGGCCATGATCATGAGGATGTTGGGCCGCTTGGGCGATGCCTGAGAGGCGTCGGAGGAGCAGCGGGCCGCCGCCAGGGGCGCGGCTGCGCCGCCGAGCTTCAGGAACTGGCGCCGTCCGATTTGCTTGGAATCTAGCATCGGCACATCATAGCGCCGCGGCAAAGGCAGCAATCCGCCCCGGGACTCGCGAAACGACTGTCCGCGTGATCCGGGGGAAGGGGGCGCGACTCGGAGTCCCAGCATTCATGCCGCCACTCCGCCCGCGGGATTGCGTCACCAGCCGGCGGCGTAGCGGAACGCGTACGGATCGGCGCCCGCCTCGATGACTCCGCTGCGGAGCACTTTCACTGCCGTCGGCGCCGAGCCGCTGCTGCGCGGCCGGCGCCCTTCGACCTGATGGCCCAGCGCGCCCAGTTCCTCGAATACGAACCTAGGCATCCGCTCGTCCAGCAGCAGCACGTTGGGCTCCATGGCATGGTCGTCGAAGCTCGCCACGAAGTGCTTGCTTTGGAAGCGCGGGGCCTCGACCGCCGCCTGCGGGTCGAAGCCGAAGACCAAGGCTGCCAGCAGGACCTGCAGCAAGGCCTGCTCTTGCTGGTCCCCGCCGGGTGTCGAAAGGGCCATGAATGGCTCTCCCCGGCGTGTGACCAAGGTTGGCGTCAGCGTGATTCTCGGCCGCTTGCCCGGTTCCACCACATTGGGGTGGCCGGGGATCGTGAGGAAACTGTGGCCGCGCTGCGTGAGCGGGATGCCCGTGCGTCCGGCGATCACCGCGGGCATCCAGGCGCCGGAGGGCGAGGCGGAGAACAGCATGCCGTCGGCGCTTGCGATATTGATCGAAGTCGTGTCCTTGGAGGCCACGGCATCCGGCATCGGCCGTCGCTGCCGGTAACGCGAGGGATGCAGCGCCTTGCGCTGCCCGAAGGCGCCCGGGCGAAACTCGGTTGACGCGCGCCTTGGGTCGACCAAGGCCCGCCTGGCGCTGGCGTATTCCTTGCTGATCAGCTCGACCGGCACCGATACGAACTTCGGGTCCGCATACCAGGTGTCGCGGTCCGCGAGAGCCAGCTTGAGGGATTCCACCAGATGGTGGATGTATCCAGGCGTGTTCCAGCCGAGCGCCTCGAGGTCGTAGCCTTCGAGCATGTTCAGGGCCTGCAGCAAGACGGCGCCTTGCGTCCAGAAACCCGCCTTGTAGACTTCGTAGCCGTGGAACACGGTCCGCAGGGGGCGTTCGACTTCCAGCCGGAAGGCGGCGAAGTCCTCGTAGCGCAGCAGGCCGCCGCGGCTCTTGACGAAATCCGCGATTTCCCGGGCGATCGGGCCTCGGTAGAAGTGGTCGCGCACCGCCTCGATGGAATCCTGGCGCGGTTTCCCGGCCTCGAGGGCGGCCTGCTCGGCTCGCATCATGCTGCGAATTGTCGCGGCGAGGTCGCCTTGCCGGAACAAGTCGCCGGGCCGCGGGCGCCGCCCGTCCGGGGCATACACTTGCAGCGAAGTGGGAAACAGGCGCAGGAACGAGATTGCCTCGGCGATCGACCTGGCGCGCATGCCGTCGATGGGATGCTGGTCGGCCAGCGTCACGGCGGGCTGCGCGATTTCCTGGAATGACAGCGTGCCGAAGCGCTGCAGAGCCAGCAGGGCGGCATCGACCATGCCCGGCACTAGCGCCGGCAGGGTGCCGTAAGACGGGATGCGGCCGGTCTTGTGCTCCCGCTGCGCAGCCTCCAGTTCCAGCTCGGGGTCTTTCTCCCGATTGAGGAAATAGTCGAGCGTCATCAAGGCCGGAGCCGTGCCCACCCCGGCGATCGAATGCACCTGCCCGTCGGATGTGCGGATCAGTAGCGGGGCTTCCCCGCCGAAACCGAAGTGCGAGAACTCGGTGACCGCTCCGGCCAGCAATGCGGCGACGCCGGCGTCCACGGCGTTGCCGCCAGACTGCAATACGCGCATCGTCACTTGCGTGACCAAGGGCGTGCCGGCGGACACCGCGGCATGCCTGCCGCGCACGACCGGGCGGAACAGTTCCCAGCTCAGGATCTCGCGCTGCCGGCGCTGCTTGTCCGAGAGCTGGCGGCGCACCTGGCCGGATGTCGCGCAGGCGGCGAGCAGCGCCAGTGCCAGCACCGAGGCGATTTGCCGGTTCCGTCCCGCGTGCCGCCGGGCCATGGTAGCGACTTCCAAGACAGCGTGCCGCCGGCTCAAATGTGGCCGAACAACGGTTCCTCTTCCACGGTTGCCGGCGCCGCCGCGGCCAGCAGATCGCGCACGCGCAGGACAGCCTCGCGCTTCTCGCGGTTGCGCATGGCACGGCGGTTCGCGAGCAGGTGTGCCGTCGAGCCTTCCAGCACCTTATGCACGATCTTGAGCCCGTTGGCCCGGATCGTGCTGCCGGTCTCGGTGTTGTCCACGATCGCCTCGCCATCTTCGGGGGGCTTGGATTCGGTGGCTCCGAACGAATGGAAAATAGCTACCGGCGAAGCGCCGCTGCGCTCGACACCCAAGCGCGTGTAAGGGCTGTACAGCGAGGGCTCCAAGTCCGTGTGCTGCCGGACCAAGGATTCGGTCAGATTCAGGTATTCGGTCCAGATCCGCAACGGTTGCGTGCCGGTGGAGTCGACGAACTTCGCGAACAGGTCTGCCGCCGAGCGCACGTCGGCCCACTGGTTGGATACGCACAGCACGATGTCGACCCGGCCGATGCCGAGATCTAGCAGATCCTCGACGTTCGCGGCCGCCTCGCTTTCGTAGTACCAGTCGATGCCGGAAATTCCAAGGTCGAAAAAGCCCGCCTGCAGCATATAGGGAATCTCCTGCGGGCGCATCATCTTGACGTCCACCCCCTCTAGCCCGAGATCGGGGCGGTAGCCGCGGCTGCCGTCCGCGTAGCCCTTAGGGTCGATACCCGCGTTTTCGAAGAAGGCGCGGACCTTCTTTTCCAAGCTGCCTTTGGGGATGGCGAAGCGGATGGGATTCATGACTGCTGACTTCGCTGCGGAAGCGGCCGGCCGCTTGGCGCGAGCGCCTCCAGCACAGCTTCGGTCTCGGCCGCGACGGCCTTGCCGTTCGACAATCGCACCGTGTCGCCGCTGACACTCGCGGCAGGCGCCCCGGCTTGGCCGACAGGCACGCCCCGCGTGCGCAGCTCCTCGGCCAGCCGCACGGCGCGCGCTTCGTCCGGGGCGGACGCGGCGCGCACGGCGAGCCCCGCAGGCCGCTCCCTGCCGGACTTGGCCAGCCCCAGTCCCTGCAGCGTGTCCAAGCGGACGGCGCATCCGGTTGCCTGTGTCGGCTCGCCGCCAAAGAGCTCGACCAGCTGGTCGTAGCGGCCGCCTCCGCAGAGCTTTTTCGAACCGCTGGAGATCTCGAACACGGGCCCGGTGTAGAAGTTCAGGCCGCGGGCGATCCCCAGCGTGACCTCGAAACCGCCGACGCTGTAGTGCTGCAGGAAACGGCACACCGCTATCAGATCTTCGAGCGCGGCCCCGGCACGCGAGCCTGCAAGGACTGCGGACGCCTGCTCGGAGACATCTTCCAACGCCCCGCGAATCGCGCCGGCCCTCAGCAGCAAGTCCGCCGTTTTCTCGTCCACGCAGCCCTCGACGTTCCATAAGTGGCGGTACGTGGCGGCGGCCTCGTCCGGCAAGCGGCGTACCAACTCTTCGATCTCCAGCACAGGCGTGCCCGCGATCGTGAACTCGCCGGCGTAGCCGTCCTGTGCCTGCAGCGCTGCCAGCGCCCGGCGATCCGCGCGGAGTTGCTCTTGCAGCAGCAGGTCCGGCCGTGCCGCGGCGCAGCGCTCGCGGATGGCCGCCAGCCGGTCGAGATGGCCGACCACGGCGGCCCTCTCATCAGCGCTGAGCTGTTCCGGCAGCAGGGCCCGGAAGATCCCGGCCGTGCCGACCTTGAGCCGCAGGTCTGCCACTCCGAGGTGGCGCAGGAAGCGGTGGGCGGTCGCGATCACTTCGGCATCGGCCCCCGGCGGCGGGCCGCCCAGGATCTCGATGCCGGCCTGTGTGAATTCGCGGCTGCGGCCCGAGTGCGGCCGGCAGTAGCGGAAGCACGGAGCGATATAGAACAGCTTGTGCGGGCGCGCAAGCCCCGCCAGTGTGCCCGAGGCGGCCATGCGGCACACCGGCGCGGTCATTTCCGGCCGTAGCGCGTACTCCTCGTGGTCGCAGTGAAAGGTGAGCAGAGAATTCTTGATCTCCGCGCCCGAGCGGGCGGCGAACAGGTCGGCCCGCTCGAACATCGGGGTGGACACTTCGGCAAAGCCGTACAGTTCCGCGGTGTGCGCGAAGGCAGCCTCGAGGCGCCGGCTCTGCGCAACATCCTCGGGCAGGCTGTCGCGCGTGGCAGGCGGTGGAGCGTTGTCAAGCATGGCGGCCGGAGGTAGGCGAGCGCCGCTGGCCGGTTCGCTTTGCCGGGGCGTTCAAGGGCAGCGGTGTTGCCGCGCCCTGCTGGCGGGACGACCTCTCCCCGATTCTATCGAATCGGCGGCACACCGCTGGAGGTGCCAGGCCCGCGGCGAACCGCTTGCGTCTGAGACTGCGCCTCTGGGCACAGAATCAGTCGTGGCGGCCGTGGGAGCGATGAGCAGTAGAAATGCATGCACATGCCCGGAGGAGGGCGAAAGATGCGGCGGAAGGATACTCGAGAGCGCTAGTTCGCGCAGGGGCTGGGTTGATCAGTCCCGCACCGGGCTAGAAATCTTGCCCTATGGGAGTATCATGCCCTTTCAGCTCTCGGATTTGCCGTTTTAATGCCTGCGCTTCTTCCCGCGCGGCACGTTCACGCTCCCCTGCGGCGCGTGCTTGATCCTGTGCTGCACTGGCTTCAATCTCGGCAAGCCTGCGCCGCTGCTCGGCGACCTCCGGCCGCCCATCGAACTCCTCGCCCGTCTGCGGGTCCCGGAACAGTAGGAACGTCGAGCCGCCGTGGCGAGCGGCGCGCAGATCCAATGCCAACACCTCGCTCCGCAGTGTCCCGCTCCCGTCCCGCTCGACCGACGCCACCGGTTCGTAGCGGCCCGCCTGCCAGCGGTAGCCCTCTAGCGCCCTCTCCATCAACGTCCCCTCCGGGTCCAGCCTCCAGTACTCGCGCACTCCGATCGCAGCGTACAGCAGCGCTTTGGGCCCCGCGTCTCTCCTAGCCGTGGACGGCGAGGCGACCTCCAAAACGAAGTCCGGGGCTTTGCCTTCTTCCCACAACTTGTACACGCTGCCCTCGGCCACGCTGCGGGCGCGCGCAGAGGGCACGCCGAACACCACTTGCACATCCGGCTGCAGCGCGGACTGGTTATCGCCGCGCCGGTAATACACCACGAATTCGCTGGCCACGAGCACATCGTTGCGGGCGTGGAAATGCTGTTCCAAGGCATTCGTGGCAAAGCGGCCAGCGGCTTGGTGCCGCAGGCTCTGCTCGGCCCACAGGTGGTCCGGGTACTCGACCTCGTCCGCCTCCACTGCGGCCGCCGCTGTCGCTTCTTGCTGCGCTAGCTTCGCCCCCGCCATAGCATGCTCACTATACTGCAAGCGCCATGGATGGCATGCAACCACCGCTGATTCTTTCTCGAATGGTGGGGTCTGTGATGGCGTAGAATCACGCTTTGGGCTGCAAAATCCAGCCGCTAACAGCATGCAGCCGCTCAGTCATACCTTAGTCCGGTCAGGAAGTGGCCCCCAATAGCCAGTCCCGTGCCTAACTTCTTGCCCCTGAGGCTACCCCTTTTCTGAATAAAGAATCAGCGGAGCAGGGTGCGCTGCTGGCCTTGCCGGAGAAGGTGGATCTGCGCGGGCTTGTGGTGACGGCCGGTCCTCGAGCAGCACGGCGGGCAGGTGCTGGTGCGCAGCAGGGGAGGCCGCCCGCAAGCCTGGCGGCCGCTGACATGCTTGCACCGGACCGCGGGAGCGGAGCGAAATTGGCAGAACGAGCGGTTGCTGCGGATCGCGCGACTACAGCTTGGATTTTGTCGAGAGAGCCGGTGCGATCCCGGCAGTTTGTCGATTCCAGCTGCCCTGCTTCGCGTGCAGCGGCCCGCACGATCGAGCAACCACGGAAAGGCTTCTGGCCCGGGCCGCGAACTTTTTCTATACTAAGAACTAGCAGGCAAGTCGCCTGCGTCAAGTCCAGCCGAGACGGACGTTTCGAGGGTCTGAGGCTAGGCCTGCCACTGTCGCCGGGCTCCTCTTCTTAGTGCAAGCGATGCAAGCCGTGAATGCATCCCCTAGCGGGGAATCCCTATCCGCAGCAGCCAGCATGGTCGTCAACGATTTCAGCATCCATGTTGCCACCGTCAACGGGTCAGGAAGCCAGTCTTCGAACTTGGTGCTGTTGCGCGCCCTGTTCGAAATGGGCATCCCGGTGTCGGGCAAGAACCTGTTCCCCTCCAACATCGCGGGCCTGCCGACGTGGTACACCATCCGCGCCAGCAAGTTCGGCTTCACCGGGCGCAAGAAGGAAGTGGATTTCTTGGTGGCCATGAACCCGCAGACGGCCCATGAAGACGTGCAGGGCCTCGACCCGGGCCGGGCGGTCGTCTACGACGAGCCGCTGGGCTTGGGCGCGCTGCGGGACGACCTGCACTTCTACCCCGTGCCGTTCGATTCCATCACTGCCGCGGTCTGCCCGCAGCCGAAGCTGCGGAAGCTGGTGCGGAACATGGTCTACGACGGCGTTCTGGCGCTGTTGCTGGACATCGAGATGGATGAGATCCGCAAGGCCATCAACAAGCAATTCTCGGCCAAGCCGAAAGCCGCCGATCTGAACTGGAACGCGGCTACCGCGGGTTACGACTGGGCTCGGCAGAACCTCGCCAAGCTGGATCCCTACCGTCTCGAGCGAATGGACGGGAACCAAGGCAAGATCATCGTCGAGGGTAACGCCGCGGCCGCCCTGGGGGCCGTATTCGGAGGGGTGAGTGTCATCACTTGGTACCCCATCACGCCGTCTTCGTCCCTGGCCGAGGCGGCGCAGGGCTATTTGAAGCGCTTCCGGCTTGACGAAGCGACCGGCAAGGCGACCTTCGCCGTCGTGCAGGCCGAGGACGAGCTGGCATCGATCGGCATGGCCATCGGCGCCGGCTGGGCCGGGGCGCGGGCAATGACCACGACCGCCGGGCCGGGCATCTCCCTGATGTCGGAATTCGTGGGACTGGCGCATTTCGCCGAAATACCGGTGGTGCTCATCGACGTGCAGCGCATGGGGCCCTCCACGGGCCTGCCGACCCGCACGTCCCAGGGGGACCTCCTCTCGGCCGCGACGCTGTCCCACGGCGACACCTTCCATCCGATGCTGATTCCGGGAACACCGGAGGAGTGCTTCGAGTTCAGCGCGCGGGCTTTCGACATTGCCGACCGGCTGCAGTCGCCCGTGTTCGTGATGCTCGACCTGGACTTGGGCATGAACTATTGGACCGCCGACAAGTTCGACTATCCGGACTGGGACATGGATCGCGGCAAGGTGCTCAGCGAGCAGGACATCGAGCGTCTCCAAGGCGATTGGGGCCGCTATCGCGACGTGGATGGCGACGGCATCGCCTATCGCACCGTGCCGGGCAACCGGCACCCGCAGGCGGCCTATTTCGCGCGCGGCACGGGCCACGACCCGGACGCCAACTACAGCGAGCGCGAAATCGACTGGACGCGCAACATGGACCGCATCAAGAAGAAGATGGCCGGCGCGCGCCGGTGGCTGCCCGGACCAGTCATCGAAGACGTGCCCGGGGCCAAGGTGGCCTTGGTCGCCGCCGGCACGAGTCACGAAGCCGCGCGCGAGGCCAGGAGCCAGCTGCGGCTGGAGTACGGCTTTGAAACCGCCTACTGTCGGGTGCGCGGCTGGCCGTTCAGCGAGGCCACGCAGGAATTCATAGCCGGGCACGACCATGTCTATGTGATCGACCAGAACCGCGACGGCCAGTTGCGCACCCTGCTGCGCCGGCAGTTCCCGGCCATTCACGACCACTTGCGCAGCGTCTGCTACTACGGCGGCCTGCCGCTGGACGCCCGCACCATCACAGACGCAATCGTGGAGAAGGAGGGGCTGTGAGCACCGCCACCGCTACCCGGGCGAAAGGCCCGGTCTCGAACAGAATCGGCCTTGGCCTCGAGCCCTATCGCGGGCTGAAGACCACGCTCTGCGCGGGCTGCGGGCACAACTCGATCTCGGAGCGCATCGTGGAGTGCTTCTTCGAGATGGGAATCGACCCCACCCAGGTCATCAAGCTGTCGGGCATTGGCTGCTCGTCGAAGTCACCCGCCTACTTCCTGAGCATGTCGCACGGCTTCAATAGCGTGCATGGCAGGATGCCGGCCGTGGCGACCGGGGCGGTACTGGCAAACAAGCAGCTGCTGGCGCTGGGGGTCTCCGGCGATGGCGACACTGCTTCGATCGGCCTCGGGCACTTCGTGCATATGATGCGCCGCAACGTGCCGATCGTTTACATCATCGAGGACAACGGCTGCTACGGATTGACCAAGGGGCAGTTCTCGGCGACCGCGAACCTCGGCTCGACCGCGAAATCCGGCATCGCCAACGACCTGCCGCCGATCGACACGTGCGGGCTGGCCGTGCAGATGGGGGCGACCTTCGTGGCCCGCTCGTTCTCCGGCGACAAGAAGCAGTTGCAGTCCGTCCTCAAGGCGGCGCTTGCCCACCGCGGCACGGCCGTGTTGGACGTGGTATCTCCGTGCGTGACATTCAACGACCATGCCGGCTCGACCAAGAGCTATCAGTACGTGCGCGAGAACAAGGTTCCCCTGCAATCGATCGGCTTCGTGCCGCACTTTGACGAGATTCACCTGCAGGAGGAGTTCGCGCCGGGCACGGTGCACGAGGTCGAGCTGCATGATGGCTCCATGCTGCGCTTGGAGAAGCTCGAGGAAGATTATGATCCTACCAACCGCCTTGCGGCGCTGGATCGGATCGAACTGGCGACACAAAAGTGCCAGATTCTGACTGGCGTGCTGTACGTGAGCACCGGCCAGCCCAGCTTCACCGAGATGCTCAATCTCGACGATGCGCCGCTGGCCCAGCTGGGCCAGGACCGGTTGCGGCCCCCGAAGAGCGCTCTGGACACCGTGATGGAAGAGCTCGCTTAGCGTCCTAGGCCCGCACCGCGGCCAAGGGCCAGTCTGGCTCCGTGTTATGTACCACACCGGTGACACGATCGAAGAGACGCTTCGACAAATCGAAAGACACGATCTCGTGCTCCCGGCGATTCAGCGGGAATTCGTCTGGACTCCGGACCAGATCTGTGAATTCTTCGATAGCCTGATGCAAGGGTTCCCGTTTGGAACGTTCCTCTATTGGAAGGTGTCTTCGGAGAACAGCAACAAGTTCAACTTCTACGATTTCGTGCGCGAATATCACGAGCGTGATAACCGACATTGCCCCCAGCTCGCCCCGATGCCGGACAGAGCGCTCACTGTGGTGCTCGACGGACAGCAGCGCTTGACAGCCCTGAACGTCAGCCTGCGAGGAAGCATGACAAGGAAGCTGCCCCGTCTCTGGTGGAAGAATCCTGAAGCTTGGCCGAAACGGCATCTCTATCTGGATCTCCTCTGGAAGGCCGAGGTGGATGGGGACGAGAGAGACGGATACCGCTTCAGATTCAGGTGCGAGCACGATCCCAGACAGCCTAAAGACGCTGCGGGCAATGTATCCGAATGCTGGTTCCGAGTGAGCGAAGTACTGATGATGGATGGTGGGCCGCCGATGCTCCATTGGCTGCTGGACAAGGGCCTTGACAAGGATGCCCTGGACCAAGCCTTCCAGACGCTCGACCGGCTTCACGCAGTAGTTCGCAAGGACCGCTTGGTGGCGTTCTACGAGGAGCGCCGGCAGGCCTTGGACGATGTGCTCCAGATCTTCATTCGCATGAACTCTGGCGGCACGCCCCTCTCTCACTCGGACCTGCTCCTTTCCATCGCGGTGGCGCAATGGACTGAGTACGATGCTCGCGAGGAGATTCACAAACTTGTAGATGATCTCAACCGGATCGGATTAGGGTTCTCCTTCTCCAAGGATCTTGTTCTGAAGGCCGGATTGATGCTGAGTGACAAGCCTGTGGGTTTCAAGGTGGACAACTTCAATCGGAAAAACATGGCGGATCTCCAAGACCGTTGGATGTCCATCAAGTTGGCGCTCACGCTGACTGTCCAGTTGGTGGCTGGCCTCGGATTCAGTCAGGCGACGCTAACCCTAGTTCGTCATTTGGTGACTTGAAAAATTCCGTATAGTATTGAAATACAAACAGTTATAGCGATGCGACCAAGCCGCTTGGCACTACACTTTTGTGCTCTTGAGCGTCAGCCCCGCGCGGCCGCCCGCCGCCGATGTGCGCGCACGGCCAGGCCCGCCGCCTGGGCGATGCGCACGGCCTCGGCCCCCGGCTGCACATCTTGGCGGCTGCACAGCAACTGCCCGTCTGCCGCCTGCACGCTGGTCGTCACCCGCATCCAGCCCGCCAAGCGCTCGCGCAGCGACTGCCAACTCCAATGCAGGCCGTGCGCCCGCAGTTGCGTGCGCAACAGATGCACGCCGTGATAGGCCAGCACGGCCACGAACAGGTGCGCTGCCACGCGCCGATCCAAACGGTGCCAGATCGGGCGCAGGCCCAATTCCGACTTCAACGAGCGGAAGCTGGCTTCCACTTCGCTGAGTTCCCAGTAGCTGCGCAGCACCTGCGCCACGTCCCAGTCGATATGGCTGGTGCGCAGCACGTAGGCCCCGGCCGCCGCATCGGCGGCCGCATACTGCGGATTCGGTGTGCAGCGGACGGCCGTCGCCCGCTCCTGCTCGCCGGCCAGCACTTCGACCTTATACTGCGCTGCCACCGCCTTGTACTGCTCGAGCAAGCGTCCCACCTTGCGCTGCACGGCCGCGAGTTGCTTCACACAGCGCGGTTTGGAGAGGCCCTCATGCAGGCTTTGCAGGGCCTGTTCAAAGCGCTCGCGCTGCCGCTGCAGAATCGACTCCGCCGTGCGCAGGCGGCCCTCGCTGAGTGCGTACACGCGCAACTCGGCCGGCTCCTGGCCGGCCTCCTGCGCCGCAGCCTGTGCTGTCTCCGCCGGCAGTGGCCAGGCCCGCACGCAGTAGCCGCCGCTGGTCTCCAGCTGGGCCGTCGGCTCGCCCGCCGGCGGCTGTGGCTTGGCCTCGCGGCTGACGCAGATCCAGTGCCAGCCCTGCTCCCGCAGCCAGCTCAGGTTCGCCGCGCTGGCCAGGCCCGCATCGCACACCACGGTCGGCCGCGGCGCCCCCTCTTGGCGCTCGTCGTCCAGCCGCTCCAGCAGCGGCTGCAAGGTGCCCGGCTCGGAGACATTGCCGGCTAGGATCTCGCAGCGGCGCGGAAAGCCGGAGCCGTCCAAGGCCATGGCCAGCGAGACCAACGGGCAGTCGTTGCGCTTCTGCTTCGACTTGCCGAAGCGCCGCAGGCCGGCGTTCTCGCGCCCGGTGTAATGCGTGTTCGACAGGTCGTAGAAGACGATCGTGCGCGGCAGGCCAAGCAGGTCGCGCTCGCGGGCGAACAGCCCGGCCTGCAAGGCTTCGCGGTGTTTCCACAGTAAGTCGCCGATGCGGTACAGCTTGGCCAGCGAGACGCCGCCGGAGGTGTCGAGTCCGAGCAGTTCGAGAGTGCTGCTGTGGTCGCGCAGCCAGCGCTGCGCTTCGCGTTCGGAGGAGGGATGCAGCATGCGCGCCATAACCAGGGCGGTGGCGATGGCCGCGTCGCGCTGCGAGGCGCCGGCCGCGCGCAGCAAAGCTGGCAAGCGCAGTTGCTGCAAGGCGCGCAGGGCCAGGCGTTCGCCGCCCACCGAGCGGGCGTCGCAGTGCGCCAGGGTATGCAACTGGACGCTGACTGGCTGCTCGGCGGCGGGCTGCTCGCTGGCGAAGCCGCGGGCGCGCAGGCGACGCACCAAATCCTCGGCCGCCAGGCGCACTTCGTGCGCCACCTCGAATAGGGCGCTCTGGCCGCGCAGCAGGCGCTCGGCGTGGGCCGCGACGTCGGCCCACAGCGCGCGCGGCACGGCATAATCGGTGCCCAGGTTGAGCAGGGTTTTCTGCTGCACCGCCGCGCCGCAGCGCACGGACTGCACGAGGCGGCAGCTGTAGCCGGGCTGGCCGCCGACGGAGTGGGTTTTGGTGGCACGGATGAACATGAGCGCTCAGTTGTAGGGTGGCAGAGGGGGCTAGGGGGTGTCAAGGGGGTCAAAAAAGAAGTTGGCACTACAAAAAGCTTTAAGAGAGCATCATAAGACTATAAAGCAAATAGATTACGAAGATAATAAATCTAAAGAAAGATTATCGGCCAGTTTGGAGCAGTAGCGGCAGCAAAAAAATATGCTCCGTGCCGGCAATTTGGGGGAAAGTGGCGAACTAGGGCTAACTGCGGATAATGCCATTCTCCCGATCGCCTACTACCTGTACCGCACCGAGCGTAAGGAATCATTCCTGACGGGCGGCAAGTATGAGAGCGACCGCAAGAGCATTCGTGGCTGGCTAACCCGGAGTCTGCTGAAAAGTGGTGTCTGGGGGAGCGGACTCGACGGGCTGCTCACGAGGCTGCGGAAGGTGATTCACGAAAGCGAGACTTACGAATTCCCTGCTACCCGGATCGGCGAGGAGATGGCGCGCCGCGGGCACGAACTGGTATTCAACGACGAAGAGATTGAAGAACTCGCCGACACGGAGTATTGCAACCCCAGAGCCTTTGCAATCCTGTCGCTGCTATTTCCTTTCGTGGAGACAGAGAAGCTGTTCCATATAGATCACATTTTTCCTGTTGCGAGGTTTAACAGGCCCAAGCTGCGCGACGACGAAAAGGTTCCGGAGGAGAAGATCGAGGAATTCCTTGACCGAGTCAATCGGCTCGGCAACCTCCAACTATTGCCGGGCCCGGTAAACATGGAAAAGGGTGCGGCTATGCCTGCTCATTGGCTGGCCCAGAAGTATACTTGCCAACGCGACCGCAAACAGATATGCGATGATCACCTGCTGGGCAGCGTGCCGGAAAAAATGTCGGAATTCGGTCAGTTCTACGATGCCAGAAGGAAGCGCCTTGTCGGGCGCATTAAGATACTGCTCGGGAGGCCAAAGCTCTGACCGAGCGGTGAATAGGGCTGTTGGCGCAAGGTCGGCAGGCACGACCATTGCGAGTTCCATTACCGCCCAAGGCTTGGCTGGCTGCTGGTGGCTGCGGGAACCGCTGCGATCCCCGGCGGATCCCCTTCGATGCGGAATGCGGCGGGGGCCTGCCCGCAACTTGGCACCGAGTCCCGGCTGTAGTGCCGAATGCCGTAGGCCGCGTGGCGCCGGACATCGCCGAGACAGGTGTCTTGCAGCCGTGTCGGCTCGCCAGCCACGAATTCCCGCGTGCCGGCTTGCAGGCTGATGCTGGGAAAGGCCTGGAACTTCAGGGCCGCCAGTGCCAGCGCTGCGATCACGCACACGGCCGGGATCGAGCGCTCCCGCGAAGCCCTCAGCGCAGCGATCGAAGCCAGGCCGAAGGCGGCGAGCCCGGCGAGAGCCGCGCCCGCCATGCTCGCCGGGTCAAGGCCGGCCCAGGCCCTGCGGATCCCGTCCGCCAGGGCTGGCGGCAGCAAGGCGCCGGCCAAGGGTGCCAGCAGCAGCGTCGCGCCGGAGGCGAACAAGAGCGGCCGGTTCGGCTTGGCCTTCCATTGGATGGCGAGCAGGATCGCCAGCGGCGGCAAGGCGGGCAGGATGTAGGCCGGCAGCTTGTTCACCGACACGGAGAACAGCAGCAGCGGGCCCAGGGCCCAGCAGGCCAGAAACCGCCGGCATGGCCCGCCTGCCAGTGTCTCCCAGCGCAAGGCGAGCGCCAGCGGCGTCCAAGGCAGGAGAAAGGCGGCCAGCACCGGCACGTAGAACCACCAAGGCTGGACATGCTGCAGAGATGCACTGACGAACCGCTCGAAGTGGTGGCGGATGATGAATTCCTCGACGAATGGCCGCCCGTTCGCCCAATAGCAGGCGGCGTACCAAGGCAGGCAAGTTAGGGCGAACATGCCCAGCGCTCGCGGACGCAGCAGTTCCAGCAGCGCCCGCGGTTGCCGAAGGAGCACGGGTGTTGCGGCAGACGCAGCGACCAGCAGCGCTACCAGCCCCTTGCTCAGGACTCCGCAGCCGAGCAGTGCGCCGAATGCGGCCGCTTCCCCTGGCCGGGCTGGAGCGCCCGAGCGCGCCCATGGCAGCAGGCAGAGCATTGCTCCCGAGGTGAATACCGTCAGCGGCGCGTCGAAGACGCCCGCATCCGAGTATGCGATCCAGCCCGCCGAGGTTGCCAGCAGGCAGGTGGCCGTGATCGCGGTCTCGCTGTCGAAATGCTCTCGGACCCGCCAGAAGAAGAACGCTAGGAAGCCCAGGCTGAGCAGGGCCACCGGCACCCTTGTGTAGGCTTCCAGCCCGGCCGAATAGCCGACAGCTCCCATCCAGAAGAGCATGGCCGGCTTTTCGAACCAAGCCCCGCCCCAGAGACGGGGGGTGATCCAGTCGCCTGTCTCCGCCATTTCGCGCGCGATCGAGGCATAGCGCGGCTCGTCAGGGCCGACCAAGCCGCGCTCGGGGATCGGCAGCAGGTAGAGCACGACTGCCAGCGCGGCGACCGCGGCAAGAGTCGCGGCGCGGGATCGGGTCACTGTGTCAGAGGCGTGACCACGATCTTGCGGAACTCCACCGCGCCGTGGTCTCCCTGCAGCGTGATCGGGCCCGGCTGGCCCTCGCGCCAATCCATGGCCATGGCCGTGAATCCGTCAATGGTCTTGCCGTCGATGACCGTGACCCCATTGAGCATCACGGTGAGATCCCGGCCGATCAGCCGCACGTCGAGCGACTGCCATTCGCCGGCCGGCCGGCTTGCACTCCGGGTCGGCGCGATGCGGCCGTATAGAGCCGCGTTGCCGTGGTCGCTGGCCGGCTGGCCGTAATCATCCAGAATCTGGAGTTCGTAGCGCCCGCGCAGGCCGATGCCGCTGTTCGCACCGGGGTGGGCCAGATACTCGACTTGCAGGCGAAAGTTCCAAAAGGTCCGGTTGGATACCAGCACCTCTGCTCGCTTTTTGTTCTTGAGCACGCTGCCGGCGACGTACCAGCCGCCTGCGCCTCCCGTGCGCAGAGCGTTCCATTCGCGCATTCCCGTGCCGTCGAACAGATCGACCGGCGCGGCTTCCTTCCACGAGCCGTCGTCGCGATCAGCGAGGACCGGCGCGCGCCTGCCGAGCCAGAGCACGGTGCCTTGCTTGCGCGCGGCCGCGCCGTGCAGCAGGCCGCCCCGCAGGGCGGCGGTAACGGGGGTCCGCAGCGCGGGCCTGCCGTCCTCCTCGAAGACGCGCTCGACATGAAGCTTGAGCTGCCGCCCTTCGATCCGGGCATCGCGCACTGCATCGAGCTGCCCGCCCGGGCCGCCGCCGACCATGAAGCCTGTGATGGACTCGGTGCCTGCCCCGCTGATTTCCAGCCACATGACCCTGCCCTTGTTCTCTCCTAGCGGCTCGATCACCCAGCGGCCGTTGAACCCTTCGCGGCCTGCCCAAGCGATACTTGTCGCGCATAGCAGGAAGATCAGGGACAAGCGGTGCATCGGTCGTTCAGCCCATCATAGCCCTTGGCGCGCGGAACGGCATGGTTTCGAGCTTCAGATCCAAGGCCTCGCCGAGCTTCATGCGTGCTTGGCTTCGGCTTCTTCCCTTCGCCGCCGCGGCCATGCATCGCGACGGCGGGCAAAGCCGGTGTTGGCGCGGGCGGTGCGTCCGGAGCCGTGATAGGGTGAGGTTTGCCGGACCGAGACAACTCGGCTCCGGGCTCGCGCGCCCGACCTGAGACTGCCTCGCTGCAACTGTCGGCAGGGATAATCCCCTGCCGGTCCGCCTCTGACGGGGCTTGCGAGATCTACTGGGTGCTCCGGTCCGAAGCGCTGCGCTTCTTGGGCGGCTGGCATGCCTTTCCGGGTGGCCGCCTGTCCCGGCATGACAGCACGACTCAGGTCGCCGGTACGCCGGCTGGAGTTGATATCTACAACGCTTCCGGCCCGCCCGCCCCGCACTTGGCCTGTGCGCTGCGGGAATTGTTCGAAGAGACGGGCATCCTGGCGACCTCGGGGACGCTGCCCGGCTTGCGCGAGGTCGGCCGGGCCCGCAATCAGCTGCTGCGAGAGGATCTGGACTTCGGCGAGTGGCTGCGCAGCCACCGCTTGGAACTGGACGCCTCGCGACTGTGCTTCGCAGGCCGCTGGGTGACGCCGCCCCTGTCGCCCATTCGCTACGACGCGACGTTCTTCCTGCTGCGGTGGGATCGTTCCGAGATTATCCAGCCCACGGTTATCCCCGGCGAGTTGGACAGCGGCGAGTGGATTCGCGCCGATGAGGCGCTGCGCCGCTGGGAGGCGGGAGACGCACTGCTGGGGCAGCCCACTTTGGAGACGATCCGGGTGCTCGCCCGGCACGGCCCGGACGGGTGCGACCGCCTCTGGCGCTCGCAGGCCCACGCGCCCGATGCTCCGCATCCCATCGAGTTTCGGCCGGGCATTCGAGTGATCCCGCTGAAGACCCGCACGCTTCCGCCGGCTACCCACACCAACGCCATGCTGCTCGGAAGCTCTGACCTGGTGCTGGTCGATCCCGGCGCGCCCTGGGCCGAGGATCAGCACAGGCTGGCAGAGATTGTCCTCTCGGAAGCGCGACGCAGCGGCGGCCGGTTGCGGGGCATTTGGCTGACGCATCACCATGACGACCATGTAGCGGGGGCCGCGGCGCTCCAGCGCCAGTTCCAGGTGCCCCTGTGGGCACATGCATCCACCGCCGCTCGGCTGCGCGACAGGGGCTTGTGCATCGACCGTCACTTTGCGGGCGGCGAGCGGCTGACGCTGGCCGGCCGCCCGGAATTGCGAATCCGCATCGTGCATGCGCCCGGACATGCCAGCGGCCACCTGTGCTTCTTCGAGGAGCGGACTCTGACGCTGCTCTGCGGTGACATGCTCTCGGGCTTCGGAACAGTCGTGATCGACCCTCCCGACGGCAGCATGGTCGAGTATCTGGAATCGCTCCGCAAGCTGGCAGAGCTGGGAGCCAAGGTGATCCTGCCCAGCCACGGGACTATGATGCGGGACGCTCCCAAGGCCTTGGCCGAGACCCTGCAGCACAGGTTGCGGCGCGAGGAGCGTGTGTTCGATACGTGGCTCGGCGGCGAGCGCGACCCGGAAGCGATGCTGGATGCCGTCTACGGCGACATCGATCCCCGTGCAAGGCCGCTTGCGGCCCGGCAGATCCTCGCGCACTTGGAACGGCTGGCGGCTGTCGGGCGGATCTCGACACTGCCGGCCCCCATCAAGGCAGGCCTGGGCCGCGGCTGATGGCCGCCAGGCCCCCTCGGCGGCGGCAGCGGCGTTGCTACGCTGAAAGCCTATGCCGGAGGTTTTCCAGCCGGCGCTGCGCAAGGTTTGCGGTGTTACCCGGCCTGGCGATGCTGTCCATGCCGCGCGCGCAGGGGCGAATGCGATCGGCCTCGTTTTCGTGCCGCGCAGCGTGCGGGCCGTGACGGCCGAAAGCGCCCGCAAGGTTGCGGCAGCGCTGCCGGCGGGCGTGTTGAAGGTCGGCATCTTCGTGTCGGAACGCCCGCAGGTCGTGGCCGATACGGTGCGGCGGGTAGGGCTTGACGTGGTGCAGCTGCACGGCCACGAGAGTCCCGGAGATTGCGATTCCGTGCAGGAGGCTGCGGGCCGCGGTGTCAAGATCTGGAAGGCCGTGCGGGTCGGACCGCGGCTCGACCCTGCGACCCTGGGCGAGTTCAAGGTCGACGCGTTCGTGCTCGACACAGTGGCGGACGGGAACTTCGGCGGTACCGGGGCTACGTTTCAGTGGCATCTGGCACTGCCCGCCAAACGCTATGGCAAGGTCGTGCTGGCCGGGGGCTTGCACGGAGGGAACGTGGCCGAGGCCGTGCGCGTCGTCCAGCCGTGGGGCGTGGATGCCAGTTCAAGGCTGGAGTCCGGCCCCGGCGCGAAAGATCCGCGCAAGGTTGCGGACTACCTCGCGGCCGCCCGGCAGGGGGGGTAGCGTCGGTGCGCGCGGCCAGCGGGCGGGCCCCCTTCTTTGCGGGCGACCTCCTGGCGTCTTCCGCGAGTGGCGCGCTGGTCGCGGCCATTACGGGAGCGGCGCTGCCCGCGGCGTGGCCGGGCTGGGCCTTGATGGCCGCGGGCATGCTGCTGGGCATGGCTCTGTCGGTGCCTTGCTGGCTGGTCGCCGGGCTATGGCTGGGAATGATCGAGCCGATGCTCCAGATCATGCTGGCCGGCATGATCGCGGGCATGGCTGCAGCGATGTCTCTTGCCGGCGCAGCGCCGCCCGGCGCGGCCGGGCTGTTGCTGCTGGGGCTCGCCTGCGGCGCGGCTGCCAGTTTGGCGACCGCCGGCGCCGACTGGGCCTTGCGCAACTGGGGGAGCGAATGAATGGCCTTGCCTGACCGCGATAAGTGGAACAGCGCAGCTGCCGCGTACGACAGTCTTGCCGCCCGCGCAGCCGAGCGGCGCTGGGGCCGCTTCAAAACCGAATTGTTCCGCGAAATGGACGGCCGGGTACTGTTCCTGGCGGCCGGCACGGGCATCGACTTTCAGTTCTTCCCGCCCGGCCGCTCGATCGTGGCGGTCGATGTGAGCGAGCGGATGCTGGAGCGTGCCGCCATGCGCAGCCGCGAATACGACGGGCGGATCCGGCTGCACCAAATGGATGTCCGGCAGCTGGGCTTCCGGGACGAATGCTTCGATCAGATTTACACCTCATGCACGTTTTGCTCGGTATCGGAGCCGCTGGAAGGGCTGTCGCAACTGCTGCGCGTGCTGCGCCCCAACGGCAAGCTGCGCATGTTCGAGCACACGGGCAGCCGCTGGTTTCCGTTCAGCCTGATGCTGCACGCATGCACGCCGTTCACGCGCCGCTTCGGGCCAGAGATGAACCGGCCCACGGTTTCCAACCTGCGCCGGGCGGGATTCGAGGTGCTGGCCGTGACCCGGCACTATCTCGATGTCGTGAAGAGCATCGAGGCCCGCAAGCCTGGCCGCCGGCGCGCGACGAGTGCGCCGCTATGCGGCCGCTAGGCTCCTAGTCGCGGCGTACGCTTGACGATGGCGATCAGCTTGACAACGCTCTCGCGATTCGCGCGCTGCATGTCCCGCAACATCTTGATCGGCTCGTCGCTGGCCATGCGCGAGCGCGGCCTTTCGCTCCGATAGCGCACTGCCAGTCGTCCGGCTCGCACAGCGTGTTGTCCACGGTGCCGTTGCCCTTTCGCAAGCGGCTGATCTCGTGATCAAGCAGCGACGAAACGATCTTCGCTTGGCTGGCATCTAGTGCTTGCGACAAAAGCATCTATGTCATTGCATTCAAAATGGTTGTGCGCAATCGACGCAGGCGACGGCCGGGCGGGCGGCGGCCCGTTGGCCCGGATCGGCCCGTGATCTGCGATCTTCGCCTGGCGGCAGCCAACTGCGAGTCCTTCAGCCTGCTCCAACAAGTCTTTACTCCGCTCACCAATCGGCCTGTTCTGCTAGCGGAGAACTGATTTTAGGGGGTTTTGTCGCAGGCGCTGTCTAGTGTGATTCTCATGCAACATATCTCTCCTTGCATTTTCAAGCGCGTGACACTGGCATTTCTTGAAGTTCTGCAAGGAATGCGGGGATAACACCCTCATTGCGCGACCCAGTGGAACCGGATCGAACTGTTTCATGCGGTGAATTCCACCACGAAAAATCGATGCCCGCTAGGGCCGACCTTAACCTCGTCAGCGCCTGCGAGAGGGTCGGGCGGGGCTTTGATGCCCAGCTTGCCGAGACCGGTGTAGCGGTACGAGAGCGGGTGGCCCTCGTGGAACGGCGGGTAAAACATGAGCACGACCCGTCCGCCGGGCTTGGCCAGTGCCTTGCACTTGGCCACGATATCCACGTCGCGGACGTAGGATGCCGAGCCGAACATGGCGGCCACGGTATCGAAGCGGCGGCCGTCGGACGGCTGGTAGTCCTCGAAGCGGGCTTGCTGGAACTGGAAGCCGCGATGGCCATGCTTGAGGCGGGCTTGGCCGACCATGCCCAGCGACGGGTCGATCCCGAGGTAGTTCTCGGGTCCCGCGCCGGTCAGCGGCTTGAAAAGGTAGTCGATCATGGAGCCGGTGCCGCAGCCGATATCCAGCACGGAGCCCGGATTCAGGCCGATGAGCTCGCGGAACAGGCCGTGCCGCTTCTTGGACACGCTGTCGCTGCACAGGAAGCGCTCGTCATAGACAGCCGAGACGGCGTCGTAGCCGCTGATGGCGGGGTCCCACTCGTAGCGCACGGGGCAGCGGTTGAGCAGGTACTTGGTGTCCATGGTCCAGTACTGGTAGCCGTTGACGGTCAGGTACGAGTTGCGGTAGTTGTTCCACTTGCGACGCACGGCGTAGGTGTCCCACTCCTTGAGCAGCCAGCCCCAGCAGCGCTCCTCGTCCTCGACTCGGTCGCGGTGGGCGTATTCGTGCGGCACGCCCGGCATGGTCACGGCGAAGCGGTAGGGCAGCTCCCGCTCGATGAATTCGACCAAGCGGGCCGGCATGAGGCGAGGCAGGCCGTCTTGCAGGCGCACCCCGTCCATGCTCTCGGCCACGTGCCGGCTGGGAGTTTTGCTCGCGGCGGGCGCTTCGGCGGTTGCGTTCATTGGGAGCAAGCCTCTAGCTCCGAGGCGATGTAGGCTTGGTAGGCCTCGGCGGATTCCAGCACGCCCCACCACCGGGCGATGAAGTCTTGGGGCAGGCCCTCGCCGATCGCAACGCCTAGGTCGGCGGAAGCGTTCTCGGCTTCCTGCTTGGCCTCGCTAGCCGTCTTGGGTGCGGTATTCGACCTGCCCCCGGAAAATCGCGCCTTTCTCGACCAGGAATTCTCGGGTCGTGGTCAGCTTTCCATTCATGGTTGCGGTGCTGGTGAACTTTGCTCTCTTCAGGCCGACGATACTGCCGACTACTGTGCCGGACACCGAGACCCCGGCGGCAATGATATCGCCCTCGACACTGGCTTTTTCGTCCACGACGACCTCATGCTCCTTGGATTCGATGCGGCCCTTGAACTTGCCTTGGACGACCACGCGCTCCCGCGCTGTGATCTGGCCTTCCAAGAAGACGCTTTTTCCCAAGTATGAGACGGACTCAGGTGCCGGGTCTAAATCTGCGGGGTCATTCGCCATAGCACAATAGTAGCAGGTGCTAGCGGTCCCTGCCAGAAGTCGCGAAAGAGCGAAAACGGTTCGATTTCGCGCGATTCCGAGGCGAAAACCGGCGCTCGGAAGATTGGAAACGGCCGATCGGGCGCCGGTCGGAGACGCGCAGCTCCCCGGCTGCTGCGACGGGTGCATCCCTGCCCATCATCGACTTCTGCAGCGGCCTGCCATGCGCCAGCTTGCCCGGGCCAAGCTCCCGCGCCGCGCGGCCGGCTAAGTCTTGACGACTCGCTGGCGCCGGCGATCCCAAGCCAGCGATTTCTTCGTGCGGAACGACTCCACCGCCATCTGGCAGGCCATTGAGACGTTGAATGCGAATTCAGCGTCGCACTTGAGAGGCTCGCCGGCACGGATGGCATTGTGCAGGTTGTGATGGTGCAGCGCGATGTCCTCGCCGCCGCTCCTCTTATGCAGGCGCGGCGGCACGTCGTCCTTGTGGATCGCTTCCGGCTCGAGGCTGAAGCCATCCGCAAGGAACTCGATCGTGCCCTTGTTGCCCCGGATCACGTGGCGTATCTTCGCCTGGTTGGCCAGCGAGGAAACCAGCAGGACGTTGATTCCCTCGGGATACTCCAGCAGGGCGTTGAACGTGTCGGGCACCTCTGCGCCGCCATTGAAGAAGTACTGGCCGCCGGTCGCGACCACCCGCGACGGCACTGTCAAGCCGCAGGCGCGCACGACGCGCGCCAGCCGGTGTACGAACAGGTCCGTGGCGATGCCGCCCGAATAGTCCCAGTAGCGCCTCCAAGAGAAAAAGCGGGCGGGGTCCCACGGCCGTTTCTTGGCCTTGCCGAGGTAGGTCTTCCAGTCGAGGTTGACTCCGGGCCGGGTGTCCGGATCGGGCTCGCGCACCCAGAAATCCTCGAGATGGTTGCGCGAGTAATCGATGTGGGCCATCACTACCTTGCCGATCGCACCTTCCTTGATCAACGCGGCCGCCGCCTCGTAGGAGTCGTCCGACATACCTTGGATCCCGCATTGCAGCGTGATTCCGGAACTCCGCACCTTGCGCACGACCTCAAGTCCCTCGCGGATCGAATAGGTCAGCGGTTTCTCGACGTAGACATGCAGGCCTGCGTCCGCCGCATCCAGCGTGATTGGCGCATGCCAGTGCTCGGGCACCGAGATAGTTACGTAGTCCAAGCCGGGATGCTCCAGCACGCGCCGGTAGTCTTGGTAAGGCGTGCCGCCCGTGGCTTCGGCCGCTGCCTCGCGGCGGGGATCGTAGAGGTCGCAGACGGCGGCGATCTCGACGTTGTCGGGCCCTGCCAGCTTCTTCAGGGCCCGCATGTGGCCGTTGGCGTTGCTGCCGGCTCCGATCATGCCGACATGCAGCCGCTCGTTGGCCCCGACGATCCGGGCGGCGCTCTTCGCTGTCAGGACCTGCTTGGCGGCGGCCGTGGCGGCCGCGCCGGCGATGAAGGTGCGGCGGCTGAAGTCTGGCAGGGCTGGCATGTCTGCAATTTATGGTACGCCATCGGGGTGTTTTCGGCCATCGAGCCGTCCGCAGAGCCGCCGCGTCCGGGCCGCGGCGACCGCGGCCGGTGCCGGTGGTGCCAAGGCGGCCGCTCGCCCCCCCCCGCCAAGCGCAATCGCCAGTTGCGGCTCAAGGCCGGTTTCGATGCCGACCGCCCGGCAGGGCTTGCGCCGGCCCGGCGACTGGGGCATGATGGAACCTAGGGAGGAATTCGCGTCAGCAATGCTTGACGACCCTGGAAGTCGCGAAGCGAGCGCGAGGCCGCTGGATCTCGGCTGCGCTGCCGCGCTGCCGTTCCATGCAAGGCTATCCGGCCATGGAGCATGCACGGACAGAATTCCCCCGCTTGGTCTACCTGACCGAGCTGACGGGAATGCGGCTGATCGGTGTGCATGGCGCCACGATGGGGCGCGTACACGAGGCGGCGGTCTTCCCTAGGGAGCACCCCCAGCGCATATCCCGCTTCTTGTTCGGCGGCCGTACCAGCTTCGCTATCCGCTGGGACCAGATCCGCAAATTCGGCGAGGATGGCATTCACCTCGCCGACGAGAGCTTCGCCCCTTATTACGGGGACGACTACCACCTACTGCTAACCAAGGATCTGCTGGACCAGCAGATCATCGACGTCAATGGCCGCAAGGTGGTGCGCGTCAATGACGTGGGCCTGCGCATCACCGAGAACGGGAGCGAGCAGTTGTGGGTCCACGAGGTCGGCGTGGGATTGCAAAGTGCGTTCCGCCGCTTGACCGAAGGCATCCTGCCCAGCAGCGCGATCCGCGCGATCCAAGACCGGCTTCCGCCCAACTCGATCCCGTGGGAGGCCTGCAACATCGTCGAGCCCGATCCGCAGCGGCGCCTGCGGCTGCTGATCTCGCATGAACGGCTGGAAAGCATCCATCCCGCGGATCTGGCCGATATCTTGGAGGATCTCGGCTCGGAAGAGCGCGAGGCCCTGTTCGAGATCCTGAACGAGGAAGTGGCGGCAGAGACGCTGGAAGAGCTCAAGTCCCCCGTCAAGACATCGATCCTGCGCTCGCTGGATTCGGGCCGCGCGGCAGAGATCCTCGAAGAAATGGATCCGGCGGAGGCGGCCGATGCGCTCGCCCAGCTCGGCCTGGGCGAGCGCGAGGAGATCGTTCGCGGCATGGAGCCGGAGCCTGCCGACGAAGTGTCCGAGCTGCTCGAGTACGACGACGACACGGCCGCCGGCATGATGGGGACGCGCCATCTGGCCCAGCCGGCTGATGCCACCGTGGGTGACATCCTCGAGAACTTGCGCGGCGATGAGGCCCAGCTGAAGCAGCTGACGCACGTTTTCTTGGTGCAACCGGACGGGCGCTTGGTCGCCTCCGTGCCGCTAGGGCGCCTGGCCGTGGCGTTGCCCGATGCCAGCGCCCTCTCGCTGGCCTACCGCGAGACGGTCCGGGTTGCGATGGGGGCCAAGGCGGGCGAAGTGGTCGAGCTGTTCGACAAGTACAACCTCTATGCCCTGCCGGTGGTGGACGAGGACGGCTGCCTGCAGGGCGCGATCACGGCTGACGACATCATCGGGATGCTGATCCCGGAGCCGGAGCGGGGTCTCTAGATGGCCGTGC
The DNA here is from genome assembly GCA_965219605.1 of Bryobacterales bacterium. Classification (GTDB taxonomy): domain Bacteria; phylum Acidobacteriota; class Terriglobia; order Bryobacterales; family UBA6623; genus VXMF01. The sequence goes on along the minus strand of CBDCOC010000001.1, from coordinate 2,422,162 downwards.
TCAAGCGCGTGCGCGGGCGGTTGCTGACGTTCCTGGCCGCACTGGGGCCGGGCTTCATCACCGCCATGGTCGACAACGACGCGGGCGGCATCTTCACCTATTCCGAGGCAGGCGCGCGTTGGGGCTACGTGCCGCTGTGGACATTGCTGCCGATCACGCTGCTGCTCGTGGTCAACCAAGAGATGTGCGCGCGCATGGGCGCCGTCACGGGCAAGGGCCTGTCGGACCTGATTCGCGAGGAGTTCGGGCTGCGCATGACAGTGATCGTCATGGGGCTGCTGCTGGTCGTCAACTTCGCCAACATCGCCGCCAATTTCGCGGGGATCGCAGGGGCCATGGAGCTGTTGCCCGTCAGCCGCTACGTGTCGGTGCCGCTCGGGGCGCTGCTGGTCTGGATCTTGGTGGTCAAGGGCACCTATCAAAGCGTAGAGAAGGTCTTTCTGGCCGCCAGCGTGTTCTATGTCGCCTATGTGATCTCGGCCGTTCTGGCCGAGCCCGACTGGGGCGCCGCGCTGGGCAGCTCGGTGCGCCCCGTGCTGCTGGCGGATCGCCCGTACCTCGCGGTGCTGGTCGGCCTTGTCGGCACTTCGGTCGCCCCGTGGATGCAGTTCTACCTGCAAGCCGCCATTGTTGAGAAGGGCATTGACAGCACGCAGTACCGCGATACGCGCATCGAGGTCGTCCTAGGCTGCGTCATGATGGCCGCCGTCGCGTTCTTCATCATCGTGGCTTGCGCGGGCGCGATTTGGGAGGGCGGGCCGCGACCCATTGCCAGCGCCGCCGAGGCCGCCGAGGCCCTCAAGCCGCTCGGCCCGTACGCCTATGCCCTGTTCGCGGGCGGACTGCTGTGCGCCTCGCTGTTCGCCGCGAGCATCTTGCCGCTTTCCACCGCTTACACGGTGTGCGAGGGGCTCGGCCTGGAGTCGGGAGTGGACCACGGCTTCGCCGAGGCGCCGTCCTTCTATTGGATGTATACGTTGCTGATCGTGCTTGGGGCGGGCGTTGTGCTGGTCCCCGGCTTCCCTATCGTGCCGATGATCCTTCTCTCGCAGGTCCTCAATGGCGTGCTGCTGCCAGTGGTGATGGTCATCATCCTCAAGCTGGCCAACCGCAAGGACTTGATGCATGAATGGACCAACAGGCCCTTCTACAACTTGGTCGCATGGGCCGCCTTGGCGCTGCTGGCGGGCTTGTCGCTCGCCTTGGCGCTGTTGTCGCTCGCCCCGGGCGCGTTCGGGACGGCGGCCGTGCCGGCTCTTCCGTAGCCGCGGCCATGCGCCCGCGCCGCAAGGGAGACTGTACTAACCTAGGGGCACATGCAACCGCAGGAATCGGGGTTCTCGGGGCAGATTCGTTCGCTGCTAGCCCTTGCAGACGCGCCGCTGCGGACAATGCCCCTGCTGCCTGCGGCTCCCGCCGAGGGCCCGCAGTTGGACAGGCTGCGGCAGATGGCGCCGGAAGATCTCTTCGCGCAGCCGGTCCAGGACCGGGACTTCGCCAAGTGCGTCCAGGCCGGCCTGTACCTGTATTTCTCGGCGCTGGACGAGGCGCACACGATCGCGCAGGGCATCCCGTCCGCCTCCGGGAGTTACTGGCACGGCATCCTGCACCGCCAAGAGGGCGATTGGAGCAATGCGAAGTACTGGTTCCGGCGCGTCGGCGCGCACGCGGTGCTTGCCGAGATGGGAAAGGCAGCCAGGGCTGCGTGGGACCCGCATGCGTTTATCGACCGCTGCGCCGCGGCGGCGGCCCGCAGCTCGGCCCCGCCAGAGTTGGTGGACCTGCAGATGCAAGAGTGGCGGTGCTTGATGCTGCACTGCCACGGCGGCGCACTCGGGCTTGCGCTCTAGCCGATGTCGCGGGGGCGCCTCTTCCTGGGCGTTGACGGCGGCCAGTCTTCAACCAAGGCTGTTATCGGCGACGCCGGCGGCAAGGTGCTGGCGCGGGGCCGGGCCGGGCCTGTCGACCATGCTTCCGGACGCGCTGGCCGGGCCAAGCTCCAGTCTGCCATCGCCGCGGTGGTAGCTGACGCCTTGGCTGCGGCCGGCTTGCCGTCCGCTACAGGGTTCGCGGCGGCTTGCTTCGGCCTGAGCGGCGGCCCGGCCCGCCAGCGCGGCCTGCTTTCCGAAGTCGTCCGCGCTGGCCGGGTCCGCGTGGTCAATGATGCCGAGGCCGCGCTCGAAGGCGCGGCGCCGGGGGCGGCCGGGGCCGTCGTGATTGCGGGCACCGGCTGCATCGCGCTGGCCAAGGACGGCGCGGGCAGGACGTTTCGCTGTGCGGGCTGGGGCTATCTCTTCGGCGACGAGAGCGGGGCGTTCGGCATCGTCCGCAGCGCCCTGCGGCGGGCGTTGGCAGCGGAGGAAGGCTGGGGGCGGCCGACCAGCCTCGGCCAGGTGTTCCGCGCCGCGGCCGGCGCGGGCTCTGTCAACGAGGCCATGCACAGCTTCTACGGCCCGGGCTGGCCGCGGTCTCGGATCGCTGGCTTGGCCCCGGCCGTTGACGCCGCCGCCGAGGAGGGCGACGGCTGCGCCGCTTCGGTCCTGCAGGCTGCGGGCCGGGCCTTGGGAGACTTCGCCATCACCGCCACCGGTCTTTTGCCACCGGCGGATTGCTCGGTTCCGGTGCATTTCTCGGGCGGCGCATTCCACAGCAGCCGGGTGCTGGAGTCCTTCAAGGAGCGTTGCGAAGAAGGGGGCTGCGCCGTCGCGCCCCCGGCGCATGACGGGGCGGTTGGCGCGTTGCTGCTGGCTTACGGCAGCGCCGGCTTGGCTGTCCCGGGGCAAGGCTTGGGATGACCCCGCACGACGCGATGCTCGCCAAGGCTGACGAGCACCTCGCGCGCGCCTGCCCGCACATGGCAGGGCTTGTCCGCGAGCACGGCCCCTGTGCGCTGCAGACGCGGCCGGGGCCGTTTCAGATGCTGGTGCGCTCGATCACGGCGCAGCAGATTTCCGGCGCTGCGGCGCGCTCGATCCTGCGGCGCCTCGAATCCGCCCTCGGGCCGGGCGGCCTTGTCCCGGCCGCCGTCATCCGCTGCGGAGGCGAAGGACTGAGGGGTGCCGGGTATTCCGCGCGCAAGGCGTCGTACGTGCTGGGGCTGGCGCGCGAGATGTCGGCCGGCCGGCTGGACTTCGGCGCCCTGGCGGCCCGGCCGGATGATGAGATCGTGGAACGGCTGACCCAGCTGCGCGGAATCGGAACCTGGACGGCGCAGATGTATCTGATCTTCTGCTTGGGGCGGCCCGATGTCCTGCCATACGACGATCTCGGCGTGCGCCAGGCGCTGCGCAGCTTTCACGGCTTGGCGGAACTGCCGCGCAAGCGCGAGACGATCGAGCTGGCCGCGCCGTGGCGGCCGTACGCGAGCGTTGCGAGCTGGTATTGCTGGCGCAGCATTGACGGCAAGCCGGCGCAGGAGGCGGCATGACGACAGTCGCTGTCGCGCTGCTGCAGCGGCGGGGCAAGATCCTGATCTGCCGGCGCAGGAGCGATCAGGCCCATGCCGGCAAGTGGGAGTTTCCCGGGGGGAAGGTGGAGGCGGGCGAGACGCCCGGCCAGGCCTTGGCGCGCGAGCTCGACGAGGAGCTCGGCATTTCCGTCGAGGCTTTCGACGAAGTGCGCCGCTACGAGTACGCCTACCCCGGCAAGCCGCCGATCCGCTTGGCATTCTTCCGCGTGGACCGCTACAGTGGCGCGCCGGACGGCGCGCAGTTCGCCGATCTGCGATGGGAGTCCTGCGAGGCCCTGCCGGCCTATGACTTCTTGGAGGGCGATGCGCGCATCGTGCGCGAGCTAGCCGAGGGCTTGCACCTGTTAGGATCTTTCAAGAATCGAGCATCCGTGTGCCGGCTCCAGCGCTAGCAGTCATGCAAACCGTCGCTAGATGCACTTCTAGCCGCCCAATCCGCTAGCGCTAGTGCAGCAACCGTGCTCCTTGCGCCGCTGCCGCCCTTTGTCGGCTTTACCGACCGGACTTTGTGAATTTGCCAGACGAGAGGTAGACTCAGCTCCGAGCCTCCCATAATGCGCTTACTGTGAAACTGGCTGATCGGAGAGAGGTAAATGCCCCCTTCCCGCTCAGCGCCGCTGAGCGGCCACCTTGCGCTGTGCGCTCGCCGTACCGCGTCTCGGCACGCCGGTCCGGGCAGCCCCGTTCTATGGCCTGCACTGCACGTTGCGACCGCAACAGGCCAGAGCACGTGCGTCTCAAAGGGATGCCGGCATCCGCGCACAGCTCACCACCGCGCACTGCGCACACTGGTTCATCCGTACGGGGTGGCTGCCTACAGCCATGGAGGGGTAGAGGGACTCCATAGCATGGGTGCAGCCGACACGGCTACAGTCACCACCGTAGAATGCGGGCACGGCCATGAATACCGGAGTCCTTGTCGACCGGGAGCTGCTGGCGGAGTTCTGCCGGGCCAATGGGATTGCCAAGCTGTCTGTGTTTGGCTCGGCTCTCCGGGATGACTTCCGGCCCGACAGCGACGTCGACGTGCTGGTGGAATTCTTTCCCGGCTGCGCCCCGGGCCTGTTCGCTTATGCGGGCATGGAAATGAGACTGTCTCCTCTTGTTTGGTGGGCGGAAGGTGGATCTCAAGGTGGAGGAGGATCTGAGTCGCCATTTCCGGCAATCGGTTCTGGACTCGGCCGAGGTGCAGTATGTCGAAGGACAGCGCCCGGCTGCCGGACATCCTTGATTGGGCCCGGGCAGCCATCAAGAAAGCTGCCGGGCGCACTCGGGCGGATTTCGATACTGACGAGAATTTCTTCCTTGCCCAAGTCAAGCGAGTGGAAGTTGTTGGCGAGGCAGCCAGCTGGCTCACTCCAGGCACTTGCGAATTGATCCCGGAAGTGCCTTGGGCCGCAGTTTCCGCAACGCGGAACCGGTTGGTTCATGGCTGTCACGCGATGAGGTGGAAGTCTTGGGTCTACCGATCCACCCTACGGCAATTGAGTGTTCAGCCCGCACTCGAGTACCGGCGTATCTCGGTCTCGCAGCGCTCCGCACTCGCTATCTGACTATCCTCAGGCACGTTGCGCAATGCCCGTGCCAGCATCGTGCTCGGCAAGAGCGGCAGCCCTGTCAAGCATTGGAGCGACAAGCGCACAGGCAAGCAATGGGCAACTCGACGATGGACCGCCTATCCGGGTAGATTGCCATGGAGGTAGCTTAATCCTCCTCCGACTGTAGGCCATCGTCCGCCTGTAGTCTGCTAATCTCTCCCTTGCATGAGGCTGATCGCGGTAGCCCTGTCCTGCATGATCCTTGCTTGGAGCTGCGGCCCCGCTGCCCCGCCGCCGGGCGGCACGGGCGCGAAGATCACTCATGGCCCGGTGCTGGGCCGGCTCGGGCCTAGCCATGCCGGAGTTTGGGTGCGCACATCCCGGCCGGCCGCATTCACGGTGTTCTACGGCACGGCCCCGGACGTGTTGACCATGACCGCCGCCGGCAAGACGACGCTCGGCGACGACAACACCGGCTGGACGTTGCTCGAAGATCTCGCGCCGGACACAAAGTACTACTACGAGGTCGGCACGGGCAGCGCTGCCGCCGGCATTGCCGAGCGGTCCGGTTCGTTCCACACCATGCCCGACCCGGCCGCCCTGCGGACGGAGCACAACCCCGAGGGACGCTTCAACTTCCGCTTCGAGTTCGGCTGCGGCAACAACCAGAACGCCAGCGGCAGCCCGGTCGGCACAGCCTTGCTGACGCACGGAACCATGCTGCGCGAGTTGACGAGCGACGCGGGCAAGAGCGCGGTCGACTTCGCGATTCTCAACGGGGACTGGCTGTACGAGAACGACACCCGCCGCTACACAGCCGACCAGTGGCGCGCGCAGGTCGGCATCGAGGAGGCCGACACGCCCCGCGAGGTGCGATTGATGCCGGCGATCGTCGGCGTCTGGGAGAACTACAAGAATTTCCACGACAACGCCGCCAACCTGCGCGCCTGGCACCGCAACGTGCCTTCGTACTACACCTTTGACGACCACGAGCTGCTCAACGACATCTACGGCTCCGGCGAGCCGGGGCGGCGCAATCGGCGGGCGGTGTTCCGCGATGTCGGCACGCGCGCCTGGTACGACTATCTCGGCTGGAGCAATCCCGTTCCGGACACGCCCGGCATCGCGTACGGCCGGGCGCGCCTCGAAGCCGGCAGCGATGTCCTCACGGATGCGGATGCCGCCTTCGCCGGCCATGAGGTCGGATCCACTCTGCATGTCCACTGGGGCACCCCGGACTGGGCCGTGATGCTGCTGGAGCGGAATGCCGACGGCACCGCTGCCGATGAAGAGGGCGGGGCTCCGAACTCGAAGGTATACGAGGTCGTGGAGGTCTTGGATGCCAACCGGCTGCGCATCCGGCCGCCAGCCGTTGCGGACGGCCAGCCGGTCTATTCGATCGGCCGGCGCTCCTACTTCAGCAAGCGGGTGTCCAACGCCGAGTTCCTCTACTTGGACACGCGGTCGTATCGGATGATGCATGACACGAGCGATCGGGGCAGGGTCGGCCGCACCATGCTGGGCGAGCAACAGAAGGCCTGGGTGAAGCAGACGATGCGGGCCTCGGATGCCGATTTCTTCTTCGTCGTCTCCTCGGTGAATTTCTCGATCTCGCATGTCGGCGGCACGGGATCTGCCAACATCTCGGAGGTCAACAAGGATGACGCTTGGACCGCTTTCCTGTGGGAGCGGGAGGACATGATCGATTTCTGGGACGGCTTGGGCAGGCCGGTGTTCGTGCTGACCGGCGATCTCCACAATAGTTTCGCCATCAAGCTCACGGACCGTGTCTGGGAGTTTGCGTCGGGCCCGCACAACTCGACCAATCACCCGCTGCGCTCGGAGGGCAACCGTCCCAAGTCGGGCATGTACGACTCCTTCGGGCGCAAGGCCGAGATCCGCTGGTCGAGCTTCATCGTCAACGGCACGCCGAACGAGTACCGCCGCCGCCCGATCTACTGCGTAGTGCAGGTCAACAACGTGTTCGGCAATCCCTCGGCGAGCGGTGAGCGGATGGTCGCCTACGAGCATCCCCAGGCGGTCTTCCAGTACTACGACGGCCTGACCGGCGAACTGCTGTACGCTGAATCTGTCGTCTCTCGCTGAGAAGCTCCAAGGAGCGCCACAAGCGCTGGTACTGGCCTGCCCGCCGGGTGGGAGCCCCCGAAAAGCCGGCGGGCGAACAGTCCTGGTACCATCGATTTTCGGCGGAGCATGCGTGGCAGGATCTGAAGGGGACTGGGGGATCCGCCTTGCGGCCATCGCTTGGGTGCAGGATCTGCACGCCCGCCACGGAACCATCGAGTGGGGACAGATCGTCAAAGGCTTCCCGTTCGAGGGTGAGACGGTCCACCTGGCCACCAAAGCCCGGGGTATCTTCAAGCCCAGGCAAATGAAGACCCTGCTGTCGATCAAGACGGTCGTTCCGAAGCCGGGGCGACGCGCTTGGTACGACGACCAAGTCATTGACCAAGCGGTCTCTCGCGGGCGCGAGCACTTCTCGTACTCCTTCATGAAGCAGGGGCCTCGAGCCGGTCAAGTCAACCAGCTGCTCGTACAAGCCAAGGAACTCGCGCTTCCCATCATCTACTTCGTGGGGGTCGCGCCAGGCCTGTACGAGCCCATCGTCCCTGTTTTTATCCATGGCTTTGACAACAGCTCGCGCGAGTGCTTCGTCAGCCCGGGCGAGTTGATAAGCGACCACGCCGTATCCCCCGATAACCCTGACGAACGTCGATATCGCGTAGGCCTGGCACGACAGCGCCTGCACCAAAGCACGTTCCGACTGGCAGTGCTGGAGGCGTACGGCAACCACTGCGCAATCACTGGCCTCCCTGTTCCGAGGCTGCTTGACGCCGCTCACATCGTTGAGGATGGAGACCAAGCGCTCGGCCAGCCGGTGGTTCCGAACGGCCTGCCGTTGTCGAAGATCCACCACGCCGCGTTCGACGCCGACCTGATCGGGATCGACCCCGACCATAAGATCCATCTCTCCACAAAGCTGCGCGACGAAGATGACGGGCCGCTGCTCGAACTGCTGAAAGGCTGCGAGGGCAAGAGGATACACCTGCCCAGACGTGCCAAGGACTACCCCGATCCCACCCGCTTGGAAGCTCGCTTCGATCGCTTCCGCGCCAACCTCTGAGCCGCGATCTCGGCGAGGGAAGAAGGCTGCGACGGCTGGCCTGTCGAGGGTGTGATAGATTGCGAGTGTCGGCACACGCCCATGCGCCTCGCTACCTGCCTGCTCGCCGCCCTTGCGTCAGCGCTCTTGCTGAGTGCGGGCGATGTCCCCCGCAAAGCCCCGCCGCTCGAACTCAAGGCCACCGACGGCCGGGTGGTCCGCCTCGCCGAACTGAAGGGCAAGGTCGTTGTGGTGCTGTGGATATCCACGGATTGCCCCCACTGCCAGCAGACCTGCGAATCGCTGTCTCCGATCTACCGCGAGTTTTCCGGCCAAGGCTTCGAGATCATGGGCATGGCCGTGAACCCCAGGGCGCCGGCGAACATCGACTCGTTCAAGACCGAGCACGGCGTGCAGTTTCCGATCGGTGTCTCGATGCGCTCGGACTGGGTGCGGTTCGCCGACCTGTCCGTCATGGCACGGCCGTACGTGCCGTACATGATGCTGGTAGACCGTGACGGGATGATCCGCTACGAGCACGCTGGCCGGGATCAGGCCTTCTGGAGCGATCAGGTCAATCGACTGCGCACCGAACTGGCCGAGCTGCTGGCAGAGCCCTTCAGTGCCTCGCGCTGAGACTTGTTCCAGCGAACATCCCGCTGCCGGCATCTTGGGGCGCGGGGATTGGTTGATCCCGTACTACCCGTTGATTCGGCACGGTGACGTGCAAACCATCGTGGCGCGCTATTGGCCGCGCTCGCTGGATGTCAAGCGGTTCCCGACCCAGTCGCGCTATTTCGCGACGGATCCCGATACGACCGTGCTGGCCAGGTTGAACGAGCCGGACCGCGCCCCTCCGGCGGACGAGCGCCCGGCTGTCTTGGCGCTGCATGGCTTGACCGCTTGCGATCAAGCCCCGTACATGATCACCACGGCCAAGGCCGCGCTCGCGGCGGGATTCGGTTCGATTCGCCTGAACATGCGCAACTGCGGCGGCACGGAGCATCTCTGCAAGACGCTCTACCACTCCGGCCTGACGCACGACTTGCGCGCCGTCGTCGAAGAACTCGCCCCGCGCCCGCTATGCATACTCGGCTACTCGATGGGTGGCAATATCGCGCTCAAGCTGGCCGGGGAGTGGGGCGCGAGCCCGCCTGGCCATGTGCGGGCGGTCTGCGCCATCTCGCCGCCGATCGAGCTGGCGCTGTGCTCGCGCGAGATCGGAAGGCTGCGCAACAAGGTTTACGAGCAGCGCTTCATGCGCCGGTTGCGTGCCGCGCTGCGGAGCAAGATGGCCTTGATGCCGGAAGAGTTTCCCGCGCGCGATGTATCGTCGATCAAGACGATCTGGCAGTTTGACGACGAGGTCACGGCGCCAGCTTTCGGATTCGCGGATGCCGCGGACTACTATCGCCAGTGCTCGGCCGCCGCCTTCTTGGGTGACATCCGCGTTCCCACGTTGGTGCTGCATGCCCAAGACGATCCCTTCATTCCGTTCCGGGCCTTTGACGCGGATGCGTTCGAGCGGAACCCGCGGATCGCGCTGCTGGCCCCGCCGCATGGCGGGCACGTGGCGTTTCTCGGTCGCAGCGGGTCGTGGTTCTGGGCGCAGCAGCAGGTGATGAGCTATTTTCGGGCGGCCTGCGCGAGCGCTGAGTAGGCCTCGTCCAGCCGGTGGCCCGAATCCACCGGACCGCCTTGCCCTTGGCGGCGGGAACGGTGTCGGCTACTTGTTCGCCGGTTGCTTAAGCGGCTGGTCGCAAGGCCGGATGACAGCGCCTCCCAAAGCTGGCTCCAAGCGGTAGCCGCCCAGCTTGATGCCAAGGTCCGACAGCTGTTGCTCTACTTCTCGACACAGATCGAGAGTGGCCCGATGGAGATTGGAATTCCTGTCTAGGATGGCCGCCAGATCGTCTTGGCCGAGATTTTTGTCTCTTTGCGTCATGTCAGAAGAAGTGAGGTGTGTGGACGAGCGAAGCCAAGCTGCTCCGAGCCATATGATCGCGCAAGAACCAGAAGTAGTCCCAGACAGCTTTTTCAGATCGTGGCGGCGGTGGGCTCCAAGATCCTCAATTTTCAGATTGAGATCATTTTGCAGCACCTGCATGTCAATGCCCCGTCCGTGCGTCAACCAGTGCTCGTAATCGTTCAACGGATAAGCGATCCGGCTTGCGCGTTACCTCCTTCATCGCTATTGTAACTTCAGCTTGGAACATTGCCTACTCGCGGACCAGTCCGGGTTTGAGTAGGAGGTGGAGTAGTCATGGAAGACACCTTGGGGGAAACCATTGCTTTACTGTGAAACTGGCTGATCGGAGAGACGCAAATACCTCCTCCCCGCTCACCATACTGCGTCTCGGCACGCCGGTCCGGGCAGCCCCGTGCTATGGCCCGCACTGCACGTTGCGACCGCAACAGGCCAGCACACGTGCGTCTCAAACGGATGCCGGCATCCTCGCATGGCTCACCACCGCGCGCGGCGCACACGGTTTCATCCGTACGGGGTGGCTGCCTACCTACCGCGTCAGGATTCCGTTACGTGAATCGAAGTTGTTGATATAGATGAACTTGTATTCAATATACTGTGCCATTTTCCGGGTGCCAAATGACGTTTGGCCTTTGATTCCGGCCGATTTCCCTTGTCTGGCACTGGTTCTGCCCCCTACAGGTGTCACAGTATAGATACCTTGCCTGATCCAGAGAAACACTAGGACGCATGGTTGTGCGTTCGCCTGACTTGCTACTCCCGCTGCTGGTCTCCCCGACACCGGTCACGCTTGCACAACCGCAGCAGGCCCTCGGCCAGCCCTCGCGGCGCACCACCTTCCGCTACCTGCGTCCAGTCCCTTACCTGCCCAGCTACAACCACAACGGCCGCTTCTATACCGCCCGCGTCCCCGACCGCTTCGATCGCTGGCCGCCACCGTGCAGCGTTTGCCCGGCGCATCCGCCAAGGACCGGCCGCCGCGTACAACTCGGCCCCCGCCAGCTAGAATTCCAGATTCCTAACGGAATTCTGACGCGGTAGCTGCCTACAGCCATGGGGGTTTAGAGAGTAATTGCCACTATCAGCAGGTTTGAGAAGCTAGCTGCCGGACTTCTTCGATGAAGTCCCCCAAGCTTTGGAGTTCCGATCTGATCCTCGCTGGGAAATTATTTTGCAGGGGAGTTGGAACTACGAGTTTTACTCTGGACTGGGTCATCTCCATGTACTGATCCTCTGACACACCCGTCTGAAGAGTTAGTAGGTGAATGCGCTCGATCTGTCGGTCAGTCTCGTTTAGTATCTGCCTCCAGCGATCCTTGCAAGTAGTTTTTACTGCAAGCATGCGAAGATCCGCTGCGGGAAATGTTGGGTCTAGATACGCAGCCTCTGATGGAAATACAAAATCCGGCCTCCTGCCCTCCGGCGTTATAATTTGGTAAGCGAAATTCTCATGTTCCAGCAATCCTTCTTCCATAAAAATTGCACGGGCTTGAACTTCCAGTGAGCGCCCAGAACGAGACTTGCGTCGCTGTAGGATTGATTGCGCTAGCTCAAGAAATGATTTCATGCTCTCGAATCCCTGTCTGGCCTTTGGTAACTCTACGGCCTCCTCAACGCTGCGGTAAAGTTCGTATTCACAAGCACGGCGTTTAATGAGTCGCATGTCGGGACTGAGCGAGTTGTACGCATTGAGTTCTAGGGCCTTTTGGGCAAATTCTTCACCTGAGGGGTACTCTTTGAGCCATTCCGCGGGAATCTCGCTAGGCTCAAGCCAGCAGTCGTCATGAATTGCTCCAGCATCGAATCTACGGACTGTGTCTGAGTGAGGAACTAATATTGTGAAGGTGTCGGGATCCACTACGCCAACTCGGTCTTCAAGCAGGCATTCGTCGATTTCGTTACGACAGACCCAAACATGGCACTGAATCTCGCTGTCTGGAGATGCTTCCCCGAACGCGAACAGAACCAAGGCACCAGTGTTTTCAGGATCTAGAAGGGCTGAAGTCCTACCGCCCAGCCCAGTGATCCTCGTCTCGTTGCGTGTTCCTCCATGAAACTTATTGTTGTACCAGACCGCCCGAACTTGTCGATGATCGTTATGGGAGTCGATATAAAGGTCAATTTGGGTGTCTGGATTGAGGACCCCGGGCCTGTTCAAGCTCGGCAGTAACTCCAACAGTAATTCCCTTCGAATGTACGGTCCTGCTTGATGGGTTCCATTGGCTAGTGTGTCGTTCCCAGATAGACGCTTCACACACCAACACACACCCCGTCCAGCTTGGATGTCAAGCCATTGATTTAGATCAATTGGCATGTGAGTGATGGACTGTCAGCTCGCGATGGACGTTATGTGTAGTGGAAACTGATCGCAAGGAGCACTTGTTGATACCGACACGCCAAGCCACGGAGACATGGCCCGAGCGACCGCCTCAACGCATGGTACAACGACAGCGTTGCCGAACTGACGGTAGGCTTGAGTGTCAGAAACAGGGATCGAAAACTTGTGACCAATTGAACTCTCGAAACCCATCAATCGTGCACATTCTCGTGGAGTTAGCCTGCGGGGATTGCCGGAATTTTGCTTAATCAAAATCTCGGAACCGTCCTTATAATAGCGAGCTGACAGCGTCCGGGACACATCTTTCGCACTTACTAATCCGAATCCAAAACCGTTCCCAGCTGCTCGGTGCTTCTTGGCATACGCTTGGAGATATTGCCAAAGATGGTCCGACAAAGTGTACTTCTGATTGACTCGTGCGTTCGGGCCATGAGTGTACGGCATCTCTGGATCTTCCGATCCATCTTGTGGGTGTAGTACTGCTCGCAGGCGGGGCGAGTGAGATGGGTTAGGTATCTTGAGGTCATCAAACGTGAAGCCGTTGGGTTCCCGGAACCCCACCACAAAAATCCGTTCTCTATGCTGAGGCACCCATGATTTTGCATCCAGCACTTTCCATTGCACTTGATATCCAAGGTCCTCGGCTAGAGTCCGATAGATGACGCGGAACGTATTACCTTTGTCATGGTTCAAGAGGTTTTTCACGTTCTCGAGTACGAAAGCACGGGGGCGGTGCGCTTCAATGATTCGGGCAACATCGAAGAAAAGTGTCCCTTGGGCCTCGCAACGAAATCCGTGAGGTTTGTTAAGTGCATTCTTCTTCGACACTCCTGCAATCGAGAAGGGTTGACATGGAAAGCCGGCTAGCAGTACATCATGGTCTGGGATCTCATTGACATCTACCTTGGTGATATCACCCACGACTCGGTGAGCGCAGTTATAATTCGCCAAGTATGTAGTGCCTGCGACAAAACCCCCTAAAATCCGTTCTCCACTAGCAAGACGGGCCGATTGGTCAACAAAGTAAAGACTTGTTGGAGCAGGCTGCACGGTATGTAGTGGGTTGCCGCCAGGCGAAGATCGCAGCTAATGGGCCGGATCCGAGCCAACGGACCGCTGCCCGCCTAATCTTCGCCTGCGTCGATTGCACGCAACCGTTTTGAATACAACGACATGGATGCTTTTGTCGCAAGCACTATGTAGTTCTTGCGAAGCGGTTCCACTCGCTCGTATAAACGCATTTGCCACCAAGTGGTTCAAAACCACGCCTCAATCCACCGATGCCTGCGAACAGGTCAATGAAGCGGAATGCCGGCAGTCCTTGGCTTGCCGCGATTGCTTGATCGACTACGCTGCGGAGATAATGAATCGCGGCCTTGCGTGGCGTGCCTTCCCCACGCTCCCACCGATACACGGTGCGGACGGAGAATCCAAGGCGACTGGCGAGTTCGTCGATCGACAGATTGGCTCGCTCCCGGAGATTGGAGAAGTTAGATCTGGCTGCATCGGAACACATGGCGAACTCGCTTGCTGGGTATATTTTTGACATTAAGGCACAAGGATGCACATTGTCAAGCGATGCACGGGCGATGTGACGGCCTGCTGCTTGCGAGGATCTCGGGATTCGGGTAGGTGCTGTTCCAAGCACTAGACTGCCGAACTGGATCGGGAACGCGGACCTTCTGCGACGAGAGCGCACCAGAGCCGCGGTTCCGAGCCGGGCATGCGAGGGACGAGGGCGAATCGGACGGACGCTTGCAAGCGGCTGGTCTTGGAAGGGCTTCCGGCGCTACGGTATTCTCCGGCAATTCGCCCGGGGGAAGGGCGGTGGTGGGCCCTGCAGGACTCGAACCTGCAACCAACGGATTATGAGTCCGCTGCTCTAACCATTGAGCTAAGGGCCCGCTCCCCACTCTTCAGCGTATCCGCATGGCATCGCTTCTGCCGCCCTGCGGCGGTCAGGTCCGGTAATCGGCGTTGATGCGGATGTAGCTGTCCGTGAAATCGCAAGTCCAGACGACGGCCCGGCCGGCCCCCGGCCCGGACAGGCGCAATTCGATCCCCACGTCCGCCGCTTCCATGCTGCGCTGCACGGCGGTTTCGTCAAAGGCGGCGCGCATGCCTGCCTTGCAGACCTGCACGCCATTGATATAGACATTGGCCAGCCGCGGCTCGAACGGCACCCCGGCCTTGCCGGCCGCTCCAAGGATCCGGCCCCAGTTCGGGTCGGCTCCGGCGAGTGCGGTCTTGACCAAGGGGGAATTGGCGATCGCCATTGCGACGGTCTTCGCCTCGCGGTTCCCCGGCGCTCCCGCAACGGTGATCTGGGCCAGCTTGGACGCGCCTTCGCCATCTCGCGCTATGTCCATGGCAAGCTCCCGCGTGAGACGGTCCAGCGCGTCCTGAAACCCTTTCCGGCTCGCTTCGTCGATCCTCGCGCCGGAGGCGCCGTTGGCTAGCAGGAAGACCGTGTCGTTCGTGGACGTGTCCGAATCCACGGTGATGCAGTTGAAGCTCTGGCCTACCGCGGAAGACAGCGAGCGGCGCAGCAGCGGGGGATCGATGGCAGCATCGGTGAACACGAAGCTCAACATCGTGGCCATGTCGGGCATGATCATTCCAGCGCCCTTGGCCATGCCGGCCAGCCGTACCGTGCCTTGGGCGGTCTCGATCCGGCACGATCTCACCTTGGGCACGGTGTCAGTGGTCATGATCGCCCTCGCGCAAGCTTCGAACTGCGCTGTATCCAGGGCTTGCCAGAGATCTGGAAGCTTCTCGGGGATCACGCTTTCTCCAAAGGGCTCGCCTATGACGCCGGTTGAAGCCAGCAGGACATGGTGCTTGGGCACCGCTGCCAGCTCCGCAGCTGCCCGGGCAGTGGCAGCAGCGACGGCAGCCATGTTGGGAGTGGCGCAATTGGCGTTGCCGGCGTTTGCGACGATCACGCGGGCAGTGCCGGAGCTGTGCCGCAGGGCTTCGGCGCTGATCTCAACTGGCGCGGCTCGCACGCAATTGCGGGTGAACACCCCGGCCGCGGAGGCAGGCCGGTCAGACACCATGAGGGCTAGATCGTCCGCCTTCTGCTTGCGCAGCCCAGCATAGCCCGCGGCGAACCGGTAGCCGCTCGGCAGATCGGGGGCGCACTGCTCAGCCATTGTGCAACACCTCGCCGGATTCGACGCGGTAGCCCCGTGCGAAATCGGCCGCCGTCACGGCATTGCGGCCCTCCATTTGAATTTCCTCCAGCACAAGGCTTCCTTGGCCGCAGCTAACGCTGACCTGCTTCTCTCCTACTGCAAGGCAGCCGGGCGCGGACTCGCGCTCAGCTGCGACTTGCGCTTCGCGGATGCGCAACCGCTTGCCCCGGAAGAAGCTGTAGATGCCCGGCCACGGATCGAAGCCGCGCAGCCTGTCATGGACCGACTTCGCGGGCCATGACCAGTCTACAAGGCCGTCTTCCCTGCGGATCAGAGGGGCAAAGGTTGCCGCTTCGTGGTCTTGGGGCTTTGGTTGCAGCGTGCCCGATTGCAAGCCCTGCAGTGTCTCGATCAATAGCTTCGCACCAAGCGAGGCCAAGCGCCGATTCAGATCTGATGCGCGCTCTGCCGGCAGGATCTCGATCGAGCGCGCCAGCAGGATGTCCCCGGCGTCCATCTGTCGCGAGATCCGCATCGTGGTCACGCCGGTGCGGGTCTCGCCGTTGACAAGCGCCCAGTTGACCGGGGCTGCGCCGCGGTACTTCGGAAGCAGCGACGAATGCACGTTCACGCACCCGTGAGGAGGCAGGTCGCGAATCCGCTTCGGAATCATCTGGCCGTACCCGACCACGGCGATGACCTCCGGTGCATGGCTGGCAAGACGCTCGAACACCTGCTCGTCGCGAATCCTCTCGGGCTGGTATGCCGGCAAGGACAGTTGTTCGGCCTCTTGCCGGACCGGAGGGGCGGCGAGTCGCCGCCCGCGGCCCGCCGGCCGGTCAGGCTGGGTCACCACTTCGACCACTTGGTGATGCGTCGCCAGCAGCGCCAGCGAGGGCACTGCGAATTCCGGCGTGCCGATAAAGATGGCCCGCAAGCTAGTCCCACTCGCCCTGCTTGCGCAGCGCCCGGATCTTCTTCTTGATCATGCTGCGCTTGAGGGCGCTCAGATGGCGTAGGAACAAGACTCCGTTGAGATGATCGTTCTCATGGCAGATCACCCTGGCGAGAAGTCCCTCGCCTTGCAATTCGCCCCGCTCGCCATCCACTGTGCGATAGCGGACATGCACTGTCATCGGCCGGCTGACGGAGCCTGTGAAGCCCGGGATGGACAGGCAGCCCTCGCGTCCGACCTGCGCACCCTCCGCGGCCGCGATTTCAGGATTGATCAAGACATGGGGCGCGGCGTCTCCTTCGCCAGCTGCGCAGTCGATCACCGTCAGGCGCTTGAGCACGCCCACTTGGGGAGCCGCCAAGCCCACGCCCTGCGCATGGTACATGGTCTCGAACATGTCCGCCACCAGGGAGCGAAGTTCCTGGCTGCCGAACTCCTCGTCCGCTACGGGCCGGCACACTTCCTCAAGTGCCGGGTTGCCATATTTAACGATTTTTCGCAGCATGGTTGCGGCACCACTGCCATACTTACCCTCATTTTACCGAGCAAGCCAGAAACGCGGTAAGGCATGGCCGCCTGCCCATGCCGGCCGGACCGCAGTACGTGCAGGTGCTGCCGAATGGCTGGCCTGCCATGCCTATCCGGCCGGCGCTGAGAGGATGTGCCTTATTCTCACACGGCCTTCGCCGGTGCCGGATGGTGCGCGTCGTCCGCTGCGATCAGCTGGGCGCTTAGCGCGACCAACCCCGGCTGTTTTGCGGGCCTTGCTGGATCTCGTAGTCGGTTTGAAGCTGGCTGTTGAACGCAACCGCGACACCGGGAGGCCACACGTCCGACCGCGGCTGCTTGTCCCGCTTGGGATCGTAGGCGGCGACGTGCTCGGCCAAGTAGGGGCAGTCGTCGGGCAGCCGAGCGTCAGCAGCCCGCTCGTGCGGGCGGTCGTCCTCGGCCCCGGAGGCTGAATACTCGGCCAGCCGCTCGACCGCGTTAGCCCGCCCGGCCTTCCAAGCCAAGGTGAGCATTTCCCCGTACTGCCCCTGTAGTCCCGGGTTTTCGTCGATCGCCACCGCCATCTCGATCCGGAATGCGCGGATCTCTTTCCGGTAGTGCCTTAATTCCCCGGCCGTCGCGGTCTTCCAGTGCTCGATTGCCAGCATGCGCTCGATCACCCGGGCGCAATGCGAAATCCACCGCCCCCTCTCAGCGCGGCCCACCGACTCGATCTCCTCGATGACATTGTCCCAGTCGATCGACTGCAAGTCCCGGCGACGCAAAGCCTCAGCTTGCTGCTGCGCCCAGCTCCAGCCGTCTTGGCGGTAGAGGCTGGTCTTGCCGGCACTTAGCCGCGACAGTTGCGAAGCCAGCAAGGCCATCTTCGACTTGCATTGTAGCCAACGGTTCGGCGAGGCTTCTTCCCCCGCGGCTGTAGCGCACAATCCGTGCCTGAGTGCTCGACGATGCGCCTAGCTCAAAGACTCGATAGTACGCTTCCTCACACTCTCTTGGACTCGACGAATCTGAAAAACACCGGCCCGTGGGTGCGCCGGCGGTGTAACATGTGTCGGCGCGCAGGAGACTCGTCCGAGCTATCCATGCGAGGAAGGCACCGTAGCCAGCCGACACGTGCCCGGCATTCCGCGTCGCAATCAAGCAGAACACAGAGGCCCCCATGGATCGCAGAACCTTTTTCGCCACAGGAGCCGCAGGTGCCGTCGGCAGCGCCTGCTCTTCGCAACCCGCTACAACCGAGCCCGTGCCGCCGCCGATGCGAATGCATGTGGGGGCGCAGCGCAGCCCGACCAATACGGAGATCTTGCAGTTTCTCAAACGCCATGGCGTGAGCCACTGCTGCGGTTACCCTCCACACCCGGGCGAGCGCGGCTACTGGCTGCCCGAGGACCTTGTCAAGACGCGCGAACTGTGCGAGTCGGAGGGCATCTCTCTCGACATGGTGGCGCTGCCGTTCCTGACCTCGTCCCATATCGACCGCGAAAAGCGGGGCGCGATCATGCTGGGGGAGTCGCCCCAGCGCGACCGCGACATTGACGACATACACAAGATGATCGCGGGCTGCGCAGCCGCTGGAATCCCGGCATTCAAGTACAACATGAGCATCCTGGGCGTGCTCCGAACTGAGCCGACGCCGGGAAGAGGCGGTTCGCGCTACTCCACGTGGCGCTTGGACGAGGCCGTCGCAGATCCGCCTCTGACGCGAGCTGGACGCATTGACGAGGACACTGCGTGGGAGCGCATCACCTACTTCCTCGACAGGGTGATCCCCGTTGCCAACGAATTCCGGATTCGGGCGGCCTGTCACCCCCACGATCCCGGGGTGCCTCCGGAGGGGTACCAAGGAGTCGCCCGCGTGCTGGGCACGCCGGAGGGACTCTACAGGTTCATGAGCATTCAGGAGAGTGCCTATCACGGGTTCAACCTGTGCATCGGCACAACGTCCGAGATGCTTGAAAACCCGGCCTCGCAGATTCACGACGTTATCCGCCGGATTGGCGGCGCCAAGAAGATTTTCAACATCCACTTCCGGAATATCATCGGCAAGCGCGACCGCTTCCAAGAGGTCTACCCCGACGAGGGCGATTTGAACATGGCAGAGGTCGCCCGCACGCTGTGGGAGGTCGACTACCCATATATGCTGATGCCGGACCACATGCCGCGGCATGACGATGACCCGAACGGACGCCAGGCTTTTGCGTTCGGCTTTGGCTACATCAAGGGCATCCTGCAGGCGCTACAGGAATCCGCATGACCCGCGACAATGTGCCCGGCACGCGGCAGGCGGGACGCGCCGCGCGATTATTCCCATGCCTCTCCTGCGGCGAGCATTCTTCCGAGGGCAGGCCGCTTCTCGCTCGCAAGCGTTAATCCTGCACGCTGTTGTGGGAGCGACGCATGCGCGTTGCCGCGCATGCCAATGTCAACTACAATCTATGCGCATGGCACGCGTAATCATCCTTCATCTCTTGCTTGTTCCCTTGCTGACGGCGAGCCCTTGGGCGCGGCACGTCATTGACGCCTCGCAGAGGGGCGCGGATGGCGTCCGCTTGGCCGATGTCAACGGCGATGGATCGCTCGATATCGCCGCCGCCTGGGAGCAGTCTGGCGTTGTCAAGGCCTATCTCAACCCAGGCGCGGAAAAAGCCGCCTCGGAATGGCCGTCAGTGATCGTTGGCCGGGTGGCCAGCCCCGAGGACGCGGTCTTCATCGACATTGATGGCGACGGCAGCTTCGAGGTCATCAGCTCGACCGAGGGCGAAGAGAAGACCATCTACGTCCACCAGTCGGCGGGCGGCTATCTGGATGCTGCCAGCTGGCAGACACGGGCCGTGGCCAGATCGGCGGGCAAGGGCCAGTGGATGTATGCCGAGCCGCTGGACGTCGACGGCAACGGCTCCATGGATTTCGTCGCAGGCTCGAAGAACGACTTCGCGGCGATCGGCTCTTGGCGCTTTCCGTCCACGCCCGGCGGCAAGGCCTCCTGGAGCCGCTGGTACGGCGCTGGCTGGGTGATGTCCATCGTGGCCCACGACATGAACGGCGACGGGGCCCTCGACATCGTGGCCAGCGACCGCATGGGGCCGCGCAGCGGGGCGCTGTGGTTCCAAAACATGCCCGGCAGCGCCGCATGGCCGGTAAGCCGGATCGGGCCGGAGGCTGAGTACGAGGCCATGTTCTTGGATGTGGCCGATTTGGACGGGGACGGCCAGACGGATGTCGTGATGGCGGTCAACGGCGGGCCGATCCAGTTCTTCCGCGGCCTGTCGAACCGGGGCAGCAATTGGCGTGCGCACGCCATTGAGATCCCTGAGGGGTTCGGCACCGGCAAGGCCGTGGCTGTCGGCGACATAGACAATGACGGGGTCATGGATCTGGTTTTCAGCTGTGAAAACGCCAGCGGCGCGCTCGCTGGCGTGGGCGTGTTGCGGCATGCGGGGGATCCCACTGCTTCCCGCTGGATGGCGACGGATGTGAGCGGTCCCGACGGCGCCAAGTTCGACCGTGTGGAACTCGTGGATCTTGATGGCGACGGCGATTTGGACATCCTCACGTGCGAGGAAGTCGATCAGCTGGGGATCGTGTGGTACGAGAATCCCGCGCGCTGATCGCGACGGAAGAGCCTGCGGGCGAACTCGCGATATGGTGAAGGCATGCCCCAGTTGCCAGCCGCCGGGCCGGACCGGCTAGGACGCTTCGGGGATTTCGGGGGCCGCTACGCGCCTGAGATCTTGGTCGCCCCGCTGGACAGCCTGGAGTCTACCTATCTCCAAGTCAGGGATGACGAGCGGTTCACTGCCGAGCTAGCCGAGCTCAACTGCCAGTACGCCGGCCGCCCGACGCCGCTGTTTCGCGCCCGGCGGCTCAGCGCGCATCTAGGCGGCGCCGAGATTTATCTCAAGCGCGAGGACCTGCTGCACACGGGCGCGCACAAGATCAACAACTGCCTCGGGCAGGCGCTGCTGGCCCGGCGCATGGGCAAGCGCCGCATCATCGCCGAGACAGGCGCGGGCCAGCATGGTGTGGCCACGGCCACGGTATGCGCCTTGTTCGGCTTCGACTGCGTGGTCTACATGGGTTCCGAGGATATGCGGCGCCAGGAGCTGAATGTCTTCCGCATGCGCCTGCTGGGCGCGGACGTCATCGGCGTGAACAACGGCAGCTGCACGCTCAAGGACGCTATTTCGGAGGCCATGCGCGATTGGGCGGCGAGTTTCGAGACGACCCACTACATGCTCGGCTCGGCCTTGGGGCCGCACCCGTACCCGATGATCGTGCGCGATTTCCAGAGAGTGATCGGCATCGAGGCGCGGCAGCAGTTCCGGCAGGTCTCCGGCAAGGCCGGCCCCGACCTGCTGATCGCTTGCGTCGGGGGCGGCAGCAACGCGATCGGCCTCTTTCACCCGTTCTTGGGCGACGGCTGGGTGGAAATGGTCGGAGTCGAGGCCGGCGGGCGCGGCGAATCCTTGGGCGACCATGCCGCCCGCTTCTCGGGTGGCGTGCCGGGCGTGCTGCAGGGAACCAAGAGCTACATCCTGCAGGACGACGACGGCCAGGTGGCCCTGACGCATTCTGTCTCGGCCGGGCTGGACTACGCCTCGGTAGGCCCCGAGCATGCCTGGCTCAACGATACCGGCCGGGTGGCCTACACCGCGTGCGGCGACGACGATGCGCTGGAGGCGGTCAAGACGCTATCCCATCTAGAGGGCATCATCCCCGCCTTGGAATCGGCGCATGCGGTGGCGGAAGCGATCAAGCGAGCGCCCTCCGCGCACGGGCAGGCGTTCATCGTCAACCTTTCCGGGCGGGGCGATAAGGACATCGGCATCCTGCGCCAGAACCTGCCCGAACTGGGCTAGCGCCGGCTGCGCTCTTCGCTCAGGCCAGCAGTGCCGCTTGGCTTCGCTGCACCCCGTCCTCGAGCCAGACCGGAGCGGCGCCGCTCGGTCGCGCCCGGATCAGATCTTCCGGCAGCCTGGCCAGCTCGGCGCGGCAGCGCTGGCGCGCCGCGTCCAGTCCCTCGGTGTCAGCCACGATCCGCCCGCCGTGCGCGGCCGCCTTGAGCAGGTCTCGGTGCTCGCCTGCGAACGTGTGCTCGCCGCTCCGGCTGCCGTTTGCTAGCGCCACGCCGCGGCACGGGTGCGGCAGCGGGTGCCGCTCGTCAAAGATCAGGTCCGCAGCGAATCTGCCGCCGACCGAGTACCGCCGCACCTGTAGCATGCCTGGCAGCGAGGCCTTGCCCGGCTCTTCGGAGCCTTTCGCCCGTGCCTGCCACTGTCCGCGGGCATCGCGCAGCAGCGTTAGCTTGTAGACGCCGCCCAGCGCCGACTGCCCGCCCGAACTCGCGATGCTCGTGCCCACGCCCCAGACCCCGACCTTGGCGCCGCGCCGCTTCAGGCCGGCGATGGAATCCTCGTCTAGGTCATTGGATGCCACGATCGCCGTGTCCTGCAGGCCTGCCCCGTCCAGCATTGCCCGCGCCTTGGCGGAGAGATCGGCCAGGTCTCCGGAATCGAGGCGGATGCCGGCGAGCCGCTCCCCCTGCCGCTGCATCTCGACGCCGACTTCGATCGCGTTGCGCACGCCCCCGAGAGTGTCGAAGGTATCCACCAGCAAGACGCAGTTGTGCGGCATTGAGCGGGCGAAGGCTCGGAATGCCTCGCGCTCGTCGCCGAAGGCCAGCACCCAGCTGTGGCCGTGCGTGCCGCGCACGGGGATTCCGTGGAGCTTGCCGGCCAGGACATTCGAGGTTGCGGCGCAGCCTCCGATATAGGCTGCCCGGCTGGCGCTGAGGCTTCCGTCGATTCCCTGCGCGCGGCGCGCGCCGAATTCCAGCACCGGATCGTCGCCCGCCGCCAGGCACACTCGCGCGGCCTTGGTCGCCACCAGCGTTTGGAAGTTGATGATGTTCAGCAGCGCCGTCTCGACGAGCTGGCATTGCAGGAGCGGGCCGCGAACCCGCAACAGGGGCTCGCGTGCGAAGACGGCCGTGCCCTCGGCTACCGCATCCACGTCGCAGGCGAACTCCAAGCGGCCGAGATAGTCCAGGAACGCCCCTTTGAACAGGGGCGTTCCGTCACCGGCTTTCAGTCTCGCCAGGTAGGCAAGGTCGTCCTCTCCAAAGCGCAACTCGGCCAGCCAGCCCAAGGCGCTGCCGAGGCCGGCCGCGATGGCGAAGGCGCCCCCGAAGGGCGCCTTGCGGAAATACTGGCAGAACACCGCCTCGCGATCTGCCAGGCCCTCGCTCCAATAGCCGGAGGCCATGGTGAGTTGGTACAGGTCCGCCAGCAGGGCCGCGGACCGGCCAAGGGCCGGCGGCATGCGATCACCTCACGCCCGGTTCAGGTGCCAAAGCATGCGCAAGCCCTCGAGGGTCAGGTTCGGGTGCAGCACTTGGATGAAGCGCGAATCCTTGGCAAGGCTCTCCGACTGCCCGCCCGTGGCGATGACCGTGGCATCCGTCCCGAGCACGGGCAGCATCGTTTCCAAAATGCCGTCCACCATGCCCAGCATGCCGTAGTAGAAGCCGGACTGCAGGCTCCCGACCGTGCTGCTGCCGATCACCTTTGCGGGCTGTCGCAATTCGATCTGGGGCAATCGCGCGGTGCGCCGCACCAGTGCTTGGGCCGAGACTTGGATTCCCGGGCAGATGATGCCGCCCAAGTATTCGCGATGCTTGGAAATCGCGTCGAATGTGATCGCTGTGCCGAAGTCGACCGCGATGCTCGGGCACCCGTAGCGCGCGGCCGCCGCGGCCGAATTCACGATACGGTCCGCGCCGACCTCTTGCGGCGTGTCGACGCGAATCTTCAATCCGGTGCGGGTGTTCGCTGTCACCTGCAGCGGCTCGAGCTTGAGGTACCGGCTGGCCACGCCGCAAATGGACGCGTCGAGCTGGGGCACCACGGACGCGAACACGAAGCCGTCGACGTCGCGCAGGTTGAGGCCCGCCAGCGATGCCAGCGTGTGGAACAGCGCGCCCCAGCCATCGGCGGTCTGCTCGAGGTCGGTCTTGATCCGCCAATCGGCCGCCAGCCGCTCGCCGTCGAAGATCCCGATCGTAAGGTTCGTGTTCCCGACATCCACCGCAAGCAGCATGAGACTGCCTATAGTGTGCCAGTGTCCGGGCGCACGCTGCCGGCGACGACTGGCGAGAC
Organism: Bryobacterales bacterium; assembly: GCA_965219605.1. Taxonomy (GTDB): domain Bacteria; phylum Acidobacteriota; class Terriglobia; order Bryobacterales; family UBA6623; genus VXMF01. Next base: position 2,397,947 of record CBDCOC010000001.1, on the reverse strand, counting down.
GCTTCCACCGGCGTCTTCGAGCAGCAGCAGCCCTTGCTGGTTGAGGCCCGCCGTCACGCCCCGGGCCGGCAGGGAGCCGTCTTCCGGGCCGCCTTCAATGACCACTCGCCGCCCTCTGGCGTAGCTGGAAGCGGCCTGGAAGGCCGCCAAGACCGGCTCGGCCCCGCCCTCCAGATAGAGGTCGTAGCTGGCCTCCAAGGATCGCAGGACAGGGTCGAGAACTTGCAGCCGCGACCAGTTCCTGCCCGTTTCGATGCGCAGCGAGGTTGCCGTCCGGCCCAGGTCCGGCGGGAATTCCTCCTGGTCGAGATTCATGCCGATGCCGACGATGAGATGGCCGACCCGCTGCCGCTCGGTCTCCATTTCGACCAGAATGCCGCAGAACTTGCGCTCCTTCACGAGGATGTCGTTGGGCCAGCGGATGTCGCAGCCCAGGCCTGTCAGCCCCTCGACGGCCTCCTTGACGCCGACTCCGGCGGCCAAGGTCAGCATTGGGGCCAAGTGCGGCAGGATCGGCGGCCGCAGCACCAGCGAGAGGTACAGGCCGCGGCCGGCCTGCGATGCCCAGCTTCTCCCGAGGCGGCCGCGGCCCGCGGTCTGCTCGTCGGCGGTCACGATCGTGCCTTCCGGGCAGCCTTGGCGCGCTAGGGCCGCCGCGGCTCGCATGGTGGTGTCAGTGCTGGCGTAGTGATACGCCGGATGTCCGAAGCGGAAAGCCATGGCGCCGGGTTGCGAAACGGAGTCCTCAGCGCAGGGCGGTCGCGCCCGGGAGGGCGCGGCGCCAATCGGAGCGGTTGTCGTAGGCCCCCCTGCGGGCGGGGTGCAGCCCGGTCAGCAGGGCTGCTCGCGATGGATCGCAAGCAGCGGTAGCCGCGTAGGCCCTTGCGAGCAGGGCCCCCCGGCGCGCCAGGCGGCGCGGGTTGGGCATCTTCGGCGGAGAGTCCGTCTCCAGTGCCCGGTCATTGAGGCCGTCCGCGCCGCTAAACAGGACATTGGGCCCGCCGCTGTCCGCGCCGCTGCCGAGCGGGTCTCGCTCCGCCGCCCGCACCAGAGAGGCCGGTTCGTGCGTTGCGGACCGCGCCCGGGCGTCGAGTTCTTCCAGCGTGAAGCGCACGCTGACGATGTAGGGCTCCTCCCCTGGCGTCCAGTGCCCGTATGTTGTGGCCACGAAGGTGCCGTCGGCCAGCAGCTCCACTCCCGGATAGGCCGCGTCCGAGCGGACATGGTTGTCCATCAACCGCACCCTGTACTGTCCCTCGCGCCCCGCGGCGATGTCCTCATAGGTGCCGACCCAGCCGACCCAGTCCCCCGCCGTCGGGCTCTCGTGCGTGCGATCGCGAAAGCTGATGAACAGGCGCCCGTCGGGGGCGTACCTCGCCGTGTGCCGATCGCCGGTCAGGGATCCCGGCAGCTCGCGAGGCGCGCTCCAAGTGGCGCCCTCGTCATCGGAGAAAATGACGAATGAATTGAGCTTGCGGCTGTTCTCGCGAAGCAAGACGGCGATCTGCCGGCCGTCCGGGGAGCGCACGGCTCCCGGCTCGCACAAGTGCGCGACAGGATGCTTGGCGATAACCTCGGGCTGGGACCAAGTGAGCCCGCCGTCGGACGATACGGCCTTGTAGATCTTGAAAATCTCGCCCTGCGGGTGCTCGGGCGGATCGCGCAGCCAGCGCCCGTCGTCGTGAAAGAAGGCCATGTAGGCGCCGTTTCGCAGCGCCGTCATCGATGCCATGGTGACGATGCCGCCATAGCTCGGCCCCGGCGTTGCGAGCGGCCGCAGGGGAGACCATGTCCCGCCTTCGTCCTCCGAATATGCGACGCGAATCCCGCCGGCCTTGCCCGAGAACATCACGATCCGCGGCACCCCGTCCGGATCGATCAGCCGGAACAGCGTGGGCACTTCCATGGACGTGGCCCAGTTTTCCGGCGTCTCCAGCCGGTCGGTCCAGGTCAGCCCGCCGTCAAAGCTCTTCTTATAGACGATGGCCCCCTTGCCGTGGCCCTTGGGGTAGGTGATCAGGATCGTCCGGTTGTCGGGCAGCAGCAGGGTGGACGGGTGCCCCAAGTACTGGCCCGGCTCCCGGTCGACCACAACTTGGCGATGCAGATCCTGGGCTAGGTCCAGCGTGGGGATCGAATAGCCCCGCGGCTGCTGCGCGGCCGCCATGCCGGCGCAAGCGATCGCGGCCAGCCAGCGCGAGGAACCGAGCAGGGGTGCTAGGCGATGCGACATCGCGCTCTCAATCATAGAGTGTTCGCCGCGTGCCTGCGCTCGCCCCCGGCAAGCCGTGACGGATGCGCCCGCTGCGCATGCGGCTGCCTTGCGATCCGGTTATACTCCAAGCACCGCCCGGGCCGCGGCTTCGCCGCCGTGGCGCGCGATCTAGCCGGCCCCCTTGCCAAATGACTGGCGTAATCGGACTGATCGCCTTAGGACTTGCGGCAGTCCTCTGGTATCGCGTCCGCCAACTCTCCCGGCAGGTTGACGACCTGCGCCGCATCGTGCACCAAGCACCCGGCCCCGAGCGTCGGGCGGCGCCGCCAAGTGCCAGTCCCGCGCTCCGGGCGGAGACCGCCCGGCAGACCGCGGCACGGCCCGCTCCTAGGCCCGCCAGCCATTCCTGGGTGCCGGCCAAGATCAACTGGATGGCTTGGCTCGGCGGCGTCTCAGTCGCGCTGGCGGGTATTTTCCTTGTCAAGTACACAATTGACCAAGGTCTGCTCGCGCCGCTTGCGAGGGTGGTGCTCGGAATCGCCGGCGGGCTTGCCATGCACGGTTTCGTGGCGTGGCGCGTGCGCGGCCCTGGCGGCTACCATCCGGCCCTGTCTGCGCTGGCCGCGGCCGGCAGCGTCACGATTGCCGCCGCCGTCTTGGCCGCGCTGCACCTGTACGACCTCGTCCATCCTCTCCCGGCGTTCGCAATCCTGGCCCTGCTGGCCCTTGCGACCATGCTGCTCGCATTGCAGCATGGTCCGATCCTGGCAGCCTTGGGCCTGCTGGGGGGGTATGCCGTGCCCCTGCTTGTCGGCGGCGACAGCGAGCGCATGGGCGCTGTGCTGGCATACGCAACCCTGATCAGCGCTGCGGGCATGCTCATGGCCCGCTACGCCTGCCGCCGCTGGTTGTGGTGGTGCATGCTCGCCGCGGCGCTCGGCTGGAATCTAGTCTCGCTTGGCACGGCCAGCGCCGACGGGCTTCGCGGCCTCTATCTCGCGGCATTGGCCGCTTGCCTGATTTTCCTGCCCGCGCTGCATTGGTGGCCGCGCTCGGGCCGGCTTGGCCGGGTCGCGCCGACCTGGCGGTCGTCTTGCGCGGAAGGCTCGATCCCGGTCGCCGCGGTCGAGCCGCCCGCTTGGTGGGGGCTGGCACTGCTGATCTTCGTCCAGGGCGTGTCCATTGCTGCCGAGCCGCTTCCTGCCGGCGGGGCGGCCGGCTGGAGCGCGTTGCTCGTGCCGGTGTACCTGTCCTGCCGCCGTTCCGGGCAGAATTGGTCGCTGCTCTGGCTGATTTTGGGCGTGCAGTCTCTCGCATGGCTGTCCAGCGGGTTGGAAATCGATCGCGCCGGTCTTGGCTGGCAGCCGCCGTTTGTCGACCAGCTGCCTGCGGTGGGGATTGGAGCCGCCATCAACGGGCTGGCCTATGTGCTCGGCCCCCTGGCGCAGGTTCGCCGCGGCGCTCCGGCCCCAAGGTGGGTGCCGCTAGCGGTCGTGGGGCCTCTGACCTGGCTGGCTTTGTCGTTCTTTCTAGCCACCGACCATTCGCCTTCGGCGCTGTGGAGCGCCGCGGGCCTGGCTGTCGGATGCCTGTACGCCGCGGCCGGCTTGCTCTTGCAACGCCGCGGCGGCGACTTTGCCTACGCCTGGTGTGTCCTGGGCTGCTCCGCCTCGTATTCGCTCGCCGCGGTGATGTTCTTCAGCGAGGCCGGGCTGACTGTGGCGCTGGCTGTCCAGGCTGTCCCGCTGGCGTGGTTTGCGGCACGCTCGCGGGCGAGCAACCTGCTCTGGGCCACGAAGTCCGTCCTGGCCGTCACCGTGCTGCGGCTGTCCCTGAATCCGTGGCTGGAGACCTATTCCTCGGGCGCCCGCTGGGTGATCTGGGCCTACGGCAGTTCGACGATTGCCGCCTTCCTTGCAAGCTGGCTGTCTCGCCCCCTTCCGCGCCTGCGGCGTTGGACCGCGGCTGCCGCCGCGCAGCTGCTCGTGCTGACGCTCTGGGCCGTGCCCCGGAGCTGGCTATACGACGGCGCGATCCTCTCCGAGCAATACGGCCTTGGCGAGGCCGCCTTCAACACGGTTGCCTGGGCCGGCTTGGGCATGGCGTACTACTGGCGCTCGCGCGTGAGCGAGCATCTAGCCGCCATCTACCTCTGGGCGTCAAGAGCGCTCCTCGCCATGTCCTTGGCCAACTACGCGGTAGTCCTGCTGGTGCTCAATCCGCTGTGGGGCGAAGACCCGGTCTCCTCGACGCCTGTCTGGAACCTCCTGCTGCTGGCCTACGGCGCGCCGGTGCTGCTGGCGGCGCTGGCCGCCCGCCTCGCCGAGCCGCGCGCCGCCCGCTGGGCCGGGCGGACGGCCGCCTTGGCGGCGTTCGCGTTCGTGACGATCGAGATCCGCCATCTCTGGCAGGGGGCGTTGGACATGGCCCCGCCCGCGGGAGACGGGGAGATGGCGACCTATTCGATTGCCTGGACATGCCTCGCCTTCGCCGCCGTGCTGGCCGGGGGCATGCGCCTCGGGGCCGGCGTGTACCGGGCGGGAATGGCGTTGCTCGTGCTGGCCGCGGCCAAGGTCTTCCTAGTCGATATGTCGGGGCTGTCCGGATTGCTCCGGGCCGGTTCCTTCCTAGGACTAGGGGCGAGCTTGCTGGGCTTGGCGTTCCTGCACCAAAGGTTCGGGACGGGCCGCTCGGGATCGAGGCCGGCCCGGGGCTGAGGCCTCCCGCCGCTTCCTAGCGCCATCTGCCGGCGCGGATTCCCGCCCCGCTGGCAGCGGTCCGGCAAGTCCTCCGCATGTAAGCTGTATGGGCGGATAGCCGCACGGATTCGTGGCATGCGCGCGTATCGCCTCATGGGAGACAGCTCGCAGATCCGGTTGGCAGCGCGCGCAGTCGCGCTGCTCATGCTCGCGCCGGCTATCGCGGCGCCCGCCGCTGCTCAGGCTCTGGCGGCCCCCGGCCGGATCGATTTCGACACAGAAATCCGCCCGTTGTTCGAGCGGCGCTGCACGGCCTGCCACGGGCCGGGAAATGCCATGAACGGCCTGCGCCTCGACCGCAAGGCGGATGCCCTGGCAGGCGGCCACTCGGGGCCGGCCATCATTCCGGGCAACGCGGCCGAGAGCCGCCTGATCCAGCTCGTGTCGGGCGACCGGGTCAAGGCGGTCATGCCCCCGACCGGGGAACCGCTCGGCCGGGCCGAGATCGGCAGGCTGCGCGCTTGGATCGACCAAGGAGCGCCGTGGCCGGACGCGCCCGGCACGGCTGCGGCCGCTCCCTCCCCGGGCGAGCCGGGACATTGGGCCTTCCAGCCCGTTGTCCGGCCCGCTGTGCCGGCAGGACGCAATCCAATCGATCATTTCGTGCGCGAGCGCTTGCGGGCGGAAGGATTCGAGCCGGCGCCGCGCGCCGAGCGTGACGCGTTGCTGGCCCGCGTGTCTCTGGACCTGACCGGGATCCCTCCCACCTGGGAAGAGCAGGCCGCCTTCCGCGAGGACCCGGGAGAGAGGGCTTACGAGCGGGTGGTGGAGCGCTTGCTGTCTTCGCAGCACTTCGGCGAGAAGCAGGCCCTCCACTGGCTGGACCAAGTGCGCTACGCCGACTCGGACGGCTATGCCAAGGACTATGTCCGGCCGCATGCCTGGCGTTACCGGCGCTGGGTCATCAACGCGCTCAATGCAGGCATGGGATTTGACCGCTTCTCGATCGAGCAGCTCGCCGGGGACCTGCTGCCCGGCGCGACGGTCGAGCAGCGCGTCGCCACCGGGTTCCACCGCAACACGCTGCGCAATCGAGAGGGCGGCGTGAACCGCGCCCAGTATGCCTTCGAGGAAACAGTGGACCGGACGGGCACCTTCGGCACGGTCTGGCTGGGCCTTACCGTCGGCTGCGCGCAGTGCCACGACCACAAGTACGACCCCGTCTCGCAGAAGGAGTTCTACGAACTGTTCGCCTTTTTCGACAACCTCGCAGAGGGGCGCATTTACGCGCCGCTGCCGGGCGAGATCGGCCCCTACTTGCGCACGGTCAACGAGTACCGGCGCAAGCGCCGGGCGATCTTGGACGAGTACAACGTGCCCGCCCTGCAGGCCGCTTGGGAAGAGCGCTGCATTCAGGCGGGCGAGTCGCCGGGCGTGTATCTGGACTACGACCTGGCTTGGCAGGAACTGGGCCTGAACACGGATGGCGGGCAGGCGATCGTGCGCCTGCCGCCAAGCGAGCGCACGTGGCGCCAAGCCGACATGGTGACACATTACTTTCTCGGCGCCTACAGCTTGGTTGTCGGAGCGGACAAGCGGAAGGCGCTGGGTTTTCCGGAAGCCCTGCGCAAGCTCAAGGATCTCGACCGCGCCTATCCGCAGCGCAGCGAGGCGCGCGTCGTGTACGAGACACCCCGGGCGGAGCCCACTTTCCTGCGCGTGCGAGGCAGTTGGGACCGCCACGGGATCGAAGTCACGCCGGGCACCCCCGGCATCCTGCCCGGGTCGCCGGGGCCGCGCGCCGGGCGGCTCGAACTGGCCCGCTGGCTGTTCGCCGACCGCCATCCCCTGACCGCGCGCGTCGCGGTCAATCGCATCTGGCAGGAGTATTTCGGGCGCGGCCTGGTCGCGACTTCCGAGGATTTCGGAACGCAAGGCGAGCGGCCGAGCCATCCGCGACTGCTGGACTGGCTTGCCTCCGAGTTCCGGGATTCCGGCTGGGACGTCCGGCATATGCACCGCCTGATCGTCACCTCCGAAACCTACAAGCAGTCCTCGCGCGCCGCGCAGCCGCTGGTCGACCGCGATCCCGGCAACGCCCTGCTCGGGCGGCAGGCCAGGCTGCGGCTGCCGGCCGAACTGATCTGGGACCGGGCCTTGGCGGCAGCCGGGCTGCTGCACCACGACATCGGCGCCGGAGCTTCCGGCCCGCCATGCCGCCGGGCACCACCGGCTTCAAGGCGGGCGGCACGGACTGGGAGCCCAGTTCCGGGGTGGAACGCTACAAGCGCGGCATGTACATCCAGTTCCAGCGGACGCAGCCGTTTCCGTTCCTGATGAACTTCGACTCGCCGGAATTCCGCGCGCCTGCCTGCCGTCGCGAGCGGTCCAACACACCCCTGCAAGCGTTGAACCTGCTCAACGGTGCAATGTTCGCGGAAAGCTGGCAGGCGCTTGCCGTGCGGGTCTTGTCGGAAGCTCCGGACCCGTCCTTCGCGGGGCGCCTGCGCTACGCTTTCCGGCTCGCGCTCGGGCGCGAGCCGGAAAGCGGCGAGATCAAGCGTTTCGGCGTGTACGTGGAACGGCGCACTGCCGCTGCGATGCCCGCGCCGGCGGGCGGCCGGCGCCTGCCGCGGGTGGAGGGGCTGGACCCAGCCGCGCTGCTTGCCTGGACCGGTGTCGGCAGGATCCTGATGAACCTTGACGAATTTGTGACGCGGCCATGAACCTGCATTCGCGCGACCCGGCCCGCTCCCGCCGGGACTTCCTCGACAATGCCCTGTACGGGCTGGGCTTGGGCGCCGTCGCCCACTTGCTCGGAATCGAGGGCCGCGCCGCCGCGCACGATGCGCCAGCGGTGCGCAGGCCGCATTTCGCGCCGCGCGCCAAGAACGTAATCTTCCTCTTCCAAGCTGGAGCGCCCAGCCAGATCGACCTGTTCGACCCGAAGCCTGCACTGCACGAGCGGAATGGCCAGCCCCTGCCCGAATCGCTGGCCCGGCAGTTGCAGCTGGCGTTCATCCAGCCCACGGCCAGAGTGCTGGCCAGCCGCAGGAAGTTCCGTCCCGCCGGGCAGTCGGGCATCGAGCTATCGGAGTGGCTGCCGCATACGGCAACCATCGCCGACGAGATTTGCTTGGTCCGCTCGGTGCGGGGCGATTCGGTCAACCACCATCCCGGGCAATCGCTGCTGATGACGGGCAGCCCGCTTCCTGGAAGGCCCACCGCGGGCGCGTGGATCACCTACGGGCTGGGCAGCGAGTCCCGCGACCTGCCCGGGTTTGTCGTGCTCAAGACGGGCAGTTCGACGCAGGGCAGTACCGGGAACTGGAGCAACGGATTCCTGCCCTCGAACTATCAAGGCGTCTTGCTGCGCAGCGAGGGGGATGCGATCCTGCATCTGTCGAACCCCGCCGGCATCACGCCGGACATGCAGCGAGAGGATCTGGACTTGATCCGCGAGCTCAACCGCAAGCAGCTCGCGCGCACCGGGGACCAAGAGATCGCGGCGCGCATCGCTTCCTATGAATTGGCGTTCCGCATGCAGGCGTCCGCCCCGGGCCTGATCGAGATTTCGGACGAGCCGCGGCATGTGCGCGAAATGTACGGGCTGCATGCCGACGAGACGCGGGACTACGGCATGGCCTGCCTGCTGGCGCGCCGTCTGGTCGAGCGCGGCGTGCGGTTCGTGCTGAACCAGCACGCGCAATGGGATCATCATTCGAACTTGGACAAGGGCCTGAGCCAGAAGTGCCGCGTCACGGACAAGCCGGCGGCGGCTTTGGTGCAGGACCTCAAGCAGCGCGGCCTGTTGCAGGAGACGCTGGTCATCTGGGCTGGGGAGTTCGGGCGCACTTCCCTGGCGGAATGGCGCAACCCTTCCGACCCGGCCAATATCGGCCGCGACCACCATGCCGACGGATTCAGCATCTGGATGGCGGGCGGCGGCATCAAGGGCGGCCAGGTGATCGGCCGCACGGACGAGCTCGGCCTCACCGTGGAAGACAATCCCGTCCATGTCCACGATCTGCAGGCGACCGTCTTGCACTGCATGGGCCTTGACCACGAACGCTTGACCTACCGGCATGCCGGCCGCAATTTCCGGCTCACCGACGTAGGCGGCACGGTGGTGGAGGCCATGCTGGCGTAGCCGGCCGCCAAGCTCCTGCCGTTGCGAGCGCAGCGGGCCTGCGGCCGACTCGCCGAAGCGCCGTCAAACGTCGCGGCGCGGGAGGCGCACTGCCGAACGCGGGTGGCCGTTGCAGTCGAGGCGGATGCCTTGCAGCCGTTGCTCGTCCCGCAGATAGGCAGGCGGCCACGCGATTTCCCCTGGGCTTGCAAGTCGGCTTGTCCGGCGGCCGGCAGCGCAGTGCTCGTCTCGTGCCGAGAGCTAGAAGTTGGCGGCAGCCAGCGGCGCTTCAGCCTTGGCGAGATAGACCGTGACCCTCGCCCGGGCCGCAGCGGCCTGCTGGTGCGCCGTCCGGCCTAACTGGCGCTGGCGCTTCGGCGTATTCCAGGCCGTTCCGCGCTTGGCGAGCAGCGAAGCCGGCGCGGCGGCGTAGCGCTGCTCGAGGCGTTGGTGGCGCAGCGCCTTCTCTTCGAGCATTTCGGCGCGGAGCTCATAGAGGCGGGCGATCCGCTCGAAGTCGGCGCGCGTCGAAGCGGTCTCCTCGAGTTGCGCCAAGTGCTTCGGTTTCATCGCCTCCCGCTTGTCTGCGGGCTCCGCGGCCAAGGCGCTTGCAGCCAGGCTTCCAAGAGCGGCGGCCGCGGCCAGGCTTACCAGTGCTTTGCGAGTCTTCAGCATTGTCGGTGTCCTCCTTCGGCGTGTTCCCCACGTCCTTAACACTCTCAGGCTATGGCCGGCAAGCCGTCGGGGCAATCCGTAAATTTACGGAGGGGAGGAACGGAATTTTCGGGCCGCGGCATGCGCCGGGCAGGGCGCTCAGCGGCCGACGATGCCTTGCTTGACCGCGTATTGGATCAGTTCGGCGGCGGTCTCGATGCCGAGCTGGTCCATCATGGCGTACTTGTGGGATTCGACTGTGCGGGGCGATATGTCGAGGATCGCCGCAATTTCCTTGGCCGAGCGACCCTCGGCGAGCAATTGCAGCACCTCCGCCTGGCGGGTCGTCAGGCGGGGCTTGGCCTCGCCGCCCCGGCGCAGGGCTTCCAAGACTCCGCCGGCGATGCGGGGCGTGACATAGGTGCGCCCGGCCAGCGATTCGCGGATCGCGGTGACCAGCTCTTCGGGCGCCGAATGCTTGAGGACGTAGCCCGAGGCGCCGGCCGCTAGCGCCTCGGTCGCGTAGCTGACGTCGGGGTGCATCGTGAGGAAGATGAATTTCGCCGGCGATCCGGCCGCGCGCAAGCGGCGCACGGCCTGGATGCCGTTGAGCCGGGGCATGGTCACGTCGGCCACCACGATATCGGGGCGCAAGCGGTCATGCGCTTCCAGCAGCGCGCGGCCGTCCTCCACCACTGCCAGCAACTCGTACCGGGGCTCGAGCAACCCGCGCAGGCCTTCGGCGACGATGCGGTGGTCGTCTGCCACCAGCACGCGCGGCTTGCGGGAAGAGGCACCTGTCGTCATGCCGGGCTTTCCTGCGGGACCTCGGCCACTATTCTGACCCCTTGGCCGGGAGCGGTGCGGATGGCGATGCGGCCGCCGACCAGCCGCGCCCGTTCGTCGAGGCTGGCCAGCCCCAAGCCTCCGCGGCGGCGCGCCTGCTCCCGATCGAAGCCGCTGCCGTCGTCTTCGATGCTGAGCCGCACGTTGCCGTCCACCACGCCTAGCTCCGCGCTGACCTCGCTAGCGCCGGCATGAGCGGCGATATTGCGGAGCGACTCCTGAGCGATGCGGTACAGGGCCAGGGAAGACTCGCGCGGGAACCCCGCGGGCGGATCTTCGGCGGCGAAGGACACGGGAATGCCCAGCCGCTTGGAGAGGCTCCGGCACTCGGCGCGCAGGGCCGCCGGCAAGCCTAGGTCGTCGAGTATCGCCGGGTGCAGTCGTCGCGACAGGTTTTGGACGTCATCGGACAGGGTGACGATCAGCTCTTTGAGCGCGCCTAGGGCCTGCCGGCCCTGCTCTCCGGGCCGGGTGCCTTGAGCGAGCTTGCCGGCATCGATGGCTAGCATGGCTAGGCGCTGGGCGATGTCGTCGTGGAGCTCGCGCGCGAGCCGGCTGCGCTCCTCTTCTTGGGCGTTGAGCAGCCTGCCGGCCAGTACGCGGAGATCCTGCCGGCTCGCCCGCAAGCGCTCTTCGGCGGCCTTGCGCTCGGTGATGTCCTGCGCCACGCAGACTGCTTCACGGCCCGCGCCCGCCGGGGCGTCGACCAATGCCGCGGTGAACAGCACGGGGATGCGCCGGCCGCCGGCGGCCGCGAGTTCCTTTTCTATGGCGGGCAATGAGCCGTCACGGCGCAGCTGCGCCATCCAAGCCGGCTCGTCGGTCGAGCTTCCGATGATCGCGCGCAGTGGCAGGCCGCGCAACTCCTGCGCGCTGTAGCCCAGCAAGCGGCAAGCGGCGGGGTTCGCCGAGGCGACGACAGGGCCGCCGCTGGCGCCTTGGCCCACGTCCTGCAAGACAAAGACAGCGTTGATCATGGACGCCAGCACGCTGTCGAGGTGGTCGCGGGACACGAGGGTGGCGCTCAGCCGCTCGGTGAGATTTTCGAAGGTCTGCCACAGGCGGGCGATCTCGTCGTCGGCCCGGCGGAAGGCTTTGGCCGACTGGGCCCGGATGCGGCCGCCCCGGCCGAGGCGCTCGACCTCCGCGGTCAGGGCGAGCAATGGCCGGGTGGTGCCGCGGGCGATGAGGTAGCCGACGAGGGCAAAGGCGCCGGAGATCAACAGGGCCAAGGCCGCTAGTTGGAGGCGCAGCGCGCGCACGGCACGGAATGCCTCCTCGACGTCGATCTCCGAGAGCATCGCCCAGTCCAGTCCGGGCAGGGCGAGGGGCGTATACGAGCTGAGCACTTGGACGCCGCGGTAGTCAGCGACTTGCCGGGTAGCCGCCCGGCCCGCCAGCGCCTGGCGCGCGGCGGCGGTGTCCACGGCCTGCAGGAGTACCGAGGTGCCGCTGCTTTCCAGCCGTTCGAGCGAACTCGGCGAGTAGCCCAGATCGCGGAGCTGTCGGTAGTACGCGTCCGGTGTCTCGATCTGGAATCTGGAGTCGCTGCGCATCAGCAAGTCCGGGCCGACCAAGTAGGTCTCCCCCGATTCGCCGAGACCCTCGCGCAGCCAGCTGCCGCCGCCGGTCATCACGTCGTCCAGCTGGCGAGTCGACAAACGGGCCGCCAGCACGCCCCGCTCGCCGCCGGGAGCGACGACTGCATGCGCGGCGAAGAGCGCCGGGGATCCGAAGGATCCGGGGTACGGCGCGAAGTCGGCGATGACCGTGCTGTCCGCCGCGAGGCTGCGCCGTGCAGCCTCGCGGAGACTGCTGCCGGCATAGCCGCGCTGTGCGAGCGCGATGCCGAAGTCATGCCCTTTGCGGACGGAGTACAGCACGAGCTCGGAGGTCGGATCGATCAGTAGCAGGTCTTCGAATTCGAAAGCGGCCGCAAACTCGGCCAAGCCGGCATGATGCAAGGCATGCACGGCGGCATAATCGTCACGGGGCGCGGCCGGCTCCGCCGTCGAGTCCAGCCAATAGCGAGATTGCAGGATCGCCCCTGCCGGGGAACTTGGCAGCAGGTCAGCGAGCACTGGCGGATCGGGCTGGGCAGGGAAGTGCGGCATTACCCGCTCGCCGTAGCCCTAGTTCGCCACTTTCCCCCAAATTGCCGGCACGGAGCATATTTTTTTGCTGCCGCTACTGCTCCAAACTGGCCGATAATCTTTCTTTAGATTTATTATCTTCGTAATCTATTTGCTTTATAGTCTTATGATGCTCTCTTAAAGCTTTTTGTAGTGCCAACTTCTTTTTTGACCCCCTTGACACCCCCTAGCCCCCTCTGCCACCCTACAACTGAGCGCTCATGTTCATCCGTGCCACCAAAACCCACTCCGTCGGCGGCCAGCCCGGCTACAGCTGCCGCCTCGTGCAGTCCGTGCGCTGCGGCGCGGCGGTGCAGCAGAAAACCCTGCTCAACCTGGGCACCGATTATGCCGTGCCGCGCGCGCTGTGGGCCGACGTCGCGGCCCACGCCGAGCGCCTGCTGCGCGGCCAGAGCGCCCTATTCGAGGTGGCGCACGAAGTGCGCCTGGCGGCCGAGGATTTGGTGCGTCGCCTGCGCGCCCGCGGCTTCGCCAGCGAGCAGCCCGCCGCCGAGCAGCCAGTCAGCGTCCAGTTGCATACCCTGGCGCACTGCGACGCCCGCTCGGTGGGCGGCGAACGCCTGGCCCTGCGCGCCTTGCAGCAACTGCGCTTGCCAGCTTTGCTGCGCGCGGCCGGCGCCTCGCAGCGCGACGCGGCCATCGCCACCGCCCTGGTTATGGCGCGCATGCTGCATCCCTCCTCCGAACGCGAAGCGCAGCGCTGGCTGCGCGACCACAGCAGCACTCTCGAACTGCTCGGACTCGACACCTCCGGCGGCGTCTCGCTGGCCAAGCTGTACCGCATCGGCGACTTACTGTGGAAACACCGCGAAGCCTTGCAGGCCGGGCTGTTCGCCCGCGAGCGCGACCTGCTTGGCCTGCCGCGCACGATCGTCTTCTACGACCTGTCGAACACGCATTACACCGGGCGCGAGAACGCCGGCCTGCGGCGCTTCGGCAAGTCGAAGCAGAAGCGCAACGACTGCCCGTTGGTCTCGCTGGCCATGGCCTTGGACGGCTCCGGCTTTCCGCGCCGCTGCGAGATCCTAGCCGGCAATGTCTCCGAGCCGGGCACCTTGCAGCCGCTGCTGGAGCGGCTGGACGACGAGCGCCAAGAGGGGGCGCCGCGGCCGACCGTGGTGTGCGATGCGGGCCTGGCCAGCGCGGCGAACCTGAGCTGGCTGCGGGAGCAGGGCTGGCACTGGATCTGCGTCAGCCGCGAGGCCAAGCCACAGCCGCCGGCGGGCGAGCCGACGGCCCAGCTGGAGACCAGCGGCGGCTACTGCGTGCGGGCCTGGCCACTGCCGGCGGAGACAGCACAGGCTGCGGCGCAGGAGGCCGGCCAGGAGCCGGCCGAGTTGCGCGTGTACGCACTCAGCGAGGGCCGCCTGCGCACGGCGGAGTCGATTCTGCAGCGGCAGCGCGAGCGCTTTGAACAGGCCCTGCAAAGCCTGCATGAGGGCCTCTCCAAACCGCGCTGTGTGAAGCAACTCGCGGCCGTGCAGCGCAAGGTGGGACGCTTGCTCGAGCAGTACAAGGCGGTGGCAGCGCAGTATAAGGTCGAAGTGCTGGCCGGCGAGCAGGAGCGGGCGACGGCCGTCCGCTGCACACCGAATCCGCAGTATGCGGCCGCCGATGCGGCGGCCGGGGCCTACGTGCTGCGCACCAGCCATATCGACTGGGACGTGGCGCAGGTGCTGCGCAGCTACTGGGAACTCAGCGAAGTGGAAGCCAGCTTCCGCTCGTTGAAGTCGGAATTGGGCCTGCGCCCGATCTGGCACCGTTTGGATCGGCGCGTGGCAGCGCACCTGTTCGTGGCCGTGCTGGCCTATCACGGCGTGCATCTGTTGCGCACGCAACTGCGGGCGCACGGCCTGCATTGGAGTTGGCAGTCGCTGCGCGAGCGCTTGGCGGGCTGGATGCGGGTGACGACCAGCGTGCAGGCGGCAGACGGGCAGTTGCTGTGCAGCCGCCAAGATGTGCAGCCGGGGGCCGAGGCCGTGCGCATCGCCCAGGCGGCGGGCCTGGCCGTGCGCGCACATCGGCGGCGGGCGGCCGCGCGGGGCTGACGCTCAAGAGCACAAAAGTGTAGTGCCAAGCGGCTTGGCCGCATCGCTATAACTGTTTGTATTTCAATACTATACGGAATTTTTCAAGTCACCAAATGACGAACTAGGGGTAGGCGGCTGCGAGCATCTCTCGGTGCGCGCCAGGCGCAGCCTGTGCTGCAAGCTGCAGCCACCCGGCCTGAAATCCCAAGAAAGCGTCGACCAAGGATTCGTCTCGGGCGAGGGTCGCCAGGATACGAGCCGTGTCCCGGAAGTAGGTCTCGACTTGGCGCTTCTTGGTTTCCCGGATGCCTGTCAGACGTTCGTAGCTGGCCTCCTCGAGCGCGCGATAAGCGATTTGGTAGGACTGGAATCCCGTCAGCCCGATGGCGGTCAAGCCCAGTCCCAGGAAGGCTAGGCGCAGGCGCGTCGAGAGCGAGCGGCGTGGCTGCCGGAATCGCTTCACCGCCTCATCTTAGGCCTGCGGGACGACCTTGCGTGCTTGCTCCGGGGAGTTGGCCCGCGTTGCGGTGCCGGCCTGCCTGCCTCGCTGGCGGTTGCCGGCATGGTGTATTCTACAGGCAGCGCAGGCGGGTAATGCTGGTCCGCGGCGAGTCTCTCAACTGGGCTGCCGGGGGATCGTTTTGCCGTATCCCCGGGCCGCGTCCCTCTCCGCCACGCTGCAATCCGACCTTGTACCCGTCCCTGCCCGTACCAAGACACCGGCCGGGGCCAACGGCGCCGCGAACGGCACCCGCGCCTGTCGCATCACTACAGGACGGCCGCAGCCATGGGGGCGTAGGGCGGTGAACCTCTCCCCGGCGCTTTGCGCAATGGCGCTGTTGCTGCCGCTGATTGCAGGCTGCGGCCCTTCCGAGGAGGCAGGGACTGCGGGCTCGGCCCTGCCTGTATCGCCGCGCGAAGCGTTCCAAGACGATAGCGGACGCACGGCGGCCGTCTTGGCGGACGGCACGCTCTACCTCGGCGCAGTCTCGCCGGCCGATCCGAGCGCCTCTGTGGCCGACCAGACACGCTCGGCAATGCAACGGCTCGGCTCGGCACTCGCGGCGGCCGGCCTGGACTACGCGCAACTGGCCAGCTGCCATGTCCATCTCTCGGACATGCAGGACTACGACGCAATGAACGAGGCCTACGGCGGCTACTTCTCCACTGGCGGCTACCCTGCAAGGACAACCTTGGAATTCCCCGGCCTGCCGGGCGGGGCGGATGTCTCGCTCACCTGCATCGCTTACGCGGAAGCCTCGGAAATCGAGGTGATACGCCCTGCCGCGGACAAGCTCCCCGCGCCCGCGGGGCCGTACTCCCCGGCAGTGCGGGCCGGGCGCACCGTCTACCTGTCCGGCCAAGGCGGCCGGAATCCGGCGACCGGCGAGCTGGCCGCGAGCGAGGACGAGCAGGCCCGCCAGGCGCTGCGCAACATCGGCGCCATTCTTGAGGCGGCGGATCTCTCCTACGGCAATACCGTGCTCGCCAGCTCCTACCTGCCCCAAGGGACAGACCCGGCCGTGGCGGACAGGGCTTTCGAGTCCGTCTTCAGCGTCGGGGGCGCGCCGAGCCGGGCCAATGTCGTGCTGTCGGCGCTGCCGGGCGGCATCGCGATCGAGATCACCTCCGTCGCAGTGGACGACAACTATGTCACGCGCCTGTTCATGCACGACCAGGCGCCCACGGCGCGTTCAAGCCCGATCTCGCAAAGCGGCAACGCCGCGTTCACATCGTCCATTCCGGGCTACGGCTCCAGTTTCGGGGAACAGTTCCACCACGCTCTCGACGCCAGTGCGTCTGCCCTGCGGCTGGGTTCCCTGGCCTTGGCCAACGTGGTTCGCGTCAACGCCTACCTGCGCGACTTGGCCGACCTAGACGAGTTGCGCGCCTTGGTCGACGAGTCGTTCCCGGCCCCGGCCCCGGCCGTGTCCGCGGCGCAGGCCCATCTTGCCGGGGCCTCCATGGTCAGCTTGGAAATGATCGCCGTCCGTTGATCCCCGCCCGCTCAGCTTGCGCTTGCTAGCATAGGCCAGTCAATGCATTCCGGCCCCAGCAAGGAGGAACTGCTTTCCTGCCCGACCGATCCGTTCGTGGTCGAACCTGCCAACTCGGCATCCTCGCTGCTGGAGAAGATGGCCGGCACGGCGTTTCAAGGGCGCCAGCTCGGACGGGCTTTCGAGGCTTGGAAGGCGATGCTGGCCGACCCCGAATGCACCATCTTGATGGGCCTGTCCGGCGCCATGGTGCCGGGCGGCATGCGCCGGCTCGTGCGGTTCATGATCGAGAACCGCCTGATCGACATCCTGACGTCCACGGGAGCGAATTTCTTTCACGACATCCACGAAACCAAGGGGTTCCACCACTACCAAGGCTCGGCCGAGATGGACGACGAAGCGCTCGGCGAAGTCATGGTGGATCGCATGTACGACGTGCTGGCCGACGAGGCCCGCTTCCGCGAGCACGATCTCTGGATTGGCAGCTTCGCGGCCCGCCTCGACCAGTCGCGCCCGTACACGACGCGCGAGTTCCTCTACCTGCTGGGCAAGGAGGTGGGCCGCGACTGCTCCGAGGACGGCATCGTGACCGCGGCGGCCAAGCATGGCGTGCCTCTTTTCTGCCCGGCGATCGGGGACAGCTCGATTGGCATCGGCGTTGCCGAGAGCCGGCACCGGGGCGAGAACCGCCTGATGTTCGACATGATGGCGGACGTGCTGGAAATCACCAACGCGGTCGCCGATTCCAAGGCGACCGGGGTGCTCTACTTCGGGGGCGGAACTCCCAAGAACTACACGCAGCAGTCTGAGGTTGTCGCCATCCTCATGGATCGCGGCAAGGAGGGGCACCGCTACGGAATTCAGATCGTGACCGACGCGCCGCACTGGGGCGGCCTGTCCGGCTGCACGCTGGCAGAATCACAAAGCTGGGGCAAGATCGCCAAAGGCGCGACGATGGTCGACTGCCACTGCGACTCGACCATCGCCATGCCGCTACTGGTGTCCGCCTTGGCGGAGCAGTCCGCATTGATCAACAGCCGCAAGCGGCCCTCGTTCGACATGGGCCGGGTCCTCAAGCTCCGCCGGCCGTAGCGTGCGCGGGCCCTGCCTGCCGCTACTGGCGAGCAAGGCCCTTGGCGGTCCTTCTAGGCGCGCCTGCGCGAGGCCTTTACAATATGGCCGGCAGCGCTCCTAGATCGGCGCGGACGCCGCGGGCGAGTGAGAATGGCCAAGATTATCGGCAGTCGGCGATACGTGGAGATCCCCGGCGACTCGTCATTCGAGCTGCCTCCCTTGGTGCTGTACTCCGGGCCGGATATCAGGCGATTGGATGCATTGTTCGATAGCGCCGGGGAGATCATCGACTCCGAGGCCCTGATCCCCGAGGTGGCCCAAGACGCCCTGGACAGCGAGAACACGCTCGCAGCGGTCCGCCTGGGACTGGCGGCGAATCTCGTCGACGAATACCGTACCTTCGTGCGGCACTGGACCTGGGGCCAGTCCGTGCTGGAGTGGATCCGCCAGTGCGAGACTAGCTTCGAGGTGCAGCCAAACCTGCGCTGCTTGCTGCGGCCGGATGTGTGGCCGCATGCCGGGCGGGCCAGTTTCGTCACGCTGCTCGAGGACAAGGGCGCCGCCGACGAGCACATCGTGCTCAAGAACGCAATGGGCTACAGGTTGACCTTCCGCCAGCCTCCGCCCATCGAGTTCTTTTCCGAGAAGTTCCTGTTCTTCCTGAATTCCTCCCTTGGCGGCATAGCTTATGCGAACTGGGCCGGCAAGGACCGCGGCGATGTTGCCTCGCTGCCTCCGGAGCGCTTCCAGTTCTTCGTGATGGGAGACCAGATCCGCGAGGTCTGAGCGGCCTGCCCGCGCATTGCAGGCGAATTTCAACGGCTGCGGCCAAAGGCGGTTACAATGGCACCTTGAGACACTTTGCCGGCTGCGCTACGGGACGAGCACCCCGCAGCGTGGCCTAGGGCGGGAAAGGAAAACTACCAATGACAGAAACGACCGCGGCCACGCCGCACGCAACCGATAGACTTACGCGCCGCAACTTCATGCAGGGATCCGCGGGATCGGCCGCGGCGACAGCGGCCGCCTTGCAGATCGCGCGGCCGCCAGCCTTGCGGGGCGACAACCACGAGAAGCTGTCGATCGGGATCGTGGGCTGCGGCGGACGCGGCACCCGCGGCATCGCGGAGGCCATCCGCGGCAATCCCAGCTACGAGCTCCACGTGATGGGAGACCTGTTCGAAGACCAGCTGGAGCGCTCCCTGCGCAGGTTGCGCGAATCGGACGAGTTCACGCCCGAGGTCCGGCAGCAGATCAAGGTCGCGCCGGAAAACCGCTACATGGGCTACGAAGCCTACAAGAAAGTCGTCGATTCCGGCGTTGACGTGGTATTCCTGCACACGCCTCCGGGCTGGCGCCCGCTGCACCTCGAGTACGCCCTCAACGCCAACAAGCACGTGTTCGCCGAGAAGCCGCTGGCCACCGACATGATGGGGGCGCAAAAGGTGATCCGCTTGGCGAAGGAGGCCGAGCGCAAGAAGCTCACTGTCGCGATCGGTGCCCAGCGCCGCGCGCAGAAGGAGTACGTCGAGTCCGTGCAGCGCATCCAGGACGGCGAGATCGGCGATGTGGTGGCCGCCTATGCGAACTGGATTTCCGGCCCGGTCATCAAGGGTGCCGATTTCGAAGACAGGCTCGACCGGGATTCGCTCGCTTGGCAGCAGCGCGCCTGGTACTCGCACGTGTGGATTTGCGGCGACCAGATCGTCGAGCAGCACCTGCACAATATCGATGTCATCAACTGGGTGATGGGCGACACACATCCTGTCAGCGTGGTGGCGTCCGGCGGCGCGGTCTGGCGGCCGCGCGAGAAGCTGTACGGCAACATCTACGACCATGTCCATGCCGACTTCGAGTACGCCAACGGCGTGCGCATGTCGAGCCACTGCCGGCAGTACCCCGGGCGCGAGGTGCGCCGTGTGAATGAGCTGGTTGTGGGCACGCGCGGCCGCTCGACCGTCCGGGACCTCGGCACCCCGTCCAAGACCAGCCCTTACGTGCAGGAGCACATCGACATGGTCAAGTCCATCAACGGCACGGGGCCGTACGTGAACCAAACCCTGCCTGTTGCGTACTCGACCATGACGGCCATCATGGGGCGCGAGTCCGCCTACGCAGGCATCGAGGTTACTTGGGACATGGCGATGAATTCCAAGCAGAACCTGATCCCGGACAACCCGTCCCTCAGCGGCAAGCACGACGTGCCCGAGCTTCCGCGCCCCGGCGAGTACAAGTTCATCTAGCCCCGGGATAGGGGTGCGTTCGCCGCAGTCTCTTGCAAGCGGGCCGGGCAGTGGCGCTGCTGAGCTGGGACGTCGCGCAGCCGGCGCCCGAGCCCTGAGCGGTGCCGGCTGCGCTCGGCCGGGGCCGCGGTACACGGTGGTCTATTCCGCGGTATCGCCTGCCCGGCGGGCGCAATGACAGCCTATCCGGGGGCGCGTGCAGAGGAACTTTACACAAGAGGCCGTGCTAGGGTAAACGGCATGAGCGCTCAAACAAAGTGGCTGATTGGAATTGCGTTGGCCTTGGCTGGACTGATCCTGCAACAGTCAGAAGGGTTGCGAGCGGATATGAGAGACATACGCGCCGGTATTCGCGCAACGAATGTTCGCATTGACGCACTTACAGAAACAGTGGCCCAAGTCCGCGAAGTGCAAGCGCAACATAGCGTCAAGCTGGATCAACTGTTAGAAGTAGCCCCGCCTGTAGAAACCGAAGTTCTAGATACTCCTGTAAGTCGAAGAAAGCAAACAACTTAGATTAATGGTTCCGTTCGCCCGCCGGACGCGGCGGAGAGTTCGCGCGCTAGGCCTGTTTCGCAGCCGCCAGCGGCAGGTTGTCGGCCACCATCGCGGAGTTCTGGAGGTCGGAGTTCACGGCTGCAATGCGCGCGTCGCGCAGGGCCCACAGATAGCATTTCTGCGGAACCGCGAGGTTTCCCGGCACGGCCCGCTCGATCATCGCTACGCGGCGCGGGTCATCGGGCAGGCCGTTGTTCCGCCCGTGATGGCAGGGCCGCGCCACTTTCATGGCAATCACGCCCAGGTCAGACGCCTGCGCCGTGTCGAGCGCCGCATCGACATAGCTGCGATTGACGATGTTGTACGCCACCATGGCCGCCGAGTACTGCCCTGACTCGGCAGCCCCTGCCAGCACGCCGCCCGGATCGCTGTGCGCGGACACGGCGAAGTGCCGGACTTTGCCCGCCTTGCGCAAGGACTCGAAGGCTTCGAAGATCTCGGGGAAGGCGGTCACTTCGTAGGCGCTGTTGGCTCCGTGCGGCACCATCAACAGGTCGAGATAGTCGGTGCCCAGCGCCTGCAGGCTGCTGTCAACCGAATCGAGCAGCCGGTCCCGGTACTCGGCCGGGCGGTCGACACGGTCCCCGTACTTGCGCTCGAGCGCGTTGCTGAGCAGGGAAGCCCGCAGCGCGTCTTCCTGGCCCTCGAAGTAATGGCAGATGTGGTCCGGCTCCAGCAGGCGCCGCCGCTCCAGATCCTCGCTGACCTCGGACTGCATTTTTGCCTGCTCCGATGCGTCCAGGCTGTCATAGATGGCCTTGAAGATCGCGCTGCGGTTGCTCCTCCAGGCGCTGACCTTGGAATTTACGAAGACGCGCTCGCGCTTGGCCCCGGCGATCACTTTGGCACAGCCCAGCTCGCTGCGGCCGCGCCCGTAGGCCGGCGCGGTGTCGAGGTAGTTCAGTCCGCGCTCGATCGCTTCTTCCACGTGCCTGAAGTTGTCGGGAGCGATTGTGTTGCCGCCGCAGACAACCTCCGAGACCATGTAATTGGTCCTGCCCAAGCGCCGGTAGGCCAGGTCGGGATTGCGGTTGCGCCATTCCGCCGCCGCACCGGCTTTGCCCGTGTCGGCCTTGGCGCGCAGCGCCAGCGCCAGGGCCGCGGCGCTGCCCCCGCGAAGGAACTCCCGTCGGTTGACCGCCCGAGACATCGGCATGCCTCCATGATAGGGAAACCGCCCGGCGCCGGGCCAAGCGCTGAGCCGCCGGGCGGTGCAGGGAGCTGCTACACGGTGCAGAGTTCGACGGCTTCGCGCAGCGATGTCATGGGATCCCGCAGCGGAATGAACTCATGGGCGAAATAGCCTTCGAACTCCAAGTCGGCAATCGCCTTGGAGATCGCCTTGTAGTTGAGCTCCTGCGTTTCGTCGATCTCGTGCCGGCCGGGATTCCCGCCCGTGTGGAAGTGGCCCAGATAGCCGATGTTGTCCCGGATCGTACGAATAACGTCGCCTTCCATGATCTGCATGTGGTAGATGTCGTAGAGCAGCTTGACGCGCGGTGATTCCACCCGCTTCATCAACTCGACGCCCCAAGCCGTCGTGTCGCACTGGTAGTCGGGGTGGTTGACCTTGGAATTGAGCAGCTCCATCAGGATGGTGACGCCTTCGTCCTCGGCCCGGGCCTTGATGCGGTTGAGCACCTTGGCCGAATTGTCCCAGCCTTCCTCGTCTGACATGCCCCGGCGGTTGCCGGAAAAGAGGATGAGGTTCGGCACGCCGGCCTTCTTGGCCGCCGGGATCAGGTCGCGGGCGTTCTTCTCGATGCCGGCGTGATTCTCGGCGCGGTTGGTGCCGTCCGGTATCCGGCAGATGCTGCTGCCAACCGCGCAGGTGAGACCGTACTTCGCGAGCGCGGGCCACTGCTCCTTGGCCAGCAGCTCTACCGAGACGATGCCCGCCTGCGCCGCGTGCTCGCACAAGTCCTCCAGAGACATGTCCCGGTAGCACCACTTGCAAACGGACTGCTTGAGGCGGCCGTCCGAGCGCCGGTTCTCGGCCGCCAGGCCGATCTTGGTAGAGCTGGAAAGAACCCCGAGCGAAGCCGCTGCCTTGAGGGCCGCGCGACGGGTGGCTGGCTGCTTGAGGCGGGTCATCGGCATGGATTCTACCACCCGCTCAGGGCCTCGCCGCCGGTCCGGTCTCTGCAAGCTGCCGCTTCACAGCGGCTTGCCTGTGATCGCCTCGTACGCCTCGACGTACTTCCGCGAGGTGTTGGCGACCACGTCGTCGGGCAGCTCCGGCCCGGGCGGCTGCTTATTGAAGCGGACCTTTTCAAGGTAGTCCCGCAGGTACTGCTTGTCGAACGACTCCTGGCCCCGGCCCGGCTGGTACAGGTCCAAGGGCCAATACCGCGACGAGTCGGGCGTGAGCACTTCGTCGCCGAGCACGATCTCGCCGTCGAGCAGGCCGAACTCCAGCTTGGTGTCGGCTAGGATCAAGCCCCGCGCCAGCCCGTGCTGCGCCGCGCGCTCGTAGATGTCGAGCGTCAGGTCGCGGAGCCGGGACGCCGTCTCGTCGCCCACGAGTTCGGCAGCCTGGGCGAAGCCGATGTTCTCGTCGTGGCCCTCGACCGCCTTCGTGGCAGGCGTGAAGATCGCGCCTGCCAGCTTGGCGCATTCCTGCAGGCCCGCCGGCAGCGCGATGCCGCAGACCGATCCCGTGCGCTGGTAGTCTTTCCACCCCGAGCCGACGATATAGCCCCGGGTGACGCACTCGATCGGAAACATTTCCAAGCGCTTGACCAGCATCGAGCGGCCTTCGAGCTGCTCGCGGTGCGGCAGCAGCTCGGCGGGGTACTCCGCGACATCCGCGCTGATGAAGTGCGTGCCGATGACGTCCTTGAGGAACTCGAACCAGAAGATGGACAGCTTGGTGAGCACCTCGCCCTTGCGCGGGATGGGAGTCGGCAAGACGACGTCGAACGCGGAAATCCGATCCGAGGCGACCATCAGCAAGCGGTCCTCGCCAACCGCGTAAAGGTCCCGCACCTTGCCGCGCGACAGCAGCGGCAGTTCCGGGATATTCGATTCCATCAAGACACTTGACATGGCTAGGCTCTTTCTCCTTTCCAAGCGCCGTCCGGCGCGTCGGATCCCACTCGCGTCCCGCCCGTCGCGGAACGCGGCCTATTTCTTGGCCACCGCTGCCCACACAGCCGGCGGACTCATGGGGAGCCGCTGCATGCGCGCGCCCACAGCGTCGTGGATCGCGTTCGCGACCGCCGCCGGCGGCGGCACGATGTTGGCCTCGCCAACGCCGCGGACACCGAACGGGTGGCCGGGGTTGGCGACCTCGACGATGCAGGTGTCGATCATCGGCAGATCCAGCGCCGTCGGCATCCTGTAGTCCAGCAGACTGCTGTTCTTCATTGTGCCGTCTGCCCCCATGAAATATTCCTCGTTGAGCGCCCAGCCGATTCCCTGCACCGATCCGCCCTGCATCTGGCCTTCGACATAGCTGGGATGCACGGCCTTGCCGACGTCCTGGACGGCGGTGAAGCGCAGGATCTCCACCTTGCCGGTCTCCGGGTCCACTTCGACGTCGACGATATTGGCGGCGAACGAGCCGCCCACGCCGCGCGGCTTGACCGTGGCTGTCGCGCTGACCGGGCCGCCGGTCTCGCTGCAGCGGGCCGCCAGGTCGCGGAAGGCGATGCTGTTGCCGTTGGACGAATACACGCCTTTGGCGTGCCGCACCTGGCCGGCCTCCACGGACCACAGCTTGGCCGCCCTGGCCTTCATCTCCTCGACAACCTTCCGGGCCGCGTCGTGCGCCGCCCAGCCCGTTGCGAACGTGGTGCGGCTGCCCCCGGTCACGGAGGTAAAGCCTACCGAGTCGGTGTCAACGACTTCCGGCAGGATCTCCTCGGCCGCGATTCCCAGCACTTCGGCCGCCTGCATCGCGATCGAGGTGCGCGTGCCGCCAATGTCGGTAGAACCCTCGACTAGGTGGACCGTGCCGTCGGTGTTGACGTTCAGCGTGCAGCTGGACTCCAAGCCGACATTGAACCAGAAGCCGACGGCGATGCCGCGCCCCTGGTTGGGGCCGGCGAGGGGTGCCGCATAGTGCGGGTGGTCCTTGACCGCCCGCAGTACTTCCTCGCAGCCGATGCGCCGGTATTTCGGGCCGTCGGCGCGCCGCGTGCCCTCCTTGGCGGCATTGCGCAGGCGGAAATCCACGGGATCCAGCCCGAGCGCGGAGGCGACCTCGTCCATCACCTGCTCGGCGGCAAAAGCCGCCTGGGTCGCGCCGGGCGCCCGGTACGCCGCGGAACTGGGCTTGTTGACGACGACGTCGTAGCCGTCGACAGAGATATTCGCGCAGTCGTAGGCGGCAAAGACGCACATCCCGCCGGGGGCCACGAAGGATCCCGGGTAAGCCCCGGCCTCGTAGGCCAGTTCGGCTTCCAGCGCTTGGAGCCTGCCATCCGCCGTGGCGCCGACCTTGATCCTGGCATGCGATCCGGGCGTCGGCCCTGTGCCGACGAAGACATCCTCGCGCGACATCACGAGCTTGACCGGCCGGCCGGTCTTGCGCGACAGCAGGGCGGCCACAGGCTCCAGGTACACCGGGATCTTGCCGCCGAAGCCGCCGCCGATCTCCATCGGCGTGACCCGGATGCTCGAGACCGGGATGTCCAGGATCGTCGCGGTCACGTCGCGCACCACGAAAGCGCCCTGCGTCGAGCACCAGATGTGCAGGCGCCCGTCGTGGTTCCACAGAGCGGTCACGTTGTGGGGTTCGATGTAGCCCTGGTGGACCGTTGCCGTGTCGAACGTGCGCTCGACCACCACGTCCGAGCGCGCGAATGCCGCGGCGGTATCGCCGACCGTCCACCGGTAGTGCTCGGCCACGTTGGACGGCGTGTCCGCCTGCTCTCCGAACTCCTTCGTGCGCAGGTCGGAATGCAGCAGTTCGGCCTCCGGCGCCATCGCCTCCGGCGCGGTCATGGAGCTCGGCAACGGCTGGTAGTCGACCCTAATGGCCTTGGCGGCCTCCAAGGCCGCGTGCTGGCTGCGCGCCGCCACTGCGGCCACTGCGTGTCCTTGGTACAGCACCTTGCCCTTGGCAAGGACGTTGCCGTGAACATAGGCCAGCCGCGTGTCGCCCTCTCCCACGTCGACCAGCCTGTCCTCCGCCGGGGGCAGGTCCTCGGCGGTCACGATCGCATGCACGCCGTCCATTCGCTCGGCCGCGGAGGTATCGATGGAGCGAATCCGGGCATGCGCGTGCGGGCTGCGCAGGATGGCGCCGTGCAGCGTGCCGGCCAGCGTGAGGTCGGCGCCGTAGAGCGCCCGGCCGGTGACCTTGTCGGCCCCGTCGTGACGCACGGGCCGCGTCCCGACCACGTCAAAGGTCTGCGCGGACAGCACCATGTTGGGCTCGTATGCGCCGGGCCGCGGCGCTCCGTTGCCGGAAGTCCGGGCTGCGGTGTCGGCAGTGCTGCCGGTCTCTGGCGCGGACGTGCTCATGAGGCGGACTCCTGCTGCATTTTCGCGGCTGCCGCCTGCACCGAGCGCACGATCTTGTCGTAGCCGGTGCAGCGGCAGAGATTGTTGGCCAGCCAGAGCCGGATCTCTGCCTCGCTCGGGTCGGGATTGCTTTCCAGCAGCGCCTTGGCGGCGACGATGAAGCCTGGCGTGCAGACACCGCACTGCAGGGCGGCCCCCTCGAGGAAGGCGGCTTGCAACTCGTGCAGGGCGCTCCCCTTGGCGATCCCCTCGACGGTGAGGATCTCGGCGCCCTCGGCCTCGGCGCCGAGCACTAGGCAGGCCGGCACGATGCGCCCGTCCATTTGCACGGTGCAGGCGCCGCAATTGCCGTCATTGCAGCCCTCCTTGGTGCCGGTCAGGCGCAGCGTGTCGCGCAACACCTCGAGCAGCGACTGGCGCGGCTCGCACAGGAATTCTGCCGGCTGCCCGTTGACCCTGCTTCGCACGTGAATGGATTGCATCTGGATGTACCCCTGCCTAGCCGAGCACGGCGCCGGCGCGCTCCACGGCCTTTTCCAAGGCCCGTCTGGTCAGCACTGCGCACAGGTTGCCGCGATACTCCGCCGTGCCGCGCATGTCGCTGATCGGTCGTGCGGCGGCCTTGGCGGCGGCCGCGGCGGCCGCGATCGCCGCGCGGGCAACCGGCTGCCCGCGCAACGCGTCACCCGCGCCCGGGACAAGCAAGGGCGTGGGGGCTACCGCGGCCAAGGCCACGCGGCCCGCGGCGAAGCGGCCATCGGCCAAGCGGACCGACACGCCGGCCCCGGCAACGGCGATGTCCATCTCGTTGCGCGGGATGAAGCGCAGGTAGCACGCCCCGGAAGCGGGGGCCGGCGCGGGCAGGTGCAGCGATACCAGGATTTCGCCCGTGCCCAGCGCGTTCCGGCCGGGACCGGAGCAGAATTGCTCGACCGGAAGCTCGCGTTCGCCGGTTGCCGAAGCCATGCGGCAGGTGGCGCCGAGGGCGATCAGCGCGGGGACCGCATCGGCGCTCGGAGACGCGTTGCACAGGTTTCCGCCCACCGAGGCGCGGCCTTGGATCTGCGTGCCGCCGATCATCGAAACACTGTCGACCAGCCCCGGATATTCGCGCCGCACGGTTTCGTCGCCGTAGATGCGGTAACAGGGCACGGCCGCGCCGAGCGTCAGCCCGGCGCGGGGATCGTAGCGGATCTCGTTGAGTTCGGGAACCGCCTTGAGGTCGATGACCACGCTGTTTGCCAAGCGCCCGGCCCGCATCTGCACCAGCAGATCCGTGCCGCCGGCCAGCGCTCTCGCGTCCGCGCCATGCTTGGCGAATTCGCCTAGGCAAGCGTCCAGCGTGGCAGGGCGCGAATATTCGATCCAGTGCAAGAGCAGCAGCCTCCTGCGGCCTCGCGGCGCGACAGCGGTCCCAGCCGGCACCGCGCAGCAGGGTCCAGAATTCCATTATAGGTAAGGCCCGGCCTCGCCTGCTCCAATACTTTATGCCCCCGCGCGCACAGCCCTGAGCTTGCCCGGGTCCGGCGCCGCCTCAAGCCGGCCGCTCCGAGGCAGCGCCATTGGGAGACAAACGCCTGCTGCTTGCGCAGGAGAGCGAGAGCTGGCGGCCCAGCCGGCACCAAGGCGGAAGTCTCGGCGCCGGGTCGCGGCGAGGAGCAAGGGTTGCTGTCATCCTCGGCCCCTTGCCGAGCCGGCCTGCACCAGACTTGGCCGGGCGGCATCCCGTGATGGGGCTGGGCCGCGGCGCTTGACATCGAGGCGCTTTGGGCGCACAATCGAACAAACCGCTGCTTCGATTGCCGTAAGAGCCGCCCTCTTGATCGTCATTGGGGGTGCGGTGCCGCTCTGGGGTGGTCGTAGCGAGCGAGGTCTTCAATGCCTGCATTCGGCCAGCCCGACGCGACGACGCAGGCCGCATGGGAGACCGAGAGGCTTTTCGAGGAGCATTTCCCGAACTTGGTGCGCTACTTGCGGGCGGGCGTCAGCAATACCAACGACATCGAGGACATCGCGCAGGAGTCCTTCATCCGCTTCTTCCACGCCCGCAGCAATGGCGAGGAGATTGCCAATCCCAAGGGCTGGCTATACCGCGTCGGGCGCCATCTAATGCTCGACCACCTCAAGAAGGCGCGCCCGCTGCTGCTGGATGACGACCAATGGCAGGATCTCGAGTCCGCACATGCTCACTCGCCGGGGTGGGAGGCCCAGGATCGCTCCCTGCGCTTCTCGCGGCTGCCTTGGCACAAGCTGACAACAGCGGAAAGGGAATGCCTGCTGCTGCGGGCGCAAGGACTGGCCTTCCGCGAGGTCGCGGAGGTCTTGGGTGTTTCGATCTCGACAGTGGCGAGCTATGTCGCGCGTGGGATCAAGAAACTCCGCAAGCCGGCTGCAAAGTTTAGTGGGACGCCTGTTTCGTGAGACACCTGAGCACAGAAGAGCTACTCCTCTACGCTAACGGCGAGTTGGCGGACCGCGATCTCTGCCACCACGTGGCGGAGTGCGTCGACTGCAAGTCCGACTTGGTCGACATCCAAGAGAGCTACGTCTTGGCCGCCGCGGCCGTCCAAGAAGAGCTTCCCGTGCCGGCTCCGAGCTATGAACAGGTCGCCAAATTTCGGACGCGCCTGGCCGCTGAGTCCCAGCTGCGCAATCTGCATTTGTCGACCGAGGATCTGCTGCTCTCGATCGAAGGCGGCCTGAGCCCCGAGCTTGAGGCACACTTGGCAAATTGCTCCGAGTGCCAGGACCGCGCGGCGGACATGCAGGTGCAACTGGCTGCGATCGAGTTCGAGATGCAGCGCGAAGCCGCATTCGACCTGCCCGTGGTGCGCCGCGCCGCAATCTTGGCAGAGTTGCGCGGCAGGCTCGAGCAAGAGATCGAATCCCAGCGCAGGCCCAAGGCGCGAGGCTGGGATTGGGTGCCGCGAATTCCCGCCCGTCAGATTCTAGCGGGCAGCCCCTATGCCGCCGCATTCGCAGGCATTTGCCTAGCGCTTTGGCTCGGCTGGAACGTGACCTTCTTCACTTCCGCCCCCGCCGTGCCCGAGCCGGCCGCAGTGGCCCGACTGACCGAAGTTGTCGCGGCGCCTGCCAGCGCGGCCGTGCCCGCGTCGCGGCCCGCAAAGGCGGAAGACCTGCCCGGCACCGCGCCGCCGGAACACTTCGCCTTGGCCTCGTCGCACAGTGTCGTGCGCCCCGGCTCGCCGGTGTTGCGTGTGAGCGCGCCCCCGCCCGTCCGCAGCAGACCGGCGCTGCGGCAAGTGGTGCCGGTCTCAGTGCCCCGCTTGGACAGCCTGCCGGAGCCGCCAGGGCTCTCGCCGGAGGTTCTGGCCCAGTCTGCGCCGCGAGTCGAAAACACACTGCCAACCTTGGCCCAGGCTTCCCCCGAGGCCTTGGCCGAGGGCAGTTGGATGCTCATCAAGGCAGGCCTGTGGAAGGCCAACATGCAGATTGGCGGGACGGCCCGGTCCATTCGCTTCGTCGGCTCGGTGGCGAGCGAACGCGAGCGGGCGCAAGCCGAGCGGGCGCTGCTCGCGGCCGCTGATGGCCGCCCTGTCGAGTTCGATATCGCAGTCCGCAGATCGAGCTTGGCGGCTAGCGTCGCGCCAGCGGCCATGCGCGCCACTCGCACGCGGAGCTTGGGCACCGCGGTCCGCAATTCGCTCTTGCAGCACTACAGAGATGCGGCCCGGCGCTCGTTCCGGCCCTTGGAGCGCAGCCTGCTGGAGAATGAGCTGGACCTGTACGTCAGCGACGTGATGCAAAACGACGCGGACCTGCTGGCCCATGTCCACGCCCTGCACCAGTTGCTCAGCCGCTCCGCTGTCGGCCGAGTCCGGACAGCAGGCAGTTTCCGGCGCGCGGCCCGTTACCACCTGGACGCGATCGCGCGGCACCGCGCGGCGATCTACGGCCAGCTTGCGGAAGCGCTGCCCAGACGCTACTGGGCGTATCGCGGCCCGCGTGCCGCCCACAGTGCTGCCGACGACTTGGCAGCGGCCGGCACGGCCCTGCTGGAAGATGCCCTAGGTCTCGACCGGGCGCTGAGCGCACTGTTCTTTGCCGGCCGAGGCTTGCTCGATGCGAGCGAGGGCAGTCCCTCCAGCGCAAGCCTGCTAGCGCGGCTCCAACAGCGCACCCGGCAGCTGCGCTCGGCCATCCGGTAGCATGAAACTGGTGTGCGACGCCGCTTCAAGCGCGTTTGCCTGCTCGGCCTAACGCTGGCCCCGTACCTGTGCGGGCAGCCGGGATCGGGCCTTGTGTCAGGTCACGTCCTAGCCTCGGATCAGGCGCCGCTGGCCGGCGTCGAGGCCCAGCTCATCAACCTCGGCAGCGCCCAGGTCCTGCGCTGCGAGACCGGATCCGACGGCGCGTTTGAGTTTGCCGCCGTGGTCTCGGGCCGCTACTCGCTGATGCTCGCGCGGGAAGGCCACCAAGCTTGGCGGAGCGGGCCGTTCGAGGTGTTGCCGGGAATACCGGCCGCCTTCCCGCCGATCGTCATGCGCCGCCTGTCTGCGTCGTCAATCCTGCCGCGGTCGGGCTTCGAGCAGATGAGCCTGGAGCACGGCTTGGTGCGCGAGCAGGTGCAGGCGTTGCCCATCGTGGTCGGCGCCGAGGGCCGCACGACGGTGGACAAGCTGCTGCATTTGGTGCCGGGCGTCAATCCGGCAGACGCCCTCGACATCGACCCCTTTACCGGGCGGGCGGCGACTGTCTCGGCGAACGGCTCGCGCAGTTCGTTCATCAACTACAAGCTGGACGGCGCCTCGAACAACGCCCAGAACCGCATCACGGGAGCCCAGGCTGCCACCCTCGGCCCGACTCCGGAGGCGCTCGAGTCGCTGCGCGTGATCACCCACACCTACTCCGCGAGCGACGGGCGGAACGCGGGCGCCGTGGTGGACCCCCTGTTCCGGTCAGGCGGCGAGCGCTGGCACGGCCAGGTCCGGGGCTTCGGCCGGCCGCCGTGGAGCGAGGCGTCCGGCTCGTTCGACGGCGCCCGCGACCGGGTCGGCGGCTGGGCCGGCGGGGCGCAGGCGGGCGGCCCGCTCTGGAAGCGGCAGGATCTCTACGGTTTCGTGGACGGCGAAGCCTGGCTGACGAACCGGCGGCACAGCGCCCTGCGCCGAGGGCTGAGCGATAACGAGCGCCGGGGGAACTTCTTCGGCTTCGAGAACCAGCCCGTCGACCCGCTGGACGGCCTGCCGTTCCCCAATGGCAAGATCCCCGCGTACCGCTTGGATCCGTTGATGCAGCACTATCTCGATACTTTCATTCCGCCCTCGAACCTGGCAGGCGGCTGGATGCAGTTCACCGAGGAGCTGCCGAGTCGCGGCCAGGTCGTCATGGCCCGCATCGACCGGCGCTCGCGGACTCTGGCGCACTACTTCAGCCACTACCTGTATTCGAGCAGCGTCCGGGAGCCTCCGCAGGAGGCCTTCACCGTGTCCCCGGGAACGGTCGCGGACCGGCGCCAGTTCTCCAACCACGCCCAGTACGCCATCACGCACACAGCGGCGACGAGCTTCGTGCAGACGCTGCGCCTTGCCATGCAGAGGCTATCCAGCGACCAGCGCAGCGGGCACCCTCGCTACCGCAAGACGCCGGCCGCGGACCTGGGCTTCGACTATGGCGGCCATGGCCCCGAATCCCTGCCGAACGTGCGGCTCTGGAACGATTTCGGACAACTCCAGTTGCATGTCGCGCCGTTCATCGATGCCGAGGATTCCGTGCAAACCACACTGCAGCTATCGCACAGCATGGAATACCGGTACCGGCGCCAGTCCGCGCGCGCGGGACTGCTGATGCAGCGCGGTCTCTGGCCGTTCGCCAACCGCGAGAACGGCGCCGGCAGTTTCAGCTTCCCGGCCCCGCCGGCTCCGCCCGCGCGCTTTCGCGGCCAAGGCTTGCGCGACCTGCTGCTCGGCCGCCCGGGAGAATTCCGCCTGCAATCGCTGCGCAGCTTGGACCTGCACTGGCATGAGTTCGCGGCCTTCGCCGAGGGCGAGATCCGCCCTTGGCGCGACTTCAAGCTCACCGTCGGCCTGCGCTTCGAGCAGCAGCCGCCGGCTATCGACACCTTGGACCGGCTGATGGCATTCCGCGAGGGGACGCAGAGCGTCCGATTCCCGGAATCCCCCCCGCACCTGCTCTTCCCCGGCGACACCGCTCCCGACGGCCAGGTGCTTTCCAGGTCGACCATCGACACCTTGGGCCGCAATCTTTCCCCGCGCGTCGGCTTCGCCTTCGCGCCATCGGCGGAGGGCAGGGCGGCGCGCTGGGTGCTGGGAGAGTCCGGACGCTCCGTGTTTCGCGGGGCCTACGGGGTCTTCTTCGATCACGGCACGTTCGCCGGCTCGAGCGCCGCGGCGCTGTTCCAGGCCACCTACCCGCCGTTCAGCGTCGACAATCGCTACACGCTGCGCGATCCGGAGGGGATGTTCCAAGCGCCCGGCGCGGTGATCGGCGATGCCCCCGTGGCGGCCATTCGCTCGCCGGTGGTGCGGCATCCCATCCTCGTCTTCGACCCCCAGTTCGAGAACGCCCGGGCCGAGCACTGGAACTTCAGCTGGCAGCGCCTGCTTCCGGGCCGGATCTTCCTGAGCGGGACCTATCTCGGCACGCGCTCCTCGCGCCTGCAGCAACAGCGCGAGCTGAACGGATTCGACCGCAACCCGCTGCACGGCTTCGGGTTCGTGCGCTACATGAGGCGCTTTTCCCGGTTCGGCAACATCCGATCGTTCGAAAGCTCTGGCACGGCGCGCTACCGCGGCGTCCAGTTGCGCGCCAACCGCTACCTGCACCGCGGCCTGGCCTTGGATATCGGATACAACTGGAGCCAGTCGTTCGACGATGGCAGCACGGTTTTCGGCGATGATCTGGCTGGGGAGGAGTGGACCTATTCCGATTTCGATCGCAGGCATTCGCTGACCGCGATCTGGCTCTACGAAGTGCGCCTGCCGCGGCGCTGGCTCGACCGCGCGCGCTGGGCGGACCGCTGGACGGTGAGCGGGATCTGGCGCTGGCGTTCCGGCCTGCCGCTGGACATCCGCCAGGCGGAGGATCCCAGCTATACGTTCGAGCAAGTGGGCCGGCCCGACCGCATCGGCGCGTTCGCTCGCTTGGACGCCAGCAAGATCCGCACCTACGCGCTGGTCGGGGGCCGCGAGGTCACCGGGCACTTTGCGTTTGACCCCACGGTGTTCCGGGCGGTCCGCCCGACCAGTTTCGAAGGTGTCCGGCAGGGCAGTTCCAAGCGCAACGAGTACCGCATGGCGGGCTTCCAGCAGTGGGACTTGCGCATCGCCCGACTCTTCCAAGCGGCGGAGGGAATCTCCACCGAACTGGGGTTCGACCTGCTCAATGCTTTCGGCAACCGCAACTGGGCCGAGCCGTTCGGCAACGTCGACCACGTCTACTTCGGAGTCGCCCGGATGTCCGGCCTGGGCCGCACGGCCCAAGCGGTCGTGCGCCTGCGCTTCTAGACCGTTGCGAGCAAGTCCAGGCTTGCCAGCACCCGCTCCAGATGCGCGCAGCTCGCCTGCGTCGGGCGGGTCATCGGGAGCCGGTAGCGCGCCTCGTCCAGCACGCCCATCAGTTCCAAGGCGACCTTGACCGGGCCGGGGCTGGTCTCGCAGAAGTTGGCATCCATCAGCGGCAGGTAGCGCCGGTGGATGGCGAGGGCTTCCGCAAAGTCGCCGTTGAGCGCGTTGTCGCACAGGGCCGCCATCCGGCCCGGGATCTCGTTCGACACCACCGAGATCACTCCCGCGCCGCCTAAGGACATCAGCGGCAGGGTCACGGAATCGTCGCCGGACAGGACCGCGAACTGGCGGGATGTCTGCTGGCAAGCCTGCGCCATCTGCGCGATGTCTCCGGACGCCTCCTTGACAGCGACGACAGTGTCTATTGTTGCCAGGCGGCGCAGCAGGTCGGGCGTGATGTTACAGCAGGTGCGTCCCGGCACGTTGTAGACAATGATCGGCAACCGGCTGGCTGCAGCCAGCGCGGAATAGTGCTGGAACAGTCCGTCGGGCGTCGGCTTGTTGTAGTACGGCGTGACCGAGAGCAGGCCCTGCGCGCCGAGTGCTTCCAGATCTCTGGCCAGGTCGCAGACCGAAGCCGTGTTGTATCCGCCGCAGCCAGCTACGACAGGAATGTCGCCGGCCTCTTCCAAGGTCACCTCGACGAGCCGGAGGTGTTCTTCCTTCGCCAGCGTCGGGCTCTCGCCGGTCGTGCCGCCCGGCACCAGGAAATGCACGCCGGCGGCCGCCTGGCGGCGCACCAGCGTGCGGAGCGTGGCTTCGTCGAGCGATCCGTCTGCCGCGAACGGCGTGATCAGAGCGGTGCCGCAACCCTTGAACATCGTGCCCTCCCGTCCGTTCAGCCTCATTATTCTCTCACGCCGGCCGCGCCGGGAGGATCTGCATGGCGCCGCGCCGTCCTGCTTCTGGGAGCAAGCGCGCAAAAAAGGCCTTCACGCCAGACTCGTGCATGGCTCGGCGTGCCGCGCAGGCCGCGGAGCGCAATGATGCTTGGCTGCTCGTATCCGGCCGTGTGCCTCCGCCTGACCGTCAAGATTGCAAGGATGGGAGAGACTCTGCCCGGATCTGCGTTCCGGATCGTCATTTCCATCGCTGTCCGGTCCGTTACGCCGACTTTAGCTTGTGCCCGGTCACGTCTTCGCTCCCGCGCGGTGCAGCACTGCGTAGGCTTGGCCCAGAGGCTGCAGGCGTGTCGAAACGGGCAGGCCGGCCCCGCCCCGAGCCGCGACGTATGTGCAACTCTTCCAGTTCCCCGGTGCGGGTGCGCTGCCCGATGCGTTGTTGGCTGACACCAGGCCGGCTGGCTATTGTTCGTGCCGCCATGATCGTCAAGTGTGACCAGCGGCGCGAGGTGCTTGCTCGGTACTTCCGCGAGCACTGTCAAGACCCGGCTGCGGATTGCGATCCCGGCCTGTGCGCTGGTCGCGATACCTGAGCAAACATTTTGCAAGTGATGCTGCACGGCACGCGATGTTGCAGATCCTGTGGATCATGCCGTTCGAACGAATCCTGTCATGCGCTGCCGGAGGCGGCTGCCAAGCCGGAGCATGGTGCGGTTCAGCTATCGCTGTTCGGCCGGCTAGCACGGGGTTCGAGCAGGACTCCGCTCACCCTGCGGCAAACGTCGCAACGGGGCCTGCCGCTCAATGCCTGCAGCGCATACCTGCCAGCCTCGATGCAGATCCTATCCCCCGCTCGACCGCGGGGAATACCCATGCGCGCTATACATCCGCTACGCAACTCGCACGTTCCAGTTCCGAGCGAAAGCCTTTAACATCAGGGACTTGTATAGGTCTCGATTACGGAATTCGGCTTTGTTCGCTCCGCAAGCCGTTGATTTTATTGCGCTTTGAATTGAACACCAAGGATGCTGTACAATCAACTGGCAAGCTCCGAGTGACACGGGCTAAAGAGATTGCTGCTCTCCTCAGCGAAACTGCCAGGCGACATTCCCATGCATGCGGAATCGACAAAAAGACTCTACATGACGAAGCTGGCCTGCGGATCGAAGATCTTTCGGACGAATCGACTCTATTATATGTGAACGCATTTCGAATTATTGAAGGATTATATGCGTTGCGAACAATTATTCTCCCTTGTCCACGCAAGGGAATACTTCTAAAATGGAGATCAACCAGATGGAGACCAGCCAGAAGAAATTGCTCTTTGATCGAGACCAAGCATTCAGTCAGAATCCGGGTATCGATGTTGCGGTAGTAGCTGCCCATGAGCGTCTTGAGTTGGAACTCAAAAAACTGGGTGTGGAAATTAAGCCGGTTTTTAACTTGGAGCCGCCACTTGGGCGAGATAGAAATCGAATTCACAACCATACTCGCCTAGCAACACGTGACGAACATTGAAATTCTACATTCATGCATCTAGTATCGCGTTAGATCGCATTTAGATTGCAGACCATATCCTTCCTGCGCATCCAATGCATTTCCGGCCAAATTTAGTCCCCCGTAGCACAAGCCAGCCGTAGGCATTCAGCGTGAGATGGTTGCGAGTGCGAGCCTGTTTCTAGCGATTATGAGAAATGCTGGGGCCGTAGAAGTGAGCAGCCCCCGCTCGGCGGCGAGCGCCTGCCGCGCCGCCTCAGCTGTGCGGCTCGCTCTGCGCCCATACTGGAAGAGTGCTGCCGTGTTCGTCCGAATGGACTCCAAGCAACGGCTGAGCTGCCGCATGACGCTGCTCGGCCCTCTCCATGCGGAGGCGCTCCTGCGACGCAGGCCCGCGCCCGCCTGAACCTGGGGGTATCATTGCCGATGTTCGAATACCGCTGCCGCGCCTGCGGGGCGCAGCTCTTGGTGCGCGTCCCGTTCAAAGGCCGCCTTGTCTGGACGATCTCGGAGAGCGACCCCGACTTCAGCACGACCTTTCCCGAACCGCGCGGCGAATACGGCCCTGCCAAGTTGGTGTGCTCCGCCGATCCCATGCACGACACCGGCTTCCACCTCGTGGATGGCGGGGTGGAGCGGAACCTGGCGTCCAAGGCCTGGGACTGAGCGTGTCTTATCAGTCGCCGGCCGCCATTCCGGCCGGGGCCGAGTCCCGGCGGAAGCGCAGCACGGCCTCGACCAGCAACCACACGCTCAGCACGAAAATCGACACAGCCACGCCCCACAGCAGCAGCTGCTGATTGGCCCAATACTTGCGAATGTCGATCAGCATGGCGGCGACGGTCACCGTCAGCATGAATGCCATGGGGACGAGCGTGTACGCGAAATTGCGCCCCTTCTGGCGCAAGTAGATCGACACGGACAGCAGGGTCAGCGCTCCCAGCACTTGATTCGTGCTCCCGAACAGGCTCCACAGCGCCAGTCCGACGGGCTGCCCCTCCACTTCGTAGAAGGCGAAGAAACCGATCAAGACCACGGCTAGGGCAGACGCAACATGGCGCTGGCCCAGAGCGGGCGCATGGAGCGACTGGGCGATCTCCTCGATGTTGTAGCGCAGCAGGCGCGTGCCGGAGTCGAGCGACGTCAGGGCGAACGAGACCGCCACCAAGGCGATGAAGGCTTGAGCGATCTCGACGGGGATCCCGAGGGCGCTCACGAATGTCGCCGTGCCGTCGATGAACGCCTGCATCTTCTCTGCCAGCCCGCTCGCCGTGCTCCAGCTCGAATAATGCTCCGCCCAGCTTTCCGCGGAGCGGAACCCGGCCGTGCATGCGAGCACTGCCAGCAGGCCGAGCAGCGACTCGCCCACCATGCCGCCGTATCCGACCGGCAGCGCATCGGTCTCCTTGTCGATCTGCTTGGAAGTCGTCCCCGACGACACAAGGCCGTGGAAGCCGGAAATGGCGCCACAGGCGATCACTATGAACACGAACGGGAAGATTGGCGGTGCGCCGTCCGGCTGCGTGGCCAGCGCGGGCGCAGCGAACTCGGGCCGCAGCATGAACAGCCCTGCATAGGCGGCGCCTAGGCCCAGGTACAGCAGCCATGAGTTGAGGGAGTCTCGCGGCTGCAGAAGGGACCAGACAGGCAACGTAGACGCTGCGAACGCATACGCCAGCAAGATCAGGATCCAGATCTCGCCGCCCAGGTCCGGCCGCCGGATGGCCAATCCCACACCGATCGAAGCCAGCATTAGCACGAAACCGACCGCGGTCAGGCGCACGACCGAGGTGCCGCGCTTGTACGCCAGCCAGCCGATCACCATGGCGATGGCGATCAAGGCGAAGGTCGGAAAGACCGATTCCGGATAGAACTCGGCAGTGAGCAGGCCTGCAACCGTGCGGACGAACACGCCCATCACGAGGCAGATCAAGAACAGGATGATTAGCAGGAAGATCCCCTTGGCACGGCGGCCGATCAGGTCCTCCGCCACCTTGCCGATGCTCATCCCCCGGTGGCGCATCGAAACGACCAGCGCTCCGAAATCATGCACGGCGCCGATGAAGAGGGTTCCCAGGACCACCCACAGCATGCCTGGCAGCCAGCCCCAAATCACAGCGATGGCCGGGCCGAGCATCGGGGCCAGGCCGGCAATCGAGGCATAGTGGTGGCCGAACAGCACCGTGCGGCGGCAAGGCACGTAGTCGACGCCGTCCTGCATGGCGTGCGCCGGGGTTGCGACGTTCGGGTCGAGTTGGAAGATCCGTGCGCCGAGATGGCGCGCGTAGAAGCGGCAGACCACCGCATAGACGATGAAGCAGCAGATGGCCGCAAGCGCAGGTTGCATGGGATTCCCGGTTGCCTGAAGACGCTCAGAGTATGATACCGCCACGGCACTACGGGCAAGTCAGGCGCGGGAACGCGAACGGCAGCGCCCGGCCCGGCCGCGACTGAACGGCGCGGTAATCCCGCGCGTCTAAACAAGCAGGAACGCGGCCGAGTGCCTAGAATGGAGGTTGGAATGCCGAGCAAGGAGCGCAATCGCGGCTTTTCGTTGATCGAGCTGTTGATCGTTATCTCGATCATCCTGATCATCAGCGCCATCGCGATCCCGCGGATCACCAGCACCAAGCGGATGGCGAACGAACTCGCTGCGATCCGCTCGTGCCAGACCATCAACACCGCCCAGATCCAGTACTTCGCGCAGTACGGCCGCTATGCCGCGACCCTGGTCGAGCTCGGCCCCGCGCCGGGGGGAGGGCAGCCGACCCCGGATGCGGCCAGCCTGATGGACGAGAACCTGGTCGACGGCATCCACTTGGGGTACGCCTTCTCGATGATCGGAACGCCAGCCGGCTACTCGCTCAACGCCGACCCGCAATCCCCGGACTCCGGCAGCCGCACCTTCTACACCGATCACAGCACGACCGTCCGTTTCCGCTTCGGCATGGAACCGGCCACCGAGAGCGATCCCCCGATCGAGTGACCGCTCGCCCCTCTGCCGGCTGCGCACTGCGGGCCGCGACCCAGCTGCGCCGGGGCTGCCTCCGCGCTGCATGGCAATGAAGAGCAAGCTGGAGGCGCGCCTTGCTGGCGAGCATGGCCGTGCCGGTGTCGTGGGACTGGGCTATGCCGGCCTGCCGCTAGCGGTGGAAGTGGCTTTGGCCGGCTTCACGGTGGCTGGCGTGGACACTGATCCTAGGATTGTGGCGGAAGTCAATGCCGGGCACTGCCGCGTGCCGGATGTCGACCCGCGCGCGCTCGAAGATCTCGTCGGATCCGCTCGCTTGCGGGCCGGATCGGACTACTCCGCCCTGGCCGGCTGCGATGCTGTCTCCATCTGCGTGCCGACCCCGCTGCGCAAGACGAAGGATCCCGACCTCACCCAGGTGCTGGAGGCCTGCCGCTCAGTAGCGAGCCACCTGCGGCCGGGCACGCTCGTGATCTTGGAGTCGACCACTTACCCTGGCACCACCGAAGAGGCCGTGCTTCCTATCCTCGAAGCGCGGGGCTTGCAGGTCGGGATTGATTTTTTCCTGTGCTATTCGCCTGAGCGCGTGGACCCTGCCAATCCCGATTACCGCACTAGGAACATCCCCAAGATCATCGGCGGCGTTACGCCCTCATGCCTGCGCATGGGGCAGGCGTTTTACGGCCGGGTCATGGACGAATTGGTGCCCGTCTCGTCCACCTTGGCCGCAGAGACGGCCAAGCTGCTCGAGAACACGTTCCGCATGGTGAACATCGGCTTGGCCAACGAGACAGCCATTCTTTGCGATCGCATGGGCATTGACGTTTGGGAAGTCATCGCGGCGGCCGCGACGAAGCCGTTCGGCTTCATGCCGTTCTATCCCGGCCCCGGCCTGGGCGGGCACTGCGTCCCTGTCGATCCGCACTTCTTGGCTTGGAAATCGAGGCAGGCCGGGTACGAGCCGAAGCTGATCCGCCTGGCATCTGAGATCAATGGCGAAATGCCGCGGCACATCGTGGACAGAGTGCAGGCGGCGCTCAACGATGCCGGCAAGCCGGTCCGGGGCAGCCGGGTGCACTTGGTCGGGGTGGCCTACAAGCGCAACGTGGGCGACACCCGCGAATCCCCCGCGCTCGACATTGCAGCCTTGCTGTCCAGCAGGGGGGCCGCGATCACGTTCAGCGACCCGCACGTCGCCCACATGCGGGTCGGCTCTGCGACCCTCGGCCGCAGCGACTTGATCGAGGCCGCCAGCGCGGCCGACCTAGCAGTGATCCTCACCGATCACGAGGGCGTGGACTACCAGCGCCTGCTGGCCGCGGCGGCGTTGGTGCTGGACACCCGCAACGCGCTCGGCGGCACATCCGCCCCGCATCTGTTGCGCCTCTGAGAGCGGGGGGCACGGGCTTGCCGACATACGTCGTGACCGGTGTCGCCGGCTTTATCGGGCACTGGCTCGCGGCCCGGCTGCTCGACCAGGGCAGCCAAGTCGTAGGCCTTGATAGCTTGAACGACGCCTACGATCCGCTCATCAAGCAATGGCGCCTCGCGCGGCTGGCCGGCCGCTCCGGGTTTCGCTTTGCCCGCTTGGACATCACTGACCGCGGTTCGCTCGAAGAAGCGTTCAAGCAAGCCAAGCCGGCCGCGGTGTTCCACCTAGCGGCCCGTGCCGGGGCGCCGCAAAGCGTTCGGCAGCCCGCAGCCTATATCGAGGCGAACGCCATCGGCACGCAGCGCGTGCTGAGCGCATGCAGCGCCCACGGCGTGAAAAAGCTCGTGCTGGCATCCACCTCCGGAGTGTACGGGGCCGGCCAGCGGCTGCCGCTGCAAGAAGGGGCCGATACGGACCGGCCGCGCTCGCCTTACGCTGCATCCAAGAAAGCGGCGGAAGCGCTCGCGCACGCCCATCACAATGTCCATGGTCTTGACGTGACGGTGTTGCGCTATTTCACGGTGTACGGCCCTGCCGGCCGACCGGACATGAGCCTGTTTCGCTTCATTCGGTGGATTCGCGAGGGCCAGCCGATTGTCCTGCACGGCACAGGCAGCCAGTCCCGCGACTTCACGTATGTCGCGGATGTCGTCCGCGGCACGGCTGCCGCCGTCGGCACGCCGGGTTTCGAGGTGATCAACCTAGGATCGGCCGCCCCCGTAGCCTTGCTTGAGGCGGTGCATATGATCGAGGGGTGCTTGGGGCGCAAGGCTTGCATCCAGCATGCGGACTTGCACTGCGTTGACGTGCCAGCTACGTGGGCGGACATCGCGAAGGCGCGGCAGCTGCTCAACTGGCAGCCTGAGATACAGCTGCGCGACGGCATTGAAACGATGGTTCGCTGGTACGAGGACAATCGCGACTGGGCCAGCCGGCTCGCGCTGCCTTGACGAGGCGTCCCGGGGCTGCGCTAGCGGCCGTGGCAGGAGTCTCCCAACGCCTCGCAGATGCCAATTCGACAGCTTATCGGCTTCCGAGCGCCGGTCTTCCTCCCGGAATCGCGTCGAGACTCCGCGCCCGAACCGCGCAAGAGTGCCTGCCCAAGGTGCTGATAGACTGAGTGTTCAGGGTGTCGCGGATATGGTGGCGGGCAAAGCGCCATAGCTGCAAGCAATAGTGAATTCTCGCGGTGGGACGCAATTCTCTCACGGTGGTTGTTGCAGTCTCGGCAGCGTTGTGCGTCGGTCTGGGGCAGGCGCAGGATAGTGCTTGGGACGAGTCCATCAGCCTGGCCCGGCGAGCTGTCGCGGCCAAGCAGTTTGACCGCGCGGCGCGCCTGCTGGGGCAGGCGCGCCGCGCGGCGCAAGGCTTCGCTCAGGATGACCCCAGGCGGGCAGTGCCGTTGATGGAACTGGCCAAGCTGCACCTAAGTCGGGGAGACTATGCCGTGCCCGAGCAGCTGTATCGCGAAGCCGACGAGATCGGGCGCCGGGCATGGGGTGCCGAGAGCCGCGAGTACGCGTCTCTGCTGGACCAGATAGGCCGTTACTACCATTTGCGCGTCAAGCACAGGGAGGCGGAAAGATTCTACATGCAGGCGTTCGCGATCCGCACGCGCCTGCTAGGCAGGAAGCACCCTGACGTGGCAGCGGTGCTGAACAATCTAGCCGTGCTGTACGAGAACCAAGTCCACTACGCAAGGGCCGAGGCCTACTACCGCACGGCACTGGATATCCGCCAGGCGAGCCTCGGCGAAGGCCACCCGGACACGCTCATGTCGCTCGACCACCTGGCCCGGCTGCTGTACAAGCTTTCGCGGCCGGCCGATGCGGCCGAGTTCGAACGGCGCGCCCGCGCCCAGCGCCAGGCGCAGGCGACTCCGGTGAATCCAGCCGATCTTGGCCCGCTGGCGACAGGGGCCGGGGTGCAGCCGGCTGTATTGATCGAGCGCACGGAGCCGGATTACACGGACGAAGCACGGCGTGCGAACCACGAAGGCAGCGTGCTGCTGCAGGTTGATGTCAACGCGGAGGGCATGCCGGTCAACATACTCGTGTTGCGCCATCTCGGCTTGGGCCTGGATCGCAGGGCAATCGAAGCGGTGCGGCAGTGGCGCTTCCGTCCAGCTCGCAGCGCAGGGCGCAAGGTGCCGTCAAGACTGCGATTGGAAATCGCCTTCCGCCTGATCTAACCGGCCGGGTCGAATCGTACAGGGCCCGGACGTGCCAGATCCGGTGCAAGGCGCATGCCCGGCGCGTTGCCGTCTCGGGGGGCGGTCCCAGCGCGCCTCGGGGATTTCACGGCAAGGGGTGGCTGATAGCGCCAAGCCATCGTCCGGCGGCATGGTCGCGAGTAGCGGCCGGCACAGGCCCGAGGCGGCCTTCGATCCGGACCATGCACACCTGTCCGCAGCCCGCCCTGTCGCCGCTTGCCGGGCAGGACGGTTCCCGATCCGCGCTAGGTTTCCGGCACGAACGGGACTTCGCCGCCGAAACGTTCCCGGTTTGCAATGACCGAAAGCAAGCCCTG
Organism: Bryobacterales bacterium; assembly: GCA_965219605.1. Lineage (GTDB taxonomy): Bacteria > Acidobacteriota > Terriglobia > Bryobacterales > UBA6623 > VXMF01. The sequence continues at coordinate 2,355,059 of CBDCOC010000001.1, read as the reverse complement.
CTTCCGTCTGGAAGCAGGGCTTCGAGGAAAGCGAATCAGTCGATGGCTTCGCTGCTCGCCTTGCTTGTCGTCTCACTGGCTGACGTCATAGTCGAGCTCGTCGCCGAAGAAGGTCCACTCCTCCAGCCAGTTCTCGGCGCCGAAGGCCCCGATGAACTGCGCGCTCGTATCGAGTGCGCCTGCGCCCGGAGGCGCGACAGCGTTGCCGATCAGCAAGGCCGGGGAGCCTAGCGTCGGCCGCGGGTCGGGGTTCGCCTCGTAGCGCACGTTCACCAGCATCGGAGCGACATCCATGAACTCCACGGAACTCTCCACGCCGCCCTTGATCTGGGCGCTGCCTTCCTTGCCGCCATTGGCGTGGAGGATCGCTTTCGCGATGCTGCTCGTGCCGTCGCTGAACAGCGCCGGGGAGTTGTCGCGCACATCGAGAGCGTCGCCGCCGAAGCCGGTCAGCAGCACGTTGCGCGCCGTGATCGCGGTGCCCACGCGAATCCGCATGCCATCCCCCGAATTCGAATTCTCGTCCTGAGCCAGGCCGCCCACCATCGTGACGTTGTAGAGCCGGGGGTGCGAGCGCGGCATGCGGTCGAATCCCTGGCTGTCGTTGTCGGCCTCGATGCCGTTGTCGGCCTGCGGGTCTTGCTGGATGAATACATATTGCGCAGTGCCCTGCCAGCCGAACGCCCAGTCGAGCGAATCGTCCTTGGAACCGCTAGAGACGCAATACATGCAATTGGCGGTGCCGCCGAAGAACTCGATGCCGTCGTCCTCGCCCTCGTGCGCTTGGATGTGGTCGATCACAGTGCCGGCCCCCAAGCCGTGGAAGCCGAAGGCGTTCGGCTGGGTCTCGGGGTTGAAGTCCACGCCGGCGAACTCAACCCGCACGTAGCGCAGCACGCCGCTGGAATCCATCGGGTCGTCGCCGCCATAGATTGGCCGGTTCTCCGGGATCACGCCTTCCGCGAATCCCGTGCCGCGCGTCATCGGGGCATTGCCTAGGACGATCAGGCCCGCCCAGCAGCCCGACTCGCGCAGCCCGAGCGGTTGGTCGCAGGTCATCACGATCGGCGCCTCGCGACGGCCCTCGGCCATGATCCTGGCGCCCCTTTCCACGACGATGACGGCGTTCTGTCCTTGCGCTTGGATGAGCGTGCCGGCCTCGATGGTCAAGGTCGCGCCAGGGTTGACGAACACTTGGTGCCGGATCCGGTAGATGGTGTCATTGGTCCATGTGGTGTCAGTCGAGATCTCGGTATCCGTGCCGTCGAAGCCCAACTCCACGGGAGGCTGTCGCGAGACCACGAACTTGCCGTAGATCTTCTTCACCACCTGCGTAGCGTCGGCGTTGCGCACTTCGCCGACCCACTGCCACAGGCCGGGTTCGGGCACGTTGCCGTGCCAGATGCGTCTCTGCTCCATGTCCGTGACCGGGACGGCCATCGCCATGCCAACCGCATCTCCTTCCGAGTTCACTACTGACTCCATGAGTGCCGCTCCGGCCTGCAGCGACAAGTAATGACGCTCGCCGGTCTCGATATTCTCGCGGTACACGAAGCACATGTAGTCATTCGTGTCGCCCATCGCATCAAGGGTCAGATACACGCTCATCTGCTCGCCAGTCGAATATCCGAGCTTATCCGTCCAGATCATGGCCTTCATCGCCGTCGGCGACAGCGGCCCGCTCGGCGCGGCGTCCTCCGCGGTTTGGGCCGGCGCGACGAATGGCAGCGAGCAGAGTGCGACAGCCAGCAGGCGGCCAATCCAATTTCGTTTCATGCAGTGTTCTCCTTCTAGGTGCATTCAGTTCAGCTCGCTGCCCCCGCTCCGCTGGGATAAGGGGCTTCGAGACATCGCAAGACTGCAGTGCACGGCTGCGCTGAGATCGATGCGGGGCACCGGGCGAAATCGTGAGCTGCGACGCTAGGCCTCGGGCCGGCTACTGCCGGCTGGCCTAGAATTCAAGGCTAGCGAGGCAGTGTTACCCGCCTGCAACAAGTCGGTTAAGGGTTCGTGAAGCTGCGCCGGGCCACAAGCCCGCCCGGCCCGGCGCAGTGCGTGACAATGGGAGTTCTGGAGGCCCGCATGCTCTCACCGCGCGACCTGCTGCAACGCAACGACCCCGAGATCTTCGCGGCGCTGGCTGGCGAGGAAGCCCGTCAGGCCTCTGGCGTGGAGATGATCCCGTCCGAGAACTACACCTATCCGGAAGTGCTGGCCACGCTCGGATCGGTCTTCACCAACAAGTACTCCGAAGGCTACCCCGGGCGCCGCTACTACGGCGGGCAGGAGTTCACCGACGTCATCGAGCGCTTGGCTCGCGAGCGGGCCAAGCAACTGTTCCGTTGCGAGCACGCCAACGTGCAGCCGCTCTCCGGCGCCCCCATGAACGCTGCCGCCTACCTGGCGCTGCTGCGGCCGGGCGACACGGTGATGGGCATGGATCTGTCGCACGGCGGCCACCTGACCCACGGCGCGCCGGTATCGCACATGGGGCATATCTTCAAGTGGGTGCGCTACAAGACGGATCCCGCGGCTGCGGGCCGCATCGACTTCGACGAGCTGCGCCGCGTTGCGCGGGCACAGCGGCCCAAGATGATCGTCTGCGGCTACTCCTCCTACCCGCGAGACTACGACTACCGGCCGTTCAAGGACATCGCCGACGAGGTCGGCGCCCTGACCTTGGCCGATGTCTCCCATATCGGCGGGCTGATCGCGGGCGGGGCGCTCGCCAACCCGTTCGATGCGGGCTTCGACATCGTCACCACGACCACGCACAAGTCGATGCGCGGGCCGCGCGGGGGCATGATCATGTGCCGCGCGGAGTTCCGCAAGGCCATCGATCAGTCGGTCTTCCCCGGCCTGCAGGGGGGGCCGCACATGAACCAAGTGGCGGCCACGGCAGTGACGCTCGCCAAGGCCCTGCAGCCCGAGTTCAAGCAGTACTGCCGACAAGTGCTCGCCAACGCCCGAGCGCTGGCGGGCGCGCTGCTCGCCGGCGGCGCCAAGCTGGTCACGGACGGCACGTCGAACCACTTGATGGTCGTGGACACCGTCCGCAGCTTCGGCATGGACGGCAGGGCGGCCGAGCATGCCTTGGACGAGATTGCCGTCACGTGCAACAAGCAGGTGATTCCCGACGACGACCGCCCGCCGTTGCGGCCGAGCGGGATCCGCCTCGGCACGCCGGCCGCAACGACCCGGGGGATGGCCGAATCCGAGATGGAGGCATTGGGCGGCTTGATGCTGGAGGCCTTGCGCCACCCGGACGACGAAGCCGGTCTCGGCAAGCTCAAGGCCGACGTGCAGGAGCTGTGCGCGGCCTTTCCCGCCCCCGGCATGCCGGCCTAGGGAGACGCCGGTCGCTTACGCTTGAAGTGCCGCCGGCCGCGACCTGCCGGCGGGGCAATCTGCATGCCGGGCAGCAGCGCGATGGATTCCGACCGCACGGCCAAGCCAAGCGTCTCGCGCTGGGCGTGGCTCGCACCCATCGCCACGGTATTCCTGTCCAGCCTCTGCATCATGGTCATCGAGCTCGTGGCCGGCCGGCTCATCGCCCGCCATGTCGGCAGCTCGCTGTACACCTGGACATCCGTCATCGGCATCGTGCTGGCTGGCATCGCGGCCGGCAATTACATCGGCGGGCGTCTGGCGGACCGGTTCCCGCCCAAGGAGACGCTCAGCCTGATCTTCCTGGTTGCCTCGGCCAACTGCCTGCTGATCCCGGTGCTCAACAGCCGCGTCGGCGGCATGGAGGCCCTGCGCGGCCTGGACTGGCCGGCCCGCATCGCGCTGCATGTCTTCCTGGTCTTCTTCACGCCGGCCGCCTTGCTGGGCATGATCAGCCCCGCGGCCGCCAAGATGGCCATCGCGCTGGGGCCGCAACTCGGCCGCACCATCGGCAATGTCTACTCTTGGGGCGCCATTGGCAGCATCCTCGGCACCTTTCTGACGGGCTACGTGCTGATCGCCCAAATGGGCACTACGGCAGTGCTGCTGTCTGTCGCGGCGGTGCTGCTGCTGATCGCCCTCTTGTACGGCGGGGCCAGCCTCCTGCACTATCTGTGGGCCGGAGTTCTGGTCGCGGTCATGATCGCGGCCTGGGTGCCGCAGCCTTGGGCGCGCGTGGTTGGCGAGCGGCTCGGCTACCGGGAGACCCGCATGGAGACGGTGCTGTACAGCGACGAGTCGCAGTACTCGGTGATCCGCGTGGAAGAAGTCGTCGAGACGGCCGGCCTGCGTTCGATGACCTTGGATCACCTCATCCACGCCTACGTGGATTTCGACGACCCTGACAACCTGCACTACGACTACGAGCGCATCTACGCGGGGGTCACCGCCAGGGCGGTGCGGGCCTGCCATGCCGGCGAACAGGTGCGCGCGCTGTTTCTCGGCGGCGGCGGCTATGTCTTCCCCCGCTGGTTTCTGCGGCACTATCCGCAGGGCATCGGCGAAGTCGTCGAGATCGACCCGCAGGTGACTCGCGCCGCTTTCGAATCCTTCGGCCTCGAGCCCCGCACGCCGCTCCGGATCGCGCATCTCGACGCCCGCAACCGCGTCGACGAGCTGTTCGACATGGCCCAGCGCGGCACGCTCGAGGGCCGGTTCGACCTTGTCTACAACGACGCCTTCAACCACTACTCGCCGCCGTTCCACCTCACGACCTTGGAATACGTCCGCAAGCTGCGCGCCATTATGAGCGACGAATCCGTGTTCCTGGCCAACACGATCGATGTCTTCCGCTCGGGCCGCTTCCTGGGCGCCATGATCAACACTGTGGAAGAGGTGTTCCCCTACGTTTACACTTTCGGCACTTCGCCAGGAGGCCCTTCCGACGAAGACGAGCGGGACACGTTCGTGGTGGTCGGGTCGACGCGCCTATTGCCGGTTCAAGATCTCGATTACCTCGAATACGCGGCGGATCTGCTCGGCCCGCGGGACACGGCCATCCTGCGCCAGCGCTCCCGGGGCTTGGTGCTGACCGATGATTTCGCGCCGGTCGACAACCTGCTGGCGCCGGTGATCCGCGCGGCGGAGAGACGGTGACAGCGCCGGGCGGCATCACTGCCCGCGGCCGACCTCCCGGACCCGCGTCTCGCTGATCAGGTCATAGGTGCGCCCGCGCCAGCGGATGCGTCGTGTCAGGCCGGAGCGCAGGAGCGCGTAAAGCCATACCCAGGTTGCCAGCGGAGCCAGCCAGAAGTAGGCCCAGCCATGCCGTTCCAGCCACGCCTTGCGCTCGGGAAACGCCAATGCGCAGGCGTAGGCTCGCGCCCCGCCCTTGGCCATGCCCGGCAATACGATCAGCGCCAAGGGAAACAGCCCGATCAGGTTGCCGTGCAGTACCTGCAGCACGCAGAGCAATTGCGCACCGCAGTAGGCGATGTGGCTCAAGCAGCCGCCCAGCCATGTCCTGAACCGATAGACGCGCGTGATGGTGGCCTGCCGCACGGCCCATGCCAGGAAATCCGCAGCCCGGCACTGGCCGTTTGTCGCCACCATCGCCTCGGGCAGGAAGCGGATGCCCAGGCCGGCATCGTGCAACGCCCAGGTGAGCCGCAGGTCGTCGCTGACAGCCCCCTGCCAGTACTCGAGCACGCGGGCGGTGCGGAACGCCGCCCGTGACACAGCGGTCCCCCCGCCCCAGGCGAAACTGCGGTCGCAGCCGTCCATGATGGTCGGGACAACGGAATCCCACACGCTGCGCAGCAGCGGCCAGAACCCGCCGTCCTCCGGGAAATGCCAGCGGAAAGCAGTGGTGGCCCCTATGCCCTCGTCGCCGAGCGGCGCGACGAGCCTGCGGACCCAATCGGGCCCGGCCTCGCCGTCGGAATCGGCGAAGACCAGCACGTCCCGATCCGCGGAAATTGCCTGGACGGCGGCCTGCAGGTTGTGGATCTTCTCTCCGATGTCCGGTGGCGGCTCGCCAGCCTCCACGAAGCGGCACTCCGGTCCCAAGACGGCTCGGGCGACCGCCACCGCCGGATCGCTGGCATCGGCGAAGCACACGGTCAGTTCAAGATCGGGGTAATCCTGGCTGTGCAAGGAGCGCAGGTTCGCGGCCAAGCCGGGCTCGCTGCCTTTCACCGGTACGATCAACGCCACCGCCGGCCAGCCGCCCGGCGGCGTGCGCAGCGCTTGCTTCGAGCGTCGCTCGGCATACGCGAGAAACTGCCGCCCGCGCTTCAACGAAGCCAGCGTGGCCAGCACGGCGGGGACGGCGAAGAGCCAGAACAGGGCGTCGACCAAGTGGGAGCATATCACGTGCCGTGCTATCGATTGCCTGGTGGCGTGATACCGTGTGGGAACTCATGGACTCCCCCGACAAGCGCGCCGGACTCGCGCGGCACAACGCCAGCGCGCGGGCCGCAGGCGGCGCGGCGCGGGCTAGGAAGCACAAGGAGCCCGGCAAGCTGACAGCCCGCGAGCGGCTTGACCTGCTGTTGGACGAGGGCACGTTCGAGGAATTGGACCGCTTAGTCGTGCATGACTGCACCGACTTCGGCATGGCGGAGCGGCGCATTCCCGGCGATGGCTTCGTGACCGGCTACGGCAAGATTGATGGCCGCTTGGCTTATGCGTTCGCGCATGACTTCACCGTCTTCGGCGGCTCGCTGTCGCTGCAGAACGCCAAGAAAATCTGCAAGGTCATGGACTTGGCCATGAAGACCGGCGCCCCCGTGATCGGTCTCAACGATTCCGGCGGGGCCCGCATCCACGAGGGCGTGGCCTCGCTGGCCGGCTATGCCGACATTTTCCTGCGCAACACCCTTGCCAGCGGCGTCGTCCCGCAGATCTCGGCCGTGATGGGCTCTTGCGCCGGCGGCGCGGTGTACTCGCCGGCCCTCACCGATTTCGTGGTCATGGTGGATCGGACCAGCCACATGTTCGTGACGGGTCCGGACGTCATCCGGTCCGTGACGCAGGAGCAGGTCGGCAAGGAGCAGCTCGGGGGGGCGCGCACCCACAACGAGATCAGCGGCGTGGCGCATTTCCTGGCGGCCGACGACAGGCACTGCCTGCAGCTGATCCGGGAATTGCTGTCGTTCCTGCCCCCCAACAACTTGGACGACCCGCCGTGGCGCGCCACCGAAGATCCGCCGGACAGGGCCGATGCCGAGCTGGACGGGGTCGTGCCGGCCGAGCCGGGCGTGCCCTACGACATCCGCGGCATCGTCCAGCGGGTGGTCGATGACGGCAACTTCCTCGAGGTGCAGGCGCACTTCGCCGGCAACATCGTGATCGGCTTCGCCCGCCTCGCCGGGCGGCCGACGGGCATCGTTGCCAACCAGCCCGCGGTGCTGGCCGGCTGCCTGGACATCAATGCCTCCCTGAAGGCCGCCCGCTTCGTGCGCTTCTGCGACGCCTTCAACATTCCGATCGTGACGTTCGAGGACGTGCCGGGATTCCTGCCCGGCACGGACCAGGAGTACGGCGGCATCATCAAGCACGGGGCGAAGCTGCTGTACGCCTATTGCGAGGCAACGGTGCCCAAGATCACGGTCATCGTGCGCAAGGCGTACGGCGGGGCGTACTGCGTGATGGGGTCGAAGCATGTCCGCACGGACATGAACTTCGCCTATCCGACCGCCGAAATCGCCGTGATGGGGCCGGAGGGCGCCGTGAACATCCTCTTTCGCCGCGAACTTGCCGCGGCGGGCGATCCGGAGCGCTTCCGCCAAGAGCGCGTGGAGGAGTTCACGGCAAGCTTTGCGAACCCCTACCGTGCTGCTGAGAGGGGCTGGATCGATGAAGTGATCACACCCCGCCAAACGCGCGCCAAGCTCTGTCGCGCGCTGGAGATGCTCGACAACAAGTCCGAGCGTTCACCGCGCAAGAAACATGGCAACATGCCGCTCTGAGGGCCCGGCCGGCAGGGGCCTAGCTCTGCTCGAGAGCGCTGAAGAAGAAGCCCCGCTCCACGGCTGCCGTCGCGGGCGAGTCGGAGCCGTGGATCGCGTTCCGCTCGATGTTGGTCGCATACAGCCGGCGTAGCGTGCCCTCGGCGGCGTCCTCGGGATTGGTGGCCCCCATGACCTCGCGCAGGCCGGCAATCGCGTTCTCGCGCTTCAAGACCATGGGGATAATCGGCCCGGATGTCATGAAATCGACCAAGCTGGCGTAGAACGGGCGCTCGCTATGGACCGCATAGAACTGGCGTGCCTGGGCTTGGGTCAGCAGGATTTTCTTCATGGCCACGATTTCGAAGCCCTCCCGCTCCAAGTGGGCGATGATGTGGCCGGCATGGCCGGATGCAACAGCGTCCGGCTTGATGATGGTGAGGGTGCGTTCCATTGACAAGGGTCTTGTTCCTCCGCGATATTCTCGGCCAGGCCGCGTCAGCGGCTGGCGCTAGAGCAGGGCTGCCAAGGTCGAGCCCAGCTCGGCTGGCGTGGGGGCCACTGCGATGCCGGCGGCTTCCATCGCCGCCTGCTTCTCGGCCGCCGTGCCCTTGCCGCCGGAAATGATCGCGCCGGCGTGGCCCATGCGCCGGCCCGGAGGGGCCGTGGCCCCGGCGATGAAGCCGACGATCGGCTTCTTGATGCGGCCCTTGGCGAACTCGGCCGCCTGCTCCTCGGCCGTGCCGCCGATCTCGCCGATCATGAGGATGCCGGTGGTGCCGGGATCCTCGTTGAACATCTCGAGCACGTCGATGAAGTTGGTTCCGATGATCGGGTCGCCCCCGATGCCGATGCAAGTCGACTGGCCGATGCCGAGGCTCGACAGCTGCCCGACGGCCTCGTAGGTCAGCGTGCCCGAGCGCGACACCACCCCGATCGATCCCTGCTTGTGAATGCTGCCGGGCATGATTCCCAGCTTGCATTGCCCGGGCGAGATCACGCCCGGGCAATTGGGTCCGATCAAGCGCGTCCGGCTGCACCGCAAGGCGGCCGCTACGCGGACCATGTCGCGCGCCGGTATCCCCTCCGTGATGCAGGCCACCAAGGCGATTTCCGCCTCGATCGCTTCCAAGGCGGCGTCGGCCGCGCCCGCGGCGGGCACGAAGGACAGCGACGCGTTGGGCCGCGCGCAGTCGACAGCCTCGCGCATGGTGTCGAAGACGGGGAATCCGAGCACCTCGCAGCCGCCACGGCCGGGATGCACGCCAGCCACGATGTTGGCGCCGAACCGGATGCACTGCTCGGCGTGGAACCGGCCCGCGCGGCCCAAGCCCTGCACTACGACGCGGGTCGTCCCGTCAACCAAGATGCTCATGCCCGCCTCTCCCCTTGAACGGCTCGCGCAACGGCCAGTTGGGCGGCCTGCCGCATATCCGCGGCGACGATGAAATCCAAGTTCGAAGCGGAGAGAATCTCGCGCCCCCTCTCGACGTTCGTGCCTTCGAGACGCAGCACCATCGGCACGCCGATCCCCAGTTCCCGGGCCGCGGCGACGATGCCTTCGGCCAGCACGTCTACCTTGAGGATGCCGCCGAAGATGTTGACCAAGATCGCCTTGACATGGGGGTCGGACAGGATGATCCGGAAGCCGTTCTTGATCTGGTCCTTGCTGGCGCCGCCGCCCACGTCCAAGAAGTTCGCGGGCATCCCGCCTGCATGCTGGATGATGTCCATGGTGGCCATGGCCAAGCCTGCGCCGTTGACCATGCAGCCCACGTTGCCGTCGAGCTTGATGTAGTTCAAGCCGTGGTTGATGGCGTCGGTCTCGAGCGGCTCTTCCTCGTCGAGATCCCGCAGTGCCGCGAGATCCGCATGGCGGAACAAGGCGTTGTCGTCGATCTCCATCTTCGCGTCGAGCGCGATTGCCCGGCCATCGTCGGTGAGCACGAACGGATTGATCTCGACCAAGGACGCATCGGACTGCTGGTACGCCGCAGCGAGCGCTTGCATGGCCTGCACGGCAGGGGCCAAGGCCTCGGCCCCGATGTCGAGCGCGAAAGCGAGGCGGCGCGCTTGGTAGGCCTCGAACCGGCCGCCCGAGAGCGCTTCCCTGAGAATGGCAGACGGATCCTTGGCAGCGACCTCCTCGATCTCCATCCCGCCTTGGGCGGAAGCCATGAAGACCGGCCTGCCGAGCGCCCTGTCTAAGGTGATGCCCAGGTAGATTTCGCGCCCGATCGGCAACTGTTCCTCAATCAGCAGGCGCCGCACCAGCCGCCCGCGCGGGCCGGTCTGGGGCGTGACCAAGGTCATGCCCAGGATGGCTTCGGCCCGGCGCTCAGCCTCGTCAGCGCCGCTCGCCAATTTCACGCCGCCGCCCTTGCCGCGCCCGCCGGCATGGATCTGGGCCTTGACCACGACCTTGCCGCCCAGCTCGGCGGCGGCCGCGCGCGCCTCGTCCGCCGTCGTGGCGACAATGCCGCGCGGGACGGGCACGCCGTGCTCGCGCAGCACTTGCTTGGCTTGGTACTCGTGGAGTTTCATGGGAGCGTGGCTGTGGGGTACGATCAGGGAATCGCCCGCCGCGGCCGAAACTTCAATATATCCGGGATTCCGGGTGCAGTGCAATTCCATGCCAGCAGTCCAAGAAGCGTTGCGCTTGGCGGCGGTGCGCGAAGACCTGTCCGAGGGGCAAGCCGCTGCGGCCTTGCAGGAAATCTTCGAGGGCCGGTCGTCCCCGGCCCTGACCGCAGCGCTGCTAGTGGCACTGCGCATGAAGGGAGAAACGGCCGACGAGGTCACGGGCTTCGCCCGCGCCATGCGGTCGAGCGCCGCCAGCGTCCGTCCGGCGCATACGCCTCGCGAGCAACTCGTCGACACCTGCGGCACCGGGGGCGACGGGGGATCGACCTTCAATGTCTCCACGGCGGCCGCGCTGGTGGCGGCCGGAGCTGGGGTGTCGATCGCCAAGCACGGCAACCGGGCGATTTCGAGCAAGTGCGGCTCGGCGGACGTGCTCGAAGCGCTCGGCGTCAACGTCCACTTGGACGCCGGGCAGGCGGCTCGCTGTATCGACGCCGTGGGCATTGGGTTCCTGTTCGCGCAAGCGATGCATCCGGCCATGCGGCACGCCGGCCCGGTACGCCGCGAACTGGGCCTGCGCACCGTGTTCAACATGCTCGGCCCGCTCACCAATCCCGCTGCTGCAGCGGTGCAGATCGTCGGCGTGTACGACGACCGCATCGTGCCGCTCGCGGCCGCTGCCCTGGCGCGCCTGGGCACGCGCCGCGCATTGGTGGTCCACGGCAGCGATGGCATGGATGAAATCACTACCACCGGGCCGACGTTCTTCAACGAGGTGTCGGGCGGGCAGGTCGTCAGGGCGGGCTCGCTTGAGCCTGCCAGTCTTGGCATCCCGGTAGCCAGCCCAGCCTCGCTCTCTGGCGGCGATGCCGCCTTCAACGCTTCGATCATCCGATCCGTGCTAGCCGGCGAGCGCGGCCCGGCCCGCGACATCGTAGTGGTCAATGCAGCGGCCGCCATCCGCTTGGCCGGCCGGGCCGCTAGCTGGGCCGCGGCCGGCGAAATCGCCCGCGCTGCGATTGACTCGGGCGCGGCCGCCGAAAGGCTGTCCGAGCTCGCCGAGTATTCGTCGCGGCTGGCCGCGGCAGACTAGCCCGGCGCCGGGCAGGAATCTCCCCGCGGGCGAGAGGCCGCCTGACTGATCAGGACACCGCCGAATCCGGGCAGTGCGCTGCCTTTCCCGCCAGTACCGAGCGCGGGGCCGGCCTATTTGCGCTCCAGCGCCCGGATGCGGCGCTCCAGTGCCGCCGCCATGCACTCTGGCATGCGGTCAAAGCGATCCATGCCGGATTTCCGCTTTTCACTGACCTCGCGGAACAATTCCAGCGCCGTGTCGCGCTCGCCGGCCGACTCGTACAGATCGGCGGACTCTAAGGCGAACAAGTAGGAGCGTGGGAAATCCTCGGCCAGCCTGCCGAATGCCTCCGCCGCTTCCCGCGGCGCCCGCTCCCGGCGGTAGATCAAGGCCTGCAGCACCCGTGCCTCGTCGCGACTCTCCCCGCCCTCGCGGACAACCCGCTCGACGATCTGGATTCCTTTCTGCTTGTTGCCGCGGTCCCCTCGAATGGCGATCATCGCCCGCAGCGGCCACGGCAGGCTGCCCAGCAGGTATTCGTAGAACCCGGCGACCAACAGCCCGTCTGCAAATTCGGGGTAGATCTGACCCACGCGGTAGCTCAGTTGCCGCCCTTTCCGCCCTCTTGCCAGCGCCCGGAGATAGTCCTTGGCTATGAAGTATTCGTAGCTGGCCCGCATGAGGTGCAGCTGCGCCAGCCAATGCAGGGACTGCCGGTCGTCCGCAGCCTCGGCCAAGACGCGCTCGCAGGCCTGCTGTCCTTGTTCCAGAGCGCCGAGGATCTGCCGGACGGCCTCGGGATCCGGCTTGGGCTTTTCTGCCGAGCGATACTCCTGATCGCCTCGAAAAGCCCTGGTGCCGACATGGCCGAGGCGATCTAGCTCTTGGTAGAGCAGCGCCTTGGCCAGCAGCAGTCGCGCCTCTGCGCTTACCGGCGCGGCAGCCGAGTATCGTTGGAATCTCTCGACCGCGAGATCAAACTCGCGGTTGAGGTAGTGGCCCAAGCCGATCTCCCGGTCGCTGTCGGCCGGGAGCAGGCTGCCCCCCTGCAATAACAACAGTCCGAGGGTGCGGCAGATCTGCGGCATGCGCAGGCCAATCACGAACGCTCAGCCCATCACCAGCACTTCGAGCAGGCGGCCGCGTTTAAGAAATAAATCGATGGAGCGGAACCGCGGGAATTCGAGTTCCAAATCGCCCGGCTGCAGGACTTGGCGCGGGAGGCGGCGCTCGACCTCTTGCAGCCTCAGCGAAGCGTGGGAGCAGACTGCGCCATTGAAGATCGAGACCGTGCCGTCCTCTCGGGGATCTTGGAACAGGCAAAGCATGGCCGAACCCGGCCTCAAGAGCTGGCGGAGGCGAGTGATCGCGCTCTGCATTGCGTGCTTGTCCAAATGCTGCAGGACATCCCATGCCAATGCGGCTTGGAAGCTGCGCGCAGGATAGTCCAAATGCTGCCTGAAGAAACGATCCGCCGCGCGCCGGGACACCTGGCCGTCTTTCCCTGCCAGCTTGGGTCTCTCCTTGTCGTAGTCGACCATCAGGCTGGTGAAGTTCAGCCGATGCCCCAGCGCCCCCAACTGCGTGGTCGTCTCCTGGGAAAGCATTCCCAAGTCCAGTATGTCGGCCGGACGAGTGTCGCGCAGGTGTTGGAAGAAATACTCGGCAGCGTGGCTGCCGCGCACGCCCCTGCTGTCCGCAGGAGTCTCGGCGGCAATGGGGGCAAGCCTCTTTGCCAAGGCATCGGTGCCCGTGCGGTCAGCTTTGCCCCGAGACCACCAAGACACCTGCGCAACAAGCCCCCAGCCTGGACCGCCAGCCTCCCGATCTTGCTTACGGCTTGACAAACGGCCGCTGCTTTGCAGCGGTATCGCCGGCCGGCCGGACAGGCTGCGTTGGCTTGGCCATGTTGCGCGGTGACGCTGGCTCCGCCTTCTTATCCGCGGCCGGCGGCCGGCTTCCCTGGCCCGAAGGCTGCTCCGGCTTATGCAAGGCGCTGGTGCCGATGAACACCGCACCGTCCTGAATCTCGAGGCGCTGCGTTATCAGTTCGCCCTCGAATCGCCCCGTCTTGGCGATGATCAGCCTCTGCTTGACGTTAAGGTGCCCGCGCACTTGGCCGTGGATCAGGACTGTATTGGCTTCGATGGTGGCACGTACGTTGCCCTTCGAGCCAACTATGACCGTGTGCTTGGGCACCCGGATGGTGCCTTCTACGTCGCCGTCGAGCAGGAAGTCCTCTTCGGCGTGGATCTCACCGCTAAACTTGACAGAATGCCCCAGCCGGGACGCAATCGACTTTTCCGAGATTACCCGCTCTTGAGACACCGCGGGCTGTATCCGATTTTCGTTCGGCTGAAGAGCTGGCTGCTGTGGTGCTGCCGACGGCGTCTCTTCACCGTAGGATTGATCTTCCTTGCGTCCCCACATGATGTTTCTGTGTTTCCCCCGGTTGTTCGATTGCCAAGCTGTAAGAAATGCAGCGTTAAGCCTATAATACTATAGTCATATATGCACGCTGCGCCGTGAACCGGTTGTGGCATCGGCCGCATCTCGGGCAGTCCGTGGCCTGGCAGGATGCTCGGAACGCCGCCGGGGCTGGCGCTCCAAAGCAGCATTTGCCCCTGTCGGACACCGACAGCGCTGGCCCATACGCTCGAAGGCCGGGCAGTTGGCAAGCCTTCATGGACGCATTCAAGCTCACTCGATCCCTGATCGACATCAATTCCGTGACGCCTAACGAAGGCGCGATCGGGGATTTCCTGTTCGACTACCTCGAGCCGCTGGCGCGCCGCTTCGGCGGCGCGGTCGAGAAACAGGCGGTCGAGCTCGGGCGCAACAACATTTGGGCTTGGTGGGGAGAGCCGGAGGTGGTGTTCTCGACCCACATGGACACCGTGCCCCCATTCATCCCGTCGGCCGAGGACGACGAGTTTATCTGGGGGAGAGGAGCCTGCGACACGCACGGCATCGCCGCGGCGATGCTCAAGTCTGTCGAGCGATTGCTCGAGGAAGGCACCAGCGGGCTTGGCGTCCTATTAGTCGTCGGCGAGGAGGTTGACGGCGCTGGGGCCTGCCATGCCAATCGCAATCCACCCGCCGCAAGGTTCCTGATCAACGGCGAGCCAACCGAGAACCGGCTCGCGCTGGCATCCAAAGGCACGCTGGGCTTCACGATCACGGCCGCCGGCCGGGCCTGCCACTCGGCGTATCCGGAACTGGGCGAGTCGGCGGCCGACCTGCTGCTAGACCGGCTCAGCCGCCTGCGCCAGCTCGATTGGCCGGCCGATCCGCTGCTGGGCGAGACCACGGTCAACATCGGGACACTGGACGCCGGCCCGGCTGCCAACATCGTCGCGGACTACGCGGCGGCCTCGGTCATGATCCGCGTCGTGGGCGACCTAGCCGAGACGGAAGCGCTGGCCAGGTCCGTTCTGGAGGGGGTTGGGATCGAAGTGTTCGCCCGCACGCCCGCCCTGCGGCTGCACGAGATCGAGGGCTTCCAGACCTCGATCGTGAAGTACACCACCGATATCCCCAAGCTGTCGGGCTGGGGGCAGCCGCTGCTGATCGGTCCCGGCTCGATTCACTTCGCGCACACGGCGGAAGAGCGCATTCCGAAGCGGCAGATCGAAGAGGCGATCGGCATCTACGCTCGCTTGGCGCGCTCGCTGAAAGCTTCCGCAGCGGCCTGATCTGCGCGTGGCGGCTTGATTGGGATCCTGGGCTTTGCCATACTAAGAGGCGGTCGCTCGGGCGTAGAAGATTCAGGAATTGCATGGCTAAGGAAGAGGGCATCGAGGTCACCGGCACGATCATCGAGCGTCACCCTGGGGGTATCTTCAGCGTCGAACTCGACGACAAGCACAAGGTTTTGGCCCAGATCGCGGGCAAGTTGCGCAAGCACCGCATCCGCATCCTCACCGGAGACCGGGTCAATGTCGAACTCTCGCCGTACGACCTGACCCGCGGCCGGATCGTGTACCGCTACCGCAGCTAGGCGGGCTTGCGGCCCCGCCCGGCGCATCGGCGCGGCATCGATCCGCGCTAGGCTGTAGCCGATGACCCTGTACGTGCTCCGTCATGCCATCGCCGAAGACCGGCTGCCGGGCCGTCCGGATTCCAGCCGGCAGCTCACCGGAACCGGTCGCAGCCGGTGCCGCCGGGTGCTTGCCCACGCCCGGCGCGCGAACGTGGAGCCGCGCGCCATCCTGGCCAGCCCGTATGACCGCGCCGCGCAAACGGCAGCGATCGCGCGGGCAGAGCTGGGCTGCGAGAGCGAGCCCATCGTTACGAGCGCGCTGCTTCCGTCCGGCAGCGTGCATGACCTGTGGGATGTCGTCCGCGACCACGCCGCGGGCGGCGATGTGATGGTCGTCGGGCACAATCCGCAATTGAGCACGCTGGTCACGTGGCTGCTCGGTGCGCGGGAAGACGCCTTGTGGCTCAAGAAGTCCGGACTGGCAGCGCTCGATATCGGCGGCCGCGGAGCATTCCCGAGGGCCGAACTTTCATGGCTGCTGGCGCCGGGCTTGGCGGGGCGCTGACCAAGGCTTGCGCCGGCCCGCCGGCTTATCTTCCATGGCGCCCAGCTTCGCAGAGGTCCACCGCCCGCTGGCCCGGTTTTTTCGCCGCCGCCGGCTGCGCCGGTTTGCGCGCAGCTTCGGGGTGGACAGGCAGACCAGGGTGCTGGATCTGGGCGGGGCTGAGTATTACTGGCCTTGGCTCGAGCCGCGGCCGCGCGTGACCGTGGCCAACTTCGAAGAGCGCGACCTGAAGAGGGCGGATCTCGAGTGGGTGCGCGCCGATGGCCGCAGCCTGCCGTTCCGGGACAGCTCGTTCGACGTGGTGTACTGCAACTCGGTGCTGGAGCACCTGCCGGACGAGGCCAGCCGCCAAGCGATGGCGCGGGAAATCGAGCGCGTCGGCCTCGCCTACAGCGTGCAGACCCCGAACCGCTGGTTTCCGATCGAGGCCCATACCCTCACGCCCGCCTTCCACTTCCTGCCCGTCCGCTGGCAGGCCCGCCTCGCCCGCAATTTCACCGTCTGGGGCTGGTTGCAGCGGCCGGCCCGCGGCGAAGCGCGGGGCTTCGTCGAAAGCATTCGGCTGCTGACGGCGCGCGATCTGCAAAGGCTGTTCCCGGCTGCCGTGATCGAGCGGGAGCGCTTCCTGGGGCTGACCAAGTCAGTGATCGCCGTGCGCCAGTAGCCCCGGTAGGTCGCAGGCGGAGTCCAGCACCCAGTCCGGCAGGTCGTCGCTTTCCAAGTCGCTAGGGCGGAACTTGCCGGTGCGCACGAGTGCCGAGCGCAGCCCGGCCCGCTTGGCCCCCAGCGCGTCGACCTGCAGATCGTCGCCGATCATCAGCACTTCCCGCGGCGCAAGCTCCAACTGGGAGGCTGCTTGCAAGAAGAATTCCGTGCTGGGCTTGCCCAGGACGGTCGCCGTGCAGCCTGCGGCGCATTCCAGCGCAGCCACGAACGGCGCGACATCCAAGTTGGCCCCGTCGGAAGATTGCCAGTAGCGCGTGAGGCCGAGTGCCACCAAGCGGCGCTCGGGTCGTCCGTGCAGCAGGCGGAAGGCCGCGTTGAGCTGCCGGTAGTCCCAAGCCGCGCCGAGGTCTCCGATGACTACATAGTGCCTGCGACAAAAGCTTCTATGTCATTGTATTCAAAACGGTTATGTGCAATCGACGCAGGCCAAGATTCGGCACGAGGAGGCCCGTTGGACCGAATCCGGCCCGGTAGCTGCGATCTTCGCCTGACGACAACCCACTGCGCATCGGGTAGCCTGCTCCAAGAAGCCTTTATTCCGTTCACCAATCGGCCCGTTTTGCTAGCGGAGATCGGATTTTAGGGGGTTTTGTCTCAGGCACTACATAGCGCACCGTCGAGTCCGCCCCTTCCGCTTCCAGGCCGGCAAACTCGGCACGAGTGGCCGGGGGGACGAACAGCGCCGCTGATCCGTCCGCGCGGCTGCGGATCCACGCGGCCGCGGCGACCGGGGGAGTGAGAATTTCCTCGGGCGCCGCGGCGATGCCGAGCTTGGCGAGCTTGGCAACTATCGCGCTGCGGGGGCGCGACGTGGTGTTGGTCAGGAACCGTGCAGCGACGCCTTGCCGCCGCACCCGCTCGACAGCCCCGGCGGCGCCGGGAATGGGAGCCTCGCCATTGTAGAGCACGCCGTCAAGGTCGAACAGCACGCCGCGAATCATCGGATACAGGTTAGTCGCGCCCCCGGGCGGTGCCCGGATCATTCAGGCTGAAACACGGGCTTGGCGTAGAATCGGAGCGGAGGGTTCCGGCAGTCAAGCCCCGTAATTTCATTGGTGCAGTATTTGCCCCAAAGCCAGTCTGGGTCCGGGCGAGCGATCATTCACTAGCGAGGTTTCTTCGGAAGCACTCCTCTACACTAGCATTCCAGAGCAATTGCCAACCCGGGCCGGGGCCTTCCGTGTGTGAGACAGGAGCAGCAGGAGGGAGATATGGCGAGAGAGCAGCCGGAGCGGGATCTGCCGGTGCAGCGCCCGCAGGTGGCGGGGGTGGACCTCGGCAGCCGCGAGCACTGGGCCTGCGGGCCGCCGCATGCGGACGGCAGGCCCAACGTGCGCACGTTCGGCACGACCACCGTGCAGTTGGACGCGTTGGCGGACTGGCTGGCGGCGGAAGGCGTGGAATCGGTGGCGCTGGAGAGCACGTATGTGTACTGGATTCCATTGCACGAGTTGCTGGAAGAGCGCGGTTTCGAGGTAGTGCTGGTCAATGCGCGGCAGTTGAAGAACGTGCCGGGACGCAAGACCGACATGCTGGACTGCCAGTGGCTGCAGCGGCTGCACAGTTGCGGCCTGCTGCGGGGCTCGTTCCGGCCGCCCGAGACGGTGACGCAGCTGCGGGCGCTGCACCGGCAGTGGCAAAGCTTGGTGGCGGAGCGCACGCGCTGCGTGCAATGGATGCAGCGGGCGTTGGATCAGATGAACGTGCAGGTGCATCGGGCGGTGACGGATCTGACGGGGCAGACAGGCATGGCGATCGTGCGCGCGATCGTGGCCGGGCAGCGCGCTGCGGAGCAGTTGGCGCAGTTGCGCTCGGGGCGCTGCAAGCACACGGAGGAGCAGTTCGTGGAGTAGCTGAGCGGCAACTGGCGGGAGGAGCACCTGTTCAACCTGCGCAGTGCGCTGCGGCTGTACGACGCGGTGCAGGCCGAGATGGAGGGTTACGAGCAGAAGCTGCAAGAGGATCTGCAGCAGCAGGCGGCCGAGGAATTAAGGGCGGAGGAGTGTCCGCGGCACCCGAACGCGGCCAAGGAGAAAGCCATCCGGGGGAGGGGCGAGCAGCAAATGCGGACGGTGCTGTAGCGCTACGCGAGCGTGGATCTGACGCGCATCGACGGCATCAGCGCGGGGGCGGCGCGCACGATCCTGACCGAGGTGGGGACGGATCTGGGGTCGTTTCCGAGCGAGCGGCATTGCACGAGCTGGCTGGGCCTGGCGCCGCGGCACGCGGTATCGGGCGGGCAGCAGTTGGCGCGCAAGCGGCAGCGCGGGCTGGGAGCGACGCGCACGTCGAACGCGCTGCGCATGGCGGCGACGGCGCTGATCCGGTCCAAGTCGGCGCTGGGGGCGGCGCTGCGCCGCAAGGCGCGGCACAAGGGGATGAAGACGGCGGTATTCGCCACGGCCCGCAAGCTGGCGGTGTTGGTGTACCGCATGCTGCGCTTCGGCCAGGACTACGTTGACGAGGGCGAGGCGGCCTACGAGGAGCGCCATCGTCGGCGCACCTTGAGCTACCTCAAAACGACCGCTAAGGAGCTCGGCTACCAGTTGGTTGCCGCTGCGGCACAGCCCGCTTCCAGGGAGACCGTTGGGGCGGGGGCGGGCTAGGTGTTTCACACTAGCGCAGGGGCAGGGCTGTTGAGCAGCAGCAGCGAGAGACTCTTCCAATGCCAAATGAGACTGAAGGGCGAGGTTGTTTCCAACGGGAAATGAGCCTGAAGTGGCCTCGCGAGCTTCCGTGTTGAAAGTCAAGCGGCAGGAGCGGGAAAAGAGGTTGCCAGTGGCAGGCGAGGGGGCCTAGCGTGGAGTGCTGGGTAGAGAGGAGCAGGCAGTTCATACGACGACCTCGGCAGGGCGGGCGGGTGGTTCGGGTTGCCAGAGGCGGTCTTCGCGCAAGAGGGTGTCGAGCAGGCCGGCCAAGCGGCGCATGACAGCGACGAGGGCGAGCTTGTGGGGCTTGCCGTTAGCCACCAGGCGCTGGTAGCAGGCTTGGGCGGCGGGCTGGCAGCGGGTGGCGGACAGGGCGGCCATGTAGAGCAAGTGGCGCGGCTGGGCGCGCCCGGCACGAATCGAGCGAGCGCCGCGCCGTTGGCCGGAATCGCGGTCGAAAGGAGCCAGCCCCAGTAGCGCGGCAGCTGGGCGGCGGCCAAGCGAGCCGAGTTCGGGCATGGTAGCGCAGAGGCAGGCAGCGTTGAGCGGACCGAAGCCGGGGATGGACTGGATAATCTCGGCGCGGCGGGCGAGCACGGCATCGGCGGCCAGGCAAGTTTGCAGGTCGCGGTCGCAGGCGGCGCGGGCGGCCTGTAGGCTGGCGAGCGGCTTGGAAAAGCGGCGCGTCGCTTGCGGGTCGAGTTCGGCGGTTAGCTTGCGCAGCGTGCCGAGTTGCTCGACAAGCTTGCGGCGAGCGACAAGCAAATCCTGGAGAAGTCGCAGGTTGGCGGCTTGTGGCGGGGTCGCTTGCAAGTCGGCGAGACGGCCGAAGCGAGCCAGCATGGTCGCATCGACGCGGTCGTTCTTAGCGAGTTGGCCGAGCGCTTCGGCGAAGCGCCGCGAGCGCAAGGGGCTGACAAGGACAGTCTCCAAGCCAGTCGCGCCCCCGGGCGGGGCCCGGATCATTCGGTTGGAAACACGTGGCTTGGCGTAGAATCAGAGCGGAGGGTTCCGGCAGTCAAGCCCCGTAATTTCATTGGTGCAGTATTTGCCCCAAAGCCAGTCTGGGTCCGGGCGAGCGATCATTCACTAGCGAGGTTTCTTCGGAAGCACTCCTCAACACCAGCATTGCAGAGCAATTGCCAACCCGGGCCGGGGCCTTCCGTGTGTGAGACAGGAGCAGCAGGAGGGAGATATGGCAAGAGAGCAGCCGGAGCGGGACCTGCCGGTGCAGCGCCCGCAGGTGGCGGGGGTGGACCTCGGCAGCCGCGAGCACTGGGCCTGCGGGCCGCCACGTGCGGACGGCAGGCCCAACGTGCGCACGTTCGGCACGACCACCGCGCAGTTGGACGCGTTGGCGGACTGGCTGGCGGCCGAAGGCGTGGAATCGGTGGCGCTGGAGAGCACGTATGTGTACTGGATCCCATTGCACGAGTTGCTGGAGGAGCGCGGTTTCGAGGTGTTGCTGGTCAATGCGCGGCAGTTGAAGAACGTGCCGGGGCGCAAGACCGACATGCTGGACTGCCAGTGGCTACAGCGGCTGCACAGTTGCGGCCTGCTGCGGGGCTCGTTCCGGCCGCCCGAGACGGTGACGCAGCTGCGGGCGCTGCACCGGCAGTGGCAGAGCTTGGTGGCGGAGCGCACGCGCTGCGTGCAATGGATGCAGCGGGCGCTGGATCAGATGAACGTGCAGGTGCATCGGGCGGTGACGGATCTGACGGGGCAGACAGGCATGGCGATCGTGCGTGCGATCGTGGCGGGGCAGCGCGATGCGGAGCAGTTGGCGCAGTTGCGCTCGGGGCGCTGCAAGCACACGGAGGAGCAGTTCGTGGAGTACCTGAGCGGCAACTGGCGGGAGGAGCACCTGTTCAACCTGCGCAGTGCGCTGCGGCTGTACGACGCGGTGCAGGCCGAGATGGACGGTTACGAGCAGAAGCTGCAAGAGGATCTGCAGCAGCAGGCGGGCGAGGAATGCAGCGCGGAGGAGTGTCCGCGGCACCCGAACGCGGCCAAGGAGAAAGCCATCCGAAGGCGGGGTGAGCAGCCGCTGCGGACGGCGCTGTACCGCTACGCGAGCGTGGATCTGACGCGCATCGACGGGATTAGCGCGGGGGCGGCGCGCACGATCCTGACCGAGGTGGGGACGGATCTGGGGTCGTTTCCGAGCGAGCGGCATTTCACGAGCTGGCTGGGCCTGGCGCCGCGGCACGCGGTATCGGGCGGGCAGCAGTTGGCGGGCAAGCGGCAGCGCGGGCTGGGAGCGACGCGCACGTCGAACGCGCTGCGCATGGCGGCGACGGCGCTGATCCGGTCCAAGTCGGCGCTGGGGGCGGCGCTGCGCCGCAAGGCGCGGCACAAGGGGATGAAGACGGCGGTGTTCGCCACCGCCCGCAAGCTGGCGGTGTTGGTATACCGCATGCTGCGCTTCGGCCAGGACTACGTTGACGAGGGCGAGGCGGCCTACGAGCAGCGCCATCGCCAACGGACCTTGGCCTACCTCAAAACGACAGCTAAGGATCTCGGCTACCAGCTGCTTCCCGACACTGCACAAACTGCTTCCCGGGACGCTGTGGGGGCAGGGGCGGGCTAGGGTGTTTCACACCAGCTGCAGCCAGGCATTGGTGCAGTTGGCGGTGGTAACGCCCGGTGGGTTCGAAGACGGCGCGGGTGACGCGGTGCTTGCGCAGCCGGTTGCACAAAGCGCGCCGGCCGCTTTTGGTATTTGCATAGCGGCAGTCGAGGCCGGTGTCGAGCAGGTGGGCGTCAAGGTACGCCAGTCCTTTCCAATCCGAAAATGAGCCTGAAGGGGGGCCGGGCAGAAGAAGTGAGAGTGAGTTCATGATACACCCAGTGGGGAGGTGGTACTGGGGGGAGGAGGCGCAGCCGCGCTGCCCGCTACAGGCCTGCTCGAGACGGGGGCTGGGCAGAGCGGGGAGCGTGCTGGTGGCTAGCCACCAGCACATTTTCATTATATTTTGTTTTAATCAGGCTGCCCCTGCCCGGCCTTGAGCGCTGCCGCCACGCGCCTAGGCTTAGCCCCCGCGCCACGACCGCTGGCTGCGAGGCCGCCCCGCTTTCCAACGCCAAGTGAGCCTGTAACCGCTCTTTTCCCGCAATGGCCCGCACTACTCCGCACGGATGGCCGCGAACAGCTCGTCGCGCGCCGCGTTCAACTGCCGCGCCGCTTCGTGATCGCTCATGCGGTAAGCCTCCGCATCCAACTGCGCGAAGTCCAGCCCCGCGCGCAGGCAGGCCGCCGCCTCCGGCAGCGCTTTCAGCTGCTCATACGGCGTGCATAGGTCCTGCTGCCGGTAGCGCTTGCGCAGCTTGCCCTTGGCGTCCACCTCCTCGCTCGGGAAGTAGCACGGACGATGGTAGTTCAGGTACGGCGAGAGCACCTCGCGGTTGAACTGGTGCAACCGCTCGGCGTGCCGCCCCGCAATATGCCCGTAGCCGAGTTGTTTGCGCACGACCGTGCCGTTCTTCGACTCCACCAAGGCATTGTCGTTGCTGCGCCGCGGGCGCGACTTGGTGAACTGCTCGCTGCGCAGCTTCTCCAGCAGCCTCGCCACGCGGCGGTTGATGTACTCGGAACCGTTGTCGGAATGCAAACCGCAGATGCGGAACGGGAAGGCGCCCAGCAGGTCCTCCAGCACCGGCAGCAGGAAGTGCTCGGAGATGCGCTCCACGCTGCCCACGAACTGGAACTGCGTCACCTCGTCGACCAAGTTAATGTGATATACGCCCTTGACTTTGCCGCGGTCTCCTTGATGCACCGAATCGACCCGCACATAGCCCGGGCGACCGTTGGGGCGCGGCCGCCGGCGCTCGGCAATCGTCACCGCCGCCGGGCGTGTGCCGGCCTTGCTGCCTAAGCGCCGCAGGTAGCGCGCGCTGCGCCGCAAGTTGTACAGGTGCCCGTTCGACAACTGCGCCAAGCGCTGGAAGCGCTCGTCGCCGAAGAGCTGCCAAGCGCGCTGGCAGAGGGCCAGCGTGGCCGGCCCCGACAGCGTGCCGTGCAATTCGTCCGTTTCGGCCAGCAGTTCGATGTCTTGCGGCTGGTACTTGTGCTGGAAGCGCCGCCCGGCTCCGCGCTGCCCGGCACGCAGCTGCCCGCTCGCCAGATAGCGCTTCACCAGCCGCGTCAGCTGCGCCCGCGACAGGCCCGTCGTGCGTTCCAGGTAGCGTTTCAGCAGCCCCCGGTCCGGCTTGCTCAGCCGCCAGTACGAAAACCGCCGCAAGACCTGCCCGCTGTGTTCGTAGGCCGCCGCGCGATCCGGCACCACGACGCTGCCTGCCGCGTTGCCCTCCAAGAAGCGCAGGATGTCCGCGCGCGTCTTGTGCGTGTCCAGATTGAGATGCAAAACCATCCTCCCATGGTTCTCACATCCCCGCGCGAGCCCCCTTCAGGCTCATTTCCCGTTGGAAACAATCCCGCCCGTCAGGCTCATTTGGCATTGGAAGAGGCTACGCCTTGCCGACATCGATGCCGGCGACTACGATGGGAGTGGGTGTGGTCATTCCTGGGTTCCTATCCTTTTGCGATACGGGTCTGTACCCACGCTTCCGTGCAGGACGCGCAGGAATGGGTGCGACGGGCCGACCAAGCTCACGAACGGACCTAGAATCCGAGGGGGGAACGGTCCGACCCGTCGCTGCCAAGGGGGCCTGGCCAGGCCCCCTTGGCACACTCCTGCCTGCACTGCGGCGGGCAGGAAACTGTGAGTTGTCGCAGCGCTGGCTGGCGCCAGCTGCGACCGTGCTGGCAGAGGCTCCACGGGCGTGGCGGCCATTCCTCGTTCGGGCACTATTCCAACATAAAAGGGGGATGCAGAGCCATTCTCCCATTGTTCCCGCATCTCCTGTGTAGGGCCAGCCGGCCATTGCTACACTAGTCATGCCCCAGAGACGGGAGCGTCCATGCCGAACCCCCTCAAGCACGCCAGCGCGACCATCACCGACGGACGGGATCGCGCCCCAGCCCGCTCGATGTTCAAGGCCATCGGCTTCAATGACGAGGATCTGGCCAAGCCGATCATCGGGATCGCCAACACTTGGATCGAGACGATGCCCTGCAATTTCAACCTGCGGGACTTGGCGGCGAAGGTCAAAGAAGGCGTCCGCGCGGCGGGCGGAACGCCCATGGAGTTCAACACCATCGCCGTGAGCGACGGCATCACCATGGGCACCGAGGGCATGAAGGGATCGCTGGTGAGCCGCGAGATCGTCGCCGACTCGATCGAACTGGCCGGCCGCAGCTATATGTTCGACGGCATCATCGCGCTGGTGGCGTGCGACAAGACCATACCCGGCGGCGCGATGGGCCTCGCCAGGGTGAACGTGCCGTCCGTTCTGCTCTACGGCGGATCCATCCTGCCGGGCCAGGTCAACGGCGTCGATATCACCATCCAGGACGTGTTCGAGGCTGTCGGGGCGCATGCCGCGGGCAAGATCAGCGACGAGGAGTTGCTGGCCATCGAGGACAATGCCTGCCCCGGAGCCGGGGCCTGCGGCGGGCAGTACACGGCCAATACGATGGCCACGGCCATGGAGGTCATCGGCATCTCGCCCATGGGCAGCGCGAGCATCCCCGCGGTCGATCCGCGCAAGGACGATGCGGGCTACCAAGCGGGATTCGTCCTGATGGAAGCGCTCAAAGCGAACCTGCGCCCGCGCGACATCATGACGCGCGGGGCGTTCGAGAACGCTATCGCCAGCGTGGCCGCCACCGGCGGTTCCACCAATGCCGTGCTGCACCTGCTGGCCCTTGCCAGGGATTGCGAGGTGGAACTGACGATTGACGATTTCGACGCCATCAGCGAGCGCACGCCCCTGCTGGTGGATCTCAAGCCGGGCGGCAGGTACGTCGCCGCGGACGTGGACAAGGCGGGCGGGATCCAACTGATCGCGCAGCGGCTCGTCGAAGGCGGGTACGCCGATGGCTCCCAGCCCACCGTTACCGGCAAGCCGCTCGCCGATGCCAGCGCCAGCGCGACCGAGACGCCCGGGCAGCAGGTCATTCGGCCCATTGGGAAGCCGATCAAGCCAACTGGCGGATTGGTCATCCTCAAGGGCAACCTGGCGCCCGAGGGGAGTGTGGTGAAGGTCGCCGGCAGCGGCCACCTCCAGCACCGCGGCCCGGCCAGGGTGTTCGAGAACGAGGAATCCGCCATGCAAGCCGTCACCGGCGGGGCGATCAAGGACGGCGATGTGCTGGTCATCCGCTACGAGGGGCCGGCGGGCGGGCCGGGCATGCGCGAGATGCTGGGCGTGACTGCCGCGATCGTTGGCGCGGGCTTGGGAGAGACCGTGGCGCTGCTTACCGATGGCCGGTTCAGCGGGGCAACGCGCGGGCTGATGATCGGCCATGTCGCGCCGGAAGCGGCGCGCAAGGGACCGATCGCGGCCGTGCGGGATGGCGACATAGTGGTGATCGACTGCGCGCGGCGCGGATTGAACGTCGAGGTGTCGGACGAAGAACTCGCGGCCAGGCTGGCTGCGCTCGACACGCCTCCGGCGCGCTACGCCAGCGGCGTATTCGCCAAGTACGCAAGGCTCGTCTCGTCTTCGTCCCAAGGCGCGGTCACCCATCCGATGTGAGCGCCCGCAAGGGGGCGCCGGCCCGCCGGGCCCTTCGCCTCGCCAAGCGCGTGGCCGGCAGGTCAGTGATCCGCCGCCCGCTGCAGGAGATCCTTGATCGCAGCTCGGTCGCGGGCAACAGTCACCGGTGCGTTTCCGAACGCAGGCTGGATCGTATCGCCGGAAGGTGCCTTCAGTTGCCCCGAGTGGTAGTGGTAGGCATAGTCCGGATCCTTCAGCAGGTGGCCGGTCAGGATCGCCGCGACATCTGCGTCCGGGGCGATCGTGCCCGCCCCGACCAGCCTCTTGATGCCGGCGAGCGTGGCCGCCGACGCTGGTTCCGAGCCAATGCCGCAGCGGCCGATCACTGCCTTGGCATCTGCGATTTCGTGCTCCGTGACAGCTTCCACCACGCCTGACAGCGCCTTGATTTCGGAATCCGCCTTACGCCAGGACACCGGATGGCCGATGCGGATGGCCGTTGCCAGCGTCTCGGGCCTGCGCACGGCTCGCAGGATGCCGCCCTCGCGGAACAATCGCTCGAACGGGGCCGCGCCGGCGGCCTGCACCACTGCGACACGGGGCAGGGCATCGATCAGGCCCACCGCGAGCAGCTCGCGCAGGCCTTTGCCAAGCGCACTGATGTTGCCCAAGTTGCCGCCCGGCAGGACAATCCAGTCCGGCACCCGCCAGCCGCGCTGCTCCAGCATCTCGATGACGATCGACTTCTGGCCCTCGATGCGGAACGGGTTCACCGAATTGAGCAGATAGATGCCGAGGTCGTCCGCCAATTCCCGCACCAAGGCGAGAATCTGGTCGAAGTTGGCCTCCACCTGAATGGTGAGCGCGCCGTACTCCAGAGCTTGGGCCAGCTTGCCGTAAGCGATCTTGCCGGCGGGCAGGAAGATCGCGGCCTGCATGCCGCTGGCCGCGGCGTAAGCCGCCAGCGAAGCAGACGTATTGCCGGTCGAGACGCAGGCCACCCGCCGCATGCCCAGGATTGCGGCCTGCGTCACCCCCGCGGTCATGCCGTTGTCCTTGAAGGACGCCGTCGGGTTATAACCTTGGTGCTTGAACTGCAGGCCGGCGAGCCCGGCGTACGAGGCCGCGCGCGGGGCGTCGAACAGCGGTGTGTTGCCTTCCGGCAGCGTGACGATCTGGCTCGTGTCGCTGACAAACGGCAGCATCTCCCGGAAACGCCACACTCCGCTCAGATCTGCCTTGGCAAGGCTCGTCCGGCGTTGCTGCCAGAGCGATTTCAGCCGCTCCGCGCTCGCGCCGTCGAAGCAGTTGGTGACTTCTAGGAGGTCTCCGCAAGCGTCGCAGCAATATACGGCCTCGCTCAGCGCATAGCGCCTATCGCAGGTGGGCGAGAAGCACGATAGGTACGCGGCGCTGGCAGCCAAATCTCATCGTATCAGCGCATGCCCCGTAGATTGGGCCGAACTCTGCGGCGGAGAGCGCCGAGCTTTTCGATCCGGACTTGCCAAGCGCCGTGCGCCTGCGCCACAATCGTGTCCGATGCCGCTCCGCCTTGCGCTCCTCATCATCGCTATCACGGCTTGGGCCGGACAGGCCCGCGCCCAGCCCAACATCGTGCTGGTCCTCGCCGACGACATGGGCTGGACAGGCACTTCCGTGCGCATGGATCCAGCCCGCGCGGACTCGAGTTCCGACTACTACAGCACGCCCGCCTTGGAGCGTCTCGCTGCGGAAGGCATGCGCTTCAGCGACGCTTACGCGCCCCATCCGAATTGCTCGCCGACGCGCCTGTCGATTCAAACGGGCAAGACGCCGGCCCAGCTCGGCATGACCGACATTATCAACCGCAACAGCGGCCCTTTCTACGAGGGTTTGCCCATGGTCCCGCCGCCGCACATCAACCATATCCCGCACGAAGAGGTGACAATCGCGGAGCTTCTCAAGCAGCACCGTCCCGGCTACGTCACCGCGCATTTCGGCAAATGGCATCTCGGCGGGGGCGGGCCGGGCCGGCACGGTTACGACCAGCACAGCGGCACGACATCCAACCGCGAGGGGGGCTCGCCCGTCCCGGACCCCAAGCGCAGCGTGAGCGTCACGACTCGCGCCGTGGACTTCCTGCGCCATCGTGCCAGCGCGCGGGAGCCATTCTTCCTGCAAGTGTCCTACTACGCCGTGCATCTGGGCATCTTCGCCTTTGACGAAACGATTGCCGAATTCGAGGCCAAGCCAAGGGGCGAAAGGCACAACCACGCCGCGCACGCGGCCATGACGCGCGAACTGGACGACGGCCTGGGGCGGATTCTCGACGCTCTGGATCGGCTTAAGCTTGCGGGCAGCACATACGTGATTTTCACCTCTGACAACGGCTCGTATCACGATTCCGGCAAGACGCGGGTTTCGAGCAACGCACCGCTGCGCGGCCAGAAAACCTCTACGTGGGAAGGCGGCATCCGTGTCCCGCTGCTGGTCAGAGGGCCGGGGGTCGCTGCTGGCAGCGTGAGCCGGGTGCCTGTCACCGGCACGGACTTGTTCCCCACTATCGCGGACCTGGCGCAGATCCGAGCCGAGCTGCCGCCGCGGATCGAAGGCGCCAGCCTGCGAGGATTGCTGGCAAACGAAGGCAGAGGTAATCTCTCCCGCCGCTTCGACAGCTTGGTCTGGCACTTCCCGCACTACCAAGTGCTGAAGGGCACCAAGCCTATGTCCTCGATTCGGGCGGGCCGTTGGAAGCTTGTCAAGTTGCACGAATCCGGCGAGGCCCTTCTCTACGACCTCAGCGCCGACATTGGCGAGCAGCAGGACCGCAGCGCTGACGAGCCGGACATGGCGCACGAGCTTGCGGCCCGGCTGGATCGCTATCTTGAGGCGGTCGATGCGCCGATGGCCCGCCGCCGTGAATGACGGGGCCGCCCCAAGAATCGGCGGGCGGGCACTTGCAGCGCTTGCAAGGGGGCTAACCGGCTTCCCGGCTGCGGCATGCCGGCGAACCGCTTTCGCCGGTTGGAGTTCGCGCGTGCCGGCCCAGCTGCCGGCAGGGGAAAGCGCAGCGGGCCGAATCAGCTGCCTTTCGACAATGCAAGAACGGCGCAGCTAGCGGCCGCGAAAACGCGCCTGCCGCTTTTCCAGAAAGGCGTTCGTGCCTTCCCCGACGTCCTCTGTGGCGCAACTCAGCGCGTACTGGGCAACTTCCCATTCCAACGCCTCGGCCAGCGGCATCTCCATGCCCCGATTCACGGCTTGCAGCGTCAAGCCGATCGCCAGCGGCCCGTTGCGCATGATGCGCGCCGCGATGGATCTGGCTTCGGGCAGCAGTCGTTCCGGGGCGACGACATGGTTGACCAAACCGATCGCCAATGCACGCCGGGCATCAATCCAGTCGCCGGTCAGCAGCATTTCCAGCGCCAGTCCCTTGCCGACTATGCGCGGAAGCCTCTGCGTGCCGCCGAAGCCGGGGACGATGCCCAGCTTGAGCTCCGGCTGGCCCAGCCTTGCGCTAGTCGAAGCGATGCGCAGATGGCAAGCCATGGCGAGTTCCAGCCCGCCGCCCAAGGCATAGCCGTTGATCGCGGCGATGACCGGTTTCTCCAGTGATTCAATCTGGCGCAGCAGTGCCTGGCCGCGCAGCCCCCACTGCCGTCCTTCGAGGGGGCTGAAGCCCGAGACTTCCTCGATATCCGCCCCTGCGACAAAGGATTTCGCGCCACTGCCGGTGACAATCACGGCGGCTACTTCGCCCGCTGCCCCGGCATCGGCGAAAAAGTCGGCCAGTGCGCCCAGCGTCTCGCCGTTCAGCGCGTTGAGCTTGTCAGGGCGATGAACGGTGAGCACCGCCAAGCCATCCGCGCAATCTACCAAGAGATTGGCGTAAGGGCCCATTGGCTAGCAAAGGCTTCCAAGCGGATCAGTCGACAGACCGCGATCCGAGAGCGGCGGCGAGCGGCGCGCTAGCGGGAAAGCCCTTCAATCTCCTGCGGGATGGCGGGTACGAACAGAACGCGCGAGTGATCGCCCAATGCGGCGACCTGCAGCGGAGACGAGGTATCGTCGGTCAACAAGAAATTGTTGCCTCCCGCCAGCGGTGCCAAGGATCGCGGAGCGCAGGCGCAGGCTGTGAATTGCGCAACGCCGCCATCCAGCGGGATCGTGGCAACCCCGCCGGCCACGGCCAAGGCGACGAAGCGCCCATCGGCTGTCACCTGAACGGCGAACGGGTTTTCAACGAAATCGTGGGCAGTTGCCACGGGCATGGCATGCCACGCTCCGGAGACGGAACGCAGCACCAGCACTTCGCTCGCGCCCGCATCCGCGGCGACGGCATCATCGCTACCGGGGAAGAACGCCAAGCCGCCCAATCTCTCAATGGAGGTCACTCGCTGCGGCATTTCATCCGGTCGCAGCATGTACAGCGCCCCGCCAGTCTCGCTCGCCGAGGCGGCCAGCACCGTGCCGGAATCACTCAGCGCGAAGCCCGCCCAGCCGCCGATACTCTCGAGTCCATCGACTTCTCGACCGAGGCCGGCCGTGCCGTCCGAGACATCCAGTAGCTGCAGGCGCCCTGTGGCGCTCGCATACAGCGCGGCGCGCCGGCCGCTGGGACTGAACATCGCCCCATCCGCAGCCATGGCGCCTTCAAGGGCGATGACCGCGGGCGGGGCGGCCGCGAGATCGATCAGCAGCATGCGCCCTTGGTCGTCTTGCACGATTGCCGATCTCTGGTCCGGGGCGAGGGCGGCCTGCATGATGGGGAAGCCGAGATCGATGGGAGACCCCAGCCTGGCCGAGCCCGCAAATCCGTCCATGCGGCGCAGCTCGCCGGTCTCCTGGTCGAATACATAGCCCAGCACCGGAGCGTCGAGCGAAAGAGCGCTGGCCGCTGCATAGGCGGGGACAAGCAAGACAAGGGCGCCCAGCAAGAGCGGGCCGAATCGAAATTTCATGGCAGGACTGACCTCACCTAGAATGACGCTTGGGACTATTGTAGGTTACCGGAGCGCTAACGGCGTTGCGCCCGGCAGAGCCGTTGGACGAGCGGATCGCACGCTTGCCAGTATTCCCTTGCCGTCCTTATGCCAGCTAAGCCACGAGTCTGCGCGGTCAGCTATCTCAACACTGCGCCACTGGTTTGGGGCATGGCGCACGGGCCCCAACGGCCGCTCGTCGAACTGGAGTTGGCCGCGCCGTCGGAGTGCGCTGAGAAGCTGCGGGCCGGCGAGGCTGACGCAGGGTTGGTCCCGATCATCGAACTGGCGCGGCAGTCCGATCTCTCGGTGGTGCCTCGCGGTTGCATTGCGTGCCGCGGGCAGGTGCGCAGCATCTTGCTGGTTGCCAAGAAACCGCTGGCCGAAATCGAATCGATTGCCGCGGATTGCGGATCGCGGACATCGGTGGCGTTGGTGCAGATATTGGCTTTCCAGCTGCACGGCACGGCCCCTGCCGTCCGCCCGCATGCGCCGCAACTCGACACGATGCTGCGAGCGGCGGATGCCGCCCTCATTATCGGAGACTCCGCCTTGAGGCTGGATCCGCAGATGTCCGATTGGCGCGGGCAGCCAGTCCGCGTGTACGATCTAGGGGCCGAGTGGCAAGCGCTGACCGGGCTGCCGATGGTGTTTGCCGTATGGGCGGCCAAGCCGATGGATGACGCGGGCGCCTTGGTGTCGGCGCTGGTAGAATCCGCAGACTACGGCCGCAGCCGCATCAGGGCGATCGTGGCGGGCGAGAGCGCCCGGCTAGGATTCGAAGCAGGACTGGTCCGCGAGTACCTGACGCGCTTCATCCGCTACGAACTCGGCCCGCTCGAATGCCGGGCGATCGACACGTACCTCGGCTTGGCGGCGAGCCAAGGCCTGGCCAAGCCTGCCGGGCGCGTCCGCTACCTGTCCGACCCCGCCGCGCCGGACGGGATAGCGCTGCGGTTTCAGGGCCTTTTGAACACGGGAAAGTGATGCTTTAGGCGCCAAGTATGATGGGGTTACAGGCGCGGATGGCAGCGCCATTCGCTGCGAATCCCGAGGCATAGACGCTGATGACGAACCGCCAGGCACGCGAGTCCTTCCGGAGCGACGACCTTATCGGGCTGGGGGTGGAGGCCGATGCCTTCCGCGAGAAGCTGCACCCGCACGGCATCGCCAGCTACATCATCGATCGCAACATCAATCACACCAACGAATGCACCGAGTACTGCAGCTTCTGCGCCTTCTACCGGCCCATGGGCCATGCCGAGGGCTACGTGCTGCCTTTCGAAACGATCGCGGCCAAGATCCAAGAGACAGTGGATTGCGGGGGCACCGGCGTGCTCATGCAGGGCGGCGTGAATCCGGACCTCGCGATCGAGTACTTCGAGGATCTGTTCCGCCGCCTCAAGCAGCGTTTCCCCGAAGTCCAGCTGCACTGCCTGTCAGCGCCGGAGATCCTCTGCATCGCCGAAGTGAGCGGCCTCGCCATCGAGGACACGCTGAAGCGCCTGCAGGCCTCGGGCATGGACTCCATGCCCGGTGCGGGCGCGGAAATCCTCGACGATGAAGTGCGGCGTCGCATAGCGCGGCTGAAATGCACTGCCGAAGACTGGGTCGCTGTCCATCGCACGGCGCACCGGATCGGCATGCGCACGACCGCAACCATGATGTTCGGTTGCGGCGAGACGATCGATCACCGCATCGCCCACCTTGAGACATTGCGGCAGCTGCAGGACGAGACGGGCGGCTTCACGGCGTTCATACCGTGGCCGTTCCAGCCTGACAACACGGCTCTGGGCAAGAAGGTCCCGGAAGAGGCGACCGCTTGCGAGTTCTTGCAGACGCTGGCAATTTCGCGGCTCTACCTGCACAACATCGTCAACGTGCAGACATCATGGGTCACCCAGGGGCTGAAGGTATGCCAGCTGGGGCTGCGCTTCGGAGGCAACGATGTCGGCAGCGTGATGCTCGAGGAGAACGTCGTGCGCCAAGCGGGCGCGAGCCATGCGGCCACGGAAGAGGACCTGCGGCGGATGATCCGCGAGGCGGGGTTCATTCCCAAGCAGCGCGACACACTGTACAGGACCTACTTCCTGAACTGATTGGCAGTGCCTGCGCCCTCCCGGCCACGGGTTGCTATGGTCAATGCGAGGCACGCGATGAACGGTGGCGTGGAGCAGTCCGACTTTTCGCTGGTCGCGGAGCCGGATCGGGATGGAGTTGTTGTGATAGTCGGATCGGCGCGGAGCCTGAGAATTGCGGGTCATCGCGGCAGGCCTTGATGTTCGGCCCCGGGTTGGCAGTGGCAGGTAGATGACAGAAGAGAAGTTTGAACTGCGAGGATCGCTGGCCCCGGGAACGGTTTTGAACGGGTATGTGATCGAGGCAGTACTTGGGTACGGGGGCTACGGAGTGGTCTACCGGGCCCGGCATGAGGAATTGCGCCAGCAAGTCGCCATCAAGGAGTATCTGCCGGCCGAACTGGCGGTGCGCGAGGCAGGGACAGTGTATCCGCGCAGCGAGGGCTGCCGGGAGCCGTACGAGGACGGCAAGCGGAGGTTCTTGGAGGAGGCGCGGCGGATCGCCGAACTGAAGGACGATCCCGGCGTGGTGAGTTGCACGAACTTTTTCCGGTCGAACGGGACGGCGTACTTGGTGATGGAGTACATCGATGGGCTGTCGCTGTCCGCCTTGCTCCAGCAACGAGAGAGCGCGGGGCGGCCGTTTGCAGAGAGCGATCTGAGGTCTGTGGCGACTCCGCTCATCGAGACGCTCGGGCGCTTGCACCGAGCGGGCATCTTGCACCGCGACATCAAGCCGTCGAACATCTTGGTGCGGCGGGCGGATGATCAGCCGGTACTGATCGATTTCGGGGCGGCGAAGCAGGTCACGGCCAGGCACAGCAAGTCGACAGCGCCGCTTACGCCGGGGTACGCGGCGTTCGAGCAGGTGGGCGAGGGGGAGCTGGGGCCGTGGACGGACATCTACGGCCTGGGGGCGGTGCTGTGGCGGATGGTCGCGGGCGGGAATCGGCCATGGGAGCCGCCGAATCCGAAGCTGGTTGAGTTGCGGGCAGCAGCTCTACTGCAGGGCAAGTCAGATCCGCTGCCCTCGGCGGCAAAGCTGGGGGCGGGCCGGTTTGCACCGGAGTTGCTGGCGGAGATCGATCGCTGCCTGACTGTTTCAGGCGACCGGCGCCCTAGAGACTTGAAGGAGTTGAGGAATGCGCTGCAAGGATTGGAGTGTGCCCGAGCTCTGCCAAGTCCGCCCCCAGCGGCCAATCCCGAGGGCGGAGCATCGCGAAAGCCGCAGAAGCGGCTGCTGTGGGCCCTGATTGTAGGAGGGGCGGCGATCGCAGGGGCTTGGCTCGTGATGGAGAGGCCCGGCGTGCCCGACGTTTGGACGAACGGTTTCGGTATCGAATTTGTTCGGATTCCCGCTGGCGAGTTCGTAATGGGCGATACCGGAGGGCTAGCGTCGGAGCACGAGTCGCCGGTCACGCGCGTGCGGATCGGGAGGTCGTTCTGGATGGGCAGGTACGAAGTGACCCAAAGCCAGTCGCGCCCCCGGGCGGGGCCCGGATCATTCGGTTGGAAACACGTGGCTTGGCGTAGAATCAGAGCGGAGGGTTCCGGCAGTCAAGCCCCGTAATTTCATTGGTGCAGTATTTGCCCCAAAGCCAGTCTGGGTCCGGGCGAGCGATCATTCACTAGCGAGGTTTCTTCGGAAGCACTCCTCAACACCAGCATTGCAGAGCAATTGCCAACCCGGGCCGGGGCCTTCCGTGTGTGAGACAGGAGCAGCAGGAGGGAGATATGGCAAGAGAGCAGCCGGAGCGGGACCTGCCGGTGCAGCGCCCGCAGGTGGCGGGGGTGGACCTCGGCAGCCGCGAGCACTGGGCCTGCGGGCCGCCACGTGCGGACGGCAGGCCCAACGTGCGCACGTTCGGCACGACCACCGCGCAGTTGGACGCGTTGGCGGACTGGCTGGCGGCCGAAGGCGTGGAATCGGTGGCGCTGGAGAGCACGTATGTGTACTGGATCCCATTGCACGAGTTGCTGGAGGAGCGCGGTTTCGAGGTGTTGCTGGTCAATGCGCGGCAGTTGAAGAACGTGCCGGGGCGCAAGACCGACATGCTGGACTGCCAGTGGCTACAGCGGCTGCACAGTTGCGGCCTGCTGCGGGGCTCGTTCCGGCCGCCCGAGACGGTGACGCAGCTGCGGGCGCTGCACCGGCAGTGGCAGAGCTTGGTGGCGGAGCGCACGCGCTGCGTGCAATGGATGCAGCGGGCGCTGGATCAGATGAACGTGCAGGTGCATCGGGCGGTGACGGATCTGACGGGGCAGACAGGCATGGCGATCGTGCGTGCGATCGTGGCGGGGCAGCGCGATGCGGAGCAGTTGGCGCAGTTGCGCTCGGGGCGCTGCAAGCACACGGAGGAGCAGTTCGTGGAGTACCTGAGCGGCAACTGGCGGGAGGAGCACCTGTTCAACCTGCGCAGTGCGCTGCGGCTGTACGACGCGGTGCAGGCCGAGATGGACGGTTACGAGCAGAAGCTGCAAGAGGATCTGCAGCAGCAGGCGGGCGAGGAATGCAGCGCGGAGGAGTGTCCGCGGCACCCGAACGCGGCCAAGGAGAAAGCCATCCGAAGGCGGGGTGAGCAGCCGCTGCGGACGGCGCTGTACCGCTACGCGAGCGTGGATCTGACGCGCATCGACGGGATTAGCGCGGGGGCGGCGCGCACGATCCTGACCGAGGTGGGGACGGATCTGGGGTCGTTTCCGAGCGAGCGGCATTTCACGAGCTGGCTGGGCCTGGCGCCGCGGCACGCGGTATCGGGCGGGCAGCAGTTGGCGGGCAAGCGGCAGCGCGGGCTGGGAGCGACGCGCACGTCGAACGCGCTGCGCATGGCGGCGACGGCGCTGATCCGGTCCAAGTCGGCGCTGGGGGCGGCGCTGCGCCGCAAGGCGCGGCACAAGGGGATGAAGACGGCGGTGTTCGCCACCGCCCGCAAGCTGGCGGTGTTGGTATACCGCATGCTGCGCTTCGGCCAGGACTACGTTGACGAGGGCGAGGCGGCCTACGAGCAGCGCCATCGCCAACGGACCTTGGCCTACCTCAAAACGACAGCTAAGGATCTCGGCTACCAGCTGCTTCCCGACACTGCACAAACTGCTTCCCGGGACGCTGTGGGGGCAGGGGCGGGCTAGGGTGTTTCACACCAGCTGCTTCCCGACACTGCACAAACTGCTTCCCGGGACGCTGTGGGGGCAGGGGCGGGCTAGGGTGTTTCACACCAGCTGCTTCCCGACACTGCACAAACTGCTTCCCGGGACGCTGTGGGGGCAGGGGCGGGCTAGGGTGTTTCACACCAGCTGCTTCCCGACACTGCACAAACTGCTTCCCGGGACGCTGTGGGGGCAGGGGCGGGCTAGGGTGTTTCACACCAGCTGCTTCCCGACACTGCACAAACTGCTTCCCGGGACGCTGTGGGGGCAGGGGCGGGCTAGGGTGTTTCACACCAGCTGCTTCCCGACACTGCACAAACTGCTTCCCGGGACGCTGTGGGGGCAGGGGCGGGCTAGGGTGTTTCACACCAGCTGCTTCCCGACACTGCACAAACTGCTTCCCGGGACGCTGTGGGGGCAGGGGCGGGCTAGGGTGTTTCACACCAGCTGCTTCCCGACACTGCACAAACTGCTTCCCGGGACGCTGTGGGGGCAGGGGCGGGCTAGGGTGTTTCACACCAGCTGCTTCCCGACACTGCACAAACTGCTTCCCGGGACGCTGTGGGGGCAGGGGCGGGCTAGGGTGTTTCACACCAGCTGCTTCCCGACACTGCACAAACTGCTTCCCGGGACGCTGTGGGGGCAGGGGCGGGCTAGGGTGTTTCACACCAGCTGCTTCCCGACACTGCACAAACTGCTTCCCGGGACGCTGTGGGGGCAGGGGCGGGCTAGGGTGTTTCACACCAGCTGCTTCCCGACACTGCACAAACTGCTTCCCGGGACGCTGTGGGGGCAGGGGCGGGCTAGGGTGTTTCACACCAGCTGCTTCCCGACACTGCACAAACTGCTTCCCGGGACGCTGTGGGGGCAGGGGCGGGCTAGGGTGTTTCACACCAGCTGCTTCCCGACACTGCACAAACTGCTTCCCGGGACGCTGTGGGGGCAGGGGCGGGCTAGGGTGTTTCACACCAGCTGCTTCCCGACACTGCACAAACTGCTTCCCGGGACGCTGTGGGGGCAGGGGCGGGCTAGGGTGTTTCACACCAGCTGCTTCCCGACACTGCACAAACTGCTTCCCGGGACGCTGTGGGGGCAGGGGCGGGCTAGGGTGTTTCACACCAGCTGCTTCCCGACACTGCACAAACTGCTTCCCGGGACGCTGTGGGGGCAGGGGCGGGCTAGGGTGTTTCACACCAGCTGCTTCCCGACACTGCACAAACTGCTTCCCGGGACGCTGTGGGGGCAGGGGCGGGCTAGGGTGTTTCACACCAGCTGCTTCCCGACACTGCACAAACTGCTTCCCGGGACGCTGTGGGGGCAGGGGCGGGCTAGGGTGTTTCACACCAGCTGCTTCCCGACACTGCACAAACTGCTTCCCGGGACGCTGTGGGGGCAGGGGCGGGCTAGGGTGTTTCACACCAGCTGCTTCCCGACACTGCACAAACTGCTTCCCGGGACGCTGTGGGGGCAGGGGCGGGCTAGGGTGTTTCACACCAGCTGCTTCCCGACACTGCACAAACTGCTTCCCGGGACGCTGTGGGGGCAGGGGCGGGCTAGGGTGTTTCACACCAGTGATGCCGGACTCGACATTCTCAAGGCTGGCGGTAATGCCATCGATGCGGGCGTCGCCACCGTGTTCGCGCAGGCCGTCACCGAGTTCGATCGCTTCGGACTTGGCGGGGAAGTCCCCATCTTGATTCACAGCGCCGCGCATGGCCGCGTGGCCGCCGTCAACGGGCAGGGCCAGGCCCCGCGCAAGGCCACGCCGGAATGGTTCCGCTCCAACGGCATCGCGGCCATCCCCGGGGATTGCTTCCTGCCCGCCCCGGTTCCGGCCGTCGTCGGCTCCCTGATCGCCGCGCTCCGCGAGTTCGGCACGATGACGCTCGGCGAAGTGCTGGCCCCGGCCATTCGCCTTGCGGACGAGGGCTTCGCGGTCTTCCCGAGCTACTTGGACAACCTGCGCAGGGTCGAAGGCCGCATGCGCGCCGAATGGCCCAGCTCGGAGCGGGTTTTCCTCCCGGGCGGCGAACTGCCGAAAGTCGGCGATCTCCTGCTCCAGAAGGACCTGGCCCGCACCTTGCGACGGCTGGTCGCAGCCGAGCGCAAAGCTGCCGGCGCTGGCCGCGAGGCCGGGTTGCAAGCCGCTCACGACCTGTTCTATCGCGGCGAGCTCGCCGCCGAGATCGTGCAGTTCCAGAAGGCGTTCCAATGCACCGACGCCAATGGCTTCACCTCGGCCGGCCTCTTGGAACTTGCCGATTTCGACGCCTTTCGCCCGGCCATCGAGGCACCTGCCAGCACCTCGTATCGCGGCGTGGACGTGTACAAGGTCGGCTTCTGGTCGCAGGGCCCCGTTCTGCTGCAGACGCTCAACCTGCTGGAAGCCTACGACCTGAGACAGCTGGGCCACAACACCGCGC
Organism: Bryobacterales bacterium; assembly: GCA_965219605.1. Lineage (GTDB taxonomy): Bacteria > Acidobacteriota > Terriglobia > Bryobacterales > UBA6623 > VXMF01. Next base: position 2,316,472 of record CBDCOC010000001.1, on the reverse strand, counting down.
CGTACCTGCACTTGCTCGCCGAGGCCATGAAGCTGGCCTTCGCCGACCGCGAGTGGTACTACGCCGATCCCGACTTCGTCGGCGTCCCCGGGCAAGGCCTGCTCTCCAAGCAGTACGCCGCCGAGCGGCGCAAGCTGATTGACCTGGAGTCCCCCTCGCTGCAACTCCGGCCCGGCAATCCCTACCCCTTCCACGGCGAGCAGCTCGCGCACGCCCCCATCCCGGCCTCGGTCGCGTTCCGCCCCGATCCCCCGGGCACGACCGGCACGCGGGTGGCCGATGCCGACGGCAACGTATTCTCGGCCACGCCCAGCGGGGGCTGGTATTCGACGTCTCCGATCATCGAAGGCCTCGGCTTCGTGCTCGGCACGCGCGGCCAGAGCTTTTTCCTCGACGAGGGCCGGGCCAACAGCCTGCAGCCGGGCAAGCGCCCGCGCACCACCCTGACGCCGACCTTGGCCATGAAGGACGGCCAGCCCTTCATGGCCTGGGGCACGCCCGGCGGCGACGCCCAGGATCAAGTCAACCTCCAGTTCCTGCTCAACGTGCTGGAATTCGGCATGGACATCCAAGCGGCGCTAGACGCGCCCCTGATCCAGATACTGGACTTCCCGCCCTCCTTCTTCCCGCGCCAGGTGCAGCCCGGCGCCATGCGTGTCGAGTCGCGCATGGCGCAGTCCACGGTGGACGCCCTGGCGGCCATGGGGCACACCGTGCTCGACGCCGGGCCGTGGTCCATCGGCGACGCCACCGCGCTGATGCTGGACCGCCGGCGCGGCGTGCTGTACGGCGCCGCCGGCCCGCGCCGCGACAAGTCGTACGCCTTGGCCTGGTAACTGCCCCGGGACTGCCGCCGCCGGGCCGGGCGAGCCTCGATCGCCGGTGTTACGATGGGGTTCCCGCCGTTCGCCGCGACCCTGTCGGAGACGGCCGGACCCCCTGCATGCGCTGGAGCAGCCTGTTCATCCCCACCCTGCGGGAAGCGCCGGCGGATGCCGAGGTCGTGAGCCACAAGCTGCTCCTGCGGGCGGGCTACGTGCGCCAATTGTCGGCCGGGCTGTACTGCTACCTGTATCTGGCCCAGCGCAGCTTGCGCAAGATCGAGCGCATCATCCGCGAGGAGATGGACGCGATCGGGGCGCAGGAGATCTACATGCCGGAACTGCATCCGGCCGAGGTCTGGAAGGAGAGCGGGCGCTGGGACGCGATCGGCGACGACATGTTCCGCCTCAAGGACCGCTGGGGCCGGGAGCATTGCCTGGGCATGACCGAGGAAGAGGTCGTCACGTTCATCGCCCGCGGCGAATTGCGCAGCTACAAGCAACTGCCCCAGATCTGGTACCAGATCCAGGCCAAGTTTCGCGACGAGCCGCGGCCCAAGGCCGGCCTGATGCGCGTGCGCCGCTTCACCATGAAGGATTCCTACACGTTCGACATGGACAGCGCGGGCTTGGACGCCGCCTACCAGCGCCACTACCGCGCATACTGCCGCATCTTCGACCGTTGCGGCCTGGAGTGCTTGCCCGTGGACGCCCACTCCGGCGCGATGGGCGGCAGCGAGTCTTGCGAGTTCATGGTGCCGTCGCCCGCCGGCGAGGACTGGCTGATCGAGTGCCCCGCGTCGGGCTATCGCGCCAACCTGGAGAAGGCCGTCACCCTGCCGCGGCCGCCCGAGCGGCCGGATCCCGACGGCGACAGCCTGCCCGAAGAGTTCGCGACACCGGGCAGGAAGACGATCGAGGAAGTCTGCGCATTCGACGGCCAGCCCGCCACGTCGCACATCAAGGCCTTGCTGATGGTGGCCGCAGACCGGCCGCTGATGGTGCTGCTGCGCGGAGACCACCAGCTCAGCGAGACCAAGCTCGCCGCCGAGCTGCCGGATGGGGAGATACGGCCGGCCCAGCCCGGCGAGATCGAAGAGTGGCTCGGGGCCGAGGCCGGTTTCATCGGGCCGGTCGGCGCCGCGAGCATGACCCTGCTTGCTGACAGCGCCCTGCAGGGCCGGCGCGGCATGGTCGCAGGGGCCAACAAGGCCGACACGCATCTGCGCAATGTCACGCCCGGGCGCGACTTCCAAGCGCGCTTCGCCGACCTGCGCGCGGCCGAGGACGGCGATCTTGACGTGGCCTCGGGCGAGCCCGTGCGGCTGCGCAAGGCCATCGAGGTCGGGCACATCTTCAAGCTGGGCTACAAGTATTCCGAGTCCATGGGCCTTTCCGTCCTCGACGAGAACGGCAAGGCCGTCACCCCGATCATGGGCTCGTACGGCATCGGCGTCGAGCGCGTCCTGACCGGTGCGATCGAGCAGAACCACGACGATGCCGGCATGGCCCTGCCCGTCGCGATCGCCCCCTTCGAGGCCGTGGTCACGCCGGTCAACCTCAAGAATGAAGACCAGCGCCGGGCGGCCGAGGAACTCTACGCGGGATTGGGCGCGGCCGGTGTCGATATCCTGCTTGACGACCGGCCCGAGCGAGCGGGCGTCAAGTTCAAGGACGCGGATCTGATCGGGATCCCGTTCCGGCTCACGGTCGGTCGCAAGATCGACGAAGGCCTGGTGGAATTGACCGAGCGCAGCACAGGCGCGTCCGAAGATGTTACTTTCGAAGAGATAGCGAAACTGCTGCGCCGGCGGATCGACGAGGCAAAGTCCGTGGCCTAGCGAGCGGGGCGCGAAACCGGCCCCGCTGCGGCCGCGCCATGCGGCCCAAGCGCCGCCCGGACAGCGCGGCGCCGGTCCGGCGTTGCGGGCGGCAGGAGTGGCTCAGGTCAGGGATTCGTCCGTCGTCGCATGCCTTCCGCGAAGAATCGCCGCCCGCCCCTCCCGGAACGGGCCGCTGCCAAGCAGCGGGGGGCAAGGGTGCGCTTTCGTCTCGGCATGATCACCAGGGTTGCGCGCTTCTTGCGGACACCGCTCGGCACGGTGCTGCTGGCCCTGTGCCTGATTGCCAGCGTGGTGGGCGGTGTCGCGTACAACCACTTCTATTGGAAGTTCAGCGCGATCATCGACTTGCGTCTCGACGGCGGGGCGTTTGACCGCACCGCGCGCTTCTTGGCGATCCCGCGCATAATCTCTGTCGGCGATCAGGGCACGCTGGGGTCCATCGCCAAGAGCCTGCGGGCGGCCGGCTACACGCGCGATGCGGACAATGCGGTGGGCTGGTACGAGCTGCAGGATGGACGCATCCGCATCCATCCCGGGCCCCTGTCGCACTTTCGGCCGGACGCCGCCCGGATTTCCGTGCAAGACGGGCGCATCGCCGAGATTCTCCTGACCGACACCGGCGAGCGGATCCACTCCTATCAAACCGAGCCTGAGCTGATCACCAACCAGTTCGACCAAGAGCGTGCGAAGCGGCGGCTGTTCAAGTTCAGCGACTATCCCCAGCACCTGATCGACGCCGTGATCGCGATCGAGGACCACCGCTTCTACTCGCACTGGGGCATTGACTGGATTCGCACTGCCGGAGCGGCGATCGAAGGCCTGCTGGAGTGGAAGAGGCCCCGGGGCACGTCGACGCTCACCCAGCAGCTCGCCCGCAACTTCTTCCTCACCAGGGAAACGACGGTGAGCCGCAAGCTTGCCGAGGCCATGATCGCCGTCCAGCTCGAGAAACGGCTGACCAAGCAGCAGATCTTCGAGAACTATGCGAATCAGATCTTCATGGGGCGCCAGGACAGCTTCAATGTCCATGGCTTCGGCGAGGCGGCGAGAAGCTTCTTCGACAAGGACGTGCGCGACGTGACGCTGCCCGAGGCGGCCATGCTGGCCGGGCTGCCGCAGGGGCCGAGCTATCTCAACCCCTATCGCTACCCGGACAGGGCCAAGCTCCGGCGCAACCAAGTGCTGGCCGCGATGCGGCGCGAGAAGTTCATCGGCGAGGAGGCGTTCCAAGATGCCGTCGCCGCGGAAATCGAGCTGTCGCGCGGGCATACCGAATCGCGCGACGCGCCCTACTACATCGACTTGGTGAACAAGAGCCTGCAAGGCCATTTCGACACCGACGACCTCGTCACCAAGAATTTCTGGGTGTACACCACGTTGGACAAGCGTCTGCAGGAATTCGCGGTCGAAGCCGTGCGGGAAGGCATGCAACTGGTGGACGAGCGCATCGCCAGGCAGTCCCGCTTTCGCGGCCGGGAGCCGCCGCGCGCCCAAGTGGCGTTGGTCGCGATGGACCCGCGCACGGGCGAGATCAAGGCGGTGGTGGGCGGCCGGGACTATGGCGGCAGCCAGCTCAACCGCGCCTTGGCCAAGCGCCAGCCGGGATCGGTCTTCAAGCCTTTCGTGTACGCCGCCGCCTTGGACACGGTCCTGGACCGGGAGCGGCAGATTGCCATCGACCGCGGTTACGGCGACGCGCTGCCCGAGTATGCCCGCGTGCCGTATACCCCGCCTCCTGGTGTGCTGACGCCGAGCACGCTGGTGCTGGATGAGCCCACCTCTTTCGAATTCAGCGCGTCCCAGCCGCCGTATACGCCGTCGAACCATCTCGATCACTACTACGGGCTGATCAGCCTGCGCTACGCGCTGATGCGCTCGATCAACGTAGCGGCCGTGAAGGTCGGAGAAATGGCCGGCTACCAGCGCGTTATCGACCTTGCCCGGCGCGCTGGCATGGGGAGCGGGATGCTGCCGGTCCCGTCCCTGTTCCTCGGCACCTATGAAGTCACACCCGTCGAAGTCGCGGCCGCGTATTCCGCGTTCGCCAATCGCGGCGTGCGCGTCGCGCCCCGTTTCGTGCGCTACGTGCGCGACGATGCCGGGGAGAAGCTGTACCAGAGCGAGGTCGAGCAGAAGGAGGTGCTGGACACTCGCGTGGCCTACATGGTGACGCACATCATGCAGGACGTCATCCAGCACGGCTCGGGCATCCGGGCCCGCGTCACGTACGGCATTACCAACGCGGCGGGGAAAACCGGCACGGACGATGACGGCTGGTTTGCGGGCTTCACCAATGACCTCATCTGCGTGGTGTGGGTCGGTTTCGACGACAACACGGACCTTGGCTTGGAAGGGGCGCATTCGGCGCTGCCCATTTGGTCGATATTCATGCAGAAGGTCGGGCAATTGCAGACCTATGCCAATCCGGGGCCTTTCCGCGAGCCCGAGGGCGTATTGCGCGTGCCGTTCAATGTGGTGCAGCGGGTGTTGGCCGACAATTATTGCGAGAGCTGTACCGAGGAAGTCTACATTGCGGGCACCGAGCCTCGCTCCACCGACATGCTGGGACAACGGGCCGCGCGTCGGCGGGCTGCTTCCGAGGCGGACTCCCGGCCCAAGCGCGGCCTGCTAGGCCGCGTCATCGGAGCTATCAAGGGCGGCGGTTCGTCCTCTCCCGAGTGATCTGGCACCGGCCCGTCGGACGACATCCGCTGATTTGCGGGCTCCTTATTCGGAATCTTCGAGCGCCTCGACCAGCTTCGGTACGATCTCGAACAGGTCGGCCACGATGCCGTAATCGGCGATCTCGAAGATCGGTGCGCCGGGGTCCTTGTTGATGGCGACGATCGTCCTGGCACCCTTCATGCCGACCACGTGTTGGATCGCCCCGGAAATGCCGAGGGCCAGGTACAGATTCGGCGCGACACTCTGCCCCGAACTGCCGACCTGGCGCTCCAGAGGCAGCCAGCCGTTGTCGCAGATCGGGCGCGAGGCCGCCAGTTCGCCGCCGAGGGCCCGGGCCAGCGCCTCCGCTTGCGGAATGTTCTCGGCATCTTGGATGCCGCGCCCCACCGAGACGATGATGGGGGCCGAGCCAAGGTCGACCGCTCCTTGCGCATCTTGGTAAGGGGTCTCGGCCTGCGTCCGGATCGCGCTTGGGTCCAGCGACACCGGAACGTTGCGGATGGGAGCCGGCGCGCTGCCCGCGGCCGCGGCATCGGCGCGGTACGCTCCTGACTGGACCGAGACGAAGTGCGGCGGCTCGCCGCGCGCGCGAACATCGGCGCGCAGCTTGCCTTGGAACAGCTGCCGGACGAAGATCGACTCGCCATCCTCGAATCGCATGTCAACCACGTCGCTGATGAAGCAGCCGCCCAGCGATGCAGCGAGCTTGGGGGCCAGGTCGCGCACTTGATAGGTGTGCGGGAAGAGCGCCAGGCGGGGCCTGATCTGTTCGACGGCCTGACGCAGCGCCGAGGCGAAACCGTCCGGCGTGTACTGGGCCAGCGCGGGATCGTCGATTACGGCGACTTCCGACACGCCCTTGCCGGCCAGTTCGCCGGCAAGCTCCGATATGTTGGATCCGATCACGGCGGCGATCAGGTCGCAATCCATCCCTCGCGCGGCTGCTTGGGCAGCCGCCAAGGCTTCAAGGGACATGCGGTGCCAGCTGCCGCCTTGCTGTTCCGTTACCAGCAGGACGCTCATAGCACGCGCGCCTCGGACCGCAGCCTGCTGACAAGCTCGTCGGCGACTTCGCGGCTGCTGCCCTCCAAGAACACGGTCCGCTTCGCTTTTTGCGGGCGGTAGAGCCGCAGCACGCTCTGCCGCTCCGTGATCTCGATCCCCAATTCGTCCGTCGAATAGCGCCGCAGCGGCTTCTTGCCGGCTCGCTTGATGCCCATCAGCGTGGCGTAGCGCACTTTGTTGATGCCGCTCTGGACCGTCAGCAGGGCCGGCTGGGGCAAGGTGACGGTCTGGAACCAGCCGGCCTCCAACTCGCGCTTGCAGCGCAATTGCGCGCCGGAGGCCTCGATCTCCGTGATGATCGTCGCGTGCGGCAGGCCAAGCTGCTCGGCGAGGGCCACTCCCGTCTGGCCGGAACCGCAATCGTTGGACTGCAGGCCGGTTAGGACGAGGTCGTGCCTCTCCTGCCGGATCGCTGCGGCTAGCGCGGTCGCAGTCGCGTGGGAATCGGCTTCGGCGAAGCGGTCGTCTTCGATATGGATGCCCCGGTCAGCGCCTTTGGCCAGCGCTTCGCGAATCGTCGCGGCAGACCGGGCCGGTCCTGCCGTGATGGCCACGACCTGCCCGCCGTGCTTTTCCTTGAGCCGCAGCGCCTCCTCGAGCGCGTAGGTGTCGGGCTCGTTCATCTCGAACGCCAGGCCGTCGTCGCGAACCCACTTCGCCCCTTCGTCCAAGCGGATCACGGAATCCCGCGCTAGGACCTGCTTCACGCAGACGAAGATATCCATGGGGCCGAGAAGAGGCGGGGCGTTGGGGCCCGGCTGCCAGAAATTCTAGCAATCCGGGCCGGGCTACCCGTTGTAGCGCCGGAAGACGAGGGCGCCGTTGGTGCCGCCGAAGCCGAAGGAGTTGCTCAAGGCGTATTCGATTTCCATGGGCCTGGCATCGCCCGGCACGTAATCCAAGTTGCAGCCTTCGCCGGGGCGCTCGAGATTGATCGTAGGCGGCGCGATTTGGTCGCGTACCGCTAAGGCCGCGAAGCCCGCTTCCAATCCCCCGGCGCCTCCGAGCAGATGCCCGGTCATCGATTTGGTGGAACTGACCGCGACACTGCCGGCATCATCGCCGAAGAGCCGCTCGATCGCGCCGGACTCGATCGCGTCACCAAGCGGTGTCGAGGTGCCGTGGGAGTTGATGTAGGCCACGTCGGCGGCGGAAATCCCCGCATCCCCGAGAGCGTTGCGCATGACGCGCTCGGCCCCCTCTCCGTCCTCGGCCGGCGAGGTGATGTGGTAGGCGTCGCCGCTCATGCCGTAGCCGACGATCTCGGCGATGATCGGCGCGCCGCGCCGCTCTGCCAGTTCCAGATCCTCCAGCACCAGCAGGCCGGCCCCTTCGCCGACCACGAAGCCGTCGCGGTCGGCGTCCCACGGGCGGCTCGCGGCCTCAGGGCGGTCATTGCGGGTGGAGAGCGCCTTCATCGCTGCGAAGCCCGCGATGCTCATCGGCGTGATCGCTGCCTCGGCGCCGCCGCAGATCATCGCCTCTGCGTAGCCATGCTGGATGAGGCGGAACGAGTCGCCGACCGCGTGGGCCCCGCTGGTGCAGGCTGTCGCAGTGGCAGAGTTCGGGCCCTTGGCATTCCAGCGGATCGATACGTTCCCCGAGGCGAGATTGACGATCGTGGACGGGATGAAGAACGGTGTGACGCGGCGCGGCCCGGCGGCGAGCAGCTTGGCGTGCTCGCGCTCGATGATGTCGAAGCCGCCGATGCCGCTGCCCACGTACACGCCGACGCGAGGCGACAGCGCGGGCGTGACCTGCAGGCCCGACATCCCCATCGCGAATTCGCTAGCAGCGATCGCGAAGAAAATGAAGCGCGCCATCTTGCGCAGGTCCTTGGCCGCTACGAACTCGCGCGGGTCGAAGTCCTTCACCTCGCCCGCGATCTGGCATGCATAGGCGCTGGCATCGAAGTGAGTGATCCGCCCGATCCCGTTGCAGCCCCGAAGGATCGCTGACCAGCAGGCCTCCGTTCCCACACCTACGGGGGAAACGAGGCCGACACCGGTAACGACAACTCGTTTTGCCAAGAGTGCTCCTGCGGTCAGTCTGACTTGGCCGCTTCGATGTACGCGATCGCGTCGCCGACCGTGCGGATGTTCTCGGCTTGGTCATCGGGGATTTCGATATCGAAGCCTTCCTCGAAGGCCATGATCAACTCAACGATATCGAGCGAGTCGGCGTTGAGTGTCTCTTGGAACTTCGCATCACGCGTTACTTGCGACTCCTCCACGCTGAGTTGCTCGCAGATGATTTCGGTGACCTTTTTCTCAATGTCCATAGTTGCTCCTGTTGCGGGCCGCTGCCCTGCACAGCTCGGCCGGGACGGCCAGCGGCCCGACTTCGCGGGCGCGCGGCACACCTGTGCCAAGATGCGCGCTACAAGCTCAGCACGTAGGCGGCGATATTGATCTTCTCCTCTTCGTCGAGCATCTTCTCGAACGCGGGCATGCCGTTGCCGCCCTTGTTCAAGTTCTCGAGCACGTTTTCGAGGCTGGCCTCTTTGCCGCTTGGCAGCGTGCCCTCCTTGATGCCGGCCAAGCCGGGTCCGATCTTCTTGTCAGCGCTGTCGGCTACGTGGCATACCATGCAGCGCTGTTCGAACGCTTCCTTCCCCTTGGCGGCATCGCCGCCCTCGTGGTTGTCTGCCACGGCCCCGCCAACGACTAGCAGGGCTGCGAAAGTGAGCGCGAGAGTTATCTTGGGCATGCTTGGGTGCGAACCTCCCAGTCCCAGTTTAGCGCAGTCAGCCGATTCCGCCTCCATAGCGTCGCGTCGCGAGCCCTGCTGGCGTGGCGGGCTTGGTTCGCCGGTCGCTTGACTCGGCTGCGCGGTCGGCAGATACGCAGCACGGGATGCGGGCCCGGCGGCCGGTCGATGGCAACTTGGATGGCGCGGGCTAGTGCCGGGCGGGCGCTGATCGATCCCCCCGCGGCGAGAATGCCAGAGCCGCAGAATTGATGCAGTAGCGCCTCAGCGTCGGCGGGGGGCCATCGTTGAAGACATGGCCCAAGTGCGAGCCGCACCGGGCGCAGTTCACTGCCCGTCGGCGCAGGCCCCAACTGTAATCCCACTCCACCGAGATGTTTCCCTTGGCGATGGGAGACTTGAAGCTGGGCCAGCCTGTTGCGGAATCGTACTTCGAGCCGGAAGCGAAGACCGCCGTGCCGCACGCTGCGCAGCGGTAGACGCCCGGCTCGTAGAAATTGTCGTACCTGCCGCTGAACGCTGGTTCCGTCGCGCCGCGGCGCATCACTTGGAAGCTGCGCCGGGACAGCACTTGCTGCCAGCCCGCGTCATTGCGGACGATACGCGGCAGGCAGGCCGTCAAAGACGCTTGGCCGTCCGCGCCCGGCTCGACAATCGGAAGCGGCGGCCCGAACGTCGCTGACGGTGCTTCGATATCCATGGTGAACACCGGGAAGTTGCACGCCATCGCGATGGGGATCCACAGGACGGCTGCTGCCGCGATATGCCCGGGCCGGACACCTTGCTTCCGTAGGTTCCGCATCTTGGCCGCAATTGCTGGCGTCGGGCTCATTCCCGCCGTGATGCCAGTGTACGTGCGGAACGGCCGGCGTGGCGGGCGAGATTTTTGCGAGGATCTATTTCTGCCGGGCACGGTTTGCCTAGATCACGGACAGCTTCCCGGACGAAGCCAGCGGGCAGCGTGGTTGCATCACCCACAGCACGAGGCGCGACGATGTTTCCCATTTAGGCTGACCGCACGTGACAAGCTCCGCCAGTCTGTCACTGCCACGCATGAGAAGGGCAACCTGACCGTCCGGAGGAGGAGCGGTGTGCATGTCGCGACATGCATGCGCCGGAGCACGAGAGCGGCGAGCTGGTAGCGTCGATTGGAACGGTAGGCGAATTTCGCCAGAAAGTTCAGCTATAAATTCGGTTAATCATTTGCCCTACAAGGGGTGTGAAATCAGGCCCACACATGGGAGAATGCTTTTCCCATCGGCCATCTAATTGAATTAACAGTCGCTGCCTTGATGGTGCTGGAAGAGGGTTTAATCGCACTACGTGTGCAGAATAAGATGGACATTCTTCCATTGCTGCCACAAAATCATCTACCAAACAGCGCGGAGACCAGCCAATCGTACAATAGTCGCTAGTTTGAATTTGAACAGCAAATCCAGTGACAGGATTAGTGAGTTCTAGTGCAACCAATAAGCGTTCTTTTGGTGCTAAATTTTCGATTCTTTGCCTGCAATTAGATGGAACATGCCTAGATCCATGAAGAAAAAATTTATAACTGAAACTTCCATCTTCACGCTTAGAAATTTTAGGGAAAACTTCATAAACATCCGTTGTTTTTTTACCACCGTTAACTGATAAAACTTCGATTGGATCTGCATCTTCACTGAGATCTAAGTTTCGCAAATATTCGCCACGATCTGGTCGATTTTGTGCGATCACTCTATTTTTGAATAATGGGAATAGCTGCGGTGATCGATAGTCTCCTTCAAAACTTGGAAATCCGTGAATTGGTGGAAAGCCAAGCTTCTCTTCGGCTCGTTTTGCGCCATGGAGATAGCGGAATCGATAGTAATGTGGCTCGCTATTGACATCGAGTCTTCCGACTGGAAACCATCCGCGATTCTTCTTATCTTGCCATGCCAAAAATAGAGTATTGGGGGTCATCTGGGGAGGCTCCTCAACTGATCCAGATTATAGCACAGCAGTGCAACGGCGAACGAACGAGATGCTGGGCTGATCCAGGAAGATGGGATCCGATCTACAATCGCAGCCATCTGCTTCTCGCTTAGTGCTGCAATGCGAGTCAAGGTTGGCCGGAAAATATCTGGATAAATTTCAAATCCTTTTCTCGCCAAATTGAGCGGGCTCAATCCATGTGAATCATTCTCCTGCCAATAGATTGCCCCGCGTGCCCGCTCAGAATAATTGGAAACTTGATCTACAGCCAAGATTTTGCAACGCTTGTCATCCAATAGCTCTCGTCCCAACTACCCCGTCAGAATTCCATTAGCAATCTGGAATTCTAGGTAGCGGAGGTGGGTTGCGACGGGTGCGGGCGCGAGGCTGTTTGCTGCTCCCAGATCTGATTGCGCCGGCGCAGGTCGGCAGCGCGATTGGCACGCTGCAAGGGGGATGGCGTGTTTCCGCAGGCTTCGCATCTTGGACGCAATCGCAATGCCGGGCCAGTGTGCCAGCGGTGCTGCCAGTCGTACGTGCGGAACGGCTGGTCGACGCGGGAGTTAGATCCTTGCAAGGATCTATTTCGGGAGGAGCGCTTGCCCCGTCCGGTCCAGTTCGCTTAAATCGCGGACCGCTTCCCGGACGAAGCTATCGGGTAGCGAGGCGGCAGTATCGTACGAGGCGCGACGATGTTTCCCGTCCAGGTTGACCGAGCATAGCACGCTGCCGCTCGAACCGCACAAGACCAGCACTGACCGTCTGCGGCCGCCCCGCAAGACAAGGGCGACCTCGCCGTCCGGAGTCGGGTACACGTCCAAGCGGGAAGGCCGCAGGGTGTAAAGCTCCTGCAATAGTCGCCTCGCGGTTGTGAGTGCCAACCGGGCGGGCTGCGGGAAGCCTTCCTCGCCTGCTTCCGCAGGCACGTCGTCAAGGTCGCGCAATGAAGCGCGCAGGGCGGTTGCAAGCGGTGATTCGCCAGAATCTGTCGGCCCCGGGTCGTGCGCTCTCATAAAGGAGTTAGTCGTGATCTGGGCCTTGCAGTGCCAGCAAGGAGCGGGCTTTGCATGACGGCGGCTTGGAAGCTATGCGGATGTGACCGCCCCTGCTGCCAGCCGATGCTTTGCCTGCTCGGCTGCATGGCTCGCCCTGCCTGGGCTGCGTTTCTGTCGGCAACCGGGAGGCACGGCCGCTCGGGCGCTATAATCAGCTTAATTGCAGAACCATGCCGTACCTACAAAATCAGTTCGAGCGCAACTTCATGACCACATCCGTGGACTATGTGTTCAACTGGGCGCGCAAGTCTGCCATCTGGCCGCTGACTTTCGGCCTGGCCTGCTGCGCGATCGAAATGATCGCTTCCTCCACCTCGCGCTTCGACATCGCCCGCTTCGGCGCGGAAGTGTTCCGCCCCAGCCCTCGCCAGTCCGACCTCATGATCGTCGCCGGCACCGTCTCGCTGAAGATGGCCCCGGTGCTGAAGCGCATCTGGGACCAGATGCCAGAACCGAAGTGGTGCATCTCGATGGGTGCCTGCTCCTCGGTCGGCGGTCCGTTCAACACCTACGGTGTCCTGCAGGGCGTCGACAAGATGGTGCCGGTAGACGTGTACGTGACAGGCTGCCCGCCGCGCCCGGAGAATCTGTTCTACGCTCTGCTCAAGCTGCAGGACAAGATCGACCGCATGACCACGCTTGAGCGGCGTCCGACCCAGGTTCGCTTGGACGAGGCCATGCTGGCCGATTTCCAGAAGCGCATCATGATCGCTCAGACGCAACAGCCAGCCTAGCCCTAGTTCGTCATTTGGTGACTTGAAAAATTCCGTATAGTATTGAAATACAAACAGTTATAGAGATGCGGCCAAGCCGCTTGGCACTACACTTTTGTGCTCTTGAGCGTCAGCCCCGCGCGGCCGCCCGCCGCCGATGTGCGCGCACGGCCAGGCCCGCCGCCTGGGCGATGCGCACGGCCTCGGCCCCCGGCTGCACATCTTGGCGGCTGCACAGCAACTGCCCGTCTGCCGCCTGCACGCTGGTCGTCACCCGCATCCAGCCCGCCAAGCGCTCGCGCAGCGACTGCCAACTCCAATGCAGGCCGTGCGCCCGCAGTTGCGTGCGCAACAGATGCACGCCGTGATAGGCCAGCACGGCCACGAACAGGTGCGCTGCCACGCGCCGATCCAAACGGTGCCAGATCGGGCGCAGGCCCAATTCCGACTTCAACGAGCGGAAGCTGGCTTCCACTTCGCTGAGTTCCCAGTAGCTGCGCAGCACCTGCGCCACGTCCCAGTCGATATGGCTGGTGCGCAGCACGTAGGCCCCGGCCGCCGCATCGGCGGCCGCATACTGCGGATTCGGTGTGCAGCGGACGGCCGTCGCCCGCTCCTGCTCGCCGGCCAGCACTTCGACCTTATACTGCGCTGCCACCGCCTTGTACTGCTCGAGCAAGCGTCCCACCTTGCGCTGCACGGCCGCGAGTTGCTTCACACAGCGCGGTTTGGAGAGGCCCTCATGCAGGCTTTGCAGGGCCTGTTCAAAGCGCTCGCGCTGCCGCTGCAGAATCGACTCCGCCGTGCGCAGGCGGCCCTCGCTGAGTGCGTACACGCGCAACTCGGCCGGCTCCTGGCCGGCCTCCTGCGCCGCAGCCTGTGCTGTCTCCGCCGGCAGTGGCCAGGCCCGCACGCAGTAGCCGCCGCTGGTCTCCAGCTGGGCCGTCGGCTCGCCCGCCGGCGGCTGTGGCTTGGCCTCGCGGCTGACGCAGATCCAGTGCCAGCCCTGCTCCCGCAGCCAGCTCAGGTTCGCCGCGCTGGCCAGGCCCGCATCGCACACCACGGTCGGCCGCGGCGCCCCCTCTTGGCGCTCGTCGTCCAGCCGCTCCAGCAGCGGCTGCAAGGTGCCCGGCTCGGAGACATTGCCGGCTAGGATCTCGCAGCGGCGCGGAAAGCCGGAGCCGTCCAAGGCCATGGCCAGCGAGACCAACGGGCAGTCGTTGCGCTTCTGCTTCGACTTGCCGAAGCGCCGCAGGCCGGCGTTCTCGCGCCCGGTGTAATGCGTGTTCGACAGGTCGTAGAAGACGATCGTGCGCGGCAGGCCAAGCAGGTCGCGCTCGCGGGCGAACAGCCCGGCCTGCAAGGCTTCGCGGTGTTTCCACAGTAAGTCGCCGATGCGGTACAGCTTGGCCAGCGAGACGCCGCCGGAGGTGTCGAGTCCGAGCAGTTCGAGAGTGCTGCTGTGGTCGCGCAGCCAGCGCTGCGCTTCGCGTTCGGAGGAGGGATGCAGCATGCGCGCCATAACCAGGGCGGTGGCGATGGCCGCGTCGCGCTGCGAGGCGCCGGCCGCGCGCAGCAAAGCTGGCAAGCGCAGTTGCTGCAAGGCGCGCAGGGCCAGGCGTTCGCCGCCCACCGAGCGGGCGTCGCAGTGCGCCAGGGTATGCAACTGGACGCTGACTGGCTGCTCGGCGGCGGGCTGCTCGCTGGCGAAGCCGCGGGCGCGCAGGCGACGCACCAAATCCTCGGCCGCCAGGCGCACTTCGTGCGCCACCTCGAATAGGGCGCTCTGGCCGCGCAGCAGGCGCTCGGCGTGGGCCGCGACGTCGGCCCACAGCGCGCGCGGCACGGCATAATCGGTGCCCAGGTTGAGCAGGGTTTTCTGCTGCACCGCCGCGCCGCAGCGCACGGACTGCACGAGGCGGCAGCTGTAGCCGGGCTGGCCGCCGACGGAGTGGGTTTTGGTGGCACGGATGAACATGAGCGCTCAGTTGTAGGGTGGCAGAGGGGGCTAGGGGGTGTCAAGGGGGTCAAAAAAGAAGTTGGCACTACAAAAAGCTTTAAGAGAGCATCATAAGACTATAAAGCAAATAGATTACGAAGATAATAAATCTAAAGAAAGATTATCGGCCAGTTTGGAGCAGTAGCGGCAGCAAAAAAATATGCTCCGTGCCGGCAATTTGGGGGAAAGTGGCGAACTAGGGCTAGGCGGCCCGATGCCCGGATCGGCGCTAGCGGATGCTTGATGCAGGCATGCTGCAGCCCCGCTCGCATGACAGCGTGATGCGGCGCTGCCGCGGGCTGCTCGCGCTGGTCTTTGCCTTCGGCTGCGCGATCTCTGCCGGGGCCGCTGGCGAGCCCGGGCTTGAGCCGCTGTCCGGCGTGCCGCCCTTCCCGGCCGGCAACCCTCCCACGGCGGCCAAGGTGCGGCTGGGCGAAGAACTCTTCTTCGACTCGATCCTATCGGGCGGGCGGCGCCGCAGTTGCGGCACCTGCCACAAGCCCGAACTCCTTTTCATGGACGGCCTCTCCCGCGGCTGGGGCCTTGACGAGAGCGAGCTGTCGCGCAAGACCCCGGGCTTGCTGAACGTGGGCTGGCAGCGGAGCATGTTCTTTGACGGCCGCGTCAAGACCTTGGAAGAGCAGGTCTCCAAGCCATTGGAGAACCACCGGGAAATGTCTTTGGAGCCGTCCGAGGCGGTCGACCGGATTCGTCGCGATCCGCTTTACGTGCGGGCGTTCGGGCAAGCTTTTCCGGGCGAGGGGATCACGTTCGAACTGGTGGCTAAGGCCATCGCCAGTTTCGAGCGGACGCTGGTTTCCTACGATAGTGACTTGGACCGGTTCCTGCTGGGTGACGAGACCGCGCTTTCCGCCAGTGCCCGGCGCGGGATGCGCTTGTTCACAGGCAAGGCGGAGTGCGTGCGCTGCCACAACGGTCCCTTGCTCACCGACCATGGCTTCCACTACACCGGTGTGCCCGAGCGCGACGGGCACGGCACGGCCGGGACCAAGTACAAGACGCAAAGCTTGCGCGATGCGCTGCGCCGTTACTCGTACATGCACAATGGCCGGCTGATGAATATCCGTCAAGTGATCGAACACTACGACCGGGGAGGCTCGGCGCCTGAGATCCTCCAGCCCGAGATCCGCCCGCTCGGGCTAAGCCAGGCCGAGAAGGATGACCTAGTCGCGTTCTTGTCCGCTCTCAACGGCCGTGTCCACCGCCTGCCCGTCGGTTTTGCGAAAGGCCCCGATGCGTTTGCCGAGAGATCGCCCGCGGCTGCTGTCGCCGCCAGCGCCGACTCGGGCGAGTCGGGCGCGGCGATCAGCGACCCCGGTTATCTGGATCGATAAGGCGGGCGCCGGCACTGCGAACTATGTCCGAAAATCTCCTGCGGTGTCAGCCGCCCTTGATCTTGGCCTCGGCATCGCCCCGCCGAGCGGAACTGCTGGCAAAAGCCGGCATTGAGTTCGAGCAGCGCCCGGTCGATGTTGACGAGTCGATGAAAATGGGCGAACGGGTGGAAGCCTATGTCTGTCGCCTGGCTCTCATGAAGGCCGAGGCCGCTTGGGAGTCCGGGCGGCGCTGCCTTGGCGCGGATACCGCCGTAACTGTTCGTGGCGAAGTGCTCGGCAAGCCGCGCGATCACGCCGATGCCAGGCGGATGCTGCGCAAGCTCTCGGACCGGCCGCATCGCGTCCTGACCGGGGTGTCTGTGCTGGATAGCGATGGCTGCCCGTGCTTGTCCTATCTGGATCAGACTTGGGTCGTCTTTCGCGCACTCTCCGAGCAAGAGATCGAGCAGTACGTGGCGACCGGCGACCCGCTGGACAAGGCGGGCGCGTACGGCATCCAGGGAGAGGCGCGCAAATTCGTGGAGGCTGTGATTGGCTGCGTCGAAAGCGTGATGGGCCTGCCGGTTGGCGATCTGGACCGGGATTTCAGCCAAGTGTGGGACTGAGATGCGATGAACTTACGGCCCGCTGTCTCCGTAGTCATCCCAGCCCACAACGAAGAACCCAATCTGCTGCCCTTGGTGAACCGGCTGGTCGACACTCTCGTCGGCGTGGGCCGCGGCTTTGAGATTGTCATTGTCGACGACGCCTCAACCGACGGCAGCGCGCGCCTGCTCCGGACCCTGTGCGCCGACGATCCCCGGTTGAAGGCCGTTTGCTTGCGGCGCAATTCCGGCCAGACGGCGGCCCTGGCGGCCGGCTTTGAAGAGGCCTCCGGGGAAGTCGTGGTCGCGATGGACGGCGACCTGCAGCATGCGCCCGAGGACATTCCCGCGCTACTGGCCAAGTTGGACGAGGGCTACGATCTGGTCAACGGCTGGCGCGAGAAGCGCACTGATGGCCTGCTGACGCGACGGCTGCCGTCACGGGCGGCCAACTGGTTGATTCGCAAGCTGTCAGGAGTCCAGTTGCGAGATTTCGGCGGCACCTTCAAGGCCTACCGCGCCGACCTGCTCGACCACCTCCGGCTCTATGGCGACTTGCATCGTTTCGTCCCTGTCTTGGCCGCCATGCATGGCGCTCGCATCGCGGAGGTTCCGATTGGCATCGGCGAGCGCGCGGCCGGCCGCTCCCACTACGGGCTGGGGCGCACGCTGCGCGTGCTGTTTGATCTGCTCACCGTGGTCTTCCTCGCGCGCTACCTGACCCGCCCCATGCATTTTTTCGGTTCGCTCGGAATGGCCTGCGCCGGCTCGGGCGGGGCCGCCTTGTCGTTCCTGCTGTTCAAGAAGCTGCAAGGCGTGCATATCATGGTCGAGCACGGCCCCCTGCTCATCGCGGGTTCGCTGCTAGCTCTCACAGGCCTGCAGTTGTTCTGCACCGGCTTGGTCGGAGAGGTGTTGATGCGCACGTATTTCGAAAGCCAGGGCCGGTCTATCTACGGCGCCAGGGAAGTGATCCGCCAGCCCGGGCGGCCGGCCTAGCTTGCTCGAAGCGGCCCGCTCGCGAAGCTTGACTCGCTCTTTACAGGAGCGGCAGCACGCTTTGGCGCGCGGCTGCGTCCAGTGAATTGCAAGCGCTTCCGAACAGTGGCGGGAGCGCGTCGAGACCAGAGCAAGCAGGAGAACACCATGTCTAAACAACTGATCAAACAAGCTGCTATCGCCCTCATTGTCGGGTTGGGGCTAGTGGCGAGTGGATTCGCTCAGGATGAGCCTGGCGAACGCCAGCGTGGGTCGCGCGGCATGTCTGAGGCGGCTGCGGAGTCTTTCGGCCTGAGTGCGGAGCAGATCGACAAGATCCGGGAGATCCGTCGCGCCAGGCCGCCGCGCGGCCAGTCAGAGGAAGAGCGGGCCGCTTGGCGCGCGGAGCAAGGCGCTAAGGTCGAAGCCGTACTGAATGACGAGCAGCGGGCCAAGGTTGCGCAACTCGGCGCAATGCGCGAGCAAATGCGGGATTTCGCCCTGGCCGCCCGCATGGGCTTGATCGAGGCCCCTGGCAGGGGCCGCGGCGCGGCACGCCAGCATGGGCCGCGCGGAGGCCAGCGCATGCGTGCGGGCCGCGGCGGGGCCGGGCCGGCTCGCGGCCGGCAGGCCCGGCACCGAGGGCCCGATCGGCGACCGGGAGCGAAGCGCGGGGGCGGGAAGGCGCCGGCGGGCGGCGGTCGCTCGTTCCGCCGGTAGCGCCGGCTTGGATTGCAGCTGGCATGCTCGCAGGGCGGTCCTTTTCGGGGGCCGCCCGTTCTGCCAGGAGGGTGCTCAATCGACGCCGAGAGCCTTGCGCAGCGCAGCTTTCATGACGGCTTCGTCCGGGGACCGGCCTGTCCACATCTCGAATGCGATTACGCCTTGGTAGACAAGCATCGACAGTCCGTCGAGAGTTGGCAGCCCACGCGTGCGGGCCGCGGCGAGCAGGCGGGTTTCGGGCGGGTTGAAGACCGCGTCCGCGACGAGCATCCCCGCTGGAGCCGACGACAGGTCGACATCCGGTGCGGCGTCGACATCGGGATACAAGCCTATGGAGGTCGCATTGACCAGCAGGTCGCAGTCGCTCTGCACTGCCAGCGTACCGGTCCAATGCTGGAAGCGGACCGGGCCGCCGGTTGCGGCCCGGAGATCGGCGACCATGGCGCCACCACGCTCTTGCGAACGGTTGACAACGAGCAGGTCGCTGACGCCGGCCAGCACGAGTTCGGTGGCGATGGCCCGCGCCGCGCCTCCCGCCCCGAGTAATACCGTGCGCTTGCCGGCAGGGTCCATGCCGGCGTCATTGCGAACTCCGCGCAAGAAGCCCTTGCCGTCCGTGTTTTCGCCGATTTTCCTGCCGCTTTCCAAGCGCACCGTGTTGACCGCGCCGATGGCGCGCGCCTCCGGCGCCAGTTCGTCCAGATATTCGATGACTGCCACCTTGTGCGGGATTGTGAGGTTGACACCGCGCATGCCCAGCGCGTCCAGCGCCTCGATCGCGGCACCCAGCTTGTGGGGCGGAATCTCGAAATTGAGGTAGCGCCAATTCAGCCCGGCCGCGGCGAAGCCCGCTTCTTGCATTACTCCCGTGGGGTTTTCTGCCACGGGCTGGCCGAACACTCCGACCACTTCCGCACGGTAGCTGGCAGGCATCGAGCTCAGTGTACCGCCATTCCCAAGCCTGATTGCCCAGCAGTTGCAGCCAAAGGCAGGAGCCGGAGGAGCGGGGTGCGTGCGCGACATAGACGAGCAGGGGCACGAAAGCGGCCACCGGTAGCGTCGATGATTGAAACGTAGGCGAATGTGCCCGGCAAAGCGCACCTCACCAACATGAATAGATGCCGTCCAGCGCCCGGCAAGATATTCACCAACTCAACCCAAGCGCCTCGCAGCTGTCCTTGCTGCAATCTCGATCAGGTACTGCGGCTCGCTAGCTGCTGATGTGTGAGCCGTTACACTCGAGCTGTAGATCTGTCGGGGGCCTGTCCCTTCGCACGCTCTCATCCGTGCAGTGGGACTAGCGGCTGCCGCCCTGCGGCGGCATAATCCGATCTGGGCCTAGCGAGACATTCAGAATCCGCCCCGGGGGCCGGAAATGCAGATTCCTAACGGAGTCTTGACGCGATAGCTCCATTTAGTGGTAGCATGTGTTGCCCGCGACTGAGGCTGCGAGTCACGAGCGACGTGGAATGCTGGTGTGAAACACCCTAGCCCGCCCCTGCCCCCACAGCGTCCCGGGAAGCAGTTTGTGCAGTGTCGGGAAGCAGCTGGTGTGAAACACCCTAGCCCGCCCCTGCCCCCACAGCGTCCCGGGAAGCAGTTTGTGCAGTGTCGGGAAGCAGCTGGTGTGAAACACCCTAGCCCGCCCCTGCCCCCACAGCGTCCCGGGAAGCAGTTTGTGCAGTGTCGGGAAGCAGCTGGTGTGAAACACCCTAGCCCGCCCCTGCCCCCACAGCGTCCCGGGAAGCAGTTTGTGCAGTGTCGGGAAGCAGCTGGTGTGAAACACCCTAGCCCGCCCCTGCCCCCACAGCGTCCCGGGAAGCAGTTTGTGCAGTGTCGGGAAGCAGCTGGTGTGAAACACCCTAGCCCGCCCCTGCCCCCACAGCGTCCCGGGAAGCAGTTTGTGCAGTGTCGGGAAGCAGCTGGTGTGAAACACCCTAGCCCGCCCCTGCCCCCACAGCGTCCCGGGAAGCAGTTTGTGCAGTGTCGGGAAGCAGCTGGTGTGAAACACCCTGGTGTGAAACACCCTAGCCCGCCCCTGCCCCCACAGCGTCCCGGGAAGCAGTTTGTGCAGTGTCGGGAAGCAGCTGGTAGCCGAGATCCTTAGCTGTCGTTTTGAGGTAGGCCAAGGTCCGTTGGCGATGGCGCTGCTCGTAGGCCGCCTCGCCCTCGTCAACGTAGTCCTGGCCGAAGCGCAGCATGCGGTATACCAACACCGCCAGCTTGCGGGCGGTGGCGAACACCGCCGTCTTCATCCCCTTGTGCCGCGCCTTGCGGCGCAGCGCCGCCCCCAGCGCCGACTTGGACCGGATCAGCGCCGTCGCCGCCATGCGCAGCGCGTTCGACGTGCGCGTCGCTCCCAGCCCGCGCTGCCGCTTGCCCGCCAACTGCTGCCCGCCCGATACCGCGTGCCGCGGCGCCAGGCCCAGCCAGCTCGTGAAATGCCGCTCGCTCGGAAACGACCCCAGATCCGTCCCCACCTCGGTCAGGATCGTGCGCGCCGCCCCCGCGCTAATCCCGTCGATGCGCGTCAGATCCACGCTCGCGTAGCGGTACAGCGCCGTCCGCAGCGGCTGCTCACCCCGCCTTCGGATGGCTTTCTCCTTGGCCGCGTTCGGGTGCCGCGGACACTCCTCCGCGCTGCATTCCTCGCCCGCCTGCTGCTGCAGATCCTCTTGCAGCTTCTGCTCGTAACCGTCCATCTCGGCCTGCACCGCGTCGTACAGCCGCAGCGCACTGCGCAGGTTGAACAGGTGCTCCTCCCGCCAGTTGCCGCTCAGGTACTCCACGAACTGCTCCTCCGTGTGCTTGCAGCGCCCCGAGCGCAACTGCGCCAACTGCTCCGCATCGCGCTGCCCCGCCACGATCGCACGCACGATCGCCATGCCTGTCTGCCCCGTCAGATCCGTCACCGCCCGATGCACCTGCACGTTCATCTGATCCAACGCCCGCTGCATCCATTGCACGCAGCGCGTGCGCTCCGCCACCAAGCTCTGCCACTGCCGGTGCAGCGCCCGCAGCTGCGTCACCGTCTCGGGCGGCCGGAACGAGCCCCGCAGCAGGCCGCAACTGTGCAGCCGCTGTAGCCACTGGCAGTCCAGCATGTCGGTCTTGCGCCCCGGCACGTTCTTCAACTGCCGCGCATTGACCAGCAACACCTCGAAACCGCGCTCCTCCAGCAACTCGTGCAATGGGATCCAGTACACATACGTGCTCTCCAGCGCCACCGATTCCACGCCTTCGGCCGCCAGCCAGTCCGCCAACGCGTCCAACTGCGCGGTGGTCGTGCCGAACGTGCGCACGTTGGGCCTGCCGTCCGCACGTGGCGGCCCGCAGGCCCAGTGCTCGCGGCTGCCGAGGTCCACCCCCGCCACCTGCGGGCGCTGCACCGGCAGGTCCCGCTCCGGCTGCTCTCTTGCCATATCTCCCTCCTGCTGCTCCTGTCTCACACACGGAAGGCCCCGGCCCGGGTTGGCAATTGCTCTGCAATGCTGGTGTTGAGGAGTGCTTCCGAAGAAACCTCGCTAGTGAATGATCGCTCGCCCGGACCCAGACTGGCTTTGGGGCAAATACTGCACCAATGAAATTACGGGGCTTGACTGCCGGAACCCTCCGCTCTGATTCTACGCCAAGCCACGTGTTTCCAACCGAATGATCCGGGCCCCGCCCGGGGGCGCGACTGGCTTGCAATCGCTGCCTCCACGCGGCTCAGAGCCACGGCTGTCGTATCCCCGCTGACGCCTTGGTTGACCACGCGGAAACTCTTGCCGCGACTGTCCAACTCGCGCTGCAGGAATGCCGGATAGGTCTCGTCCCGCCCGACACGCTGCCCGGCTGTCAAACTGTCGCCAAAGGCGACCACCACGGGCCGCGTGTCCGGCGCGGGCGGCGATTCGCGCTCCTCGACCGCCTCGCCGCCCGGCTGGCTCGGGCCGGCCGTCGGGACGGTGCCGCAGGCGGCCAGCAAGGCAGCGGCGACGGTGATGGCAAGCACGGGAGCCCCGGCCGTGGATCGGTGATGCATGGTCCGCTTCGAAGGCAGCAGGGCCTGCTACCCTCAGTATGGAGAAAACGCGAGCCGCGGCGCTCGCCGCGGCGGAATCGCGCAGCGGCCGTCGCCCGCAACGTCTCGCCCGGGCCCGTCTCCGGCAGGTCCGGCGACGCAAGGCCGGACGGCCCTCGGCGCAGGGAGTGGCTGGTCGGCTTGCTCCTGGAATCGAAGGAAGGAGACTTGGCGAGCACGATGTCGAATCCAGTCCCGGCCTTGGAAGTCCGCGGTCTCGTCAAGTCCATTCGCAATGGCTCGCACGTCGTTCAAATCTTGCGAGGGCTGGATTTCGCGATCCCTGCCGGCACTTTCGTGGCCATCCAAGGGCCGTCTGGCAGCGGCAAGAGCACGCTGCTGGGGCTGCTGGCCGGCCTGGACAAGCCGACATCCGGGGAAATCCTGATCAACGGAGAGCCGCTGTCCGGCCTCGCCGAGGATGAGATGGCGCTGCTGCGCGGGCGGAAGATCGGCTTTGTCTTCCAGGCCTATCAACTGGTGCCGACACTGACGGCGTTGGAGAACGTGATGCTGCCGCTGGATCTGACGGGGTGCGCCGACAGCGGATCCCAGCGGCGGGCGATCGAACTGCTGGGCGAGGTAGGCCTGGCAGAGCGGAGCGGCCACTATCCGGTGCAGCTCTCCGGCGGCGAGCAGCAGCGCGTCGCCCTAGCACGCGCCTTCGTCACGCACCCCCCGATCGTGCTCGCCGACGAGCCGACCGGCAACCTGGACAGCCGCAACAGCGAGCTGGTGCTCGACATGCTCCTGCGCCTGAACCGCGAGACCGGCACCACGCTGGTGATGGTCACCCACGACGATCAGATCGCCGCCAAGGCAAGCCGCCGGATCACGCTGGTCGACGGCTTGGCCCGCCCCAGCCCGGTTCCTGCACCGACGCTCCCCGCAATGCCTGCCTGAGCGGCCTGCAAGCGCGGTGATAGACTGAGGTTGGGCTCTGGAACCGTGCAGCGGGATGCTGTGAACTCCGCCAGGTCCGGGAGGAAGCAACGGTAGCGGCCTCTGCCGCGTGCCGCGGCGCTCCGGGGCCCATCTTTAGGCGCGATTCGGATTCCTCGCGATGTACCAGGTCATTGCGCGCAAATACCGCCCCCAGCGATTCGAGGAGGTTGTCGGCCAGGCCCACGTCAAGCTGACGATCAAGAACGCCATCGCCCAGCAGCGCATCGCGCACGCCTATATCTTCTCCGGCCCGCGGGGGACGGGCAAGACCACCATGGCCCGCATTCTGGCCATGGCCCTGAACTGGGAGGACGGCCCCAGCGCGTCTCCCGCCCCGGACTCGCTGGCCTGCAAGGAGATCGCTGCCGGCTCGTCGCTGGACGTGGTCGAGATCGATGCCGCCTCGAACCGAGGCATCGACAGCATCCGGGAATTGCGCGAAAGCGTCAAGTACCGGCCCGTCCGCGACCGCTACAAGATCTTTATCATCGACGAAGCGCACCAGATAACCACCGATGCGTTCAACGCCCTGCTCAAGACCTTGGAAGAGCCTCCCGAGTGGGCAGTCTTCGTGCTCTGCACCACCGAGCCGCAGTCTATCCCCGCCACGATCGCCTCGCGCTGCCAGAGCTTTGCCTTCCAGTCCGTGGAATTGCAAGAGGTGATCGGGCACCTGGCCAAGATCTGTGCCAGCGAAGGCGTGGCTGCGGATGACGAGGCCCTAACCGCTGTCGCGCTGGCAGGCGACGGTTCCGTGCGCGATTCGCTTTCCACTCTGGACCAAGCGATCGCGGCCTTCGGCAGCAAGCTGGAGGCGCAGGCTGTTCGCGACCTGCTGGGCGTGATACCCAGCGAGGGCACGGCGCGCATCCTAGGCGCGATCCGGGACAGCAGCCCGGCAGACATGCTGGCGATTGTCGACGACCTGTTCCAAGAAGGCCGCAATGCGCAGCACTTCTGCAGCGAACTGGCGCGACAGATTCGGGATTTGATGGTGATGAAGGTCGCCGGCCACGACACCAGGCTCGTATCCGCAAGCACTGCCGAGCGCGAGGCGGCCAAGGACTGGCTGGGAACGTTCTCCGAGGACGACCTGACCCGTTACGTGCAGATCTTGCTCGGCCTCTACCAAGATCTCCAGAGTTCCACGCATCAACGCTTCCGCTTGGAAATCGGGCTGCTCAAGCTGGTGCATGCCGGGCGACTGGCGTCTGTCGAAGAGGTCTTGCGGAAGTTCGACCCGGACCAGCCGGCGCGCCGGCGCGCCGACAGCGGGGGAAAGCCTCCCGCCGCGGCACCCGCACAGCCGCGGGGCATGGCGCACCCGCCGAGCGATCCCAATCCCGCGCCGACAGCCGCGGCCGGCGCCCCGGCAAGCGGCTTCGCCGGGCGACTGGCGGACTCCCTGCTGCAAGCCGGGAATGAAACCTTGGCCGATGCAGTCCGGGCCAGCCGCGTCGAGCAACAGGAACGGACGGTCACGATCCACGCTTCGAACGATTGGTTTGCAGTGCTCGACTTGGAAGGGCCGGTCTTGGAGGCCAGCGCAGCAGCCATCCTTGGAGCCAAGGCGGATGTTAGACTCGTAGCCAGCACCGCCCCGCCGCGAGACGATCCGCCCCGGCGAGATCCCTCGCGCGCCACCGAAACTGCCACTTCCGCGGGCGACGACATCAGCGCGCGGGCCGTATCCGATCCCGCGGTCCAAGCCTTCACCAAGCGTTTCGAAGGCCGCGTCACAAACGTGGTGGATTTAAGAGAGAGCAAGCCATGAAACTCCCAGGCAACGCCAAGCAGATGCTCGAGCAGGCCAAGCAGATGCAAGATCGACTCAAGCAGGAGGTGGAAGCGATCCGCGTGGAGGCTTCCACCGGAGGCGGCATGGTAACCGTCAGCATGGACGGCAACAAGACCGTGACCCGCATCAAGATCGACCCAGATGCGGCCGAGGACATCGAGATGCTCGAAGACATGGTCCAAGGCGCGGTGAACGAGGCCGTGCGACGGGTCGAGGAAGAAACGCAGCGCAAGGTCAGCGGTGTCATGGGCGGCATGCTTGCCGGCGGGATGATGCCGCCCGGAATGCTGGGCTAGGCCGCCGCAACGCATCGGTCGAGAGTTGGGCATGGCGGCTAGCGATTTGGCCGCGCCGATGGCCCGGCTCGTGGACGAGTTGAAACGGCTGCCGGGCGTGGGGGCCAAGTCGGCGCAAAGGCTCGCCTTCCACCTGCTAGGTGTCGAGCGCGCGAAAGCCGACAACCTGGCCCGTGCGATCCTGTCGATGCGCGAGCGGGTGCGGCTGTGCAGCCGCTGCAACAATATCGCCGAGGCCGAACTGTGCCCGATCTGCAGCGATCCGAAACGCGACCACAAGCTGGTTTGCGTCCTTGAGCAGCCTAACAACATCATGGTGCTCGAGCGCACCCGGGCCTACAACGGCGTGTACCACATCCTGCACGGCGCCCTGTCGCCATTGCGCAGCATCGGCCCCGAGGACCTCAAGATCAAGAATCTGATCGAGCGCATGCGGAACAATCCGATCCGCGAAATCATCCTAGCGACCAGCCCGACCACCGAGGGGCAAGCCACTTCGGCCTATCTGAGCCGCCTGCTGAAGCCGCTGGATGTCAAGGTCAGCCGCATCGGCTTGGGAATCCCGATCGGGACAGAGCTGGAATTCATCGACGAGGCCACGATGGTCGAGTCGATCGAAGGCCGGCGCGAGCTCTGACCGAGCGCGCAAGCGCCCTTGCGCGGAGCAGTTCCGGCAGGACCCCATCGAGTCTCGTCCTTTCCAATCCAAAGATGAGACTGAAGGATGACGGGCAGTGGGAGTGGAAATGAGTCTATGATGTACGCAATGGGCGGCCATCCTAGATGTCAAGTGCCCTCGCCATCCGAAGCCGAAGCTGGGTAGTTACTATTACGCTCCGAATATATCTTCGCGAAGTTCATCGAACACATTTCTTGTCATTTGAAGTGCAGGTACCAAGAAATGCACTGCAAACTCTTCACGATTGTTACCAAGATTTTCCAGCTTCGTGCTTTTGCGGATTGCGGTAAATAGAGACTGAGATATATCCTTAACATTTCTTGGGCCTTCTTGACTTTCGATTAAATCTCTCTGCTTTTGTAAGATACATTCGCGAATCGAATCTTTGCACCCATGCAACATACAAAACGTGCTTAGAACAGCAGGATGGTAGAGATAATCCTCTAACTCTCTCCGCCGCAGTACACGAATTTCATCGGAAATTTTTCGGTCTCTCGCCTCCTTTGTCATGTCATCCCTATCGACTAGACGAATAACTCTCGTACCTTCGGCGATGGTTTCCAAAATTGCCATCAAATGTTTTGATTGGATTACTTCGTTGGAGCCGCCACGCGACAAGAATAGTGTCTCTGAATGCTCATCAGCGAATAGCAGGTTGTAGCACTTAGCGTCGAAACCCTCTACGTGCTTGTCTGCACTACCTTCACAAAGAACGATGTGGCGTGGGGCCACCAACGACGCGAGATCGTCCGAGATCGTCAAGTGCGATTTTGTAAATGTTCGCCCAAAAATTGCGATTGGGGCTACTTGGCTTAATCTCGATGGCGGTATCGAAGTCACGGTTGGAGAAATCTAGGAATGCAACCTCATTAGGGTCCTTTTGATGCATCCGATAAGCCTCTCTCACGATTCCAATCGAGTGCGTAGCAACCCACAACTGGGTCGTTTGGGGGAGCAGATCAAGTATGCATTTGATCAATCGGCCTTGGAGAGCAGTTGCTACATGCAATTCAGGTTCATCAATGCAAAACACCGCATTTTTAGCCTCTTTTCGCTTTACAAATACATCTAACAAAATGTCAAAAGCTGCTTTCTCCCCTCCCGACAAGTTCTTGTAGTGAAAATCGATTGCACTGCCTTTCGAGAACCGAAATGTGCCTGATCTGAGTGCGCCGAAGTCCTGCAACAGCAGTTCAGGATTCGTGAAGAGACGGCGCATTGCCTTACGCAGACGCCCCAATGCCTTCTTGCGGTATTGTTCGATTGTCAATTCGGGTGAGGCGGTATGGTATAAATCCTGTAATCCTTGCCACGCCAATCGAGCATAATTTTCTGAGACCGCAGCATCTACATCAATGATCCGACTAAGTCTTGGGTTTTCATCGCTTAGCTTTGATGCTGACAATTGTTCGATTCGAAAGTCAGTCTCATTTCTATACGCGGAGCGCACTTGGAATGCTTTCCGGAATTTACTAGATTCAGAACCGTGAAATTCAATCGTCACTCGCTCAGCAATCTCATGGAGGGTACTAGCTAGTGCCTGCGACAAAACCCCCTAAAATCCGATCTTCTCTAAAAATATGCGCCGATTTATGGACCAATTGGGGGCATCGTTCAGCAGAATTTCTCCCCTGATTGGTAAAAATATGTCAAGAAATCTGGCTGAGTTCGACTCACTGCCTGCTTCAGATACACTCCGCCCTGCCGGCCTTCTGCCAGCTCTCTTTTTTCTCTTTCCCGTCTCGATGACCGCTGCTATGCGGCTATCTTTAGCCGCTCTTTCTTCAGTCTTTCTCGTTCCCTTCTCTGGAGTATCAATCCTAGCCGATGCACGTTCGCTGCCACCACTGACAACCCAATCGCCCGCTCGAATCCTGCCCGACCGTGCTCTCGCACTCGATCCAGTCCTCGCTGCTCCAAGTTCGCGATCGCCGACTCCACTGCCGGATGCTGCCGCCGTCTCTCTACGTACTCCTGTGCTTCTTCCCGCTCTTTATCTGTCTCACTCAACCGCCCCTTCTTCGGCATCACGTTCCGCGCCAGCATGCCATCCAACCGCTGCCGATTCCCAGCACTGTAGTACCCCTTGTCAAAACTGCATCCCTGCAATCCCGGGTACTCACTCTGCACCTGTTCCACTATTTCGACCGCCACATCCACGTCCTGCTCCGTCCACATGATACGATGACCTAATATAAACTGTTCCGCGCTCTCCACGATTGTTACCGGCACTCCTAGCTCTACCAGAACACCCGCTTTCCCTTTTACGCACCAGCGCGTATGATCTTCGAAAATCGAATACACTTTCTCCTCTTGTGGGATCGTCTCGCCTTGCAATATTCTCCGCTCCACTTGCCCCGCCAGTTTCCGCCCCAATCCCGCAAGCCGTTCTATTTCCTTGATCTCTTCCTTGCTTGCCCTGCTCTCCCGCAGATTTTCCAAGCTCCCCTCAGCTCGTTCTAGCAACCTTTCACACTGCTTCAAATACGCCTTCACCCCTTTCTCTTGATTCTTCCTCCTGCGCTGCGCCTCGTCCGCACTCTTTGGAACAGTCTCCTCACCTTCCCTTCCAACTTCTTATGCTGCCGCCAGCCTGTCTCCCCTTGGGCCTCACTCGCCCGTGCGATCGTCCGTAGCAGACTCCTCATTGCATCCCACAGCAAACTTACATCCGTCGGATAATGCACGTCTGTCTCCACCACGAACGAATCGCAACGCGCCGCCAACTCTCCTGCCACATCCTGGCCTAGCACTTCGTAGCCAGCTCCCACCACCAAGCGGTTGACAGCCGCTAGTAACTGCGGAGTCAGTAGCGACACGTTGCGTGTGATCGTGCGGCAACTGGCCACTGTGCTGTCCCAGTCGCTGAGTCCCATCATGCGCCGCACACTGCGATGCTGTCCAGCTAATTCATGCCAGCGATCATAATCGCAATTCAATCCCTGACGCAGCAGTCCCAGCACCAATATGCTCCACAGACTCATGCCCGGACGACCGTTCCTGGCGTCCAAGCACGGCCCGTATGCTTGCCTCTCACTGTCTGCGCTGTCCGCCTTGCTCTTGTCCGCGAGCAGATGCGTCTCCAGCAGAGTGAATAGCTTGGCCCGCAACTCAGCATCCGACCAAATCTGCTGCAAACCGCGCAGCACGGCGGGAATATCATCCCGGGACTGCGGATCGAGTGGGATGCGCTCAATATCGATTTGGCCGATGGCTAATTGTGGATTTAAGACGACTCTCATGGGTGCCTGCCAGACGAAGATCGTAGCAAATAGGCCGCCAGCGGGCCAGGGCTAGCCAGCCGCTGTCATCTTCGTCGGCGTCGATTGCTATCAACTCATCTATTTTCAATCATTTAGAAGCTTTTGTCGCAGGCACTATCTACAGCTACAGCTCTTGGGTGATCAGGCGTGAGATTCAGTAGCTTGATCTTGGGTTTCTTTATGATAGCCCTTTTATTTGCTGCAAACGCTCGATATGTCTACTCTGAGAACCTAGACAAGCTACCGGAACTGACAGTTCGCCATATTGCCAATCCGCTGTTTTCCGGATCTACTTTTCACTTTGCTGGGCGCGTAAAGAAAGTGCAAACGATTCCGTCGTCTGGAACGGTGACTGTAAAGCTCCATAGGGCCGAGGCGGGACTACATATTGACGCGGTAGTGTTTCCCGGCGTCGGCAAACTGCTGGAGATTCCGCTTGCTGGTGACATCGTTCGTGTGACAGGGAACCTTGGCTGGTACCAAGGGCGTCCACAGATCAAGCCACTGTCCTCGGCGCACATTCAGATCCTTCCTTCAGACTGTGCTGTAAGACCCTTAGCAGAGCTAGTGGCTTCGGGGAAGACGGGGCAGACATGGTGTCTGGGCCCGGTGGTAGCGACCAAGGTAGAGTTCGCTAAGAGCAGGAGAGGTCGGCGGAATGTACGACTAGGGTTCACTGAATCGCACTCCTCGCTTGGTGCAAGGCGTAATGCCGTGGCGGGTATCATGTTTGATAGCGAGTGGATCGATCGCGATGTAGCCCTGCTGCGTTCAGGAGCATCCCTCAACGTGATCGTCAGAATCGATGAGTATAGAGGCGAGTTGTCGCTGGTCGTGAAACGGGTTCGGGCGAGCGAATAGCCGATGCCAATCGCTGCGGCGATCGTAGGTTGCCTGTGTGGGATCGTCACCGGCCTGATTCCGGGGATCCACGTAAACACAGTCACAGCTCTCGTACTTGCCGCCAGCGCTGGCTGCGCGTCTCTGGGCTTGGACTATGCTGCTCTGCTGTCGTTCGTGTGTGCGCTGGCAATCTCGCACACCTTTTTCGACGTCATTCCAAGCCTGTTCCTGGGAGTTCCGGGAGACGAGACCTTCGCCTTGCTACCCGGTCACCGTCTAGTCAGAAATAGCCAAGGCCAGTTGGCCCTGAAGCTTGCAGCGGTAGGCAGTACGGCCGGTCTGATCGTTGGCGTGGCGGTCGTAGTCGGTCTCCTCGCTTTCGGTAACGTGATCGGGCAGTACGAAGCCATGCTCCGGTCTTGGATGGTCTGGGTCTTGGCCGTCGTAGCAATCATTCTGATCCTCGCCGAGAGTCGGCGGTTTTGGGCGCTCCTCACGTTTTTGGCCAGCGGCTTCTTGGGCGTTGCTGTGTTTGCTTCCCCACTGGTTGCCGGAGGCACCGATGCCACGGTGAACGCGCTGTTTCCCAGCCTAACGGGGCTGTTCGGTATCGCCGGCTTGCTCTACGCGCTCAGCACGGATAACGGCGTTCCGGCCCCGTCAGCGGACAGTGGGCAGCAGCCTGCTCTTAAGGAAGCATTCTGGCCGAGTTTGCGGGGCAGTGTGGCCGGGCTGGTAGTCGGCCTGCTGCCTGGGCTGGGCGCGGCGAATGCCGCGACTCTTCTGCTGTTGATAGAAAGATGGAGGGGGAGGGACAGATCGCGAGAGCATGAGGATCGCAGATATCTGGTAACCACTTCTTCGCTCAGCACAGCCGAAGCTCTCTTCTCGATCGCTGCGCTGCACCTGATTGGCAAAAGCCGCAGTGGTGCCTCGGTCGCAGTGGAGCAAATCATGGGCGGGAACGTCAGTAAGGACGACCTGTTCCCGATTATTATCTCCATGCTCGGTGCCGGGCTGATCGCCACGTTCGCTCTATGGCATGGCGGCGCGTGGTTCGCTTCGAAGTTCGGCAAGGTCAATCAACGGGGACTCAATTGGGGAGTCATTGTCTTTCTGACCGTTCTGACGGGATGGCTGGTCGGACTCGGCGGTGTGGCGATCCTAGTTGCCGCCACGGCGGTTGGACTCATCCCCATTCAACTCGGAGTGCGACGCGCGCAGTTGATGGGGTTCTTCCTTGTCCCCGTGATGCTCTACTATTCTGGACACCAAGCAGAGTTGGTAGATCTGCTCTCGATCGGGCAGCGCTTGGCCCCATTGGCACCATCGATCACACTCGTCGTCGTGCTGCTCGCGACGGTTGGCGCCCTCGCTGCTGGAGCCGTGGTCTATTTCGTTACGCTTACTGCCAAAGCCAACCTATTCGGCGTGCAGAGCCAATGGATTGCCCGCCTTGTCGCCGGCAGTGCCGCCTTGTTGGTTCTAGCCGTGACGATTCTGGGAGGAAGCTATCCGCCGGACCAGGACTGGGGCGGGCTATCGATCGAGGCCCCGCCCGAGACATCCGGGAAGATCGTGCGTGTCATAGACGTGGGTGAGGTCGAAGTGGCCGCTTCGTGCCGACGGTTCACTGTTCGGCTGATGGGCATAGACGCACCGGAAGCCGGCACTACGGCAGGCAACTGCTCTAGAGACTGGGCGCGCTTGCGTCTTAGCGACCAACCGATCACTTGGCGGCCAGTCGGTATCGGTGTTGACGGGCGCTTCTTGGGTAATCTCTACCGGCAGGACGGCACGTTCATCAATGCCGACATTGTTCGGCAAGGCCATGCTCGTACTGATAGGAGTTATCCATACCAAGAGCTAGATGCCCTTCTGAAACTCGAACAAGAGGCGCGTAATGCCGGTTTGGGGATGTGGGGCGAGTGTGCCAATGTCTCAGCTCCCGCTCGGACGAACCGCGAACTTCCCCCGGAAGTAGCGAGATTCGACGACAACAAGAACGGCCGGATCACCTGCGCCGAAGCCCGCAGCCACGGAATCGCTCCGGTTCGCCGGGGAGATCCCGCCTACGAATACATGCGCGACGGCGACGGCGATGGTGTCGTGTGCGAATGACCACGCGACCTGCGCTGCGGCCTTCCCCGCTCTGCGGAGGGCGGCCCTCATCACCCGTTTTCTAGACCTGCGCGAGACTCACTACATGTCGTCATCGGCGTGCTCTCCAGACTGCCCGAGACCGCCAATTCCTATCGCAGCGCTTCCGCCCGGTCCACTGTTGCCTCAAACAACTCTGATTGTCATCGATTGGGGCTTTTTTGAGTGGGATGAACGACTCGCATTGGTTCCCACTAGGTGAAGATCGCAGCCAATGGGCTGGCTCTGAGCGAACGAGCGGCTGCCAGCGCAATACCCATCTGCTCGATTGCACGCAATCGATTGACATACAACGATATAGATGCTTTTGTCACAGACACTAGGCATTGCCGCAGCCCCTAGGTGATCAAGTATACTGTTGCACGGATCTTGCCATGTCGACTCCGGGAGATTCCCGCCCCATGCGCCGCACCGTGGTCGAGCGGGCGCTGCATTGGGTCGAGCGGGCAGGCAACCGATTGCCGGATCCGGCCGCGCTCTTTATCATGGCGCTGGTCGCGATCTGGATCGCGTCAGCCTTGCTGGCAGGCCACGAATTCACGGTGCCGGCCAAGGACGGGGCGCGGACACTCGTGGTCCAAAACCAGCTGTCCGGGGCCAGCCTCGCCTCGTTTCTGGCGAGCATGGTGACGGAATTCACGGGATTCGCGCCATTGGGCGTGGTCTTGGTGGCGCTGCTGGGCGTCGGTGTTGCCGAGCACACCGGATTCATCCGGGCAAGCTTGCGGGGCTTGGTCGCGATCACCCCGCAGAGACTGCTATCTCCGATGCTCCTCTTGGTTGCCATCATCAGCCATACTGCGGCAGATGTTGGCTACGTGCTCGTGATCCCGCTGGGAGGCGTCATATTCCATGCCGCCGGGCGGCACCCGCTCGCGGGCATCGCGTGCGCTTTCGCGGGGGTCTCGGGCGGCTTCGGGGCAAACTTCATCCCGTCAGCAATCGATCCCCTGCTGCAAGGCTTCACGCAGTCGGCCGCGCAGATCCTGGACGCGGGCCGCGAGGTCAACCCCCTCTGTAACTGGCTGTTCACGAGCGTGTCGAGCGTGCTCGTGATTGTTGTCGGGTGGGTGTTGACCGACCGCGTGATCGAGCCGCGGCTGCGCGGGACCGCCCTTGACGGCGAAGGCTCCGACAGCACGGGGTCGCAGGCCCTTTCCCGCAAGGAAAGAGCCGGCGTATGGGCCGGCCTCGCCACCATGGCGCTGGGCCTCGCGGCGTTGTTGCTAGCGGCGCTGCCGGCCGACTCCCCCCTGCGAGCGCCGAACGGGCAGCTCAGCTCCTTCGCGGCCCCGTTGATGCAGTCGATGATCCCGCTGATCTTCCTGCTGTTCCTGGTCCCGGGCACGGTCTACGGCTATGTGGCCGGCACTGTCAAGAGCCATCGCGACATCATCGCCGGCATGAGCAAGTCCATGTCGGCGATGGGCTACTACCTGACCATGATCTTCTTTTGCGCGCAGTTCACCGCGGCCTTTGCAAAGTCCAACCTAGGAGCGCTGCTGGCGGTGGAAGGGGCCGAACTCCTCAAGGCCCTGGGCCTGCCCGGCATGATGACCATCGGCGGCATCATCGTGCTGAGCGCGGCGGTGAACCTGCTGGTGGGCTCGGCCTCCGGGAAGTGGGCGCTGCTGGCCCCGGTGTTCGTGCCCGTGCTGATGCAGGTGGGGCTGTCTCCCGAACTTACCCAAGCCGCCTACCGCGTGGGTGATTCGACCACGAATATCGTCACGCCCCTGATGCCGTATTTCCCCCTAGTGGTGGCTTTCTGCCAGCGCTGGGTGAAGAACACCGGCATCGGCACGGTCACTTCGCTGATGCTGCCCTACTCGATCACCTTGCTGATCGTGTGGTCGCTAGCCCTGGGGCTGTACTGGGCCCTCGGCATCCCGCTGGGCCTGCAATCGACATACACGTATCCGTGACGCCGCGCGGGCAAGGCCCGCTTCTCGCCGCACAGAGCCGCGGCAAGCAGCGCGGATCGAAGGCCGAATCCCGAGCGCCCGCCCGCATCCTTGCGCCAGGATTTGTGCGAAACTCTCAATGAACGCCGCCGTAGCGGCGCGCGAGTTCCCGATGCCCCCGCTTAGCTTCCAAGAAGCCCGTGCGCTTGTCGCTCGGAACTCGCGCCAGGCCAGCGGCCAGCTGCCGGTCGAATCCGTGCCGCTCGATTCCGCCGCCGGCAGGATCCTGGCGTGCGATATCCGCGCGGATCGCGACTATCCGCCCTTCAACCGCTCCGCACGGGACGGATTCGCCGTCATCGCCTCCGATGTGGCCAGCGTGCCGGCACGGCTTGAGCTGATCGGCGAGACCCGCGCCGGCGAGCCCTCGCGCTTCGCGCTCGAGGCCGGCCAGACCGTCGAAATCATGACCGGCGCTCCGGGACCGCAAAACGCGGACGCGGTCGTCATGGTGGAGCACTCCGAGCGGCACGGCACTGCGGTGACACTCAACGACTCCGTCCGTGCGGGGCGCAATCTGATCATGGCGGGATCGGAGGCCAGGCGGGGCCAATGCGTCCTGCAGGCCGGCACCCGCATCGAATATCCGGGCGTGGCGCTGCTGGGCACGGTCGGTTGCTCGGACGTTCCGGTATATCGCCGGCCGGACGTGGCAATCCTGTCTACCGGCGACGAGGTGCTCCCGGTCAGCGCCCGGCCGCACAGCTACCAGATCCGCAATTCCAACGCCCATTCGCTGGCCGCCCAAGTCCGTCGCCGGGGCGGCGCGCCGCGCATCCTGCCGGTCGCGAAGGACACCCTCTCAGACACCCGGCAGCGCATCGAGGAAGGCCTGGCCAGCGACATCCTCCTGCTATCAGGAGGCGTGTCCATGGGCAAGCACGACTTGGTCAAGGAAGTGCTTGCGGACTTGGGCGGCGAGCTGCTCTTCACTTCGGTGCGGATCCAGCCCGGCAAGCCGCTGGTGTTCGCGCGCTGCGGCCAGACGCTTGTCTTCGGACTGCCCGGGAACCCGCTCTCGACCATGGTCACTTTCGAGGTGTTCGCCGCCATCGCCGTCGAGCTGGCGGGCGGGGCGGCAGAATCGCCCCTGCGGTTTCAGCAGCTGCCGCTCGCGCAGGACTTCCGGCACAAGCCCGTCCTGACCCGCTTTCTTGGAGCGCGGCTGGAGGGGGAGTGCGGCGACACCCGGGTGCGCGTCGAGCGCGGCCAGGGATCCGGCGATGTCGCGGCCTTTGCCCGTGCGGAGTGCTTGGTCGTGGCTTCCGAGCAACGGGCCGAATGGCGGGCGGGGGATTCGATCAGCGTGATGCCCTTATGAGCGGCCTGACCCATTTCGACGATGCGGGATCGGCTTCGATGGTGGACATCGGAGCCAAGCCGGCAACGCACCGCTCGGCCACCGCGAAAGCGTTCGTCCGCATCGCGCCGGAGGTGCTGCGGCAGATGCCGGCCAACCCCAAGGGCAACCCCCTGGAAATCGCCCGTATCGCAGGCATCCAAGCGGCCAAGAAAACCGCGGAGTTGATCCCGCTTTGCCACCCCTTGCCCCTGACCCATGTCGATGTCACGGCCGAGGCGCGCGACGGCGGCGTCGCCATCACGGCCACCGCGGCGACCTTCGCCCCCACGGGAGTCGAGATGGAAGCCATGGCAGCGGCATCCGTTGCCGCCCTGACCGTCTATGACATGTGCAAGGCGCTTGACAAAGGCATCGAAATCCGCGACATCTGCCTGCTTGAGAAAACTGGCGGCAAGAGCGGCACGTACCGTCGTGCCTGACGCTTGGCCTAGGATGAGAGAAGCTAGATGAGAGCGGCAAGTTCGCCACGCCACGCCATGCCCCGACCATGCTCCTTCCTGGCGGCCGCCTTGCTGGCCGCCGCAAGCCTCGCGGCGCAGGACGGCGCCGACCTGTTCGATCCCGAGACGCTGTTCGAGTCCGACCAGCCGGTCATCTTTCTCGAAGAGTTCGACGAAGTCACGGTTCCCGTCACCGTGCGCGGCCCGAAAGGCGACTACATCCACGACATGCTCCGCGAGGACTTCACCGTTATCGACAACGACGCGGTGCAAGAGGTGGTGGGCTTCGACGTGAGCTTCCTGCCCATCTCAATGGTGATTTGCGTGCAGACGAGCGACCGTGTCGAGGGCATCCTGGGAGATATCCGCAAGACCGCCTACCTGTTCACCGAACTCGTGCTCGGCGAGCACGGGGAGGCTGCTCTGATGACGTTCGACAGCCGGGTCAAGCTGCCGGTGGATTTCACCAACGATACGGCCAAGCTCGACGCGGGCTTGAAGGGCATGCGCGTCGGCACCTCGTCGGTCGCGCTGGCTGACGCGATGTACAGCGCGATCCGCCTGCTGCTCAAGCGCCCCGAGGGCCATCGCAAGATCATCGTGGTGATCTCGGAGTCGCAAAACAACGGCAGCCGCATCGGCTTGGGCGAAAGCCTGCGTACCGCGCAGCTCTACAACATCTCCATCTACCCGGTGCGCCTGTCAACGCTGTCGGCGCGCCTGCGGCGCAAGCCCGAAGTCCGGCCGCCGAACATCCCCGCAGGCGTCGTGGTGCGGCCGACCATGCCGGGCACTCCGAACACACCGACCTCCCAGCAGCAGTCCACCTACTTCGTGACCCCGAACATGATCCCGATCATCATCGACCTGGTCCGCGGGGTGAAGAACCTGATCTTCGACAACCCGCTGGAGATCCTGGCGAAGGGGACTGGCGGCCGCGCCTTCAGCCCGCGCACGACCAGTGGCGTGCAAGAGTCCATCATCCGGATTGGCGAGGATATCCGCAGCCAGTACAGGCTCAGCTATCGGCCCAACAACCTCAACGAGCGCGGGATCTACCACCGCATCGAGGTCACGGTCCCCTACGAGAAGCTGCGCCTGCAGCACCGCGTGGGCTATTTCCACGGCCCCGTCGCGAGACTTGACGGGGAGCCTGCGGGGAGCGGCGGGGACGTCGAGGAGTAGACCCGCGAAGCCGGCGCGGCATCCGGGAAGCGCCCTGCCGGGGCTGCTATCATCGAAGGGAACTAGCCATGGCGATTCCGAACGCAAGAAAGTACTCGATCTACAGGCCCGACTCCGGCGAGCGTGCGACTGTGGTGGCCGTGCTGCCCAAGGGCGCCGATGTCAAGGCGTACCTGCAAGACGCTGCCAAGCGCTTCGACTGGAAAGCGTGGGAGGAGCAGAAGGCCTCCGTGAACAAGGTCCGCGTCGGCCAGCAGAAGCAGCGCAAGCGCTAGCGCGGCGCGTCATTGGCGGCCTGCAACCATAGCTGCCGCAGTAGCGCCATTGCAAGCATGGCGTCCCATCTAGTGCATACCTTCCCCCGATCCCTGGCAGGCTTGGCGGCGGCCGCCTTGGCGCTGTCAGCGCAGCCCAGTGAGGCAACCAAGCGCTTGCAGAAGCGCAACGAAATGTTCGCGCCGGCGGTAATCCGGGTCGCTGAGAACGTTTACACCGCGATTGGCTACCAAGTCTCCGCGAATTCCATGATCGTTGGCGACGATGGCGTGATCATCGTCGATCCGGGACAGATCCCCGCCGCCGCCCGACAGGTCCGGGCGGCGTTCGAGGAGATCAGCTCGTTGCCGGTGCGCGCCATTGTCTACACCCACAGCCACGGAGACCACACGAACGGGGCTCCGGCCTTTTTCGAGCCCGGCCGGGGAATCGAGGTCTGGGCGCGGGACAACTACGGCTCGGAAGCGGCTCTCGTGCGCAGCAAGGGCCTTGGCCCGGGCTTGCGCGCCTCGAACAGCCAGGGCTTCGACTTGCCGCCGGAACAGCGGCTGGGGATCGGCATTGCGATTCCGCCGGCCCGCCGCCCCCAAGGCAACATGATGCAGGACGGGCTGCGCCGCCCGGGAGCCGCCGCGCGGGCCGCGCCCGCGGGCCAGGTTCTTCCCACGCACAAGTTCTCCGAAGAGCGCAAGGAACTGGAAATCGCCGGCATTCGGCTCGATCTGGTGGCCGCTCCGGGCGAGACGCAGGACCAGCTCTACGTCTGGCTGCCCGCGCAGCGGGTCGTCTTCGCGGGCGACAATTTCTACCAGTCTTGGCCCAATGTCTACCCCTTGCGCGGAACCGCCCGCAGATCCCTGCGGGACTGGATTGACAGCATCGACAAGATGGTGCGGGAAGACCCGCTGCACGTGGTCGGCGGGCACACGGCGCCAATGCTCGACGAGGCTAAGACCGTGCTCGCGAACTATCGGGACGCGATGCAGTGGGTGCTGGACCGGGCCCTCGACGGGCTGTCCAAGCAGATGACGCCGGATGAGTTGGTCGAGTACGCAAGGCTGCCGGAACGCTTCGCCAAGCTCGACTACCTCGCGGACTACTACGGCACGGTCGAAGGCACGGTCCGGGACTTGTACGCCCAAGACCTGGGGTGGTTCGACGGCGAGGCGCTTTCCCTGCACCGAGAGAGCCCGCGCAAGCAGTCCGAGCGCATGGCCGACCTAGCCGGCGGGGCGGAGGCCTTGGCCGCCAAGGCGCGCGCCTTGATGGGGGCCGGCGACCCGCTCGGCGCGGCGCAGCTGCTGCGCCACGTAATCCGCCTCCGCCCAGCCGATAGCGATGCCAAGCTGCTGATGGCGGATGCGCTGGCAATCATCGGCGAGCGCACGCTGAACGGTCCGGTGCGCAACTACACGCTTTCGACATCTAACCGCTATCGCCGGCAGGCGCAGGCGCAATAGGCCGGGATCACAGCCGGGCGCGCAGCACCCGCAGGGCCTCGACCGCGGCCTTGGAGACCTCGGAGGCACGGTCGAGGGCCAGTCCTTCCAGATGCGGGATGCTCGCCTCGGTGCCGCTCGCAGACAGCACGAAGGCCAGGTGGCGGCGCTGCGACGCACTGCCGGTGCTCAGCGGAATGTAGAGCTTGTCCAGGATTTCCGGATCGCGCGCCAGTTCCACCAAGAAGGGGCGCGCCTCGAGCCGCCGCGTCTTGGAATCGAGGCCCTCGATCAAGTATGCGAGGCGCAGGGGATTGCCCAGTAGCACCCCTGCGAAGGCCAGGGACATCTTCACGCCCTCGGCGCTCTCGATCGAGAACTGGTGATCGACCACCTGCGCGTCGGCGGGATTGCCCAGGCGTCCCAAGCCTTCCGCGGCCGCGGCCCGCAAGAGTTTTTCCTTGTCGCTCAGGAAGCGGGTGAACAGGCGCCGCTGTCCGTTATCCGGGATCTTGGCCAAGGCGGTCAGGGCCTCCGCCCGCATGCGGAGGCTGGCGCCGCCCTGGCAGATCTGCACGAGCTGCGGGACCGCCTCGGGTGTTTGCAGCTGGCCGACGGTCAGGATGGCGGCCTCTTGCACTTTCGGCACCGGATCCCGGAGCAGAAAGACAATGTCAGGTCCGGCGCTGAAAGCGTCGACCTTCATGATCGCAAGCAAGCTTTCGACGATAGTGTCGGAATCGCGGGACCGCGCGCCCTGCACGAGTGCGTCCGCGTAATCTTTCCCTCCCAAGACGCCAAGAGCCCGGGCGGCGTTGGCCCTGGCCTCGTCGCTGCTGCTTCGGCGCAGCACGCCCGCAATAGCCTCAAGGACCTCGGGCTTGACGCTGGCGTAGGCCGGAACCGACGGCGGGCTGGTCTTCGAGGATCCCGGACTGAGCCAGGACACCATGGACTTGAGCGTGGACTGCTGCTCGGACTGAACGTACTCCGGCACGTACAAGGCAACCAAGCCGTCCACCGCCAAGGCCTGCACTGTGGGCGAAAAGTCTGTGGTGGCCCGCAGTAGCAACGGCTGGGACTCCATGGATTGCATCTTGATCAGAGCGCGTGCCAGCTCGATGCGGACTTCTTCCGATTCGTCGCCGACTAGATCCGTGAGCGTATCTATGTACCGGAAGCCGTCCGGGGACTTGGCCAAGGCCCGGATCGCCCGGATCCGCGCGCGCTCGTCAGCCGAATCCAAGTCGACCAGATCCTGCGCGGGCAGGGCGTGCGCCGCCAGTAGTCCGCAGAGGAGGAAAGCCCGGCATACCGCCGCCGCTCGCATGAGGGAACCGATTGATGAAAGCATTGGCCTAGACATACTCCAAACGAACCTGGCGGGCAATCAAGCCGGCAGAAAAACCCCTGTCGAGCAGCAGCTGCCCCGCTGCGAGCACCTGCGGGTCCATCCCGGTGGTGTGGCTGTTGACATACATGCCCACGAACTTGTCTGCCAAGCCCCTCTCCAAGCCGCGCGAGAACTGCAATGCGTAGTCCAGCGCCTCGGCCCGGTGATCCAGCGAGTACTGGATCGTCTCGGCCAGCTTGCGGCGCGCTTCCTGCTGGACCTCCGCCGGGAGATCCCGCAGGATGCAATTGCAGCCCAAGGGCAGCGGCAAGCCCTCGGTGCGCTTCCACCACTCGCCGAGATCCACGACGCAGTGCAGGCCCGCGTCGGCAAAGGTCAGCTGTCCCTCGTGGATCACCACGCCGGCATCTACAGCGCCGCTCTCCACGGCATCGATGATCTTGTCAAAGCCGCAGACGACCGGATGGATTTCCGGCTCGTAGAGCTTGAGCGCCAGATAGGCGGTCGTCAGCAACCCAGGCACGGCCACCTTCGCTCCCGCCAGCCCGCCCGGCGGCACCCGCTGCGACGCCACGATGACCGGGCCGTAGCCATCCCCCACGCTGGAGCCGGCCGCGGTCAGGACGTAACGGCCGGCCACGTACGGATACGCGTGGTAGGAGATCGCCGTCATGTCGTAGCGCCCCTCGCGCGCGTCTTGGTTGAGAGACTGGATGTCCTGCAGGACATGCCGGAAGTCGAGCAGATCCGATTCGACCTTGTGCGTCGCCAAAGCGTAGAACATGAACGCGTCATCAGCGTCGGGGCTGTGGGCGATCGTAAATTGGCGCTTACCGGCCATGCGACTGTTAGACTCAGGGTACCAAAAGGACCTCGGCGCAAGGAGCGATGCAGGAGAAGCCCCGCAAGAACGTGTTAGCCGCGATACCCGACCTGCTATTCGGCTCGAAAGTTTCCGGCACGGCCGCACAGCTGGGTATCCCGGTCCGCTTCGCCGGCACGCGCCAAGCGCTGCTAGACGGCGCCCGCGACCAGCCGGGCCTGATTGTCGTCGACCTCGAGGCGGCGGCAGTCGATCCTCTCGGCGTGGTGGGCGAGCTGCGCTCGCTGGCGCCGCCGGCAGGAACGCGCTTGGTCGCGTTCGCCAGCCATGTCCGCCAGGCAGCGCTGCGGCAGGCCCGCGAGGCGGGCTACGACGACGTGCTGACCAGAGGGGCCCTGTCCGCCGGGCTGCCCGCCCTGCTCGCCCCGTTGCAAGCCGCATCCAGCGCCGATAGGGTCAGATCGCAGCCGGACTGACTGGAATCGCCGTGCGCGACCCCTCGACGAGCACGATGCCGCTTTCGGAGACGCCATAGTTGCGGGTGTCCTGCTCGGGGCTGAAGCCGATCTCGGCGCCCGCGGGAATGCGCGCATTCTTGTCGATGATGGCCCGGCGGATCCGGGCGCCCCTGCCGATATGGCAGCGCGCCATCACGATAGAGTCCTCCACGCAGACGCCGGACTCCATATGGACGTTGCGCCCTAGGATGGAATGGCGCACCGCCGCGCCATGCAGCACGCATCCTTCGGAGATCACTGAGTCGACAACGTCGCAGCGCGTTCCTTCGGCATCCGTGCAGTAGCGTGACGGGCCGGTCGGGTATTCGGCCGTGCGCAGCGGCCATTCCGGGTTGTACAGGTTCAATTTCGGGTGGATGGAGCGCAGGTCCATGTTGGCGTCGTAGAACGATTCGATCGTCCCCACGTCACGCCAGTAGCCGTGATTCTCGGGCCTCTCGCCGGGAACTTCGTTGCTGAGGAAGTCGTAGGCGTAGATCGGCGCGTGGTCGACCATGTCCGGCAGGATGTTGTGGCCGAAGTCGTGGGAGCTGTCCGGGCGGACCGCATCCCGCCGCAATGCGCCCATCAAGGTCGCGGGGTCGAACAGGTAGTTCCCCATCGAGGCCAGGCACCAGCCCGGGCGGCCGGGAATCTCGGGCGGGTTGGCCACCTTCTCGTAGAAGCGCTCGATGCGCCAGTTCTCGTCAATCTCCAACGTGCCGAAGCGCTGCGACTGCGAAACGGGGATGGGCAGGGCCGCGACCGTGCCGACGGCGGCTTTGTCCCGGTGGTACCGGATCATCTGCCGGATGTCCATGAAATAGATGTGATCCGCGCCGAAGACGGCCACCATTTCAGGCTGGGACAATTCGATCAGGTGGATGTTTTGGTGAATGGCGTCGGACGTGCCGCGATACCACTGCGTGCCCTTGCGCATCTGCGCGGGGACCGGCAGGATGTACTGGCTGGTGAGCAGGTCCGAGAATTGCCAGGCGTTGCGCATGTGCTGCAGCAGGGACTGGCTCTTGAACTGGGTCAGGACATAGATCGAGTAGATCCCGGAGTTGACGAAATTGCTCAGGACGAAGTCGACAATGCGATACTTGCCCCCGAACGGCACGGCGGGCTTGCTGCGTTCCTTGGTCAGCGGAAACAGGCGGGTGCCCTTGCCGCCCGCTAGGATCAAGCCGAGAACCTTGACGTTTTCCATGCGCTCACTGCCGCTCCAAGCGTCCGTCGACCAGTTCGGCGCGAGCCGGGAAACTGGCCGCCAGGCCCGCGCTGTGGGTCACTGCGATCAGCAGGATGTTCTGCTCCCGCTGCAGTTCCAGCAGCAGGCTGCCGACGGTTTCCGCGCTGGCACGGTCGAGATTGCCCGTGGGCTCGTCCGCTAGGACGACCGGAGGAGTGTTGACCAAGGCCCGGGCGATCGCCACGCGCTGGCGCTCCCCGCCGGACAGTTCCGAGGGCAGCCGGTCCATGTGGGCGGCCAAGCCGACGCGCTCGAGCAACTGCTTGCCGCGGCTCACGAGCGCAGGCGTGGCACCGCCGGCCGGCAGCGTCGGCAGCAGCACGTTCTCCAGAGTGGTGCATTGTGGCAGGAGATGGTGATCCTGCAGCACGAACCCGATGGTCTTGTTCCGGAAGGCGGCCAAGCCGGCCGGATCCAGCGCGAAGGGATCCTGGCCGCACACCTCAACCGTGCCGCCGCTGGGCGTCTCCAAGGAGCCCAGGATGTACAGCAGTGTGCTCTTGCCTGAGCCGGAAGGCCCCGTGACGGCCAATGCCTCGCCCAGCGACATTTCCAGCGAGAGGTCGTTCAACACCACCGACGTGCCCGCAGGGTGCGGATACTCCTTGCGCAAGCGGTGGACGGAGAGATCGGGGGGCATTGTCCGGGAGCCGCCGCGGCGGCTGTGTGCCACCGAATTACATTGTTCCACAATGCGTCCGCGGCGGCAGAATCAGCCTCCTCCAACGAGAGGTGGCCTCAAAAGGGCGGGCGTGGGAAGTCTTCGCAGACGCCCGCTCCGAGCGCTTGGCGCAATTGTCCGGCGGGTACCTGCATAACCTGTCGTCGCAGCAAGGGCAACGCACCGGCGGCGAGCAAGAATGGCACGGTGGTGCGCAAGGGCCTATTCGGCTACAGGCATATCCCGGCGTGGCCATGCTACGGCGCTGTGGAGCGCTTCCAGCGCGAGGTGCCGTCGCCATGCCGGAACGGCCATCACCGCCGCTGCCTTGCGCACGGG
Source organism: Bryobacterales bacterium (assembly GCA_965219605.1). GTDB lineage: Bacteria > Acidobacteriota > Terriglobia > Bryobacterales > UBA6623 > VXMF01. Next base: position 2,272,339 of record CBDCOC010000001.1, on the reverse strand, counting down.
CGGGGCAAACTGCGCCAGCATTACCGACACCAAGGCGGACTGTCGCGTTGTATGCAGGAGTGCCTGCCAGATGTACTCTCGCTGTGTCCGCAGGAAGCTTGCAAAAATATCGAGTTATATTGGAAAATTAAGAGCGAAATTCCCCGCTTTCATATACTAATTAGTGCCTGCGACAAAAGCTTCTAAATGATTGAAAATAGATGAGTTGATAGCAATCGACGCCGACGAAGATGACAGCGGCTGGCTAGCCCTGGCCCGCTGGCGGCCTATTTGCTACGATCTTCGTCTGGCAGGCACCCATGAGAGTCGTCTTAAATCCACAATTAGCCATCGGCCAAATCGATATTGAGCGCATCCCACTCGATCCGCAGTCCCGGGATGATATTCCCGCCGTGCTGCGCGGTTTGCAGCAGATTTGGTCGGATGCTGAGTTGCGGGCCAAGCTATTCACTCTGCTGGAGACGCATCTGCTCGCGGACAAGAGCAAGGCGGACAGCGCAGACAGTGAGAGGCAAGCATACGGGCCGTGCTTGGACGCCAGGAACGGTCGTCCGGGCATGAGTCTGTGGAGCATATTGGTGCTGGGACTGCTGCGTCAGGGATTGAATTGCGATTATGATCGCTGGCATGAATTAGCTGGACAGCATCGCAGTGTGCGGCGCATGATGGGACTCAGCGACTGGGACAGCACAGTGGCCAGTTGCCGCACGATCACACGCAACGTGTCGCTACTGACTCCGCAGTTACTAGCGGCTGTCAACCGCTTGGTGGTGGGAGCTGGCTACGAAGTGCTAGGCAAGGATGTGGCAGGAGAGTTGGCGGCGCGTTGCGATTCGTTCGTGGTGGAGACAGACGTGCATTATCCGACGGATGTAAGTTTGCTGTGGGATGCAATTAGGAGTCTGCTATGGACGATCGCACGGGCGAGTGAGGCCCAAGGGGAGACAGGCTGGCGGCAGCATAAGAAGTTGGAAGGGAAGGTGAGGAGACTGTTCCAAAGAGTGCGGACGAGGCGCAGGAGGAAGAATCAAGAGAAAGGGGTGAAGGCGTATTTGAAGCAGTGTGAAAGGTTGCTAGAACGAGCTGAGGGGAGCTTGGAAAATCTGCGGGAGAGCAGGGCAAGCAAGGAAGAGATCAAGGAAATAGAACGGCTTGCGGGATTGGGGCGGAAACTGGCGGGGCAAGTGGAGCGGAGAATATTGCAAGGCGAGACGATCCCACAAGAGGAGAAAGTGTATTCGATTTTCGAAGATCATACGCGCTGGTGCGTAAAAGGGAAAGCGGGTGTTCTGGTAGAGCTAGGAGTGCCGGTAACAATCGTGGAGAGCGCGGAACAGTTTATATTAGGTCATCGTATCATGTGGACGGAGCAGGACGTGGATGTGGCGGTCGAAATAGTGGAACAGGTGCAGAGTGAGTACCCGGGATTGCAGGGATGCAGTTTTGACAAGGGGTACTACAGTGCTGGGAATCGGCAGCGGTTGGATGGCATGCTGGCGCGGAACGTGATGCCGAAGAAGGGGCGGTTGAGTGAGACAGATAAAGAGCGGGAAGAAGCACAGGAGTACGTAGAGAGACGGCGGCAGCATCCGGCAGTGGAGTCGGCGATCGCGAACTTGGAGCAGCGAGGACTGGATCGAGTGCGAGAGCACGGTCGGGCAGGATTCGAGCGGGCGATTGGGTTGTCAGTGGTGGCAGCGAACGTGCATCGGCTAGGATTGATACTCCAGAGAAGGGAACGAGAAAGACTGAAGAAAGAGCGGCTAAAGATAGCCGCATAGCAGCGGTCATCGAGACGGGAAAGAGAAAAAAGAGAGCTGGCAGAAGGCCGGCAGGGCGGAGTGTATCTGAAGCAGGCAGTGAGTCGAACTCAGCCAGATTTCTTGACATATTTTTACCAATCAGGGGAGAAATTCTGCTGAACGATGCCCCCAATGGGTCCATAAATCGGCGCATATTTTTAGAGAAGATCGGATTTTAGGGGGTTTTGTCGCAGGCACGAACTATATTTTTGGGATTTATATACTTGACTCCACCTAGCAAGATGCGCCATGCTAGTTGTAGAGGCGAGCAAACATCATGCCAAGTTGTTCAACTATAAGCACTTTTGAGCTATTCGAGATGTACCCCGACCAACAATCGGCGCGTCTGTACTTCGAGGGCCGCCGCTGGCCCGAGGGGCCGGCCTGCCCGCACTGCGGAGCCTACGGCAACATCACGGCCCGCAAGGGGAAGCGGCTGGGCTACTAGCGCTGCCGCGACTGCGGCGACGAGTTCACCGTGCGCACGGGGACGATCTTCGAGCGCTCACACGTGCAGTTGCACAAATGGCTCTACGCCATGTATCTTGTATTGACGGCCCGCAAGGGGATATCGTCGCTACAGCTGTCCAAGCAGATCGGGGTAACGCAAAAGACGGCGTGGTTCCTGCTCGGACGCATCCGCGAGGCCTGCGGGAGCGATCTGGACCAGCTGCGCGGGATGATCGAGGTCGACGAGGCCTACGTCGGCGGGCTGGAGCGCAACAAGCACGCCTCCAAGAAGCGCAACGCAGGTCGCGGGGTTGCAGGCAAGCAGGCCGTGCTAGGGATCAAAGAGCGCGGCGGCAAGTCCATTGCCGTGCCAGTCGAGGACACGTCCAAGGAGACGCTGCAAGGCAAGATCAAGGAATGCGTCGCAGCCGGCTCTACGATTTGCACGGATGAGCATCGCAGCTACGAAGGGCTGGCTGCGGCCGGCTACCAGCATGGCAGTGTCAAGATGTCGGGGCCAATGATATGCACGTCAACAGCGTTGAGTCGATGTGGGCGGTGTTCAAGCGTAGCCTGTACGGGACGTGGCACCACTGCTCGCGCAAGCACCTGGCGCGGTACCTCAACGAGGCTACGTTCCGTCTGAGCGCGGGCAACGTCAGGATTCACACGCTGGATAGGATGGATGCGTTGACAGACAGTGCGTTCCGTCACAGGATTACAAGCAAGGAGTTGACAGCATGAGCAAGGCTCCAACCGCCTTGGATGCGCTGACCGATAGGATGCTTAAGCACAAACTTCCTGCTAAACCGAAATCTAAGCAGAAATCGGGGGAGGCGGCTCAGAAAAAGTAGCCGATAGCATCCCCAAGGATTGCTATTCTAGGCGCCAGGTGGAGTCAAGTATATAAATCCCATATTTTTTGATCTTAAATCGGGGTGAAAATTGCTCAAGTTTCTTTCGGAAAATCAGTTTCGGATCATCATATTTGAACAGGCAATAGAGGTAAAAAGAGGGATTTTTTCCATCTTTTATTGAACAGATTTAACCACTGAATCACTCATGTATATGGAGCCATCTATGCAATCTACATCATCGTAGATTATCATAGAATTCTTGGCTTCTTTGAGAAGTTTAACAAATTCTTCCTCAGCCAATTGACAATCATTGACAGCCACGGGTGTGGATGTCACATGCCGGAGTTGCATTGCCCAGTGCAGGCGTACAATGGCATAGACCAGAGACCCTAAGAATCCAACTATCAGGCTCCAACCGAGAATTTCAGACATCATTCTGCTTCCTTCAACATACGGACATCCCCATCCATCACCAAGATTTTTTAAAGTTCCTTGGTTCCGGCAGCGTGTACTGCGCGGATAGCGAAGCTAAACTCCAACGCCGGGCGCAAAGCAAGCCTTTGCCGCCGGAGGGCCGGATTGCCTTCTCGAAATAGCCTTGCCCCGAGATCCGATGTTGACGGCCCGTATAGTCGGTTGCCGCGCCAGCATTGGACTCTCCTGCATCCACCCCTGCCCTGCAATCAACGTGAGGTAGCGTAGCATGATCTTCCGCGCATGCGCAATCGGCTAGCCTCTTCCAACGAGAGATGAGACTGCGGCAGCCCTGCGCGGGGGAGTGTCCGGGGATCGTTGGATCGCGCTCTTGCAGCTCGAGCTGGGCATACGCAAGACACGCCAGGGCATCATATCCTTCTTAGCGGACAGCGTGCCGGCCTAGGCGGCAAGGAGGCTTATGAACAGATTGGCCCAGCCCTGTGCTGCCGCTGCTCGTACTGGCGGCTGAGCCGAGCGGACAACGACTTGCCGCACCGCTAACAAGCACGCCCGACCGGTGCGTCGCAGGTGCAGTTGGCGTTATGGAACCAGCGCTCCACAGCCGTTCAGCACGCCAGATCCGGCCCAGTCCGCCTGCCTCCTCACCCTTTCGAGAGATGGGGATCCGTCCCTGGCCACTCCCCCTGTAACTCCCATGCTGGAAGGTGTAGGATCTTTCTAGACCCTACCTCTCCGGCCCGGCCTCCCTCAGGCGCATCCGTGCATCGGAAACTAGCGGAATCTTGCTGTCGGGGTGCCTCTGAGCGGGCCAAGTCCGCGCCTGCGCCGCCAGGCACCCGATCACTCCAGCCGGCAGCGCTTGCGGACAGCAAGAGTGAAGGAGCAATACGCCCGTGCTACTGATCGGACCTCCGGGCAGCGGCAAGACCGCCCGCATCCTGCAGTCCATCGAAACGGCCATCCGCGCCGGGCGCAGCCGCGAAGTCCAACTGCTGGTCCCGACCGCGAGCATGCGGAACCACATGTTGAACCAACTGGCCCGGCGCGGCCTGATGGTGCCGGCACGGGTCGTCTCGACAATGTCGGAGCATGTTCGGGGCCTAACCCCGGAAGTCCGCGAGGCGGGCGTCGTTATCGAGGATCGACTGCTGCGGCAGGCCATAGAGGCCTGCGGCGAGCGGGGCCTGCAGTCCCGCTCCGGCTCGCCCCGGCTGCGTAGCCGCATCGCCGGCATGATGCAAGAGTTCTGGGCCGCCGGCGCCGACAGCTACCAAGCCGAGGCCATCGCGCGCACGCGCCAGCAGCGCACCTTCGTGAGGGTCTTCCGCGCATTTGAAGGCAGGCTGGAGCAAGAGGGCCTGGCGCATGGCAACCAGCGGATCGCCCGGGCAGCTGCGCGGGTGCGCGAGCAGGGCCTCGGCGTGGTCCGGACGGTCTATGTTGACGGCTTCGATATCTTCACCAAGCAGCAGGAAGAACTGCTCTCGGCGCTGGACGAGCAATCGGAAGAGTTCCTCGTGGCGCTGCCGGAAGGTCTCCCGAGCTACCCTTCCGGCAAGTCCGAGCGGCTGCCGCCGCCCGGCGAGGGCGGCGGCGTGGAGCAGGAACTGGTGGAAGCGGCATCACCCCGCGCTGAGATCTTGGAAATCGCCCGCAGAATCCTCGGCAGCGACCGCCCCCCGCACCAGCACGCGATCATCGTGCGCTCGCTCGAGCACTACGCCGGGATCATCCGCGAAGTACTCGAAGCCCTGCACATCCCCCACCGGTTCTGGGCCGGGGACTCGCTGGCCAGCCATGGCGTGGCGCGGCACTTCATGGAATGGCTGCGAGTCATCGAGTCGCGATTCCCCGCAGAGCGCGCGCTGCCGGTGATATGCTCGCCGCTATCCCCGGTCGCTGCGGGCCCTGCGACCGACAGATTCGACTTCGCCGTGCGGGAGGCTCTGCCCGGCCAAGGCTTGGAATTCCTAGCCGGCCGCGCGCGCCAGATCCTCCCACTGCAACGCTTCTTGCACTCGCTCGCACCCTGCCAGGACTGGCACCGGCGGCGGGTGGGCGCACAGCGCTGGCAGCGCGAGTGCCGGGAGTTGCTGGACAAAGTCCAGCGCCTGCAGCCGCCGGGCGGGACGGATTCGTTCCAGCGCACCTGCGACTGGCGCGTCGCTATCCGGGCGCGGCAAGCGCTGGCGCGGGCGCTGGAAGACACGGCCGCCCTGCCCGAGTTCTCCGGCCAGAAGAGGCCGTCGCTGAAAGCTTTCGCCGACGCACTGGAGGACATCCTGCGCAACACCGCCCTGGCGGTGCCGGACCAGCGCTTTGACGTGGTGCATGTCCTGCCTATCGCGGAATCCCGGCAATGGTCGATCCCGGTGGCGTACGTGTGCGGGCTGGCGGAGGGCTGGTTCCCGCGCAGCTTTGCCCAAGACATCTTCTTCGACGACACGGATCGCATGCAGTTGCGCGAGCGGGGACTCGACCTGCGCACCTCGGTCGACCGTGCGCACGCGGAGCGCCGGCTGTTCGAGGTTGCCTCCACACGCGCCACGCGGCAACTCGTCCTGAGCTACCCGCTGCGCGACAGCATGGGCGAGCCGCTGGCAAGATCGAGCCTCATCGCGAAACTGCCCGCCGAAACCCGTCGCAGCGCCAGGCTGCGAATAGGCTCCCAGTCGACAGCCCGGCCGGCCGAACTAACCGGCACACTGCCGGCCGGCCTGCTCCGAGCGGTTGCGCAACGCAACCCGCGATTCAGCGTCTCCGGCATCGGCGACTTCCGGCAATGCCCGTACCGCTTCTTCTCCGGCACCACGCTCCGGCTGTGCGGCCGGCCGCCGCGGCCCGAGCAACGACTGGACGCCCGGGCGCTGGGAACCGTGGTGCATGCAGCAGTGGACCGCTGGAATCGCAGCGGCGGCCGGATCGGCGAGATCTTGGACCAAGCCTTCGCCGAGAAGTTACGCGAGCTTCATCTCGGGCAGACGCTCCGCACCGAGCGCTATCGACTCGCGCTGCGCGCCGACCTGGCGCGCTTCGTCGACAGCCAGCAGGTCATCCATATGGCGACTTCCGGCGGCATCGAATCGCGGTTTGAGGAAGCCGCGGAGTTCCGCATATGCAGCATGGGCTCGCAACCCGTCATACAGTGCCGGATTGACCGCTACGACGTGGACCGGGGCCAGCGCTGCCGGGTCACCGATTACAAATACGCCCGTCCGAAGCGCGTCAAGGAGCTGCTCAAGCAGCATTTGGACGGCGAAGAGCTCCAGCTGGTGCTGTACCTGGCCGCGCTGGAACAGCAGCTGAACGTCGAGCCGAGCGGCATGATACTGTGCGGCCTGTGCGGGGAGACCAGCTTCGAGGGCGCGGCGATCGATGGCGAGGGCGGGCTCCTGCCTATCTCCCGGGACACCATGCGCGCACTGCTGCAAACCGCTCGCAGCGAAGCGGCTGAGGCCGTCGGCGAAGTGCTGGACGGAGGCATCGCGGTCCGTCCGCGGGACCGCGAGTTTTGCAGCCGGTTCTGCGAATTCGGCAGCATATGCCGCGTTGAGTGGCCCGGCGCGGGAGTGCGCGGCGATTCCAAGGGCAGCGCGGACTGATGCGGCTCACACTGGAACAGCAGCGCGCCGTGCAGAGCTGGCAGCGCGGAGATATCTGCGTCGTCGCAGGTCCCGGATCGGGCAAGACACGGGTCTTGGTGGAGAGGCTGCGCTGGCTGATCGTCGAACGGCAGGTGCGGCCCGAGCGCATACTTGCCATTACCTTCACCGAGAAGGCTGCGCAGGAAATGCACGCGCGACTGGTCGCAGAGAGCGGCCCAGGCAGCGAGCATCGCAGCTTGTTCGAGGCCGCGCAGATCTCCACCATCGACGCCTTCTGCAACCGCCTGCTGCGCGAGCACGCGCTGGAGGCAGGCGTGGATCCGGGGTTCGAGATTCTTGATGCCGGCGAAGCGGGCGAACTGCTGGCGGGCGTCATCGAACGGGCGCTCGACGAGGCGTTCGGCCAAGGCGGCCCGGGCTTGGAGTCATTTTTGGCGGGATACGCGACCGGGTCGGCGCAATTCGCGGGGCAGGACGCCCCATCGATCGACAGGGACCTGGCGGGGCTGCTCTACCAAATCCGCAGCTACGGCGACAGGCCGTTCACGCGCAGCCCGCGACCGCCACTGCGCCGACTGTCCGCAGCATTGCGCGGCCTCGCGGCAATCCGGCAGGCGGACGACCTAGCGCAGGCCGCCGACCAAGCCCGGGCGTGCGCCGCCGCGGATGCCCGCGAGCTCGCCGTGACGCTGGAATCGATCGGGGCGCTGCTGCAGCTGATCCACAAGCGGGGCGCGTCGAAGCAGCTTGCGGGCGAGATCAAGGATAATCTGCTGCCCGCTTGCCGCGCCGCGGCGACTTCCGCCGCGAACGAGCCGGCCCGCCGGTGGCTGCGCAGGTTGGCGCGCCGCGCCTTGCACGACTTCCGCGCTGCCAAGAGAGCGCTCGGGCAGCTCGATTTCGATGATGCGCTGGCGCTGGCAGCGCGGCTGCTGGCGTCGGACGACTGCCCGAGGCTGTCTTTCGAGCATGTCTTGATCGACGAATTCCAAGACACGAACCCCCTGCAGGTGCGCTTGGTCGACAGCTTGCTGGACGCACACGGGAGCCAGCGGCCGGTTCGGTTCGTGGTGGGCGACATTAACCAATCGATCTACGGATTCCGGCACGCAGTCCAGAACGTTTTCCACGACTACCGGGAGCGAGTCGAGCAAGGCCAGGGTGACGTGATCCGCCTGCTGGACAACTTTCGCAGCCGGCCGGAACTGCTGGCAGCGGTGCATCGCTTGCTGCCCGGCGGCGGGTCCAGCGGGGTGGAGCAGCACCGACTCAAGGCAGCGAACCATTTCCCCGCCAAGGAGCTTCCCTGCCTGGAGGTCCAGATCGTGTGCGATGCAGGGCCTGATGCGCGCGCCCAAGAGGGCCTGCAGATCGCGCGGAGATTGAGGGACTTGCAAGCGAAGCTGGCCGTCGCAGACCGGCCGGGGAGCGGTGCGCGGCACCTCCGCTGGGGAGACGTTGCCATCCTTGTGCGCACGCATGCCGTCGGCATGGAATTGGCACGGGCGCTTCGGGAGCGAGGCATCCCGTGCCTGGCCAGCAGTGACCGCGGCCTGTTCCAAGCTCCGGAGACGGCGGAACTCGCCGCTTTCTTGCGGGTGCTGCGCAACCCCCGGGACGAAATCAGCCTTGCCGCCGTGTTGAAGTCGGCGTTCTGCGGCATCACGGATGCCGACCTGCTACAAATCAGGCTCCGCTTCGAGAACCTGGCAGAGGCCCTTGCTCCGGACTCGCGAGCTGCGGCCGGCCTGGACGCCGCTGCGGCGGGCCGTCTGGCTCATTTCGGCGACATGCTCGCCCGCAACCGTGCCGACCGGGCCACGGTTGCGCCGCGCTTCTTGCTGGCCCGCGCTGTCGCCGAGTGCGGGTACCGGTCGTATCTGGCCCGGCAGGACGATGGCGATGCGGCGCTCTGGCACGTGGATCAATTGCTCGAGTGGATCGCCAGAAAGGAACAGCGGGGGATCTCTTCCCTGGATGCGATCTCCGCGGCCCTCGACTTGGCACTGGAGGCCAGGCAGTCCGAAGATGCCGCGCCGGAAGGGGCCGAAGGCGCGGAGGCGGTCCAAGTGCTGACCATGCATGCCGCCAAGGGTCTCGAATTTCCCGTCGTGGTGCTGGCCGCGCTGCAGAGCCGCCCGCCGGCGCACCTGCCGGGGCTGCTATTCTCGCCAGATCACGGCATCGGAGCCCGCTGGCACCATCCGTTCGAGGGCGAGCCCGTGGCGGACACCGCATTCGCCGGAACCAAGGCAGACATCGCGGAGCGCGAGCGTGCGGAGGCCGAGCGGCTGCTATACGTGGCGTTGACGCGTGCCGAAGAGCACCTGATCCTCAGCGCCTCATATGCGGGCGGCGCGCAAAAGAGCGGCTGGTTCAAGACGGTCTTCGACCGGCTGGACATCGATCCCAAGGAAGGCCCCAGCGCAGAGACCGAAGAGCGCACGGCGGGGGAGGTCCGTTTCCTGTACAGCAAGATCTCCGGGGAGGTTCCGTGCGAACAGCGGCCAGCCACCGAAACCCGGGACGCGCCGGAGGTCCTGGTACCGCTACAGCCCGCGGCCCAATCCGACTACTCGGCCTCTGTCACATCGGTTTCGCTGTTTGCCGAATGCCCCTGGAAATACTTCCTGTCGCGCTACCTGGGACTTGAGACCGAGAACACAGGCCCGCGGGGAGCCGCAGATCCAGGCCGCGAAGCAAGGCAGCGACGGGGGCGCGAGGAGATCGCCCCCTCGCTTTTCGGCCAGCAGGTCCACGAGCACCTTGCGGGCCAGCTTGCGAACCCGAGCCCGGAAGTGCGGGAACTCGCGGAGCGATTCACGAACCACGACCTTGGCCTTCGCGCCGGGAGAGCGGAGCTGTGCGAGCGGGAGATGGCATTCGTGTTCACTGTCGGCGAATCCCTGCTCCGCGGCACGGTCGATCTCCTGTTCGAAGAGGGCGGCGAGCGCATATTGGTCGACTACAAGACGGACAACCGGCCCTCCGCAGGCCTGCAAGCAGCGGCGCGACAGTACGCGCCCCAGCTCCAGCTCTACGCTGCCGGACTGGCCAAGGCGCACAGGCGCGTAGATCGCGCCGTAGTGTTCTATCTGCGCAACGGCAGGCCGGTCGACATTGATCTCAGCGCTCCTGCCTTGGAAGAGGCAGCCCGGCTGGTCGAAGAGTTCTTCGCGGCCCAGCGCTTGCAGGCCTATCCGCTGCGCGAGGGGGCGCACTGCCGTCAGTGCCCCCATTTCCGGCGCGCCTGCCCGGCAAGGGGCGTCCGCGCCGGCCACAAGGCTAAGGCTGGCCGACGGAAGTCCCTGTAGGCACTGCCCTGATCAGACTGCATCGAAACCGGCAAGCAACCATGCACAGCGCCGGTGCTGGCAATGCTCTACAGTGGGCATACTCGCGGGAAGGCGGGTGTTGGGAACTGCGATCATCCATCGGGCCGGCACGGAGCCAGCCGTCATACCGCACAGTTTTGATCGGGGCGGGTCCTGCCGAAATCCAACGTGCGTCAGCGGCAATCGCAGTGTTGCGGAGACCCCTGTGAGCGCCAGCCCATGACAATCACCATGGCTAACGTCAATTGCTCATTCGCCATCTTGTGGGTAGTCGCTCTAGCCTCGACTTCGGTGCTGGCAGCGGAGTCAGGGACTGGCGCTCTCTTGGGCGACTGGTCGTTAGATCTCGAGTCCGGCGAGCCGGCTTGGATGAGCGTTGCTGAGAATGACGGGCAGCCGCTGGTGCATATGCGCGTCTACATCGGCCCTGACGGCCCCTACAGCGGCACCGAAGCGGCTAATGGTCGTCTCAAGTTCTCGTTGAGACGCAGGCGCATGGCCCGGGGGAGCGAGGTCTTTATCGAATCGGCAGTGGAAGTCGGCGTTAAAAGCGGGCAACTGGAAGGTGTGATCGTCCGCACTGCCACGGATGGCAGCGTAGAGGAGCGGATCGGCTTTACGGGAAAGCGGATCCCGCCGCTGCCCGACTCGCCTCCAGACTTGTCGAAGGTGCGGTTCGGCCTCCCTGTCTTGCTCTTCAACGGCAAGGATCTCGCTGGTTGGCGACCACACGAACCGGACAAGATCAACGGGTGGAGCGCCCGAGACGGGATGTTGGCGAACGCCACGGCCAAGACCGATTTCAGCCCGACCGGGGAGCATGCCAACCTGCGAACGGAAGCGGAGTTCGAAGATTTTTGGCTGCACATTGAGTTCTTGGTCGAACCGAACCGCAACAGCGGCATCTACCTGCGCGGCATGTACGAGGCGCAGGTGGTCGATCGTGACAGCCGCATGCAAGGGATCCAAGGGCCCGGCGCGATCTTCGGGCGGATCGCACCCGCGACAAACGCCGGAAGACCGGGCGGGGAATGGCAGACTTATGATCTGACTCTGGTCAACAGTCACGTGACGGTGGTTTTGAACGGCGTCAAGGTCATCGACAACCAGCCGGTCAGCGGGCCAACAGCGGGGGCCATCTACACCGATCCTTCCGCTCCCGGGCCGATCTACCTGCAGGGAGACCACACGGCCGTCCAATACAGGAACATCTACTTGGCCCCTGTGATCAGTGCGCAGTGAAGGGCGCGTTGGCTGGAACCCTGCGATGGCATTCTGGCTGACATCGCTACTAAGACTGCACGGTGCGTTAGCCGTGCCGGCGAACCACAGCAGGTTGGCAGCGCGATAGCAGGTGTCGCGATAGCGTGCCAGATCGGCGAGCGTTTCGGGCAGCAAGAGCGGATAGCCAACCGCGGTGCGCATGTGCTCAGACAGCCATCGCAATCTCAGGCCGAGCATCCGCTAACGGCACCTGTGTTTGGCCCACTCGGACGGGTAATGCCCGAATGTTGTGTATGAGCTGAAGGAAGGTGGCGTATCTCCTCTGCGGCACGCTGCCACAACTACCACTGGCCTTCGCCAGACTCGAGCCCCAGCCCGCTAGCAGGCTGTCTCCCTTGCAGCGTGACAATTCCCATGCCGCCCTGCGGCGACGCAATCGGATCTGGGCCGCACAAGCTGCCCAGAGTCCGCCCCCGGCGCAACCCACCTCCGCTGCCTAGAACTCCAAATTCCTAACGGAATTCTGACGGGGTAGAGAATTAATAGTCAATTTCATGTACTAGATTCGGGAAGTCGTCAACCTTAGAGTACAAATCTTTCTCCAATCCATCGAATCTACAGTGGAAACTCTGAAAATATTCCACACGATTTTTTGTGAGTTTCCTGCATAGAAATTTCGAAACCAACAGGCCATTTCTGTGTTCGCAATCTCAATTGTAATTTCATGGTAAAATAAAGGAGAGATCCCATCTGAGAATCGTGTTCTAGTCGAAATTTTACTTACGGATCAAACGAGAATCCGAGTAGATTTCCAATCAGATTTTGCGATATTTCCCCCGACAAAAATCCATCAATTATTCTCGGCTGGCAATGTTCAGATTCAATTGGTCAAAAAATTGATCGTTGCTTGCAAGAACACTCGACACACGAAATACGACTTGACTGTTCTTTTTGCTTACAATTTCATTGAGCATTAGCGAACTCCAGCAGCCGATTCGACATATTCTCGCGCCAACAGCAGATTCTCTATTGAACCTTCGACCATCAGAGACATCGGCGATTTCCCGTTCAACATCGAATGTTGCTCTCGCAACCATTCATTTTCAATGTCTAGGTTCCGAAATAGTGACCACAAAATCTTGCGAATGTAAAAGAGATGGGCAATTCGATCACGGGCGTCCCTGCCACGAAGTTGTCTTTTCCCATCCAAGACAGCCAAGATATATTCGGAATCTTCCAAGTCGTATCCAAGAAGGCGGACTGTATCTTGGTTATCGAGACGCCAAAAATCTATTAATTTCAGAACAAATTGAACGGGCCCAGCCAATCTTTCTGGTGTTTCACCTAAATTTCCTAGCGCCACACATGTATGATCTACTAACGCACGAAGAACCTCTTCAAATACTCCCTTGTAGTCGCTCTGTAGAGTCAGATCTCCAAGTTGTTCATTCGCTACTACAGCAACAGATTTGAGCTGATCCTTGCGTATCCATATCAATGCCGATGGCTTACGATTTTGATCGACACGAAACCACCCGTTTCCTCGAACATTTAATCTCTCGAGCACCTCGCTAGAAAGATTAGCAAGATTGCTCGCGTTTCCGGTCTTGGCCACTGTGTTCAACATTGCTCTGACTCCGTATTGACATGCAGTGGGACAAAAATGACAACTCCCTTGGCCCCGATATCTCCCGTACTCCCAGCCCCGTAGCCTCTACCGCCGCCTTCGATTCTGATCTCCTCGACTTTGGACAGTCCCGATAGTTCTACAAGATACGGGTTCTCCCAGGGATCCCTTGCCCCCATGTCCGCAATTTGAAACCAAACAACCTTCATCCGCGTCCGCTCCGTTACCACCTGAACCGTATTGGCCAAGCCTTTTCTGCATCGCAACTCGCTGCACGGGATGGAATCTTATGAACACGCAAGTCCACTACTCCACCCTAGACTTAGTCACTTTCCCGTAACTATCCGCCATCGCGAATGTCGGCACTTCGTCCTCGTGCGAATCCGAGCTGGACACGGTCATTACCTGCTATCATCACATACCAATCTGGGAAGGAGTACGATGTTGTGCCAGTCTGGACTTACGGCTGGCTGCCGATGCCGATGATTGCCCCCCTCGATTGCGTCCTTACTCCTATCGATACGAAGGAGACAGTTAAAGACTCATGCGGACACCGTCGACTCGAATGCGTCATGTCCGAGGAATTCGTTTATGCGTTTAGCGACCAGTTGCCTACGGCAAATGAGAAAGTCGTCATACGCTGTCACTTTCCAAAGTGTATTTTCGGTTGGAATGGATTGATTTTTTAGAAAGTTTTCCCCCTGATCTCTGACAATATCTTTCAAATAAATTGACGGTTCTTTGTCGCTGATTTTTCGATTTGTCCGGCCGCTGATAAAAGCGAGATTGCAGATATCATTCATGATTGCAGTCGATAGATCGCAATTTCTTAACACATTGAGTGGGAAAATGTGATGGAACTGAAGAGTATGCCGCGTGCCCGAGTGCTTTAACGAAATAACAAGCTGATCACGCCAGTCTGTTGCCCCCTGATCACGGAATGCGAGAAACATTGTCTTGAAATAGGCACTCCGACTATTGCGATTCTCTAGATCGCTTGCTAATACGTCTAAGCGGCCCACTTGGGTACGGAGCAACTGAAGTAATCCGGGTATCTCCTTGCCTTGGCGAATTGCCGATAGATCCTGGTCTAAAAGAGTCTCAGATGATCCACGCGAATAACGTCCCTTCGCATTAGCAACCAACACCCAATATCGGAGGAGACGAGATTCTGCTGGCATCAACTGGTAGCCCTTAGAATGGCCGTAATTCGCTATCAAGATTATGATGTATGGAGATGACAACAAGGCTGGACTATCGATACCGATATTGCTTGACAGGAAATTAAGCGCGAAGTCCATACCTTGCTTGGCTGTTTCCCAAGCGCTTTCTATACGGTCCTTGCTTAATCTACTCACCGCTTGAAAGCGAGATTGACCCGTCGCAAACGCCACCAAGTTCTTGAGATGAATGCTCAAACCAATGTCAAAACCGCGCTCTTTACAGATCTTTTCAAACTCTTGGAAAATGCTTAAAGAATTTTGCCATGTCGCTGTTATCTGTGCTAGAGCAAGGTCGGAACTTCGAAGCTTCGCACCAAGCGAGTTTACACGGACAAATATCTCCGTGACTTCCTCATAGGACTTGTCACTGTCAAGGATATGTACCCGGTGCTGATAGTCTCGGATACCACGAAGCTGCTTTAGGCGTGATGTGTACTTATCATAGCGGGAATCCTCCATTGACTTCAAGCCGGCTGATTTCAGAAACGGAGTATCGCTGCTTTCTCGAAAGACGTCCCTAACAGACACCAATGGGGAAGTGCCGCGAGCTTCTTGCTCGACACGACGAAGGCCATGCGGTTGAATCGCTTTAGCAATTCATCCTCAGATGCCTCGGCAACATCTTCCTCGATCATTACTTCTTCATTAGTGTTCTCGTTCTCATTGACTTCCGTGATGATCTCCAGAGCATCGGGATGCTCCAAGTTGAAGAGGATGTCGATTGGCCGAACCCGCCCCCGCACATGGAGAGGCTCCCCGCGGATGATAGCAGAAAGGGAGGTCAGACGCTGCTGACCGTCAAGTAGCAACTGAAAACTTTTGCGGCCTGTTTCCTGTTCGATGGCAAAGGCGCGGGTTGCCACTGACTCATCAGTTTCCCAAGAAAGAATTGTCCCGGAGGGGTATCCACGATATAGAGAATCGAGCAGGTCCCTAATGCGGGTTTGTTGCCAGATAAACTGCCGCTGCATCTCAGGCAGCCGAATCTCGCCACGTTCAATCTTTGCAACAAGTTCGTGTATCTTCAAATCTTGTAGGCCCATAAGTTCTTCTCCTCTTTATAGTTCTGAATAGGATTGCAGATTCTTAGGTTGTCGTGACGCTGCTTTGGACTACATGCGCCAGCAGCCACTTCTGATAGCCGCTTTAGCTTGACTCGGGTGGAAGCCGACCGTACCTAGAGAGTAATCTACAAAAGTCTCTGACGTGTGTCAAATCGACTGTTCCCAAGCCTCCATACACCAGTTTTCTCCTTGGAATCGAGTAGATGGGAATTGTTTCTGCTCTTTGCCACGCTTAGCCGAGCATGTCCCGGGCCGCGCTGGCAATGTGCCGGGCCGAGATCCCGAACCGATCCAGCAGTTCATCCGGCTTGCCACTGCGAGCGATGCTCGTGACGGCAAGCTGGCGCACGCGAGCGCCCTCCTCGGCCAGCGCGGACAAGACCGCCGAGCCGATGCCGCCATGGGCGTAGTGGTCCTCCACCGTGATCACCCGGCCGCCGCACTCGCGTGCGGCCGCCACCAAGGTTTTGCGGTCGATCGGCTGCACGCAGAACAAGTCGATCACCCGGGCTCGGATCCCCTCCGCCGCCAGATCGTCGGCCGCCTGCAACGCCTCATAGAGTGTCACGCCAGCACCGACGATCGCGACGCTGTCTTCGGCACTTGACCGGAGCAGCTTGGACCGACCGACCTCGAACCCCTCCTCGGGGCCGTATAGGATCGCGGTCTTGGGGCGGCTCGTGCGGACGTAGACCGGGCCGTCGATCGCGGCCGCCAGTTCGATGGCGCGCCAAGCGCTGGTCGCATCGCTGGGGTAGAAGACGGTGTAGTTCGGCTGGGCGCACGCCATCGCCAAGTCCTCCAGGCCCATCTGCGACGCGCCGTCCTCGCCGATCGATACCCCGGCGTGCGTCCCCACCAGCTTGATGTTGGTCGAACTGATAGCCGCTAGGCGCATGAAGTCGTACGCGCGCGCCAAGAAGCAGGCAAAGCTCGAGGCGAACGGAATCTTGCCGCGGCAAGCCAAGCCCATGGCGACTCCGACCAAGTTCTGCTCGGCAATGTAGCACTGCAGCAGACGTGCCGAATCGACCTTGCCGATATCCGTCGTGAAGGTCGAATTGCCGACATCGCCATCTACGCCGACGACGCGCGAATCGACGCGGGCGAGGGCCTCCAGAGCCGCCCCGTAGGCCTGTCGCGTCGCGACCGCGGGCCCGCCTGGCTGGTAGGGCGGCGGCGCGACCCGGCCCGGCTCCGCGCCCCGCCCGTTGCTCGCCGGCGGCAGGTTCGGCGTCCAACCGAGGCTGGCACCCGTAAGCTGGGACCGCAGCGCAGCCAGCGCCTCGTCGGCGAGCTCGCCCTTGGGGATCGGCTTGCCGTGCCAGCCGTCCTTGTCCTCGGCGCAGGGGATGCCCCGTCCCTTGTAAGTCTTGGCCAGGACGACGGTCGGCCTGTCTGCGGATTCGCGCGCCGTGGCGTATGCCGCGATCAGCGCCGCGATGTCGTGGCCGTCAACGACCAAGGTCTCCCAGCCGAACGCTTCCCAGCGAGACCGGTAGGCGTCCATGTCGTGCTGCAGCATGGTTGGCGCGCTCTGCCCCAGACGGTTCACGTCCACGGTTGCGATCAGATTGCCGAGGCCGTCGTTGGCCGCCATCGAAGCGGCCTCCCAGACCGACCCCTCGGCGACTTCGCCGTCCCCCATCAAGACCCAGATCCGCCGCTGGTTGCCGTCCAAGCGGCAGGCGTGGGCCATGCCCACGCCCACGCTGAGGCCCTGCCCGAGCGAGCCGGTGGCGACGTCGACGAACGGCAGCGTCGTGGGCGGATGGCCCTCGAGGTCGGAATCGATCCGGCGCAGCTTCAGCAGCTCGTCTTCGGGGATGTACCCGGCTTCCGCCCAGGCGGCGTAGAGCACGGGAGCGGCGTGGCCCTTGGAAAGGATGAACACGTCGTTGGCCTCGCTGCCCGGATCTGCCGGGTCATAGCGCATCGCGTCGAAGAACAGCGCGGCCATGATCTCGGCCGCCGAGGCGCAGGTGGTTGGATGGCCGCTGCCGGCCTCTGTCGTCGACAGCACGGAATGGATCCGCATCTTCGTGGCCCGGTCTCGCAGGCCGTCAAGCTGGTTGGTGGCAAGTGGGGTGGACATGGAATTGGCTGAAACCTCCCGCTGGGCGCGGAGCGCGGCTTGGCGACAGATCGGCGCTGCCGCTCGGGGTCGAGCAGGCTGGGACATGGCCGCGGCTGCGCGATCCTGACGGCCGGTGCTTTCATGATAGCCCCCGTGCCGCCAGGATGAGCCGGCAGAGGCCGGCCGGAAACGCGAGCGCCGCCCTGCGCCGCGCAATTATAGTGGGTAGCACGGGCGCAATGCAGGCCTCCGCGAACAAGGCGCAGTTCGATTCCATCGCACTTGACTGCGGCCAGGCACTGGCCCCTGTCACGGTCGCCTACGAGACATACGGCGAGCTGAACCAAGCGCGCTCGAACGCGATCCTGATCTTGCACGCGTTTTCCTTGGACTCGCACGCGGCGGGCAGCGGTGCCGGCGGCGGGCAGCCCGGCTGGTGGGACAACATGATCGGGCCGGGCAAGGCCTTCGACACGAACCGCTACTTCATCCTCTCCTCCAATGTCCTGGGCGGCTGCGCGGGCACGACCGGGCCGAGCTCGCCCGACCCGGCCACCGGCCGGCCCTACGGCTCGCGTTTCCCGCAGATCTCCATCGCGGACATGGTGCGGCTGCAGAAGCAGCTGACCGACTCGCTGGGCATCCGCAAGCTGCTGTGCGTCTCCGGCGGGTCGATGGGGGGCATGCAGGCACTGCAATGGGCCGCCTCGTATCCGGACGCCGTCGCGTCGGTGATCCCCATCGCCAGCACGCATCGCCACTCCGCCCAGCAGATCGCCTTCAACGAGGTGGGGCGCCAAGCGATCCTGGCCGATCCCGATTTCCGCCAAGGCGACTATTACGGCGGCGCCGGCCCGGCGCGCGGCCTGGCCGTGGCGCGCATGGTCGGGCACATCACCTACATGAGCGACGACTCGATGCGCGAGAAATTCGGGCGGCGGCGAAGGACGGCCTCCGACGAGAGCGGCTTGTTTGAGGTCGAGAGCTACCTCCGCTATCGCGGCGGCCAGTTCGTCAGCCGCTTCGACGCCAACTCGTACATCGTGATCACGCGGGCGATGGACACCTTCGACATCACTGCGGACCGCGATGCGCTAGAGGACTGCTTCGCCCGGGGGGACACGCGCTTCCTGGTCCTGAGCTTCACCTCGGACTGGCTCTACCCCAGCTACCAGTCCCAGGAGATCGCCCGGGCGTTGCGCTCGCGCAACCGGGACGTGGCCTACGTCGAACTCCAGTCCAGCTACGGTCACGACGCATTCCTGCTGGAAGCGGACGGCCAAACCCCGCTGATCAAGGGGTTCCTCGAGAACACCTTTCAGCGCCTGGCCGGCTGAGGCGGCAGCGGCAGCCGGGCATTGGGCCGGCGGATGTAGTTGGCATCCACCTCCTCGGGCTTGCCGGCCCGGCCGGCAGCGAGTTCCCCTGCGGCCAAGCGAGCCACGGCCGCCGCGAGCGCGGTCGGAGCCGTCTGGCATGCGGTCACGGGCGCAGCGGCCAACCCGCCGCCGGCCGCGAACAACTCCCGCTCGTTGCTCACCAGCGTGGCGGACAGCCGCTCCAACTCCGGTTCCAGCCCGGCCCAGTCGCAGAACATGTCGGGGCGGATCGGCGTCGTGTCAGCGTCGTAGAATCCGGCGAAGAGCCCCCCGCGCCGGGCGTCCAGCACCGGCACGCGGACGGCAGCGCCGCGCGCCATGGACGCCAGCGCCCGCAAGTTCGAAACACCGATGATCGGCTTGCCGCTCGTCTCTGCCAGTGCCTTGGCGGCCGCCAGGCCGACCCGGATGCCGGTAAAGGACCCCGGGCCGGTCGCCGCCGCGTAGCAATCCAGGTCGGACAGCGCCAGCGAGTGCTCCGACAGCAGGGACTGGATGGACTGGAACAGCGTCTCGCCGAAGCCCGGTCCCGCGCCGAGCGAAACCTCTGCGACGGCCGCGCCATCGCGCAGCAGGGCGATGCTGCCCTCGCGGCGAGCCGTGTCGACCGCCAGCAGCTTCATCGGGCGGTCACGAAGACTTCGCGCGCCTGCGCCGCGCAGGCTTCGCGCCGCCCTGTTCAATGCGCTCCGCCCGGGCGCGCAGCAGATCCACCGCCTGGTCGATGGTCAAGTTCTCAGGCCCGGTGCCTCGCGGTAGCGAGGCGTTGACCTTGCCGTCGGTCACGTACGGGCCGTAGCGGCCAGAGAGCACCGTCAGGTCGGCTTCTGTCACGGGATGCTTCCCGAGCGCTTTGAGCGTCTCGCTGCGCGCGGACCGCCGCTTGGGCTTCTCCTTGCTGAGCAGGTCGACAGCTTGCTCCAAGCTGATTTCGAGGGGGCTGATGTCCGCCGGGATGGATCGGATCTCCTCGCCGCAGCGCACGTAGGGGCCGTAGCGGCCGTTGGCGGCCTGCACGGCTTGGCCGCTGCCGGGATGGCTGCCAAGGTCGATCGGCAGCGAGAGCAGCTTCAGGGCCGTGTCGACATCGACGGATTCCGGCGTCATCCCGCGCAGCAGCGAAGCCCGCTTGGCGCCGCTGTCGCCGTCCGCATCCCCGAGCTGGACGAACGGGCCGTAGCGGCCCTGCTTCAGGTAGACGGGCAGCTTCGACTCGGGATCGACGCCGAGCGGCGCGGGCCCCTTGAGCGCGAGATCGAGCAGCTCGACCGCCTTGGGCAGGTCCAGCTCGTCCGGCGCGAGCCCTTCGGGCACCGTGCAGCGCGCCTTGCCGTCCGACAGGAACGGGCCGTAGCGGCCGATGCGGACCTGCACGGCGCTGCCGTCCGCGCCCGTCCCGATCGGCAGCGCGCAGACCTGGCGCGGGTCGATTCCGGCCTCGCCGTCCGCGATCAGCGTGCTCAGTCCCTTGAAGCCATTGCCGAAATAGAAGCTCTTGAGGTAGTCCAAGCGCCCCAGCTCGCCCCGCGCGATCGCGTCGAGCTGATCCTCGAGCTTGGCCGTGAACTCGTAATCGGTGAGTTGCATGAAGTGCGTTTCGAGCAACCCGACCACGGCCATGGCCGTGAACGTGGGCACCAGCGCGCTGCCCCGCTTGGATGCGTACGCGCGCGACTGCACCAGATCCACGATCGTCGCCCATGTGCTCGGCCGGCCGATCCCGAGCCGCTCCAACTCGCGGATCAGGCTGCCCTCGGTGAAGCGCTGCGGCGGCTGCGTGCAGTGCTCGGATGCCTCCGCTGACTCAACCGCCACGCTGTCGCCCGGGGACAGCCCGGGCAGCAGGCGCTCCTTGCCGTCGACCGGGGAGTCCCCGGGCACGGCTTCTGCCGAGTACGCCTTGAGGAAGCCCGCGAACTCGATCGACTTCCCGGCTGCGCGGAAGCGAGCGTCGCCGACATCCAGCAGCACGGACGAATTCTTGCCGCGCGCGTTCGGCATCTGGCTCGCCAGCGTGCGGCGCCAGATCATCTCGTAGAGCTTGGCCGCCTCGGTGCCGAGCCGGCTGCGCACCTCGTCGACCGCCCGGAACTGTCCGCCCGCCGGACGGATCGCCTCGTGGGCCTCCTGCGCGTTCTTGACCTTGTTGCGGTAGTAGCGCACTTCGTCCGAGAGGAACTCCCGGCCGAACCGTTCCACGATCAAGTTGCGGGCCGCCGTCTTGGCCTCGTCCGAGAGCACTGTCGAGTCGGTGCGCATGTACGTGATGAATCCGTTCTCGTACAGCTGCTGCGCGATGCGCATCGTCTGCCGCGCCGGCAGGCGCAGCTTGCTGTTGGCCTCCTGCTGCAGCGTGCTGGTGACATAGGGCGGCTGGGGCGAGGCCGAGAAGGGCTTTTCCTCGACCGACGAGACCGTGGCCGGCCCGGGCCGCGCCGCCGCCTCGACCGCGCGGGCGCGCTCCTGGCCGAGGTGCAGCGGCTTGTCCCGGGCGCCCGCCTTGAGAGCGCCGGTGCTCGGATCGAAGTCCTTGCCGGTGGCGATGCGCTCGCCAGCCAGCTCCACCAATTCCGCCTCGAACTCGGCGCCGCCGGCCGCCAGGCCCGCCTTGACCCCCCAGTAGCTGGCCTTGGCGAACTGCTGGCGGGCGCGCTCCCGCTCCACCATGAGCCGCACCGCCACGCTCTGGACGCGCCCGGCGCTAAGCTTTGGGATCATCTTCTTCCACAGCAGCGGGCTGACGCCGTAGCCGAACAAGCGATCGACGATCCGGCGCGTCTCCTGGGCCCGCACCAAGTCTTGGTTGATGTCCCTCGGCGACTCCAGGGCCTTGCGTATGGCAGTCTTGGTGATCTCGTGGAACACCAGCCGCTTGTGCGGCACCTTCGGTACGAGCACGTCTTTCAGGTGCCAGCTGATGGACTCTCCCTCGCGGTCCTCGTCCGTTGCGAAGTAGATGAGATCCGCCTTCCTGACCGCGGCCCGCATCTCGCTGACCAGTTCCTTCTTGCCCTTCGGGATCACGTAGAGCGGCTCGAACTCCCCGTCCACGTTGACGCCCAGCCGCCCCCAGGCCGTCTTCTTGTACTTGGCCGGAACTTCCGTTGCGCTGTTGGGCAGGTCGCGCACGTGCCCGACCGAGGCCTTGACCACGAAGCCCTTGGGCAGGTACTTCGCGATGGTGCGAGCCTTGGTGGGCGATTCGACGATGACGAGAACGCTCGACTCGCCAGATGCGGGGACGGCAGCCATGGTATTCCTTGTTGCTCCTATTTCTCTAATAGCACCGACGGCACCGAGGCGATCACTGGAAGGTAGGGCGGAAGGCGGAGCGCTTACCTGCCCGTCACTGATGGCTGCCCACGCGATAGACGTAGATCGGGTGGGCCGCGCCGCTAACCGGCACGGTGACCGTCTTGGAAGGATTCCAGCCGGGGATTTCCCACTTATAGCAGGCAACCCGGGTGCCGGGCCGCAATTCTTCGAGAAGCTTGGGGCGCAGCTGCCTTTGGGCTGCAGTGATCAAGAACAGTGTCACGACGGTCGCCGGGCGCAGGTCTGCTTCGAAGAAGTCGCCCTCGCGCACCTCGACGCGCTCTTGGACCCCGGCGGCGCGGATCGCCGAACGCGCCTCTTCCACAAGCGCGGGGTTGATCTCGTACCCTATGCCCCGGGCGCCCCGATTCTTGGCAGCCCGCAGCAGGATCCGGCCGTCTCCGGCTCCGAGGTCGTAGACGACATCGTCCGGGGAGACCTCGGCCACTTCAATGACGCGGTCCACCACGTGCCATGGCATGGGCACGTATGGCGCGACGCTGCGCCGATCCAACAGTGGCACAGCGTCGTGCGCTTGGGCCAACAGGCTGGCGCTCCGTGGCAGCAGTATGCCAGCCACAGCCAAAGGCGCGGCTACGGAGAGCAATACTCGGCACAAAGCACGCATCGTCAGACCAGTCGGGATCGCAGGCAGCAACGGTTTCTATGGTTACTATAGCGCCGCCGACCGGTTCCGGCGCAGTTGCGCGGCCAAGCGGCAGGCGCGAGGATGCACGGCACGAAAAAATCTTCGCGGGTGAAACCGAACGGCGCCCTCGAACGTCCCACGGCCCGATAGCAGCCGCAGCGCGACAGGGCAGCCCGTCTGTCCTGCAGCACTATAATTAGGCGAGATTTCGGAAAGATGTGGAGCAGCCCCAGCCTTGGCTCGTTCGCAGCCTGCCCCCTGCTGTGGGCATTGCTCGCTGCCGGGATCGGGACAGCCCAGGCGGATCTGGACTGGCAAGCGCCGGACGGGAGCTTCCCGGACCACGGCGGCTGCACGTACGTCGGCGCCGCGGGCGCCCTCTCTCCCGTCGGCACTGCAGCCCGCGATTTCGCTGCCATGAAGTTGCGCACGCGCAACACCGAGAGCGTCTTGGCGATGATGCCGCAAAGGCGCAACGGCGGGGTCCTTCCGCCGCAGGCGGCGGTCACGGCTGGCGGGGGTGCCTGTGCCGGCATTGACGATTGCATCAAGGCGGTCGCCGATGCGGCTGGCGTGCCGCTGACGTACCTTTCGTCCGATGCGGAGTTCTTGCGCCGTGTGCGGCTCGACCTGACCGGCCGCATTCCGACCTCGGACGAGGTGCTCGCGTTTCTTGCCGACACCTCCCCGACCAAGCGCGAGCAGCTCGTGGGCCAGCTCTTGCAAGCCCCGGAGTGGGCTGACCGCTGGGCGATGTTCTTCGGCGACCACTTTCGCAACACCCAGTTGACGGCGCAGGTCAACCGCTACGCCTGGGGGCGCGATTCGCTGCATCTCTACCTACTCGAGTCGATGCGGCAGAACAAGCCGTACGACCAAATGGCGCGCGAGATGCTGGCGGCCGAAGGCGTCAGCGACGGGCGCACCTAGCCCTAGTTCGTCATTTGGTGACTTGAAAAATTCCGTATAGTATTGAAATACAAACAGTTATAGCGATGCGACCAAGCCGCTTGGCACTACACTTTTGTGCTCTTGAGCGTCAGCCCCGCGCGGCCGCCCGCCGCCGATGTGCGCGCACGGCCAGGCCCGCCGCCTGGGCGATGCGCACGGCCTCGGCCCCCGGCTGCACATCTTGGCGGCTGCACAGCAACTGCCCGTCTGCCGCCTGCACGCTGGTCGTCACCCGCATCCAGCCCGCCAAGCGCTCGCGCAGCGACTGCCAACTCCAATGCAGGCCGTGCGCCCGCAGTTGCGTGCGCAACAGATGCACGCCGTGATAGGCCAGCACGGCCACGAACAGGTGCGCTGCCACGCGCCGATCCAAACGGTGCCAGATCGGGCGCAGGCCCAATTCCGACTTCAACGAGCGGAAGCTGGCTTCCACTTCGCTGAGTTCCCAGTAGCTGCGCAGCACCTGCGCCACGTCCCAGTCGATATGGCTGGTGCGCAGCACGTAGGCCCCGGCCGCCGCATCGGCGGCCGCATACTGCGGATTCGGTGTGCAGCGGACGGCCGTCGCCCGCTCCTGCTCGCCGGCCAGCACTTCGACCTTATACTGCGCTGCCACCGCCTTGTACTGCTCGAGCAAGCGTCCCACCTTGCGCTGCACGGCCGCGAGTTGCTTCACACAGCGCGGTTTGGAGAGGCCCTCATGCAGGCTTTGCAGGGCCTGTTCAAAGCGCTCGCGCTGCCGCTGCAGAATCGACTCCGCCGTGCGCAGGCGGCCCTCGCTGAGTGCGTACACGCGCAACTCGGCCGGCTCCTGGCCGGCCTCCTGCGCCGCAGCCTGTGCTGTCTCCGCCGGCAGTGGCCAGGCCCGCACGCAGTAGCCGCCGCTGGTCTCCAGCTGGGCCGTCGGCTCGCCCGCCGGCGGCTGTGGCTTGGCCTCGCGGCTGACGCAGATCCAGTGCCAGCCCTGCTCCCGCAGCCAGCTCAGGTTCGCCGCGCTGGCCAGGCCCGCATCGCACACCACGGTCGGCCGCGGCGCCCCCTCTTGGCGCTCGTCGTCCAGCCGCTCCAGCAGCGGCTGCAAGGTGCCCGGCTCGGAGACATTGCCGGCTAGGATCTCGCAGCGGCGCGGAAAGCCGGAGCCGTCCAAGGCCATGGCCAGCGAGACCAACGGGCAGTCGTTGCGCTTCTGCTTCGACTTGCCGAAGCGCCGCAGGCCGGCGTTCTCGCGCCCGGTGTAATGCGTGTTCGACAGGTCGTAGAAGACGATCGTGCGCGGCAGGCCAAGCAGGTCGCGCTCGCGGGCGAACAGCCCGGCCTGCAAGGCTTCGCGGTGTTTCCACAGTAAGTCGCCGATGCGGTACAGCTTGGCCAGCGAGACGCCGCCGGAGGTGTCGAGTCCGAGCAGTTCGAGAGTGCTGCTGTGGTCGCGCAGCCAGCGCTGCGCTTCGCGTTCGGAGGAGGGATGCAGCATGCGCGCCATAACCAGGGCGGTGGCGATGGCCGCGTCGCGCTGCGAGGCGCCGGCCGCGCGCAGCAAAGCTGGCAAGCGCAGTTGCTGCAAGGCGCGCAGGGCCAGGCGTTCGCCGCCCACCGAGCGGGCGTCGCAGTGCGCCAGGGTATGCAACTGGACGCTGACTGGCTGCTCGGCGGCGGGCTGCTCGCTGGCGAAGCCGCGGGCGCGCAGGCGACGCACCAAATCCTCGGCCGCCAGGCGCACTTCGTGCGCCACCTCGAATAGGGCGCTCTGGCCGCGCAGCAGGCGCTCGGCGTGGGCCGCGACGTCGGCCCACAGCGCGCGCGGCACGGCATAATCGGTGCCCAGGTTGAGCAGGGTTTTCTGCTGCACCGCCGCGCCGCAGCGCACGGACTGCACGAGGCGGCAGCTGTAGCCGGGCTGGCCGCCGACGGAGTGGGTTTTGGTGGCACGGATGAACATGAGCGCTCAGTTGTAGGGTGGCAGAGGGGGCTAGGGGGTGTCAAGGGGGTCAAAAAAGAAGTTGGCACTACAAAAAGCTTTAAGAGAGCATCATAAGACTATAAAGCAAATAGATTACGAAGATAATAAATCTAAAGAAAGATTATCGGCCAGTTTGGAGCAGTAGCGGCAGCAAAAAAATATGCTCCGTGCCGGCAATTTGGGGGAAAGTGGCGAACTAGGGCTATCCGCCGCGCTACACAAGCTACGAACACTTCGAGCAGATCTATCGCAATTTCGAGAGCAATCCGGTGCGGCCCTCGGCCGTGGGCTACGTGGTCGGCGGCCGCACCACGGGCGGGCCGATCCAGGACACCTATGACACGCTGGCGTTCTTCGCGGCCAGGGACTTCCTCGGAATTTCGCTGATGGACTGCGTGCTGTGCCACGACGGGGCCGGGCGCTTGGAGCCGCTCACCGTCTGGGGGAGCAGCGCGAAGCGCGCCGAAGCGTGGGGGCTGGCCGCGTTCTTCTCGGACGTGCCGCGGTACCAGGCTTGGCGGGTGCCGGGGCGCAACCTTCCCACGAATCCGGCGAACGGCCGCCGCGTCAGTGCCAACTACTTCACGCTCAGGGACCTTGCGCCGGGGAGTCGCGAGAGCAACCGCTACGGCGACACCGCCGGGGAATACTTGGGCCAGACCGCGGGCGGAAACCGCCCCGACCGCGACTGGCATCAGAGGTTCGTCGCGCCGGCCTATCCGTTCCCGAGCGGGGCAGTCACCGATGCCAGCATGCGGCTGCGCGAGCAAGTCGGCTGGCACTTGACCTCGGATCCTCAATTCGCCCGAGCTGCCGTCAACTACATCTGGCGCGCGTTCTTCTCGCGCGGCATCGTCGAGCCGGCCGACCAGTTCGACCTCGCCCGCCTCGATCCCGGATCCCCGCCTCCGCCCGGCTGGGACGTGCAGCCCTCGCATCCGCAGTTGCTGGAGTGGCTGGCCGAAGGATTTCGAGAGAGCGGCTTCGACCTCAAGTGGCTGATGCGCGAGATCGTAACCTCGCAAACCTACCAACTGTCCTCGCGCTACGAGGGGGCTTTCAACCCGCTGCACGAAAGGTACTTCGTGCGGCATCAGGTCAAGCGACTGACGGCCGAGCAGGTGGTCGACGCGCTGCTCGTGGCAAGCAATCAGTTCGTGCGCTTCTACAGGCAACCATCATGGCCCTTGCCCCCTCCTGCTTTTGCAATGCAATTTCCCGACGTCAACGGGTGGCCGTTAAGAAACAGCCCCCTGAGCCGCAACACGCGCGCCCTGATGGACGCTTTCACGCGAGGAGACCGCGAGGAAACCCCGCGCAGCGGCGCGGGAAGCCCGCTCCAAGCACTGGGCTTGATGAACAACCCGCTCGTGCTTGACCGGCTGAGTCCAGAAGACCCGGCATCGACGCTGGGCCAAGCCGTCCAGCTGGCCGATGACGCACTGGTCGCGAAGCTGTACCTGAGCGTGCTCAGCCGCCACCCCACGGCGCAGGAGACCGCCTTCGCGGTCAACTACCTGCGGGCAGGGAACCGGAACCAGCGGGCCTCCAACCTGATGTGGGCGCTCTTCAACAAGACCGACTTCTACTTCAACTACTAGGCCGGGCCAGATTGCCATGAACGAGCGAGAACGATTCGACAAGATCGTGCGGCGGCGCCAGCCGAAGCACTACAGCTTCTTTGAACGCCCCCACACCACCCGGCGCTCCTTCTTCCGCGATACCGCGACCGGCGTGGGGGGCTTCTTCCTCGCCGACCGAATGGCTCGCGGGGCGACCGAAACGGTCGGGTCCGTCCAGCCCCAGAACACCGCCAAGAACGTGATCTTCTTGTTCCTGCGGGGGGCGCCAAGCCATGTCGACACCTTCGACTTCAAGGAGCTGCCGGGCGTCACGCCGCGCGACTTCCAACCCGAGAGCTTCCTCAACGGGGCCATCACGCTGCCCGTGGGCTTGCTCGGCAACACCGCCCGCGTGGTTGACAAGATCGCCGTCATCCGCTCAGGGCTGGCATGGGCAAGGGCCCACCCCCTGGCGCAGACCTGGCTTCAGATCGGACGCAACCCCACCTCCCCAACCGGCCGGATCGCGCCGCATATCGGCAGTGTCGTGGCCATCGAGAAAGAGCCCGAGCGCCAGCCGGGCCAGGTTTTCCCGACCTTCATCTCCCTGCAGGCGCGGAACATTTCCGGCGCGGGCTATTTCCCCGTGCAATACGGGCCCTTCCAGACCCACGCCAATGCGAGCGGGCTGGCAACCGCAAGCCACCCTTCCGGCGAAGGGATCTTCCGCGAGCGCTGGGACCTCTTGCACGAGATGGACCGCGACCTGCGCGGGGCGAGCTCGCCGCTCGGCCCCCAGGCTGCGGGCATGGGCGACCTCTACCATGGCGCGCGGCGCCTGATGTTCAACCCCAGCGTGGAGGCCGCGTTCAGCTTCACCAGCGAGGAGCGCGTCCGCTACGGCGGCACCGCGTTCGGCGATGCGGTGCTGACGGCGCGCAAGATCGTGGACCAGGACCAGGGCACGCGCTTCATTCAGATCGATTCGTTCGGATGGGACCACCATAGCGACACCTACAACCTTGAGAACCGTCCCACCGGCAACAACATCTACCGCCAGACCGCCCAGTTCGATCCCGCGTTCGCCGCGCTGATCGAGGATCTTGACAGATCGGGCAAGCTCGCCGAGACACTGATCCTCGCCTGTGGCGAGTTCGGGCGGACACCGGGCCAACTGTCCAGCGGGCGGAACGGGCGCGACCACTACCTGCAGATGTTCTACGTGCTGGCGGGCGGGGGCATCCGCGGCGGCCGGGTGATCGGATCGACCAACGACCGCGGCGGCCGCGGCCCGGGGGCTTACACCGCCGAGTACGGCTGGTCGCGGCAGCGGGAAATCCGCCCGGAGGACATCGAGGCGACGATCTACTCCGCGCTCGGCATCGACTGGACCACGGTCCGTTACGACGATCCGCTCGACCGCGGCTTCTACTACGTGCCGGTCGCCGATGACGACGCCTACGCCCCGGTCGACGAATTGTGGGCTTGAGCCGCCCTAGCTGGGACGCGTGGTAACCCAGCGGCCCGCGGCATCCTCCAAGGCCCGCCGGTAGGGGGAGTCTGGCAGGCCCGCAAGGCCTTGCAACCCGGCATCGCAGAAGCTGGCCGCCCTGCGCCGGACTTCGGCGATGGCGCCGTAGCGATCGAGGATCTCCAGCACCCGGACCGCCGGCACGGAATGGTAACCTCCCTCGCGCACCACGGTCTCGACCTGCTTGCGCTCCGCGCGAGTGCAGGATTGCAGCGCCAGGATCATGGGCAGCGTCACCTTGCCTTCCCTGAGGTCGTTGCCGACCGGCTTGCCCAGGACGGATTCGCTGGCCTCGTAGTCGAGCACGTCGTCAATGAGCTGGAACGCCATGCCAAGGTTCCAGCCGTAGGCCCTGAGCCGCTCCTCGGCCTGCTCGGATGCATTCGCCATCAGTGCGCCCACCAAGCCGCAGGCCGACAGCAAGGAGGCGGTCTTGCGATGGATCAGTTCGTGGTTCTGCTGCTCTGTGACGTCGATCCGGCCGATCAGTTCTGCCTGTAGCAGCTCTCCCTCGACCATCATCTTGGTCAGGTCGCAGAGGATGTCGAGGATGCGGAAATTGCGCTCGCGCAGCGCGATGGAAAAGGCCTGCATGTAGAGCCAGTCGCCGGCCAGCACGCTGACCTGGTTGCCCCACAGCTGGTTTGCCGAGGGGCTGCTGCGGCGCACCTCCGCGGCGTCGATCACGTCGTCATGCACCAGCGAGGCGGCATGGATGATCTCCATCACCGCAGCCATCAGGATCGGCCCGTCGCCATGCTCGCCGCAGGCGCGCGCCGACAGCAGCAGCAGCGTCGGGCGGAGGCGCTTTCCGCCGCTAGCGCTCAAGTGCCGGCTGATCGCGGTCACCACGTCCTGGCAGCAGATCGTGTCCAAGGCAATCACCTTGTCCACCTGCTTCAGGTCAGACCGTACCAGCGAAAACAGCGCCAGCTTGGAAAGCGGCGCTGGTTGCAATTGGGTGGTCGGCACGGTTGCTCTAGATTCCTTCGCCCCCGCGCAAGGCGGCCCATGGCGGCAGGGCCTCGGGCGAAGATTGGCCAGAACTTTCAGTCTATCCAATGCTAGGCCGGCAAGCCCTCGACGAGTTGGCCGTCCGGATCGAAAGCGATTTCCGCTGGCGGCCCGGCCGCGACGACCGACGGGTCTTCGCGCATCGCGTCGAACAGGCCCTCGCTGACGCGCATGCTGCCGAGTTCCATCGTGTTGCGGATCCACGCCACGCTGCATTCGGCGATGTCCGGGCGGCCGCAAGTGGCCAAGATGCGCTCGATGCACTCGCGGTCCGTGGGGAAGTGCGGCGGGCACATGCAGCCGACGGTGCTCGAGGCGGTGAAGGAGTTGATCCATGTCTTGTCGAAGTCGACCGCATCGAAAAGGCGGTCATGGATCACATCGCACAGGCCGATGCCGACGGCGTTCCCCCCGCCGTGGGGAGTCAGGCTGCGCGCATAGATGCGCTCGATGCGCGGCAGGCCCGGCCAGCAGTTGCGGCCCATCCACGAGCGGTTGATCACCTTAGTGTCCATTCCCGCGCCGGAGATGTTCTTGCCGATCTCGTCCACGATCAGCAGGTCGAGCTCCTCGGCCGGCAGGCCCGCCTTCCAGATCTTGACCCGCGCCAGCAGAGCCTCCTCGGCGGCGACCATGCTGCCGGCGCCCAGGGCGTGCACCTCCGCGGTCCGGTGATTGGCGTCCTCGAGGATTGCCAAGCCTCCCAGCATGCGCCCGGTGGCGAGCATCACGCTGCCGACCTCTCGGATGACCTGCTCCAAGCCCAAGCGCACGGCCCACATGTGGTAGCGCTTGGCGCCCTCCCACTTTCCAAGGCCGATGGCCATCATCTTGTGAACCCCGCTCTCGAGGCGCCCGTCGAATCCCGTGTGCCACTTGACACGGCTGCACAGCATGACACCGTCCGACTCCCAAGCCGCCCGGTCCATGGAGACCGCGATGCCGCAGGGCGACTCGCCGATCGGCACAACCTCGAGCGAGCTGACTACCGGCACGCCCATCGAGCCGGAGCTAATGCCGTAGTGCGCGAGCACCTCGCGCTGCCCTTGCGCGGTCCCGCCGCCATGGCTGCCCATGACCGGAATGATGAAGGGCCTGACGCCCCGGTCCAGCCAAGAGTCCACAACCGCTTTAACGATCGTGTCGATATTGGCGATCCCGCGGCTGCCGACCCCCACCGCGATGCGGCTGCCAGTCGGCACGGCGGCTACCCATGGCGCGGCGGCCATGCCTTCGCGCACCGAGCGGTAGACGTCCGGCAGCGAGCGGTCCGGGAAGTGCCGGCGAATCGGGACCAGTCGCGGCAGGGCCATGGGACAGGATTATAGCGATACGGGCGGCGCCCGTATCGGGCGCATGCAAGGCGGCGGCAGCGCAGCCTCTTCGCGGAGCCGCGCCCCGCAGCCGTCGCAGCCCACGTGCCCCGGCCAAGGTCCGAGGAACGGCCAAAGCCGTTCAGAATGGCGCATGACGGGCTGGCCCTGCCCGCCTGCCGGCGCGGTGCCTGCCGTCAGCGCGGCCGCGATCCGCAGCAGCCAATCCGCCCCAGGCCGCGGGCCTGACGGCGCAGAACCGGCTGCGGCTGGCTCTGATACAATTTCTTGCGGACGCAAGTCATGCCAGCCAGAGCATTCATCAATCGCCGCAACTTCCTGCAAGGCGCCGCGGCCGCAGCCGTCGCGGCCGCGCCCGCCAAGCCGCAAGACGCAGCTTCGGCGCGCAGGGTGATCGGGGCCAACGACCGCATCAATCTCGCCCAGATCGGCGTCGGCGGGCGGGGCGGCAGCCTGCAGCGGCTGATGCTGCGCATGATCGAAGGCGGCCAGAACTTCAAGATCACGGCGGTCTGCGATGTCTACGAGAAACGCCGCCGGCTGGCCCAGGAGAATTCCAAGGCAGAGTTTTCGACGCTCGACTACCGCGAGGTGCTGGCGCGGCCCGACGTGGACGCGGTCGTGATCGCCACGCCCGACCACTGGCACGGCACGATGGCCTTGGCCGCCATTGACGCGGGCTTGGACGTGTATCTCGAGAAGCCGATGACGCACACCATTGCCGAGGCCAAGGCGGTGGCGCGCCGGGTCCGGGAGACCGGCGCCGTGCTGCAGGTGGGCTCCCAGACCACCTCGGCGGACCAGTGGTGGAAGGCGCGCAAGGCGCTGCAAGACGGGATGATCGGCACGCTGATCTCGAGCCAGGGCTCGTACCACCGCAACTCCCTGCGCGGCGAGTGGAACTGGACGCCCGAGCGCGGCCGCGGCTGGGTGATCGAGCCCGATGCCGGCCCGCACGGCCAAGGCGTGAACTACATCGACTGGAACATGTGGCTGGGCCCGGCGCAGAAGCGCGAATGGGATCCGCACCGTTTCTTCCGCTTCCGCAAGTACTGGGATTACTCCGGCGGCATCGCCACCGACCTGTTCTATCACGTGGTCGCGCCCTTGAACATCTGCTGGGGCGAGGCGCAATTCCCCTACCGGGTCACAGCGTCGGGGGGCAAGTTTGTCTTCAACTCCCCCGGCGACCGCGAGGTGCCCGACACGATGAACCTGCTGGCCGACTTCGCCGAGGGCCATACCTTGGTGCTGAGCGCTTCCATGGCGAACTCGCGGCATATCCCCGGCCTCATCCGCGGCCATGAGGGCACGATCGTGATGGTCGAACACGGCCGCTTCGAGGGCAGGACAGACTACATCACGGTGGAAGCGGAGGCGATCTACCGGGACGCCTTCGTCAAGAGGTACGGCACCGAGAGCGTGCAGATCAAGGTCGAAGATCGCGGGCCTGACGCCCACATGAAGAACTTCTTGGAATGCATGCGCACGCGAGCGAAGCCGAACTTGGATGCTGACACGGCCTATCGCGCCCAAACGACGATCTCGATGGGCGTCATGGCGCTGCGCCAAGGCAAGGTCCTTTACTTCGATCCCGGCCGCGAAGAAGTCACCGAGACACCGCCCCGTCCCGGCTAGGATGCTAGCTCCCGGCGCTCGGGCGCGCACGCCGCTGCTTGCGCTTGCCTTGGCTGTAGCGGCAGCGTGCTCGAATTGCGCGGGGGACAGTGCAAGCCGTCCGCCCAACATCCTGCTGATCTTGGCAGACGACCTCGGATACGGAGACGTAAGCGCCTACAACAGCCGGGCCAAGGTCGAGACCAAGCACCTCGACAATCTCGCGCGGCAGGGCCTGCGCTTCACGGACGCCCACAGCCCGTCCACCGTCTGCACGCCCGCGCGGTACGGCATTCTGACCGGGCGCATGCCGTTCCGCACCGGCATGCGCGGCGTGTTCGCCGGCGTCGAGGGCCCCTGCTTGATCGAACCGGGCCGGCTCACGCTGGCGCAAATGCTCCGCGAGGCCGGGTACGCGACCGCCATGGTCGGCAAGTGGCACTTGGGCATGACTTTCCTCGATGCCAGCGGCCAGCCGGTGCATGAGACCGACCTGCCGCAGCGGACCCCCGAGCAGCGCAGCGCCGCTGGCGTCGAGCGGGTGCGGCGGGTGGATTTCAGCCGGCCTATCCCGGACGGCCCGCTGAGCCGGGGATTCGATCGGTTCTTCGGCACTGCCGCCTGCCCCACGACCGACTGGCTCTACGCTTGGATCGAGGGCGACCGCATCCCGGTCCCGCCCGCAGCGCTCTTGGACCGGGCCTCTCTTCCCAAGCATCCCTATGCGCACGACAACCGGCGCGGGTTGATCGCTCCGGGCTACGATCTCGAACGCGTCGACCTGGAGTTTCTCGAGCGCAGCCTCCGGTTTCTCGAAGAGCACGCCGCGAGCCAGACGGAGCGCCCGTTTTTCCTGTTCCATGCGATGCAAGCGGTGCATCTGCCGTCGTTTGCCGCGGCCGAATTCCGCGGCAAGACTACTGCCGGCCCGCACGGAGACTTCCTGTTCGAGATGGACTTCATCGTGGGCGAACTCCTGGCCGCCTTGGACCGCTTGGGGCTGGCCGAGGATACGCTGGTGCTCTTCAGCAGCGACAACGGGCCCGAGGTTGCCACGACCTATCACATGCGCCGCGACCACGGCCATGACGGCGCGCGCCCGTGGCGCGGCCTCAAGCGCGACCAGTGGGAGGGCGGGCATCGCGTGCCCGCCCTCGCCCGCTGGCCGGGCAAGATCCGGCCCGGTTCGGTCACGGACCAACTCTTCAGCCTGACAGACATCATGGCTACGGCGGCGGCACTGGCCGGCTACGCATTGCCTCCTGGCGCAGCGGAGGACAGCTTCGATTTCTCGGCACTGCTGAGCGGAACGCATGACGCCTCGCCCATCCGCGCATTCGCGCTGCACCAGACCAACTCCCTGGCCCTGGCGCTGCGCAGGGGGGCCTGGAAATTTCTCGACCATGCAGGGTCGGGCGGGAACGACTACACCCGGCCGCTGCTGGTCGATTTCGCGCTCGACGATGGCGCGCCCCGAGCCCCGGCCCAGCTCTTCCACCTTGCCAGCGATCCCGGCGAGACGCGCAACCTGCTCTACGAGCAGGCCGGGACAGCAAGGCGGCTCAAGGCAGAGCTCGAGGGGTTCAAGGCGGCCGGCCGCAGTGCGCCGGAGCGCTGAGGGCGAGCTAGCGGAACAGGAACGCTGCCAAGCCGGGCAATCCGTAAAACAGCACCAGCAGGTACGTGATCGCGAGCAGTTTGGAGCGCGTTGCCAAGTCTGCGAAGCGAGTGACTCCGGCGAGCACGAATCCGCGCGCCGGAGCCCAAGGGTAGACCAGCAAGGTAGCGGCCAGATTGAAGCACAAGTGGGTCAGCGCAATCTCGATCCCGGCCTGCGCGTTCGGCCCTGAAACCGCCAGCGACGCCATGAGCGCGGTGATCGTCGTGCCGAGGTTTGCCCCGATGGTGACCGGGAATGCCTGGCGCAGCGTGATCACGCCCACGGCTGCCATCGGAACCAGCAGCGAAGTGGTGATGGAACTCGACTGCACCATGGCAGTGGCGATGCATCCGACGAGGATCGCCGCCACGCCCGTGCCGCCCACCGCGAATTGCACCAAGCGCTCGGCCCGCGACAGCAGTGCCGAGTGCAGTGCCCGGACGATGAGCATCAGCGACGCAAAAATCACCGCGCCGCTGCACAGCACCAGCACCAGGCCCTGCGCCTGCTGCGATTCGAAGCTCGATTCTGCCAGCCAGCCCAGCGGGGCGATAAGGGTCTTGAGCACCTCCGCGATCGGGCTGTTGAAGTCGCCGCCGCCCACGAACGGCAGTTGGTCCGCCAACGAGGCGGCGCTCTTCGAAAGGAAGCCCGTCGCGATCTCCAGCGGCAGCAGCACCAGCACGGACAAGAAGTTGAAGAAGTCATGGCAGGTCGCCACCGAGAAGGCGCGCCGGAACCCGTCCGGGCGGCCCATATGCGCGATCGACACGATCGTGTTGGTGGCGGTCGTGCCTATGTTGGCGCCCATGATCATGGGCACGGCGTTTGCCAATGGCAGCGGGCTTTCCGGCGCCGCGACCAAGCCCACCACCATGGAAGTCGTCACTGAAGAACTCTGCACGAGCGTGGTCGTGAGAATCCCGACCATCAAGGCAATGAACGGATTCGACGTGGCGCTGAAAAAGGACTTCAGCAGGTCGCCGCCCAGCAGCTTGAACCCGTCACCCAAGCCGCGGATGCCGGCTAGGAAAGCCAGCAGCAGCAGCACTGTGGCCAGCCCTGCGAGCGCGGCAGCCCGGCTCGAGGGGGGATCGGGACGTGTCTCCGCTTCGCTGCTCATCGCCCATCTACGGCCCGGCTACGGCTGCCCGCCCGCCCCGCCGCCGGGAGAGATCGGAACTGGCTTGGCACGGGGCCGCCCGCCCGCACCCGGCGCTATGCCCGCACTCACCATGCATAGTCCACGTCTTGGAGCGAAGCGGAATCCAAACCGGCGGCGGGCGCGATCTGCTCCGGCGGCAGCAGGGCCGTAGGGCTGTCGCGGGGCGTGCCGGTCGAGGGCGGTCGGCCCAAGAATCGTTTGTCGAGAAGTCGCTCGGCATCAATCCGCCCCATTGCCGACAACAGGTTTTCCAGCACATGGGGATTGTCTTGGCGCAGGTCGGCAAGAAACCCGCGCAGTTTCTCGCGGACCGTGCCCGTCTTGTGGGAGCACACGCACGGCACGACGGGCGCGCCCGTCGTTGCGGCGTAAGCGCGGGTCACGTCTTCGCTGACATAGATCAACGGCCGGATCAGGCGAAAGTCGCCCGAGCGCGAGGCGGTCACCGGCGGCAGGGCGCTCAAGCGGCCTGTGAAGAGGGCGTTGCGTAGCAAGGACTCGCAGAGGTCGTCCGCGGTATGGCCCAGCGCGACCACGTTGCAACCCAGCTTCGACGCCACGTCATAGACGGCTCGGCGCCGGAACCGGCTGCAAGTGTCACAGCCGTGGGCCGGCTGCTCCTCGAGCAGTTTCAGGGAGGGCTCGTCCACATAGCACGTCCACTCGATCCCGCGCGCGGAAAGCAGCTCTCCGACCGGTTCCACGGGGCGGACGAACTTGCCCTGCTCAATCGTGAAGGCGCGCAGCGAAAAGCTCACCGGAGAGCGGCGGCGGAGTTGCAGCAGCGCATCCGCCAGGGCCAGCGAATCCTTGCCGCCAGAGACTCCGACCGCGATGCGGTCCCCCGCGCGGATCATGTCGAAGTCGGCAATGGCCTTGCCAGTCTTGCGCAGCAATGTCTTGCGAGCGTTCACGGCGATCCGCAAGGCGGCTAATGCACCATTATATGGCGTCCGCTGCTGTCGTAATCGCGGGCGCAGCGCTGAATCGAACGGGCGCGCCCGGTTGCCTCGTCCACGTCGACCACGACCGCATTGAGCCGCACCGCGCCCGACGCCGGCTCGAAGCGGGCAGGCAGGGACGTCAGGAAGCGTTTCATGGACCCGTCTTGCTTCATGCCGATGACGGAAGCCAGCGGCCCGGTCATCCCGACATCCGTGATGTACGCCGTGCCGCCCGGCAAGACGCGTTCGTCGGCGGTGGGGACGTGCGTGTGCGTCCCCACCACGGCGCTGGCACGGCCATCCAGGTAGTGGCCGAACGCGTTCTTCTCGCTGGTGACCTCGGCGTGGAAATCGACAAAGCAAACGCGCACGTCGGAAGGCAGCTCTGCCAACAGCTGGTCGGCTTGCCGGAACGGGCAGTCGGTGGGCGGCAAGTACACGCGGCCCTGCAGGTTGATGACGGCGTAGCGCACGCCCGTGTCGGCATGGCCAACGTACAGGCCGCTGCCGGGGGCGTCGGGATAATTGTGCGGTCGCAGCAGGCGGGGCTCGCGCTCCAGATAGGAGAAAACCTCGCGCTTGTCCCAGATGTGGTTGCCGGAAGTGAGGA
The DNA here is from genome assembly GCA_965219605.1 of Bryobacterales bacterium. GTDB lineage: Bacteria > Acidobacteriota > Terriglobia > Bryobacterales > UBA6623 > VXMF01. Next base: position 2,234,949 of record CBDCOC010000001.1, on the reverse strand, counting down.
CATGGAAGCCGGCATCGAGCAATTGATCGGCGATCTTAGCCGTCACGCCGAAACCTGCGGCGGCGTTCTCGCAGTTGGCAATCGCGAGGTCGACCTCCTCGTCGGCCACCAGGCGATGCAAGCCGGCCACGACGGCGCGGCGGCCGGGACGGCCGACGATGTCGCCTATGAACAGGATCTTCATGGCGGGAGTCGTACAAGTGTATCGCGGGCGCCTTGCGAGGCCAGCCGGCGCGCCGCTGCCAGCGCTAGCCGAGGACGGCCAACTCGTCGCCGACGCGGATCTGCCTGTCCGCTTGCGCCGGCTCGATCCGTGTGTTGACCGCGAGCCGGTAGCGCCCGGGATACAGGGCAAGGCTGGTCCCCTCCCGCCTGCTGCGCTCGCGCAGTGCGCTGAACCGCGCGGCAGAGAACGGCGGCACGGCCTCATCGCCGCGGGAATCCAAGGTCGGCACGACGCAGCGCCGGCACGGGTTCACGCCAAGGAACCCGACGTCACCGATACGGAACCGCTGCGGGCGGGCGGGCGGGCCGAACAGCGTGTCCTCTTCGAACGGCTCAAGCCCGGCGATCTCCAGATTGGCGCGGAAGCGGCGCCGCACCTCCTCGGCAGGCAATCCAAGCCACTCCGCCACCGCAGCGATCGAGGCCGATCCGATAACGGTCGGGCCCGCTGCATCCTCGTCGTCCGGGAATCCCGAGACCGGGTTCCGCCGCAGCGACACCGGCCGGCCCAGCGCCCGCCCCAGCCAGCGCTCGAGGGCACGGCAGTCCGCAGGCAATTCGAACCGCCCGGCCTGGGAGGCAGCCTTGAGCTCGACGACACGCGCCTGATCCGAGTAGGCAGCCCGGATGGAAAGAATCGCGGCCCGCAAGCGCTTGGCGTTCAGCAAGCGGCCGCCCGCGTCGAAGAGCGCGTACTCCCGGTCGCCGGCCAGGCGCAATCCGGATGCCAGGGCAGATCGCGCGATCTCAAGCGGGTCGAGCGATTTGATCGGGTAGATCCGAATCCGCGCCAAATATGGCGTTGCGCCGGGCATGCCGTTCCTATCCTTCCACGGTCGCACATCCGTGCTTGCATCCGAGGAAGCGCTGTGAGGAAGACCCCGTCCGGTATAGGCTAGAGGGGTTGAATGGAGACCGGCGGGCAGCAACGCGCAGACGTGGAAGCGGCGGTCATGGAAGCTGTGCGGGCGCTGCTCAGGGAGCTCGGCTCTTCCGAGGCGGCCGGGCGCGCGACCCAGCAGTCGCTCCTGGAGCGGGACCTCGGGCTCGGCAGCCTCGAGCGGGTGGAATTGCTGGTGCGCCTCGAGGGCGCGCTCGGCGTGCGCTTGCCCGAGAGCGGATGCCGGTCGGCTGAGAAACCGGCGGACTGGGTGCGCATCGCGCTGGAAGCCGGCGGTAGCAGCGGCGGGGATCCGAGCGCCCGCTGGCCGATCGTGCAACCGACACGGGAGGCCTATCCGGCGCTTGCAGGCGAGACCAGCGTTGCCGCGGTGCTGCGCGGCCAGGCGGAGCGCGACCCGGCAAGGGTACACATCCATTTGCTCGACCAAGACCGGGGGAGGGACATCTCGTACGGGCAACTCTACGCCAACGCGTCGCAGGTCGCGGCGGGACTGGCCGCGTCAGGGCTGCGCCGCGGCGAGACCGTGGCGATCATGCTCCCCACTTGTGCGGACTTCTTCAGCAGCTTTCTCGGCGTGATGCTGGCCGGCGGGATCGCAGTGCCGGTCTACCCGCCCGCCCGTCCGAATCAGGTGGAGAGCTACATCCGGCGGCAGACGCGCATCCTGAGGAATGCGCAGGTGCGCTTCCTGATCTCGTTCGACAAGGTGCGCGCCGTGGCGAGCGTCCTAGGCGGTCACTTGCCCTCGCTCCAGGAATCGTTCAGCGCCGGCGCTGTCGCAAGCCGCGGGCGGCAAAGCCCCGCGCCGAGCGTGGAACCGGCCGAGATCTGCTTCATCCAGTACACCTCCGGCAGCACGGGGGATCCGAAAGGCGTGACGCTGAGCCATGCGAACGTGCTCGCCAACATTCGCGGCATCGGCTTCGCGGTCCAAGTGCGGCCCACCGATGCCGTGGTCACCTGGCTGCCGCTGTACCACGACATGGGGCTGATCGGATCGTGGCTGTTCAGCCTGTACCACGGCCTGCCGATCACCGTCCTGTCGCCGCTCGACTTCCTGGTCCGGCCGGAGCGCTGGCTGTGGGCGCTGAGCGATTCCAAGGGCACTCTCTGCCCCGCGCCGAACTTCGCCTTCGAGCTGTGCGTGCGCAAGGTGCCCGACCAAGCCATGGCGGGGGTTGACCTATCCCCGTGGAGAGTGGCGATCAATGCCGGCGAGCCAGTCCTGCCGTCCACCCTGCGACGGTTCACCGCGCGCTTCAGCCCGTGGGGGTTTGACGGGCGGAGCCTGATGCCGTTCTACGGCCTGGCAGAGTCGTCCGTGGCGCTGACCTACCCTCCCTTCTGGCGAGGCCCGCTGGTAGACACGATTGAGCGCAGCGCCTACGAGACGACCGGGCAGGCCCGGCCGGCCGCGGCCGGGGAGCCCGGATCGCTCCTGGAGTTCGTGAGCAACGGCAAGCCGCTGCCGGATCACGAGGTCAAGGTCGTGGCGGATGACGGGGCGCCATTGCCGGACCGCAGGCGGGGGCGCATCCTGTTTCGCGGGCCGTCGAGGACAAGCGGCTATTTCCGCAACCCGGACGCCACCGCGGCGGTGATGGACCGGGACGGCTGGATCGATTCCGGGGATCTGGGCTATATCGTCGATGGCGAGTTGTACGTGACCGGCCGGCTCAAGGACTGCATTATCAAGGGCGGCCGCAATATCATCCCGCAAGACGTGGAGATGGCTGCCTGGGAGGCCAAGGGCGTGCGCAAGGGCTGCGTCGCTGCATTCGGCTGCATCGATCCGGGCAGCGGCACGGAAAAGCTGGTGGTTGTCGCCGAGACGCGTGTCAGCGACACCGCCGCTTGGAAGCGCATGCAGGCCGCCGTGACCGAGGCCGTGGTCGCAAGGATCGGCATTCCGCCCGACGATGTGGTGCTCGTCGGGCCGGGTGTCGTGCCGAAGACATCCAGCGGCAAGATCCAGCGTTCGGCGGTCCGCGGGAAGTATGAGTCCGGGGGCCTGCGCGGGCGGGCGGCGAAGCCGACCTGGGTGCAGCTGGCCAAGATCGGGGCCGCGGCAAGCGTGCGATCGACGGCCGGTGCGGCCGGCCGTGCAAGCAGCGCGCTGGCAGCCAGCGCTCCGCGCCTGCTGGGCTGGCTGGTGGCGGCATCTTTCGGCCTGCTGGCGCGGCTGGCTCCTACGCCGGGCCTTGCCCGCCGGGTGATCGCGCCGGCGGCCGCCATCCTGAACGCGCTGCGCGGCACACGCTGCCGGGAGTGCATCGGAGCACGGAGCGCAACTGGCGTCCTGCTGGTGAACCGGCTGGGCCGCGGGGATCCGCTAATCGTGGCCGCGGCATGCCGCGCGAGTTTCGTCTTCGCGGACCGCACCGCATTCAGCGACCTCTCCTCGGTCGAGGCCTTCCTGCTCGACCCGCTCGTCGCGGAACCCGCGCCTTGCAGGCCGGGGCTGGTTGCGCCCGACCTGCAACTGCGCATGCAGGCGGCCGTTGCCCGCGGGCAGTCGGTCGTGAGCTTCGCCGACAACAGGGCAGGCACTGCCCCTGCCCGCACTCGCTTCCGAGCGGAAGGATTCGCGGTTGCGGCTGCCACCGGCGCACCGCTGCTGCCAGTGCATCTGGGCAGATCCGCGGCCGGCGGCGTTAGGGCCAGCTCGGGCGAGCCGATCCATGTCGGCGCTTCCGGTGAGGATCTGGGCGGTCTCCGGATACGGGTGAGAGAGGTTCTCGCGCGAGCGGCGCAGACGGCGGGCGGTTAGAATAGCAGTCATGCCGATCTTCGAGTATTACTGCGAGGAGTGCGACTCCCGCTTCGAATCGCTGGTCATGGGCTCGGCTCCGGAGCCGGACAGCTGCCATTGCGGCAGCGAGTCGATCGAACGAGTCTATTCGACGTTCGCCCCCGGTGCTGCCAGCAGCCCCGCGCAGGCTTGCGCCGCGCCCGGCGAGCAGCGCTGCGGCGAGGCCGCCTGCATGGGCGGCATGTGCGGGATGAACTGACCGCTTCCCCCCGCTGGCCGCCGTTCCGCCCTTGGACGGGGCCGACGAGGCCGGTATCGGCCCGATCGTCGCGCTTGCGGACCCCGCCAGCGCGAGAAGCGCCCGTGCGATGCCCGCGGCGGAGATACCGGCGCATAGCGGCACTGGGCTGGATTCTCCGATCGGGCCGCCCAGCGCGCCAAGCGGTGTAGATTGCAGGGCCCGGCGGGTGAGCCACCGTGGCGCCCGCCCGCCACTTCAGTCGTAGTACTCAAGGCCTAGGTGCGTGATCATCTGTTCCCCGGCCATCCACCGCAGGGTGTTCTTGAGCTTCATCAGTTGAATGAAGATGTCATGCTCGGGATAGAGCTGGGGCGGAACCATGGGCGACTTGAAATAAAATGACAGCCATTCCTGCATGCCGGCCAGACCGGCGCGCTGGGCAAGATCGAGGAACAGCGCCAAGTCCAGCGCCAAGGGCGCTGCGAGGATCGAGTCGCGACACAGGAAGTTGACCTTGAGCTGCATCGGGTAGCCCAGCCAGCCTCGCAGGTCGATATTGTCCCAGCCCTCCTTGCTATCGCCGCGCGGGGGGTAGTAGTTGATCCGCACCATGTGCGAGAACCGGTCGTAGAGATCGGGGTACTGCTCGGGTTGCAGGATCACGTCCAGCGCGCCCAGCTTGCTCTCCTCCTTGGTCTTGAAAGCGTCGGGCTCCTCCAGGACAATGCCGTCGCGGTTGCCGAGGATATTGGTGGAGAACCATCCGTCCACCCCCAGCAGGCGGGCCTTCAATCCGGGGGCGATCAATGTCTTCATGAATGTCTGGCCGGTCTTGAAGTCCTTCCCGCACACCGCCACCCGCCGGTCCCTCGCCAGGGATTCCAAGGCCGGGATGTCGACGGTCAAGTTCGGCGCTCCGTTGGCGAATGGAACGCCGCTCTGCAATGCGGCATAGGCGTAGATTTGCGAAGGGGCGATGCGGGGGTCGTTAGCGAGCAGCCCGGCCTCGAACGACTCTAGGGAGCGATGGACCTCGCCGGGGCGCAACATGGTCTCGGTAGACCCGCACCAGACCATGACGGCCCGCTCCAAGCCGTTGCTGCGCTTGAATTCCTCGATATCGCGCATGACCGCCTCGGCGAGTCCCATCTTGTTGTCGCCACGCTTGACATGCGAGCCGTCAAGGCGGGGCACGTACTCGCGCTCGAAGACAGCGGGCATGGCGCGAACAGCCCGCAGATCCGCCTCGGCCTCTGCCAGCAGCGCGGGGTCGATCACGCCTGCCGCCTTGGCCGCCTCGAAGCAGTCCTGGTCCTGGATGTCCCATCCGCCGAACACCAGCCCGTTCGTGTCCTGCAACTCCAGCAGTTCGCGGATCAGCGGATTGCGCTTGTCGGTTCGCTTGCTCAGCCGGATTCGCCCCATCTGCGTGAGCGAGCCGATGGGCTTGGCCAAGCCCTGCTTCACCAGCGCAGCGCCGCCGATCAGGGTGGTCGCCACCGCGCCCAGCCCGGGCAGAAGAATCCCTAGGCGCCCGCTGGCCGGCGCGATACTCGGCGGAGCCAGGCGCGAGAGAAAGCGCTCGGCGAACTTGGCGCGGTCGGCTTCCACCTCCCTTTGATTGCCGGTCAGAAGCTGCTCCTGCCTGCTATTCGCGACGAAACGTCCGCCCTCGATGCACTCGCGAAGCTCCCACAGGGGAAGCCCCAAGGCGTCGGCGATCCGGGCCGCATCGCGGAACTTCAGGTCGCGCTTGCGCTGCACCAGTCCGAGATAGAGCTGCTGGTAGCCGATTTGCGTGCGCTCTGCCAGCAGCTTTAGGTTGATCGAATACATGGGATCGTTTCTCATGTGAGTATAATAACACGATAAAATTTACTATTTGATAATCTATCTGAATTTTCAGCTATATATCCTCAGTTTCATGTTTTATTGCATCTGACGGTTCGCATGGGTTGCCTCGCTGGGCGGTCGGAGGCCTTGGCGGGGATCGGCCGAGAAGGCTCGGCGCAGGGCATCGCGAGGGGCCGCCTGCCTGGCAGCGGGGCCGCGCGAAGAGGCGGGCCGGGCCCGTGCATCGGGCGCAACGGCTGGCATCCGCTCGCGCGCGGGCCTCTAAATCCCGGCAAGCGGCCGTTGCCCGGACAACGGCTGTTCCAGGGGCTACCGCCGAAGCAGGGAGAGGTAGCTGAAGACATCGAAGAACGAACCGGCTTCTATATGGTACGCACGATTCAACATATGGATTTCCGAGCCGCATCGCGCAGGGAGAGGCAGTTGGCCGGTGTCCGGGACATGACGGGATTGGGCGCGTGTTTCGTCAAGCTCCTTCGCAATGCGGGCACGGAGGCCGGGCGGTCTCGAATGCAGCGCAGCATGTCAGAATCCCTGTGCTGGTGTGAAACACCCTAGCCCGCCCCTGCCCCCACAGCGTCCCGGGAAGCAGTTTGTGCAGTGTCGGGAAGCAGCTGGTAGCCGAGATCCTTAGCTGTCGTTTTGAGGTAGGCCAAGGTCCGTTGGCGATGGCGCTGCTCGTAGGCCGCCTCGCCCTCGTCAACGTAGTCCTGGCCGAAGCGCAGCATGCGGTATACCAACACCGCCAGCTTGCGGGCGGTGGCGAACACCGCCGTCTTCATCCCCTTGTGCCGCGCCTTGCGGCGCAGCGCCGCCCCCAGCGCCGACTTGGACCGGATCAGCGCCGTCGCCGCCATGCGCAGCGCGTTCGACGTGCGCGTCGCTCCCAGCCCGCGCTGCCGCTTGCCCGCCAACTGCTGCCCGCCCGATACCGCGTGCCGCGGCGCCAGGCCCAGCCAGCTCGTGAAATGCCGCTCGCTCGGAAACGACCCCAGATCCGTCCCCACCTCGGTCAGGATCGTGCGCGCCGCCCCCGCGCTAATCCCGTCGATGCGCGTCAGATCCACGCTCGCGTAGCGGTACAGCGCCGTCCGCAGCGGCTGCTCACCCCGCCTTCGGATGGCTTTCTCCTTGGCCGCGTTCGGGTGCCGCGGACACTCCTCCGCGCTGCATTCCTCGCCCGCCTGCTGCTGCAGATCCTCTTGCAGCTTCTGCTCGTAACCGTCCATCTCGGCCTGCACCGCGTCGTACAGCCGCAGCGCACTGCGCAGGTTGAACAGGTGCTCCTCCCGCCAGTTGCCGCTCAGGTACTCCACGAACTGCTCCTCCGTGTGCTTGCAGCGCCCCGAGCGCAACTGCGCCAACTGCTCCGCATCGCGCTGCCCCGCCACGATCGCACGCACGATCGCCATGCCTGTCTGCCCCGTCAGATCCGTCACCGCCCGATGCACCTGCACGTTCATCTGATCCAGCGCCCGCTGCATCCATTGCACGCAGCGCGTGCGCTCCGCCACCAAGCTCTGCCACTGCCGGTGCAGCGCCCGCAGCTGCGTCACCGTCTCGGGCGGCCGGAACGAGCCCCGCAGCAGGCCGCAACTGTGCAGCCGCTGTAGCCACTGGCAGTCCAGCATGTCGGTCTTGCGCCCCGGCACGTTCTTCAACTGCCGCGCATTGACCAGCAACACCTCGAAACCGCGCTCCTCCAGCAACTCGTGCAATGGGATCCAGTACACATACGTGCTCTCCAGCGCCACCGATTCCACGCCTTCGGCCGCCAGCCAGTCCGCCAACGCGTCCAACTGCGCGGTGGTCGTGCCGAACGTGCGCACGTTGGGCCTGCCGTCCGCACGTGGCGGCCCGCAGGCCCAGTGCTCGCGGCTGCCGAGGTCCACCCCCGCCACCTGCGGGCGCTGCACCGGCAGGTCCCGCTCCGGCTGCTCTCTTGCCATATCTCCCTCCTGCTGCTCCTGTCTCACACACGGAAGGCCCCGGCCCGGGTTGGCAATTGCTCTGCAATGCTGGTGTTGAGGAGTGCTTCCGAAGAAACCTCGCTAGTGAATGATCGCTCGCCCGGACCCAGACTGGCTTTGGGGCAAATACTGCACCAATGAAATTACGGGGCTTGACTGCCGGAACCCTCCGCTCTGATTCTACGCCAAGCCACGTGTTTCCAACCGAATGATCCGGGCCCCGCCCGGGGGCGCGACTGGCTTGAAACACAATCAGGCGGTTTTTGAGACTCGGAACACAACTTCCCCCTCCCCGCCGCCCGGGCCGGGCCGCGGCGCTCCCTCCACGCTCCCCCGAGCACTGCTCGGAGGCAGCGATCCCCCGAGCACTGCTCGGAGGCAGCGATCCCGGCCCGGGGTGGCATTGCTGAAATGCTGGCTTAGAGGAGTGCTTCCGAAGAAACCTCGCTAGGGAATGATCGCTCGCCCGGACCCAGACTGGTGTTGGGGCAAGTACTGCACCAATGACGTGACGGGGCCTGACTGCCGGAATCGTGCCTGCGCACGAGTCTAGCAGACCCTACCGGCACTGTTTCCAATCGAATGATCCGGGCACCGCCCGGGGGCGGGACTGGTGTGAAACACCCTAGCCCGCCCCTGCCCCCACAGCGTCCCGGGAAGCAGTTTGTGCAGTGTCGGGAAGCAGCTGGTAGCCGAGATCCTTAGCTGTCGTTTTGAGGTAGGCCAAGGTCCGTTGGCGATGGCGCTGCTCGTAGGCCGCCTCGCCCTCGTCAACGTAGTCCTGGCCGAAGCGCAGCATGCGGTATACCAACACCGCCAGCTTGCGGGCGGTGGCGAACACCGCCGTCTTCATCCCCTTGTGCCGCGCCTTGCGGCGCAGCGCCGCCCCCAGCGCCGACTTGGACCGGATCAGCGCCGTCGCCGCCATGCGCAGCGCGTTCGACGTGCGCGTCGCTCCCAGCCCGCGCTGCCGCTTGCCCGCCAACTGCTGCCCGCCCGATACCGCGTGCCGCGGCGCCAGGCCCAGCCAGCTCGTGAAATGCCGCTCGCTCGGAAACGACCCCAGATCCGTCCCCAACTCGGTCAGGATCGTGCGCGCCGCCCCCGCGCTAATCCCGTCGATGCGCGTCAGATCCACGCTCGCGTAGCGGTACAGCGCCGTCCGCAGCGGCTGCTCACCCCGCCTTCGGATGGCTTTCTCCTTGGCCGCGTTCGGGTGCCGCGGACACTCCTCCGCGCTGCATTCCTCGCCCGCCTGCTGCTGCAGATCCTCTTGCAGCTTCTGCTCGTAACCGTCCATCTCGGCCTGCACCGCGTCGTACAGCCGCAGCGCACTGCGCAGGTTGAACAGGTGCTCCTCCCGCCAGTTGCCGCTCAGGTACTCCACGAACTGCTCCTCCGTGTGCTTGCAGCGCCCCGAGCGCAACTGCGCCAACTGCTCCGCATCGCGCTGCCCCGCCACGATCGCACGCACGATCGCCATGCCTGTCTGCCCCGTCAGATCCGTCACCGCCCGATGCACCTGCACGTTCATCTGATCCAACGCCCGCTGCATCCATTGCACGCAGCGCGTGCGCTCCGCCACCAAGCTCTGCCACTGCCGGTGCAGCGCCCGCAGCTGCGTCACCGTCTCGGGCGGCCGGAACGAGCCCCGCAGCAGGCCGCAACTGTGCAGCCGCTGTAGCCACTGGCAGTCCAGCATGTCGGTCTTGCGCCCCGGCACGTTCTTCAACTGCCGCGCATTGACCAGCAACACCTCGAAACCGCGCTCCTCCAGCAACTCGTGCAATGGGATCCAGTACACATACGTGCTCTCCAGCGCCACCGATTCCACGCCTTCGGCCGCCAGCCAGTCCGCCAACGCGTCCAACTGCGCGGTGGTCGTGCCGAACGTGCGCACGTTGGGCCTGCCGTCCGCACGTGGCGGCCCGCAGGCCCAGTGCTCGCGGCTGCCGAGGTCCACCCCCGCCACCTGCGGGCGCTGCACCGGCAGGTCCCGCTCCGGCTGCTCTCTTGCCATATCTCCCTCCTGCTGCTCCTGTCTCACACACGGAAGGCCCCGGCCCGGGTTGGCAATTGCTCTGCAATGCTGGTGTTGAGGAGTGCTTCCGAAGAAACCTCGCTAGTGAATGATCGCTCGCCCGGACCCAGACTGGCTTTGGGGCAAATACTGCACCAATGAAATTACGGGGCTTGACTGCCGGAACCCTCCGCTCTGATTCTACGCCAAGCCACGTGTTTCCAACCGAATGATCCGGGCCCCGCCCGGGGGCGCGACTGGCTTGAACGCAGTCCTTGGACAGGTCCGTTGCGAGCAATGCGCAGGACAGTTTCCATGCCTCCATGCGCAGGATGCCCGAGCGCTTAACGGTTTGGCCCTCGAGTCGCCAAGGTAAGCTAGAGAGAGGGGGGGTGTTGCGATGACCGACATTCGAAGCGAGTTGCACGAAGAGATTGAGCGGATGGCCGAGTGGGAGCTTCGCGGCCTCAAAGAGTTTCTCTCTACGTATCCCGACAAGCTCGGGGTCTTTCTGCGGAGCGTGCCGTGGGATGACGAGCCGTTTACCGAGGAGGACGAAAAAGCGCTGGCGGAGAGTGACGAATGGTTCCGGCAGAACGGAGGGCGGGGCATCCCGCATGAAGAAGTCATACGAGAGCTCGGCCTCGGTCGATATCGATCTGACGATGCGAGTTGAGTGGGACAGGCAGGCAAGGGCAGACCTTGCGAAACTGTCGAAACGCGATGCGGATCGAATCGAGAAAGCACTTGCGCGCCTGGCAGAGGACGAGCATGGGGACATCCAGCGCGTGCGCCGCGGACGATCCGCTTGCTACCGGCTGAGGGTGGGCCGCTTCCGGGTGGTTTTTGAACGGGAGCAAGGTGACATCCGGGTAAAGCAGGTGCATCATCGGCGCGAGGCGTACCGTAAGTCGGCCGGGATTCGCCAAGCTCTGCCGGACTCGCAGAGCATTGCCGTGGACGGTGCGCCGGCCGCTGCCGAGATTCCAGCCGGCGCTGCGGAGTATGGAGCGGTGACTGCGTCGTAGCGGATGCATGCCGTGCCGGCGCTGGCTGCGGGCGGGCCGCCTGCGCAGTGTTTTCGAGCGGTGTGACATCCTGCCACGCGCTATGCCGAGATCGAACCCCTGTCCTGCGCCTGCCACCGTCATGGCAACAGTCCTCCGTTTCCGCTGCCCTTCGCTCGCCTCCCTGTAGCCGCTTGGCAACGGAACCCCGCAACGACGAGATCAAGTGAACTCGCACCCACCGGTGCTGCAGTGCAGATCCCTGCGCTAGTTTGAACGAGACCGCCGGGCAGGCTCGTTGAGCGCAATGCACAGGGCCGTCTCCATGGGTTCGAAAGTCGGGCACGAGTCGCCGGGTTGGTTAAGGGAGAGGGAGGTGTTGCGATGACTGACGTGCGAAGCCAGATTCATGAAGAAGTGGACCAAATGACCGAGAAAGAGCTTCTTGGCCTGAAGGAGTTTCTTGCGACGTATCCGAACAAGTGTATGGCTGCTCTGCGGACCGCGCCGTGGGATGACGAGCCGCTTACCGAGGAGGATGAAAAGGCGCTAGCAGAAGGTGACGAATGGCTCCGGCAAGGCGGCAAGCCTATTCCCCATGAAGAGGTCATGCGAGAGCTCGGCCTTGGTCGATATCGATCCAACCATGCGAGTGAAGTGGATTAGGCAGGCAAGGGCAGATCTTGCGAAACTGTCGAAACGCGATGTGGATCGAATCCAAGATGCAGTTATGCGCTTGGCAGAGGACGGGCATGGGGACATCCAGCGCGTGCGCCGCGGACGATCCGCTTGCTACCGGTTGAGGACAGGTCGTTTCCGGGTGATCTTTGAACGGGAAGACGACGGCATCCGAGTGCAGCGGGTGCATCATCGGCGGGAGGCGTACCGTAAGCCCGCTGGGATTCGCCAAGCCCTGCCGGACTCGCAGGGCACTGCCGAGGATGACTCGCTGGCAGCTGGCGGGATCCCAGTTGGCGATGCGGGGCATGGAAGGATGACTGCGCCGTAGCGGCGAGTCAGGCCCATCCGAGCAGGCTGCCAGGGATTGCTGCATCGCATCGCGGGCGCGGCGCAAAACTGGGCTGGCTGCTTGCCCGCCTACGCAGAGTTGTCGAGCAGCGGGCATGCTGCCACACTCTATGCCGAGATCGAACCCCTGTCCTGCGCCTGCCACCGTCATGGCAACAGTCCTCCGTTTCCGCTGCCCTTCGCTCGCCTCCCTGTAGCCGCTTGGCAACGAAACCCCGCAACGACGAGATCAAGTGAACTCGCACCCACCGGTGCGGCAGTGCAGATCCGTGTGCTAATTTGAACGAGACCGCCGGGCAGACTCGTTGAGCGCAATGCACAGGGCCGTCTCCATGGGTTCGAAAATCGGGCCACGAGTCGCCGGCTTGGTTAAGGGAGAGGGAGGTGTTGCGATGACTGACATGCGAAGCCAGATTCATGAAGAAGTGGATCGAATGACCGAGAAAGAGCTTCTTGGCCTGAAGGAGTTTCTTGCGACGTATCCGAATCAGTTCAGGGCCTTTCTACGGACCGTGCCGTGGGATGACGAGCCGCTTACCGAGGAGGACGAAAAAGCGCTAGCAGAGAGTGACGAATGGTTCCGGCAAAACGGCGGCCGGGGCATCCCGCATGAAGAGGTCATGCGAGAGCTCGGCCTCGGTCGATATCGATCTGGCGATGCGAGTTGAGTGGAATAGGCAGGCAAGGGCAGACCTTGCGAAACTGTCGAAACGCGATGTGGATCGAATCGAGAAAGCACTTACGCGCTTGGCAGAGGACAGGCATGGGGACATCCAGTGCGTGCGCCGCGGACGATCCGCTTGCTATCGGTTGAGGACAGGTCACTTCCGGGTGATCTTGGAATGGGAAGAGGATGGCATCCGGGTGCAGCGGGTACATCATCGGCGGGAGGCGTACCGCAAGTCCGCTGGAATTCGCCAGGCTCTGCCGGACTCGCAGGGTACTGCCGAGGATGACTTGCTGGCAGCTGCCGGGATCCCAGTTGGCGATGCGGGGCATGAAAGGATGACTGCGCCGTAGCGGATGCATGCCGTGTCCGCACTGGCCGCTGGCAGGCCGTGAGGCGAGCGGCCAGCGCCGGTGGGCTTGATCTTGGGCAGAAGCGGCGGGTCAGGCCCATCCGAGTAGGCTGCCAAGGATCGCTGCATCGCATCGCGGGCGCGGCGCAAAACTGGGCTGACTGCGTGCCTGCCCGCGCAGGGTTGTCCAGCAGCGGGCATGCTGCCACACTCTATGCCGAGATCGAATCCCTGCCCCGCGCCCGCCACCGTCACGGCAACGGGCCTCGGCTGCGCGCGCATGCCTCCCTGCAACCGCTTGGCAACGAAACCCCGCAACGACGAGATCAAGTGAACTCGCACCCATCGGTGCGGCAGTGCAGATCCGTGTGCTAGTTTGAACGAGACCGTCGGGCAGACTCGTTGAGCGCAATGCACAGGGCCGTCTCCATGGGTTGGAAAGTCGGGCCACGAGTCGCCGGGTTGGTTAAGGGAGAGGGAGGTGTTGCGATGACTGACGTGCGAAGCCAGATTCATGAAGAAGTGGACCAAATGACCGAGAAAGAGCTTCTTGGCCTGAAGGAGTTTCTTGCGACGTATCCGAATCAGTTCAGGGCCTTTCTACGGACCGTGCCGTGGGATGACGAGCCGCTTACCGAAGAGGACGAGAAGGCGCTAGCAGAAGGTGACGAATGGCTCCGGCAAGGTGGCAAGCCTATTCCCCATGAAGAGGTCATGCGAGAGCTCGGACTTGGTCGATATCGATCCAACCATGCGAGTGAAGTGGATTAGGCAGGCAAGGGCAGATCTTGCGAAACTGTCGAAACGCGATGTGGATCGAATCGAGAAAGCACTTACGCGTTTGGCAGAGGACAGGCATGGGGACATCCAGCGCGTGCGCCGCGGACGATCCGCTTGCTACCGGTTGAGGACAGGTCACTTGCGGGTGATCTTGGAATGGGAAGACGACGGCATCCGGGTGCAGCGGGTGCATCATCGGCGGGAGGCGTACCGTAAGTCCGCTGGGATTCGCCAAGCCCTGCCGGACTCGCAGAGCATTTCCGCAGACGGCTGCGTGCCGTTACCGGATGCGGCGCTCATTGGTCATCGCCCTTGAAGAGTGTCGGAGACGCTGGAGAACTGCGCGGATCCGCCTGTGCGCCCTCCTGCGGCGTTCGGATCGCTTGCAGTCGCAGTACTGGTTCAGCAGTGGGTTCGTCCTCGTCTTGCTGTTCTTCCCGGGCGCGTTCGGAGTTTAGTTCGATCAGGCGCCCGAGCACCTCGTCGCGAATTTCGTCGGGCCACCGATAGCGCCAGAATCTCTTGCTCGCAGACTCTTCCTCCGATTCGAGATCGGAGAGAAACTCACACCGGAGTGGAATGTCCTCCCAGCCGTATTCGGCGAGCACGGCTAGGCCCATCGCATCGTGCAGCTGCCGCAGGCGAGCGATGTCCGGGTCATTTTCGTAGCGGTCATGGAAGCGGTTGTAGATTCTCGTGAGCCCCTCGCTATGGCGTTGCATCAGCGCGGATCGAAGTTCGTAGTACGCCCTGCCCGCTTTTTCCAATCGAGGGTTGGTTGTCCACCCTCGGGGGAAAGGGAAGGTCTCGAAGCAGTCGGTGGGCGTGTATCGTAGTCGATCCTCCAAAGACGATGCGAAACACCTCGTCCAGATCTCGTGCAATCGGCACTGCAGCACGCAAAAGGCCGCGAAGCTTGCGAACGGGAATAGCATGAGGGCATGGGAATAGACCATATCCGCTCGAAGGAATGCGAACGCTACGTGCTGTCCGACGCTCGAAATTGCCAGCACCCGGTCGAGTCCTTGGATTGTGCTGTACAGCCCAGGACGCTTCTCGGCGTAATGCCACCATCGATCTCGTAGTGCCTTTCGATTGAGATTGCTCCGAGTTGGCAGCACCTTGTCTTCGACGATCCCCAGCAACTCCGGCCAATCTTCCGCGACCGGCCTTGGGTAATCCCATGGCACCACTCCCTCCCGCACCCACTTCTTCTGGGTCTTCTCCGACGCCTTGAACCACGACCTGCGCCGATACGGGTCCCGCTTCAGCGGGTAATCGTGAAAGTTGATGACGTACCGATGATGGGCATGGGCGGTATGCGAGTTCAGCTCCTCGCCCCCGATATACGGAAAGATCGCTTCCGCGTTCTTCGGATTCGCCTCGACAAGCCGCTGCATGTCCGCCAGGGGAGATGCCACGCCCTTCTTGTCCGTGTCGTCGAAGGTGAAGCCCATGCCCAGGACAATGCTGCCTTGGAAGCTTTGGTCTTCATTCTCGGCCAGTCGCGCCGGATCGTCATGGGTCGAGCCGGCGGAGAGGTATGCCGAGATCGAATCGAGTTCGGTTCCGTCCAATGTCCGCTTGCCGCTCCAAGCTCCCCGGTGGATATGCACCACGCTTACGATCACCGCGGCCATTCCCGGCCAAGGCAGCCGCTTGGTCGCGTTGTAAATCTCGCCGCCAGCGTGGCAGATCTGCCGCAAGCCGGTGGATCGCGTGTCGCCTTGCGCGATCGTGTTCGTCGCCACCAAGCCCAGATTCCCGCCTTGGCGCAACAGCGAGAACGACTTGCGGAAGAAGTGCGCCGCCAGATCGGCATTGCCGTGGCTGGCCGGATGCATGGCCTTCAGCCAGTCCGTGTAGCCGTCGGCATTGGCCCCGATCACGGAGTTCTTCCCGGCGAACGGAGGGTTGCCGATGATGCAGTCAAAGCCCGAGCTGCTCCGCTCGAACGCTTCGGGGAACTCGATCTCCCAGTGGAAGGAGGCCAGCGGGCTCGCCTCGTGCCGGAGATCGTCCAGCGGATTGGCCGGATCGCCGGCCTCAGGGTCTAGGAGCAGCGTGGAATATTCCGAGCGGGCCAGCTCTCTGCCCCTGGGACTCCCGCCCTCGAAGAACGCCGACAGCAGCAGATCCCCCAGCAGCCGCGCCCTGCCGAGCTCATCCTGCGTCGCGCCCCACAACTCCCGCTGGCCGCGGTCTCCGGCGGATAACTCGGAGTCCTGGATTCTCTTCCGCAGTTGCGAAACGCGTTCGAGTCTCCGCATCACCTCCTTGAATTCGATGCCGGGCTGGAATCCTTTCTCGCCGCTGCGCCAATGGAACCACTCGATCTGATCGCGCCTCAGGCCCAGGAGTGAGTCGCCGTGCCGTAACGCATGGTCGACGAATGTCAGCGGATGGCGTTTCGCGAGCGTGATCAGCCATAGCGACATCTTGGCCAGATCCACCGCCACCACGTTCCGGTCCACCCCGTACAGGCATCTCTGCGCAACGGCTCGGCGAGCCACTGTGACCTCGTCTTCGTCAGCGAGATCTTGCGGTCGCGACTTGGCGGCCGCCCATGCGTCGACCAGCGCGTCGCCAAGCTACCGGCACGCCTCGACGAGGAAAGCCCCGGAACCCATCGCCGGGTCGCAGACCTTGATCTCCAGAATCCGGTCGGGCGTCAGATGGCCCCCGCATTGCTCGCGAAGCTCCCCGAGCACGGGGGCGAGCGTCTTGCGCACGATCGGCTCGGTCAGCGCTCGTGGCGTGTAGTGCGAGCCGGAACGCCGCCGTTCCTCGCTCGGTTGCAGGATCAACGCCCCGCACGGGACCCGGTGCGGGTCGAGCAGTTCGAGCAGTGTCGAAAAACTGCTCGAATGGCCGTTGTGCGGAGTGGCCGACAGGAAGAGACGGTGTTCGAACCGCCCCGAGATGTCCCGGATGGCGCGCGTGAACTTCGTCTCGATCCCGTAGCGGCCGCCGCTTGCCGGCGCCGCGTGATGCGCTTCGTCGAGGATCAGCAGGCTGCCGTGCAGCCGGTCTCCGAGCCGTTCCCGCAATGGGTCCGCGTAAGTCGGATCGGTCAGCAGGTTGTGCGACACGAGGAATCGACTGTGCGTCCGCCAAGGGTTGATGCCGAATCCTCGCTCGCGCCTCATGCGGGCGAGGTACTGCCTGTCGAGGATTTCGAAGACCAGCCCGAAACGCTGGTCCAGTTCGGCCCTCCATTGGTCGAGCACGGACGGCGGAGCCGCCACCACGATGCTTTCGATCTTCTTCCGCAGCAGCAGCTCGCGCACGATCAGGCCGGCCTCGATGGTCTTGCCGAGTCCCGTGTCATCGGCAATGAACAGATTGACAAGAGGCAGCTGCAGGGCTTTCCGCAGCGGCTCGATCTGATACGCATCCAGCTTGATGCCGGCGCGGAACGGAGCTTGGACGAGCTTCGCGTCCGTGGCCGTCACGCAGTTCCAGCGGATGGTATGCAGGAACGCCGAGAAATGTCGCGGCGGGTCGAACCCCTTGGCCGCCAGGTTCGCCCAACCCTCCTCGGTCAGGATCTTGCGGTCGATCTCGTAGTCCCGGTAGACGTCCAGCACCTGGTCTTGGGCGTCATCGTCGGCACACGCCAGACGCACGAGCGAAGACTACCCGTCCCGGCGCGGCTCCACCGCTTCGACGAGCCAGCGCCGCGACCGCACGTGGACCATCTGGCCGGGAATCGGCTGGTCGGCTCGTGCTGCTCCGGCTGCAACCATCAAGCAATGTGCCGGGCGGCTTGTCACAGCGCCCCGCGGGCGATATTCCCGTCCGGCCGCCGGCTTCCCGCCGGATAAGCAAGTATCTTCCCATACGCGCGCAGCGCTTCCCGCAAGGCGGCCCGTGGCATCGCTCGCAGCAAGTTTCCCTGCTAGCGATGCGCTTGCCGTCGCGCCAGGCACCGCTGGCCGGGCGGGCTTGCCCGCCACGGCAATTCAGGATTGCCGGGAGCTCGGCTGTCGCACGTCGATCCACGCCCCTCCCCGCCGTGCCGACTCCGCGGCCGCATGCACCGCGGCGAGCGTGTGCAGCCCGTCCTCTGCGGTGGGGTATCCGCTGGTCCCGGGAGTTGCATCCGCCGCGCCGTCTCGACAGCGGATCTCTGCCGCCAGGTCCGCGTATATGTTGGCGAACGCCGGCAGCATCCCCTCGGCATGCCCCACCGTGATCCGCGAGGATCGCCGCGCTTCCGGCGCAAGTCCGGGGTCTCCGCGCTCCAAGATCTGCGTCGGCTGGCCCAGAGGCGTCCAAGCGAGCTGATTGGGCTGCTCCTGCGACCAGCGCAGGCCGCCCCGCTCTCCGAACACCCGCAGCGTGAGGCCGTGGCTCTGCCCGACTGCCACCGCGCTGGCCCACAGGCGGCCGACCTCGCCCCCCGTGAAGCGCAACGCCACCAAGGCATCGTCCTCGAGATCGCGCCCGGCCACGCATGATGCGAAATCCGCCGAGACCTTGGAGACGCTCCGCCCGATCACGTGGCAGGACATGTGCAACGCATGCAAGCCGATGTCTGCCAGCACAGCGCTCACGCCCGCCTGGGCGGGATCGTAGCGCCAGCGCACGCGGGGATTCTCGGCGTCTGCGGCGTCCGCATGCGATCCATTTGCGAATTCGGCCGCCACGACCCGCACCGCGCCGAGTTTCCCGGCCTGCACCATCGCCCGGGCCTGGCGCACCATCGGGTAGCCTGTGTAGCCGTAGTTCACCGCTAGGATGCGGCCCCGCTGCCGGGCGGCGAGCGCCAACTGCTCGGCATCTTTGAGGACGGTCGTCAGCGGCTTCTCGCACAGGACGTGAAAGCCGGCCCGCAGGAAGGCCTCCGCGATTTCGAAATGCGTGGAGTTCGGAGTGGCAACGGTCACTAGGTCGAGCCGCTCGCCCGGCGGCAGGCCGCGCTCCCGCTCGAGCATCGCGCGCCAGTCGCCGTAGGCGCGCTCCCCGGCGACGCCGAGCCGCTTGGCGAACTCCCGGCCCCTCTCGGGCGAGGCGTCCAATGCCCCGGCGGCAAGCTCGAAGATTCCGTCGAGGCGCGCCGCGATCCGGTGGGCGCCGCCGATCTGGCTGTGCTCGCCGCCGCCGATCAGGCCCCAGCGGAGCTTGCGTCGCATCGAATCCCTCCTTCCCGAGCCGAGCTCGCGGCCAGGCGCGTTGTCAGCCCGCGGTCAGGATCGGCTCCATCACCAGCATGCCGAGCAGTGTGTAGATTACATCGAAACCGACCAGCAGGCGCAGCCATGGCTCCGTTTCCGCGACGGCCTGCGGATCGAACACCGCCCACGTCAGGCTCATGCACGCTACCAGCGCCGGGAGGCAGACCGGGAAGAGCAGCAGCGGCAGCATCAGCTCGCGCATCCGATTGCTGGCGGTTGCCGCTCCGAAGGTCGTTCCAACGGCCGCGAACGACCAACTCCCGAGGGCGAGCACCGGCAGCAGCTGGCCGAAACGGGGCAGCCAGCTGATGTCGTAGAAGATCCCGAAAACCGGCAGCGAGATCAGTTCCACTGCCAGGATCAAGGCGAAGCTCGCCAGCGTCTTGCCCAGAAAGAGCGCCTCGCCGGAGAGCGGGGCTGCCACGAGACCGGACAGGCAGTCGTTGGCCGATTCGCGCGCGAAGCTGCGATTCAGCACCAAGACGCCGGCGAATATGTAGACCACCCACAGCAACCCGCCGCTCAGGCTGCGCGCTTCGACGTTGGTATTGGGATCGAAGGCGAAGCTGAACATAAGCAGCACCACGAGCGCGAAGGAAACCGCCGCGTTGAGTACTTGCCGGTCGCGCATCTCGCAGCGCAGGTCTTTCGCCGCCACCGTCCAAGCATCGGTTGCCGTGCGGGTCATGGCAAGCGCTCGTAAAGAGACTGCGGGGCCGCGCGCAGGTGCGCATCGACCGGGCCGCGATAGGCCAGCCGGCCGCGATGCAGCAGCGCTACCTGGTCGGCCACGGCGACGGCCTCCCGCAATTGATGGGAGCAGATCACGACGGTCGACTTGGCCGCGCGGGCCTCTTCCACCAGTGACGAGAGCAATTCGATCGCCTGGTCGTCCAGGGCGGTCCACGGTTCGTCCAGCAGCAGCACGGCCGGCTGGTGCAGGAAGGCCCGGGCGATCGTGAGCCGCTGGCGCATGCCGCGCGAATACTCGCCGGCGCGCGCATGCCGGCATCCCTCCAGCCCGACGCGGCCCAGCCATTGCTGGATGACCCGCTCGGGCTCGGGCGCCCGGTACAGATGGCAGAAGAAGCGCAGGTTCTCCTCGGCGGTGAGATCGTCGTAAATCCACGTTCCGTGCCCGATGACGCCGATGCTGGCGCGCTGGTCGGCATGGCGCCCGGACGATGCCGGGAACGTGATCCTGCCCTCGGTCGGGGACGACAGGCTCGCCAAGATGCGCAGCAGTGTCGTCTTGCCCGCTCCGTTCCGGCCGAGCATTGCCAGCACCGTGCCCGGCTCCACCTCGAAGCTCACGTCGAGCAGTGCCGGGAAATCGCCGAAATACTTCGACACGCCGCTGGCCAGAATTGCCGGCTCGCTCATTTGCGCTGCTGCTAGCCCTGCTTTCCCGGCTTGGCGCCGTGCGCTCCGGGAGCTTGCGAGGCCAGCAGGTGGTAGAAGCCAAGGCCGAGAATCGCGATTGCCAGGCCGGCGATCCACGGCAGCTCCTTGGCGATCGGCGCCGGCTCGATGCTGATCTCGGCCTGCCCGCCGCCGGCGCCTGCCGCGCCGGTGCGCAACTGGCCGCTGCCGCGAACCGTGAGCAGCACTGCCGGGCTCGCCGGCGCGGAGTATATGGAGGCCAGCGTTGTGGGCTCTTGCCCCAGGCTTTCAAGGCCGACGCCCTCGAGGCTGACCCCGGCCGGGGCGGCGACGCGCGTGTTGACCCCCGGATAAGCGGACCGCACTGTCAGTTGCATCCCGTCCTGGTAGGGCACGGCGTAGTGCAGGTCAATGCGGCTTTCGCCGGGCTTGAGCGGGAAATCGACCTTGTAGATGCCTTCCGGCCCGGCCGGCAGTGCAGTGCTGCGGAGCGGCATCCCGGCCGGCCCGGTGCCGCTCACGTCGACCGCGCCGCCGGCCTCGGCCGGCAGGTAGAAGTTCAGCGTGCCCTCCGCGCTGCTGTAGGTCACGGGCGGATCGGAGTCGTTGACGAACTGAAAGCTCTCGCGCAGCGTTAGCTCGTCCGCCGCGGGCTCGAGGATCAGCACCCTGTTGGCGGGGGCCGGCAGGTTCCGCTCGCTGCTCGAGTACACGCTCAGGCGCACGCTTTCGTGCGCCGTGCCGCCGCGCAGGATCTCGGTATAGCCGATGCCCTCGTGCTCGGCGCGAATGGCGCCGGCGAATGGCTGGCCGGGGGCTGCGGCCGGCAGCGGCTTGCGGAACTCGAAGCTCCCGTCGGCCTTCGAGACCGTCTCTTCGAGCGGGGTCATCCCGCCGCGAAAGCTCGACAGCGTGAGCGAGACGCCGGCCTGCGGAGAGCCCGTCGTGGCATTGAGCACCGTGCCGCTGACGGCCAGGGCGAATTGCGGCGCCAACAGGGCCGCTGCCGCCCCGGCGGCGGCCCTGCCGAGCGCCTGCCGGCGCATTTCACTCCCCGCCACTGCGGCCCGCCTCCTCGATTGCGACCATTACGCCGGCCAGTTCCGCCTGCAGATCCCGCTTGCCGGCCGCGTAGTCCGCCGCGGACATCTTGCCCATCTGGAATTCGCCGTGCAAGTCGCGCAGGTTCTCGTACACCGCCGCCTTGCGATCCTCTAGGTGCCGGGTGGGCGAGACCGGCTCTTCGGGCGGCAAATGGCTGGCCCGGACCACTAGCGGCAGCGCGAATGCGAGCAGGATCATGGCGATGGCGGCCGCGACAAACATGGCTTGCACTCGAGACCGGGCCGGATGGCCGGCCGGGCTCGGATTCCGTCCTTCGAGTCTATTCCAAGTCCTCGAGATCCTTCTCGATCCGCGCGCGGTACCGCTCGACGACCTGTTGCGGCACTGCGCTTGCCCGGGAGCGGGCCCGGGTTGTCCTGCGCCACCGGCGGATGACCCACGGCACCAGGGCCAGGCCCAGCAGCAAGGATGCAAAGGGCGCGATCCAGCCGACCAGGCCGAAACCGCGGCCGCCCGGCTCGACGCGCGTCTCGCTGCCGTACTTGGCGTAGATCGACTCGAGCACTTCCTCGTCCGATTGGCCGGCCTCCAAGCCGGCCTCGATCTCCAGCAGGACCGGGTCGCTGAAGTGGCAGTTGATCATGTTGCAGCTGCCGACCGTGTAGTTGCAGTCGCACTGGCAGGAGACGAGGTCGCCGATCTGCCGCACCTTTTCGTACGGCACCTCGGCCTGTGCGCCGAGCGCTGCCAGGGCCAGCGCCAAGCTAATCGCCCGCTGCGCCAATGGGCTGTCTCCCCAGTGCGGCGGACGGGACGCGCGGCGGCGCCTGCCGCGCCTTGCTCGGCACGAGCGCCACCAGCGTGCCGAACACCAGCAGCAATGCCCCCAGCCAGATCCAGTTCACGAGCGGGTTGAGGTACACCTGGATCACCGGGTTCGCGCCGTCATTGGACTGGCCCGCGTAGACCACGTAGACATCCTCGCGCAAGCTGCTGCGCACGTCCACCCTGCTGGTCGGCTGGCTCGAGGCGTGGTAGAAGCGGCGCTCCGGCAGCATCGTCTGCACGAACTCCCCGCCCTTGCTGACATCCACCGCCGCGACGGCCCGGAAGAAGTTCGGATTGTCGCTCTCGGAAATGTTTTGCAGCTTGAATTCGTACGCGCCGACCTGCATGCTGTCCCCGACGCCCATTTCTTGCTGGTGGACCCGGTTGAAGGCCGCCCCGGCGAAGCCCACGAACATCAGCACGATCGCCATATGCACCAAGTAGCCGCCGTAGCGGCGCGTGTTGCGGCGCGTGAGCTCCAGCAGCGCCGCGGGCAGCGCCACGGCCTGCTTGCGCTGGATCACGCGGCCACCGCGATAGAACTCCAGCAGCACGGTCAGGGCCACGAACGCGCACAGGCTGAAGCATACCAGCGCGTAGAAGTGCCGCATCCCGGCCGCGGCCAGCGCGATGGCGCATGCGGCCGCGGCCAAGGCCGGCCATTGGAAATTGCGCCGCAGGGACTCGACTGACGTGCGCCGCCAGGCGAAGAGCGGCCCGACTCCCGTCAGGAACAGCAGGAAGAGGCCGATCGGCACGTTGACCTTGTTGAAGAAGGGGGCGCCCACGGTGATCTTGTCACCAGTGAAGTACTCGCTGAGCACGGGGAACAGCGTCCCCCACAGGATCGCGAAGCAACTCGCCAGCAGGATCACGTTGTTGAACAGGAAGCTGGACTCGCGCGACACCACCGAGTCCAGCTCGGCCTCGCTGCGCAGGTAGTCCCTGCGCGTGGCGATCATGTAGGCCGTGATGCCGATGCCGACGACCAAGAACCACACGAAGTAGGTGCCGATCTCCGACTGCGCGAAGGCGTGGACCGAGCTCACCAAGCCGCCGCGGGTCATCATGGTGCCGAAGATGCACAGGAAAAACGTGGCCGAGATCAGGACGATGTTCCACGCCTTCATCATGCCCTTCTTTTCCTGCATCATCACCGAGTGCAGGAAGGCGGTGCCTGTCAGCCAGGGGAGCAGCGAGGCGTTCTCGACCGGGTCCCAGCCCCAGTAGCCGCCCCAGCCCAGGACCACGTACGCCCAGCGCGCGCCCAGCAGGATGCCGATCGATTGGAACAGCCACGTGACCATCGTCCAGACGCGGGTCGTGTGAATCCAGCGCTCGCCAGGCTGCCGCGTGATCAGCGAGGCCAGGGCGAAGGCGAAGGGGACCGTGAAGCCGACATACCCGAGATACAGCATCGGCGGGTGGATTGCCATCATGGGGTGCTGGAGCAGCGGGTTCAAGCCGCTGCCGTCGGGTACCGATGTGACTTGCGGGCCCGACATGATGACTTGGAATGGGTTGGCCTTGAAGGCCACCAGCCCGAGGAAGAATGCTTGGGTGGCGGCCATCGTGGCCACGACGTACGAGATCATGTTGCGGTGCAGCCGGCGCCCCGTGTAGACCGAGACGAAGGAGTAGCTGGCCGCGATCCAGCTCCAGAACAGAAGCGAGCCCTCCTGCCCGCCCCACCAAGCCGCGACCTTGTACAGCAGGCCGAGGTCGGCGTTGGACCTCGAGGCCACGTAGTTGAAGCTGAAATTGTCGGTCAGGATCGCGTGCAGCAGGATGGCTGATGCCGCCGTGGTCATCAGCCATGCGCCGAGCACGGCGCGCTGTGCGCTGACCTCGAGGAACGGGTTGCTGCGCAGCTTGCCCGCCAAGGCTGCTGCCGTCGCGTAAGCCGACAGCAGGAACGCCAGCAGTACCGCCAGGTAGCCTAGGTTCTCCATTGGCGATCGACTCGAGCGCGGTTGCCGGCCCCGTTCCGGCGCTCCATCCCCGGTCGCGGGCCGCTAGTCGGCGGCGCTCGCGGAGCCGGCCTCGTACACTGGCGCCGCGCCGTCTCCCGGGACGGCCTCGTACTTGGAGGCGCACTTGGCTTGGATCTTGGTCGCCTCGAACTTTCCGTCGGCCCGCAGGCGGCCGTCGCACAGGGCCTGGGCCTTGTCGCGGAACGTGTCCGGCAACGGGTCGGCTCCCGTGTAGACGACATCCAAGATCCTGGGATCGGGCATGGTCTCGTCCTGCTGGTGCAGCCGGAACTCGACCCTGCCGGAGTGCCGCACGATCGAGCCGTCCGCGACATCGCCGCCGACCCGGATGCGCTTGGCCGCGGGATTTTCCATCGCGAGCAGCTCCTCGAGCGTCACGTAGTAGGTGGCGCTCTCTTGCACGCCGCCCACGCCCATCCACGCCAAGGCCGCAATGATCGCAACGATGATGAGAGCGAATTTGTACTGCTTGTTCACGCGTTTCTCTCCGACCTTCACTCCCATTATAGGGCGGAATCGACGCATTGCCGCGCCGAAGGCTCGCGCCAGGTTGCCGTGCAGGGAACGCGCGGGTTGCTATGATACGGACTGCTTCGGCCGGCCGTGCGGCCCGGATGCTCCGTCTTAGCCTCATGCGAATCAATACTCGGTGGCTCTTGCCGGTAGGGATCGCAGCTGGCTTGGCGGGGGCGGGCCTGTTCCTGACCCAGCCTTGGGCTCGCGCGGCGTCAGGCCTGTCCGACACGCAGATCCAAGCGAGCCTCCGCGATTTCTCCGCCGTGCTCGCGACGGTGGAGCGGCACTATGCCGATGATCTGAATGCCGACGAGGCACTGTTCCAAGGGGCGATCCCGCGCATGTTGCGCACGCTAGACCCCCACTCCTCCTTCTTCAGCCCGGAGGCCTTCGCAGAGCTCCGGGACAGCCAGAAGGGCCACTATGCCGGGGTGGGCATGCATATCCAAGACCGCAGCGGCAGCACCATCGTAGTGGCCCCGTTCCCGCGCACACCCGCTTACCGGGCCGGCCTGCGGCCGGGCGATGTGATCGTCGAAGTTGACGGCCAGGATGTCGATGGCCTCAACGCGATCGAGATTGCCGCGCGGCTGCGCGGCCCGGCCAATACCAAGGTCAAGATCGGCATCGAGCGGCGCGGCGCGGAGGACATGCTGCGTTTCACCGTCAAGCGCGCGCAGATCCCTCGCCCGTCAGTGCCGACATCGTTCGAAATCCAGCCGGGCGTGGGGTATGTCCGCATCGACACGTTCAACGAGAACACCGGGCGCGAGCTGGATGCCGCGCTCAAGGATCTAGGGGTGTCGCGCTTGCAGGGGCTTGTCTTGGATTTGCGCCAGAATCGCGGGGGCTTGCTGAGCGAGGGGGTGCGCGTCTCGGACCGCTTCCTGGCCAAGGGGCAGACGATCGTCTCGCACCACGGGCGCTCGTCGCGCGAGCGGCTCTACTCGGTGCGCCGGGGCAACGGGGGGCGCCTCTACCCGATGGTCGTCATGGTCGATTGCAACTCCGCTTCAGCTTCCGAAATCGTGGCGGGGGCCTTGCAAGACCATGACCGCGCCTTGATCGTGGGCCACGGCACATTCGGCAAGGGCTTGGTGCAGACCGTGTTCCCGCTCTCGGAATCGACAGGCCTGGCACTGACGACAGCTCGTTACTACACGCCCAGCGGGCGCTTGATCCAGCGCCGCTATGACGGGGTTTCGATGCTCGAGTACTACAGCAATCCGTGCAGCGAGGGATATCGGCCGCAGCGGGACGGCGTCCGCTTGACAGACAAGGGGCGCCCGGTGTTCGCAGGCGCGGGGATCACTCCGGACATCGAGCTCGAGGAGCAGAGGCTGAACGACTTCCAACTGCTGCTGGACCGGAAGTACGCCATTCAAACCTTTGCTCAGGACTACAGCCGGCAGCACTCCGAACTGCCCTCTGACTGGGACGTGACTGACCGCGTGCTCGAGGAATTCGGTGAATTCCTGATCACTGAGGAGATCGAGTTCGAGGCTGCCGATTTCGACGCTAACCTAGACTACCTGCGCCGGTTCATCAAGCGCGAGGTGTACAACTCCGCGTACGATGTCGAGCACGGGCAGCGGGTTTTCTACGAACTGGACCCTGCGGTCCAGCAGGCGCTGGCAGCCCTGCCTCGCGCTCAGATGCTGCTAGATGAGGGCGGTCGCGCGGTCGCCGCCCTGCGGGACCGCGTGCAATAGCGGGCCAAGGGTTTGGCGGATGTCGCGTCGGCCGGGCGGTGTAACGGGGCCACCGCTGATTCTTTATCCAGAGGGATAACCTCAGAGGCAAGATGCATGCCGCTAGCGGAGCGGCTGCATGCTTGCAGCCCAACGCGTGGATTCTGCGCCACCACAGCCCCGCCATCCGATAAAGCATCAGCGGTGCGGGTTGGTGCGGGGCCAAGACTATTCAATGTTCGCGGTGCGGGGTTGAGCGGCAAGGCAGTCGGCGGCGCTGCACTGTGCCGCGCGCGAGCGCTGGATCGGCTGGAACAGCGTGCAGCGCCGCCAGCGGCTGCACTTGGTGGTCAACCAATCCCGCTTTTTGCTGCTGGGCGCAGCCGGGCAGTATCCGGGCCTGGCCTCGCGCGTGCTCGGCCAGAGCTTGCGCCACTTGCCGCGCGCTTGGCAACAGCGCCACGGCACGCCGCTGCTGCTGGCGGAAACGTTTGTCGATCCGCGCTTGTTCGCCGGCACCTGCTATCGCGCCGCGAACTGGATCGAGGTCGGGCGCACGCAAGGCTTCGGGCGCGTGCGCGGCGGTGCCGTCGGCTATCAGCAGCACGGTGCGCTCAAGCGCGTGCTGCTCTATCCACTGCAGCCCGACGCTGCGGCCCAACTGTCTGCCGCAAGCGCCCCGGCGCAGTGGCAAGCCCCGCCACCTACACTCAAACTCAACCGTGACCAATGGCGCTCGCTGCGCGCCTTTCTCGGGCAAGCCAGCGACCCCCGCAGCCGCCGCGGCCTGCGCTATCCGCTGCCCACGGCGCTGACGCTGCTGATTGCCGGGCGGCTGGCCGGCTGCCGCACGCTGGCCCAGTTGGCGGACTTCGGACGGGCGCTGAATCAGGAGACGCTGCGCCAGATCGGCTCGCGCCGGCGCCCGCAAAGCGGGCGCTACGAAGCGCCGGGCATCAGCAGCTGGCACTACATTCTCAAGCAGGTGGACAGCGCCCAGGTGGAGGACCTGATGGCGCGCTGGGTGGCAGAGCACGTGCCTGAAATGCAAGCAGATGACGACGCAAAGCGGCTACCGGTGCAGGCCGTGGCCACGGACGGCGAAGTGCCGCGCGGCTCGTAGGATCGCGATCTGGGAGCTGCCGGCCAGCCGCTCGACCAACGGCCCCGGTAGCAAGTATCCGCGCTGGATCTGGAGAGCGGGCTGGTTGTCGGCCAGCGCGCTTGCAGCGGTCGCGAGGAAGGCGCCGAGGGCGCGACGCTGCGCACGCTAGCGGCGCAACCGGAGCCGAGCACGTGTGTGGTCGACGATGTCCTGCACGCTGAGCATTGAATCTGTCCCGTGCGGCCGCCTCGTGCGCGGGGGGTTGGCGGCTGTCGCGCCGGTGCGTTCGGCGGGCAGGCTTGCGAGCCGCGAGGTGCGGGCCTGGGGGATTTCCGGCTTGCGGCGGGAAAACGGGAAAAAGGGGTTGCGCGCGGGGGCGCTACGTGCTAGGGTAGGAAGTAAGCGGCGGCTCAAGGGGCGATTGTGCGCCTTGGGCCGCCGTCTTGCGCGCGCCGAGCGGCGCGCGCGGGGCTGGCCCGACGGGTGGACTCGGCCGGGGCGCGCTAGCGCGCTTTGGGCGGGGGCGAAGCCGGTCGGCGCGGATCGTTGAGAGATCGGTTGGACGTGCAGTACGGCTTCGTCTGATTCCGGGTAGCAGCACGGATCGGCGGGACTGGAGAGCTTTTCTCCGGCTCCGGGCGCGCGCGCTAGCGTGCGCCGGGGGCGGGAGGGAGAAATCTGGCGAGAGTTTGATCCCGGCTCAGAATCAACGCTGGCGGCGCGCCTAACACATGCAAGTCGAACGCGAAAGGGGCCTTCGGGTCCTGAGTAGAGTGGCGGACGGGTGAGTAACACGTGGATGACCTGCCCCCGGGAGGGGGACAACCCCGGGAAACCGGGGCTAATACCGCATACGCCGGCGGCCGTGAGGGCCGTTGGGGAAAGGGAGCGCGCGCGCAAGCGTGCGGGCGCGCCCGGGGAGGGGTCCGCGGCCGATTAGCTGGTTGGGGGGGTAAGGGCCTCCCAAGGCGACGATCGGTAGCCGGCCTGAGAGGGCGCGCGGCCACACTGGCACTGAGACACGGGCCAGACTCCTGCGGGAGGCAGCAGTGGGGAATTTTGGACAATGGGGGCAACCCTGATCCAGCGACGTCGCGTGACCGAGGAAGGCCCTCGGGTCGTAAAGGTCTTTCAGCGGGGGCTATGGTGAAGGTACCCGCAGAAGCAGGAGCGGCAAACCACGTGCCAGCAGCCGCGGTAATACGTGGGCTCCAAGCGTTGTTCGGAATCACTGGGCGTAAAGCGAGCGCAGGCGGCGCGCCGTGCCGGTCGTGAAATCTCCCGGCTCAACCGGGAGGGAGCGGGCGGGACTGGCGTGCTAGAGAGCGGCAGGGGAAGGCAGAATTCCTGGTGTAGCGGTGGAATGCGTAGAGATCAGGAGGAATGCCGGAGGTGAAGACGGCCTTCCGGGCCGCGACTGACGCTGAGGCTCGAAAGCGTGGGGAGCGAACAGGATTAGATACCCTGGTAGTCCACGCCCTAAACGATGCATACTTGGTGTGGGTCCTTCAGTGGGTCCGTGCCGGAGCGAACGCGTTAAGTATGCCGCCTGGGGAGTACGGTCGCAAGGCTGAAACTCAAAGGAATTGACGGGGGCCCGCACAAGCGGTGGAGCATGTGGTTTAATTCGACGCAACGCGCGGAACCTTACCTGGGCTGGAACTGGGGCGGGCGGGTCCGGAGACGGGCCCTCCCCTTCGGGGGCCGCCTTGGAGGTGCTGCATGGCTGTCGTCAGCTCGTGTCGTGAGATGTTGGGTTAAGTCCCGCAACGAGCGCAACCCTCGTCCTGCGTTGCCAGGAATGGGACTCGCAGGAGACCGCCAGCGACAAGCTGGAGGAAGGCGGGGACGACGTCAAGTCATCATGGCCTTTATGTCCAGGGCTACACACGTGCTACAATGGGGGGTACAACGGGTCGCGAGGCCGCGAGGCGGAGCCAATCCCTGAAAGCCCCCCGCAGTTCGGATTGCAGGCTGCAACTCGCCTGCATGAAGCTGGAATCGCTAGTAATGGCGCATCAGAACGGCGCCGTGAATACGTTCCCGGGCCTTGTACACACCGCCCGTCACATCACGAAAGTGGGCTGTACTAGAAGTCCGCGGGCCAACCCGGCGACGGGGGGCAGCGGCCGACGGTATGGCGCATGATTGGGGTGAAGTCGTAACAAGGTAGCCGTAGGAGAACCTGCGGCTGGATCACCTCCTTTACAACGGAAGCGGGGGTCCCTTGAGCCGCGCCAGGCGCGGGCGGGGGTCCCGGCGCCGGTGCCGCCGCGGAGCGGCCCGGGAGAGGGGTGGCCGCGCTGCGCGTCCGATCCAGCCCCGCGCGGGAGCGGGGCCGTAGCTCAGGCGGGAGAGCGCCCGGTTTGCAACCGGGAGGGCGCCGGTTCGATTCCGGCCGGCTCCACGCCGTGGGGCGCGTAGCTCAGCGGGTCAGAGCGCATCCCTGATAAGGATGAGGCCGCTGGTTCGAGTCCAGCCGCGCCCACCGGGCGCGCGCGGGAGAGATGGGCGCGATGGGCGAGGCGGAGCGATGAGAGGGGAATAGGCGAAGGTCATAGGCAATCGCCGGAGGCGCGCGGCCCTGCGGGGCCGGGCGCCGTCCGAGAGTAGCGTCTGCCCGGGCCGGCCGCCGCGAGAGGCGGGGGCGGCCCGGGGCAAGTTTTACGGGCAAGCTACTAAGGGCGCGCGGGGGATGCCTTGGCAAGAGCAGGCGATGAAGGACGTGGCCAGCTGCGAAAAGCCTCGGCGAGCTGCAAGCAAGCTAGGAGCCGGGGATGTCCGAATGGGGGAACCCGGCGGGAGCGAACTCCCGCCGCCGCCGCCTGAAACGATAGGGCGGCGGGGCGAACCCGGGGAAGTGAACCATCTCAGTACCCGGAGGAAGAGAAAACAACAGTGATTCCGCCAGTAGCGGCGAGCGAACGCGGAAGAGCCCAAACCGGGCGGCCCCTTCGGGGGAGTCCGGGGTTGCAGGACCCCGCGAGCGGGGACCGCGAGACCTAGCCGAACGGCCTGGAAAGGCCGGCCGCAGGAAGTGACAGCCTTGTAGGCGAAAGGTCGGACGGCCCCGGGGGCGATCCTGAGTACCGCGGGACACGGGAAATCCAGCGGGAATCGGCCGGGACCATCCGGCAAGGCTAAACACTCGCTCTTGACCGATAGTGGACCAGTACCGTGAGGGAAAGGTGAAAAGAACCCCTGCTAGGGGAGTGCAACAGTGCCTGAAACCGCGCGCTTACAAGCAGCGGGAGGGGGCGGCCGCCACGGGCGGCGGCGCCTGACCGCGTGCCTTTTGCATAATGAGCTGGCTAGTTGGCCTCGGCGGCGAGGTTAAGGGAGACCGAGCCGCAGCGAAAGCGAGTCCGAAGGGGGCGCGCAGTCGCCGGGGCCGGACGCGAAGCGGGATGAGCTGCCCTTGGTCAGGGTGAAGTCCGTGTGACAGCGGGTGGAGGCCCGAACCAGTGTCGGTTGAAAACGGCTTGGATGAACCGAGGGCAGGGGTGAAAGGCCAATCAAATTCCGTGATAGCTCGTTCTCTCCGAAATAGCTTTAGGGCTAGCCTCGCGCAAGCGCGGCGGCTGTAGGCCACTGGCCGGACAAGGGGGCGTCGCTGCCTGCCGCGTCCGACCAAAGCGCGAAGGCCGCCGACGCAGGCGCGGGAGTCAGACCGCGGGGGCTAAGCTCGGCGGTCGAGAGGAAAACAGTCCAGACCGCCGGCTAAGGCCCCCAAGCAGCGCTCAGTGGGTAAGGAAGTCAAGTCGCGACGACAGCCAGGAGGTTGGCTTAGAAGCAGCCATCCTTTCAAGAAAGCGTAACAGCTCACTGGTCGAGCGGCCTGGCGCCGAAAATGTAACGGGGCTCAAGCGCAGCGCCGAAGCCGCGGGTTCCGCGCCCTTTTTTGGGCGCGGGGCGGTAGGAGAGCGTTCGCGCCGCCGCCGAAGGCGCGCCGGGAGGCGCGCTGGAGGGGCGCGAAGCGACTCTGCCAGCATTAGTAGCGAGAAGCCAGGCGAGAACCCTGGCCGCCGCAAGTCTAAGGTTTCCCGGGCAAGGTCGATCCGCCCGGGGTTAGTCGGGTCCTAAGGCCAGGCCGCGAGGCGTAGCCGATGGGCGCGCGGTGAACATTCCGCGACCGCCGTGCCGTCGATCGTACGACGGGGTGACGCAGGGAGCGAAGCGGGAGGGGCGATGGAAGCCCCCTTTGGCCGCGCCGAGGCCGCCGGGCAGGCAAATCCGCCCGGCACGGGGCCGAGGGCGGACGCGAGGCCGAGCGAGGCCGGAGCCGCGTAGCTGCACTGCCGGGAAAAACCTCTAAGGAGAGGGCACGGCGCCCGTACCGCAAACGGACACACGTAGACGGGAAGAGCATTCTCAGGCGCTCGGGTGATTGGTTGTCCAGGAACTCGGCAAACTGGCCCCGTAACTTCGGGAGAAGGGGCGCCCCCCCTCGCGGGGGGGCCGCAGGGAAACGGCTCAGGCGACTGTTTAGCAAAAACACAGGTCTCTGCAAAGTCGAACACGACGTATAGGGGCTGACGCCTGCCCGGTGCCGGAAGGTTAACAGGAGCGGTTCGCTTCGGCAAGGCCGCGAATCGAAGCCCCGGTGAACGGCGGCCGTAACTATAACGGTCCTAAGGTAGCGAAATTCCTTGTCGGGTAAGTTCCGACCTGCACGAATGGCGTAACGATCTGAGCGCTGTCTCGACAACCAGCCCGGCGAAGTTGTGGTACCGGTGAAGACGCCGGTTACCCGCCAAAGGACGGAAAGACCCCGTGCACCTTGACTGCAGCTTGGCAGCGCTGCATGGCATGGCGCGCGCAGCATAGGTGGGAGGCTGAGAGGCCGCGCTCGCGGGCGCGGCGGAGCCGCCGTTGAGATACCACCCTCGCGATGTCGTGCAGCTCACCCAGGGCCGTGAAGCCGGCCCGGGGACACTGCCTGGCGGGCAGTTTGACTGGGGCGGTCGCCTCCCAGAAGGCAACGGAGGCGCGCGAAGCTCGGCTCAGGCTGATCGGAAACCAGCCGCAGAGCGCAATGGTAGAAGCCGGGCTGACTGCGAGACCGACAGGTCGGGCAGGTGCGAAAGCAGGCCATAGTGATCCGGCGGTTCCGCATGGCAGGGCCGTCGCTCAACGGATAAAAGGTACGCCGGGGATAACAGGCTGATCCGGGCCAAGAGTTCATATCGACGCCCGGGTTTGGCACCTCGATGTCGGCTCATCGCATCCTGGGGGTGGAGCCGCTCCCAAGGGTTGGGCTGTTCGCCCATCAAAGCGGTACGCGAGCTGGGTTCAGAACGTCGCGAGACAGTTCGGTCCTTATCCTTGGCGGGCGCAGGAAACCTGAGGGAGGCTGCCTTCAGTACGAGAGGACCGAGGCGGCTGCACCGCTTGTGAGCCAGTTGTCACGCCAGTGGCAGCGCTGGGTAGCGAAGTGCAGAGGGGAGAAGCGCTGAAAGCATCTAAGCGCGAAACCCCGCCCGAGACCAGGTTTCCCCGCGAGGGCACTCGCAGACGACGAGTTGGATAGGACGGGTGTGCAAGCGCGGCGACGCGCGCAGCTGACCGTTACTAATCGCCCCCCAGGCTTGCCCGCAAGACTTGCCCCGGCCCGCCCCCCTCGGGGCGGCCCGGCGGCGCTGCCGCGAGGCCGCGACCTTCGCCCCCGCTCCCGGCCCGCCCCCCGGCGGGCCGGGCCCTTCCCGGGTGGCCCTAGCGGGGAGGCCACACCCGTTCCCATCCCGAACACGGCAGTTAAGCTCCCCAGCCCCGATGGTACTGCGCTGGCAACGGCGTGGGAGAGTAGGACGCCGCCCGGTACCCCCCCCCCCCCCCCCCCCCCCTCAGCCCGCCGCGCCGCCGGGCGCGGCGGTTGGCACCGGTCGCCGCGCTTTTGCTAGAGTGAACGCGCAGATCGTGCGCTAGCCTGCCCAGCGCCCAGCGGTCGCGGGCAACGAGACCCGCCCGACATGGCAGGCGCGCGCGAACTGCCGAAGGAGGGTATCGGATGACCACTGCCGCATCTGCACGGCATGCCGCTGAGCTATTGGAATCCAGCGAGCAATACAAGAAGCTGAAGCGCCTGCACGCCGAGTACGAGCGTCGGCTCAACGAATTGGGCGAGCGGCGCTTCCCGTCATCGGAAGAGCAGCTCGAGGAAGCGCGCCTCAAAAAGCTGAAACTGAACCTGAAAGACCAGATGGCCAACATGGTGGTGGAGTGCGCCGACCGCGCCCAGTGACCTCCCCCGCTGCGTCGAAAACCCCGCGTCCTGTCCGCCGATGGTGAGAGACGGCTATCTTTATGCCGCTGGCCTGAGCGCAGCTGCTGTCGCTTGCGGCCTTGTCGCGAGTCCGTGGCTGGCGCTGCCGTGGCTGGCGCTGGCAGCGTTCTGCCTGTACTTCTTCCGCGATCCGGAGCGCCGCATCCCGGCCGGCGATCTGTGCGTCTCGCCGGCGGACGGCCGGGTCGTGCGGATCCTGCGCGAGGCCGACGGGCGGACGCGCGTGAGCATCTTCTTGAACATCTTCAACGTGCATGTCAACCGCGCCCCGGTCAGCGGGCAGGTCCGGGCGGCCCAGTACCGTCCCGGCCGCTATCGCATGGCGCATCGCGACGCCGCATCGACCGAGAACGAGCGCAACACGCTGGTCATCGGCGGCGCCGGCGGCGGGCAGCCGGTCGAGGTGACGCAGATCGCCGGCTTGATTGCCAGGCGGATCGTCTGCCACAAGTCCCGCGGCGACGAGGTGCGCAAAGGAGAGCGCATCGGACTGATCAAATTCGGCTCCCGCGTCGATGTCGTGCTGGGGCCGGAATGGGCGCTGGCCGTCAGCCGGGGCGACAAGG
This sequence comes from Bryobacterales bacterium, assembly GCA_965219605.1. Taxonomy (GTDB): domain Bacteria; phylum Acidobacteriota; class Terriglobia; order Bryobacterales; family UBA6623; genus VXMF01. Next base: position 2,200,537 of record CBDCOC010000001.1, on the reverse strand, counting down.
TGGCGGGCGGCAGCTCGGTGCTCGCGACGCGCGGCGGGGAGGCGGCGCAGTGACGATTCGCAAGAGGCCCCGCCGCCATCCGCAGTTCGCGCTGCCGACCCTGTTCACTGTGGGCACGCTCTTCTGCGGATACTACACGCTGGTGCAGACCATCAAGGCCGTGGCGTTGCTGCCGCACCGGGCGGACGAGGCGGCCGCGCTGTTCGACTACGCTGCCATCGCGATCGGGATTGCGATGCTCACGGACGGCCTGGACGGGCGTATCGCCCGCCTGACCAATTCAACCAGCAAGTTCGGCGGCGAGCTCGACTCGCTCGCCGATTGCATCACGTTCGGGGCCGGGCCGGCGCTGCTAGCCTTCGCCTGGGGCATGCGGGGGGCGATCCCCGCCGGCGCCTCGCCGCTGGCTGAGCTGCTGCCGCCGCTGGGCTATTTCTGCACGTTCTTGTACCTCACTTGCGCCGCCGCCCGCCTGGCTCGCTTTAACGTGCAGACAGATCCGCAGCCGAAGAATCCCGGGCCGTCCCACCGGCGGTACTTTGTCGGCATCCCGTCCCCCCCGTCGGCCGGCCTGCTCGGGGCCGTCGTGCATTTCTCGCACGGCCGTCCTGTCGAGCAGTGGTGGCCGGGCGGCTTGCTGTGGTGCCTGCTGCTGGCCAGCCTCGGGCTGCTGATGATCTCCAGCTGGCGTTACCGGAGCTTCAAGGAGCTCAACTTCATGCAGTGGCGCGTCACGGTCGTTTTCTTCGCCAGCCTGATCTTCTTGGTGTGGAACTTCTCTCGCCCCGTGCTGCTGACCATGGCCGCGGTCTTCGCCGCCAGCGGAGTCCTGACGCGGCTTGCAGGCCTGCTGCGGAAGCTGTCGCCGAACATGCATGGCGCGGCGGCCGGCAGCCCCCGGATCCGCAGCTAGCCGCCATGCGCGGACGGGCTCGCATCGGCCGGCTGGGGCGCCTCGCGGCACCAGCCGCGGCCTGCCTGGCCGCAACGCTTTGCTGCGGCTACCGGGTGGCCGGCACGGCCGACTTGCTCCCGGCGCGGATCCGCACCATTGCAGTGCCTGCTTTCACCAACGCGACCTCGGAGTTCAAGATCGAGCAGTACCTCACCGATGCGGTAGTCCGCGAGGTCCTGTCGCGCACTAGGTACCACGTCGTGAGCGATGACGCAGCGGCCGATGCGACATTGGTGGGGGCGGTGGCGCTGTTCGATGCCATCCCTCAGAATTTCGATCCGCTGACCGGCCGCGCCACTAGCGTGCTGACGGTCACCCGGCTGCAGGTCACGCTGTACGACCGGTCCGACGGCAGCGTGCTGTACAGCAATCCGGACTTGGTGCATCGGGAGAACTACGAAGTGAGCAGCAATGCGGAGAGCTACGTGAATGAGCGCGAAGCGGCGATCCAGCGCGCCAGCCGCTCGCTGGCCGCCGCGCTTGTTTCCGCCGTGCTGGCCGGCTTTTAAGCGGGGGATCCCGCCACGGTTGCCCGGCGGCCCGGCCAGTCCTTTCCAATCCGAAAATGAGCCTGAAGGGGGGCCGGGCAGAAGAAGTGAGAGTGAGTTCATGATACACCCAGTGGGGAGGTGGTACTGGGGGGAGGAGGCGCAGCCGCGCTGCCCGCTACAGGCCTGCTCGAGACGGGGGCTGGGCAGAGCGGGGAGCGTGCTGGTGGCTAGCCACCAGCACATTTTCATTATATTTTGTTTTAATCAGGCTGCCCCTGCCCGGCCTTGAGCGCTGCCGCCACGCGCCTAGGCTTAGCCCCCGCGCCACGACCGCTGGCTGCGAGGCCGCCCCGCTTTCCAACGCCAAGTGAGCCTGTAACCGCTCTTTTCCCGCAATGGCCCGCACTACTCCGCACGGATGGCCGCGAACAGCTCGTCGCGCGCCGCGTTCAACTGCCGCGCCGCTTCGTGATCGCTCATGCGGTAAGCCTCCGCATCCAACTGCGCGAAGTCCAGCCCCGCGCGCAGGCAGGCCGCCGCCTCCGGCAGCGCTTTCAGCTGCTCATACGGCGTGCATAGGTCCTGCTGCCGGTAGCGCTTGCGCAGCTTGCCCTTGGCGTCCACCTCCTCGCTCGGGAAGTAGCACGGACGATGGTAGTTCAGGTACGGCGAGAGCACCTCGCGGTTGAACTGGTGCAACCGCTCGGCGTGCCGCCCCGCAATATGCCCGTAGCCGAGTTGTTTGCGCACGACCGTGCCGTTCTTCGACTCCACCAAGGCATTGTCGTTGCTGCGCCGCGGGCGCGACTTGGTGAACTGCTCGCTGCGCAGCTTCTCCAGCAGCCTCGCCACGCGGCGGTTGATGTACTCGGAACCGTTGTCGGAATGCAAACCGCAGATGCGGAACGGGAAGGCGCCCAGCAGGTCCTCCAGCACCGGCAGCAGGAAGTGCTCGGAGATGCGCTCCACGCTGCCCACGAACTGGAACTGCGTCACCTCGTCGACCAAGTTAATGTGATATACGCCCTTGACTTTGCCGCGGTCTCCTTGATGCACCGAATCGACCCGCACATAGCCCGGGCGACCGTTGGGGCGCGGCCGCCGGCGCTCGGCAATCGTCACCGCCGCCGGGCGTGTGCCGGCCTTGCTGCCTAAGCGCCGCAGGTAGCGCGCGCTGCGCCGCAAGTTGTACAGGTGCCCGTTCGACAACTGCGCCAAGCGCTGGAAGCGCTCGTCGCCGAAGAGCTGCCAAGCGCGCTGGCAGAGGGCCAGCGTGGCCGGCCCCGACAGCGTGCCGTGCAATTCGTCCGTTTCGGCCAGCAGTTCGATGTCTTGCGGCTGGTACTTGTGCTGGAAGCGCCGCCCGGCTCCGCGCTGCCCGGCACGCAGCTGCCCGCTCGCCAGATAGCGCTTCACCAGCCGCGTCAGCTGCGCCCGCGACAGGCCCGTCGTGCGTTCCAGGTAGCGTTTCAGCAGCCCCCGGTCCGGCTTGCTCAGCCGCCAGTACGAAAACCGCCGCAAGACCTGCCCGCTGTGTTCGTAGGCCGCCGCGCGATCCGGCACCACGACGCTGCCTGCCGCGTTGCCCTCCAAGAAGCGCAGGATGTCCGCGCGCGTCTTGTGCGTGTCCAGATTGAGATGCAAAACCATCCTCCCATGGTTCTCACATCCCCGCGCGAGCCCCCTTCAGGCTCATTTCCCGTTGGAAACAATCCCGCCCGTCAGGCTCATTTGGCATTGGAAGAGGCTTGCGCTGAACCGCACGCCCCCGATCGGGTATGCTTGAGCTTCGGTGCAGGTCATGTTGCGCACTGTCATTGTCGCCAGTCTGGCCGTCAGTCTCGGGCTTGCGCAGACTGCGCACAACCAATTGACCGATGCGGAGAAGCTGGCAGGCTGGGAGCTGCTCTTCGACGGCTCGACCGCCGCAGGCTGGGAAGGATTCCAAGGTAGCCCGTTCCCGGCCCGGTCGTGGGCCATCGAGGACGGCACGATCCGCACCTTGGCAGACAGCAATGGCGGCGATATCGTCACCGTCAGCGAATTCGAGAATTTCGAGCTGTCCTTCGACTGGAGGCTCGTCCGAGGCGGCAACAGCGGCGTGAAGTACCTCGTGCAGAAGGCCTGGGCCAGCCCGGGCTATCGGCCCCACCTGAGCGCAGAGGCAAAGCGCCGCTCGATGCTCAGGGCGACCGGCCCGGAATACCAGCTCTTGGACGATGCCATTCTGAACCACCGCCGGAGCGGCTGGGAATACTCTAGCTGCGGCTCGCTATACCTGCTCTACAAGCCGGTCGCGGGCAAGACCGTGCGGCCTGTCGGAGAATGGAACACCTCGCGCGTCGTTGTCCGGGGCACGCACGGCGAGCATTGGCTGAACGGCCAGAGGATCCTAGAGTACGAATTCAACTCGCCGGAGATGTTCGCACGTGTCGAGCGGACTAAGTTCAGGCGAGTGCCGGGGTTCGGCTTCAAGGGGCCGGGCCATATCGCCCTGACACACCACAACCACCCCGTGTGGTACCGCAACATCAAGGTGCGGGCCCTGCAGGGCCCGCGCGCGTCAGACTACCTGCCCGGCAGGCTCTTCGATCCGGACGGCCTCATCCCGCCCCCTCCGCAAGCCCCTGCGCCGGGCGATCCTACCGCTTCGGCGGGACATTCCCAGCCCTGAGCGCGGCCGCGAGACCAAGGCGGCAAGGTCCTGACAGTGCCGAGCAGGGCCAAGGTTCCTGGGCGGCGGGGCGGGGCAAAGCGCCACGGCGTCCTAGAGTGAGAGGTGGTGACGAATCCGCCGCCCGCCGGACCTTCCGGCCCCCGCCTCATGTATTTCCGCCCTGCCGTGCTCGGCTGCTTACTAGCGCTTGCCGGCCCGGCTATCCTGCCTGCCGATGTCGTCACGCTGGTTAACGGCGACCGGCTGACTGGCATCGTTCGCCGCGTCATGGATGGCAAGCTGACGTTGCATTCGAGTCTCGCCGGCACGGTGGCGATTCCATGGCGCAACATCCGTTCCATGCAGACCGTCTCGAGCTTCTCGATCCTGACCGACAGCGGATACCGCTTGGACGGGCAGCTGGCCATGGAGGATGCCAGCGTCGTTATCACCGGCGCGGACGGGGATTCGCGAGACATCCCGTCGCACGAAGTTGTCAGGGTGGTGCGCGGGGAAAGGCCGCGCGGCATGCGGAACTTGATTTCCGCCGTGGACGGCTCGTCGGATATCGGCTATAGCATCGCCCGCGGCAATCAAGACCAGATGCAGCTCTCGGCCGGGGCCGTCGCGAGCTATACCTCCGCGCAGTACAAGTTTTCTGGCCGGCTCAGCTCGCTTTTCGCCAGGCAGGACGAGGCGCTCTCGCAAAACCGGCATGCGCTGAACGCCCGCTTGGGCCGCTTTGTCAATGACCGGAGCTTCGCCTACGCCCTGACAGGCTTGGAGCGCAACGAGCGCCGCTCGCTGAGTCTGCGCAGCAGGCTCGGCGGCGGCGTGGGCTGGCGGTTGCGGATGTCGGGCGGCACCGACCTGTCGCTGCTTGGCGGCATGGCCTATGTCCACGAATGGCTGCGCGGGCAATCGAACCGGGCGACCGTGGAGTCGTTCGGCGGCATGGAGTGGTCCACCTCATTGCTGCGCGTTGCCCGTGTCAGCACGCAGCTGACGATTCATCCCAACTTGAGCAGTTCGCGCGTGCGCGTCGAGTACGACGGGGCATTTCGCGTGCCCATTGCCGGCCGCTTCACGTACTCGCTGCGCCTGTTCGACCGCTACGACACGCGGCCGGCCGCGATGGTCTCACGCAACGACTACGGCGTCGTAACCGGCCTGGGAGTCAAATTCTAGGCGCTCCCGGCGGGTTCCCGGCCGGATTTGCCGCCAGCGTCAACGACCAGCCTGACGCGCACCGCGCGCCCCCCTTGCTCCTCGACGACTTCGGCGGTGGCACCTTCCAGAGGCACCTTGTCGCCGGCTTGCAACAGCCGGTTGACGCGGCTAACCAAGAGCCCCGAGAGCGTGTCGACCTCTGTCGATTCGAGGCTGAGCTTCACCTCGCGATTGAGGCGGTCGAGAGGGACCAAGCCGTTGACGAGGTAGACTCCCGGGCCTTGCTGCTCCACTTCCGGGGCCTCCGCGTCGAACTCGTCCTGCACCGCCCCCACGATCTGCTCGACGACGTTCTCCATCGTGACAATGCCGACGATCGAGCCGTATTCGTCGTCCACGAGGGCCATGTGCTGGTGAGAGCTCTGCATCTCGCGCAGCAGCCGGCTGATGGGCATGGTCTCGGGCACATGGCACAGTTCCCGGGCGACCACCCGCAGATCGACAGCCTCGTCCGCTCCCAGTCCGAGCAGGTCTTTGATATGCACCAGCCCGACCACCTTGTCCAGGGATCCCTCGCACAGCGGGAATCGGGTGTGGCGTGAATTGCGGGCAAGCTCGAAACATTCCGCAGCCCGCTTCTGCACGTCTAGGAACACCACGTCGCGGCGCGGCACCATGACTTGCCTGGTGAGCATGTCATCAAAGCGGAACACCGCGCTGAGGAGCTGCAACTCGGAAGGGGTCAGCTCGCCGGATTTTCCGCCCAGCTCGATGCTAGCTTGGATCTCGTCCTCGGTGATGACCGGCGAGCCGCGCCGGCCGGAGAAGAGGTTGGCGAACCCCTGCGTCAGCTTGATGGCAGGCGCGAGAGACTTCTGCAGCACGGTCAGCGGCCAGACAATCCTGTGCCAGATCGAATGCCAGTGCGTCGCGCCATAGGTCTTGGGCAGGATCTCGCCGAATAAGAGGATCGCCAGGACCAGTCCGGCGGAGAAGGCCGGAACCCAGCCCGCTCCCAGCAGCCGCGCCGCCAGCATGCCGCAGATCGCGGCGCCGGCGGTGTTGGCAATGGTGTTCAACACCAAGATGGCAGACGTCGGCTTGCCGATATCTGCCTTCATCGCGATCAGCCGCTCGGCTAGGTCGGCGCGATCGCCATCGGCTCTTTCCGCTTCCAGAGCCCCCATGCGGGTGGAGTACAGGGTGGCTTCGAGCAGCGAGCAAATCGCGGAGATCAGTACCGTCAGGATGCCGCAGGCGAGCAGGTATGTCATCGCGGCCTAGCTCGCCCGGCCCCGGGCAGCGCCGCTCGCGGGCACTGGCAATGGGGCCCCGCCCGGCCCGGCGGCTTGCAGGCGGGCCCGGCGTCTCGCAGAGCTGGCGGTCTTTCTTCGCGGAGGTTGATGATCGGGGTCCGATTCGGGCTGCATGTCTTTCCAAATCTCAACTAGTCGTTATCGGGCTGGCTCCGATGCGGGCTGCGGCCGCGCCTTGCAAGCAGATCTGCAGGGAACGGGCCGCGCCGCCGGCATCGAACTTGTCATCGGTGTAGTTGCGCCCAACCAACTCGCCCTTATTGTCGTACAGCTTGCAACCCCGGTTTCGATTCCACTTGAGGATCCCAATAGCAGCGCCTGCCCGGCCGGTCGCAACCTGCCCTGCATGCGCGCCGGCCGGCCTCTTCGCACCGCTCCGTCCGCTACCGGCTTGAGCGGCGGTTGCTAGGCGGATCTGCCCCCGCCGGGAGGCAGCGACTTTCCACAACACACGCCAAGACCAGACCTAAACTTGAGCTAGCAGGCCGAAATCCGCATCCGAGGATTCGAGTGCGGCGCTGTGGCGCCGGGCGCAGGCGGCGATGATCAAATCGATTGCGGGAACGGTGACACCCTTCGCCCTAGCCCGGCGCGCCAACTCATATGCCATCTCCCAGACGGCTTCATCGATCGGGAGCTCCGGGACTGTTGCGGCCAACTGCCCCAAAACTGCTCGTTCCTTGGTGCCGCACGCGCCGTTCCACAGTTCCAGTTGCACCGGCGCGCACCAGCATGCCTTGCCCGAGGTGAGTGCGGCCTCGACACGAGAGCGGACACCGGGATCGCCATTCGGGCGAAGCATGTGAACCCAAGAGGAAGTATCGACGAGGACCACGGAACTATCCTTTCCGGCGAAGGGCTTGGAGTTCCCGCGGCGAGATCAAGTCGGCACAGGTGCCCGAGTACCGCGTGAGTTCCGCCATGCGCATGCGCTGGTTGAAATCCTTGATGGCACGGACCACGGCCTCGCGCTTCGTCCTTGCCTTCGAAAACCTGATTGCATCTGCAAGCTCGCTCTCGGGAATATCAACAGTGGTTTTCATATTCCTACAGTAGCTCGTTCGGAATCCTTTTCATGAACTTTTGGATTCCAGATGCAAGGCACCGCTGCGCTCGCTGGCTTGCCGCTGGCGTTGCGGGAAGAGACTTGCGGCTGTCCGAGATTCCCACCCCCGGCAGGAAACGGCTGGCCCGAGAGTGCCCGGGGCAGGCTTGGCTGGTATCATGAGAGCAGCCACGGGCGATTAGCTCAATTGGGAGAGCGCCGCGTTCGCAATGCGGAGGTTGTGGGTTCAAGTCCCATATCGTCCACCATTCCCTTCCCCGCCAGCCCCGCCTTGCGGGGCATGCGCGGCCAGTCTGGCGACATGCGCTAGTTGCGCAATTGAGAGAATACGTACGGGCCTTCCGGGATGACCACGACCCGGGCTCCGCGCGGCAATCGCCTGACCATCCCGTCCACCGCGGCCTGCGCATCCGCGTGGCAGGGACCCCACAGCTTGGACCGGTCGGCCTCGGCCAGCCCGGGCAGGCAGAACGAGAGCTGCGCTCGCTGCGCCACCAGCGCCAGCTTCTCGGCCTGCCACTGGTCGACGCGCACGGTGCGCTTGGCGAGCGTGTCGAGCAATTCCGAGGAGTCGCCGGACTCGCGCACCAAGTGGCTGAATTCAGGACCGCCCAAGCCCTCGTCGCAAGCCGCGGCAAGCAGGATCTCGCCGCCGTCCCGCACGATGTGCGCTGCTGCGGTGAGGCCCTTGACGGCCTGGTAGAAGGTCAGGTCCAGCGGATAGCCGCCGGATGTCGTGATCACGGCGTCCGACGGTTGGTCGAGGCTGGCCAGTGTGGACTGCCGCACGAACTCCACCCCGCGCGCGTGGGCGGCAACCGGCTCCCCCGCGAAGACGGCCGCGATGGCCCGCGTATCTGTCAAGGCCACGTCGACCATGAAGTCGTGGCCGGCCATGGCTGCGATTTCGAGCAGCTCGCGATGCAAGGGATTGTCGGGGAACGATCCTTCCGTCGCCTTCGGGTCGCGCATGTAGAGCGGGCTGTGCAGGCGCTTGATGGTGCGCTCGCCGGCCAGCCCTATCGAGACCAGCTTGCGCCCGCCGGAGAACCCGGCCATGAGATGCGGCTCGATAAAGCCTAGGGTGACGCGCAAGTCCGCTTCGACGAAACGCGCGTCAACGAATGCCTGGGTTCCGGCGGAAGTTTCCCCTAGGAACGCCTGCTCGTCAATCTCCCGCGCGCGGTGCGAGTGGACAGCGTGCTCCCTGAGGATGGCCGGCCCGACAATCTCTTCCAACTCCTGCGCGGTCGCCTCGCGATGCAGGCCGGTTGCGATCAGGATTGCGATCTCGTCCTTCGCGATGCCGCCGGCCCGCAGGGCGCGGATCACGTGCGGCAGCACGGTCCTGTTCGGGGCCGGCCGCGTGATGTCGCAAACCGCGATGGCCGCGCTCCTCCTGCCGCGCGCCAGTTGCTCGAGACTCGGGCAGCCGATGGGCTTGGCGATGGCCGCGGCCAGCGCCGCGTCCTCGTCCTCCAGGCCGCTTGCGAACCGGGGCCGCAGCACGTGCGCGTCAAGCTCGTCCGGAAGATCGACGGTAGTGCCTTCGCGGCCGAATGCCAGTTCAACTTGCATGGCGTGTGTTCCGTCGCTGCGCGGGGCAAAATCCGCGCACGGGGGCAAGGCTCCTATAATTAATGGGGATTATATACCAAAGTGCCCAACCCTGAGGTTAGGCGGCTTCGGCATACGATTCTGGAGCTACGCCCGGCCCAGCGGCCCACGTTGACGCTCCGGCGGCTAGCACCCCCGCCGCCAAGATGTTGATCGCGGCGTTCACGTCGCGATCCAGCACCAAGCCGCACGCCGCGCAACGGTAGGTCTCCGAGCGTCCCGGATCGTTCCTAGCGTGGCAACGACTGCAATCTTGCGATGTGAACTTCGGATCGACTTCCACGTACTCACGCCCGGCCCATGCTGCCTTGTACTTGAGTTGGCTTCGTAGGAGCGACCAATTCTGGCTCAGGATTTCACGGTTCAATCCTCTCTTCTGCGGGACATTCTTGCCGGGCGCGTCTAGCGTCCCCTTGGCCGAACGAGTCATATTGCGAATCTTCAGCTTCTCAGCCGCTACCAGGCCGTTGGCCCGGATAATCTCGGTGGTAGCCCGGTGGCAAGCGTTGCGCTCTTGGACGAACTCCCGGCGCTGCAAGCGGCCTAACGCCGCTCCGCGCTTGCGCCGCGTGGCACTCCCCTGCTTGCCGCGCGCGATGGCGCGTTGCAGCTTGCGCCGGCGCTGCCAGTCCCGCCTGGCACGCTGGTAGCGCTTGCCGTCCGAAAGCGTCATGCGCTTCCGCACGCCCAAGTCGATACCCACCGCCTTTACGCTCGCTTCCAGAGCTTCTTTCTCGACCTCGTAAACCAAGCTCGCTTCCCACTTGCGGCCCCGCTTGGTCAAGCGCAGCGACAGCGGCCTGCCAGCCGGCAATCCGCGCGGGCAGTGCAGCTTGATGCGCGGGAAGCCCTTGACCTTGATGCGCCCGCCCTTCAGCGTCCCGCTGCTGATGACAGTCAGGTCGATGGTCACGCAACGGCTCAGCGGGCGGAAGCGCGGGAACCCGGGAGACTGCCCGGCCTTGACGCGGCGGAAGAAGGACTTGAACGACTCGTCCAAGCGCTTGAGCAGACCGCGGCCCGCGCCGGTCGACAACTCGCCCAAGCCGCGCTGGTTCCGCGCCCGCAACTGGGTCAGCCACTTGCATTGATCGTAGAAGCTCAGCGTCTCGCCATGCTCTTCATAAGCTGTCTTGCGCTCTTCCAGCGCTTGATTGTAGAGCCAATTCAAGCGGCAGCGGATATCATCCAGCCGAGCGTAGCCCGCAGGACTAAGCGCGCATCGCGCCAAATATGTCGAATGCGCTTGCACTGATTCCTATTATAATACTCAACTTGGGTACTTTGGTATATAATCCCCTAATTAGTGCCTGCGACAAAACCCCCTAAAATCCGATCTTCTCTAAAAATATGCGCCGATTTATGGACCCATTGGGGGCATCGTTCAGCAGAATTTCTCCCCTGATTGGTAAAAATATGTCAAGAAATCTGGCTGAGTTCGACTCACTGCCTGCTTCAGATACACTCCGCCCTGCCGGCCTTCTGCCAGCTCTCTTTTTTCTCTTTCCCGTCTCGATGACCGCTGCTATGCGGCTATCTTTAGCCGCTCTTTCTTCAGTCTTTCTCGTTCCCTTCTCTGGAGTATCAATCCTAGCCGATGCACGTTCGCTGCCACCACTGACAACCCAATCGCCCGCTCGAATCCTGCCCGACCGTGCTCTCGCACTCGATCCAGTCCTCGCTGCTCCAAGTTCGCGATCGCCGACTCCACTGCCGGATGCTGCCGCCGTCTCTCTACGTACTCCTGTGCTTCTTCCCGCTCTTTATCTGTCTCACTCAACCGCCCCTTCTTCGGCATCACGTTCCGCGCCAGCATGCCATCCAACCGCTGCCGATTCCCAGCACTGTAGTACCCCTTGTCAAAACTGCATCCCTGCAATCCCGGGTACTCACTCTGCACCTGTTCCACTATTTCGACCGCCACATCCACGTCCTGCTCCGTCCACATGATACGATGACCTAATATAAACTGTTCCGCGCTCTCCACGATTGTTACCGGCACTCCTAGCTCTACCAGAACACCCGCTTTCCCTTTTACGCACCAGCGCGTATGATCTTCGAAAATCGAATACACTTTCTCCTCTTGTGGGATCGTCTCGCCTTGCAATATTCTCCGCTCCACTTGCCCCGCCAGTTTCCGCCCCAATCCCGCAAGCCGTTCTATTTCCTTGATCTCTTCCTTGCTTGCCCTGCTCTCCCGCAGATTTTCCAAGCTCCCCTCAGCTCGTTCTAGCAACCTTTCACACTGCTTCAAATACGCCTTCACCCCTTTCTCTTGATTCTTCCTCCTGCGCCGCGTCCGCACTCTTTGGAACAGTCTCCTCACCTTCCCTTCCAACTTCTTATGCTGCCGCCAGCCTGTCTCCCCTTGGGCCTCACTCGCCCGTGCGATCGTCCGTAGCAGACTCCTCATTGCATCCCACAGCAAACTTACATCCGTCGGATAATGCACGTCTGTCTCCACCACGAACGAATCGCAACGCGCCGCCAACTCTCCTGCCACATCCTGGCCTAGCACTTCGTAGCCAGCTCCCACCACCAAGCGGTTGACAGCCGCTAGTAACTGCGGAGTCAGTAGCGACACGTTGCGTGTGATCGTGCGGCAACTGGCCACTGTGCTGTCCCAGTCGCTGAGTCCCATCATGCGCCGCACACTGCGATGCTGTCCAGCTAATTCATGCCAGCGATCATAATCGCAATTCAATCCCTGACGCAGCAGTCCCAGCACCAATATGCTCCACAGACTCATGCCCGGACGACCGTTCCTGGCGTCCAAGCACGGCCCGTATGCTTGCCTCTCACTGTCTGCGCTGTCCGCCTTGCTCTTGTCCGCGAGCAGATGCGTCTCCAGCAGAGTGAATAGCTTGGCCCGCAACTCAGCATCCGACCAAATCTGCTGCAAACCGCGCAGCACGGCGGGAATATCATCCCGGGACTGCGGATCGAGTGGGATGCGCTCAATATCGATTTGGCCGATGGCTAATTGTGGATTTAAGACGACTCTCATGGGTGCCTGCCAGACGAAGATCGTAGCAAATAGGCCGCCAGCGGGCCAGGGCTAGCCAGCCGCTGTCATCTTCGTCGGCGTCGATTGCTATCAACTCATCTATTTTCAATCATTTAGAAGCTTTTGTCGCAGGCACTAATTAGTGCTTGCGACAAAAGCATCCATGTCGTTGTATTCAAAACGGTTGCGGGCAATCGACGCAGGCGAAGATTCGGCGGGCGGCGGTCCGTTGGCTCGGATCTGGCCCATTAGCTGCGATCTTCGCCTGGCAACAACCCACTGCGCGTTGTTCAGCCTGCTGCAACAAGCCTTTATTCCGCTCACCAATCGGCCCGTTTTGCTAGCAGAGAACTGATTTTAGGGGGTTTTGTCGCAGGCACTAATTAATCGCTTGAAGCGTCGCGAATGAACTGGCTTCTCGATCTCAATGATAGCGTGAATGCCATCGTCTGGGGGCCGCCCATGATGGTCGTCCTGCTGGGCACGGGCGTCATTCTCACGATCGCCACGAAGGGCGTCCAGTTCCGCCGGTTCGGCTTCGCGGCCCGGCAGGTGCTGGGCCGTCACCGGCCGGTGGCGGGCGAGGGCACGGTCCGGCCCTTCCAGGCCTTGGCCACATCGCTGTCGGCCACCGTCGGTGTCGGCAATATCGTAGGCGTGTCGATCGCCGTGGCCAGCGGCGGCCCGGGCGCAGTGCTGTGGATGTTCCTGACCGGGCTGGTCGGCATGTCCACCAAGTTCGCCGAGATCGCCATTGCGCTCGAGTACCGGGAAAAGGACGACGCGGGGATCATGCACGGCGGCGCGATGTACGTGCTGGAGAAGCGCTACAAGCTGGCGTGGCTGGGCGCGATCTTTGCCGGCTTTTGCGCGCTGGCCGCGTTCGGCATCGGCAACATGGCGCAGTCCAATACGATCGCGACGGCCATGCAGGCGACGTACGGCATCGCGGAATGGAAGTCCGGATTGGTGCTGGCAGTGCTCAGCGGACTGGTGGTCCTAGGAGGCATCCGCCGCATCGCCGAGGTCGCCTCGGTGCTTGTGCCGCTGATGTGCGGGCTGTACGTCGTAGCCGCCCTGTATATCCTGCTGTCGAACTGGAGCGCGCTGCCGGGCGTATTCCAGCTTGTCGCCAGTTCTGCCTTCTCCGGCCAGGCTGCCTTGGGAGGGTTTGCGGGGGCAACTGCCCGCGGCGCCATGCAGGCCGGCGTCGCGAGGGCCCTGTTTTCTAATGAAGCCGGCCTGGGAAGCGCTCCCATCGTGCATGCAACGGCAGTCACGGACCATCCTGTGCGACAGGCGACCTACGGGATTTTCGGCGTGTTCGTCGACACGCTGCTGGTCTGCACGCTGACCGCTGGCACGGTGCTGGCGACCGGCGCGTGGTCGTCCGGGCTGACCGGTGCCGAGCTCACGGCCCGCGCCTTCAGCCTCGGACTGCCCGGGGACTGGGGCGGCCACTTCATCACCCTCGCGCTCGCGCCGTTCGGCTTTTCCACCACGATCGGATGGGCGTTCTACGGGGAGACGGGTTTCGCCTACCTGTTCGGCACCCGCAGCAACCGGCCGTATCGCTTAGCATGGGTGGCCGCTGTCTTCGTGGGGGCGATCGGCGGGCTCGAGCCGATTTGGCGGATCTCCGACACGTTGAACGCCCTGATGGCGGTTCCCAACTTGATCGCCATACTGGGGGCGCTGGGGTTCCTGCGGCAGAGGATGCGGGAGTTCTTCGCCGAGCACGGCTAGCGGCCGGGAACGGCGCACGGCAACGTCCCGCCGGGCAATGCCGCGCGCCGCCCGCTGTTTCCCGCGTCCATTACAATCAAGTCCTTGTGCGGGGCGTAGTCTTGGCCGGCGGCTCGGGAAGCCGCCTCGACCCCATCACGCGGATCATCAACAAGCACCTGCTGCCGGTGTATGACAAGCCGATGATCTACTATCCGATCCAAGCGCTGGTCAACGCCGGGATCAAGGACATCATGATCGTTACCGGCGGCCGCAACGCGGGGGACTTCTTGCGCCTGCTCGGCAACGGCCGCGAATTCGGTCTCAAGCATCTCGACTACACCTACCAAGAGGGCGAGGGCGGCATCGCCGAAGCGCTGGACTTGGCCCGCCACTTTTCCGAAGGCGGGAAGCTCTGCGTGATGCTCGGCGACAATATCATCGAGCGCAACGTGGTCGCTGCCGTGAATGCTTTCCGCGCACAGGAGAGGGGAGCCCGGATCTTGCTCAAGCAGGTTCCGGACGCCAGCTGCTACGGCGTGCCGCGCTTCGAGGCAGGCCGCATCGTGGCTATCGAGGAGAAGCCCGCGCAGCCCGCTTCGAGCTACGCCGTGACCGGGATATACATGTTCGACAGCACCGTGTTCGACCGGATCGCAGGCATCGAGCGCTCGGCGCGCGGCGAGCTCGAGATCACCGATGTCAACAACAGCTACATCACGGATGGCTCTATGCAGTGGGAAGAGCTGCCGGGCTGGTGGACCGATGCCGGCACCGTGGATGGCTTGCTGCGGGCCTCGCACCTTGTCGCCAGCACGGGCGCCAACCGCGTGTAGCCCGTTGCCCCCCGCAACGGGTCAGAAATTGATCTGCACCATTGCCTCGCTCGCGGCCTTCAAATTGTGGGTCGCCACTCCGGCCGAGAGTTGCTCGGCCACCTGCACGAAGGCGCGGGCCGCGGGCGCGTCCGGATCCGCGAGCACGATGGGCCTGCCTTGATCCGATGTCTCCCGCACGGTAGTGGCGAGCGGCACCTTGCCCAGCGCCGGAATGCTCCAGCGCTCGGCGATCTTCTCGGCGCCGCCCGAGCCGAAGATGTACTCCCGCTCGCCCGTCGAGCGGGACTCGTAGTAGCTCATGTTCTCCACCACGCCCAGCAGGGGCGTCTTCAGCTGCTGGAACATGATGATCGCCTTCTCTGCAACGTTGACCGCCATCGGCTGCGGGGTCGTGACGACCAGCGCGCCGGTGAGCGCCAAGCGCTGGCACAGGCTGAGCTGCACGTCGCCCGTGCCCGGCGGCAGGTCGATGACCAGGTAGTCCAGCTCGCCCCACTCCACTTGGTTCGTGAGTTGTTCGACCATCTTGGCCAGCATCGGGCCGCGCCACACCACCGCTTGGTCCTTGCGGATGAAGAATCCGGTGGAAATGATCGGAATGCCGTGCGCTTGCACCGGAATTATGCCGCGGCCCCCCTGCTGCGGCCCGCTTGCGGCGCCCATGATGTGCGGGATGCTCGGGCCGTAGACATCCGCATCCATCAAGCCGACCTTGGCCCCGATCGCTGCCAGCGCCAGCGCTAGGTTGGCGGACACGGTCGACTTGCCCACGCCACCCTTTCCCGAGGCCACGGGTATGACGTTGCGCACGCCCGCGATGGAGCTTTTCCCGTCGCTGCCCGCAGGGTTGGCCCGGGCTCGGTTCGTGACCGAGGCATCCACCCGCACCTGGGGGTCCACCGCCCGCACGGCGGCCACGGCCGCCTCCAGCAGCGCCTTCGTCGGCTCGCCGTCGGACAGGGTGTTCTGCAGCTTGAAGGCTACCGATCCGTTCTCCGCGGCAAAGTCTGTCACCAAGCCCAGCTCGACGATATTCTTGCCGTGCCGCGGGTGCAGGATAGCGTTCAGCGCGTCCTCGAATTGCTTCCGCTCAGCCATGGCTCGTCCTTGTCGCAGACGGGGGAGTGCCGCCTGCCAGTACTACCAAATCCCCGACGAAGCGGTCCATTTCCCGCTCCCCGCACATCAGGTCTCGAATGCTGGTGCGGCTCAGCAGTTGGTCGACGACCGACTGCACCGCCCGCCACAAGGACCGGATCGAGCAGTCGATCGAATGCGTGCAATGGTCCTCGTGGCCGGAGAACCGCCCGCAGAACTCCCCGCCGTAGAGTTCCCCCCCCAGCACTTGGATGGCTTCCTTGGCGGTGATCTCTTCCGGCGATCGCGCCAGCTGGTAGCCGCCGGCCTGGCCGCGCGCGCTCTCGGCCAGGCCCCCCTCGCGCAAGATGCGCATCAGCTTTGCCGCGTATGGCATCGAGATCCCCTCCGTGCGCGAGACCTCTTGGATGCTCGTCATGGCACCCGGGCCGGCTTGGGCCAGGCGCAGCAGGCAGCGCAGGCCGTATTCTTCTTGAGCACTCAGATGCATGATCGGACCTCACACTAGGTTCAGGACGAGCTTCGCTTCCTCGCTCATCTTTTCCGGCGTCCACGGCGGATCGAAGGTGATCTCGATCTCGGCGTCCGAGACGTCGGGCAGGCGCTCGATCTTGTACTTGGCCTCCGCCGGGAGCGTCTGGGCCGCCGGGCAGTTGGGGGCCGTGAGTGTCATCAGCACCTTCACCCTGTCGGGCTGGTCTGGGGAGCGTGGCGCGGTCACCTTGTAGATCAGCCCGAGATGGTAGATGTCGACTGGGATCTCCGGGTCGTAGCAGGTTTTCAGCACGGCCACGACCTTCTCCTCGAGGGACGCGTCGGGGGCGTACTCCGGCTCCTTGGGAGGAAGCGGCGATGTCATCGTCATGTTCGAGTGCATGCTCGGTATGAAATCGCCGTATTGCGGGGCGGCGGCCAGCGCTCCCGTGTTGAGGCCGCCGCTGGGCGGCTGTTCGGGGGCGGCGGACGGCGCCGCGGTGTCCGTTCCGGAAGGGGGTTGGTCCAGGCCTAGCTTGAGCATGGGCATCAGGCGAATATCTCCTTGGCGGTTCGGATCGCATCGGCCAGAGCGTCGAAGTCCGCGCGGTTGTTGTAGAACGCGAGCGACGCCCGCGTGGTTGCGCTTACGCCGTAGAACTGCATGACGGGCTCGGCGCAGTGGTGACCCACGCGCAGCGCGATTCCCTGGCGGTCCAAGATGGTGCCCAGGTCGGCGGGGTGGATGCCCTCCACAGCGAAGGACAGCACGCCGGCCTTGTCCCCGGCCGTTCCGATCGGGCGCAGTCCCGGGATCGCGTTCAGCTTGGCGCTGCCGTAGGCCAGCAGTTCCGCTTCGTAGGCCGCGATCCGGTCCATGCCGATGCGGTCCAAGTAGTCCACCGCCGCGCCCATGCCGATGGCCCCCGCGATCATCGGCGTGCCGGCCTCGAAGCGGTACGGCAGGTCGTTGTACACAGTCTTGTCGAAACTAACCGAGGAGATCATGTCCCCGCCGCTCTGGTACGGCGGCATCTCTTCCAGCAGGGCGCGGCGGGCGTAGAGCGCGCCGATGCCCGTCGGGCCGCACATCTTGTGCCCCGAGAGCGCGAAGAAGTCGCAATCCAGCGCTTGCACGTCGACCGGCATGTGCGGCACTGCTTGCGCGCCGTCCACCAGGCACACGGCGCCCGCGGCGTGCGCCTTGGCGGCGATCTCCTGCACCGGGTTGACCGTGCCGAGCGCATTCGACACCTGCGTTACCGCCACGATCCTCGTGCGCTGCGACAAGAGGTTGTCGAACTCGGCCATGCGCAGCTCGCCAGCCTGGTTCATGGGCACGACGCGCAGCCTAGCCCCTTTCTCCTGGCACAGGATTTGCCACGGGACGATGTTGGAGTGGTGCTCCATGGCGGAGATGATCACGTCATCGCCTGGGCCGACATGCCTGCCCCCCCAGCTCGCGGCGACGAGGTTGATGCTCTCCGTTGCGCCGCGCGTCCAGATGATCTCTTCCGGCTCGGCGGCGTTGAGAAACAGCTGCAGGCGCTGGCGAGCGGATTCGTAGCGGTCGGTGGCCCGCTGGCTCAGCTGGTGCACCCCGCGATGCACGTTCGCTCGATCCTTTTCGTAGTACTCCAGCAAGGCGTCAATGACCGGGCGCGGCGTCTGGGACGAGGCGGCGCTGTCGAGATAGACCAGCGGGCGGCCATGCACGAGCTGCCGCAGCGCGGGGAACTCGGCGCGCAGCGCCGCGATGTCGACCGGTTCCAGCAGCGCGGTTGCGGTTGTCACAATGGCTCTTCCTGCGCCCCGGTCATCACGATCCCGGCGCGGCGAAACGGTCCAGCAGGAGGGATTCGAAGCGTTCCTTGAGCGGGGCTACTTTGATGCGCTCCAAGGCATCGGCGGCGAACGCATAGGTGAGCAGGCTGCGGGCCCGCTCCGCCGCGATGCCGCGCGACTGCAGGTAGAAGGCCGTTTCCGCATCCAGCTGCCCGACGGTCGCCCCGTGCGTGCAGCGCACGTCGTTGGCATCGATCTCGAGCTGCGGCTTGGTGTTGACCTCGCATTGGTCGGAGAGCAGCAGGTTCTTGTTGCTCTGCACCGCATCCGTCTTCTGGGCGTCGGGGCGCACGAAGATCTTGCCGTTGAACACGCCTCGCGAGCTGTCATCCAGCACGCCCTTGTAGAGCTGGTGCGAGTTGCAGTGCGGCATGGCATGGTCAATGCTCGTGTGGTGGTCCACCAATTGCGCGCCGCGCGCGGCGTAGATCCCGTCCAGCGAGCACTCGCAGCCCGGGCCGTTGAGCCGCGTGCCGATATCGTTCCTGGCAACCGCGGCGCCGAAGCTGATCGAAAACGTGCTGACATGGCTGTCGCGCTGCTGGGAAGCCTGCAGCAGGCCCGTGTGGAATGCGTGCGCGGACTCGACCTGGGCGCGGTAGTGCTCGACGCGGGCGTTCTCCGCGGCATGGATCTCCGTGACCGCATTGCGCCAGTAGGCGCCCGATCCGGAGTAGGTCTCGACGACTCGGACCGAGGCATTGCGCTCGGCCACGATGAGCACGCGCGGCAGGGGGTTCCGCGCCGGATCGCGGAACACGAGGTGCAGCGGCTCCTCGAAAACCGCGCCGCGCCCGGCCGCGATAACCACGGCTTCCGAGAAGAAGGCCGTGTTCAGGGCGCAGATCGCGTGATCCCGGCAGTCGGCGATCGCGCCGAGGTGGCGTTCCAAGAGTTCGGGTTCGGAATCCAGCGCTTCGGCCAGCGTGAGCACGCGCGCGCCGGGCGGCACGGCGCCCCGCACCGCCGGGCCGCCGCCGGCGGGCAGGGGGACGGGATCGCCCTGCGCGTACGCGGGCAGGCCTGCCCGCGCAAGGCCGGGCGGCGGAGCGAACAGCAGCTGGCCGTCGGCCAGCGCCGACAGGTCGGTGTACTTGTACTCCTCGTGCTTGAGCGTGGGCACGCCCAGCCGCGCGAAGCGCTCCATGGCGCGCTTGCGCCGCTCCAGCAGCCAGGCCGGCTCCCGCGCCGCGCCGGCCAGCGTCTCGCTGAAGCGCTCCAAGTACGGGGCGATGCTGTCGGCAAGAGCTGGCATGTCAGGCCCCCGCTGCTCCTTGCGGCGCGGCATCGTTCTTGATCCAGCCGTAGCCGCGCGCTTCCAGCTCCAAGGCCAGGCTCTTGTCGCCCGACCGTTCGATCCTGCCATCCGCCAGCACGTGGACGTGATCCGGCACGATGTAGTCGAGCAAGCGCTGGTAGTGGGTGATCACCACGAAGGCGCGCTCGTCGCTGCGCAGGGCGTTGACCCCGTCGGCGACGACCCGCAGCGCGTCGATGTCCAGCCCCGAATCCGTCTCGTCGAGGACTCCCAGCCGCGGCTCAAGCATCGTCATCTGGAAGACTTCGCTGCGCTTCTTCTCGCCGCCCGAAAAGCCTTGGTTGATGGCGCGCTTGAGCATGCCCGCATCCATGCCCAGGGGCTTGATCCTCTCGCGCGCCAGCTTGAGGAATTCGCCGGCGGAAAGCTCCTCTTGGCCGCGGTGCTTGCGCACGGCGTTGACGGCCTCGCGCATGAAGTACATCGTGGTCACCCCCGGCACTTCCACGGGGTACTGAAAGGCCAGGAAGACGCCTTCGCGGGCGCGGATTTCCGGGTCCATCTCCAGCAGGTCCTGGCCGTTGAAGCTCACCGATCCCGATTCGACGTCGTAGCCGTCGCGGCCGGCCAGCACCGCCGCCAGCGTGCTCTTGCCCGAGCCATTGGGGCCCATCACCGCATGCACCGTGCCGGGCTGGACGTCCAAGTCGATCCCGCGCAGTATCTTCCGCCCCTCTATGCTGACGTGAAGGTTCCGAATTTGCAGCATTGCTCGCTCCCCGGCCTCGGCGCCTAGCCGACGCTCCCCTCCAAGCTCACATCCAGCAGCTTCTGCGCCTCGACCGCGAACTCCATGGGAAGCTCGCGGAAGACCTCCTTGCAGAAGCCGTTAACGATCATCGACACCGCGTCCTCGGTTTCGATGCCGCGCTGGTTGAGATAGAAGATCTGGTCCTCTCCGATCTTGGAGGTCGTCGCCTCGTGCTCGACCTGGGCGGACTTGTTGCGCACTTCCAAGTAGGGGAAGGTGTGCGCGCCGCAACGGTCGCCCATCAGCATCGAGTCGCACTGCGAGAAATTCCGGGCCCCCGCCGCCTTGGGCATGATCTTGACCAGCCCGCGGTAGGAGTTGTTCGACAGGCCGGCAGAGATCCCCTTGGACACGATGGTGGACGTCGTGTCCCTGCCGATGTGGATCATCTTGGTGCCGGTGTCGGCCTGCTGGCGGTTGTTGGTGACTGCGACGGAATAGAACTCGCCCACCGAGCCATCGCCGATCAGAATGCAGCTCGGATACTTCCAAGTGATGGCCGAGCCGGTTTCGACCTGCGTCCAGGAGATTTTCGAGCGCTTGCCGCGGCACGCCCCGCGCTTGGTCACGAAGTTGTAGATGCCACCGTTGCCGTCCTTGTCGCCCGGGTACCAGTTCTGCACCGTGGAGTACTTGATCCGCGCGTTCTCCAGCGCGACCAGCTCGACGACCGCGGCGTGCAGTTGGTTCTTATCCCGCATCGGCGCCGTGCAGCCTTCCAAGTAGCTGACATAGCTGTCGTCCTCGGCCACGATCAAGGTCCGCTCGAACTGCCCGGTGTTCATGGCGTTGATGCGGAAGTAGGTCGACAGTTCCATCGGGCAGGTCACGCCCTTGGGAATGAACACGAACGATCCGTCCGAGAAGACCGCGGAGTTCAGCGCTGCGAAGAAATTGTCGGAGGGCGGCACCACCGATCCGAGATACTCGCGCACCAGCTCGGGATGGCTGCGCACTGCCTCGGAAATCGACATGAAGATGACCCCGGCCTCGGCCAGCTTCTCGCGGAAGGTCGTCGCGACAGAGACGCTGTCGAACACGGCATCCACCGCCACGCCGGCCAAGGCCGCTCGCTCTTCCAGCGGGATGCCGAGTTTTTCGTAGGTGGCCAGCAGCTCGGGGTCGACCTCGTCCAAGCTCTTGGGCCTGTCGTCGGCGCTCTTGGGGGCGGCGTAGTAGGAGATCGACTGGTAGTCGATCTGCGGATAGCTGACATTGGGCCACTTGGGCTCGCTCATGCCCTGCCAGTGGCGGAAGGCCTTCAAGCGCCAGTCCAGGAGCCAGCCGGGTTCTTCCTTCCTGGCCGATATGAAGCGCACCGTGTCTTCGGTCAGGCCGGGCGGCAGTGTCTCTTGGTCGATGTCGGTGACAAATCCGTACTGGTACTCTTGGGACGTAAGCCCTTCAATTTGTTGGACCGAACTGCTCATGGATCAGATGCCCCCTTGGCGCCACGCAACAGTGGCAGCGAATCTATACAACTTAGTATACATTGAATCGGCCCTGTGCGCAACTGCGCTCGCAGGGCCGCTCCCTGCACTGGTGAGGAGCGTTCCGGCTGGATGCGACCCTGTGCCCGCGCCCTGTGCGCATGCCGGCCGGGCCGCCTGTGCCGCACAACAATTGCTCTCGTGTTCTTGCCGGCAAGAGGCTCACCATGCGCCTTGACAAGCAACAGATGAAGCGCTGGATCAGTGCCCCCTACGGTGCCTGCTCGCTACGCACGCGTGTGCGGTTAGCTGATTCGTGCCTCAGCGGAATCCGTCGCGCAGCTTGTCGAAGAAGCTCTCGTCCTCTGCGCCCCGCCCGCCTGCGAGCGCGGTTCCAAGCTGTTCGAAAAGCTCGCGCTGTTTGGAACTCAGCCTCTTCGGGATTTCGACGTCCACATGCGCGTAGAGATTCCCGCGCCGGCTGCTGCGGACCTGCTGGACGCCCTTGCCCCGCAACATCAACCGCGCCCCCGACTGCGTGCCGGGCTTGATGTGATGGACCTCTTCGCCCTCTAGTGTCGGTATCGGGATCTTGGCTCCGAGCGCGGCCTGGGCGACGTTAACGCGGACGTGGCAGTGAATGTCGGCATCATCCCGCTTGAAGATCTCGTGTTCGCGCACCTGGATCAGAACGTAAAGGTCTCCGCGCGGGCCGCCGTTGCTGCCGGCGCCGCCTTCACCCGACAGGCGCAGCCTCATGCCGTGATCCACCCCGGCTGGGATGTCCACCTTGCGCTTGCGCTGGACCTGCTGCAGCCCCCGGCCTTGGCAAGTCGAGCAGGGCTGCTGGATGATCTGTCCCGTGCCGCGGCAGGACGAACAGGTGCGGCTCGTCATGAAGAAGCCCTGCTGGGCATGGATCTGCCCGCGCCCGCCGCAGCGGTTGCAGAACACAGGGCGGGTCCCGGGCTCGGCGCCGGAACCGTTACAGCGCTCGCACGTCTCATTGCGGGGAATCTGGATTTCCTTCGAGCAGCCGAATGCAGCATCCTCGAATTCGATCTCCAACTCGTACAGCAGGTCGTCACCGCTCGTGGCGCGCGAGCGGCCGCGGCGCGTGCCGGTGCCGAAGAAATCGCCCAGGATGTCGCCGAAAATGTCGGGAAAGTCGCTGGCATTGAAGCCGTTGGCACCGCCGCCGGCGAGTCCTTCGTGGCCATACTGGTCGTACACTTGGCGCTTCTCCGGATCGCTCAGCACGCTGTAAGCCTCGGAAGCCTCCTTGAATTTTTCCTCGGCCTCGCTGGATCCCGGATTGCGATCCGGGTGGTACTCCATGGCCAGCTTGCGGTACGCGCGCTTGCACTGGGCCTCGTCTGCCCCGCGGGGCACCCCGAGCACCTCGTAGTAGTCGCGTTTCTGGACCATGCCGGCTCCTAGCCTCGGAACTTCCGGGGCCTATTCCTTGACGGCGACCTTGACCATCGAGGCCCGCATGAGGCGATCCTTGAAGCGGTAGCCCTTCTGATAGATCTCCAGAATCTGCTGGTCCGAGTGCTCTTCGCCGGCCGGCGCCCGTTCGACGGCGAAGTGGAGGTTCGGGTCAAAGGTCTCGTGCTGCTCCACTTCGGCTAGGCCGGTTCGGGAGAAGACTTCGAAAATACGCTTGTGGATCAACTCCAGGCCCTTCTGGATCTCGGGCGGCACCCCGTCGGCGTTGATGGCGCGCTCGAAATCATCGACAATCGGCAGTAGCGACTGGATCGTGTCCGAAGCAGCATACCTTACGACGCCATCCTTTTCCTTCTGCAGCCGCTTGCGGATATTCTCGAATTCCGCCTGGGAGCGCTGGAGTTTGTCCAGCATCTCGTCGCGTTCTTTGCTGACCGCTTCCAGTTCCGTCCTGAGCCGCTCGGCTTCGGCCTGTTCGGGCGGGGCAGCAGCACTGGCTTGCATGCCCTCCGGCAACTCCGCCGGGGGCGCGGCCTCGCTCGGCATGCCGTCCGTTTCGTTGTTGATGCTTCCTTGCTCCGCCATGGTGCGACCGATTCCCAGCTTTCAAGTTCATCGTAATACAGCCGTTGCCCCGGCCGGCGACGGCCGCTGGAAGGCCATGCGCCGCCACGCCCGGACTGGGCGCGGGCCAGGCGGGCGGTTTCGGAACACGGCCCCCAGACCGGGCCTGCCCGCAACTCGCCGCTCCGCGAGCACCGGCGGCCAGCCGCGGCCGCGCGGTCAGTCCTCGCCGCTTTCGCCGTCCTCGTCGATACCTGTGAACGCTGCCGCCAAGCCCTGCTCGCCGAATTTGCGGATGATGGGCGAGGTGTCGCCAGCGTCCAAGGCGCTCTGGTAGTGGCGCACGGCAAGGTCGCGATTGCCGAAGATGTCCTGAATTCGTCCCATGTAAATATGGGACATCGCCCGAATGCGCGTGTCACTGTCGCTTTCCGCGGCGGCGGCGAAGTGCTCTAGGGCCAGATCCGGGTCGGCCTCGTCCAAGGCGATGCGGCCGAGGCCGTAGCTGGCCTGGCCGCGGCCCTGGCCCTCGGCCTGCAGCACGCGCTCGTAGAGCTTGCGGGCTTGGTCCAGGTCGTTGAGCTGCAACAGTCCCTCGGCTTGGGAGAGCCATTGCTCTTCTTCGGAGACCTTGGGCCGCGCCGCTCTTCGCGGGGCGCTCGCCTTGCGCGCGGGGCGCTCGGCGAACTTCACCTGTTGGATACGCTCCGCCTCTTGGCGCACGCGGATGCCGTCAACCAGGGCCTGGTAGTACCGGCGGAACGATTGGGGCTGCCGCTCGTACTCTGCCAGTTGTTCGTAGAAATACGGTGCGAGGATGAAGCCGTTCCGCAGGTGGGTCGTGATGCGCTCCAGCTTCTTTTCTTCCGGCTCGTAGCGCATGCGCGTCTGCACAGCATGGGCCAGTGACTTGGTCAGCAGCAGTTGGAAGTTGGATTTGTAGGCATCGTCCAGTGCTGGCGCATACAATGCAAGGCGCGCCAGCGGCTCTTTCTTCGCGACCGTTTCCGAGTACCGGATGGAGAGCCTGTCCAGCAGGTGCAACAGGTAGGCCGCGCGGATTTCCTCTGTCCGCACTTCGGAAGAGGAGTGGATCACGATCTTGACGTCGCCACCGTATGCCCGCATATTGATGCTGCCCGGCGCGGCCAGCAGGTCGAAGTAGATCTTGAAGCCGCGGGCCTCGCGGCTCGATGGCGGCACCCGCAGGTAGCCGTTGATCTCAAAGACGGATTCGAGCAATGGCTCTTGGTAGAGCAGCATCGCCTCTTCATAGGCACCTTGGTAACGCTGCCAAAGCTCTTCGATGTCCGCGACTTCGTAGAATTCCCGCAATAGGGCCGACAGGCCGCGGATCGGCCTGACATCAGCCGGCAGGTCGGTGGGAACTTCGGCCTTGAGGTCGAAGAACGGCGGCTCCCCGCACATCAGTGCGAACGAGATGTACTGCGAGAGGTCGAGTTCGGGATCGTCCAGTTTGTGCTGCTCGTAGTAGGTGCGCAGT
Organism: Bryobacterales bacterium; assembly: GCA_965219605.1. Classification (GTDB taxonomy): domain Bacteria; phylum Acidobacteriota; class Terriglobia; order Bryobacterales; family UBA6623; genus VXMF01. Next base: position 2,175,259 of record CBDCOC010000001.1, on the reverse strand, counting down.
CGGTTGCGGATGCTCGAATCGACGGATTCGAGGTCGCTGCGAAGCGCTCTGCGGGCAGGGTGGTCTGCCTCCGAGGCGAAGCCGTCGTCATAGCCGGCCGTGTTGATGGCGGCCATGACAGTGAACAAGCGGATGTCGGCGGTAAGTTGCTCGTCCCCTTGCGCGGGAAGCGAGCTGGCGAGGCCGGCAACCGCGCCGACGATACAAAGCGCACGGAGGGGCACGCTTCCAGTGTATGCGCGGGGATTGGACGCGGCGGTCTCAAATCTAGGCACCTCAAAATCACGAGTCCATTCCAGCTATGCGGGGATTGGAGGGACTTGACTTTAGTCCTAATACTCGTTATACTTGTCCTAAGGACAAGTATAACGAGTATTACTGGCAGGATGGAATCAAGAGCGCATTCGCGAAACCCCACGCATGCAAGCAGTTATCTAGCTGCGTGGCTGGAAAAAACGGCAAGCCGGTTCTCACCCAGTTCGAATTCTTCCGGGCCATCTGGCAGATGTATCGCGAGGCGTCCGGAAAGAGGCTCTATCTGCGGAGCAGCACACCGGACCGCAGCGACTATGTCCGCCTGAAGTCGAAACTGCACAGCGCAGAAGTGATCGGATCGGACCGAGACTACCGGACACGGGTGATTCGGGTGTTGAGCATCCCGGACCTTCCGGCGGAAGACATTGTCTGTCTCGTAGATCCGACGTGTTACGTCTCCCATCTCTCCGCCATGCAGAGATGGGGACTCACCGATCGCAGCCCGGAGGCCTTGCTTCTGACGCGTCCTGACCGCAAGACGGCTGCCCAGCGGTTTCTGGCGCACAGGACGGAAGCTCTGGGGGCGGACGGGGCTAACTCCTTCCCCTTGCCGGTCATCGGGCACCCTGCCCGCGTGCGAGGCCGGGCTGTTCGTGTTTATGAGAGTCGATCGGCCGGGGCATGCCTGCAGAATCGAGGAAGTGATGTCCGTCTTGCCACGATCGGTCAGACCTTTCTCGACATGCTTCAAAAGCCTGATCTGTGCGGCGGCATGTCTCACGTTCTCGATGTCTGGGAGCAGCATGCCGAGATCTATCTCGACGACATCGTTGCCGCGATCGACACTGCCCGGAGAGGACTTGCCAAAAGCCGCGCCGGCTACATCCTCGAAGAACGTCTCGGCTTACATCATCCCGGCCTTGCGCGCTGGAGGGCGTTCATTCAGCGCGGCGGCAGCCGCAAGCTCGATCCGGCCAAGGGCTTTGCACCGGCCTTTTCAGAAACATGGATGATCTCGCTCAATGCCTGACCCCGTCCTCCGGGTCAATATCGCCGAGTGGGTCGAAAGGGCCAAGCCCGACCCTGTCACCTGCCAGCAGCGCCAGACGGTCGAGATACCCCTCAATGCCATCGCAATGGCAGCGTCCCTGCAAGCAAGGATGTGCGTGGTGCTGGGACAACTCGAGACCGACAGTAAGACCAACGAGATCGCGGTTTTCTACGACTTGGCCAGGCAACTGCCCTGTGGGGCGGGTGGTGACCGGCGATGCAATGCATACCTAGCAGAAGACGGCGCAGTGCTTGCTTGACGAGTGCGCCGCCGAGTACTTGGTCACGCAAGAGGGTTCCCTTCCGTTCCAGAGCGCTCCCGCCGTACAATGGAAGGTCTATCGGGAGTGCGCCCGCCTATGGCGAACTATGCCCAAGAGCCGAACAAAGATGCGGAGGACGCCCCTGATAGCAGCGTCGCAACTCCCCCGGAGCGTTCCGCTTGGGATCACGTCTTGCTGGCCCGGCACCCGCAGCGGCCGCATGCGCTGGACTACATATCGCGCTTGATCGACAGCTTTTCCGAACTTCACGGCGACCGCGTCTTTGGCGACGACCCGGCCATCGTGTGCGGTTTCGGATCGTTTCGGGGGCGGCAGCTGATGGCCATCGGCCAGCAGAAAGGCCGCAAGACCGAGGAGCGCGTCCATCGCAACTTCGGCATGCCACGGCCGGAGGGGTACCGCAAGGCATTGCGGTGCATGAAGCTCGCGGAAAAGTTCGGCCGGCCGATCGTAACCCTGCTGGACACGCCGGGAGCCTACCCGGGCAAGGACGCCGAAGAGCGCGGCCAGGCGGAAGCCATCGCCCGCAATCTTTATGAGATGTCCAGTCTCAGGGTTCCCGTGATCGCGGCGTGCATTGGCGAGGGGGGCAGCGGTGGCGCGCTTGCCCTAGGCGTGGGCAATCGGGTTCTGATGATGGAAAACGCTGTTTACAGCGTGATATCGCCCGAGAGCTGTGCGGCGATCGTGTGGCGCGATTCCGGCAAGGCGGCGCTGGCAGCCAACGCGCTGAAACTGACGGCTGTAGACCTGAAAGATCTCGGCTTGGTAGACGAGATCGTCCCTGAACCGCAGGACGGCGCACAAGAGGATCCGGAACAAGCCGCGGCGCTGCTCGGAGATGCCTTGGAGCGTAACCTTGCATCGCTGGCAGCCCAGTCTGCGGAGGAACTCGTGGCGGGCCGCCACCAGAAGTTCCGCAGCATCGGCTCGTTCTTCGAAGATGTCCACTAGCCGCGGGCCGGTGCGCCGCCGCCAAGCCCTTGGTGTCCCGTTGGTGCCTGGTGTCGACTCGGTTCTGCCCGGCCGGCGGTTCAGTCCGCCCTTTTGCCGCAAGTGCTCAACCCTGCCGCTTTCGCAGGGTTGAGCGTAGCGTGCGGATTGCGAGAGATGGGGCCAGCGCTTCTGATGCCACGCCTTCGAAGCTTCGCCCAGCGGTGCGGCCGGGCCGGGCAGCGATGCGTGCGCTGGCTGGGCTGCGTTGCCTGGCTGGGCTTGACATCGCTGTCAGGACAGATCGACCTAGAGACATTGGAGTTGGAGCCGGCGGCGGCCGAGCCGCTGCCGTTCGTCTGCCCGATGGACCCGGACATCAGGTCCGCGACGGCAGGAGCTTGCTCGCGTTGCGGGATGCAGCTCGTCCTAGGCTTGCCCGTGCCCGCCGAGTACCAGGTTCAGCTGACCACTGCACCCGCGGCGGTGCGGGCGGGCGAACCGGTCCAGCTGAGCTTCGAGGTCATGCGGCCCAAGGGCAGGCTGCGCCAATTCGAGTTCGAGACCGTCCACGAAAAGCTTTTCCACCTGTTCTGGGTGAGCCACGACCTCGAGGTCTTCCGGCACGAGCATCCCGTGCTTGGCGAGGACGGCATCTTCCGCATTGAGACGGTCTTCGACCGGCCGGGCGTGTATCGGATGATGGGCGACTTCTATCCGACCGGCGGGACACCCCAGATGATACCGATGACATTGACCACGTCTGGATTCGAGGAGCCGCTGGAAATGCTCGCTCGCAAGCTGTCAGCGGACAGGGATCCCAAGCGGGGGCGCAACGTCAGTGTCTCGCTGCGGACCGACCCGCCCCAGCCGCTAGCAGGCTTGCTGACACTGTTGTTCTTCGAACTGAACACCGCCCGGGGCCTGCAGAAATATCTCGGCGCATGGGCCCACATGCTGGCAGTCAAGGACGACCTGGTGACCATGATGCATGCCCACCCCAGCATTGCCGATGGCGGGAAGCTGATCCAGATGAACGTAATCTTCCCCGAACCCGGCATGTACCGCGTGTGGGTGCAGGTCCAGCGCAAGGGCAAGGTCAGCACGCTCCCGTTCACGGTTGGGGTGAGCGGGCTGCCGTCGCCTTGATCGCGGGCTGGCCCCGTCAATATCCTGCCTCGCGCTCGGCAATGGATCCATGCCGGGGGGCGAGCCGCTTGCCGCAGCCTTTGACTGATCCTGACAATTCGGAGTATACTCCGAATTGGTTGACCTAATTCGGAATTAGATCCTGCCTGTGAGCTACGAGAGAATTCTCAGCCTCGAACTTCCCAAGGGCCAGTCGGCCTTTCTCTGGGGGCCGCGCAAGACCGGAAAGTCCACGCTGCTCCGCGAGCGCTTCCCGGAGGCGGCGCGCTTCGACCTGCTGGACACGAGGCTGCTGCTGGACTTTATCCGCAGCCCGTGGGCGCTCGGCGAACGATTGGGCGCACTGCCCCCCGACATTTTCGGCAGTCCCGTCATCATTGACGAAGTGCAGAAAGCGCCCGCCCTCTTGGACGAAGTCCACCGCCTGATCGAGGACAAGGGGCTCGCCTTCATTCTGTGCGGATCCAGCGCGCGGAAGCTCAAGCGGGGGCAAGCCAACCTGCTGGGCGGCAGGGCTTGGCGCTTCGGCCTGCATCCGCTGACCTATGCGGAGATCCCGGATTTCGATCTGCTGCGAGCGCTGAACCGCGGCTTGGTCCCGCAGCACTACAACACCAGCCAGCACCGGCGCGCCCTCGCCGGCTATGTCGACGATTACCTGAAGGAGGAGGTTTTGAACGAGGGATTGGTCAGGAACGCTCCCGCGTTCTCGCGGTTCTTCGACGCATTGTCGTTCAGCCATGGCGGGCTGCTCAATTTCAGCAACATCGCCCGGGACTGCGGCGTCGACTCAAAAACGGTTCGGGAGTACTTTCAGATTCTTGTCGACACACTCGTCGGCACCTTGCTCGAACCGTTCAGCCTGCGGCGCTCGCGAGAGGTCATCACGCGCGCGCCCAAGTTCTATCTGTTCGACGTCGGGGTGGCAGGCCACTTGACGGGCCGCCGCATCGAACGGCTGGCAGGGCCGCAGTTCGGGCAGGCCCTCGAGCACTTTGTGCTCATGGAGCTGCTGGCGTACCGCAGTTATCGCGAACTCGAACTTCCGCTACGCTTCTGGCGCACCAAGTCCGGCCTGGAGTGCGATTTCGTCTTCGGCCGCCGGGGCGAGATCGCGATCGAGGTCAAAGCGAGCGCGCGCCTGCGCCCGTCCGACTTGCGGAGCATCCGCGCTTATGCGGACGAGCATAGCCCGCGCCAAGCTATCGTAGTCTGCAACGAGCCCGACGCACGGCGGGCGAGCGACGGGATTCGAATTCTGCCGTGGGAGCGCTTTCTTGAGCAGCTCTGGGCGGATGCGATCTTCGAACCGCACTTGTCGTCCTGCTGACCAGAGGCCGGAATCGCGGCAGGAGAGAGCAATCTCGAGGCCTGCGCCACGCCGTCCGCTCCAGCGCGCGCTGGCGGCGCGGACATGTATTTGCTCCAAGCGCATCGGCATTGAAGTAACGCGAGGCCATCTTCGCAACCCCTCAGGACTTCAGATTGGTGGGCACTGCTACCTGACGTATCGCTCTCCCGACCATTCCGGCACTTGCTGGTCGTAGCGCAGGCAAGCTGGAAGCCGCCTCGAGCGCGAACCTCTTGCGAATCGGCGGATTCGACGAACCGTACGCCTTCTCCCACCAAGACGTGATGCGGTCGCGCGCTGCCATCATCAGCGCCGCGCTTGGCAGCTTCGCCCGCTTCTCGTTCTGGTTCACCGACCGGTTGGCAGGCATGAGGTTCCAAAGGTCAGAGCACGGCCAAGCCGACCACGGGAAACAGTGGTCGAGGTCGAGAGAGCTCGTCGCGAGGAGCCTCTTGCCGCTCCAGACACAATAAAGCTCCCCGGATGCCAGCAAGTTTCGCGCCTGCTGCTTCGCGATCCCAACGTCCCGCGTGGGATCGGACCATGTCATCGCTGCCGCGGCTCGATCCCTTGGCACATCTCGGCCCTGCGTTCCCGCGTAGCGCTGCATGAGTCGGATCCACTCTTCCACCAGCGCCGGCTCAATCCAGACTGCGAACCGTTGCACGGCTTGCCAGATTCGCCATGGAACGAGCATCTCGCCGAAACTGCGCAGGTACGGTTCGTCGATGACTTCGAGCCTCAGCGCCGGGGAGCGGCCGGCCGTGTGGTTCACCGGGAGAATGGGACTCCCGTCCGGGAATGTCATGTAGCGGGCGGGCATGGTGCGGATGGTTCTGGCCGCATCCCGGAGAGACTGGTGGAGCGCGGCGGCATCGGCCTGCCCGAGGCGCACACCCACTCTCATGTCCAAGTGGGAGAATTGCGCGAGACTTTCGAAGGCGTTGCCGGCGAAGCCGAGCTGGTCGCCCCCGCGGACATTGGTCGGGCTCTGCGGGAAATCGGCTGCGAGCAGCGGCTTGTAAAGCCGCAGCCAAGTCAGGGCGACCAAGCCTAGCGGAATGGAGAGCTTGTCGTCCTCAGTGGGGCGGACAAGCCCGGCAGAGCCATCGGCGATGCGACAGATCGAGCGCAGCAGGCCGAGCTTGTAGGTCGAGCTCTTGTTGTCGTTCAGGATCACATGCCGGAGCAGCGGCAGTGCGCCAGTTCCATCGTCTGGCAGCCGCAGCGCGTAGTCCTTCCACCGGACCTCGGCGCGGCCCAGCAAGTCCGGGCTCTCCCGCGCTCGCTCAACGAGCGTCCCGTGCTTCTTCGCCAGCGACTCGATTTCCGCACTGTCGACGCTATACAGCCCGCGCTCCGGATCCTCGGGGCCGATGCGCAGGGAGATAGCGATCATGCCGCCCGGCCTGAGCAGGTTGACGAGCTTGCGAAACGCTCGCGGCCGCTGCCCCGGAGGGACATGCATCCATACCGCGCTGAGCAGGATCACGTCGAACGACAGGCCGGATCGCATCGTGTGGTCCAGTTTCGGAAGCGAGTCGCGGCACCAGCGCACGAGGGCTGCGGGATGCAGCGTTGCAGCGAGCTGCCGCATCGACTTGGAAGGCTCGGCGGCGAACACCTCGTATCCCTGGGCGGCGAGCCAAGCGGCATCGCGTCCCGATCCGGCCCCGACATCAAGGACGAGAGCCGGCGGTTCGGGCAACAGGTCGGCCAGCCAGCCATGCAGCGCACCCGGCTGCACGGATTCGTATTGCGATGCGACCGTGCTCGCATGCTTGTCGTACCAAGCGACTGGGTCCTTCATGGCGTCACTCGCGGAGGCAGGCCGGAGGGACGTTGCCGCCCTACTGCCGAGAGCCGGAAGTCGTCATGATCAGCTGCGAGTGCCGGAAGCAGAGACAAGGCCATGTCTTGCCCGAGTCTAACATTCAATCGCACAAGGATTTATGTCGTATATTCTACTTGAAAAAGTGAATATGCAACATAAAATTCCACGGCCTGCTTTGCTCGTATCGATCATGCAGGGGCTCGCCGAAGCGCCGGTCGTGGCCTTGCTAGCCCTAGTTCGCCACTTTCCCCCAAATTGCCGGCACGGAGCATATTTTTTTTGCTGCCGCTACTGCTCCAAACTGGCCGATAATCTTTCTTTAGATTTATTATCTTCGTAATCTATTTGCTTTATAGTCTTATGATGCTCTCTTAAAGCTTTTTGTAGTGCCAACTTCTTTTTCGACCCCCTTGACACCCCCTAGCCCCCTCTGCCACCCTACAACTGAGCGCTCATGTTCATCCGTGCCACCAAAACCCACTCCGTCGGCGGCCAGCCCGGCTACAGCTGCCGCCTCGTGCAGTCCGTGCGCTGCGGCGCGGCGGTGCAGCAGAAAACCCTGCTCAACCTGGGCACCGATTATGCCGTGCCGCGCGCGCTGTGGGCCGACGTCGCGGCCCACGCCGAGCGCCTGCTGCGCGGCCAGAGCGCCCTGTTTGAGGTGGCGCACGAAGTGCGCCTGGCGGCCGAGGATTTGGTGCGTCGCCTGCGCGCCCGCGGCTTCGCCAGCGAGCAGCCCGCCGCCGAGCAGCCAGTCAGCGTCCAGTTGCATACCCTGGCGCACTGCGACGCCCGCTCGGTGGGCGGCGAACGCCTGGCCCTGCGCGCCTTGCAGCAACTGCGCTTGCCAGCTTTGCTGCGCGCGGCCGGCGCCTCGCAGCGCGACGCGGCCATCGCCACCGCCCTGGTTATGGCGCGCATGCTGCATCCCTCCTCCGAACGCGAAGCGCAGCGCTGGCTGCGCGACCACAGCAGCACTCTCGAACTGCTCGGACTCGACACCTCCGGCGGCGTCTCGCTGGCCAAGCTGTACCGCATCGGCGACTTACTGTGGAAACACCGCGAAGCCTTGCAGGCCGGGCTGTTCGCCCGCGAGCGCGACCTGCTTGGCCTGCCGCGCACGATCGTCTTCTACGACCTGTCGAACACGCATTACACCGGGCGCGAGAACGCCGGCCTGCGGCGCTTCGGCAAGTCGAAGCAGAAGCGCAACGACTGCCCGTTGGTCTCGCTGGCCATGGCCTTGGACGGCTCCGGCTTTCCGCGCCGCTGCGAGATCCTAGCCCTAGTTCGCCACTTTCCCCCAAATTGCCGGCACGGAGCATATTTTTTTGCTGCCGCTACTGCTCCAAACTGGCCGATAATCTTTCTTTAGATTTATTATCTTCGTAATCTATTTGCTTTATAGTCTTATGATGCTCTCTTAAAGCTTTTTGTAGTGCCAACTTCTTTTTTGACCCCCTTGACACCCCCTAGCCCCCTCTGCCACCCTACAACTGAGCGCTCATGTTCATCCGTGCCACCAAAACCCACTCCGTCGGCGGCCAGCCCGGCTACAGCTGCCGCCTCGTGCAGTCCGTGCGCTGCGGCGCGGCGGTGCAGCAGAAAACCCTGCTCAACCTGGGCACCGATTATGCCGTGCCGCGCGCGCTGTGGGCCGACGTCGCGGCCCACGCCGAGCGCCTGCTGCGCGGCCAGAGCGCCCTATTCGAGGTGGCGCACGAAGTGCGCCTGGCGGCCGAGGATTTGGTGCGTCGCCTGCGCGCCCGCGGCTTCGCCAGCGAGCAGCCCGCCGCCGAGCAGCCAGTCAGCGTCCAGTTGCATACCCTGGCGCACTGCGACGCCCGCTCGGTGGGCGGCGAACGCCTGGCCCTGCGCGCCTTGCAGCAACTGCGCTTGCCAGCTTTGCTGCGCGCGGCCGGCGCCTCGCAGCGCGACGCGGCCATCGCCACCGCCCTGGTTATGGCGCGCATGCTGCATCCCTCCTCCGAACGCGAAGCGCAGCGCTGGCTGCGCGACCACAGCAGCACTCTCGAACTGCTCGGACTCGACACCTCCGGCGGCGTCTCGCTGGCCAAGCTGTACCGCATCGGCGACTTACTGTGGAAACACCGCGAAGCCTTGCAGGCCGGGCTGTTCGCCCGCGAGCGCGACCTGCTTGGCCTGCCGCGCACGATCGTCTTCTACGACCTGTCGAACACGCATTACACCGGGCGCGAGAACGCCGGCCTGCGGCGCTTCGGCAAGTCGAAGCAGAAGCGCAACGACTGCCCGTTGGTCTCGCTGGCCATGGCCTTGGACGGCTCCGGCTTTCCGCGCCGCTGCGAGATCCTAGCCGGCAATGTCTCCGAGCCGGGCACCTTGCAGCCGCTGCTGGAGCGGCTGGACGACGAGCGCCAAGAGGGGGCGCCGCGGCCGACCGTGGTGTGCGATGCGGGCCTGGCCAGCGCGGCGAACCTGAGCTGGCTGCGGGAGCAGGGCTGGCACTGGATCTGCGTCAGCCGCGAGGCCAAGCCACAGCCGCCGGCGGGCGAGCCGACGGCCCAGCTGGAGACCAGCGGCGGCTACTGCGTGCGGGCCTGGCCACTGCCGGCGGAGACAGCACAGGCTGCGGCGCAGGAGGCCGGCCAGGAGCCGGCCGAGTTGCGCGTGTACGCACTCAGCGAGGGCCGCCTGCGCACGGCGGAGTCGATTCTGCAGCGGCAGCGCGAGCGCTTTGAACAGGCCCTGCAAAGCCTGCATGAGGGCCTCTCCAAACCGCGCTGTGTGAAGCAACTCGCGGCCGTGCAGCGCAAGGTGGGACGCTTGCTCGAGCAGTACAAGGCGGTGGCAGCGCAGTATAAGGTCGAAGTGCTGGCCGGCGAGCAGGAGCGGGCGACGGCCGTCCGCTGCACACCGAATCCGCAGTATGCGGCCGCCGATGCGGCGGCCGGGGCCTACGTGCTGCGCACCAGCCATATCGACTGGGACGTGGCGCAGGTGCTGCGCAGCTACTGGGAACTCAGCGAAGTGGAAGCCAGCTTCCGCTCGTTGAAGTCGGAATTGGGCCTGCGCCCGATCTGGCACCGTTTGGATCGGCGCGTGGCAGCGCACCTGTTCGTGGCCGTGCTGGCCTATCACGGCGTGCATCTGTTGCGCACGCAACTGCGGGCGCACGGCCTGCATTGGAGTTGGCAGTCGCTGCGCGAGCGCTTGGCGGGCTGGATGCGGGTGACGACCAGCGTGCAGGCGGCAGACGGGCAGTTGCTGTGCAGCCGCCAAGATGTGCAGCCGGGGGCCGAGGCCGTGCGCATCGCCCAGGCGGCGGGCCTGGCCGTGCGCGCACATCGGCGGCGGGCGGCCGCGCGGGGCTGACGCTCAAGAGCACAAAAGTGTAGTGCCAAGCGGCTTGGCCGCATCTCTATAACTGTTTGTATTTCAATACTATACGGAATTTTTCAAGTCACCAAATGACGAACTAGGGCTAGCCGGCAATGTCTCCGAGCCGGGCACCTTGCAGCCGCTGCTGGAGCGGCTGGACGACGAGCGCCAAGAGGGGGCGCCGCGGCCGACCGTGGTGTGCGATGCGGGCCTGGCCAGCGCGGCGAACCTGAGCTGGCTGCGGGAGCAGGGCTGGCACTGGATCTGCGTCAGCCGCGAGGCCAAGCCACAGCCGCCGGCGGGCGAGCCGACGGCCCAGCTGGAGACCAGCGGCGGCTACTGCGTGCGGGCCTGGCCACTGCCGGCGGAGACAGCACAGGCTGCGGCGCAGGAGGCCGGCCAGGAGCCGGCCGAGTTGCGCGTGTACGCACTCAGCGAGGGCCGCCTGCGCACGGCGGAGTCGATTCTGCAGCGGCAGCGCGAGCGCTTTGAACAGGCCCTGCAAAGCCTGCATGAGGGCCTCTCCAAACCGCGCTGTGTGAAGCAACTCGCGGCCGTGCAGCGCAAGGTGGGACGCTTGCTCGAGCAGTACAAGGCGGTGGCAGCGCAGTATAAGGTCGAAGTGCTGGCCGGCGAGCAGGAGCGGGCGACGGCCGTCCGCTGCACACCGAATCCGCAGTATGCGGCCGCCGATGCGGCGGCCGGGGCCTACGTGCTGCGCACCAGCCATATCGACTGGGACGTGGCGCAGGTGCTGCGCAGCTACTGGGAACTCAGCGAAGTGGAAGCCAGCTTCCGCTCGTTGAAGTCGGAATTGGGCCTGCGCCCGATCTGGCACCGTTTGGATCGGCGCGTGGCAGCGCACCTGTTCGTGGCCGTGCTGGCCTATCACGGCGTGCATCTGTTGCGCACGCAACTGCGGGCGCACGGCCTGCATTGGAGTTGGCAGTCGCTGCGCGAGCGCTTGGCGGGCTGGATGCGGGTGACGACCAGCGTGCAGGCGGCAGACGGGCAGTTGCTGTGCAGCCGCCAAGATGTGCAGCCGGGGGCCGAGGCCGTGCGCATCGCCCAGGCGGCGGGCCTGGCCGTGCGCGCACATCGGCGGCGGGCGGCCGCGCGGGGCTGACGCTCAAGAGCACAAAAGTGTAGTGCCAAGCGGCTTGGCCGCATCGCTATAACTGTTTGTATTTCAATACTATACGGAATTTTTCAAGTCACCAAATGACGAACTAGGGTTAGGCATGCCGACGTGCGCCAATCGAGGACGACGCACGCCAGCGGCCGGACAGCATGACGAGGATCGCCGGAAGCCGCTGGACTGCGCGTAGGATCACAGTTGCGCTTCCAATATCGGAAACGTCTTGCACCATGCTCCATAAAATGTTGTAAATTAGATACTTACACATACGATGGGCGGCTAGCTCAGTTGGTTAGAGCGCCTGCCTTACAAGCAGGAGGCCACTGGTTCGAGTCCAGTGCCGCCCACCATTCTCCTACGGGGCAGGCCCCGAACCCTCTGCGCTACACTTGGATTTTTGCCGGTCGTCGCCTCCGGCCGTGCCATGCTTCTGGAGCTTCAGTCCATCCGCAAGCACTTCGGGGGTGTTTATGCGCTGCGTAACGGCACCCTGCGTGTCGATTCCGGCCAGGTGCATGCCTTGGTCGGAGAGAACGGCGCCGGCAAGTCCACCTTGATGAAGGTCGTGTGCGGCATGGAGCGCCGCGATGGCGGCGACATGCGCTGGCAGGGAGAAAGCGTCGATTTCGCGCAGCCTGCCGAGGCGCATGCGATGGGCATCCGCATGGTGCATCAGGAATCTCTGCTGGTCCCCCACCTGACGGTCGCTCAGAACATCTTCCTCGGCTGCGAGCGCATGCACGGCACTCGCTTGGACCGGCGCGGCATGATCGAGGGCGCCGAGGAAATCCTACAGTCGCTCCGCTTCCCGGTCAAGGGAGACTGGAGCGTCCACGCGCTGAGCCCCGCCCAAAAGCAAATCGTGGAGATCTGCCGGGCCTTGCACGGCAAGTCATCGCTTCTGATATTCGATGAGCCGACTTCCTCGCTCTCCGACACCGAGGCTTCCGCGATCTTTCGAACGATACGCGCATTGCGCGGGCAAGGCCTTGGAATCATCTACATCACGCACCGCTTGGCGGAAATCCAAGAAATCGCTGACCAGGTGACAATCCTGCGCGACGGCAGCACGACCCATGCCTGCCCCGCGGCCGAGATCACTACGGAGGAAATCGTGCGGCACATGGTCGGGCGCGACGTCTCAGCGACCGCGCAACGGGATAAGCTCGCTCCGGGCGCGACCCGGCTGCAAGTCAACCTGCCCGGGGCGGAGTTCGAACTGCGGGCCGGCGAGATCGTGGGCCTTGCCGGCCTGGTGGGGGCCGGACGGACCGAAATGTGCGAAACGATCTTCGGCATCACTCCCGCGGGGCCCGGCACGATCATCGTCAATGGCCAGCCGGCGGACATCCGCTCCCCGCACGATGCCGTGGCCGCAGGCATCGCGCTGGTAACCGAGGATCGACAGCGCACGGGACTGGCCACAGAGCTGAAGATTCGCACGAATATCACGCTGGCAAACCTGGCCGAGACCTGCACGGCCGGCGTGGTGCAGGTCTCCAAGGAGAAAGGCATTGCGGAGCGGTTCCGCAAAAAGCTCCGCTTGCAAGCCGACTCGGTGGAGCAGAAGATGTCCGAGCTGAGCGGCGGCAACCAGCAGAAGGTCGTGATCGCGAAATGGATGTTCCGAGATGCGGACGTCGTGTTGTTCGACGAGCCGACGCGGGGCATTGACGTGGGCGCGAAAGCCGAGGTGTTCGCCCTGATGGACGAGCTGGCAAGGCAGGGCAAGGCACTCCTGATGGTCAGTTCCGAGCTGCCGGAGCTGCTGCAAGTGGCCGACCGGATCCTGGTCATGCGCGCGGGGGAGATAGCAGCGGAACTGCCGCGCGGCACGACCCAAGAGCAAATCATGAGTCACGCTGTGACACAGTAGCGAGAGCGCCTAGCGATGCCCAGAAAAAACTCAGCCCTGCACCGGTTCCTGCCGTTCGCCAGCCTGGCCGCGCTGTTCTTGATCCTGTCGATCGCCTCGCCGTACTTCCTGACGGGAACGAACATCTCCAGCGTGATCCGCCAGACCACCGTGATCAACATCATGGCGCTGGGAATGACCATGGTTATCGTTGCGGGCGGCATCGACCTGTCTGTCGGGTCGATCCTCGCTTTCGCGGGCGTGCTGGGAACGATGACGATGGTCTCGACCGAGTCCGTTGCGCTCGGGATGGTGGTGGGCGTTTTGGCCGGCATCGCCTGCGGCTGCGTTAATGGACTGATGATTGCGCGCTTGCACCTTCCGCCGTTCGTCGTAACCTTGGGCACGCTGGGAATCGTCCGCGGCCTGACACTGGTGGTTTCCGGCGGCCTGCCCGTAGTAGGGCTTCCCAAAGAGCACGGCTTTCTCGGCGAGGGCACGATCGGCCCCGCGCCGTTCGTCCTTGCCGTCCTAGCAGCCTGCGTGGCCTTGGCGCACTTCATCCTGCACTCGACCAAGCTGGGGCGCTATGTATACGCGATCGGCAGCAACGAGGCGGCGGCCATCTACGCCGGCATTCCCGTCGGGCGCATCAAGGTGGCGATTTACGCCATCGGCGGACTGCTGACGGGCTTGGCCGGCATGATCGAGACCTCCCGCCTGATGACCGGCCAGCCCACGGCGGGCGTCACCTACGAGCTGCAAGTGATCGCGGCTGTGGTGATCGGCGGCGGCAGCCTCGCGGGGGGTGAGGGCACGGTGATCGGCACGGTGATCGGAGCCTTCATCATGGGCCTGCTTTCCAATGGCAGCGACTTGCTGGGAATCAACCCGTACTGGCAGCAGGTGATCATTGGAGCGGCCATTATCATAGCGGTGGCCATCGATGTCGTGCGCAAGCGACGCTTCGCCTCGTAACCGCCCCACGGTTCAGATTCGCAATCCGAACTGCCTGCTGCGCGCCGTGATTTTGCGTGTAGCAGGCCGGCCGCGAGCGCTTTCCCCGCAGCCCGGCGCGGCCGGCCAGATGCGTGCCGGCGGCCGATCCGGGCATCTCGCTATCCCCGTGAGCTATGCGCGGCTAGTCCCGAGTCCCGAGCGCCGGCGCGGGAAGAGCATGGCAAGTTACGAAGTTGGAGCGCTGAATTCTCGGTGGGCTTGGTAAACGTAGGCACGGTTCTCGTTCGGGCAGGTACCGTTGCGAACAAGCTCGCGCGCACGATGTCTCAACGCTGGAAGGTACGCAAACTCGTATTGCTCATAGCTCATCTCGCGCCGCTTTGCGCGCTGTTGGAAAAGATCCGCAAGCTTGCCGACATCGCCGTTCTTCGAAAAATCCACGTAATGCTTGCGGATCATCTGCTCGAACTGCCCGAGATACATCATGACCGCCAGCTCGAAAATCGTCGTTTCCTTGAACACCGAGCCGCTGACTCTTGCGCACTCCGAGCGTTGCGCGTCGATATTCTCGTCCAGCTTGTCGATTTGGACTTGAGGCGCGAAGTGATGTGCGAAATGGTAATCCTCGCCGAATGAATCGTCATAGCCTTCAAGGATGGTGTTTGCCGTGACCAGCTCCACCTGTCTTCCTTGTGAATCGAACTCTAGAAAGCAGTGCTGGCCGACGTTGATAAACGCAAGGAATGTTGACATCGCCATAAGAGGCTGCAGATAGGAGAAGACCACAAACAACAGCGCTGAACCGATCGTGGATCCTGCAGCAATCAGAAGTGCTAGGATCAGCGCCGGTATCACGGCCCAATAGATCACCATCCCGCGGCGCAGGGTGACGTACGCCTTGTCGATCAGAGGATGAACGCCTGCTTCGCGGCGGAATTCCGCCAAGCTGCTAAAGCCTGCCATCCAGCGGAACAGCCGCCACTGATAAAGCAGCAGGTCACTCCACTGCGTCCGGTCGAGATCCCACAGGTACACAGGATCCCCCTTGCCGCCGTTGAGCCTGTGATGCAGCAGAACGTGCGATGTCGAGAAATTGTAAGGCACTACCCCGTAGAAAACGCCGAGACCGTTTTCGAACAAGTTGCCGATGCGCTTGCCGATCCATGAGCGGTACAGCTTGCCGCCCGGCCGGTGCCCCTCGCGGTGCGCCAGCGTGTACGCCACGCCCATACCACGGCCGCCCGGGCCCACCCAGTGGAAATAATAGATGGCGATGAGCCACCACGGCAGCGAGCCGAAGGCGATCTGCCACGCCAAGAGGCCACCCCACCCCAATACCGTGCTGAAACCGGACAGGACCACTGCGGTGAGGTAGGTGGCATCCGCCTTGCGGCGATAAACGCGTTCGACAGCAAACCGGCGCCATGCTGGCCGCTCGTCGATAAGCCGGCACAACGGCCGAAAGATGCGGTGGAGACCGAGGCGGAAGGACTGGCCCTGGATTATTACCGGCGCCAGTCACAACGCTGCGAAATTGAGCGTCAGCAAGCCTCCCAGAATCTTGTGCATGCGGACCCGCCAGCGGAAGCGGTTCGGCAAATCATCGGCGAGATGCAGGTCGATGCCAGCGGGAGGGGCGCAGCTTTGGCTCAACTCCATTTTTTGCCTCCCCTTGATGCAGCGGCTATTGGCAGCCACTGGCTTGGGCTTCCGATTATAACAGCGGAAGCTATACCCGCTTAGCGACGAACGCAATGGGTGGAACGCATCCGGCAGATCAACGAGAGCAGCACGCTCTGGCAGCAGATGCGCACGCCGTGATTTTGCGCGCAAACGGCAGGCTGCGGCCGCGACACTCGGGGCGACGGGATCGATGCAGCCAAGACCCCTGCCCCCGACACGCCCGGCGGCCTGGGATGGCGGGGCGCAGCGCAGACCAAGTGCCTCAGAATGGCCGGGTGCCGCTGGCCTAGCCCCGCGTTTGGATCGGCGCGGGCCGGCCCTCGACACACCGTAGGGGGGCAGCGGCGAGTTCGTGCAATGCGCGATCTGAGACGCGGACTAGGGGGCGGGCACTGGCGCCGGATCAGGCGGGGGCCGCCGAGTCGCGGTGAACTCCCGTTTCTCGGTGACTTGGTGGGTGACCGGGACTTGGCCGGCGGGAGCCTTGCCTGTCCACGCATAGGACAGCGAGTGTGACCGGAATTCGACCAGCGCGCCACTGGCCTGCACGAGCACCTCTTCCGATCCGGAAATGGACGCACTCGCGCAAGATTCCGGCAGCATTGCCGTGATCTCGCCCTGGGTTGCCAGGATCGCGGCTGCGTCCACCCCCTCGAACTGCGCCGCCAGAGCGGCCGCGTCCGAGCTGAAAGCGCGCTTCACGACGATCATGCCCTCGCTCGCGGCTTCGATGTTCGAGACCGTGAAGAGGGGCAGGGACCCACCGGCGGGCAGGGGTTGGCTTGCCGTGGAGACGGCGTTGGCAACAGGAGTGATGCTGCCCTTGGTAAAGGGGCCGTAGATCTCTTGGTAGCCCGCTTCATCTCGGTGGCGCAACGCGCCAGCATTGACGAGCTTGGCAAGCGTGCCGGCGAACTTGTCCGGCAGCTTTGCCGCCATGGCGGCGTCAAGGCTCTCGTATCCGGCAATCGCGAGCAGCTTGCCGTTGGCATCCAAGTGGTGGACAAGCTCTAGGCCGGCCAGCGCGGCATGCACCGGGCTTATGATCGCGTCCCCGTTGCGGGTGAGGCTCTGAGAGACGATGGTCACCCGGTTCGAGAATGCTGTGCCGTCCGGTACCGCCGCGGCCGCCATGGGTTCTTCCCCGCCTGGCATCGGCGCGGGCACGGCCGCAACCGTGACGAGACTCCTGCGCCGGCGCACGTCCGTCACTGGCTGGCCCCCGGCATCGCTTCGGCTGTGCGTCACGGTCTCTACGACATCGAAGATCGCGCCGTCCTCAGGGGCGTACTGCAGATCGACGGACTGCGCCTGCAGCGTGAGCAGCGCCGCAGTCAGCACAGGTGTCAGGAAGATCCATTGTCGGACAGGTTTTCGATTCATGAGTCGGTTCACCTTGCTAGATTTGGCCGTCCGCAACGCAAGCGAGCAGCGCGGACGAAGTGCATTCCTGCGAGTCCCAGGCGGGACATCTCCCGAAGGCCCGCAAGTCCCATTGCCCCGGGGTAACCGCATCGCCGGCCTGGTTCCACCCCGAAGAACCCGGTGTGCTCGGAGCGGACGCCCGCCGGCGCCGTTCACGCAAAGGCATCCTTGCCGCAGGATCTCGCATCAACGCCTGTCCTTGTGCCGCCCCATGCGCTCAATCCCCGAACTTGGTGATCTTCCACATGTTGTCGGCCTGCTTCTCCGCCACCCAGAGGTCAAGGCCGAAGAGGTTCACTACTTCGGGCTGGCAGTCCAGCATCGCAGGCGAATCTATCCTGACGCATGCCTGCGCCTCTTCCACGTAGAAGGTGCCGGCGTACGTGGCCAAGCTCCCGCTGCACGACTCGCCAGCCTTCAGCACCAAGCCAACCTGGCAAGCACCGCTCTCGACCTCGACGCTGGGAAGCCCGATCGCGATCATCGGGCCCGGTGGCGAGGACTGCATGCCCGCCATCACGGACACCGCAAACTCCCCGGCCGGCATGGCGTCGGGAATCCGCGCGCTGAGCTGGTACAGGCCGGCCACGCCGGGGGTCGCCCCGGCATAGACAATGTGGTCCTGCGGAACCATTGTCTGGCCAAGCATCAGACCGATCCCCGCGTCTGCCAGCACGCTGGGAAAGGCGGGGATCTCGCCCGCCGCCAGAACAGGCTCCGTCAGCCCGAACCCGGTCCCGAAGAACGTGACGACATCGCCCGGCAGAGCCGGCGACATCATCGAGCCAGCCGAGGCCAAGTCGGTGTCGGCCGGCATTTCGGCAGCCGTGCCCGGCGGCATTTCCGGCCCCGGCGATCCCGCGCCGGGAGATGCGTCGGCCGCCGGCTGCTGGGCGACCAAGGAAAAGTCGCCACGCACCGCAGACACGCCCGGCAGAGACTCCGACAGCTGCAACAGCACCGGCTGCGCGCTGGCAATCTCGAACATGGCCACATTGCTGGGCAGCTCCTGCGGCGCCTCGGGGCCGGGATCGCAGTTGCGAATCACCTGCACGGCCGCCGGCCCCAAGGCCGTCTCGGGAGGAATCTGAATGAAGGCAGTCGTGTCGTCCGCGCTCAGCACGGGGGCCCGGACCTGATTGACCTCGACGCAGACACCGCCGGGGTGCGCGGACAGCACGCCATCCGCAGCGCCCATGCCGGCAGATCCCGCGACAGTGTCCGCGAAGCCGGATCCGCTGATGACCGCGATCCCGCCCGGCGCGCCGGTCGTCAGCGGCGGGTCGGAATCGCCCAGCGCCGTCACCCCTCCGTCGGAAATGACAGGCCCCGCCGGCATCTCTGGCATCGTCACCGCGCTCGGCTGCAGCGTGGCCTGCAGCGTGTAGATGTTGTCGTCCCTGGTATTCTGGCTGCCGTCAGCGCCGTTGACCGCGACGGCAATCGTCACCGGCCCGACGTCCGCCTCCGGCGCGGTCCAATCGACCGCAAACGTCGCGGAGCTGCCATTGCGCGGATTTCGGTGCGTCACCCATTGCACCTGGCCTGCATCCGGCCCGGATCCGCAGCTCCCCGTGCCGGCCTTGATGCCGGCGCCGTCAGGCGATGCTGCAGCCGCCAGCGATCCCGGCTGCCCGCAGCCATCCCCGGAGCGCGCCGTCAATTGGAAGCCCACTCGGAACTTGGTGCTGTCCTGGAAGGACACGATCAGCGCGACCGTCTCGCCGGGCGAATAGGTCGGAGCGGCGGCGCCGGCCGCGGGGACGCCGCCGACCGTCAGCGACAAAGTGCCGGGACCCGAGTTGACCTCGCCGCTATGGCAGCGCGTGCAGTCCCGCTCGCCGGGGAAAGGCCCGCCGCTGGTGCGCGCCGGCCCGCCCCGCGAGTTGGCGGCGGCATGTGGCGCCAAGACCGCAGCCATGGCAATCATCAGACCCAGGGCCCCTGCATGTTTCATTCCAATCACCTCGCTCCCGTAGGGCAGCTTGCCAAGGATGCGCCAGCTACTCATGCGGCAACGCCTCAATTCACTGTAACGCCTCGATTACTGGATTGCACCTTGGCGCTGCACGAACGCTCCGGCCTCGCGATAGCGCACGTACGCCGCCTCGTAGGCCTTGGCCTGGTGCCGGTCCGGGACGACCAGCTTGCCGCAGCGGCCGTCGACCTCCTTGCGCACGCCCCCGATCGTGCGCACTGCCGAGCGCACCGAGCTGAACCCGCCGGCACGCTTGCCAGCCGCGACGGCGCCCAAGATGGCGGCGCCGAGCGCCGGGCCCTGCTGCGAAGGATGGACCAGGATGCTCTCGCCCAGCACGTCCGCCGCGACCTGCACGAAGAGCGGGTTGCGGTGGGGCAGGCCGCCGGTGGCGATGAACTTCTTCACCGGCACGCCGCCCTCCTTGAGCAGGTCCACGATCCAGCGCAGGCCATAGGCGCTCGATTCGAGCAGTGCCCGGTACATGTGCTGCGGCTCATGCCTCAAGGCCAGGCCGAGGAACCCCCCGCGCAGGTTTCCGTCCATGAGCGGCGTCCGGCAGCCGTTGAACCAGTCCAAGCACAGCACCCCGTCCGCCCCGGGCGGCACGGACCGCGCCTTGGCGGCCAATTGCGCGAATGTCTTCTGGCCGGTCAGCCGACGCAGCCAGTCGAAAGCGTCGCCAACGGCCGCCTGGCCCGCTTCGTAGCCGTACATCTCCGGCAGGATGCCGTCCTTGACGACACCCGCCACCCCCGGCACGCGGCGGTATTCGATCGAGTTGAGCATGTGGCAGCTGCTCGTCCCGCAGACCATCACCAAAGTGCCCGGATCGGCCGCGCCAACGCCCGGCACGCCGGCATGGGCGTCAATGATCGCCGTGCTGACAGGGATGCCCTCTTTGAACCCCAGCTTCTGCGCCATCGGCTGCGCCAGCTTCCCGGCAACTTGGCCCGGGGCCTTCATGCGTCCCGGCATCTTGCCGCGCACGACATCGACGAGCTCGGGGTGGACGGCCCTCAGGAACGGCTTGGAAGGGAAACCGTCCCGCGCGGTCCACATGCCCTTGTAGCCTGCCTGGCATGTCGAGCGCGCCATCTCTTCCGCCGGGCACCCCACCAGCTGCCATACGATCCAGTCGCCCGCCTCGACCCACACCTCGCAAGCGCTGTAGATTTCCGGCGCCTCGTCCAGTGTCTCGAGGATCTTGGGGAAGAACCACTCGAGGCCGATCGTCCCGCCGCACTGCTCCAAGAACTCCTCGCCGCGCTGGTGCGCGGTCTGGTTGATGCGGTCTGTCTGCCTCTTCGCGCCGTGGTGCTTCCACAGCTTCGGCCAAGCGAGCGGATTCGCCCGGTGCTCCGGCAGCAGGCACAGCGGCGTGCCGTCCGCGAGCGTGGGCAGCATCGTGCAGCTGGTGCAGTCGACGCCGATGCCAATGATGCGGGCGGAGGGGTCTCCCACGCGCCGCCATGCGCTGCGCGTCGCCCTGAAGGCGGACTCCAGCCAGTCGCTGGGGTGCTGCAGGGCGTAGTCCGCCGCCAGCGAGACGTTGGTGCCCGGCAGCTTGTCCGTGATCTGCCCGTGCCTGTACTTGGAGGAAGACCAGCCGTGTTCCTGGCCGTCCAGATCCACGAACAAGGCCCGCACCGACTCGGTGCCGAAGTCCAATCCCAGCACTAAAGCGTTCTTGTCCGGCAATTCCCTCTTAACTCCAGTGTTCGATCCAAATCTTGATGGTAGCGTGAATGCGGTCTTTTTCGCTCATCGCCAAGCTGCCATGCTCCAATCGGGCGGCTCGGCAGCGACTGGCAGGCCTCCGGAGCCGCCCGCATGGTCCGGGGAACCGGCGGCCGGCGGTATACTAACGGCGGTGAGGCGGCTGGGAATCCCGTCACTGCTCCTGCCCTTGGCACTGGGCCTGGCCGACGAGCGTCCGGCGGGGCAGGCACAGCTGGTCGACGAGGACGAGGACTTCGCCCGGCCGGAGCGGGCCTATGCGTTCAACCCGGTCCAAGCCGGCAAGGAGCTCAAGGTCGGCAACTATTATTTCAAGAAGGGCAGTTATGCAGCGGCCGCCACCCGCTACTTGGAGGCGACCCGCTGGGACGGCAGCTCTGTCGATGCGTACTGGCGCTTGGGGCTGAGCCACGAGAGGCTGCGGAACCCGCGCGAGGCCATAGCCGCCTACACTCGCTGCCTGGCGCTCGATCCGGCTGGCAAGAGGGCCCGCGAGGCGCGGCGCCGCATCGAGCGCATGGAAGGGTTGCGCGGAGATCTACCCCTAGCGGAAAGCGCTGCGAGGCCGCGCGGCGCCGGGCAGCGCTAACCGGGCAGACGGCCGGCGAGCGATGCGCATGAGTCCCCGCCGCCTGCTGGCCCGCAGCCTGTTGCATCACGGCGCATTGCACAGCGCCGTGGCGCTGGGCGTAGGTGTCGGCACGGCAGTGCTGGCCGGAGCCTTGATCGTCGGCTCGTCGGTGCGCGAAAGCCTGCGCGAGCTGACATTGGACCGCCTGGGCGCGATCGACTTCGCGGCAGCCGGCGAACGCTATTTCCGCGAGAGCGCGGCCGAGTCGTTCGACGGCGCCGCGCGGGCCGCGACGGCCGTGCTGATCCGCGGCAGCGCCCAGCACGCCGGCTCCGGGCAGAGGGTCTCGAAAGTCCGCATTCACGGCGTGGACGAGGCATTCTGGGGGTTCTACCAAGTCGAGGCGCCGCAAATCGGGAACCGCGAGGTCGTGCTCAACCGCAGGCTCGCCGTCGAGCTCGGGGCCGCAGCCGGGGACGAACTGCTGCTGCGCTTCCAGACAGACGCCTTGGTGCCGGCCGAGTCGGTCATGGGCCGCAAGGCGGACAACGTGCGCTTGCTGCGGCTGCGGATCGCCGCGGTGCTGGAAGACCGCGGCCCCGGCCGCTTCGGCCTCTCCCCGCAACAGCAGCTGCCCTACAACGCCTTCGTCAGCAAGCCGCTGCTGCAGCGCGCGTTGGAGCAGCCCGGCCGGGCCAACGCGCTGTTCGTGGCAGGCGGCACGCACGAGGCGGCACGCGCAATCTGGCGCGAGAGCTTCTCGCCAGCCGACGCTCGCCTCGCCCTCAAGGCGCTGCCGGGCAAGCGCGGCGCGGTCGTCGAGTCGGAGCGCGTGGTGCTGGACGCCGCCGCGGCAAAGGCCGTGGCCGAGGCGGCGGAAGCCAGCGCGTGGCGGGCGGACGAAGTCCTCACCTACCTAGCGAACACGATGGAGCGCGGCGACCGGAGCGTGCCCTATTCCACCGTCACCGCATTGGAGAGCATTCCCGGGACACTGCGCCTGGCCGACGGCACACCATCCCCCGACCTGGGCGGCAGCGAAATACTGCTCAACCGATGGGCGGCCGACGACCTGCAAGCCCGCCCGGGCGACACGCTGAGGCTGACCTACTTCGTGGTCGGCCCGGGCAGCGACCTGCAAACGGCCTCGCACGAGTTCACCCTCGCGGGGATCGTGCGCATGGCAGGAGCCGCGCTGGACCGCGACTACGCCCCGACCTACAAGGGCATGTCCGACCAAGCGCGGATCTCCAGCTGGGATCCGCCGTTCCCGATGGACTTGCGGCTGATCCGCCCGCGAGACGAACAATACTGGGACCTCTATCGAGCGGCGCCCAAGGCCTTCGTAAGCCTGCCGACCGCCAAGCGATTGTGGTCGAGCCGTTTCGGCCAACTGACCTCGTTTCGCCTCCATCCCGCGCACGGGGCCCGTCCCGGAGAAGCTCTCGAGCGCTTCGCGTCGGAGCTGCGCCGGCGGCTTGATCCGGCCGATTTCGGCCTGGCCCTGCAGCCGGTCAAGCGGTCCGGACTGGCGGCAGCGGCCGGTGCGACGGACTTCTCGGGACTGTTCCTCAGCTTCAGCACGTTCCTCATCGTCGCGGCCGCGATCCTGGTCAGCCTCCTGTTCCGGCTTGGCGTCGAGCTGCGCGCCAAGGAGATCGGAACGTTGCTGGCTACCGGCCACACCCTCGGCTCCGTGCGCAGGCTGCTCTTGTGCGAAGGCACGGCCCTGGCCAGCATCGGCTGCCTGCTCGGCATCCCGGGGGCAGTCGCCTACGCGAGCGTCATGCTCTACGGCCTGGGCACGTGGTGGAGCGGCGCGATCGGAGGCTCATTCCTGGAACTGCACGTCAGCGCCGCGGATCCTTTGCTGGGCGCGTGTTCCGCATTCGCGCTGATGCTGGCATCGATCGCTCTTTCCTTGCGGCGCTTGGCGAACCTGAGCCCCAGGGCGCTGCTCGCCGGCCGGATCGAGGCCCCCTCGAGCGGGGCCGCCGCAAGGCGCAAGGCGCGGCGCCTGCGACTGCTGGCGGCAGCAATGGCAGTCGCGGCGCTTGGATTGCTCGGCCTTTCGCTGGGCTCCGATTCGGCAGCGCGCCTAGGAGCGTTCTTCGGCGCGGGCACGCTGGCGCTGGCGGCGGCACTCGTGCTGCTGCGGGCGGTATTGCTGCGGCCGCAGCGCGGGGCATTGGCCGTCTCCTCCCTGCCAGGGCTGGGATTCCGCAACAGCAGCCGCAACCCGACGCGCAGCGTCCTGTCGGTCACCTTGGTGGCCTGCGCGTCTTTCATGATCGTGACAGTCGCGATGAACCGGCACGATGTCAGCGCCCAGGAACCGGGCCTGCACTCCGGCGACGGAGGCTTCCGCTTGCTGGCCGAAGCGGACGTGCCGCTGTTCATGGCGCGCATTGACGAGGCAGCCGCAGCCAGCGCGGGCTCGATGCAACTCGTGCCCCTGCGCGTCCGGGCCGGAGAAGACGCCAGCTGCCTCAATCTGTACCAGCCCTCGCAGCCCACGCTGGCCGGCGTGCCCGAGGCGCTTGTCGAACGCGGCGGATTCGCTTTCCAAGCAAGCCTGGCGGAAACCGCGGAGGAGCGCGAGAATCCGTGGCTCTTGCTCGAAAAGGACTTCGACGGCGCAATCCCGGTCTTCGGCGATGCCAATTCAGTCACTTGGATCCTGCATCTGGCCCTTGGCGACGAACTGCAGGTGGCCGACAGCTCCGGCCGCAACCGCCGCCTAGTGCTTGCGGGCCTGCTCTCGCGCAGCATCTTCCAGTCGGAGCTGCTGCTCGCAGAAGGGCACTTCCTCGATCTCTACCCCGACCACAGCGGCTATCAATCCCTGCTGGTCGAGACGGATGACCGCAATGCAGGCGCAGCGCTCGAAGCGGCGTTCGCGGACGAAGTCATTGATGCGGTGCGGAGCGCCGACAGGCTGGCCGGATTCCTCGTTGTCGAGAACACCTACCTGCGCACCTTCCAAGCCATCGGCGGGCTGGGATTGCTGCTGGGCACGCTCGGCCTGGCCGTCGTCATGGTGCGCAGCGTGCTCGAACGGCGCGGGGAGCTGGCCTTGCTAGGCGCGCTGGGATTCTCGCGGGGCGCCATCGCGCGCCTGGTCTTCGCGGAAAATTCGTTCCTGCTGGTGTCCGGCGTCGCAACCGGGGCGACGGCGGCGCTGCTGGCCGTCGCCCCTTATCTGGCGAGCGGCGCGGCCGACCCGCCCTGGCTGCCGCTGTCGCTGACCCTGGGCGGGATCGTTTGCCTGGGCCTGGCGGCCGGCGCCGTGGCGGCCAGCATTGCCGTGCGCGCGCCCTTGCTGGCCAGCTTGCGGCGGGACTGAGATCGCCGGCGGCCCCAGCTCCGCCCGGCGCTAGATCTGGCGGGCGTGCTCGACGGCCTTGAGCAGT
Organism: Bryobacterales bacterium; assembly: GCA_965219605.1. Taxonomy (GTDB): domain Bacteria; phylum Acidobacteriota; class Terriglobia; order Bryobacterales; family UBA6623; genus VXMF01. The sequence continues at coordinate 2,150,280 of CBDCOC010000001.1, read as the reverse complement.
GCCCGCGCTTTGTTCATGGTCTCGTCCCACTCCCGTTCCGGCACCGAGTCCGCCACAATCCCCGCGCCCACTTGCAGATACGCCTTCTCGCCCTGCACCACCATGGTGCGAATGGCGATCGCCGCGGTGAGGCTGCTCGAGAAGTCGAGATACATCACGCTGCCTGAGTACACCCCGCGCTTGGTGGGCTCGAGTTCCGCGATGATCTCCATCGCGCGCACTTTGGGAGCCCCGGAAACCGTCCCGGCGGGAAAGCACGCCTTGAGCGTGTCGAAGGCGTCCATGTCATCGCGCAGGGTGCCGAGCACGCTTGAGACGATGTGCATGACGTGCGAGTAGTACTCGACAATCTTGAATTCCGGCACGCGCACCGAACCGTACTCAGCCACGCGGCCGATGTCATTGCGGCCGAGATCGACCAGCATGACGTGCTCGGCAAGCTCCTTCTCGTCGGCCAGCAGATCCGCGGCCAGCGCCTGATCCTGCTCAGGTGTCGCGCCGCGCGGCCGGGTCCCGGCGATCGGGCGGTATTCGATGCGCCTGCCGTCCACCTTGACCAGCATTTCGGGAGAGCTTCCTACCACGGCGGAATCGCCGAGCTGGAGATAGAACAGGTACGGAGATGGATTGATCGTGCGCAGCGAGCGGTAGATCTGGAACGGATGGACGCCCGGCAGCATCTCCAGCCGCTGCGAGAGCACAACTTGGAGAATGTCGCCTTGCAGAATGTACTGGCGCGCCTTCTCCACGGCCGCGCAGAAAGCTTGCTTCCCGAGGTTCGAGCGCAGTTCCAAGCCGCCTTGCGGTCGGGACTCGCGTGGGTGCGGGACGGGCTTCGCCAAGCAAGCCTCCAGCGCCTCGACCTCTGCGCAAGCCTGGCGGTACGGCTCGTCGAGCGTGGCCCCCTCGTTAATACGGGCGTTGGCTACCAGATAGACCTGGTGCTTGACGTGATCGAAAACCACCACGGACGTGAAGAACATGAAGACCGCGTCAGGTGCTTTCACGTCATCTTCCCGGAACGCGGGAACGCGGGGTTCGATCAACCGGGCCATTTCGAACCCCGCGTAGCCCACCGCGCCGGCAGTGAAAGGAGGCAGGTCATCCGCGCCAGCCGGGACGAAGCGCTTGACGTGTTCTTTCAGCACTGCGAAGAAGTCCGCCCGGCTGCGGGTCAGGGCGCCGCCCTCGCGGATCTCGACATGGCCCTCCTGCGCAGACAGGATCAGGAACGGATCGGTGCCGACATAGGTATAGCGCCCGATTCTCTCGCCGCCCTCAACGCTCTCGAGCAGAAAGGCGTATCGCCGACCTTCGGCCAGCTTCAGATACGCCGAGACCGGCGTTTCCAAGTCTGCAGTCAGGACTTTCCAAACAGGGACCAGATTGCCTTGCGCCGCGCGGGCGCGGAAAGATGGAAAATCCGGTTCAAGCATCAACAGCCCCCTATTCCACCTTAAGTTCTGAGGCCGCCGAGCGCATGAGCTTGCGGGGAGCCTGCATGCCCGTCCAGATTCGAAACTGCTCGGCAGCCTGCTCGACAAACATCTCCAGACCGCCGACCGTCAGCTTCTTCTGGGCGCTGGCATGCTTGAGCAGCGCCGTTTGCGGCGGGTTGTAGACAAGGTCGAAGACCACATCGGCCGGAATTCGCCCGGGGAACAGGTTCCCCTCGGCATGGGGCGACATGCCGACTGCAGTCGCGTGGACCAACACGTCGAAGTATTCGCCGCCAAGACGTTCGAACGCAACGGCCTCGGCCCCGAGTTCGCTCGCCAGCCGGCGGACGCGCCCGGAATTGCGGCCGGTCACGGCCACCTTCGCCCGCTGCCGCTTGAGGCCCGCGATCGCCGCCCTGGCTGCCCCGCCATTGCCAGCCACCAGCACCCGCGCCCCGGCAAGCCGCAGCCGTGCGCTCAACGGCTTGACGACGCCCTGGGCATCCGTGTTGGCGCCGCACAGCTGGCCCCGTTCCCAATAAATGGTGTTGACCGCGCCAATCTCGGCGGCGGAGCGGTCAATCCGGTCCAAGAGCGGCATGACGCTCTGCTTGTGCGGAATGGTCACGCTGGCGCCGTGCAACGGCAGGTCGCGGGCCGTGCGCAAGAAGTCGGGAATGTCGGCAGGATCGACCAGCAGCGGAACATACAGGCCGTCGTATCCGCACTCCTGGAAGGAGCGGTTGTGGATCATGGGCGATACGGAATGCCCGACAGGCTTTGCGACCACCGCGAAGATCTTCGTTGCGGCCGACGAGGCTTGGACGCGGTACAGATCCCGGGCGGCGCCTGCGGAAACCTGCCCGGGGGCGGTCGGCGGGCCGTCCGGCGCGTACGCGCCGGGGGCCGCATAGGTGAACAGGCCGCCCCGCGCCACGGCGGCCAAGCGGGCGATGGAACCCGTCTCGCCCATCCCGGCGACGACTACGTTGTCGCGGTCCTTGCAAAGGGCGAGCAGGCGCAGGTTGTCGCTCGGCCTCCGCACGCGCGTCGCGACCTTGAGGATGTCCGCGCCGGTCGCCGCCAGCCGGCCGATCACGGGGCCGAGCGCGGGCGTCCCGTCAAAATCGTGGAAAGAAACCAGCGTGGCGCAGGCGCCGCGAAACGGATCGAGCAGGCCGGGCCGCTCGGCAAGGGCCTCGATCTCGACATCCACGATGCCGGCGCCGGCGCCGACGGCTTCCAAGAGAATGGCGGCCTGCCGTTCGACCGGTCCCGCAAACTGCCCGCCGTGGGGCGCGCGACGGCAAGTCGCAAGGACCACAGCGGAGGGATGTCGGCGCATGACCCGCCCCACGATGCCGGGCCCCGCGGCCGGATCGTGCAGCAGGTCGATCCGCAGCTCGAGAAAGCTCTCGCCGCGGTTGCAGGCCGCCAGGGCGAGATCCGCCGCGCGGCCGGCGTCAGGATGCCCGATGGAGACACATATTTTGGGCAGCTGAGGCGGTGCGTGCATCGCGCAAGCGACGTTCTGAGTAGGCTACCACAGGACCCGCAGGGCTCTGGCGGCTGCCGGGATGCGCCACCGCGCGGCCCACCTTGGTACGGCGGCCCCTGCGTGCTAACGTCTGAGCAGGTGCACAGGCACCGGCCGGCGCGGCTGCCGCGCGGCGCGGGCGGGATCCCGCTGCCCGCTGCACGCCCTCCGGAATTGCTTGCAGCGCACCAAGCGGGGAAAAACGACCGCCCGGGCGCAAGCCCTGCCCAATGAACACGCTGCTCATCGACAACAAGGACTCGTTCACCTTCAATCTCAGCCAGCTCATCGCGAAAGTCACCGCCAGCCCCCCCGTCGTCATCGACAACGCAGCCCCGCACTGGCGCTCGGTGGCGGAGGAGATCGGCGCCGAAGCCATAGTTATTTCTCCCGGGCCAGGGACGCCCGCGCGAGGCGCGGACTTCGGGATTTGCGGCGAAGTGATCCTGGAATCGCGACTGCCCCTGCTCGGCGTCTGCCTCGGGCATCAAGGCCTCGGCCTCGCCTACGGGGCGCGCGTGGTGCCGGCCGCCGTTCCGATGCACGGCCGGATTTCCCGTGTCTCGCACGACGGCAGCGAGCTGTTCCGCGGCATCCCGGCCTGTTTCGACGCGGTGCGCTACCACTCCCTGTGCATTGCCAGCGATTCGCTGCCGCCCTGCTTGACCGCTACCGCCCGGACGGCCGACGGAGTCGTGATGGCCGTGCAGCACAAGTCCCGCCCGCAGTTCGGCGTCCAGTTCCATCCCGAATCGGCGGGCGGGGATTTCGGGGAGCAGCTGATTCGCAACTTCTTCCGGCTGGCCGCCCGGCAAGCAGGAAGAAGGCCGGCGCGGAAGCCGCATGCGGCGCAAAGCCGGCGCAAAGCCCGCGCAAAGCCCGCGACTGGCGGGCCGAGCCGCGTTGCGTGGCGCGTGCTCGAGCGGTGGGTCGAACCGCAAGAGGCCTTCCGGCGCCTGTACGCCGGCTCCGAGCACGCCTTCTGGCTGGACAGCTCGGGAGGCGTGCCGACACGATCGCGATTCAGCTTCATGGGCGACGCCTCCGGGGCCGACAGCGCGGCCTTGCTGTACCGTGCCGCCGACCGCAGATTGACAGCTTGCTCGGCCTCCGGCCGGCAGGCCGCGCGGATCGAGTCCATGCCGGCCGAGCTGCGGCGGCGCCTCGGGCGACCGGTCCAGATCGATCCCGCGCTGCCGTTCGACTTCCAGACCGGGCTGGTCGGGTTCTTCGGATACGAATTCCGGAACGAGTTCGGCCTGCCGACTTCGCGCCGGTCCGCCATGCCCGACGCCGCCTTCGTGGATTGCGAAAGATGCGTCGCATTCGACCACGCCGAGCGCCGCGTTTACCTAGTCGCCCGCAGCGGGCCGCCCAGCGGCGATCCTGCGGCTTGGTTCGAGCGCGCGGGGCGCGAGCTGCTTGACGGCCAAGGCGCGGAAAGCAGGGCGCAAGCCGGCGGCCGGCCGATCATCGCACGGCTGGCCGACGGCCCCCAGACCTACCTCCGCAAGATCGGACAGTGCCAGTCCGCACTGGCGGCCGGGGAGTCCTACCAGATTTGCCTGACCAGCGAGTTCGCGGTCCGGTGCGACGTCGAGCCGCTGCAGGCCTATCAAGCGCTGCGGGCCGTCAACCCGGCCCCTCATGCGGCCTACCTTCGCTTCGGAGCGCTGTCGATTCTCAGCTCATCGCCCGAGAGATTCCTGCGCGTCGGGCCGGACCGCACTGTCTGGGCACAGCCGATCAAAGGCACCTGCCGGCGGGGAGACTCGGGCCCGGAGGATGCCGAACTGGCCGAATGGCTGCGTACCGACGAGAAGGCGCGGTCGGAGAACCTGATGATCGTCGACCTGTTGCGCAACGACGTCGGGCGGGTCGCCGCCACGGGTTCGGTCCGCGTGCCGAAGCTGCTGGACGTGGAGTCCTACGCCACCGTCCACCAGCTGGTGAGCACGGTAAGCGGGGAACTCCGTCCGGACCGAGACTGCCTCGATTGCGTCGCCGCCGCATTTCCCGGGGGGTCGATGACCGGCGCTCCGAAAGTCCGCACGCTTTCGATCATCGACCGGCTCGAAGGGCGCGCACGAGGCCCTTACGCTGGCGCGCTCGGCTTCCTGACCTACGGGGACCGCATGGATCTCAGCATCGTGATCCGGGCCGTGGTGATGGACGGCGCGAGCGTTTCCGTGGCGTCCGGGGGCGCGATCCTGGCATTGTCGGACCCGGTGGACGAGTTCAACGAAATGCTGCTGAAAGCGCGCGCTCCGCTCAGCGCTCTCGCACTCGCGGCAACCGGGGAGCCGTCCGCGTGGGAACTACGGCACGCCTCGCCGTGAGGGCGCTGGCCTGCGCGCGCTGGCGGATGCGCTCCGGCCCATGGCCGCAACGCCTCACTTGCCGGCCGCGGCCTCGTTCAGTTGGCGGTGAGCGTGACGGATACGTCGGCCATGCCCGGCGGGCGCTGGTTCCTGCCGGCCAGCTTGCCGTCTCCCAAGTCAGCGCGCGCCAGCGCGGCCAAGGCCTGCAGCCGCGCGACCACCTGCGGGAACCGGTCGGCAACGTTGTGCCTCTCCGCGATGTCCGCATGCAGGTCGTAGAGTTCAAGGACGGGGTTGGGCTCGTAGTCCGGGTAGCGCCCGCCCTTCCGTGCCACGTGCAATTTCCACCGCCCGCTGCGGACGCCGTTGAGATGGGACATGAAGTAGTAGAAATACGCGACATGCGGTGTCGGCTCGGCCCGGTCGCTCAGCAGGAGCGGGCGGATGTCCTTGCCGTCGATGACGCGATCCGAGGGCACGTCCGCGCCGGCCAGCGCGGCGAATGTCGGCAGGATGTCGACCGAGATCGCGAGCTCGTCACTTGCGGTGCCCGCGGGCACGCGGCCCGGCCAGCGGGCCAGGAAGGGCACGCGATGGCCGCCCTCCCAGGTCGTCCCCTTGCCGCCGCGCAGCGGGAAGTTGCTGGCGCCGTGCTGCACGGCCCCGCCGTTGTCCGATGTGAACACCACCAGCGTGCCGTCGTCAAGCCCGAGTTCTTCGAGCTTGGCGAGGATGCGGCCGGTCGACCAATCGATCTCCTCCACGGCGTCGCCCCACGCGCCGTTCTTGGACTTGCCGGCGAAGCGTTCGGAGGCGTATTGCGGCCAGTGCGGCATGGTGTGCGGCAGATACAGGAAGAACGGCCGCCCTTGCCGGTCGCGCTCGATGAACGCCAGCGCCTCCTGGGTGTAGCGCTTGGTGATCAGCCTCTGGTCGGGCTCCTCTTCGACCACCTCCTCCCCGCGCAACAGCGGCAGCGGCGGATAGCGGTACGGCTGCGGCCGCGAATCGTGGCCCATGTCGTTGGAGAACGGTATACCGAAATACGAGTCGAATCCGTGGCGGGTCGGCAGGAACTGTCTCTGGTCGCCCAAGTGCCACTTGCCCACGCAGGCCGTCTCGTAGCCGGCTCGCTGCAGCACCTCGGCCAGGGTGATCTCATCCGGGCTGAGGCCCTTGCGATTGCCGGGGAACAGCACCCACTGCCCTTTCTCGCTCTCATCGAGGCCAATCCGCCGCGGGTAGCTCCCCGTCATGAGCGAGCCTCGCGATGGCGTGCAGACCGGCGCGGTCACGTAGAAGCTGGTCAGCTTGCGCCCTTCCTGCGCCATCTTGTCCAGATGGGGCGTGCGGTGCAGCTCCGATCCGAACGGGCCGATATCTGCATAGCCCAGGTCATCCACGAAGATCAGGATGAAATTCGGCTTGTCTGCGGCCATGGCAGCCGTCGCGAAGCAGAACAGGAGAGTAAGCGCGATGGCCGGCACCAGGAATTCCGCGCCGCTGCGCCGGCATCCAAGCCCTGCGCACGGCGGCAGCGCAGGCCAAGATAGCACAGCGGACCTGTCACTGCGGCGCGGCGACGAGCATGCGCAGATCCCGCACGTTATTGCCCGTGGGCCCGGTCACGATCAGGTCGTCCAAGCGCTCGAAGAAGCCGTAGGAGTCGGATCTCCGCTCGAACTCCGCAGGATCCAGCCCGAGCGCCCGAGCGCGCGGCACGGTGCATTCGTCGGCGATGGCGCCCGCCGCCGGCGAATTACCGTCGATGCCGTCCGTTCCGGCGCTCAGGACAGTGGCTCGCATCCCGCGCTCGGCGAGCTTGCGGGCAGCACGCAGCACGAATGCCTGATTGCGCCCGCCCACGCCGTTTCCCCGGACCGGGCTGCTGAGCTCGCCTCCGGTTGTCACGGCAACGGTCTTCCCGGGGTGGTCGCGCACCAAGCGCTGCAAGCGGTCCAACAGCGTTTCGGCCGCCGTTTCAAGCGGCTGGTCGTCCACGCCCAGATCGCGCTCCAACATCCAGCCCAGGCCGCGCGCCTCGCACTCGAGACGCTCCAGCGCAGCGGCATTGTCGAGCAGGCAGACCCAGCGGCTCCGCGCGAATTCCGGCGCGCCGGGGCCCGGCGTCTCAGCAAGCGTGCGGGTCTCGAAGAAGCGGCGGATCGCGGCCGGCAAGCGCGAGACGACGCCCAGCTCCTCGGCCGCGCGATAAGCGTCCTCGCATGTGGACGCATCGGGCATGGTCGGGCCGGATGCCACCGACGAGGGCTCGCCGGGAGGCACATCGGACACGTAGAGCGTCAGCTGCCTGGCGGGCTGCGCGGCCTGCGCCAGGCGGCCGCCCTTGATGCGCGAGAGGTGCTTGCGAATGACGTTGACTTCGACAATGCCGGCGCCGCAGGTGACCAGGACCTCGTAGAGGGCCTGCATGTCGGCAAGCGACACCGAGGGATCCAGCGGGGTCTCGCAAATCGCGGACCCGCCGCCGGAGAGCAGGCAAATCAGCAGATCCCCGGGGCCGAGGCTGCGGGCCCGCGCCAGCACGTACCGGGCGGATTCGTCGCTCGCCCGATTGGGGTACGGGTGCCCGCCCACGAATTCTCGCGCGCCCCGGAGCGGCACGCCAGCAGCAGTCGGCGCCACCACTGCCGAGGACGTCTTCCGGTCCGGAAGAAGCGGGAGCAATGCCTCGCACATCGGCCGGGCGGCCTTGCCGATGCCGGCCACGAAAATGCGCCGCGCCGCGCCGAGGTCGACTTGCTGGCCGCCGGCGGCCAGCGTGTCCCCGCGCCGCTCGATGCTAGCCGCCATGACCCGGGCCAAAGAAATCTGGCCCAGCGTCGAGAGGAACAGGCGAAGCAACCTCTCCTTCATGCCGTGCCGCTCAGTCCAAGACTTCGGGATTGACGATATGGGGCGGGCGCTGCCCGGCCAGGCCGGCTGCCATGTTCTCGGCGGCCATCACGCACATTCGCGTGCGGGTGGCCACGGAGGCGCTGGCAATGTGCGGCACGATGAGAGCGTTTTCACACCGCAACAGACCAGGATGCACCGCAGGCTCGTTCTCGAACACGTCCAGCCCGGCCGCAGCGATCATGCCCGCCTGCAAGGCGTCGGCCAGCGCCGCTTCGTCCACCACCGGCCCGCGCGAGGTGTTGACCAGCACGCAGGTCGGCTTCATCGCCCGCAGTTCCGAAGCGCCGATCAAGTGCCGCGTCTCGGCCGTCAGCGCACAGTGCAGCGTGACAAAATCCGCCCGCGCCAGGACCTCTTCCTTGGAGGCATACTCGACTCCGAGCTCGCGCTCGGCGTCTTCGCTCAGGCGGAACGGGTCGTGGTACAGCACTCGCATGCTGAACCCGCGCCCGCGGCGCGCCACCGCCTGGCCGATGCGCCCCATGCCGAAGATCCCCAAGGTTGCGCCCCACACGTCCCAGCCCGTCAGCAGATTGATGCGCCATTGCTTGAAGCGCCCGGCACGCAGGTAGCGCTCGGCTTCCCCGAGCCGCCGGCCTGCGCCGAGCATCAGCGCGAAGGCCAAATCGGCGGTGGTATCGGTCAGCACGCCGGGCGTGTTGGTCACGGCCACCCCCCGCTCCGTGGCGGCCGCGATGTCGATGTTGTCAAAGCCGACCGCGACGTTGGACACAACCCTCACGCTAGGGACGGCGTCCAGCAGCCCGGCATCGATGCGGTCGGTCAGCTGGCAGACCAGGCCCTGCTTGCCAGCCAGCCGCAGCCGCAGCTGCCCGGCCGGCAGGCTCTCGTCGGAGTCGTTGTAGTCGACAACTGCGCGCGCCGCCAGATAGTCCACCGCCTCTTTGTAGACGTGCTTGCTGATTAGGATCGAATGCTGCATGGACGGGTATTCTCGCACACGGACGCACGCTCAATCCCGGGCAAGCGGCGAGCATGGCACGTCGCGCTGCCCGCCGCGGCAGGCTACGGCAGGAATGGGCCCATTCGCGCGCTCGCGCATGTTTTCGGCAAGCTCAACGCACTGCTTGCCCAAGCAAGCCTCGCCGCCTAGCTGGGCAGCTGTGCCGGCGCTGCGACGCGAGCGCAGCGCATGGCCGCTGGGGGCGAGAGTTCGGCCGCAGCGCGGCAGCATAGGCCGGGCTGGCGCGTCCGATACAATCGCACTATGGCGAGACTCGGATTCCTTGGACTCGGGCTCATGGGCAGGCCCATGGCCGAACATCTTTTGGCGGGCGGCCACGAAGTGGCGCTCTGGAGCCGCACGAGCTCGAAGGCCCGGGATCTGGCGAGCGCCCACGCTGGCGCCCGCTATTGCGAGAGCCCGCGCCAGGTCGGCGAGTTCGCAGACTGCGTCTTCCTGTGCGTCGGCGACTCGGCGATGTCCGAGCAGGTGCTCACTGGCGAGAACGGCGTGCTGTCGGGAATCGACTCCAAAACAATCGTGGCAGACTGCTCCACGATCGGCCCCAGCACTGCGCGGCGCATCGCTGGCAAGTTCGAGGCCAAGGGGAGCCACTACCTCGACAGCCCCTGCACGGGATCGACGCCAGGCGCCGCCAACGGCACGCTGACCTTCATGATCGGCGGGGACAAGGATGTCTTCGAGAGCGTGCGCCCCTACTTCGAGTGCATGGGGACGAACCTCTACTACTGCGGCGGGCAAGGCATGGGCCTGCACGCCAAGCTGTCCCAGAACCTGGTGCTGGCCAACACCCTGCAGGGATTCGTAGAGGGGATGGTGCTGGCCACCAAGGCCGGCGTGCCGCCCGACCTGATGTTCGAGATTCTCGACAACTCGGCCGCGAAGTCCGGCCTGATCGCCTTCAAGGCGCCGGCTGTCTTCAGCCGCACCTTTGACGCCGCCTTCCCGCTGAAGTGGATGCGCAAGGACATCGGCCTGATGCTTGAATCGGGCCGCGAGCTCGGAGTGCCGCTGCCAGCCACCAGCTTGGTGCACGAGCTGTTCAGCGCCGGGGTGGCCCAAGGGCACGGCGACGAGGACATCATCGCCGCGTTCAAGATGTTCGAGCAGCTGGCCGGGGTGGAGGTCAAGCCCTGAGCGGCGGAGCGTCCTGCGGCTATTGGGGGCCGAACACCCGCGCGAAGATCGTATCAACGTTGCGCAACTGCCGTTCCAGCGAGAACGCCTGCTCGTAGTCCTCCGGCCCCAGCGTCGCACTGATGTCGGGGTCGGCCTCGACCATCTCGCGGAAGCTGCCATCTTCCTCCCACGCGCGCAGCGCATTGCGCTGCACCCAGCGGTAGGCTGTCTCGCGCAACACGCCCTTGGCCGCGATTTCCAGCAGCAACTGGCCTGAATACACCAGCCCGCCATTGGATTCCAGATTCCTGGCCATGCGCTCCGGATACACCAGCAGCCGCTGCACCAAGTCGCAGGCCTTGGCCAGCATGTAGTCCACGAGCGTGGTCGAATCGGCAAGAATCACACGTTCGACAGAGCTGTGCGAGATGTCGCGCTCGTGCCACAGCGCCACATTCTCAAAGGCGGCCACGGCATTGCCGCGGACAACGCGCGCCAATCCGCTGAGCTGCTCGGATACGATCGGATTCTTCTTGTGGGGCATGGCCGAACTGCCCTTCTGCGCCTTGGAGAAGTATTCCTGCGCTTCCCGGACCTCGGTCCGCTGCAAATGGCGCACTTCGAGCGCGATTTTTTCAACGGTCGCGGCAATGTTCGCCAGCGTCGCGACGAAATTCGCGTGCCGGTCCCGCTGAATGACCTGCGTGGACACGGCTGCTGCCGTCAAGCCAAGCTTGGCGCAGATGCGCTCTTCGGCTTCAGCGCTGATGTGCGCGAGCGTGCCGACCGCGCCGGAAAGCTTGCCGACCCGCATCTGCTCGCTGGCCGCCGCGAAGCGATCGATCTGGCGTCCGACCTCGCTGTACCAGTTCGCCAGCTTGATACCGAACGTAGTGGGCTCGGCATGCACGCCGTGCGTGCGTCCGACCATGACCGTGCTCTTGAATTCAAACGCCCGGTCGCGCAGGATTCCGTGCAGCTCCCGCAATTGGCGGGCGATGGCTGCGGCGGCCTGCTTGAGCAGCAGTGCCTGCGCGGTGTCCACAACATCGTTCGAGGTCAGTCCGTAGTGCAGCCAGCGCGAATGCTCGGCGGCCCCCGCAGCTGCCATGGACTCGGAGACCGCCGTGAGAAACGCGATCACGTCGTGGCGCACTTCCGCCTCGATCGCATCAATCCGCTCCAGGTCGAAGCTAGCGTGCCGCCGCAGCGCACGGGCCGCCTCCTGCGGCACCTCGCCCAGTTCGGCCAAGGCCTCGCTGGCCGCCAGCTCGACCTCGAGCCATTGGCGGTATTTGTTTTGATCTGACCAAATACGGCCCAGATCGGGCCGCGTGTAACGAGCAATCACCCTCTTAGTTTCGCTCAGGGCAGGGCGGCGGCAGTGGCAACCGTCGGACTGCGAGCTAAGCTGGCTCCAGCCTTGCCCCTCGCCGGAGGGCCGGCCCGTGGGACGATCTGCTGGACATCCTCGTCGGGGGGGGCCGTGCCGCTGGCGAGCGGACCCCTTGGCAGAGGGCGGGACGAGGGAATCTGAGCGTGCCAACTGCTTAATTCCAATACACTTGAGCACAGTCGGCGTGACGCTTGACGAAGCAAGCCGCCCGCATTTGACACCGCTGGGTGGCCGGTTGTAGTACACTGCACAAGACTCTACGGCGGCCAGCAACCTAGTCGACCTCGCAGTCAGCCCGCCGGGTGGCCGCGCAATGATCATCATCGACCGTCACACCACCTTGGGGGACAAGAAAGAGCCCTTCCAAGCGACGCTGCGCGTAAAACCGTCCTCGCGCACCGACCTGATCAATGTCCGCGGAAAGCTGCTGGAAGAGTTCGGGCAGGACTTCGCGCAGTACACGCGCTCTTTCTACATCTCCAATCACACCACCGCCGGCTATCTTGACCAGCGCTTGGCCGAGGCCTTGGAGCATGACGGCAAGGGAATCGAGAGCTATCTCCAGATCTTTCGGGAACTTTTCCCTCCCCGGACCGACTATGTGCATGACACCATGGACCTGCGCGAGGAGCTGTCCGAGGAGCAGCGGATCAACGAGCCGCTCAACGCCGATTCCCATCTCGCCTTCATTGGCGCAGGCCTCCGCAACTCGGCCTCCTACAAGCTGGCCGGGGCCGAACCGGTCTGGTTCGTCGAGCTTGATGGCGTGCATGTCGGAGGAACGCGGCACCGTCGCACAACCGTGATCGCCTACAACGGCGAAGAGGAGGTCGTGCGCACGCAGGTACGGATCGCTGCTTCGCCACGCCCGATCGACGCCCAGAACCTGCGCGACCCGGCCTACGGCTTCCTCGGCACGCTGGAGCGCATCGTCAAAGAGCATGGCGTGTCGTTCGGCAGGTTCGACGTGACGCTGACGGACAAGGAGCGGCATGCCGGCCTGACAGTGAACGAATACGAACCGCTGCTGATGAACCACGACCTCAGAGAAGCGGTCTCCAACCCCTTCCGGTTCATGGCCAAAACCGGCAAGGGCGTTTCTGCAGCGCTGCGCGACCCCCGCAGCCTTCCCGCCAAGGCCGTCAACTTCGCGCAGTTCGACGCCTTCAACGTGCTCAAGTTCGTAGTGGACCGGGTCGGCCTGCGGGAATCCCTCGTGGAACGGGTCGTGAACCGAGCGGTGGCACTGCCGGTCTCGCACTTCTTAGGCATGAAGCGAGGAATCAGCCTGCCGGTACTGGACCGCAGCGGCAGCGGGGTGAGCGAAATCGGTTGGGGCACCTACCAAAGCCCGATCTTGGTCCAATGGAAGCAAGCCGAGCGCGCAGAGCGCCTCTTGAATGTGCGACTGATGAAGTTCGTGTAGTCTCCGGCCTCATGAAAGCGATTGCATGGGCTTGGGGAACGTAGCGCAGCAGTTGCCTGCGCGGTCGCACGCAACAGTCCCGGCAACTTGCGAACGGGGCGCTCGCTTGGAAGCTTCACCGCCAAACTCTCCTTGACCGGCCAATCCGGAAGGCGGCGCGGGAAGCGAAGCCGTAGCGCGGGGTCCTGCCCCAGCGAACGCGCAGCACTGCCAACAGCAAGCGAGCCCCCCTGCCCTGCGCTGGTGCGCAACGGCGCATCAAGGGCGGCTGCGGGCTCAAGCAATGTACGGTTCGCGCCCGAGTTGGCTGCGAGCGTTATTTGCAGAAGCCGCCACCAACCATGCGGCCGCGACGGGCGGCTAGAACCGGCGGGACCATTCCTGTGGCCAGGGCCATTTTTTAGTCCGGATTCGAGGCAGAGCAGGGCAGGCTGGATAGGGGCGGTGTCTAGCAGTTAGCCGCTCGGAGGTCGGCTGCCGAGCGGAATGGGCGGCAGGGACTGGACATTTTGTTGTCAATCTGTCAGGCTGGCCTATAGTGGCTGTGCCAAGCGGCGGGTGCGAGCTGGATTTGCGCACGGTGCGCGTGCGTCCCACGCAGGGGGCGCACGAGCACCGGCGCTGGGATCGCTTGATGGCGGCCCACCACTATCTGTCGTTCACGGGCCTGTTCGGCAAGGCCCTGCGCCAGGTGGCCACGCTCGGCGAGCAGTGGATCGCCTTGCTGGGCTGGCAGGCCGCCGCGCTCAAGCTGGCGGCTCGCGACCGCTGGATCGGCTGGACGGCGCAGCAGCGGCGCCAGCGCCTGCACCTGGTGTTGCAGAACTCGCGCTTTGTGATTCTGCCCGCCTGGCAGGGCCAGCCCAATCTGGCCTCGCGCGTGCTGGGCTTGAGTGTGCGGCGGCTGTCAGACGACATGCTGGCGGCGCATGGCTTTCCGATCCTGCTGGCGGAGTCGTTCGTCGACCGGCAACGCTTCGCCGGCACGTGCTACCGCGCCGCCAACTGGCGCTGGCTGGGGCAGAGCGGCGGTTACGCGCGCGTGCCGGCGGCCCAGCCGCAGTGGCGCCGCCACGGCCAACCCAAGGAGGTGTTTGTGTACGAAGTGCAAGCTCATGCGGCGCAGCAACTGGCCCACAGCGCGGACGATCCGCGCTGGGCGGGGCCCGAGCGCAGCCAGCCACCGGACGCGCAGACGCTGCGCAGTCTGTTCGAGTTTCTGGGCGAGGTACCCGAGTACCGGCATGCCCGCGGCAAGCGCTACGAATTGCGCTGCGTGCTGACGCTGGCCGTGGCGGCGCGCCTGTGCGGCTACCGCGGCGTGACCGCTTGCGCCCAGTTCGCAGCCTTGCTGGACCAGGGCCAGCGGGCGGCGGTGGAGTGTTTCCGCAGCCCCAGCAAGGACTGCTACACGAGTCCTTCGATCACCACCTTCCACAACATCTTGGCGAGCTTGGAGCCGCAGACGCTGGAACAAGCCACGCGCGCTTGGGCCGGCCAGCAGAGCGCGCACATCCAAGCCCGGCCAGCGGCGGACGCGGCGCCGGCGACCGGCAGCGGGCCGGCGCAGCTGCCCGCAGTGAGCTTGGATGGCAAGGACGTGCGCGGGGCTTCGAAGCAGACCAAGCCGGGGCGCCGCATGCTGCTCGCGGCCGTGGAACAGGATAGCGGCGTGGTGCTGGGGCAACTCGAGATCGACAGCAAAAGCAACGAAATCCCGGCCTTCTGCGACTTGGCCCGGCAACTGCCGCTGCAGGGCCGCGTGGTGACCGGCGACGCGCTGCACGCCCAGCAGAAGACGGCGCGCTGCGTGCTCGACGAGTGCCAGGCCGAGTACCTGATCACCGCCATCAAGGGCAACCAGCCCACCATCCTCGCCGACCTGCGCAGCATGGACTTCAGCGACTGCCCGCTGGTGGAAACCAGCGACCGCAAGCATGGCCGTATCGAGCACCGCAGCTACCAGGTCAAGGACATCAGCGCTGCGGTCTGGGACGACTCTGCCCAGCTGTACGGTCGCCAGCAGGCGATCCGCGTCGAGCGCCGGCGCGAGCACGTCAAGACCGGCAAGTGCAGCACTGAAGTGACCTACGCGCTGACTTCGCTGAGTCCTGCGCAAGCCACGCCCCAGCAACTCGCGCAACTGCTGCGCAAGCATTGGCACATTGAAAACCGCCTGCACTACGTGCGCGACTTCACCTACGACGAAGACCGCTGCCGCGTGTATGTGCGCGACTTGCCGCGCAATCTGGCCTGCCTGACCAACACCGCCATCTCGATCATCCGCGGCCTGCCCCAATTCCGCTACCTGCCGCAGGCCAACCGCCATTTCGCGGCCCGCCCGCAGGAGGCCCTCGACTGCCTGCTACAAGCACCCCGGCACTAGCTCGGCCCCAGCTCGGCCCCACGCAGCCGCATCGTGCTGGCGACACTCCCGCTGCGCCTACTCGGCCTGGCCACCCGGTCCACGCCCGGCAAATCCCGCTGCAGCGCCCGCGCAACGAGTCGTTGGGACTCCTGCCCGCTACGCCACTAGCCTCACCAGAGGCGATCCGCTCCCCTCACACGCAGCATGCACCAACTAAACTGAACTTCATCCGGAAAAGACGAACTAATTGCTTGTTTCAGAATGAGTTACGTCGAATCAACCTGTCATTTTACTGGAAACAGTCTTGTCGAGATCGACTCCCAGCAGAGCGAATGCCTTGGCTTGCAAGGCCGTCGGCTGGGCGAGCAGCGGAAACTCGTGCTGCTCGTCCTTGCCTAGCGTGACGTGGTTGAGCGTCAGTGTTCCCAGATGTGCGAGCAGACTCGGCAGGCCCTGCACCGGCAAGCCTTCCGGAGTCCGCTTGCTGGCGGCCTTGGCCCGGGCCGCAGGCGACACCTGCGCCGCTTCCACCGGCGAGTCGCGCTGTGCGCGAGCTGCCTCGCGCTCGCTGTCTTCAAACAACAACGGTGCCAGTTTGCGCCGCAAGTGCCATTCCAAGTAGTAGGCCAACATGCACAGAAAGACATGCCCGCGCACATGCTCGGCGCTGTAGACGTAGAACGGGCGCACTGCCAAGCGGGTCGTTTTCAACGAGCGGAAGGCGCGCTCCACCTGCGCCAGACTCTTATAGGCCGCCACCGCTTCGTGCGCCCCGAGGGCGTCCGCAGGCAAGCTCGTGCGCACCACGTACACGCCGTCCAACTGGGCCTCGGCGGCAATGCGCTCTGGCCGTCGCGACCAGTGCAGCACGTGTTCCTGCACGCTGATCTCGAAATGCTTCGCCACCTTGTAGCGATTCGCATCGCGGCCGATGCGGCGCTGGATCGCGGCCTCTTCGTGCCACGGCTTGCGCCCCCGCCGCACCTTGGCGGCCAGCTCTTCCAAGAGTTGCTCGGTGGCCTGTAGCAACTCCTCTCGCTTGCGGGCGCGCTGCTCTCGCAGGCGCGGGTTCAGGCACACCAGCAGGCGCTCGCCGGGGAATTCCGGGCTGTGAATCTCAGCCACTTGATCGGGCACCAACTGGCCCGGCTGGAGCGGCGCTTCAGGCCTGGCCCCGGCCTGCTCGGCATCCGGTTCGGGCGCTTTGAGCAACTGCTGCAGGGCGCTGCTAGTGAGGGCCGAGATCCAATCCAGGCTGGCCGGCTCGAGGTCGGCGCGCAGGCGCGCCGTGGTCAGCATGCCGCGATCGCCAACCAGCGCGACTTGCTGC
The DNA here is from genome assembly GCA_965219605.1 of Bryobacterales bacterium. Classification (GTDB taxonomy): domain Bacteria; phylum Acidobacteriota; class Terriglobia; order Bryobacterales; family UBA6623; genus VXMF01. The sequence goes on along the minus strand of CBDCOC010000001.1, from coordinate 2,133,440 downwards.
ACGCCGAACTGCTTGCGGATGGTCTGCACTTGGGCGCTCACGGTGGTCGGATCGGCGCTGTTGCCGGCGAACACCTCCACCGCCACGGGGCAGCCGTCCGGGGCGCACAGCAGGCCGAAGACGATCTGGCGCTTGCCGCGCTTGCGGTCGCGGTTGTAACCAAAGGCGGCCAGCGGACAGCAGCGGCCTTCGCAGTAGGAACTGGTGACGTCGTAGAGGACTAGGGTGCCGGCGCGCAGGTGGCGGCGGGCGAGGCTGCGTTGGATCCAAGGCTGGCGCTGGCGCAGCCAATCGAGCATGGCCAGCAGTTCATTGCCCGCCACGGGCCCGAGAGCGAGCAGGCTGCCGAGCGAGTTGGCGGCGGAAGCGGGGCAGAGGCTGCGGGCGGTGGCGAGCTTGGAGTCGGGCTGCAGCAGGCGGGCGCAGATGGCGGCCAAGGCGAGGCTGCGTTGGCGCGAGGGGGAGCGCTGTAGCAGGCGGGGGAAGTGGAGTTGGCGGGCGAGGGCGAGCACAGCGGCGACATGGCCGTGAGGCAGGGAGCGGCGGATGGTAACGGCTTGGTCGAGGCGGGGGACAGCCACACCGCCTTGCAGGACGGTGCGGATGCCGTGGATGGCCTCGGGCGGGAGTTGGGAGAGGTTGGCGATGGTCTTGCGACGGATGCGCTGGCCCTCCCGCCAAGCCTGGCGGAGCAGGACGGCTGGGGGGCTGTTGCGGTTGGGGATGGATTCGACGTAGAAGGCCACGGGGATTACATGGAAACAAAAAATTGCAAATACAATTCTAATAAAAGATATAAACAAATGTCAAGTAAAAAAATACATGGAAACAAAAATACACCTGAGAGAGATCCCGGGAGAGTCATAACCAATTGAAAATAAAGTACTTAAAAGCGATCAAAGCCTATCCAGCCTAGGTGAAGTTCAGACTAAAAAATGTACCTGCTTGCTTGCACAAGCCATGGCGCTTAGGATAAAATTTAGAGTGGGGTTGAGCAGAGTTTCGTAACGGCAGCATCGCGCTCAAGAGAGTCCGGGAGAAAGACACCGTTCAGTCGGCCCACAAAATTCGACACGGCGAGGAAGTGCCATCCTGGCAGAGGAGCATGGCAGTCGAGCTATCTCGGGAGGGACAATGAGTGATATGAAGAACGAACAACCGTTAAGCATTTCCGAAGAATTGGTTTTGATGCTCCTCAATGAGCAGACCGGGTATTTCTACCAAGTAGACGGCTGGCCTTTGAATTGCACTATCATCGGTGCGATTCTCGCAGATCTTTCCCTGAAATCACGCATTGATACAGATGAAAAATCGCTTTTTTTAATAGATTCAAGCAAAACAAGCGAGACAATCTTGGATCTATGCCTAGACGAGATTGCATCTTCTCCAGATTCCCAAACAACGCACTACTGGGTAGAGAAACTTGCGATTCATTCGGAAACCATTATTGACATGACCTTAAAACGCCTAGTTGGTTTGAATTTTTTGACACATCATGAAGGTGGATTTTATTCAATAAACTATCAAAAAAATAAAGATAATTTTGCGGTAAATCAAATTAAATCAAACCTTAGAGAAATTATTTTTAACGGTATTATTCCTGACCCAAAAGATTGCCTATTGATTGGTCTCTTGAATGCGTGCAATATCATTCGTTACATTTTCGAATTAGACAGTGAAGCTGAAGAGCGCATCGATTCAATTTGCAAGATGGATTTAATCAACCGTGCATTGTCTTCTAGTGTCAAGCATGCTATTGATGCGCCAACCTATTTGCAGAGCACGCCGTTAAGTAAGAAAATTCCACAAATTCCTTTCACCAAGTTACTATTTAATGAACACTTTTGGCGCGGAAACACTCCAGCATTATTTGCAGGCATTGCCGAACAATATGGACCTGTATTTCAGGTGAAACCTCCCTTCACGAAACCGCTACTTTTTCTGGCTGGAGCAAAAATCAATAAATGGATGCATCGGAATGGCCGCATGTACTTGAACTCTGGAAGCTATTTTAGGGAATTGGAGCAAGCTTGCGGTGCACAGGGCTTGATTTCATCACTAGACGGTGCCGATCATTTCCGAATGCGCAAGGTAATGAAAGATATTTATTCGGCAGAAAAATTCCATGAGAGATTGGATGATATGTTCTATCTAGCCCGACGCTTCATGTCGAGCGAGAAGTGGCAAGCTGGCTCGGAATTTAATGTCAAGCGGTCGACTCGACTGATGATAAACTTGCAAATGACTCGCATTGCCGTCAGCACAGACTCGCAAGATATTTTCGAAGATCTGGCCAAATGGAAAGAAAGGGCGTCAGTTTGTTATGTCGGTCATCTTCTTCCAAAATTCTTGGCGAACACCCCAAGCATGAAGAGTCGTTTCCGACTTCTCACCACTTTCATGCAACGAATCCAGCAAAACCACACGCCATTCCAACGCGCGGAAGCGACAAGAGAACTGGCAGATGAACTGATTAGATTGCATAAGATCGATCCGCAAATCCTTCCCGAACAAAACCTTCCGTTCATGTTGGCTGCCGCACCGATACTTCAAAGTATTTACCTCGGCGATCTCTTGGGATTCGCCATTTTCGAAATGGCCAGAAATCCACAAATTGCAGCAAGGATTCGGAATGAGGCAAATGCTCTTTTCGACGGCCGAGACCCCGGAAGCGAAGATTTTTCGCTGGATAACTACGACGTGACACATCGTTTTCTCATGGAATGCTTGCGGATGTATCCTATTGTTACCATGCAGGTTAGAAATGTGTCAAATTCTTGCGTCGTGGAAAATTTCTCACTGCCGCTAGGAGAGCGGGTGCATATCGTACAAACAGCCTCCCACTACATGAGCGACAGTTTCCCAAATCCTTACAAATTCGACATAGATCGATATCTGCCATCGCGCAGGGAGCATCATAGCCAAGCATATGCTCCGTATGGATTGGGCACGCACATGTGCGTAGGATACTCTTGGATGAACTTACAGATTGTTGTTAACCTGCTAATGCTTGCGTATTATTTCGAATTCGAGCCGCCGCCCGAGAGCTACAAACTCAATATTAGCCCCTTCCCTACATTGTCAGTTTCGGGAAAGCTGAAAGTTCGCATCGGGAATCAACTGCGCGATCTGCCCGCCCTAATGCCCTCGGCATAAGTGCAACGTCATACTTGCACGCGCTCTTGAGTTCAGCTCTAGACCTTTGTCACGCGTAACTGCCCAGCTAGTTGGTGCCTGCGACAAAACCCCCTAAAATCCGATCTTCTCTAAAAATATGCGCCGATTTATGGACCCATTGGGGGCATCGTTCAGCAGAATTTCTCCCCTGATTGGTAAAAATATGTCAAGAAATCTGGCTGAGTTCGACTCACTGCCTGCTTCAGATACACTCCGCCCTGCCGGCCTTCTGCCAGCTCTCTTTTTTCTCTTTCCCGTCTCGATGACCGCTGCTATGCGGCTATCTTTAGCCGCTCTTTCTTCAGTCTTTCTCGTTCCCTTCTCTGGAGTATCAATCCTAGCCGATGCACGTTCGCTGCCACCACTGACAACCCAATCGCCCGCTCGAATCCTGCCCGACCGTGCTCTCGCACTCGATCCAGTCCTCGCTGCTCCAAGTTCGCGATCGCCGACTCCACTGCCGGATGCTGCCGCCGTCTCTCTACGTACTCCTGTGCTTCTTCCCGCTCTTTATCTGTCTCACTCAACCGCCCCTTCTTCGGCATCACGTTCCGCGCCAGCATGCCATCCAACCGCTGCCGATTCCCAGCACTGTAGTACCCCTTGTCAAAACTGCATCCCTGCAATCCCGGGTACTCACTCTGCACCTGTTCCACTATTTCGACCGCCACATCCACGTCCTGCTCCGTCCACATGATACGATGACCTAATATAAACTGTTCCGCGCTCTCCACGATTGTTACCGGCACTCCTAGCTCTACCAGAACACCCGCTTTCCCTTTTACGCACCAGCGCGTATGATCTTCGAAAATCGAATACACTTTCTCCTCTTGTGGGATCGTCTCGCCTTGCAATATTCTCCGCTCCACTTGCCCCGCCAGTTTCCGCCCCAATCCCGCAAGCCGTTCTATTTCCTTGATCTCTTCCTTGCTTGCCCTGCTCTCCCGCAGATTTTCCAAGCTCCCCTCAGCTCGTTCTAGCAACCTTTCACACTGCTTCAAATACGCCTTCACCCCTTTCTCTTGATTCTTCCTCCTGCGCTGCGCCTCGTCCGCACTCTTTGGAACAGTCTCCTCACCTTCCCTTCCAACTTCTTATGCTGCCGCCAGCCTGTCTCCCCTTGGGCCTCACTCGCCCGTGCGATCGTCCGTAGCAGACTCCTCATTGCATCCCACAGCAAACTTACATCCGTCGGATAATGCACGTCTGTCTCCACCACGAACGAATCGCAACGCGCCGCCAACTCTCCTGCCACATCCTGGCCTAGCACTTCGTAGCCAGCTCCCACCACCAAGCGGTTGACAGCCGCTAGTAACTGCGGAGTCAGTAGCGACACGTTGCGTGTGATCGTGCGGCAACTGGCCACTGTGCTGTCCCAGTCGCTGAGTCCCATCATGCGCCGCACACTGCGATGCTGTCCAGCTAATTCATGCCAGTCGCGCCCCCGGGCGGGGCCCGGATCATTCGGTTGGAAACACGTGGCTTGGCGTAGAATCAGAGCGGAGGGTTCCGGCAGTCAAGCCCCGTAATTTCATTGGTGCAGTATTTGCCCCAAAGCCAGTCTGGGTCCGGGCGAGCGATCATTCACTAGCGAGGTTTCTTCGGAAGCACTCCTCAACACCAGCATTGCAGAGCAATTGCCAACCCGGGCCGGGGCCTTCCGTGTGTGAGACAGGAGCAGCAGGAGGGAGATATGGCAAGAGAGCAGCCGGAGCGGGACCTGCCGGTGCAGCGCCCGCAGGTGGCGGGGGTGGACCTCGGCAGCCGCGAGCACTGGGCCTGCGGGCCGCCACGTGCGGACGGCAGGCCCAACGTGCGCACGTTCGGCACGACCACCGCGCAGTTGGACGCGTTGGCGGACTGGCTGGCGGCCGAAGGCGTGGAATCGGTGGCGCTGGAGAGCACGTATGTGTACTGGATCCCATTGCACGAGTTGCTGGAGGAGCGCGGTTTCGAGGTGTTGCTGGTCAATGCGCGGCAGTTGAAGAACGTGCCGGGGCGCAAGACCGACATGCTGGACTGCCAGTGGCTACAGCGGCTGCACAGTTGCGGCCTGCTGCGGGGCTCGTTCCGGCCGCCCGAGACGGTGACGCAGCTGCGGGCGCTGCACCGGCAGTGGCAGAGCTTGGTGGCGGAGCGCACGCGCTGCGTGCAATGGATGCAGCGGGCGCTGGATCAGATGAACGTGCAGGTGCATCGGGCGGTGACGGATCTGACGGGGCAGACAGGCATGGCGATCGTGCGTGCGATCGTGGCGGGGCAGCGCGATGCGGAGCAGTTGGCGCAGTTGCGCTCGGGGCGCTGCAAGCACACGGAGGAGCAGTTCGTGGAGTACCTGAGCGGCAACTGGCGGGAGGAGCACCTGTTCAACCTGCGCAGTGCGCTGCGGCTGTACGACGCGGTGCAGGCCGAGATGGACGGTTACGAGCAGAAGCTGCAAGAGGATCTGCAGCAGCAGGCGGGCGAGGAATGCAGCGCGGAGGAGTGTCCGCGGCACCCGAACGCGGCCAAGGAGAAAGCCATCCGAAGGCGGGGTGAGCAGCCGCTGCGGACGGCGCTGTACCGCTACGCGAGCGTGGATCTGACGCGCATCGACGGGATTAGCGCGGGGGCGGCGCGCACGATCCTGACCGAGGTGGGGACGGATCTGGGGTCGTTTCCGAGCGAGCGGCATTTCACGAGCTGGCTGGGCCTGGCGCCGCGGCACGCGGTATCGGGCGGGCAGCAGTTGGCGGGCAAGCGGCAGCGCGGGCTGGGAGCGACGCGCACGTCGAACGCGCTGCGCATGGCGGCGACGGCGCTGATCCGGTCCAAGTCGGCGCTGGGGGCGGCGCTGCGCCGCAAGGCGCGGCACAAGGGGATGAAGACGGCGGTGTTCGCCACCGCCCGCAAGCTGGCGGTGTTGGTATACCGCATGCTGCGCTTCGGCCAGGACTACGTTGACGAGGGCGAGGCGGCCTACGAGCAGCGCCATCGCCAACGGACCTTGGCCTACCTCAAAACGACAGCTAAGGATCTCGGCTACCAGCTGCTTCCCGACACTGCACAAACTGCTTCCCGGGACGCTGTGGGGGCAGGGGCGGGCTAGGGTGTTTCACACCAGCGATCATAATCGCAATTCAATCCCTGACGCAGCAGTCCCAGCACCAATATGCTCCACAGACTCATGCCCGGACGACCGTTCCTGGCGTCCAAGCACGGCCCGTATGCTTGCCTCTCACTGTCTGCGCTGTCCGCCTTGCTCTTGTCCGCGAGCAGATGCGTCTCCAGCAGAGTGAATAGCTTGGCCCGCAACTCAGCATCCGACCAAATCTGCTGCAAACCGCGCAGCACGGCGGGAATATCATCCCGGGACTGCGGATCGAGTGGGATGCGCTCAATATCGATTTGGCCGATGGCTAATTGTGGATTTAAGACGACTCTCATGGGTGCCTGCCAGACGAAGATCGTAGCAAATAGGCCGCCAGCGGGCCAGGGCTAGCCAGCCGCTGTCATCTTCGTCGGCGTCGATTGCTATCAACTCATCTATTTTCAATCATTTAGAAGCTTTTGTCGCAGGCACTAGTTGACAGGGCGTGGCAGAACATGTAAACTAGAAAGTGTTCTTGAATGGCGGGCGATAGCGAGATCTTGGCGGAGCGTGAGCGGTCGCTACAGGCGGAGCCTGCCACAACCTTGGCGCAACTGTGTGCGGAGCGTGACGAGTTGCGCACGGACAACAGCAAGTTGCGCACCCAGAACACGAAGTTGCAGGAGGAACTGTGTGCGCTGCGCCAGGAAGTGCAGGAACTGCAACGGCGCTTGGGGCTGAACAGCAGCAACAGCGGCAAGCCGCCGTCGAGCGACGGCTTGGCCAAGCCGCCGGCCGCGCCGCGCACGCGCAGCCAGCGGCGGCCGAGCGGCAAGCGGCCCGGCGGGCAGCGCGGACACCGCGGCACGACGCTGCGGCAGAGTGACAGCCCGCAACGGACGGTGAGTCACCTGCCGGCGAGTTGTGCGCAGTGCGGCGCGGCCTTGTCGGCCGCGGACATCGTCGGCGAGCCGCAGCGGCGGCAGGTGTTCGAGTTGCCCCCGCCACCGCCGTTAGAAGTGACCGAGCATCAAGCGCAAGCCTGCCGCTGCGGGCAGTGTGGCAGTGTGACACGGGCGGTGTTCCCCGCGGGCGTGAACGCCCCGGCGCAGTACGGCGAGCGCTTGGCGGCCACGGCCGTCTACCTGCAGAACACGCAGTTGCTGCCCGAGCAGCGGCTGGCCGAGGTGTTTGCCGATTTGTTCGGCGTCCAGTTGTGCAGCGCGAGTTTGGCGGGCATGACGCGCAAGGCAGCCCAGCGCTGGCAGGCTTGCACGGAGCAGATCCGCGATCTGCTAGTGAATGCGGACGGCGTGAAGCACTTGGACGAGACAGGCATGCGCATCAATGGGCGGACGCAGTGGTTGCACGTGTTGAGCACGGCGGGGCTGACGTTTTACCGCACGAGTGAGCGGCGCGGCAGCCTGCTGGCGGGCCTGCGCGGGCTGCTGGTGCATGATCACTGGGCGCCGTACTTCACGCTCCAGGGGGTGCAGCACGCGCTGTGTCACGCGCACCATTTGCGCGAGTTGGAGGCGGTGGCGCACCTCGACGGGGCCGCTTGGGCGGGGCGCCTGCAGCGGTTGCTGCAGCGCGCCAATCGCGTGATGCACAGCGTGCGGCAGCGGGCTATACCACTGCCCCGCTCGCTGCTGATGCGCCTGGAGCGGCGCTATGACCAAGTGCTGGAGGCGGCGCTGGCGGAGTATGCGGCGCAGCCGCCCTTGCCGTCCGGGCGGCGGGGGCGCCCGAAACGCTGCAAGGGACACAATCTAGCCTTGCGCTTGGAGCGGCGGCGGGCGGAGGCACTGCGTTTTCTGCACGACGCCAAAGTGCCGTTCACCAACAATCAGGCCGAGCAGGATCTGCGCATGATGAAGTTGAGAATGAAGATTTCGGGCAGTTTCCGCTCGACCCAGGGAGCTGCGGATTTCGCCATTCTGCGCAGCGTGCTGTCGACCGCCCGCAAGCAGGGCCTGAACCGCATCGAGACCTTGGCGCAAGGGCCGACCGCCTTCTGGTCCAAGTTAGTCACCCGGCCCACCTCGGCCAATCCCTGATCTGTGCTGCTCCTGCTCACTAGCTGGGCAGTTACTGTCACGCTTGGGAATTCATGCCTGAGGTTCCGGCGGTCGCGATTCAGATTCTGCAAGTTGTTTCTAACTGACAGCCGTCCGGTTCCTGTCTCGACTTTATGCATCTCCCAGCCGTGCCGTCCCCGATATACGGACGTTCTCTGCCCCTGCATGTCCCGTTGTCCCTCTTGCCGGTCGCTGGCGCTTCACCATCCGCTGTGCATGCTTCGCGGCACCAGCCGGTTCCCAGATGCCCCCTGCCACACTCGCTCCCCGCCTAGCAGCCCGCTGTTTGTCGATCCTGCTGGGCGCATGGGGCAAGAGGCATCCTCACCTGCCAGCGCCTACCTTGGCGCGCTGTAATCTCTGTTTTGTGGGGAAGCCGGGCGCTCGTCGGCCAGCATTGGTGCCGTAGCGGCGAAAAGCCCAGTTCGCCCACAACTGCCTGTCACAAGGAACAAGGCATGCCTGCCAAGCAGGCGCCGCCAGTAGAGCCGCTACCCTGCACAGGCCCCCAGCAGATCCTCTTCCGTCCCGGCCCACAACAAGGAGGAAAGGAGCCGGCGTCCTGCCTTGGGCTAAGGATCGTTCGAAATGCGCAGCAGCCGATCTCCCGCCCGCACGATAAAGGACGCGTCTGCGGCCGCCACGCCGTAGACCCGGCCCTCGATGCTGAGATCGCTCGTGGCAAGGATCTCCCCACTAGACTGCAAGAGAACTGCGGCCGCTCCGTCCACGCCGAAGAAATAGAGCCGCTCATCGTCCGCGATACCGGTAGCCCAACATCCCGACGGCAGCCGCCTTGTCGAGAGTTCCTCCCCGGTTAGCAGGTCGAGTTCAAAGAGGACACCGACGGAGTTGACCAGCCACGCGCGCCCGCCCGCAATCACCGGGGAGCTGAATTCGGTCGTCGCCTTGTCAGCGCTCCACAGGGTCGTATCCGGGACATCCAGCCGGAATGCATGCGTCCCTTTGGATTCGCCCGAGGCAATCACGACCAAGTCCCCGGCCACGCTGGCCGACGGAACGGCGTAGCCGCGGCCGCCGCGCACCGGACGGCGGAAAACCTCCTCGCCGCTGTCCATGTCATAGGCCGCTGCCCCGCCGCCAGCCGTTGTCAGCAGCAGCGAGCGGCCTTCGTGCTGGATCGCCACAGGTGTCGAAAAAGACGGGGACGGGGGCAGATCGCGCACCCAGGCATCCCGGCCATCCTTGCTCTCAATTGCGTACAGGCGCCCCTTGCCCACAGGGGCAATGTGCAGGAACAGACGCTCCCCGGAAAGCACGGGAGACGATCCCAAGCCGTGGTTCCCCGTCCAGCTCTCACCCTCCTCGGGCAAGAACCTAGCCCAGCGCTGCTGCCCCTCGTAATCCAGCGCGATCAAGTCCCCGCTCTCGAAGAACGCATAGAGTCCGTCCTCGCCAGCGACCGGCGTAGGGGCGGCCTTTGCCATGCGCTCATGCGCCTCGGCCGGGGCGGAAGAGGGCCTGCGGTCCGCCCACAGCAGCTTGCCGTCCGCAAGCCGGTAGGCGGCGGTCACCAAGGTCTCCTTGTTGGGCCCCACCGCCGAAGTGACATACACGGCGCCTTGCCGGATGACGGGACTGGACTGCCCGTAGCCTTCCAACGCCACGGACCAAGCCACGTTGGAACTGTCCGACCAAGCCACGGGCAGATCGCCAGCCGAGGCGAGGCTCGTCCCGTCCCCGCGGAACCCGGGCCAGATATCCCCGCCCAGCAGAGGTGTAGCGGCAAGGGCCGCGAGAAGAAGCGATTTGCGCATTTGCCCCACCTTAGAAGGCCAATCGCAGCGACAGCTGGAACTGGCGAGGCTCGTAAGTCCGCACCGACTGGCCGAATCGTCCGTCCTCGAGGTTGTCAATCGGCGGCTGGTAGTTGACCCGGTTCAAGATGTTGAACACCTCGGCTCGGAAGCGCACGTTGACCGAATCACGGACCGCCACCTGCTTTTCCAGTGTTACATGAAGGTCGAAGTAGGCGGGGGCGAGTTCGGAATTCCGCGCCAGGGAACCGACGGTGCCGGGCGCGGGCTGGATCTGAGCCGGCGTGACCCCCGGCGCGAGCCGGAACCGTTCGCTGCCTATTGGCGAGCGGTCGATCGCCCCCGCAATGTCGTTGATGCGGTTGATCCGCGAGCCGTTCGGATTGTCGGTATTCGAAAAAAGCGAGAAGGGCGTCCCGCTGCGCGCCCACGCCAGAGCGCCCAGCTGCCAGCCGCCCAGCAGGCGCCGCCTGCGCGCGAACGGCAGCTCGTAGGTGCTGAAGACAGTCAGGACGTGCGGCTGGTGGAAATCGGCATACGACCGGTCAGCGTTCCAGTCGGATTGGTCCGTGGGAACAAGGCTGGACGACGACGCAACATCGATGGTCCGCGAGTACGTGTACGCCAAGCGGTACCAGAGGCCGCGGCCGAGACGCGCCCGGACAGTAGCCTGCAGGGCGTCGTAGTCCGAATACGCCCCGCCCGTCAGGTAGCTGACCACGCCGCGGCTGGGGTCGGGGCGGAACGGCCCGCGCAAGTTCGGCCCGCCGTTCGGCAGCGAGGTCCGGGTCAGCTTCAAGCCCCGGTTCCCGACATAGGCGATGCTTCCGGCCGATCCCGCGCCCCACAGCTGGCGCTCCAGGGTGATGTTCCAGTTCTGCACGTAGGGATTGACCAAACCGCTGTCCAAGACGTATTCGTCGGAACCGACCCGGGCGCCTTGCAGCGGATCCGGGAATTGCGGCCGGAATCGCGAATAGGTGGTCACCCTGGGCGGCGCGTATCGCGACTGGGCAATGTAGCCCATCTGCAGCGGGCTGAAGAAGAAGCCGTAGCCGCCGCGCAGGACGGTCTTGCCCGCGCCGCCGATATTCCAGGCAAAACCGGCGCGCGGTGCAAGGTTGTTCGGATCGGAGTCGTAGTCCTGCTCGAGCCGGCCATACTTGTCGCCCGGAACGCCGTAGAATTCATAGCGGAGGCCGAAATTCAGCGTCAGATTGGGGCTGACCCGCCAGTCGTCCTGCACATACAGGCCGAATTCCTGGTTCCGCTGGTCAATGCGCGAGTCGCCGAAAGCGCGCGAGTAAATGAGGGGCTGCCCGCCCAGGAACGCTCCGATCGAGGGAAAAATCAGGAGCCCGTTGAAGTTGCGCTCGCTGACGGAATTGTACTGGATGTGCCGGCCGATCCCGCCCGCTTTCAATACGTGCTTCCCCGCAACCAGCGTGAAATCGTTGGAATATGTGTAGTTGTGAAAGCGCGTGACGGTGAAGGGGATGAACGTGCCCAAGCGGGGCAGGCCAGTGACCAGAACGACTCCCGCCTGCCCGTTCACGGCCGGGTCTCCCAGAGACGGGCTGCCGGGGGTGACTTGCGCGAAATATGTCGAATAGGTGCCGCGGAACTGGTTGAACGCGCGTGGGGAAAGGTACGATTCCAGCCCGACAACGCCCGAGCGGGACAGGTTGTCGGTTTCCGCGTTCCCCGCGGCGAGACGGTCCCGCGTCGGCCCGATCGCGTTGACCCAGTTGCCCCGGGCGCTGACGCGGTGCTTGTCGTTGGCCTGCCAGTCCAGCCGGAGCAGGCCGGTCTGGCCGGTCTGCGGACTCGGCACGGCCGCGCTGTGAAGGTTCGTGCCCGGAACATTCGGCTGCGGGTAGAGCGGCAGCAGGGCGCGGACGCTGGGCGCGGCCCCTGCGCGCTGCTCGGCTGTCAAGGTCTGGATTGTCGACGAGGCGCGGTACTGGTTCCGGGCACCGACCTCGTAGCCTCCGAAGAAGAAGAGCGTGTTGCGGACGACGGGCCCGCCCAGCGTGGCGCCGGGCATGTTGAGCCGGCGCGCCGGGCGCTCGGAGAGCAGGGCGCCGCGCGCATTGAGCTTCTCGTTTTGGAAGAAGTGGTATGCCGATCCGTGCCACTCGTTGCCGCCGCGCTTGGTGACTAGATTGACGACAGCTCCGGACGCCCGGCCGAATTCGGCCTTGAAGTTCGATGTCTGTATCTCGAAGGCCTCGACGGTCTCCATCGAGACCGGCTGCTCGGTCAGTCCGCGCCCCAGCAGGTTACCAGCCACCGGATCGTTGTACTCGGCAGAATCGACCATCGTGTTGACAGCCCCGAGCGGGCGGGTCCCGTTGACCGTGAAGGGCGCGTGGTTCGAATCCGCGAACCCGACGCCGGGCGTCTGGTAGCTGATGGCCCGGTAGTTCCGCCCCACATTGTTCGCCACCATCGGGATGCTGTCAACCTCCGACGGCGCGAAATTGGAGCCGCGGACGCCGTCAGACGAGACGCGCTCGATCTCGGAAAACGAGCCGACCACCGTGATTTCTTCGCTGACTGGGCCGAGCTCGAGGCGGATGTTGCGCACGATGTTCTGGCCGGCGACCAAGTCGAGATCCTCGCCCCGGTAGATGCGGAAGCCGTCCTTCTCCGCCGCCAGCCGGTAGCGTCCGGTGTCAAGGCCGGACACCCGGTAGAGGCCGGCCGCGGAGCTGACCGCCTGCGCGAGTGCGCCCGTCCGCAAGGATTCCACCTCCACGGATGCTCCGGCGATGGGGGCCCCGGACGGGTCGAGCACGCTGCCGGTCAGCGTGGCCGCGCCAACTTGGGCGAATGCCTCAGAACTGCCGAACAGGCAAGCTGCGGCTAGGATCGCAGCGCGAATTGTGTTTGTCATGGTTTCTCCTTGCAGGTAGGCGTGAAGTGAATTACGGCGAGTCTATGGGCGCTTGCGGCGCTTCAGTCCGAAGACAAGCGCAGCGCCCAAAGCTGCTAGCGCCAGCAGGGCCCAACTGGCGGGACCGGTCGGGGCGAAAGCAGTCTCGGACTGCTCCTCGGCGCTGCGGGCCAGCGTGCGGCCCTGCACGATTTCAGATCCGGCCAGGCCCGCGCTCTTGTCGAGCGCGCCCCTGTAGCTGGTCAGCAGCACGACGCCCTGCTCGTTGCCAGGGGCGGTTAGCGCCGTGCCGAGAAATTCTTGGAACGCGGTGTTGTCGACTGTCCGGCCGTCGCCGGCCGGCCCGTGCTCCGCGACAGATCTGGCGTACTGGTTGGCGACCCTGCGGAGCGTCTCGGCGTCGGCATCCCAGTAGCCCTTGCGGGCGGCCTCGAGCAGCACGGCCGCCACGTCCTGGAAAGCGTAGGGATTCTCCCGGTCGAGCCACTCCGGAAGGCCCAGATCTAAGGAGTCCTGCACGTAGACGCGCTCGACCTCGTCCCAGACGTAATCGTCGATCGCCTCGGGCTTGGTCACCTGCCAGCCGAACAGGTTGGTGGCGGTCTGGGACATCTCGACCGCCCCGGAGAAGCCTTCCTGCTGCTGCTCCCGGATCCAGCGCGGGTTCCAGTACTTGCCGCGCAAGTCCCGTGTCAGCGTCTCGCGGACAGTCTCCAAGCGGCCATTCTCGGCATCGCGCACGTCCGAGACATAGGTTTCGGGCGACGAGCCGGTCGTGTCGCGCACGGCCATGGTCATGCCGCCGAGATATTCGAAGTAGTGGTCCAGCGTCAGCGGGCTGATGACGTTGGTGGAGCGGCTGAGCGAAACCGCCTCGGTGCGCGCCAGCGCCTGCCTGTAGAGGCCCGGCACGTTGGCGCCCCATTCGGCTCCCGCGGTGTAGACCGCGCCGACCCGCGCCAGGTATTCCTCCGTGAGCTCGGCCGTGTCCTCGAACTCGCCACTGCGCACTGTGTTTTGGATGACGCCCGTCCCGTAGCCCCCGACGTTGTTGCTGAAGACGCGAGCGCCGGCGTACAGCAAAGCGTCCGCGGCGGACATGCCGGCGCGCTTCAGGGCGATCTGCGACTCCTCGACATGCTCGGAAATGTAGTTGTCGCCGCCGGCCGCGCCGGCCGCCAGCCGCACCGCCTTGTCGAGGAACTCCATGCGGTCCGGGAAGGTGTCCCGGAACAGCGAAGCAGCCTGGATGACCACGTCGATCCGGGGCCGCCCGAGTTCCGCCGCGGGCACTATCTCCAAGTCAGCGACGATGCCGTTGTGGTCCCATACCGGCCGCACGCCGATAAGGTGCAGGATCTGGGCCAGGTCCGTGCCGTAATGCCGGATCAGCTCGGTGTTCCATAGCGTGAAGCCCACCTTGCGCGGGTAGCGCCCGAGCCGTTCCCGCTCCGCTTCGAGCAGCGCGTCCGCGAGTTCGACGCCAACCTCCCAAGCCGCCCGCGTGGGCACCTCCTGCGGGTTGATGCCGTACAGGTTGCGGGCTGTCGGCAGCGCGCCCGGATTGCGGACCGGGTCGCCGCCCGGGCCGGGCGGGACGTAGCCGCCTTCCAAGGCATGCAAGGTCTGGGGGATCTCCCGGGCGGTCTGGCGGAGCGAGGCGTGTATGGCCCGGACACGCTCGGCGTCCGGGCGCAGCGACGGCGGCGCCTCGCGGCCTTGCAGCACCGCTTCGACATGGCGGACAGCGCGCTGCCGGGCAGCTTCCCAGCCCGTCCCGCTTTCTTCGCGCACCCCCAGCTCGCTGGAAGCCACCCGCCGGACATAGTCGTTACCAACCATGGATGTCACCAGCGGCGCCGCCTCGCTGGCCGGGTTTTCCTGGGAATGGACGTGCAATCCGAGCGGGATCCGGTCCTCGTTGACCAGGTGGATGTGGAGCTTCAGCTCGGCAACCCCCTCGTCTGTCGGCAGGCCGCCGGACCAGTCCAGGCCCAGGTCCTCGTCCAGCTTGCGCGCATGGCCCAGCCGGCCGACCTGCTCGCGCAAGCGCTCCTTCAGGCTTCCCTCCTCTTGGCCGACGAACTGCTCGGCGGCGCGGTACAGCTCGCCGATCTCGGGATCGGACTCGGACAGCGAAGCGGCCCCGATCGGGGGGATCTGGTGGTCAACGGTCACGGCCGACCCCCTGCGCTTGGCGATCAAGGCCTCGCCGACGTTGTCCATGATGTAGACGTACACGTTCGGCAGGCGGCCGAGCGTGATGTCGGACCAGTCGTCGGCGAGTTGCCCGAGCGGGCGCCCGGGCAGGAATTCATGCGTGCCGTGCGTGCCGTAGTTGACGATCGCGTCAGCTCGGAACTCATTCTGCAACCACCAGTAGGCGGCCAAGTACTGGTGGTTCGGAGGGACGCGGTCGTTGTGCTGGAGGCGGGCGTCCATGTTCGGCCCGCGGGCCGGTTGCGGCATCAGGATCACATTGCCGAAGTCAAGCTTCGGCACGACGATCTGGCGGCGGCCGGCCCGCTCGACCGTCATGAAATTCCCCGGAGGCGGCCCGAACGAGGCGATGACCTCCGCGCGCAGCGGCTCGGGCAAGGTCTCGAACCACTCCTGGTAAGCGAGCGCGTCGATCAGCGTGACACTGTCCAGGGAAGCCAGCTCCTCGAGATCCCCGCGCTGGCTCGCGCTGATGTTGCGCCCCTTGTGCAGCATCTCGGCCAACAGGGCATCGGCGTCCGACGGGATGCCCTCCACGCCGTAGCCCGCCTTCCGCATGCTCCCGAGGAATCGGATCAGGCTGCGCGGAACGTTCAGGCTGGCCGCCGTGATCTTGCCCTTCCCGATACCCGCCACATAGATGATGGCGACCTTCTTCCGTTCGTTCGGCTCGTTCCGCAGGCGGATCCAGCGCAGGGCGCGGTCGGCCAAGCGGTCGATGCGCTCCCGTTCCACCGCCTCGAAGCGGCGGCCGGTCCATTGGGCCCGCATGCCCTCGATGAGAGTGGGTTCGATCGCGCCGTCAAGCTCGGGAATGATCGCTCCCATGGCGAGGCCAACCCCGCGAAGCCCGTTCTTGGTGCTGCGGTAATCCTCGAAGGTCTCGCCCGTGAACATCAGGGACGCGCCCCGCATCACGGGCACGTCGAACTCGGACTCGAGCAGGTCGACGCCGCGCGGCCCTTGGAACCAGCGCCCGTGGCGCCGGGAAATCACGAGGTCGGGCTGGAACTCGCGCACGAACTGCGGCATCTTCTCGTTGCCGAAGATGGCCGCGACATTGGCCCCCCTGTCCTCGAAAGCCTGCAAGAGCTCCGCGGTGCCGGCCGTCATGCCGAGGCGCCAGCCGTCCGCGAAGTCCAGCAAGACGTTGGGGCCGGACTCGCGGTAGCGGCCGGATTCGCGCAGCCACTCGACATATTCCCGCGTCGAGAGCATCAGGTCGGAGGCCTCGTGATGGAAATAGCCGTCATCCGGCGTTGGCTGCGGATCGTCGTAGGTCTCGCTGCCGCCGAGGTAGTGGCTGGCCGCGTAGCGGAACAGGTTGGCCATGTTGCGCGGCCCGCTGTGCTCCCAGTAGGAGCTGACCTGCTCGGCGTGGGCGGGATCCGCGTGGCTGGCCCGGAAGCGGTCCGCGCTGTCGGCCGGCACGAAGAAGACCGCTGTGCCTTGCGCTGCCGCCGCGGCCAGGCCGTCCCGAACGGCCCGCGTGAGCGGCTCCATGCGCCGGCTCGAGATGAAGACCACCTTGTAGCTCGAGAAGTCGGCGGCCTCAAGGTCGGGGTCGTCCATCTTCTCCCGCGTCCAGAACCAGAAGCGAATCCCTGTCGCGTCCGAGGCGTCTGCCAGCAGGAACAGCAGCTGCGGAGGCACGCCGAGGAATAGCAGCCTGGGCATCAGCCGGTGGTAGGCGTAGCCGCCTGCCAGCAATAGCGCGACTGTCGCGCCGGCAATCCAGCCCAGAAGTTTCTTGCGTCGAACCGTCATTGCCCTTCCGTCCCGCTCGGCGCCGCTTCCGGCACGTACACAACTTCGCCGCTCTCCAAGCGGTAGGCCACGCCGAGGCGCGTGCCCCTGCCCGTGCCTTGCCGGTCCGACGCTTTCAGCTTTTCCATCCGCTCGCCGCGCTTGACGATCATTTCCATGTCCGGCTTGCCGGGGTTCGTCACGATCGTGATGTCCTTCTGGCTCATGCGGGCGGCGATCTCCGCGAGGCTGTCCGCACTGGCCAGCGCGAGCAACAGCGCGACCACGAGGACCATCGCTGCATCGAAGAGGTTCACAACGCCAACGAGCGGATCTCCGTCTCCGTCCTCTTCTCCAAGCGGGTCGGCAGGGGGATTCCAAGCCCGCAGTCGCGAGCGATTCAGTTGCTTGGCCCGCATGCCGCCGCTACTGCCCCTCTGCCTCGCGCCAGCTTTCGATCAGGAACCGAATCTCGATCAAGTCAGCACGCCCGAAGATCCTCGTCATGGTCCCGAGCCCGAAAGCGGCGCCCCCGATAACTAGCCCGATCACGGTCGTGGTGAACCCCAGCAGGAGGTTGGCCGCCATCTGCCGCATGTTGCCCTCGGCCAGCCCCGCAAGAGCGGGCTGCAGCGGAATGAGCGTCCCGATCAAGCCCAGCATCGGGCCCGCCCGGGAGAGGATCGCCAGTTTTTCGATACGGGCGCGCAGAGAGGTCTCGAGATCGGTGACCTGCTTGTCGACCAGCACGCTGGCCAGGCCGTGAGCGCTCAGCGCAGCCTGCACGGCGGCGAACCTGCCACGCCATCCTTGGCGCAGGAATTCCTCCAAGGAAGCGCCCGCCTCCCGGCAGGCCGCCAAGGTGGCGCGATTGGCGCGCCAGTCGAGGGCCTCGGAGAGGAACCGTCCGACGAGGTAGGTCGTCCCGGCAAAGAGGGCCAGGATGGCCACCAAGGTCGGCACGAGGAACGCATTGGAAAGGGCGTAGAGGATTCCTGACAGCACATCCATGGCGAGCCGGGGTCAGTACGACCTGCGATAACGGGCGAAGAGAAACGAGAGGCAAACCATCGAAGCGACAATCACCAGGACGGACAGGGACTGGGCCCAGTCGACATGCTGGGTCAGCGCCCGCCCTGCCTGCGCCTCGTGGGGCAAGAAGACCAGCAACAGGCCGCTCAAATTCGCGGCGATGGCAAATTCCAGCGCGGCCCCCGGGCGCACGCCGGGAGCGTACCAGCGGCGAGCGGCAAACGCAGCGGCGAGAACGAGCGCGCCGTACAGCGCCATGACGGAAACTCCGGCCAAGGGCCCGGACAGGTTCGTCCAGCGCAGGGCATGCCATGCAGCGCCCCCAGCCGCATAGAGCAGCACGGGGGACGGGAGCACGAACAGCCACGCAGCCTGCCGGGCGGAAGGCTGCGAGCGCTTCGAGCGCTCGAGGAGAAACCACAGCAGGACATGCACGGCGATCGCCGCTCCCAGCAGCAGCGGCTCTTCGGCGACCGCCCGCGCGTCGGCCCGCGACAGCTGACCGGCGAGCAGCCCGAGAGCGGCGCCAGTGGCAAGCGCGGAGGCGAGATAGGCCAAGCTCGAGCCGCGGCTTGCAAACGCGGCAAGGCCAAGGCAATCTCGCACGGCAAATAGCGCCAATCCACAGAGAGCGGGAAGCAACCAATCCATGATGCGGGGATACCTTAGAGTGTATGCAGATCGACTCGGGAAATTCGAGCGATTCCCGCCGAACGGCCCCGATTGCCCCGTGAGCAGGATGCATAACCGATCCGGCGGGACGGAGGCAGGCGTCCAGAACTGACATCGCCGGGCAGCGGGGAACCCCGGCGCGCACAGCAGTGTCCCCGCGTGGCGTACCGGGACAGTCGGAAAGCACGGGAGCGCCCGAGCATAATCCCTTCGGCAGGCGGACTACGGTGCGGCCGCCTCGCCAGCGGACGGCGAATCGCTCGGCCGACCTGTGGCTCCTGCAAGACCCACTCTCCTGGCGACACGCGCAGGAGCAAGCATCCGTGCTCGCGCCTTGACCGCGATTTCCCGCACCGCTGCCGCCCGCGAGCAGACTTGGCTAGAAGCGTCCGCGATCGGCGACGTCGCACAATTCTTGCGGTTCTGGGAGGCGAAAATCCATCCCCAGCGCACCTCCCAGAGCGTGGATCTGCCCCTGCCGAGTGGATCTGAAGAATCTGGCATTGTAGAATTTTACTTGCTTTTTTCAAAAGTAGTTCGCGGGTAGATCCAAACTATGTCACGGCAAGCAAGGACGCCCGCCCTGCTCGGGCCGTGCGGATTGGCATCGGCGCAGGCGAACAGGAACAGGAGGATCGCAACATGCATCGGATTGAATCGCGCGGGGCGGCTTGCCTCGCCCTGACTCTCCTGCTGGCAGCCACGGCCGGGGCGCAGACGTTCGGCGAGTTCACCGGCCGCGTCGCGGACTCGAGCGGGGCTGTGATCGCCGGGGCCAAGGTAACCATCATCAACACGGCGACGAATGTCGCCCGCGAGACGGAGACGAACGAGTCCGGGAACTACACCGTGCCGTTCGTCAATCCGGGAGTTTACGACCTGCTGGCAGAGACCGACGGCTTTAAGGCGGCCCGCCAAGAGGCGTGGACATTGCAGGTCGGCGACGTAGCCCGCGTGGACTTCAGGCTTGAAATCGGCGTGGTGACGGAAGTGATCGAAGTCGAGGCCGGCGCGCAGATGCTGCAGACCTCGTCGACCGCGCTAGGAGCGGTGATCGAGCAGAAGCGGATCGAGGATCTGCCGATCAACGGCCGGAACTACCTCAACCTTGTCAAGCTGAGCCCGAACGTCGCCGCGGAAATGGGCGCGGGCGGCCAGGCGAACTCGCGCCAAGGCGGGGAGCGGGCCAACCAGTCGATCTCTGTGAGCGGCCAGCGCCAGCAGTACAACCGCTTCACGCTGGACGGCATCGAGAACACCGACCCGAACTTCAACACCTTCGTGGTGCGCCCGTCCGTCGACGCCCTGCGGGAGTTCAAGGTCCAGACCGGGGTCTACTCCGCCGAGCACGGGAAATCAACCTCGCAGATCAACGTCACGACCCGCGCCGGGACCAACCAGTTCCACGGCTCCTTCTTCGAGTTCTTGCGCAACGACAAGATCCAAGCGCGCCCTTGGCTGCGGGACGGAGACAAGAACCCGTTCCGGCGCAACCAGTTCGGCTTCACGGTGGCCGGGCCAGTGCTCAAGAACAAGCTCTTCTTCATGGCCAACTACGAAGGCTTCCGGCAGCGCATCCAGCGCATCCAGCGCACCACTGTCGCCGACGCGGCAATGCGGGGCGGCGACTTCTCGAACCCTAACCTGCTGCCGATCCACGATCCTGGCACGATCCGCGACGATGGCATGGCAGGGACGGCCGATCCCTTTCCGAACCGGGCGATTCCGGCTGCGCGCTTCAAAGCGCCATTCGTGCAGATGTTCGAGTTCTACCCCGCGCCCAACATCGCAGGGGCGGTGGTCGGGGGCCAGGATCCGGCCTGGAACTACGAGCGCAACGCCCCGGATCCGCTGGACTGGGACCAATTCACCGCGCGCGTCGACTTCAGCGAGAAGGACAGCTCCCAATGGTTCGGCCGCTTCAGTTGGGGCGACGAGGCGCTGACCAGCGGCCAGAACTTCGAGTTCAGGGACTTGCGCACGACCACCAAGGTCGACCAAGTCATGATTTCGAACACGCGCACGTTCTCGACCACCCTGGTGAACGAGCTGCGCCTCGGCGCGAATTTATTCGACAACGACCGCCTGACCTACTTCAACGGAATCCGCGACGTGACCTCGGAGCTCGGGATTCCCGGCCTGAACGCGCCGATTGAGGCCGCTTGGGGCACGCCGCAGATCAGCTTCAACGGGAACAGCGAAGTCGCCGGCTGGGGCGAGCAGACCGGCGGGCCGTTCATTAACCGCAACCGCACGTACCAAGTCGTGGACAACGTCAGCTGGATCCGGGGCAGCCATACCATCAAATTCGGCGGCGACATCATCGAGCGCCGCTTCAATCAAGTCGGCAACCAATTCCCGCGGGGGCACTTCCAGTTCCCCAGCCGCTACACAGCACACCCCGCGGACCTCGCCGGCACCGGAGACGCCTTCGCCACCGGGCTGCTGGGCTGGACCAGGGAGGCGACGCGCGCTCCGGGTATCGCTAACGTGCAGTTCCGCTCCCGGGCGTTCTCCCTGTACTTCGAGGACTCGTGGAAGGCCACGCCCCGCCTCACGCTCAGCCTCGGCCTGCGGTACGAACTCACGCCGCCGTTCGCCGACCGGTACCGCGGGATCATGAACGTCAAGCTCTTCTGCGCAGGCGCCACCGAGCGCGCCATCGACCCCGACTGCCAGACACCGGTGCTTGTCCGTCCGGGCGACGGCGACTTCCACGACGGCTTGGGCTTCCGCCTCGCCGACGCCATCCCGAAGGAGACTGGCGACAACGCGCTGCACAACCGCGCGACGCAGGTCCTCGACACCAACGATTTCGCGCCGCGCCTCGGAATCGCCTACCGGCTGGGAGAGAAATCCACGATCCGTGCCGGCTACGGCGTTTTCTACGCGCAAGATACCGGCAACCCGGTCTTCGACATGGGCCGCAACTTCGGCGTCCGCCAGACGGCGCGCTCGCAGGATCTGTTCCCGCTCGACAACTTGGATGATCCGTGGGCCAACCAACGCTCGTCGGGCTGCGGCGATTACCAAGGCCCCTGCTTCATCAGGCTGTACACCTTCGCCAACGACGCGGACCGGCGCACGCCGTACGTCCACCAGTACCTGCTCAACATCCAGCACCAAGTCACCGACACGCTCCTGCTGGAAGTCGGCTACTCCGGCAGCGCCGGGCACAAGCTGCAGCGCATGTACGGCTACAACACGCCGATCGAGCGCAGCGGCCCGCTGGACCGCACATCCACCCAAGACCGCCGGCCTTGGGGCGATGTCTACGGCCGCATCCAGACGATCGGCAACGTTGTCAATTCCAACTACAACGCTCTGGGCGTCAAGATCCAGCAGCGCCTCAACCGCGGCCTCACCTACCTGATCGGCTACACCTGGGCCAAGTCGATCGATTCCGGGTCCGCGATCCGGACCAACGCCGGCGACAACCTGTTCCCGCAGAACAATCGCAACCTGCGCGCCGAGCGGGCGCTGTCGCAGTTCAACACGCCGCACCGTTTCACGGCCTCGATCCTGTACGAACTGCCCGTGCGCTTCGACAGCCGGCTGGCGCAGGCAATTGCCGCTGGATGGCAGCTTGGCTCGATTTTCACGCTGTCCAACGGCACCCCGATCGGCGGCGGCAATTGCGGCGACCTCAACTCGAACGGCCAGGGCAACCGGGGAGACGCCGTCGGCGATCCGGCCGTCGGCAACCCGACGCCCGGGGAGTTTTGGAAGAAGGCGCCGGACGGCCGCTCGGCGACCATCGTCTGCGACGTGCGGGACAGCCAAGGCTTCAACGAGCTGACGTACCGGAACGGCGACCGGGGCCGCAACACCCTGATCCGGCCGGGCTTCAACAACTGGGACTTCTCCGTGATGAAGGACTTTTCGATCGCGGAAGGGTACCGGCTGCAGTTCCGCTTCGAATCATTCAATTTCGCGAACCACCCGAATTGGAACAACCCGACCAGCAACCCGCGATCAAGGAATTTCGGCGTGATCACCAGCGCGCGCGATATGCGCACGAACCAGTTCGCCTTGAAGCTGATCTTCTAGCCGGCAGCCGGCGGGGCCTGTCGCGTTGCGCAGCGCGCCATGCCTCGGCCGGATCTCCCGCAGATCTCGGCCTGCGGCGACACAGCACTCGATTGCCATGCCTCGGCCTGCTCGCGCGCTCTTGAAGCTTGCCTTGGCAGCGCCTGCATGAAGTATCTGGTTCGCGCCTCGAGGGCCGCATTCCGGGCGAGGCGAAGGAGCATTGCCGGCGCGCCGCATACCGTGCCGGAAGACGGTATCGATGCGCGTGACCGCTCTGGCCAGCGGCACCTGCTGCCAACCTGCATGCATCGGGTCCCGAGCTGGAAGCGTGATCAGAGATCTGCCCAGCCCGCCGCCATCCCTCGCACGACTGAGACGCGATTGCAACGACTTGCGCTACCCTTGCAGGCAGTACCCGAATCGGGCAGCCTGTCACTCGAGCACGAACGACATGACCAGAAGAGAAGTGATGCAACTGGGGGCGAGCGCCGCTCTGGCCAGCAATGCGCGGGCCGCAGATCACCGTTTCGGGCCGGTGCTGGCGTTCGCCAAGCATCTCCAATGGCTCTCCTTTGACGAGGTGGCCGCGTTCTTGGAAGAGAGCGACCTCGACGGCATCGAGGCCACCGTCCGCAGAGGCGGCCAGGTCGAACCGGAGAACGTCGAACGCGACCTGCCCCGGCTGGTCCAATCGCTCGCGCAGCGCGGCAAGCGCGCCGTAATGATCGCAACGGATATCAGCGACGCTGACAATCCGCTGGCGAGGCGAGTGATCAAAACAGCTGACAGCCTCGGCATCCAATGGTTCCGCATGGCCTACTACCGCTACGATCTCGAGCGCCCTATCCTGGCCCAGATCGAAGAGCATCGCCGGACCGTGATGCGGCTGGCCGACTACTTGGGCCAATTCCAAGTCACGGCGCTCTATCAGAACCACGCCGGCCGGAATCACGTAGGCGGGCCGATTTGGGACACCCGGCGGCTGCTGGAGGGAGTTCCCGAGAATCTGGTGGCGGCTATCTACGACGTCCGCCACGCCACGGTCGAAGGCGGACTGTCCTGGCCAATCAGCTGGCGGCTGATCCGCGATCGCGTTCGCGTGATCTACATGAAAGACTTCCGCTGGCAGGGCCAGCAAACCGCCAACGTGCCATTGGGCACGGGGCAAGTGGACACCGCATTGATCGAAACGGTGAGCAGCGAGATTCGCAAGGGGACGCCCCTCTCGCTGCACATGGAGTACATCGACCATCGCGACCCCGCAAAACAGCGCGAATGCATGGAAGCGATCGCGCGAGACCGCCGTACGCTGCGCGAGCTGACAGGCGCCTAGCCGCGGTTGCTGCTTCGGTCTCAGATCCGGACCGCTTCGCGGCGAGTCGCTCAACAAACTGCCGAGCGGGCCCCGTCTCAACCCCAGGCCGGCCAGCCGAAACAATGTCGTCCAGATCATGCCCCCCCGGGAACGACCGCAGGTCCCAAGGGCGTGATGCATTTCCACCGCAACATCTGCGCAAACCTCGACCCGATCCAAGCCGAGATCGGCCCTGCAAAATGGGCACGTCCGTTCCAGCCGATTCGCATTCTCGAGCTGCTGTCTCTGAGACCTGTGTTCGGACAGTCCATGGGCATCTTCATCCCGCTTCTCATCGAGATCTCGGCAGCGTTCACGACAGGGCTGCACCCCGCTGCGATCTGCCAAGCTGTCCGAGAGGAACGCATCCCGGCGCTTGTCTACGTCCCCCGTATTCTCGAGAGACTACGGGCCCACCTCGAGAGGCGCTATCCTCGCTCCACGGCGATCCCAGTAAAGACTGGAGGGCCGCTCCGCAGGTGGCGGCGACACCGCGATGCCCACCAAGCATTCGTGCTGAATTCTGGGCGTTCGTCGTCGGAGGCGCCACGCTGCCCCCCTTCGGGGCAGAAGCCTTCCCGGCCAAGATCTGCTTAGTTGTGATCCAAGGCTGCGGCCTCACCGAGACAAGCCCCGTGGTGTCGGTGAACCACTCCTTCCGCGCACGGCGCGGCAAGCCCGTCAACAGCGAGACCTGCGTTCAGTTCGCGGAACGGATCGAAGCTAGCTTGCGCCAGATGGCTGCCCTTCGCCAAGCATGAACGCCCCCCTGCCGGCCAGCGGCGGGCCGGACATGGGCCGTGCCGCCGGGGGCAGGCCGAAGCGGGCTTGCGCGACCGCGAACCGCGTCCGCATCGCGGGCCGGGACAGAGGCCTACTCATGAGGCGGGTGCGCGGCGGGGTATTGGGCCGGGCAGGCCGCCTCGAGCGATCCGGCGGGGGACAGTTCCGGATCGACCTCAATCGTGACTTGGGCGACCGGGTGCCCCCAATCGTAGATTTCGGGCGGGAAGCCCCCGCACCCGTGAATGCCGCTGTGCACATGCACGGCGCCTTCGGCCCCTCCCGGCGAACAAGACCCGAGACGGCGCGGCTGCGGGCACGGCGCGGGAATTTGCGAGCAGAGCTCCGTGTTCGCTTCTGAGCCGGCATCCCATCCGCCGAGAAAATAAGTCTTCGCGCCAGAGCAGGGCACTTCGACCGCAAGCAGCGATACGAACCCGTCGTTCGTCATCTCGAGCATCGAAGCAGACGAGATCAGCCGGTGGCTGGCATTGAACTTGACACTCACCGTGCCTGTCTTCGCCGGACGGATAAACGCCCGCAGGACGGTGGTATCCAAGACATTATCCACATCCGCTCCGAACTTGTTCAACAGGCCGGATGTGCTGCCTTGCTCGGCCAGCGCGGCCAGTTCCCTGCTGGCGGGCCGCCCGGGAACGAACAAGGGGGCGGCGTCGGCATTGTGGGTGATGAAAACGGCGGGGGTGAGGATCTGCCCTTTCATCAGATTGGTGACCGTGACTCTGGCAATGGCAGGTTCGGCTGCGGGAGCCTCGGCTGCCGGCGCCGGGGGCGGCATGACCACTTGAGCGGGCGAGATATTCGCAACGACCATGCAAAAGAGTGCCGGGCGGGCGATGCATTTCCCGAGTTTTTTCACAGTCTTAGCCTATCACACGCCAGCCTCTTCCCATGCGAAACCGGACGAACTCTTTGAGGATTCGCCCCAGTGCCGATCCTTCTCGCGCCGCAAGCGCGGCGGGCAACCCTCCATTGCATCGCGACTGCCCGTACCGCCTCTCGCAGCCTCGGCGCAAGGCGCCCCGGATTCGCGCGCCGAGGGCTTGCGCGGTCGGGTTATCGAGTTATCGAGCGAGGCCTGCCGCGCGAGTTCTGGCGGGGCTGCGCATGGCGCATGGAAGCTCGGCTGAAGCCAGAGCCGGCGCTTGTCGGCTTTGCGGCTGCTCGCCGCGTGCCGGCAAGTCTGTTTAGATAAATTACATGGATCTGGCCGTAACAGAAGCCGCACCTGCCGAGCCGCATGGCCGAGCCCCCGCGGCCAGCACAATGCCGGGAGCATGCGACCGGCGGCCCCCGCGCTTGCCGCCAACTTGGCTGGTGCGCTGGTTCGACAACCACTCCGGCCTGCCAGAGCAGGGCCGGCAGGAAGGCGTCGAATGGCTGCGATGCCTCCCGTTCCTAGCCATGCACGCGGCCGCACTCGGCGTGATCTGGGTAGGCGCGAGCCCGGTTGCCCTATGGGTTGCATCTGCCTCGTTCCTCGTCCGCATGTTCGCGATCACCGGCTTCTATCACCGCTACTTCTCGCACCAGTCGTTCCGCACCTCCCGCGCCTTCCAGGCGCTGATGGCCTTCGCGGGCGGGTGCGCGGCGCAGAGAGATCCGATGTGGTGGGCATCGCACCACGTGCAGCACCACTTGCATTCCGACGCGCTCGGCGACCCGCATTCGCCGAGCATCGCGGGCTTCCTCGGCAGCCATGCGGGGTGGTTCATGACCAGGGAAGGATTCAAGACGCGCTCCCGATTCGTGCGCCACTGGGAAAGGTTCCCCGAACTGCGCCTCCTCAACCGCTTCGACTGGCTGCCGCCGCTGCTGTTCGCAGCGCTGATCTATGCACTTGGCGCGGGCTTGGAGCGGTTCCGGCCCAGCCTGGGCACCAATGGGGCGCAGATGCTGGTGTGGGGCTTCTTCGTCTCAACGGTCTGCCTGTACCACGCGACCTTCACGGTGAACTCCCTGGCCCACGGCTGGGGCCGCAGGCGGTTCGCGACCGGGGATGACAGCCGCAACAATTGGCTGATCGCGCTGCTGACGCTGGGCGAGGGCTGGCACAACAACCACCACCATTGCCCGGGAGCGGCTCGCCAAGGGTTCTATTGGTGGGAAATCGACCTCACCTTCTACGGGTTGCTCGCCCTGTCCAAGCTTGGATTGGTCTGGGATCTGCGCCCCGTTCCGCAGCAGGCCTTGGGACGCCGGCGCATCGACACCCGCGGGGGACGAGGAGCAGCATGAGAATCGCAGTGGTCGGCGCCGGGATCGCCGGCCTCGCCAGCGCCCACTTTCTCTCTCGCCGGCATGACGTCTCGGTCTTCGAGGCTTCGGAGCGCATCGGCGGCCACGCGAACACTGTCAATGTCACAGTCGAGGGCCGCACTGTCGCCGTGGACACCGGCTTCGTTGTCTTCAACGAAAGCAACTACCCGCTGTTCACGCGACTGCTGCACGATCTCGAGGTTGCGACGCAGCCCACGTCGATGAGCTTCAGCGTGAGCTCGGATCTGTCCGGCATCGAATACAACGGCTCCTCGGTCAGCGGCCTTTTCTGCCAGCGGCGCAACCTCGTGCGGCCGCGGTTCCTCGGCATGCTGCTCGACATCGCGAGGTTCCAGCGCGAGGCGCCGGCGCTGGCCGCGGCCGCGGCCGACCGCAAGAGCGTGGAATCGTTCCTGGCTGAGGGCCGGTACGGCCGCAGCTTCAGCGAAGACTACCTGATGCCGCTGGGATCCGCGCTTTGGTCCGTCCCGCAAGGAACGTTCCGTCGATTTCCGATACGCCTCGTCGTGGAGTTCCTCCGCAACCACGGCATGCTGCGCTGGAGCGGGCGGCCGGTCTGGAAGGTGGTCCGCGGCGGGTCGGCCCGCTACGTCGAGAAGATCGCAAAGCCGTTCCTCGGCAATATCTTCCTCAGGACCCCCGTCGCAGCCGTCGAGCGTCGCGCGGACGGAGTCCGCGTGGTGGACCGCTCCGGGCGGGCGGGGGCCTTCGAACACGTGATCCTGGCCTGCCATGCCGATCAAGCGCTCGAGATCCTGCAGCGCCCTTCCGCCCGGGAGTCCGAGGTCTTGCGGTCATTCCCGTACCGGCAGAACCGGGCGCTGCTCCATACCGACCCGCAGCCCCTGCCCAAGCTCAGGCGGGCGTGGGCGAGTTGGAACTACCGTGTCCGCAAGCGGTCCGAGGAGTGCGCCACCGTGACCTACAACATGAACCGGCTGCAAGGAATCGAGACGCGCACCCTCCTCAACGTCACGCTGAACGACTTCTCGGGCATAGACGAGAGCCGCATCCTGAAGAGGATGAGCTACGAGCATCCCGTGTTCACCTCTGCGCGGGCAGGACTGCTGGCGCACCGCCGGGAGTTCATCGCCCGGGACCGCACGTCGTTCTGCGGCGCCTACTGGGGCTATGGATTCCACGAAGACGGCGTGCGGAGCGCGGTTGAGGTCTGCCGCGCCCTGGACCGGGGAAGCGTGGCGTGAACAGCTGCCTGTATCGCGGCTGGGTCCGCCACCGCCGCTTCCTGCCCGTGCGGCACGAATTCCGCCAGCGCGTCTTCCAGGTCTTTCTGGACCTGTCAGAACTCGACACCGTGTTCGCCGGAAGCTGGCTCTGGTCCGCCCACCGGTTTTCCTTGGCGTGGTTCCGCAGGGGAGACCACCTTGGCGATCCATCGCTGCCGCTCGACGAGGCTGTCCGGCAGGAGGTCGAGAAGCAAACGGGAGCGCGCCCGCAAGGGCCCATCCGCCTGCTGACCCACCTGCGCTACTTCGGGTACGTCATGAACCCGGTCAGCTTCTATTACTGCTTCAGCGCGGACGGAGGGCGCGTCGATTTCATCTTGGCCGAAGTCCACAACACGCCCTGGGGCGAGAGACATTGCTATACGCTCGCGAAACAGCCAGGCCAGGCCCCCGGCGCCTTCCAGTTCCGCAAGAGCTTTCACGTTTCCCCGTTCATGCCGATGGACCAAGACTACCGCTGGAGCTTCTCGGATCCGGAGCGCGTTCTCGGCGTCCACATGGAAACCAGGGAAGCCGGCAAAGTCCTCCTCGACGCGACTCTCCGGCTGGAGCGGGTTCCCATCGAGGCGCGCACACTGGCAGCGGCGCTCGCGCGGTACCCGCTGATGACGCTCCAGGTCGCGGCCGGCATCTACTGGCAGGCGCTGCGCCTGTTCCTGAAGCGCTGCCCGTTTCACCCGCATCCCAAGCACGCCGCGCCGGGCGCCGCCGCCATCCGATGAGCGAAGCGGCCGTTCCCAGTCTCGCGCGGCCCCGCCCGGGATCTCTCGCGCGCTGGCTGCTCCCGCTGGCGGAGCGCAGGCTGAAGCGCCGCCTGCAGGACCTGCGCGGCGCCGGGCTGACCATCGAGGAGGGCGGCAGCGCGCGCTTCTTCGGGGATCGCAACGGCCTCCAAGCCAAGGTCACCGTCAAGAGCTGGCGGTTTTGGATAGACATCCTGCTGGGAGGGACTCTAGGCGCGGCGGAATCCTACATCCTGGGACGCTGGCAAGCTGACGACCTGACCGCTGTCTGCCGCATATTCGCCCGCAACCTAGACCTGAGCGACGGCATGGAGAGAGGCTGGGCGGCCGGCGCTTCGATAGCCGCCAAGTGCCTGCACGCCCTGAACCGCAACACCCGCCGGGGCGTGGCCAGCAACATCAAGGCGCACTACGACCTCGGGAACGATTTCTTCCGCTTGGTGCTGGACGAGACGATGAGCTACTCGTGCGCCATGTTCCGCGCCCCCGACGAGCCGCTCGAGGCCGCCTCGACGCGCAAGATGGACCTGGCCTGCCGCAAGCTGGACCTCAAGCCCACCGACCGGCTGCTCGAGATCGGCACCGGATGGGGCAGCCTGGCCATCCACGCGGCGCGCCAGTACGGATGCAGCGTCGTGACGACGACAATCTCCGAGCAGCAGCACCTGCTGGCCCGCAAGAGAGTGATGGACGCCGCTCTCGGGGATCGCATTGACGTCCGCCGCCAAGACTACCGCGACCTGACGGGGCGCTTTGACAAGATCGTCTCGATCGAGATGATCGAAGCGGTGGGCCACGAGTTCATCCCGGAATACTTCGCGCGCTGCAACCGCCTCCTGAAGAGCGACGGGCTGATGCTGCTACAAGGGATCTTGATGGCCGAGCACCGCTATGAGTCCTACCGGCGGTCCGCCGATTTCATCCAGAGGTATGTCTTCCCGGGGAGTTGCCTCACGTCGATGGCGACGATCGCCGGGGCGCTGGCCCGCACGTCCGACATGCGCATGATCCACCTTGAGGATCTCGCCCCGCACTACGGCGAGACACTGCGCCGCTGGAAGGCGAGCTTGCGCGCGCACGAGCCCGAAATTCGCGCCCTCGGCTACCCGCCGGGGTTCATCCGCCTGTGGGAATTCTACCTGTGCTATTGCGAGGCGGGCTTCGAGGAACGCCTGATCGGAAATGTCCAGCTGCTGCTGGCCAAGCCGCGGAATCGGCGCGCGCCGATCCGGGCGGACACGGGGCCGGCATGAACCGCTTGGTCAATCTGGGGGCATTCCAGGTGACTTGGCTGGTGACCGTCGCCGCGGCCGCCAACGGCCGGCTCTGGCCGGGCGCGCTGGCGTTCGCCGGTTCCGTCGCATTGCAGTCCGCCGGGCGCGCCGGCGTCCGGATGCCGGCACTTGGAGTGCTCGCCATGGCCGCAGCGATTGGATTCGCGGTCGATGCCGCGCTTTGGGCGCTCGGCTGCCTCAGCTTCCCCCCGCGCGCGCTGCTCGGCGTCGGGCCCGTACCGGCCTGGATGAGCCTGCTGTGGGCCAATTTCGCGACAACCTTGGATGAATCGCTGGCCTGGGCAGGGGACCGTCCGTTTCTGGCAGCAGCCCTGGGAGCGGCGGCCGGGCCGCTTTCCTACCTGTCCGGCGAACTGGCCGGCGCGCTGCACCTGGGACCGCATCCCGCGGCAGCGTGGGCCGTGGCCGGCCTGTGGGCACTGGCCTTCCCGGCGCTTGCCCTGCTCGCGAAATCGCTGCGCGGATCGCGCGGAGCGGGCGCCAGCCCTGCGGCGCAGGAGGCCCGCCCGTGACGCCTTGGGTGGCCTGGCTGCTCGGCTGGGCGGCAATGGCGGCGCTGATGGCGGCTGTTTGGGGCGTCCAGCGCAGGACGGGCAGAGCCGACACCGTGGATCTTGCCTGGGCGGCGGGCACGGGCGGCCTCTCGGTCGCCTACGCCGCGGCCGGCGGCGGGAATGCATGCCGCCGGGCCATCATCGCTGCACTGGCGGCCATGTGGGCGTGCCGGCTGGGGTGGCATCTGCTGGCAAGGATCCGCAGGCTGCCGGAGGACGGCAGGTACGCCCGCCTGCGCGGCGACGGCAGCGGGTCCGTCCAGCCGTGGATGTTCGGCTTCTTCCAAGCCCAGGCGCTTTTCTGCGCAATGTTCGCCACTCCGGCCCTTGTGGCCGCCGCAAACCCAAGCCCCCTCGGATGGCCCGAGGCACTGGCGGTATCGCTCTGGATCGTGGCGATCGGGGGCGAATCCGCGGCCGACCGCCAGTTGGAGAGCTTTCGCAAGGATCCAGCCAACCAGGGCGCGGTCTGCCGCCGCGGCCTGTGGCGCTACTCGCGGCACCCGAATTACTTCTTCGAGTGGATGCATTGGTGGAGCTATGTCTGCCTGGGCTGGGCTGGACCGGCCGGCTGGCTGACCTTGGCCGGGCCCGCCGCAATGCTGTTCCTGATCCTCAAGGTCACCGGCATCCCGCCCACGGAAGCCCAAGCACTGTCGAAGCGCGGCGATGCGTACCGTCTGTACCAACGGGAGGTGAGCGCTTTCTTCCCGTGGTTCCCGAAGGGCAGCCGCGGATGACGGACGCACTGCTGCAAATCCTGCTGGAAGCGGCGGAACGGGGGGAATTCCCGGATCCGCTGATTCGCGCGGGAATCCGGCTTCTCTGCGCGGAGCGGTTGCGGGAGGAGGCCCGGCGGCCGCGCGGGGAGCGGCCCGCGCAGGGCGCGGCCGTGGCCGTATTCCCCGAGACGGCCAACGAGCAGCACTACGAACTTCCGCCGGCCTTTTTCGAAAGAGTCCTCGGCCCGGCTCTGAAATACAGCTGTTGCCAGTGGGACGGCGGGGTCCGCGACCTGGCCGAGGCCGAGCGCCGAGCGCTGCTTACGACCTGCCGGCGCGCCCAGCTCGAAGACGGCCAGGACGTGCTGGAGCTAGGCTGCGGCTGGGGATCCCTGTCCTTGTGGATCGCCGCGCACTATCCCGCAAGCAGCGTCACGGCCGTTTCCAACTCCCGCCCGCAGCGCGAGTTCATCCAAGAGCGCGCCCGGCGGAGAGGGCTGGCGAACCTCGAGGTATTGACCGCAGACATGAACGACTTCGCGCCCGAGCGCTCGTTCGACCGCGTCGTTTCGGTGGAAATGTTCGAGCACATGCGCAATCACGAAGAACTGCTGCGCCGGATCGCCGGCTGGCTCCGGCCCGGCGGGCAGCTCTTCGTCCATGTCTTCTGCCACCGGCACTACACCTACAGCTTCGAAACAGAAGGCGCCGCGAATTGGCTCGGGCGGCACTTCTTCACCGGGGGGCTGATGCCGAGCGCATCCCTGCTTCCCAGCTATCAAGACCATCTCAAGCTGCTGCGCCAATGGAACTGGAACGGCACGCACTACAAGCGGACAGCATCAGCATGGCTCAGAAACCTCGACCGGCAGCGTGGGCAAGTGCTGCCGATCCTGGGCGAGGCCTACGGTCCCCGGAATGCCGCGCGCTGGTTCGGCCGGTGGAGGCTCTTCTTTCTGGCTTGCGCGGAACTTTGGGGATACCGCGACGGATCGGAGTGGTCCGTGGCGCACTACCTGTTCGAGAGGCCCTTGGCCGCGGCGCCGGCGGCAGGGCCCGCCGCGGACCGGAGCAGGCCGTAGCAGCATGGATTTCCAATGGATCGCCATCGCCTTGGGCGAGGTGGCTTGGATCGGAGTGGCGTTCGCGCTGGGGCTGCTCTCCAAGTCCGTCGGCCTGCCGCCGCTGGTCGGCTTCCTCGCCACGGGATTCATTCTCAACGTGTACGGAATCGCCAGCGGGGAAACACTCCAGAAACTGTCCGACCTTGGCGTCACCCTCTTGCTGTTCAGCGTTGGCCTCAAGCTCGATCTGCGGAGCCTGGCCCGTCCGCAGGTCTGGTCTGTTGCCGGGCTGCATATGTTGATTTTCTCCCTCGCGTTCGGGCTGGCACTCCGGTTCCTGGCGATGCTGGGAGCGCCCTTCCTGGCCGGACTCGATTTTTCGCAATCCCTGCTGATCGCCATGGCCTTCAGCTTTTCCAGCACTGTCTTTGTCTTGAAGGTGCTGGAGGAGAAAGGCGAGACGGCCTCGCTGCATGGCCGCATCGCGATCGGGATTCTCATCGTCCAAGATCTGGCCGCTGTCGTGTTTCTCGCGATCTCGGCGGGCAAGTGGCCGACGCCTTGGGCCCTGCTGGTACTGCTCCTTGTTCCGCTGCGGCCACTGCTGGTGGCGCTCCTGCGTCGCGTCGGCCATGGCGAGCTCATGGTCCTCTACGGCTTCCTGCTCGCCCTAGGCGGCGCGGAAATATTCGAGCTAGTCGGCTTGAAGGGGGACTTGGGCGCTCTTGTGCTGGGCGTCCTGGTCGGCAGCCACCGCAAGGCCGGCGAAATGGCGGGCGCCATGCTCGGGTTCAAGGATCTCTTCCTGCTGGGCTTCTTCCTGTCCATCGGATTGTCCGGGCCGTTGACGGCGGAGGCAGCCTTGGCCGGCCTGGCCTTCACTCCTGTCGTCCTTTTCAAGTCAGCGCTCTTCCTCGGCCTGCTGACAGGATTCAAGCTGCGGGCACGAACCGCCCTGCTCGCATCGTTGAACCTGACCAACTTCAGTGAATTCGGCCTCATCGTCACCGCCATCGGCGTCGCCAACGGCTGGATCGACAGCCGCTGGCTGATCGTCCTCGCGATCGCGCTATCCCTGTCCTGCGCCATGGCCGCGGCCCTGAACGTCGGCGCCCACCAGCTGTATTCCCGCTACCGGACAGCGTGGAAGCACTTGGAGCGGGCGGGGCGCCTGCCCGACGACCGCCTGCTCGACATCGGCGGGGCGACTGCGGCCATCATCGGCATGGGCGGCATCGGCACCGCGGCCTACGACGACATGCGGCACATGTACGGCGGGAAAATCGTCGGCGTGGACATTGATCCGGCCACCGTAGAGCGCCAGAAGTCGACGGGCCGCAACGTGCTGCTCGGCGATCCCGGGGACTCGGATTTCTGGGAGCGCGTGCAGGCCGCCCACACCTTGGAACTGGTCATGCTGGCGCTGCCGAGCCTAGCCGCAAGCCTGGACGTCCTGCACGAGCTGAAGGCTGTATCGTTTACCGGGCAGGTCGCGGCGACTGCCAAGTTCCAAGACGAGATCGAGTCGCTCGAGCGGGCCGGCGCGACGACCGTATTCAACATTTACGCAGAAGCCGGCTCGGGGTTCGCCGCGCACGTAACGGGCCGGCGCGAGCCGCCTTGCTAGACAGCGATCCGTTCTCTGCTGGACACGGGCAAACGGGCCGCGGCAAGCCTAATTCCTGCCCGCGACGATTACACTTAACTAATTGAAATGAAATGACATATATGCTTTTGTTGCAGCCGTTCACCAACCGGCCGCACATCCGCTCCATACCAGTCGGCCAACTTTGCGCTGCCTGGCGCGTCATGCCCGCCAAGGCCGCGCTACAAAGCGAGACCCCGATACATCCCAGGCAGTTACGATATTCGATCTTGAGACCGTCATGGCCGCGCATTATGCTGGGGCGCAAATGAGGATAACGCCCGGCGCACCTTGCAGGAGTTTGTCGAGAGCCTCGCTGGGCGAGAGGATCGGCCGGCGGTGAAAGCCGAGCTCGATGCTTGGTTTGACGAAGTCGGCAAGGCGGAGTGGGCGAGTTCCGCCGACGTGAAGAGACACTACGCCACGGCCAGCATCATCAACGCCGAGCGGATTGTCTTCAATATCAAGGGCAACGACTACCGCTTGGTGGTGGCGGTTGACTTCGAGAAGGGCATCGTCTGGATCAAGTGGATTGGCACTCACAAGGAATATGACAGAATAGACGCAGCCGAGGGGGCATGGCGACTGATCTGAGACCCATCCGCTCCGAAGCGGACCACGAGGCGGCACTCAAAGAAGCCGAACGCCTTTGGCGTGCTAGGAGCGGTGCGCCGGAAGGCGACCGCCTCGACGTGCTCGCCACGCTGATCGAAGCCTATGAGGCGAAGCACTATCCCATGGAGCCACCCGATCCAGTCGAGGCGATCCGGTTCCGGATGGAGCAGCTGGGTCTGACACGCAAGGATCTGGAGCCGATGATCGGTGCCCGCAACCAAGTGGCGGACGTTCTCAGTCGCAAGCGTGGCTTGTCGATCGACATGATCCGGCAATTGCACGAACATCTCGGAATTTCCGCCGAAGTGCTGATCCGACCGAGCCGCTTCGACAAGGTTGCATGCTCTAGCCTTGGCTAGTGGAGCAGCGGGCAGCAGTCCGAACGACTCGGCGCGAGCACGTCAAGTGCAGCGCCGAAGTGACCTACGCGCTAACTTCGCTGAGTCCCGCGCAAGCCGTTGCGGCGCGGCGACGGTTCGCAAGGCCGGCCGCGCTTGGACGGCAAGCCCGGCTGCCGCAACAGCAGGGCATGCCGAATCGACACGAAACGAGGATCGTTCCGGAGGGATCCGAATTGCCCGGGTCCACCGTGCGGCACACCATGGCGCAAAGCTGCCGCGCACGCTGCTAGCATTCTTGGTATGAGTCCCGGCAAGGCGCTGCGCGCTGGATTGGATGCCTTGCGCGGCACGGTGCCCCGCTTCATCTCGCTCGCCCGCGAACTCGCCCTGGAGGTCGTCGGGTTCCTGTTCCTAGCTTTCGCGGCGTTTTTCGTGTTCGGGCCCTTCGGCTTGATCCAAGCCTATCGCGAACTCCCGGAGAGCATGAACCGCCTAATGGTAGCGATCTTGGTATCGCTCGTCTTCGCCTGGTTCGGCTTCGATTCTTTCCGCCGGGCCAAGAAGCTGGCGCGCAAGCGCTGAGCCAAGACCGGGCCGCAAGTCGTGAAACCGCTCTACCAGGACCGCCCGGAACCGGCACCGGCCGCAGGCGAATACCCGTTCACGCGCGGCATCCATCCGGGCATGTACCGCGACCGACTGTGGACGATGCGCCAGTACTCGGGCTTTGGCAGCGCCAAGCAGTCCAACCAGCGCTACCGCTACCTGATCGAGCGCGGCACGACCGGCCTTTCTGTCGCTTTCGATCTGCCGACGCAGATGGGCTACGACTCCGACCACCCGTTGGCCTTGGGGGAGGTAGGCCGGGCCGGAGTCGCCATTTCGAGCCTAGCGGACATGCAGGCCCTGTTCGCGGGGATCGCGCCGGACCAGGTGTCGACCTCCATGACGATCAACTCGACGGCAGCCATCCTGCTGGCGCTCTACTCGGTGGCCGCCGCGCGCGCGGGCGTGCCGAGCCGCGCCCTGCGCGGCACGGTTCAAAACGACATCCTCAAGGAGTACATCGCCCGCGGCACTTACATCTATCCGCCGCAGGCTTCGATGCGCATCGTCACCGACTTGCTGGCATGGACGGCCGAGCACGCCCCCCGATGGAATTCCATCTCGATCAGCGGCTACCACATGCGCGAGGCCGGAGCCACCGCTGTCCAGGAGCTGGCCTTCACGGTCGCCAATGCGATCGCGTATATCGAGGCTGCCCGCCGCGCCGGCCTGGAAGTCGACCGCTTCGCACCGCGCATGTCTTTCTTCTTCAGCTCGGATCGCAACTTTCTCGAGGAAATCGCCAAGTTCCGGGCGGCCCGGTGCTTGTATGCCAGAGTCATGCGCGAGCGCTTCGCGGCCCGCAACCCGCGCTCGCTGCAGATGCGCTTCCACACCCAAACGGCAGGCTCGAGCCTGACCGCCCAGCAGCCCCATGTCAACGTCGTGCGCACTGCCTTCCAAGCCTTGGCCGCCGTGCTCGGCGGCACGCAGTCCCTGCATACCAACGCACTCGACGAAGCGCTGGCGCTGCCCAGCGAGCAAGCCGCCACCCTCGCACTGCGCACCCAGCAGGTGATCGCGCTGGAGTCGGGCGTGAGCCGGGCAGTCGATCCGCTGGGCGGGTCGTACTGCATCGAAAGGCTGACCGAGCAGCTACAGGAAGAAGCCGCGGCCTACATCGCGCGAATCGACGGCATGGGCGGCATGGTCGCGGCCATTGAGAGCGGCTACGTGCAGCGCGAGATCCACGACAGCGCCTACGCGTTCCAGCAGAAGGTCGAGAGCGGGGAGCAGGCAGTGGTCGGCGTCAACGCCTTCCGCTCCGACGAGCCGGCCGAGGTGCCGCTGCTGCGGATCGACCGCAGCCAGGAGGCCGGGCGGCGCGAGGAACTGGCCGAATATCGGGACGCCCGGGACGCCGCGGCCACTGCGTCCGCGCTGGACCGCTTGCGCGACCAAGCGGACGGCAGTGGCAACCTAGTGCCCGCCATCCGCGACGCAGTGGCGGCAGCCGCGACCTTGGGAGAGATTTCCGACGCTCTGCGCGACGTGTTCGGCACGCACGAGTGAGGCCCGCAGCCGCGCTATATGCGGTGGAATGCCTTCAAGATCTCGCGGGTTCCGTAGCGCAGGGCAATGGGGCGGCCATGCGGGCAGGCCATCGGGCAGTCGGACTTGGCCAGTTCCACCAACAGCCAGCGCATCTTCTCCGCGGTCAGCGGCATGTTGATCTTGACCGCGGCATGGCAGGCGATCGTGGCCGCCATGCGCCGGCGCAGATCCCCCAAGCTCATGCCGCTGGCGCCGTCGGGGGAGCCGTCCAGCAGCTCGCGCAGCAGTTCCTCCACCTGTCTCGGCGAAAGTTCGGAGGGAGCGGTCCTGACGGCCACGGAACGCTCGTCGAGCCGTTCGATCTCAAACCCGTTGCCTGCCAGTTCCACGGCCAGATCCTGGCACACTGCCGCTTGGCTCGGGGTCAGCGTCACGACGATGGGCGCGAGCAGCTGCTGGACAGCGGGCCTCCCGTGCAGGCGGCCCGCCAAGACCTGCTCGAACAAGATGCGCTCGTGGGCGACATGCTGGTCGATGATCCATATGCCGTCATCCCCGGCGGCAACGATGAAGCTGTCGAGCAGCTGGCCCAGCAGGCGCAAGTTGGCGAGCTTGCCCAAGCTGGCCGGAGACAGGTCGGCAAGCGCTTCGCCGCCATGCGGCGGAGCGGGATCGGGAACCGGCTCCGAGGCGGGCGGAGTGGCCGCCGGCACACCGGCCAAGGCCGTTCGGAACGCGGGCTGGCGGCCGGGCGGGTGGAATCCCAGCCCGGCGGCGGGAGTCCCGCGCAACCCGCCGATCGCAGGCGCGTGCGAGGCGGGTTCGGGCAGCGCCGGCGTGGGGCCGGAAACCGGGCTCTCGGCTGCCTGGCCGGCAAGGCCATGGCCGATCACGGCAGCCGGCGGCAGGTCGGCGGACGGCTTGGCGGCGATCAACCGGGCGCGGATAGCCTCGCGCACGAATTCGAACACCCGGGCCGGCGACCGGAAGCGGACCTCGGTCTTGGCAGGGTGGACGTTGACATCCACCTCTTCCGGCGCGATCTCCAACAGCAGCAGCACGAACGGGTACACGCCGCTCGGCATCAGGTTCTCATAGGCCTTGGCCACGGCTTTCTGGATCAGGCTGTCGCGAACGAGACGCCCGTTGACGAAAATGTAGAAGCCATTGCGGCTGGAACGATACAGCTGGGGTTCGGACACGAACCCGCCGAGGCGCAGCGGCAGGCCGCCGGCCTCTTCCGGCGCGCCTTCGCCGCCCTCCGGCCGCGGGCCGGGAGCGCTTTCGGCCGCCGGATCGATGGGCACGAGCTGCTCCAGCAAGTCGCGCCCGAAGATCTGATACACGCGCTCGCGATGCGTAGCCACCGGCGTGACATGCAACTGCGAGCCGTGCTCCGTGAGCAGGTCGAACGACTTGTCCAGATTGGCGAGGCTGTAGTGCGTCACCGCGCGCAACGCGTGGGACAGCTCGGTACGCTCGGTGCGCAGGAACTTGCGCCGGGCCGGCATGTTGAAGAACAGGCTCTTCGCCTCGATACTGGTGCCGGGCGGGCGCGCCTCGTCACGCACATGGCGCAGCTTGCCGCCGCTGATTTCGACGACAGTCCCCGCCTCGCTGTCCGCCGAGCGAGTCGCCAGCGTGACGCGGGCAACGCTGGCAATCGAGGCCAAGGCCTCGCCCCGGAAGCCGAGAGTCGCAATGGAGAGCAGGTCCTCCGAGGTGCGCAGCTTGCTAGTGGCGTGGCGCTCGAAGGCAAGCAGGGCATCGTCCCGGAGCATGCCGCAGCCGTTGTCGCTGACCCGGATCAGGCTGCGGCCGCCGCCGCGCAGCTCGACCCGGATCTGGGTGGCGCCGGCATCGAGGGCGTTCTCGATCAATTCCTTGCAGACCGAGGCCGGCCGCTCGACCACCTCGCCTGCGGCGATCTGGTTCGCGACATTGTCGGCAAGTACCCGGATGCGGCCCATGACCAGTCTGCTTCAGCATAGCGCGTTGCGCGCCGAGCTTCGACTAATTTTCGCCTTGGCGCAAGCGGCCGGACGGCTGCCCCCCCCAAGCCGGCGCGGCCCGATCCATGATCCCTGCTTGCCCGCGACCGCGCACGAGTAACCAAACGGCGAGTTCCGGGCCCAAGACTAAGCGAGGGCCGCGGTGTTCGAGCAACACTTCACCGCAGGCCGGCCGAGCCGGCGGGGCTGGAGCTTCGCCGGTTCGCTCGCCCTGCAACTGGCCATGCTTGGCGGCATCGTCCTACTGCCGCTCGTCCACACGTACGAGATCGACCTCGGAGCGTGGGCTGGACGCACGTTCCACCTCGCGCCACCGCCGCCGCCCGCGCCGCCCCTGCCCCGCGCGACACCAGCGCCGCACGCGACACGGCAGCGCTACAAGGCGGATTTCCGCGCGCCCTCGGTCATTCCGGACCAAGTCGCCGCGCTGCACGACAGCGGCACTCCGCCGGCCCCCTTGGCCGGCATGCCCGCCCCCGGCGGGCCGCCCGGCGGCACTGGCCTGCCCGGCAGCTCCGGCGTCCTGGGAATGTTCCCCGCACAAGGCCGCCAGCTGGCGCTCCCACCACCGATCCGCGTAGCCCTAGTTCGCCACTTTCCCCCAAATTGCCGGCACGGAGCATATTTTTTTGCTGCCGCTACTGCTCCAAACTGGCCGATAATCTTTCTTTAGATTTATTATCTTCGTAATCTATTTGCTTTATAGTCTTATGATGCTCTCTTAAAGCTTTTTGTAGTGCCAACTTCTTTTTTGACCCCCTTGACACCCCCTAGCCCCCTCTGCCACCCTACAACTGAGCGCTCATGTTCATCCGTGCCACCAAAACCCACTCCGTCGGCGGCCAGCCCGGCTACAGCTGCCGCCTCGTGCAGTCCGTGCGCTGCGGCGCGGCGGTGCAGCAGAAAACCCTGCTCAACCTGGGCACCGATTATGCCGTGCCGCGCGCGCTGTGG
This sequence comes from Bryobacterales bacterium, assembly GCA_965219605.1. Lineage (GTDB taxonomy): Bacteria > Acidobacteriota > Terriglobia > Bryobacterales > UBA6623 > VXMF01. The sequence continues at coordinate 2,093,003 of CBDCOC010000001.1, read as the reverse complement.
GCCGACGTCGCGGCCCACGCCGAGCGCCTGCTGCGCGGCCAGAGCGCCCTATTCGAGGTGGCGCACGAAGTGCGCCTGGCGGCCGAGGATTTGGTGCGTCGCCTGCGCGCCCGCGGCTTCGCCAGCGAGCAGCCCGCCGCCGAGCAGCCAGTCAGCGTCCAGTTGCATACCCTGGCGCACTGCGACGCCCGCTCGGTGGGCGGCGAACGCCTGGCCCTGCGCGCCTTGCAGCAACTGCGCTTGCCAGCTTTGCTGCGCGCGGCCGGCGCCTCGCAGCGCGACGCGGCCATCGCCACCGCCCTGGTTATGGCGCGCATGCTGCATCCCTCCTCCGAACGCGAAGCGCAGCGCTGGCTGCGCGACCACAGCAGCACTCTCGAACTGCTCGGACTCGACACCTCCGGCGGCGTCTCGCTGGCCAAGCTGTACCGCATCGGCGACTTACTGTGGAAACACCGCGAAGCCTTGCAGGCCGGGCTGTTCGCCCGCGAGCGCGACCTGCTTGGCCTGCCGCGCACGATCGTCTTCTACGACCTGTCGAACACGCATTACACCGGGCGCGAGAACGCCGGCCTGCGGCGCTTCGGCAAGTCGAAGCAGAAGCGCAACGACTGCCCGTTGGTCTCGCTGGCCATGGCCTTGGACGGCTCCGGCTTTCCGCGCCGCTGCGAGATCCTAGCCGGCAATGTCTCCGAGCCGGGCACCTTGCAGCCGCTGCTGGAGCGGCTGGACGACGAGCGCCAAGAGGGGGCGCCGCGGCCGACCGTGGTGTGCGATGCGGGCCTGGCCAGCGCGGCGAACCTGAGCTGGCTGCGGGAGCAGGGCTGGCACTGGATCTGCGTCAGCCGCGAGGCCAAGCCACAGCCGCCGGCGGGCGAGCCGACGGCCCAGCTGGAGACCAGCGGCGGCTACTGCGTGCGGGCCTGGCCACTGCCGGCGGAGACAGCACAGGCTGCGGCGCAGGAGGCCGGCCAGGAGCCGGCCGAGTTGCGCGTGTACGCACTCAGCGAGGGCCGCCTGCGCACGGCGGAGTCGATTCTGCAGCGGCAGCGCGAGCGCTTTGAACAGGCCCTGCAAAGCCTGCATGAGGGCCTCTCCAAACCGCGCTGTGTGAAGCAACTCGCGGCCGTGCAGCGCAAGGTGGGACGCTTGCTCGAGCAGTACAAGGCGGTGGCAGCGCAGTATAAGGTCGAAGTGCTGGCCGGCGAGCAGGAGCGGGCGACGGCCGTCCGCTGCACACCGAATCCGCAGTATGCGGCCGCCGATGCGGCGGCCGGGGCCTACGTGCTGCGCACCAGCCATATCGACTGGGACGTGGCGCAGGTGCTGCGCAGCTACTGGGAACTCAGCGAAGTGGAAGCCAGCTTCCGCTCGTTGAAGTCGGAATTGGGCCTGCGCCCGATCTGGCACCGTTTGGATCGGCGCGTGGCAGCGCACCTGTTCGTGGCCGTGCTGGCCTATCACGGCGTGCATCTGTTGCGCACGCAACTGCGGGCGCACGGCCTGCATTGGAGTTGGCAGTCGCTGCGCGAGCGCTTGGCGGGCTGGATGCGGGTGACGACCAGCGTGCAGGCGGCAGACGGGCAGTTGCTGTGCAGCCGCCAAGATGTGCAGCCGGGGGCCGAGGCCGTGCGCATCGCCCAGGCGGCGGGCCTGGCCGTGCGCGCACATCGGCGGCGGGCGGCCGCGCGGGGCTGACGCTCAAGAGCACAAAAGTGTAGTGCCAAGCGGCTTGGTCGCATCGCTATAACTGTTTGTATTTCAATACTATACGGAATTTTTCAAGTCACCAAATGACGAACTAGGGGTAGGGGGCAACATCCAGAATGCCCGGATCTTGCACAAGCCCCCGCCTGCCTACCCGCGCGAGGCTGTGGAGCAGTACGTCTCGGGCAAGGTCCGTCTCGAGGCCATCATCGGCATGGACGGCCGCGTGCGCGATCTGAAATTGATCAGCGGGCACCCCCTGCTCGCCGCGCCGGCCATGGACGCTGTCGCGCAGTGGCGCTACCTGCCGACCCGCTTGAACGGGGCAGCGGTCGAGGTCGTCACCACCATCGAGGTCAACTTCAACCTCCAGATCATTGACGAGAAAGAGCGAAAGCGCCGCCAGCGGCAAGCGCGGCGCGAGCGCGAGGTTCGGCAGGCCCCGCCGCCGCGCGGGGGCGGCTAGGCCAGAATCTCGCGGATCAAACTCCCATGCACGTCGGTCAGCCGCATGTCGCGGCCGTTGTGGTGGTAGGCCAGCTTCTCGTGATCCAGCCCCATCAGGTGCAGCAACGTGGCATGCAAGTCGTACACCGACTTGCGGCTCTCCACGGCCCTGTAACCGAACTGGTCCGTAGCCCCCACCACCGTGCCGCCCTTGACGCCTCCCCCCGCCAGCCAGACCGTGAAGCCGTAGGGGTTGTGGTCGCGGCCGTCCAAGCGCTGGCTGATCGGCATCCTGCCGAACTCGCCGTGCCAGATGACGAGAGTCTCGTCGAACAGCCCGCGCTGCTTGAGATCGGCCAGCAGGCCGGCAATCGGGCCGTCGGTCTCGCCCGCGTGCATGGTGTGGAAATGCCGCAGCGACCAGTGCTGGTCCCATGTCGGCTCGTGGTTGCCGCCGCCCGAGTACAACTGCACCACGCGCACGCCGCGCTCGACCAGCCGCCGTGCCATCAGCGCCTGGCGGCCGAAAAAACGGGTGCGCTCGTCATCCAAGCCGTACAGCTGGCGGGTCGCCCCGCTCTCCTTGGAGATGTCGATCGCCTCGGTGGCATGCACCTGCATGTTGTAGGCCAGCTCGTAGGACTGGATGCGCGCCGAGAGCTCGCTATCGCCCGGATTCCGGGCCAGATGCTCGCGGTTCAGATCCCGCAGCAAGTCCAGCCACTTGCGCTGCCGCTCGCGGCTTATCTCCTTGGGCGGCCGCAGGTCGACAATCGGATCGCCGGTGGAACGGAACTGCGTCCCCTGGAAGGCGGCCGGCATGAAGCCCGCGCCCCAGTTGGGCTGGCCGTTGATGGGGCCGCCGCGGTGGTCCGTGAAGACCACGTAGCCGGGCAGGTTCCGGTTTTCCGAGCCGAGGCCGTAGGTCAGCCAGCTGCCCACGCTGGGATGGCCGGCCAGCACGGTGCCGGTGTTCATTTGGTACAAGGCCGGGCCGTGATCGTTGGACTGGGTGTGCATCGAGCGGATCACGGCGATGTCGTCCACGTGCCTGGCGACCTGCGGGAACAGTTCGGAAACCTCGATGCCGCTCTGCCCGTGCCTGCGGAACTTCCACGGGGAGGGCATCAGCCCGCCGGGATTGCCCTGCGAAACGACGACTTCGCCCACCCCGGCCATCACTTCGCCGGCATGCTTTTCCAACTCCGGCTTGGGGTCGAAAGTGTCGATATGGCTGGGGCCTCCGTAGCAGAAGATCGAGATGACGCTCTTCGCCTTGGGCGCGAAATGGGGCGCGGGCGAGCCGCTGCCGCCCGCCGCCGCCAGCGCCCCGTCCCCGGCCAGAACCGAGGCCAGACCCACGTTGGCGAGACCGCCCCCCAGTACCTTCATCAGGTCGCGTCGATGCAGGGCAACAGCCGGTTTCATGGCGGGGGCGTTCCTTGTCCGCTCCTAGCTTACTGCATGGGCCTCAGGGGCGGAACTCGTACTTGTCCAGCGATTCCGGCCGCATCTCGATGCTGTAGCCCGGCGCTTGCGGCGCGAGATAGTTCCCGTCCCGCATGCAGACCGGCTCGAGGAAGTGCTCGTGCAGGTGGTCGACGTACTCGATCACGCGCCCGTCCAGCTCTGCCGACACGCAGGTGTAATCGATCAACGAAAGATGCTGGACGTACTCGCACAGGCCCACGCCGCCGGCGTGCGGGCAGACGGGCTTGCCGGCCTTGGCTGCCAGCAGCAGCACGGCCAACACCTCGTTCACGCCGCCGAGGCGCGTGGAGTCGACCTGCACGTAGTCAATCGCATCCGCTTGCAAGAACTGCTTGAACAGCACCCTGTTCTGGCACATCTCGCCGGTTGCCACGGCGATCCCGTGCGGGCGCAGGGCCTGCTTGATGGCGCGGTGCCCGAGCACGTCGTCCGGGCTGGTCGGCTCCTCGATCCACAGCGGGCGGTACGGCGCCAGCTCCGTCATGCGCTCCACCGCTTCGGGCACGTCCCAGACCTGGTTGGCATCGGCCATCAGGATGCCGTCATCGCCAATCTCCTCGCGGATGATCGCGCAGCGGCGGCGGTCGTCGGCCGGGTCACGCCCGACCTTGATCTTGAAGCGGTTCCAGCCCTGGGCCAGCCCTTCGCGGCACAGGGCGCGGATTTTTTCGTCGGAATACCCCAGCCAGCCGGCAGAGGTGGTGTACGCCGGGTACCCCTCGGCTTCCATGCGGGCAATCCGAGACGCCTTGCCGGGGGCGCGCCGTTCGAGCAATTCCAAGGCTTGCTCCGGCGTGAGCGCGTCCGTGATGTAGCGGAAATCAATCAAGCGCACGAATTCGGCGGGGGACATGTCCGCCACCAGCCGCCAAACGGGCTTGCCGGCGCTCTTGGCCCACAGGTCCCAGACAGCGTTCAGGACAGCCGCGGCCGCCAAGTGGACCGCTCCTTTCTCGGGGCCGATCCAGCGCAGCTGGGATTCCCCGGTCACGCGCCGCCAGAACTTGCCCATGTCGGCAGTGAACTCTTCCAAGCTGTGCCCGCAAACCAGCGGCCGCATGGCCTCGACGGCGGCCACCACAATCTCCGTGCCGCGCCCGAGCGTGAAGGCCAGGCCGTGCCCTGCAAGGCCCGCGTCCGTTTCCAGCACGACATAGGCGGCGGAGTAGTCCGGGTCCGGATTCATCGCATCCGAGCCGTCCAATGCCCGGGAGGTCGGGAAGCGGATGTCGCGGACGCACAAGCGGTTGATCTTCATTGGCGAAACAGTGCGGATGAGGAAGGCCGCGGCCGAGGCTACGTGCCGATCTCGAGTTCCTCGCGGTCCGCGCGCGTCTGTTCGAAGTCGGGCAGCCAACTATTGGAATGGTCGTACGCGCCGCCCCTCACCGAAAGCACCACAAACGAGTACCACGGGCAGGAGTGCTTCAAGTCCGTTTCGGAAAAATACGCGTCGGCGTCCGGGTGGGAATGGTAGATGCCAAGCATGTCCATGCCCATCTGGCGCGCGGCCATGTCGGCCGCCAGCAGGCTGTCCTTGGAGAGCTCGTAGAAGGCATGCTGGGAACCCTCGGCCGAGTTTTCCAGCGGCATGGCCAGCCCGACCGCCTTGCCGTCCGGCCCGGCCTTGCCCAGCATGGCGCCCACGCATTCGTTGGGGTAAGCCGCCTCGGCGTGCGCCCGCATGACGGCGAATGGAATCCTCGCTATTCTCAGCACGGCATGCGGCCCTCAATCATTCTCCCAGAAGCGCTCGCTGAGGTACTTGTCCGCACCATCGCAGAGCACGGTCACGATGACTCCGCGCCGGGCTTGCAGGGCCAGCCGCAGCGCAGCCACCACGTTAGCGCCGGACGAGATGCCGACCATCAAGCCGGCCTCGCGGGCCAGCCTCCGCACCATCTCGTAGGCATCCTCGGTATCGACGAACAGCTCGCGATCCGCCAGAGACGGATCGTAGATGGCAGGCTGCATGGCGGTCGCCATGTGCTTGAGCCCCTCCAGGCCGTGAAATCCGCTGGCAGGCTGCATCGAGACCAGCTGCACGCCCGGGTTGCGCTCGCGCAGGTAGCGCCCGGTGCCCATCAACGTCCCGCTCGTGCCCAAGCCGGCGACGAAGTGGGTGACCCTGCCGCCGGTCTGCCGCCAGATCTCCGGCCCGGTCGTCTCGTAGTGGGCCCGCCAATTGGCCGGGTTGCCGTACTGGTCGGGATAGAAGCAGGCCTCGGGATCCTGCGCGAAGGCCGCCCGGCAGGCCTGGATAGCGCCGTCGGTCTGCAGCGCCGGATCCGTCAGCACCAGCTCGGCGCCGTAGGCGGCAAGGATCCGCTTGCGCTCCGGGGAAGCGTTGCTCGGCAGGTACAGCCTGACCGGATACCCGCGCACTGCGCCGAGCATCGCGTAGGCGATACCGGTATTGCCGCTGGTGGCGTCCATGATCGTCTGGCCAAGTTGCAACCTGCCCTCGCCTTCCGCCGCGCGGATCATGCTGGCCGCGGGGCGGTCCTTGACCGAGCCCCCCGGATTCAAGAACTCGGCCTTGCCATAAAGCTGCACGGCGGGCAGCTCGCGGGTCAGCGCATCCAAGCGGATCAGGGGCGTATTGCCGATGAGATCCAGCAGCCCGACGCCATTGCGATCTGCGTTCTTGCTAGGCGCGCCAGGCGCGGGCATGAGACAGCTCCGTGCAGGCGCAGGGCCGGTCAACGACACGTCCCTGCGGCTTGCGGTCTTCCTATTCTAGTGCCTGCGACAAAACCCCCTAAAATCAGTTCTCTGCTAGCAAAACGGGCCGATTGGTGAGCGGAATAAAGGCTTGTTGCAGCAGGCTGAACAACGCGCAGTGGGTTGTTGCCAGGCGAAGATCGCAGCTAATGGGCCAGATCCGAGCCAACGGACCGCCGCCCGCCGAATCTTCGCCTGCGTCGATTGCCCGCAACCGTTTTGAATACAACGACATGGATGCTTTTGTCGCAAGCACTATTCTAGGAACTCTGCTGTGCGGCAGCGCGGCCTGGCAAGGGCGCACGGGCTGAGGGTTGCCGGCCATCCTCGGCGCCCGCGCACCGCCTCGATTCCTGCCACGGCCTCCGAGCGGCCGAAGGCGCACGTAAGCTTGGTCCGATGCATATTCCGCAAATCGGGCGTGCTACATTCTGATAGGCCCGGCGGGCGGGCACGGGGAGGATCCAAACATGCCGCATGATTTCTCTAGGCGCGATGCGATCCGGTGGGCGGGCGGCGCCGCGATGGCGACCACGTTCCTGCCGTTCAGCGGCAAGTTCGCGGCTTGGCCGCACCCCGCCGAAAAACCGCTGGCCACGCGCGTGCTGGGACGCACAGGGCGGGAGGTGACCACCTTCGGCCTGGCGGGCGGCAACAAGGTCCAGTGGGACCTGCCCGGCGACGAGGCCGTCCACATCGTGGTCAAGGCCGTGCGGGCGGGCATGACGTACATCGAAACCGCCAACAACTACCAGCTCAGCCAGATGAACATGGGCAAGGCATTCGGCATCCTCAACATCAAGCCCGGCCTGCCCGGCTACGACCACAGCCTGCGGGCGCGGCTGTTCATCGCCACCAAGACCGCCCTGCGGCATGCCATCGTGCGCGACGGCTCCCAACCGATGGGCCGGTCTTCGGGCGGCGGCAAGTTGGTGCTCGAGGATATCGAGCGCGCCATGACGCAGTTCTTCGGGGATGGCAAGGGCCACATCCCGGAGGGCGCGTACCTTGACTTGATGCAAGTGCATCACATCGGCAGCAAGGAAGACGTCGACGCCGTCTACGAGGGACTCGAGAACCCCGGAGACAAGTCGCTGGGGCGGGTGGGCGCGCTCGCCTGCCTGCTCGATTACCGCGACGGTACCAATCGCACCGGTCTGAACCCCAGGCAGCGCAAGTGGATCCGCCACATCGGCATCACCGGTCACGAGAACCCGGCAGTGCATATGTACGCCATCCAGCGCGACACGCGCAACATCCTCGACACGCTGCTAGTGGCGGTCAATCCCAACGATCCGCGCTACTTCTGCCACCAGACCAACTCCATTCCCGTAGCCCACGCCAAGGGCATGGGCGTGATCGGCATGAAGGTCTTCGCCGACGGCGTGATGTACGGCTTGGAGCAGTCGTACGCGCACCGGCCGGGGCAGAGCGTGCCGACCGTCGGCCAGCCCGGCAAGCTGCCTTATCAGGATTTCATCCGCTACTCGCTCAACCCTGCGGGCATGTCGACCCTGATCGCGGGCATCGGCCTAGTCGACAAGGACAACGATCCGCAACGTGACCAGCTAGTGGCCAACCTTGCCGCCGCGCAGACGGCCGCGCCACTCTCGCCGCAAGAAAAGAAGGACATCGAGCAGACCGTGGCCGACCTGCACGGCACGCGGACAAACTTCTTCCAGCAGCCCTCGGCCGGCTTCCAGCCAGCCCAGGGGTTCCGCGTCAAGCGCGCTGCGGAGAACGAGGTCCGGCTGCAGTGGCACTCGGCGTTCGCGGCCGGAGACCCGATCGTCCGCTACGAGATCTACCGCCGCCACGAACGCATCGGCACGGTGCCGTTCCGGCCGCAGACCAGCATGGCCCCGTTTGAATTCGTCGACAAGCCAGTCGCGCCCCCGGGCGGGGCCCGGATCATTCGGTTGGAAACACGTGGCTTGGCGTAGAATCAGAGCGGAGGGTTCCGGCAGTCAAGCCCCGTAATTTCATTGGTGCAGTATTTGCCCCAAAGCCAGTCTGGGTCCGGGCGAGCGATCATTCACTAGCGAGGTTTCTTCGGAAGCACTCCTCAACACCAGCATTGCAGAGCAATTGCCAACCCGGGCCGGGGCCTTCCGTGTGTGAGACAGGAGCAGCAGGAGGGAGATATGGCAAGAGAGCAGCCGGAGCGGGACCTGCCGGTGCAGCGCCCGCAGGTGGCGGGGGTGGACCTCGGCAGCCGCGAGCACTGGGCCTGCGGGCCGCCACGTGCGGACGGCAGGCCCAACGTGCGCACGTTCGGCACGACCACCGCGCAGTTGGACGCGTTGGCGGACTGGCTGGCGGCCGAAGGCGTGGAATCGGTGGCGCTGGAGAGCACGTATGTGTACTGGATCCCATTGCACGAGTTGCTGGAGGAGCGCGGTTTCGAGGTGTTGCTGGTCAATGCGCGGCAGTTGAAGAACGTGCCGGGGCGCAAGACCGACATGCTGGACTGCCAGTGGCTACAGCGGCTGCACAGTTGCGGCCTGCTGCGGGGCTCGTTCCGGCCGCCCGAGACGGTGACGCAGCTGCGGGCGCTGCACCGGCAGTGGCAGAGCTTGGTGGCGGAGCGCACGCGCTGCGTGCAATGGATGCAGCGGGCGTTGGATCAGATGAACGTGCAGGTGCATCGGGCGGTGACGGATCTGACGGGGCAGACAGGCATGGCGATCGTGCGTGCGATCGTGGCGGGGCAGCGCGATGCGGAGCAGTTGGCGCAGTTGCGCTCGGGGCGCTGCAAGCACACGGAGGAGCAGTTCGTGGAGTACCTGAGCGGCAACTGGCGGGAGGAGCACCTGTTCAACCTGCGCAGTGCGCTGCGGCTGTACGACGCGGTGCAGGCCGAGATGGACGGTTACGAGCAGAAGCTGCAAGAGGATCTGCAGCAGCAGGCGGGCGAGGAATGCAGCGCGGAGGAGTGTCCGCGGCACCCGAACGCGGCCAAGGAGAAAGCCATCCGAAGGCGGGGTGAGCAGCCGCTGCGGACGGCGCTGTACCGCTACGCGAGCGTGGATCTGACGCGCATCGACGGGATTAGCGCGGGGGCGGCGCGCACGATCCTGACCGAGTTGGGGACGGATCTGGGGTCGTTTCCGAGCGAGCGGCATTTCACGAGCTGGCTGGGCCTGGCGCCGCGGCACGCGGTATCGGGCGGGCAGCAGTTGGCGGGCAAGCGGCAGCGCGGGCTGGGAGCGACGCGCACGTCGAACGCGCTGCGCATGGCGGCGACGGCGCTGATCCGGTCCAAGTCGGCGCTGGGGGCGGCGCTGCGCCGCAAGGCGCGGCACAAGGGGATGAAGACGGCGGTGTTCGCCACCGCCCGCAAGCTGGCGGTGTTGGTATACCGCATGCTGCGCTTCGGCCAGGACTACGTTGACGAGGGCGAGGCGGCCTACGAGCAGCGCCATCGCCAACGGACCTTGGCCTACCTCAAAACGACAGCTAAGGATCTCGGCTACCAGCTGCTTCCCGACACTGCACAAACTGCTTCCCGGGACGCTGTGGGGGCAGGGGCGGGCTAGGGTGTTTCACACCAGCTGCTTCCCGACACTGCACAAACTGCTTCCCGGGACGCTGTGGGGGCAGGGGCGGGCTAGGGTGTTTCACACCAGTTGCAGCCAAGCATTGGCGCAGTTGGCGGTGGTAACGCCCGGTAGGTTCGAAGACGGCGCGGGTGACGCGGTGCTTGCGCAGCCGGTTGCACAGAGCGCGACGGCCGCTTGTGGTGTTTGCATAGCGGCGGTCGAGGCCGGTGTCGAGCAGGTGGGCGGCCGGGTAGAGGAGGTCGTTACCAAGCCTCCTCCCCCCACAGATCCGAACGTGCGCAATTGACGCATTCGGTTCCTCTGCTGGCAGCTTCGCTCAGGCGGCTTGCGCCGCTATCCATGCTCGTTGCGTGGATGTGTTGGTGGATCTCTGTGTCTCCTCCAGCGTTTCCCTCACATGGCCCTGCTCTGCAGGTGCCTCGCTTCCCTCGGACGGGTCCCGCCTGAGGTCGGTTCCCCGCCGTCTGTCAGTACTATCAAGGCACTACGACTCCCTGTGCAGCTTCCCTTCGACTTATTCTTTTTTTGCCTGCCGGTACCACGCTTCGCCTGCTGTGATTTGGTGTCCGCTCACGCGCCCCTAGCGCCCCGCAGGCCGGGGCGGGCCGGGGTCGTTCGGTGTACGGCCTACCCTTGCTTACCGTTTTGCTCCCGTGGACTGCACAGGGCCTCCCAGCTTCCCTGACGAGCCATCCTGCGACTTGGCGCACGTAAGCATTCAGTGTGGTAGTGGATGGGAGGCTGGCAGGACCGCGGTGAGGATGTGCTTGCCAAGGCCTGAGAAATATTTTGCAAGCGGGGGGTTGACTCAGCGCCGCCGGTTGTGGCAGCGTGGAATGGGGTGCCTAGAGAGTCTGCCATCGACGCCCGGATTGAGCGGCTGGAGACGACGACGTTCGCCGGCCAGCGCCTCACGCGGCGCAAGCTGAGCGGCATCCAGGAAAGCGTCGCGGCGCTGCCGTTGCTGAGTCGGACCGAACTGGCGCACACGATCTGCGAGTACCTGGGCTGGCGCACGCCGCGCGGCCGCAACCGCCAGCAGTTGGCCTTGCGCGTGCTGGAAGAGATGGAGCGGTTAGGGCTCGTGCGGCTGCCGGCGAAACGGCATGCGGGTCCGGGTGCGAACCAGCCGCTGCGCGTGGGAGCGGGCAGCGCAGCGCAGGCCCCGGTGCGCGGGCCGCTGAGCGCGTTGCGCCCCGTGCGGCTGGAGTTGGTGACGGCCCAGCCGGAGATCGGGCGCTGGAATGAATGGGTGCAGCGCTACCATCCGCTGGGCTACCGGCGGCCGCTGGGGGTGCATCTGCGCTACTACCTGCGGGATCGGCAGCAGCGCCTGCTGGGCTGCCTGCTGTTTGATTTTGCGGCCCGGCAGTTGGCCTGCCGGGATGCGTGGATCGGCTGGACGGGGGCCGGGCACCGCAAGCAGTTGCAGCGCATCGTGCGCAACGCACGCTATCTGCTGCTGCCGTGGGTTACGGTGCCGCACTTAGCGAGCCATGCGCTGGGTTTGGTGGCGCGGCAAGTGGCGGAGGACTGGCAGCGGCACCATGGCTACCGCCCGGTGCTGCTGGAGACATATGTGGATCCGGGCGAGTATCGCGGGACGTGTTACCGGGCGGCGAATTGGCAGTACGTGGGGCTGAGTCGGGGCCGCAAGGCGCGGCGCGGGCAGCCGGCGCAGGCCCCCAAGGCGGTGTATGTGTATGCGCTGGAGGCGGGCTGGCGGGAGCAGTTGTTGCGGGGGGTGGCGCGCTGAGCGCGGCGGCGGGCGCAGACTGCGGGCGGTGTGCCGAGTTGAGTCAGCAACTGGCAGTGGCGCGTGCGGAGCGGGACGAGGCGCAGGGCCAGCTCGCGGTGCTGCGCAAGCTGCTGTTCGGCCCCAAGGGCGAAGCGCGCCAGCCGAGTGCGCCGGTGGCTGCGGAGCCGCCCGCGCAAGACGGCACAGCGACCGACAGCGCCAGCGCCGGGCCCACTGGCGCGACGCAGGCCAGCGCATCCGCGCCAGCGGATCCCCCGGACGCACCGCCGCCGCCGGCGCAGCCACGCTCGCGGGGGCGGCCAGCGGGGGCGCCAAACCCGGGCCGGGTGCCCCGCCCGCACGTGCTGACCTGGAGCGAGCACGTCGATCTGGCCGGGGGCGCACCGCGCTGCCCGCAGTGTGGCAGCGCCTACCTCCGCGACGGCTACGTCGACAGCCAGTTGTACGAACTGCTGCGGCGGGCGGTGCGCCGGGTGGTGCGCCGCCAACGCTACAAGCCGAGCTGCGCCTGCGGCGGCGGTCAGCCGCTGGTGGCCCCGGCCCCGCCGCGGCTGGGCGAGCGCACGCAGTTGGGCACCAGCGTGTGGGCCTGGATCCTGACGCAAGTCGGGGCGCAGCACCGCCCGCAGGCGGCCGTGGCCCGGGAGCTGGAGCAACTGGGCCTGCCGCTGCCGCTGGCGACGCTGTCGGCGGGCTGGCGACGGCTCACGCAGGCCTTGTTGGAGCCACTGGATCAAGCCATCGAGCGGCACCAGCAAGCGGCGGCCGTGGCCCACGCGGACGAGACGAGTTGGCCGGTGCAATCCATCGCCGGCCAGGACAACGGGCGCGACCCGCCGCCCGCAGGCGGCAAGCTGCGCTGCTGGCTGTGGGTCTGCGTGACGGCCCAAGCGGTGCGCCTGCGCGTGCTGCCCAGCCGCAGCGCCGCGGCCGCCCAGAGCTTGCTCGGCAAACTCGGCCAACACGGCCCAGTGATCCTCGTCTGCGACCGCTACAGCGCCTACAAGGCCCTGCGCAAACTGCTGCCGGAGACCTTTGTGCTGGCCTATTGTTGGGCCCATCAGCGCCGCGATTTTGACCGCGCCTCCGCCGGACTGCCCGCCCTGCAGGCGTGGGTGGACTCGTGGCTGGAGCGCATTGGCCACCTGTTCCACCTCGCCAAGCTGCGCCGGGCGGCCTGGCAAGCAGACCGGCCCCTGGAGGCGCAGACGCCCGCATTCGCGGCCCACCACCAAGCCTTGGCCAGCACTTTGGACGCGCTGTTCCAAGACGCGGCAGAGGACCTGTCTGCGCTCGATAGCGCGCTCGCGACGCCGCCGCTCGGCGAGCAACGCTGGCAGTGGCAAGCCCAGCGCAAGCCGCTGGCCGCGCTGCTCAACCACCGCGCCGGCCTCAGCGTGTTCCTCACTCATCCGGCCGTGCCGCTCGACAACAACCTGGCCGAACGCACCTTGCGCGGCCCGGTCATCGCCCGCCGCCTCAGCTTCGGCTCGGGCGGCCGGGACGGGGCCGCCGCCATCGGCCTGCTCTGCGGCGTCTTGGCCACCGTCAAACTGGCCGGCCTCAACCCCTATACTTGGCTGCTGGACTATCTCAACGCCTGCGCCGCCAACCGCCCGCCCAGTTGGACCCCTGGCTGCCGTGCTACATGCACCCGGCCCGCCAGCAGGCACTCCGCCAGCCGCCCGCCCAGCCGTGGCCGCTCGCCAACTACGCAGATCTCTGCCAGACCGCACGGCCCGCACTCCCGCTGGCCGCCTAGCCGCTCGCCTGCCGCCTGCACCCCCTCCGCGGCTCCTCTACCTGTCCGCATCCACTACCACACTGAATGCTTACTGGCGCACGCTCTCCAACCCCGGCCGATCTCCCAGCGCCTCGCCATTGGCGGCGCTGGCGGTGCTGCCCCCAGGACGTGGACGCTGAAGGCATCGACAAGTACCATTGCGAGGCTCCATCACGGCGCTTCACCGCCCGTTGTGTACGCTTCACATCCTGCGTTACCACAGACCATGCAACACTCACTCCCGGCTGCTGGGCTGCACCTTGGCCAGGCGGGAGTCGAACCCGCTGGCTCGCTACGAGAAGTTTCAGCTCATGCGCTTCCTCCCCTCCAGGACTTGTCCTGGCGCAACCGTCACTTGGTCTTGGGACGTTCCACCCCGGCTGTGAACTGCCGGCTGAGATCCCTTCGCTTCACACCCAGATCTCCCGCCTCCGTCGGAACATGACGATGCATTAAGCAGAACCATGGCAGCATGATCTACTATCGGAGATACGAATTGTCTGTACCGCTATCTTGTCCTACGATACGGGATCATGTCATCAGTTCCATGGAGAGAGGAGTCACGAATGTCCGAGGCAGTCAACTTTGACGTCAAATTCGTACCTGCCGGCACAGGCCCGGCCGTCTGGGACGACCCTTACGCCAACGAAGTCGTCTACCGATTCATGCCCCCTGAACGAAAGCATCCCCCGATGCTCGGCGTCATCCACATGGGTGCCGTCCGCCCAACCCCATCGGTCCTGCGAAATGTCGTCGTGACCCCTGCTGAGGATGTAAAGGCAGGCCGATACGGTAGCTGCTCTTTGTTCGTTTGCAGCGAGGACGAGGACACGCGAAGCGTGATTGGCGACATCGCCACATCCCAAAACGTTACAGTGTTCATGTGTTCCACTTACGCAGACCTAAAGTATGCGGAACCCGTTGGCGTTTTAACTGCTAGGGATCACGAAACTCTCGGTCTAATCTTTGAAGCCGGCGGGACCGTAAGTGCATTGGGCCTTGCCAAGCAAGTCGGTATCGAGAAAACGGCTGCGGGCAACCGGCTAGTTTCGCTTCATAAGAAAGGATTCGTCCAACGTGTCGAGCGTCCGCATCCCGCAGGGGACCTTTTCGTTGATCCCCGCTCGCTCGCCCGAGGGGAGATCAAAGCGGGCACCGAATCAGACAGCAGAGTTCTGAACCCTAACCGCACTACCGTTGCGGCCATCGACGCGGCGCGCCGGGGCGATCTCGTGGAACTCGGCAGTCCGGCTGATGCTCTCGACGAACTCAATCGTGATGACTGAGAAATTCAGTCGATTATGGCCAAAAATCAGAAAGTCCGCACAGTCAAGCGGACTGCTCAGTTCAAGCGAGATTTCAAACGTGTGAAGCGTGGCATACATCGTAGCCATATTGACGAGACTTTTCTCCAAGTAATCGCACTCTTAGTAGCGGACAAATCCCTCCCATTTCGCTACACTGACCATCAAATGAGAGGCCCATTTAGGGACTGTCGCAACTGCCATCTGCGACCCGACCTCGTGCTAGTTTACCGAAAACTAAATTCCGACGTTCTGGAACTTGTTCGGATCGGATCCCATGCACAGCTCACGATCTAATAACATCCGACCGTATACGACACTGGTTAGCGGTTATATTCAGCACCACTTCTTTATCTGTAGGCCGTACGGATGAAACAGTGCGCGCGGTGCGCGTTGGTGAGCTGTGCGACGATGCAGGCATCAGTTTGAGACGCACGTGCGCTGGCCTGCTGCGGTCGCAACGTGCGGTGCGGGCCATAGAACCAGGCAGATTCAATGTTCGGTCCGCACAAGGTTGGGGAGTCGAAACGAGGCGCTGGGAGGCTGCTGGCCAGCAGTCATGAGCCGCCCGAGGGGGCAGAATCAGAGTCCTGCGGCCTGTTTGTCCAGCCCCGCGCCGCAACCTGCTTTGCCACTCGACTCCGCACCGGGAACATTGAATTTGCCTGGCCATAGAACGGGGCTGCCCGGACCAGTGTGCCGAGACATGGTATGGGGAGCGCACAGCGCAAGGCGGCCGCTCATCGCCGCTGAGCAGGGAGGAGGCATCTGTGCCTCTCCGCTCAGCCAGTTTCACAGTAAGAGTGTGGTCACGCTCCGACTTGCTCGGCGGCCCGCGCTGCCAACTACCTCCCTATCATGTCCCTTGTATGTTGGAATAGTGCCCGGACGAGGAATGGCCGCCACGCCTGTGGAGCCTCTGCCTGCATGGTCGCAGCTGGCGCTAGTGGTCTGTCAAACAATAATTTTGGGGTAGACGGACTTAAGCTTGGTGCGAGCATCGGCGACCTGCAACTGCCAGTCCACTCCGCGCTGGCGCGTGTTGATATCAGCCGCCCACGCTGCAATTTCAGTTTGCAACGCAGCCAAGTCCCCGATCCGGCGACCGTGCAGACTCTGGCGCGTCAGCGCACTGAGTTCGCATGCGGCGATATTCAGCCAACTGCCATGCTTGGGCGTGTAGCAGAACTCGATGCGCCGCACGAGCTCGCGCACCCGGACCGGCTCGAACGCTTGGTAGAACGCTCCCTTGCTGTGCGTGTTGAGATTGTCACACACGAGCGTGATGCGCGGGCAGTGCGCGTAGCGCCCCTCCAGCAACTGCGCCACCTCCAAGGCCCAGTCCACCTTCGTGCGCCGCGGCCTGGCCGTGGCTGCCCGCCAACCTTGCAGCGGCTCGCAAAACAGGAAGATTGCGGCTGTGCCGGCCCGCTCATACTCCTAGTCCGCCACGCGCTGTGGGTGCTCTTCTGTCACCGGCCGGGGGGCCGTGTTTCGCGCACCAACTATACCGGCTGCTCGTCCATGCAGATCACCGGCTGGCGCGCAGCATAGGGGCGCGCATAGGTCTCCAGCAGTTCCTCCATCGCCGCCACGAATTCCGCGTCTTGCCCCGGCGAAATCACCCAGTACTCCACCTTGTCCCCCGCAATCCCGTTTTTTTAGCGTCTGCCGCGTCGTTTCGTGACTGATCGCAGCTACAATGCCCAACTCCACCACGCGGCGCGCCAGCAGCCGTAGCGACCAACTGCCATAGCCCGCCGGTGGTGGCCCCAGCCGCAGCGCGATCAACTGCGCTTCCTGTTCCCCGTCCAGCAGCTTCGGCACTGGCGCGCTGCTGCGCTGCTGCCCCTGCAAGGCCAGTTCAAAGCCCTCCAACACGCAGCGCCGCCGGGTATTCTCGACCGTCCGCACACGGCAGCCAAACGCCGCCGCGACTTGCTGATCGGTCCAGTTGGGCCCGTCCGCATCAACTTGTTTCAGAATCCGGGCCCGCCGTGCCTTCTGACTGCTGCCGGCTAGCTTGTCAATCAGAGCCTCGCAGCACTTGCGCTCCTCATCTGTGGGCCGCACAATTGTACTTCTTCATCGTCCTTTTCCGGGGCCGTCGCCCATCCCCAGTGAAACATATCTAACCCAAAATGCTAAGCTTGATTGCGCCAGGACAAGTCCTGGAGAGAAGGAAGTGATGAACTGAAACCTTTCATTGCGAGCCAGCGGGTTCAACTCCCGCCCGGCAAAGGTGCAGCCCACCAGCCGGAAGCGCGTGTTGCATGGCGTGCGGCAACGCCCGTCGTGAAGCGTACACAGCGGGCAGCGAAGCTGCGGTATCGAGCCTCGAGATAGTCAATGTCGGCGCCTTCAGCGTTCAAGTCCTGGGGGCCGCACCGGAAGCGCCGCCAACGGCGAGGCGCCACGGGCCGGCCGGGGTCGAAGAGCGTGGGCAAAGCTGCAGTATGGCTCGCCAGGGAACCTGGGAGGTCCTGTCCTGTCCACGTGTCAATAGTCGTAATGGGATGCCCGGCTACAGCAAGGCCCCGGCTCTCGCAGCCCGCCTGCACTGCGGGGGAGCGCTACGGCGAACACGAACCGACAGGCAAGCGTGGTACCGGCTGGCGAAGCAATAAGCCGAAGGGAAGCAGGGCAGGAAGTCGTAGTGCCTTGATAGTACTGACAGACGGCGGGGAACCGTGCTCAGCGGGACCCGCCCGAGGGAAGCGGGGCACCTGATGCACAGAACCATGCGAGGGAAACGATGGAGCAGACACAGAGCTGCACAAACACGTCTACGAAACGAGCATGGATAGCCGAGCAGGCGAGCAAGCACCCGGAGCGGGTGTTCAACGCACTGCACCAGCTGATCGACGAGGAATGGATGCGCGAGGCGTACCGTCGCACGCGTAAGGATGGAGCGGCAGGCATCGACGGCGTGACGGCAGCCGACTACGAGCGCGACTTGGAGGCCAACTTGTTGGATCTGCTGGGGCGCATCAAGTCGGGCCGCTACCACGCGCCGCCGGTGCGCCGCCAGTACATCCCGAAAGCGGACGGCAAACTACGCCCGCTGGGCATCCCGACCTTGGAAGACAAAGTGGCGCAGCGTGCGATCGTAATGCTGCTGGAACCGATCTACGAGGCGGACTTCATGCCGTGCTCGTATGGGTTCCGGCGTGGGCGGTCGGCCCACGAGGCACTCGCGCAGATGCGCCAGTGCCTCGGGTGGCAGGGACAAACATGGGTGATCGACGCCGATTTGGCGGGCTATTTCGATAGCATCCCCCATGGCCAGCTGCGGGACTTGCTCGACCTGAGAATCAAGGATGGCGTAGTCCGAAGAATGATCGACAAATGGCTGAGGGCAGGAGTGCTGGAAAACGGCACGCTGCACAGGACGGACAGTGGTACCCCGCAAGGCGGCGTAATCTCACCGCTGTTGGCCAACCTGTTCCTGCACTATGTGCTGGATCGGTGGTTTGCCGAGACGGCGCAGCCGCGGTTGCGCGGGGCCAGCCAGTTAGTGCGGTTTGCCGATGATTTCGTGATGAGCTTTGCCACTGCCGGAGATGGCCAGCGAGTGCTGGCCGTGCTGGGCCAGCGACTGGGGCGCTATGGGCTGACGCTCAATGCGGCCAAGACGCACTACGTGGACTTCCGACCACCGCGCGGCGCTGGCGGCCAAGAGTCGCCCGCCAGCTTCGATTTCCTGGGCTTCACCCACGTGTGGGGACGGTCGAGGCGCGGCTACTGGGTGGTGCGGCAGATCACGTCCAAGCAGCGCTTCGCGCGCGGACTGCGGGCGGTACAGGAGTGGTGCAAAAGGCACCGCCATGCACCGCTGGCAGAGCAGCAGAAGCGACTCGCCAGCGCGATCCGGGGGCATTGCAACTATTACGGACTCACGGGGAACGGCAAGCGACTGGGGCAATTCCGGCACGAAGTCGTGCGCACTTGGCGGAAGTGGCTCGGGCGGCGCAGCCGCAAGAGTCGCGTGAACTGGGCGCGCATGACGGAGGTGCTGGAGCGCTACCCGCTGCCAGCGGCCAGAGTCGTGCATTCGATCTACGCCACTTGAGCGAAGCTGTCATCAGAGGAACCGAGTGCGGCAACCCGCACGCTCGGGTCTGAGGGGGAGGAGGCTCGGCAACGACCTCCTCTACCCGGCCAGACCACTAGGTCAGGCGCACCTCTTACTCCGGTCGTAGTCATACTGCCTTGATCCCCCAAGAAGCGGTCCGGGAAGGCCTCTTCAAGGTCTTCGACGGCGCGGTCACCGTAGAGCGGCCGCTGCCACCGCCGCCGGTGGTCGTGGGCGTGAAGTAGATGCGGCTGGGCCACTCCCCGTCGGCAGAGAGGGTCAGCTCATACGGCACACCGTTCTCGCTGCGCCCGCGGGCACGATGACGATCGGCCCGGCCACGGGCGAGGCATTCCATGCGCCGCCGGGAAAAATGAGTTCGTAGGTGGCGTCGCCGACCTCGACCTCGTCGCCGCTGACGACCGCCTTGCCCTCGCGCTCGTAGCTGCCGTCATCGAGGCGCAGGATGGTAACGGGAGTGTCCGAGCCGCGCACCGCGATGCTGACCGGCTGCGGCACGAACTCGCCGACCAAGCGGGCGCTGGCGACGGTGACGCGGTACTGGTTGCCGTTGACGGTGATGGTCTGCCCGCTGCGCACGGTGGCGCCGTCATGCCGGAAACCGCCGCTCTCCAGGCTGGTGACCTGGATGCTGGCGCCTTGCGTGCCGAGCGGCACGCGGATCGTCTCGGGCACGAACTCGGCCAGCCAGTCGCCGCCGACGGTCAGCGTCAGGCGGTAGCTGCGGCCGTCGGTAAGTGCCAGCGACTCGCCGCTGACGAAGGGCCGGCCGAGGAAGGAGTAGCCGCTGGCGCTCAGCCGCACCGTCTCCTCGGCGGGCACGTACTCGCCGGCGAGCCGGCCGCCGTCGGCCTCGACCAGCCGGTAGCTGGTGCCGCTCTCGGCCAAACGGCCGGCCCGCACCTATTGCAGTGGGGGCTTCCAGTTCGGATGTGCCGCGTGGGCCTCGGCCATGCTGCGCTCGATCTGTTTCACGACCTCGGGATAGTTTCGCGCGACGTTGTATTTCTCGGCCGCGTCCCGTGTGACGTCATACAGTTCGATACGGCCCGTCAGCATCGGCTTGCGCACGCCCTTCCACTGGCGCATCCGCACGGCCTGCGCCGAGCCGCCCTCGTAGAACTCCCAGTACAGGTATTCATGCTCGTCCTGCGCGCCCGGCCTTCCAGTGAGCGTCGGCGCGAAGCTCACCGAGTCGGTAGCTGGCGGCAGGGGAGCGCCGGCCAGCTCGGCGGCAGTTGCCATCAAGTCTCCGAAATAGCCGATATGGTCAGAGACCCCGCCGGGCTGTATCGTACCCGGCCACCAAGCCAGGAAGGGCACGCGGATGCCGCCCTCGTAGAGATCTCTCTTGATGCCTCGCAGGGGCCCGGATGGATTGAACTTGAGCAGGTCATGGTTGGATTCGTTGTGCGGCCCGTTGTCGGACGAGAACATCACCAAGGTGTTCTCGGCAAGGCCCGTTGCGTCCAGCTTGTCGAGCAGGCGCCCGACATCTCGGTCCAGGCGGGAGATCATGGCCGCCTGCCCCTTGTCCGGGTCCGGCCAGTCCTTGCCGGCATAGATTCCGTGATCGGGAACCTCCGCGCCGTCGCCCGTCGCTCGCGTGCCTTCGTTGTTGGCATGCGGGATCGTCAGCGCCAAGTATAAGAAGAAGGGCTGGTCACCGCGATCCTCCAGCCAGTCCATCGCCTCGCGCATGATCACGTCGTGGGAGTACTCGTTGCGCTCGGTCGCCCAGCCGCCGGTAAAGCCGCCGTAGGTGCGCGGCACGCGCTCGACCCTGTTGCGCAGCGGCATTTTCTCCAAGCCCCTCCACAGGAACTCCGGATAGTAGTTGTGGGCATGGACTTGGTTCAAGTAGCCGAAGAAGGTGTCAAAGCCCTGCTTGAGCGGATGGCCCGGCAAGCCCACCTCGCCAAGGCCCCACTTGCCGTACAGCGCGGTCGCGTAGCCGGCCCCTCCCAGGATCTCAGCCACGGTCACATCGACATCGCGCAAGGACTGGGCGTGCATTCGAGATCCCGACGCATTGCCGCGGACATGCGTGTGCCCCATGTGCTGGCCAGTCATCAGCACGCTTCGTGACGGGGCGCATACCGTAGATCCGGCATAGAACTGCGTGAAGCGGATTCCCTCGGACGCCATGCGGTCGAGTCTCGGCGTTTGGATGACCGCCTGGCCGTACGAGCCAAGATCGCCATACCCCAGATCGTCGGCAAGGATGAAGATCACGTTCGGGCGGCGCCCCTGCCCGGCTGCGGGCGGGGCCAGCGCTGCCGCTAGCAGGAGCGTTAGAGCGATTCGACACATGAGGTTCCTCCGGTGTGACTAGATTCTAGCGCCAGACGGCTTCGGCCTGCCTCCGCCAAGCCTGCCCAGCCGAAAACCCGCGCGCCAAGCAGGGAAGCGCTCGGGCGAGACTGGGAAAACTGGGCGATCCCCTCGCCGCCCTCAAAAGAAAACAAAAATAGAAAATTATTGGTATATAATATTTAAATTCATGGTATATTAAGAAATACCAGTAGAAATCCTTGCGTCGAGCGCTCGGCAATCGATCCGCGAAGACAGAGGAAAGAACGCATGACACTTGATCCCGACTCCTTGATCTGGCTGCAAGAGGCGCTGCTCGGCACTGCGGCCGCGCTCGCCATCGCCAAGATTACCAGGCAGTGCAGCGCCGAGGGCCTGCGCCGCCGGCTCGGCGCGCTTGAATTGGAACTCTTCGAATTCGCCCGCCAAGGACGGATCGGGTTCCGCGACCCGGCCTATTTGCTGCTTCGCAACAGCCTTCGCAGCATCGCCTGGGCCGCGGAGGAATTCAGCCTGACCCGCGCCGCGCTAGCGGCGTTCCTAGGGCGTGACTTCTGGCGGTCCGCAAACTTGCAGTGCCAGGCCGCGCCGTGGGACGACGCACGACTCCAGCTCGCAGACCGGCATGCTGCGGAGACCGTGGCCGGGATGCATCAGCGCATGTTGCGCCTTGTGCATTGCTATCTGGCGCTGGGGGCCATTCCGTTCGCCCCCTGGCTGTGCCAAGTCATCGGCCGGGCGCTGGCCGGGCGCAACCGACGCCCCGCGCCGCTATGCCGGGCACGCGCGCTGGCGGGCCAGGCCTAGGCCCCCTGACAGCTTCCCGGCCCGCGCGCTTGAAACCGGGCGGGGCCTATCCGACCTCGAACATCCCGAACCCGAACATTCCCGGGACCGGGAACGGGATTGCGCCGAACTCCTCGCGATAGCCGCCCTCCAAGTCGGCGAGCGCGAAACTCTCGACCGGGCGGAAGCCGCTGCCGGCCATCAGTGCCGCCATCTCGGCAAGAGAGTACGCGCTGCGCAGCGGCTCTCCCCGGCCCTCGACAAACTTGACCATGCGCTCGCGCAGCGGCCGCGTTGCCGGGTCGCTCGACGCTTCGTCCAAGAGATAGTCGACCGCCAGCCGCGTGCCCGCGGGCATCCTTTGCGAGATGGATCTCGCCGTCTCCGCCAGTGACGCGGGAGTCAAGTAGTAGGCGACCCCCAGCAACGAGAAGAACGTGGGCTGCGACATGTCGAAAGCTGTTCCCGCGAGGGCTTCCAGAATGGCGGTCTCGGACAAGTCCGCAGAGACGAAATGGTGATTCCCCAGCACTCGCAGGCCGGCCTTGGCGATGCGGTCCAGCTTCTTCTTCTGCGTCACCGGGTGGTCGACTTCGAAAGCAGCGATCCTTGCCAGCAGATCCGCCCGGCGGAACCCGAACGAATCCATGCCCGCGCCGATGATCACGTATTGGCGAATACCCTCCTCCTGGACCGCTCGCTCGAGCGCCTGCTCCGCGTGACGCGCCCGCATGACCACGCACATGCTGACAGGCAGCAGCCCGGGCACCGCGACCTCGAACAGGAACCTTTCGAGCGGACGGAACCGAAGCGCGCAGCGGAGCGCTGGCCCGCAAAGCGCCTGCGCGTATGGGTCATCAAGAATCGGCCTTGGCTGGCGCATGTGCCACGCACGGGCCGCGGCCACCAAGTCTGCGGTCGCGAAATTGCTTACAGGCAGTGACATCTTCGTGCGAAACCTAGCAGACCGTCATCGGCGATAGCGAAAAGCGCAGCGGCCAGGCCAGCTACTGCAGGCAAGAGTAGCAAGCCGAGCAGCCCCGCGTCTGACCCCGTAGCGGAGACGAGCCTTTTCCAGCGCGAAACGAGACGGAAGCGGTCTTGGTGCGGGAGTGGGAGAACCATGGGAAGATGGCTCTGCATCTCAGCCCGGACACCCAAAAAATGAGGGCGGGCGGCCCCACAAGCGCTAACTTGATGAACCGCGTGCCCCGCTGGCTGGCCCTGCGGGGCGCGATCTCGATGGCCTCAGCGGTCTTGCGCAGGGCGCACAATCACGGGGCCGCCAGCAGCCGCCACGTGCTGCACTCCGACGCTGGTCGAGTAGCCGCGACCGGCCCGCGCGTAGTCCCCGGCATGAATCGGAAACTGCGCGAACGATGCGCCCGTGCAGCGACCCCGTCGACGTGCGTTTCAAGAAATCACGGCCCAGCGAAGACAGGTTGACCCTGTCGTGCAGCCGCCACGGCGCACCGGTTCGCCCGGGTTCCTGCGCGGTCGTGGCGTCGAAGGCCGCCCTTGGAAGCCCGCTGCTGCGGAGACGGCTTGGTGAGCGGAATAAAGATGTTGGAGCAGGCTGATGGACCCGCAGTGGGTTGCCGCCGGGCGGAGATCGCAGCAAACGGGCCGGGCCGCTGCCCGTCTGATCCTCGCCTGCGCCGATTGCATGCAACCGTTTCCGTAACTGCCCCGGCTCACTAGCTGGGCAGTTACGGTTTTTAAAGATTTACAGATTGCGCCGCAACAGAGGGTTCTACAGGCAGCTCGGCAAGCTCTTCATGCGCCAGCCGCCGCAATAGCTCGCCTTGTTGGTCAAGCTTCCTGCCCTGCTGGTCAAGTTTGATGCCCTGCTGTTCAAGCTTGATGCCCTGCTGTTCAAGCTTGATGCCGTACTGGTCAAGCTTGACGCCGTACTGGTCAAGCTTGATGCCGTGCTGCGCCTGCACCTGCTCCACTATCCGCAACCGCGCATCTAACCCTCGGATATCTTCGCGCAAGGAACTCGATTGTTGCAGGATCAGCATGGCAACCGTCACGATCACCCCGGCAAGCGTCACAGTCGCGCCCATCACGGTTCCAACAGTCCACTTTGCGTCCGTGCTCATGATCTTATGCTATATGCCGCCGCGACGCGGGTCAAGCGGGCCAGCGGCGAATTACAAGGAGCCGTGGCACTTGCGGTTCAAGGCGCGCCGCGGTGCGGGTCAAGCGGGCCAGCGGCGAATTACAAGGAGCCGTGGCACTTGCGGTTCAAGGCGCGCCGCGGTGCGGGATGCCTGTTGAGAATGGCGCATCGCCGGCAGAGCTCGCCTCGGCGGGTCTCGATCCGGAAGCCGGCCCGGTAACGCCAGTGGCGGCCTGGATCTGCGGCAGGAGACAGCGCTGCAGTTGGCGGGTCGCGGGACTCTGGCGGACTGCTGGATCTTGACCGCTCGCCGCGTCAGCCCGATGGCGCGTCGCGGCCCGGCCGGGTTCGCCGGCATGCCGGCGGCAAAGGCGGCCGAGGCCGCTCAGACCAAGACTTCCGCGATCGGGCGGCCCTGCATTTCTCCGTGCGCTGCGCCGAGCATCGCCAGCACCGTCGGGGCTAGGTCCACATGCGCGATGGGGCGGTCGGTCTGGCCGCGCTCCAAGCCCGCGCCAAGAGCCAGCATCCAAACGTTGCGGCAGGACGGGTCGCCGCTGCGATGGTTCAAGAATCCGTTCGCCGTGTCCCGGTCCCCGTCCCGCCCCAGCTCCGGCAGGATGAACAGCGTGGTCTTGTCCCGGTAAGCGGGATTGGCCTGCACTTCGTCCCAGAGCATGCCGCACAGCCGATCCGTCTTGGCGACCGCCTGCAGATAGAGCGAGTAAGCCCCCCAGTGCGCGACATCCATGTCCCAGAAATTCACCAGCATCAGCCGCGGCGCAAACTCGCGCATGACCTCCCGGGCCACGAAGAACGTGAGCTCGTCGCCGGAATTGGGCGCTTCGGGGCCGTAGATGTATTCCACCAGCCCGCGCTTGAGCGTCTGCGCAACTTGCCGGTCCAGCCGCCGCCCGCCCCGGAAGATGGTCCAGCCGATGCCCTCGTAGCCGGCGTTGAGGATGCTTTCCAGCTGGCGCAGCACGTTGCCTCGGTCGGCCACGCCTTGATCCAAGTCGCGCCTGATGACCTCGTCAACCGCTTCCAGCAACAGCTGCTTGGGCAGCACCACGTTCGCGCCGTGGTCCTCGCCGTAGCCGCGCACCTTGGTCGCGCCCATCGTGGCGAAGCTCTTGTTGGTGCAAATCGCCCAGGCATCCGTCGGGCTCGCGCCGCTCGCCTTGCGGAAGTATTCGAAGACAGTCGGCGTTGCGGCCCAGCCGAAGCCGAAATCATCCACCCGCTGCCAATTGCCCGTGACGATGCTGGAGGTGGAGTTGTAGTGCGAAAGCACGCCGTCGTTCACGCAATTCTGGAAGAACCGGCCGCCAGGCTTGAGACCGACCAGGCGCGGCACGTTGCGCAGCCCTTCCGGCGCGAACGTCTCCTGATAGCGGCAGCCGCCCCCGAACGTCACAACGATGACCTTGCGGCCTGCCCCGGCGGCCGCCGCCGGCCGCGCCCATGCCGGCGCCAGCTTGTCGGCGATCGCCAGCCCGGCGAGCTTGAGGAAGTCGCGCTTAGCCAGCCGCAGCATCAGTAGGCAACGATCTCCCCGCCGGGTATCTTCTTGCGCACCCCGGGGCCCAGGTCCAGCGGATGGTCGTAGCCGGGCAGGATCTCGCCGGTGGGCGAGTAGTACGGGCCAATGTCGCAAGCCATCGATCCCCCGCCCTTGTCAACAAAGGTGATCTTGGTCACCAACTTGGCCGATTTGTAGCCGTACTTTGACGGCGCTAGCAGCCGCAGGGGCGCGCCGTGCTGGTCGGTCAGCGGCCGGCCGGCCATCTCCAAGCACAGCATCACCCCCGGCTCCGCCATTTCTGCGAGCGACATGTACTCGTACCATTTGTCCGCGCAGTCGATGCGCACCGACGTTGCCCCGCGCAGCGGCTTGGCATCCTCGACGAGCTCGCCGAAGCGGAAGCCGCCCCATGTCGTGCGGGCAGACCAACACTGCACGCACTTCATGCGCGTGGACTGCTCGACCTTGGGGTAGGCCCGCAATCCGTCCAAGCCCAGTCGCAGGCGGCGCTCGACCAACCCGCCGACTTCCAAGCGATAGCTGCCCTTGTCGATCGGCGGCACGGGGTTGTACCACATGACCCGGAAGCCGAGCTCGTCCGGCGTGTCGGTCGGCAGCAGCACCCGGCCGTCGCTGCCGGCCGCGCCGGGGCGGCCGGCAGCGACGGCAGCAGCGGCCATGAATCGGCGGCGGTTCATGCCTGCATTGAGTCTACCAGCACGGCGTCCGCCCTAAACCTCCTGCTCGGGATCAAAGATGTATCCGATGCCGTGCCGCGTGACGATCCAGCGCGGGTTGGCCGAGTCTTGCTCGATCTTCTGGCGGAGCCATCCGACATGCACGTCGACGGTGCGTGTCGAAAGCTCGGCCTGGTACTTCCACACCTCTCGCAGCAAGCGATCGCGCGAAAGGGCCTGCTGCGGATGCCGGACGAAATACAGCAGCAAGAGGTACTCCTTGGCCGAGAGCTGGAGCTTCTGGCCGGCGCGGAACACCGCCGCCTGCCTGGAGTCGACCCGCACGTCCCCGAATTCATACAGCCTGCCCTCGTCAGCCTCGGCCTTGAGCCGTTCGCGCCGCAGCAACGCCTCGATTCGCGCCACCAGCTCCAGCATCTCGAAGGGCTTCACGAGGTAGTCGTCGGCCCCGGTGCGCAAGCCCTTGACCCGATCCATCAGCTGCCCCTTGGCGGTGAGCATCAGCACGGGCGTGAAGATGCCCGCGCGGCGCAGGTCCCGGCAGATGTCGAGACCGCCCTTCTTGGGAAGCATCAGGTCCAGCACGATGAGATCGATCCCCCCGGCACTGGCGCGTTCATAACCGGCAACCCCGTCCTCGGCAATCTCGACCCCATGGCCCTCGGAGCTGAGCCGGTCCTTGATCGTCATGCCAATGCCGATCTCATCCTCGATGAGCAGGATGCGCGACATGATCGATTCTGCTACGCGTCCCGCTCGGCCAGCACGGGCAGATGCAGCGTGAACACGCTGCCCCGGCCCGGCTCGCTGCGCAAGGAAAGCTTGGCCCCCATGCCGAGCGCGAGGTCGCGGGCCAGCTTGAGGCCCAGGCCGGAGCCTTGGATGCCCTCCGCCACTGCATCCGGCCCGCGGTAGAAGGCATCGAAGATGTGCGCGCGCTCCTCCTTCGCAATCCCCTTGCCCCGGTCATGGATCCGGATCTGGACCCCGCGCCCCCCGGCACTCTTGCCCGCCTCCGCCTCAACGCGAATCCAGCGGCCCGGGTTGCCGTACTTGACAGCGTTGCTGATCAGGTTGGCCAGTATCTGCTGCAAGGCGCGCTCGTCGGCCCGGACCTGCGGCAGATCCGCGGCACCGCCGCGCTCAAGTTCGAACCCGGCTTGCTCGACCATCGGTTGCGCCTCTTCGACGGCACGCTGCAGGGCCAGCGCCGGATCGACCGCCGCCAGCGTGAACTGCCCGCCGCCGGACTCCAACGATACGAATTGCAAGGTGTCCTCGACCATTCCGCTCAAGCGCTTGGCCTGGTCCGCGATGAGCCGCCCGTAGCGCTTGGCTCCCTCGGCGGACGAGACGACGCCATCGGAGAGATTCTCGCCGATCGAGCTAATCACCGCCAGCGGTGTGCGCAGCTCGTGCGTGACGCCAGCGATGAATTCCATCTGCATCGCAGCCAGCCGGCCGGCCCTGCGGGCTGAAGCGAACACCAAGGCCATCGCGCCGGCCAATAGCAGCAACACGCCAAGGCCCATGCCCAAGTTTCGTACGCGCTGCTGCGCTACGGCGTCGGCCAGCGAGCCGGAAACGTGCGCCACCGCGAATTCCGGGGCCAGTCCGGCAGTGGCGCCGGCAATCGCAATTCGCCGGCGCACGCTGACTAGCGGGCGCCGGCCGCCCTGCTCCCCCGGTCTGGGACTGCGCGACAAGCCTAGGCGGTCGCCAAGAATGGCTTCCATCCGCGTGCGGCGAAGCGCTGCGGGCGGGCGTTGAGATGGCCGAGAAGGCCCTTGCTGGACCGCCTGCGCGGGTTGGAACAGCCTGATCGGCTGACGCCTGTCGGCAGCGGCAAGCCAGTCGGCGTCTATGGACGCATCCGATCGATACAGGAAGCTCTGGCCGTCGCCGGCAGCGATGGCCACTTGATACAGCCGTTCGCCGTCCGTGCCCGAGAACAACCGCTCGATCAACGTCGGAAGCATCTCCTCGACCACGTACGCCCAATCCAGCACGAGGATGACTGCCGACGGGCGCACGGGATGCAGCGATCGCGAGGCCCTGCCCCTGAGCCAGTCCAACGGGGCGATCAATCGCACCAATGCCCGCGCGTCAGGAAACAGCGTCCATGTCAGTGGCCAGCTCTCGGACCTCCGGCCGAGTTGCCCGTCCGTTCCGGACAGGGCATCCTTGACAGACTCCAGTCGCGGCTCCCACTCTGCCGCAACCGGCTCGGCCGCCCCCAGCGGCAGCTCCCGCAACGTCCCAAGTTCGCCGCGATGGTTCTCATACACCAAGATCCGCGCTAGCAAGCCGACGTGAGCGCTGCTCTCCGCCCAACTGGCATACCCTCGAGCGCACTGCTCCCAGTCCAGGCGCCCCCCCGACAATCTCTGCAGCCGCATCGCCGACAGCAAGGATGACAGCTCGCGCTCGGCCGCCTGCTCAAGCTGGCGCAAGGAGATTAACAGCGCGTTCTGCATCATGGCCTCCTGCGCTCGGCTAACTTGCCGCGTCCAAGCAAACTGCAATCCACCCAGCACAATGAGCATCGCGACGCAGACCACGATGACCAGCAGGAGCCGGTTTTTCCGAAGAACCTGTAGCGACACGGCTATTTGATTATGGCGTAACTGCCCGGCTTCCGTAACGGAACTGTCGGGGAAATGGGAGCCTGCGCAATGATTCCGCCTCTTAGTTTTGCGCATGCACGATCGCCGCTGCCGGGCGCGCGCGTTCCGTGCGCGACACTAGTGCAAGGCCCTGCACTGCCAGCGCGGCCTCGGGACATCCGCCATGCCGCCCACCTTGCTCTCGGCCCCTGCCTCCTCCCGCGGCCACCGCACGCCGCACGGACACCCGGAGCGCACCGAACGCTTTGACGCCGTCTTGGGCGCGCTGGATGCCAGCAGGCTTGCCGAGCGGCTGGAAGCCGCAGACTCGGGCGAGGCGGATTCGGACACGCTGCGGCTCTGCCATGCCGCGCCCTACATCGAACTCGTGGAGCGGGAGATCGGCGCCGGAGGCCGCATCCTGTCCACCGGCGACACGCATGTCAGCGAGGGGTCCCTCACCGCCGCCCGCATGGCCGTCGGCGCCGTCTGCGCGGCGGTGGACTCCGTGGTAAGAGGGCCTGTCAGGCAGGCCTTCTGCGCGGTGCGCCCGCCCGGCCACCATGCGCGCCCGAGTCAAGGCATGGGCTTTTGCATCTTCAACAACATCGCCATCGGGGCCCGTCACGCGATCGAGCGCTGCGGATTGCAGCGCGTCCTGATCGCAGACTGGGACGTGCATCACGGCAACGGCACGCAGGACATCTTCTACGAGGATCCATCCGTGCTGTTCTTCAGCACGCACCAATCGCCCTGGTATCCCGGCACGGGGATACGCGGCGAGAACGGAGCGGGGGCAGGAGCCGGCACGACCATCAACTGCCCGTTCCCCGCGCGCGCCGGGCGCGACGAGATCCTGGGAGCTTTCCGCGACAGGCTGCTGCCCGCGGCCGAGGAGTTCAGGCCGGATCTGGTGCTGGTCTCGGCGGGATTCGACGCGCGGCTGGGCGACCCGCTCGGACAGTTCCGCCTCCTCGATCGCGACTTCGCGGAGATGACCACACTGCTGCAGGAAATCGCGGACAAGCATGCCCAAGGACGGCTGGTGTCCGTCCTGGAGGGCGGCTACAGCCTCCCGGGTCTCGCCGCGGCCGTGCAAAGCCATGTGGGCGCCCTGCTGGGATAGGGCCGGCCCTCGTCTCAGTCGACCGAGACCGATTCGATCCTCGAGGTCACTACAGTCGCATGCTCAGGGTGGTGGAATTCCATGTGCATGCCCAGGCCTAGGTAGCCGGGCTTCAGCATTGCCCCGCCCCATGTCGAGCCTCGCACCAAGACTTGCACCGGCTGGGGGCAGAAGCGCGGATGGCCCGAAATCCAAGTTCCCCCGGCCCGGATCTCAATCCGGTAAATCCGGTTCGCGGTCCTGATCAGGACGCGGTCGCCCTCGCCCAAGGCCCGCAAGCGCACGCCCCCTTCCACTTCCGAGCGGATGATCCGGGACCAGAGGCGCGGCTCGATGCCGGAACGGGCGCCGCAGGCCGCGGTCCGATCGCGGTTGCTGGCGGCGGTCCGCATTCCAAGATCTCCCGCTACTTGGTCCCGCCGAGCCTGCGGTAGTACTCCGCCACCGCCTCGCGGTAGGACTCAGGGACCGGCTCGGAAACGATAGCGCGCACCTCTTCCTTGTCGTCGAGTTCGACCTGGCGCCGCAGCTTGACCTCGATCTGCTCCAGCAGGGCCAGCATCTTCCGGTATTCTTGCTCCAGCAGCTCCGGGCTTCCCGGCAACGGGCCCTCGCCCAGCTCGCGCGCGAGGCCTCCGAGCGCGGCGATTTCGCGCTCATCGAGTTCGCGCCGGGCCCGGAGCTGCCGGGCTAGGCGGGGAATACCGGCGAGACCGGCCTCGAGCGCGCGCTCCATGCGGTCCTGGGCGGCGGGATCCAGCGGGGGGGCGCCCCAGCCGCTGCGCCCCTCGCTTGCTGCGCCGGGCCGCTGCCCCGGGGCCAGGGCCTGTTCCAAGTCTCGGCGCATCCGCTCCACCCCGGCGAGCGTCTTTTCCAGTCCTCCCTCGGCGCTGCCGCCGGGCCGCCGGGCCAGATCGCCGGCCTCCCGCAAGTTGTCGCGCAGTTGGCGGATGGCGCGCGAGATCGCTTCCTCGTTGCCGGCCGCATACGGCGCCAGGCCGCGCCGGATCAGATCCTCGCCATACTGCATGGCCGGCAAGGCTTCCGACTGCTGCAACTCGATCAGGGCTTGCATCAGCGCTCTCGACGCGTCGCCGTTGCCGCGGCGCAGCATGCGCGCGTGCTGCTGGATCCCCTTTTCAATCTCTGCCAGGCGCTCGCGCATGGCGCGCTTGCGATCGGCCAAGTCGATCTCCTCCTCGCGCGTCATGCCGGTCGGCAGCGGCCCCTCCTGGCGGCCCCCCTGCGCCTTGAGCGCCTCGAGGGCCGCCCGCAGCGAACGATCCAACTCGCTGGCCGCCCGCTCCTGCTCTTGCACAAGCCGCTCGGCTTCCGCCGCCATCCCGCTGACGGCCGCCTGGCTCTGCTGCTGGCGCTGCCTGCGGAGCGCTTCGACCGCTTCCTGCAGCTCTTGCTGCGCTCGCGCCGAAGACGCGCGCTGGTCGGCCTCCCGCCCCCCACGCTCCATCTCGCGCGCCGCTCGCTCCAGCTGGCGGATCACCCGGTCCACTTCCCGGCCCGCGCCGGACTGGCCGCCCGCAGCTCTCTGCGCTGGCGGATCCTGCCCGCGCCCGTCCCGGTTCTGCTGGCCGCCCCGTGCTTGCTGGCGACGCTGGAACTGCTCCAGCTCGCGCTTCAGATCCTCGGCTTCGCGCCGCAGCACTTCCTGCTGCCAGCGCTGGTCGAAACTTGCCCGCGAGCCGTCCCGGGCCTGCCGGGCCAGTCGTTCCTGGCGCCGCGCCAGCTCTTCGAGCCTCTTCATGGCCTCGTCGACCTCTTGCTCGACCCGCCGGCCCGACGACCCGTTGCCCGTCTCGTACTGGTTCTTCTCGAGATCCATCTCGAGTTCGAACATCTCGGCCAGATCGCGTGAGGCGCCGCCCCCTCCGCCGCCGCGCCCCCTGGACACTTGGATGTCGGTGAACAGGTTCTCGGCCCGCAGCAAGAATTGCAGCGCCTGCTGCTCCGGGCCGACCGCGTCATCCAGACGGAACCCCTGCAGCGCCGCGGCCGCCGGCTCCATGAAGCCCGCCGCCTGCTCCAAGAACTCGGCAAACTGCTCGAATTGGGGATCTTCCGTCAATTGGCGCGCCCGGGTGCGCTCGACCAACGTCCGGGCCCGCTGCATCAGCGTGGCCTGCAATTCGGAGAGCATCTGCGCGCTCTCGCGCAACTTGCGCTCTTCCCGGCCGTCGTCGGCGGCGCGCTCCTTGATCAAGTTCCAAGTAGCGAGGACGATCTCCTTCTGGCGGCGCGAGATCTCGTCCTGCCGCTGCCCTTGCCCGTCCTGGCCCCCCGCCCGCTGCGATTGCGAGAAGCGGCGCTCGAACGGCTGGACGCTGATGAAGTACATGTCGCTGCGCACTTCCTTCCGCGCGTCTTTCGCAACGACGAAGTAGCTGAGCAGGTCCCCTGGCACCAAGCCCGCTTCGGGGACCGGCGGGGGCAGGGAGAACTGGCCGCCGCCGGTGTCCGGAATCGCGTCCCGCGGTCCCGCGCCGAGGTTTTCCAAGGCGAAGACGTGCCGGCCGGCCGCTTGCCGCGCCCCGCTGCGGACAGGCAGGCGCACGCGCTCCTGCCTCACGCCATTGACCGCGTAGTGCAGTTGCAAGCTGCGCAACCCGAAATCGTCGGCAGCTTCGACCCGCACGGCGACCTCCTCGATGCTGGTCGCCCGCCAATCGCGGCCGGGTTCGAGAATCCTAACCTCCGGCTTCTCGTCGGGCACCGCGGTGATGAAGTAGTCCTCGGTCAGCCGGACGCGCTCCCCGCGATGCACGGCGGCCACGTGGTACAGCGCATCCTCGCCCACTTCGATCTGGGCGCGGTTGCCCCGCAGCGGCACTTCCCGCCCGCCGACCACGAGCAGGCCGTCCTCGAGTTCCTTATCCGTCGTGAGGATGACCGCGACCTTGGTTCCCGCCACAGCCGTGACATCGCCGCCCGGGTCCTGCACGCCGGGATCGAGGCCGCTCCAAGCCGGGTATTCGAATTCCAGGCGGATGTTCTCCACGGCGGGCATCGCGACCACGTCCACCTTGAACTCGCGGCTGCGCAGCCGGCCGGCCTCGACGTAGTAGCGCAGGGGTTCACGGACCGCGGCAAAGGAGAACTCGTAGCCGGCCCCTTGCAGCTGCGGGCCCATCGGCGCACGCTCCCAGTCCACGCTGCTGTCGAACTTGGCGTGGAGCTCGACCAAGGGCGGCTCGAAGCCGAGCGGCAGGGCGGTGATGTCGAGCCGCCCGCCTTCGCGGATCGAAGCGTCCCCCGGCGCGATCCGCAGCTCGTACAGCGGCTCCTCGTGCGGCAGGAGCCAGCCGGCCCAGAGCCGGGACGTGCCGTAGCCCCAGTAGCCGGGACCCGCCGCGCCCAGCCAGACCAAGGCGCTGGCAGCCAGCAGGCCGGTCGCGGCGAAAGCGCCGACCTGCGCCCGGCTCACCAAGGCATCCACGGGCACAAGCGCGGATGCCTGCGCGGTCTCGCGGGCAAGCAGTGCCAGCAACGGGCTGGGCGCCCGGTCGCTGGCGTCCGCGCGCGCTCTCTCGTCCGCCCATGTGCGCAGGCGCCCGGCAAACTCCGCCGAGCGGCGCTCGGCCTCGTCCGCGGCGCGCGCGAAGTCCCGCTCCCTGGCCAAGCGGCGCAAGGGCAGCACCAGCAGCAGCAAGGCCGCCGCGCCCAGCACCGCCAGCAGGATCGCGCGCGAACCTATCACGCTGGCACGGGAAAAGGCAGCTTGGTTCGCGAAGAAGACGCAGGCGGCGGTGCCGCCCAGCGCGGTCAGGCCCAAGGCTCCTGCGCCCCTAGCGGCAGCGACGGCGCGCAACCGCGCCGCGATCGATCCCAAGTAGGCTTCCAAGCTCCCGCCTGCCTCGCCCCGGTGATCGAAAATCATTGATCAATCCCCCCGGACGGTGCCGAGATGCCGATCCGCTACGAGCGATTCTAGCAGCACCGCCAGCGCCAGCAGCGCCAGCGCCAGCCTCCAGACCCGCCAAGGCGGGACGGCGGGAGCCGGCAGGCCGGCCGCCGGAGGGGAGGCAGGGGCGGCACCGGTCGACCGCCACAACTCCAGCGTGTCCGTCTCCGCGCGGCGAAGATTGGACTCGCGCGGGTCGGGGTTGACGGCCAGCAGTTCGCTGCGGCCCGCAGAGCGAATCTCGTAATAGCCGACCGCGCCCAGCGGGACCGTCTCGCGGCGCACCGAATCGGAAAGGCTCAGCACCCGCTTGCCGGCGGGGTCCAGCACTTGGACAGCCGCGCCGCCCCCGCGCCGCCGTCCCAGTTCCAGCAGCTCGCCCAGCAGCGCCTCGCCCCGGGCTGCCTCGGCTCCCGCGAGATAGCGCGCGGTCTCGGCCACGAACGGCACGTAGGCCGCGGTCAGCGGCAGGTCGTTCCAGACGTTGTCCAGCGCGGAGGCGAACAGCAATACGCGGCCCCGGCCGATCCGGTGCTCGACCAGCAGGGGGTCGCCGTTGCCCAGCCGCATCGGCACAGTGTCGCCCTCGAGCGGGCGCACTCGCGCGTAGAGGAAGAATTTCACAGGCCGCAGCCCGTGCGCGGCGCTCGCCACTGCGTGCGACGCATCCGCCAGGCCGGCGACTTGGAACGGCCCCCCGCCCCGTTCCGCAGACAGGGGCTGCTCCACCCGATGCCCGCTGATCGCGGCCCGGCGCGCCAGCGCGGAATTGCGCCCCAGCGCCACCAGCAAAGCGCCGCCCGCCTCGATCCAAGCCCGCAGGCGCGTCTCGAACCCGCCGTCCATGCTGGGCACGTCCGACAGCACCACCAAGTCGTAGCGGCCCGGATCCAGCCGTCCTGCGTCGGCCGGGGAGGCACTCTCCAGCGCGTAGCGGGAAGCGGCGCTGGACTCGAGCGCGGCCTTGTAGTACAGCAGGTCGCGGCCGCGCCTGTCCTGCGAGAGGAACAGCAGGGGCCGCGGCTCGGTATTGTCCAGCGCTACCCGCCGCACGTCGTCGTCGGGCAGCGCATCCGGCGGCTCGAGCCGCAGCTCGGCCCGGCTGAAACCGCGCGGCGGGTCCGGAATCGCGAACACGAACAACTCGCGCCCGTTGGCAGCGACATCCCGCCTCTGGCTGCCGGCCAAGCGGCCGTCGATCCACAGGGAAACCGTCTTGGCGGCGTCGCGCTCGGCGTAGCTGGCGACGGTGACTTCCAGCTGCGGCGCCTCTTGCCCGTAGACCCGGGTCGCGCCCTTGACGCCGTCGATGGCCCAGTTCGCAAAATCCTCCGCGCCCACGTCGTGCAGCGCCAGCTCGGCGGACGCGGGCAGCACCAGGTCCTGGAAGCGAGAGGGCATCGACGAGCCCTGCAGATCCGAGATCAGATGCAGCACCGCCGGCGCCGGGCCGTCGTCCGCCAGATTGCGCACGGCCTCGACCACCTCGCCGAAACTGTTGCGCGAGCTCGTCGGCTCCAAGCCTTGCAGCGCTCGCTGCAGCATGGACTGGTCCGCGGTGGGCTCGGTCAGCACGCGCACCGCTGGCCCGTTTGCCAGGATCTGGGCGCGGTCGCCCGGCCCGAGCGCGCCCGCGATATCCCTGGCCTCTTCCAGAGCCCGCTCCCAGCACTCGCCGTAGCGCATGCTGAGCGAGGTGTCCAGCGCGATGAAGTGCAGTTTCGGGACGCGGCCCGCCGGCCCGCCGGGAGGTCGTTCCCAGATCGGCTTGGCAAACGCCAGCGCCAGCAGCAAGAGCAAGGCAAGCCGGCATGCGAGCAGCGGCAGATGGCGCAGGCGCCGCTCGTGAATCGTGGTCTCGCTGCGCCCTTGAAAGAACATCAGCGAGCTGAACGGCAGCCGGACCGGATTCCGGCGGCGCATCATGTGCAGCCAGAGCGGCAGGGCGACGGCCAGCGCCCCGGCTAGGAACCACGGGGACAGCAGGCCCACGGCGCTAGCGCCTCCTCAGCCGGAACAGCAGGTACTCGCGCAGGGCCAGATCCAGCGGCTGGCCGGTGTTCAGCAGCACGTAGTCGGCCCCTTGGCCCAGGATACGCTCGCGCAGGGCGTCCACATGCCGCCGCACAAGGGCCGGATAGACCTGCCGGGCGTAGTCCGGGGAGACTTCCATCCGCTCGCCGGTCTCCATGTCCTCGACCAGGGCGGCCGAGTTGATGCCGGGGCCGAGCTCTTCCGGATCGAGGACGTGGAAGAACACGATG
The DNA here is from genome assembly GCA_965219605.1 of Bryobacterales bacterium. Classification (GTDB taxonomy): domain Bacteria; phylum Acidobacteriota; class Terriglobia; order Bryobacterales; family UBA6623; genus VXMF01. The sequence continues at coordinate 2,056,770 of CBDCOC010000001.1, read as the reverse complement.
TCCTTGCCATGGCAGGCAACGGAACGGATGGAGTCGAGGACGGCCTCGGGGTCGGCGAGGAAGTCCGAGACCATGGCTACCAGCCCCCGGCGCCGCATCAGGCGGGTCAGGGCCTGCAGCGGCGCCGCCAAGTCGGTTCCCGTGGCAGGTCGGGCCCGCTCGAGCGCGTGCAGGATGCTCTGCAGGTGTCTCGGCCGGTACTGCGCCGGGCGCACCTCGCGGATCCGCTCGTCGAACAGGACCAAGCCTACGGCGTCGTGCTGGCGCGTGCATAGGTACGCCAGCGCCGCGGCTAGGAAGCGGGCATAGTCCAGCTTGGAGATCCCGCCCGAGGAATAGCCCATGGACGCGCTGCAGTCCAGCAGCAGCAGCAAGTTCGTGTTGGTCTCCCCCAGGAAGCGCTTCACGTAGGCCCGGTCGGTCCGCGAGAGCACGTTCCAGTCGATGTAGCGGGGATCGTCGCCCTCGCTGTAGGCGCGGTACTCGGCGAACTCCTGGCTGAAGCCGAACTGCGGCGAGCGGTGCCCGCCGTGCAGGAAGCCGTCAACCACCGTCTTGGCGACCAGTTCGATGTTCGACAGGCGCTGCAGGACCGCCGGCGCGAGGAGTTGCTGGCCGGCCACGGCTTCAGACTCTCCGCCGGCCGCGGCGCGTCAGGCCCGGCCTCGCCAGCATGGCCGCATCACGCGCCGGCCGGGGCGGGCTTGGCCTCGATCATCGCCCGCAGCACGTCGTCCACGGTGGTCCTGTCGGACTCAGCGTAGAAGTTCGTCAGGACTCGGTGGCGCAGGACCGGCAAGGCCAGCGAGCGCAGGTCCTCGGCCATGACGTGATAGCGGCTGTCGAGCAGGGCCCGCGCCTTGGCCGCCAGCACCAGGAACTGCGTCGCGCGCACGCTCGCCCCGTAGTTGACGTACTTCTTGACAATGGGCGGCGCCTCGGGATCCGCCGGCCGGGTCGCGCGCACCAGCGACACCGCGTGGCGCGAGATCGGGTCGGAAACGGGGACCTGGCGCACCAGCCACTGGAAGCGCAGGATCTCGTCGGCCGTCGTCACGGAATCGACCTGTGGAAGCGGGGTCCCGGCGGTGTTGCGCTCGACCACCTCGGCTTCCTGCTCCGGCGAGAGATAATCCAGCAGCACGTTGAACAGGAAGCGGTCCAGCTGGGCCTCGGGCAGCGGGTAGGTGCCCTCGAGTTCGATGGGGTTCTGGGTGGCCAGCACGAAGAACGGCGGCCGTAGCTGATAGCTGTTGCCGCGCACTGTCACCGAATGCTCCTGCATGGCCTCTAGCAGCGCGGCCTGTGTCTTGGGCGGGGTGCGATTGACCTCGTCGGCCAGCAGCACGTTGGCGAACAAAGGCCCCTGCACGAAGGTCCAGCTCCGCCGCCCGCTGGCCGAGTCCTCTTCCAGGATGTCGGTGCCGGTGATGTCGGTCGGCATCAGGTCGGGCGTGAACTGGATGCGCCGAAAGGTCAGCCCCAGCGCCGCGGCAAGCGTGCTGACCAACAGCGTCTTGGCCGTCCCGGGCATGCCGGTGATCAGGCAATGGCCGCCCACCAGCAAGGTGACGAGCAGGCTCTCGACAACCTCGTCCTGGCCGACGATGATACGGCGCACTTGCCCGCGGATGCGCTCCATGCAGGCCTGGAACGAAGCGACCAGATCCTCCGTGTCAGCCAAGCCCTGGGGAGCCGGTGCGGTGGTTTCCATCTGTGTTCCTATCGCTTGACCTGCAGCAGCAGTCGCAGTGCGGGGCCGAACGTGGGCGCGCGCTCCAAGGCTTGGAGCACATGCAGGCGCGCACGGGCATGATCGCCCATTTTAGCGTAGGCCCGGGCCAGGTTGTATTCGGCGGCCGCCCGGTCCAACGGGTCCAGCGCGAGCACCGCTTCGAATTCGCGACGGGCCAGATCCGCCCTGCCGGACTGCAGGTGCAGCTCGCCAAGCCGCGCGTGGATCTCCTCGTCGTAGGGCCAGTTGTAGATCAGTCCCTCATAGGTGTGCACGGCTTCCGCCACCCGGCCCGCGTCCTCCAGCCAGCGCGCCAGCCGCTGGAGCGTTTCCGGCTGGCGGCCGCCGCGCCGCTCGTACTCCTGGAGCTCGGCCGCGGCCGCCGCGCGGTCGCCAGACTTGTCGCGGGCGTTGGCCAGCAGCACGTACGCGCTGCCGCTGCCCACATGCTGGGGGTAGGCGGACCTGGCCTCCTCGGCCGGCCCGATCACCTCGGCCCACTTGCGCTCGCGGGCGCGTTCCAAGGCGGTCTTGAGATTGCGGCGCCACCGCGGCAGGCCGTCCAGGGCCGGGCCCAAGGCGGCGCGCATGTAGCCGTCGAAGCGCTCGTCGAAGTCCTTCGGGGAGGCATCCAGGACCGCTGCGATGTTGGCATCGGTCGGCGTGCCGGCCGCAAACCCGCGCAGCAGTTCCACCAGCCGGCCCTCGCCCCAGCGCTCGGCGATGAACTTGCAAGCGAAGCCCGCCTGCAGGTAGGAAATCGCCACTTGGCCGGCATGCTCGGGCCGGATGAAGCCGCGGTCCAGTTCCAGGATCGGCAGCAGCCGGCGCTCCCGCACGGCCTCGATATAATCCGGGCCGACGGGCTCCCCCCAGCGCGCGTCAGCCATCCACTCCTCGTACATCGAAATCCCCTCCGAGTACCAGCGCGGGACCAAGTGATCGGTCGATTCGAGGGTGAACACGTGGGCCAGCTCGTGCCACAGGGTCGTGCCCCAGTGAAAACCGCCTGGCTCGCGCCCGGACGGGCTGTCCATGGCAACGACATAGCCGAAAGTGACACCGAGCAGGCCGATCCCGGGCATGGCCATCGTGCGCACGGCGAAATCGTCGTGATTGGGGTACATCTCCACCCTCACCGGCCGTTGCAGGGCAAAGCCGTACTTGCGCGTGAATTCCGCGATGGCACGGCCTGTCAGATCGCGGACGTACGGCAGCAGCAGATCCGCCTCGTCCTTGTCCAGGCGGAACACCGCCCGCGGGCGCCCGTCCGCCTCCTGGCCGGCATCCTCGAAGGTTTCGAACTGGCCGGAGGAGTCCAGGAGGCGCAGGGTGTTGACGATCTTGGCGCTGTAGGGATCGCCCCGATAGGCGATCTCCAGATGGCGCCGCCCCTCGTCGTCGAGACCCTCGCGCAGGAGATTCACGCCCAGTTCGGCATGCGCCCGCCACAGGCGCGGCGCCACGTCAATGGCCCTGCGCAGGCGCTCGGTCGCCTCGCGGTAGCGGCGCGTGATCACGTAGAAGTGCGCCTGCTCGGCGTAGATCTCGCCGTAGCGCGGGTTGTAGGCGAGCGCCTTGTCGACCCATGGATTGTCGCGCGCGCCCTCCAGCAGTTCCAAGGAGGCGAGCAAGGCGTAGGCGCGCAAGGGGGACAGCCCCAGATCCAAGGCCTGTTCCAGTCCTGCCTCCAGCGACAGCCGGGCCGCTGCCAGGTCGCCCTCCTCCAAGGCCATGCGCCCCAGCAGCAGGTGGGCCTCGGACTGCTCCGGCCGAAGCTTGAGCGCCGCCCGGGCCAGAGCGGCCGCCTTGCCCTCGAACCGCGCTGCCAGCACGGTCGCCATGCCCAGCTGGGCCGGGACGTGAGACTTGTCCAAGGCGAGCGCCTCTTGGAACAGCTCCGCGGCCTCCTCCTGCTGGTGCGACTCAATGTACAGATTCCCCCAGCGCACCCGCAGGTCGGGATCTTCCGGCGCATGCTCGACCGCCAGGCGGAACTGGGCATTGGCGGACGCGAGATCCCCGAGCATCCAATGGGCCTCCGCCCGGGCCGCCGCATCGTCCAGCCGCAGCAGCCCGCGGTAGCAGGCGGCGGCGTCAATCGCATTGCCTCGGTCGTGCAATGCGTCGCAGGGGGCCAGCGCTTCGTGGCGCGCTCCGCGCTCGTCGCCGCGCTGGCCCGGCGCGGGCGATGCGGCCGCCAGAGACAGGACGGCCGCAACGAGGCGCCAGACCGGCAACCTCACCGGCGGCCCCCGCCCTCTCCCTCGATCTGCTCTTGGATCGCTGCCATCTCCAGCAGCAGGGCTTCCAGCTGGCCGAGGAATTCGGACGGGGCCAGCTCGTCCTTGCGCGCCGTCAAGTCGGCGATCCGGCGCTCCAGCCTTTCGCGGCGGTCCAACAGCCCGCGCCGGGCAGGATCCGCGGCCATGGCCGCCGCGCGCCCCAGCCGGGCCAGCACGAATGCGGAAGCCCGCTCGCCTTGCAGTTGCGGATGCTCGGTGGCCAGCCGCTGGCGATCGGCGTAGTGTGACTTGACCTTGCCCTCGGCATAGCGGAAGGCCTCGAGCGCCGATATGCTGCCATTCTTGTCCGTGTCCGCCGCGGCGGCGGCGAGCGCTTCCGCGAAGTATTCGCCGAAGACGGTGGCGTTCCTTTCCCGCCCGTTCCTGGTCGCCGTGATGACGATCCGCCGAGGGTCCTTGAGCACCTCCAAGGCCCCGCCGCTGGAACTGGTGGCGCCGACCACCAGCTGCGTCGCGGCGGGCACCGCGTCGAGCCAGAGCTTCAACTGCGCCCCGGTGAAGTCCGGGCCGTGGATGTTGAACTTGTAGTCGCTGCCATCATGGGAGCCGTGTCCCACGAGGAACACCGCCAGCGCATCTTCCGGGGCCGCCTTCCCGGCCAAGGCCCCGAACGCAGACTCGATCCGTTCCGCGCTCGCATCGGCGCCGGCCAGCACGGTGACGAGAGCATCGCTGCCGGACATGCGCCGCGCAGCGGCCAGCAGCCCCTCGATCTGCCTGCGAAAGCTGGCGGCGTAGCGCCGTTCGCCGCCAAGGCCCTCCAACAGGACGAAGTGGGTCGCGGCCGGCGCGCTGCGCGCCAGCACAGCGGCGCAGGCCAGCAAGGCCAAGGCGCAGGCCGGCCCGGAAACACCCCAGCGAGCGGGACACCTCATATCACGCCCCAACGCTTGCGCAGCAGCCACTCCGCCGCCCGCAGCAGGCCCAGTGCGAAGAACAGCGCGGGCATGTCCCACAGATCCAGCACCTCGCGAGTCGTGATCCCGGCCTGCGAAAAGCCGATCTCGGATGGCAGGCCGTCGAGCTCGTCCAACTCCCAGTAGCTTCCGCCCGTCTGGTCGGCCAAGCGGGCCAGTAGGCTAGTGTTGCGGCCGGGGTGGAACGATTCCGCCACGCCGCCTTCCCGCCGGAAGTGCAGCGTATCCGCGCCCAGCCGCTCGTCCCCCAGATGCGCGACGGCTTCCACCAAGTACAAGCCGAGGTCTTCGGCGTTCACCTCCGCCTCGTACATGCCCCGCTCGCTGGCGGAGGGGCGCAGCTCGAGCGTCCGCGGGAGGCCCTCCTCGGGGATCACAGTCGCGCTCACGCGGGCATTGCTGGCCGGCTCGTATCGCTTGTCCCGCACCTCCGCGCGCAGCCGGACACGGGTCTCGTCCGCATAGCTGGAGCGGTCCGCGGCGAGGCTGACCGGCCCCGCCGAATCGACTACCAAGGCCCGCAGCAGCTGCCTCCAGAAAGTGTCGTGGCGGCCATCGTCGCTGGACAGCCGCATGCGCCAGCGCCAGCTCCCTCCGGTAGCGAAGATCATCGAGCGCCCGCGCCCGTAATTCTGGCGGACCAGCAAGGGCAGCGTCTCGGCGCCGTGCCGTAGCGACATCAAGGTCAGCGCGGCCGGCTTCAGCGCGCCGATCCGCTGGAAATCGGCAAGTTCCGGCATTGCCTCCCACAGCCGGGCATTCTCCTCCGGATCTGGCGACAAGCGGCTCAGCAGCGAATCGCGGCCGTGCGGCGCGATCACCGCCTTTGCCCGCTCCCTGACGAAGGAAGCGTCACCGGGCTCCAGCAGGGCCGGCAGGGCATCGACGATTTCAGAATTCTGCCATCCCCCGGCGCCGAGGCCGTTGGGCCCGGCCAGCATGAGCAGCGTACCCCCGCGCCGGCTGACGAACTCCCGGATCGCCACCTGTTGCTCGGGCGTGAAAAAGGCCGCTTCGAAGCTGCCGATGACCAGTGCGTCATAGGCGAACAGATCCTCTTGGCGGCGCGGAAAGCCGTCCTCGAGCTCGTCCGGCGTGTCCACGCCCTGGCGGTAGAACTTGTTGGTCGACGTGCGCAGCATGGTCACCAGTTGCACGCTGTCGTCCGCCTGCACGGCCCGGCGCATGAACTTGTACTGCCAGCGCGGCTCCCCCTCGACATATAGGATGCGCCGCCGGCGGCGCGGGACATCGAGCACGTGCCGGCGCCGGTTGTTGCCCGCGATCTCCTCCCCGGGCACGGGCTCGACCGTAAACCGCAGATCCCGCAGCCCGGATTCCCCCGCCCCGAAATCGATCCATGCGCGATGCACGGGCTGGCCGGCCCGCAACGTGACAGGCCGGCTTGCGAGCACGCTCGCCCCGTCGCGGACGGTAATGCGCGTGGCGCGCTCGGACTGCCCGTCGTGGCGCAAGGTGAGCTGCGCGCTCACCCGCGACCTGGGCAGGGCCTCGGATGCCACCGCCACGCCGGAGAGTTCGATGTCTCCGGCAATGCGCTCGCGGCCCACTCCGATCGCATGCACGGGCACGCCGTGCTTGCGGATCTCAGCCGCCATCTCGCGCCCGAAGCGGCCGCTGTTGTCCGCGCCGTCGCTAACCACGAGCAGAGCTCCCAGCGGCACGGCTGTCGACTCGCGCAGCACGCTGAGGACCGATTCGCCGACACCGCTGCTGGCTCCGGGCGGGGGCAAGTGCTCCGGCCGCAGCGAGCGGATCCGCCCCGGCTTGGACGAAAACCCGTACAAGCGCACGCGGAACTTGCCCTCCAAGGCGGGAATGACGCGCTCCTGCAAGGCCGCGGACGCCCGGGCCAGCCGCGAAAGGCCGCCTTCGAGCAGCGCCATGCTGCTCGAAGTGTCGACCAGCACGGCAACGGCGTTCTGGCGATTCTTGAGCGACTGGACGGCCAGGGCCGGCTGCCACAGCAGCGCCAAGGCCAGGGCCACGCTTGCGACCTGCAGCGCCCACACGCCGCGCAGAGCGGCGCGGCTCAGCCGGCCGGGAGACCGCCGGGAGTATGCCAGCAAGACTGCCGCGGCTGCCGCGACAAGCAAGCACAGCAACCACGCCGGCCAGCCGCTGGCGAACAGGAATTCACCCTGGCGATAGGCCGCCGGCGGGTATTTGAACAGGAATTCGAACACCTGCCGCCACTCTAGTGCGTCATTGCGTAAATGACGTAATTGACAGCGAAGCGGTAGGCCAGCGCGGTCATGCTCTCGGGATATTCGGGCAGGTCCGCATGCTCCCAGGCATCGCCCATGTCCATGTTGAAGTTGATCGCCACCATCAGCCGCCCGTCATCGTCATAGACGCCCCGCCAATGCGGCGTGTCGCCGCCCTTTTCGTACGGGGTCCCCGACCAAACATACTGGATGCCGGGAATCTGAGTCCGCCGGTCGAGGTCGTACAGCGTGTGCAGCAGCGGGTCGCTGTCGGGGATCTCGACAATCGGCCGCTGCGGAAACACGCGCTGCATGCTCGCGGCGAAGCCGACCCATTCGGCGGCCCCGTGGAAATCGTCCACGACCAAGAACCCGCCGCGCAGCAGGTACTCCCGCAGGCGCGCGGCCTCGCGGTCGTCCAAGTGCCAGCGGCCGACCTCGACAGCGTAGATCCACGGGTAGTCGAACAGCTCGTCGTCCAAGGGATCGAGGAACTTGCCGCCATAGGCGGTATCGATCGTCGTCAGCCGGCGGATGCCGTTCGTGAGATGGTACTCCGCCGCCGGCCAGTCCGTGCGCCAGCCCCCGCGGCGGCGGGCGTGGCCGTCCCCCGTTCCGTAGGCATAGCGCACGAATTGGAATTCGCCGCGCGGGTCGGTGTCGAAGTCGTAGGCGCGCGGATCCCCGTCGTAGCCGCGGCCCCAGAACTGCAGCGCCCACAGGCACGGCGCCGCCGCGACCAGCGAGACGGCGAGCAGTCGCGTAAATCGACGGGGTCCCATCGAGAGCATGTGCGGCCCGTCGGGCGGGTGCCCATGAGCGTAGCACAGCGCCTCCAGGCCCCGGGGCCGTGACGCCGGCGACAGGCGGCCTAAAGGTAGCGCAGCGTCGCGGCCTGCCGGGGCTGGCGCAGGTCCTCCAAGGCCTTGATCTCAAGCTGCCGGATGCGCTCCCGCGTCAGGCCGAACCTCTCGCCGATCTCCTGCAGCGTGTGCTGGCGTTCGTGGCCGATGCCGAAACGCAGCCGCAGCACCGCGCGCTCCATCTCCGGAAGAGAGCCGAGAATAACGGCGGTCTCGCCCACTAGGTCGCCGTCGACCAATCCCTGCAGCGGCGAAGCGGCGTGCGGATCCTCCAGCATTTCCGCCAGCGTCGAATCCCCGTCCGGGCCGACGCGGGTTTCCAGCGAGACCGGCGTGAGACCGATCAGGCGCAACATCTCGACCCTTTCCAGATCCACGTCGAGATACTCGGCGACCTCCTCGTTGGAAGGCTCCCGGCCGTGCTCCCGCTCCAGCACCCGCACCGCGCGCCTGAGCTTGTTGAGCTGCTCGTTCATATGCACCGGCACGCGCACCGTGCGCGACTGGTCCGACAGCGCCCGCAGGACGGCCTGCCGGATCCACCAAGTCGCATACGTGGAAAACTTGAAGCCGCGCCGGTAGTCGAACTTCTCGACGGCCCGGGCCAGGCCGATGTTGCCCTCCTGGATCAGGTCCAGCAGGTGCAGGCCCCGGTTCACGAACTTCTTGGTGACCGACACGACCAGCCGCAGGTTCGCCTCGATCAGCGCGTTCTTGGCCGCCTCCGCCTGCCCCTGGGCCCGCTGCAGCCGCGCCAGCTGGCGCCGCCCCTCGCTCGCTCCCAGCGGCAGCCACGCCACGCCGGCCGTCTGCCGGCCCTCCAGCCGCCCGACCTCTCGCGTGAAGCGAGCCGCGTAGGACCGCCACACGTCCGCATCCAGCGGCAGCCTGCGAATCGCCCGCGAAACAGCGACCAGTTCGCGCTGGTACGCCCGGCGCAGCGCCCGCTTCTGCACGAGGCTCAGCGCACCGGCCTCGTCCCAGTCGGCCTTGCGCCGCGCCAGGCCCTCCAGCATGGTGATGATCCGCCCCAAGCGCTGCTTGAGGCCGCGCACTGCCTTCTCGACGGCTCCTGTGCCGGCACCGCCGGCACCCGCGAGCAACTGCCGGCCCAACTGCGGATTCTTCCGCAAGCGCTGCTGCAATTCGCCCATCTCGCGCCACAGCCACGAACTCTGGGACAGCACGGCGCGCATGCGCAGCTCGGCGCGCTCGAGCTGCTTAGCGAGGCGCACCTCTCCCTCGCTGTCCAGCAGGGGCACCGTGCCGATCTCGGACAGATACAGGCGCACGTTGTCCTCGGGCGGCGAAGACTCCTCCCGCTCGCTGCCCTCGTCCGGCACGACCCGCTCGGCCGGAATGTCGTCCGAGCCACTGTGCTGGCGGGCGCCGGCAGGCCGCTTACGCACCATTTCACGAAGCATCTCGTCACCTCCTCATCTCTAGCTTTGACGCAGTCGAGCAGGATTTGGTTGCCTGCCTATTTTACATATATTTAATATTTCCGGCAAGCGGCGTGCAGCATGACCGGCGGCGCGGCGCGATCGCGGCGATTCCTCCGCCGGCAGGGTTGCGACGCGCGGCAGTGCGGGCGTGTATAGTAGTGGCTTATCCTGACGCACTATAATCCCCGTATAGTACATACGCAGGTGGCGTTATGCGCAAGAATTCCCAGATCGCGGTGTTAGCGTTCGTACTGCTAGCGAGCGCCATCGGCTGCAACCGCTCCGACATGGTCCGCATCGGAGTGGTGCCGAAGGCCGTAGCCCACGAATTCTGGATCGCCGTCCACGCCGGGGCGGACGAGGCCGGACGGGAGGCCGGTGTCACGATCGAGTGGCAGGGCCCTTCGGCCGAAACTGAATTCTCCCGCCAGATCGAAATCGTGGAGGCGATGATCAATTCCCGCGTGGACGGCCTGGTGCTCGCGCCCACGGAGGCCACCGCGCTCGTGTCGGTGGTCGAGCGCGCCACGCGCGAGGGCATCCCGGTGACAATCTTCGATTCGGGGGTTAACACGGACGAATACGTGTCGTTCGTGTCGAGCAACAACTACGAGGCCGGCGTGCAAGCGGCAGACAAGCTGGCCGAACTGCTCGGCCGGTCAGGCAAGATCGCGGTGGTCAAGAATGTGCCGGGATCCTTGTCGACCATGGATCGCGAGCGAGGCTTCGAGGAGACGCTCGCCAAGAAGTACCCCCGCATCCAGATCGTCGACTTCAAGTACTGCCAGTCTGACCGAGCGCTAGCGCTGACAGCTGCCGAGAACATGCTCACAGCGCATCCCGACCTAGACGGCATGTTCGCCTCCGCGGAACCAGCCACCGTGGGCACGGCTACCGCCCTGCGCAACCGCGATCTGGTCGAGCAGGTGAAATTAGTCGGCTTTGACTGGACGTACACCTTGGAAAACGACTTCCGGGAGGGCGTCATCCGCGCACTGGTCATCCAAGACCCGTTCGAGATTGGCCGCCGCTCCGTGCAGACGGTGCTGGCCGCCATGCGCGGCGAGACGCCGCCAAAGCGAATCGACACCAGGACCCACGTTGTCACTCTCGACAACATCAACACGCCTGAGATCATGGCGGTGTTGCGGATCAATCTCGACGCCTACCTAGAGTAGGCGGCCTTGCTAGAACGGCCAGCGGCAGAAGCCCGGGAGGACAAGCCTGGCAGGCGGCAGGGCCGTCGCGCGGCGGCTCGCCGGGGTCGAATCCCAGTGCTGGCGGGCAGGCCGGGCGCGCCCCGTCTACCCCGCGAAAGCCGCTCGCAAGCGATCAATGGCCCAAGCCAGCTCTTCGGTTTCGATCACCAGCGGCGGAGCGATCCGGATCACGCGGTCGTGCGTCTCCTTGCAGAGCATGCCCAGCCTCTGCAGGCGCTCGCAGTACGGCCGGGCGGGGATGCGCAACTCGATCGCCGCGATCAATCCCAGGCCACGAATGTCTGCGATATCCGGGTGCGACAGGGTGCGCAATTGCTGCAAGAACCAGCGGCCCAGCTCGGCCGAGCGCTGCACAAGGTTCTCGTCGGCCAACACGCGCAAGGCTTCCCGCGCAACCGCGCATCCCAAGGGATTGCCGCCGAAAGTGGAGCCGTGGCTGCCGGGCGAGAAGACGCCCAGCACATCCCGGCTGGAGACCACTGCCGATACGGGATAGAAGCCGCCCGAGAGCGCCTTGCCCAGCACGTACACGTCCGGCTGCACTCCTTCGTGCTGGCAGGCGAACAGCGCACCGGTGCGGCCTAGGCCGGTCTGGATCTCGTCGGCGATGAGCAGCACGCCGCGCTCGCGGCAGATCCGCGCGGCCGCGGCCATGTAGCCCGGGGGCGGGATCAGCACGCCCGCCTCGCACTGGACGGGCTCGACCAAGAAGGCGCAGGTCTCGGCAGTGATAGCGTCCGCCAGGGCGTCGGCATCGCCGAAGGGGATCGAACGGAAGCCTGGCGTGAAGGGGCCGAATCCTTGCCTGCTGTCCGCATCGGACGAAAAGCCCACGATCGTGGTGGTGCGTCCGTGGAAGTTGTTCTCGCAGACCAAGATCTCCGCCCGTCCCGGCGCAACTCCCTTGCGCTCGTAAGCCCACCTGCGCGAGGCCTTGATGGCTGTCTCGACAGCCTCCGCGCCGGTATTCATGGGCAGCACCGCCTGCATTCCGCACAACTCCGCCAATTCCCGACAGAACAAAGGCAGCTGGTCGTTGCGGTACGCCCTTGAAGTAAGGGTGACCCGCTCGGCTTGGCGCTGGAGCGCTCGCAGGATGCGCGGATGGCAGTGGCCTTGGTTGACCGCCGAGTAAGCGCTCAAGCAATCCAAGTAGCGGGCACCGTCTACGTCATAGACCCACGACCCCTCGGCCCGCGCGACCACCACTGGCAGCGGGTGGTAGTTATGCGCGCCCCACTCGTCTTCCACTGCGAGCAGGTCTTCACCCAAACTGGCAACTGCAGGACCGGGCACCCACGACACCTCGCATATCCCAGCCTAGCACCGCACCGGGCTATTCGGCCTCGGGCACGCAAATACCCTCGCCGCTCGCGAGCCGGCATGCTACCCGCGGCCCGTGCCTCGGTTCTGGGCTGTAGCCGAGTCGCTCGATACGCTCGTCCCGCTTGACTGCCATCCCCATGTCCGCCTGCCCCGGATTGGCGACGACGGCGATGCCCCAAGATCTCATGCGGGCGGCCAGCTCCGCCAAGCTTGCACCGCCAGCCAGAGCCAAGACCAGCGCCCTGCTGGCATCGAACAGATCGACCGCCCCGCCGAGCGAATCTCCCTCTGCGCCGAGTCCATGCTCGCGAGCCGGCCTCGCAGGCATGTGGCATGCCGCGCCCGCCCGGCATAGCGGCCCGGACTTCCAGCAAGTGGTGCATCAAAGCGAGTTCCCGGCACCCGCAATGAAGCACCTGCACTCCCGGGGCAAACGACGCCCCGCCCAAGCCCGCCACCGTGGTCGTGAACCCGATCAGAAGATCGGACGCCATCGATCTCACGCCCTGGCGGCGGGGCGGGCCGAGGCCGGCTACAGGGGAGACAGCGTGCCGATCAAGCACAGCATCGGGCCCGCGCTACAGCGCCGAGAGGCGCCCGGCCGCGCTGCCGCCTGTCTCCCCCGACAATGCACCACGGCGCGAGCTTCCAGCCGGGCTTGGAAAGCGCTCCAAAGCCGGCTCGCCGTCGTCCAAGCACCGCCGAGAGTCCGTCCATTCGCGCGCCGCTCGGCTCCGCAATGGCTCCACGGCAGGTTCACCGCCCGGTGGCGACGCCGGCGCGCGCGGGGATCATCCGCGACGCTCGGCGGCGAACACCTTGTCCAAGCGCCGTGCGAAACGAGGGCCGCCATCGTAGCGCGCGCCCAAGAAGGCCCTTACCAGTTCCGCAGCCAAGGAAACTTCAACAATCCGCCCGCCGAGGCAGAGGACATTGATATTGTCGTGCTCGACGCCCTGCCGAGCAGAATAGGTGTCGTGGCAGACACTTGCGCGAATCCCCTTGAGCTTGTTGGCCGCCACCGAGGAACCCACGCCGGTTCCGCAAACAGCGATGCCTCGCTCGGCCTCTCCGCTCCGGACGCTCTCACCGACCGCGATCGCAAAGTCGGCGTAGTCATCCTCCGGATTCAGCGCGTGCGCTCCAACATCCAGCGCCTCGTGGCCGTCTTCGGCAAGCCGCTTGGCAAGTTCCCGCTTGAGGTCGTAGCCAGCGTGGTCGGCTCCAATTGCAACGCGCATCAGACTCGCATTGTAACCTAGGGCCCGGGCATCGGAGCCCTATGCGCCGGCAGTGGGCGGACGGCATCAGCGGCGAGGGGCAGGAGGCAGCGGGCCAGCAGGCCATAGCGTTGATTGGGCATGGCGAGAGGTTGGCCGGCGGGCGCGATCGGCATGGTGCCGAGCGGGGCGGGCGCAGGGCGCCCGTTCTGAGAGGCAGCGCGCGCGAAGCCTGTTATTCTAGCCGCGGCGGGTGCCTGTCACGGCACAGCAGCAGGCGCGACCGTCGCGCCCGCACTTATGAAACTGCGAGTAAGACACACCCACGACGCCCTCTTCCGGGCCATTCTCGCTGACCCGCAGCGTGCATATGCCGTCCTGTGCGCCCATCTCGAACCGCAACTGCTGCGCCTGCTGGCCGGCGAACCGCCGCAACTACTGGAAGGCAGCTTCATCGACGAATCCTTGCGCCGCAGTTGCAGCGACACCCTGCTGCAAGTCCGGTTGCGCAGTGGCAAGCCAGCTTTCATCTACATCCTGCTCGAGCACAAGTCCCGCTCCGATCCGGGCACCGCCCTGCAAGTGCTCAAATACAAATTCCGCATCTGGGAGCGCTACGCCGGCGGTTCGGCACGCAAACTGCGCGCCCTACCGGCGATCGTGCCGGTGATCTTCTACCATGGCAGCGCACCGTGGAGCGCGCCACGCTCGATCGCTGCCATGCTGGGCAGCAAGGATCCGTTCCTACGATCGCTGGAACCTAATTTTGGTTATTTCCTGCGCAACCTGAACGAATTACCGGAGGAGGAACTGGCGGACGACCCGGGCACCTGGGCCGGCTTGATGCTGCTGCGCTACTCGCATCGCGGCCCGAGGCCATGGAGGAGAAGCTGGCGCTCCTGCCGCGGATCTTGGTCGCGCTACAGGACGGCTCCTTCTACCAGCGGCAAGTGGTGGTGTATGTTATGAGTGACTGGCACGTGCCGCAGGCGGCCCTGAGCGCGGCTGCCGAGGAAGCCCTGCCGGGCCGGGGAGAAGCGATGGTAGGACAGGTTGTACAGGAGCTGCTCGATCAAGGCGAAACCAAGGGGCTGGCCAAGGGGCTATCTCAGGGGCTGGCCAAAGGGCTATCTCAGGGGCTGGCCAAAGGGCTGGCTCAGGGCCGCGCCGAGGACTTGACCTGGCTGCTGGAGCATCGCTTCGGACCACTGCCGGCGGCGGCACGCAAGCGCCTCGCCGGGGCCTCGCCGGACGAACTGCAGACTTGGTTCAAGGCCGCGCTGGGCGCATCGTCCTTGGCCGCAGTGTTCAACGGTCACGGCTTGGACTGACCCGCCGCGCGGCTGCCACGGATCTTGGTCGCGCTACAGGCGGTTTCTTCTGCCAGCGGCAAGTGGTGGCGTATGTTATGAGTAACTGGCACTGCCGCAGGCGGCCCTGAGCGCGGCTGCCGAGGAAGCCCTGCCGGGCCGGGGAGAAGCGATGGTAGGACAGGTTGTACAGGAGCTGCTCGATCAAGGCGAAACCAAGGGGCTGGCCAAAGGGCTGGCTCAGGGCCGCGCCGAGGACTTGACCTGGCTGCTGGAGCACCGCTTCGGACCACTGCCGGCGGCGGTACGCAAGCGCCTCGCCGGCGCCTCGCCGGACGAACTACAGACTTGGTTCAAGGCCGCGCTGGGCGCATCGTCCTTGGCTGCAGTGTTCAACGGTCACGGCTTGGACTGACCCGTCGCGCGGCTACGCGCCGAGCCGCCAGCGCAGCGAACCGTGCCCGGTCGGGGCTGCCTGCTGGCCGGACTCTGCTAGCGCAGCATAGTCTCGGACCGGGGGCGCGGTCAGCAGCCCGGGACCGTCCTGTTTTCAGTGCCGCATGTTTGCGCAACCGGCCAGCGGCGCTGTAGCTGCCCATGGCCCTCGACTTTTGAAACACCTGACCGATGCGAGTGGTCACGCCCCGCTTTACGCTCCCGTGCTATGCTCGGGATGAACGGGCAAGAGCCGTCCTTGGGGCCCTCATTGTTGCCACAAGCGATCCGGAGCGAATCGCCGGGCCGCAAGGCATGCCCGGAGCTGCCGTGACCTTTCGCGCAGCCGCCCGCTCAGAGTGGGTGCCGGAGCGGCTCGCCCGCACGTGCCGGCCCGCAGCGCCTCTCCGTTGCTGACAGATGAAGATCGGATTCATCAGCCTCGGATGCCCGAAGAACCTTGTGGACAGCGAGGTCATGATGGGCCTGCTCGAGGATCGCGGGCACGAGCTAGTCCAGGATCCGCACAAGGCCGAGGCGCTCGTAGTCAACACCTGCAGTTTCATCGAACCGGCCAAGCAGGAGTCGATCGAGGCGATCCTGCAGACCGCGGAGTACAAGCGCACCGGCGAAGCCCGCCGCTTGGTCGTAGCGGGCTGCCTGGTCGAACGCTACCGCGGCGAGTTGCAGCAGCAGATCCCTGAAGTCGACGCCGTCCTCGGCACCAACGAACTCGAGTCAATCGTGCAGCACTGCGAGGGAGTGGCCGCGGCGCGCCCCGCAACGCCTGCCGGCGGCTATCTATACCACGACCTCACGCCGCGGCGGCTCGCCACGCCAAGGCACTTCAGCTACATCAAGATCAACGAAGGCTGCGACCACCCCTGCTCGTTTTGCATCATTCCCCAGTTCCGGGGAGGTTTTCGCAGCCGCCGCTTCGAATCGGTCGTGCGGGAAGGCGAGCGGCTCTTCGCGAGCGGCGTGCGGGAAATCAACCTCATTGGCCAGGACACCACGGCATTCGGCGACGATCTCGGCATCAGGGACGGGCTTCCAGCCCTGCTGGACCGGCTGGCCCGCATCGACCAAGCGGGCTGGATTCGCGTGCTGTATGCCTATCCGAACCGGGTCAGCAACAGGCTGCTCGATACGATCGCGCGCCACGATGCGCTATGCCCGTACTTGGACATCCCCCTGCAGCACGCCAGTGCGAGCGTGCTGCGGCGCATGAAGCGGGGATCGAGCGGGGACATCTTTCTCAAGCTGATCGAACGCATCCGGGGCACGATCCCGGGCGCAGCGATCCGCACCAGCTTCATCGTGGGCTTCCCGGGCGAGACCGAGCAGGACTTCGAGACGCTCTGTAGCTTCCTGCAGGCCGCCCGCTTTGACCACGTCGGCTGCTTCCGCTACTCCGACGACGAGCGCATCGCCAGTTCCGCACTCGACGGCAAGGTCGACAAGCGCACCATCTACAATCGCCAGCGGCGGTTGATGGCATTGCAGCGCAAGATCTCCCGCCGGGCCAAGCGGGACCTGGTGGGGCGGCGGTTCCCCGTGCTGGTCGGCGGCCCCTCGGCCGAGACCGACCTGCTCTGGGAAGGACGGCTCCAAACCCAGGCCGAGGAGATCGACGGCAAGACCTTCCTGACAGGGTTTCCAGCAGCGTCCGCCCCCCGGCCGGGCGATCTGGGCATTGCCAAGATCACGCGCTCGGCAGACTACGACCTATTCGCGGAAGTCGAGCAAATCACGAGGCCTGCCGCCGACCCCTCGCACGATCCGCTGCCCATCCTGCAATAGGCTTCCGCACGAGCGAGACACCATGGCCGCTTCCGCCCATCCCTGCCCGATCTGCGGCAAGCCGGCGGGCCCCGGCAGCGGGACGTTCCCGTTCTGCAGCGGGCGCTGCCGCACCCAGGACTTGGCGAATTGGGCGACGGGCGAGTATGCCATCCCGGTCGCGACAACCGAGGCCGACGAGCGATGGGAGATCGCAGGCGACACCGACAGCAGCGAGCGCGGCCAGGATGAATAAGCGCTTGGGCATGGCGCTGGCCACTTGGTTCTACAGCGGTTACGCGCCCGTCGCGCCCGGCACGGCCGGATCGCTCCTGGCATGGGCCATGGCTTGGCTCGCCGTGCAGCACTGCAGCGCACCCTCATGGGCCGTGGGCATCGCCGGCCTGGCTTTGGTGCCGCTGGCAGTCAACACGGCCGAATTCGCTGCCACCCAACTGGGCTCGCGCGACCCCTCGGTGGTGGTCATCGACGAAGTGGTGGGGCAGTGGATCGCGGTTTCGGCTGCAGCGGGCAATTCATGGCCCCAGTGGATCGCAGCGCTGGTGCTGTTCCGGGTGTTCGACATCGCCAAGCCGGCGGGGATCCGGCGCTTGGAAGCGCTGCCAGGCGGCAAGGGCGTGGTCGCGGACGACGTGGGAGCGGGGGCATGCGCTATGATTGGGGTGGCGCTTGTCCGGTGGCTCGGCTTCTGACCCGGCGCAGCCTGACCGCTTGCATGGCCAGTTCCCCGCCGCGCATCGAAACAGTGACGCCGCCGGCGGCCATTCCGGGCGGAACGCTCGAGATTCGCGGCGCCCTGCTGGCCGGAACCGGCTACAGCCGGCCCAAGGTCGAGGTCGGCAGCCAGCCAGCCAATCTAGTCGTCAGCGCGCGCCAGCGGCTCGTGGTCAAGGTCCCGGAGGGTGCGGAGTCGGACACCGTCCAAGTCTTCACCGCGGCGGGCGGCAGCGCCCCCGGTCAATTCGCGCTCGGCCGGGTGCTGGCAGACGAGGTGCATCCTGTCGCCAATCCGGTCATTGACCGCTACGGCAATATCTTCACTACGTTCAGCGGCCAGCGCGGCAAGCAGGCCCCCGTATCCATCTTCAAGATCCAGCCCGGGGGCGCCCCAGCCGCCTTCCTGTCCGGCATCATCAACCCTACCGGCCTAGCGCTCATGGCAGACGGCACCCTGCTGGTCTCCAGCCGGCACAACGGGACGATTTACGCTGTCTCGGCCAGCGCTGAGGTCGAAGTCTTCGCCGAAGGCATGGGCGTTGCGACCGGCCTGGCGGTCGACAGCGGCGGCAATGTGTACGTCGGCGACCGCACTGGAACGGTGTTCAAGATCAACCCCCAGCGCGAAATCTTCGTTCACGCCACGCTGGAGCCGTCGGTCGCCGCGTTCCACCTTGCATTCTGCGAGCACCAGCAGATGCTCTACGTGTCCGCGCCGTCCACCTCCAGCTCGGAACTCATCCGCCGGATCAGCTCGGATGGCGGTGTCGAAGCTTGGAGCTACGGATTCGGGCGCCCCCAAGGCATCGCATTCGACGCGCACGGGCACCTGCACGTATGCGCGTCATTCGAGGGCAGCCGGGGCATCTTCCGCGTCGCCGACACAGAGCGGGTCCACCGTGCCGGCCACGTAGAACAGGTGGTCTCCGGGCACAGCATTGTCGGGATCGCGTTCGCGCCGGACAACAGCATGGCGGTCGCGACCGGAGACAGCATCTACCGCGTTCCCGCAATCCCCTGAGCGCGGCCATCGCGGCGCCCCGCCCTTCCGCAGACTCATGCAAGCCGAGGTGATCGCCGTCGGATCCGAGCTGCTCGCGACGAGCAGGCTTGACACCAATTCCCTGTACCTGGCCCGCAAGCTTGGCGAGCTTGGAATCGCCCTAGCCCGCAAGTCCGTGGTCGGCGATGACCGCGCCTTGCTGGCGAGCGAGATCCGCCGGGCCCGCCAAGCGTCCGACCTCGTCATCCTCAGCGGCGGACTGGGCCCCACGCTCGACGACCTGACCCGCGAGGCCGCCTCCGACGCCACCGGGCGATCATTGGTGCTGGACGAATCCGCGCTCGGCGAAATCGCGCGCCGTTTCCGCCAATCCCGGCGCCCGATGGCCGCGGTCAACAAGCGCCAGGCCTACTTGCTGGACGGCGCCCGGAAACTTGACAACCCGCGCGGCACGGCCCCCGGCCAGTGGCTCGAGGACGACGACGGCATCTTGGTACTGTTGCCCGGGCCGCCCCGCGAGCTCGAGCCGATGTTCGCCGACACCTGCCTGCCCCTGCTCGCGCCCCACGCTCCCCCGCAGCGCTTCTTCACGCTGGTCCTGCGAGTGGCCGGCCTCGGCGAGTCCGACATCGAGCAGCGCATCAGCCCGATCTATTCGCCCTGCGCCGATGTCGCCACTACGATCCTGTCCGCGCCAGGCGACGTGCAGTTGCACCTGCGCGGCCGGGGCCGCAGCGAAGCGAGCGCCCGAGTGGCGGCGGGGCGCCTGGGAGAGTCCATCCGCAGCGAACTCGGCGCCGCAGTCTACTCCGAGGACGGGCGGTCCTTGGCGCAGACCGCCGCCGGGCTGCTGGCGCAGAGCGGGGCCAAGCTCGCGCTGGCGGAGAGTTGCACGGGAGGGCTGCTCGCTGGCAGCCTGACCGACATTGCCGGCAGTTCGGAATTCTTCGCGGGCAGCATCGTCAGCTATTGCGACACCGCCAAGAGCGGCTGGCTGGGAGTTGCCGAATCGGTCCTGGCCAGGCATGGCGCGGTCAGTGCAGAGGCCGCGGCGGCGATGGCCGCCGCGGCGCGCCAGCTGGCCGCCGGCGCCGCGGGGGATCCCGCGGTCGGCCTGTCGACCACCGGTTACGCCGGCCCGGCGGGCGGCACGGCGGACGCCCCTGTCGGCACGGTGTATGTCGGCATCGCAGACGCCTGCGGCACGCTGGCCTGCAAGCGCCTGTTCGGCCCTGGCCGCGCACGCATCCGCAGGCTTGCCGTGCAAGCGGCATTGGACATCCTGCGCCGGAGAATCTCAGGCTTGGAAATTTCCTGATCCGGCATCAGCGCGGGCGCGCCGGGACGCGAGCGAGCAACGCGCGCAAGGCGGCGGCGCGGCTCTCGTCACAGCACCTCTTGGGGATGGCGTACTGCTCGCCGGGAGAGGGCAGCAGCAGGAAGCTCCGGCGGGTCTCGCCCGCGCCCCACAAATCCTCCCAAGCGATCCAGTCGCAGCGCCGCGCGGCATCGATCTCGATCCCGCTGCTGCAAACGCGGTAGCGCATGCGGACGGGCTTGCCGCCGCTGCGCTTGAAATCCAGCCGTGCCAGCCAGGCGGCGGACGCTGCCGCCGCCAGCCCGGGCAGGGCCGCCATGACGGCCAGCCAGGCAAGCGCCCCGGCCGTGAGACACGCTGTCGCGGCCAACCCAGCGAGCACTGCCAGGTACAACGACACTGCCCCTGGCGCCCTGCGCCAGCATTGCGAGAGCGTTGCCTCCAAGGCATCGCTGTAGCGGACGAGGGCCGTAATTTCGAAGCTGCCCGCGACGGGCTCCGGCACGACGGCCAGCTTGCCAGCCATGCCAGTCAGTCCCTTGCGGAGCCGCCGGGGGCTTCGGGCAACACTTCCCCCGTGTACTGCACGACCGTGTCGACGATGCCGATCTCGACCCTGCGATTCTTTTGCCGCGCCTGCTTGGAGGTGCCGCTCGAGCGCGGGCTGCTCTCGCCGAGGCCCTCCGACGCAAGGATTTCCTCGGGCACGCCGGCCCGCGCCAGATAGGCGCGCACCGCGGCCGCGCGACGCTCCGAGAGTGCTTGGTTGTAGGCCGCGTCCCCTTGGGCGTCGGTGTGGCCGTAGATGTAGACGCTGTACCCGTAGGACGCCAGCAGCACGCCGGCGATGCGGCTGAGGATCTCGCGGTTGCCCGGGAGCAGCTCCGCGCTGTCGAAATCGAACAGGAACGAGTCCTCGCTCAAGCGCACCACCATTCCCATCGGCGTGCGGTCCGTTTCGGCGATGCGGCTCAAGGCCTCGCTCATGCGGTCAAGCTCGTCCATGCGCTGCTGCTTGAGTCGCTCGGCGACGCGGGCATTGCGCGCCGAGTCGCGCCGCGCCGCAGACGCCTCTTCGCGCACTTTCCTAGCTTCGGACAGCGCGTCCTCGAGATCCTGCAACGCGCGGCCGAGCGCCCTGCCCGCCAACCTCTCGCGCCCCACGGCATTGCGCACTTCGGCCAGCAGGCCGAGTTCCACTTCCTTGGACTGCTGCAGGGATCTGTCGAGAGCCGAGACGTGCAGCCACAGCCGCCAAGCCACGATCGCGACCGACAGCAGCAAGGGCAGGCAGACCAAGAGTGCGACCCGCTCAGTTCCGCTCCTCGCCCGCATGCCTCGCCCCTCGCCATTGTCGCAGGCAAGGCAGGTGCCCGCGCGCCGGCGGCCGCCCGCTAGAAGTGGAAGCGGCGCGGGTCCTGCTCGGGCACTTCCTTGCGGAACGTGTTGAGCAGCATCCGGTGAAAAGCGCAGAGCTTGCCGTCAGGGGCAGGGTGGCCGCATTTGATGCACAGGGCGGTTTCGCCGCGGTTGCCGCTGTGCTTGGGGTGCCTGTTCCCGTTAACGTTCCGGCGGGGAGCCTCGCCCCGGCCGGGGTCCGAGCCGTTCTGCCCGCGACCGCTCGAACGCCCCCTGGGGCGGGACGCCTTGCCGTACCTTGCCGGTCGCCGCATGGTTTGGTCTCGCATGACTCTCGGTTCGCGACACAAGCCGCCAAGCGGCGCGCGCTCTTGCTAGGGGGCGGGATGCTCCGCGTCGTAGGCAGTGATGATCGCGGCCGTGATGTTGACCTCGTTGACCGCGTACAAGATCGGGCTTTGAGGATTCGAAATGTCCATCACGATATGGAGGCCTTTGTCCTTCGCGTACTTGTCGATGACCGCTATCATCTTCTGGCCGACCGAGTTGAACAGCTCGTTCTGCTCGCGGCCGAATTCCCCGCGCGCATCCTCGGCCTCGCGCTGCAGGTCGGTCTCGGCCTTCTGGATCTCCCGCGCCAGCGTGCGCCGGGCCTCGTCGCTCATGGTATTGGCGCCTTTCTGCAACTGGTCGCGCTTCTTGGCCAGGTCGGCGTTCTTGGACTCGAGGCGCTGGCGCGTCGGCTCGTACTTGGCCTCGAGCTGCTTGATGAGCTGCTGGCCCTCGGCGGTCCTCTGGATCGCCTCCTGCACGTTCAGCAGCGCCATGGACGATTGCGCGGCAGCGACGCCGGCCAGCAGGGCCAAGGATGCGCCCAAGCGGAGGGCGGCCTGCAGGCGGGCCAATGGCTTGCCCGGTGTCTCTAGCATCTTCTTCGCCTCTCTCATAACAATTCTTGCGCGGATCTGCTCTCTCGCTCCCAGCGTAGCACGGCGC
Organism: Bryobacterales bacterium; assembly: GCA_965219605.1. Taxonomy (GTDB): domain Bacteria; phylum Acidobacteriota; class Terriglobia; order Bryobacterales; family UBA6623; genus VXMF01. The sequence continues at coordinate 2,034,569 of CBDCOC010000001.1, read as the reverse complement.
GGCGTCTCCGACTGCCGGCCTCAGAAGGTCCGGCTGATGGTGAAGCGGAACATCGAGCGCCGCTCGAAGAACGGCAGCCACGTGCCGACCGGCCGCACTGCATCGATGAACGACTGGTAGTTCGGGAACAGCGAGCGGTCGGCAACGATGGGAGGCTTGAGGAACTCCTGCACCCGCATCGGGTTGTAGGCCCAGTAAAAGCGGAAGGGGGCGTTGACAACCGGCATCATGATCTGCAGCTCGACCCCTGTCGAGCTGCGCACCTTCTGCGTCGGGCCGATGATCCCGATCTGCTGCTGGAAGCCGGCCTGCGGGAATTGCTTGTTCAGCTCCAGCGCGCGGCCGGGGTTGAGCCGGATTTGGTCCTTGCGCAGGATCTTGTTGAAGCCGATGTCCCAGAACGGCGCCAGCACGACCGGGCCGAACAGCTTGATGCGGTACTCGAGGTTGTAGACGAAGCGCGTGTCGCCGCCCGGGAAGTTCAAGCGGTAGACAGGCACTTCGGTCGTGATCGGGACGCGCTCCTCGACCCCGTTCACGACCTGCACCTGCGTGCGCGCGACGCCGTTGTCGTTGTGCACCGGCACGGCGGTGGAGTCCGGGATCCAGACCATCGGGCTGACCGACCAGATCTGGAACCCCCGCACGTCGTTCTCGCCCCCCATGAAGGAGCGGTTGAAGGGCGGCGGGACGCGCCCGCCGTAACCGCTGAGGAAGGAGAACAGGCCGCGCATCGCGATCGTGCGGCGGCCGCCGTGCGGCCGGAAGTACTTCGCCTCCACCGTCGGCTGGATGAACCGCGCGTTGCCGCCGAAACCGGCGATCGCGAAGCTGGCGTACAGGCTCTGCCCCTTGGACGGCGTGATGGGGTGGTCCACGGTGTTGTAAAAATAGGCCGGCGTGACCTGGCTGGTGGTGATGCCTTCCAGCGAATTGGGGCCCGACACGCCCTCGAAATTGAGGTAGGTGAACAGGTTCGAGGCCGACTGCGAAAAAGTGACCACGTTGGAGCGGCGGAAGCTGTACGTCAGGCTGAGGCGCGCGAAGCTGCGCCGCAGCGGGTAGCTGACGAAGGTGGTGAAGCCGGACGAGTTCTGCCGGTAGTCCAAGATGTTGTCGCGGCCGAGCTGGTCGAAGAGCGGGATCAGGTTGGCCCCGGCGAAGATCGAGGCCTCGCGGGCCTGGTTGAAGCTGAAGCGGCTGGAAAAGACGGTAAAGCCCGCCTGGATCGGCTTGTCGAAGAGGTAAGGCTCGGTATAGCCGAACTGCAGCACCCGCTCGCGGCTGCCCAGCTGCGCGTCGAACGACAGCGTTTCGCCCAGGCCCAGGAAGTTGTTGGTCGAGTAGCCGAAGCCGACGAAGCTGCCCGCGAAGCCCGACACGCCGCCGTTGAGGTTGATCATGTTGCGGCCGCGCTCCTTGACCTTGAGCGTCAGGTCGACTGCTCCCTCGCGGGTGTTGCGCGTGACCACGGTGTCGGTCTCGGGCCCCTCGGTCTTGATCGGGTCGAAGTAGCCGAGCTGGTTCAGCCGCAGCATGCTCACATCCCACAGGCGGGTGTTGAACATGTCGCCCTCGTCGATCAGCAGCTCGCGCCGGATGACCTTGTCGCGGGTGGTGTTGTTGCCCTCGAACTCGATGCGGCGCACGAAGAACTGCTTGCCCTCGTCCACGGCCAGGTTGAGATCGATCCGGGCCGGGTCCTCGTCCTCGCGAAACTCGAAGCTCGGCTCGGCCACGAAGTCGATGTAGCCGAACTCGCCGTACAGCTTCTTGAGGTTCTCCATGCCCTTGCGCAGCTTCTCGACGTCGAAGATGGCGCCGTCTTGCATGGCGAAGACCGGCCCCAGCACCTGGTCCGGCACGCGGAACAACTCCACGTCGGTGAAGCTGAGCTTGCCGCGCGAGTAGCGCCGCCCCTCTTCGACCAGCAGGTCGATATCGGCCACCTTCTTGGGCTTGCTGAAGAACATGGACCAAGGCAGCAGGAACGTGCCCCGCCCCGGCGAGTCGCGGATGTCGATCTCGTGCCTGAGGACGTTGGCCCGGAAGTAGCCGCGCTTCTGGTAGGCGTTGCGCAGGCGCTCCTTGTCCTCTTCCAGCTTGCGGATGTCGAAGGTGCGAGAGAACAAGTTCTCCAGCACCATGCTGCGCGGGATGCCCAGCGGCTTGGTGTTCTTCATCGCGCGCCGGGCCGACTTGCGGCTCAGCACGTCGAGGCCCTCGAAGCTGACCGCGCCGACCTTGACCTTGGGGCCTTCGTCGATGTTGAACACGATCTCCACCGAGGCCGGCGGGATCTGGCGCACTTCCGGGGTGATCCGCGCGTACTGGCGGCCGCGCTCGCCGAGCAGCTCGCGCAGCACGAACGTGGCGCGGTTGACCGTCGTGGGATCGTACCGCGACTCGACGGTCAGGCCCACGTTGCGCTCCTTGAAGCGCTCGAGGATATCGGACAGGGTGGCGGACTTGTTGCCCTCGTAACGGATCGTGCGGACCACGCGCCGCTCGGTCACCACGAAGCGCACGACCTTGCCCCGCTCGCCGTCATCGACTTCCAGCCGCAGGTCGTCAAAGTAGCCGGTGTTCCACAGCACCATGAAGTCGCGCCGCAGGATCTGCGCGTCGAACAGGTCGCCGCGCTTGGTGAAGATCCGCGCGGACAGGTTGTCGCGCGGGATGCGGCGCGTGCCGCGGAACTCGACCGCCTCCACGATTTCGTCGGGGGAACGCCGCGGCGACGGCCGCTCTTCCTCCGCTTCCTGCACGTCCTCGAACGGCGAGGGGGCGCCGGTCTCTTCCAAGGGAATGTCTTCGAACGGCGACGGCTGGGCCTGCGCCAGCAGGTACGGCTGGGCGGGACCCTCCGGGCGGGAGCTGCCCGGGGCGTCGTCCCCGGCGGCTGCTGGCGCTGCTAGGCACAGAGACAGCAATGCGGCACGGAATGTCAGGCCGATACAGCGCATGGACGGTTGTTACTAGTGAACGTGCGGGGGCGCGCCGGTTGCAGTGTCGAATTACGCATGTTCCCGCAGGACTGTTTCAACGCGGGTGCCGCAAGCTGCCAATTGGAAGCGAGCGGGCGGCCTCGCCGGCCCGCCCTACGCTACGCGCGGCCCGGGCGCGTCGGAGAGTTTCGAGAATTCACTCAGGCTTCTTGAATTCGATCAGGAACTCCCCCAAGCTTCCATCGTAACCCAATTCCAGATGCTTGCGTTTGGTCTTGGCAGGCATTTCGAAATAGAGGTAGCCTTGGCCGGGATCGTCCTCTAGGTCTAGCGGCAGTTCGAGGGACTGCAGGCGCTCGACCCCGGAACCGGCCGGGGCAGTCTGCTGCCGGGCGCTGCGGAGCTCCTCGGAGCGCACTCCGCCGCCAATGCCGTCGGCCGGCCCGCCCAAGCGCCGCGGCCGCGACCCGGTGCCGGGCACGCCGCCCCAGACGGGGCTGCTGGCGTCTTCGGCGAACACGGCGGGGGCCGCGCGCCGGGTCGTGGCGCTCAGGTCCAGCACGGCGCTGCCGGCGATGCGCGCCGGAGACCGGGCTGGAGACGTTTCGTTGCCGTTGCGCGCGCGCATCAGGAAGTCGGAGCGCCGCAGAGAAATCCTGGCGCCGTACAGCGGCCGCACGCGCACCTCGGCCAAGACGACCTCTCCGTCGAAGCTGGCGCCCGCGATCCGTTCAATCTCCGCCACGTCCTGCACCAAGCGAACCCGGAACTCTGCGTCGGAGAGCTCGCGTTCGTACCACTCGGGCAGGCCGGCCGCGGGCAGGCTGGCGGCCAGCGCCAAGGCGGCCGCTGCATTGCGCATCAGCGGGGCGGGCACTGCATCATTCTAGCCCGATCCGCGCCAGGAGGGTCAGCGCTCCTGGGACGCGAGCTGCGCCGCGAGGTCGAACCATTCCTCCTCGTGCCGCTGCATGCGCCGCTGGCCGGCCTCAAGTTCGTTGAGCACGCGCCGCCGCAAGGCGTGGTCTGCGCCAGCCGAGGCCAACTCGGCCTGCAATCTCTCGCAAGCGTCCTCCAAGCCCTGCAGGTCATCCTCGATGGAGCGGATCCGCGCGCGGATCCGCTCTGCCGGGACCGGCTTCGCGCGCCGCTTGGCAACCCGCCGCCGGCCGGCAGCGGCCGACCCGCGATCCTTGGCCGGAGGCGCTGGCGGTCGCTCTGCCTCGCCCTGCGCGCGACGCTGCCGCGACCAGAGGAAGCCCTCGTAGCCGCCCGGATACACCTCCACCTCCCCGGCGCCGATGTGCATCACCTTGCTGGCGAGACGGTCGATGAAGTAGCGGTCGTGCGAAACGAAGAGGATCGTGCCCTCGAAGTCCAGAAGCGCCTGCAACAGCACGTCCTTGGCCCGCATGTCCAAGTGGTTGGTAGGCTCGTCCAGCAGCAGGAGGTTGCTCGGGCGCAGCAGCAGGCGCGCCAGGGCGTAGCGGTTGCGCTCGCCGCCGGAGAGCACGCCGATGCGCTTGAAGGCATCGTCTCCGCTGAACAGAAAGCAGCCGAGCAGGCCGCGCAGTTCCGCGTCGCCCATCAGGGGCGCGTGGGCGACCAAGTCGTCGAGCAGTACCGCGCCGGGATCCAGTTCCTTGTACTGGTCCTGCGCGAAATAGTCGATCCCCACACGGTGCCCCAGCTTGCGCGTGCCGGCCGTGAGCGGCTCGACACCGGCCAGGATGCGGATCAGCGTGGATTTCCCCGCCCCATTGGCGCCCACCAGCACAATGCGGTCCCCGCGCTCGACCCGCAGCGAGACATCGCCGAAGACATGCGTGTCACCGTAGCTCTTGGCAACCCCGTCCAACTCCGCCACGACCCGCCCGGAGGCCGGCGGCTGAGGAAAGCGGAAGCGGATCGTCTTCTCCTCGGGCGGAAGCTCGATGCGCTCCATCTTGTCGAGTTCCTTGATGCGGCTCTGCACCTGCTTGGCCTTGGTCGCCTGGTAGCGGAAGCGGTGGATGAAGGCCTCCACCTGCTCGATGCGGTCGCGCTGATTGCGATAGGCGGCCCGGACCTGGGCCAGGCGCTCGTCGCGCAGCTTCTCGAACTTGCTGTAGTTGCCGCTGTAGAAGTGCGCCTTGCGGTTCCAGAGATGGACGACCTTGCGCACCGTCGCGTCCAAGAAGAAGCGGTCATGGGAGATCAGCAGGAAGGCATGGGGGTAGCTGGACAAGTAGCCCTCGAGCCAGTTCCGGGCCTCGAGGTCGAGGTGGTTGGTGGGCTCGTCGAGCAACAGAACGTTCGGCTTCTGCAGCAGGAGCTTGGCCAGTGCAACGCGCATCTGCCAGCCGCCGGAGAATTCCTCGCACGGCCGGCCCCAGTCGCGGCGGGGAAAGGCCAGGCCGCCGAGGACCGTGCCGACCTGCGCTTCCTTGCTGTAGCCGTCGAGGGCCTGGTAGCGCTCGGTGCACCACTCGTAGCGGTCCAGCACCGCCTGGAACTCGCTGCCGGCCGGATCCACCTCGCCCATGCGGCGGGCCAGCTCGTCCATCTCCCTCTCCAGCGAGATGGCTTCGTCGAAGACGCTCAGGCACTCCTCGAACACGGTGCGGCCCGCAAAGGACAGCCCTTCCTGCGGGAGGTATCCGACCTGGATGTTCTTCTGGCGTTCGACGCGGCCGCTGTCGAGGAACTCGCTGCCGTGGATGATCTTGAGCAAGGTCGACTTGCCGGCGCCATTGCCCCCGACGATACCGATCCGATCCGCCGCGGCGACCAGCCAGTCCAGTTCGTCGAACAGCACGCGGCCGCCGTACCGCATTCGGGCTCCCGCCAGCCGGATCATCAGATTCGAGTGTAGCTAGCCTTCCCGGGGGCCGCGCGCGCGGCGCGCGACCTCGTCCAAAACGGCGCGCGCCGAATCGACCGGCCGCGCGGTCCCGTCCAGTGTCATATCGGCGCGCGCCCTGGTCGGCAGCACGTGCCGGGCGTACATCGGGGCAACGTCCCGCTGCCATTGCTCGCGCACGAACGACTCCGTGCGCCCGCGGCCGGCGGTGTCGCGCTCGATCCGCCGCCGCAAGCCTTCGGCCTCGCCCAGGTCGACGAACACCGCCAAGTCCAAAGTTGCGCGGACGCGCCGGTCGAAGAGCGCGAACAGCCCTTCCAGCACCAAGAGATCGACATGCTCCAGCCGGGATGTTTCCGGCCTCCTGGCATGCGCGGCGAAGTCGTAGCGCGGGACATCCACCGCAGCGCCGGCCTGCAGGGAGCGCAGGTGTTCGACCAGCAGATCCCATTCCAAGGCTGCCGGGGAATCGTAATTGACCGCGCGACGATCGGCTTCCGCGAGACCGGACAGGTCGCGGTAGTAGGAATCCATGGCCAGCAGGCCCGCCCGGGGGCGCAAGCGCAGCAGTTCGGCCGCCAAGCGGGTCTTGCCTGACCCGGAGCGTCCGGCGATGCCGATGCAGAACATGACCGGGGACGGAGGCTTCTAAGACGGAACTGCGGGCGCGGGCGCTCTCAGCTCGGGTCCCACGATCGCCATTCGATCACGCCCACGCGCGCGGCCCACGCGGCCCACATACCCGCCAGTTGGGCCACCTTGCCCGGCATGGCGTCCGCGAGGTCGTTCAGCTCGCTGCGGTCCTGCGCCAGATCGTAGAGTTCCCAGCGACCGTCCTCCGGCTTGGACCGCTTGGAGACGAGCTTCCAGGTGCCGTGCCGGACGGCGCGGTTGCCCTCGTGCTCCCAGAACAGCCCCTCCGGATGGCCCTGCGCCTCCTGCCCGGCGAAAACGGGCGCGAGCGACGCCCCTTCCAGCGGCAGGATCGCGGCGCCGTTGAACGTCTCGGGATACGTGGCCGCGCCGACATCCACGCAGGTCGCCATGATGTCGATCAGATGGCCGACCTGGTCGGTCCAGCCTCCCTGCGCCGCAATGCCGTCGGGCCAGTGCGCCACGAGCGGGGATGCAATCCCGCCTTCGTGGACGAAGTGCTTGTAGTAGCGGAACGGCGTGTTGGAAACGTTCGCCCAGGGGACGCCGTAGCTCTGGTAGCTCTGCTCGGGCCCCGGCATGACCGCCGGGTCGTTGCCGACCGCGACGGGCTCGCCGGCATAGGTCGCGGCCGGTATGTGATAGGCCTGCCACGTTTCGCGGGCCTCTTCCGCGCAACCGCCGTTGTCCGCTAGGAACAGGATCAAAGTATTGTCAAGCACGCCGCGCTCGCGCAACGTATCGACAACCCGGCCGATCGCCGCGTCCATCAACTCGACCTGGGCCGCGTACACCTCCATGCGGCGGGCCTGCCATTCCTTGTGCGGCGCCTCGTCCCACGGCAGCTGCGAGGGATCGCGGTCGCTCATGCCTGCCGTCTCGTCCAGCACCTCCATGGCGCGCATGCGCTGCAGCCGTTCCTGCCGCAGCGCGTCCCACCCCCTGTCATAGCGCCCCTTGTACTTGGCAACCGCCTCTGCGGGCGCGTGCAGCGGCCAGTGCGGAGCGGTGAAGGGCATGTAGAGGAAGAACGGGGCCTCCGGGCTCTCCTCCAGCGCCTCGCCGATGAAGCGCGCTGCATTTTCGCCGATCGCCGTCGTGTAATAGAAGCCGGGGCCCGGATCTTCGGGCTCGTTGCCGCGCTTGAGCGAGACGGGATCGTAGAAGGAACCCGCGCCGTGGATGGTGCCGAAGAACTTGTCGAACCCGCGCTGCAGGGGCCAGTTCGAGCGGTCGACCGTCTCACCGGTGCCCTCGGAAGGCGTAACGTGCCATTTGCCGCTCATCAGGGTTGTGTAACCTGCCGATTTCATGACCTCGGCAAGGGTGACACAGTTCTTGTTGAGGTTGCCCATGTAGGACGGGATCGGCTCGCCGTGCCGGCGATACTCGCTCATCATGTGTCCCACGCCCGCTTGGTGCGGGTAGAGGCCGGTGACAAGCGAGGCGCGCGTCGGGCAGCAGCGCGCGTAGTTGTAGAACGAGCGGAAGCGCAATCCGTTCGCGGCCAAGCCGTCGAGCGCGGGCGTGTCGATCTCTCCGCCGTAACAGCCGATATCCGAGAATCCCATGTCATCCGCCATGGCGACGATGATGTTGGGGCGTTGCGCGGCGCCGTCGCTGCGGCCGCCCGCGGAGCAGGCCCATGGCAGCGCGGAAGCGGCCGCGCCCATGCGCAGCAAGTCGCGGCGAGTGAGGGAAGAACCGCTCTCATTCATAGGGCACATCATAGCGCCCGGCCGCGGTCGGCCGGCCGCCTTTGCACACCCCCCGGCCGCGGTGCTACTCTGGGCGGTCGCGCGGAGCGGCGCCCCGCCCGGCGGCGGGATCGTGCCGCGAGCAGCCCTTTCATGCGAGCAATCCGGCTGGAAGAGCCCCGGCGCTTGAAATACGTCGAGATCGACGAGCCCGCGTCTCCGGGCCCGGGCGCGGCCTTGGTGCAGACCCGTCGCATGGGCATTTGCGGCACCGACTACAGCGGCTTCTTAGGGAAGATGCCGTTCTTCCGCTACCCCCGCGTGCCCGGGCACGAACTCGGTGTCACCGTGCTGGAGACCGGCCCCGGAGTGGCCAACGTGGCGCCGGGCGACCGGTGCAGCGTCGAACCGTACATGAACTGCGCGGCGTGCTACGCGTGCCGCAACGGAAGCCCCAATTGCTGCGAAAGCTTGCAAGTGATCGGGGTGATGGTCGATGGCGGCCTCTGCGACCGCTTTCTGATCCGCGCCGAAAAGCTGCACGCCTCCAGCGAGCTCTCGTTCGAGCAGCTCGCGCTGGTCGAAACGCTCGCAATCGGCTGCCATGCGACAGATCGGGGCGCTCCGGCTTCCGGCAGCCAAGTCCTGATCATCGGCGCCGGCCCGATCGGCCTTTCCGTGCTGGAATTCACGCGCCTGACCGGCGCTGAGATCACGGTCATGGACCGCGTGCAGTCACGGCTGGAGTTCTGTCGCCGCCAATACGGAATCCAACACACGATCCTGTTCGAGGACAGCCAGAGCGCGCTCGACCAAATGCGCGCCATCACCGCCGGTGACATGTACGCGGTGGTCACAGACGCCACTGGCAGCCCCGCGTCCATGAGCGGGGCGCTAGCTTTCGTGGCGCATACCGGCACACTGGTCTATGTCGGAATCACGACGCAGAGCGTAGCGTTCCCGCACGCCGCGCTGCACCGCCCGGAAATGACCATCCGGGGCTCGCGCAACGCACTGCCGCAGGATTTCGGGCGCATCATCGGCCTGATCGAAGACGGCACGATCGACACGGTGCCCTGGATCACGCACCGCACGCCTTTCGGCGAGGTGGTGGAGAGGTTCGAAGGCTACACGCGGCCGGAGTCCGGCGTGATCAAGGCGATCATCGAGGTCAACAACTGACCATGGTCCTTTCGTCCGTGACAGTCAGCCTCGTTCCCGAGGCCAGCGCGGGGCCGTTCGTCTTTCACGACGACCTTCCCCGAGCGTGCCGGCAGGCCGCTGCGCTCGGATTCGACGGCATCGAAATCTTCGCCCCTTCCGGGCAGCATGCGGACCGGGCAGAGCTGGCGGCGCTTCTCGCGCGGCACGGCCTGCGGCTCGCCGCGGTCGGGACCGGGGCCGGGATGCTCTTGCACGGGCACAGCCTGTGCGATCCGCGCACGAACGCCCGGCAGCAAGCCTGCGAGTTCGTGGAAGGCATCATTGACTTCGGGGCGCGATTCGGCGCGCCGGCGATCATTGGCTCCATGCAGGGGCAGGCAGGGACGGGCCAGACCCGCGAGGCCGCGCTGGCACGCCTGGCCGAGTCCTTGGACCATCTCGCCGGCTGTGCCGGGCGGGCCGGGCAGACGTTGCTGCTGGAACCTCTGAACCGCTACGAAACCGACCTAGTGCGGACGCTCGCGGACGGCACGGCCCTGCTTCGCGAAGTCGGCGCCGGGAACCTCCGCCTGCTGGCCGACTTATTCCACATGAACATCGAAGAGGCCGACCCGCGCGGATCCATCCAGCGCGCTGCGGGACACATCGGACATGTCCATTTCGTCGATTCGAACCGGCGGGCCGCGGGGTTCGGGCACATGCGCTACGGCCCGCTCGCACAGGCGCTGGCCGGAGCCGGATTTCTAGGCTTCGCGTCCGCGGAAGCATTTCCGCTGCCGAGCCCGGAGGCCGCGGCGGAGATGACAATCCGGTCGTTTCGCAAGCATTTCCGCCGCTGAGAGAGCTGCGTGCCTCGAGCGGCGCAAGCCGGCCCGCCTCGCCCGTGGATCGCGGGCGCCCCTGCGCCAGGGCCGGCACATCCGCCTGGCCGCTCGCAGAGGGCTGCCGTCCGGGGCATCCATCGCACCGGTCTTTCCGCTGCCCCATGCTCGCCGTCGGCCCCTTTGCGAGAATGAGCGTCAGGTGGACCGGCTTGCTGGGCATCGCCGACCTGTCCGGGGCCGCCCGGCGCGGCTCCCTGCTTGGACTACGCCGTGCCGCGAGAGACCTCTATGACCGGGCCGGGAAACACCGCTGAGACCGTCCTCAACGCGGAGCTTGCCGGTCTGCTGAGATCGCACGGCCTGGAAGCCGAGGCCGAGCAGTCCATCCGCCTGGCCGCCCAGCGCCACCAAGTCGACCTGCTGGTGGAACTCGGCGAGTTCGCCGTGGCCATCGAGGCCGAATTCGCACCCGGGCGCACGGTACTGGCCGACGCCGCCAAACGACTGCCCGACAAGCCGCTGCTCTGGCGCGGCCTCGCCGTGGACTCCGCGTTCGCCCTGGTCTACCCCAAGGACCTGCGGCACCTGCCCGAAAGCCGCGCTCGCGCCGCGCTCGCCCAGCGCGACGACCTGGTCTTCGAGCAGGTCGATGCGCGCCAAGACACAAACGCGCCGCCGGCCCGGACCCGGCAGCGCGGCTCGGTGGCGACGCTGGCCGAGCTGCTCCATAACTTCTGGATCCAAAGCTCCAAGGGCGGCTCCGTCGAGCACGCCGTGCGGCAGGCCGCGCTGGCCATCGAACGCGCCAGCGCCGTGCTGCGCCGGGCCGCCGGCGCCCATCCCCTGCAAGACGTTGACAGCGACCCCGAGGCCACCAGCGCCCTGATCTGGCTCAACGCGCTGCTGTTCCAGGAACTGCTCGCCCGCAACCTGCAGGCCGGCAGCCTGCCCGCCCAGTTCCGCGACAGGGCCATCCCCCGGCCCGAACCCAGCGGGCACCCCCGCAAGCTGCGCCAGCAGTGGGAGTCGATCCTGCAGATCAACTGGTGGCCGATCTTCGACGTGGCCTGCAAGTCCCTGCAGGCGGCGGCGCCGCGCGAGGCCGCCCTCGCCCTGCGGGAGCTGATCGCGGTCGCCGAGGACATCGCGATCACAGGCGTCATCCGCCGCCACGACGTGGCCGGGCGTATCTTCCACCGCCTGCTCGCAACGCGCAAGTTCCTGGCCACCAACTACACCACCATTCCGGCCGCCGTGCTGCTCGCCAGTCTCGCCTTCGACCGCCGGCGCGGCCCCTGGGGCGCTGTCGACTGGTCGTCGCCCGACGCCCTGGCCGCGCTGCGCATCGTGGATCCCGCCTGCGGCAGCGGCACCCTGCTCATGGCCGCCCTGCAGGAAGCGCGCGCCCTGCACCGCCGGGCGGGCGGCGACAGCCGCAGCCAAGGGCAGGCCACGCGCCTGCTGCTGGAGAAAGCGCTGCACGGCTACGACGTCGTGCCGGCCGCGCTGCACCTGACCGCCGCCACGCTGTCCATGGCCGAAACGCGGCAGTTGATCGGGCCGCTGCCGCTGTTCTGGATGCCGCATGACGTGCATGGCGGGCGGGCCCGGCTGGGCAGCCTCGACTTCCTGCTGCGCTCTCCCAGCCGCGGCGTGGCGCAGAAGCTGCCCGCCTTCGTGGACACGGAACGCGACCCCGGCAGGGTGACCGGCACGGGGGAGCGCATCTACGATGCCGAGATGCCCCAAGAATGCGACCTGGTGATTGCCAATCCGCCCTATACGCGCGCCGGCGGCCCCGGATCGGCGCAGCACACCGACTGGAACCCGCTGTTCGGATCGGCGCTCAGCAAGGCCGACGCCCGCAGCATGCAGGACGCTCTCAAGCGGACCCTGCACAACACCCCGGCCAGCCTGTACGCCGGCCTTGGGTCGGCGTTCGTGGTCTTGGCCGGCGAAAAGGTGAAGGCGGGCGGGCGCATCGCCTTCGTGCTGCCCGCCACGGCCCTGACCGGAAGCCGCTGGAGTGCGATTCGGGCCATGCTGCTGCGCGATTTCCACGTCGAGTGGGTGGTCGTCAGCCATGACGCCCGCCAGCGCGGCAGCAGGAAGAACCTGCCGGGCCGGCTGTATGTTGCGTTTTCGGAATCGACGCGGATTGCCGAGACGCTGATCGTCGCCACCAAGAAGGGCTATCGGGCGCAGAGCGCCGATCTCGGCACGCGATTCGTGAACCTGCGCAGAACTCCCGACGAGCCGATCGAGGCCGTGGCGCTCGCCAGGGCGCTGCTGGCGGACTCGTCCCCCGCTCCCGCGGCGGAGCGCTCGGAAATCCAGATCGGCGATACCGTGTGGGGCGAGGTGCTGGCCGTGGAGCAGTCCGAGCTGGACAGCGACGCTTGGACGCTGGCGACGTTCGTGCAGAGCAGCCTGACCGACCTGGCCCGCACGCTGGTCGGCAGCAATGCGTGGCGCACGGAGGGCGGCGAGCACCGCATCCCCATCGCGCGACTCGAGGACACATGCGAGATCGGGCCGTACCACATGCAGGTCAAGAACCCGACCCACGGCCTGTTCGACGCCGTGGACACCGACGATCCAACACGCCGCGGATGGCCCGCGCTGTGGCATCATCGCGCGGAGCGCATCACGACATTGGAAACGCGCGCCAATGCGCGGCTGAGAGCCCGCCCGGACAAGGACCCGGATCTCCAGTCCGCAATGCTGGGCAGGGCCGGCCGCCTGCAGCTGGCTGCGGAGTTGCGCCATGCGCCCCAGCGCGTAGCCGCGGTCTTGACCGAGCAGCCGATGCTGGGCATCAGCTCCTGGATCACGCTGTCCGTCAAACGGCCCGCTGCGGGGAAGGAAGAGGCCCTGTGCCTGTGGCTGAACGGCACCTTCGGACTGCTGCTGCGGATCGTCCACGCCAACCGCCCCTACCTCGGGCGCAGCAGAATGCCTCATGAACTGGCACGGAAGCTGCCGCTGCTGGACGTCGACCAGCTCGCGGAGGACCAGTTGGAAGCCGCCCGGCAGCTGCACGACGATCTTGGACGCAGGCCGCTGCTGGGCTTCGCGCGCCTCGGCAGCGATCCGGTGCGCCGCGAGCTGGACCGCCGCTTCTGCAAGGAAGTGCTCGGCTGCCCGGCACAGGACCAGCTTGACCGCGTGGCCGAGATGCTCAACCGCGAACCGACCTTGACCGCGCGGCATTGAGGAGAGCGGGTTGACCAATCTCGATGCCATCGTGCTCGTCGCGTACTTGGCAGGCATCACCGCTTGGGGAGCTTGGCTCGGACGGGGGCAGACAGGCGCTGCGGACTACTTTCTGGGCGGACGCTCGCTGCCATGGGGCGCCGTCCTGCTGTCCGTGGTCGCGACCGAGACCAGCACGCTCACCTTCCTAAGCATCCCGGGCATTGCCTACGGCGGCAGCCTCGTCTTCCTGCAGCTAGCGCTGGGCTATCTTGCCGGGCGGCTGGTCGTGGCCCTTGTGTTCCTGCCGGCATACTACCGGGGCGAGATCTGCACGGCCTATGCACTGATGGAGGACCGCTTCGGCACGGCGACCCGCCGCTTGGCGGCGGCAATCTTCATGCTGACCAGGCTGATGGCCGACTCTGTGCGCCTCTTCGCAACAGCCATCCCTTTGGCCCTGATCACAGGCTGGCCGTACGAGGCTTCGATCCTGGCAATCGCTGCCTTGACCTTGATCTACACCTATTGCGGCGGAATCCGCGCGGTCGTCTGGGTCGATTCCGTCCAGATGTGTCTCTACCTGCTAGGCGCAGGCATCGCTGCCGCCGTGATCCAAGCGCAACTGCCGGGCGGCTGGAGCGAAGTGCTGGCATCGGCAATGGCGGCCGGCAAGCTCCAGGTTTTCGACTTTTCGTGGAACCTCAGCGCACCCTACACGTTCGCGGCGGGCCTGCTGGGCGGCGCGCTGTTCACCATGGCTTCGCACGGCACGGATCAGATCATCGTCCAGCGCCTGCTGACGTGCCGCAACCTGCGAGATTCGCAAAGGGCGCTGATCGGGAGCGGGTTCGCGGTCATCGGGCAGTTTCTGCTGTTCCTGCTCGTCGGCATCGGGCTGTGGGGCTTCTATGGCGGGCAAGCGTTCGACCGGACGGACGAGATTTTCGCGCGCTTCATCATCGAGGAGATGCCGGCGGGCGTCACCGGCCTGCTCATCGCGGGCGTGTTCGCGGCGGCAATGTCCTCGCTGTCGTCATCCGTCAGCGCCCTTGCGTCTTCGACGGCGTATGACTACTGGGCTCCGCTGGCTGGCGCGGCCGGCGACGAGCAACGCATCCTGAAGGCCGGCAAGGCCTTCACCCTGGCTTGGGGCGCGCTGCTGGCTGGCGGCGCGACCGTATTCATTCCGCTCTCGGAGCAAACCTCTGCCGTGGAGGTCGCGCTGGGCGTGGCGGCCATCGTTTACGGGGGGTTGCTGGGGGCCTTCGCGCTGGGAGTCCTGGCCGAGCGCACGAGCCAGGCCGGGGCCGTCGCGGGAATCGCAACGGGCATCGCCGCCGTTGTGATGGTGCAAGACTCGGTGGCTTGGCTGTGGTACGTGCCGATCGGGGCGGCTATCACCGTTGCGGTCGGCCTTGCCAGCCGCGGCTTCCTGCAGGCGAAGCCATAGCCGCCGCGACGCGCGATGCAGCCTCAAGATCGGGCACGCGGCAAGGGCCGCGCGTTCCGGTCAGCGCCAGCCAGCCGGTTCCCAACGGCACCGTTCCAAGCGCACCTTGGAGCCCGCAAAGGGAACACTCTCCCGCTCCAGCCGGCACCGCTGCTCGCGGCCGTGCTCGCCCGGCAGGGCGATGCGCCCGCCGGCAGCGACCACACGGTGCCACGGCAGCGCCAGTTCCGGCGGGCAGCAGCGCATGGCGCGGCCGGCCTGCCGGGCGCCGCTGGGCAGGCCGGCCATCCGCGCTACGTCACCGTAGGTCGCCACCCGCCCGCGCGGAATGGCCGCAACCACTGCCCATATCCGCTCGTAGCGAATCCACGAGGATAGCCGGGAACGGGCGGGCGGCACGGCCTCAGCGGCGCCCGATCGGCCCCAGCGCTTCCAACACTTGGGCAAACCGGCCCTGCTTGCTGCCGGGCCGGGCCTTGCAGCGCTTGCAGTAGTCGTCGACCATATCGCCGGCGCGATGCGCCTCGTTCACCGGCCCCCCTCCGGCGCGATGCAATAGAGGAACTCGGCAGTGCGGATGAAGATCTGCCGCCCGGCGGCAACCGGGCTGGCCAGGGTGTGGCTGCCGAGCCGGTTCGTGGCGAGCGTCTGGTAGCCATCCTGCACGTCAACCACTGTCGTGGTCCCCTCCTCGTTCGTCGCGTAGAGCTTGCCGTCCGCCAGCAGCGGCGAGGACGAATACGTGCCTGGCTCCAGCCGCATCCGCTCGACGGCCAGCTCGCCTGTCAAGGCATCCAGCACATTCAGGATGCCGCGATCGTTGACCACGAAGAGGCGCTTGCCATCCGTGGTCGGCGAGGGCACGTCAGAGCCGAGCGCGTTTTCCCAGATCTTGGCCGATTCATCCAGCCAGCCCTCGCCGCTGATGCGGAAGGCGATGAACGGATTGCCGCGCGTGCTGGAAGTGAACACCAGATCCCCGATGTGGATCGACGATGCGATGGTGCGGTAGAAGCGCTCGTGCCCGGGGTTGAACCCGCCCATGCGCCACAACTCGCGCCCCTGCCCTAGGTCGTGCCCGGTCACGTAGTCCCCGCCGGACACGACCAGCTGCTCCTTGCCGCGGGCGGTCACGATCAGGGGTGTCGAATAGTCGTCCGGGGATTCGGCCACGGCATCGGTCGGGCGCTCGACTTTCCAGACGGTCTTGCCCGTCCGCGCGTCAACGGCGAGCACGTACGACGGATCATCGGTCGTCATGCCGTGCAGGACTTGCACGTACAAGCGGCCCATGTGCAGTCGCGGGGTGGAGGCGTACCCGTGATTGAGGCCGAAACGGCCGTAATCCTGCTGGATGTTGCGCGACCAAACCTGCTCGCCGTCCATGTCGTGACAGGACAACTGCCCCGCCCCGGTCATGGCCCAGACGTGCTTGCCGTCCGTGATTGGCGACGGCGAGGCCAGATTCTGCTTGCGGTAGATGCGGTTGCCGTCTCCGATCGTGCGCGTCCACAGGATCGAACCGTCCTTGCGTCTCAGCGCAATCAGCAAGATTCCGTCCTCGAGCGTAGTCTCCGGGGCGGGCGCCGCGCCCGCGCGACGTCCGGGGCCTCCGCGCCCGGCCGGCCCGCGCCCGCGAGCTCCGGCGCCGCGCCGCGCCCCTTGCGCCGGAACGTCGAATCCCTCCTCCGCCGAAGTGACGAACACGGTGTCCCCCCACACGGCGGGCGTTGCCGCGCTCCAGCTTGGCAGCTTGGCTCTCCAGGCGATGTTCGTATCGGTTGTCCATTCCACGGCGAGGCCTTTCGCCGTCGGGCTGCTGCCGTTGAACCGCGGGCCGCGCCATTGCGGCCAGTTCGCGCCTAGAGCGGGGAGCAGCAAGGCCGCCGCGGCGAGTGCGGTGAAGAGAATGCGGGATTTCATGTTGGTGCTGGATTGCGGCGGACACACGCGCCGCCCAAGCTGGCGGCGCATCGCCTGTCTAGGCGCACGCTTGCTCCGAGCGGTTACGAAGCGGCGGCCGAACCGGGCACGGGCGCGTTCGCCGCTTCAAGCATAATGGTCCCTTTACGCTGCCCTCGGGCAGCTACCCGGGCAATCCATGCAAGCGATGCGCATCTCGGGCGGGCGCCCGCTCTCCGGGCGCATCAAGATCGGCGGGGCCAAGAACGCCGCCCTGCCCGCCCTGGCCGCGAGCTTGCTCACAAGCGAGACCGTTCTGCTGCGGCGGATGCCGGACGTGGCCGACATCCGCACGATGGCCAACCTGCTGGCCAAAATGGGGGCCGGCATGGAGGCGGGACCCCATTCTTACTCCATCCAGGCCGGCAGCAACCTAGACCCGGTCGCGCCATACGAACTGGTCCGCACCATGCGCGCTTCCAGCCTTGTGCTAGGGCCGCTCACGGCCCGTTACGGGCGCGCCCGGGTCTCCCTGCCCGGCGGGTGCGCGATCGGGTCGCGTCCCATCGACATGCATCTGGACGGCCTCAGGACGCTGGGAGCCGCCGTGCGGCAGGAACGCGGGTACTTGGAGGCCGTCGCGCCGAGCGGGGGACTGTCCGGAGGGCGCATCCAATTCCGCCGGCCGACAGTCACCGGAACCGAGGACTTGCTGATGGCCGCAACGCTGGCCAAGGGCGAGAGCGTGCTTGAGAACGCGGCCTGCGAGCCGGAAGTCGTCGACCTAGCCGCTCTGCTGGCCAAGATGGGCGCGCGGATCGACGGCGCCGGCACGCCGACGATCCGCGTCGCCGGCGTGGGCGCACTCGCGGGGGCCGAGCATGCGATCATCGCGGATCGCATCGAGGCCGGCACCTACCTCGTTGCGGGAGCGATTGCCGGCGGCGAGCTGATTCTGGAGGGCGCCCGCAGCGAGCATCTCGAGCCCGTGATCGCGCGCATGCGCCAAGCCGGATGCCGGATCGAGACTGCGCACGACACGGGGCTGGTGCTGCACGGCTCGCCCGGGCTGGGCAGCGTGGACGTCACCACTCGCGAGCACCCGGGGTTCCCCACCGACATGCAGGCGCAGTTCATGGCGCTCATGACACAAGCCGAAGGCACCTCGAACGTGGTCGAGACCGTGTTCGAGAACCGCTTCATGCACGTGCTGGAGCTGCAACGCATGGGAGCCGACATCACCATCACCGGCAACACGGCGGTCGTGCGCGGACGAACCCCGCTGCACGGCACGGACGTGATGGCCTCGGACTTGCGCGCAAGCGCGTCGCTCGTGCTAGCCGGCCTCGCGGCGAAGGGCCAGACCACGGTGCATCGGATTTACCACCTCCAACGCGGCTACGACCATTTGGCCGAAAAATTGGCCGGCGCCGGCGCCTGCATCGAGCTATTCGATGCATAGCCGGCCGCTGCAATCGATCAGCGCTCGAGCGAGAAGCGCACGACCTCCTCGTCATTGCGGATGATCATGTGCCGATTGGCGTAGGCGGGATGCGTCCAATGCACAGCTCCGAACTCGCGCCGCCGGCGCAGGGGATTGGTCGGGCGCATCAAGGTCGCGCGGTCCAGCTCTTGGTAGCCTTGCGGCGTGAAGCGGGCGATAACGAGCTCGCCGCGGTCGTTGTTGACGAAGTAGCGATCCTCGTGGCGGACGATCTGGCCCGAAGCCCAGCGGGCGTTCTCCTTGGTCAACGCCAGCGTGTCCCAAACCCGGGCCCCCGTCCGGGCGTGAATGCAGCGCAGGTGGCCATAGCTGCCGATGCCATAGATGTACTCGCCGTCGACAACCGGAGTCGTGACCAGGGAGTGCAGGCCGTCGGTATCGATCTCGCTATTGCTGCCGCCCTTCCAGACCAGTTCGGCGGCCGGGCGGTCCTGCAGCAGCCTGTACATGCGGGATCCGTTGTAGAACGACGACAGCAGCAGGCCGTGCTCGCTATGCACGGGGGTGGCCACGGTCAAGCCCGCCTGGACCCGGAAAGGCTGCTGCCAGTACACTGCCCCGGTGGCCGGGTCGAGCGCCGCAACCGCGGCCGGGTGCCAGACAATCAACTGGCGCACGCCCCCGGCCTCGACGATCATGGGCGGGTCATAGCCAGGCTCGGAACTGTCATCTAGCGCCCGCCAGACCTCGTCGCCTGTCATCTTGTCCAAGGCGACCACCTTGGCATCCGGCGACCCGCCCGCGAGGGCGATCAAGCGATCTCCGTCCACCAGCGGGGCCGCGACGAACCCCCAAGTAGGAAGCTCCGCAGCGAAATCGGCCCGGAAATTGCGATGCCACAGCCGCGCGCCGTCTTCCGCCCGCAGGCACAGCAAGTCGCCCATCGCGCCCAGCACGTACACGCGCCCGCCATCAACGGTGGGCGTGGCGCGCGGGCCCAAGGCGTACTGCAAGCCGGCGTAGTCCACCGCCCATTCCGCCTCCCACAATGCCTCCCCCGTCGCCTCGCTGAGCGCCAGCGCGCGCTCGACACCCTTGCGGTTCGCGGTCGGGCGGTAGTCGGTGACGAAGACGCGACCGCTGGCGACAGCCGGGCCGGCATAGCCGCTGGCGATCGGCTTGGACCAGGCCCGCCGCGGCCCGCCGTCCGGAAAACGCTCCAAGATCCCCGTCTCGGCCCAGACCCCGAGACGGTCCTTGCCGCGCCACTGCGGCCAGTCCTCGGCCTGCAGCAGCGGGGCCGCAAGCAACGCGAGGAGAGACAGCAAGTGCCGCATGAACCGCCATTGTAGCCGGCGTCCGGCGAGCGGCCGCGGCGGCCGCCGTAGACTAGTGAATCGTTCTCTGATCGATTCCGGCAGCCTTGCCCGGCCGTATCCAGCCCCGTGCGACGGACGATCCGCGCGGGGCCGCACCGGGCGGCGGGCCGCAGGGCAGATGCAGCGCAGTTACCGAATCGGAGCGCACACCTCGGCGGCAGGCGGCGTGCATCGCGCGGCGGAAGAGGCGGTCGCGATCGGCTGCAACACCGTGCAGGTGTTCACCCGCAGCCCGCGCATGTGGCGCGGCACGCCCCCTTCGGCCGAGAGCATCGAACGCCTCGCGGCGCTGCGCGGAGAGCACGACCTGCACCCATTGGCAGTGCATGGCTGCTATCTGACGAACCTCGCCGCTGCCAGCGCAGAAGTCCAGCAGCGGTCGCGGGCGTCCTTTCGCCTCGAGCTTGAGAACGCGCGATCTATCGGGGCGGACTACCTGGTTATCCACCCCGGCAGCGCCAAGGGCCAATCCCGGCAGCGCGCCATTGCAGTCTTCGCCGCAGCCGTGGCCGAGGTCCAGCGCGGCTTCGAGTGGGGATCGCTGCGCTTGCTGCTGGAAAACACCGCGGGCGGCGGACACACGCTCGGGGTGTCCTTCCCGGAACTCGCCGCACTCGGCGAAGCGGTCGCGGCGCTTTGCGACGCCCGGCTGGGATTCTGCATCGACACCGCGCACAGCTTCGAGGCGGGCTACGACATCGCGAGCGAGCAGGGCCTGCTCGAGACGGTGCGGTCGCTGCACGAGTGCCTGGGCATGGAGAACGTGCATCTGCTGCACGCCAATGACTCCAAGACCGAATTCGGCTCGCACCACGATCGCCACGAATCCATCGGCGACGGGCACATCGGCGCGGACGCCTTCGCCCGCATCCTGCGGCACCCGCAACTGCGCACCAAGCCGTTCATACTCGAGACGCCGTTCATTGACGGAAGCCACCGGGAGAACGTCCGGCGGCTGTGGGAACTGGCGGGCCAGCCGTTGCCCGGCTAGTCGTCGCTCCCGCCTAACAGGCCGGCCCGGAGCAGGAAGTACAGCAAGGTCAGGATGCTGCTCACCGCCGCCGCCACGTACGTCCACGCCGCAGCGTTGAGCACCTTGTCCATGCCGGCGCGCTCGTAGGGCGAGACAATGCCGTAGTCGAGCACCAGCTGCTTCGCCCGGTTGCTGGCGTCGAACTCCACCGGAAGCGTGACCAGCTGGAACAGGACCGTGGCCGAAAACAGGGCGATGCCGACATAGACCATGCCCGCAATCGACAGGAACATTCCGAGCATGATGGCCAGGTATCCGAAATTCGAGCCGAAGCTCGCAGTGGGCACCAGCGCCGAGCGAAGTTGCAGCGGAACGTAGTCGTTGGCATGCTGGATCGCGTGGCCGGCCTCGTGGCATGCCACGCCGACGGCGGCGATCGAAGCCCGGTCATGCACGTCCGGCGACAGGCCGAGGCTGCGCGTGGCGGGGTTGTAGTGGTCGGACAGGAAGCCGGACGAGACTTGGATCTTGACGTCGTGAAGGCCCGCTTGGTCCAACATCCGGCGGGCGGCCTGCGCACCGGTCATGCCGGCCCGGACCTTGCCGTACTTGTTGAACGCGGACTTCGTTCTCGCGCTGGCCCAGAGCGACATGGCCAGACCCGGAATCATGAACACAAGATAGATCGGATCGAAGAACAGCATTCGTTCAAAAGCCTCCCGGCAGAGCCCTGCGCGGGCAGTTGCTGCCGACTCTGGAATTAGTGTAGACCACCCGCGGCGGGCCGGCGCACCGGAGCTGGCAAGCTAGGGCGGAGCCGCGCCGTTGACAAGTTTCCGATAGGCTGCCTGCACCTGCGCCACAGCGGCCCCTCGCAGCGCGCGAAACGGCACGAGATCGTCCGGAGCGGGCAGCCGGTCCACGCCGGCGGCGAGAATCCAGTCCCGCGGCCGCGGCAGCGGAACGAGACGGCTGACGGGGGAGAGCAGCCAGCGCACGGGCAGGCCGGCGGCTTGAAAGCGGTCCAAGAACGGCTGCAGCTCGCCGTCAGGCAGCGAACCGAAAAGACGGAACCAGACTTCCGGCGCAGCGGCCACGACCGCGCCCAGCAGAGATTCGCAGGCGAGCGCTTGCAAGCTATCGGCGTCGACCGCCAGGTCGACGATGGCAAAGTCCGCCGGAGCACGGGCGGAAACCAAGTAGTCTTGCGCCTGCGCGACATGCAGGCGCAAGCGGCCGCTGCGCTCGTAGTGGGCCACCAGCGGATGATACTCTCGGGCCATTGCGACCATGGCCGGGTCGGCGTCGACCGCGTCCATGCACAAGTCCGGGAATTGGTGCAACAACCCCACCACCCCGCAGCCCCCGCCCAGCCCTAGCATCAGCCCGCGGCCGGCGCTGTGCCGCTGGCCGGGCACCAGCCACGCCAGCTGGTAGCGCGTCTCGATGACCGGCCCGGGCCCCGGGCCCAAGGAGGGCACGACGGCGCTGGCCGCGGGACGCAGCAGCGAGGCGCCCTGCAGCACTCCGCGAATCGTGAAGCGGCGGGCATCCGCCGTGTCGACAACGCCGACAGGCCCGAACAGCCCGGCGCGTTCCAGACGGACCGTCGGCACTGCGCTCAGCTCCGGGGCTTCGCGCGCGAGGGCAGGTCGAAGTGCTCGCCGAGGTAGACCCGCCGCACTTCCGGGTCGTTCTCCAGCTCGCGCGGCGTTCCGGAGCGAAAGATCGCGCCGCTGTTGATGATGAAGGCGCGATCTGTCACGGCCAGCGTCTCGCGCACGTTGTGGTCGGTGATGACTATGCCGATGCCGTCGGCGCTCAGCCGCGACAAGATCGCCTGCAGCGCGATCACCTGCTTCGGGTCGATGCCCGAGAACGGCTCGTCGAGCAGCAGGAAGAACGGGGACAGGACCAGCGAGCGGGCGATCTCCACCCGCCGCCGCTCGCCGCCGGAGAGTTGGTAGCCGCGGCTCTGCCGCACCTTGTCCAGCCCGAACTGCGCGATGAGGTCGTCGAGGCGCTCGCGACGCTCGGCGCGCACCAGCGGCAGCGTTTGCAGGATGGCGAGAATATTCTCGTCCACCGTGAGCTTGCGGAACACCGAGGCTTCCTGCGGCAGGTAGCTGATGCCCATGCGGGCGCGCTGGTACATCGGCAGGTCGGTGATGTCGGTTCGGCCCGCGAGGACCCGGCCGGCATCCGGGGCGACCAAGCCGACAATCATGTTGAAGGAAGTCGTCTTGCCGGCGCCGTTGGGGCCGAGCAGGCCGATGATCTCGCCCCGGCGCACCGAGAGCGTGAAATCGCTGACGACCTGCCGGCCCCTGTAGCTCTTCGACAATCGCTCGGCGCGCAGGGATTCCATGAGGCAGGTGCCGCCAAGCGGCCGCCGCTCCTAGCGGGCAATCGGGCGGTATGTATAGGCGCGCTCGGCGTGCCGACCCAAGACTAGCAGGCTATCACCGGCCGTGCGGTAGGTCAAACTCGCGCCCTCCGACTCGGCGCCGTCCCGCATCCGAATCCTGGCCGGCCGGCCGGTCAGCACCACTTCGGACGCCAGCGTGTCGAATTCGGCCCGCTCGCCGCGCGCGCGGTGGCCGGAACCATCCGGCGGGACTGCAATGCGCACGGATCCCGATGCGACGGCTCGCAGGCCTGCATCCTTGCCCGCCCTCGGCACGGTCTGCAGCGCATCGGCCAATACCCGCATACCCTGCCTGCGGAAATCCACCGCCCCTTGGAAGCGGGCAACGCCGGTCCGCGCCTCGTAGCGCATCCGCTCGGACCGCGCGACCGAGAGCGAGACCGCGCCGTCGCGGTCGGCCCAGGCGGCCTCGACGCGGCCGCGCGCCGCGATACGGCTCGCGGCTTGGTCGATGATGATCAAATCTGCGTCGACCCGGTTGCCTCCCTGCCATAAGCGGGCGCCATCGCGGTACTCCAAGGTGCCCCGTTGCGGATCGGAAACCGCCCTGCCTGCCGCTACAAACACCGGCTGCCGGCCGCCGAACATGCCGGCCGGGCTGGCCTGCCGCGCTTCGCTGGGATCCTGCAGCCAGAATCCGGTCACATCGCCCCCAGCCTCCACCTTGCCGCCGGCCCGTTCCAAGACGATCGTTCGGGCTGCCAGCCGGCCGGCCGCGCTGGCAACATGGGCGGTTCCGGAGAGTTCGAGCAAGCCGCCCTGCAGTTCGAAGCGGGCCCTGTCAGCCCTGCCGCGCCTGGCACCTTCCTCGAATCTGAAATTTCCCGCTTGGCACAGCTCGGCGATTTCCGAGGTGGCGGGATCGAGCCGCGCATGGAGCGTCTCGCTCCAAGTTCGCAAGTCGGGCGCCTGCTCGTCGGCCGGGCTCTGGAGCAGCTGCGTACCGCCCTCGGCGGCCAAGGCTTCCAAGTTGCCGGCCGCCCCGTACGTCATGCGAATGCCGCCGGCGGCCAAAGTCCGGGCTGCCACCTCCCCGCGGCGCGCCAGCTGGCGCAGCGTGCCGCTCCCAACGGTCTCCAAGCGCTCGATCCGCAGCGCACCCCGCCGCAGCAACAGGTCGAGCGCTTCGGACTCGATCGTGCTGGTTGCGCCGTCTGCGCTCGCGTGCATCGAACCCCGCGCCGCGCCGCGCGCCGCGACTCGCCGCAAGAGGCTGGGGGCAGTCCCCGGCTGCGGCTCGTAGCGCAGGTCCAACGAGTCCGCCCGCACCTCGAATCGCTGCCCCTGCCCGGCAGATGCGAATTCGGCCCCGCCCGAACCGCGCAGCCGCTCCAGCTCGCCGTCCGCGCGGAACTCCGCCTCCAAGCGCCGGGCGGCGAATGCCGTCCGCCGGCCCGGCAAGCTCTCGCCGCCGCGGGCCGCAACCCCATCGACTCGCCGGACAAGCCCGTCGGCCAAGGAGACCACCGCTTTGTCGCATTCCAGCCAGCCGGCTCCCTGCTCGATCCGCGCCCGCCCCGCGAGGTCAATGCGCGCCCCCTCTTCCGCGTAGCGCAGGCTTCCGGCCTGGAGGGTGGTGGGCGGCCGCCCGTGCGTGCCGTACCGCTCGAGGCGCACCTCCGACACCATGCGCAAGACACCGTCCGTTGCATCATAGGCAGCGCCCAGGGAACTCCCGGCGCCATCGGCGAACCGGTACTCTACCCGGCGGTCCGTGCTGGCGCTGTTGTCGGCGGGGCGAAAGGTGACTTCGGACGCGACCACCCGCATCCGGCCCCCGCGGCCGCCATCCGCGGGAACGCCCAAGGTGATCAACGTCTCGCCATCGCTGTAAAGGCTGCCGTCTGCCAGCATCCGCATGGCGGCGCTCTCGACACGGTCAAGATCGCCGGTTTCCAGCCGGAAGATCTTCATGACAACACCGCGCAGGTCGACCGTCAGCCCGTCGGATCCCTGCACGAAGTCATCAGCGCTGACCTCGATGCGCGTGGACTCGCCAGTGGTTTGCACCCAGCGCCAGTTCTCCGACTGGGCCAAGCGATCTTCCGGCAATACCGGCAGCGCCCGCGTTGAGAGACGTTCCGCCGGCCGCGATCCGAGGTAGTCGCGCACGACGAGCGACAGCAGCGCCAAGGCGGCCAGCAACAGCAGATACCGCAACGGATTGCGCAAGCGATTTGATCATATCAGTGCCACGGCGGCCCTGCCTTGGGGCTGCGCCGGCTCTGACCTGCGCCTCGATGGCGCCGCGGAACGGCCGCCCCGCCCGGCCCCGTCTCGGACGCTTCCCAGTCCCACCTCGGGCTGCCGATCCTGCCCGGCAGGCACGCGCGGCCGCCGGGCCCCCTCACGGCAATGCGAATGCGGCGTAGCTGCCGCCAGAAATACCGCCGGTCTTGCCGCCGCCGGCCGCGATCACGACGAATTGCCGGCCGCCAACCTGGTAGACAGCGGGCGTGGCATTGCCGCCGGCCGGCAGCTTGGTCTCCCACAGCAGCGCGCCGGAGGCCTTGTCAAAGGCCCGGAACTTGCGGTCGCGCGCCGTCGCGCCGATGAACAGCAATCCGCTCGCGGTCACCACGGGGCCGCCGTAGTTCTCGCTGCCAGTGACGGGGACGCCCTGCCTCGTCAACTCAGGAAATTCGCCCAGGCGCACGGTCCAGTCGATTGCACCGGTATCGAGGTTGACCGCGTTAAGCGTGCCCCATGGCGGCGAGATAGCCGGATAGCCGTCGGGGTCTAGGAATCTGTTGTATCCGTCATGCATGAAAGGGACATCGGCGAAGCCGGACTTCGCCGGGGCGGCGATCGACGGCCCCGCCTCCCCGTGCAGCACGAAGCGCTCGATGGCCTTGACTGCTTCGGAGCCGAGATGCGGGAACGCCGGCATGCGCCCGGCTCCTTCGCGCACGACAGCGCCGAACTCTCTGCTGCTCATCGCCAGGCCGGCGAGTGCCGGGAACGCTGGCGGGGCGCCGCTCAGGTCGTCAAGGTGACAGGCCGCGCAGTTGGCCTGATACAGCCGCTTGCCGTTCACCGCTCCGCGCAGCGCGCGCTGCCGGACCAAGCGATGGATCCAAGCCATCTCGTTGACGTTCACGTACAGCAGGCCCGTCTCGGGATCGAATGCCTGGCCGCCCCATTCGGCCCCGCCGTCAAAGCCGGGGAAGATGATGGTCCCCTGCAGGCTGGGCGGCGTGAACAGCCCGCCGCTGCGAAGCTGGCGGAAACACTTCAGCACCGCGGCGCGCGCTTCCGGCGTGCGCGCCGTCAACTCGGCCTCGGTCAGCCGCTGGCGGCCTAGCGGCGGCGGCTTGAGCGGCGCGACTTGGCGCTTCGCCAAGACTTCCCCGTCCACGTCGGATGCCGCGGCCTCGATCTCCTCGAGCGGAAAGAGCGATTCTCCGGTCTCGCGGTCGAACACATAGACTTGGCTCATTTTGGTGGAAACCGCCACGGCATCCACCAACCTCCCGCCACGCAGGGCAGTGACCAGCACCGGCGCCGTGGGAATGTCCATGTCCCACACGTCGTGCCGCACGAACTGGTGGTGCCAGACCAACTCGCCACTGTCGGCCCTGAGGCACAGCAGCGAATTGGCGTAAAGGTTGTCCCCGAGGCGGTTGCCGCCCCAGAAGTCGAACGCGGCCGAGCCGGTGCCGGCATAGACCAGGCCGCGTTGCAGATCCAAGGCGAGGCCCGCCCAGGAGTTGGCGCCGCCGAGTGTCTTCCAAGCATCCTCCGGCCATGTCTCGTAACCCGGTTCGCCGGGATGCGGGATCGTGCGGAAGGTCCAACGCCACGCTCCGGTGCGCGCGTCATAGGCGCGGATGTAGCCCGGCGCACTCGGCAGCGTTTCACTGACCGCGCTGCCGAGGACCAGCAGGTCGCCGTAGACGACGCCGGGCGTGTTCAGGCTGATCGACAGCGCGCCGGCGCGCTCCGGGAGGTCGGATCTGAGGTTCAGCGCGCCCCCGTCCCCGAACTCCTCCACAACAGCCCCGGTCCGTGCGTCCAATGCGTACAGCAGGTGCCCGGCCGCCGCGTAAATGCGCGAATCGCCGCCTGCGCGCCAGTGCATGAATCCGCGGTTCTTGGAGCGCCGCTTGTACGGAACGCCGTCTACATCCAGACGCCTTGTCCACAATTCCTGCCCCGTTGCGGCATCCAGGGCGAAAACGCGCCCGTTCGGGCTGGACCCGTACAGCACGCCGTCAATCACGAGCGGGTTGCACTGGATCTCCGAGCCGGGAGATTCGTCCCCGGTTCGGTATGTCCAAGCCACCTGCAACTGGGACACGTTGCCGGGATGAATCTGCCCCAGGCGCGAGTACTGCATCTGCTCGGGGCCGCCCCCGAACGCCTCCCAGCCCGTATAGCCGGCCTCAGGTTCCTCGCGGACATCTGCACAGCCGGCCCCCGCCAAGCATGCCGCGACGAACAGGCAAAACCGCATGGACTCGTAATCTTAGCGTGCTGAGGTAGTGGGCAATGGAGCCGTACAACGTCGCTCGGTTCATCCCCGCGCATGCGGGGAACAGTTCTTGCACGACACCTGCGCCTGCGTCCAGTCCGGTTCATCCCCGCGCATGCGGGGAACAGGCAATGTTTCGGATGCCTTCCACGCCCTCCACCGGTTCATCCCCGCGCATGCGGGGAACAGTTTCTGTCTCGCTCGCTCTGCATCGCTCCGGGCGGTTCATCCCCGCGCATGCGGGGAACAGGGGCGGCCAACCTGGAGGAGCTGCAAGGCATCCGGTTCATCCCCGCGCATGCGGGGAACAGAGCTCGCTCGTCACCATCTGGCCCGCGTAGAGCGGTTCATCCCCGCGCATGCGGGGAACAGTCCGGGTAGTGGTCATATTCTCCGTTGCAGATCGGTTCATCCCCGCGCATGCGGGGAACAGCTGTTGGCTATCGGCGTGCCGGTCAGGAACACCGGTTCATCCCCGCGCATGCGGGGAACAGGACTTCGCGGACGCTTCCGTGCCGTCGAACTACGGTTCATCCCCGCGCATGCGGGGAACAGGCGCAGTCGATGTGGGGCACGCTCCATGTCAACGGTTCATCCCCGCGCATGCGGGGAACAGACTAACTGCAATGTAGCTGATATCACTTGCTTTCTGCACAGGCGTAATTCCTACCGGCAATCTGTGGATGGATAACGGAGGCGGGGTTCACCCCGTCACGATGCGCTATCTTCCGGCAGCGCTGCAAAGCTGACGAGCTTCAGGCCATCAAAATCCCGTGGCATGCGGCGATTCGTTCCAACCGTGTCGAAATCAAATCCCTGATCAGTGGGTGCGGCCCAGCAAATTATGGCATCGCCATTGCCGATACCGGCCTTGACCTGCTCCCAGATCCGGTCTCTGACTCGAGACGAGTAACGACCCACGTAGACCCCCGGCCGGATCTCCAGTAGCCACACTGCCAGCCGCCCCCTCAGCCGCAGCGGGGCATTGTTAACCGCGATGACCACCATCGCCACACTGCTCTTCTTCAAATGCAGGCCCCAATGACTCAGGCGGAGGCTCAGGCCGGGGCAGCTCCCCGGCAGCCAGCACTTCGTCAATACCTGGAATAATGCGGCTCAGCAGGCCTGTCTTACGAAAGCTGTCCCGACAGGCCAGCCGCACTGCACGTTCCAGCGGCATTTCAAGCTTCCCCTTCTGGGCGCGGGCGGCGATACGGAAGGCTTCTGGTACGACTGTCTTTAGCTTCCACAGATCTGCTATGTCATAAACGAAGCTTCGCGGCTTGCCAGTGTGCAGAAACCCGATGGCCGGAGCGTATCCCGCTGCTAATACGGCCGCCTCGCTGAGTCCGTGCAGACACGCCGTGGCAGCCGACAGGCATCTGTTGGCCTCGTCGGCGCTATTCCAGTTCGCCGGATCGTAGCTGCGCTTCGTCCAAGCAACTCCGTACCGTTGCGCCAGAAGCCGATAGGCATGGCGAACACGCTGGCCCTCGATCCCTCTCAATTGCTCGATCGACCGTTTCGCCGGTGTATCTTCTCCAAACCGCAGTGCGTACATCTTGCGCACAACCCGCAGTCGCGCAGCCGGATCCAACGCTAGTTGCGCCTGCCAGAGAAGTCGGTCTGATCGCGCTCCGCCCGGTTGCCCGGCAGAATAGAGCCGAACCCCTGCCTCGCCAACCCAAGTGACCAGCGTTCCCGCCTGAGCCGCCAAACAGACGGCCTTGTGACTTATCCGCGCACCGGGTTCCAGTACTAGGCAAGCAATGCCGCCGACTGGGATATGCGTGCGGTTCCCATCAGCGTCGATGGCGACGAAAGCCCCGTCAACGACGCTGATCTGGGATCGCTCGACAAAAACGAGAGCCGCTCGCTCTTTGATTGGGATAGGTTTCGGCGGCGGTAAACCCGGCAAGCTCACTGCGCTCGCCGGATCAGCATCAGGCCGCAACCCCAAGCCTTGGCACGTCCGAACCCCGTGGACAAGGAGGACAGGAAGGTGCCTGGGTCGGTCACTTCGATTTTCCCGCGCAGTTCGAGAATGCCGAATGTCGCCCCCTGACGGCGATTGCGTGTCAGTTGGATTGTTGAGTAGCCTTCGACAACTATCGAACGTGGGGCGAATCCCTTGGCCGCCCCCTGCCGAGTAACCCAAGCCTCGGCCGCAGTTTGGGCAATCCGTCCTCGAATGTCTGAGCGCTCTTGGCCGGTAGCTGCCTCCCGCATGAGATCCATTACCACGTCGACTCGGCGACTGTTCCCCCGCCTAGCGTCCTTTTCCATCCGACTGACGACGGAGCGGTCCTTGGTAGCGTTGGCCCGCAACGTGAACTGCAACCGATCGCCCGTTCTCAAGGCCGGCTCAAAGAGTTTGGTCTCAGGCTGTTCGAACAGTTCGCTCGCCTGTGGTGGGCGGCGCGAAAGTGTGAAAAAGCGGCCTCGCCCGTCATAGCGCCAGAGAAAATCGCGCTTGCGGTCCTTGCCGTCGGAAAAAAGCGCCCAGATCAGGCGGTGATGGGCGGCAGCGGCCATTCCCTGCTCACGGGGGTTTAGCAATGGCATCAGCGCAGCGGCCGACGCGGCCCGATTCAGCGCAAGCCGCGAGAAATATAGCGTCATTCGTCCTCCGTCAAGTCCGCGGGGCGCCAGAGATGCACTACGCGAGGTCCGAAATGCCAAGACATGCGGTCCAGTGGTTCGTCCCATCGGGTTTCTTGCCAGCCCCCGCCTAGCGGCTCGTCCGAAGCAACCAGCAAGGGCTGTGCCGGATCGAGATCCAAGAACGGCGGCACAGTAATTTGCATCAAGGCTTCTCGCGGTCCTTCCGCTTCAACGACTCGGGGTGCCATCGGAGCAGACAGTGGGCAGCCTTTCCGCCCTAGATAGTGCCTGCGACAAAACCCCCTAAAATCAGTTCTCTGCTAGCAAAACGGGCCGATTGGTGAGCGGAATAAAGGCTTGTTGCAGCAGGCTGAACAACGCGCAGTGGGTTGTTGCCAGGCGAAGATCGCAGCTAATGGGCCAGATCCGAGCCAACGGACCGCCGCCCGCCGAATCTTCGCCTGCGTCGATTGCCCGCAACCGTTTTGAATACAACGACATGGATGCTTTTGTCGCAAGCACTAGATATGGCGTAAAGCGCGGCCGCACCAGCGCTTCCCTGATCCCCGCAACTAGGGTGCCGCCCCAGAGCGCCACGCCGAAAGCGCAATCGGTACGATAGTCACGTCGGGTGATCAGCGGGTTGTCAGTGCTGCCAAGCGCCCCGAGTGCTTCCCGGCGCGTGACTGGACGCTTGATCCGTGCGGTTGAAACAGCCTGCACGGTGTGAAAGTCACGGAACGCCACACCACGAGACAGCACCGAAACAGCTACCCGCCAGCCTGCAAGAGCTTCTTGGGCCGAAGTGTCGTCCCGTCGCACTCCTAGCGCTGCGCCCACCAAACCTAGAATGGCAGACCGCGCTGGCCAAACTCCGGAGCTGCGCCACTCGTGCCCGGCAAGATCGCCGAATGCACCCATCGGTGCGGCCAACGTGAAAACAATGAACTCAGTCATCGTTTACGGCATTGGTAGCAAAGGTCCGAACCGCCGCCAACGTTCCTCGCCCCGCCGCAACATTCATCACCTCGCTGGCTTCGTAACAGTCACCATAGGCGGCGTCCATCTGAGCCACCATCTGTTCGAGTGCAATCACAGAAGCCGCCATCAGGTCATCGCCTTCAACGGGCCTAAAAAACGCCCCCGCTAGGCTACGTGGCTGCGCGTCCCCCGCCTCGACACGAATGTAGCCTGCCCGAGTCTGGTGAGCGTAGCTGTTACGCTTGCCAGACGGAGTAGCCGTGGCTAAGGCCTCGGCGAGAGATGCTGTAGCTCGGGCGGCTAACTCCCGGTCCCCGGACAAATTCTCCACCAGCAAGTCCGAATTCACGCAAGCGTAGGTGTAGAACACTCCGGAGCCAAAGCCTGCCTCCCCTACGAAGCCGGCACCGGCATCTTCGGACGAGAGCTTCAAATCGTCTACAGCGGTGTAGTAGTCGTCTTCGACTAGTGCGCGGTGCGTGGTCAGGGCGTGGCTAACCTGCACTGCGGCCTCGCGGTTGAAGTCTGGGTCATCGGCCAACATGCGTCCGAACATGGCGACATCCACCGCGCCGTCAGCGGTGCGCAACACCAGCTTCTTGAGATTCTTGCCGTCGGGCAGCTTCTCTCCGGCCAAGATCTTGCGAGACAGCCCGATCGCAGCCCGGCGTTCTTCGGGAGAGATGAAGGCCAGCTGCCTCGTCCGGATCGCACCTTTCTCCGCAGCCCTGGTGTCTAGCTTGCCAAAAATGCCGGCCACCTCTTTCGCAATCTCAACAGCTCGCTCCTCGGTCTCGCAGGCTTCTACGAGAGCATCACGCACGGCTTCGCCGATCCGCTGCGTCCGCTCTCCGAGATACGCTTTCATCTCGACTTGCATCACGTCCGACAGGCGGGCCGCCCGCTTGAGAGCCTGACTGGAAATCCGCAACCTTGGCACACCTCCGTAGTTCGCCGTTTTTGGGCGGCCTAAATCATCGCGATTGGGATTTGAAACAGGGTAAATGGTCAGGTAGTGGATCTGTAGGAATCGGCTCATGCTCTGGTTTCCTCCTTCGCCACTCCAGAAAGCGGTCTGGAGTCCGTCGCTCCATAATACTCGAAGCACCACTTGGTACGGGTGGTGTCACCCCACCAATACAGATCGGTGGCCAGCTTGCGCACATTCGCACCGCCCCTGAGAATGCGGAGAGCCCGTGCCAGCGGACGAATCAACTGGCGCGGTTCCTTCGCACGGAGGAGCGCATTGAAACGCAGGTAGCTCAACTTCTTCGGATCACCAGTACCGAACCGTTGGGCAGCGGTGGCGTCATGATCCTCTGTCACGTGTGCCAGCGCCACTGCGATCAGAGCTAAGCGATCCGGACCATCTGATCGCCTTCGTAGGTCGTTTCCACCGGCAACAAGCCGACGGTTCAATTCATGTGTAGCCCCGACAGCAAGTGCCTCGGCCACGCTAGAGGATCGGCGAAGCTGCGCACGGGCTTGCCGTGCCACTCCAATCTCGGAGTCGATGCATACCGCCCACCACTCCGTGCATAAGCTGGCCAGTGAATGAGATTCTGTCATCCTCGTCCCCTTTGTTTTGTCTGTTCCACTGACGGCAGCCCGAGTGGGTCGAAGATCTTCTTCCCGAATGGCGGCTGTCCTACAAAGGCGGCAATTAGCTTCGTCCTTGCCTTGATGGCGTTCCGGCGACGGGTCTCTTCCAAGTCTGCAAGACCCGGCATAACCTCCCCATCGAAGATGCGAAGTGCAGCGCGACGCATTAATGCCACCCAGCGCTCAGGGGAAAAAGGACTTCCCGCCGACATTGCTTCCACCATTTCTTCGAACGCACGCTGTGTGCCAGCAAAGAAAGCTTCTCGTGCGCGTTGCCCTGCACCCGAATTGATCTTTTCTTCCCCCACACTCTCCCGCACGCAAGCGGCTACCGCGCAGCCAACCTGTTCCGCAGCCTCGACCGCCGCTACCGCTAGGTCTTCGTCGCTCGACGAAAGTGGGAACAACGGCTGCTCAGACCATAGGAAATCGAGCGGCTTCATGTTGTCCATCGCCCAGCCAGCAACAATCAGGCTACAGCGTGCGCTCTCAATTCGCTCAATGTCGCGCAGATACTGCAGCAAGGTCAAGGGGCGCTGGCCAGCCTCGCTTGTGAGAATCACGCCCTTCCAGTTGCGGTAGCAAAAACCGCCTGGCTTAGGATGGCGCGGTAGTGTCTCGGTTCCATTCTTGTAATACGGGGTTAGGGGATGACTCCAGCCCGTGTAGTTTGTGCCCCAAGGCTGCTGGACAACCCCAACCACATCCCCGTCCCGATCGATCAGCCTCAGACGACGAGGCTGGCCGAAGAACACTTCCGGATCGGGACGGGACGGGCTGTCGCTCACTGGGATGGTTATCGGAGCTTTCCCGCCGACTGGTGTGAAACACCCTGGTGTGAAACACCCTAGCCCGCCCCTGCCCCCACAGCGTCCCGGGAAGCAGTTTGTGCAGTGTCGGGAAGCAGCTGGTAGCCGAGATCCTTAGCTGTCGTTTTGAGGTAGGCCAAGGTCCGTTGGCGATGGCGCTGCTCGTAGGCCGCCTCGCCCTCGTCAACGTAGTCCTGGCCGAAGCGCAGCATGCGGTATACCAACACCGCCAGCTTGCGGGCGGTGGCGAACACCGCCGTCTTCATCCCCTTGTGCCGCGCCTTGCGGCGCAGCGCCGCCCCCAGCGCCGACTTGGACCGGATCAGCGCCGTCGCCGCCATGCGCAGCGCGTTCGACGTGCGCGTCGCTCCCAGCCCGCGCTGCCGCTTGCCCGCCAACTGCTGCCCGCCCGATACCGCGTGCCGCGGCGCCAGGCCCAGCCAGCTCGTGAAATGCCGCTCGCTCGGAAACGACCCCAGATCCGTCCCCACCTCGGTCAGGATCGTGCGCGCCGCCCCCGCGCTAATCCCGTCGATGCGCGTCAGATCCACGCTCGCGTAGCGGTACAGCGCCGTCCGCAGCGGCTGCTCACCCCGCCTTCGGATGGCTTTCTCCTTGGCCGCGTTCGGGTGCCGCGGACACTCCTCCGCGCTGCATTCCTCGCCCGCCTGCTGCTGCAGATCCTCTTGCAGCTTCTGCTCGTAACCGTCCATCTCGGCCTGCACCGCGTCGTACAGCCGCAGCGCACTGCGCAGGTTGAACAGGTGCTCCTCCCGCCAGTTGCCGCTCAGGTACTCCACGAACTGCTCCTCCGTGTGCTTGCAGCGCCCCGAGCGCAACTGCGCCAACTGCTCCGCATCGCGCTGCCCCGCCACGATCGCACGCACGATCGCCATGCCTGTCTGCCCCGTCAGATCCGTCACCGCCCGATGCACCTGCACGTTCATCTGATCCAGCGCCCGCTGCATCCATTGCACGCAGCGCGTGCGCTCCGCCACCAAGCTCTGCCACTGCCGGTGCAGCGCCCGCAGCTGCGTCACCGTCTCGGGCGGCCGGAACGAGCCCCGCAGCAGGCCGCAACTGTGCAGCCGCTGTAGCCACTGGCAGTCCAGCATGTCGGTCTTGCGCCCCGGCACGTTCTTCAACTGCCGCGCATTGACCAGCAACACCTCGAAACCGCGCTCCTCCAGCAACTCGTGCAATGGGATCCAGTACACATACGTGCTCTCCAGCGCCACCGATTCCACGCCTTCGGCCGCCAGCCAGTCCGCCAACGCGTCCAACTGCGCGGTGGTCGTGCCGAACGTGCGCACGTTGGGCCTGCCGTCCGCACGTGGCGGCCCGCAGGCCCAGTGCTCGCGGCTGCCGAGGTCCACCCCCGCCACCTGCGGGCGCTGCACCGGCAGGTCCCGCTCCGGCTGCTCTCTTGCCATATCTCCCTCCTGCTGCTCCTGTCTCACACACGGAAGGCCCCGGCCCGGGTTGGCAATTGCTCTGCAATGCTGGTGTTGAGGAGTGCTTCCGAAGAAACCTCGCTAGTGAATGATCGCTCGCCCGGACCCAGACTGGCTTTGGGGCAAATACTGGCTTCCATAGCACTCTTGAACGCATGCACAAACGGGGCTGGCGCATAGAGATCCTGTCATGGGCCCGCTCATGCAATCAGCGGATGCGCTCCTGGGCCCAAGAGCATGGAGTTTTCGTGCCGCTCGATGACTTCTACGAGGCCATCACTTTCGTGGAACCGTCGCGGCCCGGGCATGAATTCGCGCCAGAGCGGATTTCGAGCTGCTTGGACTTGTCCCGGCGGCCGATAGCGCAGGTGGCGGATTCCCCATAGGCAGCCTTGCCCGGATCCCAATCGCAGCTGCCGGGCTAGTGCTTGCCGCATGCCCCGAGTCAGCTTCCGGAGCCAGGCCTCGCGGGCGATTCCGCCCCGAGTTGTCGGATTGAACTGGGAACTGCTTGATTTCCGAGATTGCTGCATCCCTTGCCATGAAGCCAGTGGCGCGGTCTCGCGCGCCGATGGTGTCAACGTGCGCCAGCGATCGTGCGTCGCCATGCGTGTCAGCAGCCGGTGGAGCGCCCACATGCATGGGTGCGTGGATGTGAATTCGGTCATTGCGGGTTGCTATCCTTTAGCGGGGGAAGCGGGCAGGTCCGCTGCGGCCGCAGCCCCGCTTCCGCGCTGCAAGCATCGCACCGTAGAGAGATTGATTCGCTGGGGGGCGCCATGCTTTCCGGCGTTTTCACGCCAGGGCGGGGTGCTGGATGTCAAGCCTGACTTGGGTCGATTTTGACGAAAGCGAGCGCCAGCGAGCGCGGCGGATTATCGACCTGTTCCAAGAGACGGCAGCGCGCGACGAACTCGGCTTGGGACCGATCCGGGATTCGATCGCCGATCACCTGTTTCCAGGGACCAGCACGCTCCAGACGCGTCTTCGCTACATGCTGTTCGTGCCGTGGATCTACCGCGAGATCGAAGAGAGGCCCGGCCCGTCCCCCGATGCCCTGCTGGCCGAAGCGAGGGGCCGCGAGGACCGATTGATCAGCGCTCTGGAAGCAGGCGGGGAGACCGCGGGCGTGATCGGCAGAATGGCGAAAGAACGATTGCAGACACCGCCGAGATCGGTTTACTGGTCCGGTTTGGGCAGCTGGGGCCTGCGCCAGGGATCCATGGATGTGCGCGAGTGGCTGGCATGGCTGCAGGGTGCCGGCCGATCGGGCCAGTTGCACGGTGCGCCCGCTGACTCAGGCGGAGCGGGGCAGCCGAGGCTGTGGCGCGCAGATCTTCCCCGGCGGCCTCCGGGCTTATTGGATCGCGTGACGTTTCGCCTCACGTCCGACGAGGCCGGCTACTTGGTGGACAGGATCACGGCCTCCCATCCGCAGAGCCTTCTCGCCCATCTGGCGAAGCGGCGTCTCCATGCCGACTGCGATTTCGTATGGCAGCATCCGGGACTGCCCGGCTTCCCGGAGGGATGCCGGTTCATCGTGGAGCAGGCCAGGGCGTTCTCGGCCGCAATGCAAGGGGCCGCGCTGCTCTACAACTTGATGCTGGCCGAAGAGCGCGGGAACAGCGACTGGGAAACGGGATATCGCACGGAGCTCGCAAGATGGAGCCGGGTGCTGAACGAGGACATCCCGCCCGATTGGGATCTGCGGGACTTCTGGGAAGCCATCCGGCATGGCAGCCACAGGATTCGCGAGCCCGCGAAACAGTTCGTTGCCCGCTGGCGAGCGCTCGCCATGGAGCATGGGGAGAATGTCGCCGACAGCAAGGCCGCCCGCGAACTGGTGCGGTTGCGCGAGGTGCAGCTCAAGGGCAACTCGTCGCGATTCCAGAATGCGGCGGCCCGAGACAACTGGGGCGGGAGTTCCGGCGCGGGACGCTTGGATTTCCGGTGGCCGGTCGCCCGCAGGCATATTCGGGACATTGCCGATGCCGGCTAGGAGAGGTCTGGACCCCGAATCACGGTCGATGTACGGGGCGAGCCTGCACCCGCCGGCGGGTGCGGTGTTCGATGCCGGGATCGGCATGACCTACTCCCTGGATTTCGAAACCGCCCTGGCGGTCCAAGTTTCCCTGGCGACGTCTCTCTCCGGCAATCGCGACGATCTGCTGCGGAACCCTCTGGCGCTTCTGGAGGCCGCGGAGCGCAACGCGAGCCGCTTGGCGATCTACTGCGAGGCAGGCCGGATCCAATCCCAGCTGGCGCGGCAATCGCCTCTATGCACCTTGCTGGAGCGAATCGTCGTCGAGGCGCTCGCTCCCGGAGGGGGCGCCTTCCATCCCAAGATGTGGGTTCTGCGCTACCGCCCGGCGCTCGGCGAGGGCGCTCTTCGGATGCGCCTGTTGGTCCTGTCCCGCAACCTGACGCGCGATCGGTCCTGGGATCTGTCGCTGTGTCTCGACGGCGAGGTCGGGGACGATCCCGGCGAGCAGAACGCGCCGCTTGTCGACCTGCTGGAGCGGCTGCCCGCAAGTGCCGTCGGGGCCGTGCCGGATGATGCGATCCGCCTCACGGGGGATGTTGCCGATTCCTTGCGCCGGACGCGCTGGGCATTGCCCGAGGGTTTCGAGTCGGTTGAATTCCGGACATCCTTGCCAGGGCGATGGCAATGGAAGCCGAAGCAATGCTACCGCCTCGCGGTCATCTCGCCATTCTGCGACGCCAGGGCGCTCCGCTACCTGCGCGGCCACTGTTCGAGCGATGGAGCGACGCTGGTCAGCCGATCCGAGGCGCTGGTCGAGCTTCCGCGCGACGGGCTGGGCCAGTTCCGGTCGGTCTCGGTCTTGCAGGAGCAGGCCCAGACCGAGGATGGGGAGGGAGATTCCGCCGAAAAGCGGGAGGAGCTCCCGCTGCAGGGCCTGCACGCCAAGGCCTGCCTGCAGGAATCCGGCCGGTCCCTGGCCGTGACCGTGGGGTCGGGCAACGCCACCTCTGCCGCCCTGCTCGACGGGAAGAACGTGGAGGTGTTCGCGACACTGACCGGCAAGCTGGACCGCGTGGGCAGGATAGGCGAGTGGCTGGGGCCAGAGGGCTTTGGCCGGCTGCTCCGACCGTTCCAGCGGGACGAGGTCGCTCCCGAGCCGGAGGATTGCCGGGAGGCCGAGCGAAGGGTCGAGGATGCCCGCCGGGAGCTTGCCCTGCTGGGCTTGCGGATCGAGTGCTTCCCGCACCGCGCCGCTGCGAGTGAGCAGCAGCTTTGGCGCATGGTGCTCCGTGCCGACCACGCCGCCAAGCTTGAGAACCTCGCGGCCGTGTCGGCGCGGCCGATCACGCGGGACGAGTCGCATGCTCGCGATGCGCTGGGCAGCCTGCGCGCTGGAGATTCTATCGAGATCGCTGTCGTGCCGCTCGTGGATGTGACCAAATACATCGCTTTCCGCCTCGAAGACATGTCGGGCAAGGCCGTCGCCCTGTTCAGCCTGGGATTGCCGCTCACGGGACTTCCCGATCGCCGGCACCAAGCCGTGCTTTTGTGCGAGCTGAAGGGCAGCGGCAAGTTCTTCGAGTACTTGCGCTTGCTGCTCGCGGACACGGGCGATCCGCTGGCCGCCCAGGCGGCAATTAGCGCAGCAGGCCGCGGCATTTCCGGGGGCTGGCCGGGCCATGACGAGCCCGTCCTTGAGGCCATGGTCCGCGCCCTCGCTGACGGCCCGCACCGCCTTGATGCGATCCGCCGGTTGATGGAACGCATCGAGGGCGATGCGGAGATCGACGAGACGGAGATTGTGCCGAGCGAATTCTTGCAGTTGTGGGACGCGTTCCGGACTGTGCTCGGGGACCGGGAGCGGATCCATGGATAACGGCGCGGCATTCGACGCGGAGCAGGCCCTCGGGCCGTTGAAGGAGTTCCAGCGCAGGTCCGTGGAGCATGTCTTCCGCCGCTTCTACAAGGATGCCGAATGCACGCGCCACTTCCTGCTCGCCGACGAGGTGGGGCTGGGCAAGACCATGGTTGCCCGCGGGGTGATCGCACGCGCCCTCGAGCATTTGTGGGATACCGTCGAGCGTATCGACGTTGTCTATATCTGCTCGAATCAGGCGATCGCCGCCCAAAATGTCAACAAGCTCAACGTCCTGAGCAAGTCGGCATTTGAGCTGCCCACCCGCATGACATTGCTGCCGCTGCATCTCTCCGGCGACCGGGGGCTGGCGGGAAACAAGGTCAATTTCGTCAGCCTGACTCCCGGCACGACATTCAACCTGCGCTCCACGACGGGTGTCGGGCGCGAACGGGCCTTGCTGTACCGCCTGCTCGAAGGCTTCGTCGAATCGCGGGACGGCCTCTCCCTGCTGCTCCGCAACCTGATGGGGTATCCTCGTTGGCACTCCGAGGTGCGCGAGATCTGCCCCGATGCGCTCGACAAGCAGCTGGTGCGCAGTTTCCAGGAGCATCCCGAAACGCAGGCATCGCTGCCCCGCCTGAGAGAGCTGAGCGAGAGGTTCGAGGCGGCCGCGGAGCAGGACTGGCAGGAAATCCACAGTGCCCGGTGTGCCTTGATCGGCCGCCTGAGACAGGCTCTCTCGCAAGCCTGCATCCATGCCTTGGAGCCGGACTTGGTCATTTTGGACGAGTTCCAGAGCTTCAGCGGCCTCTTGCATGGCGATGATGCCGCGGCGGAACTGGCCCGGGGGCTCTTCGAGTACACCGACGAAAAAGGGAACGAGACCCGCACCCTGCTGCTGTCCGCGACACCGTACCGCATGTTGAGCCTCTCCGGCGACGATCCCGGCGAGGGCGACCATTACAGGGATTTTTTTGAGACGCTGGGCTTTCTGTTCGGCCCTGCCCGGCGCGATCGGATGGTTCCGCAGTTGCGCAGGGACATCGAGCAATACCGCCGGGAGATGCTCTGCCTGCCTGCGGCCAGGCAGCAGGCTGTCGCGCTCAAGACCCGGATCGAGCAACCCCTCACAGAGGTCGTCGCCCGCACC
The DNA here is from genome assembly GCA_965219605.1 of Bryobacterales bacterium. Taxonomy (GTDB): domain Bacteria; phylum Acidobacteriota; class Terriglobia; order Bryobacterales; family UBA6623; genus VXMF01. The sequence goes on along the minus strand of CBDCOC010000001.1, from coordinate 1,994,750 downwards.
GAGCGGGTCGGGAACACGCAACAGCGCGACGCGATGGTCGAGGAGACTCGCATAGAGGCGACGGTCGAGCCGGAGGATCTACGGCATGCCGTGCAAGTGGCGGAGGTAGCGCGGATCTTGGGAGTGCCTTCCGTCATCGAGTACTGGAAATCGGCCCCCTACCTGCTGAACTTCATGCGCGAATACAAGCTGAAACGACTCCTCAAGGAGACGGATGCTGCAAGCCGGGCGGGCCTTGCCGAGGCCGTGACGGCCGCGCGCGAGTCCGCGCTGGCCAAGAAGGATGTCGATTCGTACGCTCCGCTGCGCCCGCCGAACGGTCGGATGCGCGCCTTGCAGGACGACGTGTTCGCCACGGATCTCGATCAGCGCCTCTGGATCCCGCCGTCGCTGCCGTACTACGGCGGGGAGGACGGCCCCGCCCCCAGCAAGGCCCTGGTGTTTTCCGCATGGGCCATGGTGCCGGACGCGATTGCTGCCGTGCTGTCCTTCGAGGCGGAGCGGCGGGTGGGCTTGGGAGAGTTGGGGGAGGAGGGGAGATCGTACTTCGCCGCCGCCCGCCTGCGGCCGTTGCAGTTTCGCCAGTCCCCGAAGGGCCGTCCGGCCCGCATGCGGGATCTGCTGCTCCTGTACCCCTCGCCGCTGCTTGCCGGCTGCGCGGATCCGCTCGGACTCTATGCCGAGAGTGCCGGCCAGCTCTCGTACGAAGAGATGCGGGCCCGGATCGCCGCGCGGCTGCGGTCCCATTTCAGGCGCTTGCAGTCGGCAGCCGAGGACGATTCGACCGCTGCTTCCAACTGGGAATGGGCTGCCGTCGCCGTGCTTGACGCGCAGCAGGGAAACGCAGCCCGCGAGTGGCTGGAGAGCGGGGATCCATTCGCGAATCCCGGGCACGAGGATGCCTATCTCCAGCACGTCAGCGCGCTGCGGGATGCCGTGCGTCTCGGGTCCGTGTCTGGGCCAGTGCCGGACAGCGGCTTGGACCTGCTGGTCGATCTGGCCCTCGGCAGCCCGGCGATCTGCGGCCTGCGAGCGCTGCGACGGGTGGCTCCCGAACTCACATTGGACGATCCCGGCCTGCTCGAGTCTGCTTCCAAGCTAGCCTGGGGCTTTCGCACCCTGTACAATCACGACGAGTCGGTTGCGCTCGTCCGGCAGGCCCGCGACGGCGGGGACGGCGAAGGCTACTGGCGCAGCGCCCTGCTGTACGGGGCCCGCAACAACCTGCAGGCCGTGCTCGACGAGTATGCCCACTATCTGGTCGAGGCCGAGGGCCTGACCGAGCAAAGGCCCTGCGAGCGTGTGAAGAACCTTGCCGAGGCGATGCACGCGGCATTGTCGCTGCGGCCTTCCCACATCGACGTAGACCAGCCCGCGGTCCGGGGCGGGGGAATCGAAATCGACCGCTTCGTGATGCGGGGCCGCTTCGCGATGCGCCTGTCCGACTACAAGGACGACGAGAACACGGTCAACCGCCTCGGGGCCGTGCGGCAGGCGTTCAACTCCCCCTTCCGGCCATTCGTGCTGGCCACGACATCGATCGGCCAGGAAGGACTGGACTTCCATCCGTACTGCCATCGCCTGTACCACTGGAACCTGCCGCACAACCCGGTTGACCTCGAGCAGCGCGAGGGCCGCGTGCATCGCTACAAGGGGCACGCGATCCGCTTGAACGTGGCGGCGAGGTACGGCGCGGCGCTGCGCGGGAATCCGGCCGCGCGCTGCGATCCTTGGTCCGCGATGTTCGCAATGGCCCAGCAAGACGCGGCGGAGCAGACAGGCCTCGAACCGCACTGGATCTGCGAGGGGCCTACCAAGGTCGAGCGGCGCGTGCTGGTGCTCCCCTATAGCCGCGAGGTCGGTCGGCTGCAATGGCTCAAGACCAGCTTGGCCGTGTACCGCCTTGCCTTCGGGCAGCCTCGGCAGGATGACTTGCTCGCGTACCTGCAAGGCTTGCACGGCGAACTGTCAAAAGAGGATCTGGACGCGTTGCAAATCCGCTTGGAGCCGCCCGCGGCCGATGGATCGACACGCATCGGACGGAACCTGCCTTAGCCGAGGGAGGCCTCGGCAAGCGTCAAGCTTTGGCGGTCTCCTCGCCACTGCAGCGCTGCCAGCGGGAAGCCGAGATCTGCCCCGCGCCCGCCAGCGAGCCGTCCAGCGACGCTCGCTATTCGGGTACGATGGACGCAATGCCGAAGAATCCTGACTCCCGTAGATCCCAGTGGAACTCGCGCAGCGGGTTCGTCCTGGCCGCCGCCGGTTCGGCGGTCGGACTCGGCAACATATGGAAATTCCCCTACATCACGGGCGAGAACGGGGGCGGCGCGTTCGTGTTGGTTTACTTGGCCTGCATCATGCTCGTCGGCGTGCCCGTGATGGTGGCCGAGGTCATGCTCGGGCGCGCCTCTAGGTCCTCCGCGGTCAATGCGTTCCGCGCGCTGTCTCATCCGAGGTCTGCGTGGATGGTTTTCGGGATCTTGGCCGTCGTGGCCTCGGTCCTCCTCCTGTCGTACTACTCGACGGTTGCGGGCTGGGCCCTGCATTATGCCTACCTTGCGTTGACGGGCGCCACTGCCGGCATCGAGGCCGGCCAGGCCCGGGGCCTCTTCGCGGATCTGCAGGGCTCGCCGCTGATCGGGGTCGGCTGGCAGTTCGCCTTCTTGCTCGTCACCGTGTGCATAGTCGCCCAGGGGGTTTCGCGGGGCATCGAGCGCTGGGCCCGGATCATGATGCCCGCGCTGTTCGCGCTGATGCTGGTCCTGCTCGGCAAGGCGCTCACGATGCCCGGCTGGGGCGACGCCCTGGATTTTATGTTCGGCATGAACTGGGGCAGGCTGACCTCCGCCGGCGTGCTCGAGGCGCTCGGCCATGCATTCTTCACGCTCAGCCTCGGGATGGGCGCCATGATCACCTATGGAAGCTACCTGCGGCCGCAGGATGACTTCGCGTCGGCCTCGCTTGCCACCGCTGGCGCCGACACGCTGGTAGCCCTCGTCGCGTCAATGGTCTTGTTCCCGATCGTCTTCACGTTCGGTTTCGAGCCGGGCGCGGGTCCCGGGCTGCTCTTCGTGACGCTGCCTACCGCGCTCGCGCAGATGATGGGCGGCGCTTTCCTGTCGGTGGTCTTTTTCGTGATGCTGGTCTTTGCCGCCCTGACCAGCGCGATCGCGATTCTCGAGGTCGTCACGGCCTATGTGGTGGACAATCACGGCATATCCCGGGGCAAGGCCAGCGTTGGCAGCACCGCCGTCATAGCCCTTCTCGGCATTCCTGCCACGATCTACGAGAGCTGGTTCACGCTTGTCGACAAATTCGTGTCGAACTGGGCCTTCCCGCTGGGCGGGCTGGGCGTCGCCTTGTTCGTTGCGTGGCGCATGGACGGCGCCCTGAGGCGCAGCGAATTCGAGTCCGGCAGTGCGCTGGCTAGGTTCTATCGACCCTGGCTGCTGATACTGAAGTATCCGGTGCCCGTCTGCATCATCCTCGTCTTCCTGCACGCCCTCGGCCTGCTGTAGCGGGCTGGGCGCCGTTCGGCCCTTGCGCCGGCGACCGGCGCTAGATGTCCACGATGGCCGACTCGTTCGGCGCCGGGAGGTCGTCGCTGCCTTCGTCCTTGCGCCTGGGCCGAATTGGCATGCGGCCCTTGAGCGGGATCAGCGCGTTGGAGATCGGGTCTTCGCTGTCGTCGGCCAGGTCCACCGAGCTATTGACGTAGCGCACGAATTCCCGCATCTGGCGCTGCATGGCATCCATCTTGCTGCGCATGTTCAGGATGATCTCGACCCCTGCCAGGTTGACGCCTAGGTCGCGGGTCAGCGACAGGATCACGTCAAGGCGGTCGATGTCCTCGTCGGTGTACATGCGCGTGTTGCCATCCGTCCGGGATGGCTGCAAGAGCCCCTCCCGCTCGTACATGCGCAGCGTTTGCGGATGCACGTCGAAGCGTTCCGCCACCACCGAAATGGTGTAGCTGCCCTGTGTCTTGCGCTGCTTCGCCATTGTCAGCCGCCGCCGGCGAGCGAGTCGTCGCGCGGGCTCTTCGGATTGAGCTCCGCGTAGCGCCGCATGAGGTCCTTGGTGGACTCGTCCGGGATCTTCGGCACGACAATCGCGATTCTAACGAACTGGTCGCCGCGCCTCTTGCTGCGCGGGTCCGGCACGCCCCGCTCCCGCATGCGGAACGTCTTGCCCGAGCTGGTCGCCGGAGGGACGCGCATGTGCGCCGTGCCGTCAATCGTCGGCACGGCGATCTTGGCCCCCAGCACGGCCTCGGCCGGAGTGATCGGCACTTGGATGTGGATGTCGAAGCCGTCGCGCCTGAAAAGCGCGTGCTTGCCTATGTGCACGATGATGTACAAGTCGCCGGCGCCGCCGCCAAGGATGCCCGCATTGCCCTTGCCCTGCAGGCGCAGCCTGGCATTCTCCCGCGTGCCGGGCGGGATGCGCACGTCGATCGTATCGGTCACCGGCACGCGCCCCTCGCCAGAGCACTCCGCGCACGGCGTGCGGACCTGCCCGGTGCGGTCGCAGGCGGCGCAGGGCACGCTGAAGCGCATGTTGCCGGCCCGGCGGTGCGACTGGCCGGTGCCGCCGCAAGTCGTGCAGGTCCTTTGCGCCTCGCCGCGCGCGTTGCCCGATCCGCTGCAAGAGGCGCAGCGGGCTTGGCGGCTGACCTTGAGCCGCTCGGTGCTGCCCCGGATGGCCCCGTCGAAGCTGATCTCCATCTCGTACTCGAGATCCTCGCCGGGCCGGCGCGCGGGCGCGCCGCGCCCCCGGCCCCCGCCGAAGACGCCCTCGAAGAGATCGCTCAGGTTCGCTCCGCCAGAGCCTTGCCGCCCTAGGTCGCTGAAGTCGAAGCCTTCGAACCCGAAGCCCTGGCCGGCCGCGGCCTGCTGGCGGGCCTGCTCCGAGTAGAACCCGTACCGGTCGTAGATGCCGCGCTTTTCCTCGCTGCTGAGGATATCGTAGGCCTCTTGGACATCCTTGAAGCGCTCTTCCGCGGCCTTGTCGCCCGGATTGACGTCGGGATGCAGCTTGCGGGCCAGATGGCGGTAGGCCGTGCGAATCGCATCCGCCTTGGCGTTGCGGGGCACTCCCAGCGTCGCGTAGTAGTCCTTGCTGCGGTTAGCCGCCATGCCCTTCTATCCCGTGCTCACGGCTCTTTCGGTTTCTCGTCCGCGTCCTCGAACTCCGCCTCTACCACATCGTCCGCGCCGCTTGGCGCGGCGCCTTCGTCGGTGCCGCCCGCCGCCGCTCCCGCGCCGGCCTGCTGTGCGGCGAACATCGCCGCGGAGAGCGGGCCGGATGCCTGGGTCAGGTCTGACACTGCCTTGTTGATCTGCTCCGCGCTGCCGCTCTTGACCGCCTCGCGCGCCGCCTCGATGGCCGCTTCGATCTTCTTGGCCTCGTCCTCGCCAACCGTGTCGCGGTGCTGCTTGAGCGTGCTCTCGGTGGAGTAGATCACCGCTTCGGCCTGGTTGCGGGTTTCGATCTCCTCCTTGCGCTTCTGGTCCTCGGCGGAGTGCTCCTCGGCATCGCGGGCCATTTTCTCGATCTCCTCTTGGGACAGGCCGGAAGAACTGGTGATGGTGATCTGCTGCTGCTTGCTGGTGGCCTTGTCCTTGGCGGAGACGTTCAGGATGCCGTTGGCATCGATGTCGAACGTGACCTCGACTTGCGGGACCCCGCGCGGCGCGGGCGGGATGCCGACCAGCTGGAAGACGCCCAGCAGGCGGTTGTCGCCGGCCATGGAGCGCTCGCCCTGGAAGACTTTGATCTCCACCGAAGTCTGGCTGTCGGCCGCGGTCGAGAAGACTTCCGACTTGCGCGTCGGGATCGTCGTGTTGCGTTCGATCAGCTTGGTGAACACGCCGCCCAAGGTCTCGATGCCCAGCGACAGGGGCGTGACGTCCAGCAGCAGCACGTCCTTGACCTCGCCGCCCAGCACGCCGCCCTGGACGGCGGCTCCGGTTGCCACGACCTCGTCCGGGTTGACCCCCTTGTGGGGCTCGCGGCCGAACAGATCTTGCACCATCCTCTGGACTTTCGGGATGCGGGTCGAGCCGCCGACCATCACGACCTCGTCGACTGCCGACGGCGACAGCCCGGCATCGGTCAGGGCCTGCTTGCAAGGCTCGAGGGTGCGGCGCACCAGCGGGTCGATCATTTGCTCCAGGTGCGCCCGCGTCAGCTTGCGCGCAAGGTGCTTTGGGCCGGTTTCGTTGGCCGTGATGAACGGCAGGTTGATCTCCGTCTCCATCAGCGTCGACAGGTCCCGCTTGCTCTTCTCGGCAGCCTCTCGCAGGCGCTGCAGGGCCATGCTGTCCTGCGACAAGTCGATCCCCTGCTCCTTGCGGAACTCGTCGACCAGCCAGTCGATCAGCACGCTGTCAATGTTGTCCCCGCCCAGGTGCGTGTCGCCATTGGTCGCCTTGACCTCCACGACGCCCTCGTCGACCTCGAGGATCGAGATGTCGAACGTGCCGCCGCCGAAATCGTAGACCGCGATGGTCTGGTTCTCCTTCTTGTCCAAGCCGTAGGCAAGGGCGGCCGCGGTCGGCTCGTTGATGATGCGGCGCACCTCCAGGCCCGCGATCTTGCCCGCGTCCTTGGTGGCCTGGCGCTGGGCGTCGTTGAAGTAGGCCGGCACCGTGATGACCGCCTCGCTCACCTTCTCGCCGAGGTAGGCCTCGGCCGCTTCCTTGAGCTTGCCGAGCACCATCGCCGAAATCTCTTGCGGCGAATAGCTGTCCTCGCCGACCGAGACCTTGAGCAGATCCCCCGCGGCGCTGATCTTGTAGGCCACGTTTTTCGTCTCTTCGCCGACTTCGGAGCTGCGGCGGCCCATGAAACGCTTGATCGAAGAAATCGTGGCTTCCGGATTGGTGACGGCCTGCCGCTTGGCTGTCTCGCCCACCAGGCGGTCCCCGCCCTTGCTGAAGGCCACGACCGATGGCGTGGTGCGCTCGCCCTCCTGGTTGGCGATCACCTGGGGCTGTCCCGCCTGCATGACTGCGACGACCGAATTCGTGGTGCCGAGGTCGATTCCGATTACTTTTGCCATCCCTGTGTCTCCGATGCTTGGCCTGCCTCGCGGCAGATCCTGCGAATTGCCGCCGCTCGCGCGCTGGGCGCGGCGGCTGCGATAATCCTTAGTATATAATCATGAGCTTACTTTAGCCAGTTTTTGTCAACATTGCAGCCTCTGCGGCATGACACAGGCCGAGCGATGCGACTCTACTACATCACGGATCGCGCCAGCTGTCCGGGCGACTTGCTGGACTGCATCGAGCGCAACGCCAGCCGTGGCTGCGCTTGGATCCAGATTCGCGAGAAGGACCTGGCACCCCGCGATCTGCTCGAGCTGGCGCGGGCCGCCCTGGCGCGGGTCCGCCCCTACGCAACAGCGATCCTCGTCAACAGCCGCTTGGACGTGGCCCTGGCCGCCGGCGCGCAGGGCGTTCACCTGCCCGCCGGTGCGCCGGCGCCGCGCGATCTCCGGCCGGCCTTGCCGCCCGGCTTTCTGGTAGCGGTGTCGACGCACACGGTCGCGGAAGTCTGCCGGGCCGAGCGCGAAGGGGCCGACCTGGCGGTCTTCGGCCCGGTGTTCCCCACGCCTTCGAAACCCGGCCTGGGCGCGATTCCCGGCCTGGGCGGCCTGCGCCAAGCCTGCGCCGCGTCCTCGCTGCCCGTCGCTGCGCTGGGCGGCATCACGGCGCAACGAGTCGCTGCCTGCGCGGCAGCGGGCGCGGCGGGCGTGGCCGGGATTCGCATGTTCCAATCGCCGGGCGGTCCCACCGGCAGCCGCCGGGCGGCTTGACGGGCGGGCTGCGCTTATCGCCGCGGGGGCTTGTTGGCGGACCAGCGCAGCGGCGGTATAGGCTCCCCGCGCGAACTGCACTCGATCAGTGTCTCAAGCCTCTTGCGCCGAGTCTGTTCACGCTTGGCGCTCGCGATCCAGCGCTGGCATTGCCGGCGGTACGACGGCGGCGCGCCGGCGAAGCAGGCCCAGGCTTCTGGCACCGACCTGATGCGTTGCTCCCATTCCGGCGGCAACGCCGCGTCCGCAAGCGCATCGGGAACGGCCGCCCGGTGCCGCCTTGCCGCCGTTTCGAAGGCGGCCCGCCCGCTGCGCTCGACTAAGCCAGCCTCGATGAGCGCCTGCATGCGCTCGACATTCCTCGCGCTCCAGGCGCTGCCAGGACGGCGCGGGGTGAAGCGTACCTTATAGCTGCGCTCGTCGACCTTCTTGCGGATTCCGTCGATCCACCCGAAGCACAGGGCCACGTCGACCGATTCCGCCCACGTCACGCTGGGCTGGCGGGTTGCGACCTTGTAATAGCCGACCCACTGCTCGCGGGCGCTTTCGTGGTGCTCGCGGAACCACTTCCTGAGATCGGCCGCGGTGGCGAAGAACAGTGGCGGGGACATGCAGCAGTGCGGACTGCCCGGCCGCGTGGATGCCGCCGCCCGCCCGGGCGAGAGCCACTATAGCGCGGAACTGGATTGCCGCGGCCGCCCGAATCCCTAGTTTGTTGACAGGGAATAGGACGATTGCTAGCATCAAGAGCAGGGAAAGCATGGCCAGAATTCTGATTCCAACACCGCTGCGGCAATTCGTCGCCGGCAGCGACTCGGTCGAGGTGGACGGCGGAACGGTGGGCGAGGCCCTGCGCCAGCTGGTGGCCGCGCATCCGCAGGTCGAGCGCAACCTCTTCAACGAGCAGGGCAAGTTGCGGAGCTTCGTCAATGTCTACGTGGACGACGAGGACATCCGCTATCTGGACCGCGAGGACACCGCCTTGCAGGCCGGCAGCACGGTCAGCATCGTGCCGTCGATCGCCGGCGGCGCCGCCCGCCCGCGCCGGTGACGGATATGGCCGAGCCGGCGCTGCCAGAGCTGTCCAACGAAGAGATCCTGCGCTACAGCCGCCACCTGATCCTGCCGGAGGTCGGACTGGAGGGCCAGCGCAGGCTCAAGGCGGCTCGCGTGCTGATGGTCGGCACCGGGGGCCTCGGCGCGCCCCTGGGCCTGTATCTGGCCGCGGCCGGCATCGGCAGGATCGGCATTGTGGATTTCGATGTCGTCGATGAGACCAACCTGCAGCGGCAGGTGATTCACGGCTCCAAGGATGTCGGACGGCCCAAGATCGATTCCGCGGCGGAAACGATGCAGGACATCAATCCGCGCTTGGTGATCGACAAGCACCCTGTCGCGCTGACCAGCGGCAACGCGTTCGAGATCCTGTCCGAGTACGACTTGGTGGTCGACGGCACGGATAACTTTCCCACGCGCTATTTGGTCAACGACGCCTGCGTGCTGCTGGGCAAGCCGAACGTCTACGGCTCGATCTTCCGTTTCGAGGGGCAAGCCACGGTGTTTCACTACCAGGGCGGGCCGTGCTACCGCTGCCTGTATCCCGAGCCGCCCCCGCCGGGCCTGGTGCCGAGCTGCGCCGAAGGGGGCGTGCTGGGCATTCTGCCGGCAGTGATCGGTAGCATCCAAGCCACCGAGGTCGTCAAGATCTTGCTCGGCAGGGGCGAGTCCCTGAGCGGCCGGTTGCTGCTCTACGACGCGCTCAACATGCGTTTCCGCGAGCTGCGCCTGCGGCGCAGCCCCGACTGCTCGCTCTGCGGCGACAACCCTACCGTGCGCGAGTTGATCGATTACCAGCAATTCTGCGGGATCCCGCAGCAGGCCGCCGAAGCCGCGGCGCAGGAAAAGCTGCCCGAGATTTCGCCCCTGGCCTTGAAGTCGCGGCTGGATCGGGGCGAGGATGTCTTCGTTCTGGACGTGCGCGAGCCGCATGAGTTCGAGATCGCCAGAATCCCCGGCACCACCCTGATCCCCCTGGGCGCGCTGCCGCAGCATGTCCACGAGCTGGACTCCACGGCCGACATCGTGGTCCACTGCAAGAGCGGCGCGCGGAGCGGCAAGGCCCAGCGCCTGCTCGCGGAGATGGGCTTCAGCCGCGTTACCAACTTGGCCGGCGGCATATTGCGCTGGAGCGAGGAAGTCGATCCCAGCGTCCCCAAGTACTGATGGCCCGCCGCGCCGGCCGTCAGTAGGTGCGCTCTCTGCGGCGCTCCCGCCGGTACGGGCTGGCCAGGTACTTGGCGGCGGTGCTCTGGGCGTTTTGCGTGTCATCGCGGGTCCGCACGGCCAGCTGGTATTCGTTGACCGCTCGCTCGCGCTGCCCCGTGATGTCGAAGATCTTGCCTAGGTTGATGTGCGACCAGACCGTGACCCAAGCCGGGTCGCGGTCACCGTTGAGCGCCTCGCGGAACTCGTTGGCGGCGGACTGGAAGTTGCTCTGCAGGAAGAACACCTCGCCAGTGCGGTAGTGGGCCAGCGAGCTGAAGCGGTTGATGTCCAAGGAGCGCTGGTATTCGATCAAGGCTTCCTGGTAGTACCCCAGCTCGACCAACTGCTCGCCCCTGCGGATCGCGACGCGCACGCGGGTGTCGTCGTCCAGCCGCAAAATGCGCTGGTTGGGGTCCAAGATCAATTCCCTGGGCTTGCCGAAGGTCTCCAGCTGGAAGTCCGACGCCTCGCCGGCCACTTCGACCACGTGGAACTCGGGCTCGCCCTCGGTCTCGACCTTGAGCTCGACCGGCATGCTGAAGGTGTCCATGTCCTGGCTGATCTTGCCGATGACGCGGAACCCCTCGTTGCCGCCCAGCCTGTAGATGGTGTACTCCTGCCGGAACTCGGGCGTGATGTTGGACTCGGTCCATTGCAGGAAGAAGCCGTCCAGATCCCGGCCGGCGGCCTCTTCCAGCAGCACCCGGAAATCGTCAGTCGTGAGCGTGCCCCAGGTGTGCCCGTCGATCAGTTCTCGCAGGACCTGGAAGAACGGCTCGTCACCGACGCGCCAGCGGAGCATGTGCAGGACCATCGCCCCCCGGCATGCTGCCAGGGCCTTCATCTGCGGCGAGAAATCGCCCACGCGGCCGGACTCGCGCAGCGGCACCTCGTCGAAAGTGAGGGCCTCGATGCGCGTGCTGCCGAGAGCTTCCAAGAACGCTTCCTCGCCTTCAGCCTCCTCGATTTCCAGCAGCGCGGAGTACTGCGCCGTGCCGTCCACCAGCCAGCGGTGGTTGCTGTTGCCGGCGCCCACGATGGTGCCCCACCATTGGTTGGCGACCAAGGCTGCGAGCAGCGGGCGGTTCAACGCTTCCCGGCGGGCGTAGGGGTTCATCAGCACCAAGCCCGGCGCCCAGTACCCGTCCGGGGCGTACTCGCCCATCTCGACGAGGGAGAGCGACTTCGAGTACGGGGCGCCGAACAGGTCGGAATAGAATTCGACCATCTCGGCGGCCGCCTCGCCGTACTGCAAGGCGAGATCCTGCGTTGCCCCGGGCATGTACACCGCGCTCGACGCGCTGCCGGCAGAGACCCGCAGGGGCTCCTCGGCGACCGCTGCGATGGTGCCCGGGAACGACGGGTAGTTGAACTCGAAGCGGTGCTCGATGCCCCCCGGGACCTCGCTGCGAGTGCCCGTCCCGCTGCCCAGCACCCGCAGTCCGCCCGGCACCGTCACGCGAATGTCGGACATGAAGCGGTCCGCCCAGTGGCCGTTGACGGGAAACCAGCGCCCGGCGTAGAGCAGGATGGCCCTGCGGGGCGTGATCTCGGCCAGGCTGTAGCCTTCCGCCGGGGAATTCTCGTAGCCGCTCAGGCGCCCGCCGTAGCCGAACCGGATGACTTGGGGCTGGCCCGGCGGCAGTGTCGCCGGAAAGCTGACATGCACGGTCGAGTCCCCGCGGTAGCGGATGGCATCCAGCCTTGCCCCGTCCTCCATCTCGGCGTAGTCGACCTTGAGCGAGTTGTGCAACTCGAAGACGGCGCTGCCGGCGGGGTCGCGCGGGATGAAATGCACCTCTGCTGTGGCCTCGAGCAGCTGGGCATCCATGTTCAGCTTGGCGTCGATCTTGTAGAACTGCACGTCGAGCAGGGGCGGGCCGGCGGCCGTGTCCTGCGCGCGCAGGCCGGCTTCATGGCCGCCAGCGCCGGCCAGCGCCGCCAGCGCCGGCACTGCTAGCCGAGGGAGAAGCGCTCGCATACTGCCGCCGCGGCCCCCTCGGCTGCCGGCGCGTTGGCTTGCAGGGCGGCGCGAATTCTCGAGAACTCGGTGACCATGCGGCATCGTTCGACCTCCTGTTGAAGGAGACGCATGGCCTCGCTCGCCAGTTTCGCCCCCGTGCATTCGTGCTGGATGCATTCCGCGATGACCTGCTTGCCCGCCAACAGGTTGACCATGGTGTAGTACTGCGCGTCCACCAGCAGGCGAGCCAGGCAGTAGCTGGACCATGACAGCTTATAGAAACTTACCATTGGCGTCCCCAGCAGTGCTGTTTCCACGGTTGCGCTGCCGCTCGCTACCAAGGCGACATCGGCGTGGCCGATGCAGTCCTCGGCCCGGTCTTCCATGATGCGGATCGCGGGCCCCTGCCAGCGGCCGGCGAAGAACCGCCTGCCGGTCGTGGTCGAGGCGGGCAGCACGAACTGCCGCACGCCGGCGTCCGCGAGGCGCTGCGCGGCGTCCGCGAGCGCGGGCAGGTGCCGCAGCGCTTCGCCCTTGCGGCTGCCGGGCAGCAGGGCGACGAGCGGTTCGCGCGGGTTGAACGAATGCTCGGCTAGGAAGTCTGCACGCGCGGAGCGGACCTGCGCGAGGTCGCACAGCGGGTGTCCCACGAATCGCGCGTTCACGCCCCGTTCGCGGAAGTAGCCCTCCTCGAACGGGAAGATCACAAGCAACAGGTCGACCAGCCTGCGAATCCGCTCGATGCGCCGCTTGCGCCACGCCCACACCTGGGGGGCCACGTAGTACACCAGCGGTATGCCGGCCCTGCGCAGCCTTGCCGCGAGTCGCAGGTTGAAATCCGGGGCGTCGATGAGGATGGCGAGATCGGGCGGCGATTCCCGGGCGGCGCGTTCGAGACTGCGGAACAGGCCGTAGATGCGAGGGACGTGCCGGGCCACCTCGAACAGGCCGACGACGGCCAGGTCCTCGCTGTGCACGATGGCGTTGACGCCGCACGCGCGCAGCCGAGGCCCGGCACAGCCGAAGAAGCGCGCTCCCGGCAGGCGCTCGGCAAGCGCCTTGACAAGGACTGCCGCGTAGCGGTCCCCGGATGCTTCCCCGGCCGAGACAAGGATCTGCATGCGTGCCGAATGCCGGGCGATGCGCCGTTCAAGCTGCGGCGAGGGACGCTGCCAGCCGGTCGGGAAACCTTCGCTCGTGCCCCAGTCTAGCGCGAGTGCCCGGAGAGGCGGTCGGCGCGGCAGATGCCGGGGCTTGCCGGGGTTGGCGTATAATGTGCCTTGGCCGCAGGCGGCGCGGTCCGTCGCGAGCATCCCATGCAGACTCGATTTCTCGGCAGGACCGTTCTTGTGACGGGGGCCTCGGCCGGCATCGGAGAGGCCATCGCTGTGCGCTTCGCCCAGGAGGGCGGCAGTGTCGTGGTGAACTACAGCCGCAACAGCGAGGGCGCGGCCGGCACTGCCGAGCAGGTGCGCCAAGCCCACGAAGCGGGCGGTTTTGCCGACGCCAAGGTCATGGTCTGCAAAGCCGATGTGGCGGACGAGGCAGCGGTTGCGGCCATGTTCGATACCGTGCTCGGCAAGTGGGGCCGCTTGGATGTGATGATCAACAATGCCGGCATTCAGAAGCCCGCTCGCAGCCATGAGAGCGCGACCGAGGACTTCGACCGGATCCTGGGCGTCAACCTGCGCGGCTGCTACCTCTGCTGCCGGGCCGCGATCCGTCATTTCCTGTCTCGCGAGGGCGGGGGCGTGATTGTCAACAATTCCAGCGTCCACGAGATCATCCCCAAGCCCGAGTACCTGCCCTACTCGATCTCCAAGGGCGGGATGGAGAACCTCACCAAGACGCTGGCCTTGGAATACGCGGACCGCGGCATCCGCGTCAACGCCGTCGGGCCGGGGGCGATCATCACCCCGATCAACATGAACTGGATCAACGACACTGCCGCGAAGAAGGTCGTGGAGTCGCACATTCCGATGGGCCGGGCGGGGGAGTCGTCCGAGATCGCGGCGGTGTTCGCGTTCCTGGCCTCCGACGAGGCGTCCTACATCACCGGGCAGACTCTGTTTGCGTGCGGCGGGCTAACGCTGTTCCCAGAGTTTCGGACCACATGGTCCTCATAGCGGCCCTTTTCCCCCGCGCACCTGTCCGGGCATGAGGCGCATCGCGGCCGCCGCGGCCCTGGCGCTTTGCCTGGCCGCCCTTTTCTGGCGCTTGGACGGCGTCCCGCTGTGGCGCGACGAAGCGACCACGTCGGTCTGGGCGCGCCTGATGGTGGAAAGCGGCGATTGGCTGCCCTACGCGTTTGATCGCGAGGCGGGCCAGCTGCTGGTCCAAGATGATGACGGCCACGATATCAACTCGCGCCTGCTGCCCGCGATGCAGAGCTACTTGCAGTTCTACGTTTCGGCTGCCGGGCACTGGCTGTTCGGGGCCGGCACGCTAGCGGCCCGGCTGCCATTCGCGCTGGTCGGTCTCGGTTGCCTGGGATTGCTGTGGCTGCTCGGCCGGCGGCTGGGCGGGCCCGCCTGGCTGCCGCTGGCACTGCCGGTCTCTGCCAGCGTTTCGATCTACTTCCTGCACGCCGCGCGGCAGGGCCGCTACTATGTCTTGGTCGTTTTCGCCACGCTGCTGCTCTTGCTGCAAGTGGCGCGCTACCTGCGCGACCCGGCTCTGGGCGGGAAGTGGTCGTTTCACTGCCAGCTCTGCCTGGTCGGATGCTTGCTCTACGCCGGAAACTATCTCAGCTTCGCGGCGACATGGCTGGCGCTGGGCGTCTTCCTGCTGCTGACCGATCGAGCGAGCCTGGCCCGGCTGTGCGCGGCTTCGGCCGTGCTGGCGGTTGTTCTCGGCTTCGAGTTCTGGCTGCTGCACGCGGAGTACCTCACGGCGTGGCGGCCCGGAAGCGACCAATCCTTCTGGGAGAACGTGCGCTACGCGGTCTCGCGGCGCGGCGCTGATTATTGGCGCTGGGTGCCGTTCGTGGCCATCTCGCCGGCGATGGCCCTGCTGGGCCGCTGGTTCGGGCTTGCGATCTCGCGGCCCGGCTGGGCTCTGGTGATCGCCGGCGCAGGGGCCCCGCTGCTGGGGTTGGCAGTCCCGGAGCCATGGGTGCGGAACGCCCCGGACCAGGTATTCGTGCTGCTCGCGCTGGCCTTTCTTTGCTTGCCCGCGGCGGCCATTTATCTGTGGAGCAAGATCGAACAGCCCGGCGTTCACGCCAAGATGGCGCTGCTTGCCGCGCTCATCATCGTCGTATGCCCGCTCTTCACGATTGCGGTGGCGGGGCGCGCGACCCTGCCGCGCTACTACTACCAGACGTGCCCTGCGGCCATCGTGCTGGTCGGCCTCGCCGCCGCGGGCCTCGCCGGCGCCGGCCGCCGGCGCGTCGCGGCGGCCTGCCTGCTGGGGGCCGGCCTGTGGCCCAGCCTGGAGTTGGCCGGCGGCGGGACCGAGCAGGTGGTGCTGCGCCAGTTCCTTCGCTATGACGAGCACAACGGCCCGCTGCTGCGATTCCTGGGAACCAGCACGAAGCCCGGCCAGACGATCGCCTACCTGCGCAACGTCAAGGGCATGGTAGGCAAGTACTACCTGCCGGACCGCCGCTGGGTGAATCTGCTCGACTCCGAAGTCCCGTACAACCAACGCTTCCGTGCCTTGCTTCCGTCCGATCAGTTCGACGACTCGCCCGATCCGGACTGGTTCGTGATTTGGGATGCGAAAGGCAGGGAGCCGAAAGCGTTCGATGGCCGCTACGAGCTGGCGTGGGAGCATTCCTACCGGGAACTGCGCAGCTACTGGAGCATGGATCGCGAGCCTCGCGAGCGCGCTTACACCGTCTATCGGCTCAAGCGCCGCCAGTCAGGCGCGGATGCGGATGCCGAGCCTTGATTGCAGCCGCGCGCGCAGCGCCGCGGCGGACTCGTTCACCTGCTCGTCCGTCAGGCTCCGCTCCATGGGCTGCCACCAGGCCCGCAGCAGCAGGCTGTACTGCCCCGGGGGGACCTTCGCGCCGCGGAACACCTCGACGGGGACCAGGCGCTCAAGGTCGGGCAGCTCGCCGACCGCGGCGACGATCGCGGCGAAGGTGGTGCCGTCCGGCACCAGCAGCGAGAAGTCCCGGCTGACGGCGGGCACCTTGGCCAGCTTGCGATGGCCGGGCTGGCGCAACCCCAAGCGATACACGGGGTCAAGGAAGATTTCGGCCAGCCACACGGGCTGGCGGATCTTGCGCTCGCTGGCCAGGCCGGGGTCGATCTGGCCGAACCAGGCCAGCAGCTCGCCGTCCGCGCTCAGCCCGGCGGCGTGCTTGCGGCGGTAGTATGGCGGCACCCCGTCCGGCACGATGCCGGGCGGGCCGGCCAGGAACGCTGCCAGCAGGGCGCTGACGTCCGCCTTCAGGTCATAAAAGCCGACCGCGCGAGCGGGCGCGGCCCAAGACGGAAGCCGGTCCGTGCCGCTGGCGCCGAGAGTCAGGATCCGCGGCTCTTCGTAGCCGCCGGCCGACTTGCGGTAGGTGCGGCCGAACTCGGCCAGCCGGATGTGCGGCTGATTGCGGCGCAGGTTCCATTCCAGCGCCCGCATCATGGTGGGCACGGAACTGGTGCGCAGCACGTCCCAGTGCTGGGAGAGCGGGTTGCGGAGGCTTGCGCCGGCGGTCGAGCCGAAACGCTCGGCCTCGGCGGAGGAGATGAACGGGAACCCGATCGTCTCGTCGTAGCCGAGCCTGCGCACGGCTGCCCGCATGTGGGCGTCTTCCGCAGCCAGGGGGGTCGGCGCGGGCGCCGTGCCGACCAGCGGCAACGTGGCCGGGATCTTGGCGAAGCCGTAGATCCGCGCTATCTCCTCGATCAGGTCGATCTCGCGTTCCACGTCAAGTCGGTGGCTCACGGCCGGCATGGCCCATCCCGACTCGTCGGCGATCGGCTCGAACCCCAGCGCGGCCAGGATCTCCTGCACCTCCGCATCGGCGACCTCGACGCCCAGATGCCGGCGAATGCTCGCTCGCTCAAGCCGGATTCGGTGCGATTGCGGCGGCCGCGGGAAGCAGTCGATCCGGCCGGGCGCGATCCGTCCCGTCCCTGTCCGGCCGAGCAGGGCCGCGATGCGATCGGCGGCCCACGGCGCAGCGTTCCGATCAGCGCCGCGTTCGAAGCGGTGCGAGGCCTCGGTGAAGAGCTTGAAGCCGCGCGCCGCGTTGCGGATCGTGCGCGGCCGGAACCAGGCCGCTTCTAAAAGGACGTTTCGCGTCCCGGCGCGGATCTCGGTGGCCTGCCCGCCCATGACGCCGGCCAGCGCGACGGGCTTTTCGGCGTCGCAGATTGCCAGGTGCTCGGCAGCCAGCTCGCGCCGCTCGCCGTCGAGCGTTACCAGCGTCTCTCCCTCGCGCGCGCGGCGGACCACGATGGCGGAGCCCGCGAGGGTGTCCAAGTCGAAGGCGTGGGTCGGCTGGCCCAGCTCCAGCAGCACGTAGTTGGTCAGGTCCGCCAGGTTGTTGATCGAGCGGATCCCGCACAGCTCCAGCCGCCGGCGCATCCATGCCGGGGAGGGCGCGACCTCGATGCCCGTGAACACACGGCCCACGTACCGCGCGCACGAGTCGGGATCTTGGATTTCCACGCTTGCCGCGGCGCTTGCCGGCGGGCCGGACTCGGCGAAGCTTGCCGGCGGCTTCCGCAGGCGGCGGCGATAGATCGCCGCCACCTCGCGGGCCATGCCGAAGTGGTTCATCGCGTCGGGGCGGTTGCTGGTGATGTCGAACTCGAACACTGTCTCGCCGTCTTCGCTCGCGACCGCGTCAACGGCCATGCCGGCCATCGTGAGCGCGTCGGCGAGTTCCTGCGGAGATTCGCGGATCTCCACGAATTCCCGCAGCCAGCTGAGAAGGATGCGCATCTATCGAAACTGCCTGAGGAAGCGCGAGTCGCCTTGGTACATCAGCGGTATTTCGTCAATGCCGTACTTGAGCATCGCGAAGCGGTCCAAGCCGAGCCCCGCCGCGAAGCCTTGGTGCCGCTGCGGGTCGAGCCCCGCATTTTGCAGCACGCTGGGGTCGATCATGCCGCAGCCGAGCACCTCGATGAAGCCGGTCTGCTTGCAGGTTCGGCAGCCATGGCTGCCGGGGCAGAACGGGCAGGTGATGTCGACTTCCGCGCTGGGCTCGGTGAAGGGGAAGAAGCTGGGCCGGAAGCGGGCCTTGGTCTGCGGCCCGAAGAAGCAGCGCACGAAGTGCTCCAAGGTGCCTTTGAGATCGCCGAACGTGATGCCGGCATCGACCGCGAAGATCTCCAACTGGTGGAACATCGGGCTATGGGTGGCGTCTGGCGTGTCGTTGCGGTAGACCTTCCCGTGCACCATGTAGCGCAGCGGCGGTCTCTGCGATTCCATGATGCGGATCTGGCACGGCGAGGTGTGCGTCCGCAGCAGGGATCCGTCTTCCAAGAAGAGCGTGTCCATCTCGTCCACCGCCGGATGGTCGGGCGGGAAGTTGAGGGCCTCGAAGTTGTAGAAGAACGTTTCGATCTCGGGGCCTTCGGCCACTGCGTAGCCGAGCGGGCGCAGGATGTGCAGGATCTCTTCCAGTGCGAGGCGCACGGGATGGACGGCGCCGACGGAGCGCTCGGGCCCCGGCAGCGTTGCGTCCAGGTCCGGTTCCGCCCGTGCCCGCTGCTGCCCGGCGGCTCCGCTTGCCGCCTTGACAGCGGCCTCCAGGTCGCGCCGCAGCAGGTTCTGCAGTTTGCCGACAACCGGCTTGAGATCGCGCGGGGCGGGCTTGAGCCAGTGCTCGTTGGCTGCCGCCAGCAGGCCGCTGCGACGCCCCAGCCAGCGGTCTCGCAGGGCCTGCCCCTGCTGCTGCCCGGACACGGCGGCGCATTCCTGCTCGAAGGCGGCGCGCAGTCCTGCGTAGAGCTGCTCGGGAGACTCGCCCTCCTCGATCAACTCGCTGATCGCCCGGCCAGTCTTGCGCTCGATCGACACGGCTGCTTGGGCTGGCGAGCTCCGCGGAGGGATCTTAGGCGCTGGCGCTCGGTTGCTCGGCCAAGGCGGCCTTGGCCTTGGCGGCGAGTTGCCCGAAGCCTTCGGGGTCGCGCACCGCGATGTCGGCCAGCATCTTGCGGTTGAGCTCGATGCCGGCGTTCTTGAGACCGCGCATGAACGAGCTGTAGTTGATGTCGTTGGCGCGGGCGGCGGCGCTGATGCGGGTGATCCACAGGGACCGGAAGTCGCGCTTCTTCAGCCGGCGGCCGATGTAGGCGAACTGGTCCGCGCGGTTGACCGCCTCGCGGGCGTAGCGGTACAGCTTGCTCTTGCCGAGGAAATTGCCCTTGGCCTTGGCCAGTATGCGCTTGCGTTTCTTGACGCGGTGGTTGCCTCGCTTGACTCTTGGCACTGCTTCCTCCTGCGGGGCCGCGGCGATAACGGCTCCCGGTGCGGTGTTCTGACTCGGCTTGCGCTCGCAGGCCTAGGTGGCGATCATGCGCCGCACTGCCTTGGCGAACGCCTTGCTGACCATGGTGCCCTTGCGGAGGCGCCGCTTCCGCTTGCTGCTCTTCTTGGTCAGGATATGGTTCATGCTTGCATGCCTGCGCTTGACCTTGCCCGTGCCGGTCAGCTTGAAGCGCTTGGCCGCACCACGATGTGTTTTGAGTTTCGGCACGGTTCGTTTCTCCGCAGGCGCTGCCCGCCGCCTTTCAGCCAAGGGCTGCGACGCATGGCGGCGCGGTCGGTGCGCGAGGGCTCGCCACCCCCATAACTATTATGCACGAAAGCGGCGCTGCAACCGGGCGGCTGCAGCGCACAGGCTGCCTTGCCCTCCCGTGTCGCCATTAGGCATACGGCCGATCGCGGTCAGCAGCGTGCTTGCCTGGCTCATCCTGCTGGTGACGATGTTGGGCCGCGAGGCGCCCGCCTGCGGGCCGGTTGTGCTGTTCGCCGGCTACGAACCGGGCTTACTGGCCGACCATGCCAGCCAGTCCGGTCTCGGCACGCCGGCCGATTTGGGAGCTGCGTTGCAGCTGCCGGCCCATCTGGGCGGCTATCGGGATCGCCAGGCCAGCACGACCCGCATCCCGGCCGCCAGATCATGTGGCATGGCTATAGCACCCTGACCAGCGCGACGCTCGGCCATCAGGTCGCCAGCGAGGGCGTGCGGCAACGGCCCCTGAAGGATCCGGAGGAGGGCCTTGTTCCGCTGGCAGAGGCTCCGCACTCGTGGCGGCCATTCTTCGCGCGCAGAAGGCAATCCCTCGCAGGGCAAGATTTTCAGCCTCATCAGCTGCCCTCGAATAGGCTCTCAACCGCGAAATATAGCGAGGCTGCGCCTCAGACCGACAAAAGACCCCGCAGGGGGATCGAAACTTGACTCAATCGTTAACCTTAGCCTTGAACAAGGAGTCTAGGGTCAAAAAACCGGCAGAACCTTGACACGTCGCTGCCGACGTGTCAAGGCGGTTGACACGCCAGCCTCGTTATGGCAAGAAATCAGCGAAAGCTTGACACGATGCCGCTGACACGTCAAGGCTGTTTACACGTCAGGCCTGCTATGGAAAGAAACCGGCAGAACCTTGACGCGTCGCTGCCGACGTGTCAAGGCGGTTGACACGCCAGCCTCGTTATGGCAAGAAATCGGCGAAAGCTTGACACGATGCCGCTGACACGTCAAGGCTGTTTACACGTCAGGCCTGCTATGGAAAGAAACCGGCAGAACCTTGACGCGTCGCTGCCGACGTGTCAAGGCGATTGACACGCCAGCCTCGTTATGGCAAGAAATCAGCGAAAGCTTGACACGATGCCGCTGACACGTCAAGGCTGTTTACACGTCAGGCCTGCTATGGAAAGAAACTGGCAGAACCTTGACGCGTCGCTGCCGACGTGTCAAGGCGGTTGACACGCCAGCCTCGTTATGGCAAGAAATCGGCGAAAGCTTGACACGTCAGAGACGATAGGGCAAACTATGTTGACACGCCAAGCTCACCTTCAAAAGAAATCGGGAAGAGCTTGGCACATCAGAGACGACATGGCAACAGGTGCCAGAACCATTCAACAAAGCACGGGGATGCCCCGACCGACTTACGAAGTTCCTTCGCTGCCGCTGCCGGACTCAATCGAGACACCCGCGGTCCTTAGAGCGTCTGCTAGAGCCCATAGACATCTGGCTGAACTTAAGGGCCGGGCAGTCTCCGTTCCCAACCCGACGATACTGCTGGACACGCTGACACTGCAAGAGGCGCGCGCTAGCTGTGAGATCGAAAACATCGTCACTACCCAAGACTGGATGTACCGAGCTGGCTTGTTCCCCGACTCGGCGCTCGATCCGGCAGCCAAGGAAGTCTCTCGATATCGAACGGCGGTCAAGCGTGGTTTCGATCGGCTTCGGTCCGAGAACAGCCGATTGACCAACGACCTCTTGATCGAGCTCTACCAGTTAGTGACGTCCCGTGCCAATGGCTTCCGCGTCGCACCGGGGACAGTCATCGCGAACACTTACACCGGCGAGATCGTTTACGTGCCACCCCAAGATCCAAGCGAAGTCGTCGCAAGGATGACAGAACTGGAGCGATTCACTAACGAGAACGAGCTGTCTTCGCTGGATCCGTTAGTCAAGATGGCAGTGATACACCATCAGTTCGAGAGCATCCATCCGTTTGAAGACGGGAACGGCAGGGTTGGGCGGATCATCAATGTCTTGTACCTAGTCCGCACTGGCCTGCTGGAATCTCCAATCCTTTACCTGAGCGGATTCATCACGCGAACCAAGGCTGACTACTATCAAGCACTTCAGGAGGTCCGCAATGCCGGGGATTGGGAAGGTTGGCTGCTGTACATGCTGCATGCTGTCTCGGAGACAGCTCGCCGCACGCTGGCCATCGTGGAACGAATTCGCGAGCTCATGGAGGAATACAAGCATGCGATCCGCTCGAAGCTCCCACGGATCTATTCGCACGAGTTGGTGAACAATATTTTTCGCAACCCCTATACCAAGATCGACTTCGTTCGCCGCGAAGTGGGAGTTTCCCGGCCCACTGCCGCTCGCTACCTCGAAACGCTGACCGAAGAAGGCTTCCTCAGCAAGAGATCTGCGGGCAGGGCGAACTACTACGTCAATACCCGGCTAGTGGACATCTTCTCCGAGGCGCATGAGAGCGCCGACTGGCAACAGGGGTAAGTCCGGGCATTGCAAAGCTGCTCTTGCCGCTTACATGACTTGGGAGCCAAGCAGGTTTCGCTCCGCCATCAACGGCCAGTCGATTCGTGCGCACAGTGGCGGCTGCTATCGCCCTGAGGATATGCATAGACCCGGCAGGCGGTGTTGCATTTCTGCAACTGCCGGCGGAACTCGATCGCGGCATCCAGGCAGTTCCGGCCAAAAGAGGCTGCCTGCGGGCGGTTGCAGAGTGGTGCCAGCGGTGCCGACACGCACTGCTGGCAGAGCAGCAGAAGCGACTGGACAGCATCATCCGGGGCACTGCAACCGCTACGGTCTGACCGGTAACGGCAAGCGCTTGGGAAAGTTCCGCCAGGAAACCGTGCGCACTTGGCAGAAGTGGCTCACGCGGCGCAGCCGCAAGGGGCAAGTGAACTGGGAACACATGGGGGAGGTGCTCAAGCGGTACTCCCTGCCAGCGGCCAAGGCCGTACATTCAATCTACGCAACTTGAGCGAAGCTGCTAGGAATGCGTCAATCGCGCACGTTCATGCTTGAGGGGAAGAATCTCGGCAACGACCTCGCCTACCCGGTTACGTCCAACACTGAAGCTGGGCAGTTATGAACTATTTCCTAGAACCGAAAAATGAAAATGAACGTGCTTCACGACGCTGATTAGGAGGAATTTTTCTGCTGTCAATATATACATACAGCAACATTAGTATTCCGTATATCAACAATGCCCTTGTAAAATACATCGATGTATCGCTTTGTGTTACTTTTAAATCTATTAATAATCTATAAAGAATCCAGAGATTATGGCATACCCAGATCAGTAATAATATTTTTGCACTATAACCGATTAACTTAGGGATTTATATACTTGACTCCACCTAGCAAGATGCGCCATGCTAGTTGTAGAGGCGAGCAAACATCATGCCAAGTTGTTCAACTATAAGCACTTTTGAGCTATTCGAGATGTACCCCGACCAACAATCGGCGCGTCTGTACTTCGAGGGCCGCCGCTGGCCCGAGGGGCCGGCCTGCCCGCACTGCGGAGCCTACGGCAACATCACGGCCCGCAAGGGGAAGCGGCTGGGCTACTAGCGCTGCCGCGACTGCGGCGACGAGTTCACCGTGCGCACGGGGACGATCTTCGAGCGCTCACACGTGCAGTTGCACAAATGGCTCTACGCCATGTATCTTGTATTGACGGCCCGCAAGGGGATATCGTCGCTACAGCTGTCCAAGCAGATCGGGGTAACGCAAAAGACGGCGTGGTTCCTGCTCGGACGCATCCGCGAGGCCTGCGGGAGCGATCTGGACCAGCTGCGCGGGATGATCGAGGTCGACGAGGCCTACGTCGGCGGGCTGGAGCGCAACAAGCACGCCTCCAAGAAGCGCAACGCAGGTCGCGGGGTTGCAGGCAAGCAGGCCGTGCTAGGGATCAAAGAGCGCGGCGGCAAGTCCATTGCCGTGCCAGTCGAGGACACGTCCAAGGAGACGCTGCAAGGCAAGATCAAGGAATGCGTCGCAGCCGGCTCTACGATTTGCACGGATGAGCATCGCAGCTACGAAGGGCTGGCTGCGGCCGGCTACCAGCATGGCAGTGTCAAGCACAGCGCGGGCGAGTATGTCGGGGCCAATGATATCCACGTCAACAGCGTTGAGTCGATGTGGGCGGTGTTCAAGCGTAGCCTGTACGGGACGTGGCACCACTGCTCGCGCAAGCACCTGGCACGGTACCTCAACGAGGCTACGTTCCGTCTGAGCGCGGGCAACGTCAGGATTCACACGCTGGATAGGATGGATGCGTTGACAGACAGTGCGTTCCGTCACAGGATTACAAGCAAGGAGTTGACAGCATGAGCAAGGCTCCAACCGCCTTGGATGCGCTGACCGATAGGATGCTTAAGCACAAACTTCCTGCTAAACCGAAATCTAAGCAGAAATCGGGGGAGGCGGCTCAGAAAAAGTAGCCGATAGCATCCCCAAGGATTGCTATTCTAGGCGCCAGGTGGAGTCAAGTATATAAATCCCTTAACTTATATCGATTTAATCGGCTCTGAACCTTATGATCAGTCATGATATTACATGTTGATTACAGGTATAACACCTACAAGTGATTTCTTCAATGACAGAATCAAACGCATGAATTGTATATATCCAGTATGCATCATTGTAACATCTTGTCGTACCCTTCCTATGCATAAAAGACCAGTCGTGGATCGACTGGGGTTCGAGAACATAGGCATAGCGGCAGGAAGGCCCGTCAGGGCACCTGCTGTGTAGAACAATGTAAGGGAAACTGTGGAGGAGACATAGATCATCCGACAACACGTCTACGCAACGAGCATGGATAGCGCAGATGTGCAAGCTGCCGGAGTGAAGCTGCCAGCAGGGGGGGGCCGAGTGCGGCAACCCGTGCGTGCTGGCCGGAGGGAGAGGCTCGGCAACGGCCTCTCCTGCCCGGCTACGCAGCCGCGCTAGTCCTCTTCGCCCGCTAGGGACAGCCTGCCCTTGGCATCGCTGACCGCGTAGGAGAACTCCACGACCGGCATCGAACCGACCTTGAGGGCCTTGCCGTGAAAGGATGTCAGGCTGAAGTCCTGTGTGGTCTCTTGGTAGTGGTCACGCAGCAAATGCCAGTTTTTCCAGCCGAGATAAGTCGTGGCTTCCTGCGCCGGATTCACCTGTAGCGAGCGCAGCAGCGCGCGGGCGGCGCTGCTCTCCATGTAGGCGCGCCGTGTCAGGAACTGCTGCGCATCTTCCATGCTCAGGCCCTTGGCGTGCAATTGGATGTCCACCAAAGCGGTCGCGATGTTCTGCAATTTATACTTGCGCCAGATGAAGTCCACGTCGCCCGTGTAATGGGTCCCGACCATGGTCTCGGTGATATAGATCGGCCAGCCATGGATGAAGCCGGGCAGCGGCTCCACCATGTGGGTCAGCTTGGCCTGCTCGCTTTCCATAGTGGAGGCCAGCGAGCCGATCAGGGCGTAGCCCGGGATGCCATAGCGCATGGCGAGCAGTTTGAGTTGGTAGATGTTGTTGGTGGTCAGGCGCGAGCGCAGCTCCGCGCGCGAGGCGTCGGCCGGGGCGGGCGTGAGCCAGACCACGGCTGTGTTGTCGCTGGCGGCGGCGCTGGGGCCGAGCCCGCCGCCGAGCGGCACGGACACGCGCATGAATTCCGGCGTCTCGACCACGCGCAGCCGCAACTCTTCCGGCACCGGCGCGATCTCCTCGTCATTGCAGACGTCGCGGGCCTCGTCGGTGTCCCTGGCCATCTCCTCCAGCATGCCGGCCGTGCTGCGGGCGCGGTTCTCGCCCTCCAGCACTTCGAGCACGTCATGGATCAGCCGGTAATCGTCGCGCGGTCGGCTGCCCCCGTAAATGCGCCGATTGATGGGCTCGGCCGCTGACACCAGCGACGTGTGCGCATTCTCGAATTCCGCCGTGATCTCCTCGATCAGCGTGTCGACAGGAGCCAGCGAGCGTCCGGTGTCAAGCTCGAGCTTGCGATGCACCAGCTGCTCGCCGGCGCGCCAGTCGTCGTCTGAAGGCAGCTCGCCTAGCGATCTGTGATAGGCCTCCAAGGCTTGGACGGCGCTGGCAGCCGCAGTCTCGAAGTCGGGCTTCATCCCGGCCGGAATCTGCTCGGCGATATCTGCGCGAATCAGGTTGATGACTCCTTGGGTGGCCTCGCGGGCTGCTTCGATGCGGGGTTGCGAGGAGGATTTCAGGTTGGCCCTGGCCGTCTGCAGGTAATCCGCTGCCTGGCTCAGGCGCTGCACGATCGCCGCGAAGCGATCCGCCGCGGGGGCATAGTTGAGCTGCAGCGGTGCGTAGAGGAGCAGGCCCAGCCGTTCCACGTACTGCAGCGGGTTCGTTTCCGGCTCCCTTTCGTCGCGCAAGCGGAACATCATTCGCTCGGCGCGGTTGAGCAGGGTTCCGTGCTCGGCCCACAGGGCGGGCGGGAGCTTGCTGCTGTCGAATCCGGCCTCCGAGTCGATTGGCGCTGTGAACGGCCCGATCAAGGCTTCGTAGGTTCGCCGCTGGTCGGCCAGCGCCTCCGCGCCCAAGGCGGGCAAGGCGCCGAGCAGCTGCACTTCCGTGCCCTCTTCCAGAGCGCCAGCGGACAGGTTGAACACTTGGCCCCGCTTCACCGTCGGTGCGCCGGCCATCAGCACGCCGAAGGGGTCGAAGGCGGCGCTGTCGTAGATGAAGGGCTTGGCCAGCTTGTTGTGCTCGTCCGGCGGATAGCTGCCGACCGTACAGCCGGCCCCGGCTAGGGCGCCCGCCGTGAGGGCGGCCGCGGCAATCTGCGTGATGTGGCGATATTTCATTGCGAGTCTTGCTGCTTTGGTGGTGTCTCTGCGCACGGCAGGGCGGAACGGGTCGCCGCTCTGCCGGTCGGTTGCGATGCTGTCATGGTTGGCTGCTAGCGGCCCGCGGCCGAGTCGATGAGCGCCCACAGATCCGTGTGGGTCACGGTCCGCGAGGCCACGGTCTGCTGCAGGATCTCGGTGTCGTAGTCCTTGCCGTGGGCCTCCCGGAACAGTTCCGGATAGTGCAGTTCGTCCATCGCCTGCAACGACGGGAACTCGGTGACGGTGACGTATTTGATAGTCGCTCGCACCACCCGGGAAGTGGTGGCCGTACAGCCGCCAAGAGGTGATGTAGCCCTTGTCCGCGCGCAGTTGGTGGACCGGTTTCCACAACTCCGTTTCGAGGTTGCGGTAGCGCAAGGACTGGCCGTCGGGAATCTGCATGTAGTCGATCCGCAGGAAATGGCGCCCGCTCTGCGTCTCAGCCGAGGGTACCATGGTGCCGGCTAGGAATGCGGCGGCCAAGGCCAGCCCAAGCGCCAGAACTCGGAGCGTCATGCGTGTGTCCCCAAACACAGAATATAACCCAACTCGGCATTGCGCTTCCAGCTTCGGCCCCTGCCGCTCGCACGGGGTAGCATAGCCACATGGTGATCGGAAGACGGCAGTTCGTCCGGCTGGCCGCGGCGGCGGCCGTCGCGAAAGGGGATCGAGGGCAAGCGCAAAGCGCGGCTTGGGGTGCCGATCCGTTCACGCTGGGCGTGGCCTCGGGTGATCCGAGACCGGACGGATTCGTGCTCTGGACGCGGCTGGCGCCGGAGCCCCTCACTGGCGGCGGGGTCGGTCGCGGCGACATCGGCGTGCGCTGGGAAATCGCCGACGATGAGATGTTCCGGCAGATCTTGCGGTCGGGCACGGCCGTTGCCCCGGCCGCGCTGGCCCATTCGGTGCATGTGGAGGTTGCCGGGCTGGCACCCCAGCGCTGGTATTGGTACCGCTTCACCGTTGGGGACGCGGTCAGCCCGCCAGGCCGCGCGCGCACGATGCCTGCCCCGGAATCCATGCCGCCGCGGCTGCGCTTCGCGTTCGCCTCGTGCCAGCACTACGAGACGGGCTTCTACACGGCTTACGAGCACATGGCTGCCGAGCACCCGGATCTGGTGTTCCATCTCGGCGACTACATCTACGAAGGGGCCGCCCAGCCTCGCGTACGGGCGCACCGGGGCGGGGAGCTTGCCTCGCTGGATGACTATCGCAACCGCTATGCGCTGTACCGCACCGATCCGGATCTCCAGCGTGCGCACGCCGCTTGCCCGTGGGTTGTTACGTGGGATGACCACGAGGTGGACAACAACTATGCGGCCGCCGTGTCCGAAGATCCCGGCATCGGCCGGGATGCTTTCTTAGAGCGGCGGGCCGCCGCCTACCAAGCGTATTACGAGCACATGCCGCTGCGCTCGGCGCAGATTCCGAGCGGCCCGTCGATGAGGCTCTATCGGGGGTTGTCGTACGGGCGCTTGGCGCACTTCGCAGTTCTGGACACGCGCCAGTACCGCACGGACCAGCCCTGCGGCGATAAGACCAAGCCGCCCTGCGCGGCTGCCGCCGATCCGGCCGCGACCTTGCTGGGCGAAGACCAGCGCCGCTGGCTGTACGCCGCGCTCGGCGCTTCGCCGGCCGTGTGGAACGTCATGCCCCAGCAGGTGATGATGGCGCAGGTTGACCGGCTGGCGGGCGACGAAGTGGGCTACAGCATGGACCAGTGGCCAGGCTACAGTGCGTCTCGCGACCGCCTGCTGCGCCACTTGGCCGAGAGCCGCGTGCGCAATCCCGTCATCCTCACCGGTGACATCCACTCCAATTGGGTCAACGACCTGCTCGCCGACTTCACCGAACCGTCCTCGCCCGTGGTGGCGACCGAGTTCGTGGGCACTTCCATCAGCTCGGGTGGCGATGGCGGCCCGAATGACGGGTACGCCGCCAGTGTCATGAGGGATAACCCGTTCGTAAAATTGCACAACGCCCAGAGGGGCTACGTGAGCTGCGAGGTGACCCCGGGGATTTGGACGGCGCGCTACAGCGTGCTGGACCATGTCTCCGCACGTGGCGCTCCTCGCAAGACGCTTGCGGAATTCGCCGTTGCGGACGGTCGCCCCGGAGCGCAGCGGTCCTGAGCGCGGCCGCTATGAAGACCGGCCCATGCCGGCCTGCCATGTCAGCGGGCCCATCGCCCGGCGGTGCTGCCTGTAGTGGCGGCCGCATCCGCGGAGCGGTTCTCAGAGTTGTGGAAGGTGGAGCGTGCTCAGCGAGTCTGGAGCCAGTCGCTGCCGCCGCGACACCAAGCCCGCTAGCGTGCGGGTACCGAGCCGGGAATTTGCCGATACGCTTCGGACAGCGCACGCAGACTATGGCACCGTACGTTCCGGATGCGGCGGCTAACGGGTCTTCGTCGCGTAGCGCGCGCCAATCAGGCTTGCCGGGCGCACGATAGCGAGTGCGCCCTAGTGCGCCGCGGCTGTCGCGCAGTGGGCTTGATAGGCCTCTTGGAGAGAGCGGGCGATCGCGGCGGCCTCGCGGCCCTCGATTTCGTGCCGGTGCATCATATACACCGGCTCGCCGTCGCGGAACAGGGCGAATGAAGGCGAGGAGGGCGGGTACATGGACAGCTTCTCCCGAAGGTGGGCCGTGGCTGCTACGTCGGCGCCGGCGAAGACCGTGGCGACTTTGCTCGGGCGCACCTCTGCCTGTAGGGAAAGCACCACTCCGGGGCGTGCGCAGCCGGCCGCGCAGCCGCAGACCGAGTTGACGACCATCAGCACGTCGCCGCTCCCGGGTGCGAGGATGCGATCCACGTCTTCGGGTGTGCGCGCCTCTTCGACGCCGTGGCGCGTGAGGTCTTCGCGCATTGGATGGATCATGAGTTCTGAATAGGGCATGTTGTTGTCTGTCTACCTCTATATCCACTGTAGCGCGTATGCGCCGGGTGCTGAGTGCCGTGGCTAGCGGTCCTACACAACTGACGTGACGCTGGCAGCGGGTTTAGAGCGGGGCTGCATTGCGCACTCCCTCGTAAAGGACGGCAAGCGCCACGCAGCGCTTGCATCCCGAAGTACCGTAGCCTGCAAACGCAAGTATGCCCACTAGAACACTTTTCGTCTCCTACGATTGGTTGTCGCAGGCGGCCGCGTACGGTTTCCCGCACGGGCTGCGCCAATCGTCCTGTTCGCACAACTCGCGGGCCAAACACACGCGCGAACAGCCATCCTGCTGCAATGCCCGTTGCAGCCACTGGAACTGTCTCCGGCTTGAGCAGGAGCAGCCCAATCCGTACTCTCCCATCTTGCTCCAATCGCACACTTTGTGTTAGCTTTGTGCGCTCGCTAGAAGATGATAAGCTATTCTTATGGAAAAACAGGAGCTTCCCAATTACAAAGATTTGCTTTGGCCCACACTGAAAACATTAGAAAAAAGAGGTGGTTCTGCATCGATACAAGAACTCTCGGAAGGCATAGCTGGCGAACTGTTTCTTTCTAGCGAGATTTTGGACAGACCTCACAAGGATGGCCCCCAATCGGAAGTCGATTATCAAGCAGGGTGGGCACGCACTAATCTAAAGCGTATTGGTGCATTGGAGAATACAAGTCGAGGGGTTTGGACCATCACAGACATGGGCCGAGCGTTTCAGTCGGAAAAGGAACTCAGAGAGCAGATCAGCGAATATCGGAGGCAGCGATTCCAGCAGAAAGGCGGCCAATCTCTTAGTCCAGATGTTGACGATGATAAACAGGGAGACGAAGTCTGGCAGGAAGATTTACTTCATATCCTTCGCAGTATCAAGCCCGACGCTTTCGAGCGGCTCTGTCAGCGCATCCTTCGAGAGTCCGGATTCACGAAAGTCGAAGTAATTGGCCGTTCAGGAGATGGGGGCATTGATGGGACTGGTGTATTGCGAGTGAACCTGATTTCATTTCATGTCCGCTTTCAGTGCAAGCGCTACGCCGGCTCCGTTGGACCAAGCGAAATTCGAGACTTCAGAGGAGCTATGGTCGGACGAGCAGATAAGGGTCTGTTCATCACGACAGGAAGATTTACCAGTGCCGCGGCGCACGAGGCCGCCAGGGATGGAGCTCCTGCGATCGACCTCATCGACGGAATCGAGCTTTGCAAGCTTTTGCGAGAGCTTGAACTCGGTGTCAAGCCAGAGACAGTCGTCAGGCTGAGATCCGAATTCTTTGAGCAGCTATGACACTCGACAGTTCATGTACTTGACGACCGATTGCGCCATGCGCACCGATACGCCGGCTTCGTAGCAAGGTAATCTTGAGGGGAACTATTGGAGTTCTGATGGCGCTAGTTGCAATCGCTCGCACCTGCGCAGCGAGTCGCAGGGGTGTGCCTGTGGCGCAGCGGGGGCCGGTGCAAGTCGCTGAGGGATCAGAGACCAGAGCTGCGGACAACCTTAGCTATTGTGCATGAAACGGTAGGCCTACACCCCTTCAGTCTCACTTCCGTTGGAACAACCCCGCCCTTCAGTCTCATTTAGCATTGAAAGCGTCTCGGTCAAGCCGCGCAAGCCGGAACGTGCTAGGATAAGCGACATGAGTGCCGATGCAAAGTGGATCGTAGGAGCCGCTGGGACGCTTGCCGGGTTGATCGTAACAGCTTCATTGGCACTGGCAACGCTGATTATTCAGCAATCGAACCAGTTGCAAAACAGAATCAGCGGTATAGATGACAGAATCAGCGGTATAGATGATCGGTTACGATCCGTAGAAGTCACGCAAGGGCGGATATTGGAACGGCTGGGAGAACGCGAACCAGCCCCGGAAACGGTTAGCCAAGCATTAGCTAAGCATAATCTTGACAATCTTTAAGTCAATGATTATAAATGACTTACAAAAATTCCGTTCCAAGCGGTCGCGGTAGGAGGCTAGGTTCATCGCCCTGCCGACCTCCAGAGGATGGTTGGAAGCGAGCTGTGCGCCTTGATTTTCGGGTTACTCGCAAGCAGATTCATTAACGCGCAGGTATGCGGTTAGGAATTCGTCCGACAACATTGATATGTTTTGTCAGAACGTTCATCTGTACTGCCCCCCATGCAGCTTTTGTGTCCAGTTGTGGCAAACGCTGCCAAGTATTGCGCTATTGGAGCGCTATCCGGAATTGGCATAGACCATGTCAGCGGCGCTGACCGGGCAGGGCCGCCTCAGCGATTCGCTCTTGGCGTCGATGCCATGGACCGTACCTGCCCGGATGAGCTTGCCAGCCAAGCGCTGGCTGCCGCTCCGAAGCCGCTCTCGCTTGCGCTTCGGCGATTGATCTGGCAAAGTGGCAGAGCCAGCGGCTTGCCCCGCAGGCCCCCGGCCCGGCCGTGCCTAGTGTGATTCCGATCGGCAGCATGGGAGGGGCTGTGTGTGCTCTTGTAGCGCACTGCGCAGGCCGGCTGTGTTGCCCGCCATCGGCAGGGAGGCTGTATCCGCATGACATCCCCGCGATTCGGCTCTAGATGGGCCATGATGCTCGCCATGCTGGGCATGGCCGTGGGGACCGGCAACATCTGGCGCTTTCCCCGCATTGCCGCCAAGAACGGAGGGGGTGAATTCCTCGTCGCTTGGATCGTTTTCCTGTTCCTGTGGTCCGTGCCCCTGATCCTCCTAGAACTGGGGCTGGGGCGCAAGACCCGGTCCGGCCCGCTGCGCTCCTTTGTCGCCCTGGCCGGGCCGCGCTGGGCTTGGTCCGGAGCGTTCGTGGTGTGCGTCTCCAGCGCGATCATGTGCTATTACTCGGTGGTCTCGGGCTGGACTCTGCGCTATGCGGTGGCGGCGTTCGGCGGCGAGCTGCCGGGCAGCGCGCCCGGCGCGTTCTGGACGGAATTCACCGCCTCGGCGTGGCCGGTGGCGACGCACGGGCTGATGCTCGGTCTTGCCGCCGCCGTCGTGGCCCGCGGCGTCGGAGCGATCGAGCGCGTCGCCAAGGTGCTGATGCCCGCCTTGATCGCGCTGCTCATGGTCCTGGTGGTGCGCGCCCTGTTCCTTCCGGGGGCCGCAGCCGGGGTCGGTTATCTGTTCTCAGTGGATTGGGGCGCGCTGGCCGATGCGCGGATCTGGATCGAAGCCCTGACCCAGAACGCTTGGGACACCGGTGCCGGCTGGGGATTGGTGCTTTGCTACGCGGCCTACCAGCGCGAGCGCGAGGACACCGCGCTGAACGCCTTCTTGCTCCCGGCGGGCAACAACGCGCTTTCCGTGCTGGCGGGCGTCATGGTGTTCTGCACGGTGTTCTCGGCGGTACCGCCGCTGCTGGAGCGGGGGGCCGGCGATCCGGCGCTGCTGCACGGCTTGGAAGGCTTGCAGCAGGCCGCCGGCGAAGGGGCGCCTTTCTCTGCCGCATTGATGCAGCAGACCGTGTTCTCCCAAGGCAATACCGGCATCACTTTCATCTGGATGCCCGAGTTGTTCGAGACGATTCCCGGCGGGCGGATCCTGATGGCGCTGTTCTTCGCCGCCTTGGCCGTGGCGGCCTTCACCAGCTTGATCTCGATGGTCGAATTGGCGGCCCGCTCGTTCCAAGACGCCGGTTTCCGCCGGGAGACGGCGATTCGGTGGATTGCGGGGGTCGGCTTCTTGCTCGGCCTGCCCTCTGCCTTGCACATGGGCTTCCTCGACAATCAAGACTGGGTCTGGAGCGTCTCGCTGATGCTCTCCGGGCTTTTCTATGCCCTCGCGGTGGGGCGCCACGGCGCGGCTGCGTTTCGCAAGGAGATGATCAACCACGAGCACTCCGACATCCGCATCGGCCGCTGGTGGGATGCGGTCATCCGCTTCGTGGTGCCGGTCGAGGCCGCCGGGCTTGCCGCCTGGCTGCTGTATCATGCTTGGCGGGACGATCCCGTCGGCTGGCTGCGCCCGTTCGGAACGGGGGCTTCGTTCAGCGTGGGCACGGTGCTCTTGCAGGCGGGCGGTTTGATCCTGGTTCTGGCCGTCTGCAATCGCAAGCTGGCTGCGGCGGCCGGCGGAGGGAGTCGGTGAGATTCATCGGGCCGGAGGAGATCCGCCGTGCCTTGCCGATGGGCGCAGCCATCTCCGCCATGCGCGCGGCCTTTGCCGCCCATGCCGAAGGCCGCGCCGAGCAACCGCCCAGGACGGTGCTGCATACCGGCTCCTCGGGCGGGGCGACGCTCGTCATGCCGGCCGCGCTGGATGCCGGCGCTGCCCAGCTCTTGGTTGTCAAGGTTGTGTCGGTGTTTCCGGAAAACAGGCGCAGGGGCATGGCTTCGATCCACGGCACGGTGATCGCCGTCGAGGCGGACAGCGGCGTGCCGGTAGCGGTGCTGGACGGGGCCGCGCTCACGGCGATTCGCACCGCGGCCGCATGCGGTCTGGCGACCGACCTGCTGGCCCGCCGGGACAGCGCCGTGCTGGCAGTCTTCGGCAGCGGCGTCCATGCCCGCACGCAAGTCGAGGCGGTGCGCGCCGTGCGGGCAGTCGAAGAAGTCCGCATCTACAACCCCAATGCCGAATCGGCCGCAAGGATGGCGGACGAGCTTGCCGCCAGAGCAGGTGCGGCCTGCCGGTTCCGCGCGGCGGTCTGCCCGGCGGCCGCGCTGGCCGGGGCGGACATCGCCTGTGCTGCCACCACTTCCCGGGTGCCGGTGTTCGAAGACAGCGCGGTGCCGGCCGGATTGCACATCAACGCCATCGGTTCGTTCCACCCCACCGACCGGGAAATCCCTGCCGCGACCGTTGCCCGCGCCGGAGTTGTCGTGGACGACCGCGCGGCGGCGCTGGAAGAGGCGGGAGACCTGATCCTGGCGCGGCGCGAAGGGCTGATCCGTGCCGGGCATGTCCGCGCCGAGCTTGGCGGCTTGCTGCTGGGCAGGGAGCGCGGGCGCTTGTCCGCGGAGGAAGTGACGATCTTCAAGTCCGTGGGGCTGGCCGTGCAGGACGCGGCCGCCACGCAGGCCGTGCTGCGGGCATTGCGCTGATTCCCGCGCCGGCTGCCGGCTATTCGATCACCAGTACCGGCTCGCCCAGAACTGCCAGGTCGGGCTGCAAGCCAAGTCCGGGATTGCGCGGCGCGGCCAGCCGGCCGCCTGCGCGGCGGGGCGGATTGCGGGCCGTGCTGACCGTGACGTAGCTGTTGAAGTCGGTCGAAGAGAACAGCGCCTGCGGCGGCGTGCTGTGCGCCAGGTGCGCGATCGTCGCGGTTGCGAAGTCGCCGCCCCAGGTGTCCTCGATCGTCATCCCAATGCCCAGGCTCAGGCAGAGGTCGCGCATCTGCCTGGCCTTGGTCAATCCTCCCAGCTTGCTGATCTTGAGGTTGGCCACGTCCAGCGCGCGATCGCCAGCGGCCCGCAGCAGCGCGCGGACGCTGTCGATGGACTCGTCGAGCACGAACGGGTGGTCCGTGCTCCGGCGGACTGCGAGGCATTCCTCGTACGACGCGCAGGGCTGCTCGATGTACACGTCGACATCGCGCACCGCGCGCACGACCCGCAGCGCGTCATGCGTCAGCCAGCCCGTGTTGGCATCCGCGACCAGGCGCTCGCCGTCGCCGAGCAGGCCGGCGGCCTGCTCGATGCGCCGGATATCCGCGGCCGTGTCGGAGCCGACCTTGAGCTGGAATCGCGTGTAGCCCGCCTCCCTGTGCATCGACACGAGTTCGGCCATGCGCTCCGGAGACTCCTGCGAGATGGCCCGGTAGAGGACGAAGTCATCGCCGTGGCGCCCGCCCAGCATTTCGCACAGCGGCAGGCCCGCCGCTTGCCCGAAGATGTCCCAGCAGGCCACGTCGAGCGGCGACTTGGCATAGGGATGCCCCTTCAGCGCCGCGTCCATGACGTCGTTGAGAGGCCCCAGCGCCCGGGGATCCAATCCCAGCAGGGCCGGGCCGATCGCGGCGATCCCCGTTCTCGCGCCGGCGGCATAGGCGGGCAGGTAGGCTGGCCCGAGCGGGCAGACCTCCCCGAAGCCGCTCAGCCCCTCGTCGGTGTCGATGCGCACGATGGTGCTGTCGAACACCGCTACCGTGTTGCGGCCGGACCAGTTGTAGGGCCCTTCGGCCAGCGGCAGGTCCGCTTGGTAGGCGCTGATCTTGCGGATCTTCACGGCTGCGCCGCCCGCTTCGCTGCGCCCCTGCGCCCCCGGAGGGCGAAGAAAGCCGTGCCGGCGGCGAAGTACAGCAGCGTCAGGAACGGCAGTTGCGCGTGCAGCCGGGCCAGCACCGACCTGTAGCTCTCCGCCGGCGCGGTCAGCGTGCAGTACCCCAGCCAAGCGCAGGCCGTCAGGGCCAGCACGGCTAGCGCTCCCGCCGCGGCCATCCGCCAGTCGACAGCCGGGCGCTGGCGCGCCGGCGCTTGGAAGGCAGCTGGCGGCTCGTCATGCGCTTTGTCGCTTCCTCCCGCGCCTCCCGCTCCCATTGCCTTGGCCAATAGCCAGTACGAGACCATGCCGCAGCCGTATACGGGCAGGAACAGGTAGAACAGGTGCAGCGTTCCGCTACGCTCCAATAGCGCCGCCAAGGCCACTGAGAGGGCCCACGCCAGCAGGGCGGCCCAGTTCGTCGCGTGGCCGGCCTGGCTGGACCAATAGCGCCGCAGGCCAGTGCGCGGGAAAATCCAGTGCTCGGTTACGACGATCGCGCCGATCGGCGAGATCAGCAGGCCGTAGACCGCCACGTAATCCAGCAAGCCGGTGAACACGAACGGGAAGCACGCTATGGCCGTGGTCGCCAGCCCGGCCAGCAGGGTGATCTTCGCGCGCGACCAGTTCGGCGTGACAGTTTGCAGGGCGAGGCCGACCCGGTACAAGGTGGGGTTCGACGTGGTCCAGCCGGCGATCACCACGGCCAGCGCCCCCGCCCAGCCCAAGGCTTGGAAGCCGACCTCGCCGGCATCGAGCTGCACCAGCGGGCTGCCCCCCAGCAGCGCGGCGCCGGCGCCCATCAAGCCGGCGCAGATCCAGGCGAGGTAGTGTCCGAGGAACATCCCGAACGAGGAGAACAGGCCGTACGATTTCCTCTTGGCGAAGCGGAACAGCGCCATGTCGGACAGAGCCCCGTGCATGCCGAGGTTGCAGATCCAGGCGAAGGCTGCGACCTTCCAAAAGCCCATCGGAGCGCTGCCGTCCGGGGTTTCGCCGGTCCAGACGGCCTTGCGGGCCATGTCGAAGAAGCCCTGCTCTGCCGAGCGGGCGAACAGTTCGGGCAAGACTGCCATGGCGCCGACGACGAACATCAAGAACATCCACGGAGAGCACACCGTGGCGAAGACGGCCAGCTTTTCGAAGCCCAGCACCGCCAGTGTCACCACTACCGCCCCGACGGCCAGCACCACCAGCACGAAGCGGGCATCCGTCGGGTACCAGTCCAGTTGGGGAGGGATGCCGAAGGGGATGCGCACGGCCGAGGCCGAAACCGTGATCATGCAGCCGGCCATGATCGAGTACAGGCAGGCGTTGACCAGGCTGTAGATCGTGTTCAGGCGCGGCCCGCCGATCTTGCGCAGGTACCAGTACAGCGTCAGGCGCGTGTCGATCGCTATGGGAGCGCACACCAAGGTCCAGGTCAACACAGCCAGCAGGTTGCCGACGGCCAGCCCGGCGAAGATGTCTTGGACGCTCGCGCCCCAGTTGACGAACGTGACGCCGATGACGAATTCTGTCGCGGCCACGTGCTCGCCGGCATAGGCGCCGGCGAAGTGGCCCGGCCCCAGCAGCCGCGCTCGCGGGACCGGCTCCCGGTCGAACTCGTACAGGAAGTCGGGATCCGGTCCGATCCCCGTCGCTGCCGCCGCGCTCCGCATAATTTCCGGTGCCAGCTTGCGCTAGGCGTCGCGCTGGCTCAGTACCTTCGCTTCGTAGGCGCGGACTTCCTGCAGCCAAGCCGCTTCTGGGGCGACGCCGCTGATGTCGCAGAAGCGGTCCCAGACGGCTCCGTACGGCAGCGTGTGCAGGCGCTCCAACAGGGCCAGCCGCCCGGTGAAGTCTCCGCTGCGCTCGAGGCGGCGCAATTGCTGGACCGGCTCCAGCAGTGCCAGCAGCAGCGCCTTCTGGACGGCCCGGGCGCCGATCACCCAGGCCGCGACGCGATTGATGCTGGCGTCGAAGAAGTCCAGTCCGATATGCACGCGCCCCAGGTACTCTCCGCGCACGAGTTCCTTGGCGATCTCGCGCAGCTCGTCGGACAGGATCGCCACATGGTCGCTGTCCCAGCGCACGCCGCGGCTGATATGCAGCAGCAAGCAGTCCAGCCACGGCAGCACTGCCGAGATCTTGTCGGAGATCAGCTCGGTGGGATGGAAGTGCCCCGCGTCGAGGCAGAGCAGCTTGCGGCGGGTGATCGCGTAGCCGAGGTAGAACTCGTGCGAGCCTGCCACGTAGGATTCCGAACCGAGGCCGAACAGCTTGCATTCCACCGCGTCCAGGTTGCAAGCGGAATCCAGCGGCTCGGCGAAGACTTGGTCGAGCGACTCGACCAAGCGCTCGCGGGGCGTCTTCCTGTCGGCCGGCAGGTCCTTGTAGCCGTCCGGGATCCACACGTTCGTCACGCACGCGGATCCCAGCGCCTGGCCGGCGGCCGCGCCGATCCGGCGGCAGGCCCGGCCGTGCTCGATCCAAAAGCGGCGGATGCCCGCGTCCGGGTGCGCCAGCGTGAGCCCGTCCGCGGCCAGCGGATGGGAGAAGAAGGTCGGGTTGAAGTCCATGCCGAGCCCGGTCTCGCGCGCCCAGTCGATCCAGCCCGCGAAATGCTCGGGCCGGACTTCATCGCGGTCGACCCGCCGGCCGGCAGACTCGGCGTAGATTGCGTGGAGGTTGATGCGGTGCCTGCCGGGGATCAGCGACAAGGCTGTCTCGAAGTCCATGCGCAGCTCGCCGGGAGTGCGCGCCCGGCCGGGGTGGTTGCCCGTGACCGCCAATCCCCCGCCGAGGGTGCCCGGCCGTCCCTCGAAACCCCCGATGTCGTCACCCTGCCAGCAATGCAGCGAGATGGGGACCGCCGCGAGCCTGCTCAGCGCAGCGTCGCAGTCAACCCCGAGCGCCGCATAGCGCTCCTGTGCCTGGGCATATCCCCCGTGAGGCGGCAAAGTGGATCAAGGATACCCGATCCGCGGCGCTTGTGCCGCCGCCGGGCCGGTCAGTCCGCGCGTATCTGCCGCGCCAAGTACAGCCCGAGGCCCGTGTCCTTGATGACCTGTAGCTGGGATTCAAGCCACTCGATGCGCTCTTCTTCCTTGGTCAGGATGCTCTCGATCAGTTCGCGGGACGCGTCGTCGCCGTGCTCCACGCACGCCCGGATGCCCTCGTTCGCGCAGTCGGCAGTCTGCTTGGACAGCTTCCGGTCGCAGCTGTGCATCTCGCCTACGTCGGATCCGATGCTGATGGAGAAGGTGTCGCGCAGGTTGGGCATGCCTTCCAGGAAGAGGATCCTGTCGATCAATTGCTCGGCATACACCATGCTTGCGATGGAATCCTTGCGGATTCTCTTGGCCAAGCTGTCATAGCCCCAGTCCAGGCACATCCGGGCGTGCAGGAACGATTGGTTGATCGCGGTCAGCTCGTACTTGAGGAGTTGGCGCAGGGCTGTCAGGACTTGTACGTTACTGCGCACCGCTGGGGATCCTCCGCCGCGCCTCGTCAGATGCCGACGCGACGCTACGATTCTCTGGCAATCATAGCCTATTCTCTTGCCTGCCGTTTGCCGGCAAGGCGGGCACCCTCCAGGCCCGGCCGCCGGGGCTGCTGGCAGCTCGGCTCGTTGCGCCAGTCCTCGCGATTACAATGGCCGCTTTTGGCGCTCAGGTCCCGGATTCGCGAAAAACTCGCGCCCGGAGGCACCGGGAGTGCCCTGCGGGCCTCTCAAGGCCATTGCAGTCCTTTTCTCGCGCTGCTCAAGGATACGGCCATCGGCCGCGGTCTAGCCGCGGAGCAGCTGGGCAACGGCCGCGACGGAGGCGCGCTCAGTCTCGGCGGCAGGCTCCTCGTCGTCGAAGCGCCGACGCTGCGACCAACACTCCTCGTCCCGGCCAAGGATCGGTCCTGTGTCCCGCTGGGGCTAGAAGATCCACTTCAATGCGAACTGGATGCGCCGCGGCTCCGAAGCGGTGACGATCCGGCCCGCCGCGGGCCGGCCGACCTGCGTGTTGGGGCGGCCGAACACGGGCGTGTTCGTGAAGTTGAACGCCTCGAAGCGGAACTGTAGGTAGTCCCCTTCCCAAGGCAGGTTGAAGCGGCGCGACACCGAGACGTCCAGCGCCCGGGTGCCCGGCCCCCAGATCAGGTTGCGGCCCGCGTCGTCGAGCACGCCGAGGCCGCCGGGCCCGACCGCGTCGGTGTTGAACCAGCGGTCGATCGTCCTCTGCGCCGCGGGCAAATTGATCTCGCCGATCAGGTTGCCGCGATTGGCCCCGCCCACGTTGGTCGTGTCCTGGTTGAACGTATGGCTGTCCGGCGTGCCGCCCAGCAGGTTGAGGATGCCGCCGACCTGCCAGCCGCCCAGGATCCATGCGCCGGGGCCGCTCGTGAGGGCGCTTTTGCCGGGGCCGAACGGCAGTTCGTAGACGACGCTGGTAACCCAGGCCAGCCGGCGGTCCAGCGACGCGTTGCCGCGCTCGATGGCCTGGTTGTAGGTGAATCGCTGCTGCGCTGTTGTCCCCGTCGTCAGGTTTTCGTTGACCACGTCGATGTTGTGCGCCCAGGTGAACGAGCTCAGGAAAGTGAAGCCCTTGGTGAAGCGCTTCTCGCCCTTGACGGTCAGCGAGTTGTAGTTCTGGTTCAGGAAGTTCACCCCGCGCAGCGACACGCTGTTGAAGAAGGGCCGGATGCGCCGCGTCTGCCAGCGGGCCGTCGGGTGCGGGGTGAGCGGCCGGTTGATGTTGATCGCGCCGTGGACCTGGGACGTCGACGAGCCGTTGTAGCCCACCGTCAGCAGCGCGTCGCCGGGAAGCTCGCGCTGGATGTCGAAGAACCACTGCGCCGCGTAGAAGCTGGGCCAGACGCCGTCTTTCTTGACGTTGACGTTCAGCCCGGCGCGCGGCAGGCCGGCCCGGGTCGATGCGGGGAAGCCGTTGCGCGTGAAGAAGGCGCTGTGGCTGCGGGGCTGGATGTTGTCGAACTCGTTCGACTGCGGGGCGCCGGTGTTGAAGCGGGCAGACTCCCCTCCGGTATTGTCGTGCTCGCCGTAGAAGATGCCGATCCCGGCCCGGACCACGGTCGCGTCGTTCACTCGATAGGCCAGGCCGATGCGGGGCGCGAAATTGTTGAGGTCGTTCTCGCAGGCGCAGTCGGAGCTGTCGCGCGGCGTTTGGAAGTGGGGCAGGTACTCCGCCTCGCCCCAGCCGCCATTGGCTGCCGACAGGCGTTCGCCGGGTTCGATGGCGCGCCCGTTGACCTCGCCGATGAAGCGCACCACGGTGCTGTTGAGCGAGTGGCTCTGCGGGTCGGGGAAGGTAGGCGTCAGGAAGAGCTCGTAGCGCAGGCCCAGGTTCAGCGTCAGGCGCGGCGAAATCTTCCAGTCGTCCTGGACGAAGAAGCCCCAGTAGGGGATGACCTGCTCCTCGCCGTTGGGCCAGCCCCAGCGTCCGTTCGCGTTCCAGCCCAGCAGGCCGTCGGCCAGGGCGTTGCCGGTCGCGCCGCGGCTGGCGGCGACGTCGGGCATCTCGGTGGTGTACACGCCCGTGTACTGGAACTGGCCCCGGCGGAAACGCGACGGGGAGCGGGGTATCTGCGTGCGGCGGTACTCGGCCCCCACCTTGATGGTGTGGCTGCCCTTGACCCACGTGAAGTTGTCGGAAATCTGCAGGTTGTCCAGCTTGTTCACGTTCGGCCAGAAGGCGCGCGGGCCGACGTTTTGGAAGCCGCTGACGATCGAGAGCGCGTAGCCGTGGTCGAGGCCGTCATCAATGGAGTCCCCGGGCGCTCCCAGGACGCCGAACTGCGGGTTGAGCGCTTCGCTGAAGGGAATGTCGAACCGCGTGGGGAAGTAGGTGTAGCCGAAGCGCAGCTCGTTGAATTTGGTGGGGCCGAGCGTCGTGTTGAGAGCCGACGCCCAGTTCTGCCCCGGCAGGTCGATCGTCTGGCCGTTGCCGCCGTTGGCGGGCAGCGGCAGGCTGCCGTTTTGCAGGACAAACTCGTCCCGGATTGAGTAGCGCGCGAACCAGCGATTGCTGTTGTTGACGTTCCAGTCGAAGCGCATGTCGTACTGGTTGTGATCGATCGTGTCCGAGGGGGAGAAGAAGTGGTTGTTGCGCAGGTGCTCGCGCCCCGCGATGTTGGGAGCCGGGTAGTTCCCGAGCAGCGCTGCCGCGACCGGATCGAAGCGGTCGCGCGGGATCACGTTGTTCGGGAACTGGCTGCGCACGCCGCCGCCGTCGAGCGTTTGCGGGTCGAAGATGTCGCGATCCGGGTGCGGCTGCTGGGAGAAGTCGCCGCCGAGCGCCTCGACGCTCGGGACCGAGGCCGTAAAGCTCTGGCCGGCGCGGTCCTTGGTGCCTTGGAAGCTGAAGAAGCCGAACAGCGTGTTGCGCACGATCGGCCCCCCGGCCGTGAAGCCGTACTGGTTGCGGCGCAGCGTCGGCTTGTCCGCCCCGACGCGGTTGGCGAAGAAGTTCGTGCCGTCCAGCTTGTCGTTGCGCAGGAATTCGTAGACCGAGCCGTGGAATTGGTTCGTGCCGGACTTGGTGCTGACGATCACCTTGGCCCCCATGCGGTAGCCGTATTCGGCGGACATGTTGTTGGTGACCACCTTGAACTCCCCGACGGCATCGACCGACGGCTTCGTGGCTTGGGCCTGGAAGCCGAGCGCACCGCCGGAATTGCGCGACGAGTTGTCGGCGCCGTCGAGCAGCACGTTGGTCTGGGCGGCGTTCATGCCGACCGCCAGGATGCCGCCCTCGCCGCCGCGCACTCCGTCGTGGCGGGTGCCCTTCCCCATTTCGCGCGACGGCAGCACGCCGACGGAGAATTTCGCCAGCTCGAGGTAGTTGCGCCCGTTGAGCGGCATCTCGAGGATGCGCTTGGAGTCGATGACCTGGCCGACCTCGGTCTTTTCGGACTGGATGAGGATGGCGGCCGCGTTGACCTCCACGGTCTCGGTGACCGAGCCGACCGACAGCGCGCAATCGATGCGCATGGTCTGCTGCACTTCGAGCCGGACTTCCGGGTACTCCTTGCCCGCGAACCCCTCGGACGAGCAGTTCACCGAGTACAGGCCCGGGTTCAGGCCGGGGCTTGTGTAGAATCCCGCCTCGTTCGTTGCGAGCGAGCTCTCGGCCCCGGTCTCGAGACTGAGAACCACGACCTCCGCGCCCGAAATGACGGCGCCGGAATCGTCTGTCACGGTTCCTTGGATGGTGCCGCTCGTCTGGCCTAGCGCCAGAGCGGCCGTCAGCATGCCTGCGGCCAGCAGGCGGCTCACTCGCTGCATATCAGTACCCCTTTGTGGCAACGCATCTCGCTCGCCGACCCTGTGGTTGGCGGGTACGCGTTACGCGGATCCAAGGCTACAGAAAGGGAATTTACCTGTCAAGCCGAGGCTTTTGCGAAATTAGCGTTGCATAGCTGGGATCGTCCATATATTGTATTGTCGTAAGCATTCAGTGTGGTAGTGGATGGGAGGCTGGCAGGGCCGCGGTGAGGATGTGCTGGCCAGAGCCTGAGCAATGTTTCGCCAGCGGGGGTTGACTCAGGGCCGCCGGTTGTGGCAGCGTGGAATGGGGTGCCTAGAGAGTCTGCCATCGACGCCCGGATTGAGCGGCTGGAGACGACGACGTTGGCCGGCCAGCGCCTCACGCGGCGCAAGCTGAGCGGCATCCAGGAAAGCGTCGCGGCGCTGCCGTTGCTGAGTCGGACGGAACTGGCGCACACGATCTGCGAGTACATGGGCTGGCGCACGCCGCGCGGCCGCAACCGCCAGCAGTTGGCCTTGCGCGTGCTGGAAGAGATGGAGCGGTTAGGGCTCGTGCGGCTGCCGGCGAAACGGCATGCGGGTCCGGGTGCGAACCAGCCGCTGAGCATGGGAGCGGGCAGCGCAGCGCAGGCCCCGGTGCGCGGGCCGCTGAGCGCGTTGCGCCCCGTGCGGCTGGAGATGGTGACGGCCCAGCCGGAGATCGGGCGCTGGAATGAATGGGTGCAGCGCTATCATCCGCTGGGCTACCGGCGGCCGCTGGGGGTGCATCTGCGCTACTACCTGCGGGATCGGCAGCAGCGCCTGCTGGGCTGCCTGCTGTTTGATTTCGCGGCCCGGCAGTTGGCCTGCCGGGATGCGTGGATCGGCTGGGCGGGGGCCGGGCACCGCAAGCAGTTGCACCGCATCGTGCGCAACGCACGCTATCTGCTGCTGCCGTGGGTTACGGTGCCGCACTTAGCGAGTCATGCGCTGGGTTTGGTGGGGCGGCAAGTGGCGGGGGACTGGCAGCGGCAACACGGCTACCGCCCGGTGCTGCTGGAGACGTATGTGGATCCGAGCGCGTATCGCGGGACGTGTTACCGGGCGGCGAATTGGCAGTACGTGGGGCTGAGTCGGGGCGGCAAGGCGCGGCGCGGGCGGCCGGCGCAGGCCCGCAAGGCGGTGTATGTGTATGCGCTGGAGGCGGGCTGGCGGGAGCAGTTGCTGCGGGGGGTAGCGCGATGAGCGCGGCGGCGGGCGCAGACTGCGGGCGGTGTGCCGAGTTGAGTCAGCAACTGGCAGTGGCACGGGCGGAGCGGGACGAGGCGCAGGGCCAGCTGGCGGTGCTGCGCAAGCTGCTGTTCGGCCCCAAGGGCGAAGCGCGCCAGCCGAGCGCGCCGGTGGCTGCGGAGCCGCCCGCGCAAGACGGCACAGCAACCGACAGCGCCAGCGCCGGGCCCACTGGCGCGGCGCAGGCCAGCGAGTCCGCGCCAGCGGATCCCCCGCCCGCACCGCCGCCGCCGGCGAAGCCACGCTCGCGGGGGCGTCCAGCGGGGGCGCCAAACCCGGGCCGGGTGCCCCGCCCGCACGTGCTGACCTGGAGCGAGCACATCGATCTGGCCGGGGGCGCACCGCGCTGCCCGCAGTGTGGCAGCGCCTACCTCCGCGACGGCTACGTCGACAGCCAGTTGTACGAACTGCTGCGGCGGGCGGTGCGCCGGGTGGTGCGCCGCCAACGCTACAAGCCGGCCTGCGCCTGCGGCGGCGGCCAGCCGCTGGTGGCCCCGGCCCCGCCGCGGCTGGGCGAGCGCACGCAGTTGGGCACCAGCGTGTGGGCCTGGATCCTGACGCAAGTCGGGGCGCAGCACCGCCCG
Organism: Bryobacterales bacterium; assembly: GCA_965219605.1. Classification (GTDB taxonomy): domain Bacteria; phylum Acidobacteriota; class Terriglobia; order Bryobacterales; family UBA6623; genus VXMF01. The sequence goes on along the minus strand of CBDCOC010000001.1, from coordinate 1,949,971 downwards.
CAGGCGGCCGTGGCCCGGGAGCTGGAGCAACTGGGCCTGCCGCTGCCGCTGGCGACGCTGTCGGCGGGCTGGCGACGGCTCACGCAGGCCCTGCTCGAGCCACTGGAGCAGGCCATCGAGCGGCACCAGCAAGCGGCGGCGGTGGCCCACGCGGACGAGACGAGTTGGCCGGTGCAATCCATCGCCGGCCAAGACAACGGGCGCGACCCGCCGCCCGCAGGCGGCAAGCTGCGCTGCTGGCTGTGGGTCTGCGTGACGGCCCAAGCGGTGCGCCTGCGCGTGCTGCCCAGCCGCAGCGCCGCTGCCGCCCAGAGCTTGCTCGGCAAGCTCGGCCAACACGGCCCAGTGATCCTCGTCTGCGACCGCTACAGTGCCTACAAGGCCCTGCGCAACCGGCTGCCGGAGACCTTCGTGCTGGCCTATTGTTGGGCCCATCAGCGCCGCGATTTTGACCGCGCCTCCGCCGGGCTGCCGGACCTGCAGGCGTGGGTGGACTCGTGGCTGGAGCGCATTGGCCGCCTGTTCCACCTCGCCAAGCTGCGCCGGGCCGCCTGGCAAGCAGACCGCCCCCTGGCCGCGCAGACGCCAGCATTCGCGGCCCACCACCAAGCCTTGGCCAGCACTTTGGACGCGCTGTTCGAGGACGCGGCAGAGGACCTGTCTGCGCTCGATAGCGCACTCGCGACAACGCCGCTCGGCGGGCAACGCTGGCAGTGGCAAGCCCAGCGCAAGCCGCTGGCCGCGCTGCTCAACCACCGCGCCGGCCTCAGCGTGTTCCTCGCTCATCCGGCCGTGCCGCTCGACAACAACCTGGCCGAACGCACCCTGCGCGGCCCGGTCATCGCCCGCCGCCTCAGCTTCGGCTCGGGCGGCCCGCACGGAGCCGAAGCCATCGGCCTGCTCTGCGGCGTCTTGGCCACCGTCAAACTGGCCGGCCTCAACCCCTATACGTGGCTGCTGGACTATCTCAACGCCTGCGCCGCCAACCGCGGCCAACCGCCCGCGCAGTTGGACCCTTGGCTGCCGTGGTGCATGCACCCGGCCCGCCAGCAGGCACTCAGCCAGCCGCCCGCCCAGCCGTGGCCGCATGCCAACTACGCAGATCTCTTCCAGGCCGCACGGCCCGAGCTCCCGCTGGCCGCCTAGCCGCTCGCCTGCCGCCTGGACCGCCTCCGCGGCTCCTCTACCTGTCCGCATCCACTACCACACTGAATGCTTACGTATTGTCTGTTAGATATGCCTACTAGTTAGTGCCTGCGACAAAACCCCCTAAAATCCGATCTTCTCTAAAAATATGCGCTGATTTATGGACACATTGGGGGCATCGTTCAGCAGAATTTCTCCCCTGATTGGTAAAAATATGTCAAGAACTCTGGCTGAGTTTCGACTCACTGCCTGCTTCAGATACACTCCGCCCTGCCGGCCTTCTGCCAGCTCTCTTTTTTCTCTTTCCCGTCTCGATGACCGCTGCTATGCGGCTATTTTTAGCCGCTCTTTCTTTAGTTTTTCTCGTTCCATTCTCTGGAGTATCAATCCTAGTCGATGCACGTTCGCTGTCACCACTGACAACCCGATCGCCCGCTCGAACCCTGCCCGACCGTGCTCTCGCACTCGATCCAGTCCCCGCTGCTCCAAGTTCGCGATCGCCGACTCCACTGCCGGATGCTGCCGCCGCCTCTCTACGTGCTCCTGTGCTTCTTCCCGCTCTTTATCTGTCTCGCTCAACCGTCCCTCCTTTGGCATCACGTTCCGCGCCAGCATGCCATCCAACCGCTGCCGGTTCCCAGCACTGTAGTACCCCTTGTCAAAACTGCATCCCTGCAATCCCGGGTACTCACTCTGCACCTGCTCCACCATTTCGACCGCCACATCCACGTCCTGCTCCGTCCACATGATACGATGACCTAATATAAACTGCTCCGCGCTCTCCACGATTGTTACCGGCACTCCTAGCTCTACCAGAACACCCGCTTTCCCTTTTACGCACCAGCGCGTATGATCTTCGAAAATCGAATACACTTTCTCTTCTTGTGGGATCGTCTCGCCTTTCAATATTCTCCGCTCTACTTGCCCCGTCAGTTTCCACCCCAATCCCGCAAGCCGTTCTATTTCCTTGATCTCTTCCTCACGTGCCCCACTCTCCCGCAGCTTTTCCAAGCTCCCATCCGCTCGCTCTAGCAACCTTTCACACTGCTTCAAATACGCCTTCACTCCTTTCTCTTGATTCTTCCTCCTGCGCCGTGTCCGCACTCTTTGGAACAGTCTCTTCACCTTCCCTGCCAACTTCTTATGCTGCCGCCAGCCTGTCTCCCCCTGGGCCTCACTCGCCCGCGCTACCGTCCGCAGCAGACTCCTCATCGCATCCCACAGCAAACTTACATCCGTCGGATAATGCACGTCCGTCTCCACTACGAACGAATCGCAACGCGCCGTCAACTCTCCCTCTACGTCCTGGCCTAGCACTTCGTAGCCAGCTCCCACCACCAAGCGGTTGACAGCCGCCAGTAACTGCGGAGTCAGTAGCGACACGTTACGCGTGATCGTGCGGCAACTGGCCATGGTGCTGTCCCAATCGCTGAGTCCCATCATGCGCCGCACGCTGCGATGCTGGCCAGCTAATTCATGCCAGCGATCATAATCGCAATTCAATCCCTGACGCAGCAGGCCCAGCACCAATATGCTCCACAGACTCATGCCCGGACGACCGTTCCTGGCGTCCAAGCACGGCCCGTATGCTTGCCTCTCACTGTCTGCGCTGTCCGCCTTGCTCTTGTCCGCGAGCAGATGCGTCTCCAGCAGAGTGAACAGCTTGGCCCGCAACTCAGCATCCGACCAAATTTGCTGCAAGCCGCGCAGCACGGCGGGAATATCATCCCGCGACTGCGGATCGAGTGGGATGCGCTCAATATCGATTTGGCCAATGGCTAATTGTGGATTTAAGACGACTCTCATGGGTGCCTGCTAGACGAAGATCGTAGCAAATAGGCCGCCAGCGGGCGAGGGCTGGCCAGCCGCTGTCATCTTCGTCGTCGTCGATTGCTATCAACTCATCTATTTTCAATCATTTAGAAGCTTTTGTCGCAGGCACTAGTTATTGAGATTCTCGCTGCGTTCGAAAGAATTTTGCAAAGGTCTCAAACCGTGATTTCCTCAGTGTTTCTTCTGCCAGACGCATTTCTGTACCGCGGCTGCCGGCAAGGCTGTCTGCCCCGGCCGCGGTGCGCTCCGTTAACAGCGCTCGGCGCGGACAGCCAGCAAGTTTCCCTCACGGCGCCCAAGCACCACTCCTACCAGATGAATCGGCGCGCCCCGGCCGCGGTATTTTTCGCCATAGGCTCGGCTCCTCATCTGCGCGATCGCCCGCTCCAGGGCCGCGCTCGCACCGCCATCGTCCTCGGCCAGCTTGAGCTCGAGCACGAATACCTGCCCGCCGTGCAGCAGCACCAGGTCTGCCCGCCCCCGGCTCGTCGACTCCTCCGCTCGGATCTCCGCGCCGACCGCACAGAACGTCATGTACAGCATCGCCGCGTAATGCGCCTCGTATTGTCCGAGCCGGCCCCCCGTCCGCCACTGGTACGGAATTCCGGCCAAGCACGCGCGCAACTGCTCCCCGAATCCTTCGAAATCATGGGCCTCCAGCAGTTGCAGCAACGCGCATCCTTGGCGCGACACCTCGGCCTGCTGCCGGCCAAGGCGCACCAGCATGTCTTGGTGGAAGCTTTGGCGCACTTCCAAGTTCGGGTATCCCAAGGTATAGAAGGTATCCGCCCCCTGCGCTGCTCCCCGGCAATGGTCAGATAGCCCGCTTGGAACATCAGCGCGTGCAGGTCGATGTCGTCCACGTCGAACCGCGCCAGCTGCCGCGCGGGGATCGGCCGGCTCTCGAGTTGCAGCAGGTTCAGCTTCCGCTCCGCGATCAGGCGGTGCAGGAACTCCGGGGTTCCCGTCTCGTACCAATGGGCGGCGAACTCCCGGCTGCGGAATAGCAAGAGGGCGTCGAACGGGTTGTAGAGCGTTGCATCGCCACGCCAGTGATAGCCGTTGCACCAAGCCCGGATCCGCTCCCGGTCCAGCCCGGGCAGTTCGGGAGCGAATACAGTGTCGAGGTCTGCGTCCGTGTACCCGCAGATGGTCGCGAACTGCGGATTCAGGCTGATGTCCTCCAAGTTGTTGAGGCCCGAGAACAGGCTCGTCTTGGAGAACATGCTAAGGCGAACCGGACGTGGCGGGCGCTGCCCTTGATGGTCCCGTAGAGGCCGCGCAGATAGTCGCGGTTTGCCTTCGCCAGCTCCGGGGTGTCGAGCGCGTCCAGGATCGGCTTGTCGTACTCGTCCACCAGTACCACGACTTGCCGCCCGGTCTCGGCATGCAATCGGCTCAACAGGATGCCCAGGCGATCCGGCCCGGCCAGTCCTTGCCGATCGGCATGCACGCCGGCCTCCCGCTCGACGAGGTGCAGCTGCGCGGCGACATTGCCCGGCAGGTCGCCCGGCTCGTTGTACTTGCCGTCAAAGCTGAGACGGACTACCGGATGGGCTTTCGCCCAGTCCCAATACTCGTGGATGAGAAGCCCCCGGAACAACCGTTCGCTGCCTGCGAACAATTCGTGCAGCGTGTCCAGCAGCAGGCTCTTGCCGAAGCGGCGCGGCCGGGAGAGGAAATAGTAGCGGCCTTGGCTCACCAAGTCGCGGACGAGCGGGGTCTTGTCAACGTAATAGCAGTCGTCGTCCCGGATTCCCCGCAGGGTCTGAATGCCGATCGGGAGCCTGCGACGGTTCATGGCTTGCGCGTAGATCGGGGAGGCCGGGAATCATCGTACTATGCTGCCCTTCGGAGGATGCTTGCTGCTCGGAGCGTCCCCGCAGGGATCGGATTCGTGCTTGGCCCGCTGTCTGGACAGCACTACCGGACTATCCAGGCATTGCCTGTCCGCCACCCTTTCGCCTTGCAGCTTCTTTTTCGATTTGAGCGACCCAAGAGACCAGTCCGACTAACCTCCCAGCCCTAGTTTCTGCCACTGGCGCTGCCAGCCTGACCTCCGCTGCGGGTTGCGTGCGCCTACAGCCTGCCAGCACCGGTCGCTATCCGGGGCGTGCGCCTTCGGTCGCGGTCTCATCCCCCCGCATTCCCTCGCCGGGCGCCGATCGCGCCTCTCCGCTACAGCCACTCGTTTGCGGTCTAGCCGCGGAACAGTTGGGCGATGGCCGCGGCGACCAAGGCCGCGAAGCCGAGCCCCATCAGCCAGCGCTGGACATTCAACTCCCCGCGCATCGCGTCCAGTTTGGCTTCAAAGCGTGCGATGAGGTTGGCGGCGGCCATGTCACGTATCCCTGTGAACGGTGTAAACGCTTGCTCGGGATCGAGGCCTGTCTTGCGTAGCAGTTCGAAGATGCCGCGATCTTCGGTAGGAGGCGTAGAAGCGAGTATGGGCTCAGGATACCCTGAAGGAGCGCCCGGGGGCTGCCGGGACTGCCTCACCTCTGAATCCCTTATCCAAAAGAGAGATAGTCCCAAGGGTAAGAAGCTTAGGCGCAAAATTCTCTATTTAGTGCCTGCGACAAAACCCCCTAAAATCCGATCTTCTCTAAAAATATGCGCCGATTTATGGACCCATTGGGGGCATCGTTCAGCAGAATTTCTCCCCTGATTGGTAAAAATATGTCAAGAAATCTGGCTGAGTTCGACTCACTGCCTGCTTCAGATACACTCCGCCCTGCCGGCCTTCTGCCAGCTCTCTTTTTTCTCTTTCCCGTCTCGATGACCGCTGCTATGCGGCTATCTTTAGCCGCTCTTTCTTCAGTCTTTCTCGTTCCCTTCTCTGGAGTATCAATCCTAGCCGATGCACGTTCGCTGCCACCACTGACAACCCAATCGCCCGCTCGAATCCTGCCCGACCGTGCTCTCGCACTCGATCCAGTCCTCGCTGCTCCAAGTTCGCGATCGCCGACTCCACTGCCGGATGCTGCCGCCGTCTCTCTACGTACTCCTGTGCTTCTTCCCGCTCTTTATCTGTCTCACTCAACCGCCCCTTCTTCGGCATCACGTTCCGCGCCAGCATGCCATCCAACCGCTGCCGATTCCCAGCACTGTAGTACCCCTTGTCAAAACTGCATCCCTGCAATCCCGGGTACTCACTCTGCACCTGTTCCACTATTTCGACCGCCACATCCACGTCCTGCTCCGTCCACATGATACGATGACCTAATATAAACTGTTCCGCGCTCTCCACGATTGTTACCGGCACTCCTAGCTCTACCAGAACACCCGCTTTCCCTTTTACGCACCAGCGCGTATGATCTTCGAAAATCGAATACACTTTCTCCTCTTGTGGGATCGTCTCGCCTTGCAATATTCTCCGCTCCACTTGCCCCGCCAGTTTCCGCCCCAATCCCGCAAGCCGTTCTATTTCCTTGATCTCTTCCTTGCTTGCCCTGCTCTCCCGCAGATTTTCCAAGCTCCCCTCAGCTCGTTCTAGCAACCTTTCACACTGCTTCAAATACGCCTTCACCCCTTTCTCTTGATTCTTCCTCCTGCGCCGCGTCCGCACTCTTTGGAACAGTCTCCTCACCTTCCCTTCCAACTTCTTATGCTGCCGCCAGCCTGTCTCCCCTTGGGCCTCACTCGCCCGTGCGATCGTCCGTAGCAGACTCCTCATTGCATCCCACAGCAAACTTACATCCGTCGGATAATGCACGTCTGTCTCCACCACGAACGAATCGCAACGCGCCGCCAACTCTCCTGCCACATCCTGGCCTAGCACTTCGTAGCCAGCTCCCACCACCAAGCGGTTGACAGCCGCTAGTAACTGCGGAGTCAGTAGCGACACGTTGCGTGTGATCGTGCGGCAACTGGCCACTGTGCTGTCCCAGTCGCTGAGTCCCATCATGCGCCGCACACTGCGATGCTGTCCAGCTAATTCATGCCAGCGATCATAATCGCAATTCAATCCCTGACGCAGCAGTCCCAGCACCAATATGCTCCACAGACTCATGCCCGGACGACCGTTCCTGGCGTCCAAGCACGGCCCGTATGCTTGCCTCTCACTGTCTGCGCTGTCCGCCTTGCTCTTGTCCGCGAGCAGATGCGTCTCCAGCAGAGTGAATAGCTTGGCCCGCAACTCAGCATCCGACCAAATCTGCTGCAAACCGCGCAGCACGGCGGGAATATCATCCCGGGACTGCGGATCGAGTGGGATGCGCTCAATATCGATTTGGCCGATGGCTAATTGTGGATTTAAGACGACTCTCATGGGTGCCTGCCAGACGAAGATCGTAGCAAATAGGCCGCCAGCGGGCCAGGGCTAGCCAGCCGCTGTCATCTTCGTCGGCGTCGATTGCTATCAACTCATCTATTTTCAATCATTTAGAAGCTTTTGTCGCAGGCACTAACTATACACGATCCGTCGAACAGCAATTTGCCGAACTCTTTCGCCCGCCAGCCGCTTGATTTCTAACACGGAAGCTGGCGATTCCTCTTCAGTCTCATTTTGGTATTGGAAAAGACTGTTGTCAAGCGTACCAGTACCGCCGGCCACCACGCACAGTTCCCGCGGCGCACCGGCTGCCCGCAACCCCCGAGGCTACGCCACTGGCCCCACCCCCTATGTCCGCTAGGTCCCGCCTGCCTCAGCCCAAAACTCAAATCTTGAATAGTTACGAAGGCGGATCATGCCTCGCGGATGCAGTGGCGTTGCCAGGGCAGTCTCGCAGGGGCAGTGGCGCAGACAACATCGACGGGTCGGAATGGAATGATGTGTGTTGCGGACCGCCTGCGATGCCCCGAGAGAAATTCTTCCGTTCCACTCGCTCTCTCCCGGTTCCACATTTGGACTGTCACAAAAAATCAGCCAAAATTCGGCTAGCTCGAAAATCATTCAGGGTCGCATCTATCTTGCCAGTTCCATCTGTCAAAACCTGCCTTGAGAATATCGAGCACGCCCATCCTTCTTTCGTCATTGACTAGGATGTGACAGTGGTGCGGATTGGGAAGCAATCCATCGCGGGGCTTGAGGATGGGCGAAGGTTCGACAGTCAAGCCATTTTCCCGAAAGACAGAGACAGGGCAATGCGCCCAACCGTAGAATGTTCTCAGAGGATTTCTGTTTCGGCCGATGGCATCTTGGATCTTGGTTAGCTCGATGCAATCCCCGTGATCGAACCTGTCCATGGACACGTCATTGCCGGCGGAAAGGAAATCACTCTCTAGGAATTTGACGGGAGGTAGGATGCCATATTGCTTGATCCGCTTTTGAACACGTCTCGAAAAGATAGCTCCTCTTAAGCGTTCATCTGGGTCGATTGGCGAGGCGAGCATGATCGGATAGTGGTCTCAACAGGTATTGCAGGTACTTTAGAAATGGCGATTCTGAGATGTCATTGATGGAAAGGCTGTTATACGACCCTGACATGCGATATGTGTCATGAATCGCATTGTAGTTGCCACGCCTTCCTTCGAAACATGTCAGCAGGAAAATAAACTCTTTCACGCTCATCTGAATCGAAACGCTGCGTTCGCTGTCCGGGAACACTGTAGGCAGAGGCAGACCTTTCCTCGAGAACTCTTCAATGAACTGCACTGCGAAGTCGCGGGCTTCCGCAGCGGGGGGGAACGATACCCTCCTCTTCAGCCTCGGCATCTAGATCGTCCAGTTGCTCGCGGGCGACCTCCAGCCACTTTTTGTGTGCTGAAATTCGGTCGTGAGTGCCAACTGGAACTGATTCCAATACATCCCAAGATAGATGTCCTGTATCGGGGATTGAGAACTGTGTTCTGATTCGGAAGTCCGAATAGTCTTTATCTGCATTTCCCGAACATAAATTGAATTCTTGTGAGTTTAGAATTCCTTGGCACACAATTTCATTCTGGGACGGGTTGTCTGACCCAAGATCGAACGAAGTTGTCGCTCCATTGGATTTTAAGCGGGTCGACCGTTGAATCGGTATGGACCATTTGCACGGATTTGTGACGGAATAGTTGCACTTCCAAGCGCTTGGCAGGTTCTTTCGATTTGTGTCTAGCACTACTTGTCCCTCTTGAGATCCTGCGCTCGTTTCATAAGCCAGATTCCCAATGAAATTGCGTCATCTAGAGTGAGTAACGCAGTAGCTTGCACCCGGCGGACAATCTCGGGGTTGCCGTGCAAGTGTTCCATTACGTTTCCTTGTGCGTCGACGTCGGGGATACCCTTGTCGGGTAGACTGTAGCGCTCCGTATAGAGAGACATTGCAAAGAACCCCTTGGGGGTGGGGCCACCGATAGCTCCGTCGCAATGGAAGACTTTCGACTCGGGAGATTCCTCATGCCTGATTGCAGTCACGTCTTCGGAGTCGACAGGTTCGGACGAGGGCACTTTTTGAGCGGACACGGGTTTCTCCATTCAGGGTAGTGTATCAGTTGGAATCTCGCTGTGATGCACAGGTGTCAGGCGCTCGGGCCGGTGCTGGCCGTAACCATTCAGTGCAGTGGTTGACGAGGGGGACAGACAGCCGGGAGAAAGCCGAGCGGGTAGGGAGCGGTATCACTCTACGATTCGGGATCGTAGAGATCGGCTGGTCTTACCTCGTGCTGGAAGCGATGCCCGCCCGTGGGAGGCATTCGGCGAAGCCTCTTGTCTCGCAGTGCTAGCGCGAGGCGCGATCATGCGTGCAGCACCCTCGCGCTCCGTTCCGCAGCAGTCCGGTCATGGCGCACCTGGGCCAGTTCGTAGCTCGCCTGCATCCGCATCCAGTGATCGGCAGTACCCCAGCCGATGGCTTCCAAGGCGAGCGCCATGTTCGCAGACACACCCGCCTTGCCGTTCAGCAGGCGAGACAGAGTGCCGCGCTCGCATCCGAGATGCGCTGCCGTTTCGGTCACGTTCCAGCCCACTTCGTCCATGCTCTCGCGGATCAGTTCGCCCAGATGCGGCGGGTTCGCCATCGGGCCGACGCGATCGTTCGCGATGTCGTTCATGGTCAACGCCCCCTTCGGTCAGTGATAGTCGATCAGATCTACGTCCACGACCTCGCCATCCTTGAAACGGAACACCACGCGCCAGTTGCCGGAGACGCGAACGCGCTACTGGCCCGCACGGTCGCCTTGCAAGGGATGCAACCGGAATCCCGGTGCGCACTGGCGCTGCGCAGATGTGTCGCCTCTTGCAAGCGGAACAGGATGCGCCGAAGGCGTGGTGCCAGAGCGGCGGACGACCGCCCGCGTGCAGCGCCCGCAGCCCTATGTGCCTGATCTTCATAACCCAACAGACGTTGCCAGCCCGCAACAGCGGGGCAGGGGTTGTTGCATCCCCGCGGCCAGCAGTTTCACAGCAAGGTTTGGGGGCGTAAACCCTTCAAACTACGTACCGACACCAGCAATTACTGTCGAAGATGAGCTTGGTGTACGCTGGACAGTAGGCGGGCGAGTGCTCACAACCGACGAGTTGCGTGCGTTGATCCGGAATCACGAGTCGAATCGAGTAGAACTCACTGCATCCAAATCGAATACAGACAAGTTCGGCCAAGCGATCTGTGCCTTCGCCAACGACTTTCCGTCCCATGAGCGACCAGGCTACCTGATTATCGGAATCCGCGATGACGGAAGAGCCAGCGGACTGGCAGTGACCGACCAGTTGCAGAGGAGTTTGGGCGCACTGGCGTCCGACGTCAACTTCGAACCGCGGCCGACGATGACGGTGCAGAAGTACACACTGCCCGAAGGCGAGGTGGCCGTCGTTGAAGTCATGCCATCCGACTTGCCGCCTGTCCGTTACAAAGGCAGAGTCTGGATTCGGGTGGGACCATCGCGCCGCGGTGCGAGCCAACAGGAAGAGCGGATTCTGATCGAGAAGCGCACTGCCCATCATCGGACGTTTGACGTCCGCCCGTGCCCAGGTTGCAGCATAGACGACTTGGCCATGGACATGTATCGCATCACATACCTCCCTGCCGCCATCGATCCATCCGTTCTCAGAGAGAACGACCGCACGCTAGAAGAGCAGATGGCTTCTCTGCGGCTGTTCGACTTAGCTGCCGGCTGTCCAACTTACGCGGCTGCGCTGGTTTTCGCCAGAAATCCGCTGCACTGGTTGCCCGGTGCCTGGATTCAGTTCGTCCGATGGGACGGCGAATCGATTGCGGATACCCCGATAAGCGAGCGGAAATTCAGCGGCGACCTGATTACGGTTCTGAGAGAAGTCGAATCGTTCGCTTCGCTTCCAGCGCAGTTGCGACCTGTGGAGGAATCAGCGCTGCGTGAACGAATGTTGAGTGAATACCCGGTCGTGGCGATCCGCGAGCTGCTATTGAATGCAATCATGCATCGCTCGTACGAATCGAACGCACCGGTCCGCTTCTATTGGTACGGCGATCGCATCGAAATCCAGAATCCGGGTGGCCTGTATGGCGCAGCGTCACCCGAGAACTTTCCTCGACAGACAGATTACCGAAATCCGATCGTGGCGGAAGTGTTAGCGTGTCTGGGATACGTCAATCGCTTTGGAAGAGGTGTCATCCGAGCGCAGACAGCGTTGCGCGAGAACGGAAATCCGGAGGCAGAATTCGAGTTCGAGAGATCCCACTTGCTGGCAACCATCCGGAGGGTGCCATGAAGACGATCGTGCTCTTTAACAACAAGGGAGGCGTTGGCAAGACCACGCTGGTATACCACTTGGCCTGGATGTATGCCGAGCTTGGATACTCAGTGATAGCAGCCGACCTCGATCCACAAGCCAACCTGAGTGCCATGTTTCTCAGTGGGTCTCGACTCGAGCAGCTGTGGCCGGAAGACGATCACCATGACAGCATCCTCGGAGCAGTGTCACCGATATTGCGCGGCCTGGGCGACATCAGCGAGCCACACGTCGAGGAGATTCGCACGAACCTGGGATTGATAGTCGGGGACTTGGGGTTGTCAAGTTTCGAGGCTAGGCTTTCTTCCGCTTGGCCGGACTGCCTGGATAGAGACGAGGCAGCTTTTCGAATCGAGTCAGCCTTTCACCGCACGATCCTTAATGCCGCACAAAAGCAGGAGGCCGACATCGCGTTGATTGATGTCGGACCGAATCTAGGAGCGATCAACCGTGCGGCGATCATTGCAGCGAATTTCGTGGTGTTTCCGTTGGCTCCAGATCTCTTCTCTCTGCAGGCGCTCCGCAATGTCGGCCCGACACTTGATGACTGGCGGACAGAATGGAGCGATCGCTTGAATCGCCGGCCGAATGTCCTGGACTTGGACTTGCCATCTGCCGACATCAAGCCCGCCGGCTATGTCGTCATGCAGCACGCGGTTCGCGAAAGGCGTCCTGTTCAGGCATACCAGAAATGGATTAGGAAGATTCCCGGGACCTATCGCGAGACGGCGCTGGGAAAGAAGATCCCTGAGACTCCTTCAACGGAAGTTGACTCTGAATGCCTCGCTACGCTTAAGCACTATCGGAGCTTGATGGCGATGGCACACGAAGTCCGTAAGCCGATGTTCCATCTCCGGGTCGCGGACGGTGCGCTCGGCGGACACATCTACGCGGTGCAGGACTGCTACAGGGACTTTGAGCGCTTGGCCAAGATGATCGCGGCCAGATGTGAGATCGAGGAAATCGGCCAAAATTTTGAGCGATCTTGATACGTTTTGACCCAATAACTGCGACAGCTATATCGGCAAGTCTTGCCAAGTGCTCGGACAATGGCCAAGCCTGCAAGCAGCAATGTGCTCTAGTGATCGCCAAAGCGCGAGTTGCAAGTGTCACCACTTTTCGCCAGCGGTGCCGCCATCGTGCCCCTTAGCTGACCGAATCGCTCGCACTTGGTCTCAGCTGGGAGCCTGCACGTGCTGATCGTGAGGGACGAGCAGCGCTAAGCGGCGACATGGATGACCTTCAGAGTCGATATCCGGCAGATCAAGGCTGTCAAGTACCTTGACCGCGTCGTGGAGGAACTCTTTGACCTAGCCCATGTTTAGCATTCGAAATTAGTATGTGTCTGATTAATAAGACGTTAGACTGCCTATGAAGGTACCAGTTGCACTACAAGACGCGCGCTAATGAATCCGGCGCCGGATGCAGAGCACGCCCCGGCGGGTCTGGCCGGGGAGTGGGTCGATCGCCAGCGCCGCGTACAACTGCTGCAACTCCGCCTCGGACTGCGTCGTCTGGCGCACGTGCAGCGTTTGCCCGTTCGCGCACTGCAGCGTCGCCGTCACCCGTCGCCTGCCGTTTACACACACAATCAGGGTGTGCGCATTTCTGATAGAGCTTGCTGCTGTGGTCGAGCCGGCGGGTGCGTTGCACGCACTGCACGATGGTTGCCAAGCGCGTGTAGGGTGGCCGGGCTGGGCATAGCGCTTGCGCTGGAAGTTGAGATAGCCGCCCAGCCTAGCCAGGGCCTGCACCGCCCGCCCGAGATTGTCCGGCCGCGGCGCAGGGAGGGGGGCAAGTCGAGTGGAAGTTCGTCAAGGCAGACCAAGCCAACGCATTCTTGGCGGCCTCGATCAGGCCAGCGTAGACATATCGGGCCGATAGGCAGGGGTCAATCTGAACCTCACCCGGCAATCACAAGCTAATCGCTTGGGGCAGAATCAGTTACTTCAACCGCGCGGCCGAACCGGAAATTCTAATTGTCGGAAAGCGCGTGATTTCTTTATGTTGCATGGCGGCCGCGATTGTGACAAAATGCCAGACATTGGAGACTAAGGTCCGACGTGAAGTCACATGACGGTCATTGGACGGGATTCCCAAGCTGATCGGGCAGTCGAGCTACTCAAGCAGCATGGCGCCATGCGTCGTAGCGAGCTGAGCGCCGCACGCGTGCATCCGGAAACGCTGGCGCGTCTGATCGAGGACGGCAGGCTCATCCGCGTCGCACGCGGACTCTATCAGCTTGCCGACGCCGACATCACTGCGCCCCATGCCATGGCCGAGGTGGCGAAGCTGGTGCCGAAAGGGGTCGTCTGCCTGATGTCGGCTCTGCAGTATCACGAGCTCACGCTGCAGATGCCGAGCCGCGTCTGGGTCGCCATCGGCGCAAAGGCGCGCAAGCCGCAGTTCGAGTACCCTGCGATCCGTGTCGTGCGCTTCGGGAAGCGGGCGCTTTCGCTCGGTGTGGAGATGCACCGCATCGACGGCGTGGCTGTGCCGATTTTCAATCCGGCCAAGACCGTGGTCGATTGCTTTCGTTTCCGAAGGCACGTTGGTTTCGACGTGGCGCTCGAGGGCCTGCACAGCGTCATAAGGTCGGAGAAGGCCAAACCGGCGGAGATCATTCGATACGCGCGGGAGACGCGCATCTGGTCCGTTCTGAGGCCCTGTCTTGAGACGGCGGTTACCAATGGGGCGTGAGGCCCGGAACGTCGCTGCCTCGGTGCGTGCGCGGCTGCAAAACGTGGCGCGGACGAACCGGGCGAGCTTCGAGCGGGTGCTGACGAGATATGCGCTGGAGCGGCTCCTGTTCCGGTTGAGCGAATCGCCGCATAAGGAGCGCTTCGTCCTGAAGGGGGCAATGCTTTACGCCGCGTGGCTCGATGATCCTTTTCGCACGACGCTTGACTTGGATCTACTTGCGTCCGGGCAGCGCGAAGAGGAGCGGATCGTGAAGATCTTCGCGGAGATCTGCGCTCAAGAGGTTCCGGACGATGGACTGACCTTCGCTGCGGAGCGGATCGCAGCGGAACCGATTCGCGGCGACCTGGCAAACGCAGGCCTTCGGCTGCGGACTGCGGTTCATCTCGCGGGCGCCGTCATCCCGCTCTGGATCGATATTGGTTTCGGCGACGTCGTGACGCCCGGGCCAGTGGAGTTGGAAACGCTGGCTGCGGCGATTCGCGCGACATTCGCCAGGCGCGGGACAACGGTGCCACGGGAACGCCCACCTGCGCTGACGGACGCTTTTTCCGGGGATTCTCGCAAGGTGGGGCAGTGGCAATCGTTTCTCGCTCGCGAGCCCTTACGAATCAACGAACCCGACCTGCCGACGGTGGTTCGCGAGGTTGGCGACTTCATCATGCCAGCGGCGCATGCGGCTATCGACGATCGGCGGATTCTGGGACGCTGGACTTCGGACGGCGGATGGAGACCGGCGACATGACGGAGACTGGCCGTAACTCCATCTTGCCAATCCGCAGGACAACGCCTTTACGATGTGGCTTAGGGCACGACTGCCCGCGGCCGGCTCGGCTATCAAGTGTCGGCCGGCATACTCAGATTGTGCGAAGGGCAGGATTGGCAACCTCGGCTGCAAGGTTGCTCGCTCAGCAAAGCGTTCAAGGTCTTGCCTGTTGGCACCGAGGAAAGCGTCAAAAAGCAAGGCGCGCAATCAGATTCAGATAGCCTGCAGCGTCGGACCAAGGATCGCCGAATCCAGACGCCGGGTAGAAGGAGTCTCGGTAACGACCTACTCTACCCGGAAACTCGTGCTGGTCGACTTGGGCCAGCGTGACGTGGTTGAGCGTCACCCCTTTTATGTTGGAATAGTGCCCGAACGAGGAATGGCCGCCACCCCCGTGGAGCCTCTGCCAGCACGGTCGCAGCTGGCGCCAGCCAGCGCTGCGACAACTCACAGTTTCCTGCCCGCCGCAGTGCAGGCAGGAGTGTGCCAAGGGGGCCTGGCCAGGCCCCCTTGGCAGCGACGGGTCGGACCGTTCCCCCCTCGGATTCTAGGTCCGTTCGCGAGCTTGGTCGGCCCGTCGCACCCATTCCTGCGCGTCCTGCACGGAAGCGTGGGTACAGACCCGTATCGCAAAAGGATAGGAATACAGGAATGACCACACCCACTCCCATCGTAGTCGCCGGCATCGATGTCGGCAAGGCGTACCTTGACGCCCACCTGCTCGACACCGGCCTCGACCGCCGCTATGCAAACACCAAAAGCGGTCGCCGCGCTCTGTGCAACTGGCTGCGCAAGCAGGGCGTCACTCGCGCCGTCTTCGAACCCACCGGGCGTTACCACCGCCAACTGCACCAATGCCTGGCTGCAGCTGGTTTGCAGACTGTCCTTGTCAATCCCTTGCGCTCGCGGCGCTTCGCCGCAGCGCTCGGCCAACTCGCCAAGAACGACCGCGTCGATGCGACCATGCTGGCTCGTTTCGGCCGTCTCGCCGACTTGCAAGCGACCCCGCCACAAGCCGCCAACCTGCAACTTCTCCAGGATTTGCTTGTCGCTCGCCGCAAGCTGGTCGCACAACTCGGCACCCTGCGCAAGCTGACCGCCGCACTCAACCCGCAAGCGGCGCGCCGCTTGACCAAGCCGCTCGCCAGCTTGCAAGTCGCCCGCACCGCCTGTGAGCGTGACCTGCAAACTTGCCTGGCCGCCGATGCCGTGCTTGCTCGCCGCGCTGAGATTATCCAGTCCATCCCCGGCTGCGGCCCGCTCAACGCTGCCTGCCTCTGCGCCGCCATGCCCGCACTCGGCTCGCTCGGCCGCCGCCCGGCCGCCGCGCTACTCGGGCTGGCTCCCTTCGACCGCGATTCCGGCCAACGGCGCGGCGCTCGCTCGATTCGCGGCGGGCGCGCCCAGCCGCGCCACTTGCTCTACATGGCCGCCCTGTCCGCCACCCGCTGCCAGCCTGACGCCCAAGCCTGCTACCAGCGCCTAGTGGCTAACGGCAAGTCCCACAAGGTCGCCCTCGTCGCTGTCATGCGCCGCTTGGCCGGCCTGCTCGACACCCTCTTGCGCGAAGATCGTTTGTGGCAACCCGAACCGCCCGCACGCCCGGCCGAGGCCCTCGTATGAACTGCCTGTTCCTCTCTGCCCGGCACTCCATGCCAGGCCCCCTCCACTGCCACTGGCGCCCTCTTTTCCCGCCCCGGCCGCTTGACTTGCAACACGGAAGCTCCCAGCTGCGCGAGTCCTGCACCGGCAAGCCTTGCCATTGTCCGCTTGCTGGTGGCTTTGGCCTTGGCCGCGGGCGACACCTGCGCCGGTGCCAGCAACCAGTTGCGCTGCCCCCGGGCCGCCTTTCGCTCGCTGCCTTTGCACGGCAGCGTTGCTAACTTGCGCTGCAATGGCCATTTCAGTTGAACCGTTAGGCGGGAATTCCGCGCCAGCATAGCGTCGAGACGGAATGCAACATCCGTCGATATCGATTCGGCGTCTCGGGGCAGGCGCTCTTGCTTGTCCAGCCGCTTTCCTCGCGATCTGCTCTGCATGGCGAGGGAGCAACTGTGCGCCTCGGGGCAACTCTTGGAGTCGGAGGTATGGAGCGGGGCGCTTGCCAGCGGTGTGGCGAGATGCACCCGCTAGGATAGGAAAGGCAATGGTGCCGATAGACGGGTCTCACTTACCTATGACTGGAGCGGACCCTAGTGCTGGAGATAGCACGCGGGTATCGTTCAAGTTCCATCCCCGTGTCTTGGCGGCCCTCGGTCGGGATCTTGTCACCGACGATGTAGTCGCCGTCATGGAACTGGTCAAGAACTCCTATGACGCTTTGGCAGCTCACGTCGAGATCCGGATACGCACGAGTGAGAGCGGCAGCGATTCGGGGGGGGCCTGCATCGAGATCGTTGACGATGGATACGGGATGGACCGTAACACGATCGAGAATGCCTGGTGCGTGATTGCGACCCCATGCAAGCAGGAACAGCCCATAGCGAGGATCGGTAAGTGGTCGCGTCCGGTGACCGGCGAGAAGGGGCTTGGGCGTCTTTCCGCAGCCCGGCTCGGGAAGCAAATCGATGTGGTTACTAGAACGTCAGGTGGCCCCATCCTTGGATTCTCCTTGAATTGGGAGGAATTGGTGGACTCGGACGATTTGGGGAATGCGGCGTTCGATGTATCGCATCTGCGAGCCGAGTCCTTCGATGGAGAGCACGGCACCCGGATCCGGATCGGCGCGCTCAGAAGCGTCTGGAACGAGGAGAAGATCGAGAACCTGCGGGAGAGCTTGGCCCGGCTTGTTTCGCCGTTCGCGGCGATGAAAGACTTTTCGCTGCGCCTCGACGTCCCGGGCGGCTTGGTAGAACCTTCCGTCCGGGATATCAGGCCGCCGGAGTTCATGGCCAAACCCAAGTACGCGATTGAAGGCGATGTGGACGGCGAGGGAAACATCCGGGCACAGTACCAGTACCGGCCGATCAACGGTTCGCCCGGCCGCGAGCGCAAGATCTGCGAGCATTGGGCGGCAAGCCATGACGCTTCGGCCCCGGCCCTCTTCTCGGGCCTGAACGGTTCCGGTCCCGACTGTGGCCCGTTTCGGTTCGAGGTACGGGCATGGGATCTGACCAAGGATGACACGCGCGAGATCGCCGACCATTTCCGTGAGTCACAGAGAGACGTGCGCAGGGCGGTCACCTCGCAGCACGGCATTTCCGTCTATCGCGACGATATTCTCGTACTGCCGAAGTCCGACAGCACGCGCGACTGGCTTGGACTGGATCGGAGGAGAATCAGTCGGGTCGGTTCGCGCCTTAGCACGAGCCAGGTCGTCGGGTGCGTACGGATCACGAAATCCGAGAATCCAAAAATCGTGGACACGAGCAATCGCGAGGGGCTCGTGGAGAACCCGTCCATGGTTGCGTTCCGCGAGCTAGTCACGCGGATCGTGAACCTGCTCGAGCAGCAGCGCGATATAGACCGCATGGATTCCAAGGAGGCCGCTCCGGCGAGAGACCTGTTCGCGACGCTGAACCCCGAGCCGCTGGTCGAGAAGATCGAGAGGCTCCGCGACACCGGAGGCAGTGTCGACGATGCACTGAAGGAGGTCAAGGACTTCGGAGAGGAACTGGACAAGAGCCGAGCCGTCATCGAGAGGCGTTTCGGCTACTACAACCGCCTTGCAGTCATCGGCACGATCGCGCAGATAGTGATCCACGAGATACGAAATCGCACGACGGTGATCGGGCGCGGCCTGCGGAAGGCGGCAGAGCAGGCTGACCGCCTGTCGGACAAGGGCGTTGCCCGGGCGCTGGAACTGGCGAGCGAGTCGGTGGCGGCCTTGGAGTCTCTCGCGGAACGATTCGCTCCGCTCGCTAGCCGGGGATACCGTGCCGGCCGACGCACAGCAGTAGTGGAAGAGTCCATCGAGCGCTGCTGTCAAATGCAGGCGAAGCAGATTCGCGCGGGTCGGATCACCGTTGAGAAGCCGGTTGAGGGTCGCACGCCAGTGCGAATCGATCCCGGGGAAATCGACACGGTAATCCTGAATCTGGTGAGCAACTCGATGTACTGGCTACAGAGGCAGGAGGGAGAGCGCCTGCTCCGCTTCAGGGTGGCGCAGGGCCCGTCGCCTGATCGCGTAACGCTTGCCGTGGACGATTCAGGATCGGGAATCGCTGTCGAAGATCGCGAGCGGGTGTTCTGGCCGGGCGTGACGAGCAAGCCTGACGGCATCGGGATGGGGCTGACCGTCGCGTCGGAGCTTGTTGACGGCCACGGCGGCAAGATGCGGACGGTCCTGCCCGGCATACTGGGGGGAGCCACGTTCGAGTTGGACCTCCCCCTCGCCAAGGAGGGGCGCGCGCAGGAAAATCCGTGAAGGCAATGAGGGTACTCATCATCGACGACGAACCGCCTGTCAGGCAAATCCTTCTAGACACGCTTGAGGAGGACGGGCAAGAGTGGGAGGCGATCGACCAGGATTTCGACGGTCTCGGCCGTGCTCTTGCACGCTTCCGGCCGGATCTACTGGTCTTGGATCTCGTTCAGGGGCAGGGTGCCAGCGGACAGCCAACCGGCAATGAGGCGTTTGACGAGATCCGAAAGAGATGGTTTTGCCCGGTCGTGGTCTATTCGGCGTTCCCGGACGAGCAGGACTTCGAGCATCCCTTGGTGAAGACGGTCACCAAGGGCGAAGACTCGGAATTCCGGGTCTTGGAGCGACTGAAGGGCTTTGTTCCGCATGCGGAGATGATCCGGTGCGTGCATCGCGACTTCGATGCCCGGATCCGCGAGGCGCTGCGCGATTCGGTGGAGGCCCTGAGCAGTCAGGCGGAGGAGGCGGCTGGAAGCGGTGACCGGGAGGTCGTGGTTCCCCGCGCCGTCCGCAGGCTTGTGGCCGCCCGCGTGGACGCGAGTGTCTCAGGCGAGGGAAAACTCCAGGCGTGGGAGCGGTTCATCGTGCCGCCGCTCGGGAATCACCTGTTTACGGCAGACCTGTTGAGATTGAAACGGAATGACGGACATTTCGACGAGGCAGACTTCCGGCTGGTGCTCACGCCCACCTGCGACCTTGTGCCTGGCAGAGACGGCGAGCGCGATGTCGAGCAAGTCGTGGTCGCCCGCTGCGAGAAGATCACGAAGCTCGGGAAGATTGACCTTAAGGCGGGCCAGCGTTTGTCCAGCAAGCACAAGGAGAGACTGCGATCCGCTTTCACGGAGGGAATGATCGGTCATCTGCTGCCCATCCCAGGGTTCCGGGACCACGTGCCCATGATGGTCGCCAATCTCGGACGGCTGGAACTTCTCAAGGGGAGCGAAGTGGAGATCGCTACGGAGGATGGCAGCGAGCCTCCGACGGAAGGCAGGTTCCGGCGCGTGGCCTCTACAGACAGTCCGTTTCGCGAAATGGTGGCTTGGGCCTACCTGCGAGTCATCGGGCGGCCCGGGCTACCCGAGATCGATGTCGATGCTTGGCTCGAGACTCTCTCGGGACAGCTTGCCGAACGGGTTGAGTCGTGAAAGCGCTCGACTTGTGCTGCGGGGCCGGAGGATTGACACTGGGCCTGCGACGGGCAGGTTGGGAGGTGGAGGTTGGCATCGACATCGACCCCGCGGCGGGAGAGACCTACCGGAGGAATAACCCCGGGACCCGGTTTGTGACCGCCAACCTGCGCTCTGTCACGGATGATGACATCCGCTGCCTAGCCGGGGCGATCCCCGCAGGGGAGCTGCTCCTGGCGGGGTGCGTTCCTTGCCAGGCTTTCAGCAAGCAGCGCCCGCGGCACGGCGTGGCCGCTCGGTCGGATGCCGACCTGCTGGCGGAGTTCGCGCGCCTGGCGAAGGCGCTGCGGCCGGCAGCCGTGCTGATGGAGAATGTTCCCGGAATCGCCTTCGCAGAGGCCTTCGGCCTCTTCCTCGAAAGCCTGCAGGACTGCGGCTACGCCTGCGATCACCGCGTGTTGAACGCACGGGACTTCGGCGTTCCCCAGCACCGGCAGCGATACGTTCTGCTAGCGGTGCGAGAAGCGCAGGCCCTGCTTCCTCGATCCGCAGGAGATGATCCCCCGTGCGACAGCCTGACGGTCCGGAACGCAATCGGGCACTTTCCGAGGATCGCGGCCGGAGAGTCCCACCGCTACATTCCCAATCACAGTGCTGCCAAGCTGTCGCCCCTGAATCTGGAGAGAGTCAGGGCGACACCGGCTGACGGCGGCAGCCGGCTGGAGTGGCCGGAGGAGCTGGGGTTGGCCTGCCATCGACGTCCCGGGCGCGGGTTCAGCGACGTTTACGGACGGATGTGGTGGGACCGAGAGGCCCCGACACTTACGGGCCGGTGCAACAGTCTGTCGAACGGTCGGTTCGGGCATCCGGAGCAGGACAGGGCGATCAGCCTCCGGGAGGCGGCAGCGATCCAAACATTCCCCGAGGACTGGGAGTTCTTCGGCGCGAATCAGCGGATCGCGCGGTGGATCGGAAACGCCGTGCCGGTATCGTTCGCGGAGGCGTTAGGCAACGCCGCACTGCAGGCTGTTGCGTGAGGGGGCCGCCGGCGGGGCACCGCCGGGCGAGCATTGCGGCTATCAAGCATTCGATCTTGACATCAACCGGGTTTTCCCGTACACTACGGACATGAGAACTGAGAGATTCGAGATGCGGCTGGACCGCGAGATGATCGAGGGAGTGGATTCTTGGCGATCCGTTCAGCCGCACGTTCCATCCCGTTCAGAGGCGGTGCGGCAACTTGTTGGCATGGGGCTGGCTGTGTCAAAGCAGACAGGGAGCAGCGTGAGCGATGGTGAGAGGTTGATCCTCTGGGCGCTTAAAGATCTTTGCGCACGCCAAGGGGTAGGAACGGACGACGGGATCGACATGGACTTTATATGTGAAGCGATCGAGCGCGGGCATGAATGGGCGCTGGATTGGATGTATCCGGGCGTGTTCACTGGTGCCCCCGTTACATCCCCGCAGACGGTTTCCGAAGTCTGCGATGTGCTTGACATGTGGTCAATGATCGAACGATCGTATGCCAAACTTTCCAAGGAGGAAGAGAAGCAGGTTGAAGTCGAGGCCGAGCCATTCGGCAAAAACGTTAGGTTCCAAGGCTTCAGCGTAAATGATGAAATCACGCATTACAGCATCGCCGACTTCCTGATTAACAAGATGGGGCGGTTTGATACCTTTGAAGGCCGAGAACTCAATTCTCACTTTCCCTGCCTCGATGCTTATAGGCGCATGTTAACGGTCTTCAAACCGAGACAGCATACACTTGTGGGGCGTTGCGATCTTTCGGTTACCGAGATCATCGACGTGTTGAAGGAGATGACGCATCCGACAGAGCGGAAGAGGTGATGCCCTGTCAGCGGATACAAGGTTCAGTCACAGGACTGAGTCCGGTAGCGAAAGCGTCTCTCTTCATTCTCATTTTGTGTTGGAAGAGGCTTGCACCGAAGAAAGAGGCTAGGATAGTCGATGATGCCAGCACCAACACTTGAGTCGGTTAAACACACAGACGGTAGTTGGGAGATCAGGTTGCGAAATCCCAAGGATTGGAAAGAAGTGCTCGGTCGCGATGTGTTGAACGCGTTTTGTCGATGCTTCGTTCATGCTGACCGCTTGGAAAGCATCGTCAGTTGCATGTACGCGAGCGGTCAGCAGCATGGTCAAGGCTCGGTAGCTTACAAGCGCGATGTTCACGCGCTCTTGTGGTTCACGATCGGAACGCTCCACGAGTTCGCTAAGGGGGTTCAACAACTGCGAACAGCTCTCGAAGATCGCCGGATACTTGACTACGAGAGCGAACCTTGGGGCGATCTAACGAAATTCGAAAAGCGGTGGAATAACAACGAGTTTTTCCGAAAGATGAGAAACAAATTAGCCTTCCATGTTGACAAGGATGTTGTTAAAAAGGGGCTGAATGAAATGATTGAAGAGCCTTATGTAACACTGGTGCAGGGCCAAGGGCCTAAGGGTGTCGATTGTTGTTTGCCTTTTGGTTCTCTAACAGTTCTTAACGGACTGGACATGAATATCGAGCGTTATGGCGAGCTCGTTGACGTGGTGATGAATGACCATGCAGTGACGGTTAAGGCCATTCAGGAGGCCTTTATTCTCGCCACCCAAGCGGCAGGTATACTTGGACCGCGATCTGCCGCGACAGAATTGAATTAGAAGTTCGTAAACTGAAGTCCCTAGCGA
Source organism: Bryobacterales bacterium (assembly GCA_965219605.1). Taxonomy (GTDB): domain Bacteria; phylum Acidobacteriota; class Terriglobia; order Bryobacterales; family UBA6623; genus VXMF01. The sequence goes on along the minus strand of CBDCOC010000001.1, from coordinate 1,926,716 downwards.
GGCTGCTCCTCAGACCGAAAAAACCGTTGCAGGGAATTGAAATTTGGCCCAATCGTCAACCTTGCGCCGAGATTAGAAGTCTAGTAATTTATCCAAACCTAACTACTCCAGATAAGGTTGCGGGGTATGCACAGTATGTTCAAATTTGAGATTGCCTGTGCGGCTATAGAGCAGGAGATTTCCTGCGATCTTCCGCCGCCTCCCCGTTTTCGAGTTGGAATGGAAAATTATAATTGTCGTTGAGCAACCAAGGCCAACCCTACGCTGCCGGTGAGCAGATGATCGCTGACAGCAAAGTCGATTTTGGGGGCTTTGGAGCGGAGTATAGCTAGTGCCTGCGACAAAACCCCCTAAAATCCGATCTTCTCTAAAAATATGCGCCGATTTATGGACCCATTGGGGGCATCGTTCAGCAGAATTTCTCCCCTGATTGGTAAAAATATGTCAAGAAATCTGGCTGAGTTCGACTCACTGCCTGCTTCAGATACACTCCGCCCTGCCGGCCTTCTGCCAGCTCTCTTTTTTCTCTTTCCCGTCTCGATGACCGCTGCTATGCGGCTATCTTTAGCCGCTCTTTCTTCAGTCTTTCTCGTTCCCTTCTCTGGAGTATCAATCCTAGCCGATGCACGTTCGCTGCCACCACTGACAACCCAATCGCCCGCTCGAATCCTGCCCGACCGTGCTCTCGCACTCGATCCAGTCCTCGCTGCTCCAAGTTCGCGATCGCCGACTCCACTGCCGGATGCTGCCGCCGTCTCTCTACGTACTCCTGTGCTTCTTCCCGCTCTTTATCTGTCTCACTCAACCGCCCCTTCTTCGGCATCACGTTCCGCGCCAGCATGCCATCCAACCGCTGCCGATTCCCAGCACTGTAGTACCCCTTGTCAAAACTGCATCCCTGCAATCCCGGGTACTCACTCTGCACCTGTTCCACTATTTCGACCGCCACATCCACGTCCTGCTCCGTCCACATGATACGATGACCTAATATAAACTGTTCCGCGCTCTCCACGATTGTTACCGGCACTCCTAGCTCTACCAGAACACCCGCTTTCCCTTTTACGCACCAGCGCGTATGATCTTCGAAAATCGAATACACTTTCTCCTCTTGTGGGATCGTCTCGCCTTGCAATATTCTCCGCTCCACTTGCCCCGCCAGTTTCCGCCCCAATCCCGCAAGCCGTTCTATTTCCTTGATCTCTTCCTTGCTTGCCCTGCTCTCCCGCAGATTTTCCAAGCTCCCCTCAGCTCGTTCTAGCAACCTTTCACACTGCTTCAAATACGCCTTCACCCCTTTCTCTTGATTCTTCCTCCTGCGCCTCGTCCGCACTCTTTGGAACAGTCTCCTCACCTTCCCTTCCAACTTCTTATGCTGCCGCCAGCCTGTCTCCCCTTGGGCCTCACTCGCCCGTGCGATCGTCCGTAGCAGACTCCTCATTGCATCCCACAGCAAACTTACATCCGTCGGATAATGCACGTCTGTCTCCACCACGAACGAATCGCAACGCGCCGCCAACTCTCCTGCCACATCCTGGCCTAGCACTTCGTAGCCAGCTCCCACCACCAAGCGGTTGACAGCCGCTAGTAACTGCGGAGTCAGTAGCGACACGTTGCGTGTGATCGTGCGGCAACTGGCCACTGTGCTGTCCCAGTCGCTGAGTCCCATCATGCGCCGCACACTGCGATGCTGTCCAGCTAATTCATGCCAGCGATCATAATCGCAATTCAATCCCTGACGCAGCAGTCCCAGCACCAATATGCTCCACAGACTCATGCCCGGACGACCGTTCCTGGCGTCCAAGCACGGCCCGTATGCTTGCCTCTCACTGTCTGCGCTGTCCGCCTTGCTCTTGTCCGCGAGCAGATGCGTCTCCAGCAGAGTGAATAGCTTGGCCCGCAACTCAGCATCCGACCAAATCTGCTGCAAACCGCGCAGCACGGCGGGAATATCATCCCGGGACTGCGGATCGAGTGGGATGCGCTCAATATCGATTTGGCCGATGGCTAATTGTGGATTTAAGACGACTCTCATGGGTGCCTGCCAGACGAAGATCGTAGCAAATAGGCCGCCAGCGGGCCAGGGCTAGCCAGCCGCTGTCATCTTCGTCGGCGTCGATTGCTATCAACTCATCTATTTTCAATCATTTAGAAGCTTTTGTCGCAGGCACTAGCTATCAAGCATAATACCATGCCAATGATTCATATACAAGCCCGCAACTGCGCCTGTAGGTGAATTGCCCCACATCCGGCCCAACGGCCAGATTCCCTTGAGAATCTGTGCCCTCGCTCGCAATCCAAAAAATCTTATCCGGAGATCAGGGGCTGATCCTAGCCGTAACGCATCTTGTAGGCTAGACTAGGGGAGGGGCGCGGCCGGTCCTGCGGCTACACCCATGTAATAGTGGCAAGTCGCGAGAGTTGGCGCATTCTCAGGCGGTCGGTAGATCTGGCTAGACACGAGTTCAATGTGTCGGAGACTCGACCCAATATGCAGATGTGCCGGTTGCTAATTTTGGGGGAGGACCACAGGTTGGCTTGGCATCCTGGTGTTGACCCGCTCGCGCTCTGCCGTGCCGCGTGGCGAACCTGCATCTGCGGACGCCGGGAAGGCGGTTCGACGGTTGCGATGCAGTTCGTTCGCGTCCTGACTGGTCAGTTTGACAGGAGCTGGCGTCGGAAGGCCGATGAGATCGCTCTTGCCATCTTGGTGACCCGTCATGTGCCTAGGGCTGAGCTGCCCGCGCTCTACCTTTCTGTGGGCTACTATGGATGGCAGATGAACGGCTTCGCCCAGGCATGTCGACGGCTAGCGATCGACCCGGCGTGTTGCACATTGCACGAATCGGCGATGTTGGTGGCACGGTTGAAGTACCCGCAGCCGAGGGCTTGCTCGGCTGCGCGGTGGCAGCAGATAGCTGATCGTAGCGAATACCTAATGATGCGGTACGGGAGGGATCGATCAACTTGAGCGGGTTTACGACTTTTCGAATAAAGCCTCCGCTGGCAGCGCTACGCTGCGCGTATCCAGCAGCGGAGCACGTGCTACAGGCAGTAGCCTTGGGCCGACGGGAACGAGCGGTGGTATCTCGCCTGTGGGTATCCGAAGGGATTCCCTTCGCTTTTCGGGAGTGCCCGGCCCTGTACGAGGAGGCTCGGACTTGGCTTGCCGAGAAGCTGGATCTGGATCCCAAGGAAATAAGCTTGCGGGGTAGCGGACGGCTCGGCTACTCTCTGGCCCCGCAAAGATGGGGCGATGCCTATAACCCGCAGTCTTCTGATTTGGATGTATTCGCCGTATCGGAACGATTTTTTGGCAGATTCCGGGAGGATTTTGAGCGCTGGAGTGACGATTATTCACGCAGCATGATTAAGCCAATTTCCAATAAAGAGCAGCAATTATGGAAAAGTAACTACGAGGGAGGAATGCGGAAGATGAGTAAAGGGTTTCTCGATTCGTGGATGGTGCCAAATCGACACGTCTATCCCACTTTCCTCAAGACAAATTATCAACTTGAAATTCTTTGGAAAAAATTGCATCAAACAGATGTAGGTCCGAAGCCAAATAAAAAGATAACTTTGAGATGCTACAGGAATTGGAGAGCATATGAATGTCAAGCATGTATCAATTTGAAATCGGTCGCAAATTTCAAACCTAAATCGTAAGGTATAATATCCAAAAATTGTGCAGAATTTTCGACTCGTAAGGAAATTCGCAGTTCGCTCTTCGCAACCTACTTGCGTAACTGATCCGGCTCACTGAATGGCGAAATTGCGAAAGTTATGCATGTGCTGAAGGAAGCTTCCGTAAGTGACGGTTGCCTCGTGAACTACTCTCTCGAAGGTGTATGCGACTTCGACCTGTCTGTTGCTGGAAATTGTCCTCGCAGCCCTTGTGGCAGTGCGCCGTGGCCTGAGACGATCAGTTGTGCTGCGATGACTGGAACCATGCGGAAAGACACGACACCAAGCCGCTGCTGTAGGAGTCGCGGAAGCACGCTCTCCTTTTGAGTGGCTCAAGGCCGTCTGTCGTGAACACGAGGTCGGGCTGCCCTCTGTCATTGCTGTGTCTCCGAGGAGCAACGCCCAGACACTGTCATCGGTCAGACCGTCACGGTCTCGAATCCTGTGAGATTGCGGGTCTCAGCGCTGAATTCCAGCCCTACCAAATGGACCGTCTCGCTTCGGCCGAGATAGCGGTCCGCGTACCGCCGTTCTTTCAGCTGCCGCAGAGCGGCCCCCGTTTCGGACCGCTCCCGCAGCTTCAACTCGAACACGTAGACCCGTCCGAATCCCCGCACGATCAGGTCCGCCCGCCCTTGGTTCCCGCTCTCCTCCGCCCGCACCTCTGCCTCTGAGGCGACAAAGTACGCTTGCAGCAGGCTCGCATACCAGCCTTCGTAGCTAGCCATCGGGTTCTTGGCGTGCCACTGGTGCGGAATGCCGGCCAGGAATGCCCGCAGCTCGGCCTCCAAGCCCACCAGATCGCCCCTCGCCAGCACCTCGCGGAGGCGTGATGCCCGGCTCGCCTGCTCGCCCTGTCTGCCGGAGCCCAGCACCCCGTTCAGCAAGTCCCGGTTCAGGCTCTGGCGCACTTCCCGGTTCGGGTACCCGAGCCGGTAGTGCGGACTGCCGGCAATCTCGAGCCGTTCCAGAACGGTCAGGTAGCCGGCTTGGAAGAGCAGCGCCTCCGGAGCGATGGCCCCCACGTCGAACTCCCAGAGCAGTTCCTCCGTTGTCACCATGTCGTCAAGGCAGCGCCAAGGGATGCCTTTCTCCAGCAGCAGGTTAACGAGGAACGTGGAGTTGCCGGTCTCGCACCACCAATTCTTGAACTGCCTCTCATCCAGCAGCAGGAGCACGTCGAAGGGGTTGTAGACCCGCTCGTCGCCGCCCCAGCTGTAGCCGTTGTACCACTCGCGGATCCGCCCCCGGTCCAGCCCTTCCAACTCCGCGGCGAAGACTGTATCGAGGTCTCCCTCGGTATAGCCGCAGATGGAAGAGAAACGCGGGGCGAGAGTGATGTCCTTGAGGTTGTTCAGGCCCGAGAACAGGCTGACCTTGGAAAACTTGCTGACGCCGGTGAGAAAGCAGAAGCGGACATGCTCGTCGCAGTCCTTCACGACTGCATACAGGCCGCGCAGGTAGTTGCGGTTGGCGCGGGCAATCTCGGGATCGTCCAGCACGTCCAGGATTGGCTTGTCGTACTCGTCGACGAGTACGACAACCCGGCGGCCGGTCTGCTCGTGGAGGCCTTCAAGCAGTTCCGCGAGACGGCCCGCTCCGCGCCCGGACGTCAAAACGAGGCCCGAGCGGCGAGCGTGCGACTCCAGTTGATCCATCGCAGAGTCACGCAGCTCGCCCGGATCCTCGAAGCTGCCACCCCCGAATGACAAGTGGATGACCGGGTGAGGCTCGCACCAGTTCCAGTGGGGCTCGATCGCCAAGCCGGCGAACAATTCCCGCTCGCAGGCGAACAAGGATCTCAGTGTGCTGACCAGCAGGCTCTTGCCGAACCGGCGCGGGCGGGACAAGAAGTAGCGGCTCCCGGATTCGACCAGATCTCTCAAGTACCCGGTTTTGTCCACATAGTGGCACCCATCCTTCCGCAAGTTCCGAAAGTTCTGAATACCGATAGGCAGCATGCGCGCCACGATTTGTAGTCTAGCCGACAGACAACGGGCGGAGGCTCGATGCTCGCAGGAGTGCGGTGCGAGCGAGATCTGGATGGATGATAACCGCGGATAACCCCATTCCAGCTTGGCGTTGGGTTCAACGCTCTCGTCCATCTGGCGAGCGGGCACAGTGTTAATACAGGGCGGGGTTGCGTGTAGGACGGTAGAGGGCGGGTAGGGTTGCTCATATTGCGGACCCGGATGGATGGTGGCTTGGCCGCGCACGGGATTACAGCGGGGCAAGTTTCGGGGGCGGTCTTGGGGCGCGGGGTTTGCGAGCAGGAGGCCTGGCGCGTGTGGAGCTTGGAGCGCTACGACTGCGACGCGCCGCCGGCCACGCCGGCGCAGGAAGCGCTCACTGTAGGCGAGCTGGCTGTAATCGAGGACGTGGCGGAGAGGCCGAGCAGTTGCGCCCGCTGTGCGTGTGGGGCCAGCGGGTGGCCTGGGAATTGGCAGTTGGAATCGTGCTGCTGGCGCACTTGCGCAGCTGGCGACCGCATCCGCGCGCTATCCACTGTCAGGCAACGAGGCGCTGTGGCAGTCGTACTACCGACTGCAAACGATGGTGCTGCGCTACTAGCAGACCCTGCGCGGGCCGCTCTCGCCCGTGGCAGTGTGCTAGTATGGCCAATAGGGGGTTGGCTTCAAACGAGCATGGCAAGCACTGCCCGTCGTGGCGAGTGTACAGTATTTATATGCATTGAATGCCGCGGGGTCCTTGACACAGGTTGAGGACCCGTGGCATGATGTGCTAATACTTGCTATGTGGGGTTCCTAGCGAGCCTCCGGTTGGCAAGCCGTCGGGAGGGAAATCCTGCCGGCGGAAAAGTGGAGAAGGACACAAGGGAGAATCATGACGTATCGTAATCGATCGAGATGGGGCCTAGGCCTCATGGCTCTGATGCTGCTGACGTTCGGTTTGGCCGGATGCGGCGGCGACGAGCCCGCAGCGGTAGTAACGCCGCCGGCGCCTCCGCCGGCGCCTCCGCCGTTTGTGCCGCAGGCTGTGGAAGTCGCGCTGGGCACAAGCGGGCAAACCCTCACGCTAATGACCACCGAGTCCGGTGGCTACACATTCAACGGCGAGGCGTTCGCCACCGGCACCGATGTGCCGGCTAAGAATGGCAGCACCTACACGCTGACCTTGGATGGCACCACTTGGAGCGCCGCCTACAAAATGCCCGAAGCGATGTCACTCGCGCTGGGTATAAGCGGCCAGAACATCTCCATCCAGCGACAGGAGGACGGTTCCTATGTGTACGATGACGGCGTCGCCCTGACAAGCGGCATGGTCGTTACGGCCAAGAACGGCAATATGTACACGGTCACGCTCGGCGCCGACGGCGCGTTCGGCGCGGAATACGTGCAGCCGGATGCGGCCAGCATCGCGCTGGGCACGTCCGGCTCGAGCGTCGACGTGCGGCGCAACGAGGACGGCAGCTACTCCTACATGGACGGCGGGCAGTGGCTGGTGATCACGGCCGACTCGCGCATGACGGCACCCACCAACGGCAACGTCTACCGGCATTTGCTGGCGCCCGACGGGCGCACGCCGGTGGGCGTGATGCACGTGGCCGCCATGCAGGACGTGGCGCTCGGCGCGCTGGGCGGCACGCTGCAACTGAGGCAGGCCGAGGACATGACCTGGTGGCTGGGCGACATGCAGGTCATGTCCGGCCACGTGCATACCGCCAACGGCAACCAGTACGTGCTGACGCTGGACGCGGCGGGCATGTGGAGCGCGGCGTACCAACAAAACATGGTGACAGTGGCGCTGGGCACGCAGGGCTCGGTCAGCCTGGCGCAGGCCGAGGACATGAGCTGGCGGCTGGGCACGGAGGGTGTCCAGGCCGGCAGCGAGGTGATGTCCGACAGCGGCAACACCTACACGCTGCAGTACGCCGACGGCGCCTGGACGGCGCGCTTCGAGCCGGAAGCGACGGCGATCGAGGGCACCGCCCTGGTAGCGATGAGCAAGGAGGACCGCACGGGCTACGAGGTGGACGGCGCGCAACTGCCGGCCTCGGGCATGGGCGACATCGACACGGCCATGGGCAGCTACCGCGTGACCATGAAGGACGGCATGCTGACGGGCGTGCGCCTGGATCCGGTCAAGATCGAGAACGACGCCCGTTTCCGCACGGACGATGCAATGGATTGGCCGGCCATCCTCGCGGACGAGGACGACACCGAGGACGTGAACGAGGGCATGACGGCGCTGGTGATCGCGAAGGAGAACCACCCCTTCGCGGCGCTGCTGGGCAGCGGCGTGTCGCAGCTGAGCGGGAAGAACATCGTGGCCGAGGCGCGCAAGGATCTGGTGCAGGCCCACACCAACATGCAGGCCATCCTCGATGCCATCCCCGGAGACATCGGCCAGGGGCCGCAGCAGGCAAACCGCTATTGGGGGGGGGGCGGCAACTTTACCACTTCCCACGGTGGTGCCGAACAGCCGAAGTCCGTGCGGAGAGTCCTGCAGCGAGTGTTCGGCAGCGGCTATCAACTGCCGGACGGCGGGAACGGACTAATGCGCGAATCGGCGGAGAAGAACATCGAGACGCTGGCGGAGATGATCGAGGCCTTGTCGAGCGCGGAGGCGCTGGCCAGCGCGCTGGAGAAGGACGGCGTGTTCGACGGTGTCGAAACCAACGACATGTCGGCCGCGAAGATCTTCGCGGCGAACGAATCGGAGACGGCGGTGTCGTACGGCGTGACCGGCGAGACGCGCTACGGCGCGATCAGCAAGATGGAGCGGGACGACGCGGTCTCCAAGCTCGTCAACGTGTACGACACGAATGTGGATATGGATAACGATCCGGTGAGGACACGGCAGGACGGCCAGGGCGAGTTGGGGGCGTTCGCCTTCGGCGTGACCGGTGAGACAGTGCGGGCGCGCTACGTGCAGAGCGCGGGCAGCGCCTACTACGCGGGCGGCACGCTGGCGGTGGATCAAGGCGGCACGCACTATGCGGGGGACATCTCGCTGCGCGTGCGCTTCACGACCGACAAGGTGGACGGCCTGGTCACCAACCTGCGCTCGCTGGAGGACGGCGATCCTTGGGTGCATAACTTCGAGGACGTGTCAAGCATCAGCCTGCCGCAGGCCAATCTGCGTTCCGGGGCGAACTGGAGCGCGACGGGGGATGCGAGCATTGCATACGACTTGCGGGCCGGCAGCGCGCGGCCGGGGATTGCGACCTCGACATTCGATGGCCGGCTGCTGGGCGAGGGTGCGCAGGCCGGCTACCAAGCGGTCGGCAGCTGGTCGGTGGGGGCGAACGCGGCAGCGGACAGCTACCTGGCGGGCGGCTTCGGCGCCGAGCGGACGGCGGACGAGTCGGACGAGCGCCCGGCGCTGGACGACGGCACCAAGGTGGGAGCGACGCTGGTGCGCGCCACCGACACGGATGATGACACCACTACACCGGTTCCGGACTATGCTGTCGCCGCGACCGGTGTCGGCGGTAGCGGCAGGACGCAGTTAGCGGACGGCAAGCTGACGGTCACGGTGGCCAAGTTCGGCTGGACGAGGGACGCCGGCAACGGAGATGGCTCTGGTGGGCACACCTGGCAGCGGCTGGTCGACGACTCGGATACGGGAAATACGGATGAATCGACCATGAAGTACGAGCTCGAGCTGGCGGCCCTGCTGGCCAAGGAAGGCAGCGAGTTCGAGCACAACGGGGCCACGCACGTGGCCGAGGCCCATAAGTTGATCGAGGCGGAGCGGCGCAAGCTGGCCGTGCTGATCGACACCGAGCAATTGGGTCCGGATAGTGACAATAACGTGCAGGCACAAATCTGGAGAAACGTGCAGGAGATCTTGGTGACGCGCGTGTTCGACGCCGACCAAGGTACCGGCACTGGCTTCGCCGCGCGGCTGCCGGACGAGGTCAACGACGGCTACGACAAGGACAGCGCGCTGGACACGATCGACCAGATCCTCACGGCCCTGTCGTCGGCAGACGACTTGGAGGCGGCTCTGGACGAGGACGAGACGGCGCTGTTCGTGGAAAATGATGAGCCGTTCGTCAGTAGGGCTGCGAACAGCATCTTCAACCAGCGCGAGTTGCAGGTGCGGGCATGGAGCGGCCAGACGGACTTCACGCGCTTCGGCGTGTGGCGGGTGCGGCGCAGCCGCAACGGCGAGCATGTAGGCAGCTGGGTCGATGGCGAGATGGATACGTTCGCCTACAGCCCCTTGGACGCGAGCAAGATCACCTCGACGAGTGCGCCGGGCTACCCAGCGGGCTCGACCGCGACCTACGAGGGCTCGACCGTGGCATGGGTCGGCATCGTCGGCTACGAGGGCGATGCGAGCGTGAATGTGCGATGGAATGGACCCCAAGCACCAGTCGGAGGCAGCCTGACGCTAGTCCTCAGTAACCTCGTCACTGCTGCAGAGGGCGACCCGCTGACCCACAACAACGGCGTAGCAAGGGAGCTTGTCTTTCCAAGCCTTGTCTTCGGAACCAACGCACAAAACGAGCTGGTATTCTCCGACGACGACAGCGATGTGAGCGTGCTATACCAATTCCGGAACACACCTAATGGAATGATCAGCGCTGCCAGTTGGAACGGGACCTTTGTCGGCAGTTCGTCGGACGGCCCCTTGGGCGTGCTCGGCCGGTACGAGCTTCCGGCGAGCGGTGACAATGGTGCCATCAAGGGTGCGTTCGGCGCAGACCTGCCGTAGTGCGCCATGGGTGCCGGCCCGCAAACGGGCGGGCACGGCCATAGGCCGCTAATGCGGCGCGTGGGATTGCACAGGGGGGATCCGGGCATGGATCCCCCCTTTCTTCTTCTTGCGCCGTCCGTCGCGCGGACTCGAGGCAAGCCTCCCGGCAGCCTTGGAGCAGGGGCTGGGAGGCATGGAAAGCGCCCTGCATGGCTGCTTGCCCTGCACCCCTGACGGAGGGCTGGCAATGAAGAGAAAACGGGGAGCGGCCCTCCGCTCCCCGTCGGGTTGCTCGCACGGCCGGGGGCAGTGCTTGCGGCCCCTCGTGCCAGCGGCGCTACGGCAGATCCGCTCCGAACGAGCCGTAGATCAGAGTGTTGCTTGCCGCCCTATCTCTGTCCGCGTCCGTGATCCCCAAGCTGGCGTCTTGCAGCGTCCACGTGCCGATTACACCCAGCGGTCCGTCCACGCCTTGGCCCACAAACAGCGCCTTGACGCTTTTCAGTTCGGCTGCTGCCCCCCGCCTAGCGTCAGGGAGTTGTTCGATATCCTCGAAGCGGTAGCGCAAGTTGTCCTGATCGGTAATGACAAATTCGCCGTAGGTGTAGTTATTATCGTCATCAGGGTCTCCTTGGTCGCCCACGATCAGCTGGCCCGAGTTCGCGCCTTTCAAGCCCACGTCAATGGGAAGATTCGCGAATACGATATCCGCCACTTGACCCACGTTTGTCCGCAGGGGCTCGCCATTCTTGTCCTCCAAGCCGCTGACTGTTAGCGACATCAAGCCTGCATTGCTAGTACTGTCGCTCAGATCGAAGTCCAGAGCATTGCCGCCACTGCGGGCGGCCCAGTTGACGTCCACCCGTGCTGTGCCGGTAAGGAAGTTGTTCCTCATCCGTGCCACCGTCTCGCCCTCGTAGCTTGCCGTGCCGCCAACCGGGAAGGCCGGGTTGATCGCCGGGCCGGCCGGCGTCGGATCCAACTGGCTGTACGCGAATGTTCCGACACCGTTCTGTTGTCCGTCAGTACTGTTTTCACTCCAAGGCGATCGTTCCGCGCTGTTGACTCTTTCGCTCCCCCAGGCGCCGAACGGGTGTAAGCGGTCGTCCCCAAGGTTGCCACCACCGTGTACTCCCTTTCGCCCAGAAACTGGCTGAGGGTCCGTCCGCCAACCATGCCGCTATCCCGCGTGGTCTTGTACCTGCGATCGGTGCTGTCGTAAACAATGAAGTTGCCTTCCTGCACTTCGTTGTCGTTGAGATCCGAATCATAGTGATCGAAAATCCCGGTTCCTTCCGGATCCAAGGCTGCCAGCAGCTTGGATTGGCTGGAGAGCGCGTCGAGCACCTGGTCGATCAAGCCCAGCGCTTCTTTCTCGACATAACCGCCGGACAATCGCACCGGCAGGTCGCCGCCGAAGAGCTGGTACCGCACCGCCCGCTGGACGGCCTGCCAAGCAGCTGTTTCCGCGGCGTCGGTGTCCGTATCCTCGAGCGCTTGCAGCGCGGCCAGCACGTCGCGGCTGGCCTGCAGCTGCTTGACAACCTCGTCGACATGCTTCGGGCCGCTGTCTTTCGTCTCCGATCCCGGCGACTCGTCGGCCAACTCGAAGGCTACCGTGACCCGCTTGGGCTTGTCGTTATCGTCCGTGAGAGCCTCGAAGTCTGCGTCCAACAAATCCTCTGCTGTGTCGGTGTCCGGTTCCCATCCGAAGGCCCGCACCTTCACCGTCAGCTTGCCGTCGCCGATGGACACTTGGGGAGCGGCAGTTGCATGGATGGTGGGCGTTGTGAACAGCTTCGCTTTCGCCACGTCTCCGTCGTCCAGCTTCGGCCTCTGCCGGGTGATATCGCCCGCGCGCAGCGCCCCGAAGCCCCCGGTCAGGAAATTCGACCCCGCACCGACCGACCAGACGCCGTTCACCTCGCTGCCCGCCGCGCTGCCCCGGCCCAGCAGGCGCCCCGAGAAACTGTTCTGCAGGCTGGTGAAGGGCCGCAGCAGGCCCGAATCGCGCGTGTAGAACACGCTCCCGTCATTTGCGTTTTCGCTGTGCCACTCCCCGTCGCGCTGCAGTGTCGCATCGCTGAGAATGATCGTCTCCACCCCGGCCGCGCTGTGCTGCCACGGCTCTGCGTCCTGGTCGACCAAGCCGTGCACCGCGCCGCTGACCGTGTTGGAGTTGAAGCGCACCTGCACATCCATCGTGCCCGAGTAGGTCGTGCCGCCCGCGCTGATGGCCTCGGTCGCGCCTTCGTAGCGCGCGATGCCCGTCAGCGCGACCACGTCCGCGGTGCGCGCCGTCTCGCTCATGGTCGAGTACGAAAACGCCCCGTACTCTACAGTCTTGAGCTTGGCCTTGGCGTTCCCCTCGGCAAGATTGTCGGCAGTCTGCTTGCGCAGCACGGTGCCGTAGCGCGTGCTGCCGGTCGCGCCCATGGTGGCTGTCGCGGTCCACTTCACGCGATTGAACGCATCGCGCGCATCCCCTGCAGCGAGCCGCCCAGCCGGGCTATCGAACACGCCCCCGCCGTCCTCGGCTGTCGCGGCCACGAAGGCCTCCTCGCTGCCCAAGGCGGCCAAGATGTCGTCAATGTCGGCCAGGATGTCCTCCTCGTCGGGGGTGTCCCCAACGGCAGAAGTGGGGGTTTCGGCATTGTACTTGGTGCCGAAGATGGGATCCAATGCGCCTTTGACCGTGTGCCAGCGACCGGAAAGCACGCTCGTCAAATTGATGTTGCTGTCTTCGATGGCGAGCAAGGCGGCAATCTCCGCGCGCGCTCTCTCGATCGTTTCCACCGCCTCTGCCACGAACCGCTCGCCGCTGTCGCTGGCCATGCCGCGACCGAGCAGATCCGCGAACGAGAACCGGCCTTCCTCCATTTGCGTGGGAGTGGTCGGCGGGCCGCTCATGAGCAGGTGCGTCCCCTGCTCGTTGGCCACCGTCTGCGGGTCGTCGGAACTCAGCACGGGCCTGCGCAGGGCTGTATCACCGATCCCGTCCGCGGTCGCCGAGCGGTAGGTCTTGGACCGGTACGCTTGGTCGAACCGTGCGCCGGCCAAGCCGCCGCCGTCGGTCATCCAGACGTGGTACATGGCGTCGCCGGCGCTGACATCGCCGATGCCGCTCGCCGGCAGCGAGTCCCCGCCCACGTCGTAGCCCGAGCGGTCCTCCTTGCTCATGGCGACCAGGGCGGTGCCCGCGATCGCCGTCGATTCCGGCTCGAAGCGCGCCGTCCAAGCGCCGTCGGCGTACTGCAGCGTGTAGGTGTTGCCGCTCTCCGACATGACCTCGCTGCCGGCCTGGACACCCTGCGTGCCCAGCCACCACGTCATATCCTCGGCCTGCGTCAGCTGCAGCGTGCCGCCCAGCGCGCCGAGCGCCACGTCCTGCATGGCCGCCACGTGCATCACGCCCACCGGCGTGCGCCCGTCGGGCGCCAGCAGCGGCCCGTAGACGTTGCCGTTGGCCGCGCTCATGCGCGCGTCCGCGGTGATCACCAGCCACTGCCCGCCGTCCAGGTAGGAGTAGCTGCCGTCCTCGTTCATCCGCACTTCGATGCTCGTACCCGACGCGCCCAGCGGGATGCTTTGCGCCGCCGGCCGCACGTATTCCGCCCCGAACGTCACGGCGTACCTATTGCCGTTCCCGGCCGAAGCAGGGCGCTTGCGCGGTTCCTCTAAAAAGCGCGCAAACATTTGATAATGAATAGCTTGCTGCAAGCACTCTTGCTTGGTATGAGTTGGGGATGTGCCGTTTGTCACAACGAACTGTTGGATTTCGAGATTTGTCCGCGAGTGGACTGGAAGGGATCTATGGTCCATGCCGGCAGCATGTGGGAGCACTGCATTACGTGCGTTCGTGCGCTACCCCGGGAGAACGCAAGGCAGTGCGCCAGGGGCCCAGTTCGCCGGGCGTTAGGCCCGGCCCGGCACCGCATTGGTGGTAGGGCGCACTGGCTTGCCGCAGTGTGCGGCAGGTACAACGGTTATGGCGGACAGGCACTCCCAGCGCTGGTGCGCCAGCCGGCCAGCGCCCCAGCGCGGGGCGGCGTGGCACGACCGCTACTGCGGCTAGCAGGGCCCGTCAGCTAGCGCAGGCCGACTCGCTTCGTGCGGCCGCAGCGAGTTTCGGCTGGCGACTCGGGCAGGCTTGCTGCTATGGGGAGCATGCCGCCAAGGGCGGTCGGCACTACAGCCCCCACACCGTGATCGGCAGTTCGCCCGCTGGCAGCTCGCAGCGAAACAAGCGCTCGTCCCACGAGCGCCCCGGACGCAGGTCGAAAATCACCAAATGCCCGGCTTCCGCCCCGCAGCGGTCCATGTACTCGGCCGTTTGCTCCCGCCCTTCGCGCAGCAAGCTGTCCCAGCCGACGTTCTCCCAGCGCACCTTGCACTCGATGGCATACTTGCGCGGGCGCACCCGGCCCCCCGCCCCAACTTGACCCCACTCGATCAACAAGTCCGTGCGCCCGCGGCCCACCGCGTACTCGCGCCCGATGCGCCCGCCGCTGTTGACCACCCGCTGCAGATAGGCATGCAGCACCAACTGCGGCCCCGCCTCGGCGTGCCCGTAGCGCTCCACCCACGACTCGGCATGCTCGCGGAAATAGCCTTGGAACGCGCTCAGCAGCCCTTCCACATCCAAATTGCCGTCCGCCTGCACGTACCACTCCGGCTTGACCGCCCCCGCTAGGGTCGCCTCCAAGGGCAGCGTCAATTCGCGCGGGATCACTTCGGCGTAGAGCGGGTTGGCCATGCGCACCGGATAACCCGGGGCAACCAGGCCCAAGTCGCGCACATATTCCAAGTCGCGCACCGACCAAGCCGCTTGTGTGGAGCCCGCCAGCATGGGCAGGATCACGCGTCGCACGCGCTCTTCGCACAACTTGTCAGCGAGCTGGTCGAGGTGCGTCACACGGCGCACAATGAGCGCCTCCTTGGCGGCGTTGATGGCTGGCACGCCGACGGGTTGCGCCGGGTCTGGACCCGGCCCGGCCCGAAAGCAAGCCTCGTACGCCAAGGCGTTGACCAGCCACGGCTGGCCGCAGGTCAACTCCCACAGGCGCTCGACCGCGGCCAGCTCGAAGACTTGCCCGCGCTCGGCGCTGTACTGCGCCAGCAACTCCTGTATCTCGCGCTTGCAGAAATCTCCCAAGCGCAGCGATTCGGCCTTGATGTTGAAGGCGCTGCCGCCCTTCACGTTGGCCCCCTCCCGGCTGGAATAGATCTGGTAGTCGCGCACATCCCGCACGCCGCACAGGATCACGCTCTGCGGGAAAGACTGCGGCCGCCGGTCATAGTTCGCCCGCAACTGGCGCAGTACCGAGATCAGCGTGTCGCCGACCAGCGCATCGATCTCGTCCAGCAACAGCACCAGCGGTCGTGGACTGGCTGCGGCCCAGCGCACCAGAGTGCGACTCAAGGCAGCGTGCGGGCCGTACTTCTGTAAGTGCTCTGCCATCGTCTGCTCGACAAGTTCATCGCCCAGCACCTCGAACGCCCGGGACGCCACATCCGCGAGCAGCGTCTGCATCGCTTGAGCGGTGTCCTCGCCGGCCGCTTGACCCGCTTCCACGTTCACGTACAGGCAGCGGTACTGCCCTTCGGCATTGAGCCGGTCTTGCAGCGCCAGCAAGGTCGAGGTCTTGCCCGTCTGGCGCGGCGCGTGCAAGACGAAGTACGCCATGTCCGCGAGCAGTTCGCGGATTTCGTCCAAGTTGACGCGCTGCAACGGCGGGATGCAGTAATGGCGCTGCGCAAACACTGGGCCGGTGCGGTTGAACTTGCGCACGACCGCTTGAGTATGGCACGGATCGTCTACAGCGTCTGCGGTCGGCAGGCACCGGCCCAGTCCTGGCCGCGGCGTTGAGAATGCGGTGGGCAGTGCCTCCGTCAGCCTGCCGTAGGGCGCGGCTGACGCTGCGTTCTGGCCCGGCCAAAGTCCCTGCTCGCCCCAACTTGGCGAGCACCATACGCCAGTGCCGGAACCGCTCTGCGCGACCACTTGCGGGGGCGTGTGAACCGGATACCGCTCGCTGGCCGACCAGCCGCTAACGGTTTGCTTGGGTCTCGAGTTCTGGTCGAAACTAGCGCGGCGCGTGCTGTCCAGAGATCCACTGTTGCGCTTCAGCAGCGGGAGTCTAGAGCGTCAAATTGCAACCCTGCTTACAACTGTGAACAGCCGCAAGGTGGTTCACTGTCTGCGTCACGGACTGCTGCAGGCAAGCGGGACTGAATCCAACAGTTCGTTGTGACAAACCAAGCACTGGCTAGCGCTGCTAGGCATCAATGCTTACAGCAAGTTATTCATTAGCAATTATTTAAGCGCTTTTTCGGGGAATCGCGCAAGCGCCCTGCTTCGGCCGGGGACGCGGGCAGCGTGGCTGCTACGGGGTGCGTGCCGCCAAGGGCGGCCCGCACTACAGCCCCCACACCGTGATCGGCAGTTCGTCGGCTTGCGGCTCGCAGCGGAACAAGCGCTCGTCCCACGAACGGCCCGGGCGCGAGTCGAAAATCACCAAGTGCCCCGCTTCCGCCCCGCAACGGTCCATGTACTGGGCCGTCTGCTGGCGCCCTTCGCGCAGCAAGCTCTCCCAGCCGACGTTCTCCCGGCGTACCTTGCACTCGATGACATACTTGCGCGGGCGCACTGGGCTCCCTCCGCCGTGCCCCCACTCGATCAACAAGTCCGTGCGCCCGCGGCCCACCGCGTACTCGCGCCCGATGCTTCCGCCGCTGTTGACCACCCGCTGCAGGTAGGCATGCAGCACCAACTGCGGCCCCGCCTCGGCGTGCCCGTAGCGCTGCACCCACGACTCGGCGTGCTCGCGGAAATAGCCCTGGAACGCGCTCAGCAGACCGTCCACGTCCAGACTGCCGTCCGCCTGCACGTACCACTCCGGCTTGACTTGCAGCTCAAGCCCCGATTGCAGCGCTGCGGTCAGCTCGCGCGGCACCACCTCGGCATAGATCGGGTTCGCGATGCGCACTTCCTCCTTGGCGGCCACCAAGCCCAGATCGCGCACATACTCCAAATCGCGCAGCGAGTAGTCCCAATCCCTAGACCCGGCCAGCATGGGCAGGATGACGCGCCGCACGCGCTCTTCGCGCAGCTTGTCCGCGAGTTGGTCGAGGTGCGTCACACGCCGCACAATCAGCGCTTCCTTGGCCGCCCCGATCGCTGGCACGCCGACGGGCTGCGCCGGGTCGGCACTGGGCTTGGCCCGAAAGCAAGCCTCGTACGCCAAGGCGTTGACCAGCCACGGCTGGCCGCAGGTCAACTCCCAGATGCGTTCGACCGCCGCCGGCTCGAAGGCTTGCCCGCGCTCGGCCGTGTGCTGCGCCAGCAACTCCTGCACCTCGCGCTTGCAGAAGTCCCCCAGCCGCAGCGACTCGGCCTTGATGTTGAAGGCACTGCCGCCCTTCACGTTGGCCCCGGCCCGGCTGGAATAGATCTGGTAGTCGCGCACGTCCCGTACCCCGCACAGGATCACGCTCTGCGGGAAATGCTGCGGCCGCCGGTCGTATTCGGCGCGCAACTGGCGCAGCACCGAGATCAGCGTGTCACCGACCAGCGCATCGATTTCATCGAGCAGCAAGACCAGCGGCTTGGCGCTCGCCGCCGACCAGCGCACCAACGTCTCAGCCAGCGCTCCGTCCGGGCCTTCGCGCTGCAGGCAGGGCAGCCACTGCTGATCCACGCAATCATCGTGCAGCACCGCCGCCGCCCGCGACGCTAGACGCCCCAGCAGCGCCCGCATCGCACGAGCGGTATCCTCCCCGGCGGCCTGGCCCACCTCCAAATTCACGTACAGGCAGCGGTACTGCCCTTCGGCATTGAGTCGGTCTTGCAGCGCCAGCAAGGTCGAGGTCTTGCCCGTCTGGCGCGGCGCGTGCAGCACGAAGTAGCGCCGGTCGGCGATCAATTCGAGAATTTCGCCCAGCTGAATACGGTCCAAGGGCGGGATGCAGTAGTGGCGCTGCGCCTCAACCGGGCCTTCTAGGTTGAACTTGCGCACACCAGCTTGAGTATGGCACGCAGTGCCGGCGGGCGGCAAGCCGGCCAGTGCCTTCGTCAGCTCGCGGTAGGGCGCGGCTGAACCTGCGTGCTGACTCGGCCAGAGTCCCTGCTCGCCCCGGCTTAGCGAGCAGCCGCTACCGGCTTGCTGGTGGCTCGCGTTGGGCTCGCAACTCGCGCTGAGCGCTGTCCCGCGCTAGACTGCCCCGCTTCAGCAGCGGGAGTCTAGCGCGTCACATCGCAACCCTGCTTACAGCTGTGAATAGCCGCGAGGTGGTGCGCTGTTGGCGTCACGGACCGCTAAAGGCAAGCGGGCCTGAATCCAACAGTTCGTTGCGACAAACGGCACATCCCCAACTCATGCCAAGCAAGGGTGAGTTGAGCAAGTCATTCAATAGCAATTATTTGTGCGCTTTTCGAGGGAACCGCGCAAGCGCCCTGCTTCGGCCGGGAACGGCAATAGGTACGCCGTGACGTTCGGGGCGGAATACGTGCGGCCGGCGGCGCAAAGCATCCCGCTGGGCGCGTCGGGTACGAGCATCGAAGTGCGGATGAACGAGGACGGCAGCTACTCCTACCTGGACGGCGGGCAGTGGCTGGTGATCACCGCGGACGCGCGCATGAGCGCGGCCAACGGCAACGTCTACGGGCCGCTGCTGGCGCCCGACGGGCGCACGCCGGTGGGCGTGATGCACGTGGCGGCCATGCAGGACGTGGCGCTCGGCGCGCTGGGCGGCACGCTGCAGCTGACGCAGGCCGAGGATATGACGTGGTGGCTGGGCACGCAGGGTGTCCAGGCCGGCAGCGAGGTCATGTCGGAGAGCGGCAACACCTACACGCTGCAGTACGCCGACGGCGCTTGGACGGCGCGCTTCGAGCCGGAATCGACGGCGATCGCGGGCACCGCCCTGGTCGCCATGAGCAAGGAGGACCGCTCGGGCTACGACGTGGGCGGGGACTCGCTGCCGGCGAGCGGCATCGGCGATGTCAGCGCCGGCGACGCCATGTACCACGTCTGGATGACCGACGGCGGCGGCTTGGCCGGCGCACGGTTCGACCAAGCGTACCGGTCCAAGACCTACCGCTCGGCGACCGCGGACGGGATCGGTGATACAGCCCTGCGCAGGCCCGTGCTGAGTTCCGACGACCCGCAGACGGTGGCCAACGAGCAGGGGACGCACCTGCTCATGAGCGGCCCGCCGACCACTCCCACGCAAATGGAGGAAGGCCGGTTCTCGTTCGCGGATCTGCTCGGTCGCGGCATGGCCAGCGACAGCGGCGAGCGGTTCGTGGCAGAGGCGGTGGAAACGATCGAGAGAGCGCGCGCGGAGATTGCCGCCTTGCTCGCCATCGAAGACAGCAACATCAATTTGACGAGCGTGCTTTCCGGTCGCTGGCACACGGTCAAAGGCGCATTGGATCCCATCTTCGGCACCAAGTACAATGCCGAAACCCCCACTTCTGCCGTTGGGGACACCCCCGACGAGGAGGACATCCTGGCCGACATTGACGACATCTTGGCCGCCTTGGGCAGCGAGGAGGCCTTCGTGGCCGCGACAGCCGAGGACGGCGGGGGCGTGTTCGATAGCCCGGCTGGGCGGCTCGCTGCAGGGGATGCGCGCGATGCGTTCAATCGCGTGAAGTGGACCGCGACAGCCACCATGGGCGCGACCGGCAGCACGCGCTACGGCACCGTGCTGCGCAAGCAGACTGCCGACAATCTTGCCGAGGGGAACGCCAAGGCCAAGCTCAAGACTGTAGAGTACGGGGCGTTTTCGTACTCGACCATGAGCGAGACGGCGCGCACCGCGGACGTGGTCGCGCTGACGGGCATCGCGCGCTACGAAGGCGCGACCGAGGCCATCAGCGCGGGCGGCACGACCTACTCGGGCACGATGGATGTGCAGGTGCGCTTCAACTCCAACACGGTCAGCGGCGCGGTGCACGGCTTGGTCGACCAGGACGCAGAGCCGTGGCAGCACAGCGCGGCCGGGGTGGAGACGATCATTCTCAGCGATGCGACACTGCAGCGCGACGGGGAGTGGCACAGCGAAAACGCAAATGACGGGAGCGTGTTCTACACGCGCGATTCGGGCCTGCTGCGGCCCTTCACCAGCCTGCAGAACAGTTTCTCGGGGCGCCTGCTGGGCCGGGGCAGCGCGGCGGGCAGCGAGGTGAACGGCGTCTGGTCGGTCGGTGCGGGGTCGAATTTCCTGACCGGGGGCTTCGGGGCGCTGCGCGCGGGCGATATCACCCGGCAGAGGCCGAAGCTGGACGACGGAGACGTGGCGAAAGCGAAGCTGTTCACAACGCCCACCATCCATGCAACTGCCGCTCCCCAAGTGTCCATCGGCGACGGCAAGCTGACGGTGAAGGTGCGGGCCTTCGGATGGGAACCGGACACCGACACAGCAGAGGATTTGTTGGACGCAGACTTCGAGGCTCTCACGGACGATAACGACAAGCCCAAGCGGGTCACGGTAGCCTTCGAGTTGGCCGACGAGTCGCCGGGATCGGAGACGAAAGACAGCGGCCCGAAGCATGTCGACGAGGTTGTCAAGCAGCTGCAGGCCAGCCGCGACGTGCTGGCCGCGCTGCAAGCGCTCGAGGATACGGACACCGACGCCGCGGAAACAGCTGCTTGGCAGGCCGTCCAGCGGGCGGTGCGGTACCAGCTCTTCGGCGGCGACCTGCCGGTGCGATTGTCCGGCGGTTATGTCGAGAAAGAAGCGCTGGGCTTGATCGACCAGGTGCTCGACGCGCTCTCCAGCCAATCCAAGCTGCTGGCAGCCTTGGATCCGGAAGGAACCGGGATTTTCGATCACTATGATTCGGATCTCAACGACAACGAAGTGCAGGAAGGCAACTTCATTGTTTACGACAGCACCGATCGCAGGTACAAGACCACGCGGGATAGCGGCATGGTTGGCGGACGGACCCTCAGCCAGTTTCTGGGCGAAAGGGAGTACACGGTGGTGGCAACCTTGGGGACGACCGCTTACACCCGTTCGGCGCCTGGGGGAGCGAAAGAGTCAACAGCGCGGAACGATCGCCTTGGAGTGAAAACAGTACTGACGGACAACAGAACGGTGTCGGAACATTCGCGTACAGCCAGTTGGATCCGACGCCGGCCGGCCCGGCGATCAACCCGGCCTTCCCGGTTGGCGGCACGGCAAGCTACGAGGGCGAGACGGTGGCACGGATGAGGAACAACTTCCTTACCGGCACAGCACGGGTGGACGTCAACTGGGCCGCCCGCAGTGGCGGCAATGCTCTGGACTTCGATCTGAGCGACAGTACTAGCAATGCAGGCTTGATGTCGCTAACAGTCAGCGGCTTGGAGGACAAGAATGGCGAGCCCCTGCGGACAAACGTGGGTCAAGTGGCGGATATCGTATTCGCGAATCTTCCCATTGACGTGGGCTTGAAAGGCGCGAACTCGGGCCAGCTGATCGTGGGCGACCAAGGAGACCCTGATGACGATAATAACTACACCTACGGCGAATTTGTCATTACCGATCAGGACAACTTGCGCTACCGCTTCGAGGATATCGAACAACTCCCTGACGCTAGGCGGGGGGCAGCAGCCGAACTGAAAAGCGTCAAGGCGCTGTTTGTGGGCCAAGGCGTGGACGGACCGCTGGGTGTAATCGGCACGTGGACGCTGCAAGACGCCAGCTTGGGGATCACGGACGCGGACAGAGATAGGGCGGCAAGCAACACTCTGATCTACGGCTCGTTCGGAGCGGATCTGCCGTAGCGCCGCTGGCACGAGGGGCCGCAAGCACTGCCCCCGGCCGTGCGAGCAACCCGACGGGGAGCGGAGGGCCGCTCCCCGTTTTCTCTTCATTGCCAGCCCTCCGTCAGGGGTGCAGGGCAAGCAGCCATGCAGGGCGCTTTCCATGCCTCCCAGCCCCTGCTCCAAGGCTGCCGGGAGGCTTGCCTCGAGTCCGCGCGACGGACGGCGCAAGAAGAAGAAAGGGGGGATCCATGCCCGGATCCCCCCTGTGCAATCCCACGCGCCGCATTAGCGGCCTATGGCCGTGCCCGCCCGTTTGCGGGCCGGCACCCATGGCGCACTACGGCAGGTCTGCGCCGAACGCACCCTTGATGATGATGGCACCATTGCCACCGTTCGCCGGAAGCTCGTACCGGCCGAGCACGCCCAAGGGGCCGTCCGACGAACTGCCGACAAAGGTCCCGTTCCAACTGGCAGCGCTGATCATTCCATTAGGTGTGTTCCGGAATTGGTATAGCACGCTCACATCGCTGTCGTCGTCGGAGAATACCAGCTCGTTTTGTGCGTTGGTTCCGAAGACAAGGCTTGGAAAGACAAGCTCCCTTGCTACGCCGTTGTTGTGGGTCAGCGGGTCGCCCTCTGCAGCAGTGACGAGGTTACTGAGGACTAGCGTCAGGCTGCCTCCGACTGGTGCTTGGGGTCCATTCCATCGCACATTCACGCTCGCATCGCCCTCGTAGCCGACGATGCCGACCCATGCCACGGTCGAGCCCTCGTAGGTCGCGGTCGAGCCCGCTGGGTAGCCCGGCGCACTCGTCGAGGTGATCTTGCTCGCGTCCAAGGGGCTGTAGGCGAACGTATCCATCTCGCCATTGACCCAGCTGCCTACATGCTCGCCGTTGCGGCTGCGCCGCACCCGCCACACGCCGAAGCGCGTGAAGTCCGTCTGGCCGCTCCATGCCCGCACCTGCAACTCGCGCTGGTTGAAGATGCTGTTCGCAGCCCTACTGACGAACGGCTCATCATTTTCCACGAACAGCGCCGTCTCGTCCTCGTCCAGAGCCGCCTCCAAGTCGTCTGCCGACGACAGGGCCGTGAGGATCTGGTCGATCGTGTCCAGCGCGCTGTCCTTGTCGTAGCCGTCGTTGACCTCGTCCGGCAGCCGGGCCGCGAAGGTGTCGGTATCGCCATTGCCTTTGTCGGCGTTGAACACGCGCGTCAGCAGGATCTCCTGCACTCTCTGCCAGATCTGCGCTTGGGAAGCCGGCAATTGTTCGGTGTCCAGCAGCACGGCCAGCTTGCGCCGCTCCGCCGCGATCAACTTATGGGCCTCGGCCACGTGCGTGGCCCCGTTGTGATTGAACTCGCTGCCTTCCTTGGCCAGCAGGGCCGCCAGGTCGAGCTCGTACTTCATGGTCCCGTCTTGCTTATTGCTGTCCGTGGCGTCCTTGCCATCGTCCAGCCGCTGCCAGGTGTGCCCGCGCTCGCCATTGCCGTCCGGGGTGTCCGCTGCCCAGCCGAACTTGCCGACCGTCACCGTCAGCTTGCCGTCCGACAAGGCAGTCGCGCCGCTGCCGCCGGTCCCCATCGTGTTGTTGGCATAGGTCGCAGCCGCTGCAGCCGTCTGCAGCTTCGCCTTGACAACCGTGCCGTCGTCCAGCGCCGGGCGCTCGTCCGACTCGTCCGCCGTCCGCTCGGCGCCGAAGCCGCCCGCCAGGTAGCTGCTCGCTGCCGCGTTCTCGCCTACCGACCATACGCCGACTGCTTGGTAGCCGGCCCGCGCACCCTCGCCCAGCAGCCGGCCCTCGAATTCCGAGGTCTCAGTCCCCGGCCGCGCGCTGCCGGCCCGCAAGTCGTACGCAATGGTCGCGGTCGCATCCCCCGTCGCGCTCCAGTTCGCCCCGGAACGCAGATTGGCCTGCGGCAGGCTGATGCTTGACACGTCCTCGAAGTTATGCACCCAAGGATCGCCGTCCTCCAGCGAGCGCAGGTTGGTGACCAGGCCGTCCACCTTGTCGGTCGTGAAGCGCACGCGCAGCGAGATGTCCCCCGCATAGTGCGTGCCGCCTTGATCCACCGCCAGCGTGCCGCCCGCGTAGTAGGCGCTGCCCGCGCTTTGCACGTAGCGCGCCCGCGCCGTGTCCCCGGTCACGCCGAAGGCGAACGCCCCCAACTCGCCCGGGCCGTCCTGCCGTGTCCTCACCGGATCGTTATCCATATCCACATTCGTGTCGTACACGTTGACGAGCTTGGAGACCGCGTCGTCCCGCTCCATCTTGCTGATCGCGCCGTAGCGCGTCTCGCCGGTCACGCCGTACGACACCGCCGTCTCCGATTCGTTCGCCGCGAAGATCTTCGCGGCCGACATGTCGTTGGTTTCGACACCGTCGAACACGCCGTCCTTCTCCAGCGCGCTGGCCAGCGCCTCCGCGCTCGACAAGGCCTCGATCATCTCCGCCAGCGTCTCGATGTTCTTCTCCGCCGATTCGCGCATTAGTCCGTTCCCGCCGTCCGGCAGTTCATAGCCGCTGCCGAACACTCTCTCCAGGACTTTCCGCACGGACTTCGCCTGCTCGCCACCACCGTGGGAAGTGGTAAAGTTGTCCTCCCCGTCCCCCCAATAGCGGTTTGCCTGCCGCGGCCCCTGGCCGGTGTCTCCGGGGATGGCATCGAGGATGGCCTGCATGTTGGTGTGGGCCTGCACCAGATCCTTGCGCGCCTCGGCCACGATGTTCTTCCCGCTCAGCTGCGACACGCCGCTGCCCAGCAGCGCCGCGAAGGGGTGGTTCTCCTTCGCGATCACCAGCGCCGTCATGCCCTCGTTCACGTCCTCGGTGTCGTCCTCGTCCGCGAGGATGGCCGGCCACCGCAGCCCGTCGTCGGTTACGAAACGGGCGGCGTTCTCGATCTTGACCGGATCCAGGCGCACGCCCGTCAGCATGCCGTCCTTCATGGTCACGCGGTAGCTGCCCATGGCCGTGTCGATGTCGCCCATGCCCGAGGCCGGCAGCTCCGCCCCGTCCACGTCGTAGCCCGCGCGGTCCTCCTTGCTCATGGCCACCAGGGCGGTGCCCGCGATCGTCATCGACTCCGGCTCGAAGCGCGCCGTCCAGGCGCCGTCGGCGTACTGCAGCGTGTAGGTGTTGCCGCTGTCGGACATCACCTCGCTGCCGCTCTCGACGCCCTCCGTGCCCAGCCACCAGCTCATGTCCTCGGCCTGCGCCAGGCTGACCGAACCCTGCGTGCCCAGCGCCACTGTCACCATGTTTTGTTGGTACACCGCGCTCCACATGCCCGCCGCGTCCAGCGTCAGCACGTAGCGGTTGCCGTTGGCGGTATGCACGTGGCCGGACATGACCTGCATGTCGCCCAGCCACCACGTCATGTCCTCGGCCTGCGTCAGTTGCAGCGTGCCGCCCAGCGCGCCCAGCATCACCGTGACGACATGGTCGATGTAGTCCGGCGCAGGCATGCCATTGACTAGTCGCCAGCCGTAGACATTGCCGTTGGCCGCTGTCACGCGCGTGTCCGCCATGACGACCAGCCACTGCCCGCCGTCCATGTAGGAGTAGCTGCCGTCCTCGTTCATCCGCACTTCGATGCTCGTACCCGACATGCCCAGCGGGATGCTTTGCGCCGCCGGCCGCACGTATTCCGCGCCGAACGCGCCGTCGTCCCCGAGCGTCACCGTGTACATATTGCCGTTCCCGGCCGTAATAGACCTGTTGCGCGGTTGCACCAAAAAGCGCACAAACAATTTATAATGAATAACTTACCTAGATTTCCACGTTTTGACGTCACTGGCCAGTGCTTGATTTGTCACAACGAATTGTTGGATTCCGAGTTACAGCGTACTTGTCCTCAGGCCAGGGCGCGGTCGCCCGCGCCCTCTTGTAAGGCATGCTGCAAGGTTTGCACAGCAAGGGGTAAGCGATACTGTGGAAAGTCTATGGATATCGATCCTACTGGGTAGGCAACTTGTCCCCTGCCGAGCGCTTGGAGCGCTGCCCGAACCCGGGTTCACCCACCTACTTGCGCTGTGCTCCAGATGTTCCTCTTGATTTGGAACTTCAGGCTTCCAGAATCAGCATTACTCGCGGGCAACAATAGACGGCGGGAATTAAGTACCATGTCCTTTTCGAAATCACGCCCGCAGGGCAGGGCAGTGGCGTTGCGGCTCCAATCTTCCAGACCATGGAGCAGGTGCAGAGCGCGCTGCCAGTGGATGGCTGCCGGTCAAGTCGGAAGTACTTGAGTTCTTCTGATCGTATAAGGAATGGCTTCGATTGACGTCAGGGCAAGACCGTGCCTCCAGATCTCGAGTCAGTGCCATGAAACCGCAGCGGAATGCTCGCTATGTTCGCAGTCTCTTGGTTCCAGGAGAAATAGCGATGGGACACAGCATGGCCTTCGTAGCGCGTTTCGGACGTGGTGCCAAGATATGGGCAAGAGCCGGGAGATTGCCGGGCTATGCCTTGTCCATCGAATCGGCAGCGCAGTCGAGCAGGCTTATGCGCGTTCGAACCTGTTTGAACACCGCCGCACATTATTGAGCGAGTGGGCAGACTACCTTGGGCTGTAGCCGATCGTGTGCTGCATCGAAGTAATTGGGGAAATCCAAAATCGTGATAAATAGTAAACTGATGGAGTCTAAAATCTGACGTTAAGTCACATGACGATCATTGGATCGAATTCCCAAGCTGATCGGGCCGTCGAGTTGCTCAAGCAGCATGGTTCCATGCGTCGTAGCGAGCTGAGCGATGCACTCGTGCATCGGGAAACGCTGGCGCGTCTGGTCGAGGACGGCAGTCTCATCCGCGTCGCACGTGGACTCTCTCGGCTTGCTGGCACCGACATCACTGCGCCCCATGCCATGGCCGAGGTGACGAAGCTGGTGCCGAAAGGGGACGTCTGCCTGATCTCGGCTCTGTAGTACGAGGTCGCGCTACAAATGCCGAGCGCGTTCGGGTTGCCATCGGTGCAAAGGCGCGCAAGCCGCAGTTCGAGTACCCTGCGGTCCGCGTCCGCGTCGTGCGCTTCGGGAAGCGGGCGCTTTCGCTCGGTGTGGAGATGCACCGCATCGACGGCATGGCTGTACCGATCCTCAGTCCGATCAAGACAGTGATCGATTGCTTTCGGTTCGAAATTTATGTCGGTTTTAACATAAAATTGGACAATTTTCTCGGAGAATTAACTCCCCCATTAACGTTCGTTTTTTCTTCGGAATAAACTTATCGTATGTCAGTTGAATTACGTTTCCAACTCGCGAAATTTTATCCTCTCTTCCGTCATGAACTGGTCCTGATATTAGGCCATTCTTGGCAATTAGAAACTGGGTATTTCCGCCGCTTGCTTTCCATGACACGACGCATGGATAGTATCTGAGTGGCGGTGTCGAGTTCGCGGACGTTGTGGCGTCAGACAAACTCTTGGATGTAATCATTCATGCGCTTTGGGCTGAGCTTGTGGCAGATGCCAATGTAGGCGCACTTGAGCGTTGGACAAAACTTCCATAGCCGCCGGCAGCTACCCCGTAAGGGATGAAACAGGGGGCATGGTGCGCGTTGGTGAGCTGTGCGAGGATGCAATCATCAGTTTGAGACGTGCGTGTGCGCTGGCCTGCGGTAGTTGCAGCGTGTAGTGTGGGCCATAGAACGGGGCTGCCTGAATTGGCGTGACGAGACGCGGTACGGCGGGCGCACTGCGCAAGGCAGCCGCTCATCGTTGATGAGCGGGGAGGGGCCTCTGTATTCCTCCGCTCAGCCAGTTTCACAGTAAAAGGACTCGATGCCGGTGGTGCGCGCCTTGCCGCGCACCTTCGCCCGCCGAGTGCTTGACGCTCGCACACTGGCGGGGTGCGCTGTCGTAGTCCACAGTATCGTCTGTGTAGACCGTTTGGAACAACTGCTCTTCATCAGTGTTCAGCAACGGTTACGGGTGAACGATCGTTGAAATTGCCTCTCCAGCATCAGCAGGCCGCAACACCAGTGTGACCAATTCGGGAGGCCGTGCCATACAATTCCCTCTTTCGCGTCTGCTAGCATGATGCCCACCCTACACAGCCACAGCAATGTGCGGGCAAGCCGCTTGACCAACCGCGTGTGCGCGATGGTGCTGGCAGTCCAGGCGGCCTGCGCGACAGCCTAGCCCGGATATCTCACCAACTTTGCTCGCAGCCGAGAATCATGGTCAGAGCGCCCCACAATAGAAACATTGGATAGTGCGCTTGTTGTACTCTGGTCACATAGCGCCGTTGGCCGCCGGCGCAGCGCCTGCGCACACGGGATCCTCAGCCGCTGGCCGCCTGGCGGGCGGCCTAGCGGCACGCTGTATGCACACCTGCCCCTGGAGCCGCTCTGGCCCCGCAGCGTCCCGGCTGTCTGTAGCGCGCTAGCTCGCCCGCAGGCGGGCCAGGCAGTGTGCGAACAGTTCCTGGCGGGGGAATAACGACGACAGTGACACCCGGATGCGGCGCACGCTCACCCGTACGCTGGCCGCAACCTTGAACAACAGCACCCGCAGCGTGCCGAACTGCGCCTGCGCCAGTTCCGTGCCGGCCAGCGCTACGCTGCGGATCTGTTCCAGCAGCGCTGCCGTGAACAAGGCCCAGTGCAAGCGCAACTGGTTCGCCCGCAGCGCACTCGCCGAGGTGCGGTCGGCGAACAAGTCCAACTGCTGCTCCTTGATGCGGTTCTCCATGTCCCCGCGCGCACAGTACAACTGCTCGTACAACTCGCGCGTGCCCCAGCGCTGCCGACTCAAGCTCGTCACCACAAAGCGCAGGTTGCTGTTGCGGCCCGGCCCCGGCAGCCATTCCGCCTTGCCCACCACGCGCCGCGTGCGACTCCAACTGCGCCGCGTGCGGTAGCCGAACTCGCGGTAGCAGCGCGCGCTCTGCCCGCTCACCAGCCCCCGCCGCCGCGCCCGCTCGCGCTGCTGCCGCACGGCCCGCTGCAAGCGGGCGTTCTGCGCCAGCCCGAACACGTAGTCCACGCCCGCCTGCTCTTCGCACCACGCCATCAAGGCCTCGCGGCAGAAGCCCGCGTCGCCCCGCACCAGCAGCCGCACCTGCGGCCAGCGCTCGCGCAGTTGGGCTACGATGCGCTGCACGTCGGCCAGCGCCCCCACTGCCGGATCCACATCCGCCGTGCGCAACTGCCCGCTCAGCACGTGCCGCCCGCAGGTCACATACAGCGGCAGGTAGCAATAGCAGTCGTAATAGCCGTGGAAGTAGCGCCCTTCCTGCTCGCCGTGCAGCGGATCGTCGCTGGCATCGATGTCCAGCACCAGTTCCTCCGGCTCCGCCGTCTGCATCTCGATGAATAACTGCACCAGCAGCCGATCCAACTGCTGCGCATCGCCCACGATGCGCTTGTAGCGATCCTTGGCCGCTTGGTCCGGCCGGCCCAACTCGAAGCGGTTGAGCGTGCTCGAACCGGCCAGCGGATGCCCCTTGTCGCGCTGGCGCGCGCGACTCTGGCCGGTCACGTCGGCACAGCCCACCGCCAGCGCCAGCAGGCTGTCGTCGCGCAGCGTGTCGTGATCGTTGAGATCCTCGTAGCCCAGGGCCAGGCCGAACAGGCGCTGGGCGCTGAGCGCCTGCACCGAGTGTTCGCAACGGCCCCGCTGGCGGTAATCCTGAAAGCAGCCTGCCAGGCGGGCGGTCAGCCGCAAGGCACGGTCGGCGGCCGCCAGCAGCAGGGCTCCGCCATCGTTCGACAGGCGCCCGCCGTCGAAGCAGGCGCTGACCTGGCGGCGGGCGTGCTTGGGAAGTTCGATCGTGGTACACTGTGTGGGCATGAGGTGTGCTTTCGGCAAGCTTGTAATTGCTTGGAAACAAAACAGCTTACCACGAAATCATGCCTCATGTCTACTCCCCGTGGTGAGATATCCGGGCTAGGACTGGACGTGCTCGACACCGCAGCCGATCACCTCGATCCTGCAATGCGAGTGGGTCTCGACAGCCGGTCCCCAAGGCCCCCAGATTGTCGCTTGCCATGTTGCCAGTGCGCCAACAAAACCGCTGCAGATCGCCAACGCCAATTCGCATTGAGGCTTAGAATAGGGGAACAAGTTGACCACGGCATGCGCATTGCCCGGGCGGCTTGCAGAGATTTGATGCGAGGGCATGCCAGGCGCTGGAGAAGGCGAAAGCTTCCCAGCGCGGAAGTGCGGGTTGCTGTCATCGGGCTAGCGATGGTCGGGACCGCTTCGGCCGCTCCATCTGCCGCCGACCTCTTTGTCAAGACCATCCAGCCCACGTTGAAGCAGCAATGCCTCGGTTGCCACGGCGAGGCGAACACCTTCGCCAAGCTGGACTTGCGCAGCCGCGCTGCCGCCATCAAGGGGGGCGGGCGCGGCCCGGCGATTGTCAGCGGCGATCCGGACGCAAGCCTGCTCGTCAGCGCCATCGACCATGCTGGCGAACTGCGGATGCCGCCCGGCGGCGCCGACAAGCGGCTGCCCGCCGATGTGCGCCGCGCATTCCGCGCTTGGATTCGCGCCGGGGCCCCGTATGCCGAGGCCGGCACTGCCGCCAACTGGGAGTTTGCCGAGGCCGACCTGTGGGCGTTCCGCCCGGTCAGGCGGGTCAACCTGCCGACTGCCGGCGTGGACCCGGAATTGGTGCGGACAAGCGTCGACAGCTTCATCCTGGCCAAGCTCGCCGAGCGCAACTTGGAACCGGCCCCGCGGGCCGACAAGGCCACGCTGGTCCGCCGCCTGTGCTACGACCTGACCGGCCTGCCGCCAACGCCCGCGCAGGTGGATGCGTTCCTAGCTGATACATCGCCCGATGCGTACAAGTCTCTGGTCGAGCGCTTGCTCAGATCTCCCCGATACGGCGAGCGCTGGGGACGGCACTGGCTGGATGTGACCCGTTACGCGGACACGTCAGGCTACTCGAATGATTTCGAACGGCCCAATGCGTGGCGCTATCGCGATTACGTCATCCGCAGCTTCAACCAAGACAAGCCCTATGACCGCTTCGTGCTCGAGCAGGTGGCCGGTGACGAGTTGTTCCCCGACAGCCCCGAGGCGATCATCGCTACCGGATTCCTGCGCAGCGGTCCGTGGGAGCACACCGCCATGGCCGTGGCGGCAGTCTCAAGGCAGCTCTTCCTTGACGACGTGACCCACCATGTCGGCCAGTCCTTCCTAGCCCTGACCTTGGGCTGCGCTCGCTGCCACGACCACAAGTTCGACCCGATTCCAACCCGGGATTACTACCGTCTCCAGGCCGTTTTCGCCCGTACCGCGTTCGCCCGGCGCCCGCTTGACTTCCTGCCCCAAGAGTCCGCGCAGGGCTTCGATTTGGGGCGTCGCCCGTTCGAAGCTCGCATTGCCACCCTGCAGCGTCGCATGCACGACCTGCACGAGGCTGCGCGGGCGCGCTTGGCCGCGGCCAAGGGGCCTGCGGCAGCCGCCAAAGCGGGCAGCTCGATCCTGCAGCGCTACATGGACAAGGAACAGGCAGAACTTCTCAAGCTCCTCCGCAAGCGGGTCACCATGCACAAGCTTTCGGTCCTGAGGTTCGAGCCCTTGGTCATGACCGTGAGCAACGGCTTGGTTCCCGCGTGGGAGACCGTCGCCGCGCGAAGCAGCTACATGCAGGCCGCGGAGTATCTGCGAGCCAAGACGCACGTGCTGGTGGGCGGCGACGTGCAGTCCCCTGCCGAGGAGGTTGCCCCCGGCGTGCTGGAGGCAGTCGAGCGCTACGCTGGCTTTCCGTCCCCGGAGATCCCGACCGGGCTGGACGGCCGCCGCGCGGCGCTGGCAAGGTGGATCGCCAACCCGCGCAACCCCCTCACGGCCCGGGTCATGGTCAACCGCATCTGGCAGTACCATTTCGGACGGGGACTGGCGGGCAATCCCAACAACTTCGGCAAGATGGGCGAGAAGCCGTCCCATCCCGCGCTGCTGGACTGGCTGGCCGGCTTCTTCGTGGACCACGATTGGAGCGTCAAGGCGGTCCATCGCGTAATCCTGCTCTCGGAGGCGTACCAGCGTGCGAGCGCGCATCCGAACCGCGCCGCAGTGGCGGCCAAGGATCCCGGCAACATCTATCTCTCGCATTTCCGGCCCAGACGGCTCGCGGCGGAGGAGATTCGCGACAGCATGCTTGCCGTCGCTGGCGAAATGAGCGACATGACCGGCGGCCCCGGCACTTATCCCCAGATCAACGGTAACGTGGCGAGGCAGCCTCGCCACGCCATGGGCACGCTGCGGCCCGTCTACGAGGCCGAGCCGTCCCGCCGGAGGCGCAACCGCAGATCTGTCTACAGCTTCCAGCAGCGCAGCTTGCTCGATCCGCTGATCGAAGCGTTCAACGGCGCCAACCCGGACCTGACCTGCGAGCGTCGCGAGTCATCGACGGTTCCGACGCAGGCCTTCGCGCTGCTGAATGCGCAGCAGTCCAGGGACATGGCCTTGATCACGGGCCTGCGCGTGGCGCAGGCCCGTCCGGCGGAGCGCATAGACACCGCCTTCCGGCTGGCCTTCGGGCGCCGTCCGGACAGTGACGAGCTGGCTTGGTCGCGGGAATTTCTCGCAACGATGGCGGCCCGCCATGCCGACCGCCCCGCACCGCCCCGCCAGCCGCCCGACGACGTCGTCCACCACATCACGAGCGAGTTGACGGGGGAGAGATTCGAGTTCGTGCAGCCCGCCTACGGCGGGCCGTACGAGCACAATCCCCACCCGAGCGAGGCCTCGCCGGAAATCCGGGCCTCGGCCGATCTGGCACTCGCGCTGTTCAACTCCAACGAATTTGTCTACGTGTACTGAAGATGGAACGCCGCGTCCTCACAGCCAGGCCCTCCAGGCGCGAGTTGCTGTATCACTCCGGCATGGGGCTCGGAGCGGTCGCGCTCTCGGGGCTGCTGCATAGGGACCGCGCCGAGGCTGGGGAACTGGCCGCCCGGCCCGGGCACCATGCCGCCAAGGCAAGGAGCTGCATCTTCCTGCTCATGGAAGGCGGCCCGAGCCATATCGATACGTTCGATCCAAAGCCCAAGCTCGCCGACCTGCACATGACGCGATTCGTCAAGCAGCGCAACAAGTTCGAGGCCAGCATGAACACGGGGGACCGCTATTTCGTGCGCAGCCCGTTCGCCTTCCGCCGCGCCGGCCAGCTCGGGATCGAGATCAACGCCAAGCTGCGCAATTTCGCCGCTTGCGTGGACGACGTGTGCTTCTACAGGGGCCTGCAGGCTACTTCGGTGAACCATCCGACAGCCCTGTACCACCTCAATACCGGCAACCGCTTCGGAGGCGATCCCGCCGTGGGCTCGTGGGTCACCTACGGGCTGGGCACGGCAAACCAGAACCTGCCGGGCTTCGTGGTCCTTCCGGATCTGGCATATCCGCAAGGCGGGGCGGGGAACTGGTCGAACGGATTCCTGCCTGCGCACTACCAAGGCACCCCCCTGCGCTCGCAAGGCGTCCCCGTGCTGGACATGGCCCCGCCGGAGTACGTCACGCAAGAGCAGCAGGCGGCAACGCTCGATTACCTCGGCCGGTTGAATCGCAAGCACATGCAGGGCCATCCCGGCCACGCCGAGCTGGCGGCTCGCATCGAGAGCTACGAGCTTGCGTTCCGCATGCAGGCCGAAATGCCGGAAGCGATCAATCTGGATGCCGAGCCCGAGCGAACGAGAGCGCTCTACGGAGTCGGCTCGCAGGATGCGGAGGTGGATTCCATCGGGCGGCGCTGCCTGCTGGCGCGCCGCTTGGTCGAGCGCGGCGTGCGCTTCGTGCAGGTGATCGTGTCGGGCTGGGATTCGCACGACTACATCGAGAAGGCCCACGGCGCGCGGCTCGACGCGATAGACCGCCCTGTCGCGGGACTGCTCAAGGATCTCAAGCGGACGGGCCTGCTGGAGGAGACGCTGGTCGTATGGGCCGGAGAGTTCGGCCGCTCGCCGGACAACGGCATCCGCGGCGGGGGCGCCGCTTGGGGGCGCGATCACAACGCTCCCGCCATGGCCTTCTGGATGGCGGGCGGGGGCGCCCCGCGCGGGCAGATCGTCGGCGCTACCGACGAGACCGGGCGCACGGCCGTGGAAGTCGTGCATCCCATCCAGAACCTGCACGTCACGCTCCTGCACCTGCTGGGCTTGGACGATGCGCGGCTCACGTATTTTGCGCAGGGGCGCGATAAGCAGCTCAGCCAGACCGGCGGTGAGCTGATCAAGGAACTGATCGCTTAGCGGGGCCGGCCGAGTATCGCGTGGCTGCGAGTTGTAACCCATTCCGGGCGCGACTGCGTCCCAATGTATAGAGGCGTCCAGCCGCCACGCCTCAATGGCGCGGTTCTTGCCGGCCCGCGAGCCGTGCCCGATAGCCACGCCGCCGACCGATTGAAGATGCACGAAATTTCCGGCAGGCGGATCGCGCGATTGAACCGGCGCATTCAAAGGATCGGGTTCTGTCGCGGCGGGCCGCTCGCAGCCGCCGTGGCGCTTGCGGGACTGGCGGCCATGCAGTCCTCCCTGCAGGCCCAGGGAGCTACCCAGCCGATCATCGGCCAAGCGTACATCGTCGGCTCCGAAGGGGAGCACTTCGGCGTGCCGGGGGCCGTGGTCGAACTGCATTCTGTCTCCGCGGACACGCCGCTTGACGGCCCCGGCTCCGATCCGGCCACGGCCGAGACCGATGAGCTGGGGCTGTACCGTTTCGACGCGGTGGCGGAGGGCTGCTACTTCCTCGGCGCGACCTCCGCCGGGCTGGCCGGCCAGAGCGATATCGTCTGCGTGCCGACGGGCGAAGAGGCGCTGCGAACCGACATTGCCATGGAGGTCGAGACCGTTGTCGAATCCCTGCAAGTGACGGCATCGGTGATAGAGATCGATCCGACCGAGACAACCTCGTCGGGCTCGGTCGGCATTTCTACGATTGACAACGCGCCCAAGGCGAACCGCAGTGTCGAAGACGTCATGCCGCTCATCCCGGGCGTGCTGCGGGGGCGGGCGGGGGAAATCAACATGAACGGGGTGCGGGCCACGCAGAGCGGCTCGCAACTCAACAACATCGATGTCACCGATCCCGTTTCGCGGACCTCGGAAATCACCCTGCCGCTGAGCGTCGTTTCCAGCGTCGAGGTCTTGTCTAGCCCCTACGATGCGCAGTACGGCGGGTTCGCCGGCGCACTGTCGGCTGTCGAGACCGTGCCGGCGGATGCCTCCGATTTTCATTTCGAGCTGCAGAATTTCACCCCTCGCATCCGCCGCCGGGCCGGACGCGTGGTGGGTATCGAGTCGAGCACGCCGCGGTTGACGCTCAACATCCCCCTGATTGCCAACCGCGTAGCCTGGCTGCACGCCACCGAATACCAATACGTGCGGGCCGACCAGGAGGACGCCAACCTCGGATTGCACGAGCGCGATGTCGAGCAGGAGATGCTGACGGTCTTCAACCAGTTCGACGTGTCCGTGACCGAAAGGAACCGGGCATCGCTCACCGCTCTGGTGTACCCGGAAAAGTTCAGCTATTTCGGCCTCAATGCGTTCACGCCGCAGCCGTCCACGGCGGATCTGCGCCGCCGCGCTTTTCTGTACACGGTCAAGGATTCGCACGAGTTCGGCGCTGGCGGCCTGCTGCTCTCCAACTTCTCGTTCCAAGATCTGGCCAACGATGTCAAGCCGCTGGGCTACGATCCCAGCGTGATCGGCATCGACCGTGTCTCGGGATCCTTCTTCAACCGGCAGGCGCGCATGACAACGCGCCGCAAGCTCTCCGAGCTGTACCATTTCCGCCCGCTGGGCGACCACCAGCTCAAGGCCGGGGCCGACCTAGGCTGGGAGTCGTATTCCGGCCGCCACGCCTTCAGCCCGGTCACCTGGCTGGGGGCGGCCGGCCGGCCGGTGCTGGACCTGCACTACACGGAACCGGCCACGGTGCGCGCCAGCAAGGTTGACTTCTCGACGTTCGTGCAGGACAAGTGGCGGCTCGGCGACCGCATGACGCTCGACCTAGGCGCGCGGCTGGAGCGGGATTCCCTCTCCGCGCGCTGGAACCCCTCGTACCGGCTGGGTTTCGCCTATGCCTTCGGCCCCGCCGCGCGGACCGTGCTGCGCGGCGGTTCGGGCCTGTTCGTTGACCGCATCAGCTTGCTGGTGCCTACGTTCGAGCAGCTGCCCTTGCGCATCGAGACGCGCTTCGGCGCCGACGGCGGCATCTTGGCGCGGCGCAGCCTGCTGCCGCGGCTGGACGGCCCGCTGCGCAATGCCCAGAGCCTGGGCTGGAACCTGCAGTTGGACCACGAACTCGTCGACAACCTGTTCGTGCGCACCGGCTACCAGTACCGGCGCACCACGAGCAATTTCCTGATCAATCCGGCTTATGAGAGAGAGTTCGGGCAGGACGGCGCCGTGCTGGCGATGAGCAACGAGGGCGCGGACCTGTACCGCGAGTTCCAATTCTCGCTGCGCTACCGGCTCAGCGGGACCGGCCACGTCACCGTTTCGTATGTCAATTCGAGCTCGTACGGCGACTTGAACGACCTAGGATCGATCTACGGGCCGACGCCAGCGGCGCTGATCCAGCCGAACGAGCGCGCGCCGCTGCGCTTTGATGTGCCCCACCGCATGCTGGCCTGGACCGAGTTCAACCTGCCCTGGGGGCTGAAGACCATTCCCGTGTGGGACATCCGCAGCGGTTTTCCGTACTCGAACACAAACGAGTATCGGGATTTCGTCGGGGCGCGCAACCGGGCGGGCCGTTTCCCTCACTTCAATGCGGTCGACCTGCAGGTCACCAAGATCATGGACATCCGCTTCAGGGGCAAGGATCGCAGGTTCCGCGCCGGCATACGGCTGTTTAACCTGCTCAACAATTTCAACCCGCAAGACGTGCAGGAAAACCTGGCCAGCGGGTACCACGGTGTCTTCTACCGCGGCGTGAAGCGCAAGATCCGCGCCGTGTTCGAGATCGAGTACTGAGCGGGCCTGCGGGCGGGCGCTAGCATGGCTAGGAGGCCCGCCCCGGTCATTGATTCCCGGTGGTGCTCAGCGCGCCGGCATCCCGTCCCAGGTCGTTCCGTCGAGCAAGCGCCCCGCGTGTTTCTTGTTGACGCCTCCCCACTGCTTGAAGAAGAACGGAACCTCGTGTCGCACGCAGGCGTCCCGGATTTCACGGATCCAGTCCGGATGCACGGGTCGTGCGCCGGGGCCTGACTCGCCTCCGGCAATGACCCAATCGATGCCGGAGAGGTCGAGGCCGGGCAGCGGGCCGAGGAGCGGTTCCAGAGACAGGAACTTGGTCTGGGCGCAGGTCATCCGTAGCGTCTGCGCACGAGCGCTCCAGCGCCGGGATTCGACGCTGACTCCCAGCCAGATATTACGAGTCCAGTTCAAGGAGCGATCAAGGGCAAGGGCCCGTTGCGGCCTTTTCGTCAGCACCTGAAACGTATGCCGGGGGCAGCTGTTCATCACCCGGAACCCGGACTGGATGAAGCGGGGATCAACGGCTTCGTGGAAGAGGTCGGACATCGAGTTGACGAAAACGAGCCTTGGGCTGGCCCATCCATAGGGAGCTTCCAATGTCCCCGGATGCTGTGCTACTTGGAATCCGCGTCCGTACTTGTCGAGGCCCATGGCTTGCAGCCGCCTTGACATGCGCTCGGCATAGCAGTGCTTGCAGCCGTCGCTGACCTTCGAGCAACCCGTAACCGGGTTCCACGTGGTTTCCGTCCATTCGATCCCGGAGTTGGAAGCCATGTTCAGATCCGATCCAGAATGTGCTCCGCTTGGAAGTGAGCAGGGCGATCCTTGTCTATTCGCGGCTCCTTCAAGAATACGGTCCGCAGCTTGGGCGACCACGCGCGGATACGTTGAATGGCTCGCGCATCTCCAGCATCGCCGAACACGACGACTGCGATCGATAGTAACGCGAAAGCGGTCGTCGTCCGCAAGAGAGGAAAAGGCTCAGATTGTCGCCGAGACACTGTAGGTTGGGAACAATGTCTACGGCTGCCAATGGATGCGGATGTAGCGTTTGAACCATTGTGATCAATCAGTGCAATTACCCAATTGGGCAGTTACCATTGAGAACTGCTGCGGCAGTCGATATCTGCTGAACCGCAATGGTCTGTCGCTGGACAGCCTGCTCAGCGATATTTCCGGCCACAACGCGGTCAACAATCCGGTACCGGCTGGTCTCCAATAGAGCGTTACCCAGCCAGTCGCGCCCCCGGGCGGGGCCCGGATCATTCGGTTGGAAACACGTGGCTTGGCGTAGAATCAGAGCGGAGGGTTCCGGCAGTCAAGCCCCGTAATTTCATTGGTGCAGTATTTGCCCCAAAGCCAGTCTGGGTCCGGGCGAGCGATCATTCACTAGCGAGGTTTCTTCGGAAGCACTCCTCAACACCAG
Organism: Bryobacterales bacterium; assembly: GCA_965219605.1. Taxonomy (GTDB): domain Bacteria; phylum Acidobacteriota; class Terriglobia; order Bryobacterales; family UBA6623; genus VXMF01. The sequence goes on along the minus strand of CBDCOC010000001.1, from coordinate 1,888,242 downwards.
CATTGCAGAGCAATTGCCAACCCGGGCCGGGGCCTTCCGTGTGTGAGACAGGAGCAGCAGGAGGGAGATATGGCAAGAGAGCAGCCGGAGCGGGACCTGCCGGTGCAGCGCCCGCAGGTGGCGGGGGTGGACCTCGGCAGCCGCGAGCACTGGGCCTGCGGGCCGCCACGTGCGGACGGCAGGCCCAACGTGCGCACGTTCGGCACGACCACCGCGCAGTTGGACGCGTTGGCGGACTGGCTGGCGGCCGAAGGCGTGGAATCGGTGGCGCTGGAGAGCACGTATGTGTACTGGATCCCATTGCACGAGTTGCTGGAGGAGCGCGGTTTCGAGGTGTTGCTGGTCAATGCGCGGCAGTTGAAGAACGTGCCGGGGCGCAAGACCGACATGCTGGACTGCCAGTGGCTACAGCGGCTGCACAGTTGCGGCCTGCTGCGGGGCTCGTTCCGGCCGCCCGAGACGGTGACGCAGCTGCGGGCGCTGCACCGGCAGTGGCAGAGCTTGGTGGCGGAGCGCACGCGCTGCGTGCAATGGATGCAGCGGGCGTTGGATCAGATGAACGTGCAGGTGCATCGGGCGGTGACGGATCTGACGGGGCAGACAGGCATGGCGATCGTGCGTGCGATCGTGGCGGGGCAGCGCGATGCGGAGCAGTTGGCGCAGTTGCGCTCGGGGCGCTGCAAGCACACGGAGGAGCAGTTCGTGGAGTACCTGAGCGGCAACTGGCGGGAGGAGCACCTGTTCAACCTGCGCAGTGCGCTGCGGCTGTACGACGCGGTGCAGGCCGAGATGGACGGTTACGAGCAGAAGCTGCAAGAGGATCTGCAGCAGCAGGCGGGCGAGGAATGCAGCGCGGAGGAGTGTCCGCGGCACCCGAACGCGGCCAAGGAGAAAGCCATCCGAAGGCGGGGTGAGCAGCCGCTGCGGACGGCGCTGTACCGCTACGCGAGCGTGGATCTGACGCGCATCGACGGGATTAGCGCGGGGGCGGCGCGCACGATCCTGACCGAGGTGGGGACGGATCTGGGGTCGTTTCCGAGCGAGCGGCATTTCACGAGCTGGCTGGGCCTGGCGCCGCGGCACGCGGTATCGGGCGGGCAGCAGTTGGCGGGCAAGCGGCAGCGCGGGCTGGGAGCGACGCGCACGTCGAACGCGCTGCGCATGGCGGCGACGGCGCTGATCCGGTCCAAGTCGGCGCTGGGGGCGGCGCTGCGCCGCAAGGCGCGGCACAAGGGGATGAAGACGGCGGTGTTCGCCACCGCCCGCAAGCTGGCGGTGTTGGTATACCGCATGCTGCGCTTCGGCCAGGACTACGTTGACGAGGGCGAGGCGGCCTACGAGCAGCGCCATCGCCAACGGACCTTGGCCTACCTCAAAACGACAGCTAAGGATCTCGGCTACCAGCTGCTTCCCGACACTGCACAAACTGCTTCCCGGGACGCTGTGGGGGCAGGGGCGGGCTAGGGTGTTTCACACCAGCGCGGCCACATCGACGTAAGTTGCTGTGCAGAGCGGTTCTGGCACCGGTTCACGGTGCTCGCGTAGGCTCTCGATGTGCAAGCGGATGGCCTCACGGATTGAATGGACCGCCTCTGCCTCGGAAGCGCCGGTGGCAATGCATCCGGGCAGGTCTGGAACGTAGGCGGCGTAGCTTCGCGGTGATTTTTCGATGACGATTGTGTAGCGCATGATTGCAGTCAGTTTCCTTTCAATCCGGCCTGCTTCAAAATGCTGGCCCAAGTGCCCCGTGTCAGATCGCCGCTCGGCTTGCCAGCGATGGTCACGGTTCCTGGCTTGTATGGGTGCTGCTACTGTCGGTGTCTTCCCTTGGTGCGAACTAAAGACCAGACATCTTGCTCCAGTAAGCGGACCGCGTCTCGGACTTTTGACATAGTCCAGCCTTTCTTTTCCCAGCTCAGGCTCAAACCGGCTGAGACTACAGCTGGCATGTCAGCCATGCTCCCCCTTAGCTTCCCGACGCACAGATCTGGGGACACTAGGTCATACTTATTGACTACTTTAGCGCAACGGTTCGCTCAGATGGAATTCGATCAGCAATTCTCCAGAACTATTCAATGTTCGCAGTGCGGGGCTGAGCGGCAAAACAGTTGCGGGGGCGCATCCTGCCGCATGCAATCCAGTGTGAGCAAGGCCTCAGGTGCGCCCTGCGGCTGATCTGCGGCATTCCAACCGCTGCATTCTCAGCGCCGCGGCCAGGGACTGGCCGGCACATGCTCGCCGCCGGGCGAGGGCGCAGTGTAGCCGTCAATCCGCTTGCCGCCCGCCTGCGCTGCATGCCATACTCAAGCTGGCGTGCGCAAGTTCAACCGTACCGGCCCAGTGTTTGCGGAGCGCCATTACTGCATCCCGCCGTTGCAGCGCGTCAACTTGGACGAAATCCGCGAACTGCTCGCGGACATGGCGTATTTCGTCTTGCACGCGCCGCGCCAGACGGGCAAGACCTCGACCTTGCTGGCGCTGCAAGACCGGCTCAACGACGAAGGTCAGTACCGCTGCCTGTACGTGAATGTCGAGGGCGGCCAAGCCGCCAAAGAAGACACGGCGCGCGCCATGCAGACCATCCTAACGGAGATGGGCACGCGCGCACGGCGCGTGCTGCAGGATGGCTTCGTGGAGCAGTCCAAGGCGGCGCTGGCGGCCGAGTGCGGGCCGGACGCCTGCTTGGCCGAATGCCTCACACGCTGGGCGGAGCACGAGGCGCGGCCCTTGGTGCTGCTGCTGGACGAGATCGATGCCTTGGTCGGCGACACGCTGATCTCGGTGCTGCGCCAGTTGCGCGCGCGCTACGACATGCGTCCGAGTGGATTCCCGCAGAGCGTGATCCTGTGCGGCGTGCGGGACGTGCGCGACTACCAGATCTACTCCAGCCGGGAGGGGGCCAACGTCAGGGGCGGCAGCGCCTTCAACATCAAGGCCGAGTCGCTGCGCTTGGGGGACTTCTCGGCAGACGAGGTGCGGGCCTTGCTGGCGCAGTACAGCGCCGAGCGCGGGCAAGCTTTCGCGCCAGCGGCGGTCGAGCGCCTGTGGGAGCTGACCTGCGGCCAGCCGTGGCTGGTCAACGCCTTGGCCTACGAGGCTTGCTTTCGGGCCGGGTCCGGTCCAGACCCGGCGCAACCGGTCGGCGTGCCAGCCATCGACGCCGCCAAGGAAGCGCTGATTGTGCGCCGCGTGACGCACCTCGACCAACTCGCGGACAAGCTGCGCGAAGAGCGCGTGCGGCGCGTGATCCTGCCCATGCTGGCGGGTTCCACACAAGAGGCTTGGTCGGTGCGCGACTTGGAATACGTGCGCGACCTAGGACTGGTCGCGCCCGACTATCCGGTGCGCATGGCCAACCCACTCTACGCCGAAGTGATCCCGCGTGAATTGACCCTGCCCTTGGAGGCGACCCTGGCGGGCACGGTCAAGCCGGAGTGGTACGTGCAGGCGGACGGCAGTCTGGATGTGGCGGGGCTGCTGAGCGCGTTCCAGGGGTATTTCCGCGAGCATGCCGAGTCGTGGGTGCAGCGCTACCGGCACGCCGAGGCGGGGCCGCAGTTGGTGCTGCATGCCTACCTGCAGCGCGTCGTCAACAGTGGCGGGCGCATCGGGCGCGAGTACGCGGTGGGCCGCGGGCGCACGGACTTGCTGATCGAGTGGGGCCGCAGCGGAGCGGGGGGCCAAGTGAGTCCGCGCAAGTACGTCATCGAGTGCAAGGTGCGCCGGGAGAACGTCGGCTGGGAGAGCTTGCTGGGCGAAGGACGCAAGCAGACGGCCAAGTACATGGACCGCTGCGGGGCGGAAGCGGGGCACTTGGTGATTTTCGACTTGCGGGCGGGCCGTTCGTGGGACGAGCGCTTGTTCCGCAGCGAGCCGCAAGCGGGTGAACAGCCGATCACAGTGTGGGGGCTGTAGTGCCAGCCGCGCAGCGGCCGGCTAGCGCCGCTGGCCGCGCTTGGCTGCATGCGTCCCATAGCAGCAACGCTGCTCGGGTCCCCAGCCGAAACTTTCTGCGGCCGCGCTAACCGAGTCGGCCTGTGTTGACTCGCCAGACCCTGCTAGCCGCGGCACCGGTTGTGCCACGACGCCCGCGCTTGGTCGCTGCTGGGGTGCTGGCCAGCTGGCAAACCAGCGCTGGGAGTGCCTGGTCCGCCATAACCGTTGTGCATGCCGCACACTGCGGCCAGGGCGAGCAAGGCCTCGGGTGCGCCCTGCGGCTGATCTGACGGCATTCTAACCGCCGTATTCTCAGCGCCGCGGCCAGGGACTGGCCGGCCCATGCTCGCCGCCGGGGGAGGGCTCGGTGTAGCCGTCGCTCCGCTTGCCGCCCATCCGCGCTGCATGCCATACTCAAGCTGGCGTGCGCAAGTTCAACCGTACCGGCCCAGTGTTTGCGGAGCGCCATTACTGCATCCCGCCGTTGCAGCGCGTCAACTTGGACGAAATCCTCGAGTTGCTCGCAGACATGGCGTATTTCGTCTTGCACGCGCCGCGCCAGACGGGCAAGACCTCGACCTTGCTGGCGCTGCAAGACCGCCTCAACGACGAAGGGCAGTACCGCTGCCTGTACGTGAATGTCGAGGGCGGCCAAGCCGCCAAAGAAGATACGGCGCGCGCCATGCAGACCATCCTCGGTGAACTTGGCACGCGCGCACGGATCGTGCTGCAGGACGGCTTCGTGGAGCAGTCCATGGAGACACTGACGGCGAAGTACGGGCCGGACAGCTGCTTGGCCGAATGTCTCACGCGCTGGGCGGAGCGCGAGGCGCGGCCCTTAGTGCTGCTGCTGGACGAGATCGATGCGCTGGTCGGCGACACGCTGATCTCGGTACTGCGCCAGTTGCGCGCGCGCTACGACATGCGGCCGCAGCATTTCCCGCAGAGCGTGATCCTGTGCGGCGTGCGGGATGTGCGCGACTACCAGATCTATTCCAGCCGGGAGGGAGCCAACGTCCAGGGCGGCAGCGCCTTCAACATCAAGGCCGAGTCGCTGCGCTTGGGAGATTTCTCGGCAGACGAGGTGCGGGCCTTGCTGGCGCAGTACAGCGCCGAGCGCGGGCAAGCCTTCGAGCCGGCGGCGGTCGAGCGCCTGTGGGAGTTGACCTGCGGCCAGCCGTGGCTGGTCAACGCCTTGGCGTATGAGGCTTGCTTTCGGGCCGGGTCCGGTCCAGACCCGGCGCAACCGGTCGGCGTGCCCGCGATCGAGGCGGCCAAGGAAGCGCTGATTGTGCGGCGCGTGACGCACCTCGACCAGCTCGCTGACAAGCTGCGCGAAGAGCGCGTGCGGCGCGTGATCCTGCCCATGCTGGCGGGCTCTAAGCAAGAGGCTTGGTCGGTGCGCGACTTGGAATACGTGCGCGACCTAGGACTGGTCGCGCCCGACTATCCGGTGCGCATGGCCAACCCACTCTACGCCGAAGTGATCCCGCGTGAATTGACGCTACCCTTGGAGGCGACCCTAGCGGGGGCGGTCAAGCCGGAGTGGTACGTGCAGGCCGACGGCAATTTGGATGTGGCCGGGCTGCTGAGCGCGTTCCAGGGCTATTTCCGCGAGCACGCCGAGTCGTGGGTGCAGCGCTACCGGCACGCCGAGGCGGGGCCGCAGTTGGTGCTGCATGCCTATCTGCAGCGCGTAGTCAACAGTGGCGGGCGCATCGGGCGCGAGTACGCGGTGGGCCGCGGGCGCACGGACTTGTTGATCGAGTGGGGCCGCAGCGGAGCGGGGGGCCAAGTGAGCCCGCGCAAGTACGTCATCGAGTGCAAGGTGCGCCGGGAGAACGTCGGCTGGGAGAGCTTGCTGGGCGAAGGGCGCAAGCAGACAGCCAAGTACATGGACCGCTGCGGGGCGGAAGCGGGGCACTTGGTGATTTTCGACTTGCGGGCGGGCCGTTCGTGGGACGAGCGCTTGTTCCGCCGCGAGCCGCAAGCGGGTGAACTGCCGATCACAGTGTGGGGGCTGTAGTGCCTGCCGTGCAGCGGCCGGCTAGCGCCGCTGGCCGCGCTTGGCTGCATGCGTCCCATAGCAGCAACGCTGCCCGAGTCCCCAGCCGAAACTTTCTGCGGCCGCGCTAACCGAGTTGGCCTGCGTTGACTCGCCAGACCCTGCTAGCCGCAGCAGCGGTCGTGCCACGACGCCCGCGCTTGGTCGCTGCTTGGGTGCTGGCCAGCTGGCAAGCCAGCGCTGGGAGTGCCTGGTCCGCCATAACCGTTGTGCATGCCGCACACTGCGACCAGGGCGAGCAAGGCCTCGGGTGCGCCCTGCGGCTGATCTGACGGCATTCCAACCGCCGTATTCTCAGCGCCGCGGCCAGGGACTGGCCGGCCCATGCTCGCCGCCGGGGGAGGGCGCGGTGTAGCCGTCGCTCCGCTTGCCGCCCATCCGCGCTGCATGCCATACTCAAGCTGGCGTGCGCAAGTTCAACCGTACCGGCCCAGTGTTTGCGGAGCGCCATTACTGCATCCCGCCGTTGCAGCGCGTCAACTTGGACGAAATCCTCGAGCTGCTCGCAGACATGGCGTATTTCGTCTTGCACGCGCCGCGCCAGACGGGCAAGACCTCGACCTTGCTGGCGCTGCAAGACCGCCTCAATGCGCAAGGCCAGTACCGTTGCCTGTACGTGAATTTAGAGGTGGGCCAGGCGGCCGGCGAGGACACCGCCCGGGCGATGCAAGGGTTGCTCGGGCAGTTGGCCTCCCGCGCCCGCGATGTTTTGCAGGACGACTTCGTGGACCGCCAGCGGGCGCACTACCTGCAAAGCGAGGGTCCGGATGGCGCGCTCGGCGAGACGCTGGTGCGCTGGTCTGCGGCGAGTGCCAAGCCGCTAGTCTTGCTGCTCGACGAGATCGATGCCCTAGTCGGCGACACGCTGATCTCGGTACTGCGCCAGTTGCGCGCGAACTATGACCGGCGGCCGCAGTCTTTCCCGCAGAGCGTGATCCTGTGCGGCGTGCGGGACGTGCGCGACTACCAGATCTATTCCAGCCGGGAGGGGGCCAACGTGAAGGGCGGCAGCGCCTTCAACATCAAGGCCGAGTCGCTGCGCTTGGGAGATTTCTCGGCAGACGAGGTGCGGGCCTTGCTGGCGCAGTACAGCGCCGAGCGCGGGCAAGCCTTCGAGCCGGCGGCGGTCGAGCGCCTGTGGGAGTTGACCTGCGGCCAGCCGTGGCTGGTCAACGCCTTGGCGTATGAGGCTTGCTTTCGGGCCGGGTCCGGTCCAGACCCGGCGCAACCGGTCGGCGTGCCCGCGATCGAGGCGGCCAAGGAAGCGCTGATTGTGCGGCGCGTGACGCACCTCGACCAGCTCGCTGACAAGCTGCGCGAAGAGCGCGTGCGGCGCGTGATCCTGCCCATGCTGGCGGGCTCTAAGCAAGAGGCTTGGTCGGTGCGCGACTTGGAATACGTGCGCGACCTAGGACTGGTCGCGCCCGACTATCCGGTGCGCATGGCCAACCCACTCTACGCCGAAGTGATCCCGCGTGAATTGACGCTGCCCTTGGAGGCGACCCTAGCGGGGACGGTCAAGCCGGAGTGGTACGTGCAGGCGGACGGCAGTCTGGACGTGGACGGTCTGCTGAGCGCGTTCCAGGAGTATTTCCGCGAGCATGCCGAGTCGTGGGTGGAGCGCTACCGGCATGCCGAGGCGGGGCCGCAGTTGGTGCTGCATGCCTATCTGCAGCGGGTGGTCAACAGTGGCGGGCGCATCGGGCGCGAGTACGCGGTGGGCCGCGGGCGCACGGACTTGCTGATCGAGTGGGGCCGCAGCGGAGCGGGGGGCCAAGTGCGCCCGCGCAAGTATGTCATCGAGTGCAAGGTGCGCCGGGAGAACGTCGGCTGGGAGAGCTTGCTGGGCGAAGGACGCAAGCAGACGTCCGAGTACATGGACCGCTGCGGGGCGGAAGCGGGGCATTTGGTGATTTTCGACTTGCGAGCGGGCCGCTCGTGGGACGAGCGCTTGTTCCGCCGCGAGCCGCAAGCGGGCGAACTGCCGATCACAGTGTGGGGGCTGTAGTGCCAGCCGCGCAGCGGCCGGCTAGCGCCGCTGGCCGCGCTTGGCTGCATGCGTCCCATAGCAGCAACGCTGCCCGAGTCCCCAGCCGAAACTTTCTGCGGCCGCGCTAACCGAGTCGGCCTGCGTTGATTCGCCAGACCCTGCTAGCCGCGGCAGCGGTCGTGCCACGACGCCCGCGCTTGGTCGCTGCTTGGGTGCTGGCCAGCTGGCAAGCCAGCGCTGGGAGTGCCTGGTCCGCCATAACCGTTGTGCATGCCGCACACTGCGACCAGGGCGAGCAAGGCCTCGGGTGCGCTCTGCGGCTGATCTGGCGGCATTCTAACCGCCGTATTCTCAGCGCCGCGGCCAGGGACTGGCCGGCCCATGCTCGTCGCCGGGGGAGGGCGCGGTGTAGCCGTCGCTCCGCTTGCCGCCCGCCCGCGCTGCATGCCATACTCAAGCTGGCGTGCGCAAGTTCAACCGTACCGGTCCAGTGTTTGCGGAGCGCCATTACTGCATCCCGCCGTTGCAGCGCGTCAACTTGGACGAAATCCTCGAACTGCTCGCGGACATGGCGTATTTCGTCTTGCACGCGCCGCGCCAGACGGGCAAGACTTCGACCTTACTGGCGCTGCAAGACCGGCTCAATGCCGAAGGGCAGTACCGCTGCCTGTACGTGAATTTGGAGGTGGGACAGGCCGCCGGGGAGGATACCGCTCGTGCGATGCGGGCGCTGCTGGGGCGCCTAGCGTCGCGGGCGGCGGCGGTACTGCACGATGATTTCGTAGATCAGCAGTGGCTGCCCTGCCTGCAGCGCGAAGGCCCGGACGGGGCGCTGGATGAGACGTTGGTGCGCTGGTCGGCCGTGCGTGCCAAGCCGCTGGTCCTGCTGCTCGACGAAATCGATGCGCTGGTCGGTGACACACTGATCTCGGTGCTGCGCCAGTTACGCGCCGAATACGACCGGCGGCCGCAGCATTTCCCGCAGAGCGTGATCCTGTGCGGGGTGCGGGACGTGCGCGACTACCAGATCTATTCCAGCCGGGCCGGCAGCCATGTGAAGGGCGGCAGCGCCTTCAACATCAAGGCTGAATCGCTGCGCTTGGGGGACTTCTCGGCAGACGAGGTACAGTCCTTGCTGGCGCAGTACACCGCCGAACGAGGGCAAGCCTTCGAGCCGGCGGCCGTCGAGCGCCTGTGGGAGTTGACCTGCGGCCAGCCGTGGCTGGTCAACGCCTTGGCTTACGAGGCTTGCTTTCGGGTTGGCTCCGGTCAAGACCCGGCGCAACCCGTTAGCATGCAAGCTATCGATGCGGCCAAAGAGGCGCTCATTGTGCGGCGCGTGACGCACCTCGACCAACTGGCCGACAAGTTGCGCGAAGAGCGCGTGCGGCGCGTGATCCTGCCGATGCTGGCCGGGTCTGCGGATTGGGACTACTCGCTGCGCGACTTGGAGTATGTGCGCGATCTGGGCTTGGTGGCGGCCAAGGACGAAGTGCGCATGGCGAACCCGATCTATGCCGAAGTGGTACCGCGCGAGTTGACCGCAGTGCTGCAATCGGGGCTTGAGCTGCAAGTCAAGCCGGAGTGGTACGCGCAGGCGGACGGCAGTCTGGATGTGGCGGGGCTGCTGAGCGCGTTCCAGGGCTATTTCCGCGAGCACGCCGAGTCGTGGGTGCAGCGCTACGGGCACGCCGAGGCGGGGCCGCAGTTGGTGCTGCATGCCTATCTGCAGCGGGTGGTCAACAGCGGCGGGCGCATCGGGCGCGAGTACGCGGTGGGCCGCGGGCGCACGGACTTGTTGATCGAGTGGGGCCGCGGCGGGCCGGGGGGCCGGGTGCGCATGCGCAAGTATGTCATCGAGTACAAGGTGCGCCGGGAGAAAGTCGGCTGGGAGAGCTTGCTGTGTGAAGGGCGCAGGCAGACGGCCGAGTACATGGATCGTTGCGGGGCGGAGGCCGGGCACTTGGTGATTTTCGACTTGCGGTCGGGCCGTTCGTGGGACGAGCGCTTGTTCCGCCGCGAGCCGCAAGCGGGCGAACTGCCGATCATGGTGTGGGGGCTGTAGTGCTGGCCGCCCTTGGCGGCACGCACCCCATAGCAGCAACGCTGCCCGAGTCCCAGCAGAAACTCTCTGCGGCCGCGCTAACCGAGCTGGCCTGCGCTGACTCACCAGACACTGCTAGCCGCGGCACCGGTCGTGCCACGACGCCCCGCGCTTGGTCGCTGCTTGGGTGTTGGCCAGCTGGCGAACCAGCGCTGGGAGTGCCTGTCCGCCATAACCGTTGTGCATGCCGCACACTGCGGCAAGCCAGTGCGCACCACCACCAACGCAGTACCGGGACGAGACTAGCGCCCGGCGAACTGGGACACCTGGCACGCTCCTTTGCGTTCTCCCGGGGTAGCGCACGAACGCACGCAATGCAGTGCTCTCACATGCTGCCAGCACGGGCCATAGACAACTTCCGGGCTGCTCTCGGACAAATCTCGAAATCCAACAGTTCGTTGTGACAAACGACACATCCCCATCGGCAGACGTAGCGGTCTGCGGGGACATGGCTTAACTTGGCCTGTGGCCAAGAGTTAGCGCGATTGGTTGGGTGCAGGAACGGCAGGCCTGGCAGGGTGGTTGTACGATGAACACAGGGAGTGGCGGCCAAGGCCCGAAACGCCGCTTGTGAATCCTCCCCGGCCCTATGCGAACGTACCGGTTGGAGAGCAGAGTGACCTTGCCCGTGGAACTGGAGAAGGTATTCCCCTTCTTCTCTGAGGCTCGCAACTTGGAACTGCTCACGCCGCCTTGGCTGAAGTTCGAGGTTCTCACGCCAGGCCCCATCCACATGCGGCGCGGGGCCAAGATCGACTACCGTCTCAAGTTGCACGGTGTGCCTGTTCGCTGGCAGAGCGAGATCACTTGCTGGGAACCGCCATTGCGATTTGTGGACGAGCAGCAGCGCGGCCCTTACCGGCTTTGGAGGCATGAGCATCTTTTTACAGCCAACGGCTCCGACACGGTCGCGCAGGACAGTGTCGAATACGCGGTGCCGGGAGGGTTTCTGATAGAGCGCTTCTTTGTCCGGCCCGACCTGGATCGGGTATTCGCATACCGCAGGGCCAAGCTGATCGACATCTTCGGCGCGAAAGACTGAACGCCACCGGTGCAGGTCTCGCGTTTTGCCGAGATGCACGAAGAGGCCAAGCCTCGGGGTTTGAATTCCGCGTGATCCACCTACTGGGCAGCCGGTGTATCGCCGCCGGCTGCCCCTGGCGCGAGGAGGATTCTGCCGCTTGGCACCGGCCGAGACGGCTCCCGCCTGCTGCTGGCGCACCGGCTGTTCCGGGATTGCGAGCTTGCCCCGGGAAGTTTGCTGGCGCGCTAGCCTAGCTCGATACGCAGCGCGTGGGCATGTGCTGTTGGCAGCGGCGCTGCCAGCGTCACTGTTAGCGTCCCATCAGCCATGGCCGTCATCGGGGCTTGGTTTTCTCCGAGCACCGTGACACTTGCGTCCGTGCCCTTTGCCCCCAAATCGAGACTGACGGTGTTTGAGGTTGGCTGGCCGAGCAGGATAGCGTACACGGCCTCGCCCTTGGACGTGAAACGGACGGGGATGCCGTCAGCCGTCTCGCCGGAGGATGTCTTCCAAGGACGCGTCCCGTAGATGGCATCCCCGTTCTTGCGCAGCCAGCTGCCGAGCGTCCGCAAGCGGCTCGCTTGCAGCTCGGGGATCGTGCCGTCCGGCATCGGGCCGGCGTTGAGCAGTAAGTTGCCGTTCTTGCTCGCGATGTCGGCCAGCAGGTGGATCAGCTCGGCTTCGCCGATGGTGTGCTCGGCGGTTTCGACTTGGTTGTAGCCGAACGAGTAGCCGAGGCCGCGACAGGTCTCCCACTTATAGTCCGTGATCTCGTCCATCTTGGCGTATTCGGGAGTCGTGAAATCGTGGTGCCGGCGGGGCGCCCCCTCCTTGCCGATCTCGAAGCGGTTGTTGATCAGGCCGTCGGCGTTGGCGTTGTAGAAATCGGCCACGATCTGGGCTATGTCCGCCTGCTCCGGGTATCCGATATCGTTCCACAGGATGGCCGGATCGTACTTTTCGATCAGTTCGCGCCAGTGGGCATCGGCATAGTCGGCGAACTGCTGCGTGTGGATGATCGTGCTGTAGACCTTCTCGAACGAGTCGATCGGCTCCGGGTTAAAGCTCCAATCCAAGCCGCCTGAATAGTACAGGCCCATGCGCATTTGCGCGGCCTTGACCGCAGTGGTGAGTTCGCCCACCACGTCGCGCTCGGCAGACCGCTGCCCTTGGGCAAGGTTCGGGTTCTCGACCGCGCTGGGCCAGAGCGTGAAGCCATCGTGATGCTTGGTTGTTAGCACCACATAGCGGGCCCCGGCGTCCTTGAAGAGGCCAGCCATGGCGTCGGGATCCCAGCCGTTCAGCGCCGCGTTGAACTGTGGCGCGAAGTCCATGTAGTCGAAATTGTCGCCATATGTCTTGCGGTGATGCGCCTGCGTGGGCGAGCCGTCTATCCTGAGCGAGTTGAGGTACCACTCCGAGTAGGGGTTGTTGGCAAACCACTGGTCCTCGTCGAACTTGCCTAGCTCGCCGATCGGCGTGGCCCAAGCCGGCACCGAATACAGGCCCCAATGCACGAAGATGCCGAGCTTGGCGTCGTCGTACCACTGCGGCACTTGGTGGGTTTGAATGGATTCCCAGTTAGGTTCGAACTGGTCGGCAGCCTCGGGCGGCCGCTCCGGTCTGTTGCTGCATCCGTGGATCGCGCTGGCCATGGAGGCTGCCATGAAGGCTCGCCGTGTGAGTCTGTGTTGCATTGCTGGATCTCCCGAATCGAGGTGTGGCGTGCGGTCTATGCCGGTCACGTGCCTGCCGCCGCGCCATGACACCGGTCAGGCGGAAGTGCCGACTCTTGTGCCTGAACGTCGACTGCCTGCGATAGATCTCTACGCCTTTAGCACCGTTGCTTGCAAGTTGCGGGCACCTTTGCCATGACGGGATTGTAGCAGTATTCGTCAGTCTGACTACGCATAATACCTGCTTGACGTTTCCAATTCACATGGTGTGCCAGCGAGGGGCGTAACGCCCCGAATTGGCATGGCGGAAGGTGACCGACCAAGAGCCACTCTGGTGGACGCGCTGGATCGGCTGGAGTTGCTCGGAGGCTGGGAGGAGATCTGGCGGGATCTGTTGCTTGCGGAGCCTTTGGCACCGGTATCGTCATCGCGTATGCCTGCTAGCCTGAAGTTCCGAGCCGTTTCCCCTGCTCAGCCGGGCCTAACTCATTGAAAATAGAGTGCTTAACCGCATTAGCTCGCCTTCCGGCTCTGTATTTTGTTCCCATGTAATTTCAATATTGATTCTTTTTTTGTATTATTTGGCATTGACTTGCAATCTTTCTTCTGCTATCATGTTCCCATGTACGTAGAAACCGTCCCCAACCGCAACTCGCCCCCCGCCATCCTCCTCCGCGAAGGCTGGCGCGAAGGCGCCAAGGTCCGTAAGCGCACCCTCGCCAACCTCTCCGCCTGGCCCCCCGCCAAGGTTGCCGCTCTGCGCAAACTGCTCAAGAACCAGCCCCTCGTCAGTCCCGAACAAGCCTTCTCCATCGTCAGTTCCCGCCCCCACGGCCATGTCGAACTGCTGCTGGAGGCCTTCCGCCGCCTGCGCCTGCCCCAACTGCTCGACCGCAGCCCCTCCCCCCAGCGCTCGACCGTGCTGGCCATGATCGCCCAGCGCCTGCTGCAGCCCGCCTCCAAACTCGCCACCACGCGCCTCTGGCACAGCACGACGCTGGCCGCCGAACTCGACCTGCAAGACACCACCGCAGACTCCCTCTACCAGGCCCTGGACTGGCTGCTGCTGCGCCAGCAGCGCATTGAGAAGCGCCTGGCCCAGCGCCACCTGCAAGAGGGCGCCCAAGTGCTCTACGACGTCTCGAGCAGCTACTACGAAGGCCACAGCTGCCCGCTCATGCGCTACGGCTACAGCCGCGACGGCAAGCGCGGGCGCACGATCGTGGTCTACGGCCTGCTGACTGACCGTGAAGGCCGACCGCTGGCCGTGCAGGCCTATCCCGGCCACACCGCCGATCCGCTCACCGTGCCGGATCAAGTGCAGACTCTGCGCACACAATTCGGCCTGCAGCGCGTGGTGCTGGTGGGCGACCGCGGCATGCTCACCCAGACGCAGATCGAGACGCTGCGCAAGGACCCCGGGCTGGGCTGGATCTCGGCCTTGCGCCACAGCGCGATCTGCCGCCTGGCGGAGGAGAAGACCGTGCAGATGTCGCTATTCGACGAGCGCAACTTGGCGGAGGTGAGTTCCCCGCAGTACCCCGACGAACGCCTGATCGTGTGCTGCAACCCGGCCTTGGCCGAGCGCCGCCGGCGCAAGCGCGAGGAGCTGCTGGCCGATCTCGAAGAGGACTTGGCGCGCATCCAGCGCGCTGTGGAACGGCGCACCAAGAAACCGCTGTCGGCGACTGCCATCGCCGAGAAAGTGGGGCGGGCCAAGCAGCGCTCCAAGGTTGGCAAGCACGTGCAGGTTGAGATCGCCGACGGCTGCTTGCAGTACGAGCGGGACGAGCGCTCGATCGAGCGCGAGGCGGCCTTGGACGGAGTGTACGTGATCCGCACCAGCCAGAGCGACCTAGCGGCCGCCGATGTGGTGCGTTCCTACAAGCAGTTGATGCGGGTCGAGAACGCCTTTCGCTGCCTGAAGAGCGTGGACTTGCGGGTGCGCCCGATCTACCACCGGCGCGAGCAGCGCGTGCGCGCGCACCTGCTGCTGTGCGTGTTGGCCTATTACGTGGAATGGCACCTGCGCCAAGCCTTGGCCGAGCTGCTGTTTGCCGATGAGGAGTTGGCCGCGCAGCAGGCCGTGCGCGATCCGGTGGCCCCAGCCCAGCCGCGGGCAGCCTTGCAAGCGAAGAAGAACGGCGGTTGTACGGCGGCCGGCTTGCCCCTGCACAGCTTGGCCACGTTACTGGAGATGCTGGGCACGCGCTGTCGGCACCAATGCCGCCTGCACGGCGATGAGCACGGACCCACCATCGAGCGGCTGACCGAGCCGAGCGCCTTGCAGCAGCGGGCGCTGGAACTCGTCCGCACCTCCATTTGTTCCCAGTAAGCAACACCTCCGAACCCAGCTAAATTGATGTATTATAAGGACTTCTCTTGGTGCTTGGCTTGGAACTTCAGGCTAGCGTACAGTTTTTGACACGCTGAGAAGGGAGCACTCCGTCTGCTCCGGCATGGACGGGCAGGGAGACGGATGCAAGGTGACCGGGCATGGCCGCCCGTGGATCGCGCACCAGCGTTAGCACGCACGGACATCTCTCGTCGACACTTGCAAGCCGCCAGTCGTGGCCGAATCGCGGCCTGCGTCCATGCCCGCAGAAAGGCTGGCGGGCTAAACTGAAGCCATCTGCCTGCAATGAGCGTAGGCGAGACACTGCGGCACTGCCATGCGACTCAACAAGCTAATCTGCGTACTTGTGCTTTGTAGCGGCGCGCTTCATGGCGCCGGACGAGAGGTTGCTGTGCTGGTGGCCTTTCACTCGCAAACAGGCAACACCGAGGCAATGGCGAACGCCCTTGCCGAGGGGGCTCGGAGACAGGGAGCCGCTGTCGTGGTGAAGCGCATTGAGGACGTCACGCAAGAAGATTTGGAAGCGGCGGATGGCGTCGCGCTGGGATCGCCAGTGCATATGGGAGATGTCTCCGTCGCGATCCGCAAGGCATTGGTGGGCTGGGCCTACGGCTTCGGATTCTGGCGCAGCAAGGGACTCGCCAACAAGGCCTGTGCAGTCTTCGCCACCGGAGGAGCGGCATCGAACGGCAAGGAGTTCACGATGTTGAGCATGGCACTCGGCATGCTGCAGTACGGCATGGTCCTAGTCGCGCCGCATGGCGGACTGGGAGCCTCGGCCACGACTGGAATTCCAGACTATGAGAAAGGCGTCGGCGAGCACGAGTCCGAGGAAGCCCGCAATCTCGGCGCGCGCTTGGCTGAAGTCGCGCGCCGGCTCAAAGAATGAGCGCTTTGGCCGCCTGTGCTGGAGAGTACTGCAAAAGGAATTGCCGCCACTGCCATCGGTCCCCTGCTGGCACTGCCGCAGGTGGCGACAGCGAGACTTGAGCAACTGGCTGTAGAAGCAAGGCGTCACCCGCGCCGTCTGCGAACTGCCAGCGCCTGCCGGCTAACGGCAATGCACGGGCATCCCCTTCGGATAGAATCAGTTTGCCGCGCCGACGGGGGCGATCACGCCCAGCTTGGACCACTCGTCGAGCTGATTCCTGATAGCATCAGCGGCGGTCGCATCGGGTCTGAGTTCGAGAAATCGCCGGAAGTGTGTTGCCGAGGATTGGAACTCTCCGCTGTTCGCATAGGCGGCCCCCAAGAACTGGTGGGCTTGCGGATAGGTGTCTGTCGACTCTCTCTCGATCAGTTCCAAGGACTTCTCGATGCACTGCTCGTTATTTCCGGTGCGCAGGTATGCGCCGGCAACATAGAATCTCACATCGTCAAGATGGTTGTTCACCTCCAATGCCCTCTCTCCCATTTCGATTGCGCCGGCGAGGTCGCCAAACCCGACCAGCAACGGCACGATACGCTTGTAAACGGGATAAAGATACGGGTCGCCAGCCACTGCCTGCCTGTAGGCGGCCAGCGCATCCTCGGGCATTCCGAGGCCTTCCCGGACCTGACCCAGAAGTCTCCATGCGGCCGCGAAGCTCGGGTCTGTTTTCACGGCTGATTCCAGGCGCGCGGCTACCTTGCCTAGGCTGGGGCTCGGCTTGCCGATCTGCTTCAGCGCCCATTCGTAAGCCTGCACGGCCTTCTTCGGCGCGCGGGCAATCGTGGGGCTGATGGCATGCCCCAGAACGCCTTCAGCCTTTGAGAGGATCACCTCGCCGACGTCAGGGTTGTCGAACAGCGATCGAATGCCGAGTTGGATCTCGGAGGACTGGTAGCCCGAAAGCTCGGCCCGCACGACGCAGTTGGACATGTTGGCAATGCCGAGGTGGTTAGGCTGGGGCACTCCCAAGGCTTGGCCTGCGACTTGCGTGGCGTCGGCGAGGCCGCTGCCCCTGCCCGACAGTTCGATGTCGAAGGTGCCATCGGGTCCGACCTGATCGGTGGCGCGCGGAAAGCCGCCGCAGACGAGTTGTGCGACTGTCTCCTTGGGCACCACGCCGCCGGTGGCCATTTGCACTCTTCCCGAAATGTACGCGGTCATTTCCGGATCCGGCGGAGACAGAGCCACTGGCTCAGCAGTTGGATCTGCAGCGATGCCCGTAGCATCCCTTGCCAACTGCGCTGCCAGCGGCTGCGATAGAAACATCGCACCCGCTGCTAGCACCAAGATCGACCCCATCGCTGCCATGAATGCGCTCTCTTGCTCCTGCAATCCTGACTTGGACCGCTCTTGGCTCAGAAGTGGCACCTGCTGGCATGGCCTCCGCCCGTTCGGACGCGGGGTTGAATCGGGTCGGAGCAAGCAGGCAGCTGTAGCAAGTATAGGGAATTCTGCCTCCCCTCGCATTCACAGCCGAACCGAAGTGGCCGGAATTGCGAATTCTTGATCCCGAATGATCGACGTAGATACTGCTTGATGTGTGACAACTATCTGATTTTTAAGAAGTTACCTATGCCAAGAACAGAGTTCAGCGCTAGGAGGTCCAGAACTTGGGTTAGGTGTCAGCTACAAC
This sequence comes from Bryobacterales bacterium, assembly GCA_965219605.1. Classification (GTDB taxonomy): domain Bacteria; phylum Acidobacteriota; class Terriglobia; order Bryobacterales; family UBA6623; genus VXMF01. Next base: position 1,870,527 of record CBDCOC010000001.1, on the reverse strand, counting down.
ACTGCTTGGAGCATGAAGCACAAACTAATGCAAGCCATGCGCGAGCGGGATGAAAGCCAGCGGCTGCGCGGCATTGCCGCCCGCGATGACGCCGACTTGGGCGGCGATAGCCGCGGCGGCAAGCGCGGGCGTGGGGCGGCCAGCAAGACAGCCTTTGTAGCGGCGGCGCAAGTCAGCGCGGAGAGGCATCTCGGGCGGCTACGGCTGAGTTCCGGTGGCTGGCTTGCTTCCGGCCCGCTGCCGTCGGCGGTAAAGGCCGTTGCGAGGCACCGGGATTGAGTTGGGTGAACACCTTGCTGGGCAACGTCAAGCGGGCCATCGACGGCATCTACCCCGCTTGCGAGAGGCGCTATCTGGCCGAGTTTTCCTACCGCTTCAATCGACGCTACCAGTTTGCTGCTCTCGTGCCTCGCCTCGTGTATGCCGCCGCACGCCCCCCCGAACGCTTCGCCTCCTGTCTGCGGCTGGAACTGCTGGGTAATCGGGTCTTGCTTTGGCCAAGGGGCCATGGTTTCCTGGATCGAAACCAAGCCGTTCTGGCAGCGTGCCGTGTTTTCCGACTGCCATGTAACGCTTGCCTGTACACTCTGTCGCGACGGGCGGCTCTCACCACCAAGACTCGCGAAGCATCGCCCTCCATGCGGGGGATGATCCGATAATCGCCCGCCTGATATTTTCAAAACTCGCCGCGTCGCGAACCCTTGAGCGCCTCGCCGATGCCGCGCGGGTCGCCCAGCGCGGTAATTCGTCCGTGCAGAAACGCCAGAATGCGCCGTGCCGCCTGTCGGTCGAGCTTGCCCAAGTCGCGCACGGCGGCGCGCTCAATCTCGACTCTCCAAGCCATAGAGTTCGATCACCTCTTCCAGCGGGACGGCTGGAGGTGTCCCGGACTGGAGATCGACCAGCCGCTGCTCGGCAAGGTGCCAATCCTCCCAAACGAGCGGTTTCGCAAGGAGCTACGGTCGATCGCCCGGGCTGGTCACGAAGAGATCGCCGGCAGGCTGCGGCGATCCGTCTACCCGCTCTTGCATCTTCATGCGAGAGTGATCGAATGGCTGCGTTGGTGCGAGGTACTCGCAAGGAATCAACTGCCGCGTCGTGCCGCCTTGAGGTCGTCGTGTTCGAAGGCGGAGGCCATGCGGTCGATCTCGGCGGAGGTCAGGCCGAGCGCGGCTGCCTCGCTTCGCCATGGCGCAACCGCTTGTGCCACTTCCTTGGCGATGCGCTGGGATTTTCCCAGTTCCAACCCGAAATACGACGACACCTCCAGTGCGCGGTCAAGAGAGGCCGTCGTATCGTCAAGATCGATGGCCGTTGAGAGCACACGCGGCTTGACTTCGGTGGGCACTGGGTTGAGGTCGTAGGCCGGGGAGAGACGCCAGCCGGACAGATCGGCATAGAGAAAGCCATGGTTGCGCAGATGGTCGTCGGTGTTGGAGATCAGGATGCTGAAGACGATGCGCCGCCACAGGGCCTGCATATCGGCCTCTGGTGCTGCGCCGTACCGGCGCAGGACATCGACGAATTCGAGATAACTCCGCGTTTCGTTGTCCCGTGCGCCAAGCATGCTCATTGCTGAGAGAAACGGGATGCGCGCGCCGTCCTCCCGGTCGAAGCGCCGGAGCAAGAGGACCGGCTTGTCGGCGACGGTTTCGAGCTGCCAGGACGGGACGGCAATGCCGGCCCTCGCGGCGAGCGTCAGGGCGACGGCCTCCCAGAGCACCGTCTTGATTTCGTCGCTCGGGCTGGGGAACTTAGCGATTGTGAGATGCCCGTTGCGGTCACGGACCGATGCCTTGGGCCGTGCGCCCCCGAGAGATGAGCCGGGGGCAAGAAGCAGACGCAAATCTTGGTTGGTATCGGTGTCCTCTAGGATATGCTCGGCGGCGGAAAGCAGGCGGGGAAGTTCGACGAGCGGCGGGATCCTTGTTGGTCCCTGCGGGGCCAGGAACGGTCCGTCTTCTTGTTCCGCAAAACGCAATGCGCCCTGGCGGGCCTCATCGTCCACCAGCAGCAGGCAGTCGATTTGCCGGAGCGTGCGCGGCGTCTCGTGCTGCGATTCCGCACGGCGGCGCTCGGCACGGCGCATGAGCACGCGTCCCCAGCGGTCCGGGACTGAGTCGCCGAGGGCTCCGAACAGGGGCTTGTCGGATGGGGCGTGAAAGGGGCCGGGCCCAACTGTGAGCGCCGGCTCCAGCGAGAAACGATTAGGGTTGACGAGCCAGCTGTCGGCATATTGAAACGTGGCTCCTTCCTTGTTGCGGTGCGTGCGCGCCCAGAGCCGTCCAACGAGATGGGGAGTGCCGAGCAGGTCCACATAGACGAGGATGTTGCGATCCATCACGCCGCACCTTTGGGCTTGCCGGGGCGGGGGAGCCGGATGCGTTCCGGCAGGTGCTCCTCCTCAAGCGCAAGGCCGACGGAATCATGTCGCGGGTCGGCGACATCGGCGAGCCGGTCGATCATGCCCAGCACGAAAAGCACAGTGGCGTAGATACCCAGCGAGACGCCGGTCTCGCCCTTCTCGACCTTGCTCAAGGTGGTGCGGCTGACAGACGCTCGCTCGGCTAGGATCGCTACGGGGATGCGGCGGCGGCGGCGCGCATCCCGGATATCGTGCCCCAACTTACGCAGGGCGTGGCCGACGGGTATAGGCACGTTTGAGAATGGATTCTTCTTCATGCTATAAAATCCACGTTTGCAATCCTTAACATATACAATGTATATGATAATGAACGTTAAGTCAAATTTTCGCGACAGAGTCGTGTCAGGAGCTGAGCTAGGAGTACAGCAAGAGCAAGGGGCGTTCGTCACGGCGGTTGCAGGACGAGTTCCCGCATTTGCGGAAGCGGTACTGGGGGTAGCGGCTGTGCGGACGGGGGGATTTCTGCGCGACGGTGGGGGCAGTGGACGAGCAGGCGGTGCGGGAGTGCATCGAAGGGCAGAGATGGGACGAAGACGTAGAGGGCTTCCGAGTGGTAGCGACCGAGTCGCCCTGATGAGCCGGCTTCAGCTGGGCACCTCTCAGGCGGCTTTAGCCGTGCCAGCGACTTTCAGTCGGTGGTCGTTCAGTGGACTAAACCGAGACAGCACCACGCCCGGAGCATGTGATTGAGCGTGTCATGCTTAAAACACCTCCACCGTTACGGAGAGCGCATTGTATTCATCGATACGAATTCAGGGCTACCGCGGTCTAGACTCGTTCCAGATGCAAGGGCTCGGCCGCGTCAACCTGCTCGTCGGCGCGAACAACTGCGGCAAGACCTCGATTCTGGAGTGCATCGAATTGCTGTGTTCGCCTGGCAACCCAAGAGTGCTGTCAGACATTGCGCGGCGTAGGGGGGAATGGGGCTACTCGAGCGACGAGGATCCAACTGCTCCACCCGGCACTCGATCGGATGGTCTCGATATGTCGCATATTTTCGCGAACCGCGAGCTTGGTGGCCGGATAGTTAGTGCCTGCGACAAAACCCCCTAAAATCCGTTCTCCACTAGCAAGACGGGCCGATTGGTCAACAAAGTAAAGACTTGTTGGAGCAGGCTGCACGGTATGTAGTGGGTTGCCGCCAGGCGAAGATCGCAGCTAATGGGCCGGATCCGAGCCAACGGACCGCTGCCCGCCTAATCTTCGCCTGCGTCGATTGCACGCAACCGTTTTGAATACAACGACATGGATGCTTTTGTCGCAAGCACTAGTTATCGAAGCGGACCGTAGCGATGACATCCCTGGAGCGAGTTGGAATAACACGGTGACGATGTACGTCGAGGGCCCGACCGTCCGGAATTGCGACGAATGGAGTGCGGAAGTGCCAGACGGCGTCGAAGACGAGCCGCTTGCCCTTCACGTCGAGTGGTCGGCCCCGGATGACCACTACAAGGCAGCCCTCACCGATGAAGGACTGCTGTTCTGGCCTCGACTGCAGGCGCGCGGACGAAACGGCTCGAGCAAGACGGTGCAATTCGTTAGAACCAGGGGCGTGACAGCGGCGGATGCTGTTCGCATGTTCAGCAAGTTCGTCCTGACACCCAAGGAAAAGGCCATTGCGCAGGCACTTCGCATCGTTGAGCCGGCCATCGAGCGAATTGCACTGGTTGCAGACGACCGTGGCCGCTTTGATCGCGATGCGCCCAGGGGCGTGGTAATCAAGCTTCGCGAAGTTGTCGACCGCGTTCCGATCGGAAGTGTGGGCGATGGAATGTGGCGGATGCTAGGGCTCGCGCTTTCTCTCGCGAACTCCGAGGGAGGTGTCCTGTTGGTCGACGAGATCGACACCGGCTTGCACTTCTCGGTGATGGAAGAAATGTGGCGGATGATAAATGAACAGGCGGGTATGCTGTCGGTTCAGGTGTTCGCCACGACCCACAGTCGCGACTGCTACGAAAGCTTGGCGGTAATCGCGAAATCCGAGCCCGGCGAAGTAACGATTCAGAGGATCGACCGGAGTCGGAGCGAAGCGGTCAGGTTCAGCCGGGAAGCTATCCTCGCCGCCGCTGAGCGGGGCATAGAGGTTCGGTGAGTTGCCAAAGGGAATCATCCCCGGAAGCTGCTCGTTGAGGGGCACACGGACTGGAGCGTAATCGACGGATTGATGGAAGCAAACGGTGTTCCGTGGCCAGATCCTCCCGATTCCCCGGTATTCATCGATTATCCGCCTGAGAAGTCGAGCGTGCTGTGCTGCGATGAAAAGACGCAATGCCGAGTGCCCAGCGAAAAATTATTTTTGCCGGTTTTGCGTCGCGGCCAGAGAGTGGCCGCGTAGGATCCCGAAGGGCGACCGCAGCATGGATGGGGATAGCCGGGGGAAGATCGGGTTGTGCCTCGTGGCAAGTAGGCGGGAATCGGGCGAGCGAGGGTGCTGGGAGGCTAGCCATTCAGGTCATTCTTATTCATTTTTGTTTTATTATCGCGGGCCGGGCGAGCGAGGTCAGGGCGATGCCGAAGTGTTCGCGCAGGGCTGGCCTTTGCGCTACAACTGGTCGGATCGACGGTGTTGTCGGCAAGAACATCGAGAGCGCAGGGAAAGCCGCAGACCATCGCGTGCTAGCCCTTCTTGCCGCCGCGGTCGTAGCTAAAGGGAAGCGGCCACTTCGGGCCCGCCCTGCCCTCCGAACTGCTCTGGACTGATGCGATTTGCCCCGAACTGATCCGCTCATGTGCCAATACGGGACATCGGCAAGTGACTGAAAACAAAGATAATCATAGCCAGACCAAGGCGATAGGGAGTGGAGGCGCGGGTGGGAATCGAACCCACGAATAAAGGTTTTGCAGACCTCTGCCTTACCACTTGGCTACCGCGCCACAGCCTCGGCCGGAGTGGAGCGGGAGACGGGACTCGAACCCGCGACATCGACCTTGGCAAGGTCGCACTCTACCAGCTGAGTTACTCCCGCTGACAGTGCCTCAGTGTACACCATGCGGTGTTCCGGCGCAATCGCCGTTAGCATCGCAAGCGAATGACCTTGCATGTCCCGCAAGCTGTGCCGCGCCCTTGGCCTGCCAGCCCCTCTTGATGTTCTTCCTCCCGTGCGGCGCCTCTGGCCCGAGAAGGGCCTCGCCGGGCCTCGGCACTCTCCCTATATCCAGCCGTGACCGGCCTGTTCTCGCCCCATCTGCCCGTCCTGCGAAGCCGTCTTCGGATCGGCGGGACGGTTCGCTTCAGCTTGCCGCGTCCGGTGCCGCTGCTCGCCGTCTCTAGAACCACGGGCCCTCTCGGGCCTATAATTGACCGGTAACGATGTGACGGGCGTCTCGCCCGCCACTGCCGCGCGACCGTGATGCCGAACGTATCCTTGCGCACTCGCTTTCGCCGCAAGTTGCTGGGTTTGCATCGCGGCTTGCGCGAAGCCCGCATGATTGTCAAGGCATTGGCCGATACCGACCATCCGGTCTTGGCCCATATGATCCCGACCCGCCGGTGCAACATCGCTTGCGCCTATTGCAACGAGTACGACCATGTCTCCTCCCCGGTGCCCTTCGATGTCTTGGTCGACCGCACCGACGCCTTGGCGGATCTGCGCGTGAGCGTCATCACGCTGAGCGGCGGAGAGCCCATGCTGCACCCGCAGCTGGATGACCTGATCCGCCACATCCGTTCGCGCGGCATGATCGCGGGCCTGATCACAAACGGGTACTTGCTCGGGCCGCAGCGCATCCAGCAGCTCAACCGCGCCGGCTTGGAATATCTACAGATCAGCATCGACAACGTGGCACCCGACCAGACGTCGATGAAAAGCCTGCAGGTGCTTGACAAGAAGCTGGAAATGCTGGCCGAGCATGCCGATTTCGAGGTCAACATCAACTCGGTGGTGGGCGCTGGGATCCCCAACCCGGCCGACGCGTACACCGTCGCCCAGCGCGCCACGGCGCTAGGCTTCACCAGCACGATTGGCGTGATCCACGATGGATCCGGCCAGCTGAAGCCGCTGGGAAAGCACGAGCGGCGCGTATACGAGCGTGTCAAGGCGCTCTCCAAGCGGGGCTACAGCCGCCTGACATACTTCCAAGACAACTTGGTTGACGGCCGCACCAACAAGTGGCAATGCCGCGCCGGTGCGCGCTATCTCTACGTTTGCGAGGACGGGATCGTGCATTATTGCTCGCAGCAGCGTGGGATCCCCGGCATCCCGCTATCCGAATACACCGTTGCAGACGTCCGACATGCGTATCGCACGCCCAAGGATTGCGCTCCCGCCTGCACCGTGTCCTGCGTGCACAAGGCATCCGCCGTCGATTTCTTCCGCGACCCGCAGCGCCCTGCGGCCGCCAGTCCCGCGCCGGCCGGGGCAGACCTGAACTGAAGCCTCGCCGGCGCTCTGTTCAATCGCTGGCGAGCCAGCCGCAAGCCCGGCCGTCCGGGCAGAGCAGTGCCCGCCCCTGCGGCACGCCATGGGCGCGCGCCCACCCGCTTCCGTTGACGTACAGCGCGGTCGACCATGCCTCGGTGTCGGTAGCGCTCGGGCCAATCACGGACACCGCGGTCATGCCCGCAGCGGGCCGCCCCGTGCGCGGGTCAAGGATGTGGCCGTAGCGCGCGCCGTCCTTTTCGAAGAACTTTTCGTAGGATCCGGAAGTCGACAAGCCTTCGTTCTTCAGCGTCACGGTCATGAACCCGCGATCAGCGGCTTTGGCTCCGCGGAGGTCCAACTCCCAGCCAGCGGCGCTGCCGGGCGGCGCTCCCAGCCCGAAAATGCTGCTGGTGCCCGAACTAACCAGCGCTGTGTCGACTCCGTACTCGCGGAGAGCCGCGACGGCCCGGTCCACCGCATAGCCCTTGCCGATCCCTCCCGGATCTAGCTTGAGACCGGAACGCAGGAAGCGCACCGTGCCCTTGGCCCGGTCCACCTGTAGGTGTTGGTAGCCGCTGTTGCGCCTCGCCAGCCACAAGCTCCAAAGGCCAGGCATGCCGCCCTCGCCCCCGAAAAAGCCCCATGCCTTGACAAGCGCTCCCACGGTGATGTCAAACGCGCCGTCGCTGGCTCTGGAATAGCGCAGGCAAAGTTCGAGTAGTGCGGCCATTTCCTCCGAGACCGGCACTTTGCCGCGGCCGGCCTTGCGGTTGATGCGGCTCAACTCGCTGCTCGGCTTGTAATTGCTGAGCATGGAATCCACGCGCCGGACTTCGTCCAGCGCGGCCGTGACCGCACCGGCGGCGAGCTTCTTGGTGGGGGCGTAGCAGGCAATGCGAAACTCGCTGCCCATGATCGCCGCGGAGGACTCGAGCCGCTCGAGCGCTGACAAGCGAGGCGTCCAGGCCGCTTGCAGGGCGCAGGCGGCGAGCAGCACGGCCAGTCCCTTCTTGCCCCCCTCGTGTATGCCCTCTAGCAGCGTCTCGATGCGATTGGTGTGCTGCTCGGCCAGGTCGTACGCGAAGCGCAGTTCGGGCACGTGGCGCATGCGCAAGCTGCCGGCGAGTGCCTTGCGAATGAAAGGCGTGGCGCGCTCCAGCGCTGCCAAAGGGGTTTGGCTCGCTTCTTCGCCGTCCTTGGGATCCCAGAATGCGACCAGGACACGCGCGTTGCGCTTGTCCGGCGAGAGTTCGACCTTGCTCACCCGGACCGCAGTGACGCTCGGATCGCGCACCTCTTGCGAGACGATCCGGCTAAGCTCGCGCATCAGCGTGCTCGCTGCCCGCTCGTGGATGTGCGAGGCCATTTCTGCTGCCCATCATGGCACAGCCTCCTGCGCTCTGTTGGGGCGCTTCCTCGGGCCGATGCATCGCCTAGCTGGGCGTTTGTGCAATTCTGAGAGGCGAGGCAGCGCCCGGCATGCCGACCGAAACAGGCAACACACTGGCCCTCGCAATCGAGGTGGATGGTGACGGGGCGGCATTGCGCCGGATCGCCGAGGCCGTGGCCGCTCAGGAAGCGCGCATCACTTGGATCTCCATCCTCGACGCGCAGCAGCCGGTAGAGACAATCGCGGTCGAGCTTGCGACATCGCAGCCGTTGGCAGGCTTCGTCGATGCTCTGTCCGCTCTAGATGGAGTGCGTTCGGTGCGGGCCAACCACACCCACCAGCATGTCTTCGGCAAGCGCATCGTGATTATTGGGGGCGGCTCGCAAGTGGGCCAGGTCGTCGTCGGAGCGGTGTCGGAAGCAGACCGCCACAATCTGCGCGGGGAACGTATTTCCGTGGATACGATCCCGTTGGTTGGCGAGTCCAAGATCGCCGAGGCCGTGCTGGCCACAGCTCGCCTTCCGCGCGTCGAGGCAGTCGTGCTAGCCGGTGCCCTGATGGGCGGGGAGATCGAGCGCTCCGTCCGGGCGGTGCAAGCCAAGGGATTGCTGGTCATCTCGCTGAACATGGCCGGTTCGGTGCCTGCGGCCGCGGACTTGGTCGTCACGGATCCCGTCCAGGCGGGGGTCATGGCTGTCATGGCAGTCGCCAAGACGGCCGAATTCGACGTGAGCCGGCTCGGCACCCGCCGCTTCTAGCGCGTCCTCGGCCCGCAGGCCTCTCCCCGAGCGCTTGCTAGACTCTCGGTGTGCCAATGACCAACCGACGCATCGTGCTCGCCGCACGGCCCGCGGGCCTGCCCAAGCCATCGGACTTCCGGCTGGAAGAGGTGCCCGTGTCGAGTCCTGGCCCGGGCGAGTGCCTCGTGCGGGCCCGCTACATGTCCGTAGACCCCTACATGCGCGGGCGCATGAGCGGCCGCAAGTCGTACGCCGCCCCTGTGGAAATCGGCCAGACAATGGTCGGCGCGTCGGTGGGCGAGGTCATCGAATCGAATAGCGCTGCGATCGCTGTGGGCGACCACGTCACCGGCGGTCTGGGCTGGCAGGAGTACGCGCTTGCTGCGGCTGGCAGCCTGCGCGTCGTTGACGCCCAGGCCGCGCCGTTATCGGCCTACCTAGGGGTGCTCGGCATGCCGGGCCTGACCGCGTATTACGGCTTGCTGAAGGTTGCGGGGGTGAAGCCCGGCGAGACGGTGTGCGTGTCCGGCGCCGCCGGCGCGGTGGGCTCGGCGGTCGGCCAGATTGCCCGCCTGCACGGCTGTCGCGCCATCGGCATCGCCGGCGGCGCCGAGAAGTGCTCCTTGCTGACCGGGGAGTTCGGATTCGACGAGGCGGTCGATTACAAGGACGACGCATTTTTCAGCGCGCTCCGCTCGGCAGCGCCCGACGGCATTGACGTGTATTTCGACAACGTGGGCGGGCCCGTGACCGATGCGGTCTTCCGGCAACTCAATCTCCACTCCAGGGTGTCGATCTGCGGCCAGATCTCCCAGTACAACGACACCAGCGCGCCGGTGGGGCCACGCCTGCTGTGGCACTTCATCGCCAAGCGCATCCGCGCGCAGGGCTTCTTGGTGTTCGACTTCTGCGAGCAGGACGACGAATCGCTCGCCCAGCTGGCCGAGTGGGTGAGAGACGGCAAGCTCAAATATCGGGAAACTGTCGCCGAGGGCATCGAAAACGCACCCGCTGCGTTCATCGGCATGTTCGGCGGCGCTAATATTGGAAAGCAGGTCGTCAAGCTTGCCGGCGACTGACTTGCCTGCCTGATCCAAGGAGGACGCCATGGCCAAGTTCCCCGCAGCGCTTCTGCCGCTGCTTCTGCTAGCTCCGCTTTCCGCCCCGGCTGACGACGACAACGACAGCGCCGGGCACCAAGACGCCGGGCGCGTCTTCGAAATGCGTACATACACCGCTGCGGACGGCAAGCTGCCAGACCTCCTGGCGCGCTTCCGCGAGCACACGAACCATCTGTTCGTCAAGCATGGCATGCAACTGATTGGGTACTGGACGCCCGCCGAGGGCGATGCAACGGGCAGCACGCTGGTTTACATCCTTGCCCACGACAGCCGCGAGGCGGCTAGGAAATCATGGGCGAGTTTCGCCGCGGACCCGGCGTGGAAGGCCGTCGCCGCCGCGTCCCGCAAAGGCGGCCGGCTCGTTGCCGCGATCGAGAATCAGTGGCTCAAGGCCACCGATTTCTCCCCCTTGCAGTGAACGTGCCGCACGAGCAGCGGGGAGTGCCCGCAATGCAGACAGGCGCGGAGTTCCTGCGGGTCTCGCGCAAGGAGCTCCGGCAGGGCTGCGCGCGGGTGAGCGACTGCCTCGGCCGGTTGGCGGAGCAGCAGATCTGGCATCGCGAGCATGCAATCGAGAATTCGATCGGAAACCTAGTCCTGCATCTGTCTGGCAACGTGCGCCAGTGGATCGTCAGCGGCGTGGGCGGGCAGCCGGACAATCGCGACCGGGATTGGGAATTTGCAACGCGCGACACGCTCCCAGCTGCGGCGCTGACCGAGCGCCTGAGCGGCACGGTGGACGAGGCGGACGCCGTGCTGGCGGCCGTGCCGGCCGATTCCTTGCTGGAAACCCGCAGCATCCAAGTCTACGAGGTGACCGTGCTGCACGCGATCATGCACGTGCTGACCCACTTCGCGGGGCATGTCGGCCAGATCATCTGGGCGACCAAGCATCTCACCGGTCAGGATCTCGGCTACTACGCCTACCTGAAAAAAGGGGCGGCTCCGCGCGGCTCGCAGCCCTGATTGCTCCATCGCTGATTTTTGCTGGACGGGGATGGTGCCGTACGCCTTGGGGCTGCAAAAGCGCGGTCTCCAGCCGCGCAGAATCTGGATTTGCCGGTGCTGCCAGTTCCGTGGTGGATGGCAAGCGGCTGGCGGAAGCGGCGGGCAGCCGGGTTGTCGGCTCCTCCCGGCCTTTGACCGACCATTAGGGAGAAGCGAGATGATGATCCGATCTCCCATTCGTACGGGGACCGACTTGACGGAGGTGTCAGCGCATTCTGAATCGGGTGATGCCGCATCGCTGCGCGGTAGCAACCGGCCAGCGGCCGTGTGTCCCGATCTGCCGCCCCACTAGACCAGCCGTCCTCCCTGGCAGGCCAATCGCTGCCCGCCCAGTCCATCCTTCGAAGCCATACTGGGAATGGCTGCCCCCCCCCCCCCCGGACATCCCGCACTTTCTCGCACGGGCGGCTAGGCAAGCAGGGCCGAGGCTTGCTGCACAGCGGCCTGCGGCGCAGCGGTGCGCGCGACGAAAAAAAGCCACAGTGGGAATTGCCGGCGGCCGTCGCTGGTGCCGAGGATCCATGCCATACTCAAGCTGTCGTGCGCTACTTCAACACCGAGGGCCCAGTGAATGAGGGCGAGCATTACTGCATCGATCCGCTGGCGCGCGTCAACCTCGCTGAGATCCTTGAACTGATCGCCCGCAAGAAGTACTTCGTCCTGCACGCTCCGCGCCAGACGGGCAAGACTTCGACCCTGCTGGCGCTGCAAGACCGTCTCAACGCGGAGGGCCTGTACCGCTGCCTGTACGTGAACGTGGAAGCGGGCCAAGCGGCCGGCGAGGACACCGCCCGGGCGATGCAAGGGGTGCTCGGGCAGTTGGCCTCCCGTGCCCGCGATGTTTTGCAGGACGACTTCGTGGACCGCCAGCGGGCGCACTACCTGCAGAGCGAGGGCCCGGATGGCGCGCTCGGCGAGACGCTGGTGCGCTGGTCGGCGGCAAGTGCCAAGCCGCTGGTCCTGCTGCTCGACGAGATCGATGCGCTGGTCGGCGACACGCTGATCTCGGTGCTGCGCCAGTTGCGGGCGAACTATGACCGACGGCCGCAGCATTTCCCGCAAAGCGTGATCCTGTGCGGCGTGCGCGACGTGCGCGACTACCAGATCTATTCCAGCCGGGAGGGGGCCAACGTCAAGGGCGGCAGCGCCTTCAACATCAAGGCCGAATCGCTGCGCCTCGGCGATTTTTCGCATAGAGAGGTGCGGGAGTTGCTGGCGCAGTACACGGCCGAGCGCGGCCAAGCCTTCGAGACGGCGGCGGTCGAACGTATCTGGGCGCTGACCTGCGGCCAGCCGTGGCTGGTCAACGCCTTGGCATATGAGGCCTGTTTGCGGGCCCAGCCCGGTGCGGACCCGACGCAGCTCGTCAGCATGCAAGCCATCGACTCGGCCAAGGAGGCGCTCATTGTGCGGCGCGTGACGCACCTCGACCAACTGGCCGACAAGTTGCGCGAAGAGCGCGTGCGGCGCGTGATCCTGCCCATGCTGGCCGGGTCTGCGGATTGGGACTACTCGCTACGCGACTTGGAGTATGTGCGCGATCTGGGCTTGGTGGCTGCTAAGGGCGAAGTGCGCATGGCGAACCCGATCTATGCCGAGGTGGTGCCGCGCGAGCTGACCGCAGTGCTGCAATCGGGGCTTGAGCTGCAAGTCAAGCCGGAGTGGTACGTGCAGGCCGACGGCAGTCTGGATGTGGCCGGGCTGCTGAGCGCGTTCCAGGGCTATTTCCGCGAGCACGCCGAGTCGTGGGTGGAGCGCTACCGGCACGCCGAGGCGGGGCCGCAGTTGGTGCTGCATGCCTACCTGCAGCGGGTGGTCAACAGCGGCGGGCGCATCGGGCGCGAGTACGCGGTGGGTCGCGGGCGCACGGACTTGTTGATCGAGTGGGGCCGCGGCGGGCCAGGGGGCCGGGTGCGCCCGCGCAATTACGTCATCGAGTGCAAAGTGCGCAGGGCGAAAGTTGGGTTGGAGAGCTTGCTGCGCGAGGGGCGGGAGCAGACGGCCGAGTACATGGACCGCTGCGGGGCGGAAGCGGGGCATTTGGTGGTTTTCGACTTGCGGCCTAGCCGCTCGTGGGACGAGCGCTTGTTCCGCCGCGAGCCGCAAGCGGGCGAACTGCCGATCACGGTGTGGGGGCTGTAGTCTCTGCCGTGCAGCGGCAGGCGAGCAGTTGCCGGGAGTCTTGGCACGAAACGCCCTAGCGCAGCAGCGATTCCAGATTGTGCTCCGGGGGCGTTTCTGGCGGCCCCGCCGCCCGCGAGGCAAGTCCCCGGTTGCTGCGCGTGCCAGTCCAGCGCTGCGTGCGGCTCCTCGCGCTGGAGCCGGCCGAAGCAGGCTTGACCTTCAAAGATACTGAGCACTTTCCCGCCGACCTATCTGGGCAGTGACGAATCGCTGTGTTAAATCTCTCTCTACTCTACCGGGGAGTAAACTAGAGGCTATGGAAGAAAGCAGCTTTAACAAGGGCTTCAAGATCAGCATGGGCGTTATTGCGGCACTGATAGTGGCACTGGTGGTGATCTTTATTGCGATGCCCGTGGGCTGTGTTGCATGCGTGGCCGCTCTAGGCGTATAAGTCAGGTTGGCCTCATTGGCAGCAGCTGCGTCGGGATTCGACGCAGCCCTCGATCTATTGCGCCCTGCTTCGTCCATGACCGCCGCCGGCTGGGGCTGCTCGAGCCGCGGTCGGCCGGCAATCGCAGACAACTCGGGAGTGCGCCATGTGCCGGCCACCCACGCTGCCGCATCCAGTCCCTCCGCCCGGCAGCCGTGACTACAATAAAGAAATAGATTGGCGCTCCGGGCGCCGATTTCCCATGCTCGACACATTGCTGGCTAAGGTTTTCGGGACCAAGCACGAGCGCGAAATCAAGCGCCTCGCGCCGATGGTCGATCAAATCAACGCGCTGGCGCCGGAATTCAAAGCACTCTCTGACGAGCAACTGCAAGCCAAGACCGACGAGTTCAAGCAGCGCTTCCGCGACGGCGAGTCCTTGGACGATCTGTTGCACGAAGCCTTCGCCGCCTGCCGGGAAGCGGCCTGGCGCGTCATGGGCATGCGTCATTTCGACGTGCAGCTGATCGGCGGCATGGTGCTGCACCACGGCAAGATCGCCGAGATGAAGACCGGCGAGGGCAAGACGCTTACCGCCACGCTGGCCGTCTATCTCAACGCCATCTCGGGCCGCGGTGTGCATGTGGTCACCGTGAACGACTATCTCGCCCAGCGCGATTCCGAGTGGATGGGCCGCGTCTACCGCTGGCTGGGCCTCAGCGTCGGCGTGATCGTCCACGGCCTCACCGACGAGCAGCGCCGCGAAAGCTATGCCGCGGACATCACTTACGGCACCAATAACGAGTTCGGTTTCGACTACTTGCGCGACAACATGAAATTCGACGCCGGCGAGCATGTCCAGCGCGGCCATGACTTCGCCATCGTTGACGAGGTCGACTCGATCCTGATCGACGAGGCGCGCACCCCGCTGATCATCTCCGGGCCGTCGGAGATCTCGACCGACAAGTACTACGCCGCGAACCAAGTGATTCCGAAATTGGAGAAAGGCGAGACCATCGAGGGCGACGAGCCCGGCCAGCGCACCTACACGGGAGATTTCATCCTGGAGGAGAAGCACCGCTCCGCGTGGCTTACCGAGCAGGGCGAGGCGAAGGTGGAGAAGGCGCTCAACATCGACAACATCAACGAGCTGGCGCATTACGACACCAAGCACGCCATCGAGCAGGGCCTCAAGGCGCATGTCGTGTTCCAGCGCGACAAGGACTATGTCGTCAAAGACGGCAAGGTGGTCATTGTCGACGAGTTCACTGGGCGCCTCATGCCCGGCCGCCGCTGGTCCGACGGGCTGCACCAAGCAGTGGAGGCCAAGGAAGGGGTCACCATCGAGCGCGAGAACCAGACCTTGGCGACAGTCACCTTCCAGAACTATTTCCGCATGTACTCCAAGCTGGCCGGCATGACCGGCACGGCCGACACGGAGGCGCCGGAATTCAGCAAGATCTACAACTTGGAGGTCGTGGTCGTGCCCACGAACCAGCCCATGGTCCGGGTCGAGCACGACGACATCGTCTACCGCACGGTGGAGGAGAAGTGGCGCAATGCGGTGGCGGACATCAAGGACTGCCAGCAGCGCGGCCAGCCCGTGCTGGTCGGCACGATCTCGATCGAGAAGTCCGAACTGCTCTCCCGCATGCTCAAGCGGCAGGGCGTGCCGCACGAAGTGCTCAATGCCAAGCATCACGAGCGCGAGGCTAGGATCATCGCGCAGGCCGGCCGCAAGGGTGCCGTCACGGTCTCGACCAACATGGCCGGACGCGGCACCGACATCCTGCTAGGCGGCAATCCCGAGTTCCTGGCCCGCGAGCAGTTGCTGCGCAGGGGCGTCTCCCCGGACCATCCCGACAACCGCGAGATCTGGGACAAGACGCTCGCCCAGTACCAGTCGCAGTCCAGTGCCGAGCATGACGAGGTGGTCGATCTCGGCGGTCTCTACGTGCTTGGAACCGAGCGGCACGAATCCCGCCGCATCGACAACCAGCTGCGCGGACGGGCTGGCCGGCAGGGGGATCCGGGGCAGTCCCGCTTCTACCTGTCCCTACAGGATGACCTGATGCGGATCTTCGGCGGTCACCGCATGCAGGCGCTGATGCTGAAGCTCGGCATGGAAGAGGACGTGCCCATCGAGTCCGGCCTGATCACCAAGCGCATCGAAGCGGCGCAGAAGGCCGTTGAGACCCAGCACTTCGAGTCCCGCAAGCATGTGCTCGAATACGACGACGTGATGAACAAGCAGCGCGCGGCAGTCTACGCCCGGCGGCGCGAGATGCTCGAAGGCAAGGACCAGAGCAACCGCCTGCTTGAGCTTGTCGGCGACACGGTCGGGCGCTATGTAGAGGATCGCTGCCCCGAACGGGCGCATCCCGACACATTCGACATTGCCGGCTTGCATGCCGACATTCACACCCACTTCGGAACGGATCTCAAGCAACTCGACCTGGACGGCTTGGATCGCCAAGGGCTGGCGGACGAGCTCACCGAGGAGATCTGCAAGCGCTACGAGGCCAAGGCCGAAGAGATCGGCGCCGAGCGCATGCGCTACACCGAGCGCATGATCATGCTGCAATTGCTGGACCAGCACTGGAAAGATCACCTGCTCTCCATGGACCACCTCAAAGAGGGCATCGGACTGCGCGGCTACGGCCAGAAGGATCCGCTCGTCGAGTACAAGAAAGAGTCGTTCCACATGTTCCAGCAGATGATGGACACCCTTGACGAGGAGACGCTCAAGGTCTTGTTCCATCTCACTGTCACCACGCCGGACGAGGGATCCCCGCCAGCGCCCCAGATGACGGAATCGGCGCCCGCGGCCACCAACGGCCGCGGGTCGCGGGCTGCTCCGGCGCCGGCTGCGAGGGGTGTTGAAGAGCGCGTGCGAGCGGCCCGCCGCCGCAACCGCGAGCAGTTGGCGCACGCGCGCCAGGCAGGCGCTGACGTGGGGACGGCGGCCGTTAAGCAGGTCGTGCGCGGCGAGAAGATCGGGCGCAACGATCCCTGCCCTTGCGGCAGCGGCAAGAAGTACAAGAGGTGCTGCTATGGCCGCGCCGCGGCCTGATGCCGCGCCGGCAGGCCTGCGTCCAGCCCTGTTGCTTGTCCTGGCGCTCGCGGCCGCCCCGCCCGCCGGCGCCGATCTGCTGCACGAGGCATTAGGGCCGTTCGAGCGGCTCGCGCCGCGGCCTTTCGAACCCGCCGACCTCGCGGTGCTCGAGGAATTCGGCTTGGAAGAGGCCGAAGAGGCGGAATACCGCGCTGCGGACGGGCGCTCGCTGCTGTTCCGGGCGCTGCAGTTCTATGACGATACCGGAGCGGTGGCTGCCTATGCGTGGCTGCGGCCCGCCGATGGCGTGGCGCGCGAGCGCGGCGAAAGGGCGGTCGAGAAGGGCGACTTGACGGTGATCCAGTTCGCCAACTACGTGGTGTCCCTCCAAGGCGACACTCCTGACGAGGAAGACGTCGAGCTCGCGCTGGCCTATCTCCCGCGGCCCAAGCCCACAGCGGATCCTCCGGTCCTGCAGTACGTGCCCGCGGAGGCGTTGGTGCCCGGCACCGGGCGGCTCATCTTGGGGCCGGTGTCGCTCGAACGGCTTGCCCCGCAGATCTCCCCGGCGATGGTCGGGTTCCACTTTTCCCCCGAGGGCTATTACGGCCGGTACTTGACGGACGCTGGCGAGATGGCGATGGTCGTGTGGAATTATCCCTCGAATCCGATCGCGCGCGGGCAGGTTGCCGCCTTCCAGCAGGCCGGCGGCTGGCTGGCGAAGCAGGACGGCCCGCTGATCGCTGTGGCGTTCGGCCCGCAGGCCTCGGACGCGGCGCAGCTCCTGCTCGCCAAGGTGCGCTACCGCGCCGAGGTCACGCAGCACGTGGAAGACCCCGAGCGCCACGACAGCTTGGCCAATATCATTTTGGACACTTTCATCCTGTGCGGGTTGCTCGCCTTGCTGATGATCCTGGGCGGAGTGTTGGTTGCGGTCATGCGCCGGCTGGCCGGGCGCGTCGCCCCTGATTCGATCCTAGCGTCGCCGACCGGCCCGGACATGCAGAGGCTGGGCATTGACCGGCCCGGACCCGGCCTGCAGCGGAACTTGGCCGAGGACTGAACCCGCCTCTTGCCCGTTAGGGCATCGTGCTGACGCCGCCCTTGATGCGTGCCTTGGCGGCCTGCCTGCGCTCCTGGCGCTTTGCCACGGCAAGCGCGCGCAAGCGTCGGATCGTCATCACAGAGACGCTGCGAATTGCCAATCGGCCATAGGAATATCCCGAGGCTACGACCAGCAACGCGACGGCCCGGGTCAGGTTCGCAACCGCGTCGCCGCTCCATCCCAGCAGTACGATGCACAGCAGCAAGGCTAGGCTGCCATCGGTCAGCTTGCCCAGCAGGTTGGGGCGCAGGCGGATGTCGTAGCGCTTGTACACGAACGACCAGCCGGCCACGATGCCAGTGTCTCGCGCCACGACCAGCAGCGCGAGCCAAGCGGGGATTTGGTTGGTTATGGCGAGCGTGATGAATGCCGCGCCGAGGTACATCTTGTCGGCGATGGGGTCGATGACCTCGCCGAAATTGTTGCGCACCGCAAGGCGGCGGGTGCCCTTGCGTGCTAGGAAGCCGTCCAGCATGTCGCCGATCTGCAGCCCGCAGACCAGCCAGAAAGCGGCGTAGCGCGGGGCCTCGCCATCACCCGATCGCCAGATGAGCAGGATGATGGCCGGCACGGAGGCAAGCCGGACCAAGCTCACGCCGTTGGCCAACCTCACAAGCAGCGATGCGAATTGCCTCGACACGACCTGAGACTCATTCTACGATAGACCCCGCGCGCATGAGAGCTCGGTACGGGGCATGATCGACGAACTGGCCCCTAGCCCCGTGCGCCGGCCAAAGTCTCAGGCCGAAGTCTGGCTGGGAGACCGGCCTTGGGACCGCGCCGCGGCCTTGGCAAGCCGGTCGCAGCGGTTGTTGTCCTCGTGGCTAGCATGTCCTTTCACCCAGATCCAGCGCACTTGGTGCCGCGGAATCGCGGCGGCCAGCTCCTGCCATAAGTCCTGATTCTTCACGGGCTGCTTCGCGGCGGTCGTCCAACCGTCGCGCTTCCACCGGTCCATCCAGCGCGTTACGCCGTTCTTGACGTACTGCGAGTCGATCTCAAGGGTGACGGCACAGGGTTCCCGCAAGGCTTGCAGGCCCTTCACGACCGCGGTCATTTCCATGCGATTGTTGGTCGTTCGGGCCTCCCAGCCGCTCAGTTCCTTGGAATGCTTGCCGTAGCGCAGGATCGCGGCCCAGCCGCCCGGTCCCGGGTTGCCGAGGCAGGAGCCGTCGGTGACCAGCTTCACTTTCTTCATCCGTCTTGCGCCAGCCGCGGGCGCTGCATATTCGAGCATAGCGCCCCGGGATGCCGGCCCGATCCGGGCGAAGCCCTTCGCTACCCTGAGGGATTGGCGCGGACTCGCCGGTCGTTCTTGGCTGCTTGTGCGGCCCTGCCTTGCCTGCGGGCGGGCGGCGGGATTGGCGCGGCGGAATATGCCCGGCGCCGCCAGGCGCTGGCGGGCCGGGTCGGCCGCGGCGTGATCGCCCTGCTGGGCTCGACCGAGTCCGAAGGACGGTCCGGGTTCACCGGTTTTCGCCAGGAGAGCAATTTCTTCTATCTCACGGGGCATGAGGAGCCGGGCGCGGCGTTGCTGATCGCTCCAGCCCGCGGCCGCAGCCCGTATCGCGAGATCTTGTTCCTGGGCGGCGCGAGCGGTCCGGGCGCGAAGTGGTCCGGGCCGAGCTTGCGGCCGGAGGATGCCGGGCACTTGGGATTCGCGGAAGTCCTCGCCGCGTCCGAGTTCCGGCGCGTCGCGCGTGCCCTGCTGCGGGAACGGGGCGCGCTGGCGAGCCTGTTCCACGCAGTGCCGGACAACTTCCCCGAGCGCTCGCGGCACGAGCGTCTCGTGGAAGCGGCAGGGTCCCGGCCGGCACGCGTCATCCGCGGCCTACTCGCCACGCTGCGCTCCGTCAAGTCCCCGTCCGAAGTCGCGCTGATCGAAGCGGCCGTCCAAGCTACCGAAGCGGCTTTTCGCGAGGCGTGGGCCAAGGTTGCCGACGGCGCGACCGAGCGTGACGTTGCCGCCGGATTGATCAGCGGCGCGTTCCGTGCCGGCTGCGAGCGGCTGGCCTTTCCTCCGATCGTTGCCGCGGGGGCGAATGCGACGATCCTGCACTACCAGCGCAATGCCGACCGCTTGGCACGGGGGCAGGTGCTACTTAGTGCTTGCGACAAAAGCATCCATGTCGTTGTATTCAAAACGGTTGCGTGCAATCGACGCAGGCGAAGATTAGGCGGGCAGCGGTCCGTTGGCTCGGATCCGGCCCATTAGCTGCGATCTTCGCCTGGCGGCAACCCACTACATACCGTGCAGCCTGCTCCAACAAGTCTTTACTTTGTTGACCAATCGGCCCGTCTTGCTAGTGGAGAACGGATTTTAGGGGGTTTTGTCGCAGGCACTACTTATCGATGCCGGTGGCGAGCGGTCCCGCTACTCTGCCGACATCGCCCGCAGCATTCCCGTCGGCCGGCGTTTCAGCGAGCGGCAGCGGCTGCTTTATGAGGCAGTGCTCGAGGCCCAAGGCCGGGCGGTTGCGGCTGTCAGGCCCGGCGCCTTCCTTGGCGGCCCTTCCCGGTCTAGCATCGAGTCGACCGCCCAGCGCGCCTTGCGTCAGAGGGCGCCCCGCGGGGTGGACCCCTACCTGCCGCACGCCATCGGCCATCACGTGGGCCTGGACGTGCATGACCCGCCGCCACCGGATCGCGCCTTGAAACCGGGCATGGTCCTTGCCATCGAGCCGGGCTTGTACCTGCCCGCGGAAAACCTCGGAATTCGCATTGAGGACATGGTCGAGGTGACCGACGACGGCTGTCGGGTGTTGAGCACCGGGCTGCCCCGCCGGGCGGACGCCGTGGAGGGCGGGCCTGCCGCCTGAGCGCCGGGGGCCAGCTGCCTCAATTGCGCACCGGATGGTCGCGCAGCGCCTGCTCGACGGGTTCCGTCCCCCAGCCCGGCCGGTCGGGCAGCAACAGGTGGCCATCCTCGATCACCGGGGCCTCGGTGAAGAGGTCGTCGTCCCAGCTCAGGCGGTCGATGTCGGTCTCCATGATGCGGAGGTTCGGCACTGCGGCCACGAAGTGGGCATTCATCATGGTCGCCAGGTGCCCGTAGAAGTTGTGCGGCGCAATGTTGACCTCGTAGGCCTCGGCGCAGGCCGCTACCTTCAAGCTCTGCCAGACGCCGTTCCAAACCGCGTCGATGATGGCGACGTCCACGGCCTCCTGCTGGAAGAACGGCAAGAAGTTCCGCAATCCCAGCAGTGTCTCGCACGAACTGATCGGACACTGGCTCTGCTGGCGGATATGGCGCAAGGCGCGCGGGTTGCGCGAGTCGATTTCCGCCCAGAAGAGGCCGAAATCCCGCAATTCGCGCAGGACCTTGAGGTAGCCCTCGGTGGCGCAGTTGAAGTTCAGGTCCAGCAGGATGTCCATGGACTGCCCGGCGCCAGAGCGCAGGGCTTCCAAATGCGAGCGCAAGTGGCGCAGGGTTGAGCGCTCCATGTTACGGCCGGGCTCGAAAGGCGTGCCGAATCCCGGCCGCCAGCAGCGGGCGCCCGCCTCCCCGAACTCGAATATGTTGGTCTTCAGCGCCGTGAAGCCCCTTCGCTTGGCTTCGGCCCCGATGCTGGCGACGCCGTCAAGATCGCTGATCGCCGGCGGGTAGAATTGCGGGTGACTGATGCGCCAGGTGGCGCAGTGCGACCAGTACAGGCGGATGCGGTCGCGCACCTTGCCCCCGAACAGCGCGTAGCAGGGCAGCCCCAGCAGCTTGGCCTTGGCATCCAGCAGCGCATTCTCGATCGCCCCGAGCGCTTGGCTGGCTGCCCCGTCGGCGGCTGGCCGCAACTTGCAGAACAACTCGCTGTAGATGCGCTCGTGGCCCCCGAGATCCTGGCCTCTGAGCGACGGGGCCAGGCGTTCGATCACCGCTGTCACCCCGGCCGAGCCGAAGTCCTCGTCGTACTCGCTCCAGCCGATCACGCCGTCGCTGGCCGTGACCTTGACGAAGTGGTAGTTGCGCCAGCCGGCATCGCAGTGGCGAGTCTCCAAGCACCGGATCTCCATGCGGCGACCATCGTAGCAGCCGCCCGCGGCCCAGCTAGCCCTACTGTGTAGCCACAAATAGGAAACTGGAGACAACAGGCTGCCGCTCAGCGCTCGGTAGCGGCGTCGAGAGCGCGCTTGCGGGCAATCTGATGTCCCAAGGTGGCCCTTGGTCAGCGTGTCGTAGCCGTGCCACATCAACTGGTGGCCCGGTTCCGGATCGTGCTGGTGAGCGCGGTAGCCGCCCAAATGCGCCACCAAGCGCACCGCCAAGCCTAAGCTGTCCGGTGCGGCCAGCCTGTACTCGCAGCTGTAGTCCCGCAAGAACTCCAGTTCGGGATCGCTGAACATCAAGCTCGCCGCGTACTCCGGCATATGCCGCCCCAGCAGCGTCATGACCATCCGCCGTCAGGCGATCACCGCGTTGATGGCAATCGCCCGCTGTAGCCGATCCGCCGTGCGGAAGGCCAAGTGCTCCACCTTGCAGCCCGGCTTGAGCACGCGGAAAAAGTCTTCCACGCGCCAGCATTGCAGGTAGTGCCGCACCATTCCGCCCCGCTCTCGGCATTGTCGGCCGGCAGGCTGGGCAGCAGGTACCACTGCACCGCCTCTTCGCCCTGCGACGGGGCCGTCTCCATGATATGCACGCCCTACAGCGTCACTGCCTCGGTCCCGGCCACGGTGGCCGGTAGCGTCACTTGGCGACAGCGCAGCTCGCAACTGGCCAGCCGTTTCAGGCGCACCGGGCGGGCCTGCTTGCGACTCGCCTGCGGGTGCGCTGTCAGCCCCGCGATCTCTGCCTCCAGCCGACCGTCGGGCGGCCCCGCCGCCGCAGCCGTCCCAGCACGTGGCTGGCCAGATTGGCGCAGCCGCCCCGGATCAGGAACCGACTCAGCCCCAGCACGCGCTGCAAGCCGGCCCGCCGCTGCTCGTCGCTCCAGCCCATCCAGCGTTCGCGCGCGGCCAGCCGCAAAGCCCACGGCCCCCAGCCAGCCGTGCGCCGAACCCACCAGGTAGCGCAGCTGGGCCCCGGCAAAGGTCGTCAGCCCCTGGCGGTGCTCAGCGGCGATCAGCGCATTTCAGACCAAGCGCTCGTCGCGCTCACGGACCGGCTCGAGCACCAACCCCTCGACCTGCGCGAGGTGCTCTGGCACGCTTGCCGCCAAGGCCACGCCCGCCGCCTGGGCCGCCGGCTGACCCGTGCCGGCCGGTACGCGACCGCGGGGCGGCAGCACGATCTGCTCCCATTTCTGCTCCAAGCAGCGCAGCGCTTGCAGGCAGCCCGCCAGTTGCGCCGGCCCAACTGGTCATGGAAGTCAAACTCGGCACAAATCCGGCGGCCCAAGGCCCGCCGGCTGGGAAACTCTGCCTGCGCCAGAATGCGGGCCACCACCCCCAGCGCGGCAGCACTGCCCAGCGTCCGTTGAATCTCCGACTGCGCTTCCATTGACCATGGTCTAACACACAGACCATGCCGTTGTCGCGTACTTTTTGCAACTACACGGTAGCGCTAGGCTGCGCTGTCGGGCGGGCCGCGCCGGAACGCTTGGTCCAGCGCGGCGATCGCTTCGTCGACATGCCCGCGCTCGATCACGAACGGCGGCAGAAAGCGCAAGACGTTGCCTGCCGTGCAGTTCAGCAGCAGTCCGCATTCCTGTGCCACGGGCACGAAGCCGCCGCCTGCCACCCGCAGTTCCAAGCCGACCATCAGGCCCCTGCCGCGCAATCCGCCGACGAAGTCGTAGCTGGCCGCCAAGCGCGCCAAGCCTGCGCGGAAGTATGCCGACATCTCGCGCACGTGCGGCAGCAGCTCCGGCAGCATGCCGAGGAATTCGCGGGCCACGCGGCAGGCCAGGGCGCCGCCGCCGAAGGTCGATCCGTGCAGGCCGGGGCCCAGCACCGCCGCGGCCGCCCCGTTGCAGACAACGGCACCGATCGGCAGCCCCGCAGCCAGCGGCTTGGCCAGCGTGATCACGTCGGGCAGGAAATCGGTGCCCCAATGCTGGAAGGCAAAATTCTCTCCCGTGCGGCCCATGCCGCACTGGACCTCGTCGCAGATCAGCAGCGCGTC
Organism: Bryobacterales bacterium; assembly: GCA_965219605.1. Classification (GTDB taxonomy): domain Bacteria; phylum Acidobacteriota; class Terriglobia; order Bryobacterales; family UBA6623; genus VXMF01. The sequence continues at coordinate 1,846,710 of CBDCOC010000001.1, read as the reverse complement.
GTGGTCCGTGGCCAGCTGGCGGGCTGCCGCGGCGAATTCGGCCGAAATTTCGATGATGCCGCCCTCACCCAAGATCGGTTCGAACACGATGCCCGCGGTCCGCTCGCTGACCGCGGCCTCAAGGGCGGGCAGGTCGTTCGGCGCGACGAACCGCACTCCCGGGATCACCGGCGCGAAAGGGTCGCGGTACTTGGGCTGCCCGGTCACGGAAATCGCGCCCAGCGTGCGCCCGCCGAAAGAGTGCTGCAGGGCGACGATCTCGGTCTTGTCGCCGCGGCGGGCGCGGCCGTAGCCCTTGGCGATCTTCAGGGCCGCCTCGACGGCTTCCGAGCCGCTGTTGCAGAAGAAGGTGCGCTGCAGTCCGCTCAATTCTGCGAGCAACTGGGCCACCTCGCCCTGCAGCGGGTGGTAGTAGAGGTTGGAGCAATGCACCAATGTGCCGATTTGGTCGTTGATCGCCGCGACAACTCTCGGGTGGGAGTGGCCCAATGCCATCACGCCGATGCCCGACAGGAAGTCGAGATACTTGCGCCCGTCCTCGCCGTAGAGGTAGACGCCCTGCGCGCGATTGACGACCAGTTGGTAGCGCCCGTAGTTGCGAACGACCCGCTGATGATCCCGAGCGACGATCCGCTCTGAGGCAGTGTCGGTAATGGCGGCCGGCATGTCACCATCAAGACTAGCACCCGCCTTGGCGGACGGGTGGCCGCAGTTCCGCTTACCGCCGCCGCTTGGCTACCCTGAGAGAGGCATGCCAGCTCCCGGCCCGCTCATCCTGGTCACGAACGATGACGGCATCGAAGCGGACGGAATCCATGTCTTGGAAAGCGCTCTGTCGCCGCTCGGACGCATTCGCACCGTTGCCCCGCTAACGGAGCAGAGCGCCGCGAGCCGGCGCATCACCCTGCGCCGGCCTCTGCGCTTCGAGCGCAAGGGAGAGCACCGCTACGGGGTGGACGGCACTCCCGCAGATAGTGTGATGATGGCGCTCGCCCGGTTACTCGAGGAGCGGCCGGCCATCGTGGTTTCGGGCATCAACGCCGGTCCTAACCTAGGCGAGAACATCTTCTACTCCGGCACCGTCGCTGCCGCGGCGGAGGGGGCCAAGCACGGCATCCCGGCCATCGCGGTTTCCGTCAACCAGCGGCAGTCCGTCGATTACGGCTCGTCGGCCCGCATCGCGGCGGCCCTGGCGCAGCGAGTGCTCGCGGAGGGCATGCCATCCGGCATCGTCTTGAACGTGAACGTGCCCGCCTGCCTGCCCTCCGGGGTGGCCGTGACCCACCAGTGCCGTAAGATCTCGCGCAACCTTATGGTGGAGGCCCGCGATCCGTACGGCCGCGAGTATTACTGGATGCACGAGGAAGTGCCCGTGGAGGCCGCCACGGACGGCAGCGACTATGCGGCCGTGCAGCAAGGCTTGGTATCAGTCACGCCGCTGCACTTCGACCACACGGCGCACGCCGAGATCGAAGGCCTGCGGCGCGGCCTGTGCGGGTTCGACCCGCGGTCTGTCTGAAGCGCGGCTCAGGCCAGCAAGGGCTTGATCACGTTCCCATGCACGTCGGTGAGCCGGAACCGCCGCCCTTGGAACTTGAACGTAAGCTTGGTGTGGTCGACGCCCAGTAGGTGCAGCATCGTGGCGTGCAGGTCATGCACGTCGACGGGATTCTCGGTGATGTTGTAGCTGAACTCGTCGGTGGCCCCGTAGAGCCGGCCCGGCTGCGTGCCGCCGCCGGCCAGCCAGATCGAGAAGCAGCGCGGATGGTGGTCGCGCCCGTACTCGGATTCGGTGAGCGTGCCTTGGCAGTACACGGTGCGCCCGAACTCGCCGCCCCACACTACGAGCGTGTCGTCGAGCAAGCCGCGCTGCTTGAGATCCAGCACCAAGGCCGCCGAGGCCTGGTCGGTGGCTTCGGCCTGGCGCTGGATGTCGCGCCTGAGCCTCGCGTGCTGGTCCCAGCCCCGGTGGTAGAGCTGGATGAAGCGCACTCCGCGCTCGGCCAGACGTCGCGCGAGCAGGCAGTTGTAGGCGTAGGTGCCGGGGCGCCGCGCGTGCTCGCCATACAGCGCGAACACCGATTCGGGCTCGCCGGACAGGTCGGTGAGTTCCGGCACCGAGCGCTGCATCTTGAATGCCATCTCATACTGCGCGACACGGGTCACGATCTCGGGATCGCCGTACTCCTCGAACTGCCTGCGGTTGAGCTGGGCCAGCGCGTCGAGGAACGAGCGCCGCTGGTCGCGCGAAATGCCCGCCGGGTCTGACAGGTACAAGACCGGGTCGCCCACCGAGCGGAACTTGACTCCTTGGTAGCGCGTCGGCAGGAACCCCGAGCCCCACAGCCGGTCGTACAGCGGCTGCCCGCTGGTGCCCTGCGTGAGCATGACGACGAAGCTGGGCAGCTCGCTGGACTCGCTTCCCAAGCCGTAGCTCAGCCAAGATCCCATGCTGGGGCGACCCGCGATCTGCGCCCCGGTCTGCAGGAAGGTCACTGCGGGGTCATGGTTGATGGCATCGGTATGCATCGAGCGCACGATGCAAATGTCGTCGGCGATCTTCGCCGTGTGAGGCAGCAGGTCGCTGATCCAGGCGCCCGACTCGCCATGCTGCCGGAAGCCGAAGGCGGACTCGACCAGCGGGAAGCTGCTCTGGCCAGAGGTCATCGTGGTCAGCCGCTGGCCCTTGCGGACCGATTCCGGCAGGTCCTGCCCGCGCAGCTTGGCCAGGCCGGGCTTGGCGTCGAACGTCTCGATCTGCGACGGGCCGCCCGACTGGAAGAGCCAGATCACGCGCTTGGCCCTGGGCGCGAAGTGCGGCAGGCCGGGCAAGCCGCCGGCGGCCGGCTCGGCTGGATCCGAGGCGCGCAGGTCGCGGCCAAGCAGATGCGCCAAGGCGACAGCCCCCAGCCCCCTTGCCGACTTGCCGAAGAAGTGCCTGCGGGTGCTGCTCGCGACCGCGCGCGCTGCGGGGGTCATTGCTTCGTCACCGCTTCGTCCAGGTTCAGCACCAAGCTGGCGACCCCCGTGTAGGCCGCCAGTTCGCGCGGATCCAGCCGCGTGTCCCACTCCGAGTCGCCGATGCCGAGGAATGCCTCGGCCGCCTCCCGATCTGCTTGGAACGACTCCGCATACGAGCGGTACAGCCCTTCCAAGACATTCCGCTCGCGCTCGCTCGGCAGCCGGGCGAGCGCGGATTCGAAGATTTCGTCGGCCCGCGCCGGAAAGCTGCGCGCCTTGCCGCGCAGGACCGTCTCTGCCAGATGCCGGGCTGCCTCCACGAAGGTGGTGTCGTTCATCAGGTTGAGGGCCTGCAGCGGCGTGTTGGTGCGCTTGACGTGAACCGTGCAGACTTCCCGGTCGGAAGCGTCGAAGTTCATCATGGATGGCGGCGCGACGGTGCGCTTCCAATAGGTGTACAGGCTGCGCCTGTACAGTTCGGCTCCCTCGCCGGCCTGGTAGGTGTTGCCGGAGACCTCCTCCCACAGGCCGGGCGGCTGGTACGGCCGCACGGATGGCCCGCCGACCTGTTGCTGCAGCAGCCCCGCGGCGGCGAGCGCTTGGTCGCGGATGGACGCGGCTGTCATGCGGAAGCGAGGGCCGCGGGCGAGCAGTCGGTTGTCCGGGTCGCGCTCGAGCAGAGCGGGGCTGACCTGCGAGGACTGCCGGTAGGTCGCGCTGGCCATGATCGTCCTGAGCAGGCGCTTGACGTCCCAGCCGGAGTCCATGAATTCGACGGCCAGCCAGTCCAGCAGCGCTTGGTTCGAAGGGGCCTCGCCTTGCGAGCCGAAATCGTCCACGGTCTTGACCAGGCCGACGCCGAACAGCATCTGCCAGAAGCGGTTGACGATGACACGAGCCGTCAGCGGGTTGGAGCGGCTGATGATCCAGCGCGCCAGGTCGAGCCGGTCCGCGATGGCGCGTCCGCCCGCTCCGGCCATGGCTTCGGGAATCCCCGCGCTGACCGGCTCGCCGTGCAGGTCGTAGCGCCCGCGCTCGAGCACGTAGGCTTGGCGCCGCGGCCCCTCTTGCATCACCATGACCGTGGGAACCGTGTCCAAGAATGCGTCACGGCGCCGCCGGGCCTCTCGCACGGCCAGCCGGGCCTTGCGAATGCCCCGGGACGCGCCCAAGGCGAGAAATGCGCCGCGCAACTTGTCCCGCTGCGCAGCGCTGCGCTCCGCGGGAGCGATCGCCGCCAGCGCGCCTAGCGTTGCGGTGGAGGCCAGCGCCCGCGCCTCGGCCGCCGGGAGCGCCCGGCCGTACACGCGCACTTCGTCAATCCTGCCGCGGAAGCGGTTGTCAAGGCCGCCGCCGCCGCCGACCTTGAGGCTGTGGTTGCTCTTCGAGGGCCAGTCGAGGTTGTCGAACAGGATGTCGAATTCCTGCTCTTGGCCGTCAATGTACATGCGCACGCCCCCGGCCTTGCGCTTGCCGTCGTATGTCAGCAGCACGTGCTGCCAGCGCCCGGGCTGGATCGAGCGCTTGCTGGCCAGGCGCATGCTGAGGTCGCTCCAGCGTTGCGACATGTGCCACCACAGCTTGCCGTCTCGCACGAACAGGCCCCAGCCGCTGCCGATCGGGTTCTCGCCCATCGAGGCGACGATCGAGCCGTCGGCGGCTGTCTCGGGGCGGATCCACGCCGCGACGCTGAGAGGATCCAGGTAGTTGAACACGCCGATGCGGCCCAGGTCCGCATAGCGGCTGCCGTCGAACACTGCCGCGCGGCCGGCGCGTCCGGGAGCGAGCTCGGTCTCGACCCGTTGCGGAGCGTCGTCCCCGTCGATCGAACCCCCTGCGAAGCTGGGGATCGCGAGCCGGCCGTCGAACGGCGCGCGGGCTCGCAGACCTTCGGCCGGCGCCCAGTCCAGAGCGGCGGAACGGGCTGCTAGGTTCGCCTCCCAGCCGGACTGCTCGCGGGCAATCCGCGGCGCGAGCGCATCCCACTGTTCCCGCGCGGCCGACAATTCCCGTGTCAAGGTGTCCAGCTGCTGCTGCTGCTCCGGCGTCGGGGCGTGCAGCAGGGGGTCCTCGTTGCCGAAGTTCCAGACCATGCCCTTCTCCCGGACGTTGTTGAAGTAGGCGAAGAACCGGTAGTACTCCTTCTGGGAAAGCGGGTCGAACTTGTGGTCGTGGCAGCGGGCGCACCCCAGCGTCATGCCCAGCCAGACGGTGGCCGTGGTCTCGGCCCGGTCGGCCACGTATTCCACGCGGAACTCCTCGTGGACCGAGCCGCCCTCGGCCGTCGTGCGGTGATTGCGGTTGAACCCGGATGCGATGACCTGCTCTCGCGTGGCGCCCGGGAGCATGTCCCCCGCCAGTTGCTCGAGCGTGAACTGGTCGAACGGCAGGTTGCGATTGAATGCGTCGATGACCCAGTCCCGCCAGCGCCACATCGAGCGCGTGCCGTCGGTCTGGTAGCCGTTCGTGTCGGCATAGCGCGCGGCGTCCAGCCACATGCCCGCCAAGTGTTCCCCGTAGCTGGCCGATGCGAGCAGGCGGTCCAAGAACTTTTCATAGGCAGCGGGCGACGGGTCCTCCGCGAACTCCCGCGCCAACTCCGGCGCCGGCGGCAGGCCGGTCAGATCCAAGGCCGCCCGGCGCGCGAGCGTGCGCCGGGCGGCCGGCGCGGCGAGGGCAAGGCCCTCCCCGTCCAGCTTGGCCGCGACCAGCAGGTCGATGGCATTCCGCGCGCGGCCGCTGCGCTGCGGAAGAGCTGGGCGGCTTGGCGGGGTGAACGCCCAGTGGCTCTCCCACTCGGCGCCTTGCTGGATCCACCGCCGCAGCGTTTCGATCTCGCCCGCGCCGAGCGGGTCGAGGCCCATGTAGGCGGGCGGCATCCGCCGGGCCGGATCCGAACTTGTCACCCGCTGCAACAGGCTGCTGCGGGCCGGCTCTCCGCGCACGACGGCCGCAGCGGCCAGGGCGTTCACCTCGCGGTCAAGGCGCAGGCCCGCTTGGCGCTGTCCGGCATCCGGGCCGTGGCAGGTGTAGCAGCGGTCCGAGAGGATCGGACGCACGTGGTCGTTGTAGTCCACGCGCTCGGAGGGCAGTGCAGCGAAACTCCCGGCAGTTGCCGCCAAGCAGGCGGGCACTAGCCAAGCTGCCGCTCTGCGCACAACAAGATTGTAACAGCGTCGGCCGGAAGACTAGCGAGTCGCGCCCCAGACCGGCAAGAACCGCCGCAGGGGATCGAAACCCGGCTCGATTTTGCGCTGTCGAGCGTCAGCAAGGATGACGTATAATAGCCAGCGTGGGCTGCGCAAGATCTATCCAGCATGCGTCAGCGCCAAGGCCAGTGCGGCCATGACCGCCCCCTCGCCGCTGCCGTCTCCCGGCGAAATCGAAGAGTGTCCGCAGCCCGTAGCGGTCCCGGCGGCCCCGACGCAGCCCCGCAAGCCCGGTGCCGCACTCATTGCGGGGCTGTGCTTGGTCGCCTCATTGGCGACGGCCGCTGCAATGTGGGCGCTTGCCGGCCGGGATATCGATGCTGCGTCCGGTGCCGGCGCGGATGTCCCGGTTCGCATCGGAGTTGCGTCCGCGGGGGAACTGCTCAAGTCCCTGCGTGCCGGCGGAACCATAGGAACGCTGAATTTTTCCGCGATCCGGGCGCCCCGGCTGCGCGGCCCGCGCGATTCCGGGCGGGCCGACCTGACCTTGATGCGGCTTGCGGAAGCGGGCAGCATCGTGGGCGCGGGCGACATCGTGGCCGAGTTCGAGCTGAAGTGGCTGGAAGACCACATCGAGGATCGCGAATCGATCTTGAACAGGGAGGTGGCGAACCTCAAGAAGCGCCAGTCCGAGGTATTGATCCTCGAGGAGACCGAGCGCCAGGCGCGCGCGACTGCCAAGGCCGAGTTCGAGAAGTCCCGCTTGGACCTGCAAACTGCTGAGGTGCGCTCGAAGATCGAGGCCGAGGTGCTGGCAAACGTCTCCCAAGAGGCCCGCGCCACATGGCGACAGCTCGAGGACGAGGGCAAGATCAAGGAAGCCGTGCATGCCGCGGACATTCGCATCCAGGAATTGAAGGTTCGCGCGGACGAGCTGCATGTGGAGCGGCACGAGCGCGACTTGGTGCGGCTGCAGGTCAAGTCTCCGATCCAAGGGATGATCGTGCGCGAGTCGATGTTCAACAAGAGCGGTCAGTTCGCCCAGACCAAGGAGGGCGACCAGGTCTATCCGGGCGCACTGTTCATGCGCGTCGTCGACGTCTCGCAGATGGTGGTCAACGCGACGGTCAACCAAGTCGACGCGCAGTCCATCCGCATCGGCGACGAGGCGCTGGTCGAACTCGACGCGTACCCGGGCGAGCGGTTTGGCGGCAGGGTCGTGAGTGTCGGCGCGATGGCGAGTTCGGGATCGGCAGGCATGCGGTTCAGCCGGGGCAGCCGCGATGCTTTCGTCAAGCACATCCCGATGCGCATCTTGATCGACGATCACGACGAGCGGATCCTGCCGGACCTGTCCGCGAGCGCTGATGTGCGGGCGTCTCATCGCCCGACAGGCGTGCTGATGCCGCGCGAGGCCCTGCGGATCTCGGACGGGGATCGCTCGACGTATGTCTACGTTCACCGCGAGGGCCGGTTCCGCCGCCGCGATGTTCGCTTGGAGGATGTCAGCGACACCATGGCCATGGTTGGGGCCGGCTTGCAGGCTGGCGAGGAAATCCTGCTCAGTGGCATGCCTAGCGGCACCGAGGGCTACCAATAAGGCTGGGCGCCCTTGCGGCGCCAGCAGGCCGGCAGAGTGCGCGGCCAAGCGTGCTAAGCTGACGAAAACAGCAGTTGGCCGGTCGTCTAACGGTAGGACACGTGCCTTTGGAGCCCGTTGTGGAGGTTCGAATCCTCCCCGGCCAGCCAGCATGCGGAGCAGTCTTGGCGCCCATATGCTGAAGGTCGGCTTGACGGGCGGCTTGGCCAGCGGCAAGAGCTTCGCCGCGCGCGAGTTCGAGCGTCTCGGCTGCGCCGTCTTGCAGGCGGACCGGCTGGGACACGCGATACTAGCGGAAGATGCCGCTGTTGCCGGCGAGGTGGCCGCGGCCTTTGGCAAGGGCGTGCTCCGGGCGGACGGGGCCATCGACCGCAAGGCGCTGGCCGAGCTCGCCTTCGCGAGCGATGCCCGGCTGGAGCGTCTCAATGCCATCGTCCATCCGCGCGTCTTCGAGCGCGTGGAGGCCTTTTTCCGGCAGACCGCGTGCCGCGCCCCGTCCGCGATTTCCATGGTGGAAGCGGCGATCATGGTCGAGACCGGCAGCTACCGCCGCTATGATCGCTTGGTCCTCACCGCCTGCCCCCGGCAGGCGCAGATCGATCGCTTCGTGCAGCGCGAGGGGGGCACGCGCGCCGAGGCCGAAGCGCGGCTTGCGCGGCAAATGCCCCTGCGGGACAAGCGCAAGTTCGCCGACTTCGTGATCGACACGGGCGGGAGCGAGCCCGAGACGCTGGCACAGGTCCGCGCAGTGCATCGCCAGTTGCGCGCAGAAGCCGAGGCAAGGAGGGCGTGCGATGATGCTGCGACGGACTAGGGGCGGGCCGCGCGCGGTGCTCTGCGCATTGCTCGTGCTTGCCGCTCTCTTGCTCTGGCCCACGTGGTCGGGACGATTCGGCGATGTCGCCCCGCTGATCTTCGAAGAGCCGTTCTGGACCGAGGCGGATTCGACGCTGGCTGCCGACGAAATTTCGAACATCGAGATCTACAACCGCGCGAGTCCCGCGACGGTGCATATCACAAGCACGGTACTGCACCGCAACTGGTTCTTGGAAGTCTATCCCAGCGAGTCGACCGGGTCCGGATTCCTGATCGATGCGGAGGGGCGCATCCTGACCAATTTTCACGTCATCCAAGGCAGTGCCGAGCTGGAAGTCAACCCGTTGGCCGACAACGACGGTGGCAACAGCTACAAGGCCGCCGTGCTCGCGACCGATCCGGCCAATGACCTAGCGCTGATCCAGATCCGCCCCGAAGCGCCGATGCCCTTCCTGGCGCTGGGCGATTCCGACAGCGTGCGGGTGGGCCAGAAGGTGCTGGCAATCGGCAACCCGTTCGGACTGGAGGGCACCCTGACCACTGGCGTGATCAGCTCGACCGGACGTTCCATACAGGACCGCAGCGGGGTGCTCAAGGATCTGTTCCAGACCGACGCGGCCATCAATCCGGGCAATAGCGGCGGCCCGCTGCTGGATTCCAGCGGCAACGTGATCGGCGTGAACACGGCCATTTACGGCCCCAGCGGCAACATCGGCATCGGATTCGCGATGCCGATCAATCGCGCCAAGGCGCTCTTGCGCTTCGTCAAGGGCGGTGCGCAGCCGCCGCAGGACATGGGTGTCGAGGGCCTCTTCCTGACAAGGCGCTGGTCGCGCGCGCTGCGCCTTCCGACAACCGGCTACCTCGTCACCGATGTAGCCAAGGGATCGGCCGCGGCCGCGGCCGGCGTGCGCGGAGCCAGCCGCGATGTGATCGTCGGCAACTACCGCGTCCAGTGGGGCGGGGATGTGATCATTGCGCTGGACGGCGTGGCGATCACCAGCAGGGGCGCCATGCAGCAGGCGCTCTCGCTCAAGCTTGCCGGCGACCAGGTGTCCTTGCGCGTCTTGCGCGATGGCGCCGAACTGGACCTTACAGTGACGCTGCGCGGCCGCAGCGCCGGCGTGCGCCTGTAAGGCCCGCCCTGCGGGCCGTCCGGGCGGGCTATGCCGGTGTCGCAACCGGCACCCAGCCTCCGCCCCTGTACCCGAAATCGAAGCTCTCCGGGTGCAGGATTTCCGCCAGGATTTCCGCGGATTCGGCCAAGCGCGGGCCCGGCCTGTTGAAGAACTGGTTGCCGTCCGCGACGGCGACCCGCCGCTCGCGCACCGCCGCGAGGGAGGGCCAGCGGGGGTCTGCCTGCAGGATCGGCACATCGGCCAGCGCGCGCTCGATGCCAAAGCCGCAGGGGCTGATCAGGATCACATCGGGATCCGCTTGCAGCAGATCTTCGAAGCTGAGCCGCGGCGAGTGCTGGCCCGCGCTGCCGAACTGGCACCTTCCGCCGGCCATCGCGACGAGCTCCGGCATCCAGTTCCCGGCGGCCATGAGCGGATCCACCCATTCGATGGCGGCCACCGTCGGCTTGGGATCCAGGTCGCGGGCAGCTGCGGCGACCGCATCCAGGCGGCCCTTGGTTTCTGCCACAAGGCGCGCGCCCGCGGAGCTGTCCCCCAATGCGTCGGCCACTCGCCGGAAATCCGCCCAGATGTCGGCCAGCGCATTGGGTTGCAAGGATACGATCTCAGCCTCGCAGCCGGCTTCGCGGGCCACCGCCGCCTCGACATCGCGCAGGCTGACCGCGCAGACATCGCACTGGCTCTGCGTGACGATGTGCGTGGGCTTTGTCGACCGCAGCACTTCGGGAAGCACTCTGTAGACGCCTAGCGCGTCAAGGGCCCGGGCTTCCGACAGCAGGGCCTTGACCTGGTCGTCAATGCCCCGGCTGGAGGCGTTCACGTCAAAGCGGGGCTGCGTGGCTGGGGGCAAGCCGTTGACCGCGGGCGGATAGTCGCACTCGTGCGACCGTCCCACCAGCCGGTCGCCAAACCCGAGCGCGCAAATGATCTCGGTCGCGCTCGCGATCAGCGACAGGATGCGTGGCTCGTGCGGCTGCGCCAAGTGCAATTGTAGCTGCTCGGCCGCGCTCTGCTCGCTGCCCGCCCGCCGGCGGTCCGGGGCGGGGTAAGATTGCAGAGTTATGACTCGCTCCGATTTCTTCCGCCTGCTTCTTGCCGGCGCGGCCGCCCCTTCGTCCGCGCAGCGCGTCGCGGCCGCTTCCGACGGGACGCGCAAGCTCGTGCTGATTGCGGGCAGCCCCAGCCATGCGTCCGGCCTGCATGAGTTCCGGGCCGGCACCATGCTGCTCGAGAAGCGCCTGGCACAGGTGCCGGGCCTGGCCGTGGAGCGGCATGACAACGGCTGGGTGCTTGACGAGTCGACCTTCGATGACGCTGCCGCAGTTGTGATCTATTGCGATGGCGGACGCAAGCATCCTCTGGCCGACAAGGGGCGGCAGGCGGTCATCGGCCGGCAGATCGCGCGCGGCGCGGGCCTGGGCTGCATGCATTACGGAGTCGAAGTGCGGCGCGCGGACGCGGGCAAGGAATTCACGGATTGGCTGGGCGGCTATTACGAGCACGAGTGGTCGTGCAACCCGATCTGGACACCGTCGTTCGAACGCTTTCCGGACCACCCTGTTGCCAACGGGGTCAAGCCGTTCGCCATCCAGGACGAGTGGTATTTCAACATGCGCTTCCGGGAAGGTTTCGACGCCTCGGGCCCGAAACAGATGGACGGATCCGTGTTCACGCCAGTCTTGGTTGCCAAGCCCAGCGACGAGACCCGCGACGGCCCCTACGTGCATCCGCGCGGGCCGTATCCGCACATTCAGGCCGCCAAGGGGCGCGAAGAAGCCGTGCTGTGGACGATCGAGCGCCCGGACGGCGGCCGCGGGTTCGGCTTCACCGGCGGCCATTACCACCGCAACTGGCAGCACGACGAATACCGCAAGGTGACCATGAACGCGATCTGCTGGCTGGCCGGGCTCGATGTTGCCCGCCTGGGCTTCGGCTCCTCCGCCGTGAGCGATGACGAGCTCGGCCGCAACCTCGACCCGAAACCGCCGGGGCAGGGGTGACCGCTCGCGGCCCTTGGCGGCGAGCCATGGTCGGGGCGGAGGGATTCGAACCCCCGGCTTCCTGCTCCCAAAGCAGGCGCGCTACCAGACTGCGCCACGCCCCGCGCCTACTGCCTATTGTAGGCCGCCGGCCCGCTAGTTGAAGGACAGCGTCACGCCGCGCGCTTGCAGCAGTTCCCCTGTGGACTGCAGCAGGGTCACCATCGCCCGCCGGTAGCCGATCGATTCCTGTAACAGGTCGGCTTGGCTCTGCACCAGGTCATCCTGTGCGTCCAGCACGATGAAGGCCGTGCTCACGCCGAGGTCGTACTTGCGCTGCTCGGCATCCAGGCGCTTCTGCGAGAAATCCAGGGCCACTGCGGCCTGCTGGATGGCGGCCTTGCTGAGCTCCACTCCCGTGATGGCATTCAGCACGCCCAGCCGGACCTCTTGCTCCAAGGCGCGCAATTCGTACATGTTGCGCTTCTTCTGCAGCACCGAGTTGGCCAGGTCCGCGGCCGCTCGCCGGTTGCGCAGCGGCAGGCTGAGCTGCAGTCCCATGCTGTAGGTCGGGAAGGCGAAACGCAACAGCTGGTCCATCGCCGTGGGGAAGCCGCCGGAAGAGATCAGCTGGCTGCGGCCGGCGCCTAGGATGGAGTTTTCGTAGAGGTTGCCGCCCAGGCCGGTCGCGCTGTATTGCGCTGTCAGAGCCAAGTCGGGGCGCAGGGCGTTGGTGTCGCGCTTGATGTTGTAGTCGTCGATCGCCAGGGTTGTCCTGCGCAGGCGGACCTCGGGCCGCATCTCGAGCGCCTTGCGGATCGTCTCCTCCGGTTCGAACGTCGGCATGTAGATCGGCGGGTCGGCCGACTCGGTCAGCACCAGCGGCAGGTTGCGTACCGCGGCATCGAGGTCCGCTCCCATTTGGCGCCGCAAGCGGTCCTCGGCCTGCTGCAGCTGGTAGCGCGCGCGCGTGACGCTCACCTGCGCGTTGGCGTAGTTCTGCTCAGGCTGGTAGATATCCAGAGGCGAGATCGCGCCCAGTTCCAGTTCGCGCTGCGAACGCGCGAGGAACTTGCGCCGCAACTCGAGGTTGTTCTCCTGCACGGCGAGCGACTCGCGATTGGACACCGCCTGCCAATAGGCGTTCTCGGCTTGGGCGACCAAGGCGATGACCCTCGTCTTGGCTGTCGACTGGGAGTTGTCGTAGCGGGCCCGCGCGATCATGATCGGGATCCTTTGGATACCGCGCCCGCGATTGCGCAGCAGGGGCTGGTCGATGCGGAACTGCAGCGTGTCTTCGATCGATGGGTTGAACGTCCGGAATGAGCTGCTGCTGGCGCTCTTGAGGCCGGTGAAGGAGATCTGGTAATTCGTCCCTGTGTCCAAGGTGTGGCGGTAGGTGAAGCCGCCGTTCTGGCGCAGCGAGCTAATGACGTCGCCGCCCTGCAGCTGGTCCTGCGAGGGATTGGTAGAGCGGGTTGCGTTGAAATTGAGCGCCAGCGTCGGGTCGAACGGGCTGAAAGCGGCCTGGATCGAGTTCTCCGACTCGAGCACGGTCAGGATCTGGATCTGCACGTCCGGATGGTTGGCCATGACCAATTCCAAGTACGAATGCAGTGTTAGCTCGAGCTTGCCGTCGACGACGAAGTCCTCGAGCTTGGCGGCCCGGGCGACCTCGACCGCGTAGGGGGCGGCTTGCCACTGCTCGCGGAAGTAGGCTCCGTCGGGGAACGTCGCCATCTGGGCTGCGGACGGGCCGGCGGCCAGGGCGAATGCCAAGGTGGCGAGGGCTTTGCGAAGGGCACTACTCATAGCGGATGGCCTCAATGGGGTCGAGCTTGGCGGCCTGCATGGCCGGATAGATGCCGAATAGTAGGCCGATGAAGACCGAGACGCCGAACGAGACAACGATCGAAATGATCGTCACGACCGTTGCCCACCCGGCGATGGCGGCGATGATCTTGGAGCCGCCGAAGCCGGCTGCGATGCCGATCAGGCCGCCCAGGATCGATATCATCACGGCTTCGATCAGGAACTGGCGCACGATGTCGCGCTGGCGCGCTCCGATCGCGCGCCGGATGCCGATCTCGCGCGTGCGCTCGAGCACGGTGGCCAGCATGATGTTCATGATGCCGATGCCGCCGACCAGCAGCGAGATGCCGGCGATGCAGATCATCACGATCTGGAACACGAGCTGCTGCTGCTCGCGCTGCGCCAGCAGATCTGCCGGTACCAGCACCGAAAAGTCGCTCGCGCCGTTGTGCGTGGTGTTGAGGATGGCCCGCACGATCTGGGACGTCTCGATGGGGTCGGCTTCGGGCGCGACGCGGATGTAGATGCCGTCGATCTCGTCCTTGAGGTAGCTGCTGTTGTCCTCGAAGCGGCGCATGACCGAGTTCAGCGGCGCGAGGATCACATTGCTGCGGTCATCGGCCTCCAGTCCTTCCACGTCGGACTCGGCGGTGGCCTGCGGCGCCGCGACGCCGATCACGTGCAGCCACACCTCGTTGATCTTGACGTACTTGCCGACCGCGTCGCCGTAGCCGAGGATGCTGATCTTGGCGCGTTCCCCGAGCACGCACACCGGAGCCGAGCGCGAGTGCTCCTCGGGCGTGAAGAAACGGCCCTCGATCAGCGACATGCTGTAGATGTCGGTATAGTTGGGCCGGACTCCGATCAGGGTCGGAAGATCGCCGTCCATGCTGGGCAGCAGGCTGCTGGGCTGGAAGGTCTTGCGCTCCGACAGGCTGGCGATGTTGGGCGTGTTCGCCCTGATAGCCCGCGCGTCCCGGAACGTCAGCCCGGGCGAGACCTGGCGCACTTCGATCAGCGTGTCGCGGTCCGGGGCCTCGCTGGCCTCGACCACGATGTTGTTCACGCCCAGCAGGTCGATGTAGCGGATCATCTCCTGCCTGGCGCCCTCGGTGATTGACAGCATGGCGACCACGGCCCCGACGCCGAAGATCATGCCGAGCATCGTCAGCAGCGTGCGCAGCTTGTGGGCTAACAGGCTCCCGATCCCCATTTGGAGCTCGGGCATGACGTTCGGAACTTGCATTCGCTAGCCTCCCGGGAATGACGGCCCGGAGGAGGTCTCGGGATCCTTGGCCTGCGCGGCCGGCATTGAATCGGGCCGGTGTAGCGATACCTGCTCCCCTTCCGCCAGCCCGTCTGTGACGGCCACTTGGGACTCGGACCTGCGCCCGAGCTGGATGCGCCTGGCACGCAAGCGTCCGGATTCCAGCACGTAGGCAACGTTCTGCGAGCCCTCTTCGAAGACTGCCTGGTATGGGATGTAGAGCGTGTCCGGGATGTTCGCCACGGTGACTTCGGCGTCGGCCAGCAAGCCCGGGCGGAGCAGCACTTCGACGTCGGATCCCTGCTGGGGCGGAGCGGGCAGCTGCGCCGCCGCCCGCTCGGCCTCGTTGAACTCGGACACCGCCGAAGCCGCGGTGGCTGTTTGCGGCAGGCGCGCGCCGCCCGCTCGGCCGCCGGGGCCGCCCGGCCCGCCGGACGGGCGCTGGCCGCCTCCTCCGCCTTGGCCCCCGCCGCCCCGCGCGCCTTGCACCAGTTGCCGAAACTTCTGGCGCTCTTCGGCGCTGAGTTCCTGCGGGCTGCGGCCCTTGAGCAGGGTTTCGGCCTGCTTGCGGCTCGCTTCCGGCAGGCGGCTCAGAAGGCGCGAGGGGTCAAATCCCTGGCCTCCGCGCTGGGCGCGCTGCTCGCCGCCTCGGGCCTGCTCGCGGCCCCCGGCGGTTGCGTTGCCGGCCTGGCCCGCGCGTCCTTGCCCGGCCTGGCCGCCGCCGCGCTCCGCGCGCTGTCCTGTCTGCCTCCCGCCAGCGGAATCCGCGCCCCTGCCTTGGCCCTCCCGTGACTGGCCCCTGCCCTGGGAGCCGTATCCCACCGCCGCGTTCTGCCGGGACGTGGCCATGATCCGCTCGATGCGCTCCGCTTCGGCGCCGATGTTCCGCAGCAGCTGCCGCATGTCGATGCCGATGATGCATTCGAACTTCTTGGTTGCCTCGCCGGAGAAGATGTTGGCCGAGGCGGTGTTGCCCAGGCGCTTGATCGTGCCCTTCACGGTTTTTTCCGGGAGGGCGTCGAGCCGGATTACGACCTCTTGTCCCTCGCTCAGGTTGGCGCGCTCGGACTCCTCGACCCGCGTCAGCAGCTCCATTTCCGACAGATCCAGCAGTTGCGCCACCGCCATGCCGGCCGGGATCTGGTCCCCCTCGCGGATCTCGGGCAGCGATTGCCCGAACCCCCCGCGCCCGCCGGAACGGTTCTGGAGCACGGCTACCAGCCCCGTGAGCGGTGCCAGCACCCGGGATTGCGCGATGCGGCGCGTGTCGCGGTCGACGTCCAGCTGGGCCTTGTTCAACTGCTCGCGCAGCACTGCCAGTTCCGACTCGCGCTGCTTGAGCCGGTTCTTGATGTCCGCCTCGAGCCGCTGCTTGCGCCGGCGGGCCTCCTCGAGCGTGAGTTCGTTCTTGCGCGCGTCGATTTCCGCCAGCAGCTCGTTGCGCTGCACCTCCAGTTCCGCGCGCCGCACTTGGAAGTTGGTCTGCACGATCTCGACCTCGTCTTGGCTCTTGCGGATCTCCAGTTCGGCCTCGGACTTCTTGAGGTTCTCTTGGATCTGCTCCACCGTTAGCAGGCTGTCCTCCAAAGCCGCCACGCGCTCGGAGTCGTCCAGTTCGAAGATCAGGTCGCCGCGCTTGGCGAGCGCGCCGGTCGGGGCCAGCTGCGTGATTTGGGACTGAGTCCCGATGTTGGGCGCGGTCAGTGTCAGTGAGCGCACGGCGCGCAACTCGCCGCGCAGGTAGGTTTTCACGACCAGATTGCCTCGCTGGACCTCGGCCAGGGCGAATTTTTGCTCCTCTTCGGGAATGCTCTGCCAGGCGAAGTATCCCCCGGCCGCGAGGGCCCCGATCCCGAGGCAGATCGCGATCCGCAACAGTAGCTTGCTCATGGTAGGGCCTCCCGGCGTGTCACAGATCGCGCCCGCTGCCGGCCTCGGGGTTCTCCAGCGCGATGACATCGCCCTCTTGCAGCCCGGCGGCGACGACGATCTCCGCGCCGTTCGTCGCGGCGACCTCGATCGGAACCCGGCGGTAGCTGCTCCCGTCCTGCACGAACACGGTCGGCTTGCCGTCGATTTGGCGGGAAGCCTTGCTGGGGATGACGAGCACGTTCTCGATGCGCTGCACGATGATCTCCACCGTGGTGCTCATGCCGGGCCGCAAGCGCTCGTCAATCTTGGCGAGCGCTGCATAGGCCGGGAAATTCTTCTCCGGCGGCAAGCGGTTGAAGACTAGCGTGGCGATGGGGCTCAGCCAGCTCACCGCGCCGTCCAGCACCACGTCCGGCACCGCATCGATGCGGATGCGTACCGGCTGGCCCTCGCTCACCCGGCCGCGGTCCACCTCGTCCACGCGGAATTCCACGCGCAGCGACTCGAGATCGGGAATCTCGGCGATCACCGCGCCGGTCCAGGCCGTGTCCCCCTCTTGGAACGGCGGCCGGGCCGTTCCGAACGACCCTTGGGCGCGGTTGTTGGGCAGGATGTGGACGATGCCGGCGGACGGAGCGCGCAGCACCATGCTGCGCAGGTAGGTGCGCGAGAGGTCAAGATCGCGCTGCGCCTTCCCCCGGCGTTCCATTAGCCGCTCGATGTCCGCTGCCTGTGACATGTCGCTGGCCTCGGCCGTCGTCTTGGTCTTTTGCAGCTCGCCCTTAGTAATCGTGACGTCGATCTTGGCCTTCTCCGCCTCGATCTCGGCTAGGATTTCCTGCTTGCTCGCCTCCAATTCCGCGCGTTCGACATTGTAGGTCGCCTGCATGATCAGCATGTCGTTGCGCTCGTCGGCGATGGCGTGCTCCGCCTCGGCCTGCTCGATCTCGCTGTCCACTTGGCGGACCTCGGTCTGGCGCTCGATCAAGTTGTCCTCCTGCGATGACTCGTCGAACCGGACTACGATGTCGCCGGCTTGGATCGGCTTGCCGTTCTCTGCAAGCTCGACGATTTGCAGGCCCGGCGTCTGCGGGGCCGTGATCTGCACCGATTCGGCGCTCTTGAGATCTCCGCGGCCGCGCACCGTGCGCAAGAAATCGCGGCGCTCGACCCGGGCGGTCGGCAGCTCAACGGGCGCAGGGCCGTACAACTGCAGGCCCAGGGCGGTCACGGCCGCTGATGCTGCCACGATCAGGCCGGCGCGCAGCCACGGGCGGTTCCCAATCAAGATCGGCATGGCTTGGCAGGGGGGCGGCGCAACATCGGCGCCGGCTCCAAGTAATGACGGAAATTCCGCCGGCTAGGTTATGCCCCCGTGCGCAGGCCTTGCCCGCCGCCGCTGCGCGCGGCTAGCGTGGATCGGCAGTGCGGAACAGCAGCGGCACGAACTCGGCCAGGTAGTCGCGCCAGACCGGCCAGCTGTGGCCGCCGGCGGTGACTTTGTACGCATGGTCAATGCCGGCCTCGCGCAAGGCGGCTTGGAACGCCCGATTGCGATCCAGCAAGAAGTCGTCCCGCCCGATCGCGATCCACAGCAAGGCGAGGCTCTCGTTGGCGCGATCCGCGGCCGCCAGCAGGGATCTCGCAGCGCTGCTTCCGGGGGCAGGGGCGGCCGCCGAGAAGGCGCCGACCCATGCGAACCGCTCAAGGCTCGTGGCGGCGCAGAACAGGGACTGGCCGCCACCCATGGACAGGCCCGCGATGGCCGTGCTTGCCGCTCCGCGCCGGGCGCGGTAGAGCGTTTCCACCAGCGGCATGGCGCCGTGGAGCAGGTCGTCGCGCAACCGCTCGCTGTTCTCGGTTCCGATGCCCCGGCGGCGCATGGACCAGGGCACGGGATGGCCGTTCGGCATCACCACCAGCAGGGGCTCGGCCGCCCCCGAGGCGATCAGGTTGTCGAGGATCAGGTTGGCCTTGCCCACCTCCGTCCAGGCCGTTTCGTCGTCGCCGGAGCCATGCAGCAGGTACAGCACCGGGTAGTTCCTGTCCGGCTGTGCGAAGTAGCCCGGCGGGGTGTACACCAGCAGCCTGCGATTCGTCCCGCCCGCCGCGGATGCGTAGTAGTGCGCATGGAGCGCGCCGTGCGGCACGTCGCGCAGGTCGTAGGCGGCCGGCGTCGGAGCGGGCACTTCGACGAGGCTGGCATTGCCGCCGCTCCAGCGCTTTACGGCAATATTGTGCGGGTCCAGAATGCGGACCCCGTCGAGCAGCAGCGTGTAGCTGTAGATGGCCGGAGGCACCGGGCCGACGGTGAGCGACCAGATTCCGCCCTGTCCCGGCTCGAACGCGAGCCGCTCTCCGGCCCACGGCGCCTGCAGCCGCAGCGCCCGGGCGTCCGGCGCGGCGACTTGGAAGCGGATGCGCCCGTCGGCCAGCACCGCGGGGGATTCCACGCGCGCCTGGCCCGGCTGGGCCTGTAGCGCGCCGCAGCACGTCGCGGCCGCCAAGGCGGCCGCGAGCAGCCCGCCGGGGGCGGGGAAATGTCGCTCAGTCATTGCGAGCCTCCAGTGCGCGGCGCAAGTTGCCGTCGCAGCGCGCCAGCAGCGACTCGGCGGCGGCGCGGCCTAGCTGTCGCTTGAGCATCAGGATTGCCAGCCGGACGTTGAGTCCTGCCGCTTGCAGCGCGGCGCGTGCGCTGTCCCCGTCGCGGTTGCAGATCTCGCCGACCATGCGCTCGGCCCGGGCCGCCAGCTTGTCATTCTTGACCTGCACGTTCACCATCAGATTGCCGAGCACGTAGCCCGCGCGGATCATCAGCCCGGTCGAGAGCATGTTCAGCACTAGCTTCTGCGCGGTGCCGCTCTTCATGCGCGTCGACCCCGTCACCACCTCCGGCCCGACTGCCGTCGTGATGGGGTGGTCGCACCGTCGCTCCAGAGGGGATCCCGGGTTGCAGCTGAGACCGACCGTGAGAGCGCCCGTAGCGGCGGCGTAGGCGACCGCTCCCAGCACGTACGGGGTGCGTCCGCTGGCCGCGATGCCGACCAGCGTGTCACGAGCGCAGAGTCCGTGCCGCTGCAAATCCTCGCGAGCGGCCGCGGGGCTGTCCTCGGCTCCTTCGACGGATTGCAGCAGCGCGTCCGGCCCGCCGGCGATCACGCCCAAGACCCGGCCCGGGGCCGTGCCGAACGTCGGCGGGCATTCCGCCGCGTCGAGCACTCCCAGCCGCCCGCTCGTGCCAGCGCCGCAGTAGAGCAGGCGCCCGCCGCGATCCCAGCGATCGGCGATGGCGTCAAGCGCCCTGGCGATCTGCGGGATTTGCTCCCGGACCGCTGCCGCCACGCGCCCGTCCTCGTCGTTGATGACCGCCAGCACTTGCTCCGTCGAAGCGCGGTCGATGCTGGCCGAGAGCGGGTTCCGCTCCTCGGTGAGAGGCAGGCTGGCGGTCATTCGCGTGGGCGCTCTTGGCGGCAGCCGGACGGCGGCGGGGCCGGAACTGCTAAGCTGGCTATCCTTGCCCGCGAGAGGGCGACGGTCTTTATTATGGAATACCGCAGATTGGGCAGGACCGACCTGAATATCTCCGTTCTCGGCTACGGCGCCTCGCCGCTGGGTGGCGAATTCGGGGAGATCGACGCGCGGGAGGGGGAGCGCGCCGTGCATATGGCGGTCGACATGGGGGTGAACTTCTTCGACACCTCGCCTTATTACGGACGCACGCTCTCGGAAGAGCGGCTGGGCCGGGCGCTCGGGGCCCGCCGCCAGGAAGTCGTGCTTGCCACCAAGTGCGGCCGCTACGATTTCGACGCGTTCGACTTCTCCGCCGAGCGCGTGCGCGCCAGTATTGACGAGTCGCTGCGGCGCTTGCGCACGGACTACGTGGACATCTACCAGATGCACGACATCGAGTTCGCGGACCGCGAGCAGGTGATCCATGAGGCCCTGCCCGCGGCGCGTGACCTGCAGCGCGCCGGCAAGTGCCGCTATGTCGGGATCACCGCCTTGCCGCTGGGCATCTTGCGCGACGTTGCGGAGCGAGCCGAGGTTGACAGCATCCTCTCCTACGCCCGCTACAACCTGATGGCGGACGACTTGGACACAGAGCTGCGGCCGGTCTGCGCCAGGCGCGGCGTGGGCCTGGTCAATGCCTCGCCGCTGCATCTGCGCATCTTGACCGAGCGCGGCGCGCCCGCCTGGCACCTCGCTTCCGCCGATGTGCAGGAAGCCGGGCGGCGGGTGGCGCTGCATTGCCGCTCGCGGGGCGTCGATGTCGCGGAGGCGGCCTTGAAGTTCTGCTACGACTACCCGCACTCGGCCAGCGTGCTGGTCGGCATGTCGAAGACGCGGCACGTGGAGCGCAACCTGAAGGCGTTCGATTTCGGGGCTCCCGACGGATTGCTCGCCGAGATCCGCGAGATCGTCGATCCGGTGCGCAACCGGATCTGGCCGACCGGGCTGGCCGAGAACCAAGACCCGCGCTGAAGGCGGGACTGGCGTGATCATCGACGCGCACCACCATTTCTGGCGCTACGATCCAGCGGAGTACGACTGGATTTCCGAGCCGATGCGCGTTTTGCGGCGCGATTTCCTGCCTGCCGACCTGCGCGCCGAGATCGCGGGCGCAGGGATCGGCGGCGTGATTTCCGTACAGGCCCGCCAGACGCTGGGCGAGACCCGCGCGCTGCTCGCGCACGCGCAGGCCCATGACTTCATTCGCGCCGTGGTGGGCTGGGTCCCGCTCGTCGACCCCGCCGTGCGCGACGCCCTGGCCGAGTTCACACAGGATCCCAATTTCCGCGCCTGCCGCCACGTCCTGCAAGACGAGCCGGATGACGACTACATGCTGCGCCAGGACTTCAACCGCGGCATGCGGGCCCTGACCGAGGCGGGCCTGGCGTACGACATCCTGGTCTTCGAGCGCCACCTGCCCCGGTGCTTGCAACTCGTCGACCGGCATCCGCATCAAGTCTTCGTCCTCGACCACATCGGCAAGCCCCGCATCCGGAACGCCTCGTTCGCCGCTTGGCAGGCCGCGATCCGCGAGCTCGCGCGGCGCGCCAACGTCTACTGCAAGATCTCCGGGCTGGTGACCGAGGCGGACTGGCGGCGCTGGAGCGCGGCCGACCTCGCGCCCTACATGGACGCCGTGCTGGACGCGTTCGGGCCGCGGCGGCTGATGTACGGTTCCGACTGGCCGGTCTGCTTGCTGGGCGCGAGCTATGCCCGCTGGTTCGAGCTGGTCGCCGGGTTCGCGGCGCGCCTGAGCGCCGGCGAGCGCGACCGGGTGCTCGGCGGAACGGCCGTCGATGCCTACCAGCTGCAGCCGCGCCGCCCGCTACAATAGACACCTGCCGCGGGCAAGCAGTGGCCTTCCGACTCTATAACAGCCTCAGCCGCGAGGTGGAGCCGTTCGAGCCCGCCGATGGCCGCAGCGTGCGGATCTACTCCTGCGGCCCCACCGTTTATAACTTCGTCCATATCGGCAATTTGCGCACGTTCGCCTTCCAAGACATCCTCCGCCGCCATCTCCGGCAATGCGGCTGGCAGTTGCGGCAGGTCATGAACATCACCGATGTCGAGGATAAGATCATCGCCGCCGCGGCCGCGGCCGGAGTGCCGATCGGAGAGTACACCAAGCCCTATGTCGAGGCTTTCTTCGAGGATTGCCGTTCGCTGCGCCTCGAAAAGCCCGAAATCGTGCCGGCGGCAACGGACCACATCCAGCCGATGATCGAGTTGGTCCAGCGCATCAAGCAAGCCGGTCACGCGTACGAGTCCGGCGGGTCGACATACTTCCGGATTTCCAGCTGGGACGGCTACGGCAAGCTCTCGCGGCTAGACGCCGGCGGCATATTGGCCGGCGCGCGGGTCGACGCGGACGAGTACGACAAGGATGACGCGCGCGACTTCGTGCTGTGGAAGGCTAGCCGCGACGGCGAGCCCAGTTGGGAAAGTCCGTTCGGGCGGGGCCGCCCCGGCTGGCATCTGGAGTGCTCGGCCATGGCGATGGCCTACCTCGGCGAGACCTTCGACCTGCACACCGGGGGCGTCGACTTGCAGTTCCCGCACCACGAGAACGAGATTGCGCAATCGGAGAGCGCCACGGGGAAGCCGCTGGCGCGTTTTTGGGTGCATGCCGAGCACTTGCTGGTGGACGGAAAGAAAATGGCCAAGTCGCTCGGCAACTTCTACACGCTCCGCGACCTCACGCAGCAAGGCTTTTCAGCGGACTCGATCCGCTACCTGCTGGTCGCTACGCCGCATCGCAAGCAGCTCAATTTCACCTTCGACGGCCTCCGCGGGGCAGCCTCCGCGATCGAGCGGCTGCGCAACTTCGAACGGCGGCTCGCGGGGGTCGCGGCAGGCACGGACGATCCCGGGGCCAGCGCCGCGAGTGCCGAGGCGCGCGCCCAGTTTCGCGAGGCCTTGGATGACGACCTCAACACGGCGGGCGCGCTGGGAGCGGTCTTCGAGTATGTGCGGGCCGCGAACTCGGCCATGGACAGCGGCCGCTTCGGCCCTGCCAACGTGGCCGAGGCCCGAGATCTTCTGGGCCGCTTTGACGAAATCTTCGACGTCCTGCGCGTGCGGGGCGGGCAGCTCGTGCCCGCGGAAGAGATCGCGAGGCTGATCCGCGAGCGGGCGGCCGCGCGCAAGGCGCGGGACTTTGCCCGGGCCGACTCGATACGCGAAGAGCTTGCCGCGCGCGGGGTGGTCCTGCGCGACTCTGCGCAGGGCACGGAGTGGCATTATTCCGACTGAGCGGCGGCCGCGCCGCTTGACAGCGCCGCGGTTGGATTGGCATGGTAGCCCCATGATGAACCGAAGGGCTTTTATTGCCTCCGCCGCTGCCGCCGGATCGGCCTGCCTGGCCCCGCGCCGGCCCCGGCCCAACATCTTGGTGCTGATGCCCGACCAGTGGCGGGCGATGGCTCTGGGCGCGATGGGCAATCCGGACGTGCGGACGCCCAACATGGACGCCTTGGCGGAGAATGGCGCCCTGCTGCGCAACGTCACGGCGAACTGCCCTGTCTGCTGCCCGGCAAGGGGCACGCTCCTGACCGGAAGGTTCGGCCACGAGCACGGCGTGGATGTGAACGACGCCCCGCTGCCCGACGGGGAGGTCACCATTGCCGAGATCGCCCGTGCCAGCGGCTATCGCACCGCCTTCGCCGGCAAGTGGCACCTGGAAGGCGGCCGGCGGCTGCCGGGCTTTGTCGAACCCGGCCGGCGGCAGGGATTCGACTTCTGGGCCGCCAACATCTGCACCCATAACTACTGGGACATGCAGTATTTCCGGGATTCTCCGGAGCCGATCCAGATCGAGGGCTATTCAGCCGCGGCCTTCACCGACGAGATGATCGGCTTCATGGGGCAGGACACGGACACGCCGTTCCTGGCCTATCTGCAGTGGGGGCCGCCGCACAACCCGTACGTGGCCCCGCCAGAGTACATGAACATGTATGCGCCGGAGTTGCTCACGATGCGCGCGAACTGGAGCGGGCCGGTCGCGCCGCGCGTCGGCCGCGCGACCGGCGCGCGGGACGACATCGCCGGCTATTACGCGGCGATCACGTTTCTGGATGACGAGGTGGGCCGTATTACTGGCGCACTCAAGGCCTCGGGCCAGTTCGAAAACACGATTCTCCTGATTACCTCGGATCACGGCGACATGCTGGGTTCCCAGGGCACCTATCTGAAGCGCAAGCCGTGGGCCGAATCGCTGCAAGTGCCGGGGATCGTGCATTACCCGGCAGCCGTCCCGGCTGGCCAGCAGCTGGCGCTGCCCGCATCCCATGTCGATGTCGTGCCGACCTTGCTCGGCTTGGCCGGCCTGCCAGCCAGCGACGCCATGTCGGGCACGAACCTGTCGCCCCACCTGCTGGCGCCGGAGCATGGCGGCGATCCGGCGGCGCCCGCTCCGGCGTCGGCTTACGCGCAGAGCTATACGCCGACCGAGCGTGACGAATTCCCGGCTTGGCGCGGCGTGCGCACCGAGCGCTACACCTATGCCCGCAACCGGGACCGAGCCTGGCTGCTCTACGACAACGAAGCCGACCCCTTCCAATTGGAGAACCTGGCGGGGAATCCCGCGCAGGCGGGTGTGCAAGCGGAGCTTGACGATCTCACGATGGATTGGTTCGAGCGCACCGGGGATGACTGGCGGGAGCGGGCCGATCTGCCGTACCGCTAGCGTGCGCAGCGCCGGTCCCCGCGTCCCTAGTTCGGGCGCAGCGCCGGCTGGCCGTCGCCGAACTCGTCCAGGATCCTGCGCCGCCCCGAATAGCCTTCCTGCGTGGAGTGCCACCATTCGATCCGGCTCTCTCCCAGCTGCCAGCACAGGTAGACCTCGACACCGTTCAGCAGGGCGGGGAAGTCCAGCAGGCCGCGGTCGAGATCCTTGACGAGGCACCCGCTGCTCTGGATATCCGACACGCGGTCATCGATGACCTGCACCAGCGAGAGGCGCTCGATCTTCTGGCGGGCGATCTTTTCCGGGTTGATTTCGACGCCACCTGCCATGCAGATGTGCGCTGACAGGTGCTGCATGGCTTCATCAATCTCTCCGATGCGCTCTTTCGCGCTGATCGCCGCTTTCAGGCCCTCTTGGATGCTGGGAAGCAGGCTTTCGGCTTCTTGGAGTGTGAAATAACGCGACATATCGGATCGTTCTCTCAGCTGGGCATGCGCCCCGAACCTTGATGCGGCGACTTGGCGCAAACCGAGCTGCCAACCGTAATTATACCAATTCCGCATGGAATGTTCTAGAACAGCCGCAGGCCCGCAGGCCCCGCTGCCAACAGGAGGCGCAGGCCGACGGGGTCGATCGGCGGTGCAGTGGCGTGTCGTCGGGCGAGGATGGGGCCCGGCGAGGAGCTGCCAGCGAAAGGACCGCTCAGGCTAGCTTCGCCGGCCAAGGGCTGGCAACGCGGTAGGCTTCATCGGGGCCCGGCCATGCGGGAATCGTGGCCAGGACGAACTGCAGCGCCGTGTCTCCGGTATTCCTGCACTGGAAGCGAGCTCCGCTGGGAATGGAGAGCGAAGTGCCTGGCGACACCTCCACGACCTCCTCGCAGTCGCCCAGCTTGCGCCAGACTTCGCCCTTGCCGGCAAGGAAGTACCAAACTTCCTCCACAGTCTTGTGGGCCACCGCCAGCGAAGTGCATCCGGGAGGCAGCGAGCAGTGCGCCATGCTCGCACGTGGCGTGGCCGCGAGAATGCGGATTTCCGAGCCGTCAGGGGCGAGCGTGTCGTAGGCCTCTGGCAACTGCCTAGTCTGCATGGTCGCTTATCGTCGGCGCGCGGGCGGGAGAAGGCAGAGGCCCGCCCCAGACGGGACCTGCGCGCCTGTCTTCCCCTGTCCCGTAGTTTAGCCGCCGGCCGGTCGCATCGCCGGTGCGCTCGCGAGCGCACTCGGGCGCTGGATCGGGGCTGGGCTTGGCGGTGAGCCGGCTGGGCCTCTTGCTGCCGGGCCTTGTCGCGCGCGTCGTCGGCCAGAACTCGCTGCTAACGGCCGGGGGAGTGGCGGCGTCCGCGCGGCGCCGTCGCTGTCCCAGTCGTTCGTCGATCCGCGGTGGTTCAAGATCGCCTGCTATCCCCCGCCGGCCGCTGCGAGTGCATCTCTCACGGCCAGCGAGTGCTAGCGCGGCCTGACAGGAAGGAACGTTCGCCTAGCCGCCTTGCGCGGCCCGGCGGCAACACCTCTCCCGGCGGCATGCGAAGTTCCGGACGGTCAGCACCGGCCGGGCCCGGCATCCAGCGCCGCCTGCATCTGGGCTCGCACTTGCTGCATCAGCGCGACGCGATCCTTCTCGGTCAGTCCGTTCGTCTCTATGGGCGGATGAAATGCCAGCGTTAGCAATCCCGGACGCAAGTAGGTCGCGCCCGGCGGCATCAGCGCTTGGGCCCCGTGGACGGTAATGGGCACCACCGGCACGGTTGCTGCGATTGCCATCTGGAACGGGCCGGGGCGAAAGGGCAGAAGCGGCCCGGATGGATTGCGCGTGCCTTCTGGGAAGACCAGCAGCGAGATGCCGGAGCGCAATGTCCGCAGGGAAACTTCCAGCGCCATCTTGCGCGAATCCTTGGCTTTGCGGTCAACGCAGACGAAGCCGCCCATGCGCATCGCGTATCCGAGCAGGGGGATGCGTCCGAGCGATTCCTTGATGATGACTGCGATGCGTGGCAGTGTTGCGAACAGTGCCGGCGCCTCGACGTTGCTGACGTGATTGGCCACGAATACGCAGCAAGGGTGCGCGGACGCCCTGTGGCCGTCCAGCACCCGCAGGCGCACGCCACTGAGCAGGAACGCGATGCGGCAGCCTTGCCGGGCCAGCCAGTAGATGGGGCGGATGGATCCGGTGGCCCATGTGATCGGCACGAAGACGGGCACCACCAGCAGCACATAGGCCGCTAGGAACGGGTACGTCAGCAGATACGAACGCCACATCCGGAGATCCAAGAGTCTAGCAGCAGCGCACTCGCGCCGGCCCCCGCCTACCCGAACCGTAACCCTTTAGGGAGCAGAAAGTTAGTACGCTGCTATACTTAAGCCGATGCGCCACGCGCCGGACCTAAGCGCTGCGGGCTGCCTCCCCGGCAGGGAGGCCGGACGGAAAGCCCGCTCGGCTGCCGGCCGGATGGGGAGACATTGGCTATGAGGATCGAGTATACGGGCCGCAAGGCAGATCTGACAGGCCGCGAGCGAGGCAAGATCGAGCGCAAGCTGACCAAGATCCAGAGAATCCTGACCCGGCGCGGCGACTTGAAGACCCATGTGAGGTTGTCGCGGCAGCGCCACCTGTGCGAGGCCGAGGTTATGCTGCGCGTTCTGCGCCACACGCTGGTCATCGCAAGCACGGGCAGCACGACGTTCGCCGCCGTCTACGACGCGCTGGACAAGTTGGAAAGGCAGGCGGTGCGCAACAAGCACAAACTGATTGACACGCGCCGTCCGGGCACCCAGCGCGACAGGCCCTCGCTCATCGTCTCGGATTCGATCCGGCGGGCAGTGCAGGACGCGCCGTCCGCCGAGCGAGACCCCGAGGCCGCCCGGCCCGCCCGTATCGTGCGCTCGCGGTCGGTCGAGCCCAAGCCAATGACCGAGGATGAGGCGATGTTGCTGCTCGAGAGCGGCGATCGGGACTATGTTTCCTACCGCGATGCCGGCAGCGACAAGATCCATGTCCTGCTGCGCCGCCGTGACGGAGTTGCGGAACTGATCGAGGGCAGCTAGCCTTGGCGGGAGTGCCGGGATCCCTCGCGCAAGCAGCCCAAGCCCGCTTGGTTGTCGTGACCGGGCTGAGCGGCTCCGGCAAGGGGACGTTTCTGCGAGCGCTCGAGGATGCCGGCTTCTATACGGTCGACAACCTGCCGGTCGATCTGATGCGGCCGTTCGCGCGGGCTGGCCCGCTAACCAAAGAAGCAGGCCGGGCAGCGCTTGTGGTGGATATCCGCGATGGTCCCGGGCTGGGGCGCTTTCCGTCCACGTTTGCCGAGATACGCAAGTCCCTGCCTGCCATTTTGGTGTTTTTGGAAGCGGCCGACGGGGTGTTGCAGCGCCGCTTCAGCGAGACGAGGCGGCCGCATCCAGCCGGGGCCGCAAGCGTGGCCGATGGCTTGGCTGCCGAGCGCGCCCTGCTGCGACCGATCCGGGCCCTGGCGGACTTGGAACTCGATACCAGCCGATACAACGTGCATGACTTGCGGCGGAAGGTCCTGGAGATCTTTCAAGGCCAGCGCGACGATTCCGATCTGCGCCTGACGGTGGGCAGCTTCGGCTTCAAATACGGACCGCCGCTGGACGGCGATCTTGTGTTGGATGTGCGCTTCCTGCCGAATCCCAACTACGAGCCGAGCTGCCGGAACCTCACCGGCCGGGACGAAACCGTCATGCGATTTCTGCAATCGTACCCGGAGACGGGAGAATTCCTGGACCGGGCCATGGGCCTGCTCGATTTCGTCGTGCCGCGCTATGCGGCAGAGGGCAAGAGCTACCTTTCTATCTATTTCGGCTGCACCGGCGGCCGGCACCGCTCGGTCTATCTTGCCGAGGCTGTCTCCAAGCGGTTTGCCGCCATGGGCCGCCAAGTGCGCGTGCAGCACCGCGACATAGACAAAGAGCACTGATCCCGGCAAGCAGGCCTAGACTCCTTGCCTAGCGCCAAGGGTGACGATTGAGTCAAGTTTCGATTCCCTGCGGAGGCTCTTGTCGGTCTGCGGCTCCGCCTCGCTAGATCTCTTCGATGTCGGCGCTGATCTCAATGTCTATCGAGCCTGCGACGCTCATCGCTGCCGGACACTTTTCCCGGTGCGTGTCCAAGGCGCGCTGCGCGCGGTCGCGGGTGCCGCGCGGGATCTTCAGGCGGTAACGCACGCGAATCCGCGTGATGCGGATCACGCCGTCAACGTTCTCGATGTCGCCCTCGACATCGCCCCGGACTCGATCGGGGTAGCTCGGGATCTTGCGTACTGCCAGGGCCCCTGACAGAGTACCGGTCAGTCAACCCCCCACCGCCGCGACCATGTGGTCAAGGGTGGCGGGCAGATCGCGCTCAGGCTCCATGCCGTAGAAGTGCTTGATCCCCCCATGCACCCCGAATTCCAAGGGGGCCTCGAAGCCTTCGACATAGGCCCGGCGCTCGGGCGGCCGGTCTTGGTGGATGCGGATCTTGGAAGTGTGGATGAGGTTGCCCATGCGCATATTGTAGCTGTGCTGCCGAACGCGGACGCAGCGGCCATGGGAAGGAATCGGCATCGCGGATCTGGATTCAGCGGCTGGCCGTCCGGAGCCGGAAGCGCGCGTCGGCCTGGGGAGCGTAGCCCTGCTTGCGTTGGCCGAGGCGCGGGAGCAGGTGCTGGCGAACCGGAAGCTGGCCCGAACTGGCGACGATCCTCTGGCCGAGAAGGGGCGCTCGCACGATCTGGGAGTGCCGCGTCGGTACCTTGCTCGTCGCCTGCCCGGAAGGAAAAGCCCACTTGAAGAGAACCGGTGCGGCTGCCGTGACCGTCACGGCAGCCGCCGCTTCCGCTCCTCCCGTATCCACCGGACTATCCGGCCGGTTTCGAGGGCGGGCAGCCGAACCCGCGACGGATCCATCCGTGCTAAGGCCTCCCGCCTATTGGCGGTTCCGGATCGCTCCCGGAGCGCCGCGCGACTTCCGCCAAGCCTCGGTATCGGCGATGTTCCGCTTGAGGATCTCGCCTTGCTCGCCCTTCTGGCCTTTGAGATAAACGGCCATGTCAGCGCCGTAGGTGGCAGCGTCTTCAATCACTTGGCCGCGGTCCCCGGTCTGCTCGATCCAAGCCGCGAGGGTCGAGCGCAGCTTAGCAAGGGTTGCCTTGTGGCTGGGATCTCCGGCTAGGTTGCGCATCTGCCAAGGATCTTCCCGCAAGTCGTAGAGTTCCTCCTCGGGGCGCTCGCCGTAGAACATGGCTTCCAGCTCTTGCGACAGTTTCCCGGAGTCCCGCAACTGGTGCAATGTCTGGATCACTGCCTTGCTGTCCTTGTACCGGTTGGGCTGCAGGTGCGGGCGCTCCGGGACGAAATTGCGGATATAGCGGAACCGCTCCGTGCGCACGCTGCGAATGACGTCGACCGTCTCGTCGCAGCGGTCTCTGGCGGAGACGACATAGTCGCGCGGCTCGGCATCCGGGCCGAACAGGGGGCGGCCTTCCATCCAGTCGGGAATATCGATCCCGGCGAATGCCAGCGAAGAAGCCGTCACGTCAATATGTGCCACCAAGTCTTCCCGCACCAGCCCCGGCTCGATCCTGCCGGGGGCCCGCACTACGAGAGGCACCCGCGTTCCCTCCTCGCTGAGGAACTGCTTGCCGCGCGCATGGCTCACGCCGTGATCGGTCAGGAAGAACACCACCGTGTTCGCGGCACTGCCCTCGCGCTCCAAGCGTTCGAGGATCTGGCCGACCTCCCAGTCCACGTGCTCGATCGACTCCAGGTATTGCGCCCAGTCCTTGCGGATCTGCGGATGGTCCGGATAATAGGGCGGCAACTTGACCCTCGCGGGGTCTATGCCGTTGGTCTGCACGCCCTTGGCGGCAGACAGCGTGCGCTGGTCGCGAAACTTGCCGCCGCGCAGCTGGATCTGCGCGAAGAACGGCTGGCCGCTGGCGCGGCCGGCCCAGTCCGCGCCATCGTAGAGATCCGCGGCGTGCTCGAAGTTGTAGTCCCGCTTGCCCGCGGCGAGGCTGCCGTCGCGGCCGAAGCGGCCGTTAGTGACGTAGTAGCCCGCCCGCCGCAGGATTGCCGGGACTGGCTCGACAGCGCCGGGGAGCCAGATCTTAAGGCTCCCGCGCCCGCTGCGGTGATTGTGAGCGCCGATGGTGGTCTGGTACATGCCCGTGATCAGGGCCGAGCGGGACGGCGAACATACGGGCGCGGTCACGAAGGCGCGCGTGAACTTGGCGCCGTCCAACGCCATCCGGTCGATATTGGGCGTCTTGGCGAGGGAGGCCTGGAACGGACCGTAGTGATCAGACTGGTCCTCGGCGAAGATCCATACGATATTGGGCCGTTCCGACGCCGCTCGGGCCGCCGCCGGCCAAGCCATCACGCCGGCGAGCAGCAAGAAAGAAAAACGCATGACAGGACCATTATGGCCACCTTTTGCAAAACTTGCACGGCCATGGCCAGAATCTTCCGTATATCGTGCTGTCGAGAGGCATTCTGATGGCCTTGAGATCCTTGCCACGGGCGAGGGATTTTGAAAGTCCGCCGCTCCGGCCGCCTCAGCGCTAGTTTGCAGAGGGATCGGAGTTCACGCTGCCCAGGGCGTCCAAGAAGGCGGCCAATGCGCGGCTGAAGTCTTGCGGCCGGGCGACACTGGCATGCACCAACCCGTACGGACGCAGTGCCGATTCGATCGCCCCGGGCCACGGGTAGCTGCGCGGGTTGCGGTTGTATGAGAACTGGAAGAGCGTCCCGGGCCGGGCCGCGATATCCAGCATCTCGGCCGAGATCGCCGCATCGCGGTCGACTTTCGGCCCCATGATCACAATCGCGTCGGGAGGCTCGCGCACCGGGTCGAAGGCACGCTCGAGCAGCGAGCGCAGGAAGTCTCGGTCGCCGCCCTGGTCTGCCAAGGCTTCGACGCCGACCACGCCGGCGGGCCTGCCCTCGATGGCCTTGCCGAGGGCTGCGAAGTCAAGACGGGGCTGGCGCTCGACCTCGTATGCCAATTGCCGGTCGTAGGCGTGGAAGGCGGTCAGGCTGAAGAGGCCCAGCCGGGGCTCGCGATGCAGCGTGCGGAGCATCGTGACGAGGCTCTCGGTCTCATGGGCGTCGAGCTTAAAGCGGCTGCGGTCCAATGGCGCGAGATTGACTAGCAGCGCGACGTGCAGTCCGCCGTCCGCCGCGGCCAGCCGCGCCACCGGCGGCTCGTCCGCGAAGGTGCCTTCGCGGTACGGGCGGATCATGCCCGCTGGCGCTGCCGCCGCCAGCATTGCCGTGCGCGGCGGCATGTGGGCCGCGGCCGTCCAGTGGGCGGAGCAGACGCGGCCGCGCCCGTTGCGCATGAGCCAGTCGATTTCGTACTGTCCCGGGCCAATGACGAAGCGGCCCCGAAAGGTGGCGATGCCGCCTTGGTCCGAGACGTGCCGGATGGCAAATCTCTGGTGGAAATACACGGCTGCGGCTGCGCTGGCGCCGACGGGCTGGACACGGAACAGGATGCGCAGGCTGTCTCCCGAGGATGCCACGGCTCTTGCGGGCACGCGGGCCACGTACCCTGCCGCGAACCTGAGGTCGAAGCCTAGGTAGGGGGACTGCGGCTCGACGTTGCATTCGAAATCGTCACGGTTCTCCTCGCCTGCCAGCACGGCTCGGTCGCTGGGGTGCAAGTGCGGAAGGCTTCCGGGCAAGCCGTCGAACAATTGCTGCGCCTGCAGGCCGCAGAACGTCGCGAGCGCGAGCAGCGACAACGGCTGGCGCAATGTCTGCATGCCGTGCTCAGCGCGGAGATGGCGGCGCCGCGCAAGTTGCAGCGATCACTTCCACGGCCCGCTCGCAGCCGGCGCGGTCCACGTCTTGGTGCGTCACGACCCGGATCCGTCCGTCTGCCAGGCCCAGTGCCAGCACTCCAGCCTTGCGCAGCGCGGCCGTGAACTCGTCATTGGTCAGGCCTGTGCCGGAAATGTTGAAGAAGACGATGTTGGTCTCCACCGCGTCCGGATTGACCGCGATGCCGGGCAGTCTCGCCAGCGATGCGGCCAAGAACCTCGCGTTGGCGTGGGCCGCGGGGATGTTGGCCGGGCTTTGCTCCAAGGCGACGAGGCCGGCCGCCGCCAGCACCCCGGCTTGGCGCATGCCCCCTCCCAGCGCCTTGCGCACCAGCCGAGCGTCGCGGATGAAGCCTGCGCTGCCCGCCAGCAGCGAGCCGGCGGGCGCGCCCAAGCCCTTGGAGAGGCAGAAGGTCAGCGAATCCACGCTGGCAGCGATCGCCCGCAATTCGACACCGAGCGCCGCGGCTGCGTGGAACACGCGCGCCCCGTCCATGTGGACCGGCAGCCCGGCAGCGTTGGACCCCGCCCGGATCCTGCGCAGTGTCTCCATCGGGTACACGCGCCCGCCGGCGTAATTGTGGGTGTTTTCCAGAACGATCAGCCCGGTGCCGCGGAAATGGTCCGAGGCGCCCCGCGCGCGCGGGCGGATTGCGGGCCAGTCCAAGATCCCGTCGCGGGTGTCGACCGTGCGCGCCAGACACCCAGAAAAGCGTGCCAGCATGCCCATTTCGTACAGCACGACGTGCGAATGCTCCTCGCAGATCACCTCGTGGCCGGGAGAAGTGTGCGCCGCCACCGCGATCTGGTTGCCCATCGTGCCCGAGGGCACGAACAGCGCGGCTTCCTTCCCGAGCAGCTCGGCGGCGTGCCGCTCGAGCGCGTTCACGGTGGGATCCTCGCCAAAGACGTCGTCGCCCACCTCAGCCCGGTACATGGCTTGGCGCATCGCCTCCGTGGGGCGCGTGACAGTGTCGCTTCGCAGGTCAACCGTCGTCATAGACCGCAGATCCTTCCCGGGCGCATGCCTAGATCTGGAATGCCCATTGCCTCACCGCCTCGGGCTGCACCCACTGCCGGATTCCAGGGAGCTGGCAGTCGCGCCAGTACTCGGGCCAGTTGATCGCGGCCGGATTCCAAGGCAGCAAGTCGCGATCCGCTGCGTCGAGTTGTTCGTAGCAGCGCCGGATGTTCACCGTTTCGAACACGTAGCGGTGGGCGTGGATGAACGGCAGGTATTGCCGGAAAGTCTCCTCGTGGAATCCGAGCTGCAGCTCTAGGATCCGGAGCTGCGCCGCCCGGGCGCTCCGCCCGCTACGCTCGAGCAGCCGGCGGGCGCGCCGAATGCGGGCTCGTTGCCTGTCGCGGCGGCGGTCGGCTTCGAGCGGGCTCAGGAAGCGCAGGCGGGGCAGGGGGTCGAGCCACAGCGGGTGCTTTCCGGCCTGGCTGCCGTTCGAGCGCGCCTCGCGGCAGAGCAGGTCGATCAGATCCTCCAGCGGATATGGGTTCAGGTCCGAGCTGGCGAGCTGGTAGACCTGTCCGGACGTGCCGCGGAGCAGTGCGCCCGCCACCGCCAGGATCCCCGCGGCAACCAAGTCCACGGGCACGACCTCCAAGCTCAGATCGCGCCGGGCCGGCCAGTCAAGCAGCCCGCCGAGAGCCATCAGGGCCAGCGGCGCGGCTGTCCGTCCGCCCTCGATCCAGCCCGGGAACGGGTAGTGCAGGGCGCTTTCGACGATGGCCGGGCGCACGATGGCGTACGGCACTTCGCTCTGGGCCGCGAGCACTTGCTCGCCGAGGCTCTTGGTGAAGGTGTAGGTGTTGACCCAGCCCCACTTGGCGGCTTGGACGCGGCCTAGCTCGGCCAGTGCGGCCGTGCGCTCCGCTGCCTGCAACCCTTCTCCGGCCGCGGCCGCCGCTGCGCGGCATGCGTCCAGAACGGCGGCGGCGTTGAAACTGGCATCTCCCGGCCCGGAACGGCGCGGATAGTAGCCGACGACCGGTTCGGTCTCTTCCACCAAGCCGTCGGCTTCGCCGGCCACGTAGCAGGTGGAGACGTGCAGCAGCTTGGCATCCAGCTGGTTGCAGAGTTCGAGAAAGCGCGCGACGGAGTCCACGTTCGCCCGCAAGGACAGTTCCACTGGCGGAAAGAAGTCCACCAAGCCGGCGCAGTTGAGCACCAGCCCGATGCGTCCGCCCAATTCGCTCACTTGGCTCGCTGCCAGCCCGGCAAGCGGCATGGACGCGTCGCCCGAGAGTATGTTGATGCGTTCCCGCAGGGCCTGCCGCCCGGCCTTTTGCAGGAGCGGTTGCAGCGGCGGGGAGTCGAGGACTTCCCGCTCGAACCGGTCGGCCCCGGACAGCCCGGAGCGGGGCCGCACCAACACGTGCAGCCGCCTGACCTCGGGGAACCGGTCCAGCAGTAGCGCAAGCAGCACTTTGCCGAGGAAGCCGTTCGCTCCGGCCAGCAGGATCTCGGTTTCCCGGAAAATGGGAGCTAGGCGCGCCAAGGGTCTGAGCTTCCAACGTATTCCGGGATGGTGCGGTATGTCAAATCCAAGCCTCTTCCAATGCCAAATGAGCCTGACGGGCGGGATTGTTTCCAACGGGAAATGAGCCTGAAGGGGGCTCGCGCGGGGATGTGAGAACCATGGGAGGATGGTTTTGCATCTCAATCTGGACACGCACAAGACGCGCGCGGACATCCTGCGCTTCTTGGAGGGCAACGCGGCAGGCAGCGTCGTGGTGCCGGATCGCGCGGCGGCCTACGAACACATCGGGCAGGTCTTGCGGCGGTTTTCGTACTGGCGGCTGAGCAAGCCGGACCGGGGGCTGCTGAAACGCTACCTGGAACGCACGACGGGCCTGTCGCGGGCGCAGCTGACGCGGCTGGTGAAGCGCTATCTGGCGAGCGGGCAGCTGCGTGCCGGGCAGCGCGGAGCCGGGCGGCGCTTCCAGCACAAGTACCAGCCGCAAGACATCGAACTGCTGGCCGAAACGGACGAATTGCACGGCACGCTGTCGGGGCCGGCCACGCTGGCCCTCTGCCAGCGCGCTTGGCAGCTCTTCGGCGACGAGCGCTTCCAGCGCTTGGCGCAGTTGTCGAACGGGCACCTGTACAACTTGCGGCGCAGCGCGCGCTACCTGCGGCGCTTAGGCAGCAAGGCCGGCACACGCCCGGCGGCGGTGACGATTGCCGAACGCCGGCGGCCGCGCCCCAACGGTCGCCCGGGCTATGTGCGGGTCGATTCGGTGCATCAAGGAGACCGCGGCAAAGTCAAGGGCGTATATCACATTAACTTGGTCGACGAGGTGACGCAGTTCCAGTTCGTGGGCAGCGTGGAGCGCATCTCCGAGCACTTCCTGCTGCCGGTGCTGGAGGACCTGCTGGGCGCCTTCCCGTTCCGCATCTGCGGTTTGCATTCCGACAACGGTTCCGAGTACATCAACCGCCGCGTGGCGAGGCTGCTGGAGAAGCTGCGCAGCGAGCAGTTCACCAAGTCGCGCCCGCGGCGCAGCAACGACAATGCCTTGGTGGAGTCGAAGAACGGCACGGTCGTGCGCAAACAACTCGGCTACGGGCATATTGCGGGGCGGCACGCCGAGCGGTTGCACCAGTTCAACCGCGAGGTGCTCTCGCCGTACCTGAACTACCATCGTCCGTGCTACTTCCCGAGCGAGGAGGTGGACGCCAAGGGCAAGCTGCGCAAGCGCTACCGGCAGCAGGACCTATGCACGCCGTATGAGCAGCTGAAAGCGCTGCCGGAGGCGGCGGCCTGCCTGCGCGCGGGGCTGGACTTCGCGCAGTTGGATGCGGAGGCTTACCGCATGAGCGATCACGAAGCGGCGCGGCAGTTGAACGCGGCGCGCGACGAGCTGTTCGCGGCCATCCGTGCGGAGTAGTGCGGGCCATTGCGGGAAAAGAGCGGTTACAGGCTCACTTGGCGTTGGAAAGCGGGGCGGCCTCGCAGCCAGCGGTCGTGGCGCGGGGGCTAAGCCTAGGCGCGTGGCGGCAGCGCTCAAGGCCGGGCAGGGGCAGCCTGATTAAAACAAAATATAATGAAAATGTGCTGGTGGCTAGCCACCAGCACGCTCCCCGCTCTGCCCAGCCCCCGTCTCGAGCAGGCCTGTAGCGGGCAGCGCGGCTGCGCCTCCTCCCCCCAGTACCACCTCCCCACTGGGTGTATCATGAACTCACTCTCACTTCTTCTGCCCGGCCCCCCTTCAGGCTCATTTTCGGATTGGAAAGGACTATCCAGCCACTTGTGCAAGTGCAAGATCTCTGTCCCCCATGTTTCCGCGTTTCCGCGAAGCTGTGCTCCTCGGCGGGATCCGGCAGCATCCTCGCGATGGACCGGGCCGCACAGCAGTATGCTGCCCCACCGTCCAAAGGTGAGTTGCGGCAGGTGTTTTCCGCAGTCTCTCCTACCGAATGCAGCTATCCACCCGAAGGCCATGCTACACGATTGTTAGATCTGACATGGAAGCTTCGCTGGTCATGTGGCCTGGCCGCCGCAATAGCCATCCCGTGCTTGGCGGGCCGGCGCGCTGCGCCGGACGATCCCGAACCGATGCGAGTTGTTGCTAGTTCCGCAGGATCCTGCTTGTGGCCGGCCGTTGTGCCATAGTCAAGATGCGAAGCGGGAGGATGGCAGATCTCTTACTGATGGCTTTGTCCTCGATTTTGAAGTCGGCCTCCGGTACCACTGTCGCGCCCTGAATTGCCCCCAGCGTAGGTGGCCGTGGGCCTACAGCAAAATTTTGAGAGGTGAAACAACGAACATGATGCGATCGAGAAGAGTCGTACAAATAAGCGGCCCGGAAAAAGGCCGCATCCTCGGAAGCGTGGAGCACGGAGGCCCAGCGAGCTATTCGGTATGGCGCCGCTTCGACTTTGACGGACCGCCATCTGGCCGGCCACCGGGGTACCTTCTTACAACCGTTTCAACAGAAAGCGAAGCTCTTGAGATTTTGGCTCGCGTGTGCAAATTGGATCTCCAAGATATCGGCTACTGGCAATTCACAGAAACAGAATAGGGGGGCGAGGAGGCTGTGGGGCCACTAGCCGGCGGGCCGTGTGCGTTAGCGGCGGTCTGGCAGCCGACCGTGCGCGGTGTCGAGCAGCGCGATCCAGTAGCGGGAGCGGGGGGCGTCTGCTGGCAGGCGGCGCCGGCAATCGAGAAAGGAGGGGGATTGGAAGCAGAAAGTGGCGGGGGCATCGGCGGTGGAGTGCTGCTGGTTGGAGCCTGTGCGCGCGTCGAGCAACTCGGAGGGGGTCTGGCGGAAGCGTTGGAGCAGGGACTCCAGGACGAAGGGGTTGGAAATGGTTGCCACACCTTATGTTCGAAAGTGGTGCGCCGAAAGTTAAGCCCCGGAAAACTGGCCTTCAGCGGCTCACCGGGCAGAAAAAGCCTAAATTGAGAATTGCTGCCATTGCGGGCATCAGGGAGCGGGCCTCTACGAAGTAGCGGTCTCTGCCAGATCTCCACCTGCCCGCCATTTCATGGCCGCTTCTCTGCGTCTCCGTCCGGCAGCGGGCAGGCACGACAGGGCCTCCGCCATCCTTGGAAGTTACCGGCCCTATCCCGACGTGGTCTCGATCAAGTCGTCGACGGGCATCCGGTACACCGCGGGGAAGCCTTCCCAGTCCGAGGAGAAGTACACGAACGATCCGTCCGGCGCCAGCGCCGGATCCGGCATGGCCGCGCGCGGGTCGGCTCTGGGCGTGCCTGCCAGCGGATACGGCTGCACGCTGCTGCGGTGCTCGCCCAGGGTGATCTCGCGCTGCATGCGCGGGAATAGCACGTAGAGGTTGGGGCCGGATGGGCGGCGGCTGGCCCCGATGATGGCCGTGCCGTCGGCATTCTGTGTCATCCAGCCGAAGGCCGAGCACGGCATGCTTGAAGCCTCGTTGCCGCTCTCCGGCTGAATGCTGCGGATGCCTGCCGTCCATTTCTCGCCATCCGGGAAATGTACGAAGCGCAGGTGGCCCCCGCCAGCGGCCCAGCACGACGCTGTTATGCGCTCGGCTCCCTTTGTCAGCCGGAGGCTGGCCCGGCCGCTGCCGTCGAAGTTCACCAGCTGCAATCGGCGGCGCACCTTCCACCACGGCCCCTCGCGGGCAAAGAGCAGCTGCGCCCGCCGGGGGCGGAAGCGCGGGGCCGAGAGCCAGCGGTGCTCTTGGGCCGCCACCCAGTCCTTCCCGCGCGTGGCGCCGCGCGGGAGCTCGACGATGCGGACGCGGCAGTGCGGCTTCCGCTCGAACTGCCGCTCCGGCGTCAGCTCGACATGATCCGCGGCAATTTCGATCAGGGCCGCGTAGCGCTCCTCGCGCGATATGTCCAAGTCGCCCGTCAGTGCCCAGCCTTCGGCGCAGGTGAACAGGGTTCGCCGCCGCCCGCCCCGGATGTCCGCTTGCAGCAGATCGTTGCCTTGCAGGTAGTAGAAGCCGCGGTCGTTGTGGCTCAGGTGCGCGGCGTAAGGGTGGACGGCGCTTCCCTCGGTCAGCTGGGTCAGGCGCTCGCGCTTGATGTCCAAGCGGTGAAAGTGGCGCACGCCGCCATGCTCGGCGGCGAGCAGGACGAAGAGGTTGCTCTTGGCGATGCAGCGATGGTTTGCTCCCGGGAGGTGGTGCAGGACGGCCGGATCGGTCAGGCGTGCAATATCCCGCCCGGTCAGCCCGTCTTGGAATTCCGTCGCGGGTGCTGGCTGGCGGGTGCCCTTGCCTGCTCCTCGAGCGCCGCTCGGGGCCGTCGCGACGGCCAGGAAACACCGACGGCTGACCCGTCGCATAATCCGTTATCCTATCAGCCGGCCGTCAGCTCCCGCCTGCCGGGGCCGGCTCTTCCGGATACCAGTCGACCGAGTCGACGACCGCGATCACGGCCGCGTCGATGGGCGCTTTCGGCCGCTTGACGGCGGTCATGGCCGCCCAGCCGTCCAGTGTTAGCAGCACCGTGTCGCCCGCTCCGGCGTCCAGCGTGTCCACGGCCACGAATGGTGCGCCGATCTCGGCCCCTGCCCGGTCGACCTGGCGTACAAGCAGTAGCTTGACCGCATCGTGCGTCGCGTGCTTCTGCGTGGCGACGACCTCGCCTACCACTTTGCTGAGCAACATCCCTACTGCCCCGCGACAGCATCCACGATCCCAGTCACGCTGGCGTCAGACGGCACTTGGGGATCGAAGGCCAAGCAGGCCTCGCGCCGCCCGGACCAGTAGACTGTCTCGCCCGAGCCGGCACCTACCGCGTCGAGCGCGACAAATTGCGAGCCCGCATCCGCCCCTGCGGCATCAATGGGCTGGAGCACGAGCAGCTTCATGCCTTCCAGCTGCGGGTCCTTGACAGTCGCGCAGACGCTGCCCACCACGCGCGCCAAGCGCATCAATGCTCTCCCGGCAGGATGTTGATGCTGTCCACGATGCCCACGATCGCAGTATCGACCGGCGTGTCTTTCATGCCTGAAGCCATCCGGGCCGAGCTTCCGGCCACGCAAAGCACCCGCTCCCCATCGCCTGCACCGACCGTGTCCAAGGCGACGACGTATTGATCGCGGGGAGCGCCGCTGGGGGTGAGGTGCTGCAGGACGAGCAGCTTCTTGCCATCCAAGCGGGCGTCCTTGCGCGTGGCCACGACATTGCCGACGACACGCGCAAGGATCATGGCAAAACTCTCCGCTGCGGGACCGGGCCGGCGCTACGGCCTAGTCGGAGGGCGAGATCGCGAAGATCTGGTCCAGATTGGCGTGCGGGCGCGGGATGACATGGACCGAGATCAACTCGCCGACACGCCGGGCGGCGGCGGCCCCTGCATCGGTCGCGGCCTTGACTGCCGCGACGTCGCCGCGCATGAGCACGGTCACGTAGCCCGAGCCGATCTTCTCCCATCCCACCAAGGTTACGTTGGCCGCCTTGACGGCAGCATCCGCGGACTCCACCAAGGAGACGAATCCGCGCGTTTCGATTAATCCGAGGGCCTCACCCATGAGTCAATTAACCTCCTCTGGCCCGGATCGCTTCTTCCAACAATTGGATCAATTCGTCCCGGGTGACGAAAATACCATTGTCGCCGATCGCTGCTTGCCGTGCCGGAGCAGGTGCGGCATCCTCGGCTGAGACCGGGCATCCGGGCTGTTGCACGGCCCGCGAGGCGACCCCGTAGCGGCCGCGGGACTCGAACAGTTTGTCCACTTCCAAGCGAGGCAGCGCCCGGGCGCCGCCCAGCATTTCGGCGACGAAATTGATACGAGCGAAAAGTTCCACGGTCTCCATGCGGAAGAATGCCTGCATGACATCCTTGCCATAGGTGACCGCGCCGTGATTGCCCAGTAGCAGCGCGTCATACTGCGGGATCAGCGGCAGCATCGGCTCGGTCAGGGCGTCCGTGCCCGGCAGTCCGTATTCCGCCAGCGGCACGCACCCTAGGCCGATCACCACTTCCGGCAGCAGCGCCGTGTTCAGGGCACGCCCAGCCGCGGCGAAGCCGGTTGCCACAGGAGGGTGCGCATGCACCACTGCGTCAATGTCATCGCGCAGCTCGTAGACCTTGAGGTGCATCTTGATCTCCGAGGTGCGCTCGAGACGTCCGGAAATCTTGGTGCCGTCGTAGTCGACGACGATGATGTCGTCGACATGCATCATGCCCTTCGACACGCCGGTGGGCGTGCACATGATGCGCTCATCGTCGAGTCGGATCGAGATGTTGCCGTCGTTAGCGGCTACCCAGCCTTTGTCATAGACCAGTTTGCCGACCTGCACGATGTCGGCTGCGAATTCCCGCTCAGTCTTTACCATTCTGAGCTTTCAGCGTATCGCTTTTCGGCTAGCCCGCGCAATGGAAAGCACTCGCGGCCGTTCGCCTTGCGCGCCGTTGCCGCCGGGGCACGGGGGAGCGGGGAGGTGTCGCTGGCCGGATCGTCCTGGGGGTTGCCATGTCCGGTATGATAGCCGGCAGCATGGTTTCGATGAGTACTCGAGCACGCGCACGACGCGAGGCCACGCGGATTTGGACGTGTCCGACGGTGCCGTGGGCATGGCCGCCCCGCCGTGCAGCGGGGTTTCGCCGTTGTCTGCCGGAACGGCCCGGGTGGCAGTTTGCCGGCGCGTGGTTGGCAGCTCGCAGAACGGAGGCAATCGATGCCTAGCGGCAGTCTGCAAGTCATGCTGGGGACGTTTCGCCGGCACAGGAGGCACCCCGTCGAGACAGTGCGGCGCGACCTTGCCGGCCTGCACGTTGTGTTCAGCGGAGGGACGGACGGGATGGGGCGCGTGGCGGTCGGGCGGCTCGCGCAGATGAACGCGAACATCCATGTCCTCGGCCGCAACCCGGAGAAGACCGCACGTACGGTTGACGAGCTGAACCAGGCGGGCGGCGGCGGGCGAGCGGCTGCCGTCCCGTGCGACCTGTCGTCGCTGTCCAGCGTGCGCGCCTGTGCCGCCATGCTGCTGGAGCAGTGCCCGCGGATCGACGTCCTGATCAACTGCGCTGGTACCAACTCGTGGGAGAGGCGCATGTCCGCCGATGGCCACGAGATGAACTGGGCGGTCAACTACCTCGGCCCTTTCCTGCTGACACAACTGCTGCTGGAGCGCATCAAGGCATCGGTGCCGGCGCGCATCGTCAATCTGTCATCCGAGACGGAGATGGCGGGGCACATCCACTTTGACGATCTCCACCTCGCGCGCAACTGGACCGCGCTACGCTCCTATGCGCAGGCCAAGCTGGCCACCAACATGGCGACCATCGAGCTGGCCCGGCGCCTGGACGGCACGGGCGTGACTGTCAATGCTCTCAACCCGGGCTTCATTCGCACGGCGCTGCTGCGCGACATCAAGGGCGCAATGCAGATTTGGAAGCCGCTCATGAACTGGCTTGCCTCGCCTGCGGAAGTCGGCGCGGAGCGGATTCTCGCGGTTGCCCTGTCGCCGAAGTACGAGGGCGTGAGCGGGCAGTACGTACACGAGGACGCCGTCCGGCCGCCCAACCCGGAAGCGCTCGACGACGCGGCGGTAGAGCGTCTGTGGGAGATCACCGAAAAGGCCGTTCGCGTATGACCGCACTCGATCACGCCCTCAATTGGATCGACGGCGAGCTGCTTGCCGGCGGGGCGCTGATCGCTTTCGGCCTGCTCCTCGCGGGTTGCGGCGGACTGCTGGCGAAGTTCGGGGAGTCCGCGGCCGCCCGTGCGCTGGTGCTGCCTCTGCTGGCGATGGGCGGGGTGATTGCCGCGCTGTCTGCAGTGGGCGTGTTGAACAACATGCGCCGCATCGAGCAGTTCCGCGAAGCCTATGCGGGCGATGCGGCAGCGTTCGTTGTACAAGAGGTCGCCCGCGTGCAGGGCTTCATGAGCTGGTACACGTACACCTGCATCAGCGCCTCGATTCTGATCGTCGCAGGGTTGGCGGCGTTTCTGGCTGTCGGTGCTCCGATGTGGAAGTCGACCGGTCTCGCGCTGATCGTTCTCGGTGCCACGGCCCTGCATGTCGATTTTTTCTCGAAGGCGAGTGCGACGCAGTACTTGGCGAAGCTGGCCGTGCTCGGCGGCGGCCCTGTTGCAGACGGGCATGCGCCGGCTTCCTCTGGATCGGCAGATCTGACCCAAGGGACTGCATTGGATGATGGAATGGGCGGCAGCGGACGGTAAGCCATTTGCGATGAGGGCACTCGGCCCGATTTATGACAAAGCCTCTCCCGATTGCGGATCTTTTTTCGGTCCCGGGGCCTAGCCGAGCGATTTCCAAGTGCCGATTCGCGGCGGTTCAAGGCAAGCGGGCGCGGGCAGCTACCCAGTCCAGGAATGCGCCGCGCAATGTCAGGTCGCTGGTCTCGAAGTCGATTCCGGCGAATTCGGGCAGGCCGGCCACATAGTCATTAGTAACGAAGCGATATACCCTGTCGCGCTCCACGGCATGGCCCGCGCGGGCGATATCGGGCAATTGATCGCCGCGCACGGTAGCCTGCACGAGCAGGTTGTCAAACGGAAGCATGTTCCAGATATGGCGCGCCATGACGGTGCCTTCCGCCAAGGAATCGCGCACGCCGCCGCGGTTCATGTATGCGATTTGGGATCCGGTCGCCTCGCGCAGCGCCCGTTCGATCAGCTGCTTGAGATCGTCCCGGCCCAGTGGTCGCTCGCATTCTGCGATCTCTACGTCCACCCGCTCGGAGACCTTGGACTCCCAGTGATCGACTAGGGCGGCTACGTCGGTGTCGGCCGCAAACCGGTCTTGGTAGACCGGGATCCTCTGCCAGCGGTGCTGCACGATCCGCCCCGCATCGCGGTCGAAGGCGATATCGAGACGTCCGAGCTCGCGGCCGTAGGGGCGCAGCTTGACACCGAGCCGCCCGCCAACGACAAGTTCGGTGTCCCTGCCGCCGTGATCATGCCCGCTGACCATCACGTCAACATCGGGCAGGCCGTGCAGGACTGCTTCGTCCTCGTCGTCGAACAGGTGCCCGAGAACGATCACGAGATCGGTCTTTGCCTGCATCTCGGCGACAGGCTGGCGCAAGGAATCCACCAAGGGGGCTGCCCGCCAAGGACCTGCCTGTGCAGGCTTGATCAATCTGTCCAATCTGGCTGTCAAGGCCCCGACGACCCCGATACGAAGGTTGCCCGCCGCGAGTATCGCTGTCGGCGGGACCAGCCGCTGGCCTTGGGCGTTGAGGACGTTGGCGGCCAGGATCGGAGCGTCCGTGACACGCTGGAAATCGGCGATCTTCTCCCAGCCGTAGTCGAATTCGTGGTTGCCGAGGCAGTGGGCGTCAAAGCCGAGCCGGTTCGCGACTTCAAAGACAGGGGTTCCTGCGAAGATCGTGGAAACAGGCGAGCCTTGGACCATGTCGCCGGCATGCAGTACGACCGCATGCTCGGCCTTGGCGCGCTCGGCTGCGATCGCTGTCGCGACATGGGCGAACCCGCCCCGGCCCCGCTCGTCCGGCAACAGCCGAGCGTGCAGGTCGTTGAGATGCAGGATGGTAATCCTCTCGACATTGGCGCAGTGAGCCGATAAGGCGGCCAGCAACAGCAGGGACAGGCGTAGGAACCAGATGGCAAGCATGGACAACTAGTGTCGCATCCATGGCCTCCGCTTAGTGCATGTCCTGCCGGTGCCGCCCGATGGTTGTTGCACATCCAGCCCTGCGTCCGGTGCCGACAGAAGGAGATGGCGTCAATTCGCCGTTGGTTGCGGCGGCGCTAGGATGAAGGCGTGGATATCCGGCGGGCAGAAGCGGCAGACCTTGATACGCTCGTCGATTTCAACCAGCGGCTGGCACGCGAATCCGAAGCCGTGGAACTGGACGCCGTGCGGCTGCGCTCGGGTGTCGC
This sequence comes from Bryobacterales bacterium, assembly GCA_965219605.1. GTDB lineage: Bacteria > Acidobacteriota > Terriglobia > Bryobacterales > UBA6623 > VXMF01. The sequence goes on along the minus strand of CBDCOC010000001.1, from coordinate 1,801,771 downwards.
CGCGCAGCTCAATGACCCTTCGCGAGGCTTCTATCTTGTTGCCGAGGCGGACGGCCGGATTGTCGGCCAGCTAGCGCTGACGTTCGAATGGAGTGACTGGCGCAATGCCACGTTTTGGTGGCTGCAGAACGTTTACGTAGCCCCCGCGTACAGGCGCAAGGGCGTGCTCCGGGCGCTCTACGCACATGTGAGGAAACTGGCAGCCGCGCAGGGGGTTTGCGGCGTGCGCCTGTATGTCGAGCACGGAAATCATGCAGCCAAGGCTGCCTATGAGGAGTTAGGCCTGTCACCGGCCGTGTATAGCCTGTACGAAACGGATTTCGTGATTGAGCGGGGCTACGATTCCGGCACCGCTGGTTGAGCGGTGCAGCCTCTTCCAACGCGAAATGCGGCTGCAGGGCGGGCTTTTTCCCGAGACAAGGGAGACGGTGGGGGGATGTCAATCGGCGGCGTGCAATCGAGGCAGGCGAAGACTGTGCTGGCCGCCGTTGTTAGGTTGCCGCAGGCACGAGTTCGGTCTCGAAATCGGATACGGCCCGCGTCTGGGGATCGAATTCTACCCCGATCAAGTGGATCGGCTCGCCAAGGTGGCGGTACTTGTCGGCATAGCCGCGCTCCTTCAACTGCGCCAGCGCGGCCCCGGGCTTGCCGGCCAGCTTGAACTCGAACAAGTACACCCGCCCGCCTGAGCGCACGGCCATGTCCAGCCGCCCGCCGCTCGAACTGTCCTCGACCGTGACCGCTAGCCCCAAGCCGGCGAAGTAGGCATGCACCACGCTCGCGTAGTAGCCTTCGTACTCGGCGATCCGATTGCGGCGGTGCCAGTCGCTGGGCATGCTCGCGAATAAGGCGCGCAAGCATGCCGCCAGGCCGTCCAGGTCGCCCTGCCGCAACAGTTCGCCCAGCGCGGCATGGTGGGCTTCGCGCTGGCGGTCGTAGCCGGTCAGGTAATCCCTCAGGCTCAAGTTCAGGCCTTGGCGCACTTCGAGATTGGGATAGACCAAGCGATAGTGTTGCTCGTTGTTGCGCCACTCCTGCCCGCCGATGGTGAGGTAGCCGGCCTGGAACAGCAGCGCCGCCGGTTCGATGCGCCCGACATCGAATGCGCCGAGCAGCCGCTCGCTCGCCAGCATGCCCTGCAAGTCCGCGCTGGAAACTGCGTTCCGGGCTAGCAACTGCACCAGAAAGCTCGGCGTGCCGGTTTCGAACCACCAAGGCTTGAACTGCCGCTCACCCAGCAGCAGGAGTACGTCGAAGGGGTTGTAAACCCGCTCGTCGCCGCCCCAGTTGTAGCCGTTGTACCATTCGCGAATCCGCTCGCGGTCGAGTCCTTGCAACTCGGCGCCGAACACCGTGTCTAGGTCGACTTCGGTGTAGCCGCAGATAGAGGAGTAGCGCGGGGCCAGGGTGATGTCCTTGAGGTTGTTCAGGCCCGAGAACAGGCTCACCTTGGAGAACTTGCTGACGCCGGTGAGAAGGCAGAAGCGGACATGCTCGTCGCAGCGCTTGATAACCGCATACAGTTCGCGCAAGAAATTCCGGTTGGCGCAGGCAGTTTCGGGATCGTCGAGCACGTCTAGGATCGGCTTGTCGTACTCGTCCACCAGCACCGCCACGCGCCGGCCCGTAGTGCGGTGCAGTTGACGGATCAGGAATGCGAATCGCTCGGTAGCATCCGCGTACTTGGGTTCGATGCCCGCGTCCTCTTCGATCTCCCCCAAGCGAGCGCTTAGGCTGCGCTGCAGTGTGCCGGATTCGTGGCATGATCCCCCGCTGAGGTCTAGATGCACGACCGGGCTGGGCTCGGACCAGTTCCATCGCTGCTCGATTGCCAGCCCTCCGAACAGTTCGCGCTCGCACGCGAACAGGGAATGGAGCGTGCTCACGAGCAGGCTCTTGCCGAAACGTCTCGGGCGGGAAAGGAAATAATGCGTGCCAGTCCGGAGCAGATCCCCGATGTAGTCCGTCTTGTCCACGTAGTGGCGCCCTTCCTGGCGCAGTTTGCGGAAAGACTGAACGCCGATGGGCAGCATCCGATCCATGCCCCGTAGTCTAGCGAATGAACTGCCGGAGAGAGATAGCGATTTCGCGCAGCTGACGCTGGCAGCGGGGGCAGGGATAGAACTGCGTTGAATCGTCCTGGCCATTGAGCGGGATCGCGTCAAGATTCGTTCTATGATCGCTAGAGCGTGCAAATGCTTGCGGGCAAGACCGCCATCGTCACCGGCTCTGGCCGCGGCATCGGCAAAGCTGTAGCCAAGCTGCTTTCCGCGCATGGCGCCAGCGTGGTCGTCAACGACTTGGATCCGCAACCCGCCGAAGAGACTCTCGGCGAGATCGAGAGCGCCGGCGGATTTGCCGCCCTTTGTACTGGCAGCGTCACCGACCCGGGGACGCCGGATAGACTCGTCAAGACCGCTGTCGACACCTTCGGCGCGGTCGACATCATCGTTAACAATGCCGGCTACACATGGGACAGCACTATCCACAAGATGAGCGACGAGCAGTTCGATGCCATGCTGGATGTCCACCTCAAGGCCCCCTTCCGCATCGTGCGCGCAGCCGCCCCTTTCTTGCGAGAGTCGGCCAAGGCGGACATCGAGGCCGGCCGGCGGCCGCCGTGCCGCAAGATCGTCAATGTCAGCTCTACATCGGGCGTCGCCGGAAATGCCGGGCAGGTCAACTACGCGGCCGGCAAGCTGGGCATCGTCGGCATGACCAAGACCATCGCCAAGGAGTGGGGCCGCTTCAATGTCTGCTGCAACGCTGTTGCCTACGGCTTCATCGAGTCGCGCCTGACGCAAGCCAAGGAGCAGGGGGACAGGACTTCGACCGGGGTTCCTCTCGGCATCCCCCAGCGCCAGCGCGACGCAGCTTTATCGCACATTCCGCTGCGGCGCCTGGGCACGCCGCGCGATGCGGCCGGCCCGGTGCTGTTCCTCGCCTCGCCCTTGTCGGACTACGTGACCGGGTCGGTAGTGCTCGTCACGGGCGGTATCGCGGTCTGATCGCCGGCAGCAGCGGGCCGCTCGGTCCGGCGCGGGCACGCTCCGCAGCGCAGAGACTCGCCTTGGGCGTCTAGCACGTCAGGGCCGCCGCAGGAGCCGCGCAGACAGCGGTTCTTGGACAGCAGCCCGATCGCCATGATCGCCATCGCGATCCCGATAAATCCGGCCGCTAGCAGCACTACGGTCATCGCGCACTATCCTCCATTCTGGCACGGAACTGCGGGGACGCGACCTCTCGCAGCGTTCCATCGTCGACTGCGACGAGCAGCAGGATGGCTAGGCCCTCGCGCTCGGCCAGCGCCATGCCATCGCTCTCGCCAAGCACGAGCAGGGCGGTCGCGAACGCGTCGGCGCGCATGGCGCTGGCATGTAGCACGGTTGCCGAGACGACCCGGTTCGCCGCCGGCCGGCCGGTGCGCGGGTCGAGTATGTGGCCGAAGCGCTGGCCGCCCGCCTCGCGGAAGTTGCGGTAATCCCCGGAAGTGGCCACCGCTGTGTCTCTGAGCTCTAGGATCCGGTGGACATCCCTGCTGGCGCTGGCGGGGCGTTCAACGCCGATCCGCCACGGGCTGCCGTCCGCTCGATTGCCCCGCGCGCGCAGTTCGCCGCCCACTTCGACCAAGTAATCGCGGTAGCCCATCTGCTCCAAGGATTCCGCGAGGCGATCCACCGCATAGCCCTTGGCGATGGCCGACAAGTCGATCCTTGTTTGCGGCGCTGCCTTGGCAATGGCCGGCCCTCGCGGATCCAGCGCCAGCTTCTGCCAGCCGGTGCTCTCCGCGAGTTTGCGCACGGTCTCCTCCGACGGCGGCGCGGCGGCTTCTGCCGGGCCGAAGCCCCATGCGTCAACCAACGGGCCGACCGTGATATCGAAGGCGCCGCCGGTGGCCGCGCTGATCTCTTGCGCAGCTGCGAGCACAGCGTAGCTTGCCGCTGAGACTGGGAGCGGTTCGCGGGACTTGTGCCGGTTGAAGCGGGATACCTCCGAGTCGGCCCGGTAGGTTGACATCAGCGCGTCGACGCGCTGGAGCGCAGCGCTGACGGCCGCTCCGAGCGTGCCTTCGTCGCCGGAGAACGACGGCAGCCGTACGCTGTAGGACGTGCCCATGGAAAGGCCCGTCAGTTCCAGATCGGGCGGGTTTCCCGCCCGGCCCGCGCAGGCGCCCAGCGCCGCGAGCGCAGCGCTGGCGGCGGCCAGGCGGCGCCGCGGAAGGGCCGCCCGGCGGGTTGTGCTGGGATCAGCCACCGAAATCGTCGAACATGATGTTCTCCGGCTCCACGCCCAAGCTGTCGAGCATGCCGAAGCAAGCTGTCATCATCGGCGGCGGCCCGCACATGTAGTATTCGCAGTCCTCCGGGGCCGGGTGGTCCTTGAGATAGTTATCGTGCAGTACCTGGTGGATGAAGCCTGTGTAGCCGGTCCAATTATCCTCTTCGAGCGGGTCGGACAGCGCCAGGTGCCACTTGAAGTTGGGATTCTCGCGCTGGATCATGTCGAAGTCCTCGAGGTAGAAGGCCTCTCGCAAGCTGCGCGCGCCGTACCAGAAGGTGACCTTGCGGTCCGTGGCGAGGCGGCGGAACAGGTCGAAGATATGCGACCGCATCGGCGCCATGCCGGCGCCACCGCCGATGAACACCATCTCGGCGTCGGTGTCCTTCGCGAAGAAGTCTCCGAACGGGCCGGCGATCTCGACTTCATCGCCAGGCTTGAGGTTGAATATGTAGGACGACATCTTGCCCGGCGGCGTGCTCTCGGGGGCCCGCGGCGGGGGCGTGGCCACGCGCACGTTGAGCATGATGATGCCGACTTCCTCGGGATAGTTCGCCATCGAATAGGCGCGTTCCACCGGAGCGCTCACGGTGGAGGTGTAGCGCCACAGGTTGAACTTGTCCCAGTCCGGGCGGTACTCGTCGCCCACTGCGAAGTCTTGGTACTGCACCGTGTGCGGCGGGCAGCTGATCTGGATGTAGCCGCCGGCGCGGAACGGCACGGATTCGCCGGGCGGCAGTTCCAGCACGAGCTCCTTGATGAACGTCGCCACGTTGTCGTTGGAGCGCACCTTGCACTTCCAGCGCCTGACAGAGAAGACCTCGTCGGGCACGCGGATCTTCATGTCGCTCTTGACCTTCACCTGGCAGGACAGGCGCAGGCCCTCGCGCGCCTCGCCCCTGCTGATATGGCTGGTCTCGGTCGGCAGCATCGCGCCGCCGCCCTCGCAAACGGTCACCGTGCAGACGCCGCAGCTGCCCTTGCCGCCGCAGGCGGAGGCGATGAAGATCTTGTTCTCGGCCAGAGTGCTCAGCAGCGTGCCCCCCGACTGCACGGTCAGCGTATTGGCGGGGTCGCCGTTGATGCCGATCGCGACGTCGCCGCTCGCGACCAGTCGTTTCTTGGCCGCCATCAACAGGGCTACGAGCGAGAGAATGACGCCCGTGAACATGGCGACGCCGAGCAGGATCGTGATCATCTTGGCTCCCTGAACCCCTGCCTTGCCTGCCTAGAGTTGGATCCCGCCGAAGGCCATGAAACCGATGGCCATCAGGCCGGACAGGACGAACGTCATGCCCAGCCCGCGCAGCCCCAGCGGGATGTTGCTGTACTGCAGGCGCTCGCGGATCGAGGCCAGGGCGATGATCGCCAGGGCCCAGCCGATCCCCGAGCCGAAGCCGAAGACGACGCTCTCGCCGAACGTGTACGTGCGCTCTACCATCAGCAGCGAACCGCCCAGGATTGCGCAGTTGACCGCGATGAGGGGCAGGAAGACGCCCAGCGCGGCGTACAGCGCGGGGGCGTAGCGGTCCAGCGTCATCTCGACGATCTGCACCATGGCCGCGATCGTGCCGATGTAGCACAGGAAGCCGAGGAACGACAGGTCGTAGTCGGCCAGCGCCGGGTTGATCCAAGCCATGGCCCCGTCGCTGAGCAGCTGGTTGTAGATCAGGTTGTTGACGGGCACTGTCACCGTTTGCACGAAGATCACGGCCGCGCCCAGGCCCAGCGCCGTGTTGACCTTCTTCGAACAGGCGAGGAACGAGCACATGCCCAGGAAGAAGGCCAGCGCGAGGTTCTCGACGAAGATCGCCTTGACGGCGAGGTTCAGGTACTGTTCCACCGTGCTAGCCCTCCATCTCGACTTGGTCGGTCTTCCAACTGCGCAGCGCCCAGATGAACAGCCCGATGATGAAGAACGCCCCGGCCGAGATGCCCAGCAGGCCGTTGGGGCTGTACCAGCCCCCGTCTTGGACCTTGGGCAGCACCACCGCTCCGAAGACGGTGCCTTGCGCCAGCAACTCGCGCAAGAAGGCGGTCGCCATCAGCACGGCGCTGTAACCGAGGCCGTTGCCGATGCCGTCCAGCAGGCTGTCGAAAGGCCCGTTCTGCATGGCATACGCCTCGGCGCGTCCCATGATGATGCAGTTGGTGATGATCAGGCCGACGAACACCGAGAGCTGCTTGCTGATTTCGTACAGGTAGGCCTTGAGCACCTGGTCGGTCATGATCACCAGCGAGGCGATGATGGTCAGCTGCACGATGATGCGCACGTTGCCGGGAATGAAATTGCGCAGCAGGCTGATCGACACGTTCGACAGCGCCAGCACGCAGATCACGGCGATGCACATGACCAGCGCAGTCTCGAGTTTCGTGGTCACCGCCAAGGCCGAGCAGATGCCCAGCACCTGCAGGGCGATCGGGTTGCTCTCGAACAGTGGGTCTAGCAGCGTCTTGGTGCTGTCTGCCGTCATTGCGCCCCCCTCTCCTGGAATTGCCTGAGATAGTTCTTGAAGCCGGCCTCGCCGAGCCAGAACTCCAGCATGGACGTAACGCCGTTCGCCGTGATGGTCGCCCCGGTCAGGCCGTCCACCTCGTATGGAGCGTCGCCAGGCGGGCCGGCCGCGCCCTTGATCACCCGGATCGCCGGGTCGCCGGAGTCGTCGAAGACCTTGCGGCCGGGCCACAGCGCCTTCCAGTTCGGGTTGTCCACTTCGCCGCCAAGCCCCGGCGTCTCGCCGTGCTGGTAGTAGGTGATCCCTCGGATCGTGTTGCCATCCTGCCCGATGGCGATGAAGCCGTACAGCGTGGACCACAGGCCGTAGCCTTCGATGGGCAGGACCGCCATGGCTGGCTGGCCCCCGTCCATGATTTCGTAGACCAAGGCGTGATCCGGCAGGCGCTGCACCGAGGCGCGGTTCGCGGGCGCCGCCCTGCTGGTTGCGGGATCCTTCGCCGCCTTGGCCTGGTCGAAGCTGGCGGGGTCGATGGCGGTGCGCTCGCCGCTCCGCAAATCGATCACCACCGAGCGGATCCCCTCGAACCGGCGCTGGACTTCACTCGCATCCAAGCTCTCGCCGGCCTTGGCGAGACCGGACGCGAACAGCACGTTGCGCTGCTTGTCGAGGGCCGCGTTGCGCAGCTGCTGCTCCTTCAGCGAGACCGCAGCGGACGACACCAGTACAGCGCAGGCGACGCAGACCGCTCCTGAGAACAGGATCGTGTAGAAGGCGCTATGCCGCATAGCGGGACCTCCTGCGCTTGACGTTGGCTTGGACCACGAAATGGTCGATCAGGGCGGCGAACATGTTCATGAACAGGATCGCCAGCATCATGCCTTCGGGGAAGGCCGGGTTGATCACGCGGATCAGGATCGCCAGCACGCCGACCAAGAATCCGTACACGTAGCGCCCCTTGTGGGTGTGGGCCGCGGACACCGGATCGGTCGCCATGAACACTAGGCCGAATGCCCATCCGCCCAGCACCACGTGCCACGCGAACGACACGTTCATCAGCGGGTTGGTGGTCGAGGCCATCGCGTTCAGCAACTGCACCATCAGGAACGAGCCCGCCACGCCGGACAGCATGATGCGCCAGGACCCTATGCCGGTGGCGACCAGGATGAACGCCCCGATCAAGCAGGCCAGGGTCGATGTCTCGCCCATGGAGCCGGGCACCAAGCCCAGAAAGGCCTGCAGCCAGCTCACGTTGCCGTCCGCCAGCGCTTGCGGCCCGCTCTGCGCGGCCTCGGCCAGCCAGGTGGCGCCGCTGATGCCGTCGACCGTGGTGTCGGCCGCTATCCAGGCTTGGTCGCCGGAAATCTGTGCCGGGTAGGCGAAGAACAGGAAGGCGCGCGACATCAGGGCCGGGTTGAAGACGTTCATGCCGGTCCCGCCGAAGATTTCCTTGCCGATGATGACGCCGAATGCGATCCCGAGCGCCACCTGCCACAGCGGGATGGTTGGCGGCAGGACCAGCGGGAACAGCATGCCGGTCACCAAGAAGCCCTCGTTGATCTCGTGCTTGCGAACGACCGCGAACAGCGCCTCGCAGTTCCCTCCCACGGCGAAGGTGACCAGCAGCACGGGCAGGTAGTAGAGGGCGCCGTGCAGGATGCAGCCGAGAATGTCGGCCGGGTCGAACGCCCCGAAACCGAGCGTGGCCAGCGCGGCCGTCTGCCAAGTGTCCAGCGGCTGGGCGCCTTGCGCGATGGCTAGGTTGGCTTGGTAGCCGGTGTTGTACATCGCCATGGCCACGCATGGCAGCAGGGAAACCACGACCGTGACCATCATGCGCTTCAGGTCCATGCCGTCCCGCACGTGGGCGGCGCCTTGCGTGGTCGATCCTGGCGTGTAGAGGAAGGTGTCCAGCGCCTCGTACAGCGGGTACATCCGTTCCAGCCGTCCGCCCGGCTGGAACTGCTTCTCCAGGGAGTCGAGGATCGCGCGCATGCTGTTTCGGCGGGGCCTTCCGGCGCGTGGCGGGCTAGCCTTCCTTCTCGAGCGTGGTGAGGACGTTGCGCAGGAGGCTGCCGAACTCCGCCTTCTCGGGCGAGACGAACGAGCATAGCGCTAGGTCTTCCTCCACGAGTTCGAGAGCGCCCAATTCCTCCGCGCGTTCCGGGTTCGGCATCAGCAGCGAGCGCAGCAGCGGGGCGGGCAGGATGTCCAAGGGCATGATCCGCTCATACGCGCCGACCGGCACCATGGCCCGCACGGAGCCGTTGGTCGTGGTCGTCAAGGCGTGCTTGCGGCCCGGCAGCCACGAGCCTAGGAACACGCGCATCACCGAGAACGTGCTGGCGCCGGGCGCAAGCCAGCCCAGGAGCCGCCGCTGGCTGTCCTCGTGCAAGCACGTGACCTGCGCGTGGTAGCGCCCCAGGTATCCGAGGGCTTCCCCCTCGGCACGGCGGCCGGACAGTGCCGAGCCGGAGAGGGTGCGAGTCTCTCCCGCGTCTAGCTCGCGGCTGGTTAAGCTGGCGGTCGAAGCGCCCAGCCGCGTTCGCAGCAGGCGCGGGCGCTGCACCGCCGGCCCGGCTAGGGAAATTACGCGCTCGACCGGCAGGACGCCGCTTTCGAACAGCTTCCCGATGGCGATCACGTCTTGGTAGCCGAGGTGCCAGACCTGCTTGTTGCGATCCACTGGGTCCAGCACGTGGATGTGCAGGCCTGCCGTGCCGCTCGGGTGCGGCCCCTCGAACTCTTCCAAGCGCAGGTTGCCGCCGCCCGGCGCGCTGACGGCGCTGCCCCTGCTCTTGCACACGTAGACCGGCACCCCTGCCGCTACCTTGGCGAGTGCTTCCAAGCCGCGCGCGAAGTGCGCTTCGCTGCCGGCCATCACGGTGTCGACGTCCGCCGCGAGCGGCTCTGAATCGGCAGCTGTGACGAAGATCGAGTGAGGCTTGGCGTCAACCGCTGGAACGCGGCCGAAAGGCCGGGCGCGCAGCGCAGTCCACAGGCCGGACTCGACCAGCAGCGAGCGGGCCTGCCCGGCGGTGAGTTCCGAGGGATGCTGTCCGGTGTAGGACTCGAATGTCACGCAGTCGTGCCCGCCCTGCAGTTCCGTCGAGTCAAGCTGTAGCACGACCGACTGCAGCGCTCGCCGCTCGCCGCGGTTGATCGCTGTTACAGTGCCGCCAGCCGGGGCCGTGTAGAGCACCCCGGGGGTCTTCTTGTCCTCGAACAGCGCTTGCCCTCGTCGCACGCTGTCGCCGACCGCGACCAGCATGGTCGGCTTCATTCCGACATAGTCCTCGGCCAGCAGGCCCACGCGGGCCGGAACAGGGGCGGAATCGATCTGTTGCGCGGGCTGGCCCGAGATGGGCAAGTCCAATCCCTTGCGAACCTTGTGACGCCCCATAAACTCCTCGGTTAGCAAGTGACCCGTAAGCGTCGCAAGGGGTGCCGGCTGTGTGCCGAAGTCCGTCCCGCGCTTGCCGCCTGGCTCTCCTGACCGGCCCCCGGCAGCCGCGCGCATGCCAGCGCCGCCCGAAAGAGCAGAGACTCGCTTGTGCGGCAGGACGCATCGGCGGCGGGGATGCAGCACGCTTGGCCCGCCGTAGTTGCCACATCGCATTATAGCGCTTTCCGATCCCGGCAATTCGAGATATATCGGGTCTGCCAGCGCGTGGCGGCAGTCGGGATCCTTGAGCGCATCCGTGATGGAGTCAAGCGGTCGCCAACTGCTGGCGGCTACGCTGGATATGTGCCCCCTACCGCCACACCGGCCGATCAGATCGTCTTGTGGGGCGCTCGCCTGCGGGTAATGGCATGCGCGTGGAACCAGACCGCCGCCCGCCGGACGAGGATGCTCCTCGCCCGGTGGGGTGGGGCCATGGCCGCGATGTGCCGCCAGCACGACCGTCTCGTTGCAGACAGGCTGTGGTTGGCCGGGCCATCGGCCTTCCTTGACGTCGTGGGTCTCGCTCGCGACGAGAACACGCATTCGCGCATGCTGGCGTGGCTCTTGCAGCCGACCGCCCGGCACGGCCTAGGTTGCGGTTTCGTGAGGCGCGTAGTAGCGCATTGCGACCGGGAGGCGGCGCCGGCGGCAATAGCGGTCCAGAAGGTGTCGTTTTCCGAGTGGCGGAATGGCCGCGAAGCGGACCTGGTGATCAGGGGGCGGGACTTCACGCTTGTCATCGAGAACAAGATTGACGCTCGAGAGCAGCCGAGCCAGTGCGACGACTTGTACGAGAACTTCAAGGGCGAGGTTGCGCCGCTGTTCCTGTTCCTGACCCCTGACGGACGGAAGCCGTCTACGGCGACCACGCTAGAATCCCAGCGCGCCTTCAAGACCCTCTCTTGGGCCGATATCCGCGTGATGTTGGAGGATGCCTTGCATGAATCATGGCGCGTGGCCGAGGTTGCAAGTGGCGTGGATGTCGTGAGGAATTACCTGCGGACGCTCAAGGAGCAGTTCGAATGAATCGGATTGAAGACGAAAGGGTCAAGTTTTTCCTGGAGCATGAAGCGCAGATCAGGGAGTGGGCTGCTCTGGAAGCCGAAGCCTGCAAGTTCGTGGATCGCTTCTATCGCAGCCTCAAAATCGATCTTGACGAGGCACTGAGGAGCGGAAGGATCGCTGAGGACGACGTGAGTTCGTTTCGCGTTGAAGCAAGCTACCCGGGCTTGGGCTTGCGTCGGCAGGGTTGGCCCCACGGGGAAGATTCGCGCGGGCACGGTCCGGATGTCAGATTGGAATGGGACGGCAAGGCGGCGCTTTTCCCACCCCATGGGTGGTTGGTCTGCGGAGTCTGGACGAATGTGAAGAGCTATAGGCAGCCATTCACAAAGGAGGCTCGTCCGGCCTTTCCGAAATCCAGCACGTGGTTCCCGGCCTATCGGAACGTGGATCCCCCGCGAGGCAGGTTCTGGGAGGGCGAAAACCTCAAGGAATACCGCGAGCACATAGTGGACACGATTCTCGCAGCATGGAAGGAACTGGCCCCGCTGGTGGATGAAGCAGTCCGTCTCAGCCGCCCGCTTGAACCCGGAATGCAGTAGCAGGGGCGGAACGGGCGGGAGCGGGCCGGCAATGCGGCCTCTCTCGGGCGCTGGAACAGGGCTGCCGGCCCTTCTGCGGCGGGGAGGTCCCGAGACAGCAGCGGTGAGGCAATGGCACCGACTCAGGCGAGAGCAGCGCCTTGCAGCCTCTTGCGGGCGCGGTCATCCCGGCGCAGTATAATCCCCTCATGCCTTCTGTCGCGCTGTCGATCACGCTCAATGGCGAGCCGCGCAGCCTGTCGCCCGAATCCTCGGTGCGTGACTTGGTGCAGGAACTGGGTCTCGATGAGGACGCTGTGGCGGTTGAGCGCAACCTTGCGATTGTCAGCAGGTACAGCTGGGCGGAAACTGTGCTGCGAGCTGGTGACCGGGTTGAGGTGGTGCGGTTCGTCGGCGGCGGCTGAGGCCGCCGGCCTCAGGGCCGGTTTCGGGCAGCGGCTGCCGGGATTGGTATATTGGCGGGGATGATGAAGCGGTCGTCCGCTTGAAGGAGCGAAGGGATTCGAGATGCGATCAGCGAAGAGCGAGAACTCGGCACTACGCCCGGTCTACAGCAGCTTGGACGTTGCTGGCTTGACCGGTGTCAGCCTGCGCCAGTTACAGTGGTGGGACGAGCAGGGAGTCGTGACCCCGATGCAGAAGGGGCGGCGGCGGCTCTACAACCCCACCGAGTTGTTGCTGATCTCGGTCATGGCCGCATTGCGCGGCCGGAAGGTATCGCTAAGGAAGATCCGAAAGGTAGTGGATCTGCTGAAAGCCGACGACAGGGTTGCAAAGCTGGCGGGGGATCCCACACCCCGCGACATCTACCTGCTGACGGACGGCAACTACGTCAGCCTGCAGGACTCGGCCCAAGAGATTATCGACATCCAAGTGAACTCGCACACGCCGATGACGCTGCTGCGCATCTCCGACTTCATGCGCAATCTGGGCCGGGGCGATGGGGAGACGCCCCGCAAGCCGGTGCATATCGAGACTAACAGGCGCGGCGCTTCTCAACTGTCGCGGCCTGCGGTCTCCAAGGCGTCGTAAGTCCGCGTCCCGGCACCCGCTTGCGGCCTGCGGCTCAGCGTTTCTGCCGGCCGCGGGTGCGGATCAAGATCGGCGTGCCCTCGAAGCCGAACCGGTCCCGTATGCGGTTGGTCAGGTAGCGCTCGACTCCGAAGTGTAGCGGGCCGTTGCGGCCTCCGAAGAACAGGAATGTCGGTGGCCGTATCGCGACCTGCGTAAGGTAGGTGAACTTCGGCTTGCGCCCGGGAACGGTCACGCGGTCCATGTCGAGGTCGGCAAGGAATCGGTTCAGCGCCGAGGTCGGCACGCGCTGCCGGGCGGCCCGGTCGGCTTTTTTCACGAGCGGAAACAGGCTCTGGACGCGCAGGCCTGTGCGGGCCGAAACGAAGGCGACCGGGGCGTAGGGCAGCATCTTGAGCTCTTCCCGCACGTGCCGGCGGAACTGGCCTTGGGCTCGCTCAGTGATGTCCCATTTGTTGACAACGACGATACAGGCCTTGCCGGCGTCGTGGGCATACCCGGCGATGTGCGTGTCCTGCGCCGTGACGCCTTCGCAGGGATCGACCAGCAGCAATGCCACGCCCGCCATGCGCAAGTGGCGCTGGGCCATGACAATGCTGAGTTTTTCCGTCATCTCGCGAGTCTTGCTCTTGCGTCTGATCCCGGCCGTGTCAACGAACACGAACCGCTGGTTGCGATGCACAGCCTCGGCATCGACTGCGTCGCGCGTCGTGCCCGGCACGGCTGAGACGATCGCGAGATCGCTGCCGACCAGCCGGTTCAGCAGGGTGGACTTGCCCACGTTGGGCCTGCCCAAGATGGCAATTCGAATCTCCCCGGCCAGGCTTGCCGGGCCGGCCTCGTCGGACGGGAATCCATCCGTTGCCGCTGCCAGCAGGGGGCTGATTCCCAGCCCGTGCTCGGCCGAAATCGGAAAGATCGCGGCGAACCCGAGCTCGCTGAATTGCGCTGCCAGCGAATCGAGCGCGGGCGTGTCGCACTTGTTGACCGCTAGGCTGACATGCGATCCGGCCTGCCGCAGGAGCCGGGCGAGCTCGTGATCGGTCGGAGTCAGTTCCGTCCGTCCGTCGACCACGAAGATCACGTGGTCGGCATCCTCGATGGCGTGTTTCACGCCTTCGCTGACCAAGGAGGGGATCTCTTCCCGCGCGAAGAACGTCATGCCGCCGGTATCGGTCACCTCGAACGACTTGCCCTGCCACTGGACCGGCAAGCGGATGCGGTCTCTCGTGAGGCCGGCATAGTCGCCGACGATGGACCGCCTCGAATGGGTGATCCGGTTGAAAAGCGTGGACTTGCCCACGTTCTGCCGGCCAACGATCACGAGTTGTGGCGTCATGGCTGGCAGGCCGGCACGGATCTCTTGCCACGAGAGGCCGGCGTGAGGCGTGAATCGATGGCAAATTGCTTAATTGCAAGCAATTACGAAATTTTGAAAGACACGCTTCGTGTCAATACACTGTACCACAGCCGGCCTTTGCGCCGACATCCCGCCGTCTGCTTTGACAGATGCCGAGCGGCCTCCGTCGGCGGGTCCTCCTGCCGCAATCCGCTGGCTTCGGCGCTGCTTGCGGTCCCGCCCGCGGCGAGAGGCATCTCCGGGGCGCGCTGCCCGGGAAAACTGCCGGTGCGGCGGGCGGTGCAATACGATGGACTGTATGCCCGCGCCCCAGCTCTCGCCCGAAGCACTCAGCAAGCTCTGCCAATACGACACGCCCACCGTCTGCAATGCTATCGAGCTGTTCGCCGTCCGCCCCCAGGCCGACGGGTACATGGACGGCCGTATCCGTGCCTGCTTTCCCGCAATGCGGCCGGTCTGCGGCTACGCTTCCACGGCGACGTTCCGCTCCGCCCTCAAGCCGACGGGGACTGGCGCTTACGCCACGCTGGACGACCAAGTCGCCCGCTTCGGCGAGGTTCCGGCCCCGCCGCTGGTCGTGATCCAGGATCTGGATTCGCCGCCCAAGTCCGCCACTTTCGGCGAGGTCATGGCGACCGCCTACAAGGCTTTCGGGGCTGTCGGCCTGATCACCAGCGGCGCCGCCCGGGATCTGGACCAAGTGCGGGGGGTGGGCCTGCCGTGCTTCGCTGACGGCGTGATCAGCTCCCACGGATACCCTCAGCTGCTGGAGTTCCAAGTGCCCGTGCATGTCGGCGGCCTAGCTGTCTGCCCCGGAGATCTGCTCCACGCGGACCAGAACGGCGTGGCGAGCATCCCGGCCGAGATTGCCGGCCAGCTGGCCGATGTCTGCCAGGAATTCTGCGCTGCCGAGGCGGTCGTGCTGGATTATTGCTCCGGCGGCAAGGTCACCGTCGCCGGCTTCAGCGCGGCCCGCAAGGAGCTTGGCCGCCGCCTGCAGGCGCTAAGGCAGCGCCTGCGACGCCGGTAGGTCCCTATGCCGGTTTTGCCTGCAGCCCCGCCGATGTGGTGACTTCGCCCGAATCGGGATGGGTGACACGGACTGTGTACGTGCCCGGCTGGTGCACAGTCGGCGTGAATTCGCCGCCCTGAATGCGCAATGTGTAGACGATCTCCCCGCTGGCTTCGTCGATTACCTGCACGACCGGATCCACGGCCCCGCGCGCGTCGATCGCGGGCAGGGCGTAGCCCTCGGGCAGGCCGCTCTGGCCCTGCTTGATGCGAATTGGCCAGCCTGGATATGGCTGGGATCCCTCTTTGGATGCGTCGACCCAGCGCGGCCAGTTGGCGAATTCGATGGTCCGCTCGCTGCGGTTGAACTTGATGA
This sequence comes from Bryobacterales bacterium, assembly GCA_965219605.1. Lineage (GTDB taxonomy): Bacteria > Acidobacteriota > Terriglobia > Bryobacterales > UBA6623 > VXMF01. The sequence continues at coordinate 1,786,209 of CBDCOC010000001.1, read as the reverse complement.
TCCCGTAGCCCGGCGCCCGGTGGTTGATGGCGGTCGGCTCGATACCGTTGGTATGCGGGTTGGAGACCGCGTGGACGGTCACCTTGTTGCCGAAGCCGTCCAAGAACTCGCCGGTGTTCCGGGGAGCGCCCGGCTTGCGATTGCGCCCCTCTTCGGCGGGGAACCAGCGTCGCGGGAAGATGTTGGCCACCGACGGCACGCAGATAGCCCAGCTGCCGTCGTTCCAGTCGTCCACGCCGTATTGGACGGTGCTCCCCAGGTGCTGGTCGCCGGCGATGTGGACGGCGACCGCCTTGCGCAGCAGGCGCACGGCGCGGTTGCGTCCCGATTGCGGCCAGCCGTTGGAATCATGGTCCTGCACCGGTTCTTCATCGGGCGCGTATTCCCCGGGCGCGTTCACGCGCAGGCTGCCGGTGATGGCGTCGGTCGTCGCGCCCTTGGGCAGCGTGCAGACGTTGGCGAAGATCGTCTGCGAGATGGCCGCTTTCATCCACGCGCCCTGCCAGTCCTGCGCCCATGCCTCCAGGAAGTTCTCCTGCCGTTCCCCGAGCAGGGGGAATTCGGGATTGTCGGAACTTTGCCGGGCGTCGTAGGCGGGGTCTTGCGCCCACCCGTTGACGATGCCCGGGCCGAGCAGCGCGGTGGCCGAGTCCTTCCACTTGCGATCCTCGATGATCGCGAAGCTTATGCCGCCGTAGAGCAGGTCGGTGTAATAGACCGCGATGCCTTGCTCGACCGGCGTGGGATCGAAGGGATCGGGCATGTTCGCCGTTTGCGTCGTTTGCACCGCATGCACGAAACGGGCATCCATCACGTACCCGCCCTGATCTTGGCCCGGCTTGCCGTAACCGTGCGCCTTGCGCCCGCCGGCGCCCCAGATGTTGCCTTGGTAGACGTCGTGATCATCCGGCAGGGCCACGGCCGGGATGTCCTTCAGGAGCTCGGCGTACTCCCAGCCGAAGATGTACCACTTGCGCAGGTAGTCGAGGATGGCGATCTCGGTGGGCTCGCGCACGATGCCGTACTCGCCGACCCGCTCGTAAATGTTGTCGCCGGTAAAGGCCATCAGGTCGGGATCGTGGTGCCGCATGTTGCGCACGATGTCGGCGTGCGGGAAGCCGAGGTCGTTGTTGCCGGTGAACGCTGCGACGACGATCTCGTCCTTGTCGACCGGATCCTTGCGCACGACGCCTTCCCACGTGTCGCCGTGGAACACAACCCGGTACGGCATGTCCACCGCGCTGTCCCAGTCCGGCACGCGGAAGCTGGCCGTGCGGGCCTCCGGATCGACGGCTGCCCGGGCGACCTCCCGCCAGCCGCCGTCATCGACCTCCAGCGTCGCTTCGCTGCCTGCGATGTCAACCGGCGCGAGCATGGCGTTCAGCTTGAGCACGCCCTTGCTGAGCGTGTGCATGGCGAACATGATCGGACCTAGCTCCCGCTCGGGGTGCGCCGTAACCCGATCGCCGGACACTTCCCAGTCGGAAAACCACACCCGCAACGTCCCGCCTGCGCGCGTGCCGCGCTTCGGCGCCCAGCCGGTCTCGCGGATTTCTTCCGGGGCGGGCGGCGAGTGCGGTATCGGGCCGCTGCTGGAAACGAGTGCCAGGCCCCCCGTCAGCCAATCCGGATCGATCTCCCGGGAGGTCTCCTGCGCGCCGCTATCCGTCTCCAGGCGCAGGGTTAGGCGCGTCATGTCCCCGGCCTGCGCTGCCTCCAAGGACAGGCTTGCAGCCGATGCCAAGGCATTCTCGGCGACGGGGGACGAACTGTCCGGGGCGCCAATGAACAGGCGTCCGTCAGAGGCTACGCCGCAGTGCAGGCCGACGCCCCGCACGGCGCTGTCGCGATAGTCGTTGAACGATCCGCGGATGCCAACACGGAAGCCGGCCCAGCCTTCTTGCAACGGTGCGCCGTCCGGCTCGATCCGGCCCAGGCGGACACGCATCGAAAGGGTGCCTCCCTCGGAGCTGACCTCGCGGGTTAGCAGGAAGACGTTGCGGTCCCCGCCCGCCCGGAAATTCTCGATCCGCCCGTCTCGCAGCCGCCAGTCTTGCAGCGGGTTCGACCAGTACTCCGCTCCGATCCACGGGCGCTCGTCTGACGGGTCGAACCGGCTTGCGAAGTCGTTCGAGTCTAGGCCGCAGCTGGCCAGCGCCAGCACGCCGGCGGCCAGCGACCCAAGGTGTGTGCGAAAGATTGGCATGTTGACCAAGGTAACAGTGACTCGCGGCCGTCTGCAATTGTGACCCGTCGGCCGCCCGGGAAAACCGGCCGCAGGGCCCTTGACGGACAGGCCTGCGGGCGACCTTCGGGCGTGCCAGCCGGCGCCGGGCCAATCCGCTCGCCCGCCGCCTTAGCCGCCCATGTTGGCCGGCATGGCGCCTTTCGCCAGCAGCTTGATCCGGTACAGGCCCGTCCGCGCCGTCATGTACAGGGAACTGCCGTCGTCACCCCAGGCGACATTGGCCGGCACTTCCGCCGGCTGGATCGTGCCTAGGTGCTCGCCGCCAGGAGTGAAGATCCACACCCCGCCCGGGCCGGCGGCGTAGATGTTGCCGTCCATGTCGAGCTTGAGGCCGTCAGGCGACCCAGGCGCAGCCTCGTTGCTGGCGTCGTAGAAGATCCGCGCGTTCTCGAACCGCCCTTCCGCGGTGACGTCGTAGGCCATCCAGGCCTTCATGGAGCTGTCGGAATTGGCCACGTACGCGGTCTTGCCGTCCGGCGAGAAGCCGATCCCGTTGGGCCGCGTCTGGTCCGCGGCGAGAAGCTGCACCTCGCCGGACTCGCAGTCCAAGCGGTAGATGCCGTTGAAATCCAACTCCCGTGCTGGATCTTCCTCCTGCTTGGGTAGCCCGTACGGCGGGTCGGTAAAGTACAGCCAGCCGTTCGCGTGCCAAGCGGCGTCATTGGGGCTGTTGAACCTCTTGCCCTCGTAGCTTTCCGCGAGCGAGATCCACGCCCTGTCCTCCAGGCGCGAAATGCGCCGGTTGCCGTGCTCGCAGGCCACCAGCCGGCCCTCTGCGTCAAGGAGCAGTCCGTTCGATCCCAGCCCGGCCTCGCGGGGCTCGCCCTCGTACACTTGGTCGTAGAAGACCGAGGCCGCCGTGTCGCCCTCCGCCCAGCGGTAGATCACGTTGGCGGGAATGTCGCTGAATAGCAAGTGCGGGCTGTCGCCCGCGACCCAGACAGGCCCCTCGGTGAAACGCATATCGCCAGCCAGCTTCTCGATCCGGTAGTCGGCCGGGACGATGGCATCGAGCGCCTCGCTGGCCTTGAGCACCGTGCCCTCGCCATGGTCCGGCTCTGCCGGTTCCGGGGGGGCAGCGCAGCCTAGGGCAAGTGCCGTGACGGCGGCAAGGATGCAGTCTTGGAATCGCATTTGGGTTATCCTCACTAGCAAAGGACCTATCATAGCCTCGCGCTGGCCATGCGAGCCGCCGCCAAGGCTTGACATTCGGTCCTGCGATGTGTCACTAATGCGGGTTCGCCGCCGGCCTGAAGCCAGGCGCCAGCCGTTCCTTCCCAGAGGCAGCATGACAGATTGCAGGAAGCTGCGGCTCGCGCTCGAGAGTACCTTGGACAGCATTGATGCGGCCGAGTTGATTGTCCAGCGCCTCGCCGAGCTGAACGGCTTCAGCGAGGAGCAAGTGCATCAGATCGGCATGGGCGTGCGCGAAACGGTGGCCAACGCTATCGAGCACGGCAACGGTCTCAATTCGGGCGAGCGCATCTTGTTCGATGCGGCCGTAGACGACGCGGCGTTCGAGGTCACCGTGACGGACCAGGGGGCCGGCTTCGAGCCCGAGTGCGTCGCCGATCCGTGCGAGGGCGAGAACCTGCTGCGCGCGTCGGGACGGGGTCTGCTGCTGATGAGGGCATCTTTTGACGAAGTCGAGATCAGCCCGTGCGCCAGCACGGGCACGCGGGTTCGTCTGGTGAAGTACTGCGCCAAGGGCGCACGATGATCTAACGCAGGAGGGAGATCGATGAGTCTATCTACAGAGGTTCGCGAATACAGCGGGGTGACGATCGTCGACATGACCGGTCGCATCACGCTCGGGGAGGAGTCAGGCAAGGTGCGCGAAACCGTGCGCGGCCTGTTGGACGGCGGCGCGACCAAGGTCGTGCTCAACCTGCGCGGCGTCACCTACATCGACAGTTCCGGCCTAGGCGAGCTGGTCTCGGCCTACACCACGGCGCAAACCAAGGGCTGCGAGATCAAGCTGCTCAACGTGCAGGCCAAGGTGCAGGACCTGCTCCAGATCACCAAGCTGCACACGGTCTTCCACTGCCTCACGGATGAAACCGAGGCCGTCACGAGCTTCTAGCCCGCTTGCTGCGTTGCGGCGGCCGCCTAGCCGAGCAGCACGTAGAACGTCACCGAGAATTCGGTGTTTTGCAGGGTGCCTTCCACGTTCGGCAGGTACCTGTCGAATGGCTTGCCGGTCACGTGGTTGCGCACGTCGAGGCGGATCCCGTACTGCTGGAGGATGTCCAGCTTGATGCCACCGCCGTAGTTGTAGCCGAACTTCGTCTCCCCGCCGCCCGAGAACGACGAGATCCCCGGCAGGAAGAAGGAGGAGAACCCGCCGCCGCCCGTCACGAACGGCCGCACCCGGAACCCTGCCGGTGCCGCGTGCAGCAGTGCGTTGTAGTACAGGTGGTGCGCGCGCACCGTCCCGAACTCGCCGGCTTGCGATCCGTCCGGGCCGGAGGCAAGGAAGTCCAGGCCTCCGTGCTGGTAAGAGTACGAGGCCTCGTGGCTGACGAAGCGGAACGAGTTGAAACCCATGCGGCCCCCGACGCGCACGCCGTTGCGGAGCGAATAGGTGGCTTGGGTGGCGGTCGCGGCGAATTCCGACGTGCTGATGTCGCCGCCCCCCAGCGAGCCATATCCCGCCGAGATGCCCAGCTCGGCCGACTGCGGCCAGGCCGGCGCTGCCAGCAGGGCAAGCGGAGCTATGCGTGTGAGAATGCGCTTCAACATCGGTCCTTTACCATATGATTCATCATAGCCGTACTGCGCTCGGGCCGATTCCAGATCTCGCCAAGCGCGGAGCTGCCGCGGCCCTGCCCGGAAGCCCGTCTCAGTGGTACTGCACGAACTCGATCGTGTGTCCGTCGGGGTCGCTGCAGAAGGCTTGGCTCATGCCCAGCCGCTCGTTGCCGCCCTCAACGAATTCGACGCCGCAAGCGCTGAGACGGGCCTTGACCGCGTTCAGGTCGGACACCTCCATGGCGAGGTGATCGGAGCGGCTGATCCGGCTTGGCGCCTCGCGCCCGGTTCCGGCTTGCTCGATCAGGTGGATTTGGCGGTCCCCCACGGCCAGCCAGGCCCCCGGGAAGCCGAAGTCCGGGCGGTCGTCTTCGGGCAGGCCGAGCACCTCGCAGAAGAAGCGCTTGGACGCATCTAGGTTTGCTACCGCGAACGAGACGTGATGCATGCGCTTGAGTCCGATGCGATCCATCACTGCCCATTGTAGGTGCTGCCGTGCCCCGCGATTGCCCGCGCCCCCGCAGGCGAGCGCTCCCCTGCCGCCTCGCGTCGCCTCAACTGTCAGCGAGATCCGGCCTGCTCGCGCTGGGCGACCAGTAGAATAGGCGGCGAGTTGATTCCTCCCCGCCGCCATCGTTATCATCAAGAAACGTCCGGGTGTCGCGAAATCGAGACGGACTTGCCTTAGGAGGAATGTATGGGCCCGATCGGCATGGGTGAGGTCATCGTCCTGTTCATCCTGGCATTGCTGATCTTCGGGCCGAAGAAACTGCCCGAGCTGGGCAAGACCTTTGGCAAGGGCATGGCCGAGTTCAAGCGGGCTTCCAACGAGCTCAAGTCCACCTTCCAGCGCGAGATGGACAACATCGAGCACGAGACGCGCGATGTCAAGAAACTCTCCAAGGATGTCAGCCGCGACATCAGCACGAGCTACTACGACGACAACGAAGACGACTACTACAGCGACTACGACTACGATGGCGGCCAGAGCGGTACTGCCGCCAAAGCCAAGGCTTCCGCTGGCGAAGATTCGCCGCCCGCTGTGACGGCGGGCCAGCCCGCGCGCGCAGCCGGCGCCGAGACGCCCGCCCCCGCGGCCGATGGGGCCTCGGGCGGGCCGGTACCGGGCCTGCCGGAATCTGAAGCGGCCGCCGAGGCGAAGCCGGCCTGAGCAGACGCCGGGACTGTTTCGCCGGGTAGGGTTCGCAGCCAAGCAAGGGGCGCGTCGCTCGATGGATTCGGAAGATCGCAACAGCTTGGACGGCAGTCCTGAGACGAATGGCCCGGCCGGCGCTGGCGCCTCGGGATCCCCTCCGGCCGACGGCTCGGACTCGTCCTTTTACGACGACCCCTATCACGACGAATCCGACCACCTCTATGACGACCCGCACTCGGAGCCGCCCGCTGCCGCGAGCGCCGGCGAAGCCGGGCAGGGGCCCCCGGCAGGGGACGACCCCGGCCGGCAGGATGGCGATGACGGGGATGACGAGGATGCCGACGAGGACATGGCGCGCATGTCCTTCCTCGAGCACTTGGAGGAACTGCGCACGCGCATCCTGCGGGCGCTCGGCGGCCTGCTAGTGGTCTACCTCGCCTGCCTCGCCCTGGCGGGCGATCTGCTGCGGCTCGCGATCGAGCCCTTCCGCGGCGCGGCGCGCGCCATTGTCGGCCCCGAAGGCGAGATGATCCAGCTGATCAACATCAAGCCCACGGAGCAGTTCTACGTGCAGTACTTCAAGGTGCCGCTGCTAGCCGCAGTCTTCCTCGGCGCTCCTTGGCTGGCCTACCAAGCTTGGCAGTTCATCGCGCCGGGCCTCTACAAGAAGGAGAAGCGCTGGGCAACGCCCTTCATCTTCACCACTGGCGGCCTGTTCATCCTCGGCGGCCTGTTCTGCTACTTCGTTGCCCTGCCGGTCACCCTGCAATTCCTGCTCACTGTCACGGAGGAGGTCGAGCCCTACATTTCCATCAGCGACTATCTCAACACGTTCATCATTCTCGAGATCGGCCTCGGCCTGGTGTTCCAACTGCCGGTCCTGATCTTCTTCTTCACGCTGCTGCGGATCACCACTCCGAGCTTCCTGCTGCGCAACGTGCGCTACGCCGTGCTCGTGATGTTTGTCGTCGCTGCCATCATCACCCCGACCGGCGACCCGCTCACCATGACGCTGTTTGCCGGGCCGATGATCCTGCTCTATTTCGTCGGGATCGGAGCGAGCTGGCTGTTGGTGCTGCGACGCGAGGGGCGCAGCCTGCCGTGGCTGCGCATCGGACTGCTCGTGCTGGTGTTCTTCGGGCTGATCGCGGCAGTGATCGCCTACCTGCACTTCGTCCAGGGCTACGGGCTGCGACCGGACTTTCCGTGGTTCGGGGCTGTCAGCCCGCCCGCGCGATGAGCGCTGCGGGCGGCTGCTTATTGCACGACGGCGCCCGCTTCCGCTTCCTTCGAGGCATAGCGCGCGCTCACGTAGGAATCGAGGATGTCGATGAATTCAGCCACGATCCGGTCGCCGCGCAAGGTGCGGTGCAGGCGCCCGTCCACGTAGACCGGAGCCACCGGCTCCTCGAACGTGCCGGGCAGGGAAATCCCGATATCGGCGTGCTTGGACTCGCCGGGGCCGTTGACGATGCAGCCCATGACGGCCACGTTCATGCTTTCGACGCCTTCGTATTCGCTCTTCCACTCCGGCATCTTGGACCCTAGGTAGCCTTGGATCTCTTCCGCCATTTCTTGGAAGAACGTGCTGGTGGTGCGCCCGCATCCCGGGCAGGCCGTGACTTGCGGGGTGAAGTGCCGGATGTCCAAGGCTTGCAGCATCTGCTTGGCAACCTCGACCTCCTCGCAGCGGTCGCCGCCCGGGCGGGGCGTCAGCGAGACGCGGATGGTATCCCCGATCCCTTCTTGCAGCAGCACGCCCATGCCCGCCGTGGATGCCACCACTCCCTTGTTGCCCATGCCCGCCTCGGTCAGGCCGAGGTGCAGCGGGTAGTCGCAGCGCTCGGCGAGAGCGCGGTAGACGCCGATCAGGTCCTGCACGTTGGAGACCTTGGCGCTGAGGATGATGCAGTCGTGGGCGAGCCCGTAACTCTCGGCGGCCTCGGCAGAGCGCAGGGCGCTGAGCACGATCGTTTCGTACATCACCTCGGCGGCGCTCAGAGGCTTCGCGCGCCGGGCGTTCTCGTCCATCTGGCTGGTCAGCAATTGCTGGTCCAGCGAGCCCCAGTTCACGCCGATGCGCACAGGCTTGCCGTACTCGATCGCGGCCTCGATCATGGTGCGGAAGTTGTTGTCGTGCCGCTTGCCGATATTCACGTTGCCCGGGTTGATGCGGTACTTCGCCAGAGCCCGGGCGCAGTCGGGGTACTCCTTGAGCAGGATGTGTCCGTTGTAGTGGAAATCGCCGACGATGGGCACCTCGCAGCCGAAATCCCGCAGCGTTCGCACCACGCCCGCCACGGCCTGGGCGGCTTTTTCGTGGTTGACGGTCACGCGCACCAGCTCGGAGCCGGCTTGGGCCAAGGCTAGGATTTGGTTGACCGTTGCGGCGCTGTCCGCGGTGTCGGTGTTGGTCATCGACTGCACGACGACCGGCTGCGTGGCGCCGATGCGCACTCCGCTCACGTCGCAGACAGGGGTTTTCCTTCGGGGGCTGGGCATGGAGATCGGGCGGGCTTGCCGCCTGCCCTCGATTTTAGCGCACCAGCGCCAGCGTTAGGAACGGCAGGTAGGTGATCAGCAGCACGCCGCCGAAAAGAATCGCCAGGAACGGCAGCACGGAGCGGTAGACCTTCGTCAGCGGCACGTCGAAACGGTAGGATGCCAGGAACAGATTCATGCCGACCGGAGGTGTCAGGTAGCCTAGCTCCAGATTGGCTAGAAAGATGATCCCCAGATGCACGGGATCGATCCCGTAGGCCGCCCCCATGGGCGCGACTAGCGGCACGACGACCAGGATCGCCGAGAAGATATCCATCATGCAGCCCACGATGAGCAGCAGGATATTGAGTGCCAGCAGGAAGACCAGCTTGGATTCGATGTGCGCCTGGACCCATTCCAAGGCTAGGTCGGGCACCTGCGCATCGATCAGATAGTTCGTGAACCCCAGCGCGACGCCTAGGATGAGCAGCACTCCGCCGACCAGCTTGCAGCACTCCACCGCGAGACCCGCCACCTCGCCGCGCAGGGAAAGGCCGCGGTGGGCGAGGCACTCCACGACGAGGGCGTAGAGCACGGTCACCGCGGCGGCTTCGACCAACGTGAGCAGGCCGCTGAAGATGCTGCCGATCACGACCAGCGGCAGCAGCAGCTCCCACTTGGCCTCCCACATCGCGGAGCGCGCCATGGACGGTTCGAACCTGCGCCGGCCGCGCTCGGCCGCGCGTCCGTGGCGCATGCCCAGCAGCGCTACCAGAGCAACGAGCAGGCAGCCGGGGATCAGTCCTCCTAGGAAGAGTTCGTCGAGTGGCGTGCGGGAGTAGACGCCGTAGAGGATGACTGCCAAGCTGGGCGGGAAGAGCAGGCCGATCGAGCCTGACGCGGTCGTCAGGCCTAGCGAGAACTCGCGCGAGTAGCGCGACTGCGTTAGCACTGGCAGGATCAGTCCGCCGAGCGACAGGATGGTGACTCCCGAGGCGCCTGTGAACGATGTGAAGAAGGCGAATGCCGCGGCTGTGGTGACGGCCAGGCCTCCCGGCAGCCATCCGAGCCAACTGGAGAAGACGCGCACCAATCGACGGCTGGCGCCGCCTTCCGCGAGGATGTAGCCGCTCAGCGTGAACAGCGGAATGGCCGGCAGCAGGGGTTGCCCGGAGAGCTGGTAGGCGGCCAGCGGCACCGCTGTCACCGGCGTGAACTCATGCCAGAACAGCAGCGCAGCCAGCCCGCCGATCACCGCGAAGATCGGCATCCCTAGAATCGCTGCCCCCAGCAGGGCCAGGATTCCGTACTGCAGTAGCGGCAGCTCGCCGAGGGTTTCCCACGATCCAAGCGCGATCGGCGCTAACGCGCCAGCCATAGCGATCATGCGGCCGCGGCTGGATGGCGAGCTGTTCCAAGCCATGCGCACGCCCAGGACTGCAAATCCGGGCGCCATAGCCACAACGAAAGACCATACGGGCAAGCCGAAGGCCACGATATCGCCGGCCTCGCGCTCGACCATGGCGAATATCCAAGAGCCGTAGGCCAGACAGGTGCATACGGCCATGCCGATCATGGCCGACAGGACTTGCGCCGGCTGCCTGAGCCGCTGCGGCAGGAACGCCGCGGTCGACAGGGCCAGCAGCTTACGGTCGCGCGCGGCGATCATCCCGCCTACCACGGCAATCAACAGTGTCAGATGCTGGAGCAGGGGAATGGCCCCGGGGATGAGATTCCCGGCCCCGGCCAGCCGCCCGGCCCCCTCCGTTAGCGGCAGCAGCGCCGTCAGGATCAACAGCGTGGCCGCGAGCGCGTTCTCGGCGCGGTGCCAGGGACGGACCTCTGTCCCGTCCGGTTGCATCGGCGTAGGGGCTACACTTAACATGGGCCTGCGAGACTGCCTGCGGACGGCCCGTTGCGGTGCCGTGCGCAGCCAACCCAGTGTATAGCGCGGTTCTGCGGCGGGGCTCTGGATGTCGCGCGCGGGTTTATATCGGAGCCGCTCCGCCACCCGGCCATCTGAGCGAGCGCCATTGGAGATGCGTGCATCGGGCCGCTAGCTTTGAGGAAGCGAATGACCTCCGCACACGAGCCAGATTGGTCCGCCCTGCGCGGGCTGTTCCCTGTGCTGAGATCTTGGGCGCATTTGAATTCCGCCGCTTTCGGCCCGATCCCGTCGACCGGCGTCCAGTCGATCTGCGACCACTTCCTGGCCCGCGACGAGTCTGCCGCGCTTGATTTCGTCCAATGGTTCGACCGCTTGGACCGGATTCGCGGCAAGATCGGCCGCCTGATCGGAGCCAAGGCGGACGACATCGCATTCTGTCCCAGTGCCGGGGCCGGGCTGGCATGGCTGCTGCGCGGTATCGACTGGCGGGCTGGCGACGAGATCCTGGGCTTCGAGCACGAATTCCCGAACAACCTGTATGCCCCCAGGCTCTTGGATAGCCGGCAAGTGCGCTACCGTCCGCTGCCGACGCCGCGAGATACCCTGCGAGAGGATCTGATTCTCGATGCCGCAGGCCCGCGCACGCGACTGGTGTTGCTCAGTTCGGTCAATTACTCCAACGGGCTGCTCGCGCCTCTCGCCAGCCTGGCCCCCGAGTTGCGCCGCCGGGGCGTGTTGCTGTGTGTCGACGCAACCCAATCGGTTGGCGCGCTCAGCCTGGACCTGAGGTCGATTCCAGTGGACTTCCTCGTCGTGCACGGGTACAAGTGGCTGATGGCGCCGGCCGGTGCCGGCTTCGCCTATGTTCCCGCAAGTACCAGGGCTTGGCTCGCCCCCAGCATCGTCAGCTGGCGCAGCCACCGCACTTGGCGGGACTACGAGAGACTCCACCATGGGCACCCCGAACTGCCTCAAGATGCCTCGATGTATGAAGGCGGCGTCCAAGGCTTCGCTTCGCTGTTCGCTCTCGAAGCCAGCTTGGACCTGATCTTGGATTGCGGCAAAGAGTGGATCGAGCGGCGCGTCCTGGGCCTGGCCCGCCAATGCCGCGAGATCCTGGCCGAGCATGGCGGCGTTCTGAGCTCGCCTGCCGCCGGGGCTGGCGGATCGCAGATCGTGACAGCTGCGTTCCCCTCTTGCGACAGCGCGGCCTTGCGCGGGCGCTTGGAAGCGGCGCGTGTCGCGGTCTCGGTGCGTAAGGGCAATTTGCGCGTCTCGCCGCACTTCTTCAACAATGCTGAGGACTTGCGCAGGCTGGCCGCAGCACTTGCGGTCTAGCCCTCGGCGCTCAGCCGGACGCGGAGAGGTCGCTCGGGCGGTTGATATTCGCGAATAAACGCGCATCGTCGACAGCCAGCCTGGCCCATTTCACGCCGTCAAGCGCGTCCGTAACCTTGCGGGTGCCTTGCAGCAGTGCGCGCTCCAAGGCTGCGAGGCCGGGTTTCGCATAGGCGGCGAACAGTGGCTGCAGCCGCCCGTCTGGCGTTTGCGGCACGATAGCCTCGACGCTCGTGGCGCCAGCCGCGCGCAGTAGCTTGTCCACGAGCGCCGCGTTGACCAGCGGCATGTCGCAGGCCGCCACAATGCACCAGCGCTGCCGCGAGTGCCGCAGGGCTGCCACGATGCCGCCCAACGGCCCGGCGCCTTGGACACGATCCTCGATTGTTGGAATTCCCAGTGTCGTCTCGTACAGCTCTCGATTTCCCACCAAGGTGACTGCCCCGACGCGCTCGGAGAGTGCATCGGCGACACGCAGGGCCAGGGCCCGTCCATCCAAGCGGTGCAAGGCCTTGGCCGAGCCGAAGCGGGAGCTCCGGCCTCCGACCAAGACGTAGCCGGACGCTTCGATCATGTGCTGCCGCGGCCCCGTCAGTGCCATCCTTGACGCATCATAGCGGAGCGGCGGTTTATGCCTGCCCCCCCTGCCGGCCGCAGAAGGGCTCATTTTCATCCGTCAGAAGAAATGGCGCATTTTTATCCGTTTGCGACATGTCTGCGACAGGGGCTGTTGTACGCGGATGAAAATGAGCCCTTTTTTGAGGCTTCGACAGATGAAAATGAGCCCTTGAGGGCCGTGCGGGGCAGGGGCGGGATGGAATGGGCAGCGCGGGCCGCCGCGCCAGTCGGCTGCTGACCACACTCGAAGTAAGGAGATGCGGTCATGGGGCGGACAGAGTTAAGTCCAAGAGAAGTACGGCGCCAGGACGTGCTGGAGCGTGTGGCCCGCAAGGCATGGACGCTGCGGGAAGCAGCCTCGGTACTGGGGGTGAGCTATGCGCAGGCCAAGTGCCTGCGGCAGCGCTACCAGCAAGGAGGAGCGGCGGCCTTGCGCCACGGCAATGCGGGCAAGCGCTCGTCGCGGGCCAAGCCGGAGCAGTTGCGGGAGCGAGTGCTGTCGTTGGTGCGGAGCGAGTATGGCGGCGGGCAGCGAGACGGCTTGGGGCCGCCGCTGGCGGCAGAGCATCTGCAGAGCGACCACGGCCTGGTGGTGGGCGTGAGCACGCTGCGGGCGAGGGGCTCCACCCCGCTCCTCCTGCTCCCCCTACCAGCCTCAGAATGGCTCATTTTCATCCGTCGGAAGAAATGGCTCATTTTTATCTGTTTACGACATGTCTGCGACAGGGGCTTGCAATTCCCCTAGCGAATTGCGAGACTGTTGCGCGAAGAGGAGGTATTACAGATGTTGCAATCCTACAAACGTACCAACTTGCCGATCGGCCTCGCATGGATCGCGGCGCTAGCCGGCGTGCTAGGCCTGTCCTGCTCGAGCGAGCCGGTCGGGCCGCGCCAGGGCACTCCCGAGTGGCTTGTCCAAGCCGCCTCGGAGAATCTCGCGTCCGGTGATTACGCGAAGACCGTCGAGCAGCTCGCCGAAGCAGCCGGCGGGCCGGGGGATGTCGCTGCCAAGGCCACGCTCTGGCTGGCCGCGATGCGAGCCGGCTTGGCCTACGGCTATGACGAACTGGCGGATGCCTTTGCCGCTGGCATGGAGGAGAACGAGGCGGTGGTCGAGGATTTCCAGCCGATGGTCAGCGAGTACCGCCGGCGCACCAAGGTGCATGCCATTGACTTTGCCGAAGATGTCGGCGACCTGGAGAATCTGATCGGCGGGCAGGAAATGGTCGCGTTCGACTTCCCGCTGCCAGCGGGCAACGCATCGATCTCGCCGATCTTGGCGAGCGTCGAGGGCGGCAACAAGGTGGACACCCGCCTCGCCGCGATGGAAGGCCAGACACTGACCCGCGGGATTTTTCTGGCTGTTGCCGGCCTGACCGGCGAGGATGTCGCCGATCTGGCGGCCATGGCCGGTTCCGAGGGCGGGCTCCGGGCGGACGCCGACCGAGTTCGCGTCGGCACTGCGCGGACCCTGCTGAACATCGCGATCATGTTCGACCGCGAGAACATCAACGAGCCGAAGGTGCGCTCTTTCATCGTCGACTTGGCCGAGAAGTGGGTCGCGCCCCACCGCGAGAACGAGAGCTTTGCCGCAATGATCGAAGATTTCGACTTCGACCTCGAGAACGAGCGTCGCGACATGTCCGGCAAGCGCAAGATGAAGAAAGCCGACTAGGGGTGGCCCGTCCAGCCTGCGATTAGTTGCGGCGAGGCTTGCGTGCCGCCGTTGCAGTGGCGTGCCCCGTTCGCCATTTGCAACAATACTAGTGGCTATGCGCCAATTGTTGCGAAACGCACTCCTGAGTTCGGCTTGGATCGGTCTCTGCGCTGCCGGGGCATCCGCGGCGAGCAGTCCCAATGTGGTGGTGGTACTGGCGGATGACCTAGGCTTCGGTGACGTGGCCTACCTCAATCCGCGATCGCGGATCCCCACGCCCAATTTTGACAGCTTCGCCCGCCAGGGCATGGCGTTCGTTGACGCCCACACACCGTCGTCCGTCTGCACGCCGACACGGTACGGCCTGCTCACTGGCCGCTACGCTTGGCGCACGCGGCTTAAGAGGGGTGTCATGAACGGCTACGGCGAACCGCTGCTGGCGGCGGGCCGGGCAACTCTCGGCACATTCCTCGGGGAGCGGGGCTACCGCACGGCCGTCATCGGAAAGTGGCACCTAGGCTTGGGGTTCGCCAAGGACGAGGCGGGCGAGTTCGACTTCGAAGGGCCGGTCGACGACGGTCCCCACACGCACGGCTTTGACGAATCGCTGATCATCCCCGCATCGCTCGACTTCCCGCCATATGTCTACCTTCGCGACGGCGAGATCATGGGCCTGCCCTTGGGTAGCCAGCCCCGCCTGAACTTCCCCCGCTACATGCGCGCCGGCGAAATCGCCAAGAGCTTCAACCCGGTCGAGGTCTTGGACCGGCTCGTGGAAGAGTCGGCAGGCTTCGTGCGGCGTCAGGCGCGCGAGGGTCGCAAGTTTCTGCTGTATGTTCCGCTCACAGCCCCGCACAAGCCCGTCTGGCCGGCGGAGCGATTCGCGGGCAAGACCGATCTCGGGCCCTATGGCGACTTCGTCATGCATGTCGACGCGGCTCTCGGAGGCATCGTCAGTGCCATCGACGAGGCCGGGATCCGAAACGAAACACTAGTCATCGTCACATCCGACAATGGCTCGTTCATGCGCCGCTTGGACGGCACTACGGACAAGGACCATACCGATGACGAGAAGATCCAAGCGTTCCGCTCCCTGAACCACACTTCCAACCATGTCTTTCGCGGCACGAAGGCGGACATCTGGGAAGCCGGGCATCGTGTGCCCTTTCTTGCGCGCTGGCCGGGGACGATCGAGCCGGGATCGGTCCAGGCGCGAGCCATATGCCTGACGGATATCTTCGCGACGCTGGCGGAGATCGTCGGCGCCGCCCTGCCCCGCGATGTTGCCGAGGACAGCTTCAGCCTGCTGCCCCTGCTGCGGGGGGAAGACTGGGCGCGGCCGCGCGCGCCGGTCATCCACCACTCCAGCCGCGGGATGTTCGCGATCCGCGACGGGCGCTGGAAACTGGTGGCCGGGAACGGGTCGGGAGGCCGGGAGGCCCCGCCCGGAAAGCCATTCGAGCGGCCCTACCAGTTGTTTGACCTAGAACTCGACCCTTCCGAGAGGTGCAACGTCTATGAAAAGCGGCCGCTCGTTGCGAGACGTCTGGAGCAGGCCTTGGAGCGGATCCAACGGCGCGGCCGCAGCCGCTAGCGTTGCGGATGGGTGGAACGCCACGGGAATACAGGCGATTTTGTTTCGGGCCGGCCGGCCGCCGTCAGCTTGCAGCGCAGCTAAAGGGACGTGATAAGGATGACAAGTATGCATGAAGAGCGCATGGGATTGCCGCAAGAAGCGGCGAGTACGCGATCTCCGGTTGGCAGGGCGGCAGCGAGGCACCTCCTGCGATGCGCGCCGGCTGCCGTCATTCTGCTGCTGGCCAGTGGCCGGCCGGCGCTCGCCCAACAGGCGGGCCGACCGTCCGATCAAGCCGGGACAGGCCAGTGCCTCCGTGTTCAGGTCCTCGATCCCTCGGCAGCATCCGTACCGGGTGCCAGCGTTGTCATTGGGGATCAAGTCGTGCAGGCCGGCCAATCGGGAGTGGCCTCTTTCTGCGGTCTCGGCCCCGGACCGCACTCGCTGGTTGTCACGGCCGACAATTTCGAGGCCCATGAGGGCGTGCTGGAGCAGTCGGAAGGCCGGATAGCCATCACGCTCGAGTTGTCCTCGGAGGCCGTGGTGGTCGTGGTCGGCAGCCGCGCTCCACCGCGCTCGGCGACTCAATCCTCGGTCCCCATCGATGTGCTCGAGTTCCGCGAGGTGGTCAGCCAGGGAGCGACCTCCATCGACTATCAATTGCGCACCTTGATTCCCTCGTTCAACGTCGCGACGCATCCAATCAGCGACGCGGCCACGCTTGTGCGGCCGGCCAACCTGCGCAATCTGGCGCATGACCACACGCTGGTGCTGGTGAATGGCAAGCGCCGCCACCGCTCTTCTGTCATCGCTTGGTTCGCTGGCGTTACGGATGGAGCGCAGGGGCCGGACATTTCGCCCATTCCAGCTATCGCGTTACGCCAAGTGGAGGTGCTGCGTGACGGAGCGTCTGCGTTGTACGGCTCGGACGCCATCGCCGGCGTCCTGAATTTCCAGCTCAAGGATGCCCCCGCGGGCGGCAGCGTAGAGTTCAACACGGGCACCTACCGCGCGGGTGACGGGGATGCGTACACTATCGCCGCCAACATCGGGCTGCCGCTTGGCGAGGGCGGGTTCGCCAACCTCAGCCTGCAATACGGCAACTCCGACCCGACCAACCGCAGCGTGCAGCGCGCGGACGCTGCGGCTCTCATCGCGGCAGGCAATACCGCCGTCGCCGATCCGGCGCAAATCTGGGGCAACCCGCAGATCGATAACGATGTGAAGTTCTTCGGCAATTTCGGCAAGCTTTTCTCCAACGGCCTGCAACTGTACGGCCACACCAATTTCGCCAAGAAGAGGGTGACGGAAGGGTTTTACTTCCGGAATCCCAACAATCGGGCCAACATCTACAGCTTGGATGACGGTCAGACATTGCTGATCGGCGACGTGCTGGACGCCGGTGACGGCGTCGTCGACGGATCGGCGAACTGCCCCTCGGTGAGGATCCGCGACAATGTGCCCGATCCGGCCGCACTGCAGCAGGTGTTCGCAGACCCCAACTGCTTTTCTTTCCGCGAGATTGCCCCGGGCGGGTTCACGCCCCGCTTCGGAGGCGTGGTGGAGGACATGTCGGTGGTGGGGGGCGTGCGCGGGGTTACCGGCGGCGGCTTGGCTTGGGACGCCAGCGCCAGCTACGGCACCCACCAGTCGGATTTTTTCTTCCAGAACACGGTCAATGCCTCGCTCGGCCCCGATACTCCGCGGGATTTCGATCCGGGCCTCTACCGGCAGGAGGATACGAGCCTCAACTTCGACGTCTCCTACGCCGCGACCAGCATGATCAACGTGGCCGGTGGAGCCGAGTGGCGCAACGAACGCTTCGAGATTGGCGCGGGCGGAAGGCCCTCCTGGGAGGTCGGCCCTTACGCCGCGCAAGGCTTCGTTTCCGGCTCGAACGGCTTTCCCGGTTTCCCCGATTACACGGCGGGGGCTTGGGACCGCAGCAATATCGCCCTCTACGGCGATCTCGAGCTGCGGGATCCGGTGGGTCGCTGGACAGTGGGAGGCGCCGTCCGGTTCGAGCACTTCGACCTGTTCGGCCCCACGACCAACGGCAAGCTTTCGGGACGCTACGAGCTGAGCGATACGTTGGCCGTGCGCGGCGGCGTCAGTACCGGGTTCCGCGCGCCGACACCCGGCCAGCAGAACACGCTCAACGTGCAGACCACCATCGATCCGTCCACCTTGCAACTGGTTGACAGCGCTAATGTGCCGTCCACATTCCGCGCGGCGGAGCTGCGCGGCGGAGAAGCGCTGGAACCCGAGACGTCGGTCAGCGTGACCGCCGGCTTGGTGGCCGACGCCGGGCCGTTCACGCTGACAGCCGATTACTTCCGTGTCGATGTCTCCAACCGCCTCGCTCTCTCGCAGACATTCACGCTCACCGAGGACGAGCGCGACCTGTTGCTGTCGGAGGGGATTACTTCCGCGGGCACGCTAGCCTTTTTCCGGTTCTTCATCAACGACTTCTCGAGCACGAACCAAGGGATCGACGTCGTCTCGACCTACAACCCTCCGCAGCTGGGCGGCAATACGGAGTTCAGCTTCACGCTGAACTACACACACACCGAGGTGTCGGAAGAGTCGGAATTGCTTACGGACGGCGATGTGCGCGGTCTGACGCGCGGCGTGCCGCGGCTCCGCTGGAACACGGCCGTGCGCCAAGGGCTGGGCCGTTGGAGCATTCTCGGGCGCCTGAACTACTTCGGGGCATGGGTCGACCACTTCGACGCCCGGTTCGTACGCGGCGCCGAGGCGCCGATCCTGGACGGGCGCTATATCGTCGATCTCGAGGCGAGCGTTTCCTTGACCGATACCGTGACGTTGTCGTTCGGCGGCCAGAACATCTTCGACACCTTCTCCCAGCGGATGGACCTATTCGCCGACACTTTCGGCCTGCCTTACAGCCAGTTCACGCCTTGGGGTCTCAGCGGAGGGTACTATTATGCCCGCCTCAACTACACCTTCGAGGACATATTTTGATCCCGGGCCGCCTCGGCCCGCTATCCTGCCTCGCCAGCTGCGGCCCGCTCGCGGGGCAGCGACGGCTAGCGGGTCTCGCCCCGGACCAAGTCCTCGAGCGCCTCGCGCTTGCGCACGACCCGGAACGTCTCGCCGTCGACAAGCACTTCGGCGGCGCGTAGGCGGGAGTTGTAGTTCGAAGCCTGCACGAAGCCATAGGCTCCGGCAGTAGCGACTGCCAGCAGATCCCCCGGAGAGCAAGCCGGCAGGTCCTGCCCGGTGGCGAGAAAGTCGCCAGTCTCGCAAACGGGCCCGACCACGTCGCATGCGAGTTGCTCTCCGCGATGCTCGGCTACGGGCAAGATTTCGTGGCGAGCGCCGTACAAGGCTGGCCGCAGCAGATCGTTCATGGCCCCGTCCACTACGAGGAACGTCTTGCTGCCGGCCTGCTTGCGGACTAGGACCGAGGCCAGCAAGACGCCGGCCTGCCCTGTGATCGAGCGGCCCGGCTCGACGGCTAGATCGAGTCCGCTGCCCGCGAGCGCCGTCCGCAGCATACGGCAGTAGCTTGCAATGGACGCGCTGGGCTGGCTCCGCTCGTAGCCGACCGCCAGGCCGCCTCCCAAATCGATCGTGCGGAGCGGCACGCCCCGCGCGCGCAGGCGGGCGGCCAAGTCCAGCAACTGTCCCAAGGCCTCTGCGAAGACCGCTGTCTCGAAGATCTGCGAGCCAATGTGGCAGCTGACGCCGCTGAAGCGCAAGGGGCGCCACTTCGCCGCTTGGTCGTAGAGCGCCTCGGCGGCCTGCAGCTCGATCCCGAACTTGTGCTCGTTGAGGCCGGTGGAAATGTAGGGGTGTGTCCGGGCGTCGATGTTCGGGTTCACGCGCAGGGCGACGGCAGGCCGGGCCCCCATGCGAACCGCGACCTCGCGCAGCATGTCCAGTTCCTGCTCCGACTCGCAGTTGAACGTGCCGATCCGCTGCTCGAGTGCGTACTCGAGTTCGGCCGCCGTCTTGCCAACCCCCGAATAGACCACGGCCGCGGGGTCGCCGCCCGCCAGCAGCACGCGGTAGAGCTCGCCGCCGGAGACGATGTCGAATCCTGCGCCTTCCGCCGCAAGCAGAGACAGCACTGCGAGCGAGGAGTTCGCCTTGACTGCGTAGTGGATCTGGTGCGGCAGCCCGGCCAATGCGCGGTCGTAGGCGCGGTAGTTGTCCCGGATGGCGCGGGACGAGTAGACGTAGGCTGGAGTGCCGACCGCTCGGGCGATGTCCCGCAGTGCCGCGCTCTCGCAGAGCAGTTGGCCGTCCTGGTAGTGAAACTCTTGCAGGGGCATGGATCAGTGTCCTGTACGGATCTCACTGCGTTACGCGCATGATGATCGCGGTCCGGTCGTCGGCCTGCTCGGCGCCCGCGCTGAAGGAGCCAACGTCGGCGAAGACCTGTTCTAGGATCGCCGCGGCCGATTGCCCGCGGTTGGTGTCGAGAACTTGCCGCAAGCGCTGCTCCCCGTAGGCCTCGTTGTTCTCGTCAAGGCTCTCCGTGAAGCCGTCTGACACGCTCACCACGAGGTCGCCCGGCTGCAAGGCCAGCTCCGCGTCTTCATACCGCGACGCGCGAAACAGGCCCAGCGGAATGCCGGGCAACTGCAAGCGCTCCAGTTGGCCCTGCCGGTAGAGATAGGGATAGGGCATGCCCGCCCCCGACAGCACGAGCAGCTTCTTGCCAGGATGCCACTTGGCATACATGGCCGCTAGGAACGTGGTGCCTACCTTGCGATCGAACAGCGCTTGGTTGGCACTCGCGAGCGCATCTGCCGGGGAGAGTCTATCTCGTGCGGCCGCGCGCAGCAATCCGCTCGCCAGCGCGGCGTACAGCGCCGCTGCCGCACCTTTGCCGCTGACGTCGCCGTTGAGGATCCCGATCATGCTGTCGTACTGGTAGAAATCGTAAAAGTCACCCGAGACAACAGCTGCCGGCTCGTTCTTGGCCGCGATCTCAAGCCCCTTTGCGCGCAGATGGCCATCCGGCAGCAGGTGGCCCTGCAAGGCGCGGGCTGCGGCTAGGTCGCCCGCCAGCCGCGCTTCGTTGCGCGCCTTCTCCTCGTACAGCCGGGCGTTCTCGATGGTGGCCGCCACTTGCGGAGCCAGCAGCAGGAGGGTGTCGAGATCGTCCTTGCTGAATGCGTTCGGCGTCACGCTTTCCAAGTCCAGAACGCCGGTAAGCTCGCCCTTGAGCATCAGCGGTACTGCCACTTCCGAGCGGATGTCTGCCAGCGCCTCGATGTAGCGCGGATCCTTGGAAGTTTCCGGCGCCAGCGCTGGCCGCCGGTCGGCCGCTGCCGCGCCCACCAACCCTCTGCCAATGGGCAGGTCGCGCCAGCGAACCTGTTCTTGGAACTTCACGCCGAAATAGTGCCGTAGCAGCGGCCGCTGCGGATCCTTGAGGTATATTGCCAGCACGTCGTAGCGGATTAGCGCGCGCACGATGCTGGCGATCTTTTCCAACAGTTCGTCCAAGCGCAGGATGCTGGAGTACTCTTGGGCGATTTTGTGCAGCGTCTCCAGCGTCGAGCGCTGCTTTTCCTGTGCGCGGTACAGCTGGGCGATGTCAATGGCCAGCGAGAAGCGGGAGGCCACGAGTTCCAGCAGGTCCGAGACACGGCTGTCGAAGGCGTACGGGTCTGCCGACTGTAGGTCGAGGACGGCGACCAAGCGGTCGCGGGCCACGAGGGGCACGGCCAGTTCGCTGCGCACGGAGTCGACCGCGCGCAAGTAGTCCGGTGCAAGCCGGACATCGTTGACCAGGACTGTCGATCTTGTCTCCGCTGCCCGGCCGGTGAGGCCGGAACCGGGCGGGATGTGCAGCGACTTCGCCAGTTCTTCGGGAAACCCGACGCAGTGAGCGATGCGTAGATGCCCGTCGTCGGCCGGAAACAGCAGTGCGTACAATTCGTAGTTGACGATCTTCCTGACGAGCTTGGACAGCTCGGCCAACAGGGCCTCGAGGTCCAGCGAATTCGCGGCCGCGGCTTCCGAAGCCTCCAGCAGGACGGCGATTTCGTCGCTGCTATCCCTGCTTGCGCCCAGCGACGCGGCTGGCGTGGTGGTCTGAGCCATGGTCGCGTCTGGCGTGCCCGAGGCCGGGGTGCCTCCTCGGTACTGGGAAGCGCCACGCTGCCAAGCTGTCTTCAGATTAGCGCAATGCGCCGCACCTGTAGGGGGTTGGGCGTGCGCTGGGCTGTTGGCCGCGGCAGGCTTGCGGTGCGCCTGCTAGTTTCGTTTCGCTGCCCATGGCGCTCCGCAGCGGCGCAGGCGTCCGTTACGGAGCGTTCAAGATCTGCAATCCGCCGCTGAATTCCACCCGTGTCGCGCCGGCTGCCAGCAGCGAGCGTGCCGCCGGGGCCGTATCGATGCCGCCGGAGGCGACGATTTCCAAGTCGTCTCCGAGCGTTTGGCGCATCAGTTCGATGTGGTGCGGCTGGGTTGGCGGCGCGCAGGTGCGGGTCGCGCTCGCCGCCCCGGTCGCTCCGGCCAGCTTGGCCACGACACAGGCTTCGACCGCCCGCTTCTCGCTCAGCAGCGGCAGATCCAGGATCACTGTCAGGCGAGCGCGGCGGCACTCGCTCACCTGCGCCACGGCCCGCAGGTCAACGAACGCAGCGTCCAGGTCGCCTGCGCGCAGGGCTCCGATCGCGGCGACCGTCCACAGCTCTTCCACGCCCAATCGCAGCAGGAGTTCGGCTTCGGCGCATTTGGTAGGAGTGAGAGCCGTGCCGTGCGGATAGCTTACGTAGGACGCCACTCGCGAGGGGGTGCCGGCAAGCTCGCGCACCGCCAAGGATGCCCATCGCGGCTCCACGCATACCGAGCGGAAGCCCAGTGGCCGAGCGGCCCGCAAGAAGCGCTCCACCTCGGTCCGTGTCGCATCGGGCTGCTGCAGTGACAGATCGACCGCGCCCGCCAGCCCGCTTACGGGCAGATCTGCCGGCGTGGATGCGCCGGCATGGCCTTTGCACGCGCAGGTCGGATCGGCATCCGTGCGCGACACGGCCAGCGCGATCTCCCGCGCCAGCGCGGCTCGTTCGGTCTCGGTCATGCGCCGTTCTGTCATTGTCACCGGCCGCCCGGCGGCGGCGCAAGGCAGCTCCGTGCCGGAGACTACGGGCGGGGCGGGGAAAGCTGGCCCGAGCGACTCAGATTTGCAAACTGGGATGCCATTTGGTTCAATAGTAGGGGTAGACGGGCACACGGCTAGGGCACACGGCGCGTTGGGACTGGTCGGGCCTGCTCGCGGTGAGTACGTGGAAAAGCGACTCAAGCAGCTTATCCAGCGCCTAGGGCACGCGATTGACGAGTCTCTGTCGGACTCGGAAGCGATTTCCGCAGTGATCGGTGAGATCAAGCAAGAGGGCTATGACGTGCTCTTGGTGCTTGAGGCGACCATCGGCTTCAGTCGGCGGGCGGACAAAGACGGAGAGGGGGCCGGGCGCCAAGCCGTGCCCAAGGATCTTGACTCTAGCCTGACGCCCCATGACCAGCAATTCCTCAAGTCGTTGAGCATCACGCTCGAGAAGGAATAGGATTCACGGGCAACGGCCAAGGAGCGGGCTTGCGGCCGCGCCGGGCGTCTCCTGCCGATGCCGCTTCCCCTCAATCCGGCGCTGGCACCTGCTGGCCCCTCTATAGCGTCTGCGTGACCTTGGAGAGCATCCGGGGGCGGTCGGGGTCGAGGCCCTTGCTGTCGGCTAGGTGGCCGGCGAACATCTGGGCCGGGATGATCATTGGAATGGCCGAGAGCAGGTCGCGGGGCAGGCCGGGCGTGGACGGCGGGAATTCGGGCACGGCGATCCCGAGTTCGCTTGGCAGCGGCTGACCGCTTGCCGGAGGGCCGAAGCATATCGTGTCGGCATTGCTGTCCCGGAGCCGGTGCAGCAGGGCTTCGGTTTGCTCGAAGGTCGGGCCGGACGGCCGGAATGCGAACACCGGGAACCGCTCCTCGACGATGGCAATGGGGCCGTGGGCAAAGTCCGCTCCCGAGAAGCCAGTGGCAACGACATAGCTCGTCTCCATCAACTTGAGCGCGAACTCGAGCCCGTTGGCATAGTTGAGGCCGCGGCCGATCACGACGGCATGGGACATGGCCCGGAAGCGGGAGGCCAGCTGCCTTACCGATTGCTCGTTCTCCAACTGGGCGGCTGCGGCCCCGGGGATCCGTTTCAGGTCGTCGTCGGCGATCTCCGCGCCGAGGGCGCGGCCCAGGCAATACAGCATGCCCAGCTGCGCCGTGTAGGTCTTGGTTGCGGCAACGCTTTTCTCCGCGCCGGCTTGGGTGGCAAGCACCTCGTCCGCCAGGCGCGCCAACGTGCTGCCCGCTTCGTTCGTGATGCCGATACAAAACGCTCCCAGCGACTTGGCCGCTTCGACATAGCCGTTGATGTCGGTGGATTCGCCCGACTGGGAGATCCCGATGACCAAGGCATCCTTCGGCAGCGAGAGGTTCCGGTACAGCGTGGCCACGGAAGGAGCGGCGAGCAGCGTTGGCAGGCCGAGCGCGATCTCGAACAGGTAGCGGCCGAAGATCGCGGCGTTGTCCGAAGTGCCGCGAGCCACGATCACGGCAAGCGCGGGGCGGTGTCGCGCGAATCTCCGGGCCAGCCGCGCCAAGGCTTCCGGCGGATCGGCCAAGATACGCTCCAACACCGCTGGCTGCTGGTGCACTTCCTCGAGCATGATCGACATGAGGCTTTCCTGCGAGGGCGCCTAGCGCGCCGTAAGGGCTGCGGCCCGCCGGCCCGGCAAGGGCCGGGACAGGCTGTGCCCTAGATGTGGCATGCTGCCATGCCGCGCTTGGCCAAGTACTGCTGATGGTACTCCTCGGCCGGGTAAAAGGAGCGGCTGCGCTCGATCGCGGTCGCAACGGGCCGCTTGAACCTGCCGCTCTCCTCGAGGCGCCGCTTCGATGCCTCGGCTGCCTCGACTTGCTCGCTGCTCTCGCAAAAGATCACCGAGCGGTACTGGTACCCGATGTCAGGGCCTTGCCGGTTGACCTGCGTCGGGTCGTGGCATGTCCAGAACGACTCGAGCAGCGTCTGATAGCAGACGCTGCGGCTGTCGAACTCCACGCGGACCACCTCAGTATGTCCCGTGCGCCCCGTGCAGACATCCTCGTATGTCGGGTCGGGCACCTCGCCGCCGGCGTAGCCGACGCAGGTCGAGGCCACGCCGGGCACGTTGCCGAGAGCGGCCTCCACGCCCCAGAAGCAGCCCGCTCCGAATGTGGCGATTTCCATGTTCGATGCGACTCCTTGGCAATCCGGCCGGCCCTGCTCGTGACCGGCTTGCATTGCGACCTCAGCCCTTCAGCACGCTCAGATGCTCTTTGTAGACCGACCGCGCGGCGATAAAGTCCGAGTGGTCCAGCCGCAGTTCCTTGCTGATCGCCCGGATCTCGTTGTCTTCCGAAACGCTGATCGAGTCGTCCGAGGACGACACCGCGAACAAGCAGTGCAGCAGGGCTTGCTTCTGGGGGCGGGTTGCGACCCGGTTGAATTCCTGCGTGACGACGAAATTTTCCGTGGCGCCGAACAGCTTGTGCTGCGCCTTCGCGATTTGCACCACTAGCGCGGCCTGCTCTTCCGACAAGCCGCCGATGCGCTCGACGATGCGCTCCATCTCGGCGACCTCTTCCGAACTGATGTCGAGATCGGCATTGGCCACGCGCCCTAGCAGGAAGGCGAAGGCAGCGATGTACTTGGCTTCCGCCTCCGGCAGCCTGTCGATCGCTTGGCTGATCCGCTGCACGGTGTTCGAATCTCGCGCCGATCTGGACTTCTGCTTGGGCGCTGAGCGAAATAAGTCAAGGATAGCCATGGCAGCGCTGGTACTCGCCGGGACTTGGCTGGCCCGCTCAATCAGCTTACCAATCTCGGCGGCCCGCGCCTGCACGCTGCGGGCCAGGGGCTAGCGGCGGTTGCGGCGCGCGCCGGCCCGCAGCAGCGCCGCTTGGATGGCCTGCTCGGCCAGCGGGGCCATGACCTTGTAGCCCGCGGTGTTGGGGTGCAGGCCGTCATCGGCGAGATCCCGGCGCAGCCTTCCCGCCTCGTCGGCCATCGCGCCGTGGTAGTCGATGTACCCCCAGCCCTTGGTCCTGCATAGCTTCGCCAGCCAGCCATTCAGCCGCGTGATGCGCGCCGGGTCCCGGTAGGGCGTGCGCAGGAAACGCGGGTCGGCGTCCTTGTGATAGTCGTTGACCGGCAGCAAGGATGCCATCACCGGGATGATACCGGCCGCCGCGGCCAACATGCCTATGGCCTCCAGATTGTGCTGGATGGCGGCATCGGCAACGCCCCGCGCCAAATCGTTCGTGCCGCCCAGCAGCACCATGGCGCGCGGCTGGAGATCGATCACGTCGGGCTTGGCGCGGCCCAGCATCTGGCCCGTGACTTGGCCGCTGACGCCGCGGTTGAGGTACGCCCTGCCGGCGAAATACTGGTGCAGCCGCCAGCCGTCCGTGATGGAGTCGCCGAGGAACACCACGCGGGGATTGCCCGGCTCGGCCGGGCCGACCATCCGGTTGGCGTCTGCGTAGCGGTCCAGATTGTCCCTGTCTGCTCCGAGCACCTGCTCCTCCCGCAATGCCAGCGTGGCTTGGAAATGAGCCTCCAGCCTCTGGATGCCCTTGCGCAGCTGGGATAGCTGTCGTTCGATATCTTCCGAGAATTCAGCCGACTTGGGCAAGGTGTCCGACAGCTGCAGGTAAGCCTTGGCGTTTGTCAGCATCTTGTACAGCACGCCGGTGTGGTTCCAACTGGGTGTCGCGCGCAAGGTGCTCGCGCCCTGCCGGAAATTCTCCTGCAACGGGGCCCCGGCCCGGGAGAGTTCGGGGATCACGATGCGCGTGGCTTCCAGCAAGTCGGAGATGCGGCCCGTCAGTTCCGCGGCTTGGTGTCTGTCTAGACTGTCGGAGGACTGGCTCAGGGCTGCTGGCGGCCCGCACAGCGTCAGTGCCGACACGACAGTGAAGACCAATCGCTGCATGCGTTCCAGTCTACCCGCATCAAGGCAGCAGGGGGGCGAGCTGGCGGTAGACGGCCGCCGCCGACCAGGCGCGCATGGACGGGCTGGGCTCGGCGGTCCGCTTGTAGTTGGTTTCCGCTTCCAGATCTCGCAACACCGTGATGCTCGACCCGTAGGGGCCGTTGCGAGCCGGGTCGGTGGGGCCGAAGATTGCCACGCCGGGGCGGCCCAGCGCGGCGGCTAGGTGCAGGGGCCCGCTGTCCACGCCGAGCACGGCGGTCGCTCGGCGGGTTGCGCCGACCAGTTGCGGGAGTGTCGAAGCGTGCGTGACCACGGCACCTTCGGGAGCGGCGGCGCGGATGCTGTCGGCCTGGGCCTCTTGCCCGGGCCCGCAGTCGACGACCAGCGGGATGCGGTGCTTCTCCCATAGTTTCTCGGCGAGGGCGCTGAAGCGGCCTCGCGGCCATTGCTTGGCCCCCCAGCCAGCTTGCGGGCTGGCCAGCACGTAGCGCTCGGGCAGGCCGTCGCGCAATTCGCCCTTCGGCAGCGGGAAAGATGCCTCCCGCGCCGGCGGGCTGCCGGTCGCCAGTGCCGCGAGTTCGCGATAGCGGTCGACCACGTGGGCGCTGGAGGTCCCGAGGTGGCGGTCGTAGAGCATGGCGGCATGCGGCTCGCGCAGCATCGGATGGCCCAGCCCGGCCAAGGCCTTCGGGCTGCAGGCGGCCGCGAGCGCGGCGGATTTGACCAAGCCCTGCATGTCCAACGCGAGGTCGAACCGGTTTCCGCGCAGATGTTTGAGCGTTCGGATGGCCCTGCTAGCGGCTCCTTGCCCGGGGCTGAGCCACTGGCGCAGCGACACGCTGACGAGTTCGTCGATGTCCGGGTTTCCCGCCAGCAGATCGCGCCAGCGTCTGTCCACAGCCCAGACGATCCTGGCCCCTGGCAGGCCCCGCCGCAGGTCGGCGACTGCGGGCAGTGTTTGGATGATGTCCCCCATAGCCCCGAAGCGCACCAGCAGAATGCGCCTCGGCAATCCGCTAGCTGCCCTGGGTAGCAACGACATGGCGGACTACGTCGCGGGACTGGACGGCATCGATATCGAGCGCCGGCGCGGCTCCGATCTTGGAAGCGATCTCGTCCGCCTCGGAAATTTCCGTGATGCAGACCAAGTCCACGCAGGCGAGGGCGGCAACCATCTGTGCCCGGTCGTATGCGGGCAACGGCGCCGGGCGGCTGGCGGTCTCGCGGTAGACCAGCACCAGTAGCGCGTGATCCGCGCGCCGGGCCTGCTGGAGGATCGTGCAATGCTCCGCGGTCAAGACATCGAACCATCCCTTGGCGGTGCGCAGCGGCCTGCCCGCAGAGGCTGCCGCGCCAGGTTCGACAATCTTGCTGCGAGTGTCCACGGAGCAGTCCCGGATCTTCAGGTTTCACCATAGCGCCAATGGCAAGCCGGGATCGACGCGGGCCCGTTGTGGCGCGCCTCGGATATGATTGGGCAGATTGCCACCGTGCTCGGAATGATCACCGGCCCATCCCTTGCCCGCTGGCCTGTTCCTGCTGCAATGACAGTCGCGGCTATTCCGCCCGGTGCCGGCGCAAGATTCCGGATCCTGTTCACAGGGGCCGGTCGTCGGCCGGCCGCGCTCGGGCAGGGCAGGCCCGTCGCGGCCGGGAGGACATCCAGCGCTTAGCCATGCGTATCCCGGACCTCGATCACTCCCCAGCGCCTAGCGGGGAGCGGCTCGTCTTGGAATGCAGCGACCCAGATCTGCGCAACGAACACTTGGCCAGGTATTGTTTCGCCGAGCCGCTGGCGCGCGGGCAGCGCTGCTTGGACGTCGGCTGCGGGGAGGGGTACGGAGCCGCGAGCCTCGCCGCTGAGAGCGAGGCGGCGTACGGCCTGGACAACTCCGAGGAGGCCGTGGCGCGCGCTCGGGACACGTTTCCGGAAGTTGCCTTCGTGCGCGGGGACTGCGGCATGCTCCCGTTCGCGGACGCATCGCTGGACCTTGTGACGGCCTTCGAGGTGATCGAGCATCTTCAGGACGGGGCCCGCTTGATCAGCGAGGCAGCGCGTGTCCTGGCACCTGCCGGCGTCTTTCTTGTCTCGACGCCGAATCGGGACTATTACCGGACAACCCGCGCCGAACCGAATCCCTTCCATGCGCA
Source organism: Bryobacterales bacterium (assembly GCA_965219605.1). GTDB lineage: Bacteria > Acidobacteriota > Terriglobia > Bryobacterales > UBA6623 > VXMF01. The sequence goes on along the minus strand of CBDCOC010000001.1, from coordinate 1,757,341 downwards.
TGAGTTCTCGTACCAAGAGTTCCGGGCTGCGCTGCTGGCCGCCTTTCCTCACTGCACTGTTTTCCTGCAGAACCATGTCGGTGCAATCGCGATCAGTTCGGATCGCGCCGCGGAGACGAGGGCAAGGGTTTCGACTCGCGCCGCCGATCCAGGATCCGCCCATTTCTTTGTCGCCGCGTGCGCGATGAGACCGCTGGGCGACCTGCCGGGCCTCGCATTCCTTCCGAGCGATGCGAATCTGCTGCGGGAAAGGGAGCTGCACATCGCGAAGTTGCGCAAGTGGGTGGACGCTCTCGAGTCACGGCACAGGCAGGCCGAGCGCAAGATGGGCCGCGAGCTTTCCCGCCTGCCCTACCGCATCCTCCGCCGCCTGCGACTGGCTCCCAAGCTGCCGCCGGAATGGTGAGACAAGCCCCGCCGGCCGCAATCGACCTACCGCTTGCAGAGCCAAAGCCAGAAGTACTGGGTGCCGGCGCCCGCGCTGCGCTGGAGTCCGAAGCCGTGCCGCGCCGCCATCGCGGCGGCCTGCCTCTCGGAAACGCTGGCCCCGAGCCAAGTGTCGCGGCCGCTCTCTGGCAGGTCGCGGCCTTGATATCCCTGCACTTGGAACTTGAAGATGGATCCGCTGCGCAGGCAGCGGCTCACTGCGCCCACGTAGCTGTCGATGACGGCCCGGCTGGGGATGTGTTGGAACACGATGAACGAGTAGGCGAAATCGAACTTCAGATCTCCGAGCACTTGCAGGTCTTTGCCCGAGTTGCGGTAGACATGCGCGTTCGGCGTGGAGCGCAGGGCGCGCTTCGCGCGCTTCACCATCTCCTCGCTGACGTCAACGGCATGGACCTCGCCGAATGTAGCTGCGAGCGCTCGGGTCATGCGCCCCACGCCGCAGCCGATCTCCAGCACGCGCATCCGGCGCGGGTCGCGGCTCCCGCAGATCGCCTGCATGTCGCTCAGGATGTGGTCGCGGACGTTCTCCTCTCCGGTGGCGAAGAATTCTTCCTCGTTCCAGCCTGTCCGCGCCGTGTTCACGAAGTGCATCGCGTCAGCTCGGGCGCGACGATCCCAATCGGCGCGCATCTTGCGCGCCAGGACTGCCATCTGTAGCTTGCAGGAAATTCGGTCGAGCAAGGCGGCACCAACCAGCGATAGGGACATTATCCGCGAGAGGCCGCTGACTCACGGCTGTCCCCCCCCCCCCCCCCCCCCCCCCGTAGTTTCAATAGTACAGGCGCTTCGTGTCTGCTACACTTGATTACAATTTCAGCTTGGGCATATATGCTGTTGGCTCCAGTCTCGCGCCGGGAGATCTGTAACTGGATTCGGGCCGGTGCCTTGGCGGCGAAACCTGCTAGCCTTCGGCTAGGGGGCACTGCAAGTAGGAAAGTATGTGTATTGAACAATGGCTGAGCAACTTAATTTGATCAATGGTACCGCACGGACAGTTCAACAACTGTTCAGTGGACAGAAGTACGCCCTAGACTATTACCAGCGTGAATACACTTGGACTAAAGCAAATATAACGGAGTTAATCGAAGATCTGACTAATAGCTTTCTCAAAGATTACAATGCTCAGGATGAGCGGAAGCAAGTTGCATCCTATCGCCCATACTTTCTTGGTCCGATCGTTACCAGCTCGGTTGAAGGCACACAATATCTCGTTGATGGGCAGCAGCGAATGACATCTCTTACGTTACTTTTGATCTATCTCAATCACCTTTCCAAAAGTGTTGAAGATCGGGAAGATCTCATTCCCCTTGTCGTTTCGCAGAAGTTTGGTTTGCGAACGTACAATATTAATGTTGACGAACGAAAAGATGTAATGGAAGCAATTGTAAAAAATCGCTCTTATTCTCCAATCGACGAATCTGTTTCTGTGCGGAATATTTGGAATAGATATCATGAAATTGATACAATTTTCCCTAATGAAATTGAAGATAAATCTCTCGTTTATTTTTGCGATTGGCTACTTGAGCGAGTTGTTCTTGTTGAAATTAATACAACCGATCAAAATATGGCAATCGAGATTTTCGAAACAATGAATGATCGCGGTCTCAGTCTTTCCAACACAGATATGTTGAAGGGATTTCTCTTCACAAAAATCGAATCTGAGTTAATCCCTAGCACTAACATACTCTGGCGAAAACGTATCACTGAATTAATCGATCATGGCAAAAACACTGATTCGGAATTTATTAAGCACTGGCTCCGCGGAAAGTATGCAGAAACAATCCGTTTGGGGAAGAAGAATGCGACACCAAAAGATTTCGATCTGATTGGTACAGCTTTTCATAAATGGGTTCGAGATAAACATAAGCTTATCAAACTGAACTGCGCTCAAGACTACAAAAACTTCGTCAATAGTGACTTCAAGAAAATGAGTCAACGGTATATAGAACTCTTAAATGCTAGTGACAAGCTGACGGAAGGTTTCGAATACGTCTATTACAATTCAGTCACTGGACTGACTTTACAGTATTTGCCCATTATGGCTGCAATAACTCCTGATGACGATGATGAAACCTTTCGCTGCAAAGTTGAGTTAGTAGCTAAATATCTCAATATTTTTGTGGCACGAAGGATGGTGAACTACCGCAATTTTGGGTATTCGACAATTGTCTACTCAATATTTAATCTAGCTAAAGATGTTCGAAACAAAGATTGCAATATTTTACGAAATATTCTGTCTGAGCAAATCAAAAAAATTGAAGAATCATTCGATGGAATTCAATGGTTTGGCCTCAATCAACGTAACGGAATTCATATCCGTTACCTACTTGCACGTATGACAGATTGGATCGAAAATAGTAAAGGAAAAAATTCAGTGAATATATGAATAGAGAGCTAAAAGATCCCTTTGAAGTAGAGCATATATGGGCAAAAAATGATAAAGATTGTGTAAATCAATTCAGCCATTACGACGAATTTTCTAATTATCGTAACGGATTTGGGGGGCTCATTCTATTACCCAAAAAACTTAACGCAAGTCTTGGTGCTGCTAGATACAAGGAAAAATTACCAATTTACTTTGGTCAAAACATGTTAGCAAAATCGCTCAACCCACAAGCATATAAGGCAAACCCATCCTTTCTCCAGTTTATCGAAGAAACTGGTCTCCATTTCAAGCCATACCCCGATCAATTTACAAAATCTGATTTCGAAGAACGCCAAAATTTGTACAAGCATATCTGTGAGAAATTATGGAGCCCAACCCGCCTCGGGTTTGCGGGTTGAACATCTACAAAAATCATGAACAGCGAAGAAGTATAGAATTCTCTGTTAGCGTTGGAATTAATACTCCAATTTTTTGCTGAATTCGCACTGTATAGCTGGGATTATCCGTATTATTTTGTTGTCGAAAAATATACCTACTAGATCTTGAAATCCGCACTGTGTTTGAAGGAGTTTTGCAAAAGCCTCGCTCTCCTGATTCATTACTAACGCCAGTTTGCGCTAGAAATCTCGTCGTACTTCCCGGCTAGGATCGGAGAACTGCTAGCAGGCCAAGCGACCGAGCGGAGTTTCGATCCGGCGGGCTGCTCCAATCAGCAAGGGCGAATTCGAGACGGAGTCAGTCAGGCGAACAGCTCGCGCACGACACGGCCGGCAGGCATGCTTGCGGACGAAGGGTTCCCGCTGCGGCGCTGCATCCGTGCGAGCGGTCTGCCTGCGATGCTCTTGGCCCGGTCGATTCCCATCGCGGCATAGATCGTGGCGGCCATGTCTCCAGGGTAGACAGGACGGTTTCCGCTCCAGCCGAAGTCCTTAATTTGCGCACCCGACCCGTCGGTAGCGCCCAGCACTTGGCCTGGCGCTATGCCGCCGCCGGCGAAGAGACCGGAGAACGCATGCGGGTGGTGGTCCCGTCCGGCAATGCTGTTGAGGGCGCCCGGCGCGCGCCCGAATTCGCCCGCGCACACTACGAGCGTTTCATCCAGCACGGATGTCCCGTCCTCACGCTTGGCCTGCTCCAGATCGTCGAGAAGCCGGCTCAGCGCGGTGTCGATTTCCTTGGACCGCTGGTAGAAATTGCCTCGCCGGTAGATCGCGCCGTGATGGTCCCAGCCTTCGTGGGCGAGGAAGATGAAATGCGTTCCGGCATCGGCCATTACCAGATTGCGCGCCAAGGCGAACGAGTCGCCGACAGGGTTGCTGCCGTAGCGTGCCTTGTCCTGCCCCGAAATCTCGAAAATGCCTGCGCTGGGACGGGGATCGGATTGCGTCTGGCCGTCCGACTGCCGCAGCGGCTCCCAGCGGCTATCGAAGCCGGAACGGCTCTCTCGGCAGGCGCCGGGAGACGAGACATGCGGTGCTGCTCGCATGTGGAACGGCGCGTATCTCGCGGGCAGGAAGCCCGAGCCGGCCAGGCCGCTCCAAGGCAAGGTGTTCAGGCTTACGAAGGGCGGCAGCCAATCGCTCGACTTGCGACGCGGGGCGCGCTCATAGGCGACCACCGATCCCATGCCTGGCACTTGCGGCGACAGGGCAGGGTCGTGCGACCGGCCTGTCTGCATGCAGTGCTGGCCGGAGACGTGCCGGCTCTCGCCATTCGCCATGGATCGCACCAATGCGTACTTTTCCCTGCGCTTGCCAAGTTCGGGGTAGAGGCCCATGGGCCATTTGCCCACGCCCGAGAGCGTCTGCACGGAAAAGTCGACAGGGGTCCAGGGCCCTTCCTTGAGATCCCAGCTGTCCGTGTGCGACTGGCCCCCCTCAAGCATCGCGAAGATGCAGAACCGCGCCCGGCCACCCGCCGCGGCAGGGGGCCGCGGAGCCCTCGCTTGCGGTTGCGCAGCCGCCACGGCGTGGCCGCCCGCCACTGCAGCCGAGCCGATGCGCAAGGCGTCGCGCCTGGTCAGGAAGCGATCCTCGAAACGTGCCGCGGAAGTACTCATCGCACTGGAGCAAGAAATCGGGAGCGGGCGCAGGGATCCGCCGCAGTCTCCCGCTGCCGGGAATTTCCGGGCCTTGCGCACAGCCCCATTCCAGTGTACGCGCCAACAGCGACCGTACGGCGGCTGAGACGGAACGAATTCGGAAGGCATGCCGCATCGGCCGGCCAACGCGGTCGGGCGCCCGGGCAGCCGCGCTCAGAACGGCTCCTCGTCCGGCGGTGGCGGCATCTCCGCCGCCCCGCCCGCCTCTTCGTCGTCTCGGTCGGACGGGTTATCGAACTGGGTGATATTCCTGTTGAAGATCAGCTTGACAGTCCCGGTCGGGCCGTTGCGTTGCTTGCCGATGATGAGATCCGCAAGGCCCTCCAAGGACTTGTCTTGGGGGCGGTACACTTCTTCGCGGTAGATGAAGCAGACCACGTCGGCGTCTTGCTCGATCGAGCCCGACTCGCGCAGATCGCTGAGGCGTGGGCGGGCGTCCTTGCGCGTGGGACTCTCGGTCGCGCGACTGAGTTGCGAAAGGGCGATGATGGGCACGTTCAGCTCCTTTGCGAGGAGTTTGAGGCCGCGCGAAAAGCCTGAGATCTCCTGCGTGCGGTTCTCCGTCTTGCCCTTTGACGCCATCAGTTGCAGATAGTCGACGATGACCAGGTCAAGTCCCTGCTCGGCCTGCAATCGCCTGCACTTGGCGCCGAGCTCGATGATGCCGAGGCTGGCCGTGTCATCAATGAAGAGCTTGCTCTTGACGAGCTCGCCCAGCGCCTTGCTGAGCATGCGCCGGTCTTCGGAGTTGAGGTGGGCCTTGCGGAAACGGCTTTGGTCGATCCGGGCCGTTGTGCAGAGCATCCTGGTGAGCAATGCCTCGCGCGACATCTCCAGCGAGAACACGGCCACTGTCCGGGCGGGTTCGGCAGTATGCACTGAGGCGATATAGGAGGCGATATTCAGGGCCATCGCGGTCTTGCCCATGGCTGGCCGGGCCGCGAGGATGATGAGCTGCCCGGGGCGAAAGCCGTTGGTGAACTCGTTGAACCGCAAGAAAGGGCTCATCAGGCCCTTGGGGCGCTTGCTCGGATCTAGGAAAGAGTTCACGCCGCCCTCGTAGCGGCTGAGTGTCTCCTGAGGCGACTCCAGGCCAGACCGCAGGACCGAAGTGCCGACCTTCATGACGTCCCTCTCGGAGGTCGCTAGGATGTCGTCGACTTCAAGCCTGTCTTCCACGCATGTGGCAATGATCTTGTTCGCCGTGTGGATCAGCTGCCGCAGGAGCGATTTGTCCTTGACGATCTTGGCGTAACTTTCGATATATTCGCGCCGCGGCATGCCCTGCGTGAGCGAGGCGACATAGGCGGCGCCGCCGACATGATCGAGATGCTTGGACTTCTCGAGCTCGTTGGTCAGGGTCATGTAGTCGATGCGCTCGCCCCTGGTGTGCAGCTCGCGCATCGCGACGAAGATGCACCGGTGCTTCTCTACCGCGAAATCGTCTTCCCCCAGCATGGCGGCCGCCTGCGGGAACTTGGAATCGTCGAGCAAGACCGCGCCGAGCACGAAGGTCTCGCCTTCGAGGCTCGTCGGCATGCCCTGCTGGGTGATGGCGGTGCCGACCTGTTGGTTGATTACAGAGAGCGCCTGGGGCTGGTCGGAAGGCATTCTGGATTCTTCGGGCCGCCAGCCGGCCAGGGCCGGTGCGCCGCTGCCTACTAGACTAGCTATTCGGCACTCCAGGGCCGCGGCCAACAGCAGTGCCGCATGCCCCGCGCCGCTTCCAGCCGCGGCCGGCCCGATCCGGGTGCCATCGCGGCTCAGGCCAGTTGCACGTACCCGTAGGCCAGCGGGACCGCGAAAAGCAGACCGTCGAGACGGTCCAGCAAGCCGCCGTGCCCCGGCAGCAGGGAGCCGCTGTCCTTGAGATTCGCTGACCGCTTGAGGGCGGACTCCACCAAGTCTCCGACTTGGGCGGCGATGTTCAGAGCGAGTGCTAGCGCGACAGCTGCGGCGGCGCTGATCTCCCCCTGCAGGAATAGCGCAGCGTATCCGGCGCCGACCAGTGCGCTGGCCATGATTGAGGCGATGGTGCCTTCCCAGGTCTTCCTCGGACTCAAGACGGGCGCCAGCGGATGCCGGCCGAAGAGTTTCCCGACCGCAAGCGCGATCGAGTCACCCGCAGCGATGGTGGCAATCACGATGCCAAGCCAGTGGGGGGACACCGAGTGTAGCAGGATCCCGGCCAGCAGCGGGCCAGCCACGTAGAGCACGCCGAGCGCGGTCACGGCCGCAGACGAGAGAATCTTGTTGGCCGGGATGCGAGCTAGCGTGGCTGCGCCCAGCAGGGCCAGTGCCAGCAAGGACGCGAAGTAGCCGCGGTCCAAGTTCGGCGTCAAGAGCCACAGCGGGGCAGCCACGAGGCCTGCCGCGGACAGGGGACGCAGCCCGCTCTTGGCGGCGATCCGGTAGAACTCGTGCAATGCCAGCAGCGCTAGCAGGGCCGTTGCCGCCACGAAGATCTGCACGGGGGCGCGGAATGCCAGTGTCCACCCGCCGACTGCCAGGACCAGGCCCGTCAGGACGCGTGTCAAGCGCCAAGCTCCACTTATTTCACCGCCGCCAACTTGCCGCTGGCGGCCGGCAGATGAGCGGCCGCTGTCCCCGGCGGCTGGTCTGGCAGGCCGCCGAACCGGCGGTTGCGCTTCTGGTATACCAGCAGGGCCTCCAGCAGGTCCGTTGTGCGAAAATCCGGCCAGTACCGTTCGGTCACCCAGATCTCGGAATAGGCGATCTGCCAGAGCAGGAAGTTGCTCACGCGAAACTCGCCGGACGTGCGGATCAGCAGGTCCGGATCGCCGTCGCTGGCTGTGTACATGCGCTCGCTGAGATCGCGCTCGCTAACTTGCAGCGATCCGTCGCACTGACGCGCCTGCCGCAACAGGTCGTTGACGGCGTCGACGATCTCGGCCCGGCCGCTGTAGTTGAGGGCAACGTTCAGGCGCAGGCCTTTGTTGGCCGCCGTCGCCGCGATGGCGCGGTCGATCTCCCGGCGAACCGATACTGGCAGCACGTCAATCTGCCCGATGGCCTGGAACTGCACGCCATTTGCTTTCAGGTCCGGCAGCTCTTGGCGCAAGTACTTGCGCAGCAACGCCCACAGCGTTTCGATTTCAGCCGGAGGGCGTTTCCAGTTCTCCACCGAGAAGGCGTACAGTGTCAGGGTCTCGACACCGAGGCGGCTGCACGCCTCGATGGTTTCGCGCACCGGCCTGACCCCGGCGCTGTGACCGGCAGCGCGGGGGAGCCTGCGCTGCTTGGCCCAGCGACCGTTGCCGTCCATGATGACAGCCACGTGTCGCGGGACGCAGTCCGGACGCAGTTCATTGGCCATGCGCCATTCCACGCTGCCAGGCGCTGCCCAATCTAGGAAATCCTGCATCGTTGCGGAGGACGAGAACCGTATCTTGATTATGGTAGCAACCAGCTTGGCTGGACTTTCTCGCCTTGCGGCAAGGCTGGCGATGCGGTCAGGTTTGGCTGGCCCGCCGAGCCGCTCGCGCCGGTCCAGAGCGGAGAGGCGTCGGTGTCATGGATGCGAGTCGGGAGTCGGCGGCTCTCGGCGCGCTCCGCGACTTGCGAGGATCGATCCGGGCTTTGCCTGCGCGCATGCCGGCCGGCCGCTACGGACACGCCGGCGGACTTCACTTGGCAGGCTTCGCTGCTGCTACTGGCGCTACCGCCGGTTCTGGCGCTAACTCGCTGCCCGCCGCCAGTCTCCTCCCCGCCAGCATGATTCCGGCGCTCCGGGATCGGCCATGCGGCTTATCGCCCCGCGCTTCATGCCTCTCATCTGCTGTCCCAAGCTCGGGGGTCTCTGCCTCGTGCTTGCCCGTCGTTCCTGCAACCCTGGCACGGCCGCATGGCAGCCAGCTTGCATCCTCTCAGTGATCCAAGGGAATGCGATGCTGCTACGGCAGCCTGCGGGCCGGGCGGGGAGATTCTGGCCTGCCGTCTCCCTCTCTCGCAGCCGGGCTGTCTGGAGGAAGGCAAGTTGGCTTGCATTGGCAAGAGGATGCCTGCGCGGCAGGCGCGGACTGCGATTCCGTTGCGCACGCAGGGCGCGCTGGTGGCCTCGAGCGAGCATTGGAAACACTGTCTGGCGAGCAGCAGAGCTGGCGGCCGGTCAAGCCTGGATGGCCCGCGCCGCTCACGACGGCTCGGCTGCCGCCGCGCCGGGTTTGGGCTAGAATGATTGCGACATGGGTCTGCGTGCGTGCTTGGGCTTGGCGGCGGCGCTCGGCATGGCGCCGAACGCTGCCGGACAGGCAGCCGGCGCGGACACCACGATCCGCGTCGAGGTCAACGTGGTGAACCTGCCAGTGACGGTGACCGATGCCCAAGGCCGCTTTATCGCCGACCTCAACAAGGACGACTTCACCGTGTGGGAAGACGACCAGGTCGTCGAGATCCGCTACTTCACGCGCAGCGTCGAAGAGGAAAAGAAGCCGCCTCTGTACGTCGGCTTCATCGCCGACCTGAGCAACACAGCCCGGCTTTACTACAAGACGTACCAAGACTCGATCGGGGACTTGGCGTGGATGCTCGTGCCCGAAGGCGGACGCAACAAGGGCTTTCTGTTCGGTTACCACACAGAGGTTGACGAACTGGTCGATTTCACCAACGATCCAGTCACGCTCACCGAGAGCATGGAACGGCTCAAGCACGGCGGTGGCAGTTCCATGTTCGACGCGATCTACCGCGCCTGCACTGACAAGTTGGTCTCAATCCCCTATCAAGGCGCCAGCGAGCCCCGCAAGGTGCTGGTGGTGATCGGCGACGGGCATGATAACGCCAGCAAGCGGTCCTTGGACGAAGTCATCCACGCGGCGCAGCTGCACCAGGTCACGATCTACTCCGTCAGCACGGTAGGCTGGGGCTACCACCAAGCCGAAGAGGCGAACTTGGTCAAGTTGGCCCGCGAGACGGGCGGCCGCGTCGTGCGCCCGATGCAAGATGTGCACAAGGATGTCTCCGGCTATCTTTCCAAGCCCCAAGACGCGGGCAACTACCAGTACGAGGTCGGTACTGGCGGCTACGCCGCGGCCCAGTTGCAGGCGCTGTACCAAGCGATCTTGGACGTTGCCGGCAACGTGCAGAGCCAGTACATACTGGGATACGTGCCCAGCCGGCCGTTCGCGGACCAGGACTTCCGCCTGATCGATGTCGAACTGTCCTTGGCCGGGGCGGAGGTGGAAGTCTACCACCGGCGCGGCTACTTCCCGCCGATGGTGAAGCCGCAGCCGTAGGCCGGGCCATGCGGTTCCGGGCCCGGCCCCTCCGGCTATAATCCGAACAGGGGTGGAACTAGAAGCCCAAGCGCGCCGGCTTCACGATATCGGCCTGAACGCCTACGAGTCGAACGCCTATTTGGTGCTCATCGGCCATCTCCAGTTCAAGGCCTTGGACGTTGCCAGCCGTGCGAACATCCCGCGCGCCAAGATCTACGAGGTGCTCAACAGCCTCGTCGACAAGGGCTTTGTGCGCGTCGTGCAGGGCAAGACCAAGCAATTCTCGGCTGTTGAGCCGCGCTTGGCCTTGGAGGGGTATCTCGGGCGCCGCCGGGAGCGTTTCCTGCGCGAGTGGGAGGATCGCCAGCAGTTGGCGGCGCGGATCAGCGATGAGCTGGCCAACGTCTTCAGGGACGGGTCCAGCGGCCATGGCGCGTTGGACTACCTGCGCATCATCACGGACACCCGCCAGATCGTGGAGGAGTACCGCAAGCTGCTCCTGCAGACGCGCAACGAGTACGTGGAATTCGCGCGGCGACCCTACGGCGTCGATCCCGGGTGCGAGCCGATCGTGCAGGGCTTAGCCGACAAGGGTACGGCCTGCAGGCTGCTGTTCGATTTCGGCGATGTCGAGGATCCCGAGGTGTATGGCCGCCTCAAGCTGCTCGAGGAGGTTGGGGCGGAGGTGCGCCTAGGGCGCAACATCCCCATCAAGCTGGCGCTTTTCGACGGCCATAGCGGCATGATTTCGCTCGACGATCCCGTCGTGAGCCACCAGAAGATCACGGCGCTGGTGTTCGAGCACCGCAGTCTGGGAATTGCCATGCGCACGCTGTTCGTGGATCTCTGGGATCGCAGTTCCCGTCTGGACTTCGCCCAAGCGAACGGAGCGGAGGACTGAGCCGCCGACGGGCGTGCCCGCGCACATGGAGTGCTTGATCTCCAAGGCCGTGGTGCCGGTCGCCGGCCTCGGCACGCGCCTGCTGCCGGCCACCAAGTCGCAGCCCAAGGAGATGCTGCCTGTCGCGCGCAAGCCGATTGTGCAGTATGTCGTCGAGGAGCTGGCCCGCAACGGCCTCAGCGACCTGCTGTTCGTGACGGGCCGCGGCAAGGCGGCGATCGAGAATCATTTCGACACCGACCCGGCGCTGATGGAATCGCTGTGCAAGGCGGGCAAGGACGGCCTGCTTCCGGCGCTGGACTTCGAGCGGCTGGGCCTGAATATCCTCTACACGCGCCAGAGCGTGCAGCGCGGCCTCGGGGATGCGATCTTGCACGGCGAATCGTTTGCGGGCAAGGAGCCGTTCGTGGTGGCGCTGGGCGACTCGATCATCGGACTGCACGGCAATTCCATGGTCTGCCGGCGGATGGCCGCTGCTTTCGCCGGCGAAGATGCCGACGTCGTTATCGCCGTGGAAGAGGTCGAACCGGCTCGCGTCCGCTTCTACGGCATTGTCGACCCTGCCGGCCAGGGAGAGGTGTTCCCGATCCGGACGATGGTCGAAAAACCCTCCCCGGCCAAGGCTCCGAGTCGGCTGGCGGTGTCCGGGCGATATGTCTTCGGCCCTTCGATTTTCGACATGATCCGCCGCGCCGAGCCGGACGAGCGCGGGGAAGTCCAGGTCACTGATGCGATCCGCGCCATTGCCGAGGGCGGCGGCAAGGTCGTGGGTGTCAAGCTGCGCCCTGGCGAAAAGCGCTACGACATCGGCAACTTGCCCAGCTATTACGAGACGTTTCTTGAGTTTGCCCTAGCCGATCCGGAGCACGGCGGGCGGATCCGCGCGTATTTGCAGCGCGTCCTGGCCGGTTGACGAACAGCATGGATTGCCTGCTTCTGGTGGACCTGCAGAACGATTTCATGCCGGGCGGCGCCTTGGCGGTGCCCCGCGGCGACGAAGTCGTGGCAGTCGCCAATCGCTTGGCGGCTCGATTCGGCATGGTCGTAGCCAGCCAGGACTGGCACCCGCCCGGGCACCTGAGCTTCGCATCGCAGCATGCCGGGCGGCAGCCGGGCGAGACGGTCCAACTCTGCGGAGCCCCCCAGGTGCTGTGGCCCGATCATTGCGTCCAAGGCACGCGCGGGGCGCGGCTTTGCAGGGAACTGGACCGCTCCCAGGTCGGCGAGGTCTTCCGGAAGGGAACCGACGCTGCCATTGACAGCTACAGTGCCTTCTTCGACAATGCCCGCTGCCGCTCGACCGGTCTCGGCGAGCGCCTGCGCGCGCGCGACGTCGAAACTGTATACGTGCTGGGCTTGGCCACCGAGTACTGTGTGAAGTTCAGCGCCTTGGATGCTGCCTCCCTCGGATTCCGAACCCGGGTGGTGTCCGACGGCTGCCGCGGGATCGAGCGCGTCTCCGGCGATATACAGCGCTGCTGGGATGAGTTGCGGGAGGCCGGAGTGGGCATTGTCTCGTCCGCGGATCTTCCATGAGCGACGCTGCGGAATGCCTTTACGAGGGCTGTTTCCTGCGTCTTGTCAGGCGCGGCGCCTGGGAGTATGTCGAGCGGGTGAACGTCACCGGAGTGGCGGTCTTGGTGCCGCTCACAGACCAAGGCGAGATCGTGCTGGTAGAGCAGTACCGCATTCCGGTGCAAGCGCGGATGGTGGAATTGCCGGCGGGATTGGTCGGGGATGAAGAGGGCTGCCGCAGCGAAAGCATCCTGGAAGCGGCCGCTCGCGAGTTGGAGGAGGAGACCGGGTACCGCGCGGAGCGGTTGCGAGTTCTGGCCGCGGCGCCCAGTTCCGGCGGCATGACCAGCGAGGTGGTCACATTCGTGCAGGCGTCCGGCCTGAGCAGGGCCGGACCGGGCGGGGGCGTGGACGGGGAAGACATTGTCGTGCATGTAGTCCCGCTGGATGATCTGGGCGACTGGCTGCGCCGCAAGGAGGAGCAGGGGTGCCTGGTCGATCCGAAGATCTACGCCGGCGCGCACTTGCTCCGCGCCCCTGCGCCGGCGAGCGGCGAGATCGGCCGGGCATAGCATGACGGCCCGGCCACGCTGCGGTGCATACTGGTTGCAATGAATGCCTCGGAATACGATGCCGTGCTGTTGGTCTCCTTCGGGGGGCCCGATCGTCGCGAGGATGTGATTCCGTTTCTGGAGAACGTCGTGCGCGGGCGGGGCGTGCCCCGCGAGCGATTGCTCGAAGTTGCCGAGCACTACTACGGCTTCGGCGGCAAGAGCCCCATCAACGGGCAGAACCGGGATCTGCTCGCCGCGCTACGCGCCCAACTCGCGGACAAAGGGCCGCACCTGCCGGTCTACTTCGGGAATCGGAACTGGCACCCGCTCTTGCCGGACACGCTGCGGGACATGGCCCGCGATGGCGTGCAACGGGCGCTGGCGTTTGTGACATCGGCGTTCAGCTCGTACTCCGGCTGCCGGCAGTATCGCGAGAACATCGCCGACGCCATCGCGGCGGCCGGTGACGGCGCTCCGCGCGTGGACAAGATCCGCGCCTTCTTCAACCACCCGGGCTTCATCAGCTCGATGGCTGGCCGCTTGCGCGCTGCCCTCTCGCAGTTCGCTGCGCCCGATCGCGCCGGCGTGCGTCTGCTGTTCACGGCGCACAGCATCCCCCTGTCCATGGCCCATGCTTGCGACTATGTCGCCCAGCTGCGGGAGGCCTCCCGCTTGGTCGCCGAGCAGGCTGGCGGCAACCGCTGGGAATTGGTCTTCCAGAGCCGCAGCGGCCCGCCGACCCAGCCGTGGCTCGAGCCGGATATCTGTGACCGCATCGACTCGCTCGCGGCCGAAGGCGTGCGCCAGGTTTGCGTGGCGCCCATCGGATTCCTGTCCGATCACGTGGAAGTGGCGTATGACCTGGATCATGAGGCCGCGGCCCGGGCGGCCGCGGCCGGGATTTCGTGCGTGCGAGCAGCGACGGTTGGCACTTGCCCCATCTTTGTTGCGGCCGTGCGTGACTTGATTGCGGAGCGCGTGGAAGGCGGATCCGGGCGGGCTTGCGTCGGTTCGCTTCCCGCCCGGCCGGACGAATGTCCCGCCGACTGCTGCCCGCGTCCGCAACGCCCGCCCCGCACAGCTCGCTAGCGGCTCCGCGCGGCCCGGCCGGGCCGCCGCAGGTCAATCCGCGGCCGGCGAGGTCATCAGCGGATGTCCGAGGGTATCGCCGTTGTGCTCGAAACCGTCGCGTCCCACATCGATGAAGATCGGGTTCGTGTACGCGACGGGGTGCATCTGCCCATAGGGATTGAGACCCCAGCCCGCTTCGATGTTGGAGCCTTCGCCGATCGCCACGACAATCAGGTGTGCATCCTGCTGCAGCGCCACTTCGACGGTCTCGTCGAAGTTCACGACTCCCTCGCGGAACATTCCAGGCCGCTCCGACTTGCGGAAGTCGTACGGCTGCGGCTGGCGTCCGTTGACCAAGATCTGGACACGGTCGATTTCCATCCAGTTCGGCGTCTGCACGCGGACCTGCAGTTCGACGGCCCCTTCGGCGATCACGGTCGAACCGATCGGCATGCCGTCGGCTGCCGTTACCTCCAGGAACGGGCCGTTAGTGATCATCATGCGCCCGGCTTTCGAATTGCGCACGATCTCTGCATGGTCGATTTCCCCCGGACTGTCGGTCGAGCTTGGGACGTAGGTGCGCCAGCCGCCGACCCCGTTGCCGAAGACGCGATGGGCGTCGCTGACAGCCACGCACCACACGCGCCGGCCTTGATTCAACATCTGCAGCCATCCGAAAGTGCGGTTCGGCCCTTCCTGTGTGTTGTATCTGGGACTCAGGTTGAGGATTTCCGCGCTCCAAGTCTCGGCTGCGTCGATGAGCTTCTCCAGTCCGGCGAACCCGCCGTCTTCGACCCCGTCGCGGTTCCTGTCAAAGAACACGCTGCCGACATCGGGATGGTTCACCTGCACCCAGCGGTCCGGCCCGCCCCCGAAGAGCTCGATGCGCTTGCGGGCGTTCAGGCTGGGATCGAAGCGCGAGCCGCCCCGCAGCGTGGGCGTGCCCCAGTTGCGCAGGGTGATCGCGTTGATGCGCGGATCGAAGTGCCATAACGGCGCGCCGCCATTCTGCGCCAGCGGATCCGGCTCGAAGGGGAAGGCGTTGAAGTGCGTGCCGCTGCCCGTTAGCTCGATTCCGGGAACCGTGCTGAGCTTCGCCGACAATCCAAGCCGCTCGATCTGGGAAGACCAGTCGTACAGTCGCTCGTGCTCGGTGGTCGGCGCGAATTCGATGTGCTCGGCCGCAAAGTTGATGATCCGGTCCCTCGTGCTGCAGTAGTTGTCCCCGCTCGGAGTCGAGTGGGCGTGGTAATCGGCGCTGATCCAGCCCGTTGTGTCGACCGTCCGTTGCAATGCGACCTCGACCTCCACGGTTTGTGCCGGGTTCACGTCGACGCGCCGCTCGACGAGGTCGTGCTCCGGCCCGCGCGTTACCCGCAATAGGTAGCTGCCCGGGGGGACTTGCTGCGTTACGCGCCCGTCATGGGTCTGATACTGGTGGTTGCCTCCGTGGGCCCGGTAGTCCGTGCCGAAGTCGGGCGTCTCCGTCCCGTCGACTCCGATGAACTGCACCTTGCCGGGAGACGGGTCCCCGTCGGCATCGCGGATCACGACGTTCACGGCCGATGCGGGAGACACCTGCATGTCAAGGCGGGTCGTCCTGCCGCCTTGCACCGAGATCGTTTTCTCGGCCAACTCGCGGCCAATGTCCCGGAACTGGACGTCGTAGTCGCCCGCTGGCAGGCGGAACGCGAAGCGGCCCTGCGAGTCCGGGTATTGCGGCACCCACTCGCCGTCCACCGAGACGGCGAGCGCGCCGTGGATAGCGGGCTTCCCGGCGGTGTCTGTGACGGTTCCTTCGACTCCGCCCGTCGGCCCTCGCTCCGCAGCCAGCACGCCATACGCCGCCAGGGGCGAGTCGCCCACTGCGATGCGGATGCGGAACGTGCGCTCTTCTCCCGGCTCCAGGCTTGTCTCTTGCGGCATGTTCGCGGCATCGGCGCTTGCGACCGCGTACGCTCTCTTGTCGAACGGATCGATGCTATCGCCGAGCATGATGCCGTGAACGATCTGCTCGTTCGCGAGACCCTTCCAGATCGGCGCCGGGGCGAGCGCAACGGGCTGCTGCGAATCGTTCCGGTAGGACGAGGTCACCAGCAGGAACTGCCAGCCGGGCTCCAGCCTGTACTCGTGGCGCGAGTACAGGCCCTTGCCCAAGGCTGCGGTGCGCACTGCCTCCAGCACCGCCGCGCTGCCCGCGCCGTCCTCGATGATTGCGACATGGGAGAGATAGCCGGCTTCCCCGCCTGGCCGCAGAGCTGTGAGCTGATCGTTGCCCGCGTCGCGCAAGTCCAGGTCGTACAGGCAGCCTTGGAGGACGGAATCGTACTCCGTTGCCATGTTGGCGCGCCGGAACGGTTGCGCGCCCGATACCAGCGCATGGATCTTGCCGTTCCGCAGCACGAAGTCCCCGGGCAGGCCGTCGGCCTCCTTGCCGGCGGGCATCTGGTCGGCGTTCTCGCGACTGATCTGGAGCGCCTCGGCGCGGTCTCTCTGGGCCATGGATGCCCATGCGATCAGCATGATGAACAGGACGGCTATGGTCGTTCGGAGGCGCATGTCGGGCTGTCGCTGCGGAAGCCGGACGGACAGTCTCGTCCGCGGCGGCCACAGTCAGTGTAGCTATATTGTCTTTCACGCAGCCGGCGGTTTTGGTTGCAGGAATATGACAATTCGCCCCTCGTGCCGCGCTGGCGGGCTTCGCTGGGACTGCTTTCGCCTTGCGCCGCCGGAAACGTGCTCCGCCAGCCGCGCCGAGCGGCGCGGCGCTGCCGTTCGCAGATCGGAGCTTTTGCCTGCCGTATCCTGACAGTGGAGGGCAGGGGCTTGGCGCTGGTGATAACGCAGGTTGACGCGTTCAGCGCGCAGCCGTTCGGCGGCAACCCCGCTGCGGTCTGCCTGCTGCCCGGCCCTGCTCCGGCGGCGTGGATGCAGCAAGTGGCGCGCGAGATGAACCTGTCGGAGACCGCTTTCCTGGTCCGGCGGGACGATGGCGCGTTCGACCTGCGTTGGTTCACGCCGGAGGTCGAGGTCGATCTTTGCGGCCATGCCACGCTGGCGAGCGCTCACGTGCTCTGGGAGAGCGAGCACCTCGCTGCCGGCGCGCGGGCTGTCTTTCACACGCGGTCCGGCAAGTTGTCAGCGACCCGGTCCGATGGCTGGATCACGATGGATTTTCCTGCCGAGCCGGCTCGGCAGGCGGCCCCGCCGGCTGGCCTGTCAGCGGGGCTGCATGCGGAGCCCCGCTATGTCGGGCGCAACCGCTTCGACTACTTGGTCGAAGTGGATTCGGAAGCCGCGGTACGGTCTCTCTCGCCCGATTACAGGCGCCTCGCCGAGATTGAGACCCGGGGCATCATCGTCACCGCCTTGGCCGATACGGATGGCATCGACTTCGTGTCGCGCTTCTTTGCGCCGGGTGCCGGCATCGCGGAAGATCCGGTGACGGGGTCCGCCCATTGCTGCCTTGGCCCGTATTGGCAGCGCCGGCTCGGCCGGTCCGAGTTCACGGCGTGGCAAGCCTCCGAGCGTGGCGGCCTTGTCAAGGTGCTGGTGCGCGGCGAGCGGGTCCTGCTGTCCGGGCAGGCGGTG
The DNA here is from genome assembly GCA_965219605.1 of Bryobacterales bacterium. Taxonomy (GTDB): domain Bacteria; phylum Acidobacteriota; class Terriglobia; order Bryobacterales; family UBA6623; genus VXMF01. Next base: position 1,739,538 of record CBDCOC010000001.1, on the reverse strand, counting down.
ATCGTCTTGCGGGGCGACTTAGTGCCGGACTGGACGAGGGCTGGCGATCCTCTCTAATCCAAGCCCGCCGCGCCCTTGCCGCGCCGCGGGCCGGGCCAGACGTCCTGTAAGCCGGTTTCTGTTCCCGCCAGCAGGCGGGCGGCAGCCATTCATCTGGGGCGCGTGTTGCCACGCGCCTCTAGCGACCTACCCGGGACTCAGGCGCGGCGGGCCGCCGCATCGCCCCCTATTTGGCCTTGCTCCGCGTGGGGTTTACCCTGCCGCCCCGGTTGCCCGGGACGCGGTGCGCCCTTACCGCACCATTTCACCCTTACCCCGGCAGGACCGGGGCGGTATATTTTCTGCGGCACTATCCGTCGACACCCTCTCGCGGGGATGCCGCCCGGCCGTTAGCCGGCACGCTGCCCTGCGGAGACCGGACTTTCCTCGGCACCCGAAGGTGTCGCGACTGCCCGGACGCCGGACCCTGCGTTCGATTATAAGCCCTCGGCCTACACCAGCAGGGCCCTGACCACCCGGGCCGGCTCGACGCCCGTGAGCTTGGCGTCCAAGCCTTGGTGCTTGTAGGTGAAGCGCTCGTGGTCGATTCCGAACAAGTGCAGCAGCGTTGCCTGGTAGTCGCGGATATGCACCGGGTCCTTGACGATGTTGTACGAGAACTCGTCCGTCTCCCCGTATGCCATGCCGCCCTTGATCCCGCCACCCGCCATCCACAAGCTGTAGCAGCGCGGGTGGTGGTCGCGGCCGTAGTTGGTCGGGGTCAACGCCCCCTGCGAGTAGATCGTCCTGCCGAACTCGCCGCCCCAGATGACCAGCGTCTCGTCGAACAGGCCCCGCTCCTTGAGATCTTGAACCAGGGCCCAGGCGCCGCGATCGGCATCGCCGGCCTGTGCGGGCAGCACGAGCGGGGCGTTGTTATGCACATCCCAGCCGCGGTGATAAATCTGCACGAAGCGCACGCCTCGCTCGACAAGGCGCCGGGCCATCAGTGCCGCGTTCTGAAACTTGCCGGGCTCGCGCGCCTCTTCCCCCCAGCGCTTCCACGTGCTGTCCGGCTCGGACGACAGGTCGCTCATCTCGGGCACCGACGCTTGCATGCGGAACGCCATCTCGTACTGCTCGATGCGCGCCAGCGTCTCGGGGTCGCCGATGCGCTCGTGCTGCATTTGGTTCAGCTCGGCCAGCCCGTCCAGCATGCGCCTGCGCACGGCCTTGGTGACGCCTCCGGGGTTGCTGACGTAGAGCACCGGATCACCGCCGGCCCGCAGGCTGACGCCTGCGTGCGCAGGGGAAAGGAACCCGGAACTCCACAGCTTGGCGGAGATTGCCTGCTGCCCGGCCTTGGGATGGCTGCGCTCGGCGTTCATGACCACGAAGGTGGGCAGGTCGCGATTGAGGCTGCCCAGTCCGTAGGAAATCCACGAGCCGATGCAGGGCCGCCCGGCCACTTCGCGCCCGGTTTGGATGAAGGTGATCGCCGGCTCGTGGTTGATCGCGTCAGTCTGCATCGAGCGGATGATGCAGATGTCGTCCGCCATGCTGGCCGTTCGCGGCAGCAGCTCTGAAATCCAGGCCCCGCTCTGGCCGTGCTGCGCGAACTCGAACACCGACGGCGCGATCGGGAAGCGCGCTTGGCCCGAGGTCATGGTCGTCAGGCGCTGGCCTTGGCGGATGGACTCGGGCAAATCCTTGTCGTACCAGTCCTTCATGGCCGGCTTGTAGTCCAGCAGGTCCATCTGGGGCGGTGCGCCCATCATGTGTAGGTAGATGCAGCGCTTGGCAGTTGGCGCGAAGTGAGGCAGCCCGGGCAGGCCGCCAGTGCGCTCGCTCTCCGAGCCGCTCGCCTCGCCGGCCAGCAGGCTGGCGAGTGCGATCCCGCCGATGCCGTTGGCCGAGCGCGCGAAGAACTGCCGGCGAGTCTCGGTCTGGATTGCGCGTCGTACCGGATCCATGACAATTCCCTCCGCTGGTGTGAAACACCCTAGCCCGCCCCTGCCCCCACAGCGTCCCGGGAAGCAGTTTGTGCAGTGTCGGGAAGCAGCTGGTAGCCGAGATCCTTAGCTGTCGTTTTGAGGTAGGCCAAGGTCCGTTGGCGATGGCGCTGCTCGTAGGCCGCCTCGCCCTCGTCAACGTAGTCCTGGCCGAAGCGCAGCATGCGGTATACCAACACCGCCAGCTTGCGGGCGGTGGCGAACACCGCCGTCTTCATCCCCTTGTGCCGCGCCTTGCGGCGCAGCGCCGCCCCCAGCGCCGACTTGGACCGGATCAGCGCCGTCGCCGCCATGCGCAGCGCGTTCGACGTGCGCGTCGCTCCCAGCCCGCGCTGCCGCTTGCCCGCCAACTGCTGCCCGCCCGATACCGCGTGCCGCGGCGCCAGGCCCAGCCAGCTCGTGAAATGCCGCTCGCTCGGAAACGACCCCAGATCCGTCCCCACCTCGGTCAGGATCGTGCGCGCCGCCCCCGCGCTAATCCCGTCGATGCGCGTCAGATCCACGCTCGCGTAGCGGTACAGCGCCGTCCGCAGCGGCTGCTCACCCCGCCTTCGGATGGCTTTCTCCTTGGCCGCGTTCGGGTGCCGCGGACACTCCTCCGCGCTGCATTCCTCGCCCGCCTGCTGCTGCAGATCCTCTTGCAGCTTCTGCTCGTAACCGTCCATCTCGGCCTGCACCGCGTCGTACAGCCGCAGCGCACTGCGCAGGTTGAACAGGTGCTCCTCCCGCCAGTTGCCGCTCAGGTACTCCACGAACTGCTCCTCCGTGTGCTTGCAGCGCCCCGAGCGCAACTGCGCCAACTGCTCCGCATCGCGCTGCCCCGCCACGATCGCACGCACGATCGCCATGCCTGTCTGCCCCGTCAGATCCGTCACCGCCCGATGCACCTGCACGTTCATCTGATCCAGCGCCCGCTGCATCCATTGCACGCAGCGCGTGCGCTCCGCCACCAAGCTCTGCCACTGCCGGTGCAGCGCCCGCAGCTGCGTCACCGTCTCGGGCGGCCGGAACGAGCCCCGCAGCAGGCCGCAACTGTGCAGCCGCTGTAGCCACTGGCAGTCCAGCATGTCGGTCTTGCGCCCCGGCACGTTCTTCAACTGCCGCGCATTGACCAGCAACACCTCGAAACCGCGCTCCTCCAGCAACTCGTGCAATGGGATCCAGTACACATACGTGCTCTCCAGCGCCACCGATTCCACGCCTTCGGCCGCCAGCCAGTCCGCCAACGCGTCCAACTGCGCGGTGGTCGTGCCGAACGTGCGCACGTTGGGCCTGCCGTCCGCACGTGGCGGCCCGCAGGCCCAGTGCTCGCGGCTGCCGAGGTCCACCCCCGCCACCTGCGGGCGCTGCACCGGCAGGTCCCGCTCCGGCTGCTCTCTTGCCATATCTCCCTCCTGCTGCTCCTGTCTCACACACGGAAGGCCCCGGCCCGGGTTGGCAATTGCTCTGCAATGCTGGTGTTGAGGAGTGCTTCCGAAGAAACCTCGCTAGTGAATGATCGCTCGCCCGGACCCAGACTGGCTTTGGGGCAAATACTGCACCAATGAAATTACGGGGCTTGACTGCCGGAACCCTCCGCTCTGATTCTACGCCAAGCCACGTGTTTCCAACCGAATGATCCGGGCCCCGCCCGGGGGCGCGACTGGCTGGTGTTCCTAAGATCGTAGAGCTTCTTTCTCAGCCCGCTGTAGTAGGCAGTGTCCAAGGGCCGCTTGAGCGAGAACCGATACACCGTGACACGACGGAGAAAACCCTCGCTGCGGCTGCGCACATGCACTTCGATGCCGAACCGATCGGGGGCCCAGACGGCTTCCACGTCGCGGGCTAGGTGCCATGCGCGCGATCCGCCTTCCGCCCCGGTTGAAAAGACGATCCAATCGGGCGTGAAATAGAGCGTGCCCTCTGCCCCCCGCATGAGGCGCACCCTCTTGGCCGGGATTGCGAGTTCCGCATCCCCGGGATGGCGGGGAACCCGGTCCGTGGCAGGCTTCCCGATGCGGGCGACGACTCGCGCGTGCAACTCGTCCGGGAACCCGCCCTCGATCAGGACGAACCGGTACCAGCGGCCCCGCCCCAGCCGGACTGTCGAAGCGGAATAATCCCGGACCGCAATCTCGGCGGCACTCCGGCGGTCAAGGTGTTGCACGTCCTCAAAGGCCCAAGCCAGCGTGCGCTTGCCGTTCTTCTTCGGATGGAATGCGATACCATCCTCTCCGATTCTCAGCGTCCCGAGGATGTCGGGCCGCAGGGGCCTAGTCCACTTCGCGTCGAACGCCGCCTCGGACGCCATTAGCGGCAAGCACGCGAGCAGCAACAGTAGCAACGTCATGCAGCAACCTCTGCTGCGGTTCTTGTCCCGCCCCGGTTGCAGGAGTCAGTCAATGCCCCAGCGTTCCGGTAGTAGTACAGGACAGGGAAGACCACTAGGACGACTAGGGCCGAGGTGCCGACGCCGCCGAAGAGCGGCGCGGCAATGCGCTTCATCATGTCGGCTCCAGCGCCTGCGCTCCACATGATCGGCAGCAGGCCGATCATGTCGGTGGCTACGGTCATCGCGATGGGCCGGACACGAGTGGCAGCGGATCCTTGGATCACCCCCATCAAGTCGGCGGGTCTCTCCAGCAGCCCTCTGCGCCGGTGGTCTTCGCAGGAAATGTCCAGATATTTCCAGAACACGATCGCAGTCTCCGCATACAGCCCTGCCAAGGCGATGAGGCCGATCCACACGGCAATGCTGAGGTTGTAGCCAAGGGCCGCCAGTGAGGCGAAGGCGCCGCTAAGGGCGAGCGGAACGCCGGCCAGAACAATCACGGATGTCAGAGCCGATCCCGTGCTCGCCAGTAGCGCCAAGAACACGATCACGAGCGTGAGGGGGACGAGGAACAGCAGCCGCTCCTTGACCCGCTCCATCGACTCGAACTGGCCGCCCCATGCGAGCGAGTAACCGGGGGGCATGTTCAACTCTCGACCGACCGCTTCGCGGGCGGCGGCCAGGTAACCGCCGATGTCCATGCGAGGGTCGACATCCACATGCACCCAGGCGTTCGGCCTCGCGTTTTCGCTCTTGATCACGGCGGGGCCGGAGGAGAATTGAATGTCGGCAAGCTGCGAGAGCGGCAGGTGGTGGCCCATTGGCGTCGTGACGAGAACATCGCGCAACGCTGGCAGGTCGGCTCGCAAGTCCCGCCTGTATCTGAGGTTGACCGGGAACCGCTGGAGGCCTTCGACCGTTGTTCCGACGTGGACGCCTCCGAGCGCCGTACGGATGGTCTCTTGGACTTGGTCGATGACCAGCCCGTGGCGGGCAATCGTGTCGCGGTCGATTTCGATATCCAGGTAGTTGCCGCCCATGACGCGCTCCGCATAGGCGCTGACCGTGCCCGGAACGCCGCGCACGATCCGCTCGATATCCTTTCCGAGGCCCTCGAGGACTTGTAGGTCCGGGCCCGCCACCTTGATGCCGACGGGCGTCTTGATGCCAGTTGCCAGCATGTCAAGGCGCGTCTTGATGGGCATGCTCCAGGCATTGGTCAGGCCGGGCACCTGCACGGCCTGCTGCAGTTCGGCAACGAGCCGCTCGGGCGTCATTCCGGGGCGCCACTGCTCGCGCGGCTTCAGGCGGATCGTTGATTCGATCATCGAGAGCGGGGCCGGGTCGGTTGCCGTTTCGGCCCGTCCGGCCTTCCCGAACACGTGGTCGACTTCGGGGAAGGTCATGATGATCTTGTTGGTCTGCTGCACCAGCTCCCTTGCCTTGGCGATAGAGATGCCGGGCAGTGTCGTAGGCATGTACAGCAGGTCCCCCTCCCAAAGCGGAGGCATGTATTCCGACCCCAGTTGGCGGAATGCGGCGGCCGACCCGGCCATGATTCCCAGTGCGATGAAGAGCGTTGCGATGCGGTGGCGCAGGACCCCCGCCAGCAATGGGCGATAGGCACATGCCAGCAGCCCCCGTGCGGGATTCCCGCTGGCCGCCGTTCTCGAACCCCGGACGGCAAGGCTGACGAGCACCGGCACGAGCGTGACTGAGAGCAGCGCCGCACTCGCCATGGCTAGAGTTTTTGTCCAAGCCAGCGGGCGGAAGAGACGTCCTTCCTCCTCCTGTAGCGCAAACACTGGCAGGAAGGAAACCGTGATGATCAGCAGCGAGAAGAACAGTGTCGGTGCGATTTCCCGGCACGCGTCGCGGATGATCTCCCGGCGGGGCTTCCGGGCCCCCTGCTTGGCAAGGTGCTGGTGCGCGTTCTCCACCATCACGATTCCTGCGTCCACCATCGTTCCGACCGCGACGGCAAGCCCGCCAAGCGACATGATGTCGAGATGCACGCCGAGCAGGCCAGCTGCGATACTCGCCACCAGGACCCCGGTCACGATGGTGAGAACGGCGACAATGCCACTCAGAAAATGGAAGAGAAACAGCAGGCACACGATGCCGACGATGGCGAACTGTTGAGCCAGGCTGGACCGCAGGCTTTTGATAACCCGGTCAATGAGCGAGGTTCTGTCATAGGCGGTGTCCAGGCACACTCCCTCCGGCAATTGGGGCCGCAGCTCCTCGAGCCGCTGCTTGACGCGTCGAACGACCTCCCTGGTGTCCGCCCCATGGCGGACAACGACGATCGCTCCCACTGTTTCCCCCTGCCCGTCCCACTCGGCTAATCCCCTGCGGATCTCGGGCCCGACTTCGATCCGCGCGACGTCCTGCAACTGCACGGACGTGCCATTCCGATCGGTGCCGAGCGAGATCTTGCGGATGTCAGCAAGAGATTCGATGTATCCCTTGCCGCGGATCATGAACTCCTTCTCTGCCAACTCGAGAAGCCTTCCCCCGACATCGCGGTTGCTTCTCTGAACGGCCTCCCGGATGCTGGCGATCGATATGCCGTAGGCCCTGAGCTTAATTGGGTCGATGGCTATCTGGTATTGGCGCTGATACCCGCCAACTGTCGCGACTTCGGCTACGCCCGGGATGCCGGTGAGTTCGAAACGCAGGAACCAATCCTGCAACGAGCGCAGCTCGCTCAGGTCGTGGCGGTCCGACTTCAGGATGTACATGTAGGCCCAGCCGACCCCCGTAGCGTCCGGGCCGAGTGTCGGGGCGGCACCCTCCGGAAGCTGCGCTGCCGCCCGGCTGAGGGTCTCCAGGACTCGCGCCCGGGCCCAGTAGAGGTCGGTGCCGTCCTCGAACAGCACGTAGACCAGTGAGAATCCGAAGAAGGAATAGCCCCGCACTGCCGCGGCATACGGCACGGCCAGCATTTGCGTCGTGAGCGGATAGGTGATTTGGTCTTCGACGATTCTCGGCGACTGGTCGGGGTGTTTCGTGTAGACAACGACCTGTACATCGGAAAGGTCGGGCAAGGCGTCCAAGGGCATCGAGCCGATCGAATAGACCCCCGTAACAGCTAGCGCCACCGAGGCCACCAACACCAGGGGCTTGTTCTGGAGCGACCAGTCGACGATTCTGCCGAGCACAGGTGACCGCTCCCCTTTCCTAGTGATTGTGAGGATGCCCGCCAGCAGCAGGATTGGCAGCAAGTCGCTCGACAGCTGCCTGCAGATTGCTTTCCGAGTCCAGCAGGAACTGGGAAGACGCTACCACGCGCTCGCCGGCGACGAGTCCGTCGACTACTTGGACCCGCCCCTCGCTCTCGATACCCAGTGCAACCTCCCGCGGGACAAACAGCCCGTTGCCAGCCTCCACGATGACAATGTTCCGGCTGTTTCCGGAACGCAGGACGGATTGGACCGGGACGGTCAACGCGGCCCGAGCGCCCGGTAGCTGCACCTCGACCGAGGCGTACATTTTCGGACGCAGCCTGCCGTCTGCATTCTCGACCTCCACATAGCCCGTGAGGGTTTGGGTCTGGGAGTTCATCGCCGGCTCGAAGAACAGCAACCTACCGTGCCAGCGGCGTCCGGGAAACGCGTCCAGTGCAATGTCCGCCCGCAAGCCCGGCCGCAGGTCTCGAAGGTGGTGTTCGTAGAACTCGACCTTTACCCACAGAGTCGAGTGGTCGGCAATCTTGAGGATGGTCGTGCCAGGCACGACCCGAAGGCCCTCCAAGGAGTCCTGTAGCTTCTCGACCACGTAACCGGAAGCTGGCGAATAGATTGCGACCGTTCGGCTCGCTGTCCGCGACGCCCTCAGGTGCGTGACCTGCTGGCTCGTCAAGCCCCAGTGGTGCAGTCGTTCGGTCACTGCTTCCACGAGCGACTCGGCGCGGCTCACTGCGCCGGAATGTGCTCCCGCTTGGCGCAACCGGCCGGCGTAATCGATCGCTGAGAGGTATTCTTCCTGCGCGGTAACGAGTTCCGGACTGTAGATCTCGAACAGGATGTCTCCTCGCGAGACGCGCTCGCCAACAGTGTTCACCGCCGATCCTTCGATCCACCCGGAGAACTTGGTATTGACCGAGACCAGTTTGGACTCGTCCTGATCGAGGTACCCGATAGTCCGAACCTGCATGGGGAGATCGGCCCGGTTGACGACTGTCGTTCGCACGGCGAAGTTCTGCAGGAAGTTCCGGCTTACTCGCACGCCGGCCTTTCCGGGGCCATCCAGAGACGCGGAATCCGCGCCTGTCGGTGTGAGTTCCATTCCACAGAGGGGGCACTTTCCCGGGCCCTGTTGCACGACTTGCGGATGCATGCCGCACGTGTAGTCTCCGGTGTCGGCGAGATCGGCGGCGAGGGATTCCTTCGTACGGTCGCCGTCTCTCGGCAGGACAAAGCCCGAGATCGCGATACCAGCCACAACCAAAGTCACGCCAAGGGCAAGGTCAGTGGCGAGCCTTCGTCTCGTCATAGCGGCCCCTCCTCCGCTACTGCCGCGCCGGTCGCCCGCTCTAGATCCGCAACCGCTTTCAGGTAGTCAGTCCTTAGCTTGGCCAAGCCCAGCTGCACGTCCAGAAGCATCCGCTGGACGTCGAGAAGCCCGGTTACTTCGATGGTGCCGTTGGAGTAGGCTGCCTCTATCACTCGGAGCGCTTGCTCGGCCTGTGGGACCAGCGTGCGCTCGAACAGGCCGATCTGGCGTTGGATCGTTTCGAGGCGGAACGAAATCGAGCGGATTTCGGACTCCAGCGCTCTGGCCGAACCGCGGTAGGCGAACCGAGCTGCCGCAAGCTGCTCTGAGGCCTCCCGTACGCCCGCGTCGTACTTGTTGCGGAACAGAGGCAGTGTCATTCCGACTGCGAACGCGTACGAATCCTTGCCGTTGCCCGGTATCGGAGTGCTCAGCGTGTCCGTGCCGCGAGCGCGGATATTGCCCCAACCGACGCCAACGGTCAGGTCCGGGCGGTGTCGGATCCTGGAGAGATGCAAGCGTTTCTCGCTTTCCTCCATGCGGAGCAGCGCGACCTTGACCGCCGGCTGGGCCCGGATGCTGAGATCGGCGAGCGATTTCGGGTCCAACCGAAGCTTGGGGAGGCCGGCCAGGGGGACCGCGCCGATGGGGGTTTCCGCCGGAACGTTGCACAGTGCGTTCAGCGTCGCTTCCAACTCAGCACGCTCGGCCAGCAACGACTGCCGGCGCTGGACGGCCTGGGTGATCTGTGCCTGCAATCTCAGTGCGTCGCCCTGCAGGCCGAATCCCTGTGCGTAGCGTCGTCGGGCCATTTCCTCGAAGTGCTCGAGAAGCGCTTGGCCCTCGCTGCTCGCGGTCAATGCTTGGTCCACGTACGCGATGTCGTAGTAGGCGTGCTTGACGCTATGCACAATTTCGGCACGCACGCCTTGATATAGCGCGCTAAGGACATCGGCTGCCTTGGACGCGAGCTGGCGTCTGGCCGTCCGTTTGCCCACGCCGGGAATGGCTTGGGAAAGGCCAAGCATCCGCTGCTGGGAGCCCACTCTTGTCTCGATCGTGCGCACGAACTGGGTCGCAGAAACCACCGGATCTGGCAGCGCCGCAGCTTGGGGAACGCGATGGCGGGCGGCCTGATAGTCTGCGAACGATCGGAGCACATGTGGGTTCTTGCGGAGGGCCTCCTCGATCAATCCCTCGAGGCGCTCGTCGCCATGCGCGGCGCACGGACTCAATGAGGTTGCTGCGACTAGGGCTAGGCCGACAGCTCGGTGAATGAGCATTCCTGATTCCTCCTGTCATCCTCCCGGGGGCCGTTGGAAGCATGGCTCTGCCCCCATCGGCCCCATGGCCTCGGTTGGCATCGCGTTGCCGCTTGGCCGGCGAGGGCTATTTGGACAACGCTCCGCGGCACTTGGGCAGGCAGGCGTGACTGACCTACCCGGCCACGGAATCAGGGGAACGCTATACGCGAAGGATCAAATGCAGGATGTACGGGGGCACATGCGGGGCTAGTTCCTGCTGCTCGCAGGCCGATTCAAGGACCGGTAGGGACGGAGCTTCGATCCGTGCAGGACTGGCGGCAAACGCGATTTCGCTAAATTTGGATGCGGTGTCTTCTGCCCGCGCCGCATCCTCGGCCGCGCATCTCGATCCACAAGAAGGATCCTCATCCCCGACCGGTGCCGCAGGTTCCGTGCCGCAATCATGGGAGTGCGGGGCCGACTGTTGCGGCACGGAGGCCAGACACATGCAGATTCCGGATGAAACCACAAGCCACGCCAGCAGCACGGCCGTTACTAGCTTGGTCGGCACCGATCCCATTCTGGCCTCCCTGCGCGGGAATGTCAAGTGAAAGCCTCTTCCAATGCCAAATGAGCCTGACGGGCGGGATTGTTTCCAACGGGAAATGAGCCTGAAGGGGGCTCGCGCGGGGATGTGAGAACCATGGGAGGATGGTTTTGCATCTCAATCTGGACACGCACAAGACGCGCGCGGACATCCTGCGCTTCTTGGAGGGCAACGCGGCAGGCAGCGTCGTGGTGCCGGATCGCGCGGCGGCCTACGAACACAGCGGGCAGGTCTTGCGGCGGTTTTCGTACTGGCGGCTGAGCAAGCCGGACCGGGGGCTGCTGAAACGCTACCTGGAACGCACGACGGGCCTGTCGCGGGCGCAGCTGACGCGGCTGGTGAAGCGCTATCTGGCGAGCGGGCAGCTGCGTGCCGGGCAGCGCGGAGCCGGGCGGCGCTTCCAGCACAAGTACCAGCCGCAAGACATCGAACTGCTGGCCGAAACGGACGAATTGCACGGCACGCTGTCGGGGCCGGCCACGCTGGCCCTCTGCCAGCGCGCTTGGCAGCTCTTCGGCGACGAGCGCTTCCAGCGCTTGGCGCAGTTGTCGAACGGGCACCTGTACAACTTGCGGCGCAGCGCGCGCTACCTGCGGCGCTTAGGCAGCAAGGCCGGCACACGCCCGGCGGCGGTGACGATTGCCGAGCGCCGGCGGCCGCGCCCCAACGGTCGCCCGGGCTATGTGCGGGTCGATTCGGTGCATCAAGGAGACCGCGGCAAAGTCAAGGGCGTATATCACATTAACTTGGTCGACGAGGTGACGCAGTTCCAGTTCGTGGGCAGCGTGGAGCGCATCTCCGAGCACTTCCTGCTGCCGGTGCTGGAGGACCTGCTGGGCGCCTTCCCGTTCCGCATCTGCGGTTTGCATTCCGACAACGGTTCCGAGTACATCAACCGCCGCGTGGCGAGGCTGCTGGAGAAGCTGCGCAGCGAGCAGTTCACCAAGTCGCGCCCGCGGCGCAGCAACGACAATGCCTTGGTGGAGTCGAAGAACGGCACGGTCGTGCGCAAACAACTCGGCTACGGGCATATTGCGGGGCGGCACGCCGAGCGGTTGCACCAGTTCAACCGCGAGGTGCTCTCGCCGTACCTGAACTACCATCGTCCGTGCTACTTCCCGAGCGAGGAGGTGGACGCCAAGGGCAAGCTGCGCAAGCGCTACCGGCAGCAGGACCTATGCACGCCGTATGAGCAGCTGAAAGCGCTGCCGGAGGCGGCGGCCTGCCTGCGCGCGGGGCTGGACTTCGCGCAGTTGGATGCGGAGGCTTACCGCATGAGCGATCACGAAGCGGCGCGGCAGTTGAACGCGGCGCGCGACGAGCTGTTCGCGGCCATCCGTGCGGAGTAGTGCGGGCCATTGCGGGAAAAGAGCGGTTACAGGCTCACTTGGCGTTGGAAAGCGGGGCGGCCTCGCAGCCAGCGGTCGTGGCGCGGGGGCTAAGCCTAGGCGCGTGGCGGCAGCGCTCAAGGCCGGGCAGGGGCAGCCTGATTAAAACAAAATATAATGAAAATGTGCTGGTGGCTAGCCACCAGCACGCTCCCCGCTCTGCCCAGCCCCCGTCTCGAGCAGGCCTGTAGCGGGCAGCGCGGCTGCGCCTCCTCCCCCCAGTACCACCTCCCCACTGGGTGTATCATGAACTCACTCTCACTTCTTCTGCCCGGCCCCCCTTCAGGCTCATTTTCGGATTGGAAAGGACTGTGAAACGACGGAGCGACGGTGCGGGTGCAGGACATCAATTTGGACGGGGAATATTCGGAAGTGCGCATAGCGATTTTTTCAGTCACTGCCCAGCTTCCGTGTTGGATGGCAAGCGGCAGGCGGGGGCGAAGCAGTCGCCAGCGGTGGTCGAGAGCGCCGGGCATAGGGGGCCGCGCAGTGGACGGTTCATGCGGTCTGCCTCCCCGGGAGTGGCCAACAAGCTGCTGGCAGCGGCTCTGCGAGGCTTTGGAAACAGGTGGTAGGCAGCCCCGCCGGCGCTCGCCAGCGAGGGCGGGGAACTGCACGAGCTGCGACGCGAGTCACCGGGGCCCTCCAACAGCCACCAATCGTGATCGGACTGCCTGCCCCGGATCGCGACGGAACAGCCACTCCTCCCACGGCTGCTCGGAACGCAGGCCGAGCAGCACCATGTGTGCTGACTCCCCAGCGCAGCGATCCATGTATACCGCCAGTTGCTCCTGCGCCTTCTGCGGTCAGGCGATCCGAGACGGCCTTGCCCGTGCGCGCCTTGCACTCGATGCGTATTTGCAGATCCGTGCTGTTCGCCGGCTTGCGACCTGCACCACTCAATCAACAGATCCGTGCGGCCGCGGCTTGTGGCCCCGTGCTGTAGGTAGGCATGCGGCGCCAACTGCGGCCTCGCCTCGGCGTGCTCGCGGAAATAGCCTTGGAACGCGCCCGGCAGTCCGCTCAAGTCCAAGCTGCCGCCGTCTTGGACATATATCCGCCGAATCGAGCAACTGGGTGTGCCCGGCTTCTACCCGCTGCGGAGTCCGGACAGAGCAGTGGTTGCCATTGTCGCGGGGCTTCTTCGCAAGTGGCTTAGGCGCCGCGCGCAAACGCCGCGGCGCCTAAGCCGGCCCCAGCAGTCCCATGTCCGCATGCTTTTAGAAGGCACACAAGATGTACTACGCTGGAATCATGGCGGAAAGATTGGTCAGCTGTGTGAAGCTGGGAAAAGAATTGCCGGGGCTGGATGAGTTGCCGTTCGACTCGGAACTCGGCCAGAAAATCTATGACAACGTGTCGAAGATTGCCTGGGCCCAATGGGCTGAGCACCTCAAGATGATCATCAACGAGTACCGCCTGAATCCTGCCACGCTCCAAGCTCAGGAGATGATCGTCAAGCAGATGGAAGCGTATTTTTTCGGCGAAGGAGCGCCGCCGCCGCCAGAATACGTGGTGCCCGGATCGTGAGCCGCCCCCTCCTGCTTCTATTCTTCCTGCTCGGGGCTTGGAGTTGCGGCTCTGTCTTCATGTGGCAGACCGCCATCCAGAATTTCGCTGTTGCCGAGACTGTGGCAACTTCAGATCCTGACGGATTGGAGCTTGCCGCTCAGGGCCTTGCTCCGGGCGGCCTGCGCACTCTTGTCCGCTATCAGGCCTCGGAGGTCAATCGCCTTTTCTTCAGCGGTTGGAGTTGGGTGCAGATTGGGCTGGCTTCAGCGGCATTCGGTCTCGCTTGGCTGTGCGGCTGCGGACGTGCCGTGGTTGCGCTTGTGGGCGCGATGCTGCTGATTACGATCGGGCTGGCCGCGTATGTCGTTCCCGAATCGGTGCGCCTGGGCCGGTTGATGGACTTTGCGGTCGAGGGCTCGCTGCCAGAGGTTGAAAGCATGTTTTGGACGCTGCACCACACCTACAGCGGCGTGGACCTAGCGAAATTCGCCATGGGACTGGCCGCTGCAGGCGTTGCCTGCCGGAAGGCTCGCAGCCGCGGCCTCTAGCACCACCTCGCAGCACACAGCGGCCTGCTATCCGCGTTCTGGAATTCGGTCGATACAGGAAGCCTTTCTGTCGAGCTAGGGGTGACCGGCTGGATGCGGCTTGATCCGCAGCAGTTCGAACGACAGATCCTGCACAGGTGTCAACACGCCCAGCTTCGCCAACCGGCGCCGTGGAGCCGTCTGCATCCCGACTGAGCGGCTTTTGGAGGATGCCCATGCAGGCAAGGCAGGAAAGACCCCGCCATCCCTGCGGCCCGGATCATCCGGCAGGTGTACGCCGAGCACTGCGATTATGACGGGGTGGCGATGTTGCGACCTTCATGCAAGGCGCGCGCTCCCCGAGGAAAAGCGTGGTGTCCGAGATCCCGACTGAGGGGAATCGGGGAGCTCCGGCGAGTGCCGGCTCAGGCGGATCTGGGGGCCTGTGATTTCGAACGTGGCGGTTCGCCGCGCTGGTCCGTGCGCGGCCATACTGCCGTGCCGGCGGTTTTCTTGGCCCGCTGGCGGATGCGGCGGTTCCAAGGCTTGCAGAGACGCCTGGGCAGCGGCACACCGGCAGCCTCGCTCGGTCATTTCTCGCTGCTCGAGCGCGGAGCGCCGAATGAGCCCGCCCGCGTAGCGGCCCAAAGGAGCGAAAATCGCCTGCCGTCCGGCCTGCTGGCTCCGCCCAAGATTCAACTTGCCTGGCCTTGTTCCAGCAGCCGCACTGGAATCCCTGATTTCGAGAGCACGCGCTTCAAGCCATTGGACGTGTAGGTGCCGTAATGAAAGATCGAGGCGGCCAGGGCCGCGTCTGCGCGGCCCTCTGTCAGAACATCCACGAAGTCCTGCGGCACGCCGCCGCCACCGCTCGCAATGACCGGAATGCGTGTCGCCTCGGCGATGCCACGGGTCAACTCGCAGTCGAAGCCGTCTTTGGTGCCGTCCGCATCCATCGATGTCAGTAGGATTTCGCCCGCCCCCGTAGCCTCGCCCTCCTGGGCCCATCCGACCGCATCGATCCCGGTGTCCTTGCGGCCGCCGTAAGTGTTCACGCTCCAGCGTCGCGGCCCTTGGCGCCGGGCGTCAATCGCCAGCACGATTGCTTGCGCCCCGAATTCCTCGGACAGTTCTCGCAGCAGCCCGGGTCGCTCCACGGCAGCCGTGTTGACCGAGACCTTGTCCGCCCCCGCCATCAGGATCTTGCGCGCATCGGCGACGGAGCGAATCCCTCCGCCAACGGTTAACGGGATGAACACCTCGCGAGCCGTCCGCAGCACCACCTCCACCATTGTGTCGCGATGATCGCTGGATGCGGTGATGTCCAAGAACACCAACTCGTCGGCGCCGTCCTCGTTGTAGCGCGCGCTGAGTTCGACGGGGTCCCCCGCGTCACGCAGGCCGACAAAGTTCACACCCTTGACTACCCGGCCGCCCGTGACGTCAAGGCAGGGAATGATGCGCTTGGTCAGCATGGTTCGATGGCGAGGAAGTTGCGCACGATGCGCTGTCCGACCGGCCCCGACTTTTCCGGGTGGAATTGCACGCCGAACACGTTGTCACGTTCGAGCGCCGCGCAAAAGCTCTTCCCCGCATAGCGGCACAGCGCGGCGGCATTTCCGCCGGCGTCGGACATGGGCACATAGTAGCTGTTGGCGAAGTACACGTACGGCTCCGCTCCGATCTCGCGCAGCAGCCTCGTCTCGCCCGGTGCCGCGAGCCGATTCCAGCCCATGTGCGGCACCCGAGCGTCCGCAGGAAAGCGAACCACGCGGCCCGGGTAGATTCCAAGCCCTCGCTCGGGCGCTTCCTCGCTGCTTTCGAACAAGGCTTGGAGACCGAGGCAGATTCCGAGGAACGGCGTTCCGGCCGCGATCCTCTCGCGCAGCGTCTCGCGTACCCGCAAGCGGTCCAAGGACCGCAGCAATTGGCCGTAGTGGCCCACTCCCGGCAGGATGATGCGGGTCGCGGACTCGAGACCCGCCGCGTCCGAGACGATGCGGAACGACGCCTGCATGCTTTCCAGCGTGTTGGCAACCGAGCGCAAGTTGCCGGCTCCGTAGTCGAACACCGCGGTCACGTCAAGCCCCCTTTGACAGCAGGCCCTTGGTGCTCGGAAGCTGGTCCTTGAGCCGCGCGTCCCTGGCGCAGGCGAAGCGCATGGCCTTGGCCCAGCACTTGAACAGCGCTTCGACGCGGTGGTGGCTCGACCGCCCGTACAGAATCCGCAGGTGCAAGTTGGCTCCGCAGTGCGACGCGAACCCGTCGAAGAAGTCGTGCAAGAGTTCGACCTGCAAGTCGCCGACCAAGCGGAATCGGGCCGGGGCTCGGTACACGAGGGCCGGGCGGCCGCCGAGATCCACGGCGGCCGCCGCGAGCGCTTCATCCATGGGCATCAGGAAATATCCGCTGCGCAGTATGCCCACTTTGTCTCCCAGAGCGGACACGAACGCTTGGCCCAGCACGATGCCGCAGTCCTCGACCGTGTGATGCTGGTCGACGTCCAAATCCCCGTCCGCCCGCAGCGTCAGGTCGAAGCCGCCATGGCGGGCGAACGATTCCAGCATGTGGTCGAAGAATCGAATCCCGGTCTGGACCTCGTACTGGCCGGTGCCGTCAATGTTGAGGTTGGCCCGGATGCGGGTTTCCTTGGTGTTGCGCTCAACTTGCGCCTTGCGCGGGGTCATTGCAGCAGCCCCTCCAGTTCGTTCACGCTGTCAAGCACTGCCTCCGCTCCCAGTCCTTCGAACAAGCGCCGTGTCTCCTCGTGCCGGGGCATGCCGGGCGAGGCGATGCCGACGAAGCGCACCCCCGCGCCGAGTGCGGCCCGGCAGTCGTCAATGTTATCGCCCACGAACACGATCTCCGCCCCGGGCACGGCCGCGGCGATTCTGAGCAGGCCGTCCGGCGCCGGCTTGCGCTTCTCGACTTGCTCGTGCGTGATGATCGGGTCGAACGGTATCTGCGGGCAGAAGCGACGCAGGGTGTACTGCGTCGAGCGCATGCCGCGTCCCGTGAAGATGCCGAGTCGCTGCTCGGCGGCCAATCTCTCCAGCGTTCCCGAACCGGCAAGCCAGCGCTCGTCGCGGATGTATCCCTCGCCGTCGCTTCCCCAGTACAGCTCGCGGCCGAAATCCCGGATTTGCCGTTCGTCCGCAGCCATGCCCGCCTCCCGGATCACCCGCATGGCGATATCCGAGTCGTCGTTGTACCCGCCGCGGTTCTTGATGCTGGCAATGTCCGCTTGCGACATCTCGCGCCCGCAGAAATGCCGGACCGTCTCAATCAGCGCCCGCCGGAATGTGCGGGCCGGGTCGACCAGCACGCCGTCCATGTCGAATACGAGCATCCGCTGCGTCATCGCCCGAGCACCTCGCGCAAGGCCGCAACGAATCGCACGGTCGTCTCCAGCGGCCCCACTGTGACACGCACCGCGCCCGGGATGTGCCGGGATTGATTGCGCACAAGGATGCCGCGGTCCGAGAGCGCGCCGCATACTTCCGCCGCTGTGTCGCCAACGTGGAGGAGAACGAAATTGGCGCGGCTCGGCCAGTAGCGGACCTGCATCTCTTCAAGCGCCCCGCAGAGCAGTTCCCGGGCTTGCAGCACTTGCCGGACATACTCCCGCACGTAGGCCTGGTCGTCGATTGCGGCCAGTGCGCAGTGAATCGCGAGCGAGTTGACGCCATAGGGCGACTGGCCCTTCCGTGCGATGGCGATATTGCCGCGCTGCGAGGCTAGCACGCCCACCCGCAGGCCGGCCATGCCGTAGGCCTTGGAAAACGTGCGGGCCACGAACAGGTTCGGCCAGTCCTCGACCAGCCCGACCAGCGTCTCGCGGTGGAAGTCGAAGTAAGCCTCGTCGATGAGCACCGCGCAGCCGCTTGCAGCGCGGAGAATCTGCTCGGCTTGGTCCCTGCCAAGCACGCCGCCGGTCGGGTTATTGGGGGAGGCGATGCAGATCGCCTTGGTCCGAGCGCCGATGGCAGCGAGCAATTCGCTGACCGGAAATCCCAAGTCAGGCTGCCTGTACGGCACGGGGACCGGTACGCCGCCGACTAATTGTGCGTAGAACCTGAACATGCTGAAGGAGGGCGTTGGAATGATGACTTCGTCCCCCTCGTCCACATAAGCGTGCATGACCGCGCTGATCACCTCGTCCGTGCCCGCGCCGATGGTCACTTGGTCGCCGCGCAGGCCCAAGTGCTCTCCCAGCCTGCGCCGCGCCTCGGCATACTCCGGATAGGTGGCCACGAAGTCGCGGCTCGCCGCCGTCCGCAGCACGTCCAGCACTTTGGGCGAGCAGCCCGCTACATTCTCGTTGAAATCAAGCCGCAACTTCTGGCCGCGACCTTCCAAGGGCGGGTCGTACGGGTCCATCTCCCGCACGGCGCGCCGCGGCATCGGCGGCCTAGGCACGGGGCAGGCCGTCCCGCGCACCCATGCGGCTCTCGATCGACCGGGCGTGCGCTTCGAGGCCTTCGGCCCGCGCCAAGGTCGTGGCGACCGGGGCCAGAGACGCCAGGCCGGCCTCGGTCAGTTTTTGCACCGAGACGATTTTGACATAGTCGAGCACGCTGAGGCCTCCCCGCAGGCGGGCGCTGCCGCCGGTCGGGAGAACGTGATTCGGCCCGGCCGCGTAGTCTCCGGCCGCTTCCGGGCTCCACCTGCCCACGAACAGGCTCCCGGCGTGGCGCACTTGCTGCAACGGCACGGACTCGCTGACAGCCAAGTGCTCCGGTGCGATACGGTTGGACAGGTCGCACGCCTCCGCGAGGCTGTCCGTGACGACTGCCGCGCTGTTATCACGGATCGCCCTAGCGGCGACCTCGCGGGTCGGCAGCGTCTCGACCTGCGCTGCTACCTGTCCGACCACAGCCTCGGCCAAGCTGCGCGAAGGCGTCAGCAGGATCGCGGCAGCGTCCACATCGTGCTCGGCCTGGGCTAGCATGTCCGCGGCGAGAGACTGCGGATCGCCCTCGTCGAAGATCAGCACGATTTCCGTCGGGCCGGCTACGAAGTCGATGCCTGTCTCTCCGGCCAGCAGTTTCTTGGCTGCTGCTACATAGCTGTTACCCGGGCCGACGACTCTGTCCACCTTCGGAATCGACTGCGTTCCGAAGGCGAAGGCAGCGATGGCTTGCGCGCCGCCAATGGCATAGACCTCGTCCAGCCCCAGCAGGCCTGCCGTGCCGAGAGTCGCGTCCGCGGGCCTTGGGGAAGCGATGGCAATTCTCTCGACTCCCGCGACCATGGCCGGCACCGCCGTCATCATGAGCGTGGACGGCAGCGGGTAGCGCCCTCCGGGGATGTAGGCTCCCACGGCTGCCAGCGGCCGCACCAGCTGGCCCAGTTCGATGCCGGGGCCGGACGCCTCCATCCACTCCCCCGGCATCTGGCGCTCCGCATAGGCCCGGATCCGCCCGCTCGCGAGCGCCACCGCATCCGCGAAGTCCGGGGCCAGGCCGGCCTGCGCTTCGGCAATGCGTCCTGGCGGCACGCGAACGGGCTGGCAGGAGAGGCCGTCCAGTCTCTGCGCGTATTCGCACAGCGCGTCGTCGCCGCGTTCGCGGACCGCCTGAATGATCGGCTCGACGACCCGCTGCGCTTCGTCGAGCCGATCGGCGCGGCGGCGCAGGAGTTGCCCGACCGCCTCGCGGTCCCGGCTGGAGAGGATGCGGAGCATGGCTGCGGCGCCAAGCCTAGCGGCCGAATACCTCGGCGGCGTCGTAGGTGGGCTCTTCGGTGAGCTTCAACTCGCCGTCCTCAAGCGTGCGGTAGAAGCAGCTCCGGTAGCCTTCGTGGCAGACTCCCGGGCCGACTGCTTCGGCATGCACCAGAACTGTGTCCAGGTCGCAATCAACTTCCAAGCGCTTGAGCAGCAAATAGTGCCCCGAAGTCTCTCCCTTGGTCCACAGCTTGTTGCGCGTGCGGCTGAAGAAGGTGACCTTGCCGGTGGACACGGTCTTCTCGAACGCCTCTTGGTTCATGAACCCCAGCATCAGCACGCGCCCGTCCTCATGGTCCTGAACGATGGCGGGCAGCAGTCCATAGAATTTGGCGAAATCCAGTTGCATGGCGATTCTCCGCGCGAATTCAAGGCGTGGGGCGTGCTCCCAAGCGGCGATCAGGCACACTCTCAACCGAGCGCGGCCCCAGAATTCCAGAATATCAAGCCGCGGCCGGCAGCAGCGTGGCGTACGAGCG
Source organism: Bryobacterales bacterium (assembly GCA_965219605.1). Taxonomy (GTDB): domain Bacteria; phylum Acidobacteriota; class Terriglobia; order Bryobacterales; family UBA6623; genus VXMF01. The sequence goes on along the minus strand of CBDCOC010000001.1, from coordinate 1,719,254 downwards.
GCTGCCCGGGGAGTTGTGCGGGTTGCGCAGAGAATAGCATTGCTGTGAAACTGCCTGAGCGGAGGGGCACAAATAGCGCCCTCAGCGGCGATAAGCGGCCGCCTTGCGCAGTGCGCCCGCCGGACCCCGTCTTGTCGCACCGGTCCGGGCAGCCCCGTGCTATGACCCGCACTGCACGCTGCAACTACAGCAGGCCGGCGCCCGCGCGTCTCAAGCCGATGATTGCATCCTCGCACAGCTCACCAGCGCGCACCGCGCGCCCTGCTTCATCCCTGCGGGGGGCTGCTTGCGGCCCTGGGGGCTTTAGGCGCGGCTCGCCGCCGCAGCCCTCGCGGTGCCCTCTCCAAAGGAATAGCGCCCGAACCCGGCTCTGCTCCTAGCGCGTGGGCCCGGGATCGCGCGAGAAAGAAGTCCAGTGACCGTCCTCAAGGCGTCGTGCGTCGCGCACGCGCTGGAGGCAGTCTAGAATCATCTCTGCATGGCTTTCGGGAATACTGTCGTGAGGGAAGACCGCATGATGGATCGATTCAACGTGCTGCAGGGTAGAGATGCCCAAGCGGCGAATGAGAAGCTCGATATCGGCCCGGTCGCCCACTCGACCTGCCCGCACTTTCATTGCAAGCAGCTGTTCGGCAGAAGCGCCGGTGACAACGAGATGCGGCGAGTCATACACCACGGCGGCACGCGTATCCGGCCGAGGGATCGGCCATGGCGCCGTGCGCACGGCGTCGTTGAGCCAGTCCGGCGACAACCCCTGCTCGCGCGCGACCTCCCCAGCCGCTGCCAAGACCTCGTCACGCCGGTCGATTGCCAGCACATCAACATCCCGGGTGGCGCGGGCGGCACCGTGAGCCAGCACCATTGCGGCGCCACCCACCACGTAGATAGTGCCTGCGACAAAAGCTTCTAAATGATTGAAAATAGATGAGTTGATAGCAATCGACGCCGACGAAGATGACAGCGGCTGGCTAGCCCTGGCCCGCTGGCGGCCTATTTGCTACGATCTTCGTCTGGCAGGCACCCATGAGAGTCGTCTTAAATCCACAATTAGCCATCGGCCAAATCGATATTGAGCGCATCCCACTCGATCCGCAGTCCCGGGATGATATTCCCGCCGTGCTGCGCGGTTTGCAGCAGATTTGGTCGGATGCTGAGTTGCGGGCCAAGCTATTCACTCTGCTGGAGACGCATCTGCTCGCGGACAAGAGCAAGGCGGGCAGCGCAGACAGTGAGAGGCAAGCATACGGGCCGTGCTTGGACGCCAGGAACGGTCGTCCGGGCATGAGTCTGTGGAGCATATTGGTGCTGGGACTGCTGCGTCAGGGATTGAATTGCGATTATGATCGCTGGCATGAATTAGCTGGACAGCATCGCAGTGTGCGGCGCATGATGGGACTCAGCGACTGGGACAGCACAGTGGCCAGTTGCCGCACGATCACACGCAACGTGTCGCTACTGACTCCGCAGTTACTAGCGGCTGTCAACCGCTTGGTGGTGGGAGCTGGCTACGAAGTGCTAGGCCAGGATGTGGCAGGAGAGTTGGCGGCGCGTTGCGATTCGTTCGTGGTGGAGACAGACGTGCATTATCCGACGGATGTAAGTTTGCTGTGGGATGCAATGAGGAGTCTGCTACGGACGATCGCACGGGCGAGTGAGGCCCAAGGGGAGACAGGCTGGCGGCAGCATAAGAAGTTGGAAGGGAAGGTGAGGAGACTGTTCCAAAGAGTGCGGACGAGGCGCAGGAGGAAGAATCAAGAGAAAGGGGTGAAGGCGTATTTGAAGCAGTGTGAAAGGTTGCTAGAACGAGCTGAGGGGAGCTTGGAAAATCTGCGGGAGAGCAGGGCAAGCAAGGAAGAGATCAAGGAAATAGAACGGCTTGCGGGATTGGGGCGGAAACTGGCGGGGCAAGTGGAGCGGAGAATATTGCAAGGCGAGACGATCCCACAAGAGGAGAAAGTGTATTCGATTTTCGAAGATCATACGCGCTGGTGCGTAAAAGGGAAAGCGGGTGTTCTGGTAGAGCTAGGAGTGCCGGTAACAATCGTGGAGAGCGCGGAACAGTTTATATTAGGTCATCGTATCATGTGGACGGAGCAGGACGTGGATGTGGCGGTCGAAATAGTGGAACAGGTGCAGAGTGAGTACCCGGGATTGCAGGGATGCAGTTTTGACAAGGGGTACTACAGTGCTGGGAATCGGCAGCGGTTGGATGGCATGCTGGCGCGGAACGTGATGCCGAAGAAGGGGCGGTTGAGTGAGACAGATAAAGAGCGGGAAGAAGCACAGGAGTACGTAGAGAGACGGCGGCAGCATCCGGCAGTGGAGTCGGCGATCGCGAACTTGGAGCAGCGAGGACTGGATCGAGTGCGAGAGCACGGTCGGGCAGGATTCGAGCGGGCGATTGGGTTGTCAGTGGTGGCAGCGAACGTGCATCGGCTAGGATTGATACTCCAGAGAAGGGAACGAGAAAGACTGAAGAAAGAGCGGCTAAAGATAGCCGCATAGCAGCGGTCATCGAGACGGGAAAGAGAAAAAAGAGAGCTGGCAGAAGGCCGGCAGGGCGGAGTGTATCTGAAGCAGGCAGTGAGTCGAACTCAGCCAGATTTCTTGACATATTTTTACCAATCAGGGGAGAAATTCTGCTGAACGATGCCCCCAATGGGTCCATAAATCGGCGCATATTTTTAGAGAAGATCGGATTTTAGGGGGTTTTGTCGCAGGCACTAGATAGTGCTTGCGACAAAACCATCTATGTCATTGTATTCAAGACGGTTGTGCGCAATCGACGCAGGCGAAGATTCGTCGGGAGGCGGCCCATTGACCCGGATCCGGCCCGGTAGCTGCGATCTTCGCCTAGCGACAGCCCACTGCGCATCGTTCAGCCGACTCCAACAAGCCTTTACCTTTGCTCACCAATCGGCCCGTTTTGCTAGTGGAGAACTGATTTTAGGGGGTTTTGTCGCAGGCACTAGATATGGGCCTTGGTATCGCGCACGGCGAGCTGGCGTGAAAGGCTGTCGAAGGCACGCTGGAGCCCTTGGTGGTCGAGGCCGCGCGGCTCAGGGAATCCACTCATGCTTCTCGCCGCCCCGCGCATCGAGGTCGCGCGGATCGGGCAGTACGCTGTGTCGGATAAAAGCCGCCGGAGCGAACAGGACGGAATCGAGGCCGGCCAGGCGCGTCCGTGCGACAACCCACGGCAGATCGAGGAACCGCTCGGGCTCGTCCACCCACGCGGGCACGGGATGGCCGTGCAGGCGCGCGATGTGTTCCACTACCGCCGCTAGGAATGCATCCCACGGCCGGTCCCCGGTCGGTTCCGGCCGCTCTGCCAACGCCGCCGTCTGCTCGGCCCGGCTCAAGCCATGAAATTCGCGAGGGAGCTGCCGGATGAGACTGCAGTAGCGCTCCGAATCGTCTGCCGCCGCGGTAATGAGTCGGCTGTAGGCCGGCAAGCTGAACCAGCGCTGCATGCTGTCAGTATGCACTTATATTCGGAGTGGGGTCGGAATCTCCCACGCCGTGCCTAGTGTGGTGCGTCTCAAATCATGAAGGGGCGTAACTGCCCAGCTAGGAGACAGGGCGGCCGGCTTCTGCGCACCCATCCATTCGGAAATCGATCCGCTAGGTCTAGGCGAGACTGCGAGAGCACTCCTTGCGGCGGCGGATTTATGCAGAGCGACTCCCCGGACACCTGCGTCCGACAGCGTTGGAGCATCTGGTACGGGCTACTCGTCGCATTCATTCGTGATTAACGCTGACGGACCGGCGTGACGAGGCGCAGTATGGCGGGCGTGCAGCACAAGGGGGCCGTCGCGGATGAGTGGGGTGGCGGCCCTCCGATCAGCCAGTTTCACGGCAAAGGGGCGGAATAGATCCCTGGAGCATGGTGATCTGCATCGAGTTCGCCGCTATCGTGGCAGAGGAATCTCCTCGTATTGTCGGGTTATTAGATGCTATCGACAGGGAAACGCAACGCATCTGCGCTCGCAGCTTGCAGCGCACTGCGGGCATGGACGGGCCCGGGCTACTTGCGCCAGAACCACGGGGTGAGCGTCACCAGCAGCGTGTAGAACTCCAGCCGGCCGGCAATCATGTCGAAGCTTAGCACCCACTTGGCCAGGTTCGGCAGGGCGGCGTAATTGTCTGTGGGGCCGACCCCGCCCAAGGCCGGCCCGATGTTGAACATCGATGCGGCCACGGCCGAAATCGCGGTGAATACATCCACGCCGACCGCTGCCAGCAGCAGGCACGAGACGAAGTTCACCATGAATGCGAGATAGACGAGGTTGAGCAGGCTCTGGATGGTCGGCTCGGGCACGACCTTGCCCCCCAGCCGGACAGCGAACACGCCGTGGCGCTCGACCATGCGCTTGAACTCGCGGGACACCACCTTGAGCAGGACCGTCATTCGCGAGATCTTCATGCCGCTGGCCGTGGAGCCGGTGCAGCCGCCAGTGAACATCAGCACCAGCAGCACCAACTGCCCCAGTGGCGGCCACAGCTCGAAATCGTCCGTCGCGAACCCGGTCGTGGTGATGATGGAGGAGACTTGGAACAGCGCCGTGCGCAGGGCTCTTTCCGCGGCATAGCCGAGCTGCCAGTGCAGCAGCGCTGCGATCGTGGCAGTTGCGAGGCTGATTGCCCCGATGTAGTGCCGGAATTCGTGATCCCGCAGCGCGGCCAGCGGCCTTCGCTCGCGCAAGGCGCGGTAGTGCAGGATGAAGCTGCCGCCGCCGAGAATCATGAACACCGTCGTGGTGTATTCGACAATGGGTCTCTCAAATGCCGCTATGCTCGCCGTCCGGGTCGAAAAGCCGCCGGTTGCGAGCGTTGCGAAGGCATGCGCGACCGCTTCGAAGGGATCGATTCCCGCAATGACCAGCAAGATTGCCAGCATGGCGGTCAGGGCGACATAAATTCCCCACAGCGAAGTGGCGGTCTCTGCCACGCGGGGTGTCAGTTTTTCCGACTGAGCCCCCGAAAACTCGGCCCGATACAGGTGCATGCCGCCGTGGCCGACCAATGGCAGCACGGCGATCACGAGCACCACGATGCCCATGCCACCCAGCCACGACGACAGCGCGCGCCAGAGCAGGACGGGACGCGACAGCGATTCCACATCAGCCAGGATCGAAGCTCCCGTTGTTGTCACTCCGGAGGTGGCTTCGAATACGGCATCCGTCACGCTGGTGATGCCGGGAGCTAGCACGAAGGGCAGGCTGCCGAACAGGCTTGCCGCCAGCCACACCGCCACGGTCAGCAAGATGCCCTCGCGCTGGGTGAGCTCGCGGCGCACGCCGCGGCACGCCAGCCAGAGCGCGACACCGACTCCGCTCGTCAGGCACGCCGAGCCGGCCAAGGCTCCTAGATCCTGGCCGTCCGTTGCGAGCGAGTAGGCTGCCGGGACGCCCATGCTGGCGCCGAATGCCGCCAGAAAGAGTCCCAGTACCCGGCCGATCAGGATCCAGCGGATCACGCGGCGTTCCTGTGCCGGGTCCGTTGCCCCAAGAACTGCGATTCCAGCTCCGGCACGGTGTTTGCCAGTGAAAAGATGATCACGCGGTCGCCTTCATGCACGGTTGCTTGGCCGCGAGGAACGGTCACGAACCCGTTATCCCGCACGATCGCCCCGACCACCGCCCCGCGCGGCATCTTGATGTCGCGCAGCTTGCGGTTGACCATGTTGCTCCCTTTCGTGGCGATGAACTCGAGGGCCTCGGCCTCTTCTTGGCGAAAGGTCGTCACGGACAGCACATCGGCCTTACGCACGAAGCTCAAGATCATGTCCACGGCGGTCAGCCTCTGGCTGATGGCTGCGTTGATGCCCAGCCGCTGCACGATCGGCAGGTAGTTCGTGCGGTTGGTGAGGGCCACGATCTTGTCCGCGCCCAAGCGGCGCGCCAGCAGCGAAGCGACGACATTGTCGGCATCGTCCCGGGTGAGAGCCAGAAACGCGTCAGCGCCCTCGATATTCTCCTCTTCCAGAGTCTGTTGGTCAGTCGGGTCCCCGTGGACCACGACCGTCTTGTCGAGGATTGTCGAGATCAACTCGCAGCGTGCCGGATCACGTTCGATAAGCTTGACTTTCACTCCTGCCTGCTCAAGGTCTTGGGCGACCCAAATGCCGAGCTGGCGCCCGCCGACGATGACCACCCTGCGCAAGGCGCTTTTCTGCTGGATCCCCATGAACTCGAAGACTGCGTCGAGATCCGTGCTGGTGGTGCATACATAGATGTGGTCGCCGGGCTGTAGCTTCTGCGCGCCGTGCGGGATGATCACGTCTTGGCCGCGGAAGATCATTGCGATCATGCTGTTCTTCGGAGGGCCGGCCGCGTCGAGCTCCTCCACTGTCTTACCTGCGAACCAGCTGCCAGCTTGGACATTCATGCCGAAGAGCTTGATCTTGCCTTCCGCGAAATCCAGAATGTCCGATACGCCCGGCGCATGCAGCACGCGCATGATGCGATCCATGATCTCCGTCTCCGGGTGGATGATGCGATCCACCTTGAGACCCACGTTGCCAAGGATGCGGTCCCACTGGCGGAACTCGTGCGTCCGGATCCGGGCCACCTTGATCGAGATGTCGGAGTTCGCCTCGGCGATCAGGCAGCTGAGCAGATTGATCTCGTCGGAGTCCGTCTCCGCGATGAGCATCTCGGCGCTTGCCAGCCCGGCTCGCTGCAGAGTGCTGACGCTGCTGGCGCTGCCTCGGACTATCTTGGCGTCTAGGTGTTCCTCCAGCTCGACACAGCGCTGGGCATCCTTTTCGACAATAGTGACCTGATGCCCTTCCCGAATCAGGCGAGCTGCGATGAGAGCGGCCCCTTCGCCGCCGCCAGTGAGGAGAATGCGCATGGCAGTTAGCTCACCGACCTCTTGAGCGTATCACGGCCAGGCGGGATAGCTCGCAGTCATTCCGCGGTGTTTTTGTGCTGGTCACGGATTGGGATGGAATGCTTCAAGAGCGCTCGCCAAGCAGCCTCTCGCAGGCGGACGCCGACGCCAGCAGCAGGCCGTCACGGCCCGGGGCTGCGGTGAGTTGCATGCCCAGCGGCAGCTGCCCGGCCGCTGTCGGCATTGGGATCGAAATCGCGGGGGCGCCCAGAGCGGTGAACGGAGCGTTGCAGCGAGGGTCCCCGCTGGACTCTAGCCCCTTCGGAGCGGGGCCGAGGGCCGCAGGTGTGGCCACGACCGGGTGTTCGCGCGCCCATTCCCGGTACGCTTCCCGCGCCGTGCGCAGAACCTGCCGCGCGCGTGCGTATCCGCGCGGCTCGACCCGCAAGCCATCCTCAAGCAGCGCGGCGAGTTTCTCTCCCATGGCGGGGCCGTGCTCGCGATAGCGCTGGCCGTGCTCGCGAGCCGCCTCGTAGGCCATGACGGCGTGCAGGGCCGCCGGCAGGGCATCGAAAAACTCGGGCCGGGGCACCCGCCGCATCGGCACGCCGGCCCCGGCCAAGGTTTGGACCGCCGCGCGAAAGCACGCTGACATCTCGGGATCGAGTCGACCCTCGGGCGGCCAGTCGATGACGGACAGTCCTTCGGCGCCAGATTGCTCGGTTGCGGCTGCAAGCTCCTGCCAGGCGAACTCCATGTCTGCCGCGGAAGCCGCGAACAGGCCGGCGTGATCCAGCGTGGGCGCGAGCGGCATCACGCCGGCCAGGGGCAAGCAGCCGAAACTGGGCTTGAAGCCAACCACTCCGCAAAACGAGGCCGGCCGCAAGACCGAGCCCTTGGTCTGGGTGCCGAGGGCGAGCGGCACCATGCCGGCCGCCACGGCCGCTGCCGATCCGCTGGAAGATCCGCCGGGCGTGTGCCCGGGCGAGCGGGGATTCCGTGTCGGGCCCGTGTCGTAGTACGCATACGCGGTGGTGTGTGTCTTGCCTGCCAGGACGCAGCCGAGAGAGTGCAGCGCGCCGACGAGCTTGCAGTCCTCTCCCGGGATCCGGCCCCGCTGCGTGGGGCTGCCCCACTCCGTGGGCATGCCGGCAGTGTCGAAGATATCCTTGGCCCCGTAGGTCGTGCCGTGCAGCGCGCTGCGGGGCTTGGAGCGTCGCAGCTCGTCCGTCAGCATCTCAGCCTGCAGCCAGGCTGAGTTTAGGCTCAGATGGCACCAAGCGCGGATCGCTGGCTCGGCCCGCTCGATGGCTGCGGACGTGGCCTGCAAGACGTCCAGCGGCGAAAGATCGCCCTGCGCCAGCAGCGAACTGATTTGGCGCAACGACCAAGGAAACGAAGGCATCATGCCGGGACCCGTACCGCTGATTGTCGCACCAAGCGGACACGGAACTCCATGGCAGAGGCCGAATGGCCTTGGGCCTGGCAAGACGGCAGAAGACGCCTTCGGGGGTAACTGTTCGGCCAAGCTGCGTGCGCGATTCCCTTTCCGTTTCGGTCTCGATGGCGACCGAGCAACTGACGAAAGTGGCTCTCGTCCGTCTTCATTGGGGCCGAGATGCAGAGCCGAGATGCGAACTCATGGATCTGAACGATACGTTCGGATCACCCGCCACGAAACGGGATGTTGCGCTCGCGATCACCGTTGGTTGGCTGGCATGCGCTGCGGTGTCCCTGCCGTGCGCCGGGTGGCTCGAACCCGACACCGATTGCTATTAGATCTTTCTTTCAGCGGGGGGGCAGACCGCTTCCTCGCTTCCTTATGGCGTAGACGAGCATCGGTTATACTCGGGCAGCGGATATCTTGGGTTTACGACTGCGTTACCTTCAGCGTCGCCGGACCCCGCTGGAGCATCCGCTTGGAGGGGGAGACATGGTACTCAGTGGCGACAAACTGCTTGCAAGCTTCAAGACACTCTTGGACACTCACGCGCATGTGGACATCGCTACCGCTTGGGCCACCTGCGGCGAGCATTTGCGAGTTTTGGCCGCCGCCAAGCGCAAGCATAGTGGCATGAGGGTGCGTGCTATCGTCGGGATCTCGGGGAACGCCACCCATCCGGACGCTTTGGACAAGCTGCACGAAATTGCAGATGACAATCTCATGATTGTTCCAAAGGATGATCCTCTCTTCCACCCGAAGCTGTACCTGTTCTACGGGAGCGGCGCTATGACGCGTCGAGCATGGGTTGGAAGTGCCAATTTCACGAAGAGGGGGTTCAGTGACGCCCCCACGGCGAACGAAGAGATGATGCTGGAGGTGGGGGACGATCAGGCCGATGCACTTGCCACTTGGTTCGAAGAACAGAGGTCTCGGTTCAAAGAACGGTGGGATCGCTGCCCCAAGAATACGCGTGAAGTGATCGAAAAGTACAGGAAAGACTGGAAGCCGCCGCATCGAGATGTCCGCGAGCTCGTTTCCGGGCCGGTCACTAGCCGCGTTGATCTGCTGCTTGAAGACCGTCCCTCGACTTTCGATCAATACCATCACGCTCTGAAGGCGTGCGACGAGATGCTGCGAGACGAGAACCGTGAGTGGGGGGCTCAATCCAAGTCGGTCGAATTACTTGGCAGCGATTTCTGGCCGCCAGGATCTGCTGCTCGGCGAATCGCGTTGGTCGGATCTCGAACACCAGTCACAACAGCGGCTCCAAGGCTACCGCGTCAGGATTCCGTTAGCAAGCTGCGGTTTTGAGCGCATTGGGGTGTGCTGTGCTCGTGAGCGGGGTCGGAGTTGGGATGGTGTCGTCGGCCCAGGCGCGGTTGCGCCGACGCAGGTCCGCGTCGCGATTGTTGCGTTCTAGGCGCGGCAGCGGGTCCGAGGCGGCGGGGCGCTGCAAGGCGGCGAAGGCGCGGGGCAGCTGGTCGAGGCTGCCGCACAGAATCTGCACGTAGGCGGGATCGAGCAGGTTGGCGGCCAAGGCGGCTTGGGCTGGCTGATCGGCCAAGTCGCGACCCAGATGGGCGCGCCCGAGGCGGCGGCGCAGGCCTTGCTTGGAGCGCGCAAAGTGTGGTTCAAGGATATTGTTGGTGCGGGCTACGACGGCGACGGTGCAGCCGCTGGAATCGCGCACCACCGGATGGCCGCACAAGCCTGCGCCATAGCGCTGCAGATAGTCCAGCACGAGGGTCGCAGCGGGGTCGGGCGGTGCGTCGTTGGCGGGGGTTTGGAGGCGCTGGCGGAGTTGTCGCTGATAGTGCTGGAGGTCGGCGGCCAGCGTCGGCAGCAGGCGCTCGCTGGCGGCCGGGTCCGGCGGGCGGCGGGCGTTGGGGGGTTGGCCGTGGGGCAGGTCTTGGGAGCTGAAGCGCAGCACTTCGCGCAACTCGCAGAACAAGTCCCAGCGGCGCTGCAGGCGCTGGGCGGTGGGGTCGGGGCGCTGCAGCCAGTGCCAATCTGCCAAGGCGGCGGCGACTTGGCGCAACAGGCGCTGTTCGCGGGGCGAGCGGGGCGCGGGCAGGCGGCGGTCGCGCTCGGCGGGGAATTGCTGGCAGCGGCGGTAGAAGTCCAGATGGGGCAGCGCAAACGGGTAGGAGGGATGCTTGCGTCCGGTGCCTTCCAAGAGCCACAGCAGCAGAGCGGGCAGGTCTTGGCGCAGGCCCGCAGCGGGCCCGCGGCTGGCGGCCAGCAGGTCGCGCAGACGGCTGCGCAGGCGGCTGCGGGTGAGTTGGCCGCGCAACTTGGCATGGTCCTCATCGAGCAGGCGCTTGCCGACCGCGGCCAGGAAATGGTAGTGGCAGAGCAGGTCGGGGATGCCGCGCTGGCGCAGGCCGGCGACCGCTTTGGCGCCGCCGCTGCCGAGGTCGCGGACGCTGGCCAGCGGGTCGCCGAAGGCGGCCACGGTGCGTTCGACGGCGGGCCGCAATTCGCTCTCGTTTTCGGAAGCGATCTTGCTCGCGAGCAAGACCCAGCCGGTGAAACCGTCCAAGCACAGGAACGTGCCGCCCTGGCCTTGGTCGCAGGTGGCGTCCAGATGCAGGGCATAGCCCCATAAGCGCTAACTTGTTTGGTTGACGTCGAAATGACTGGCGACTTGATAGGAGCGCTTCCTCGGGGGCTCTGCCAACGATGTCGAGATGTGCTCCCAGTGCGCAATCATCCGTTCTAGGGGTAAGGCGGGTTCGATGGCGCGCTGCACTTGGTTGAGAGCAAACTTGAAATCACGCCAGCGGCTGCGGGCGCGTTGTGGCGCGGAGGTCGTAGCCCCAGGGGGAAATCGACTGCGCGTGCTGGACGATCTTCTCCACCAGCAGGGCCACTAGCAGTTTGCCGTACAGCCAAGCTTGGGCGCTAGCCTCATCGGATTTCGGCAAGTGCCCGAATTGCGCCAGCGACTTGAAGCGCTTGAAGACCAGTTCCACCTGCCAGCGCAGGCGGTACCACTCCAGCACCTCGCTGGCCGGGAACTGCTCGGCGGGGTAGGTGGTGAAGACGATCACGTAACACGCGAAGCGCAGGGTTTCGGGCTGCAACTGCGTGCCACGCTTGCTGGCCCTGCGGCGCAGGCTGCGGTGCGCGATCTCGATGGCCTCAGCGGTCTTGCGCAGGGCGCAGATGCGCCCCGCGACAGGGGGCCCGGTCTTGGCCACGGCCCGGGTTGGCCAGACCCCGAGGGCCCCGGGCTGGCGCAGGGTTTCCACGCAGGCCAGCAGGTCGAAGGGCTGCCCGTCGGCCGCTTCCAGCACCAGCGAACGGGTGTTCACGCGCACAATCACGTGCCCGCCAGCAGCCGCCACGTGCTGCAGTCCGACGCTGGTCGAGTAGCCGCGATCGGCCAGCACGTAGTCCCCGGCACGAATCGGAAACTGCGTGAAAGATTCGCCTGTGCCGCTACCCTCCGTCGGCGTGAGCTTGAAGAAATCACAACCCAGCGAAGGCAGGTTGACGCTGTAGTGCAGCCGCCACAGAGCCCCGGTCCGCCCCGGTTCTTGCACGGTCGTGGCGTCGAAGGCCCGCACTTGGAAGCCCGCCGCTGCGGAGACGGCGATGCCATGCTCGCGGAACAACTCCACGCACAGCGCGTACAGCCACTCGCGTGCTTTGCGCAGCCGCTTGAGCAGGGCGACATCCGACAGATCTGCCAAGCTCGCTTGGCGCGCCCGCACGACCGTCTCGCGCAGCGAATGCCCGCACCCCAGATGGAGCAGCAGGGTGCGCAGCAGGTGCTCCGCTGACTTGTCCTTGCGCAGCCCTTTCAGCGCACCCTTCTCGGCTGCCAGAGCTTGCCAGTTGTCGGGGAAAAACGACAGCAGCAACTCCCAATCCTCGTTTGCCGCCGCCTTGGTTGCCGTACTATTCATGCCCAACATCATACAAAATAGCGGTTTAGAAAACAAGTTAGCGCTTATGGGGCATAGCCCTGCGGCATGGCGGCGCGCAGGGCCGGGGCGCGCTGCCAATGCAGGGCTTGGAGGGCGAGCAGGAAGCGATCGCACAGCGCGGACACCGAACCGCTCGTCAGGGCGATGCCGCGCTGGGCGAGTTCGGCCTGGATCTCGCTGCGCTGCAGGCGGCGCTGATAGCGGGCCAAGCCGACCCACACGATCAGGTCATAGCCGAAACGCTGGCCCGGCGGGGCCAGCTCGGCCAGCCGCTGCGAGGCCGCGGCCGGGGCCGTCCGGCAGGCGCGGCAGCGGGCGCGGAATTCGCGCGCCACGAACGGGCCGACGGCCAGCGTGACCAGCCCGCGGGACTGGCTCTTGTACGGACTCAGGGGTTGGCCGCAGTGCGGGCAGTGGCTGCTTTCGGCGGGGAAATCGATGCGCGGCGGAGTGCCGCCGAGCGCGCCGCAGCGGGCCAGCCGCAGTGCGCTCCAGCCCGCCTGCAGGGCTTGTGTGCGGCACACTGTCAGCAGGGCGTAGGCCCCCCTTTTTGGACGACCTCGGCGAGGTCGAAGCGATCAAAGACAGCTTGCACGCGGGCCTGCGAGATGGGCGGGGAGTGGCCTTGCAGCCGCCGCGCCAAGGCCGGCGGCTGGGCCCCGGGGTGGCGCAACAGCGCCAGCAACACGGCAATCGTCACCTCCGGCGGCCAGGCGGCGGCGCTGGCCGCGCAGCGCTGTTGGCGGGCTTGCCATTGGCGGCTGCCGAGTGCCGAGTCGGCGGCGAGATAGACATACACGCCGCAGAGCTGTTCGCGCCGGGCCAGACCTTGGCGCACGGCGGCCAGCAGGAAGGGATGCACGGGCACCTGGAGCAGGCCGCGGAGTTCCTTGGCGGTCCAGCCCTCGGGGGATTCGCTGAGCAAGCGCTGGACGGTGGCGGCCAGCGAGCGGTCGCGGGAGAAGCCCGCGTCGCCGAGCCAGAGCAGGCCGCAGGGATCAAAGCGGTCGGGGTCGCGGGCGGTATAGAAGCGGCCATTGTGGTTGTAGCTGCGCAGGTAGGGGACTTGGCTGAGGTAGCGGAAGGTGGTGCGGCGGGAAGGCTGGCCGAGGGCGTGCTGGAGTTGTTCAAGCGTGACCGGCGTTTGGGAGGCCAACAGTGGGAGCAGCAAGTCAGGCGAACGTGCAGCCATGCGTCATAGTATACATTCAGTCTAGCCATGGTATCTATACCATGACAAATCTAGGACGCACAACCGCTGCCAAACGAGGGAAATCCACCTGAATCAAGGGCTAACTGCAATCTGGTGCCCGGAAAATGGCACAGTATAGAGAATCGACCAAAGTTCAAGTCCAGATAAATCAATAACTTCCGTGCCTGTAACGGAATTCTGACGCGGTAGCTCCAAGGCGGTCGTGGGAGCCCGAAGTGGTGGGGCCTGGTAGGGCGGATGGATCGCGGAATTTGGCCAGCGGTGTGTAAAGAGGAGACTGAGATCCGGAGGATCCTTCAAAAAGTCAGAGACGCTCGCGACGGGGCGTTTCCAGATATCGCCATTACAGCTATGAAGGATTTGATAAAGATCGATCGTGTGGGTCCCGGGGCCGCTACGCTGCTGCTCACGCTCGCCCGCCCGGACCGGCTACTGTCGGTGAACGGGGCATCCAAGAATGCGCTTGCAAAGCTAATGGGAAGTAATAACCCACCAGAATTTCAGAAGCCTGAGGGCTACGGTAATCTACTTCGCTGGCTCTACAACCAACGTTGGTACGCTGACGGACCGCCGGCAGACAGGGGCCTGTTGCAAATCTGGAGCCTCCGAGCCGCCCTCGTTGACGCCTTCGTCTACGACCCGAGCCACCCGTGAAGCCTGCCTGCTGATCGCCGGTAGCGCCCGGTTGCCAGCCCCGGGGCGAACCGGTTGGAACGCTAGCCAGCCCGCCGAGGCTGGGCCTCACGTTCTGACCATGGACGGGTGCGAAGTCGGGGCCTATCCAGCGGGCGCGCCCGGCGTCGGTACGAGTCTCGCTACAATGGCAACACGCATTGCCATGTCTGACGAGAAACCGGAGTTGACCTTTGAAAAGGGTCTGGAATCATTGGAGCAAATTGTCGGCAAGCTCGAAAGCGGAGACCTCGACCTGGTGGAATCGTTGCAACTCTTCGAAAGGGGCGTGCTGCTGAGCCAGAACTGCCGCAAGCAGCTCGAAGAGGCCGAGAGCAAGGTCGAGGCGTTGATCAAGCGGGACGGCCAGCATCAGCCGGAGCCCTTTCAACTGGACGAAGGGGAGCTTCTGTAGCAAGTGCCGCCCGACGCTCTCAACGACTTCCTGCGTGACCGCCAATCGCTGGTGGACCGCGAGCTGGATCGGATCCTGCCCCCGTCTTCGGCCCCGCCCAGTGCGATTCATGCAGCCATGCGCCACAGCGTGTTTGCCGGCGGCAAGCGCATCAGGCCGCTCCTCGCCATTGCCGCGGCCGAGGCGTGCGGACTGGCCTCGGGCGCGGCCGCCGCCGCCTGCGCGTTGGAGTGCGTTCACACTTATTCGCTGATCCATGACGATCTGCCGGCACTCGATAATGACGACCTGAGGCGCGGCCAGCCGACCTGCCACAAGGCTTACGGCGAGGCGGTGGCCATCCTTGCCGGCGACGCTCTGCTCACGCTGGCGTTCCAAGCGCTGGCCGAGCTGGATGCCCCGGCCCGCATCCGCTCCGCCCTCGTGCAGGAGCTTGCCACTGCCGGAGGCACGCTCGAGGGCATGCTCGGCGGGCAAGTCGAAGATCTCGCCGCCACGGGAAGTGTCCCGTCCCCGGACCGCGTCGAGTACATCCATCGAGCGAAAACCGCGGCGCTGATTCGCGCATCGGTGCGCTTCGGGGGTTTGATTGCGGATGCTGACAAGCCGCGGTTGGAAGCGCTGGGCGAGTTCGGAAGCAGGATCGGGCTGGCCTTCCAGATCGTGGACGATGTTCTGGACGTGATCTCGTCCTCGGGCGAGTTAGGAAAGACTGCCGGCAAGGACGAGGCCCAGAACAAGGCTACCTATCCTGCGGTCCATGGCGTTGACGAGTCGAAGCGCCTCGCGCGCCTGCAAATGGACGGGGCTATGGCCGCGATTCAAGGCTTCGGCGAACCTGCCTGGGCACTGCGCTCGATCGCCGAATTCATCTGCATGCGGACGAATTGAGCGGCGGCTCACGGCCGCTCGCGGCTTCTTCCGCATACTCCACGCCTGCTAGGAAGAGACCCCGCGCCGGAGCTGTCGGGCCTGCTGCGCGACGGTCGCGCACGGCGAGGATGCGGTCCATGTCGCCGGGGGCTAGGTTGCCTCGGCCAACTTCCAGCAACGTGCCAACGAAGTTGCGCACCATCCGGTACAGGAAGCCCGAGCCGCGCACGCGGTACACCAGCAAGTCACCCTCTCTGCCCAGAACGGACGAGAATACCGAGCGCTCGGTGGATTCTTCCGGATCTCGGCTGCCTGAGGCAAAGGAGCGGAAGTCGTGCATTCCGGCCAGTCGCGCGGCCGCCAGCCGCATCGCGGCCTCGTCCAGCGGGTAAGGGTGCCAGTAGGCGTACAGAGACTCGAAGGGCGGGCAGAGCGGGGCTCTCTGGATCCGGTATTCGTAGGTCTTGGCCGTGGCCCAGTGGCGGGCGTGGAACCCCGCCGGCGCCAGGCGGGCGTCCGTGATACGGATGCTGGCCGGCAAGAGACGGTTGAGCGCCTTGCAGAGGCCGTTGGGCGGGATCGGGTTGCGCAGTGCGCACGAAGCCACTTGCGCTAGGGCATGCACGCCCGCATCGGTGCGCCCCGAGCCGGCAAGCCTCACCGGCCGCCCCTCGAGCACCGCCAAGGCGGCTTCGACTGTCCCTTGGATAGTGGCTGCGCCGGGTTGCACCTGCCAGCCGTGATATGCCGTGCCGTCATAGGCCAGCGTGAGACTCCAAGTGCGAGCAGCGGTCACAACATACGCAGGTTAGCGCGGTTCGGGAGCCGCCCGCCCGCAGCCTGCC
Organism: Bryobacterales bacterium; assembly: GCA_965219605.1. Classification (GTDB taxonomy): domain Bacteria; phylum Acidobacteriota; class Terriglobia; order Bryobacterales; family UBA6623; genus VXMF01. The sequence continues at coordinate 1,703,020 of CBDCOC010000001.1, read as the reverse complement.
GAGTAACCAACGAATCTACCCCAGCGTCTTATCCAGTCTGGGATTCTGCATTCGTTCGCAGCGCCCTGCCTCTTAGCCTTCCCCCATGAAGAATTGGATTGGCCAACTAGCGCTGTTGTTGGTCACAGCGGTGCTCTTGGAGCCGATCGCAAGCGCGCAGGAGATTAATTCGCGGCCGCTCGACTACAGTGCCGGCAAGTCGGCTTGGCCGCCATTCACGCAGATCTTCAAGGCGCCCGATGTGCCCGAGATCTCGCTGCGCAATTCCGGGCGGCTTGAAGGTCTCCTGCACGATGCCAAGATCTACCTGTCGCTGGCGGATGCGCTGGCGCTGGCGATCGAGAACAACTTGGACATAGCCTGGGCCCGCTACGGCCCGCAAAGCTCTGCCAACGATTTGATGCGGGCGAAGTCGGGCGCCCAGCTGCGTGGCGTCCAGAATCAGATCAGCACGCTCTCCACGGGTGTCGGCGGCGCCGGAGGCGGGGCCCCTCCCGCGCAGGCTACTGGCATTACGCAACGCGCGGGCGGAGGTGGCGCGGGCGGAGGCGGGCAGGGCGGTGCGGCCGATATCGGCGATGCCAGCACGTTCTTCGGCACGCAGGCGGTGAACTTGGATCCCTCGATCTTCAGCAATGTCGACTGGGGGCATTTCTCCAACCCGCAGACCAGCGACTTTGTCACGGGCACCACTTCGCTCGTGCGCGAGATCAGCAATTCGCAGGTGGGCGTTCGCACGGGTTTCGTCTCGGGCGCGACCGCCGCTCTGATCTGGGCCAACTCGCGCAGTGACACCAACAGCCTGCGCACCAATTTCAACCCTTCGCTGGTCAGCGCGGTTACGCTCCGGCTGACGCAGCCCCTGCTGCAGGGCTTCGGAGTGGCCGTCAACACGCGCAATATCAAAGTCGCCAAGAACAATGACGAGATTTCCAACCTGCAGTTCAAGCTGCAGATCGAAGAGGTCGTCGCCCGGGTTGCCGGCATGTATTGGGGCCTGGTGTCGCTGCGGGCACAGGTCGAGAGCCAGAGGCAGAACCTAGCCTTGGCGAAGAAGCTTTACAGCGATAACAAGCGGCGCGTCGAAATCGGGACGCTGGCGCCGATCGAGATCATCCGCGCGGAAGCCGAAGTGGCGGCAAGGGAGGCGGACCTGACGGCGGCTCAGACCGAGGTGCAGTTGCAGGAGACGATGCTCAAGGACGCCATCAGCGTCAACGGCATCGCAAGCCCTACGCTGTTGCATGCCGAGATCGTGCCGACGCAGGACATTGAGATCGATCCGGGCGAGAAGCTCGAGCCCGTCGCGACGCTGATGGAGATCGCGCTGGCAGCGCGGGCGGACATGGAACAGAACCGGATTCGCCTCAAGAACACCGATCTCGGGATCATTGGCGTCAAGAACGGCATGCTTCCCAGCGCCAACTTGGTTGTGGACCTGACCAATAATGCGCTGGCAGGATCCGAGAACGAGCTATTCCGCGGCTTCCCGGGCGAGAACTCGATCATCTCGCCGTTCTTCTTGGGAGGCCTTGGCACGGCGACCGGCCAGTTGCTGCGTCGCAACTTCCCGGATTACCAGATTCGGATGCAGCTCAACATCCCGCTGAAGAACCGCCAGGCCCGCGCCGACTACACCGCGGCCCTGCTCGAGAAGCGCCAGCAGGAGATTCGTTTCGTGCAGGCGGGCAACGCGATCCGCACTGAGGTGCAATCCGCGGTGATTCGCATCCAGCAGGCGCGCGCGCGTCACGCAGCCGCGCTGAAAGCCCGGGAATTGCAGGAACAGACACTGGAGGCCGAGCAGAAGAAGTACGACCTAGGCGCGTCGACAATCTTCCAAGTCGTGCAGGCCCAGCGCGACCTTGCCAGCGCCCGCACCAGTCTGATCGCGACCCAGAATGAGTACGCCAATGCGCAGATCAACTTGGATCGCGCTACGGGCCATATGCTGACCGCGCATAATATCTCCATCGCAGAGGCTTACGATGGAGTCGTCAGCAGGCGGCCCGATCCGTTGCCCGCCGCGGCCCAGTAGTCGCGGCCCGCGGCAGGCAGCGCGGCGCAGCTTGCGCTAGGCAGTGGAGGAGGTCATGGCCGAGAGCGAATACGACGTCGTGGTGGTGGGAGCCGGAGCTGGAGGCGGCACCATGGCGCGCGTGCTGAGCGAGCAGGGGATCAAGGTCGCCCTCGTTGAGGCGGGCCCGATGCTGGATCCCCAGAGGGACTACAAGACCAACAAGTGGCCGCATGACTACGGCCACCGCGCTGCCGAGGACGGCGGCCGGGCATATTTCGGGACCGGCCAGGCGTTCGGTTTCATGGCCGCTGTCAGCGGCGGTTGGGAGTTGGACGGCGAGCCGTACACCTCTGCGCCCGGAACAGAGTTCGCTTGGTTCCGCTCGCGAGTCGTGGGCGGCCGCACCAACCATTACGGCCGGATGTCCTTCCGCTTTTCCGACTTGGACTTCAAGCCGCACTCTCGCGACGGGATCGGCTGGGACTGGCCAATCAGCTATGACGACATCGCGCCGTGGTACGACCGAGCCGAAGAATACATCGGCGTGACCGGCACGGTGGAGGGCATCCGCAGTGCTCCGGACGGCAAGTTCCACGCGCCGCCCGAGCCGAAAGTGCATGAGCGCCTGCTGCGCGCCGCCGGCGGCAGTCTCGGCATTCCCTTCATCGCGAACCGGCGCGCCGTGATCACCCGCGCTCTCAACGGCCGCCCGGCTTGCCACTACTGCGGCCAGTGCGGACGCGGCTGCTTGACAGCCTCCAACTATTCCGCGTCCCAAGTCGACATCTTCCCCGCCATCAGGACGGGCAACCTATCCGTGATCACCAATGCGATGGTGCGCGAGATCGAAGTCGACGAGCGCGGCCTAGCCAAGGGGGCGGTCTACATCGATAAGGCAGCGCGGGCCGAGAAGCGCGTGCGCGGACGGGCCGTGGTGCTGGCGGCTTCGGCGTGCGAGACGGCGCGCCTGATGCTCAATTCCAAGTCCAGGCACTTTCCCGACGGGATCGCTAACGGTTCCGGGCTTGTCGGGCGCTATCTGATGGATACCGTGGGTTTCAGCCTGCGCGGAACCCTGCCGGCCTTGGAGGGGCTGCCGCGATATGACAGCGATGGCTTCGGAGGGGCGCATCTGTACGCCCCGTGGTGGCTGTGGGATCGCCACGACCAGCTGGATTTTCCGCGCGGGTATCACATCGAGCTGGGCGGAGGCTTCCGCATGCCAGGCCCCGACAGCTTCGGGAGCGCTGCCCGGGCGGCGGGATACGGAGCCGCGATGAAGCGCAGGATCCGCCAAGAGTACGGCTGTGGAATCGGCCTGTCAGGACGGGGAGAGATGGTCCCCAACCACCAGAGCTACATGGACATCGACCCGGACACGGTCGACCGCTGGGGGATCCCGGTGCCGCGCTTTCATTTCGCGTTCAGCGACTACGAGTGGAAGCAAGCGCGCCACATGGAGCGCACGTTCCGGGATCTGATCGAGGCGGCTGGCGGCAAGGTGCTGGGTATCGGCAACGTCGCTCGCGAGGGGCAGGGCATCGCCGTGCCGGGGTCGATCATCCACGAGGTCGGCACAGCCCGCATGGGCGACAGGCCGGGCAGCTCGGTGCTGAACCGCTATTGCCAAGCGCACGAGGTCAAGAACCTCTTCGTGGCCGACGGGGCCAGCTTCGTCAGCAATCCAGACAAGAACCCGACGCTGACCATCAACGCGCTGTCATGGCGCACTGCGGAGTACTTGGCCGAGGAGTTAAGGCAGGGCAATGTCTAGCGTGCAAGGATTCGTAGCATTGGAGGCGCTTTCGCGCCGCGGCGCACTGCGCCGCATCGCTGCCGCGCTGACTGTTGCCGGGCTTGGCCGGGGCATGGCCGGGGCGGACGCGGCAGAGATTCACCAGCAGCTGGGCGAGGAGCGCACGCTGCAGGGCCACTACACTGTCAAGTACTTCAACGAGCACGAGTTTCGCACTTTGGAACGGCTGTCGGAGTTGATCGTGCCGGCAGACGAGGGCGGGCCGAGCGGCCGCGAGGGAGGAGCGCCTGAATTCATTGACCTGCTCTCCAGCCAGAACCCGGAATTGGCAGGTATCTTCACTGGCGGGATCCTCTGGCTGGACAACGCCGCGGGCGAGCGCCACGGCAAGCGCTTTGCCGAGTGCTCCGCAAGGCAGCAGACCGGCCTGCTGGACTTGCTGGTCGATGCCGAGCGGAACGAAACCGGCGAGGACACGCGCTGGGACACGCAGGAATATCGGAGATTTTCCGTGTTCGGTGTCAAGTCGCCGTCCGGCGTGCGCCGAGGGCTGGAGTTTTTCGGCTGGGCGAGGCGTCTGATCGTAGATGCCTACTACACGAGTCCCGCTGGAATCAAGGATCTGGGCTTTTTGGGGAATTCGGCGCGCACGGAGTACGCGGTGCCCCGGGAGGCGATCGACTACGCCTTCGGGCGCAGTCCGTTTCGCGACGCGTGACGGGGGATCGGCGCAGCCGTCGATTGCTGGCATGATCGCCCAGCGGCACCCTGTGACGGCCGAGGCTGCATGCCGCTGGCCTGCGGCTGCACTCGCTCTGGCCGCGCTGGCCGCACCGGTAGATGCGGCACACGCGCAGGCGAGCAACGCGGAGGCCGCTATCAAGCGGCTGGTGCTTGACGCCAGTCGTGCGCTCCAGTCGGCCAATGCCGCGCTTTTCATGGGCCTGTTTGACCGCTCTGCGTTTGAAGGCTATGCGGCGCTGCGGCAGGATGTCTTCGCATTGACCGCTCAGTGCCGCATTGCGTCGTCCGTGGCGGTTGGCGCGATCGAAGAAGACGGGTCCGGACAGTGGGCTGCCAGCGTCGACTGGCTGCTGGAGCTCTCGCCCAAGCTAGATCCGGGCCCCATTGATCGCCGGCACCGGGCAGTCCGCATCGCAGTGCGCAAGCGCGGCAAGCGCTGGAGAATCGTCGACCTAGCGCCGGCCGGGTTCTTCGCGCCTGTGCCGCGCCAACAATGACGGCCGGAACGTTGGCAGCATGGAGCGCCAAGCTAGCCGGTGCCTGCTCCTCCCTGACATCCGTTCTCCTTCCGCGGGGCCAGCCTTGGAAGGGGGAAGCCAAGATCTGAATGAACTGGGAGGCGCTCAGTTGGGCGACAAACGGCGGACGGCGCGCCTAGTGCGCAGCGCGGCATGGCTGGCGGAATATCCCGGGCGAGCGCTCAACGCGAACGCGCGCAGCGACGCGGCGGCGGTCGATGGCTACTACCGCCTGAGCGAACAGCCAGACGGGTGGGCGGTGACAGTGGGGGGCGATCTTGGCGCCACATCGCGAGCGCAGCGCACGGTGCTGTGCATCCCAAATGCCGCCTTGGCTCCTATCACGGCCTGAACGGTCGGTATTCGATCAGGGAGGATCGGCCGAGGATGTCCACTATCGTGACGGACATCTCCGTCCCGGAAGCATCTGTCAAGCGCATCTGCTTGCCTATGCGAAACGGCACCGGTTGCTGGCGGCCTTCATTGATGGCGATGTTGTCCGCGTACAAGTAAGTCCGATCAGCTGAGTCGAGTTTCGGATTCAATCGTCCTCGCAGGCCGGGGATATGTCCCGTGCTCTGAGCGAATATCGTTGCACCGCCTGACTCTAGAGGTTCAAGTTCGAGCAGCAAGCCACCTCGATTGGGCATCCAATCTCGCTTCAGCCCGGCCGCATATCCCGGCCCGGCGGCATAAACCGTCATTGGCAGATTGGTAGTGTATAGATCCAGAGACGTGTCACCGGCCTCGTCGGTCGTCCCCCGCACCCAAGTCTTATTGGGGAACAGTGCGAGAATTTCGACTCCGACGAGGGGTTCTCCCTTGGAATGCACCGTGACTGTCGCGTCGGCAGGAACTAGATCGAGCTTCGCAGCAGGAATACGCAGCACTAGGCTAGACCCGTCGATTAGTTCGTATTCCGGCGCAAGACCGGTGGCTTCCTTGGTTTCCTTGTGAATGATCGACACACCGTCCCCCCGGCGTTCCATCAAAAACTTGCGATGACTCCCGCCCGCCACGCCGGCGATTGGAATTCGACCGAACACGGATGCGATCACCTCGTTGCGTGTGGCTTGGCTGGCCTCCATGCCTTCGATGGTCATGCCGTTGGGAAGTTGGCCCGGCGAATCAATCTCCAAGTGGTCTTTGAACATGGACAATCGTATTCTCCGCGAAGAAATGGAATAGTCGCGGTGCGCGACTGCGTTGACCACCGCTTCAAACACGGCAGCCTTGCTGTATTGCGGAACATCCTCCCGTTCCGGGGTCTTGCGTGCCGAAACACGCATATTGCGCATCACGAACTGAACCGCGTCCGCGATTTGTGTTGACAGCGAACCCGCGATCTCCTTCGTGTCCAACTGGCCCGAGGCGCGATCCGCTCCGCGATAGTGCGTTGCGGTGATGGTTGCTTGGGGCAGCCAGTCCTGCGGGGAAGGCGTGCATAGCAGTATGCCGGCCACCGTGGCTCGGCTCACACCGGCTTCATCCCTTGCCAGCAGGTGTAGGTTCATCAGGCCGCGGCGAGCGTCCGCTGCGCCTGCAACGCTAAGGAGCGGCTCCCACAGTCGTTCGTCCAACGTCTTGAAGCCAGTATCGGGAACAATTTGCTTGTCGAACCAGAGATAGCGGTTCTGCGTACGATTCTGGGCCAAGCGCATGCTCTCGTCCTTGCGCAGGCGCCGCTTGGTTGCGCCCACCCGGATGAAAGCCTGCCCAGCCCGTTCATGCAGAGCTTCTCCACGCGGGACCGCTACCAGCACGAATGCTTTGCCGGCTAGTTCCCTGTGGTGGATGTCAATACGCAACGGCGGCTCAATGGTGTCGGTGCTGATTTCTGCCAGCAGGAGGTCCAGAGATACAATCTGCTCGCGGGACATGCCTTGGATGGTTCCGTCATCGGCTATGCCGCAAAGCACTGTTCCGCCATCCGCATTGGCGAGCGCGCCAAGCTCATCCGCCAGATCATCCCTGCGCGGACTGATTGGCTTGTCGCCGCGGAATTCGACCTGCTTGAATTCCCAGCGACTGTCCTCGCCCAATCGCAATTGCCGCCAAATTTCCTCATCGCGGATTGTCATCATTCAACCCCTTGCCTTCCTCATTCATGCACGAAAAAAAGGAGGATTATATGCATAATTACCCAATTATACCGCCATGAGCGCTGGCTGGAGCCAGCAAGCTAGCGCACTAAACCCGCAGTAACTGCTCACGCCTCGGATGGCGTGGGGGGCGCCGTGTTGGTGAAGCATGGCGACCGCTTGGCCAGCGAGGGCGATGTGGATGGCAACGGGCGGATTGTGGCCGAGGGCGGCCATCGATTGTAGATAGTGCCTGCGACGCCCCCCTAAAATCCGTTCTCCGCTAGCAAAACGGGCCGCTTGGTGAACAAAGTAAAGGCTTGTTGGAGTCGGCTGAACGATGCGCAGCGGGCTGTCGCCGGGCGAAGATTGCAGCTACCAGGCCGGATCCGGGCCAACGGGCCGCCTCCCGACGAATCCTCGCCTGCGTCGATTGCGCACAACCATTTTGAATACAATGACATAGATGCTTTTGCCGCAAGCACTAGATAGCTGGAGATGCGGGCATAGGCCTCGACCGCCAGCAGGGCCAAGCGCTCGCCCGGCTCCATAGCCGCGTAGTGCTGGCCCCAGCGCGCGGCCTTGCGCCGGATCCACTGGCACTGGCGGAAGTCGCGGCCCGCATAGCGGTGCCAGCGCGGCGCTGCCCCGGCACGAAATTGCACCGGACTTTCTCGGTCACCGCCCCGGCCTAGTTCATGACTTGCAGCGACAGGCTGTGCCAGTCGGCCAAGGCTTGCTCGTCTGCGCCACCAGCCCCACTCCCCGCGACAGCCGTGCCCCGCCTGGCCTCAGCCCGAAACTCAAATCCTCCGGCCCGGGCGTGAGTAGTTGCGAAAGTCTTACAATCAAGGGAAGTTCTGCCCGCATTGAGGGCCCTGCGAACCGATGGCAACCAAGCTTTTTGGCACAGACGGAATCCGCGGTCAAGCCGGCCAGTTCCCGCTCGACGACACGACCGTGCATGCCATCGGACAGGCCTTGGCCGGCCAGATTGCCAAGTCCCGCAATCCCAATGTGCTCATCGGCATGGACACGCGGGAATCAGGCATGCATATCGTCCGGCTGCTGGCGGCCGGGCTGGCGGCCGGCGGGGCCGCGCACGAGTTTGCCGGTGTCGTGCCGACGCCGGCCGTTGCCTACGCCACGCAGCATGGCCAGCACTCGCTGGGTGTTATGGTATCGGCTTCGCACAACCCGTTCGAAGACAACGGCATCAAGGTGTTCGGGCCGTTCGGATACAAGCTGCCGGAGGAAATGGAACGCACGATCGAAGGCCGCGTGGACGTATCGCTCGCGCAGCAAGCCCGCGTGCGGGAGATCGAGCCGCTGGACGAGCCTGACGTCGCCGCGCGGTACGTGCGGCATTTGCTCCGTGCCGCAGACGTGTCCCCGCGAGCGCGGAACCTGCGCTTTGTGGTCGACTGCGCGAATGGCGCCGCGTCCGAGGTCGCTCCGATCATGTTCGAAGCGCTGGGCATGGATGTCAAGTACATCGCCTGCGCCCCCAACGGAAGGAACATCAATCTCGATTGCGGTGCGCTGCACCTCCAAGCTCTGGCCGAGGAAGTTGTCTCGAGCGGTGCCGACTTTGGCGCGGCGCTCGACGGAGATGCCGACCGCTGCCTGTTCGTGGACGAGGCCGGGCATGAATTGAACGGGGATAACATGCTGCTGCTGATGGCCCAGTCGCTCAAGCGCAGGGACCTGCTGCCGGACAGCTTGGTGGTGGCGACCGTTATGTCCAACCTCGGCCTCGAATTGGCCCTGCAGGACGAGGGGATCCGGCTGCTTCGCACGGCAGTCGGCGACAAGTACGTCATTGATGAAATGCTGACGACCGGCGCGGCGCTGGGAGGGGAGCAGTCCGGCCACCTGATATTCGGCGCGCATTCCACTACCGGCGATGGCTTGCTGGGCTTGCTCATGATGCTGCGCACCGTTACCGAGGAGGGCGCGCCTTGCAGCGAGCTGCGCAGCCGTCTGAAACGGCTTCCGCAGCAGATGATCAATGTGCGCGTGCGGGAGAAGCGCCCGCTGGAGCAGTTGCCGGAAATTCGTGCCGCGGTGGCCGCTAGGGAACTGGATCTCGCCGGCCGCGGCCGCGTGGTGATCCGCTATTCAGGCACGGAACCCGTCGTCCGCGTTATGGTCGAGGCCGCGAGCCAGCGAGATGTCGTGCAGCACTGCACAGAGATCGCGAAACTGTTCGAGAAGCACCTCGGTCAATGAACCCGCGGCAGGTGGGCGGTACCTGCCCGCGATACCTGCCGAGCCGTTATGAAGATGCCAACGGATGGCGTGCCAGGCACGGACCGCGTGCAAGCTGGCGGGGCCGGGCGGCAATCAGCTGCCGCCCGCTTCGCCCCCGCTTGCCTCGTCGAGCCATTCGGGCCGCTTCAACACAGGGCGCGGCCTGCTTCCGTCCGGTGGCCCGATGATGCCGTCGCGTTCCATTGCGTCAAGGATCCGGGCCGCGCGGCCGTATCCCAGCCGCAGCCGCCGCTGTAGCGTGGAGGTCGAGGCCTTGCCCATCTCCAGCACCAGCACGACCGCGTCCCGGTACATCGGGTCGGCGAAGTCCGGGTCTGCTTGCGGGCCGTCCTCGTCTTCGTCGCCTTCCGGGGACGCTAGATAGTCGGTCTCGTATGCTGGGCTGGCAAGCCCCTTCCAGTGCGAGACCACGGCTTCGATCTCGCTCTCCGAGACAAGCGGGCCGTGCAGCCGTCTCATGCGGCCCGCGCCCCCGGGAGGCAGGAACAGCATGTCGCCTTTGCCGAGCAGCGACTCTGCGCCGTTCGAATCTAGGATCGTGCGCGAGTCGACTCTGGTCGCCAGCAAGAAAGACAGCCTGGCGGGGATGTTGGCCTTGATCACTCCGGTAATGACGTTGACGCTGGGGCGCTGGGTGGCGAGCAGCAGGTGGATGCCGACAGCGCGCGCCATTTGGGCCAAGCGCTGGATAGACCCTTCCACGTTGCCGCCGGACTGCATCATCAGGTCGGCCAGCTCGTCGACGATCACGACGATATAGGGCAGTTTTTCGAGATTGGAGGACGTAGTGTCGCCGAATGCGTCCGTGCTTGCGCTCTTGACATGCTCGTTGAACTGAGTGATGTTGCGACACCCGTGCCGTGCCAGCAGTTGCAGGCGCCGCTCCATTTCGCGCGTCGCGTTCTGCAGCGCGTTGGTGGCCTCTTTCATGTCGATGATGACCGGCGTCAGCAGGTGGGGGATGTCGCGGTACAAGGCCATCTCGACTGCCTTGGGATCGATCAGGATGAAGCGCACGTCGTCCGGCGAGGCCCGCAGCAAGATCGACATGATCACGGTATTGACCATCACGCTCTTGCCCGAGCCGGTCTGCCCCGCCACCAGCAAGTGCGGCATCGTGGCTAGGTCCGCGCAGTGGATCTTTCCGTTGATATCCTTGCCAAGGGCGAATGCCAGCTTCGACTCCGACTGCTCGAAGATCGGTGTCTCGACCACTTCGCGGAAGGAGATGACTTCGCGATCTGGGTTGGGAACCTCGATGCCGACCGTGGATCTGCCGGGAATGCGCTCAATCAGGATCGATTCGCATTTCAAGGCCAGGCACAGTTCCTCGGATAGATTCACGATCCGCGCGACCTTCATGCCTGGGGCGGGGCTGAACTCGAACGTTGTCACCACGGGCCCGGGATTGATGCGCTCGATAACACCCCGCACTCCGAATTCTTCGTATCTCGCGACGATTTGCTGCCCGGTCTCTTGAAGCTGGGCTTCGTCGAAAGTTGCGCGTCCGAGCGGAGCTTTGAGCAGGCTGGTCGCGGGCAGTTCGTACGCGCTGTCGGCACTGCCGGTCTGCGACTTCTCGCCGCCGCTGGCCGGGCCGCTTCCCGGGCCAGTCAGCATGCTGGCCAAGTCTTCATCCGGCTCGCTGTCCAGCGGTACGATCGGCGGCCGGGCCGGCGGCGCGGGTGCGCGGCTGCTCGACCGCGGCTGGGACGGCCTTGATGTAAGCTGAGGCGTGCCCGGATACGCGGCTAGGATCTCGGGGGGCTCGTTGTCGGGACTGTTGTGGATCGTCACCGGGATTGGATCGTCTTCTGTGCCGCTCTCCGGCTGCGCTTCGTCTTCGCGATCGGTATCTTTGCGACGGCCCAGGAAATCGGCGACCCGTACCGAGGTCAGCAAGTACCCTCCCACTGCTGCAAGCGTCGTCAGCAGCAGGATCGTACCCCCGATATTCAGCATCGCCATCGAAGATTCGGCAATGACCTGGCCGGTCACGCCGCCGGGCTTGACGGCTTGGTGCCAGCGATCGGGCAGAGCGATGGACACTGCCCCTTCGGACATGTGTAACGCGCCGCACAGCACTACGGTCAGCAGCGCCATGCCTGTGCCTTGCCGCCACAAACGGCCGCCTTCCGACTGACGGATCCTGTTCCAGCCCAGCTTGGCCAGCCAGGCTGGCAGCAGGAAACCGACCGGCCCGAACACTTGCAGGATGAGGTCAGAGCAGTAGGCTCCCGGGAATCCCATCCAGTTGCGGGCCCGGCCCGGCCCGGCCGCCACGCTGGCCGACGGATCCGCGGGCTCGTAGGACAGCAGGCTCAGCAGTACGCCTAGGGCTGTGATCCACAGCAGCACGCCCACCATCTCGCTCAAGCGCGGGTTGTTTACGAGGAGCTTGATTCTCATCCGCCTTGACCGAGCAGCGCTAGGGATTCTTGGCGACCGGAGGCGCTGGCAAGAACTAGCACGATTATCCCCAATGCTACGCGATAGTAGACGAACGGTGCCAAGGTTGCGGCCTGCAGGAAGCGCAGGAAGACAGCGATCACGCCATAGCCCGCCACTGCGCTCACCGCGACCCCGGTCGCCAGCGGGGCATGTTCGATTGCCATGGGATCCGCGCTCGAGATCATGTCCAGCCCCGCCTTCAGCGATGCGCCTAGGACGACGGGCATGGCCAGTAAGAAGGAGAACCGCGCCGCCGCTTGGCGGTGCAGTCCTAGCAGCAGCCCCGCGGCGATGGTGATTCCTGAGCGCGAAGTGCCGGGGATCAGCGCGACCGCCTGGGCGCAGCCGATCCACATCGCAGCGTGGAAGGGAAGCGCTCCCAAGTCGCGCCGGGAAACAGCCCGCCGGTCCGCCCACCAGATCACGCCGCCCACTGCGACGAGCATGGAGCCGATCAGTGCGGGATTGCGGAACTGCGACTCGACCGCTTCCTGCAGAACCACGCCGGCAAGGCCCGCGGGCAGCGTGGCGGCCGCTAGGTGCCATAGCAATCGCGGATTCTCGTACAGGTCGAGATCCGGGTGGCCGGCGCTGGGTTGAAGCACCCGGCGGCCCGTCGCCAGACCCAGAATCCGCACCCAGGTGCGGGCGAAATAGGCCGCCAGTGCCAGCATGGTGCCGAAGTGCAGCGCCACGTCGAAGAACAGGCCGGGATCCTCCCACCCGAGCAGCCAGCGGATCAATATCAAGTGGGCCGAACTGCTGATCGGCAAGAACTCGGTGAAGGCCTGCGCCAAGGCCAGCACGGCCGCGTGCAAGATACTCATTGCGAACGGGAACTAGCGCTGCAGCGCACGGCCGCCTTGCGAGCGATTGCCGGGAATTGAGATCACGCGGCCCTGGGGTGCTCCGCGGTCGTGCCGAACGGGCTGATCAGGTCGCCCGCCGCTCCGAAAGGTAACTCGGCAGCCGCGCCTTCCAGCGAGATCGAATCGTTGCCGGCCAGTTCTTCCAGCAAGTTCTCGCTGGCCAGCATGCGCGACAGATCCAAGGTGTTGCGGATCCACAGGATCGAGCATGTTGCGGTGTCCAGCTTGCCGCACGTGGGCAGGATGCGCTCCAAGCATTCGCGATCTGTCGGGAAATGCAGCGGGGTGAAGCACGGCGACGTCACCGAGGAGGTGAGGGCGTTGACCCATGTCGCCTGGAAATCGACTTGGTCCACCAAGCGATCATGCACGATATCCGCCAGGCCCATGCCACTGGCGTTGCCGTAGGTGTTGCGCGATAGGTCGCGGACGAAGATTCGATGCACGGTCGGGACTCCCTGCCAGCTGTTGGGCCCGTGCTCGCCGCTGCGATTGACCACTTTGGTGTCCATGCCCGCGCCGCTGATATCCTTGCCGATCTCGTCCAAGATCAGCAGGTCGACTGCCTTGACGGGCAGGTTCGGCTTCCAGCCCTTCACCCGGCGCAGCAGGCCTTCCTCGCGCTCGGCCATGCCGTCGGCACCCAGCGCGTGGACTTCCGCGGTGTCGTGATAGGCGTCCTCCAGGATCGCCAGGCCGCCGAGCACTTTCCCCGTGGCCAGCATGGTCGACCCGACGCTGCGGATCACCCGCTCCATGCCGATCTCCAAGGCCCAGCTGTGATAGCGCTTGGCGCCTTCCCACTTGCCGAGGCCGATCGCCATCATCTTGTGAATGCCGCTCTCCAGCGAGCCTTCGAAGTCGGTGTGCCATTTGACCCGCCCGCAGAGCATGACGCCGTCGCTTTCGAATGACAGGCGGTCCATCGAGACCTCGATGCCTTCTGGCGTGGAGCCCACGCCGACCACATCGAGCGAACTCTTCACGGGCGCGCCCATGCTGGCCTCGTCAATGCCGTAATGGGCCAGCACGTCGGCCTGGCCCGCGGCTGTTGCCGCTCCGTGGCTGCCCATCACGGGCACCACGAATGGTTTCACGCCGCGCGACTTCCAGAATTCCACGACGGCCTTGGCGATCACGGCGATATTGCGGATGCCGCGACTGCCCACGCCGACCGCGACGCGACTGCCCGCAGGAACTCGGCGCGCCCAAGCGGCCCCTTCCATCTGCTGCCGGACAGAGCCGGCGACATCCGCGAGCGCTCTGCTCGGGAACCCTTGGCGGACGGGAACCAGCTTCTGCATGCGCATGGATGTGCCCTGCGAGGTGCGGATCCTAGATGACGCCTTGCAGCGATTGGAGGTAGGCCTGGATGCGGTCAGGGTACCGCACGACAAGGCCTTGCTCGCTATAGTCGCGCATTTTCTGCTGGCGGAAATAGTCGAACTCCGCGCCCCGTTTTTCGTCGAGCAGTGCTTGCCGCAAGGCCGCGCCATCACTGGCCAGCGCTGATTCCTCGGCGGGTCGCAGGGCCACGGTGCGGAACGTGACCCAGCGCTCTCCCACGGCGACAGGACCTTGCAGTTCGCCATCTGTCTTGGCGAAAGCCCCGTCTCCCAAGGCGCTGACGGGGCCTAGGCCCTCAATCTCGCCGCCACGACGGATCCAGTCGGTACTGGAGGCCGACAAGCCCATGCTCCGCGCGGCGGTGCCGAGGTCGCCCGCGGCGTCTCTCGCCGTTTGCGCCAGCTCCTCGGCGCGCTGGCGGGCGATGTTGGCGGACTCGCTGTCGATATAGTCGTCGCGCACCGTCGCGCTGACTTCCTCGTATTCCGCGTCGCGGGCGGGCACGGCTGCGCTGGCGATGCCTATGTACAACGTGTCACCCTCGCTCGCGGTGAAGACCTGGCCGGCAGGCTGCTCGAAGATGGCCTCGACCAAGCTGGCCGCCTTGGGCAGTGCGTCGGGCAAGGCGGCGCGGCTGAAGGCTTCAAAGGACTGGTAGGGCAGGCCTAGCTCGGCGGCCGCGCTCTCCAAGTCGGCGCCGGCCTGCTCGGCGGCCGCCATGGCCCGTTCCATCAGCCCGTAGCGCTCGCTCTGGGCGCGCTCGGCGCGCAAGTCCTCTCGAATCACCTCTCGCACCTCGCTGAGCGGCTTGACGCTCGGCGCTTGGCGGTCATCGAGTTGGATCAAGTGGTAGCCGAATTCAGACTTCACGGGTGCCTGCGTGATATCTCCCGCCTCGCGCAGCGCGAAGCTGGCTTCCTCGAAGGCCGGATCCATCATGCCCCGGCTGATCCAGCCCAGATCGCCGCCATTCGCGGCGTTGCCCGGATCCTCCGAGTGCTGCTTGGCCAGTGCCTCGAAGCTTGCGTCGCCGCGCAACTCTTCGAGCACGGCCTCGGCCTGCAGGCGGGCCTGCTCCGCCTCGGCCTCGGACTTGTCCATGGTCATGAAGAGGATGTGGCGCACCTTGACGCGCTCCGGATTCTCGAAGCGGTACTGGTTCTGCGAGTAGTACAGATCGATCTCCGCGTCGGCGACCTGCAGGTCGCCGACGGCCGCATCGGGGCCGACTGTCAGCAGTTTCAGTGGCCGGCGCTCGGGCTGGCGGTAGCGCAGCTTGTTGGAGTCGAAGTATTCGCGCAGTTGCTCGGGCGTCGCCGCGACCTTGCTGCGCTCGCTCGCCGCGTCCGTCGCGGCCCACTCGACGCGGATGCTGTCGTTCTCCTCATGGAAGCGCCGCTTGATCTCGTCTTCGGCCACGCTGGTGCCAGCGGTCACCATCTGCCGCAGGTGCTGTGCGATGGCGATCTCGTACAGAATCTCCCGCTCGAACTCGGCCACGGTGCGGCGGAACTGCTGGCGCACGAAGCGCTGGTAAGCATCCGCGCCAATGTACTTGCCCTCTGGGAACAGCACCTCCGGAAGTTGCTCGCGGAGCCAGCCTGCCAACTCCGCGTCCCCCGGGGCCAGTCCCAGCTTGGTCGCCTCGGCGAAGAGCACCCGCTCGGCGATCAGGGCCTCGACCGCGTTACCGGCGATCATGGCAATCGCCTCGGCCGGGACGTTGCTCGCGCGGTGCTGCCGCAGTTCCACCTCCACATCGCCGGTCGTGACGGCCACACCGTCCACCTCGGCGAGGATATCGGCCGCGCCCGGCCCGGCCGGGCCGAATACGTTCGGCACCAGCGTGATGATCATGGAACCGGCCACGAGGAAGAGGATGATCCCCATGGTCCAGCGCAGGGCTTTCCCTTGGTTTTGAAATAGCTTCAGCATGGCAGGAACCCGGCGGGCTTACGCATCGCCCGATACCGGAGCCGAAGGTCCGCGCTTGCGGCTGCTGGGCCGGCCCGCAGCGGCGCAAGCGATCCATCTAGATTGTACAATGCGCCGGCGGGCCGGGAGACTTTCGGGAGGTTGATGTGCCGCGCAACGACTGCTTTCCCGCCGCGAGAGCGCCAGCCGTGCTGGCCGGCGGGCAGATCGGCCAGCCGCTGTGCCGCAGCCCGGGCCGTGCGGTCTGGCCACGGCCCGTTCATGGCCCGGGCGGGGGCGCGCTGTCGATCGCGGCCGGCGATCGTACGAGCAGCCTCTCGACGGTCGCGTCGAGCTTCTTCGTCACCGTGCCGGGGATCAGGCCGACCACGAAGACGGCGACCACCAGAGGGGCGAGGGTGATTACCTCGCGCGCGTTCAGGTCCGGCAGCGATTCGAGAGACTTGCGCGGCTGGCCCAGAGCCACGCGCTGCAGCATCCATAGCATGTACGCGGCGGCCAGCACGATCCCGCTCATTGCGAGCAGGACCTTCAGCATGCCGCCGAAGGACGTGCCGAGCAGCACCAAGAACTCCCCGGTGAAATTTCCCATGCCGGGCAGGCCGAACGAGGCCATGGCGAAGATTGACAGCAGGATGACGAACCGGGGCATCGGCTTTTGCAGCCCGCCGTAGTCTGCGATCATCCGGCTGTGTGTGCGGTCGTACAGGAATCCGATGGCCAGGAAAAGCGCGCCGGTCGAGACGCCATGCGCGAACATCTGGATCACTGCGCCCTCGATGCCCTGCTCGTTGAAGGCGAAGATGCCCAGTGTCACGAATCCCATGTGCGAGATCGACGAATAGGCCACGAGCTTCTTGAGGTCGGCCTGGGCTAGAGCGAGGCAGCCGCCGTAGATGATGCCCGCGATCGAGAGCCAGAGGATGTACGGGGCGAACTCAGCGGACGCCTCCGGCAGGGCCGGAAGACAGATGCGCAGGAAGCCGTAGCCGCCCATCTTCAGCAGCACGCCGGCTAGGATCACGCTGCCCGCGGTCGGAGCCTCGGAGTGGGCGTCGGGCAGCCAGGAGTGGAAGGGCACCATCGGGAGCTTGATGGCGAATCCGAGGAACAGGAACGCGAAGATCCAGATCTGAGCGTCGCTGTCGATGCCGCGGCCGGCCATCGCCTGTATGTCGAACGAGCGGCCGGTTTCCAAGTACAGGCCCAGAATTCCGACCAGCAGCAGCAGGCTGCCTGTCAGGCTGTAGAGCACGAACTTGAGGCCTGCCAGGATCCGGCCCGGCCCGCCCCACAGGATGATCATGAAGTACATGGGAATCATCGTGACTTCCCACAGCATGAAGAACAGGAACAGGTCGAGCGCCGTGAAGACGACGATCATCGATCCCTCGACCAGCAGGATCAAGATCATGAATGCCCGGACCTTGCTTTCGACGGAAGTCCAGGATGCGAGCACGCAGAGCGGCCCCAGCAGGGTCGTGAGCAAGACCAGAACCAGGCTGATGCCGTCCACGCCGACGGCGTACTGGATGTTGAAATTTTCCATCCAGTCGGTGCGCTCCACGAACTGCATGCCCTTGACGGACGGATCGAATTGCCACCACAGCACGCCGGCCAGGCCGAGCGCCGCCATGGAAATCCCCAGGGCGGCGCGGCGCACCCACGCCTCGCCCGGCACGAACAGCAGGGCGACGATGCCAGCGAAAGGAACCGCGATCAGCGACGAGATCAGGTGCTCCGTGAATAGCGCTTCCATGGCTGCCCCCTCTTGGTCATGATTCCATCAGTCGGCCAGCAAGTAGGTAAGGCCGATCGCAAGCGACAGCCAGCAGACGACGATTACCAGATAGTGGCGCAAGGTCTTGGGTCTGACGCCCCGCTGCGGATCCCCGTCTGTTGCGTGCGCGGGATCGCCGGCCTGCCCCGGTGCTCCGCCTGCGCCGCGCCGGTCGAGCAGCCACTGCAGCCAGTGCGAAATCCGGATCCGCAGGCCTGCGGCCGTCCGGGGGCCGCGGTCCGCCAAGGTGGTCTCGGTCAGCCTTTCGAGACCGTGCGCGGTGCTGGTCGCGACACGGGCCATGTCGGACGCCGCCGGGCCGATCACACGGCTCTTCGCAGCCACCTCGAGCGCTTGGGAGCCGCCGCGGACCATGCCTCCCAGCTCTTGGACGGCCCGGTTGATGACGCGGTCGTCGATTTGGTGCAGGAGCCAGCGCGAGATCCTCAGCGTCGGGTCCACGGCGATGATCCGGTGCATCTCGTCGAAGTAGAGCTTGTTCAGGAAGAGCACGTAGGCAGTCTTGACCCATTCGCGCCGTCCGAGGGGGATGGCGGCCGGCCGCAAGTGGCAATAGTATGCGAAGCCCCACCCCAGGAATGCAACAGACAGCGAAACCGCTAGCGCCAGTGCCGGGTCTGCGGCCTCGAACCGGCCCGAGGCCCTCCCCAGGGCCGGCCGGAGGAATTCGCTGAACCCGGACCAAGTTTCGGAAAGCAGCGCGGCGACCACGACTCCGCAGACGGCGAGGCCCGGCAGATGTGCGGCGGAAAACAGGCTCGGCCGGGCTTGGACGGACTTGCCGACCGTCCGGCTGAACAGCGCGAACACGCCGCGGAATGTGTAGACGGCAGTGAGGAAGACCGCTGCTAGGGCGACCGCCCAAAAGGCGGCTTGCGCCGGGACGGCGCGCTGCGCATTCCAAAGCTGTTCGTACGGCCCGGAGAAAAGCAGCAGGGGAGGGATGCACGCCAGCAGCAGGGCCCCGGCCGCAAGGCCCCGCGCGCGGCTGGCCGGGATGCGGTCGGCTCCGGGCGCATGCCCGCCCGTCGCACGGAGGGAATCACCCGTGGAAAGGAAAAGGTATGCCTTGAGGAATCCATGCGCCAGCAGGTGGAATATCGCTGCCCCGAACGCCCCGACGCCGCAGGCGAAGATCATGAAGCCAATCTGGCTGATCGTCGAATAGGCCAGCAGTTTCTTGATGTCGGACTGCGTGAGGGAGACCAGCGCGCCATAGACCGCAGTGACCGCCCCTACCGTGGCAATGGCTGCCATCGCTGCCGGCGCCAGCAGTACCAAGGGGCTCATCCTTGCAAGCAGGAACGGCCCTGCATTCACCATCGTCGCGGCATGGATCAGGGCCGAAACCGGGGTTGGAGCTTCCATGGCGAAGGGCAGCCATACATGCATGGGAACCTGCGCCGACTTGCCGATCGCGCCGCTAAGCAGGCAGAGTGCGATCAGTGTGTTCAGATCGATCGCCAAGCCGAAGGCGCCTATTGCTTGCCCTTGCATTGCCGGCGCCCGGGCGAGGATTTCCTGGATGCTGAGGGTGCCGTACGTGCAGAACGTCAGCACCACGCCGAAGCCCAAGCCGACATCGGCGACGGCGTTGACCAAGAACGCCTTGGTCGCGGCCTGCCCCGCTTCGGGCCGCTGAGACCAATGGGAGATCAGGAGATAGGAGCAGATTCCCATCACCTCCCAGCACATATAGGTCACCAGCAGGTTGTCGCTCATGACAAGCATTGCCATCGAGAACGTGAACAAGCCGATGACCGCGAAGAACCGGCGATATCTGGGATCGCCGGTCATGTACCGGGCCGAGTAGACATGGACCACGAAACTGACGCCCGTGATCAGCGGGAGCAGCAGCGCGGTGAGCTGGTCGACGTAGAGGCCGACCGTGACCGCAAGGCTGCCCACATCCAGGAAGCTGTAGAGCGGAATCGACAGCGCTCCGTTCCGGGCGACTTCCGCCAGCGCAGCGATCGACAGCGCGAATGAGAGGCCTGCGGCCGGGATTCCCACGCGGTGGCTGGCCTCTCCCATGCGCTGCCCGCCCAGAGCCAAGATCACGAAGGCGGCCAGCGGCAGGCCCGGAATCAGTGCGAAGAGCGGCACCCTAGCTCGAGACCCCGTTTGTGCGCGCGGTTGCCCTCATGGGCGTCATATCCCGAGTGACGCCGTGGCGCCTGCTAGCAGCGCGACTACTTGGTCGTTCCAGATCCCCAGGCCTACGATTCCGGCCACCAGCGCGGCCATGCTCGCGCGCAGCGGCCATGGCGTCTCCGCCTGCTGCATGGGCAGTTTCGCGCTGCCCGTGCGGAGCAGCTTCTCGAGGACTTGGGCGAAGTAGCCCAATGTGAGCAGGGTGGTCAGTGCCACGGCCCCGGCCGCCACGGTGTTGCCCGCCTCGAGTGCGCCGAGCAGGATTCGCAGCTTCCCGAAAAACCCTCCCGTGGGAGGAAGCCCGACCATGCCTAGGGCAACAGTCACGAACGTGACGATCGCCCAAGGGTTGCGGACATGGGCGCGTCCCAGATCGTCCAGCGTGGACGCCCCGTACTGCAGGGCCAGGAATCCAGCCAGCAGGAAGAGCGCGCACTGCATCACCGCGTCGTTCAGCAGGTAGTACATGGCGCCTGCCAGCCCCGTTTCGTTGCCTTGCCCGATGCCGATCAGCACCAAGCCCACATGGGAGATTCCGCCATACGCGAAGATTCGCTTCAGGTCGCGCTGTCCAAGCGCGAGACAGGCGCCGCCTACCGACGCCAGGATGCCGAACGCGCCGACCAGCGTGAAAATGGTCAGGCTGCCGCCGCTGCCCGGCTGCATTACCCAGTAGAGAATCCGCGCCCAGATTAGCAGCGATATTTTCGTCACCAAGCCTGCCAGCAGCGGCGCGGCCGAGGGCGGGGCATCGCTGTAGGCGTCGGGAAGCCATCCGTGCAGCGGCATGAGCGCCATCTTGATGGCCAGCCCGATGAACATGAAGGTCAGCCCGCCCATGACTGCCTTGGAATCGAGCAGGCCCGGCAGCCGCTGGGCCAGGTCGGCGATGTTCAGCGCCCCGGTCGCGGCATAGAAGTAGCCCACGCCGAGCAGGTAAAAAGTGGTCCCCAAGGCTCCCATCAGCAGATAACGGAAGGCCGATACCAGCGCGCGTCCTCCCGGGACGGCCACGAGGGCGTAGGCGGACAGGGAGACGACCTCCAGGAACACGAAGATGTTGAACAAGTCGCCCGCGTAGATGGCGCCGCTGAGGCCGGCGAGCAGCAGCAGCACGATCGTGTAGTACGGCACGGCCCGGCTGCC
The DNA here is from genome assembly GCA_965219605.1 of Bryobacterales bacterium. GTDB lineage: Bacteria > Acidobacteriota > Terriglobia > Bryobacterales > UBA6623 > VXMF01. The sequence continues at coordinate 1,681,924 of CBDCOC010000001.1, read as the reverse complement.
CAGCGGGCGATCCCCGAGATCGCCGGCGCACAGAAGGCACAGCACGCCCAGGCCGCTCACGGCCGTGACCATCGTCGCGGACAGCGAATCGGCGAGCCATTCGATGCCGACGGGAGGCAGCCATCCGCTGAACGAGTAGCGGATCTCGCCATGCGCCGACACAGACCGCAGGCTGGCCGCGGACAGCGCCGCCATGCAGCAGGCCGCGGCCAGTGCGAGCGGACGGCACACGCCCGGCCGGCGGTGGCCGGCCAAGGGCATCGAGATCGCCGTGGCTAGCGGCGTCAGGAACACCAAGGCCGGGAGTTGCTCGCTCATCCCAGCTTCTCCAAGACATCGTCTTCGTCAAGGCTCCCGAAGCGCCGGTAGATTCTTGAAACCAGTCCGAGCGAGACGCCCAGCGTCGCGATCTGGACAACGATTGCCGTCAGCGTCAGCACCTGTGGCAGCGGATTGACGTAGTCGTCCGCCGCGGGCGCCTCCACGCCGCCTAGGAGCACGGGCACTGTGGCGTCCTCCTTGGCCCCTGTCGTGACGAGAAAGAAGATGACGCTGGTCTGGACGATGTACAGGCCGACCAGCTTCTTGACGTAATTGTGGTGGGTGATCGTGATGTACAGGCCCCACAGCAGCAGCAGCACGAACGCGACGAGGTTGGGTCGGCGCAACGCCGCTTCGGCCAGTTCAAGCATCGCTCTTCCCGTCCGCTGCGTTGCGCGACAGGCTGAATACGATCGAGACCGCTGCGACAGACACGTCGAGCGCCACGCCGACCTGCGCTAGCAGGATGCCAAGGTACCTGCGGTTGGCGCTGTCGAGACCCGGCACGGGGATTTGCGCATAGTTGAGGAACTCGCCGCCCCCGATCAGGCACAGCCCGCCCACCGCGGCGAAGACGAGCAGTCCGGCGCCATCGCCGGCCATCAGCCGCTTGGCCCGCTGGCCGGTTCCGCTGTCCTCTCCGAACACGAGCAGTCCGAAGATCAAGCTCGCCGCGATCATCACTCCGGCGACAAAGCCGCCGCCGGGCCCGTAATGGCCGAAGAACAGCACGTACAGCGCGAAGAGTTGCACGAGGGAGACCAGCAGCGAGGCGGTCCTGCGGACGATAACGCTGCCGAACGGGGAATCGATCACTCCGGATCCCTCCTGAGCAGAAGCCAGCAGGCGATGCCGGACGTGAACACAACGACGGTCTCGATCAGGGTGTCAAAGGCGCGGTAGTCCATCAGGACGGACGTCACGATGTTGGGAGTGCGGGTGTCGGCTAGGCTGTTCTCGATGTAGTGGCGGGACACGTGCCGGCTGGCCGGGGACGCCGGATCTCCGAAGGCGGGCAGGTCGTTCGCCGCGTACAGCAGCAGCAGGCCTAGCAGCAGGAGCGCGACCACGGCGAGGATCGGCGGCGGCGGCCTGCGAATCCGCGTGTCGCGCGGCGACGTCTGGGAAAGCGTCAGCAGGAAGAACACGGTTGCAAGCCCGGCCCCGACAACGGCCTCCACGAAGGCCACGTCCGCCGCCCCGAGCCAGGCCCAGACCAGCGCTAGGAAGAAGCTGTAGGCCCCGAGCAGCAGCACGGCGCTGATGAGCTCCTTGACCATGATCGCGCCGCCAGCCGTCAGGATCAGCAGCACGAGCAAGGGCAGCTCGAAGGAGTACGTCACCGCCGGTCCTCCGCCGCGGGCTTCTCGCCCGACCGCAAGGCGGCGCGGACGGTTGCGTGCGAAATGACGGGGTTTGCCAAGATCAGCAGCGCGAGCACCACGACGATCCGCAATGTATTGGTGCTGAACCCATGATAGACCGCCAGTCCCGTCAGGACGAAGAAAGCGCCGAGTGCGTCGGTCAGCGAGACCGCGTGCGAGCGGCAGTATACGTCCGGGAGCCGTACCATCCCCACGGCCGCGACGACCAGGAAGAACAGGCCGACGGAAATCAGGACCGTCACGAAGACCGGCACTAGGCCCTCCACCTCTCGGTCAGGTACTTGGTGATGGCCAGCACGCCGACCAAGTTCAAAAGCGCATAGCCGGTCGAGATGTCGACAAACATCTCGACCCGCTCGTACACCGTTCCGATCACGACCAGCAGGATGATCGCCTTGGTGGAAATGCCGTTCAGCCCTAGCAGCCGATCGAATACCGTCGGTCCGCGGACGACCCGGTACAGGTACATCGCGATCAGGATCGCGATGACATCCAGAACGAGCAGGAGGCTCATCCCTTGCCGCCCTCGGCGGGGAAGACGCGGGCCACCATCCTCTCCAGCTTCCGGCTGGTCACATCGCCGGCCAACACCTCGTCGAGCGCATGCACGGTCAGCTCCTGTGCGTCCGCCTCCACCGTGACCGTGCCAGGGGTCAGCGTGATGGAGTTGCCGATCAGCAAGACGGCCTCCTCGCTGCCCAAATTGACCTGCTGGCGGAACAGCACGGGCTTGATCGGCAGCCGCGGGTGGAGGACGAGGTAGGCGACGCGGAGACCGCTCGCTAGCATACGGCTGAACAGCCACGGCATGTACAGCAGCGCGCTCCGCCAGCGAACGCCGTAGACCCGCTCGTCGTCAAGGTCAGAGCGGCCCAGCGCGACAGCCAAGGCCGCCGCGAGCCCGACCGCCATGTGCAAGGCGTTGAAGCTTTCCGAAAGCAGCAGCCAGAGCACGAACAGGACGGCTGTCCAATAGGCCAAGCGCTTGGTGTAGCGGGCGCGCATCGCAGTCAGGCCGCCACTTTTGCCGCGGACCGGTCCCAAGTCGCATCAACGCGGTACCTCTGGAATTCGTTGCGGTCGGCGTCAAAGGCCAGCAGGTTCACCCACTGGTTGTGAAACAGTGTCTGCAGGATTTCGTGCTTCGCGATGATCGCCGCGATTCTCGCTGCCGGCGCGTCGATGACGGCGAGCAGGCGCATCGGCTCGTGGTACCGGCGCGGCCCGTCGATCACGCCCTGCACGGGCAGGCCGCCCTGCAGGTCGCTCTGGCTGCCCAGCATCACGCCGATCCCGCCCACCACGTTGTGGATCACTTTGCTGCCGCTGCCATACACCCAAGGATCCGCTGTCGAGAAGTAGTACTCCATGTTAATCCACTCCCCGACGATGAGCGGAGCGGTCATGATGCGTTCGAGGATGCCGCCGTCAGCGTCGCTGTCCGGGTCGTAGGAGTGCAGGAACACGCGGGACTCCAAGTCCAGGCCCTTGGTCAGCCAGCGCCTTCCGATCAGGAACGCAGCATTGCTGGACAGGCCCCATTCGGGACGCGGGTTGGCCCAGTCCACGCTGCGTCCGATGGCGTGCAGCATGGCGCGCCGCGCGCCGAGGCCGCGCGGCGCGCCGGGCAGCTTGGCGATCCGCTCGCTTGCCTGTGCCGCGCCGGCCGCGGCCAGCCTGCGCTCCAACTCGGCGAGCTCTGCGCGGTGGCTGGCCGGCACGTCGACGCGGTCGAAGAAGAAAACTCGATCCGTGGCGGTGTCGTGCTTGGCCGCCACGAACCAGACGTCGGAGGGAATGCGGAGGCCGCCCTCGGCTACGATGCGCCGGACGGACGGGTCGTTCGCCATCGTGGCGAACACACGGGCGTTCGGATCGCCATGCCCGCCGCCGCAAGCGCCGCAGTTATAGGCGGCCGCGTACGGATTGTTGTCCGACTCCGAGCCGTGCCCGCAAACCACCACAAGCCGGGCCACGGGGTCGGTCAGCCCGATCATCTGCAGCCCGCCCAGAACGAAAGCCGCCCGCTCCTCGAGCGTGAACCCGCCCGGCCCGACCGACTCGACCTCGGAGGTGTCCAAGCGGAAGCTCGTCTCCAACTCGGCCCCGAACCGCCTCTGCAACCAGGCACGGGCCGCGGCGTAAGGCCGCTGGCAGAGCGTCTTGCCGACCAAGGCGATGCTGAACAGAACGCCGAGGACGTCGACGGGCACGAAGGATCCCAACGGGTGCCGCTTGAGATCATGGAACAGCTCGCTCCCAAGCCGCTGCCAGCGCGTGCCCGTGGCATAGCGCGCCAGCGGGCGCTCCTCCCCGGGGCGCGGCTCTTCGTCGACTGCCCGGGGCGGCTTGAGCAGCACCGGGCACAGGGCCAGGCGGTCCGCGCTGTCGAACGCCTGGTGGCTGAAGGGCACGCCGAAGAACCCGGCATAGCCGAAGGTCTCGTAGCTGCCGGAGGACTCGACGTGGCGCCGGAACGGCTCGGAGCGGGCGTCGATGCAGAAGATCAGCTGCGCCGCCGGCCGTGAGCCGGGCGGGCTCTCCTCCCGACGGTGCGCCGCCAGCTTGCCCATCAGGCGGTCTGCGTAAGTGTCCTCGTAGGCCGCCAGCCATACCGGGCCGTGGCGGTCTTCGGGGAAATGCTCGAGCCAGCCCAGCAGCGTCGCGGCCCCGCCCCCCGCCAGATCGCGAACCTGTCGCGGGCTTAGTCCCAGCGCCTCGGCGAGACGGTACAGACGGCCGATTGCCAGTTCGCGGGCGCTCGTGACTCCATCGCGCCGCGCCTGCCGTCCCGCCCAGTCGCGAATGCCGTCCGCTGTCCCGGGCACGCCGAGTTCCTTGCGGCAGGCGGCCTCGACCAGCTCGACCTCGTAGAACAGCCTCACGGCCAAGTAGTCCACCAGATCAATGGGGTGCTCGCGCTGGGCCGGGTATTGCGGGTTCTCGCTCCGCCAGCGCGCGAACCCGGCCCAGCCGGGCAGTTGCGCGAACATGCGCGACTGGTATTCGCTCCAGCGCTCGGGACGGAGGCCGAGCCGCTGCAGCCCCTTGCGGATCCAGTCCTCGGGAGCCTCCGGCAGCGCCTCGACCTTGGCGGCGAAGCCGGGCACGCCCAAGAACCGGCCGGACCGGTCCCGTCGCGCCAGGTCGCGCCAGCTCCGGTAGAAGCCCTCCTGCCGGGAGGGCATTGCCCAGCCGGCCATTCCCTCGTCGAGGAACGCGGCCGACCACTTGATCATCTCGCCGTTGATCGAGCTTACGACCGGTGCGCCAGACAGGTCGCTGACCCAGTCGCTGAGGGTTCGCGCGGGCGGCAGGTCCGGCAGTCCGTTGCGATCGCCGCTCGCGACTTCGGGGCAGGCCTCGCGGGCGGCTGCCAGCAGCTCCGCGTTGCCGCCTTGCTTGGACTGCCACGCGAGCACGGGCGGGGAGGGGGGCTCCAAGCCGTGCGTCACCTGCTCCCAGAGAACCTCGCTTGGCGCGAGGACGCGCCCGCCAACGCGGACTCTCTCTTCGGGCAGCCGGGGGCCGAGCCGGGTCAAGGCCCGGTTCAGGTGCGCGTCCGCGATGCGCCCGGCACGCCACAGGTCCCTGTACTCGCTGTTGGCAAGAAAGCCGGCCCCTCCGAGTATTCCAGCCGCTTGGCGCACGCCTTCTTCGAAGGGAAGATCTTCGTAGCCGCGCACGGGATTGCGGTAGGCGAAGGTTTTCAGGGGCCAGATCTGGGCAGCCGGGCGAGCGGCTTCGAGGACCTGCTCGCGCAGTCGCCGGGCTTCTTGGTCAGGGCTCATCGAGGTGCTCGGCTTGGCCGTTCAGGGCCTCTTCGCCCGCGCTGCGGTGGGATCGTCGGAGAATGGGCGATGTCCATCCAAGCCTTGGATCTCGAGGCGGCCTCCCCGCGCTTGGAATTCTTCGCCCATTTCGCGCAGTCGGTCCATGACGGTGTGATCGACAAGGGCGGTCCTCGCGAGATCCAGCCGCACCCGGGGTTCGCCTTGGAGGGATTCCAGCCGCCTCTTGAGACCGATCCAAGTCGAGAAGACCGCCGAGTCGCGCACTGTAACCGTGGCTCGGCCGTCGCTGCGCTCGATGTCGGCCCGCAGCCGGAACAACGAGGCGGGCGGCACGCCGTTTGCGATGTGGATGAGTGCCTTGACTAGGATCCCGATCCCGATCCCGGCCAGCAGGTCCGTGGCCAGCACCCCGATGATCGTGGCGACGAAGATGACGAACTGCTCCCGGCCCACGCGGTACATGTGCGCGAACTCCTTCGGCGAGGCCAGTCGGAAGCCGGTAAAAACCAGCATTGCCCCGAGCGCCGCCAAAGGGATCTTGTTGATCAGGGCGGGTGCGAGAGCCACGAACAACAGCAGGAACATCCCATGGTACATGTTTGCGAAACGGGTCTTTGCGCCGTTGTCGATATTCGCCTTGCTGCGGACGATCTCGGAGATCATCGGCAAGCCGCCGAGCAGCGCGGCGGCCGTGTTCCCCACGCCGATCGCCAGCAGGTCGCGGTCGTAATTGGTCTTCCTGCGGCAGGGGTCGATCTGGTCGACCGCCTTGGCGCTGAGCAGCGACTCGAGGCTGCCGATCAACGAGAAAAGAACGATGTACTTGATCCCTGTTGCGGTGGCCACGCCGGCGAAGTCCGGGAAGGCCACGGCCCCGAGCATGTTGGCCGGAACGTCGACGAGGAACTCGCGGTCCAAGCCGCAGCGCAGCCCCAGCGGCACGGCGACCAAGACGACCACGAGCGGTGCCGGGACGGCCTGCAAGCCCGGGATCTTCAGGTAAGGGTACCCGAACATGATGGCCAAGCTGATAATGCCGATCAGGCCCGCATCGGGATGCATGTCGGCGAAGTAGCCGGGAATCTTGGCGAGCAGTTCCAGCGGTGTCCCTTCCGAGCCGAGCCCCAGCGTGACGGGCAGTTGCTTGGCGAAGATAATCACGCCGATGGATGCGAGCAGCCCATGCACGGCTGCCGGGGGGAAGAACTCGCCCAAGATGCCGGCGCGGAAAACGCCGAAGAGAACCTGGATAACGCCTGCGGCCACCCCCACGCCCAGGGCCAGGCGGTACGCTTCCATGTCCGCCGCCGGGTCGCGCCCCGCGGTGAAGCCGAAATCCGTTACGCAGCCGATGGCGATTACGATGAGGCCGGCGGCCGGGCCCTTGATCGTCAGTTCGGAATTGCTGAAGAGGGTTCCGACGATCCCGCCGATGATCGCCGTGAAGATTCCCGCAATGGCCGGGTAGCCGCAGGCCAGCGAGATCCCAAGGCAGAGTGGGAGCGCGATGAGGAAGACAAGGAACCCGGAAAGCAGGTCGGGCGCCCAGTGGCGCTTGAAGCCCGGCCCGTCCCCGCGCGGAAGGTCTGCTACTCCGCCCATACCGCAGATAGCATACCGAACTTGGCGACCCGCCGCGGTGCCTGTCCATGTTCCGCCAGCCGGGCCGGCGCTGCCAAGCGAGCTTGGTGATCGCATGCATGCAGCAGTTCTCGATATGGCTCTGCGGTCCGGTGAACTGCTGAGACACCGTCGGCGAGAGATCAGTGGGGCCTGACTTGTTGTCGTCGGTCGCCCCTCCCAAGTTTGCCCGCCCCTGCTGGAGCGCTTCCGCCAAACGGCTGCCACTCACCGGTTCCCCGCCCCGCGCACTCGGCCGCAATTGCCCGCCCCGCCAGCCGCTTGGCACCCGGCACGGAAGCCGCCGCCCTGCCCGATCGCTTCGGACGAGACATCCCCAGCACTGCCGCGCCGTCCTGCGCGATGCGCCGGGGGCGGCACAGGCACGGCCGGCCGGGATGTGTCGAGCTGCCGTGGCCTGAGAGCAGGAGTATTCAATGTTCGCGGTGCGGAGTTGAGCGGCAAAGCAGGTTGCGGCGTGGGACTGGACAAACAGGCTGCAGGACCCTGATTCTGCCCCCCCCCCCCCCCGGCGGCTCATGACTGCTGGCCAAGCAGCTCCTCAGTGCCTCGCTTCGACTCCCCAGCCTTGTGCGGCCCGAACATTGAATTTGCCTGGGCCTGAGACCGCCAGCGATTCCGCAGCGAGTGCGCTGGAGTAGACTCGTAAGATGTTCAAGGTTTGGTCGGAGCGCGAGATCCTTCCCGATTGCGTGCGCCTGCTGAACGGGGTGGCCGAACCGATCGGTCCCGGATCAGCCACCCCGCACGACCCGCTGGCCTGCTTTGCCGCCGCCGATTGCGTGCTGGCGGGAGGGTTGCAATACGACGGCCGCACGATGGACATGGCTCCGAATCTGGTGCTGATCTCGCGCATGGGCATCGGCTTTGAGAACGTTGACCTCAAGGCCGCAACCGAACGCGGCATCGCGGTCACCTATACGCCGGACGGGCCGACAATCGCGACTGCCGAGCATGCCGTTTCGCTGATGTTCGCGATTGCCAAGGACCTCAAGAAAGCCTCGCACGGCCTGCTCCACGACCGCCGGCCCGACTATTACGGGCGACACTCCGCGGTCGAGATATACGGGGCGCAGGTCGGCTTGGTCGGCCTCGGGCGCATCGGCTCCCGCGTCGCCAGCCTGCTAGCCGCCGCGGGTGCGCGCGTGGCGGCGTACGATCCGTACGTTGACGGCAGGAAAGCTGCCGAACTGGGCGTGGAGCGCGTCACGAGCCTGCCCGGCCTGCTGGGCCGGTCGGACATCGTCTCCCTGCACCTGCCTTTGAATGACTCGACCCGCCACCTGATCGGCCCGGCCACTCTGGCGCAAATGAAGACCGGAGCAATTGTGATCAATGTCTCTCGCGGAGGCTTAGTCGACGAGACCGCCCTGTTGGCGGCGCTCGACAGCGGGCAGGTGCGCGGGGCGGGCTTGGACGTCACCGATCCGGAGCCGCCCGCGGCGGACAACCCTCTGCTGCACCGCCCGGACGTGATCGTCACCCCGCACGTGGGCTCGGCTTCGCACGCCGGCAAGCGGCGCATCCTCTCGCATGCGATCGAGAACTTGCGCCTGACGCTGCGTCAAGAGCGGCCCGAGCACCTGCTCAACCCCGCCGTTTGGGAGCGCGCTTGCGAGCGCATCGCGGCCGCGGCATGAGCGCCGCGGCAGGCGCATCGCTGCGCATTTGCAATCTAGGAAGCGGCTCGAGCGGCAACGCCACGTTCGTTGCCACGCGCGAGGCGCGCGTGTTGTTCGATGCCGGGTTCAGCTGCCGGCAGATCCAACTGCGGCTGGCCTCGATTGGCGAAGACTACACGAGGCTGGATGCCATCGTGATCTCCCACGAGCACTCCGACCATGTGCAAGGGCTGGATGTCTTGTCCCGCAAGACAGATGCGAGGGTTCTTGTCTCGCAGCCGACGTCCGAGAGACTGACTTGGAAAAAGGCGGCGCCCAGGCTGGAAATCTTTGAGGCCGGGCGCGGGTTCGAGATCGGAGACCTTGCGGTCGAGACCTTCACTGTTTCGCACGATGCTGTCGATCCGGTTGGCTTCTGCGTCAGGCGTGGCAGCCATAAGCTCGCGATCGCAACCGATCTCGGTTACATGACCGATTCCGTCCGCTACCACCTGGCGGATTCGGATTTTATCGTGCTGGAATCCAATCATGACCTCGAAATGCTCAAGTCCGGCCCCTACCCGTGGGATCTCAAGCAACGTGTCATGAGCCGGGCCGGGCACCTCTCCAATACCGCTGCGGCCGAGTTCCTTGCGCAGCACTGGGACCGCCGGGCGCGGACCGTGGTGCTGGCGCACTTGAGCACGAACAACAACCACCCGGCGCTCGCGGAAATGTTCGCCTGCCAAGCGATCGACTCAACCGGAGCGCAGGACACTCGCGTCGTCGTCGCGTCACAGGACAAGCCCACGCCGGTATTCGAGCTATAGGGGCGGCAGCGCGGCCGGCCGCCTCCTTGCCGCCCGCTCGTCGGCAGCGTCGCCGCAAAGCGTGCCGGCCCCGCAGCGCGGGAGATCCAGCACGCCCGCCGCGAATTGGTACATCGCGAAGGCCTGCCAGGCGAACAAAGGCAGCACGGCATAGGCCGTCCAAGGCAGCTCGAAGGGTGTCCCCGCCGAAATGAAGGGCCAGAGGCTGTGCCACTTCGAGCGGGAGAGGTGATTCAGCGCGTCCAGCCAGATCCCGCAGAACAGGCCGGCGCCGGCGAGCGCGGCCAGCAGCGAGCAATTGCGAGCTCGAACCTCGAGCCAGAGGCCCGTGCGCCCGACCGCGGCGTTCCAAGGTTCGAGCAGCAGCAGGAAGCCCACGCTCGCCAGCGGCAGCAGGTGCTCCCCGAAATCGAGGCGCGGCACGGCCAGCGGGGCCAGCAGCAGGGTCGCTCCGCTCGCGGCGCTGGCGCAGGCCAGAGGCGCGCTCGGCGGCCGTCCCAGCGCTCGGCGGCGGACGTTGTCGAATGCCAGCGCATGGAACAGGCTGGCTGTCTCGAGCAGCGCGGGCCAGATGCACGCAAAGGACCATCCCAGCAGCAGGTAGCGCAACAGGTGCGCCGGCAGGCCGGAGCGATACCATCCGGCCAGGCGCAAGTTGTACCACTCGAACGGCAGCCACAAGAATACGGACAGCGTGGCCAGCCACAGGAAGGACTCCGGGCGCGACCGCAGCAGCGACCTGCCGCGAACAGCGAAAACTGCCGCGTCAACCGCCAAGATGTAGCCGCTCCACGCGAGTGCGCCAAGCGCTGGGTGCGCAGCAAGCGGCAAGCCCAGAAGAGCGGCGCAGCCCCCGAACAGACCGAGCCCAGCCCAGCCGGCCGGGCCGAAGGTCGCAACACGGGGCATTCGCAGCCAGCGGACTGCCAGCGTCGCGACAGACCCGATGGCCACTGCCAGTCCGATGGACGACATCTTCGAGTACTGTAGCCTGAGGGGCTGGGCAGCGCTACGATGACCGATTTCGCGGAAATCCCGGACTGGCGGAGCGATGATGCGTTGAGCGCCGTGCCGGCGAGCGCGGGCATCTTCCGGGTCGAGTTCGCCGCAGGGCCGCCGTACCTGGGCCGGACAGCCGCTCTTCGCAAGCGGCTGCGCCGCTTGCTCCGCCCCGACGCTAGCGCTTCGACGCGTCTCAATCTGCGCAAGATCGCCACGCAGGTGTATTACCGCCGCACCGGTTCGGCATTCGAATCCGACATTGCGCTGTACCGTGCGGCCAAGCGCTACCGCCCCGCGGATTGCCGCGATTACCTCAAGCTGCGCCCGGTGTTCTTCGTCAAGCTGCTGCGCGGCAATCGGTTCCCGCGCAGCTGCGTGACGCGGAAGCTGAGCGGTGGGCAGTCGCTGTTCTACGGGCCCTTTCCCAGCCGCAACGCCGCTGACAAGTTCCACGACGAGCTCCTCGACCTGTTCCTCGCACGACGCTGCACGGAAAACCTGGCCCCTTCCCCGTCGCATCCGGGCTGCGTCTGGGGAGAGGTGGGTCGCTGCCTGCGCCCTTGCCAGGCCGCCTGCGACGAGGCAGCCTATGCTCGCGAGATCCAGCGCATGGCGCTGTTTCTGGAAACGGATGGCGAGTCGCTGCTGCGCGAAACCGGGCAATTGAGGGACAGCGCCAGCAATAGCCTCGACTTCGAGGCAGCGGCCAAGTTCCATAGCCTGCAGGACAGGGCGAAACAAGCCCTGCGATCACGCTCTGCGCTGTCTGGCGAACTGGGCTCCGCACATGGGATCATGCTACAGAGATCCGCCATGCCCGGATATCTCCAGATGACGGCGCTGTACAAGGGATCTTGGCAGGCCGCCATCCAGATCCGGCATGACGCAGCTGCCGCGACTCCAGCCGCGCTGGGCGCCCAGCTGCGAGCAGCCCTGTCGGGATTCGAGTGGCGGGAGGCGAATGCCGAAGAACGGCAAGACCATCTGTCCCTGCTGCAACGCTGGCACGCAAGCAGCTTCCGGAAGGGCGAATTCGTGCCTTTCGCAGACATTTCCGCACCGCCGTGGCGCAAGCTGGCAAACGCGGCGCTGCGCATCGCCCTTGGCAGCGATCCCTCGCCCAAGAATGCCGCTCCGAGACTGCTCCCGCACTCCGGGCCGTGGCGGTTGCAGGCCCTCGCGGCAGCGGATGCGACGGACGCAGGCAGCAGGTCACGCCGGTCGGGCGGAACCTAGAGAAGAGCAAGGCCCCGACGACAATGCCGATCATGCGCGCTGTAACGCCGGTGACTCCTGCCGCAGCCGCCTCTCCCGCCGAGAAGGCCGCCCGCCCGCGGCGAGTGCTCGGACATCTGCCGCAAGCACCTCGCACCTTCGGCGCGGAACCCGGGTTCCGTGCCGAGCCAAACGGCAGGCCGCATCCCGCCTCCGGAAATGGATCGCCGCCCGTGAGTGCGTCGCACATCCGGCCGGGAATCGTCATTGTCGGCCCGACCGCGTCGGGAAAGAGCGCATTGGCCTTGCGCTTGGCAGAGCGGTTCGATGCGGAGATCGTGAATGTCGATTCGGTCCAGGTATATCGCGGCTTTGATGTCGGAACAGCCAAGACGCCCCTGCCCGAAAGGCTCGGGATCAAGCACCATCTATTGGGGCATGTCGACCCGCGACAGCAGTATTCCGCCGGCGAGTTCGCGCGTGCCGCCCGGGCCGTGTTGCAGCGACTGAGGCAGCGGCGGAGACTTCCCGTGCTGGTTGGCGGCACGGGCTTCTATCTGGAAGCGACGCTCAACGGACTCTTCCCGGGCCCCCAGCGGGATGCCGAGTTGCGGCGGCGTTTGCAACACTCCGCCGCCAAGCACCGGGCGGGCCATTTGTGGAGGATGCTTGCAAGATTGGATCCGGCGGCGGCCCGCGCCATCCATCCCAATGATTCTCGGAAACTCGTTCGAGCGGTCGAAGTGACACTGCTCGGCAAAAGGCCCGTCAGCGCCCAATGGCGGGAGTCCGGCGACCGCTTGCAAGGCTACCGACTGCTGTGGCTGGGGCTCGATCCGCCGCGTAAGGCGCTCTATGCGCGCATTGACGAACGGTCTCGGCGGATGTTCGCCGAGGGCTTGGTGGAAGAGGTGCGGGGGCTGCTGGCACGCGGGGTTCCCAGCCAATGCTGGCCGTTCCGCGCTCTCGGCTACGCGCAGTGCTTGGAATACCTAGCGGGCAAGTCCGACTTGGAAGAGTCGATTGCGGCGACGGCCATGCACACGCGGCGCTATGCCAAGCGCCAGCTGACCTGGCTGCGCGGCAAGCGGCCGGAGATTCGCTGGCTGGGCGACTTCGGCCATTCCGGCCGTGCCCTTGAGTGGGCCGCGGCCGAATGCGCAAGCTGGCTTGATGCCGGCCGGCAAGGCAGGCCGGAAGAGGGATGAGCGGTCGCGCCCTGATCCTAGGCTGCGGATTTACCGCCCGTCGCACCGCCCGCATCCTGCTGGGCGCCGGGTGGGAGGTGACGGCGACGAGCCGGCTTCCCGAAAACCTCGCCCGTCTCAAAGCGCTGGGCGCGCGCTTGGAACGCTTCGACGCGGCCCGCGACCGCTGCGTCCGAGCTGCGGCGGACGGGGCGCACGTGCTGCTGTCCATCCCCACGCTGCGGCTCGACGGCCGACTCCACGAGCCTACGGCAAGTTTGCTCGCCAAGCTGCGCGGAGCGCCGCGGCACCTGACGTATCTGTCCACCACCGGGGTGTACGGCTCGCTGCGCGAGGTGAGCGAGCGCACGCCAGCGGCGCCGGAAACCGAGCGCCAGCGACTCCGCGTCGGGGCCGAGGAGGCCGTGCGATCCCACGGCTGCCGCGCGCTTGTGCTGCGCCCTGCCGCGATTTACGGCCCCGGGCGCGGAGTGCATGAGTCGATGCGCGCAGGCCGCTTCCGCCTGGCTGCCAACTCTGCCCGCATGGTTTCCCGGATCCATGTGGATGACTTGGCGGCGATCATTGCCCGGGCCGTCCAGCAATCGGTCGCTGGGACGTATCCGGTGGCGGACGAGTGTCCGGCAACCTCCCTTGAAGTTGCCCGCTACTGCTCCGCATTGCTAGGCCTGCCATTGCCTGAAGCCGTGCCGGACGAATACCTGAGCGAGACGCGGAAAGCAGACCGCCGCGTTGACGGGAGCGCTATCCGGCACCGTGTGGGAATCGGCCTGCGCTACCCGAGCTACAGGGAAGGAATCCCGGCCTGCATCAAGGCCGAACCGGCTGTCTGAACTGCGCGCCCGCCTACTGGCTGCCAATGGTGCCCGGATGCGGCATTGCTTCCAGCAGGCGATGCACGTGCTTGGCCAGCATATCGCACTCGAGGTTGACAGAGGCGCCGTCTCGCAACGAGCGAAGCGTCGTGACCTCGTACGTGTGCGGGATGATCGCAACCCCGACAACGTCCGCCTCGAGGGAAGCGACGGTCAGGCTGATGCCGTCAATCGCGATGCTGCCCTTATACACCAAGAACTGCAGCAATTCCCGCGGTGCGCGCACGGACAGCCACCAATTCCCGTTCCCAAGCGCATCAAGCGCCAGCACCTCGCCGGTGCCGTCGACATGGCCCAAGACGAAGTGCCCGCTCAACCGGCTCGTTGGCAGCAGGGGCCGTTCGAGGTTGACGCTGTCTCCCTCGGCTAGAGCGCCTAGGCCGGTCTTGTCGAGAGTCTCCGGGGACAGGTCAGCGGCAAATCCAAGTTCGTCAACGTCGACCGCCGTCAGGCAGCAACCGTTGACAGCAACGCTGCCGCCCGGGGCAAGATCGGCGAGAACCTTGCGCGCAGCCACGACCATGCGGGCGCCCGTCGCAGAGCGCGCCAGCGCCAGCACGGTTCCCGTCTCTTCAACGATCCCGGTAAACATGGCTCCGTTTCGCAGCCCGCCTCACCGGCGCGGCTCCGACGCCTCGCTGACCACGTCTGCCTCTACCGCGAACTCGTCGACAGCCACGCCTATCGTGCGCAGGTTTTGCAGGCGAATCGCTCCCGAGCGAGACCGCCGGCCTGCGCCTCCGACCATCGGAAGGGATTCCAGGCCGCCAAGGATCTTGGGGGCGAAATACAGCAGAACCTTGTTGACGATCCCGGCCTCGAGCACGGCCCAGTTCAACTTTGCCCCGCCCTCGATCATGAGCGACGTGACCTGGCGCTCGCCAAGCCAATCCAGCAATGCGAGCAGGTCGACGCGACCGTTCGGGGAATCGAAGTTCTGCACCGTGATGTCGCGCTCCAGCAATGGCTTCCGCTTCTCCTGCGTGGCGGCGGAAGTCGTCGCTACCACCAAGTCGTCCTGCGCTGATTCGACGATGCGGGAGTTGAGCGGGATGCGCAGCAGCGAGTCGGTAATCACGCGCAGCAGGGGGCGCCGCCGCGGCCGGCCGGTGCGATCCGTCAACAAGCAGTCATCCGCATGCACGGTTCCGATTCCGGTCATGATCGCGTCTTGGCGATGCCGCACCTGCTGCACATGCTCGCGTGCCTTGCCGCTTGTGATCCAACCTGTGTTGTCGTCCGGCGCAGCGATCTTGCCGTCCAAAGTCAGAGCCGTCTTGAGCGTCACAAGCGGCTGCCTCGTGCGCGCGAAGTGGAAGAAGGCTTGGTTAAGCCGCTGTGCCGTCGCAGCCAGCTCGCCGTCCGCTTCTTCCACCTGCAAGCCGTTCTGCCGGAGCAGTGCCAAGCCTGAACCGTCCACGGCCGGGTTGCGGTCCCTAGCCGCCACAACGACCCGCCGGATGCCGCTACCGAGAATTGCGTCCACGCACGGCGGGGTCCGCCCTTGGATGCTGCACGGTTCGAGCGAAACGTACAGTGTCGCCCCGCGCGCCGCGGGACCCGCTTGCTCTAGCGCCAGCACCTCCGCATGCTTGCGTCCGTCATAGGCGTGAAAGCCTTCGCCCGCTTTCGTGCCGTCGGCGGCAACGACAACCGCGCCGACACTCGGGTTCGGACTGGCGAGTGCGTACCCCGAGTGAGCCAAGGCGAGCGCCTGCCCCAGCCATTCGCGGTCTTGCCTCGTCATCGGCCGTCTCCGCTGTCGAACAGAGAGCGCACAAATGTCTCCGGCTCGAACGGGATCAAGTCCGCGGCCTGTTCGCCGACTCCGACCCAGCGTATGGGCAGGCCAAGCTGCTTGGCGATGGCGACCGCTATCCCGCCCTTGGCCGTGCCGTCGAGTTTGGTCAGGGCAATCCCGGTCACTCCGGCCGCGACTGCGAACTGGCGCGCCTGTTCGAGGCCGTTCTGGCCAGTCACGGCATCCAGCACCAGAAGCACTTGGTGGGGGGCTCCGGGAACGAGCCGTGCGGCCGTGCGCCTGATTTTCCCCAATTCCGCCATCAGCCCCGCCTTGTTGTGCAAGCGTCCGGCCGTGTCAACGATCACGGTATCCGCGCCGCGGGCCTTGGCGGCCGCTAGGCTGTCGTAGAGGACAGCGCTCGGATCAGCGCCAGCTTGCTGGCGGATGACCGGGCAGTCGGTTCGCTCGCCCCAGATCGCAAGCTGCTCGGCCGCCGCCGCACGAAACGTGTCCGCGGCGCACAGCAGTGCGTTCCGCCCCTCGGCCCGTAAGCGAAGGGCAAGCTTGCCGATGGTCGTGGTCTTGCCGACGCCGTTCACCCCTACAACCAGAATGACCTCGAGATCCGGCCGCTCGGCGCGGGGCGCAGCTTCGCCTTCGGCCGCGCGTAGGATCGCGAGCATGTGGCTGGCGATCAGGTCCGTGACGGCGGAGCTGTCCCGCAATTGCTCGCGGGCCAGCCGGGTGCGTGCGTCTTCCAGTATCTCGCTAGTAGCCTTGACTCCAAGATCGGCGCCGATCAGAGTCATTTCAAGGTCTTCAAGCAGTTCCTCATCGAACTCCTTGGCCCCTGCGAGAATGTCGCCGATTTGATCCCTGAAGGACTGGCTGGTCTTCGAGACAGCCTGCCGCAAGCGGCCCAGCAGGCCGGGGCGTTCAGGCTGGGCTTGCAGCAGCGAGCGCATCGTTGGCCACGCGGGTGGCGGACCCACGATCCGATGCCTTGATGATATCCGATTGCCGGTCCGGATATCTCGCCACAGCGGAAGGCCTGGGGCGTAGAACCATCGCAAGCCATTGTCTGCGATCGATTCGATCTCGCCGAGGCCGCGCTTCAGGCTGACACGCCGGCCGGCGGTCGAATTACTGCCAATAACGGCGGATGTCAGGTCATCGCCGCTTCAGCGGGGATCTGATGCTCTTCACCAGCGGGGATGTCCTGCTGCCGGCCTCGGCGCTCGCCTCGGTTGGCGCAATCCCGCCGTTGCCAGCGCCCCCCGGCCGAGCTTGCTCCCCCTCCAGATCGACCCAGCGCCGGTCTCGGGCGGAACGCTCGACAGCGTCCAACAGCCGCTGTACGGCCAAGCCGTCTTCAAACGTCGGCCGGGCCGGCTTGCCGGAGTCCACGCCTGCTAGGAAATCAGCCAGCGACTTAGTGAAGGTGTGCTCGTAACCGATGGGGTGGCCGGGCTTCCAAAAATGGGGGCTGCCCGGGGGGCCAGTGCTCGGCGCCAGGATCCTGCGCCGGCCGCGCAGGTCCGGCTCGCCCGCCATGTCGGCGTAGATGAGATGGTTCAAGTCTTCGAAATGGAACTCCAGCATGCCCGAATCCCCGTGCGCCGTGAAGCTTTTGTCGTTCTGAACGCCGGTGGCGAAGCGCGTTGCCTCGAACGAGCCAAGCGCCCCGCTGGCGAACCTCGCCTGCACCAGCACCGCATCGTCAATGTCGACTTGGTAGGTCTGGCCCGGCCGCCCCGGATCCGGCTTTTCCGGCAAGAAGGTCTGCATAGTGGCGGAGACCTCTCGGATGGGCCCCATCAGCATCAGGGCCGTGTCCAGCAGGTGCGAGTTGAGATCGCCGTTCGCGCCGGATCCCGCAGTCCGCTTCGACATCTTCCAGCTGTTCGGGCGATTCGGGTCCGGCCCCCACTGCTGCAGGTAGCATGCGCGGTACTGGTAGATCCGGCCGATCCGCCCTTGGCGCATCAAACTTTCCGCAAGCTCGACCGCGGGCACGCGTCTGTAATTGAACCAAACGAAAGTCGGCACATGCGCGGCGGCCGCCACCATGGCTTCGGCCTCCGCAAGCGTGTTGGCGAGGGGCTTCTCGCAGAGCACCATCTTGCCGGCGGCGGCGGCCGCGATCGCGATCTCGGCATGCAGAAAGTTGGGCGTGCATACGTCGACCACATCGATATCCGAGCGCTCGATCACACGCCGCCAGTCCGTTTCCGCCTCTTCCCAGTCCCACGCTCGCGCTAATGCCTCCAGCCCGGCGCGCCCGCGCCCGCAGACGACCTTGCGCCGAACCTTGGGCAGATGGGGGAAAAAGTGCCCGACCTGGGCATAGGCGCTGCTGTGGGCCTTGCCCATGAAGCCGTATCCGATCAGGGCGACGTTGAGCGCTGGCATGGCTGCAGGTTAGCGCCGCCGTCGGCTAGCCTTGGCCCAGCGCGGCGAGCCGTGCCGCGGCCTCGTCCCATTGGCCCGCCGCGGCCGGGTCGGGCTCGTGGCGCGCGAGATCGAACGACCGCCGCACGATCTGGCGCCCTTGCGCCAGATCGCCGATCCGCCCAGCAGCGATGCTTTGCATCAAGACGTTGCCGACGGCGGTTGCTTCGACCGGCCCGGCGATGACCGGCACGCCGCAAGCGTCGGCGGCGAATTGCGAGAGCAGGCGGTTGCGAGAACCGCCACCCACCACGTGCAGGGCTGCCGGCGCCGCCCCGGTGACTTCCGTGATGTCTGCCATCACAGACCGGTATTTCAGAGCCAGGCTCTCGAAGATCACGCGCGCATACTCGCCCGGAGACTCCGGCACGGGCTGGCTGGTGGCACGGCAATTACGGGCGATCCGGCCGGGCATGTCGCCGGGAGGAGCGAACAGGGGGTCGTCTACGTCGATCACCGCTCGAAACGGTCGGCTCGCCGCGGCCTCGGAGAGCAGCTTGCCGTACTCGGCCGAAATCCCCCGCCGCGCCCATTCGCGCCGGCACTCCTCCAGCAGCCACATGCCGCAAATGTTCTTCAGCAGGCGGTTGGTGCGGCACACGCCGCCCTCGTTGGTCAGGTTCTTGGACAGAACGGACGGCGTTACGTGGGGTTGTGCGGTCTCGACACCGAGGAGCGACCACGTGCCGGAACTGAGGTAGGCCCAGCTGGGGCCTTCGGCAGGCACGGCGGCGACGGCCGAGGCCGTGTCGTGCGTGCCCGGCACGATCACATCCATGCCGGAGACGCCGCACGCGCCGGCAATGGACGGGCGCATGCCGCCCAGCACCGTGCCCGGCTCGATCACAGGGCCGAAGATCGCGGTCGGAAGCCCGAGAGCTTCTAGCAACGGGTATGCCCACGACCGCCGCCGCGGATCGTAGCACTGCGACGTCGTCGCATCCGTGAGCTCGCAAACCTGTTCGCCCGTGAACCAGAAGTGGAACAGGTCAGGCATCATCAGCAGTGCGCTCGCCGCCTCGAGCAAGGCGCTGCCCTTCCGGGCGTAGAGTTGGAACAGGCTGTTGATCTCCATGAACTGGAGGCCGGTATGCTCGAATATCTCCTCTCGCGGGACGACCTCAAAGGCCTGCGCCAGCATGCCTTGCGTACAGGAGTCCCGGTAGTGGAATGGATTTCCCGCCAACTTGCCGTCGCGATCCAACAGTGCGAAATCGACACCCCAAGTGTCCACTCCGAGGGACACGGGCTTGGACGAGGCGGCGGCGCGGATCCCGTCGCACATGTCACGGAACAAGCGCAGCGGATCCCAATAGAGCGATCCCAGCACCTCCGTGCCGGGATTGTCGAACCGGTGCAACTCCTCGACCGCAATCCTCTCGCCATCGAAGCTTCCGCGCATGACGCGGCCGCTCCCGGCTCCCAAGTCAATGGCAAGGCAGTGTTCTTGAACCATGAAGTCTCCCCGTCTGCCGTTTTAGGTGATTGTCACGCAGACGCGCCGGCCGCGGCAAGCCCGCATCCCCCGCAGATGCAGCGAGGGTTCTCCGGGAGCGCCGGCTTGGAGGCTCGCTCGGGTCATTTGCGCACCGGCAGCAGGCGCGATCTCGGCGAGACCGGGCGCTTGGGCGGACTCGGGTCGCGCCGCAGTGCTAGCTTAAGCAAGAGAGGTGTCCTGGCCAATGCTTCGAACTGGCGAGCGCAAGACATTGTACTTGGCCAATCCCTACGGGTTCTCGGCACAGCAGAGATCCGGCCCGCTTGCCGAGTTGGTTGCCGCCCTCGAAAACGTCGGCGCCGAGGTGTGGGAGCCTTTCGCGCGCAACAACGGCACCAAGGACGCCGACGGCGCGGACTGGCCCTACCTCGTGGGGCAGAGAGATATGCGCGATGTCCGCGACGCCGACGGCTTGTTCGCGGTTGTCAACGGCTGCCCGCCAGACGAGGGCGTCATGGTGGAACTGGGCATGGCTATCGCTTGGGGCAAGCCGGTCTTCCTGTTCCGGGACGATTTCCGGCGCTGTACCGACTCCGGAGAGTACCCGCTGAACTTGATGCTGTTCTGCGGCCTGCCCAGGCACGGCTGGGAGCGGTACTGCCTGACCAGCATCGAGCAGATCGCTGATCCGCAGAAAGCTCTGGCCCCATGGCTTAATGGCGGCGCGCCGTTTCAAGCTGCCTCCGCACTCCCGTCCGGCCCGGGGCCTTTTTGACCGTGGCCGGGCCCGCGTGGATGGTGTCGCTGCACGGCGGCCATAGCGGCGAATTCTGCGAACATGCCGACGGCACGCTCGGCGAGGTCATCGAAACCGCCGCTGCCTCTGGATTGAGCATCTACGGCGTTGCCGAGCATGCGCCGCGCCCGGACAGCCGCTTTCTCTACGCCTCGGAACGGGCTAAAGGTTACGATGTCGAGCGCCTGCACAGGGAGTTCGAGGCCTATTCGCGCCAGTCCCTGAAGCTCCAGCGTTGCATGAGTGGCGCACTGCATGTCTTGCGCGGGTTCGAGGCCGAAGTCGTGCCGGCCGCAAGTTATATCGAATCCATGCTGTCATTGCGTAGCGAGCACGATTTCGACTTTGTCGTCGGATCGGTCCATCATGTCTGCGAAATCTCTATCGACGAGAGTCCGGAGAGCCACCGCGCGGCCGTGGCATCCTGCAACGGCTTGGAAGCGTTCATGGAACGCTACTACCGGCTGGTCGAGGAGATGATCCGCGGATTGCGCCCTGAGATCGTCGCCCACCTCGACCTGCCCAAACTGCACGCACCGCCAGCGGCCGACTTGTGCACCCCGCGAATCCGGCGGGCCGCCGCAGCCGCCATCGAGGCGGCCAAGGCGCACGATTGTATTCTGGACCTGAACACGGCGGGCTGGCGCAAGGGCTTGCCCGACCCGTATCCTTCCCCTTGGCTGGTCCGCTTGGCGTCCGAGATTGGCGTGGACTTCTGCTTCGGCGATGACAGCCACGGCCCGTCGCAGGTCGGCTGGGGGCTCGCGCGGGCGAGGCAGTACTTGCTCGGCCACGGCGTGGATTCGATCACCGCTCTTGGGGCCGGGCCGAGCGGCTTGGAACGCCGGAAGATCTCGCTAGTAACGTGAAGCGCGGCCTATCTCCCGAGTGGCGGAAGACTTGCCCGGGCGGCGTCAGACTGAGGCAAGCGGGCCTCCGGCCCTCGTGCGCTGGCGGCGCGGCGCATCGGATGATGGACCGAGCCCGGCCTGGGGCCGGTACTTTTCCGCGCGCGATCATCGCAGCCTTGATCGCGGGCGCCCTCGTCGGCTGCTTGGCGCGGCCACCGACGACGGAGGACGAATCGGATGCGTTCTACAGCCGCAATCGAGCCGAACTGTACGACGGTCTCGAGCCCGATGCTCCCGCTGTTGCCGTCTTGGATTTCGACACTCGCGCGCGGATTCTGGAGACACACCGCAGTTTTGTCAAGGTTCGCACGTCTGCCGGCCAGGAAGGCTGGATGCCAAAGGATCTGCTACTTGACGGCGGCATGCGCCGCACTCTGCGAGATCTGACAAAACAGACGGCCGGCCTGCCCGGGCAGGGCCGCTACCGCGCACACGACACGCTCAACGTGCATACACTGCCCTATCGCTGGGCGCCGACGTTCTACCAGTTGGAAAAGGATGAGGGCTTCGAGATGCTGGACCGGGTGCTGGTGGATCGCTTGCCTGCCATTGCGGCCACGGCAAGGACACCGCCCGAGCCGACCGGCTTGGACCACTGGTATCTCGTGCGCTTGCCGGGGATCCGCCAGACTGGCTGGCTGATCGCCAACATGGCCTACGCGGATATTCCGCTCGAAGTCGCGATGCTGGCGGCGGGGCATCCGATCGTGGCGTACTTTCCGATCGGATCGGTCACGGACGAAGAGACTGGCGAGGCTAGGGCTACGTGGCTCTGGTTCCAATCCGTGCGTCGCGAGCAAGCGCATGACTTCGACCGCATGATGGTGTTCCGCTGGGACGCCAGCCGGCAGAGGTATGCGGTAATGCACCGGGCCTCGAATCTGACCGGCTACCTGCCGGTCGAGATTGAGGCAGGTTTTGAGTCGGAGTACGGCGAGGGCGTCCGGTCCAGTGTTGTGCTGGACAAGAGCGGCGATCTCTTTCAACGGACCGATGTCTATACCGCCAACCGTGCCTACCAACTGGAGGAAAGACCGGTGGTCGGGGCTTTGCCGCATGTACCGCCGAGCGGGTTCGGAACTCGCTACGAATTTTCCGCGCGCCTGCAGATGCGCCGCCCGTGAGAGAGTGCCCCGCGAGTTACGATTGCGGGCTGGCATCTCCCGCGATCCGGTATGTGCATGTCCGGCTGCCAGTTGCGGCGCGGACCAGCCGTCCGCAATCCAGCAACGGCGAAGTGGGCCGGCACTGCGGGCGGGGCGTTGCAGAAAGGCAGGTTTCCCAGCTTGGAGCCGGCCCCCGAGCGGCGTTCAGCGCGGCGCCGCAAAGAGCACCACGGGTGCTGGGCGGGGGAGCACGCTGCGACCGGGAAACGATCTTTCACGCGTCAAGCCGGCGATCCGGCAAGCCGCTTCCCTTCATGATGCCGTCCTTGATGGCCATGTGCCTGGATCGAAGCGTTGCGTGACGCACCAGTCACAGCCCGCGAAACAGATACTCGGGGCGCAGTACGCGAAAGATTTCCCGAAGGCTTCCGTCTCGTCGGGCGCATGGTGGATGGACTCGATCGCATGGGCGGCACCGCAGGGCCCGTCACTTTCGGGAAGGTGCGTGTAATCGGCCTTGATTACACGGCACAACGACTGGAAGTGCCGCGTGCGGAGCTTGGCGCACTCAACTTGGCAGGCGTTGTTGACGCCCAGAAAGCTGGCTCAGGAATAGCGCGCCGGATTGGCCATCAGACTTCCGCCACCGCACCCAGTATCAAGCACTTGCACCCAGAATCCCAAGGTCCGGTTGGCTTGGCATGAAATCCAGTCTCCGTAATCACACCTGCATGTCCCGGCACACCAAGCCGCAGACTTCGTTACATCGGGCGGCTGTGTCGCTCTGTCTGGCAGCGTCATAAAGCGTTTAATTGCAATTCGTAAGCTCGATTCCGGCGCAGTCTTGAAGATCTGCATTGGCAGCGCTTTCTTTTCATTTAACTTGTCCCCTTTTCGGCCCGAACACCGCGCCTGCCCACTCCAGTTCGTCTGCCAAGCCAGACGTTGCCCCGGCCCCCGCCCGCCAGCGCTCGGCGCTGCCCAACGACTTTGTCGCTGGCCACTTGCCCTGGCCGGGGGCGGCACCTGCCGGCGACCACCAACTGCGGCCCGGCCCCCGGCACTCGCTGGGCGGCGGCAGGGGTCTGCCTAGCCGTCTGTAGCTGCTTGCAAATCAACGTTTCGTGTCGCTTGCCAGGCAGCAGCAGTGCGGGGCTGGCCGCGCTTGCCACGGGGACGTTGGCCGCGCCACAACCCCGTGCGGCGGCACCCAGTTCCATGGCTCACGTCGCAGCGGACTGGACAGGCCGGTGACGGGGCGCAGGCCAACCTATCGACTGCCGCCGCCGACCAGCCTTCCGGCGCACTCACAGGACAGCCTAAATGAAACGATGTAACGAAGTCTGAGGCTGCAGACAGCAGCACGCCCTGTGTCGCACGTACAATGACACGGAAGGCCACTCGAGATCTGGGTGACGTGCCATCGAGTTGAAGATCGGGCTG
Organism: Bryobacterales bacterium; assembly: GCA_965219605.1. Taxonomy (GTDB): domain Bacteria; phylum Acidobacteriota; class Terriglobia; order Bryobacterales; family UBA6623; genus VXMF01. Next base: position 1,658,163 of record CBDCOC010000001.1, on the reverse strand, counting down.
CTAGCATTGTCTCATGAAATATGGAAATCCGCTAATCGGAGTGGCGTTAGGTGATCAACAGCTGTTCTCAAGTGACGATTCCGCATGGGAGACTCCGTGGGCACCGTCAGAGCCCGATCCAACCACTACGCTCTGGCGTTACATGAGCTTTGCGAAGTTCTGCTCGCTGATGGAGCGTAGAGCACTGTTTTTTTCCTTGGTCAGCGACATGGCGGACAGATACGAGGGGTTCATCTCCCCACCGCTGACATGCCAGAGCGGAGATCGTCTGCACCATGTGGAGTATATGGCACGCGACATTCTGCATAAGGTCGCGCGCACCTGCCTAATAAGTTGCTGGACGGAGTCCAACTACGAATCCAGCCTCATGTGGGAGGCTTACGCCGGCACGGAAGGAGTTGCGGTTCGCACCACCTACCAAGCCTTGCAAGAGTCGATTTGCTCTGTTGCAGAACTACCCATCACATTCGGGCAAGTCGAGTACGTCGACTACATCCAACAGCAAGTGTCAAGATTCGGGTGGGCCCCGCTGTTCCATAAGCGGATCGAGTACCGCGGAGAAGGTGAGGTGCGTGCAGTATTGCCCGGGCCGGCTCTTGACGGGCCGTGGATTCACCTCGATTCAGACATCGCACTCGATCCAGACGTCAAAGATCAGCGAGGCCGATACATTCCCGTGAGCCTAGACATTCTGGTAGAAGAGGTCGTGATGCATCCTCATGCCGCGACGTGGTTCGCTCGCCTCGTGGAATCAGTTGTGCAGCGATCGACGGTCAGAGTACGCGTAAGACCGTCAGCGATTTAGTTGCCGCTCTAAGGATCAAATTGAGGAGATGCCGGATAATGCCAGATTTCGAAAACCGATCCTCTCCCATCACCCTACGGGTTGCCCAGAGGCTCTGCGGGGGAAGCCGCGGCGGTTTCTCATAGCACCGCGTATTAGTCGCCGGGTAGAGGAGGTCGTTACCGAGCCTCCTCCCCCACAGACCCGAGCGTGCGGGTTGCCGCACTCGGTTCCTCTGATGACAGCTTCGCTCACGTGGTGTAGATCGAATGCACGACTTTGGCCGCTGGCAGCGGGTACCGTTCCAGCACCTCCGCCATGCGCTCCCAGTTCACGCGACTCTTGCGGCTGCGCCGCCTGAGCCACTTCTGCCAAGTGCGCACGACTTCGTACCGGAATTGCCCCAGCCGCTTGCCGTTCCCCGTGAGTCCGTAATAGTTGCAGTGCCCCCGGATCGCGCTGGCGAGTCGCTTCTGCTGCTCTGCCAGCGCTGCATGGCGGTGCCTCTGGCACCACCCAGTAGCCGCGCCTCGACCGTCCCCAGATGTGGGTGAAGCCCAGGAAATCGAAGCTGGCTGGCGACTCTTGGCCGCATTGAGCGTCAGCCCGTAGCGCCCCAGTCGCTGGCCCAGCACGGCCAGCACTCGCTGGCCATCTCCGGCAGTGGCAAAGCTCATCACGAGTCGAGTCGCCCGGGGGAATCGCACCCCCGGGCGCTCACAGCACCGGACGTGAACGTCTCCGCTCATCCGGCTCTTCCCAACCAGCCTTACTTGTACAGCAACCGCCAGTGCGCGAACAGCGCCCCGTCGCGCCACGCAATGCGGCGCAGCCAGCGCCTCGCTCGCGCCCGGTGGCCGCGCAAGCTCTTGAACTTGCGCGTTGCCCACCTTTTATGTTGGAATAGTGCCCGAACGAGGAATGGCCGCCACGCCCGTGGAGCCTCTGCCAGCACGGTCGCAGCTGGCGCCAGCCAGCGCTGCGACAACTCACAGTTTCCTGCCCGCCGCAGTGCAGGCAGGAGTGTGCCAAGGGGGCCTGGCCAGGCCCCCTTGGCAGCGACGGGTCGGACCGTTCCCCCCTCGGATTCTAGGTCCGTTCGTGAGCTTGGTCGGCCCGTCGCACCCATTCCTGCGCGTCCTGCACGGAAGCGTGGGTACAGACCCGTATCGCAAAAGGATAGGAACCCAGGAATGACCACACCCACTCCCATCGTAGTCGTCGGCATCGATGTCGGCAAGGCGTACCTTGACGCCCACCTGCTCGACACCGGCCTCGACTGCCGCTATGCAAATACCAAAAGCGGCCGGCGCGCTTTGTGCAACCGGCTGCGCAAGCACCGCGTCACCCGCGCCGTCTTCGAACCCACCGGGCGTTACCACCGCCAACTGCACCAATGCCTGGCTGCAGCTGGTGTGAAACACAATCAGGCGGTTTTTGAGACTCGGAACACAACTTCCCCCTCCCCGCCGCCCGGGCCGGGCCGCGGCGCTCCCTCCACGCTCCCCCGAGCACTGCTCGGAGGCAGCGATCCCGGCCCGGGGTGGCATTGCTGAAATGCTGGCTTAGAGGAGTGCTTCCGAAGAAACCTCGCTAGGGAATGATCGCTCGCCCGGACCCAGACTGGTGTTGGGGCAAGTACTGCACCAATGACGTGACGGGGCCTGACTGCCGGAATCGTGCCTGCGCACGAGTCTAGCAGACCCTACCGGCACTGTTTCCAATCGAATGATCCGGGCACCGCCCGGGGGCGGGACTGGTGTGAAACACCCTAGCCCGCCCCTGCCCCCACAGCGTCCCGGGAAGCAGTTTGTGCAGTGTCGGGAAGCAGCTGGTAGCCGAGATCCTTAGCTGTCGTTTTGAGGTAGGCCAAGGTCCGTTGGCGATGGCGCTGCTCGTAGGCCGCCTCGCCCTCGTCAACGTAGTCCTGGCCGAAGCGCAGCATGCGGTATACCAACACCGCCAGCTTGCGGGCGGTGGCGAACACCGCCGTCTTCATCCCCTTGTGCCGCGCCTTGCGGCGCAGCGCCGCCCCCAGCGCCGACTTGGACCGGATCAGCGCCGTCGCCGCCATGCGCAGCGCGTTCGACGTGCGCGTCGCTCCCAGCCCGCGCTGCCGCTTGCCCGCCAACTGCTGCCCGCCCGATACCGCGTGCCGCGGCGCCAGGCCCAGCCAGCTCGTGAAATGCCGCTCGCTCGGAAACGACCCCAGATCCGTCCCCACCTCGGTCAGGATCGTGCGCGCCGCCCCCGCGCTAATCCCGTCGATGCGCGTCAGATCCACGCTCGCGTAGCGGTACAGCGCCGTCCGCAGCGGCTGCTCACCCCGCCTTCGGATGGCTTTCTCCTTGGCCGCGTTCGGGTGCCGCGGACACTCCTCCGCGCTGCATTCCTCGCCCGCCTGCTGCTGCAGATCCTCTTGCAGCTTCTGCTCGTAACCGTCCATCTCGGCCTGCACCGCGTCGTACAGCCGCAGCGCACTGCGCAGGTTGAACAGGTGCTCCTCCCGCCAGTTGCCGCTCAGGTACTCCACGAACTGCTCCTCCGTGTGCTTGCAGCGCCCCGAGCGCAACTGCGCCAACTGCTCCGCATCGCGCTGCCCCGCCACGATCGCACGCACGATCGCCATGCCTGTCTGCCCCGTCAGATCCGTCACCGCCCGATGCACCTGCACGTTCATCTGATCCAGCGCCCGCTGCATCCATTGCACGCAGCGCGTGCGCTCCGCCACCAAGCTCTGCCACTGCCGGTGCAGCGCCCGCAGCTGCGTCACCGTCTCGGGCGGCCGGAACGAGCCCCGCAGCAGGCCGCAACTGTGCAGCCGCTGTAGCCACTGGCAGTCCAGCATGTCGGTCTTGCGCCCCGGCACGTTCTTCAACTGCCGCGCATTGACCAGCAACACCTCGAAACCGCGCTCCTCCAGCAACTCGTGCAATGGGATCCAGTACACATACGTGCTCTCCAGCGCCACCGATTCCACGCCTTCGGCCGCCAGCCAGTCCGCCAACGCGTCCAACTGCGCGGTGGTCGTGCCGAACGTGCGCACGTTGGGCCTGCCGTCCGCACGTGGCGGCCCGCAGGCCCAGTGCTCGCGGCTGCCGAGGTCCACCCCCGCCACCTGCGGGCGCTGCACCGGCAGGTCCCGCTCCGGCTGCTCTCTTGCCATATCTCCCTCCTGCTGCTCCTGTCTCACACACGGAAGGCCCCGGCCCGGGTTGGCAATTGCTCTGCAATGCTGGTGTTGAGGAGTGCTTCCGAAGAAACCTCGCTAGTGAATGATCGCTCGCCCGGACCCAGACTGGCTTTGGGGCAAATACTGCACCAATGAAATTACGGGGCTTGACTGCCGGAACCCTCCGCTCTGATTCTACGCCAAGCCACGTGTTTCCAACCGAATGATCCGGGCCCCGCCCGGGGGCGCGACTGGCTTGAAACACAATCAGGCGGTTTTTGAGACTCGGAACACAACTTCCCCCTCCCCGCCGCCCGGGCCGGGCCGCGGCGCTCCCTCCACGCTCCCCCGAGCACTGCTCGGAGGCAGCGATCCCGGCCCGGGGTGGCATTGCTGAAATGCTGGCTTAGAGGAGTGCTTCCGAAGAAACCTCGCTAGGGAATGATCGCTCGCCCGGACCCAGACTGGTGTTGGGGCAAGTACTGCACCAATGACGTGACGGGGCCTGACTGCCGGAATCGTGCCTGCGCACGAGTCTAGCAGACCCTACCGGCACTGTTTCCAATCGAATGATCCGGGCACCGCCCGGGGGCGGGACTGGTGTGAAACACCCTAGCCCGCCCCTGCCCCCACAGCGTCCCGGGAAGCAGTTTGTGCAGTGTCGGGAAGCAGCTGGTAGCCGAGATCCTTAGCTGTCGTTTTGAGGTAGGCCAAGGTCCGTTGGCGATGGCGCTGCTCGTAGGCCGCCTCGCCCTCGTCAACGTAGTCCTGGCCGAAGCGCAGCATGCGGTATACCAACACCGCCAGCTTGCGGGCGGTGGCGAACACCGCCGTCTTCATCCCCTTGTGCCGCGCCTTGCGGCGCAGCGCCGCCCCCAGCGCCGACTTGGACCGGATCAGCGCCGTCGCCGCCATGCGCAGCGCGTTCGACGTGCGCGTCGCTCCCAGCCCGCGCTGCCGCTTGCCCGCCAACTGCTGCCCGCCCGATACCGCGTGCCGCGGCGCCAGGCCCAGCCAGCTCGTGAAATGCCGCTCGCTCGGAAACGACCCCAGATCCGTCCCCACCTCGGTCAGGATCGTGCGCGCCGCCCCCGCGCTAATCCCGTCGATGCGCGTCAGATCCACGCTCGCGTAGCGGTACAGCGCCGTCCGCAGCGGCTGCTCACCCCGCCTTCGGATGGCTTTCTCCTTGGCCGCGTTCGGGTGCCGCGGACACTCCTCCGCGCTGCATTCCTCGCCCGCCTGCTGCTGCAGATCCTCTTGCAGCTTCTGCTCGTAACCGTCCATCTCGGCCTGCACCGCGTCGTACAGCCGCAGCGCACTGCGCAGGTTGAACAGGTGCTCCTCCCGCCAGTTGCCGCTCAGGTACTCCACGAACTGCTCCTCCGTGTGCTTGCAGCGCCCCGAGCGCAACTGCGCCAACTGCTCCGCATCGCGCTGCCCCGCCACGATCGCACGCACGATCGCCATGCCTGTCTGCCCCGTCAGATCCGTCACCGCCCGATGCACCTGCACGTTCATCTGATCCAACGCCCGCTGCATCCATTGCACGCAGCGCGTGCGCTCCGCCACCAAGCTCTGCCACTGCCGGTGCAGCGCCCGCAGCTGCGTCACCGTCTCGGGCGGCCGGAACGAGCCCCGCAGCAGGCCGCAACTGTGCAGCCGCTGTAGCCACTGGCAGTCCAGCATGTCGGTCTTGCGCCCCGGCACGTTCTTCAACTGCCGCGCATTGACCAGCAACACCTCGAAACCGCGCTCCTCCAGCAACTCGTGCAATGGGATCCAGTACACATACGTGCTCTCCAGCGCCACCGATTCCACGCCTTCGGCCGCCAGCCAGTCCGCCAACGCGTCCAACTGCGCGGTGGTCGTGCCGAACGTGCGCACGTTGGGCCTGCCGTCCGCACGTGGCGGCCCGCAGGCCCAGTGCTCGCGGCTGCCGAGGTCCACCCCCGCCACCTGCGGGCGCTGCACCGGCAGGTCCCGCTCCGGCTGCTCTCTTGCCATATCTCCCTCCTGCTGCTCCTGTCTCACACACGGAAGGCCCCGGCCCGGGTTGGCAATTGCTCTGCAATGCTGGTGTTGAGGAGTGCTTCCGAAGAAACCTCGCTAGTGAATGATCGCTCGCCCGGACCCAGACTGGCTTTGGGGCAAATACTGCACCAATGAAATTACGGGGCTTGACTGCCGGAACCCTCCGCTCTGATTCTACGCCAAGCCACGTGTTTCCAACCGAATGATCCGGGCCCCGCCCGGGGGCGCGACTGGCTTGGAGACTGTCCTTGTCAACCCCTTGCGCTCGCGGCGCTTCGCCGAAGCGCTCGGCCAACTCGCTAAGAACGACCGCGTCGATGCGACCATGCTGGCTCGCTTCGGCCGTCTCGCCGACTTGCAAGCGACCCCGCCACAAGCCGCCAACCTGCGACTTCTCCAGGATTTGCTTGTCGCTCGCCGCAAGCTTGTCGAGCAACTCGGCACGCTGCGCAAGCTAACCGCCGAACTCGACCCGCAAGCGACGCGCCGCTTTTCCAAGCCGCTCGCCAGCCTACAGGCCGCCCGCGCCGCCTGCGACCGCGACCTGCAAACTTGCCTGGCCGCCGATGCCGTGCTCGCCCGCCGCGCCGAGATTATCCAGTCCATCCCCGGCTTCGGTCCGCTCAACGCTGCCTGCCTCTGCGCTACCATGCCCGAACTCGGCTCGCTTGGCCGCCGCCCAGCTGCCGCGCTACTGGGGCTGGCTCCTTTCGACCGCGATTCCGGCCAACGGCGCGGCGCTCGCTCGATTCGTGCCGGGCGCGCCCAGCCGCGCCACTTGCTCTACATGGCCGCCCTGTCCGCCACCCGCTGCCAGCCCGCCGCCCAAGCCTGCTACCAGCGCCTGGTGGCTAACGGCAAGCCCCACAAGCTCGCCCTCGTCGCTGTCATGCGCCGCTTGGCCGGCCTGCTCGACACCCTCTTGCGCGAAGACCGCCTCTGGCAACCCGAACCACCCGCCCGCCCTGCCGAGGTCGTCGTATGAACTGCCTGCTCCTCTCTACCCAGCACTCCACGCTAGGCCCCCTCGCCTGCCACTGGCAACCTCTTTTCCCGCTCCTGCCGCTTGACTTTCAACACGGAAGCTCACGAGTTTCCGGTCGATGTGTCGCAGTGTGGGATACAGTGCCGACTTGTAGTAAGCGCTGTAGTAGTTCACCCAGCCGCGGATCGCCGCGTTGCACATTCGCGCTAGATCATTCAGCGACTTGTCACTGCGACACGGCAGCTTCCAGCCCCGAACCTCTCTGCGGATTGCCTTCGCCGCCTGCCCGCTCACCGCCGGACTGAAGTTCACGAAGTACTTGCCCTTCCAGTTTTTCGACCTCCGCGCTCGAAACGTGTACCCCAAGAAGTCAAACGACGTCTCCGAGTGCTCCCCGGTGCGCTCTCCGTCCTTGCAGTACACTACCTTCGTCTTCTCCGGATGCAGCTCCAGCCCGCACTGCGCGAGCCGGCGCTGCAAGGCCTTCCTCAGGTAGTTCGCTTGGGCTTCCGACCGGCAGTGGCACACGATGTCGTCTGCGTACCGCTCGAACGGGATGCTCGAGAATTCCCTGCGCATCCATGCATCAAAGGCGTAGTGCAGGTAGAGATTGGCGAGCAGGGGACTGGCCACGCCGCCCTGCGGCGTGCCCTTGCCCCGCGCTTCGCGCTTCCCGTCCGGCATCTCCACCTCGGCTTGCAGCCAACGCTCCACATACAGCAGGATCCAACGCTCGGCGCTGTGACACCGCAGGGCCTTGAGCAGCAGGGCGTGATCGATGTTATCGAAGAATCCCTTGGTGTCCAAGTCTAGTACCCAGTCGTTCTGCCAGCACCGCTTACGCGCCTGCCCGAGCGCCTGCTGCGCCGATTTGCCCGGCCTGTAGCCGTACGAGTCGGGGTGAAAATGCCCCTCCAGTTCCGGCTCCAGTACCTGCTTCACCACCATCTGGGCTACGCGGTCCGCGACCGTCGGTACCCCTAGCGGTCGGACTCCGCCGCCCGCTTTCGGGATTGCGACCCGCTTGACCGGGGGTGGCATGTAGCTCCCCGACGCCATCCGATTCCACAGCTTGTAGAGGTTGCCCCCCCGGCCCAAGCCGGTTGGGGCGGCCCCTTCGCTCCAGTCCCATTACAGAACCTTCCGCACTACTGCTGGCCACTCCGTCCCTGTGCGCCGCTTCGGTACTCAATCGCTCACGGTTCTGCCGTTTGCGAGTCTCCCTTGCTATCGGCACGACAGGTTCCCACGTTCCCCGCAAGAGCCCGGATCGCGTTCCCGCCGCCTTTATGCCGGACGCCGACCGGGCAGTAAGCAGGCCCCCCCGGCCTTGTCCCGGAGTAATGATTGCCCCCCGGTTTTGACGTCGTCCCATCGCTTTCGACACCTCATCAGCGGTTCACTTGCGTTCGGCTCCACGATCCATACCTGACAAGGTCACTGCCCTGCCTTTTCCTAACTCGCTCACCACCACGTCTCTTAAACGCAGCAGCAGTAGGTGGCTTGCAGCCCCCGCCTGCACGGCGGCTGCGGAGGGTCTGCCTCCATCTCTTGCGCAGCACGGCTGCGCGGAGGGCGGCAGCCCTCCGCGCGCGCCTTCGTGGCGCACAATCATCGGCGAAGCGGACTAGCTGGCTGCCCCCGCGCAGCCGCGGCTGCACCGTCCCGGCAAACCACCGATCCAGCACATAGTGCAGGAACAGATTGGCCAGCAGCGGCGAGATCACGCCGCCTTGCGGAGTGCCTGTGTCCGTCTTGTGCAGCGTGCCGTTTTCCAGCACTCCTGCGCACAGCCATTTGTCGATCATCCTTCGTACTACGCCATCCTTGATTCTCAGGTCGAGCAAGTCCCGCAGCTGGCCATGGGGGATGCTATCGAAGTAGCCCGCCAAGTCGGCGTCGATCACCCATGTTTGTCCCTGCCGCCCGAGGCACCGGTACAGTTGCGCCAGTGCCACGTGGGCCGACCGCCCGCGCCGGAACCCATGCGAGCACGGCAAGAAGTCCGCCTCGTAGATCGGTTCCAGCAGCATCACGATCGCTCACTGCGCCACCTTGTCTTCCAAGGTCGGGATGCCCAGCGGGCGTAGTTTGCCGTCCGCTTTCGGAATATACGCCGGGTAGAGGAGGCTCGGTAACGACCTCCTCTACCCGGCGCCTGCAGCCATCTACAGCCCTCGCTCGCGGCAAGGCCGCCGCAAAAGCTGCGGCCCGCCGCATCCAAGGGCCCCTCGGTCCCGTGCGAAAGGAACGGGGCCGAGCGAATGGCTGGCACAATTCCGAATCCGATAGCCCGTGCAGGCAGGCCGCTTCCGCTCAGACGGCAGGCCGCTTCCGCTCAGACGGCAGGCCGCTTCATGACCTCGGCCAATGTAGCGTACGTCTCCCCCCATGCCTCCTCGACTTCGGGCGTGAACTTATCGCCCAAGCCTTGACCGAGCGTCCATAGCAGCGCCTTTCCCACCGTTTCGTAGTGTGCGTCCCGGACGCCGTAGCCGATGTGGCGGCGGCCCAGATCCCGCACGGCCGGCAGCAGGGCATCCAAGTTGTCGAGGCCGTTGACGGCCATCCCGATCATCTGCATGAGTTTGCGGCCTTGCTCATTCATATCGGACTTGAACAGCGATCGCAGGCTCGGATCGAGCTCAAAGAGCCGGTCATAGAACAGCTTGGCGGCTGTGTCTGCGATGGGCATGACTTGACTGAACGTTCGTTGCACGAGTTGCTTTTGCATTTTGGTCATGGTTTGTCCTCCAAGTGTGACGTGCTCTCTGCCGGTTCGCGCCCCCTGTCTCCAATCCCGGGCGCCATGCCCGACCAGCCCGGCCGGAACCCGGCCAAGCGGCAAGCACGCACGCATCCTCGCCTTGGCGTCGCTGTAGCGGGTGGCGCCGTGAGCGACGCCCGCTACAGCATCGGCCTTTCCGCTGCAGCGCAAGAGATTGCTTGTTCCGGGCGCTGCGCCGACCGCAGTGTGGTTCTGCAGCGCGAGTCTTTCGGAATCCCTGCGGGGAGACCGCCCCGGGCCGGCGATGTCTCCGGGCCGGAAGAGCAGTCGGGAATCTACGAAGATCAGCCCCGGGGCGACCTAGGCACCGGAAGCCGGCGGGTTGGGGCGATTCCAGATCGCCCGCCCACTACCGTGACACTAGCACTTCCCGGGCGCTAATTGAAGCAAGAGTTTCTTATCGAAGGCATAAGCGCCCCGCCGCTCGGCCGGCCTTGCGTCGATCCAAGGCCGGAAGCTGTGCGCGGCAAGGCGGCCCGCGGCGCGTTCTCCACGCGCCGCCCGGAACGCCACGCAGATCACAGCGCGGCGGTGGCCGCTCGGTACGCGGCGGTAGCCCTATGGCAGTCGGCTAGCGCACGCACGACCGCGGACCGTGCGCCAGCGGCGGCCATCTCCCTCTGGTTCACGATGAACAGGGTTGAATCGCCAAGCTCGAATCGTTCCAATTCCGCGGCTGCCAAGCGACGGGCTAGGGCATACTCGTTGCGCGCCAGGTCCAAGCGCTGGAGGGCCAAATCCAGTGCCGAAGCCGCATCGCGGACTGCGACTTCTGCCTTGTCTCGCACGTAGTGGAGCTTATGCACCAGTTGCTCCTGCTTCGCATTCTGGACCGCGATCTCGCCGCGGGCCTTGCGGCGCTGGAAGGGAGACTCGAGGGTCAGGCCCACAATCAACTCGCTCCCCTGCTTGCTAATCGTCCCGCGGCCCGCGTCGCGGCCGAACTCTGCGGTCAACCTGAGTTCCGGGCGGAGCAGGTTGCGGGCCAGTTGCTGCGCTGCGCCGACTTGCTGGATCTCCACCAGCAGGCTCGCGATGTCGGGCCGCCGCTGCAGCGCCATCCCGAGATCGGCCTCGAGCGCGCCGGGCGGGAGGCTTTCCGGCTCGGGGAACTCGGGCAGCCGGTCTCGCCCCACTTGCACGATGTTGCCGTTCGCATCGCGCAGGAACAGGGACAGATCCAAGCTCGCAGCCTGCAGGCCGCGCTCCGCCGCTGCCGTCGCCGAACGCCTCAGCAGGACGGCGCGCTCATTCTCGACGATTTCGATCGCAGCGACCTGGCCGGCATCGACCAGGCTCTCAACCTGGCCTGCCCGGTCTTCGGCCAAGGCCAGCAGGTCCGTGGCGATGGCAAGATTCTGACCCGCCGCCACCCAGCTCCAGTAGGTTGAAGCAGCGGCTTGCAGCAGTTCCAAGCGCTGCTCAAGGATGCCGGCATCGGCGTATTCGACTGCCAGGCGCGCCAGGAGTGCATCCGTGCGCCTCTCGTCGATCTGGCGGTCCCTCAGCAGCGGGACCTCGATTCCGCCGCTCCACTCCCCGCGCGAGAGCGTGAGCAGCCCTTCCTTCCAAGGCTCGAAATTCCCCAAGCCCCGCTTGTACCCGCCGAAGAGCTCCCCGCCCAGGCCGCGCAGCGGCTGCGAGATGCCCGCGCCGGTCGTGCGGGTTTTGTAGTAGCCGAAGCGGTTCGTCCCCGAGTTGGCCTTCAGCTTAGCGTCGAAGGCGCCCTGCGCCCCGAGGACCTTGCCCTGGGCCGCGGCCCGCTCCGCGATCTGGGCGAGGAGCGCCGGGTGGTGCATCTCCGTCGATTCCAAGACATCTTCGAGCAGCAGGGGCGCGCCCGCAGCTTGGGCGGCTGCCAGTGCCAGGTAGATCGCCAGACTGCGAAACGGCGGCATCAGGCCTTCTTCCCTGCCGCTTGCAGGTCGGCGCCCGGCGCGGTTGTCGCCGGCGGGAACCCGTTGAACTGCCTCCAGATCTCGAAGCCCAGCGAGACGCGGTCCAAAAGGATCCAGCCGTTCGCGCGCACGCCCTGGCGCAGGTAGCGCTGCTCCGGCCAAGAGGGGCTGGCGGGATCTGGCTGCACGAGGGCGCGGAACTCTCCCCGTCCGTTGTCGGAGGCGTCCACCACGAGCACCTCGCCCCCGAAAGTCCCGACCGCGATCGACGGCCAGCCGATGAACTGCAAGGCCGGCCAGCCCTCGAATTGCAGGCGCACCTTGCGCCCGGGAGATACCAGCGGGGCGTCATTGCCGTCGACCCATAGCTCTACGACGTTGTGCCCGGAATCGGGAACGAGTTCCATGAGCACGTCGCCCGCCTTCACCATTTCCGCGCCTTGGCGCGCCAGCACGCGCAAGACGAACCCGTCAATCGGCGCCTGCACTAGCTGTGTCGCCTGGCGCGCCAGGCGCACGTCGATCTTGACCAGTTCGCCGGCCGCTTTGCGCTCGTCCGAGAGCGCCTGCTGCAAAGACGCCGCCGCGTCGTCAACCTTCGCCTGCCCGTCCGCTTCCGCCCGCTCGCGCTCCGCTTGCGCCACGATGCGGCTGTTGCGCGCCGCGTTAAGCTCCGCCCGCGCTTTGTTCGCTGCCGCGACAGTCTGGTCGCCGCGCAGCTGTGCGAGCTCGAGGTTTCTGCGCGACGAGAGACCGCGCTGGTTGAGAAGCAGCTGCCGCTCAAGGTTCAGATCTGCGGTGCGCTCGGCGGCCTCGGCCGCTTCCAAGGCCCGGGCCGCGGCCGCGACTTGGTCTTCGGCAACCTTGATCCTGGACTCGGCAGCCGCGACAGAGCGATCCCTGGTGAGTTCCAAGCGCTCGACCTTCAGGCGCAGCGACTCGGCCTTGCGCAAGGACGCTTGGCGGACTCCCTCGGTGGCATCGCGCTCGGTCTGCATGCGTTCCACCAAGGCCGGGTCATTGTCCGAGATCTCCAGCAGCACGTCGCTCTTGCGCACCCGTGCCCCCTCGACGATGGCCCAGCTCACGATCCGTCCGTCAATGGGGGCCTCCACGAATTGGCGCCGCTGGACCGGATCGAATGCGACGACTTGGCCCGAGGCCGGCACGGCCTGCTGCCACGGCACCAGCGCCAGCGCGACCACGGTCGCCACCAGCATCAGGGCCAAGATCCACGCTAGCGCCCGCAGGCTGTGGATCGAGCCGGTCGATTCCAACGCGTCGAAGTGGTCGTCGTACCACGAGTCCCTCATTTCCGCTCCTTGACCATGCCAGCAGGTCGCTGTCGCGCACTAGCTAGTGCCTGCGACAAAACCCCCTAAAATCAGTTCTCCACTAGCAAAACGGGCCGATTGGTGAGCAAAGGTAAAGGCTTGTTGGAGTCGGCTGAACGATGCGCAGTGGGCTGTCGCTAGGCGAAGATCGCAGCTACCGGGCCGGATCCGGGTCAATGGGCCGCCTCCCGACGAATCTTCGCCTGCGTCGATTGCGCACAACCGTCTTGAATACAATGACATAGATGGTTTTGTCGCAAGCACTAGCTACTGCCGAAGTCCGCTCGCGCGTGGCCCGTGCGGCCATCGGTCTCGCGCAGGGTGCCGCGGTCCAATCGAACGACCCGGCCGCAGCGCGCAATCACTTCCGGGTCGTTCGTCATGCACACCAGCGTCCACGGAGACTCCGGCGCGAACAACGTGTCACAGACCGTCTTGAAGTCCGCCGCGTCGCCAATCCGGTCAAGCACCTGATTCACGATAATCACGCGGGGCTGCCCGGCGACCGTCCGGGCCAGCACGAGCCGCTCGGCTTGCTCGCGCGTCAGCGGCGCGACGTTGCTGAGAGTTGTCTGGAGGCCCTGCGGCAGGCCGAGCACGGTTCCGAGCAGGCCGACTTGATCCAGCGCTGTGTGGACCTGCTCGAGGCCCACGGCCGGGCGGTCCAGCGTAACGTTGCGCTCAATGGTATCCGAGAAGACCTCGGGGCCGCTCGCCAGCGCCACGGTCTCGCGGAACGCGACAGGGGCAGAGTCCCTGGAGTCGAGGCCGTCGACCCGCAGGATCCCGGCCTCGGGATTGCTGAGACCCGCCAAGACCCTCGCCAGGGCTGTTTTACCCTCGCCGGCCGGGCCTGTCACCGCGATCCGCTCGCCGGCCTCGATCTTCAGTGAGATGCGGTCCAGGGCTGGCTCGCCGCCGGAAGACAGGATGCTGACCCCCGAAGCCTCCAAGGAAGCCGGCCCGTGACGCTGCACGGGCGTCCGCGAGCCCGCCCGCTCCAAGGGCAGGTCGATTACTTGGCCGAGTTTGTCGAGAGCGGCAAGCAGGTCGTAGAGCGTCTCCAGTTTCTTGCTGAATTCGGCAAAGGCGCTCACGACCATCGTGATGACCACTTCGGAGGCCACAAGCTGGCCCAAGGTCAGCTGTCCGCGCATGACCAGCAGGCCGCCAATGCCTAGCAGCAGGGAGATTGACAGGGCCTGCACGGCGAGAGAGCTTGCGATCTGCCGCATCACCACGTGGAAGTGCGCCCGGCGATGGGTCAGGTATTCCTTCACCAACTCGTTCACGCGGCTCATCGAGTAGCCCACGCCGGAAGTCGACTTCAGGGCCGGAACGTGGGCGGCGATTTCCTCCAGCCATGCAGCGATATCGTACTTTCTCTGGGATTCCTTGATGGACGACCGTATCGCGCCCTTGCCTATGCCCAAGACAACCCACACCATGACAATCAGAAGGATCAAGTCATAGACCAAGAGGTAGGGGTGGTAGACGGCCAGCAGCAGCATCCCGACCGTTGTCTGCATTAGCAGCGAAACGCCGTTCACCAGCAGGTCAGCCGCGCTCTTCTGCACTGTCACCACGTCGAAGAAGCGGTTCACCAATTCCGGGCCGTTGAAGCGCTCGAACGCTTCCGCCCGGACCCGCACCAGCCGCTGCCCGAAATCCGAGGCCACCCGCACGAAGAAGCGTCGCTGGATGATCTCGACGGTCCACACGCGGAAGGCCTTCAATACCGCTGCAAAGCCCAGCGCGACCATGACGAAGATGGTCAGGATCACGAGCGGCTGCAGCAACGATTCAAAGGCGATGATGTTGACCAAGACCTGAATCGCGACCGGCCCGACCAGGGTTAGCAGGCCAACGCCGAGCGAATAAATTACGACGACCCAGATCTCCCTGCGCTCAAGCCTCAGCAGGGCGGTCAGCCGGCGGCCCGGTTTCCCCTTCAGGGAAGCGCCTTCCTCGACCGGCGAACGCAAGGCCTCCAGCATTGGTGGCGAGAAATTGATGTCGGGCGTCATTTGGGGCACTCCCTCTTCGGAGGCATGTCAAGGGAGGCTCGGGCAAGCAGCCGTGCAACAGTGGCGCAACGCGTTCTCCGGAGCGGACGGCCGCTGCATCTGTTCCACGACCACCTGCCCGGCGATCCGAAGCCGACCCTTCGCTGGCAAGGCCGCCCGGCAGCGTCTGGCGCGAGAAGTGGCGTGCAGATGGCTCCCGTTTCCGATCACACCGTTACGCTACCAGTGTATGGCAAAGGACTGGGATCGCTGGCCAGCGCTGCTGGGCCGTTGACGCTGCGCCGGGCAGCATGCCGCATTCGTGCGCACGGATCGGTCAAGGGGCGCGCAGGCGCTTGCATCGTGAACACCATCATCTGCGGGCCGTCCAGTGCGGAACGACTGCCAGCTGCGATTCTAAACGTGGCGTTTCTGTGTCTCGCGAACCGCGGCGAGGCAGACAGGCGGGACACGTTTCTGGGGGCCTGACTTCGCGTGCGCCGCTCTTGAGCCTAAGTTGCGGCCCCGGTTGCGAATGCCCAAGCGCTCGAGTTTCTGCTGGAGCGCTTGCGCCAGACCGCCTGCGCTCTGCCTCCCCCGTCCGCATGCTTTCAGCGCCGCATGCAACTACAGAACGCGCCAATGGCCACTCCCTGTGCGGTGTGGGCAAGATCCTGAGTGACCGCCCGATCCCCGATCTGCTCGGCAGTCTCGATGCCGAGCTCTGCACCGGCCTCGCAGCCAACGAGGACAGCGTGGACCCCGGCGTACGGGAGCCGCACGCGCTGCAAGGCTGCGGATGAGACCTGCAGCACTTTGTCCACGCGGCACCTGTGCGCCTGCGCGCTGCTGGGCTGCGTTTGCGAGCTATAGCGACGAGACCGCAAGCGAGCCGGCTGCCGGTGCAAGTTCTTCGTGCCCTTGCACTTCCTTGCCGAGTAGTTCTGCTGCGGCCGTTGGCCCGCCATGTGCGAGGCTGTGTTGTGCCAGCGCCCCAGCCAGCCCTTTCCAGCGTCCCGGCGCCTCGGGGGCCGCCGCATCCCGGGCCAGCGCTTCCCGCATGTCCGTAACAGGCTCGAACCGCGCACGCCAAGCAGCGCTGCCGCTCGCCTCGCGATTTCGAGAATTGCTGGTCGGGTATTGCGTTCACGCTAGAGATGCCCCATACTAAGGAAACTGGCAAGTGCATCCACGGGGGCTGCTGCCTCCGCGGATCCCGGATGTCGGCGCGGACACACAGGCCTGAACGCGAGCAGGCAAGCGGCAGACGCATCCCACCGCGAATACGAATTCCGGATTCCTGCTGAGTAACGAGACAATCAAGCTGCCCGCTGGTACCGATGCCTGCCCCGTCCTGCGGTGCATCGGCGGCCTCCGGGGGGCTGGGAGACAGGTGTGCCGTGATGGATCAATTCGAGGACTCGATAGGGGTCGCCAAGGAGGGCATGTCCGGCGGCCTCGAGGACGGCTCGCCCGGTTTTCTCGACGCGGCGCAGGATGCCAGCGATAGCGACGAGGACTTGGGCGCCCACGGCCAGGAAGCCGACGATGCCGTCTATACCGATGATCCCGTTCGCGTCTACCTGCGCGAGATGGGATCCGTGCCGCTGCTGACCAGAGAAGGAGAGGTTGATCTCGCGCGGCGCATGGAGCGCGGCAAGTTTCGCATGTGGAAAGCGATCTCGCGCGACGGCAATACCATGCAGCGGTTCTTGGAACTGCACGAGCGCATCAAGCGGGGGGATGTCAAGCTGACCTCGGCAGTGGACATTCCGCACCACGACGAAGGCCCCGAAGCCCAGGAGCAGAAGGAGAAGGAAGTTCGGAACCAGTTCGTCCAGGTCAAGCGCAAGCACAACGCGCTGTTGAAGATCGCCGCCGACCAAGCCAAGATCAATCGCAACCGGCCCGGGGGGCGCAAGCGCTTCCGCGCAATAAGCTGGAAGCGCATGCGCCAGACTATCCGCGTTTCCCAGGCGATTCAGGCGATTCGCCTGAAGCAGGTCGTGTGGGATGAATGGTACGAGGAGATCCGCAGGGAGCAGGCAGAGCTGTCGAAGCTGGCCAGCGAGTTGTCCGAATTGCGCTCTCTTCCCGCGCGGCCGGACAACTTTCATTCCCGGAACCGCTACCTGTGCAAGCGGCTGCGCGAGATCGCTGGCGTGCGAGCGACGGATCAGGCGCATGTGGCGGCCAAGGCCTCGGATGCTTGCGTCAGGATGATCGTCGCCGGCGAAGTGGAGGCCGAGAGGGCCAAGAAAGCGCTGGTCGAGGCCAACCTGCGGCTGGTTGTCTCGGTCGCCAAGAAATACGTCAATCGCGGCCTGCACCTGCTCGACCTCGTGCAGGAGGGCAACATCGGCCTCATGCGCGCTGCCGAGAAGTTCGAGTACCGCCGGGGTTTCAAGTTCTCGACGTACGCGACTTGGTGGATCCGCCAGGCGATCACGCGGGCGATTGCGGACCAGTCCCGGACGATCCGGATCCCCGTGCATATGAACGAGTCGATGAACAAGTTCCTGCGCGCCTCGCGCGAGCTGGAGAAGGAACTCGGACGCATGCCTAGCAATGACGAGATCGGCGAGCGCATGGAGATCGGCGCCGAGAAGGTGCAGAAGCTCAAGAGCATCTCGCGCGACCCTGTCTCCCTCGAGACTCCGGTCGGCCGTGACGGGGAATCGGCCTTGGGGGACCTGATCGAGGACAAGTGGGTCACCTCGCCCGTGGACACGGTGATCGGCAGCAGTGTTCGAGAGGAGACTGGCGACGTCCTCAAGACGCTCTCCCCTAAGGAGGAGAAGGTGATCAAGATGCGCTTTGGCATTGATTGCGAGCGCGAGCACACGTTGGAGGAGATCGGGCAGGAGTTCTCGGTCACCCGGGAGCGCATCCGGCAGATCGAATCCAAGGCCCTGCGCTCGCTGCGCAGCCCGGACCGGCTGCGCCGCTTGCGGGCAGTGCTCGCATCCCGGACCGCGCTCTGAGGCGGCGCCTGTCAGCCGCCGATGCGGTAGAGGTTCCCGGCCGTCCTCAGCAGGAGGCTGCCCTGCGAGATGGCTGGCGTAGCCATGCAGAGTTCGCCGAGGGAGTTCTTGCCGAGCAGCCGGTAGTCGCGGCCATGTTCGACAACGTAGCAGTCGCCGTCCTCGCTGAGGCAGAAGATGCGGTCGTTGTAGGCCCATGGCGAGGCCGTGAATGCGTTTGCCCCGGCTTCGAAGCGCTGCTTCCCGTAGACTTCCTCGCCGCTCATGGCATCGTGGCAGGTTAGGAAGCCGCGATCGTACAGCGTGTAGTAGAGATCCTTGTACAACAGCGGCGACGGATTGTAGGGCGCGGCCTGCGGCTGGTGCCAGACGATGTAGTCGTTCCGTGCCTGGCCCGGTTTAAGGCTGATGTCGCCCTCCGCCCCGGGCCGGATGGCGAAGACGGGGCGCTTCTGGTCGCCCACATAACCGGAGGCGATGTAGAGCATGTCGCGGCCCGCGAATGGTGTGGGGATCACGATCGAGGACATCCCGCCCAATTCCCACACGAGCTTGCCGTCCAAATCGTAGGAACGGACTTTGCCGGTGCCCGTCGTCACGATCTCGGTGCGTGCTTCGTTCTGCCAGATGAACGGGGTAGACCAGTTGCTGCCCTCGTTGCGCTTGACCTCCCAGATAGTCTTGCCGTCGAGCTTGTCCAGGCAGGTCAGCGTGGAGCGGTCCTCGTTGTCATTGACCAAGTAGAGCCGGCCTTGGTGGAGCACTGGCGACGCCGCCGTGCCCCAATCGTGACGGATCCTGAGGGGGTCCCAGTCCCGTCGCCACAGGATCGTGCCGTGCCTGTCAAGGCACCAGGTTGCGAGATAGCCGAAGTGGACATAGACCCGCTCGCCGTCTGTGACTGGCGTTTCGGAACCGTAGGAGTTCTTGAGGTGCCGCGGTGTGGGCGGAGTTCCCCGTCGCAGCTCGGTTTCCCATGCGACCTTGCCGGTCTCGAAGTCCACACCGACCGCCGACCAGCGGTGCGGGTCGGAAGAGATCTCCGGGCGGTTGCCGCCAAAGTACAGCCCTTTCTTGACTTCTTCGACATGTCCCTCGCTGGCTACGTTAGCAAGGAAGGCGCGATTGCCCCAGGTCACCGGAGAGGCCCACGCCATGCCCGGCAGCGGTGTCTTCCAGCGGATGTTCTCGGTCGCGCTCCAAGACTCTGGCAGCCGCGGGTCGTCGGCGGACGTGCCGGCGGATTGCGCCCCGCGGAACTGGGGCCAGTGCTGCGGCGACGCTGCGGCCAGCGGCCCTGCGGCGAGCATGCACAAGAAGTGGCGTCGCGAATTCACGGCCCCATTGTAAGGCGATCCCCGGACTGGCCTGAATCACCCGCTCCCACGGCTTGCGGGCGGTACAGGGAGTGCTGCCAGATGTACTCGCAGCCCGCTGCGGGCACTAGGTCGGCCAGCGCTCCGCCGATCTTGGCGCGATGTCGCACCGCGCGGGACGAGGCCGGGTGCGAGCAGCGAACGGTGTGCGACGGCTGCACTGCGCCGTCCGCTGCGAAACCAGGCCGCTCCACGACGATGAATTTCACCCATTCCGAGATTTGATCGATGTCGCGCCACAGGCCGATCTCGGCAAACGCATCGGTTCCGATGATCAAGTGCAGTGCGCCCGCGAATTCCATCCTCGCTCGAATGCGGCTGATCGTGTCGACGGAATAGTGGGCCTCGCCGTCTGCCCGCGGCTGCTCCAGGCGGCTTGCCGCCAGTCTGGCGTCTGCCCGGCAGGCCAGCTCTACCATCCGGAAACGGTGCTCGTAACCCGCGCGGCAGCCTTCCTGCTTGTGCGGGGGGGAGCCGCTGGGGACAACGAGAATGCGGTCTAGGACACACGTGTCAGCGGCCCTCGTGGCCGCCTCGATGTGCCCGCTATGGATGGGGTCGAAGGTGCCTCCGAAAAGCGCGAGCTTCATCGGGCGGGCCCAGCGCCGGGCGCGGGGGTGAACGGACGGTTTTGGGGTGCGGAACGCGCGTCGGCCTCGGCCTCGCGAATCTCGCGGATGCTCGCCCCGACCATTCGCAACAGGGCATCGATGCCTTCGCCGGTCACCGAGGAGATGGCTTGGAACGGCAGGCTCAAGGACTCACAGTGCTTCTGCAGGCCGTGGAGGCGTTCCGCTGACTGCATGGCGTCCAGCTTCGTGCCGGCGACGATGCACGGCTTTTCTGCCAGCTTGGGCGAAAAGCTCGAGAGCTCGCTTGCAACGATCCCGTAATCCTGCACGCAGTCGCGCCCGCTCGCGTCGCTGAGATCGACCAAGTGCAGCAGGATTTTGGTGCGCTCGATATGGCGCAGGAACCGGTCTCCAAGGCCGTGCCCCTCGTGGGCGCCTTCGATCAGTCCGGGGATGTCGGCCATGACGAAGCTGTCGAACTCGCCCAAGCTGACGACGCCGAGGTTCGGTTGCAGCGTCGTGAACGGGTAGTCGGCGATCTTGGGCCGCGCTGCGGAAACCTTGGCGATGAAGGTCGACTTGCCTGCATTGGGGAAGCCGACCAAGCCGACGTCGGCCAACAGCTTGAGGCGCAAGCGCAGCGTGAGCGACTGGCCTGTAGTGCCGTCCTCGGCGTAGCGGGGCGCCCGGTTGGTGGAAGACTTGAAGTGCGTGTTGCCGCGGCCGCCCTGGCCGCCCTGCGCCACGACGAATCGCTGGCCCGGCCCGTCAAAGTCGTTCAGCAGTTCGTTGGATTCGGTGTCGTAGACGAGGGTTCCGGACGGGACTTGCAAGACGAGATCCCTGCCGGACCGCCCTGTGCAGTTGCTGCCTTCGCCGGGCCGTCCATGCTCGGCCTTCTGCTCCGGCTGGAAGCGGAAGTGGGTCAGCGTGTTGATGCGGCTGGTCGATTCCAGCACGACGCTGCCGCCGTTGCCGCCGTCGCCCCCAGCCGGCCCCCCCTTCGGCACGAATTTCTCACGGCGGAACGCGACGCAGCCGTTGCCGCCCTTGCCGGCGCGGACCCGGATCTGTGCCTCGTCGACAAACATGACCCTGCACCTATTCTCCCATCCGGCCCCGAGCGGGCGTGCCGGCACAGGCTACCATCGAAGCATGGGCCTGCTACGCATTGCCGACCGCGAGTTCGATTCTCGCCTGATCGTCGGAACGGGAAAGTATCGCAGCTTCGAGGAGATGCGGCGGTGCCATCAGGTGTCCGGCGCCTCGATGGTCACAGTGGCGGTGCGGCGGGTCAACCTGAGCGACAAGTCGAAGGGGTCGCTGATCGACTACATCGACCGCGATGCGCTGTTCATCTTGCCCAACACCGCCGCTTGCTACACCGCTGACGAGGCCGTGCGAACGGCGCGCCTGGCGCGCGAGGTCGGCTTGTCGAACTGGATCAAGCTGGAGGTCATCGGCGATCCGGACACGCTCTATCCCGACACCGAAGGTCTGTTGGAGGCCACGCGCCAGCTAGTGAAGGAGGATTTCGTGGTCTTGCCCTACACGAGCGACGACTTGATCGTGGCGCGCCGGCTTGTCGACGCGGGTGCTGCGGCCGTCATGCCGCTTGCCGCGCCCATCGGCTCGGGCCTGGGCGTGCAAAACCCGGCGGCGCTGCGCATCCTGCGCGAGAAGATCACGTCCGTGCCGCTGATCGTCGATGCCGGCGTCGGGACGGCCTCGGACGCGGCGATCGCCATGGAGCTAGGCGCGGACGGCGTGCTGCTGAACACGGCAATCGCCCTTGCCGGCGATCCGGTGAAGATGGCGGAGGCGATGCGACTGTCCGTGCGGGCCGGGCGCCTCGCA
Source organism: Bryobacterales bacterium (assembly GCA_965219605.1). Classification (GTDB taxonomy): domain Bacteria; phylum Acidobacteriota; class Terriglobia; order Bryobacterales; family UBA6623; genus VXMF01. The sequence continues at coordinate 1,636,373 of CBDCOC010000001.1, read as the reverse complement.
TACGAATCCGGGCGCATGCAGCGGAGGCTGTATGCGTCCGCGAGTTCGCCATTGGAAGGCATGGTCGCTTAGCCTCGGCGACCGTTGTCGCTTCCGGCTGCGAGCGAAGTAGCTGGTGATTGGCGGCGTTTGCCAGGATCCAGTCTTGGGCTGTTGGATATGCCCCGCCGAGGGACGCGCTTGGTTGATCGCCCTGCGGGCTACCGCCCCCTCCAATCTGCGAGTTGGAATGGAAAATTCTAATTGTCGCCGGCGTAAATTCTAATTGTCGTTGAGCATTCAAGTCTCGGACACTTGGAAATCACTTGTAATCCATTCAAAAATAACAAGTTATACGCAATTCTCTAAGCGCTCAACGCGACACTGGTGGACCAAGGCCACCTAGGGGCATCAGATTGCCCGCAAGCGCTCTCTCGACGCCGCTACCGGACGCTGAGTGGCAGCCCGTTGTCCAGTTTCCTATTTGGTGCCTGCGACAAAAGCTTCTAAATGATTGAAAATAGATGAGTTGATAGCAATCGACGCCGACGAAGATGACAGCGGCTGGCTAGCCCTGGCCCGCTGGCGGCCTATTTGCTACGATCTTCGTCTGGCAGGCACCCATGAGAGTCGTCTTAAATCCACAATTAGCCATCGGCCAAATCGATATTGAGCGCATCCCACTCGATCCGCAGTCCCGGGATGATATTCCCGCCGTGCTGCGCGGTTTGCAGCAGATTTGGTCGGATGCTGAGTTGCGGGCCAAGCTATTCACTCTGCTGGAGACGCATCTGCTCGCGGACAAGAGCAAGGCGGACAGCGCAGACAGTGAGAGGCAAGCATACGGGCCGTGCTTGGACGCCAGGAACGGTCGTCCGGGCATGAGTCTGTGGAGCATATTGGTGCTGGGACTGCTGCGTCAGGGATTGAATTGCGATTATGATCGCTGGCATGAATTAGCTGGACAGCATCGCAGTGTGCGGCGCATGATGGGACTCAGCGACTGGGACAGCACAGTGGCCAGTTGCCGCACGATCACACGCAACGTGTCGCTACTGACTCCGCAGTTACTAGCGGCTGTCAACCGCTTGGTGGTGGGAGCTGGCTACGAAGTGCTAGGCCAGGATGTGGCAGGAGAGTTGGCGGCGCGTTGCGATTCGTTCGTGGTGGAGACAGACGTGCATTATCCGACGGATGTAAGTTTGCTGTGGGATGCAATGAGGAGTCTGCTACGGACGATCGCACGGGCGAGTGAGGCCCAAGGGGAGACAGGCTGGCGGCAGCATAAGAAGTTGGAAGGGAAGGTGAGGAGACTGTTCCAAAGAGTGCGGACGCAGCGCAGGAGGAAGAATCAAGAGAAAGGGGTGAAGGCGTATTTGAAGCAGTGTGAAAGGTTGCTAGAACGAGCTGAGGGGAGCTTGGAAAATCTGCGGGAGAGCAGGGCAAGCAAGGAAGAGATCAAGGAAATAGAACGGCTTGCGGGATTGGGGCGGAAACTGGCGGGGCAAGTGGAGCGGAGAATATTGCAAGGCGAGACGATCCCACAAGAGGAGAAAGTGTATTCGATTTTCGAAGATCATACGCGCTGGTGCGTAAAAGGGAAAGCGGGTGTTCTGGTAGAGCTAGGAGTGCCGGTAACAATCGTGGAGAGCGCGGAACAGTTTATATTAGGTCATCGTATCATGTGGACGGAGCAGGACGTGGATGTGGCGGTCGAAATAGTGGAACAGGTGCAGAGTGAGTACCCGGGATTGCAGGGATGCAGTTTTGACAAGGGGTACTACAGTGCTGGGAATCGGCAGCGGTTGGATGGCATGCTGGCGCGGAACGTGATGCCGAAGAAGGGGCGGTTGAGTGAGACAGATAAAGAGCGGGAAGAAGCACAGGAGTACGTAGAGAGACGGCGGCAGCATCCGGCAGTGGAGTCGGCGATCGCGAACTTGGAGCAGCGAGGACTGGATCGAGTGCGAGAGCACGGTCGGGCAGGATTCGAGCGGGCGATTGGGTTGTCAGTGGTGGCAGCGAACGTGCATCGGCTAGGATTGATACTCCAGAGAAGGGAACGAGAAAGACTGAAGAAAGAGCGGCTAAAGATAGCCGCATAGCAGCGGTCATCGAGACGGGAAAGAGAAAAAAGAGAGCTGGCAGAAGGCCGGCAGGGCGGAGTGTATCTGAAGCAGGCAGTGAGTCGAACTCAGCCAGATTTCTTGACATATTTTTACCAATCAGGGGAGAAATTCTGCTGAACGATGCCCCCAATGGGTCCATAAATCGGCGCATATTTTTAGAGAAGATCGGATTTTAGGGGGTTTTGTCGCAGGCACTATTTGTGGCTGCACGGTAGAGCTAGGCCGAGGTCGTCTCAGCAATGGCGGGCTTGGGCAAGTCGGCATCCATGCCCAATTCCCGTTTGGCCAAGACTTGCAGCAGCAGGCCGTGTTGCGCCAGCGTTTGCTCTACTATCCGCAGCCGCGCATCCAAGGCCTGCCTCTCCGAGCGCCCCTCCACTCGCAGGTCCTTCACCTCTGCCCGCAGGTCTTTCATTTCCGCCCGTAAGCTCCACAGCTGTTGCAGGATCAGGCCAGCCAGAGACAAGCCCACGGTTAAGAGAGCTATCGTGTCCGCACTGACCCCATTCATGCCATCAAGCATACCAGCCCCGCTCCTGCTTTCGACTTAACCTATAATCCCCGCTTAAGCCGCGGAGCAGCCGGGATAGGCTGATTGGGGGCTGAATCTGGGCAGCCAGTCCAGTGGCACTAGGCGTAGAGAGCAGTTTTGGCACAGACAACGGGATGTGTCGGGCCCTGCGTGCGGCCCACCAGCGGCGCGGGGCTGCCAGTGAGCAGATGATTGCTGACGGCAAAGTCGATTTTGGGTGCTTTGGAGCGGGGCATCGTTATAAAGCATAACACCATTTCAATGATTCACGTGCCAGTCCGCAACTGCACTTGGCAGGTGCATTGCCACACATCCGGCCCAACGGCCAGATGCCCTTAAGAATCCGTGCCTTCGCTCGCAATCCGAAAAATCTTATCCGGGGATCAGGCAAATTCAATGTTCGGGCCGCACAAGGTTGGGGAGTCGAAGCGAGGCGCTGGGGGGCTGCTGGCCAGCAGTCATGAGCCGCCCGAGGGAGCAGAATCAGAGTCCTGCAGCCTGTTTGTTCAGTCCCACGCCGCAACCTGCTTTGCCGCTCAATTCCGCACCACGAACATTGAATAACCCTGGGCGAAGAGGCGGTGCAGTGGTACCTGCTGACCAGCCTGCCGGCCGGCAATGCCGAGAGCGGGGCGGCAGTGGTGCGGCACTACCTGCAACGCTGGCGCATGGAAGACTTTTTCCGCGTGCTCAAGTCGGGCTGCAAGGTGGAGTACTTGGCCTTCCGCACGGCGGATCGGCTGCAGCGGGCGATCGCCATCAACGCGGTGATCGCCTGGCGGCTGCTGGTCATGACGCTGCTGGGGCGGCATATGCCGGAGTGCGCGGCGAGCTTGATGTTCAGCGATCCCGAACTGGAGTTCTTGCTGGACTACAGCCGCGAGTACGGGCTGGCCACACCGGACAGCTTAGGCTTGGTGGCGCATTTGGGCGGCTACCGCGCTCTCCAGCACGATCCGGAACCGGGCCACCTTGGGGCATCAGATTGCCCGCAAGCGCGCTCTCGACGCCGTTACCAAGCGCTGAGTGGCAGCCTGTTGTCCAGTTTCCTATTTGTGGCTACACGGTAGCGCTAGGCCGAGGTCGTCTCAGTAATGGCGGGCTTGGGCAAGTCGGCATCCATGCCCAATTCCCGTTTGGCCAAGACTTGCAGCAGCAGGCCGTGTTGCGCCAGCGTTTGCTCTACTATCCGCAGCCGCGCATCCAAGGCCTGCCTCTCCGAGCGCCCCTCCACTCGCAGGTCCTTCATCTCTGCCCGTAGGCTCCACAGCTGTTGCAGGATCAGGCCAGCCATAGCCAAGCCCACGGTTAAGAGAGCTATCGTGTCCGCACTGATACCATTCATGCCATTAAGCATACCAGCCCCGTTCCTGCTTTCGACCTAATGTAGCACGACTTGCACCCGCACAATCACTCCGGCTCCCATGCGCCCATCGCTGCCTATTTATCGGAAGGTGGGGGCTGTGAGTGTGCAGGATCACACTAAGGGCTGCAAAAATGCAGATGCTAGCAGCATGCAGCTGCTCTGCCATACCTCCAAGTCCTGTAGGAATTCGCGCCCAATAGTCAGTCCTACGCCTAACTTTTTGCCTCGCAGTCTCCCACCTCTTTGGATAACGAATCAGTGGTATCCATGCGCCCAAAATAATCTGCGAATTCGGATTAAATTGGCTGCTTTGTGTCGGAAGGATCTCTAATGTGCAACCCCGAGGCCTGTGATGCTAAAATAGTCTGAAATGGACTGCTATGTACTGGCAGTCTGGGGTCAAATGCGCTGAGACACACACGGGGTAATCGGACGAATCTGCCTTGCCTTTGCCGGCACGGCCCCGCCGTGCCGGCCAGCCTGTCGATTGCTGCCGAGGCGTTGCAACTGCCACTCGATCCCATGCCGCTGGCAGTGATCCGTGCGCCTCTGCGCCGCTCAGCCCGTCGCGCAGACGCTCCGCAGCGCTTGCACAACGCCCTCGTTGCCGTGTTGCACGCCGCACTTGATGACGCGCAGGCCCGGCTTGCGGTGCCGGTCCGATCGATTTTGAGAGCTCCCAGCCAAGCTTTTGCTAGCAGGCGGCACCAGCGTGGGCCGGGCCTCACCACCCCAGCCTACGCAGGCTCGGCCCACGGCTGGTCGATCCTCCAACTGTCAAGGTTTTCCGTCCATGCCTGGCGCCGCTGCCGGAGCCTAGCCAGTGTCGTGGCGTGCTCGTCCGAATCGGCCAGATTGACAGTCTCCTGTGGATCCGTCGCTAGATGATACATCTCCTCGTGAGGCGGGACCGACTGGTGGAAGACAAAGTACTTCCAGTCGCCGGCATGCACGCCCTCGCTCATCGGGACACGGGGGTTTTCGAACAGATGCTCGTAGAACCACTCTTGCCGCCACTCCGGCGTTTCGCCCCTAGCGAGCGGCATCAGGCTGCGTCCGTTCATGGACTCGGGCAGGTCCAGCCCGGCTGCGCTGAGGATGGTGGGGCAGACGTCAATGTTGAGCGTCATCTCGCTCCGCCTCGTCCCGGCGCGCCCGGGCAGGCGCGGATCGCGGATGACCATTGGCGTGCGAATCGATTCCTCGTGCATGTACCACTTGCCGGCCCAGCCGCGCTCTCCGAGGAAGAATCCGTTGTCACCGGTGAAGATGACCACCGTGTTGCTGAGTTGCCCGAGCTGCTCGAGCCGCTCGAGCATGCGCCCGATCTGGAGGTCGACTCCGTGAATCAAGGCATAGTAGCGCTTGACCGATTCCTCCCATTTTTTGGGGGTGCCGAAGCGCCGTGTCCAGCGGATACGACTCTCGGTATTATCCTTGAGGAAGTCGGGCAAGGAATCGTAGTATGAGCCGTCCATGTGAGGGAATGGTTGCAGGCGCACTCCGTCATACATGTCGTCCAAGCGCGGATCGTTGATGAAGTAAGGCTCGACCTTGTCTTGCACGTGCGGAGCTTTGAAGCTTACAGAAAGGTTCCAAGGCTGCCTCGGATCGGCTTGGCCTAAGAACTCTAATGCTTGGTTTCCCAAATGCTCGGTCATGTGCGCCCGTCCCGGCACTAAGTACTGTCCCTGCCCTGGCCAGCCTGCGAAGTAGTCATAGCGGGCCGCGGCATCTTCGATGGCCGCGGCGCCGCCGACGCCGTATTTCCCGATGAACCCGGTGCGGTAGCCCGCTTCGCGCAAGCGAACCGGATAGCTGGTGCTTGCGACAAAACCATCTATGTCATTGTATTCAAGACGGTTGTGCGCAATCGACGCAGGCGAAGATTCGTCGGGAGGCGGCCCATTGACCCGGATCCGGCCCGGTAGCTGCGATCTTCGCCTAGCGACAGCCCACTGCGCATCGTTCAGCCGACTCCAACAAGCCTTTACCTTTGCTCACCAATCGGCCCGTTTTGCTAGTGGAGAACTGATTTTAGGGGGTTTTGTCGCAGGCACTAGCTGATCTGGTGCTGCTCTTCGCTCAGCGGCGTGCGAAAACCGTGAATGCCATGGCAGCGCGCGTACAGCCCTGTAAAAAATGACGCTCTCGAGACTGCGCAGATCGACGTTGTGACGTAGTTGTTCGCGAACATCACGCCTTCGCTTGCGAGCCGGTCCATGTTCGGCGTGCGAATGATCGGATTCCCCCCCGCCCCGAACATGTCGTGGCGCTGGTCGTCCGTCAGCAGGAACAGGATATTCGGTGGTCGCTCGGCGCTCGGGCGCGGTCCGCAGGCTAACCCGCCTGCTGCTGCGCCCAGCGTTCCCAGAAGCTCACGTCGGGTTTGTCGCATCGCAGGGGAGAGCATAGCAGAGCGGGAAGGGTTCCGATACCCAGTTGCTAGGCGACAATGAAAGATTGTCGCAGCTCGGATCTCGCTTCGACTCCTCCAGAACGCTCGTCATGGGCGTCCTGAATGTGACGCCGGATTCGTTTTCCGACGGCGGCCGCTACTTGGATCCCGGAGAGGCTGTCGAGCGGGCCATTCGGATGGTCGAGGAAGGAGCGGACATGATCGATGTCGGCGGGGAAAGTTCGCGGCCCGGTTCGGAGCGCGTCAGCGAGTCCGTCGAAGTCGGCCGAGTCTTGCCGGTGGTGGAAGCTCTGACATCGCAAGTCAAGGTGCCCGTCTCGATCGATACCCAGAAGCCGGGCGTCGCAAGCCGCTGCTTGGAATCAGGCGCGTGCATAGTCAACGACATTGGAGGCTTGCGAGATGGGCGGATGCGCTCGGTTGCAGCGGCAGCGCGAGCTAGCGTGGTGATCATGCACATGCGTGGCGAGCCCGCCACGATGCAGCGGGATACGACCTACATTGATGTCGTAGGAGAAGTCCGCTCGTTTCTCAAGACACGGTCTGCGCTTGCCGTGCAAGAAGGCATCCCCGAGATCGCTATTGATCCCGGCTTGGGGTTCGGCAAGTCGGCTCGGCAAAACTTCGAGATCTTGGCGCGGCTCAAGGAGCTTCGCTCGCTGGGCTATCCGATCCTGGTGGGGCCTTCCCGGAAGTCGTTCTTGGGCAGCCTTGCCAGCCGCTTGCCAGTCGAGGAAAGGCTCGAGGGCACGCTGGCGGCAGTTGCGGTAGCTGTGGCTAACGGTGCGGGCGTGGTGCGGGTGCATGACGTAAGAGAATGCCGGCGCGTTGCGGACGTCATTGACGCCATCAGGGAGGCGGGAGATGCGGGATAGGATGATGCTGCCCGAGATAGCAGTGCAAGCGCGTGTGGGCTGCACCGAGCAGGAGCGGTCAGAATTCCAGATGGTGTGGATCGACATCGAGTTGCGCTGCGACCTTAGCCACGCCGCTGCGCAGGACTCCATCGAAGCGGCGGTGAACTACGTGGATTTGCGAGCGGAGGTGGAACGGATAGCTGGCCTCCGGCCGTATGCTCTGATCGAGACCGTTGCCGAGCGAGTCGCGGCACGCCTGCTGGAACGCTTTGCCGTCGAGGAGGTGCTCGTTCGCGTTCGCAAGCCGTCGGCCTTGGCCGAGTTCGGCGTGCCGTGGGCCGGCGTTGAAGTGGTTCGGAGCCGGCATGGCTAGGGCGTATCTGGGACTTGGATCGAATATTGGGGACAGGGAAGAGCACCTGAGATTTGCGCTGGCCGAGTTGAGACGGGTCGGCACGGTGCTTGCGCGAGCGTCTTTAGTCGAGACCGATCCGGTCGATTGCCCTGCCGGCGGCAAGTTTCTCAACACCTGCGTCTGCCTCGATACGGCTTTGGCCCCTCTGAGGCTGCTTGCGGCGGCGATGCACATCGAGCAGCAGCGGGGGCGTAAGCGCATCACTCGCAACGAGCCGCGCGTGCTCGACATCGACATCCTGCTGTACGGCGAGCTGGTGCTCAGCGAGCGAGACTTGGAGATCCCTCACCCGCGCTTGCAAGAGAGGGGATTCGTTCTCAATCCGCTGGCGGAAATCGCCCCGAACTTGATGCATCCTTGCGCCAAGGTCAGTGTCCGAACGCTGCTTGCGGGATTGAAGATCGCAGGGGAGGGCGGGGTGCCTTAGCCGCGCCGTCTATCGAAGGGCCGCATTATGGATGAACAATTCTGCTGCGCAGTCTCCCAACTCTCCTCGACTGAGACGGCAGCCATTCCCAGCCGTGTTGCCACGGTTCCTCACGCATGGCGCGACAGGCCGCCTCCGGCGACTAACTTGCTGAGGCATCCTCTTGCCCGGCGTCGAATCGCAAAGCGCCGGCCTCTGCGTGCCGCTCCAGCGCTAGGCCAATCAATTTCTCGATCAAGCGCTGGTACGGCAGTCCCGACACCGCCCACAGGCGGGGGAACATGCTGATCGAGGTGAAGCCGGGCATCGTGTTGACTTCGTTGACCAAGATCTCGGGCCGGCCTGCATCCCGAGCGATGAAGAAGTCCACTCTCGCCAATCCAGCGCACCCAATGCTGCGGAACGCTGCGACAGCAAGATCGCGAACAGCCTCGACCTGTCCGGTGTCGAGCTCCGCCGGCGCGATTAGTTCAGCCGAGTCGGTGACGTATTTGGCCTTGTAGTCGTAGAATCCGCCACGAGTGACGATTTCGCCAGGCAGGGAAGCCTCGGGCGAGCGGTTCCCGATCACAGCGCATTCGATCTCGCGCACCTCCATGCCTCGCTCCACGATCGCTTTCGTGTCGAATTCATGCGCATAGTGCAGTGCATCGATCAGCGATTGCCGGCCCTCCACCCTGCGAATGCCGACAGATGAGCCGAGGTTGGCGGGCTTGACAAAGGCTGGATAGCCCGGTCCTCGCTCAATGCGGCGGATGCTCGCGCTGGCCTCCCCGCGCAGGACCGTCTCGTGGGGCAGGGTCGGAATCCCCCCTGCTCTGAACAGCCGCTTCATGACGTCCTTGTCCATGCCGCAGGCTGAACCGAGCACGCCTGATCCCACGTAGGGCAGGCCGGCCATGTCCAGCAGTCCTTGCAGGCGGCCGTCTTCTCCGTAGGATCCGTGCAGGGCGGGGAAGATGACGTCGAAGCCCGCCGAGCAGCCTGCTTGGTGGGAGATGGTCACTTGGGCCAAGGAACACTTGCGGGCGGTCTCTGGCGGCAGCAGTTGCGCGGCGGCTGCCGGCTCCAGCCACCTGCCCGAACGCTCGATTGCCACGGGGATCGCCTCGTAGCGCCCTGAGTCCAATGCTGCAATGATCGACGCGGCGGATAGGATGGAAACCTCGTGCTCGCTCGAACGGCCGCCGAACAGCACGAGTACGCGGATCTTTTTCGAGGCCATGGTTTCCGGGGGCTGGAGGCGTTTAATTAGTGCTTGCGACAAAACCATCTATGTCATTGTATTCAAGACGGTTGTGCGCAATCGACGCAGGCGAAGATTCGTCGGGAGGCGGCCCATTGACCCGGATCCGGCCCGGTAGCTGCGATCTTCGCCTGGCAACAACCCACTGCGCGTTGTTCAGCCTGCTGCAACAAGCCTTTATTCCGCTCACCAATCGGCCCGTTTTGCTAGCAGAGAACTGATTTTAGGGGGTTTTGTCGCAGGCACTAATTAGGGCAGCCGAAGGCAGCCCATCAGGAACGGGGCGGCCGACTCAGCTTGAGACCGATCCGGCCAAGCGCAACTCTGACCATCTCTATCAGTATGGCGAACCAAAGCTGGCAAGCTGTGCCGCGGGCCGGGTGGGAGTCGAACCCGCTGACTCGCTAGGCGAGGTTTCTGTTCAGAATATCCTCCCAACCAAGGCCTGCCCGGACTATCCGAGTGCGATGAGCGAATGGACCTTGCTTGAGAACGAGAAAGGCTGGCGTGGCCAATGAATCGCTTCACGCATACAGTCGTGCGCATTTTATCGATGCTTGGCTCGCTGCGGTGCGGATGTTGAGTCGCGGCGGGCCGCCGTCCGCCGCCTCGCGACATCTGGCCCCTGTGTGCGGTTCGTGTTGCAGGGCGGGGCACGGGTGAGGTGCCCGCCCTCAGAGCCATCCGCCGCCGCTGCGGCAAACTATACGGTATGGTGCAACACGCGATCGCCGGCCTCCTCGATGGCTCTGTCGCCCAAGGGGCGGAAGTGGCTGTCCAAGGCTGGGTGCGCACCCGCCGCGATTCCAAGGCGGGGCTGTCATTCCTCCAGATCAGCGACGGCTCATGCTTCGCAAGCCTGCAAGTGGTCGCCGACGGCTCGCTCCCCAACTACGCCCAGGAAATCCTCCGCCTCGGCAGCGGCTGCGCGGTGACGGTTCGCGGGCAACTGGTCGAATCGCTGGGGCGCGGCCAGAGCGTGGAGCTTCGCGCAAAGGAGATCGCCGTGCAAGGCTGGGTTGACGACCCGGACACGTATCCGATCTCCCCGAAGCGCCACAGCTTTGAATTCCTCCGCGAAGTTGCGCACTTGCGGCCGCGCACTAATACTTTCGGCGCCGTCGCCCGCGTCCGGAACTGCCTTTCGCAGGCAGTCCACCGCTTCTTCGCCGCGCGCAGCTATCTCTGGGTCCACACCCCGATCATCACCGCTTCCGACACGGAGGGCGCTGGAGAGCTGTTCCGTGTCAGCACGCTCGACCTCGCCCGGCTGCCGCGCATGGACGGCAACGCTCCCGACTTCTCGCGCGACTTCTTCGGGCGCGAGGCCTTTCTCACGGTGTCCGGTCAGTTGAATGTCGAGGCCTATTGCCTGGCGCTCAGCAACGTCTACACCTTCGGGCCGACGTTCCGGGCTGAGAACTCCAACACCAGCAGGCACCTGGCCGAATTTTGGATGATCGAGCCGGAGACGGCTTTCGCCGACCTCGGCGCCAACGCGGAACTGGCCGAGGCGCTTCTCAAGCACTTGTTCCGGGCGGTGCTGGAAGAGCGCGCCGACGACATGGAGTTTTTTGCGCAGCGGATCTGCCCCGAGGCCGTCGAGCGCCTGCGGGCCGTGGTCGACCAACCGTTCGAGCGGATGACCTACACCGAAGCGGTGCGCGCCCTGCAGAAATCCGGACGGCGCTTCGAATTCGAGGTTTCCTGGGGCGCCGACTTGCAATCCGAGCACGAACGCTACCTAACCGAAAGCTACGTTCGGCGCCCGCTGGTCGTGACCAACTATCCCAAGGGCATCAAGCCCTTCTACATGCGCCTTGACGATGGCGGCAAGACGGTGGCCGCGATGGACGTGCTCGCGCCGGGCATCGGCGAGATCGTGGGCGGCAGCCAGCGCGAGGAGCGGCTGGAGGTCCTCGACAGCCGGCTTACCGAATGCGGGATCGATCCGCAGCCTTACGGCTGGTATCGCGACCTGCGCCGCTACGGCACCGTGCCGCATGCCGGTTTCGGCCTCGGTCTGGAGCGCACCATCAGCTATGTCACGGGCCTTGCCAACCTGCGCGACGTGATTCCCTTTCCCCGCACGCCCGGCAGCGCCGAGTTCTAGCCTCGCGCAGCTGCGCCGTCAGGCTTGCGCCGTCTCCCGGGCCTCCCGCTCGCGAATCGCCCGCTTCAGCTCGCGCGGGAAGATCTTCTTGAAGCGGGGCGTCATCGACTCCCAGTGCTCCAGCACCCACTGCCCCTTCGGGCTGCGCGTATGCGCCACGTGGCGCTGCAGCAGGCCCCGCACGAGCTGCAGGTCGGCCGGCTCCTCGAACGGATCGACGTCCACCTGCGCGTTCTGCAGGCAGCGGTCCTCGAAATCGCCCCGTTCGTCGAGCACGAAGGCGATGCCGCCCGACATGCCGGCGGCGAAGTTGCGCCCGCACTCGCCTAGGATCAGCGCATAGCCGTTCGTCATGTACTCGCAGCCGTGGTCGCCAACGCCCTCCACGACCACCGAGGCGCCGGAATTGCGGATGCAAAAGCGCTCTCCGGCCATGCCGTTGACGAATGCCTCGCCCCCGGTTGCGCCATAGAAGGCCACGTTCCCGATGATGATGTTTTCTTCGAAGACGAAGCTCGACCCGGGCGGCGGCGCGATTACCAGGCGTCCGCCGGACAGTCCCTTGCCGAAGTAGTCATTCGCGTCACCGCGGATCTGGAGCGTCATGCCGCTGCTAGCCCAGGCGCCGAAGCTCTGCCCGGCACTGCCCGAGAAGTGGATCTTGATCGTTCCGTCCGGCAGGCCTTTTGCCCCGTAGCGCTTTGCGATCTCATGGGACAGCATGGTGCCCACCGTGCGGTCCGTGTTCTGCAGGTCGTAAGCGAATTCGACAGGGCTGAGTTCCTCGATCGCCGGCCGGCAGAGTTCAATCAGCCGGTTGTCGATCTGCCGCTCCAAGCCGTGATCCTGCGTGCCGGTGTGATAGCGCGAGACGGACCGGTCGACGGGCGGGTCGAAGAACACCTTCGCGAAGTCCAGCCCCCTGCTCTTGTAGTGGCTGACGGCCTCGCGCGTGTCGAGGCGGTCGACCTTGCCGATCATCTCGTCGAATTTCCGAAATCCCATCCGGGCCATGATCTGGCGCACCTCTTCGGCAACGAAAAAGAAGAAGTTCACTACGCTCTCGGCCGTGCCCTCGAACTTCTTGCGCAAGGCTTTGTCTTGCGTCGCAATGCCGACCGGGCAGGTGTTGAGGTGGCACTTGCGCATCATGATGCAGCCCATCGCAACCAGCGGCATGGTGGAGAAGCCGAATTCGTCAGCCCCCAGTAGTGCGCCGATCACCACGTCTCGCCCGGTTTGCAGCTTGCCGTCGACCTGGACGCGGATGCGGCCGCGCAGGTCGTTCATGACCAGCACCTGCTGGGTCTCGGACAAGCCCAGCTCCCACGGCGTGCCGGCGTGTCGGATGGAACTGACCGGCGATGCGCCGGTGCCGCCGTCGTGGCCGGCGATCAGGACGAGGTCGGCGTGCCCCTTGGAGACACCGGCCGCCACCGTGCCGACGCCGACTTCGGAAACAAGCTTGACCGACACGTTGGCCTGGCGGTTGGCATTCTTCAGGTCGAAGATCAGTTGGGCCAGATCCTCGATCGAGTAGATGTCGTGGTGCGGCGGCGGCGAGATCAGGCCCACTCCCGGGGTGGAGTGGCGCAGCCATGCGATGGTTTCGTCGACCTTGTGGCCGGGCAGCTGGCCGCCCTCTCCCGGCTTGGCCCCTTGGGCGATCTTGATCTGCAGTTCGTCGGCGTTTGCCAAGTAGTGCGCCGTGACCCCGAAGCGGCCCGAAGCGACCTGCTTGATCTTCGAGCGGCGATCATCCTCGAAGCGGGCCGGATCCTCGCCGCCCTCGCCGGTGTTCGAGCGTCCGCCGATGCGATTCATGGCGCGCGCCAGTGTCTCGTGCGCCTCGGCCGAGATCGAGCCGAAGCTCATCGCGCCCGTGCAGAACCGCTTGACGATCTCGGCTGCCGGCTCCACCTCTTCCAACGGCGCCGGCTCCGCGGCGTCCTTGAGGTCGAACAGCCCCCGCAGCGTGCAGAGTTGCCGGTTGAGGTCGTTGGCGGTGCGGGAGTACTCCTCGTAGGTTGCCCAGTGGTTCAGCCGGACCGCGTGTTGCAAGCGCGCCACCGTGTCTGGGTTGAGCAAGTGCTGCTCGCCCCGCAGCCGATACTGGTACTCGCCCCCCACCGGCAGGTCCGTGCTGGCGTCCGATGGCGGCGCATATGCGTAGGCGTGCTTTGCGAGCGCCTCGCTTGCCAGCGTCTCAAGATCGACGCCCTCGATTTGCGAGGTCGTGCCGGTGAAGTACCGCTCCACCACGTCGCGAGCCAGACCGATCGCCTCGAAGATCTGGGCCCCGTGGTAGGACTGCACGGTCGAGATGCCCATCTTGGACATCACCTTCAGGATGCCCTTGCGGATCGCCTTCTCAAAATTGCCGTGGGCCTGCGCAACCGAGAGCAGCGGGTTCTCCAGCGTGCCGCTTGCCTGCATCTCGGCGATCGTGGCGTAGGCCAGGTACGGGTTGACTGCATTGGCCCCGTAGCCGATCAGCAGGCAGAAATGCATGACCTCGCGCGGCTCGCCCGACTCCACCACGATGCCGACTTTGCTGCGCTTGGCGCGGCGGATGAGATGGTGATGCACGGCGGCGCAGGCCAGCAGGGAGGGGATCGGGGCATTGGCCTCGTTCACGCCCCGGTCGGACAGGATGAGCACGCCGGCCCCGCTGTCGGCTGCATGCTCGGCCTCCGCGCAAAGGCGGTCGAGAGCTGCGCACAGCCCGCCCGGGCCGTCCGCGGCTGCGAATGTCGTGTCCAGCGTCTGCGCCCCGAAGCGGACTGCGGGCCCCAGCTGGCGCAACTGCTCGGCCTTCGCATTGTCGATGACCGGCAGAGGCACCTTGACCATGTGCGCGTGCTCGGGGCGCTCGGCCAGCACGTTGCCCTGCGGTCCGATGTACGTGATGGTCGACATGACCAATTCCTCGCGGATCGGGTCGATCGCGGGATTGGTCACTTGGGCGAATAGCTGCTTGAAGTAGTTGAACAGCAGCTGGGGGCGCTCGGACAGGCAGGCCAGCGGGATGTCGATGCCCATCGACCCGGTCGGCTCCGCCCCTGTCGATGCCATGGGGCCGAGCAGGATGCGCTGGTGCTCGAGCGTGTAGCCGAAGGTGCGCTGGCACTGCAGCAGTGTCTCGGGATCCGTCTCCCGGGTCGCAGCCGGGCGGGGCAGGTCGGCGATGTCGACCAAGTGCTCGCGCAGCCAGTTGCCGTAGGGCCTCCGCTTGGAAATCGTTTCCTTGATTTCCTCGTCGCGGATGATGCGGCCCTCCTGCATGTCGACCAAGAACATGCGTCCCGGCTGGAGGCGGCCCTTGCTGCGCACGTCGCCCGGCTTGATGTCGCTGACGACGCCGGTCTCCGAGCCCATCACGACCAGGTCGTCTTCCGTAATGCAGTAGCGCGAGGGGCGCAGCCCGTTGCGGTCGAGCGAGCCGCCCACGAACCGGCCGTCCGTGAACACGATCGAGGCTGGGCCGTCCCACGGCTCCATCATCGTGGCGTGATACTCGTAGAAGTCCTTCTTCCAGGCCTCCATGTGCGCGTGCGACGACCATGCTTCAGGGATGAGCATCATGAAGGAGTGCGCGATCGAGCGTCCCGATTGGATGAGCAGCTCGAGGGCGTTGTCAATTTGCGTGGAGTCCGATCCGGACTCGTCGATGATGGGCTTGATCTTTTCCGTATCGGGGCCGAACAGCTCGCTTTCCAGCGTCGCTTCGCGGGCCCGCATCCAGTTCGCGTTGCCGCGCACGGTGTTGATCTCCCCGTTGTGCGCCAGATAGCGGAACGGCTGCGCGCGCTCCCACGTGGGAAATGTGTTGGTGGCGAAGCGCTGGTGGATCAGGGCCACCGCCGACCGGAAGTCGGAATCGCCCAGGTCCGGGTAGTAGCCGAAGATCTGCGGGGCGAGCAGCAGGCCTTTATAGCAGATCGTCCGCGCCGAGATCGACACCGGGTAGAAGCGCTCGAGCCGCCGGTTGCGGGCCTCGCGCTCGGTGCGCTTGCGCACGATGAAGAGCTTGCGCTCCAATGCATCCCCGCGCAGTTGCGGGCTGCGCTCTGGCTCGAGGAAGAACTGGTAGATGTGCGGCTCGCTCTCCCGGGCCAGCCAGCCGATCGCTTTTGCATTGGTCGGCACGCGCCGCCAGGCGAGCAGTCGCAGCCCTTCCGCTTGGACGACCTCCTCGACCATCTGCCGCGCCTGCCGGCTCTTGGCCGGATCGGACGCCGCAAAGATCATTCCGACGCCGTAGGCACCCGCTTCGGGCAGCGCGAAGCCATGGGCTTCGGCCTGCTTGAGGAAGAAACCGTGGGGGATCTGCAGCAGCAGCCCCGCCCCGTCCCCGGTCTCGGGGTCACAGCCGCACGCGCCCCGATGCGTGAGGTTGACCAATACCTCCACGCCCTGCTCGATGATCTTATGACTGGCGCGGCCCTTGATATTGGCGACGAATCCGATGCCGCAGGCATCGTGCTCGTAGCGCGGGTCGTAGAGGCCCTGCGGCGGGGGCAGTTCGTACTTCGTCATAGCAATATCCTTGGCCCCTCGGTGGCTCCGTGCCATCCTTGGGCGCCATGGGTGCCGAGGCCGCAGATCGGAGCTGAGATGCACGCGCAGCCCAAGCGCTGCGGATAGCAACGGGGCTGCGATCCCAATCATAGCAATCGGGCGGCTGCGTGGTATTCTCGGAAAGTTCCCGGGCGGGCAGTCTCGGCGTTTTCAGCGTGGCCGCCTTCGCGCGAATCACGGCTGTCGGGCCGTCGGTTCGTCATGCGCGAGCGAGCGCTGGTGGCATGCGGCGAGCTGTGGAATTGCTCGGGGCTCGGGCAGCACGCCATGGGCATTGCGCATCGCCGCCAGGTTCATCTCGAGAATGACCGCTTGCGCCTGACCCTGCTGCCGGGCGGCGGTCACATTGCGGCCGCGGAGTTGAAGGAGACGGGGCTGAGCCCGCTTTGGGACCCGCCGTGGGAGACGATGGAGCCGTCGCGGTACGACGCGAGATCCCACCCCCAGTACGGCGAGGGCCCCGAGGCGCGCCTGCTCTCCGGGATTGCCGGCCATAGCCTCTGTTTCGACATCTTCGGAGTGCCTTCGGACGCAGAGGCTGCCGCCGGCCTGGGCGTTCACGGCGAGGGGTCCGCGGCGGACTGGGAGGTCGATTCCGGCGCAGGCTGGGTCAAGCTCCGGGCCGAGTTCCCACTGGCGGCGATGCGCTTCGAGCGACGGCTGGAACTCGCGGCTGGAAGCGGACGGGTGGACATCTCCGAGACCGCCACCAACTTGGCCGGCACGGACCGCGCGGTCGGCTGGACGCAGCATGTCACGCTGGGGCCGCCGTTCCTCGAGGAGGGCGAAACGCTGTTTGAGGCGTCCGCCACGCGATCGAAGGTGCTGGACGGGGAGTTCGCCCCCGGCGCCGATCGATTCGCGGCTGGCGCGGAGTTCGACTGGCCGCTCGCGCCGCTCGCGGCCGGCGGCTGGGGGGACATGCGCCGTGCGGCGAGGGAGGAGGCGTCGGGCGCTTACACGGCGCACCTGATGGATCCTACCCGGGAGGAGTCCTTCTTCGCGGCGTATCATCCCGGCTCCGAGATGCTCTTCGGCTACACATGGCAGCGCAGCGACTTTCCCTGGCTCGGCATCTGGGAGGAAAATCGCTCGCGGGCCCACAAGCCGTGGAATCGGCGCACGCTCGCGCGCGGCATGGAGTTCGGGGCGTCCCCGTTCCCCGAGACGCGGCGGGAAGCGTTGCAGCG
Organism: Bryobacterales bacterium; assembly: GCA_965219605.1. Taxonomy (GTDB): domain Bacteria; phylum Acidobacteriota; class Terriglobia; order Bryobacterales; family UBA6623; genus VXMF01. Next base: position 1,619,119 of record CBDCOC010000001.1, on the reverse strand, counting down.
CGGGCGGCTGTTCGGCGAAAAGACGATCGGCTGGGTTCCGGCCAGATCCTCGGCGCGGGCGGACTACGCGCTGTTCCTTGCCCGCGCTGCCGCCGAGGATGTCCGCGGGTTCGGCTCCGGTCTCGGGCTGGACCAGTTGCGCCGATACGCTGCCGGCGGATGACGCCGGGCCCGGAGCGAACGGCGCGCATGGACTCTTGACCGCCCGAATCTCGCGTCAGGACAGCGAGCGGCTGCCTGTAGATCTGCGCGGGCCGCTGGTCCGCGCCGCTGCGGAATCTTCCGCCTCGTACCCTACAATAGGAGTTGCGGCAGCACTGGCCGTCGTGCGGGCTTTCAGGGGAACCGCTGGGCCGTGCGCAAGTGGCGGAATTGGCAGACGCGCTAGGTTCAGGTCCTAGTGGGAGTTAAATCCCGTGGAGGTTCAAGTCCTCTCTTGCGCACCACCCTGCTGGCCCCTAGCCAATCGCGGCTAGGGTGTAGCATGGTTGCGTACGAGATTACAGTCGCGAGTCGCCTGCCGTTGGCGGCACTGAAGGCCTTGCAGCATGACCGATGAACATTCCTCCCTCAATCTACAGGCTCCTGAAGAGGGTGACTTGGGAGCGTTCGACGAATTGGAGCGGCGGGTGCTCGCCTTGGTCGGGCAATTGCGCGAAGCGCGAGCGCAGCAGGCGCAGGCCGATCTCGAGATCGAGCGACTGCGCGACCAATTGCGCGAGCGAGACACGCAGATCGTCGTGCTGCAGGAGGAGTTGCGCGGCGACACCATGCGCGACACGATCAAGCGCAGGGTCGAGGCGTTGCTGGAGCAAGTCGCAGAACTGGAGCGCGAAGGCTGAGCGCCGTGGGACAGCAACAGGTCCGGGTCGAAATCGGCGGCCGCGCGTACAATCTGGGCAGCGCCGATACCGAGCGCACGCGGCGGCTGGCCCGCAAGGTAGACGATACAATCTGTCGATTCGCGAACAGGCTGGGAGAGGATGCTGGCAACTATCAGCTCGCGATCTTGGCTGCCCTGCACATCGCTGATGAGCTGGAGATCGCACGGGCCGAGCACCAGCGCTACCGCTCAGGAATAGGCGCGGCAGTACGGGATCTGCTGGCCCAGCTGCAATCGGCTAGCGACGGCATCAATGACGATTTCGATGCATTGCGGGCCGAGGGATCCCGGGCCGGGCCCGCTGCCTAGCGCGGCAGGGACTTGCTGCTACCTAGTGCCTGCGACAAAAGCATCTATGTCATTGTATTCAAAACGGTTGTGTGCAATCGACGCAGGCCAAGATTCGGCACGAGGAGGCCCGTTGGACCGAATCCGGCCCGGTAGCTGCGATCTTCGCCTGACGACAACCCACTGCGCATCGGGTAGCCTGCTCCAAGAAGCCTTTATTCCGTTCACCAATCGGCCCGTTTTGCTAGCGGAGATCGGATTTTAGGGGGTTTTGTCTCAGGCACTACCTAGTGATATAGCCTAGGCTTTCCAAGATTTTGGCATCCCGTTCGGTCATCCGGGATTCGCTCTCGGCCAGATTCGTGGTTTCGAACCAGCGCAGGAATGCATCGCTTTCGAACGAGTAGCGACGGTCGCTAGCGGTCATCGTTTCCGGCCGTCGCTCGTAAGGGTCGCTGGCGAGGTCGAAAAATTCGAGGCTCTTCTCCCCGGGCTTCCAGATTGCCTTCATGCGGCCTTCGAGCTTGCCGAGGCTGAAAGGCATCCCAGCGTTCGGCTTCCATGCCCAAGAGATCCACTTCGGGATGAAGCCTTTCTTGCCTTCGAAGGACAGGAAGCGGATCTGGCGCCCGCGCGGTGTTGCTGCGTCCGACATGGCCGCGACTTGGCTCCGGCCGGCGTATGCAATGGGCACTTGGGGCTCTGTGCGGAACTCGGGAACGGCCAGGTCGAGTATCGTGGGCGCTAGATCGAGCGTGGAGACGCTCCAGGGCACCACGCTGCCAGGCTCGATCTTGCCGGGCAAGCGCATGATCCAAGGCACGTGCACCGTGCTTTCAAAGAGCCAGCGGCCATGGCCGACAAAGCCATGCTCGCCAAGTCCCTCGCCGTGGTCGGAAACCAGCACGACGAGCGTGCTCTCGCGCATGCCGAGCTTGTCGATGCGGTCCAGAAGCCGCTGGATGTGGCTGTCAGCGTAGCCGATCTCGGAATCGTAGCGGCGGATCCGGTTCCGAACCTCTTCGGAGTACCCGGCCGTGTCCGGGCTCGGCTCGCCGATCCGCTCCGGGCTGGCGAACCGCTCGCGGAGGTTGTAAGGCTCGTGCGGGTCGAAATAATGCACCCACAGGAACAAATTCCCCTTGCCCTTGTTCTCGTCCAGCCAGCGCAGCGCCGGACGGGTGACATCCTCGGCCCAGCGCATGGAATGAACGAGCTGGTAGGACCGGCCGAGTTCCTCGTCATAGTGGTCAAAGTCCCGGTTGAGACCGGTCAGCCGGCCGATCAGCGGCCATGCGCTCACGAATGCGCCGGAAGTGTAGCCGAAGCGCCTGAGCACCTGCGGCAGGGTCAGCCATTTGCTGTTATCCGGCAGCGCCACGCCATTGATGCGCGCCCCGTGCTCCTGCGGATAGCGCCCGGTGAACATCGAAAAGTGTGACGGCCCGGTCATGGGGATGGCGGTGTAGGCGCGCTCGAAGCGGACGCCTTCCGCTGCCAGCTGGTCGATCGCGGGACTCGTCCGCAGGTGGTAGCCGTAGGAAGAGAGATGGTCGGCGCGCAGCGTGTCGACCGTGATCAGAACCACGTGCGGGTGCTGCTCTTGGGCAGCTCCTGCTGCGGTCGTGCCTTGGGCGCCGGGCAGAGGGGCGATCCCGGTCGCGGCAAGCGCAAGAATGGCCTGCCAAGCTTGAATTCGGAACGTGACCATGCTACTCCTAGGATTGTAGCGCCGGCTGCTGCGGGCGAGCCCTGCCCGTTTCCGCTCGGGGGCTGGCCGCCCTGACGGTGCATATTCGTCCGCGCCGGGCACAGCCGATCCACAGCTTCATCTAAGATCCCGGGCAGGCGGGTTGCGATGCGATCCGCGCTGTTGCTTGCCCGCAGCGCCGTGCCCTGCGCTAATCGATAGGCACGCGCTCGCTCGACAGCACGAAGAGCACGTCGTTCGCCTTGTCGAGGCGCATCAGGGCCTCGCCGGCGCGGTCATCTTCGATGTCGGCTGCCAGCAGGCCGGTGATCGTCAGGTCGGCTGTTGCCGAACGGCGGGAGACCTCCACTTCGAGATCGGACGCATCGCTCAACGGCACGGGAGTGACGTTCTGCGTGGAAATGGGCAGGCGCCCCTCCGACAGCAGGCCGGAGAGGCTGTTCTTTTCCAGCTCGGCCCTCTGCGCGTCAAAGCAGGCGAAGAGCTGGATGTCGGCGCGGCGCCATTCCGGGTGCCCCACGATGATGTAGGCCAGCAAGACCATCATCGGAGCGCTGTCAAGCGCCTCCTCGGTGACCCACAGGTGGATCGACGAGCGGTACCCGAAGCGGTACTGCGTCGAACGCAGGATCAGCACGTTGAAGATCGACTCGGACGCCAAGCGCGCTCCCTGCGCGATCTCGCTTATCTCCTCGGGATGCTGCTTGTCGAATTCGAAGAGCACGCAGTTGTTGGGCAGGCCGGACACCCCAGGCAGTTGCAGTGTCTGGGCCACGGCGGCTTGGAAAGACGGGCAGATCAGCGAATCCACCAAGATCCCGGCTCTGCTGATCTCGCTGCGCTCGATGAGCCTGTTGACCTGCGTGCGCGCCTCGAGTTCCCCGCGGAATGAGTACTCGCCATCAATGAACTGCAGGAAATGCCCGAAGCCGTGCCGGTAGCAAATCCAGCGCAACACGTCGAAATGCCCCAAGCGCTGGCCGCCGAAGCGTGTCACCGCCACGATGGACGGGCGCCAGCCTCCCTTGGCGCCGTCGACGCGGCTCGCCTGCAGCATGATGTGCAAGCGGCGCGTGAGCTGGAACATCGTGCCTTGGAAGATCGCGGTCAGGTTGCGCTCGCCCAGGTGCGTGCGGCGCAGGCCGAAGTAGGTAAGAACCATGAGCGTCACGGCGAGCAGCGCATAGAGCGGACTGATTTGGAGCATGATCAAGGCGCACATCACGGCGCCCAGCAATGACACGTACCAGCGCGAGTGAAACGTCGGGCGATAGGACGGGTTGCCGGCGAAGTATTCCAAGAACGACGCCGAGCACAGTGCGCCGTAAGTCACCATGAAGAACATGGTCAGGACCATTGCGATGCCGTCCATGCTGCCGGCAAGCACGAACACGGCCGCGATCACGCCGGAAACGAGCGTTGCGAAGGTCGGCTCTTGCACATCGCCGGAACCGGCCCCCAGCAGGCGGTTCAGGCCGGGGAGGGGCAGGACCTTGTCGCGGGCGAGCGCTTGCAGCGTGCGCGGCGCCACCAAGATCGAGCCGAGCGCTGACGAGAACGCTGCGGCCCCGAGGCCGATGTAGATCGCCGGGCCCCAGATGGCGACATCCACCATGATGAACTGGTTATCGGCCAGCGCCTCTGGCGTGGCGCTGGCCGCGAGTTTGATCGCAACCAGCGCGTACACTGCCATCCCGGCCACGGTGGCGCCGATGGTGCCCAACGGGATGCTTTTCTCGGGGCGCTTCAAGTCGCCCGACAGCCCCAGCCCGGCGATCATGCCCGTGAATGCCGGAAAACAGGTCGCGAAGACCATTCCGAAAGGGTCAGGGTCTTGGATCTGGGAACGCAGGTTGATCGCTCCCGGCTGGCTCGCTTCCGGCCCGCCGCCCAGCAGGAAGAGCAGGATCGAGACCAGCAAGATGCCGCTGACGAGCCAAAGCGCCCGCACTCCCGAGCCTGCGCCTCTTCTCAGCACGATAGCGGCCAGCGCAGCCGTGGATGCCAGGCCGACCCAGCGTGGATCGATCTCGATGCCGTGCGCGGCAGCCGCCCAGGCGTAGGCCGGTGCGAACGCTTCGGCGAAGGCTACGAGGTAGAAGGCGGCCGAAATAGCTTGCGAGAGATACAGGGCAAGGCCGATCGAGCCGCCGATGCTCGTGCCGAACGAGCGGCTGATGATGTAATAGGCCCCGCCGCCCGCCACGCGGCGGTTGGTCGCGATCTCCGATACCGCCAGCACTGTAGGAATCGTCACCAAGTGCCCGAGGGCGATGATGCCGAAACTGCCTAGTAACCCCACGTGCCCGACCGCGTAGCCGAAGCGCAGGAAGAGCACTGCGCCGAGGATCGTGCTGATAGACGCCAGGAATACCGGCGCGGTGCCGAACCCATGCCCGGACTGCGATGCGCGCCCCGCCTCCGCGCCAACCAATGGATCACTGTTTCCGAACACTGGCGCTTGGGCGAGGCAGGCGTGCCCCGGCCGGGATGCCCCATGCCGGCCGCGCTTGCCGCGCCGGGCACGGGTGGGCCGCCTTGAGAGTATTCTAGCGGACGGCAGCCGGGTTCCGCGCTAGAAAAAGGCGGCCTCGGGCAGGGATCGTGCGCTGGAAGATCCGCCGTCGCGCGCCGGCGGCGGGAGCGAGCCGCAGCCGGCCCGGGGCGCCCGCTTAGCCGGGCTAGTTGCCCACAGGCACGGTCAGCAACGCGCTGATGCCCTCGTTGCCGGCGGACTGCAAGGACAGCAGGTATGTCAGCAGATTGAACGTCGCCTTGGAGTTCAGATCCGCGTCATCGATGTAGTACCAATGATTGCGGTAGCGGATCCGCACGAAGGCCCCGCTGGGCGCGGAGGAAGACGAGGCCACGCGGATCAGCCCGCCCGAAACCTCTTCCCAGTTCGCGGCATCGCCGCCGGCCTGCTCGGCCATTGTGACCAAGCCCCGCGCTCGGTGCTCGTCCGGCGGATCGACGCTGTGCGACAGGAAGAACAGCGCTCCCAGTAGCGACCTGCCGGTGAGGATGATCTCGTCGCGCTCTCGTTCCGCGCTGCGCGGTGTCACGCGGAAGATCTCGATTTCGGGATCGAGATCCAGCGCGTCGCGCAGGTCTTGCAATGGCTTAGAGCGGCCGTTGTTCGCGGCGGGCTTGCCGACGCGGAGCAGCGCGCTGCCCGCCGCTTGGCCCTGCTCGAGGATGAAGTCCAGAGAGCCGTCCATCTGCAGCGCGCGCAATGCGCGCGCCACGGCCCGGAAACGGCTGTTGTCGGGGATCAGCGACGGAGTGGGCCCGCTGGCGACCGGGGCATTGGCGAGTCCGTTGATACTGTCTATGCAGCACATCAGGAGCCGTTGCACGCTCCAGCCGGATTGCGCCAGCAAGATGAGGGTCTGCGGGGAGATGGGCGTGAGCAGCCGCCGGGTGAATTCCGCCCCTGAGATCGGCTCGTAGGTGATCGTCGGCTGCTCGCTATAACGTGCGCCGAGGTCGACTCCTAGTTCTGTCCGGCCCGTGCCGGAGACCCCGACTTTGGGCAGCGACCCGAGCCTGGCGTCGAGCGTGTATTGCGCGATGACCGTGCCGACGTCGAGGAAGACTGGCGTGTCGCGGTAGCGCAGCCGTACCAGGTTGAGCAGCAACTGGTCGTTTTGGGAGCGTGCGATGCGTTCGTTGTAGTCGAACCGTGCCGCGCGGATCGTGCGCGGCCCGAGGCGGGTAGCGCACGCGCTCAGCAGCAGTGCGCCGGCAAGGGCTGCCGCGAGTGCGGCGCGAGCGGGCATTCCCCTCAGTCTAGCGGCAGGTCGGGAACCGGGACGGCGAGCCGGGGGCCGGGGGGGCTCTCATTCCCGCGGGTGTCGAATGCGGACACGGCATACTCGTGCGCCGCGGCTGCGGTTTCCGCATCGCTGTAGGTCGTGCCGGCGGCGATCTCGCCCACCGGCCGGCCGTCCCGGTAGACGCGGTAGCCGGCGACATCGCTTTCCGGGCTGGCCAGCCACGACAATTCCACCGTCGAGGCGGTGCGCACGGCCCGCAGGCCCGCCGGCGGGGTCGGCGGGAACGTGTCGCGCGTCGCGATGCTCGCCGGGGCGGAAACGACGCCCTCGATCCATCCGGCTTTGGACCGCCGCAGCGCGCGGATTCGATACCGGTACGTTTGGTCCCAGGCCACGGTGCGGTCGAGGAATGTCGTTGCCGCCATGCGCCCGAGAGGCGCATACGCCCCGCTCTCGCCGCTAGCCCGCTCGATGGCGTATTCCTCGGCGCGCTCGGCAGGCCGCCAGGCAAGGGCCGCGCCTGTCGCTTGCACCGAGTGCGACTCCCACACAGTCGGCCCGGGGGGCTCCAGCGGGTGGACAGGGACTTGGTTGGAATATCCCGCATCGCGCCCGGCCGGGTTTGCGGCGGTCACCGCCAGTACCGTTTCCTGGCCGAGCGGCCATTGGCTAAGGGGCACGCGGACCTCGATCCGGTCGCCGGGCCTGAATTGCGCCAGTTCGGACGAGCCGACCGTCAGTATTTCGCGACGGTGCGCGTCGATCGTCGGCGCAGGCAGGGCGCTGCCGAAGCCAGGCACGTGCACGGCCCACAGCGTGAAGCCGGCGAGCTCTCGCGCGGCCATGCCCTCGGTGGTCCTTTGCGGCCATCTCCATGCGACCACAACCTCGCGCTCGACCTGGCGCGCTGCGAGGTCTTGGATTGGTTGCGGGAGATGCGCCAGTGGCGGCAGCGGGTCGCCTATCGAGCCGCAGGAAGCCGTCAGGGCGGCCCATGCAGCGCACTGCCCGCCCCTGCGCAACCGGCTGCGAGGCATGCGTCAGAGGATATAGCGGCTCAGATCCTGGTCCTTCGCGATCGAGGACAACTGCTCGTTCACGTAGGGTGCATCGACCGTTACGCTGTTCGCCTGCATGTCGGGCGCCTCGAACGAGATCTTGTCCAGCAGCTTCTCCATGATCGTGTGCAGCCGCCGCGCTCCGATGTCCTCGGTTTGCTCGTTGACCGTCATCGCTGTTTGCGCGATGCTCTCGATGGCGTCGTCCGTGAATTCCAGCTTCAGGCCCTCGGTTTCCAGCAGCGCGACGTACTGCTTGGTCAGCGCATTCTTGGGCTCGGTCAAGATCCGGATGAAATCATCTTTGGTCAGCGGCTTGAGTTCGACTCGAATCGGGAAGCGTCCCTGCATTTCGGGAATCATGTCGCTGGGCTTGGACACATGGAAGGCGCCGGCGGCGATGAACAGGATGTGATCGGTGCGGATCATGCCGTAGCGGGTGTTGACCGTGGTGCCCTCCACGATCGGGAGCAGGTCGCGCTGGACGCCCTCGCGGCTGACTTCCGGGCCGCGCCCGCCCTCGCGGCCCGCGATCTTGTCCATTTCGTCGAGGAACACGATGCCGGCCTGCTCCGTGCGCTCGACCGCTAGGCGCGTGATCTGCTCCATGTCGATGAGCTTCTGCTCCTCTTCCTGCGTCAGCGTTTCCAAGGCGTCCAAGACGGTCATCTTGCGGCGGCGCGTCTGGCCGCCGAACAGTCCGGGAACGAGCTCGCGGATATTGATATCCATCTCTTCGACGCCTTGGTTGGTGACCACCTCGATCGGGTTGTTGCGGCTCTGGATGTCGATTTCGACCATCCGTTCGTCCAGCTTGCCGTCCCGCAGCTGCCGGCGCAGCTTCTCGCGCGTGACCTCGGTCTTGTCGCCGGCCGCCTCGTCCTCGCTCTTCTGGGGCGGCATCAAGATCTGCAACAGGCGCTCTTCGGCGTTCTTCTCCGCCCGCTCGGCCACCAGTTCGATCTTCTGCTCGCGAATCATGTCGATCGCCATCTCGACGAGATCGCGGATCATCGAGTCGACATCCCGGCCGACATAGCCCACTTCCGTGAACTTGGTCGCTTCGACCTTGACGAACGGCGAGCTCGACAGGCGCGCCAAGCGCCGCGCGACCTCGGTCTTGCCGACGCCGGTGGGCCCCATCATCAGGATGTTCTTGGGCATCACCTCTTCGGCCATCTCGGGATCGAGACGCTGGCGCCGGATGCGGTTACGCAGGGCTACGGCCACGGCGCGCTTGGCCTCGTCCTGGCCGACCACGTGCTTGTCGAGCTCTTCTACGATCTCGCGGGGCGTCAACTCGTCAAGGGAGGTCGAACTTGACCCCGCGTCACCGGGGAGGTAGATCACCATTGCGCTAGCCCAGTTCCTCGAAGGCGATGTTCGCGTTGGTGTAGATGCAGATGTCGGCCGCGATTTTCATTGCCGCCTCGGCGACTTCCTTGGCGCTCATCGCGGTATGCTCCAGCAGGGCGGTCGCCGCGGCGACCGCGTAAGAGCCGCCCGATCCGACGGCGGCCACGCGGTCGTCTGGTTCGATGACATCGCCTGTGCCGCTCAGCAGCAGGGTTGACTTCGCGTCGGCGACGAGCAGCAGGGCCTCTAAGTGGCGCAGGCTCTTGTCCATGCGCCATTCCTTGGACAGCTCCACCGCTGCCCTGCTCAAGTTCCCGCCGAATGCTTGGAGTTTCTCTTCGAAGCGCGTGAACAGGGAAATTGCGTCGGCCGTGGAGCCTGCGAAGCCTGCCAGCACTTGCTCGCCGTGCAGGCGCCGGATTTTCTTCGCCGTGGACTTCATGACCTCTGCGCCCATCGTGACCTGACCGTCGCCTGCGAGCGCAACCTTGCCGTCGCGACGCACGCATAGGACCGTGGTGGAGCGGATGGGCGGATGCAGGGCCATCTTCTGGCGGAGCCGATACTTCATTATAGAGATCGCCCCGCCTCATCCTGCGCCGCGGGATATCGGGGCAGGGTTCTAGCGGTGGCCAAGGCGGGATGCCGGTGCCCGGTGCTGCCGCGCGCGCCCGCTGCGGCAATCTTGCAAGGGCTGCAAGTTCCGGGCCATATGCATCGAGTGAGCTTGGCTGGGTATGAGACCCTGCTTATGCGCCCACGGTCTCGCACTAGCGCCTTGGCTGGCCGGAGCGCTTGGCGCGGCCTCGGGCAGCTTGCCGGACAGCCCCAAGCGCTCCAACAGGCCCTCAACGCGCCCCGGTCTCTGCTCCAGCGATCCCGGCCCCGCTGCGTTGGCCGCGAACCGCTCCGCAGTCCCACTCCGTCCCGACGGGATCATCCTGCCCAGTTCGATCGCTGCGGCCACCAACGCTGCCAGCCGGTTGCGCCTTCAGCGCTCACCCACTTCCCGTTCGCGTTCATAGCCTTTCCACTCGCTGTGCAGTTTTGAAAGCTCCGGGGCCCACCCGCCAACAGACCAACGGGCAGCCAGTCTCATATAATGATCGCTGCGCACAGCTCCTAGATGGCGGACCACCAGCACGGAACGGACAGCCGACCCCAGATTCCCGATCGATTGTTCTTTCGAATCGGCGAGGTCACCGAGATCGCAGGAGTGGAAGCGCATGTGTTGCGCTTCTGGGAATCGGAGTTCTCGATGCTGTCCCCGCGCAAGACGCCCAGCGGGCAGCGCCAGTACCGCCGCAAGGATGTTGAGACGATTCTGACCATCAAGCAGCTGCTGTACGAGCGGAAGTACACGATTGCCGGCGCGCGCCAGGCCTTGCGCGAGCGAGGCGCGGTTGCCGGACAGGCTGCACCAGAGGCGGCGGAAGCTGCCACGCCCCTTTTCGATGCTTCCTCGCCGTTGGCAGGGGACGCAGGATCCCGGGCAGCCGTGCGTCAAGGGCTTGCAGTCATTCGCAGCGGGCTGGAGCAGATCCTGCGCTTGCTCGAGACATGACACCGCCTGGGCGGGGCGCTCAGACGGCTAGCGCTAGGGTCGCCTCGTCGCGCTGGATTTCGCGGTAGAGCGTGTCGCGCTCGGTCGGTTCGCGGCCGGAACTGCGGATCAGGCGCAGCAGCTGTTCGCGCCGCAGGGCTTGGGGCGTCTTTGCCCCAGCATCATGGTAAATCTTCTCTTCCACCACGGTGCCGTCGATGTCATCCGCCCCGAAGCGCTGCGCCACTTGCGCGATCTTGGGCGTCATCATGATCCAATAAGCCTTGATGTGCGGGAAATTGTCCAGCAGTAGCCGGGCCACCGCAATGGCTCGGATGTCTTGGAAGCCCGAAGTCATCGGCAGGTGCTGCATCGGGGTGTTCTGCGGGTGGAATGCCAGCGGGATGTAGGTCTGGAAGCCGGCGGTGTCGTCTTGGAGGTCGCGCAAGCGTAGCAGGTGGTCGACGCGGTCCTCGTCTGTTTCGATGTGGCCGTAGAGCATGGTTGCGTTGGACTTCAGGCCCAGATTGTGCGCCGTCCGGGCTGTCTCGATCCATTCGTCACCATCGATCTTGTGGTCACAGATGATGCGCCGGACGCGCTCGGAGAAGATCTCGGCGCCGCCGCCCGGCAGAGAGTCGACGCCAGCGTCGCGGAGCTGCTCCAAGGCCTCTCGGATCGAAATCCGCTCGCGGCGCGCCAGGTAGCCGATCTCGACCATGGTGAGGGCCTTGAGATGCACCTTCGGGAACCGCTCCTTGAGGCCGCGAAACATCTCGGCAAACCAATCGATGCCCAGTTCCGGATGCAGCCCGCCCACAATGTGGAACTCCGAGATCTCCTCGCCATAGCCGATCCCCGCCGTGTGCCAGACCTGTTCTAGCGACATGGTGTAGGAGGTCGGGTCGCGCTTCTGCTTGCCGAACGCGCACAGCTTGCAGGCCGCCACGCACACGTCGGTCGGGTTGATGTGCCGGTTGACGTTGAAGTACGTCCGGTTCCCGTTCAGCCGTTCGCGGACTTGGTTAGCGAGGTAGCCGACTGTCAACAGATCGGGAGATCGGTACAGCTTCACGCCGTCCTCGAAGGACAGGCGCGCGCCGCTCAGCACCTTGTCGGCAATGGGCCGCAAGCCGGTGTCGGAGATACGTGATAGCACCCAGCTGTTCGCCATGTCACGGCAGTATGCCGCCAAGGCACGGGCCGAGCGCGCTGCGGCAACCGCATGCGCCAAGCTGTTCCGCCTTCAACCGAATTCAGTATATCCCGCCGGGCCGCCCCGCGGCGGCCGGGGAGAGTGTCGGAGCACGGCTGATTCTTTATCGAGAGGGGTAACCAGAGGGGCGAGAAGTTAGACAGAGGACTGGCTATTTTCGGCGAATTGCTGTATGAGTAGGATATGGCAGAGCAGTTGGCGGAGGCCTTGGCCGGGGCTGGTAGCGCCGCGGTGGAGCTGCGGCGGGTGCTGCGGCAGGAGGTCGTGGTGCGGCTGGCGCGGGCCGACGAGCGGCTGCGCTGGGATACGCTGATGGACGCCCAGCACCCGTTGGGCTTCAAGCAGTTCGCGGGGCGCGGCCTGCGCTATGTGGCCGAGTGGCGCGGCCAGTGGCTGGCGCTGCTGGGCTGGCAGACAGGCGCGTTCCAATGCCGCCCGCGCGAGCGCTGGCTGGGCTGGCACAAAGCGCTGCAGTTCCGGCGCTTGCACCTGATCGCCAACAACACGCGCTTCCTGCTGTTGCCGCTCGGGGCGGGCGTGAAGAATCTGGGTTCGCGCGTGCTGGGCTTGAACCTGCGGCGCTTGAGCGCGGACTGGGAGGCGCAGTGGGGGCATGGCCTGGAACTGGCGGAGACCTTCGTCGCATCGGCGCACTATAGCGGCACGGTGTACCGGGCGGCGAACTGGATCAAGCTGGGATTGAGCAAGGGCTACGCGCGCTCGAACGGCAAGTACACCGCCAAGCACGGGCAGAAGAAAGTGATGCTGGTGTACGAGTTGCAGGCCGGGGCGCGAGAGCGGCTGGCGGCCGCAGAAGAGCAGCCGGGCTGGGCCTGCCGAGCGGTGGATGTGCGCTACGGGGCCAAGGAGTTGCGCTCGCTGCGCGCGCATTTGGGCGACGTGCCGGACAGTCGCAGTGCGCATGGCAAGCGCCATGAATTGGCGGTGGTGCTGGCGCTGCTGGTGCTGGCGAAGCTGGCCGGCCAGCATGGCGGGCGGGCGGCGGAAGCGTATGCGAAAACGTTGAAAGAGCATGAGTTGCGAGCGCTGGGGTGCCGTTGGAACGGGCGCGAGCGGCAGTACGAAACGCCGTCGGACACGACCTTTCAGCGGGTCATGGAGCGCACCGATCCGGCCGCGCTGGAACGCGTCATCCAGCGCTGGACGGCGCCGCTGGTGCAGCAGCCGCGCGCGCTGGCGGCGGATGGCAAGCGCATCCGCGGCGCGAACCGGCTGAACGGCCGCGGGCAGCACTGGGAGACGGTGACCTTGGTGGAGCATAGCTCGGGGCTGCCGGTGGCCAGTCGCAGCTACCGCGAGCAGGGCGGCGAGCAGGGGGCGCTGCGCGCCTTGCTGGAGGAAGTCGATCTGCAAGGGCTGGTGGTGACCATGGATGCGGGGCACGCCGGGCAAGAGATTCAGCAGGCGATCGTGGAGCAGCACGGCGGGCAGGTGCTGGTGCGCAGCAAAAGCAACTGCGGGCAAACCTGGGACACGCTGACCAACCTGAACTGGGCCACGGGGGCACAGCGCCGGTGGCAGGAGCTGCGGTGGCAGCGCTCGCACAACGGGCGCTGGGAGCGGCGCGAGATCGAAGTGTTCACGCCGCACAAAAAACTGCTGCCGTTCCCGCATGCGCGACAGGCGTACCGCATCACGCACCGCAGTTGCCAGCGGCGCAACGGGCCGCAGACAGTGAGTTACAGCTATGGCCTTACCTCGCTCAGCGAGGAGGCGGCCAGTGCGCAGCAAGTGCTGGAGTTGCAGCGCGGGCATTGGCAGGTGGAGAGTGGCAATCATTATCGGCGGGACATCTCGCTAGACGAGGATAGCAGCCGCATCCGGACCGGTCACGGCCCGGCCAACGCCGCCGCACTGAACAACTTAGCGCTAGCGCTGCTGCGCTCGCAACGACCGCAGGACACGCTGCCCCACGCGCAGATCTACTACGCCGGCAACCGCGACGAGGCGCTGCAACTGCTGTTGCGCCCTTGCCCTCCGCCGGCCGGGCGCTAGCCCGGCACAGCGGTCGGCCCGGCGGGCCGCCGAGCGGCTGGCGCAGCAGGCCGCCAGCGGGGCTGGCGAGCGCGCTTCCCTCGTCTGGGCCGCCCAGTCCCCGCAGCAATTGCCCAAAACCGGCAAAATCCCCGCTGCGGCGGCGCGCGCAACTGCACTTCGGCAGCCCCTAAAGCGTGGTTATGCACCATCATAGCCCCCACCATCCGATAAAGAATCAGCGGTGAGTGTCGGAGACATGTCCGTGGGGGTTGCAGGCCTGCTTGGCACGGCATTGTGGGCTGTGCGCGAAGCTCCGCAAGCGGCGAGCTCGCCCAGCGGCGCCTGGCATGCGGCTTACACTAGTGGCAGGTGCCCGAGAAATCTTCACAGCGCGTAGCGCTTGTCACCGGGGCCTCATTAGGTATCGGCGCGGCCACAGCCCGCGAATTCGCCAGGCGGGGCTACGCGGTTGCAGTGCATTTCAACGCCAGCGGGTCCCGAGCCGGCGAGGTTGTGGCTGCGATCGAGGCGGATGGCGGCACGGCTGCCAGCTTCCAGGCCGACCTTGCCGAGGCACGGCAGTGCCCGCGCCTTGTGCGGAGGGTGCTGGAGCGCTTCGGACGTCTCGACGTGCTGGTCAACAACGCCGGATCCCTGATCGGCCGCCGATCGCTGGCGGAGATGGACGAAGAGTTCTGGAACCGCGTGATCGGCCTCAATCTGGCCAGCGTGCTTTGGGTCACGCAAGCTGCCGCAGCTCACATGCGGGAGCGCGGTTCGGGCGCTATTGTCAATCTCGGCTCCGTTGCGGGACACAACGGGGGCGGGCCGGGGGCGATTCTCTACGCGACGGCCAAGGCGGCTGTCGCGGGCATGACGAAAGCCTTGGCCAAGGAGCTCATCGCCGACGGCATCCGGGTGAACGCCGTCAATCCGGGCGTAATCCTCACGCCCCTCCACGAGCGGTTCTCAAGCGAGGAGCGCATGCGGGATCTGGTGTCGCAGATTCCGCAGGGGCGGGCCGGGGAGTCGGAGGAGGTTGCCAGCGTGATTGCGTTCCTCGCCAGCAACGGGGCTTCGCATATCGTGGGCGAAGCGGTCGAGGTCAACGGCGGGATGCTGATGGACTGACCGCGCCCGGCGCGGGTTGCCAGGGGCGGCGCTCCCCCGGTAATCGCGCGGAATCGGGCTGCTTCTGCCCTTTCGCGCCCCCTGCCGGGGGCCGCTAGGCGGGGGCCTTGATCGGCAGCCACAGGTCCGCTGCCCAGGAAAGAAAGAACAGCACGCTGATCCAGCCGTTGACGGTGAAGAAAGCTGCACTGACACGGGACAGGTCGCCGGCGCGCACCAAGGACTGCTCGTAGGCCAGCAGGCCTGCCACCACGATGACGCCGGCCAGCGCGAGCGGCCCCAGGCCCATGCCGTGCCAAGTGGCGAGCAGGCAAGCCACCATACCTGCATGCAGAAGCCGCGAGATCACGAGCGCTCTCGCGACCCCGAAGCGGGCAGGGATGGAGTGCAGGCCAGCGCGGCGGTCGAACGCGACATCTTGGCAGGAATAGATGATGTCGAAGCCGGCCGTCCAAAGCAGCACCGCTGCTGTCAGCGGCAGAATTGCGGGGTCGAGCGTCCCTCGAACGGCGATCCACGCCGCGCTCGGAGCGCTGCCCAGCACCGCTCCGAGCGCGATGTGCGAAAGGGCGGTGAAGCGCTTCGTGTAGGAGTAGCCGAGGGCAAGCCCCAGTACGCACGGGCTGAGTTGGAGGCAGAGGGGGTTGAGCTGCCAGGCGGCGACTACCAGCACTGTTGCTGCGATTGCGACGAACACCGCCACGAACGGCTTCGAGAGCTTCCCCGCAGGAATCGCCCGGAGAGCGGTGCGGGGATTCGATGCGTCCAGCGGCGCGTCAACCAGACGGTTGAAGGCCATCGCAGCGGATCGGGCGGCCACCATTGCAACGATGATCCAGGCCAGCTTCCAAGCCGCAGCAGTCGCCGCAAGGCCCATCCCGCGCGCCGCCAGCAAGGCCGCGGTCAGCGCGAACGGCAGGGCGAAGACAGAGTGCTGGAACTTGATGGATTCCAGCAGTGCCTCGGTTTGCCGCAGGAATCGGCTCATGCCCGGCTTCTCGTCAGCGCCGCCAGTGCCCGGCCCTGGTCCGGCTGCCGCATCAGCCCTTCCCCCACTAGGAAGCCTTGGTAGCCCGCGTCGCGCAGGCGGCACAGGTCCTCCGCTGTGCGGATGCCGCTTTCGGTGATTCGCAATACGCCGGGCGGGAATCGCTCCGCAAGGTCGATGGATGTCTGCAATGAGATCTCCATCGTCTTCAAGTTGCGGTTGTTGACGCCGATCATGCGCGCTCCCATTGCGAGCGCCCGGTCCAGCTCGCATCCGTCGTGGACTTCCACCAGCGTTTCGAGGTTGAGCTCTTGCGCCGCTTGGTGCAAGTCCCGCAGTTCGGAATCCGCAAGAGCCGCAACGATGAGCAGGATGCAGTCCGCGGCCCAAGCCGAAGCCTGTAGCACGTGATAGCGATCCAGCGTGAAGTCCTTGCGCAGCACGGGCAGGGACGTCGCCGCTCGCGCCGTCGCAAGGTCTTCTAACGAGCCTTGGAAGAAGCGCCGGTCTGTGAGCACCGACAGGGCTGCCGCTCCGGCGGCCTGGTAGCTGCGCGCGATCGCTGCGGGATCGAAGTCGGCCGCGATCAGTCCGGCCGAGGGAGAGGCCTTCTTGATCTCGGCGATGATCGCCGGCTGCCGCGATTCGACCGCAGCGCGGAAGCCCCGCCGGGCGGGAGCGGGCCGGCTTCCCGTCTCGGCTTGCAAGGCGCTTGACCGTTCAGCCGCAAGCTCGGCCCGCTTCGATGCAAGGATCCGGTCTAGGACCGGTACGTCTCGGCAAGGCAGGTCCGGCATCACATGTACAGGCCACCGCTGACATTCAGCACGTGGCCGGTGATATAGCCGGCTTCCTCGCTGGCTAGGAAGCGGATTGCGGCCGCGATCTCATCGAGATCTCCCATGCGGCCCATTGGGATGCTGGCCAAGATGCCGGCTCTCTGCGCTTCGTCAAGGCGCGCGGTCATGTCGGTCGCGCAGAATCCGGGCGCGACGGCGTTGACGGTGATGTTGCGGCTGGCCAGTTCCTGCGCCAGCGACTTGGTCAGGCCGATCATTCCTGCCTTCGATGCCGAGTAGTTCGCCTGCCCGGCGTTGCCAGACAGGCCCACCACAGACGAGACATTGACGATGCGCCCCCAGCGTCGTTTCATCATCCCGCGCACCACTGCGCGCGAGCAGCGGAAGGCCCCGGTTAGGTTCGTGTCAAGCACGCTCTGCCAATCGCCGTCCTTCAAGCGCATGCCCAGGTTATCGGCCGTGATTCCGGCGTTATTAACCAAGATGTCTATGTCCTTCGCGTGCGACTGCGCCATCGCGTCTATCGACGCTTGGCTCGCCACATCGAGCTGGACTGCCTCCGCTTCCCCGCCTTGCGCTCGAATCTCTGCGACTAGCGACGCCAGCTTGTCTGCTTGGCGAGCGCCTGCGATCACAGTCAGGCCCGTTGCGGCAAGCGACTTGGCGCAAGCCCGGCCGATCCCTTGGCTGGCCCCCGTGACGAGTGCTTTGCGCTGCCTCACGCCGGGACGCCCTCCAAGCTGGCCAGGTCGTGCGTGCTGTACGCGGGCAGTCTGCGATCTATGCTGCGCATCAAGCCTGTGAGCACGCGGCCCGGCCCCACTTCCACGTAGCGATCTACATTCCGGCCGGCCAAGAACCGCACGGTTTGCTCCCACAGCACAGGGTTCGCGATCTGCCGCTTGAGGCCGTCGCGGGCTTCCTCCCCGGTCCGGACTGCGCGTGCCTGCCAGTTGTTGACCAGCGGCACCTCCAAATCTGCGAACGCAGTCGAGTTCAGACGGGGATCTAGGGCCGCGCTGGCGGGTGCCATCAGTGCGCAGTGGAACGGTGCGCTGACATCCAGCATCACTGCTCGCCTTGCGCCGGCTTGCTTGGCCAGCTGGACCGCTCGCGCGACGGCTGCGGCGTGCCCCGCAATGACGACCTGTTGCGGCGAGTTGATGTTCGCGGGCGAGACGACTTGACCTTCGGCCGCTCGCTGGCAAATCTCGCCCACCGCTCCGGCGCCAATGCCCAGCAGGGCCGCCATCGCGCCGACCCCCTCCCGCACGGCTGCCTGCATGCGGCGCCCGCGCTCATGCACGAGTTGCACCGCTTCGCGGAACCTGATGGCCCCGGCGGCGACCAAGGCGGAGTACTCGCCCAAGCTATGCCCGGCAACGAAGTCGGGTTCGACGCCCCGTTCCCGCAAGGCGGCGAGGTGCGCGATGGACACTGTCAGGACTGCCGGCTGCGTGATCTCGGTTCGCCGCAAGTCGTCCGCCGGGCCTTCGAAGCACAGGCGCGAAAGCGCGAACCCCAAGCACTTGTCGGCCTCGTCGAATATAGCCCTGGCGGATGCGTAGCGGCTGGCGATTTCGATGCCCATGCCGGGCGCTTGGGAACCCTGTCCGGGAAACAGGAAAGCGGTCGAAGGCATCTCTGGGCCGCCAGACTGTGAGTTTAGCAATACTATCAATCCATTCGGGCATGGGCGACGCTCGGGAAAAGGCAGTGCGGCAGCGGGCTGCGCGCAGCCCGCTCGGAACTGGGTCCGGCTTGGCGGCCATCCCCATCGCCCGGTAGTGTGAGAATCGAACAGATGCGCGCCACGCTGGAGATCGAGAAACTTGTTTATGGAGGGGCCGGGCTGGCGCGCCATGAGGGCGGGGCGGTGTTCGTGCCGTTCGTGCTGCCCGGCGAGACCGTGGAGGTCGAGCTCTCATCGCGGACGGCCGGCGTCCGGCGGGGCTTTGACACGGCGTGGATTGCCCGTTCCGAGCAGCGCGCCGAGCCGCCCTGCAGCGTCTTCGCCAAGTGCGGCGGCTGCCATTACCAGCACATGCCGCAGGATCTAGAATGCTCCGGCAAGATCGGCATTTTGCGCGAGACGCTGCGCCGGATCGGGGGGATTCGCTGGGACGGCGACATCCCGGCCATCCGCTCCGAAGCCTTGGCATATCGCAACCGGACGCAGATTCACTTCGCCCGCCAGGGGGGCAGGGCCAGCCGGGCCGGGTTCTTGGCCGCCCGCTCGCACCGCCTTGTCGCGGCGCATCAATGCCCGATCAATTCGCCGAAGCTCAATCAGCTGCACCGCGCGGTCGAGCGGCTGGCGGCCGACCGCAGGTTTCCCGCCAGTCTCCGCGCCATTGAGTTCTTCACCGACGAAGAGCAGGTGCAGGTCAACCTTCCGCGCCGCGCCGGCCCGCTCCCGAAGCGATTCTGGGCCAAGTCAGCGGACGTGCTGGGCGTGGATGGACCCGGTCTTCCGCTGCAGTATCGCTGCGGCGGGGATCTCTTTCAAGTCAGCGGGCGATCCTTCTTCCAGGTCAACCGATTTCTGGTCGATCGGCTGGCAGCGTTGGCCATCGGAGATTCGCAGGGCGGCTTGGCGGTCGACCTGTACGCCGGCGTGGGCCTGTTCAGCTTGCCTCTGGCCCGTCGGTTCCGGGAAGTCGTCGCGGTCGATTCGTCGCCCGCGGCGATGCGCGACCTGCGCTTCAACGCGCGCCAGGCGGAGTGTTCCGTGCGGGCGGTTCACATGGACGTGGATGTTTTCTTGGACGGTTTCGCCGAGCGGCCGGACTTGGTTGTCGCCGATCCGCCGCGGACAGGCCTTGGAGCTGCGGTCGTGAGCCGGCTGGGGCGTCTGTCGCCGCCCAGGCTGCGCTTGGTTTCGTGTGACCCTGCCACATTAGCGCGCGACCTGAAATTGCTGCTCGCCGCAGGATTTGCGCTGCGGGAACTGCAGTATGTCGATCTCTTCCCGCAGACGTATCACATCGAAGCAGTGGCTGTGCTTGAGCGCTGAAGTTCGATTCCTCGCTCCGGACGGAGGACCGCCGCATCCGCACTATAGTCTCTCTTGCAGGCCTGCCAGCCGCAGTCTTGGCAAGCCCCGACTCGCTCAACACTCGATTTGACAAAGGACTCGCAGCCAGTTCTCCGCCGCTCCTGCGAGTGCATCTCTCACAACCAGCGACTGCTGTCACAGCCATCCGCGCCACGGCTGCGGCAGCGGGCTCCGAGCATGGCGGCAGCAGGAACGAGCGGAACCGGCCCGGCCCTGCGGGAGTGTGCGTATCTTGGGCCGGGGAGCTGCGGAATTGCAGGCAGGCAGAGGTGCGAGAGGGGCAGCTATTCCGCAGAAGGCTGCCCCATGATTGCCAACACGGCCGAAGAAGGCAACGCCGAAGGGCTTGCCCGCCCCTCGCCGGGGGCTTCCTTCCCCCCGCCCTCATCCAGTCGCCTCCAGCTGAATTTTTGGATGTGCTTGGGCTGGGGCAGTCCTTTCCAATCCGAAAATGAGCCTGAAGGGGGGCCGGGCAGAAGAAGTGAGAGTGAGTTCATGATACACCCAGTGGGGAGGTGGTACTGGGGGGAGGAGGCGCAGCCGCGCTGCCCGCTACAGGCCTGCTCGAGACGGGGGCTGGGCAGAGCGGGGAGCGTGCTGGCGGCTAGCCACCAGCACATTTTCATTATATTTTGTTTTAATCAGGCTGCCCCTGCCCGGCCTTGAGCGCTGCCGCCACGCGCCTAGGCTTAGCCCCCGCGCCACGACCGCTGGCTGCGAGGCCGCCCCGCTTTCCAACGCCAAGTGAGCCTGTAACCGCTCTTTTCCCGCAATGGCCCGCACTACTCCGCACGGATGGCCGCGAACAGCTCGTCGCGCGCCGCGTTCAACTGCCGCGCCGCTTCGTGATCGCTCATGCGGTAAGCCTCCGCATCCAACTGCGCGAAGTCCAGCCCCGCGCGCAGGCAGGCCGCCGCCTCCGGCAGCGCTTTCAGCTGCTCATACGGCGTGCATAGGTCCTGCTGCCGGTAGCGCTTGCGCAGCTTGCCCTTGGCGTCCACCTCCTCGCTCGGGAAGTAGCACGGACGATGGTAGTTCAGGTACGGCGAGAGCACCTCGCGGTTGAACTGGTGCAACCGCTCGGCGTGCCGCCCCGCAATATGCCCGTAGCCGAGTTGTTTGCGCACGACCGTGCCGTTCTTCGACTCCACCAAGGCATTGTCGTTGCTGCGCCGCGGGCGCGACTTGGTGAACTGCTCGCTGCGCAGCTTCTCCAGCAGCCTCGCCACGCGGCGGTTGATGTACTCGGAACCGTTGTCGGAATGCAAACCGCAGATGCGGAACGGGAAGGCGCCCAGCAGGTCCTCCAGCACCGGCAGCAGGAAGTGCTCGGAGATGCGCTCCACGCTGCCCACGAACTGGAACTGCGTCACCTCGTCGACCAAGTTAATGTGATATACGCCCTTGACTTTGCCGCGGTCTCCTTGATGCACCGAATCGACCCGCACATAGCCCGGGCGACCGTTGGGGCGCGGCCGCCGGCGTTCGGCAATCGTCACCGCCGCCGGGCGTGTGCCGGCCTTGCTGCCTAAGCGCCGCAGGTAGCGCGCGCTGCGCCGCAAGTTGTACAGGTGCCCGTTCGACAACTGCGCCAAGCGCTGGAAGCGCTCGTCGCCGAAGAGCTGCCAAGCGCGCTGGCAGAGGGCCAGCGTGGCCGGCCCCGACAGCGTGCCGTGCAATTCGTCCGTTTCGGCCAGCAGTTCGATGTCTTGCGGCTGGTACTTGTGCTGGAAGCGCCGCCCGGCTCCGCGCTGCCCGGCACGCAGCTGCCCGCTCGCCAGATAGCGCTTCACCAGCCGCGTCAGCTGCGCCCGCGACAGGCCCGTCGTGCGTTCCAGGTAGCGTTTCAGCAGCCCCCGGTCCGGCTTGCTCAGCCGCCAGTACGAAAACCGCCGCAAGACCTGCCCGATGTGTTCGTAGGCCGCCGCGCGATCCGGCACCACGACGCTGCCTGCCGCGTTGCCCTCCAAGAAGCGCAGGATGTCCGCGCGCGTCTTGTGCGTGTCCAGATTGAGATGCAAAACCATCCTCCCATGGTTCTCACATCCCCGCGCGAGCCCCCTTCAGGCTCATTTCCCGTTGGAAACAATCCCGCCCGTCAGGCTCATTTGGCATTGGAAGAGGCTTGCACTATAATCTACAGCGGTGGGTGCTCAAGTGGCTGCGTGTGGGTTTCGTATGCTGCGAGCATGGATGGCTGCGGCGCATGCCGCCGCGGCCAGAGCAATGCAAGAACTACTCCGAGGAGAAAAGATGACAACTTGGAAGAACAACGGCCTTCTCGGCCTCGCGGCCTTGGTGCTGCTCCTTTCGCCGACCATTGCGATGGCGCAGTCCCAAGCAACGCTTGTAGGTGTGGTCGCCGATCCGACCGGCGCGGCCATTCCGGGAGCGGATGTGACGGTGTCGAATCTCGCGACAGGTTCGGAACGCGTCGTGCAGAGCAACGAAGTCGGAAATTACCGAGTCTTCCCCCTGAATCCCGGCACCTACAGCGTGATGGCTGCCACGTCGGGTTTCAAGACGCAGATTCGCGACGGTGTCGTGCTGCAGGTGTCCGAGACAGTGGAAGTCGACTTTGTCATGGAACTGGGCGAAGTCACGGAGACCATCGAGGTCACCGGAGCGGCGCCGATCATGCAAACGCAGGAAGCGTCCGTAGGTAACGTCGTTAATACGAGGGAGCTCGAGCGGCTGCCTGTCAACCAGCGCAACTTCACGCGCTTGATCCTGCTGATGCCTGGCACGAGTTCCAGGCGGCGCAGCCAGGCGCGCGGCACCGATCAATCCGGGACGCAGCTGTATTCCGTCAACGGCAGCCGGCCGCAGGACAACAACTATGTCCTCGACAACATCGACTCGAACATGCAGATGATGAACTCGCCGGGCATTTCGCCCCCGATGGACGCGATCCAAGAGTTCAAGGTCGCCACGAACACCGGCTCGGAGTTCGCCCGTTCGGCGGGCGCCAACGTGAACATGGTCATCAAGTCCGGCACGCGCGAGCTGCACGGCACTCTCTACGAGTACTTCCGCAACTCGCAATTGGATGCCAACGAGTTCTTCTTCAACCGGACGAGGACGGCTTCTTCGCCCGAGCGGGTGCCCTTCAACCTGAACCAGTACGGCGTCGCCATCGGCGGGCCGATTCCGGGCCTTTCGGAAAAGATGTTCTGGTTTGTGTCGTGGGAGGGCTTCCGTCGTCGCAGGGGTACCACGCGGACATTCTCGACGCCCCCGACAGACTTCCGGGCTGGAGACTTCTCGCGGGTGGCGTCTGGTGTGACACGCCCGGTTGCGGGAATGATCATCGACCCACTGACCGGGGATCCGTTCCAGAACGCCACGATCCCGATGAGCCGCCAGAATCCTGCGATCCCGACGATCATCGAACTGACGCACCCGTCGACGCCGAACCGTGCCGGCGACACGAACAATTACATCACGAACCGCAGCCAAGCGAACGACCGCGACCAGTTGCACTGGCGTTGGGACTACAACTTGAGCGCCAAGGACACCGTGTATTTCCGGTTCAGCAACCAGAGCGCCGATCTGAGATCGCCCAACTCGAACCCCAATTTCAGCTCGGATAGCGAGTTCGATGTCTTCAACTACGGCGGCACATGGAATCACATCTTCGGGCCGACAACCGTCATGCAACTGACCTTCGGCACGAACCAGCCGAACAACCCCGGCCTCGGCACGCATCTCGGCGGGTTGAGCCGCGCGGATTTCCTCGACCGGGCCGGCTTGCAAATGTACCAGCGCGAGGTCTTCGGCGAACCGTTTGTCAACATGGGCTTCGGTGCGTACGGCGCTGGCGGCGGCGCTGGCGGCAGCGTGACGGGCGACGAAATCTACCAAGGATCCGGCAACCTGTCCACCGTCTTCGGCCGTCACAGCCTCAAGTTCGGCGGGCAATACCAGTGGAGGCGCTTCTACACGAACACCTCGAATCCCATGAATGGCAACGGCAGCTTCAACGGGCAGCTGAGCGGCTTCCCCATGGCCGACGCCCTTTTGGGGTATCCGACCGAGATCCGTCGCGGACAAGGCAACACGCTGACTGACGGCATAGGGCATTTCATGCTCGGTTTCGTGCAAGACGACTGGCGCGTGTCCCAGAAGCTCACGGTCAACCTCGGGATGATGTACCAGTTCGGAAGCCGCCCTTACGACACGACCGACCGGCTGGGCAACCTCTGGGTGCGCCGGGAGCAGACCACCGGCGAGTATTTCGGCACGCTCATGTGGGCTGCCGAAAACCCGCAGCCGGCGCCGCCGTCCGGCCGTGTTCCGAGCGACTTGTCCACGTTTGTCACCGGCCTGGCTCCCAACATGGCGGGCTGGGGCAGGGCGCTGGTGGGGTCTGACCGCACGGATATCGCTCCCCGCCTGGGCGTGGCCTACCAAGCCAACAGCAAGACAGTCATTCGCACCGGCTTCGGCATCTTCTACAACTCGACGTTCGTCCAAGAACTGCAGGATCTCCGCAAGTTCTGGCCGTTCACCGTGCAGCAGGTGTTCAGCCCCAATCGCGGAGGCATCGACCTGAGCATCACGGACCAAGGTCCGCCGTTCTCGTCCACGTCCGCGATCGGCGGCTGGCCGCAGCAGCCGACCAACCGCTCCCCGTACTCGATGCAGTGGAACTTCTTCATCCAGCGCCAGGTGATGGACGATATGACGCTGGACGTGGGCTATGTCGGCTCGGGCACGCGGAAGCAGATCGGCTACTCGCCGTTCAACAATGCGTTGAGCCCTGGGCCGGGGTCTGTGCAGGCACGGCGGCTGCTGCCCTCGTTCGGCGATCTGGACGGCGGATCGAACCAGTACAACGGCAGCTACAACGCTCTGCAGGTCAAGTTGCTGAAGCGCTTCTCGGCCGGGCTCCAGTTCAACCTCAACTACTCGTGGCAGAAGGCTCTGGACGGCCAGTCGTCCTTGGCCGAGGTCAAGGTGCAGGATCCCTTCAACCGCCACCAGGACTACTCCCGCTCGAGCTGGGACACGCGGCAGGTGTTCAACTTCTCTTATGTCTACGAGCTGCCGTTCGGCAAGGGCAGGATGTTCGGCGGGAACATGAGCCGCGCCGCGGATGCGATTGTCGGTGGCTGGGCGCTCGAAGGCATCACGCGCCTCGAGTCCGGCCCGCCGGTCAACATCCGGAGCGGGCAGGATATCGCTAACACAGGCCGGTCGCGGCAGCGGCCGAACCTCGTCGGCAATCCGAACAACGGGCCCAAGACGCCAGATGCGTGGTTCAACGCCGCCGCCTTCGAAGTGCCGGCAGATTACACTTTCGGCAACGCCGGGGCATACATCACTGACGCGGACGGGATCGTCTCGTTCGACATTACGCTGGCGAAGACATTCCGCATAACCGAGGCGCAGAAGGTGGAATTCCGCGTGGAGTTCTTCAACCTTCCGAACCATGTCAACTTCAACCTGCCGCAGGAGTTGATGAACCAGGGCAACTTCAACCAGATCACGAGCCAGAGCACCAACCCGCGCCAGATCCAACTGGCGCTGCGCTACTCGTTCTGACCTGATTCGGTCAGAGTACCGCCAAGGCCCGCCGGGATGCCGGCGGGCCTTCTCTTTTTTGCCAGGCAGCCCGGCCCTTGGCTGCGATGCCCCCGCGGATCCTGATGGATCTCTTGGCAGCGCGAGACGAGAGGCTTTCAAGCCCCGCGAGTCACGGCGACGGGCGGGGAATCCGGGTTGATCGCTGCACTGAGCGCGCGAGTGTGCCTAGCTGGCAAGCCCCGGCGTTCGGATACTGCGGCCGCCACCGATCTCTGGGGCTGCTCAAGGGCGCTGGGCCGCCATATGGACGGAGCCTCGGTACCCGCGATAAAGGGACTGGCAGCAGCGTGGCGCCTGGCAGCCTGCCATGGCGTGGAAGCCAGCGCCTGCGTCGGACTCGTCCCGGCAAGGACAGGCCAAGGCCCGGGCCCCTGCTGAGTTCCTCCGATGCCCTCAAGCTTGGCGAGACTGGCCGGATGCCCGATCCGAGTGACTGTCGCTGCGCGTGCGCGGCCGCCTCACGAACGGGCCTCGCTGCGGGGATCGGCTTGGGGCGTGGCCGGATCTGGATGCATGCGCACGCTGCCAAGACTGCTAGTCGACATAGCTGTAGCGCTCGTCGAGGCCGAGCGCTTCGATTGCCTCAGGACTCGGTTCCGGCCTCAAGTCGCTTTCCTTGAAGTATTGAGCTCGCTCCCACTGCATCGCGCCGCCAACCTCGCGCGGGTCTTCCGTGCTGCGGAGGTACTCCCGGAGCTGGCCGGCAAGCCGCTCCTTGGTCGATTCGTAAGCCGGATCCGAGGCAAGGTCTTGCATTTGGTGCGGGTCGGCCGCGAGATCGTAGAGTTCTTCGCCGGGCCGCTTCGAGAATGCGAGATCGAACATGGATCGATACTGCGGGTCCTCGGCTCGCTGTAGCAGGAACATCTTGGTTGGGGACGGGAACTGCAGCATGTGCGCGTCCACGTCTCCGTACAACGGCGGGTCACCAGCAGGCCAGAGTTCCGGCGCATAGTTTCGGATGTAAAGGTAGTCTCTCGTCCGCAGTGCCCTGGCAGGGTATCCGGGACCGCCCTGCCTCGCGAAGGCATGCCTCTCCCGGGCAGTGATCGCGAACGAGTGCGACGGCTCCACGATCCCGTCCTGCCCGGAGAGCAGGATTGGCGCCAGGCTCTTCGCCGTCATGTCCTCGGGAACGGGCAGGCCCGCCAAGTCCAGCAGCGTGGGCGCGAAATCGGCCAGGCTGACGAAATCCTCCACCACGCGCCCGCCCGGGAACCGCCCCGGCATCGAAATGATCAGCGGCAGGCGCGTGCCCGCATCGTACAGGTTTGCCAGCCCGCGCGGCATTTGCCAGCCGTTATCGCTGGCGACGATGACAACGGTGTCCTCCGTCGCGCCGAACTCGGAAAGGAGTCCCAGATGCTCGCCCACTTCTGCGTCGAAGTGCTGGATTTCGGCATAGTAGTCTGCGATGTCGCCACGAACGTCGGGAGCGTCGGGCAGGTAGGGCGGAACGCTGATCGATTCTAGGTCGAACCCTGCCTTCGCGCCTCCGCCAGCGCGATAGGGTCGATGCGGATCGCGCGAACTGAACCAGTAGCAGAAGGGCTGGCCGCGCTCGCGCTCGTTGTAGAACTCCTCGAAGGACCCGAAGCGCTGGCCGGCCGGATTTCGCGCCCATCCGCCGGCTTCGTGGTCTCCCGGCCCCCATCCCTTGCCTTCGTAGCCGACCAGATAGCCCGCCTCCTCCAGCAAGTCTGTGTACACCGCGAAACGGCTCGGCAGCGTGCCCCAAAGATTGGCGCCTTCTGCGAGCCGCCAGATATCTTGGCCCGTCAGCATGGCCGCTCGCGCGGGAGTGCATGATGGCGCCGGGCAGAAGGCATGCGTGAAGCGCACGCCCTCCGCTGCCAGACCGTCGATATTCGGTGTATTCACGGTCGCGTCACCGTAACAGCCGAGGTGATTCCATGAGTGGTTGTCGGACATCAGGATCAAGAAGTTGGGCGGGGACAGATCTTCCTCTGACGCGCAGCCGGTCGCTAGCGCAATAGCGAGCAAGGCCACCGGGAACTGCCGTGCGCGGGGCCGCCCGCCGCTGGTGCTGCCGGGGCTTCCTGGATCTGGATTGCGGCGGCTTGACTCGCTGGACTGAAGCGGCGTCACTCGATTCGACAGGGAGGCCGGTCGGCGGGAGGAGGAGTGCAGTAGACGCAGGAGCTTCTGCATGGCTCTTCAATGATAGTAACTGCCCAGCTAGTGAGCGGGGGCAGCGCAGATCAGGGATTGGCCGAGGTGGGCCGGGTGACTAACTTGGACCAGAAGGCGGTCGGCCCTTGCGCCAAGGTCTCGATGCGGTTCAGGCCCTGCTTGCGGGCGGTCGACAGCACGCTGCGCAGAGTGGCGAAATCCGCAGCGCCCTGGGTCGAGCGGAAACTGCCCGAAATCTTCATTCTCAACTTCATCATGCGCAGATCCTGCTCGGCCTGATTGTTGGTGAACGGTACTTTGGCGTCGTGCAGAAAACGCAGTGCCTCCGCCCGCCGCCGCTCCAAGCGCAAGGCCAAGTTGTGCCCCTTGCAGCGTTTCGGGCGCCCCCGCCGCCCGGACGGCAAGGGCGGCTGCGCCGCATACTCCGCCAGCGCCGCCTCCAGCACTTGGTCATAGCGCCGCTCCAGGCGCGTCAGCAGCGAGCGGGGCAGCGGTATAGACCGCTGCCGCACGCTGTGCATCACTTGATTGGCGCGCTGCAGCAACCGCTGCAAGCGCCCCGCCCAAGCGGCCCCGTCGAGCTGCGCCACCGCCTCCAACTCGCGCAGATGGTGCGCGTGACACAGCGCGTGCTGCACGCCCTGGAGCGTGAAGTACGGCGCCCAGTGATCATGCACCAGCAGCCCGCGCAGGCCTTCCAGCAGGCTGCCGCGCCGCTCACTCGTGCGGTAGAACGTCAGCCCCGCCGTGCTCAACACGTGCAGCCACTGCGTCCGCCCGTTGCTGCGCATGCCTGTCTCGTCCAAGTGCTTCACGCCATCTGCCTGCACCAGCAGATCGCGGATCTGCTCCGTGCAAGCCTGCCAGCGCTGGGCCGCCTTGCGCGTCATGCCCGCCAAACTCGCGCTGCACAACTGGACGCCGAACAAATCGGCAAACACCTCGGCCAGCCGCTGCTCGGGCAGCAACTGCGTGTTCTGCAGGTAGACGGCCGTGGCCGCCAGGCGCTCGCCGTACTGTGCCGGCGCGTTCACGCCCGCGGGAAACGCCGCCCGTGTCACGCTGCCACATTGCCCGCAGCGGCAGGCCTGCGCTTGATGCTCGGTCACTTCCAACGGCGGCGGCGGGGGCAACTCGAACACCTGCCGCCGCTGCGGCTCACCGACAATGTCCGCAGCCGACAAGGCCGCGCCGCACTGCGCACAACTCGCCGGCAGGTGACTCACCGTCCGCTGCGGGCTGGCACTCTGCCGCAGCGTCGTGCCGCGGTGTCCGCGCTGCCCGCCGGGCCGCTTGCCGCTCGACCGCCGCTGGCTGCGCGTGCGCGGCGCGGCCGGCGGCTGGGCCAAGCCGTCGCTCGACGGCGGCTTGCTACTGTTGCTGCTATCCAGCCCCAAGCGCCGTTGCAGTTCCTGCACTTCCTGGCGCACCGCGCACAGTTCCTCCTGCAACTCTGCGTTCTGCGCCCGCAACTTGCTGTTCTGTGTGCGCAACTCCGTGTTGTCCGCGCACAACTCGTCACGCTCCGCACACAGTTGCGCCAGGCTTGTGGCAGGCTCCGCCTGCCGCGACCGCTCGCGCTCCGCCACGATCTTGCTAGCGCCCGCCATTCAAAAACGCTTCTTAGTCTACATGTTCTGCAACGCCCTGTCAACTAGCTGGGCAGTTACCAATGATATTGCATTACCCGGCGGTGCCCTTTTGCCATGCCTGGCAGAAATCCTCGGCCTTGGCGGCCCCCGATCCGCGCAGGGGCTTCCCGGCAGGGGCCAGCTGCTCGGGCTTGCTCGGCTTGACAGGTGGCGGCTCCGTATGGGTTGCAAGCCTTGGCGGGAAAGCATGGGGGCGGACGCAGGCGGAGCGTCAGCTTGTGCCGTCTCGGCCCGCTCCGGGCGGCTACAGGGTGCGGAGGCGGAATCCGCCGTCCACGTCGATCACTTGGCCCGCCGAGTAGTCAAGTGTGCCATCCGCGATAGCTCGCACCACGCGAGCCACGTCTCCGGGCCGGCCTAGGCGCCCTTGGGGCAGCAATCCCTCCTGGGCCAGTCGCTTGTACTTGTCGAGCACTGGTGCCACCATGTCCGTTTCAATGATGCCCGGCCGCACCTCGAACACGCCGATGCCCTCTGCGGCCAGCCTGCTGGCGTAAAGTTGCGCCGCCATGCTCAGGCCGGCCTTCGAGACGCAGTATTCCCCTCGGTTGGTTGACGCCGCATAGGACGATATTGACGTGACGAAGACGATCCGTCCCGCCCCGCGTTGCAGCATTAGATTGGCGGCGTCCTGGGTCAGGAAGTACGGTCCGCGCAAGTTGGTGCTTAGCACCTCTTCAAAGCTCTCTTCGCTGGCATCCAAGATGTCGTTGCGCTCGCGCGGCGCCATGCCAGCGTTGTTGACAAGCAGGTCCAAGCGTCCATACTCGTTCCGGACTAGCGCCATCAAGGCCTTCCGGTCGACTTTCGATGCCACGTCCATCCGGAAGATCTCGGCTCCGCAGGCCTCGCGCAGGCTCCCTGCCGCGGCGAGATTGCCGCGATACGTGCCGATGACGCGATGCGTTCGTGCCAGATCGATGGCGATCTCTCGGCCGATTCCGCGGCTTGCTCCAGTCACCAGTGCGACATGTTCCCCGTCCGTCATTCAGTCTCCCCCGTTTCCCGGATGCTTGCGAGGCCATCAGGCCAGCAGCGGCCTGATGACCTCGCCATGCACGTCTGTGAGGCGGAAATGCCGCCCTTGGAACTTGAACGTCAGCCTCCTGTGGTCTATGCCCAGCAAGTGCAGCATCGTTGCGTGCAAGTCGTGGACGCTGACCGGGCTCTCCGCCACGTTGTAAGCGAAATCGTCGGTCGAACCGTAGCTGGTGCCGCCTCGGATTCCGCCGCCGGCCAGCCAGATCGAGAAACAGCGCGGATGATGGTCCCGGCCGTAGGACTCGGCGGAGAGCTTGCCCTGGCAATACACCGTGCGACCGAATTCACCGCCCCATACCACCAAAGTGTCGTCCAGCAGGCCGCGCTGCTCAAGATCCTTCACCAAGGCCGCCGAAGCCTGGTCTGTCTGCTTGCACTTCTCCTCCAAGCGCCGCGGCAGGGCGTTGTGGTGGTCCCAGCCGCGATGGAACAGTTGCACGCAGCGCACCCCGCGCTCGACTAGCCGGCGTGCCAGCAGGCAATTGCTGGCATAGGTACCCGGCTTGCGGGAGTCCGGCCCGTACATCCGCAGCACGCTCTCCGTCTCGGAGGACAGGTCCGTCAATTCAGGCACCGAAGCTTGCATGCGGTAGGCCATTTCATACTGCGCGATGCGGTTCTCGATCTCGGGATCCCCGGACGCTACCAGGCGGACCCTGTTCAGCGCGGCTAGGTCGTCCAAATAGGAGCGTCGGTCTTCGCGCGAGAATCCGTCCGGGTCACGCAGGTACAGAACCGGCTCCCGACCCGCGCGGAACTTCACCGCCTGGTAGCGGGTGGGCAAGAAGCCGCTGCCCCAGAGACGCGAGTACAGCGGCTGGCCGCCGCTTCCCTGCGAGACCATTACAACGTATGCCGGCAGGCTGCTTGTCTCGCTTCCCAGGCCATAGGAAAGCCAAGCTCCCAAGCTAGGCCTGCCCGCAAGCTGGTGGCCCGTCTGCAGGTACGTGATCGCGGGATCGTGGTTGATCTGCTCGGTCGTCATCGAGCGCACCACGGCGATCTTGTCGGCGATGGAGGCGGTGTGCGGCAACAACTCGCTGAACTGCTGGCCCGTCGCGCCGTGCCGTGCGAATTGGAACCGGGATGCCGCCACTGGGAAGCTGCTCTGCGCCGCTGTCATCCCGGTCAGCCGCTGCCCGCCGCGAATCGAATCGGGCAGCTCGGATCCTTGCAAGCGGGCCAGTCCCGGCTTGGGGTCGAACAGGTCCATTTGTGAGGGGCCGCCAGATTGGAACAGGTAGATCACCCGCTTGGCGCGCGGTGCGAAATGTGGCAGGCCGCGCAGTCCTGGCTGGCCAGAACCGGCGCCAAGATCGGCTGCCAGCAGCTGGAACAGGGCAGCGACACCGACACCGCCCGCTGCAGCGGAAAACAGCTGGCGGCGCGTGAGCTCGAGTCTCGCATCCATGCGCACGGCCTACTCCCTCGTAATCGTCTCGTCCAAGTTGAGCAGCATGCTTGCCACGGCGGCGAAGGCCGCCAACTCGGGCGGATCGATCGATTCGTCGCGGGGATATTCGCCGCTCGCCAGGTAGCTCTCGGCATCGGACGGCCTTGTCCGGTAGCGGTCGCGGTAACGATTGAGGCTGGCAAGCAGGATCTCGGCTTCGGACGCGACGGGCGGCCGGGCGGTCGCGAGCAGGAAGCCGTAAGCGAGCCGCTCGCCGTCGAGGGAGCCGCCCTCGTCGAGCATGCGCTCGGCGAAGATCCGGGCGGCCTCGTTGTAGGTGGGGTCGTTCATCAGGTTGAGGGCTTGGATCGGTGTATTGGTGCGCTCTTGGCGCACTACGCAGGTCTCGCGCGCCGCGGCGTCGAAGGCGAGCATGGCCGGCGGCCCCAAGGTTCTCTTCCAGTAGGTGTACAGGCTCCGGCGGTAGAGCTTCTCGCCGTGGTCGTTCGAGTACGCGCCCCAGTTCGAAAGCTCCTTCCACAGCCCGCCCGGCTGGTAGGGCTTCACTGACGGGCCGCCGGTTCGGGCCGCCAGCAGGTTTGCGACGGCCAGCGCTTGATCGCGGATCGACTCGGCGGGCAGGCGCAGGCGCGGCGCCCGCGCCAGCAGCAGGTTCTCGGGATCGCGTTCCAGGAGGCCGGGCGGGGCTTGGGACGATTGGCGGTAAGTAGCGCTGCTGACGATGGTGCGCAGCAGCCGCTTGACGTCCCAGCCGCTCTCAATGAAGTCCGCGGCCAGCCAATCCAGCAGTTCGGGGTGCGTCGGAGCCGCTCCTTGGGAGCCGAAGTCCTCCGCCGTGGAGACGATCCCGCGCCCGAACAGCATCTGCCAGAAGCGGTTTACGGTCACTCGGGCTGTGAGCGGGTTGTGCGGGCTGGTCAGCCACTTGGCCAAGCCGAGCCGGTTGTTGGGCAGTCCTTCCGCCATGGGCGGCAGTGCTGCTGGCAGGCCTGGTTCCACGCGCTCGCGCGGCGCGTCGAAGGCCCCGCGGAACAGGACGTGCGTCGGCCGCGCAGGCTCGCGCTCGTCCATGACCATTACGGTGGGAAGTGCGGTGATGAACGCTTCGCGCTCCAGGCGCAGGTCTCGCAGCTCCTTCCACGCTGCCGAGATATCCCCCGGCGCTCCGTGTTCCAAATAGGCCCAGCGCAGCTTCAGCCGCTGAGCTGGGGTGCGTTGCCCGGGGGCCATCCCCGCGATCTCCTCGGCTGTGTCGCGGACCGCCAGGACCGCCGCCTCCGATGCGCTCAAGGCGCGCCCGTAGACGCGGATGTCGGCGGCAAGTCCAGCGAACCGGTCGTGCGTGCCGGGGCCGTGGCCGATACGGAAAGCGGCCTTGACCCGCGTGGGGTTGAGCGATTCGTCGACCAAGATCCTCGTCCTGGCCGGCCGGCCATTGATATACAGCCGCATTCCGCCGGTATTGCGCGTACCGTCGTACACCCCTGCAATATGGGTCCATTGCAACAGCGGGATCGTTTCCAGGGATTCGACCCGCATGCGGTCGGAGATACTGGCCGTGTCCAGGCGGAGCTGTAGCTTGCCCTTGGACAGGAACAGGCCGTAGCCCTTCGGGGAAGCGGTCAAGTAGCGGCTGGCCACCCCGCCGGTCTCGCGATCGGGGCGGATCCACGCCGACAGCGTGAACGGGTCGTAGAAATCGTAGTCCGCGATGTCGCCTAGGTTGAAATAGCGCCTGCCATCCAAGCGCGCCGCGCCACCGGACGGGCCGGCGCGCTCCGCTAGGGATGACTCGAACGAGCGCCGCGCGACCAGCCGCTCCGAGTGAGCCCACCGGGCCGCCTTGCCGAGATCTGCGGCCGCCGGAGCGGCCTCGGCTTGGCTGACATGGCGCTCGATGAGCGACTCGAGCCGCCGGATGCGATCCTCCATTGCTGCGAGCTGCTGCCGCTGATCTTGTGTCGGCGCACGTACGATGGGGGGAGTATTGCCGTACTTGTAGTACCGGCCGCGATCGGACACATTGTTGAAATAGGCGTAGAGCCGGTAGAACTCCCGCTGCGAGATCGGGTCGTACTTGTGGTCGTGGCAGCGGGCACAGCCGACTGTCAGGCCCAGCCACACCGTGGCCGCGGTCTCCAAGCGGTCAACGGCGTACTCGACTTGGTACTCGTCGGGGTCGGTGCCGTTCTCGGCATTCCCGCGATGGTTGCGATTGAAGCCCGTTGCGATACGCTGCGACAGGGCAGCATCGGGCAGCAGGTCCCCCGCCAGTTGCTCCACAGTGAAACGGTCGAAGGGCATGTTGTCGTTGAAAGCTTCGATCACCCAGTCGCGCCAGCGCCACATCTCACGGGGGCGGTCGTTCTGGTAGCCGTTGGTGTCCGCGTAGCGAGCCGCTTCCAGCCAGCGGAATGCCATCCGCTCTC
Organism: Bryobacterales bacterium; assembly: GCA_965219605.1. Classification (GTDB taxonomy): domain Bacteria; phylum Acidobacteriota; class Terriglobia; order Bryobacterales; family UBA6623; genus VXMF01. The sequence goes on along the minus strand of CBDCOC010000001.1, from coordinate 1,585,031 downwards.
CGAAGCTTGGGGATGCCAGCAGGCGCTCGACCGCGCCTTGATACGCCTCAGGCGAGTCGTCCGCCAAGAACTCGCGCACCTCGCCCGCGGTTGGCGGCAGGCCGGTCAGGTCGAGCGTCACCCGTCGCAGTAGCTTGGACCGATCCATCTCCGGGGAAGGCCGCAGGCCCTCCCCTTGCAGGCGCTCCAGCACGAAGTAATCGATGGCGTTGCGCCCCCATGCGCCCGGCCCGGGGGCCTCGATTGCCGGCTTGGCCAAGGGTTCGAACGCCCAATGGCGCGACCACTTGGCGCCCTCGCCCACCCACCGCCTCAGCAGGGCGGTCTGCTGCGGGCTGAGAGGGCGGTGCCCGAGAGACTCGGGCGGCATGCGCCGGACGGGGTCCTCGGCTTCGATTCGAGCGATGATCTCGCTCTCTTCCGGCTTGCCCGGCACGATGGCGAACTTGCCGCCGGGCAGGGTCGCGAAAGCGCCCTTTTCGGTGTCCAGTCGCAGTGTGGACATGCGCGTGGCTGCATCGGGGCCGTGGCAGGCGTAGCAGCGGTCGGACAGAATGGGGCGCACATCCCTGCGGAAGTCGACCGGATCGTCGGCCGCCAGCATCATTGTGCTCGCCATCGCGAAAGCGGCTGCGATTGGGATGCAGCGCAGACGCACAATACCAAGATTGTACTTGCCCGCAATGCTTGGCCGGGCCTCCCTGGCCGCCTCGCGCCACTTACTTGGCGTCGCGCAAGCTCTGGAAGCGACTCGTGGCCGTTCTCGCCAGCAGGCAATGCGAGTGCTGCGAGGATGATCTCCTGACTGGTCGGGTAAACTAGTCGGCAGCGGGCTGCTAATGGATACCGTAGGGGCGTACGAGGCCAAGACACATCTGTCTCGCCTGCTTGACAGAGTTGCCGGCGGAGAGATTCTGACCATCACTCGCCGAGGCCATCCTGTAGCACGACTGGTGCCTGTGGAGGACGATGCGGTGCATCGCAGCCGACAGGCGGCGCGACGGATTTTCCAGCGCCGCAAGAGGCTGAACGGGGCATCGTTGCCTGAATTGTTCGAGACGGTGCATGAAGGGCGTCGGTTTTGCGCGCTATCGCACTTGATAATGCCGTCGTCCTATCGTGGCGCCTGCACGACGAGGAAGAGCCGCTCGCCGAACAGGCCATGGAGTGCGTGATCGAATACGGGGCAGTCGTTCCGGGCGTCTGATGGCACGAACTGCGGAACGCATCGTTGATGAACGAACGGCGCGGGCGGCTGAGCGCTACGGATACGGCCGCAATTCTTGCCGATCTACGGCAGCTGCGTATTTCCGCAGACCAAGCGCATGATGAGAGCGTTGTTTTCGCATTGGCGCGTATGCACCGCCTTACGGTTTACGACGCGGCCTACCTCGATGTCGCTCAAAGACGTGCATTGCCGATCGCATCACTCGACAAACGCCTGCGTGAAGCGGCAGTCTCCCACGGCATCACGCTCTTCGGATAATTCGAAGCCGTAGCAGCCGTGAGCATGCATGCCCCAGGCCGGGGCAGTGCGGCACGCATGTGCGAGGCGGAAATTGCACTCGCCGGCAACGCTTGGCCGAGACGCCCTATTGCGGGAAGAATGGAATAAGCGCCCGAATCCGGTCCTCGCTCGGCTGTATGCCGTATTCGGTAATCTCGAAGGCCTCGGCATTGCGGATGTCGTCCGCGGCTGCGCCGTAGCGCCCGCGGGCCGCCTCGCGCCACTCGTCCCGGATCGCGAAGCTCCGCTTGGATTTCAGCCACTCCAAGCGGGCGTCAGGGGTGGCGGGCACCTCGTCCAGTTCGCCCGCGTGCCAGGCGAGCCATTCGTAGAACTGGGACACGTGCGCGTCGAGGGCCGCATACTTCTTGTCCAGCACGTCGTCAATGGACACGACGATGTCGGGCCGGAACGGCTGGGGCCGCGAAAACCTGTCCGAGAAGTACAGGAACAGCGGGTTCTTCTTGATCGCCGGTGTGTCGCTGGCGATGTTCGGCACGGTGACCATGTACGAAGCGTCTTGCACCAAGATGCCCGTGTAGCGATGGTCTGGATGGTAGTCGTTGGGGCGCGGGGCGATGACTATATCGGCATCCCATTGGCGGATTTGGCGGATGATCTGCAGGCGCACGTCCAAGCTCGGCACTAATTCTCCGTCGTGGTTGTCCAGCACCACGTACTCGATGCCGAGACGGCGGCCCGATTCCTGCGCCTCCGCCCTCCTGCGGGCGGCCAGCATGCCTCCGCCCTCGGCCTGGTGTCCCGCGTCGCCGTTGGTGACGGACACAAAACGCACCTTGTGCCCGAGGGCGGCGTACTTGGCTGCGATTCCTCCCGCCTTGATATCGCAGTCGTCCGGGTGCGCCCCGATGGCGATCACGCGGATCGGTTCGGCTGAGGCGGATGTGGCGGCGAATGTCATGGACAGGAGCAAGCTGAAGAGAGCTGCGCGCATCGGTTCGGTGGTCTTTAACTCGGAGAGGAGCGTTCTTGGAACGGCCACTCTCGCTGGCGCCTCGCCACCGCTAGGTAGACGGCAGCCCCTAGCAGGAGCGTGCCGACACCGAAAAGGACGAACGTGGTGCCGAGCGACAAGAAAACATAAATATACCCCATGATCGACAAGATGGCCGGCAATGGGTAGCCCGGCATCTTGAACGGCCGCTCGATGTCCGGCCGTCGGGCGCGGATCAGGAACAGGGCAATGGTGTGCCCTAGGAATTGAATCAAGATGCGGGCCGCCATCAGTGCCTTGATCACATGGTCGAGGCTGAAGAAGCTGGCGCAGACCGCGCCCGCGCCGACCAGCAGCAGGGAGCGGTGCGGGAATTCCTTGGTCGGGTGCAGCTCGGCGAGCCCCCGGAAGAAGACGCCGTCGCGGGCGGCTGCATAGGGCACCCGCGAATACCCCAACAGCAGCGCGAAGATTGACCCGAAGGCGGTAATGACGATCATGCCGGCCAGCAGTTGCGCGGCCCAAGGCCCGTACACGCGTTCCACGAACAGAGCGCCCAAGAACTGGGATTCCATCGCCTCGCGCCACGGCACCACCCCGATAAAGCTGAACGAGATGGCAATGTCGATAGCCGCCACGGCCAGGATCGAGTAGAGCACGGCGCGCGGGATTGTCCGCGCCGGCTCGCGAATCTCGCCGCCGAGGTAGCAGACCTGGTAGTAGCCGAGAAACAAGTAGAGCACCTCGGCCGATCCCTCGCCCAAGCTCGTGAGGAAGCCGAGATCGAACCGGAACGCGTTCTCGGGCAGGTCCAGCGCCAGTGCGGGGTCGAAGTGCAGTATGCCTGTGATGATGACCCAGCCCGTGGTCAAGAGCATGACGGACCACAATCCGAACATGAGCTTGGCAATGTCGTCGATGCGTCGGTACAGCGCGATGACCAGCAGAGCGCAGATGCCCGCCGCCAGCAGCTTGCCGTCAAGGTCGGACAAGTCGGGCAAGAACACGCGAAGGTACTGGACGAGGCCTATATTGCCGCTGGCGATTTCCAGCGGCCCGGCGAAGAGGACCTGCCAGACGAACAAGAACGCCAGCATCCGGCCCCATTTGCGCGGGCCGAAGCCTTCCCTCAAGAACACGTAGGTTCCGCCTGAGGCGGGAATCGCCGCGCCAAGCTCGGCCACGACCATGCCGTCGGCCAGCGCGATGATCGTCCCCACCACCCACGCTAGGTACGCTTGGGGCCCTGCCAGCGTCTTCAGGATCAGGGCGATCGCGATGAACGGGCCGATCCCGACCATGTTGGACATGTTGATCGAGGTCGCATTCAACAGTCCCAGCCTGCGCTGCATTCGTGCCATGCCTGAGTTGGCGCCTTGCGCTTACGAAAGCGTAGCACTTGGCGCGCGATACCGAGGGCGTCGTCCGCGCGCCCCGCTGATTCGGCACAGTCTCCATTGCTCCCTCGGCGCGGCTTGCGGGCTGCCAGGCCAGCCGCGCGCGACGTGCCGATTCGGATCGGCTCGGGAGCGATCCCAGCGGCTCCATGCCTGCGGAAGAAAGCGGTCCACGCGCTATGATCCGCCATGGACGCGCTCACGTCTCCTATCGTCCGCAGCAATTGCTAGGCTGAGAGTGGTTAGCGCTGACGCGCACCTTGCAGGAGACAGGCTTGCCCTGTCTGGATGGGGTGGTAGCTCAGTTGGTAGAGCAACGGCCTTTTAAGCCGTGGGTCCCGGGTTCGAGCCCCGGCCGCCTCACCACGCCCCAATAGGATCCGGCTGCGATCTGCGCTCGCCCCTGCGATATGGCCCCGCCCGCAGGCGAGACAGCGATCCATCTCCCCCGCGTATCGATGCGTTGTTCCTGTATCGCTGCCCCGCTCTGCGCGGGGTGCAAGAACTGCCTCCCTTGGCTGGCCAAGGGGTCCAGCTGAGCCAAGAGTGCGAGGATTCGTCTGGTGTGAAACACCCTAGCCCGCCCCTGCCCCCACAGCGTCCCGGGAAGCAGTTTGTGCAGTGTCGGGAAGCAGCTGGTAGCCGAGATCCTTAGCTGTCGTTTTGAGGTAGGCCAAGGTCCGTTGGCGATGGCGCTGCTCGTAGGCCGCCTCGCCCTCGTCAACGTAGTCCTGGCCGAAGCGCAGCATGCGGTATACCAACACCGCCAGCTTGCGGGCGGTGGCGAACACCGCCGTCTTCATCCCCTTGTGCCGCGCCTTGCGGCGCAGCGCCGCCCCCAGCGCCGACTTGGACCGGATCAGCGCCGTCGCCGCCATGCGCAGCGCGTTCGACGTGCGCGTCGCTCCCAGCCCGCGCTGCCGCTTGCCCGCCAACTGCTGCCCGCCCGATACCGCGTGCCGCGGCGCCAGGCCCAGCCAGCTCGTGAAATGCCGCTCGCTCGGAAACGACCCCAGATCCGTCCCCACCTCGGTCAGGATCGTGCGCGCCGCCCCCGCGCTAATCCCGTCGATGCGCGTCAGATCCACGCTCGCGTAGCGGTACAGCGCCGTCCGCAGCGGCTGCTCACCCCGCCTTCGGATGGCTTTCTCCTTGGCCGCGTTCGGGTGCCGCGGACACTCCTCCGCGCTGCATTCCTCGCCCGCCTGCTGCTGCAGATCCTCTTGCAGCTTCTGCTCGTAACCGTCCATCTCGGCCTGCACCGCGTCGTACAGCCGCAGCGCACTGCGCAGGTTGAACAGGTGCTCCTCCCGCCAGTTGCCGCTCAGGTACTCCACGAACTGCTCCTCCGTGTGCTTGCAGCGCCCCGAGCGCAACTGCGCCAACTGCTCCGCATCGCGCTGCCCCGCCACGATCGCACGCACGATCGCCATGCCTGTCTGCCCCGTCAGATCCGTCACCGCCCGATGCACCTGCACGTTCATCTGATCCAGCGCCCGCTGCATCCATTGCACGCAGCGCGTGCGCTCCGCCACCAAGCTCTGCCACTGCCGGTGCAGCGCCCGCAGCTGCGTCACCGTCTCGGGCGGCCGGAACGAGCCCCGCAGCAGGCCGCAACTGTGCAGCCGCTGTAGCCACTGGCAGTCCAGCATGTCGGTCTTGCGCCCCGGCACGTTCTTCAACTGCCGCGCATTGACCAGCAACACCTCGAAACCGCGCTCCTCCAGCAACTCGTGCAATGGGATCCAGTACACATACGTGCTCTCCAGCGCCACCGATTCCACGCCTTCGGCCGCCAGCCAGTCCGCCAACGCGTCCAACTGCGCGGTGGTCGTGCCGAACGTGCGCACGTTGGGCCTGCCGTCCGCACGTGGCGGCCCGCAGGCCCAGTGCTCGCGGCTGCCGAGGTCCACCCCCGCCACCTGCGGGCGCTGCACCGGCAGGTCCCGCTCCGGCTGCTCTCTTGCCATATCTCCCTCCTGCTGCTCCTGTCTCACACACGGAAGGCCCCGGCCCGGGTTGGCAATTGCTCTGCAATGCTGGTGTTGAGGAGTGCTTCCGAAGAAACCTCGCTAGTGAATGATCGCTCGCCCGGACCCAGACTGGCTTTGGGGCAAATACTGCACCAATGAAATTACGGGGCTTGACTGCCGGAACCCTCCGCTCTGATTCTACGCCAAGCCACGTGTTTCCAACCGAATGATCCGGGCCCCGCCCGGGGGCGCGACTGGCTTGAAACACAATCAGGCGGTTTTTGAGACTCGGAACACAACTTCCCCCTCCCCGCCGCCCGGGCCGGGCCGCGGCGCTCCCTCCACGCTCCCCCGAGCACTGCTCGGAGGCAGCGATCCCGGCCCGGGGTGGCATTGCTGAAATGCTGGCTTAGAGGAGTGCTTCCGAAGAAACCTCGCTAGGGAATGATCGCTCGCCCGGACCCAGACTGGTGTTGGGGCAAGTACTGCACCAATGACGTGACGGGGCCTGACTGCCGGAATCGTGCCTGCGCACGAGTCTAGCAGACCCTACCGGCACTGTTTCCAATCGAATGATCCGGGCACCGCCCGGGGGCGGGACTGGTGTGAAACACAATCAGGCGGTTTTTGAGACTCGGAACACAACTTCCCCCTCCCCGCCGCCCGGGCCGGGCCGCGGCGCTCCCTCCACGCTCCCCCGAGCACTGCTCGGAGGCAGCGATCCCGGCCCGGGGTGGCATTGCTGAAATGCTGGTGTGAAACACCCTAGCCCGCCCCTGCCCCCACAGCGTCCCGGGAAGCAGTTTGTGCAGTGTCGGGAAGCAGCTGGTGTGAAACACAATCAGGCGGTTTTTGAGACTCGGAACACAACTTCCCCCTCCCCGCCGCCCGGGCCGGGCCGCGGCGCTCCCTCCACGCTCCCCCGAGCACTGCTCGGAGGCAGCGATCCCGGCCCGGGGTGGCATTGCTGAAATGCTGGCTTAGAGGAGTGCTTCCGAAGAAACCTCGCTAGGGAATGATCGCTCGCCCGGACCCAGACTGGTGTTGGGGCAAGTACTGCACCAATGACGTGACGGGGCCTGACTGCCGGAATCGTGCCTGCGCACGAGTCTAGCAGACCCTACCGGCACTGTTTCCAATCGAATGATCCGGGCACCGCCCGGGGGCGGGACTGGCTGGACACAACTTCCTACCGGCACTGTTTCCAATCGAATGATCCGGGCACCGCCCGGGGGCGGGACTGGCTGGTGTGAAACACAATCAGGCGGTTTTTGAGACTCGGAACACAACTTCCCCTGACTGCCGGAATCGTGCCTGCGCACGAGTCTAGCAGACCCTACCGGCACTGTTTCCAATCGAATGATCCGGGCACCGCCCGGGGGCGGGACTGGCTGGTGTGAAACACAATCAGGCGGTTTTTGAGACTCGGAACACAACTTCCCCCTCCCCGCCGCCCGGGCCGGGCCGCGGCGCTCCCTCCACGCTCCCCCGAGCACTGCTCGGAGGCAGCGATCCCGGCCCGGGGTGGCATTGCTGAAATGCTGGCTTAGAGGAGTGCTTCCGAAGAAACCTCGCTAGGGAATGATCGCTCGCCCGGACCCAGACTGGTGTTGGGGCAAGTACTGCACCAATGACGTGACGGGGCCTGACTGCCGGAATCGTGCCTGCGCACGAGTCTAGCAGACCCTACCGGCACTGTTTCCAATCGAATGATCCGGGCACCGCCCGGGGGCGGGACTGGCTTAGAGGAGTGCTTCCGAAGAAACCTCGCTAGGGAATGATCGCTCGCCCGGACCCAGACTGGTGTTGGGGCAAGTACTGCACCAATGACGTGACGGGGCCTGACTGCCGGAATCGTGCCTGCGCACGAGTCTAGCAGACCCTACCGGCACTGTTTCCAATCGAATGATCCGGGCACCGCCCGGGGGCGGGACTGGCTTGGGGCAAAGAGACGGCCATGCTGCCCAACGCCTCCACCCGCGATTGCTGCCGGAGCGCCGGAATCCAGCCCGCCGACTGCCGGTCTCTCGCGCCCGCGCCTGCGTGCGCATGCCGGCAGGTTGCCAGCTTGTTGCCGGCAATCGGCAACCGAAGTGGCGTGACCCGCATCTAAAGCGGTACGCGTCCAAGGACGCACCGAAATGCTACACGCCAGGAGGTTCGAGCCAATGCAATCACGAAGGGTCATCTCGTTGCTCTTGACATGCGCCGCGCTCAGCCCTGTGGCGGCGGTGGCTGGCCCGCAGACGGCAGGGCCTGACTTGGGGGTTGCCCGGGCGAGCGTGGTCAATGGTGACGTGGCGACGCGCCGGGGCGATTCCGGCGACTGGATCGCCACTGTAGTGAATTCACCTCTGGTGGAAGGTGATTCGGTTCGTACGAGCGGTGCGTCGCGGGCTGAAGTGCAACTTTCCCCCGGCAATTTTGTTCGCATCGTTGGCGCGAGCGAGGCCCAGTTCGTCGAGCTCGGCGAGAAAGTGTTTCGTGTGCGCGTGATCCACGGAACGGTGCTTTACAGCGAACTTCCCGAATCCGCGGCCGACATTGATCTCGAGACTCCATTTGCGGCGGTTCGCCCGCAGTCGAAGGGGCGCTATCGCGTTCACGTGGGGCCAGACGCGACGCTCATCGAAGTGCGCGAGGGCACGGCCGAAATCGCTCTGGAGCATAGCACCAGCAGGCTGACCGCCGGCAAGTCCATGACACTTAGGCAAGGCGATTCCGGCGTAGAGTTCGCGATGGGCCGCGCCAGCGGCAGGGATCCATTCGACCGCTGGGCGGCGAATCGCGACAAGGCACTGCGGCGCTCGAGCGCCTACCGCTATGTCAGCCGGGACATCTACGGGGTCGAAACGTTCCACGACCACGGCTCTTGGCGGCTGATCCCAGCGATCGGCCACTGCTGGTTTCCGCGCGTGCCTGTGACATGGGTGCCCTACCGCAACGGGCACTGGACTTGGATCGACTACTACGGCTGGAACTGGGTGCCCTATGAACCTTGGGGCTGGGCTACGTCACATTGGGGGCGCTGGCACCATGATCCGCTCTACGGGTGGGGCTGGTATCCCGGGTCCCCGCGGTTGCGCCACATCTGGAGGCCCGCGCTGGTCTCGTTCATCGGGGCTGCGATTCACGCCGCGACTTGGGATCGCATCGCTTGGGCCCCGCTCGCGCCGGGCGAGTTGTACAGGCCGTGGTACGGTCGGTCGATCTACGGGTACGGCTGGGGCCGAGCGACAGGTCCCGACACAATCCTTATTGACAACAGCGTCAATATCACCAAGCACTACCGCTATGCCCGCAGCCGCTCGGCCGTGAGTTACTTGGAGGCCGCTGAGTTCGGTGCGGCGGGAGCCAATACGCCGCGCGGAATGCGCTTGTCCCAATCGGCTCGCGGCGTTGCGATCCGGGGGCCGCTGCCAGTGGTGCCCACGCGCGCCAGCCAAGGACGGGTACTGCCCGCCTCGTCGAGCAGCGTTCGGGCAGCCGCGCCCAAGAATTGGAACCGGGCATCTGTGTCGAGATTCCGCGACGGCACGGCGAGGTTGCCATTCGACGAGCAGCGCACATACTTGCGCGCCTCGGTGGAAAGCTTCCAGCGCCGCTCGTCGGTCGCGCCCGCAGCGTCCAATTCCACGACGCGCGTTGGCGCTGTCCGCTCAGGCGGCGTCCGCCAGGTCAGGCCGGCGGGCACGTCCCCGGCGGTGCGGGGCGCAGCCGTCAAGGCGCCAGCTTCCTCGGCGCGGTCCCCGCTCCGCAGCGTTCGGACTGCATCCACTGCGACCGCTGTTGCGGGACGCCAGCCGGCCGCCGCCCCCGGATCGGCCCCGGCCCGCGGCCAGCCGCTCGCTACATCGAGCACTAGGACAATCCCGAACCGGCCTGCCAGCCCTGCAGCGCCCCGCGCCGCGCGACCCGGCACGCCAAGCCGCGGCGTGCCGGCAGCCGTTTCCGCGCCTCGCGCTTCAACGACTGCTCCGGCCCCTGCCACCGTGTCAAGACCCGTGCGCTCGGCCACGCCTCCTGGCAGGTCGCGCGGGGCGGTATTCGCACCCCGAATCGGTTCTAGGGTAGGTCTCGCCGGCCCCCTTGGAACGACGGCCCGAACGTCCCGTCCGGGGAGCGGGGCGAGCACGCATAGCGACCTCGGGGCTAGGCCGGCCAAGCAGGGCAGTTCGATTTCCAGGCAACCCTCGCGCACAGCGCCTGCGACCTCCCCGTCCCGGGCCGCAAGTCCCAATTCCTCTGCCAGTCCGGCCGGCAATCCGCCCAGCGCGCGTCGCGGCACTGCTCGTAGGGCGACGGATGGCAATCGCGGCCGGCCCGCTAGCCCTGGTTTCCCAGCGCGGACTCAGAGTCGGATTGCCACGCAGCCGTCGCGAGATAGCGGGAGAGTGGATGCTGTGCCCAGTCAGCGATCCGCGCCCAGTTCCGGGCGTCCAACGGTTGGGGCGACTTCGTCGAGTCGCAGCAGCCGGATTGGTTCCCGCACAGCCCCGGCCACGGGGCGGGGCTCTCCATCCAGAGTAGGATCGCAGTCGCGGCTGCCGAGCAGGGGGAGTTCTCGGCCTTCAGCAGGCGGAACGGGAGACAGCAGTCCTTCTGCGGCTAGCCGTTCGCGGCCCGGGGTCGGTGCGACGCATAGTCGGCGCTCTGCACCTGGTTATCGTCGCCCGACTGTTGGAGCGACATCCTCCAGCCGTCGCAGCAGCCGTGCTGGGCCCGGGCATTCGTCGCCCCGCTCCGAGCCGTCGGGCAGGCTGGGCAGTCCTGCCTCCGGGAGATCGCGCGCGCCGCAAAGCCGGCCCGCCCGCCCGTCCTCAAGCAGCAGCACGCGTACGTCCGGCAGAAGGCCGTCCGAGCGATAGAGACGAAGGGCGGCAAGGTGCTGTTCGAATTACCCCGATTTCTGCGCCCCTGCGAGGAGTTCCATGCTGGCGGGCCGCAAGACTAGGGAGCGCTTCCCCAAGCCTGTCGTCATTGACACAGATCCGGGCCTTGATGACGCGCTCGCGCTGGCCCTAGCGTTGCGCTCGCCCGCTCTGGACATTCGGGCCATCACTGTCGTCGCGGGCAATGTGCCGTTGGCCGCTTGCATGAGCAATACGCTGCGGATCTTGGAGGCTGTCGGGCTGGAGGCAACGCCGCCGGTCTTCGCAGGGCATGCATGCCCGCTCAGCGGGAAGATCGCTCGTGCCGGCCATGTCCACGGCCATGACGGCTTGGGGGGGATCACCCCGCGCTATCCCGTGCGCAAGCTCGCCGTGGCCGAGGGACACGCGGCTCAGGCTATGGCCGGTCTCGCTCGTCAACATGGGAGCGATCTCACAGTCATTGCATTGGGGCCGCTTACGAATGTGGCCAGTGCGATCGAACGAGACCCCGAGGCGATGTCCGGAATCGGACGGCTTGTTGTCATGGGCGGGACCGATGACGGCAAGGGCAATGTGACGCCTCGGGCGGAGTTCAACTTCTATTCCGATGCGGCCGCAGCCAGAATCGTGGTGCGTGCCGGCATCCCTGCGACATTGGTCGGCCTGAACGTCACGCGCAAGACGCTTCTCAGCAGGGACCGCTTCTGCCGGCGGCTGGCCGCCGCGCGGCCCGAGCGGATGCGGGCCTTCCTTGCGGACGTAAGTCGCCCCTATTTCGAATTCGGCCGCAAAGAGAGCGGGAGCGATGCCTGCGTTATGCATGACCCCTTGGCGGTCGGCGTGGCGATCGATCCGACACTTGTCGTGACGGATCGGCTGCTGTGTGACGTCGTCGACGCACCGGGACTGACGCGGGGGATGATGTTGGTCCGGCCGGAAAGCCGCTTGTCGGGGGCAGTGCCCGTTGCGGTTGCCACGGCAGTGGATGCGGACCGCTTCATTGACATGTTCCTAGATGTGGTTTGCGGCGGATCCCGGTGAAGCGATCGCCAATTGCCCGGGATGTTCCGTCATTAAGCTCCCTGCGCGAGCGAGCGCAGCTCCAATGCAGACAGATCCCTTCCGTGGGCGGGATCGCGCCTTGAGATCTCCGCCGTTATCCGGATTGCCCGGAGCTGATGGGGCTTGCGGGCGCCTCTTCCGAACCCATTGCGAGGTAGCTCTGCCACTCCCGCTCAACCTCCAAAGTGGCTAAGCGCGACTGCCAATGTGCAAGGAACGACTCGGTTGCATCTTGCTGGCGCTCGCGCAAGGCAGCGAGCGCTCGCCCCAGGGCTGCATCTGTCGGCATTACAGCCGAGCGCAGCAATCTGGCGACAGTATCGCAGTCGCTCACAATGCCCAGCCGACGCTGGACGTCGCGCAGGGTTGCGACACGCGCTCCCAGCGATGGGCCGTACTGGTCGCCGAACATCTCCAGGCAGTAGCGCAGCCGCTTGCCTTGCAGCCGAAACTCGTGCAGGGCCTCCGCGCCGGAGCCCGTGGAACAAGCCACGCGCCCCTGGCCAAAGTATTGCATCGCCAGCAGCGGCAAGACTTGGCCGGCATTGCTGGCGCAAGATTCGTCAGGCCTCCATGGCAGGCTGGCTGACGCCTTGCCGGCAGCTGCGGCACTTGCTGTCCCGCCCCCTTGCAGTGGGGGCGCAATCTCGCTGGCAGTGCTCAGCCACCGCTGCGTGAGGTGTTGCAAGCGCTTGCGCCGCAAGCGCTTGCACAGGGTTTTCTCTGCCAGCCCGCGCCGCAGTCGCAGAGCGGTTGTCAGCGTGTCTGCAGCATCGGCCCGAACCGCTGGCACGAGTTCCAGCGCAACATCGATTTCGCGCACCGGGTGCGTGGCGGAGAGGATCGACTTGATGCGCTTGCGGAAATCGGCCGCTCCGTCCGGGGGCAATACCGTCGCAAAGCAGTCTAGCGTATAGATCAGACGCCGTGCGGCCACTCGCAGGTCATGAATGGCAGGGGGGCTGGCGGCCGCATGCGCCGCCGCCAGCAGATCTGCCGTTTTCCTCGTTCGGCGCAGGCAATGTAGGTGGACGAAGCCCCGAAAGGCGCTCCGGCCCGCGTGCGTTTCTGTCACGACGGGCGGCATCACGCAAGGCGGGTAGCGTGCGTTGCTCAAATCGCCACGCCAAGGATGCGCGCAAGCTCCGGGATGTTGGGATTGCCATAGAATGCGCCATCGATGTCGAAGGTCGGCACCCGTCGCCTTCCTTCGTTGCGCTGCATGACAAGTTCCGCGGCGCTGGCGTCGCCCTCAATGTCGATCTCAGTGAATTCGATGCCTTGCTCGCGGAGGAAATTCTTCGCCCGCCAGCAGTCCGGGCACCACTGGGTCGAATACATGCGGATCGCCATACCAGTCCAAGCATACCAGTGCCGCGGCTAGGCCCAGCGCCCTAATGCGGGCAGCCATCCCTTGCGGGCAATCAACTCGACCAGGTTCAAGAAGATTGCCAGTCCCAGCAGGGCCGGCCACAGTTCCATCCAGCGCTCAGCGGACCGGCTTTCGGTGGCGAATAGATCCTCGGGAGCGGGATTCGTGCGCCCGCCGGTCGCGTCCGCGATCGTTTTCAGCAGCTGGGAATCCGAGCCGTAGCGGCTCATCTCGGAGTTTTGGCGGTAGTACGCGGTTTCCGGAAATACACGAGTCCGTGCAGCGGGCCGGATGCGGAACAGTCCGTAGAGACCCTCGGCCGGGAAGCGCGCCTCGAATCCGTCACCGGACGGCTTCGGCCTGGCGACATGCCTGTAGCCGTCCGGTCCCAGTGCGTAAAGGTCGGGCAATTCCGTGCCCTTGCCTTCATCGGACGGGCTGAAGCGCGCTACAACCTCATCGCGGCTCGCGTCGTACTCGGTCTGGACTGCTATGCGCGCGGCTCTTGGCAAGAGATCTCTCAGCGCATTCGACCAGAAGGTGTCGAAGCCCTTCCAAGCTACCCAGTTGGCCGCCCAGCGATCCTTGGCATCGGAGGTGAATACAGCCGCCCTTCCGAGGCCGAATTGCCAGCGCGCGAACAGCGGATCCTCGTCCGCTGCGAGCAGGATCGTATCTGCTGAGGGCTTGGCCTCGAACTTGACCCAGCCTAGCAGCGGGCCGGGCTCTGTCAAGTCCAAGTTCGCGAGGATTTCGAAGTCCCGCTCTGCGTACGGCACGAACTCCCGCTCCGTGACGGACGTGCCGGTATGCTCCATGACGTCCTTGAGCACGATTTGCTCGAGTGCCGAGACGTCGATCAGGAAGTAGGACTGCCCCTCCGCGCCGCGCGCCACGCGCTCGAGGTAAGACCGGTTGACATCCTGCCCGAGGCCGATTGTGGAGATGGTGACCTCGTTCGTGGCCGCTTCGCGCGCCAGTGCGATGCTGTCCCCCTCTTCCGAGATGCCGTCCGTCAACAGCAGGATGTGCTTGTAAGCTGCCTCGCGAGGCTGGATGATCCGATAGGCCTCGCCCAAGGCCGGCGCGATCTGCGTTCCCCCATCGGCCACGATCCCGCTGATCATCCGCTTGGTCTCCTCAGGCGTCTCGTTGCGCCGGAGCGGAGCGGCCCACTCGAAGGAATTGTCGAAGGCGAGCACTCCCACGCTGTCGATCGCCCGGAGGTTCTCGACCACCCCGAGGGCAGATTGCCGTGCCAGCTGCATCTTCTTGCCCTCCATGGACGAGGACTTGTCCACGACTAAGACCACGGCCGTGCCTTCTGGCGTGCGCGGCGGGGCCAAGGTCGCCGGCAACATCGATTGCAAGGCGTCCGGCTTGTCCGCAGACCGCTCGTGGTAGAGGTTTTTCTCGCCCGCGATCAGCAAGAAGCCCCCGCCGCTGCGTACGAAGCCGGCCAGCCGTTCCTTGACGCTGTCAGGCCAGGCCTCGAAATCTTCGTTCGAGCAGATCACCAAGTCGTAGTCCAAGACGGCGGTGTCTGCTAGCATTGCTGCGCTTTGCGCGCGCTCGATTTTGAAGCCCGCCCGCGTCAAGACCCCGGCTAGCGGAGCGTCTTGCTCGCCGCTGTCCGAGGAAAGCAGCAGGGCGCGAGGCTCTTGGATCGCAACCGCGCCGGCGAATTGCACGCGCTCTCCGGCAGATGTCGTGAGCACCCCCTCCACCAAGCTCGCGCCCGGGCTGTCGATCTTGGCTCTTGCCGCGACTGTGTTCCTCCCGGCTTGCAGCGCCAGCCGCTCGCTGCCGATCAGCTGCCCGTCCGCCCGCAGGTCAAGGCTGGCATGCGCGGGGGCGAGGCTTTCAATCTCGAATTCGATCGGGAAGCCCTCGCCGACATACGCTTGCGAAGGCATGCGCATACCCCCCAAGTGCAGGCTCGGCACGGCCCGTCCGGCCAACGCATAAGTGTCGATCGGCACATTGCGGCTCCAAGCTTGGTGGACCGCGCGCTCCACGGCTCCCTCGCTGGCGAGGCCGTCGCTGATCAATACCAACCGCGGCACGCGGTTGGCGGGCAGGGCACCCAGCGCGTTGCGCAGGGCCGCCTCCAAGTTTGTCGAGCTGCTGGCTTCTCTGTCGCGCAGCTGCCGGACAGGCAGCTTGCCGAATTCCAGCTCGCGCAGGGTGTGCCCCCGGCGCGCCGCCCGGGCGCGCCGCAGGTATGTCTCCTGCGCGCCGCGCTCTTCGTCCGGGATGCTGGCGGAAGCATCGCTCAGGATCGCGACCGCGGCGTAAGTCTCGGCAATGCGCCACTGGGGGCGGCAGAGCGCCAGGCAGACAGAGGCCAGCGCGAGCGCTTTCACCAGCAAGCCCAGCCGCCTTGGGGTATGCCGCCATTCGCGGGCAATCCACGCCAGTAGAGGGATTAGCAGCAGCAGCGGCCAGCCCGACTCCAGTGTCAAGACTTGCCCCCTGGCGTGTCGCTTGCAGCTGTCTGCGCGTGCTCAGCGTTCAGGCGGCGCCCGCGGCCGAAGCGGATCCAATCGTAGAGCAGTATCAAGGCCCCGAGACCTGCCAGCCAAGGCCACGGAGCGGGCGGCTCGCCCCTTCGGTCTTGCCCCGCCGGCACGCCGCGCAAGACGGATGCGGGCGGTTCCCAAGAGACGGCCGGCACCTGTGGCTGCTTCAAGGCCAGCGTCAGGTCATGGTCGGCCGTTGTCACGCGGTAGACGTCCTGCTCATCGGCGTAGAAGCGGACCACGCCATCTTCGAGGACCCACGGGATGTTGGCTCCGTCCGCCGTCCGGACCGAAATCTGGTCCGCGGCCGAGTTGGGCGCTTCGACGGCCACTGCGCCGGGGCCGCGCGCGGCGACCGACTCGGCGCGGAAGATAGACGAATCCAGCCAAGAAACCGCATTCGCGAAGAGCATTGGAACCGACAAGCGGTCGCGCACGGATGGATCCGTCGGATCGAAGCCGAGGATCACCAGCTTGCGCTCATTGTCGGCCCGGGCGACAACGACGGGTCCGTCGGACGTGCTGGCAACGACATCGTCTCCGGGCCGGGGGGCGAAAACGCGGGAGTGTTCGGGCAGCAGGTCGCGATCGCGGATCCCCTCGGCCAGCGGGTGGGAGGCCGACCACTCCGCGACTGGCTGTCGGCGTACTGCAGCCGCCTCCTCGATGGGCGACGGCGTGCCGGGGGGAGCGATGTAGATGGCGCGCCGGGAGGATTCGGTCGCGCCGCCACCGGCCCAGACATGAATGGAACCGGGGCTGAGATCGGATCGCGACCTGACGTATTCAGCCTTGATGCGCGTTCCGGCTGCAAGCAGCGGGCCGAACTCGTCTTCGGCCGCTCCGTGGACCTGAACGCGTGTTGGACGGGGCGCGGGAATCGCAATTTCCGCCGTGTCGTTGCGCGCGTAGGCATCCTCCGCTGCGATCTGTGCGTGCAGCATGCCGCGGCGTTGGCTGCGGAGCGTGAACCGGAGGCTTGCATCCGCTTCCGCCGCAATGGAGAGGGTGCGATGCCCCAAGGGCCTGTCGTCGAACGAGAAATCGATCCGCGCGTCCATGCTCTCGGAAAGGTAGTTGCGCGCCTCGAGGACAACGTTCCACAGGCCGCGCTCTGCTAGATCGGCGGATGCCTCGAGTGAGAGGATTCCCAGCGAATCGCTGGGGGCCGCTGTCGGCAGGTGGCGGACACGTCGCATGCTCCCCGAGCGAGCCGGTTGGCCGGCGAATCGCCCGGGACCCACGTAGACCGTCTCACCCGCGCCGGGGTGGTCCGTGAGCGGCTCGCCTCCCGAATTGAGTGCGAGACGGAGCGCGCCGTCGGCCAGATCGAACGCGGCGCGCATGTCCAGCGGGGTCAAGCTGGGCACGGTCGCGGCGATGCTGTCACGCAAACGCTGTCGATCCAGCGTGAAGGGGACCCGGACCATCGGCGCGCCATCGGCTTCGATGAGCATCAGCTGGTCGCTGGACGGGACCGCGCTGACGTAGGCCAGAGCCAGATCCCTGCCCTGCTCCATCAGGTTTGCGCCGGTGCTGTCCGCGAGTGCCATCGCGGCCGAGGTGTCAAGGACGATCACGTGACGCTGCGATGAGGCGGCGGAAACACCGGGCCGGGGATCTGCAATCGCGAGCAGCAGCAGCGCCAGCGCGACCAGTTGCAGGATCAACGATAGCGGGTGTTGAATGCGCTTGTGCCGCTGCCGCGTCGCGGGAGCGGGCCGCTGCGGCCAGAAGCGCAGCGTGGACACGAGCACCCTGCTCCGAGACCGGTCGTAGAAGTACAGCGCGACAAGCAGTCCGGCGATTGGCGCGAAGATTCCGAGTAATTGCGCCAAGGCAAGGTTGAGCAGTCCCATGGCCTATTGCTGCCCGGTTGCTTGGCGCGTCGCCGGCAATTCTCGGAATAGCGCGCTCTCTATCGGCGCCGAGGTGGATAGATGCAGGTATTGCGCGCCAGAACGCTTGGCATGGTGTTCAAGAGACCGGCAATACCTGTCGTAGGCGTCGCGGTACTCGCCTGCCAGCCTGTCGTCAAGGCTGACCCGCAATACGGCGTCGGTCTCTGCGTCGAAGAGTTCCAGATCGCCGCGCCAAGGCGGCTCGCGGTCCGCGGGCGAGGAGATTTGCAGCAAGAGTACCTCGTGCCCTTGGTCGACCAAGTGCCGTAGCGGCAGATGGTCTTCGTCCGCGTTCAGGAAGTCGCTGAGCACGAACGTGATCCCCGGTACGGGGAATTTCATCACATAGTCCCGCACGGGCCGCTGGAAAGCCGTGCCGCCGCCGGTTGCGAGGCGCGAGATGTACTCGGCAGCCTTGGCGTAGCGGAGTCTGCCTCCATACGCTTGGAACGATTCCGACAGTGTGTCGGAGAAAGGCTGTAGCACGATAGTCTCGAGCCGCACTAAGCCGACGTAGCACAGCGCGGCGGCCAGGCGGCAGGCATAGGCGAATTTCGCGCCCGTGGCATCCTCGCTGCCGACCGCCATGGACTCGCTGGTGTCGATCAGGATACGCACAGGAATCCTCGGCTCTGACCGGAAGAGCTTCAGAAACATGCGCTCGAGGCGCATGTAGGCTCTCCAATTGACAGCGCGGAGGTCGTCACCGCGCTGGAAGTTGCGGTGGTCTAAGAACTCGTGGCCGACACCGGGATAGCGTGAAACGATCTCACCGCCGATGCGCCCTTGGAAGGATTGGGTCCAGCGGATCGTCAGCCGTTCGAGCCGCTCCAGCGTCTCCCCGTTGAGCAGTGTCGCCGGAGCGCGCATTGCTCCAGCGTACCAACAGCACGGATCGGGAGAAGCCGGTTGACGGGCCAGTTCCAGGTGTGTCCGATCGGGGGGGCAGAGGGGTTGCGGGCAACGGCCGCACGTCACGTTTTGCAGGCATCCCGCGTGCCCGGCGCCGGCCATTGTGCGAAATCCCGCAGTCTGTGAGAGAGCGGCCGCGCAAGGCCGTCGGCCGGCGGAGTCGGCAAAGCCGCCAAACAGCCGCGGCTGAAGTCTTCAACGCGCAGATGGTTGCGAAATCCGATCGATTCCGATCCGAAAGCGATCGTACACGGCGATGGCTGCTATCAGGACCGCGTGTCGGGCACTGGGCCAGAGCTTTCCGGCGAGACTCGCGTGGCCATGGATTTCTGCCACGGCTGCTGAGCCGCGGGCTGTTGCGCTGCCTACTTCCAGGCCGGCTGCCTGAGTCCCTGCTGGATCAGCGCTTCCGTGGCAACCAGCTTCTGGATGCGTTCTTTATGCCCTGGGTGCGTGCGGATGTAGAGCAGGCTTGCCTCATCCTCGCGGTTGCGGACGAATCGTCGGGCATTGAGCATGCGCATGTGAAAGTGAGATGCCGCCTTGGGGTTGTAGCCAGCCTCGTCCAAAATGAACAACCCTAGGTGATCCGCTTCGTTTTCCATGGCTTGGCTATAGACGAGCAGGCCGACCTGCGCACCGATGTTCGCGCCGACCCGCATCCAATCGCCTACGTTGTCCGAGTCCTCGATCATGGCGCCGACCGCTGCTCCGGCAAGCAAGCCTGTCAACGCTGCCGAGGTGCCGTTCCGCCTCCTCTTGGCGATGTGTCTCATCAGACCGTGGGCATACTCGTGGGCTAGGACCGCAGCGATTTCATCTTCGCTTCCTGCCCTTGCCATGAGACCGCTCAGCACTGTGATGCTTGAGTTGGCATCAATGTAGGCGTTCACGGCAGGCGACATCTTGACTCCCACTCGAAAACGATCAAGTCGTTGAGGGCACTGGTATGCCTCGCCGAACATCCGTGCGCACACGCGCGAAGCAGCGGCCTTGGTGCGCTGGTGGATGACCGCAAGCGCACTCGGCATTTCTGCTCGGGGCATTCGCATTGAGGGCGGGATGCCATCCTTGAACCTGTCGTGCATCGCAGCTTGCGTGACCGGGCTGACCTGCGGGATTTGCATCTTGACCCCCGCGCAACTGCTGATCGCAATGGCAGCCGCGGCAAGGATCGGGAACTGCGGCAGGCATCGACCCCTCGCGCGGGCAGAGGGACAGTAGCTTTGGCCCGGGGCGTTCACCGCAAGGTAGTCTAGCAAGCGAGCCGCCCGCGGCAGAGAGCGCACTCGGACTGGCCGCCGGCCCGCGCACGCCCGACAGCGCGGTATGCGCCGTTGCCGCTTTGCCAGGGCAGGCCCGGCAAGCGTCCGTGCAATTGCCAAGATGCCGGCCCGGGGCAGAAGGCCGCCCGCGAAACGCGCGAGGCTTGGCGAGACATTGACTTCGGGTACGGAACTGCGCGTCTCGGCAGCATGCATGGAAGGGGGAGCAAGTGCCTGCGGTGCTTCTGAACAGCGGACTTCTTGGCAATCATTGCGGGATTTTCGGGTTGCGGCTTGGCACACCCGGGTTGGTGCGCGGCGCAGGGCGGCTAGCAGGAATGCAGGCCCCCGCGCAATCTCGGGCGGCGGATCGTCCGCCGCCTTTCTGGATCCTCGCACGCCGGCTGCGGCCGCAGATTTGCGACCGTGCGCCGTGATAGGCTGGGAGCGGCCGGGAATGCAGATCCGCCACATGCTCGCGACCGGGTCGCCAACGGTATCCTTCGAGTTCTTCCCGCCCAAGCAGGACCAAGGATTCGCAAGTCTCTTTCAGACGATCGATGCCCTGCGTTCGCTCCGTCCCAGCTATGTCTCAGTGACCTACGGGGCCGGCGGGAGCACCCGGCAAAGGACGGTCGAGCTGGTCAAGCGGATCAAGCGGGACACGGGTATCGAAGCGATGGCCCACATCACTTGCGTAGGAGCGACACAGGAGCAGATCTCGGGCGTTCTCGACGCACTCGAGGCCGCGCGCGTCGAGAACGTCCTGCCACTGCGGGGCGATCCGCCCCAAGGCGCCGAGCGCTTCGAGCATGTGGCCGGCGGGTTTCGCTACGCCAATGAGTTGGTGGGCTTCATCCGCCGGCGCTATCGCTTTTGCCTCGGCGCTGCGTGCTACCCGGAGACGCATCCCGAGGCTGCCAGTCCCGAGGACGATCTAGCCAATCTCAAGCGCAAGGTCGATGCCGGTGCCGACTTCCTGATCACCCAGCTCTTCTTCGACAACGACGACTTCCTCAGGTTTCGGGACAGGGCGGCCGGGGCCGGAATCTCGGTACCGATGCTTGCTGGCATCATGCCGGTCCGGAGCTTGGCCCAGACCCAGCGCTTTGCGCAAATGTGCGGTGCGCGCATACCCGCTGCACTGCTCGCGCGGCTCGAAGCCGTGCGGGACAGCCCCGTTCAAGTGCGCGCGGTCGGCATCGACCATGCCACCTCTCAGTGCAAGCAACTGCTAGCCGAGGGAGTTGCAGGCCTGCACTTCTACACGCTGAACCACTCCACGGCCACGCAGTCCATCTACCGCCGGATCCAGAGCCGTCTCGGCCGCTGAAGCGCCTGCCTACGCTGCCTGCCCCTCCGGGTATTGCATCGTGAGTGGGTCGGGCAGCGCAATCGTGCGGATACCTGCTTCGCCGGCGATTTTTGCGAAGTTGAATTCCGGCTTGTCCGGATTGCCCCGGAGCATGGCTTCCCGGTCCCCGACGGCCAGCACCACCAGCTTGTCGGGGTGCAGGTGCTTCTGGGCCGCCTCCATGACGTCCTCCACGCTCACGTCACCGATCCGCTCGCGATAGGTCTTCCAGTAGTCCTTCTTCTGCCCGGTGAACTCGTCATTGGCGAAAGTCCCGGCGACTTGGCCGGCGGTGGCGAAGAAGCGCGGGAAGATTTCGATCTGGTAATTCTTGGCAGTGTCCAATTCCTGGGCAGTGACCTTGTCGTTCTGCATGCGCTCGATTTCCTCGATCACGATTGCCGCCGCCTGTGCGCAGGTTGCGTTGCGTGACTGGAAACCGGCCGAAAAGGTGCCCCGGTAGTAGGTGCCCGGCTGGAAGCGCGAATAGGCGCTGTAGGCCAGGCCTTCGTCCGAACGGACGCGCAGCATGATGCGCGAGGTGAAGCCGCCTCCGCCTAGGATGGAGTTCATGATGCGCACCTTGAAGGCATCGGGATCGAAGCGGTGTATGCCTAAATGCCCGAGCGTCACGTGGGACTGGTTCACGTCCCGGCTGGTCTTGTCGACCATGTAGACGCCCGGCTGGGGCTCGTGCGCCGGAGACGGGATCTCAGCTGGCTCGACCGTGCCTGACGGCCAGCCGTCTGCCAGTGCTTCGTTGAGCCGCCGGACCATGTCCTCGGTGTCGAAGTCCCCTGACACCGAAAAGAACATTCGCCGCGGGTCAAAGTTCCGCGCATGGAACTCTTGCATCGCTTCGCGGGTGATCGACTCGATGGAGGCCTGCGTCGATTGGATCGTGGTGAAGTGGCCGCCGAACGTGAGACGGCGGAATTCGCGCGACTGGATCTGCTCCAGCCTGTCGTTGCGGCGGGCCAAGCCCTGCAGTGTCCGGGCCCGCGCGATCTCGAGCCGCTCGGCCTCGAAGCCCGGTCGCTTGAGCATGTCGAAGAACAGTTCCAACGAGCGGTCGAGGTTTTGCGTCAAGCAATCCACCGAACCGCCGCCGGACGTCGTGCCTATGCCGGCGCCGATCTGGGTTGCCAGGAACGCGGCTTCCTCATCGAATTCCTGAGCGCTGAGGCTGGCGGTGCCGCCGGAGCGCATCTGGCCGCCGGTCAATCCTGCCAGCCCCGCGCTCTTGGCCGGGATTTGGTACCCGCCTGCCTGCAGCGTCATCCCAACCGAGACAAGCGGCAGCTGATGGTCTTCCACGAGGTACGCCACAGCGCCGGAGTCGAGTTCGCGGCGGTATTGGGAAGGGTCGGGCGGATCGTAGCTGAGCTTCGGGTAGACCAGACCCCGGGGATGCTCCGGCAAGCCCTCCTGGGCTTGCGCCAGTGTCGACAGGACTCCGCCTGCGGCTGTCTTGATCCAATCGCGACGCTTCATGGCCTGCCTCCCTGCGGGCCGCTTCCGCCGGCTGTTCCCGGCCCTCTGGAAGCTCCCGCGTCCTCCTTGGTGTAGTACAGCGCCACGGTACGGTTCGTTGGCGTGAAGTATTTCCTAGCGACATGCTGGATGTCTTCCGGCGTTACCGCTTGGATGCGGTCGGAGAAGACGTTGATGTTCTCCCACTCGCCGAGCGCCTCGTAGACCAGCAGCTGCATCATCAGGCCGAACTTCGATTCCAGCTTGCGAAAATCGCCGGCGAGCTGCTGGTTTTTGACCTTCTGCAACTCGCGCTCGCCCACGGGCTCGTTTTTGATCCGTTCCAGCTCTTCCAGCAACGCTGTTTCCACATCTTCGGGCGCTGCGCCGGGAGCTGCTACTCCGGCGATCTCGAACGAGCCGTCGTACTTGCGCCCGTCGACACCTGCCACCGCTTGGACAGCTACCTGCTTTGCCAGGACCAAGGATTTGTAGAGCCGTCCCGTGCGCCCGTTGAGCAGCGCCGACAGCACGATCAGGGCAGGTTCGTCGACATGTGCGTCAGGGACTGTGTGGAAGCGGATGGCGGCCTGCGGGCGGGTCTCCGCATGCCCGCTGAGCCGCTGCTCGGCCTGTTGCTCGACCTCGCGCGTGCGCACGGCGCCCGGCTCGCGCGGGTTGCGCTCCAGCCGCGCGAAGTATTGCTTGGCGAGGGCCTTGACCTGCTCGACCTCGAAGTCGCCGACGAGAGCCGCAACCAAGTTGTTCGGCGCGTAGTACGTGTCGAAGTACTCCATGGCCTCGTCGCGGGTGATGGAGTTGAGATCCGAGGGCCACCCGATCACCGGCCAGCTATAGGGCGAGGCTTGCCAGAACATGGCCTCGAGCTGCTCGTTCAACTTGCCGGTCGGCGTGGAGTCGACCCGCAGCCGCCGCTCCTCCTTGACCACGTCGCGCTCGGCATAGAATTGCCGGAAGACAGGCTTGGCCAAGCGGTCGGACTCCATCCAGAACCACAGCTCCAGCTTGTTGGACGGCACGTTGATGAAGTAGATCGTGTAGTCGCTGCTGGTGCCTGCGTTCATTCCCGACCCGCCGTTGAGCGTGTAGATCTGCGAAAACTCGTCCTTGACAACCAGTTCCTGCTGCTCGGCGATGAGCTGCTGGAAGCGTTCCAAGAGCTCGCTGTGCCCCGCGCTGCGGACCGCCGGATCCTCGGCGTCCGCGATCAGCCCGCGCCGCTCTTGCTCCAGCAGCTCGGCCCTTTCGGACTCCATGCGGGCGTAGAGCGCGTCGAGTTCGCCCATCAGCGCGAGGTCGCGCTCGAGGTCCTTGGTGCCGATGGCATGGCTGCCCTTGAACATCATGTGTTCGAACAGGTGCGCCACGCCCGTCACTCCGGGCCTTTCGTTGACCGAGCCGAACTTCGAGATCCAGCCGGCCGCGATGTTCGGGTCGCCCGCCCGCGGCAGCAGCAGGAACGTCATGCCGTTGTCGAGTGTGAATTCTTCGACTTCAACGCGCTGGCCAGCCAGCGGCGCGGCCAGTGCGAGCAGCGGCGCGAACAGTCGTAAGGTCAGTTTTCGCATAGCCTACCTACTGTTGAGTATGACGTAAGTTCGCACTGCCACGCGCTTCCCGGCCCGGAACTTGCTCCCGGCTTGGTGATATGCTTGCGCGGGAATGCATTGGGAGCGCGTCAAGCGCGTGGTCGACGGCCTAGCGCCGGGCATCTTCATCATCGGCTACGTCATCGGCACGGGCAGTGTCACGACGATGAGTTCGGCCGGGGCCAGTTACGGCATGTCCTTGACATGGACGCTGGCGCTGGCCTCGATGTTCACGCACCTGATGACCGTCGGCATCAGCCGCCTCACGATCCTGTCCGGCGAGACCCTGCTGTTTCTGTTCCGGCGGCACTTCGGCACCCCCGTCACGGCGCTGATGATCCTGTCCCTTGCCGCCACCCAGGTCACGTCCATCATGGGCGTGATGGCCATCATGGTCGAGGTGTTCGGCGCATGGTGCTCTTCCGCCTTCGGTCTCGCGCCTGAACCCGTGCTGGCCGCGATCGCATTCACGGCGCTCCTGCTCGGGTTGTACTGGGTCGGCCGGCACGGCTTTTTCCTCAAAGTCCTGGCCTTGCTGGTGGGCGTGATGGGGCTGGCGTTTTTCTTCACTGCCGCTCTGGTATTGCCGGAAGCCGGCGAGCTGGCCGCCGGCTTGGTGCCCGGCATGCCGTCGGCCGGCAACCCGCGCCTGCTGATCGCAGG
This sequence comes from Bryobacterales bacterium, assembly GCA_965219605.1. Taxonomy (GTDB): domain Bacteria; phylum Acidobacteriota; class Terriglobia; order Bryobacterales; family UBA6623; genus VXMF01. The sequence continues at coordinate 1,560,191 of CBDCOC010000001.1, read as the reverse complement.
CATGGTGGGCACGACCATGGCCTCGGTCGTGCTGTTCACCCGCAGCGTGCTGGTCAAGGAAAAAGGCTGGCAGCTGTCGGACCTGCCGGCCGCCAATCGCGACTCCGGGTTCTCGATGACGCTGCTGTTCTTCATCAACGCCGCCATCATGGCCTGTTCAGCCGGGACGCTGCACCGCCAGGGATTGGAGGTTCAGGCGGCTAGCGACATGGTCAAGGCGTTGGAGCCGCTGGCGGGCGGCCTGGCAACAGGGGGCTTCGTGGTCGGCATCATCGCCGCGGGCCTGTCCTCGCTATTCCCCAACTACCTGCTTGGGCCGTGGATGGCTGCGGACTTCCTCGGCCTGCCCCGCAACATGGGAGGGGCCGCCTTCCGGGCGATGGTGGTCTTTGCCGCCCTCTGCGGGCTAGTCGTGCCGGTACTGGGGGGCAGGCCGGTACAGGTCATGATCGCCTCGCAGGCTGTCAGCCCGGTGGCGATGCCGCTGCTGGCGCTATTCGTCTTGCTGCTGCTCAACAAGAAAGCGGTTTGCGGCCCCAATCCGCCCTCGCTCGTTCTGAACGCGGGCCTGTGCGTGACGGTGCTTTTTTCGTTCTACATGTGCTTTGTGGCACTGTCGGGATTCTTCGGAGCTTGAGGGCGCCGGCAGCAGTTTCGCTTGCAATGCGCAGAAGTTGCAATCTCGTTTCGCGCCCATGCTGGCAGCGAATCGGATCGATACGGCAGGGCCTGCTTCCTATGGCTGGGCCGCTAATGCGGGGTCTGGGCTTGAGGTTGAGGATTTCTCAGGGATCGAGTTCGAGAAGACCCTTGCGCTTGATGTGTCCGAGCGCCGCCTGCGCCGATTCTTCGTCGACCATGCCCCGTCCCATGTAGTACGAGATCACGTCGCTGATACGGTACAGGCTATGCACGGGGTAGCCTTTGCTGCGAAGCCCGCGATCGCCGCCTTGCTCGCGATCGACCACGACTAAGATCCGGGCGACTTCCAAGCCCGCCTCGCGCAAGTAGGCGGTGGACCAGACCTTGGTCGCGCCCGAGGCGATGACGTCGTCCACAAGTGTGATTTCGCGCTCGGTGTTGCGCGTTCCCATGTAGGCGCTGCTGCCGGAGTGCCCGCCAGGGTAGGCCGCCCGCTGCTTGCGGAGTTGGCCGTAGGCAAGGGGCCGCTCCGAACCGCGCGAGGCAAGCGCCGCCGCCAGTGCCAGCGGAGTCGCGGTGTCGGGTATTCCCACGATTTGCTGGGGCCGCGGCGAGGCGCCGGCGAGCGCGAAGATCTCGCGATGCAAGGCCTTGCCCACGGCGTGCAGGAGGTTGAGGTCGTCGTAGAGCCCGCGCCGCAGGTCAATGAAGATTGGCGTCATCAGTCCGTACTCTTGGCGCACGCGGTCGCCGAGCAGGATCAAGCCCCGCTGCCAGAATGCGTCAAGAATCGGATCAGGCTGCATCGCTCCGGGAGGCACCTAGCGGATTTCCCTCACGGACGGCATGTTGTCGAGGAAGCCTGCGTCGTCCTCGCGCAACTCGGCGATGGCCAGTTCCCGCATGCGCAAGAGACGTTCGCGGAACTCGGGCTTGATCGCGAGGTTGTCCAATTCCTCCGGGTCGGCCCGCAGGTCATAGAGCTCCTCTAGGTCGTGGATGAGCGGGCGGATGTACTTGTAGCGACCTTCGGCCAGCATGACGTACCAAGGCACGCCGTTGTGCATGACATCCTCGCCGGAGGGGATTGTGTCGGTATCCGAGCCGTACTTGCGTCCCGTCGCGGTCAGTAATGCGGGATGCGGCCAGGACCCCTGCGGGTTTTCAAGCAAGGGCGTGAGATCTTCGCCATGCATCTTCCACGGCAAGTCAATGCCCGCAAAGCGGAATATTGTCGGCACCAGATCCACCCCCACCACGGGATGCGGGCTGACCTCCCCTGCCGGAACGCGCCCGGGCATGGAGATGACCAATGGCGAGCGGATCGCGGCGTCATAGGGGGCGACCTTGTGCCGGAACCCGTGCTGGCCCCACGCGAAGCCTTGATCGGAAGTCCAGATCACCAAGGTGTTCTCGCGCTGGCCGGATTCGTCGAGCGCCCGCAGCACGCGGCCGATGCCCTCGTCGAGCGCCAGCACGCCTTGGTGGTACTGCCTCACCCACGAAACCAGCGAGCGCCCATTGATCGCCGGCTTGCCGTTGGGGCCGCGCTCCCAGTAGTCGATCTTCTGCGCCCAGGCCGGCTTGCCGGGGCGGGGCGGGAAGATATCCGCCGGGGTTTCGAAATCAATGCCCGGATAGGCGTCCGAGTGGCGCTCTGCGGGCGTGTACGGGCCGTGAACAGCTCCGTAACACAGCCAGAGGTACCACGGCTTGGATTCGTCGCGGCCCTCGCCCTTGATCAAGTCCACGGCCCAATCGGTGTACTGGTCGGTGGAATAGCGCTTGAGCGCCTCGGTCTTGCCGCCCTGATAGGTGATGGGCTGGTCGTAGTAGTAGTTCTGATTTGTCGCAGTGTACTTGGGCCGGTTCCAGACGATTTGGAAATCCCAGTCGCGGCCGTAGCCCGTGTCCGTGCCGGTGTGCCACTTGCCGATCTGCGCGGTGAAATAGCCGTGCTTGCGGAAGACGCTGGGCCAGAACGGGCTTTTCTGCGGATCGTACGTGCTGCCGGGGTAAGGCCCTTCCATGCGCATGGACTCGACTCCGAACTGGTGATGGCCGGTCAGCAGGGTGGCGCGCGACGGCATGCACCACGTGCCGATGTAGGCGTACTCGAAGCGGACGCCCTGCGCCGCCAGCCGGTCGAGGTTTGGGGTCCGCACCCACGGATAGGATCCGGGATAGGCCCCCACCGTCCGGTAGGAGTGGTCATCGCTGTACAGGAAAAGAATGTTGGGCCGTTGCGGTGTTGCCTGCTGGGCGGCTGCGAGGGCGCACGGCAGCGTGGACATGACAGCCATGGCGAGCCACGGATGGCGCGATGCTTTGGACATGGGGACCTCTTGGGACGGCTTGATTGTATCCCGGCCTAGGCGTTGCGCGCCAATAGCGTTGGCAGCCAAGGAGCCATGCGCCGGACAAGGGCGGGCAACTCTGCCGATCAGCCCGCATGCCCGATTGGCAGGGCTGCGGCGTTTCGACCCAGCGGTCTAGCAAGCCAGATCGGCGCGTTCGATGCGCAGGCCCTGCAAGTTGCCGAGCACGGTCAGCGCGATGCGGTCCTGCTGGAACCATTCGTTGGCCAGCGCCTCGACTTCGGGCGCGGTCACGGACTCGATATCGTCGCTGATTTCGTCCAGCGTGCGGATCCGGCCATGCACGGCTTCTTGGCGCGCTAGGTTTGCCATGCGGCTGCTGGTCGATTCCAGGCCTAGCATGAGGTTGCCCTTGAGGTGGTCCTTGGCGCGCCGGATCTCGGACTCGGGAGGCGGGCCGCCCTTCAGATCCCGGAATTCCCGCAGGACGTATTCCAAGGCGGTGGGGACGGCATCGAGCGCCGTGCCCAGCCCCACCGAGAGGCAGCCGGTGTCGGAATACAGGCCCAGATCGGAGTAAACGCTGTAGGCGAGGCCGGCTTCCTCGCGGATTTTCTGAAAAAGGCGGGAGCTGAAGCCGCCGCCGAGCATCGTGCTCAGCACCAATCCCGCGAATCGCCTCGGATCGACGGCGGAGAAGGTCTCCGCGCCGAGCAGCAGGTGGACCTGTTCCAAGGACGGCTTGTCATGGAGGACGATTTCCGCACGCGCCTCGGGCGGGCTGCCTGCGCGGGCAGCCTCGGCGGCGCCGAGACTGCCGAAGTGCCGCTCGGCTGCCAGCGCGAACTCCGCGTGGTCGACGTTGCCCGCCGCCGCCAGCAGCAGTCTCGGGGCGCGGAACGTTCGGGCGAAGAACTGTCGCAAGCGGCCCTGGCCGAAGCCCCGGATGGACTCTGTCGTGCCGATGACCGGACGCCCCATCCCGTGGCCTTGCCAGAAACTGCCTGCGAAAGTCGTGCCCAGCAGGTAATCCGGGTTGTCCTCGTCCATCTTGAGCTCCTCGAGAATGACCCCCTTTTCGCGCTCGATTTCGTCCTCTGCGAAGGTCGGGTTCTGCACCATGTCCGCGAGGATGTCCAAGGCCCGCGGCCAGTGTTCGTCCAGTACCTTGGCGGTGAAGGCCGTGGTCTCTTTGGATGTGAACGCGTCGAGATGCCCGCCGAGGCCGTCGATCTCGCATGCCAGCTGGCGTGCTGAGAAGCGGTCAGTGCCCTTGAAGACCATGTGCTCGATGAAGTGGGTCATCCCGCCGTCAATGGCAGCCTCATGCCGGGAGCCGGCGTCGAGCCAGACGCCCACGGAGACAGAGCGCACCGAGGGCATCGATTCCGTGACGACCCGCAGGCCGCTGTCAAGCTCTGTCTTGTGAATCTTGGGGGGCAAGTTTAGCTCCATGCTCGCGACCCTTCCCTTGTGCATGGAGCACGCGGGGACCTGACGCGACTTGCTGGGGCGCTGGCCGCGAGAACGTTTCTGCCCAGCTATGCTTTGCCGGGCTCGGCCCGCCGCCCAGCCATGAGAAGCCGCGGTTGACGGCTCGTGTTGCGGCGGGCTGCCGCCCGCCCGCAGGCCTTCCAGCTAGGAAGACCCGCGACGCAGCGCTGCGGGCCTTCCTAGCGCGAGCCTATTGCTTTGGCCTCTGCGCCAAGCCTAGCAGCACTGCGCCCTCGAAAGCCTTGGAGCTGGCCCCTGCCATCTTGACCTCGTCGAGCTTGGCCTTCTGGTCGGCGTTCAGCACAGCCATCAACTTAGCGGTCTTTTCTGCGCGCAGTTGCTTGCGAGCTGCTCCTTTGACATCCTTTGGAAGCTGCTCGCTGCGAATCATGCGGAGTTGCTTGACCTGGTCTTTATCCAGCCCGATCGCCATGGTTGCCGCCTTGACCGCCTCGCGACGTGCCTCAGCCTTGGCAGCCTTATCGCTGGCCTGCCCGAAGGCGGTCACGGAGGTGGCGAGCAACGCGATCATCCCTAGGATGAACTGTTTTCTGTAAATCATGTTTTTGATCCTCTGCCCTCATTCCTGCCGAGTTTGCAAGAACCAAGCCGACACCGCTCGCCGCAGAGGCTGCGCTGGCTGCTTCTCGCTAATCGACTGCATACAGTACATTACGCACATTACACCACCGGCCTGCTCGATTGCAACGGTTAAGGCGGCGTGGTCTGGCAACCGTGCCTGTTCCCGGGACCGCTCCGGGCGGCCGAGCCGGCCCTATTCCGGGGCTTGCAGGGAATAGGTGCGGAAAGCTTCGAATAGGCGTCCCGCGCCGTCGAGGCCGATCACCCGCACGGATAGTGTCGTGGGGTAGGATGCCGCGAGTCGGGCAGGGATGTCGAAGCTGCCGGACTGGGCTGTGCCGAGAACGCGCGCACCCCGGGCGGAGCCTGCTGCTTGGGCCATCCACAGCCAGATGGTGCGCTTGGCGGCGATGGTGCTCTTGCGCAGCGTCGCGTTGAATGGGTATGCCTTTCCCGCGCGCAACTCATTGCCTTCCGGCAGCTGGATAGCGAACGGCAATTCCGAGGGGGAATGCTCGACTTCGCGGAAGCGCGGCAGCTTCGACTCGAGCACGAAGGACTTGTTATAGTCCTGCTTCTTGCCTTCGCGGCGGATATAGAGCACCCAATCCTGGCTGTCGTCCGGAGTCCGCGAGCGGTAGCGGTCGCCCTTGAACTTCTTCTTCTGATCGAACCATGCGCCGTTCGCCGGGTTGAACCAGCTGACCGAATACTCCTGCTTGGGCATGACGATCTCGATCAGCCCCGGCTGGTCCGCGTAGACGATGTGCTCGATCCCAACCGTCCTCTCCGAGTAGCGCGGCACGCGCTGCAAGGCTAGCGCGGCTCCGCCCACGACCCGGTAGTGCGGCTGCAGGTCGAAGTAGCGCGTCTGCGAAAAAAACCGGCCCAGCGGCTCCATCTGCTCCGCAAACGGCGAGGCCGCTGATGTGTCGGCGGCGCTGAGAGTGACGTAGTGGCCGCGCACGGCTGCGTTCCAGGCTTGGCGGCGGGCCGCCGCCGGGCTGGCCCCCGAGCCGATGCCTGTGTTCACGAACGGTGCGCGGTTGATCTCGTACTCGATCGCGGCCAAGGCCGGGTCGACCCGATTCTGCGTGAAATAGTCCTGCCAGCCGTCCTCGGCCAGCGGCGCCGACGTGACGGCCGCCCCTGTGGATCTGGGGTGGTCGTAGGGGTCGTGCTTGCGCAATGAACCGGCGAGTTGTCCGAGCAGCTTGCCTCCTGCCGCGTGGCTTTCCCACTCCAGCAGGATCTGCCAGGTGACGCTATAGGCTGCGTAGCGAGCGCACAGGTAGCGGATGTACCGGTCCCTGTCGCGCAAGCGCGGGAAGAGGCCCTCCAATTCGTCCCCGGAATTTCCCAGGACGAGATCCGTGACCATTCCGAGCCGGTGCAGGTGCGCAACGCGGCGGTCGAGTTCCCGAAAGTGCTCGACGTCAGGTTCCCCGTCCGCGCTGAATGCCTTGCCGCCCGTGCCCAGCGCCGGTATGGCCAGCGCCCGGATGTGCGTGAATCCCTGCTCGGCGCGCCTGTTGGCCGTGGCCTCGAAGTCGTCCCAGGGCATCTTCGCCATCTCCAGCAGGCTGTCCCCGAGCCAGAAGTGGGGCGAGTTGGTCAGGGTGTGCCGGAAATAGCGGGTATTGAACACCTCGATAAAGCCCGGAGTCTCGGCCGGCAGGGCCTCGAAGCTGCCGGTTCGCTTGTTCAGGGCCGCGATATTGGAGATGAGGCGGTAGTCCCAGCGGCCTTCGTGGTCGGGCGAGAAGCGCAGCACGAACCTTCCGCCTCCATCCCAGAACGAAGGCATGACCTTGGTGCGGCCGCCTTTCGGGGAGCGGTACTCGGCCCGCAGTTCGACATCCGCGTACGGCGCGAGGCCCGCGGCTGCGTCGCTGTTGCTGAGATCGACAGCGATCTCGCATGGATCGTAAACCGGGACGCTTTCGCAGGCGTCTACGGTCTGGGCAGGCAATGCTGCCGCGACCGCAAGCGCCAGTGTGGCAATCATGATCATCTCTTTTGAGAGGATAAACCGGGCCGTGCGTCGGCGTCGCGACCGCAAGGCGGGAAGCCGTCTACAGTAACTGTGTGCTGGCCAAGCTGCGCAAGCGTATCGCCCGGGAGGGAATGTTCCCGGGGGAGGGGGCCATCGGCGCGGCCGTCTCCGGCGGCGCGGACTCGGTCGCGCTGCTGCACGCACTCCACGCCCTGTTTCCCGGACGGGTGATCGCAGCCGTGCATTTGAACCATTGCCTGCGCGGCGCGGACTCGGACGCCGACGAGGCCTTCGTGCGGCAGCTTGCGGCCAGTCTCGGCAGCCGGAGCCTTGTGCGCCGGGAGGACGTGGCGCTTGCCGGCGACAACCTCGAGCGGGCCGGAAGGCGCTCCCGCTATCGATTCTTCGAAGAACTGCTCGTAGGCGGTTCGTGTGCGGCGATCGCGACCGGGCACACGCGAACTGACCAAGCCGAGACTGTGCTCTTCCGCCTGTTGCGGGGGGCTTGCGGCAGCGGGCTGAGCGGCGTTTGGCCGGTGCGTGGCGGCCGCATCTTCAGGCCGATGCTGGATGTGACGCGCCGCGAAGTGCTGGAATACCTGCGGCGGAGCGGCCTCGGCTGGCGGGAAGACGCCTCCAATTCCGACCTTTCGTTTGCTCGCAACCGGCTGCGTCACGGACTGTTGCCTCAACTGCGCGAAGAGTGGAACCCGAACGTCGACAAGGCCTTGGCGCATACTGCGGATTGGGCGGTGGAGGAGGAGCGCTTCTGGAGCCGCCGCACTGCCGATCTGGCCGCACGCTGCGCCAAGGACAGCGCCGCCGGGACTTGCTTGGACGTCCGGCAGGTGCAGGCGCTTTGCGTGGCCGAGCAGAGACGGGTGCTGTTAGAAGTGCTGAAGCGGCCCGGTCTCGATTGCGGCAGCCTCCGCTTCGAGCATGTCGAGGCCCTGCGCAGCCTGCTCCTCGCAGAGGCCGGCAGCGGTGTCGTCGAACTGCCCGGTGTCCGCGCCGAGCGATCTTTCGGCGATGTCCTGTTGCGGCGCAGGTGCGCGCGGCAATGCGCGGCCTATGATTTTCCGCTGGCAGTGCCGGGCAGTGTGTCCCTGCCGTGCAATGACCGATCCATGATTTGCACCCGCGTAGTGGAAGCCGCGCCGGCGGCGATGCTGTACGATAGAGGGGCTTTTGCGCTGCTTGACTGGGATCGCGTCCCGCAACCGCTCCGGCTCCGCAGCTGGCGGGACGGGGATCGCTACAGGCCGATCGGGGCAGTCTCGCCAAAGAAGATCAAAGATCTGTTTCAGAGGAGACGGGTCAGCGCGTGGGAGCGCGCTGGCTGGCCTGTGGTTGTGGCGGGCGGTGCAGGGGAAGGCTGCATCGTGTGGTCGCGGGCGTTCGGCCCCGCGGCCGAATTCGCGGCGCGGCCGGCGAGCCGACGGATGCTGCTTGTGGAAGATCGCCGGAGCGGCCTGGTAGCCGAACGTGCCTTTGCCGCGTCTACTCTCATAAGCGGCGAAGCCGCTGACAAGGATTCAAGCAAGTGAACTCGACATTCAAGACTGCGGTCTTCTGGATCGTAATGCTTTGCACTGCTGTCCTGCTCTGGAAGGCTGTCAACGCCAAGAGCGGCGAAAAGGTCGAGACCATCAGCTTCAGCCAGTTCATGGACCAGGTTGAGGAAGGCAGCATCGAGGAGATTACGGCGACCGGCCAGAAGATCGAGGGGCAGGCGAGTTCCGGCAAGTTCCAGACCACGATTCCCCTGGACTACCCGAAGGTGTTCGACCTGCTCACCGCGCAAGGTGTCACGGTCAACGTCAAGGACCAGACATCGCTAGGCTTCTGGTCGATGTTCTGGCGCATCGCGCCGCTGGTGCTGATCGTGTTTTTCTGGCTTTTCATGATGCGCCAGCTGCAAGCGGGCGGCAACCGCGCCCTCAGCTTCGGCAAGAGCCGGGCCAAGCTGCTCACCTCGCAGCAGAAGAAGGTCACCTTCAAGGACGTGGCGGGGGTGGACGAGGCCAAGGAAGAGCTGCAGGAGATCATCGAGTTCCTGCGCGAGCCGCAGAAGTTCCAGAAGCTCGGCGGGAGGATTCCCAAAGGCGTCCTGTTGATCGGCCCGCCGGGGACCGGCAAGACGCTGCTGGCGCGGGCCGTGGCCGGCGAGGCCAATGTTCCGTTCTTCTCGATTTCCGGCTCGGACTTCGTCGAGATGTTCGTGGGTGTCGGCGCGAGCCGCGTCCGGGACCTTTTCGAGCAGGGCAAGAAGAGCGCCCCCTGCATCGTCTTCATCGACGAGATCGACGCCGTCGGGCGGCATCGCGGCGCGGGCTTGGGCGGCGGCCATGACGAGCGCGAGCAAACGCTCAACCAGCTGCTGGTGGAAATGGACGGCTTCGACTCGAACGAGGGGGTCATACTGATGGCGGCCACGAACCGCCCGGACGTGCTCGACCCCGCCCTGTTGCGGCCGGGCCGCTTCGACCGGCGGGTGATCGTGTCACGGCCCGACGTGCGCGGGCGCCAGGGGATCTTGCAGGTGCATACCGCTAAGGTGCCCTTGGCCAACGATGTGGATTTGATGGTCCTGGCGCGCGGCACTCCCGGGTTTTCGGGCGCCGACTTGGCCAACCTGGGCAACGAAGCGGCCCTGTTCGCCGCGCGGCAGAACCGCAAGGTCGTCACGATGGCCGACTTTGAGATCGCCAAGGACAAGGTCATGATGGGGGCCGAGCGGCGCTCCATGATCCTGCGCGACGACGAAAAGCGGAACACCGCCTACCACGAGGCCGGCCACGCGGTGGTGGCCGCCCTGCTGGAGCAGGCCGACCCGTTGCACAAGGTCACGATCATCCCGCGCGGCCAGGCTCTCGGTCTCACCATGCAGCTGCCGCTGGACGACAAGCACACCTACACGCGCGCATACCTGTGCGACCAGCTGGCAATCCTGATGGGCGGCCGCATCGCAGAGGAGCTGTTCATGGATCACATGACCACGGGAGCGGGCAATGACATCGAGCGCGCCACTGCGCTGGCCCGGCAGATGGTCTGCGAGTGGGGCATGAGCGACATGGGGCCGCTGACGTTCGGGAAGCGGGAAGAGGAAGTCTTCCTAGGCCGGGAAATCGCCCAGCAGCGCAACTATTCGGAGGCCACGGCGAAGCAGATAGACGCCCAAGTCGGCGTGATCGTGACCGAGAGCTACGACCGGGCGCGCAAGCTCATCGAGGACAACGCCGACGGGCTTACCCGCATTGCCGAAGCCCTGCTCGAGCGCGAGGTGCTGGATGGCAGCGAGGTCAACGCATTGCTGGAGGGGCGGGAGCTGGAGCCACTGATGGTGACCATCCCCGAGCCGCCTGACAGCAACGGCGGGCCGCCGGAAACGCAGCCCCAGCCTGCCGAGAGCGGCCCGGCCGCGCTGCCCGGCTTGGACGAGGGCCAGGCCTCTCCAGCCTAGCCGGTGGGCTAGAACGGTATGTCGTCGTCATCCGCCGGCGCGGCGGGCTTGGCCGGCGTCTCCGGCTCGCTGCGGGGCTGCCCTGCCCCTTCCGGGGCGGTGCGGGAACTGCTCTCGCTTGGGCCGTAGTCCCTTGCGCCGCCTTGGCGGTAGCCGCCGCCGTCGCCGCCTTGGTCATCGCGGCCGCCGAGCAGCATTAGGCCGAAAGGGTCGCAAACCACTTCGGTGCGGTAGCGCTTCTCGCCGTTCTGCGTTTCCCAGGAGCGGGTCTGCAGGCGGCCCTCCACGAACACTTTCTTGCCCTTCGTCAGGTATGGCGCGACTCGCTCGCCGCGCCAGAGCACGACATCGTGCCAGTCGGTCTTTTCCTTCCACTCGCCGCTGCCTGCATCCTTGATGCGGGCCGTCGTGGCGAGGCTGAAGTTGGTCACGGACGTGCCGCTGGGGGTTTGCCGGGTCTCCGCGTCTTGGCCGAGATTGCCGATGAGCATGACTTTGTTCAAACTTGAGGCCATGCCTTACACGGTACAATCAATGGCTCGCAGGTTACAACCACACTGCCCTGACACGTGCCAGTGAGATGCAGTGCGCCGGCCGGAACTCGGGATCCGATCCGGGTCATGGCCGAGCGCGGCCGCGCAGCGGTGCAAGGCATTGCCGCGCCGCCGGGCATGGCTGCCGGCCCTGCCCCGGGAAGCGGCCCCTGCCGGCAGTTGCGAGCGCGGCCATGAACGATCAACGACTGCGATCCCTGCTGGAAGAGGTGCGCCAAGGGCGGTGCGATGTCGACAGCGCGGTCGGCGAGTTGCGCCACATGCCGTACGAGGACCTGGGCTTTGCCAAGGTCGACCACCACCGCGAGTTGCGGCACGGGATGCCCGAGGTCATCCTCGGGCAGGGCAAGACCGCTGAAGAAGTCCGCGCTATCGCCGAGAAGCTCCTTGAGCGATCGCCTAACTTGCTCGTCACGCGGGCCTCGGAGCGCATGTTCGAGGCCGTCCGGAAAGTCAGCGACAAGGCCGAATACTTTCCGCGCTCGGGCGCGGTGCGAGTCTGGTCGGGGCGCGGCAATCTCGGCAAGTCCAAGATCGCCGTGGTGTGCGCTGGCACGAGCGACATTCCGGTAGCGGAGGAGGCCGCCGTGACGGCCGAGGTGATGGGCAATGAGGTCGACACGATCTACGATGTCGGCGTCGCTGGAATCCACCGCCTGCTGTCGAAGATCGACCGCATTCAGGGCGCGCGCGTCGTGATTTGCTGCGCCGGCATGGAGGGTGCCTTGCCGAGCGCCCTGGGCGGCTTGGTCTCGGTGCCCGTCATCGCCGTGCCGACCAGCGTGGGCTACGGGGCGAGTTTCAACGGGCTGTCAGCCCTTCTGGGCATGCTCAACTCGTGCTCCAGCAACGTCTCCGTGGTCAATATCGACAACGGGTTCGGAGCTGCCTATGTTGCCACCTTGATCAACCGCCTCTGACACACTCTGTGCGAAACTAGCGGGCATGAAAATCCGGAGATCAATCATCGCGGCCGCGCTTGCCGCCCTGCTGCAGGCCGGCCTGCCCGTCGCCGCCCAAGAGGCCGGCCGGAAGATGCACCTGCTGGTGCTCGGGGGGGCCGATGCCTTTGCCCACGACTCGGTTTCGCACGCGATGTTCACCATGGCCAAGATCGGCGAGCGGAGCGGCCTGTTCGACGTGCGCTTCCGCACCGACATGGAGCTCGTGAGCAAGCGCAAGCTGGGGGGCAACCGCAAGAATCTCGACCACTTCGACGCGGTGATGTTCTACACGCAGGGCGATTTGGAGGTCAGCGATGAGCAGAAGGCCGACCTGATGAGCTTCGTCAAGCAGGACGGCAAGGCGATCTTGGTCGCGCACAGCGGCACGGACTCGTTCCGGCAGACTTGGCCGGAATATATCGACATGGTGGGCGGGGCGTTCAACAACCACCCTTGGCATCAGAAGATCCGCGTCCGCGTCGAGGATCGCGCGCATCCGATCAGCCGCCATTTCCCGGCCGAGTTCGAGATCATTGACGAGATCTACCAGGTCAACCGCTATGACCGCTCGAAAGTTCGCGTGCTGCTGAGCATGGACACCGCGAGCGTGGACATGACGCGCAAAGGCGTGCTGCGCACCGATGGCGATTTCGCCTTGGCATGGGTGCGCGAATTTGGCAAGGGCCGGGTCTTCACCTGCCTGCTCGGACATGAAGCTAGCGTCTGGGACCGCCCCGACATCCAGAAAATGTGGCTGGAGGGCTTCCGCTGGGCAGTCGGGATCACGAGCGGCGAAAGCGCTTCGCTGCCGCTCCTGACAGACGGCGGCTGAGGCCTGGCCCGGGTTCGGCCACAAAGCGGTATCCCACGCCCCGCACGGTGACCAAGTGGCGCGGCTTTGCCGGATCGGCCTCGATGGACCGGCGCAGGCGGACGATGAAGTTGTCGATCGCGCGCGTGTCCGTGTCCTCGCGCACCCCCCACACGTCTTCGAGCAGGTTCTTGCGCGAAACGACCTGGCCCTCGTGCGCGATCAGGTAGTGCAGCAGCTTCGCCTCGGTCAGTGTCAGGTTGCGCGTCCGGCCTTCCACCTCGAGGCGCTGGTTGGCGAAGTCCACGGCCCGTCCGCTGAACTCGTATCGAGCCGGCACGGCCTGTGCCGGCTCCTCGGCGCTCCATCGATGCCGGCGCAGCAGGCCGCGGATGCGGGCCAGCAGCACCGCCAGTTCGAACGGCTTGGGCAGGTAGTCGTCCGCTCCCGCCGAGAGCCCTTCCACGATGTCCTGCGGCCGGCGCCGCGCCGTGAGCATCATCACCGGAATGAAGCAGCCCCGGGACCGCAACTCGCGCACCAGCGAGAAGCCGTCGATACCGGGCAGCATCACGTCCACGAGCAGGGCGTCGAAAGCTCCGCCAGCCTTGACTGCAGCAAGACCGGCCTCGCCCGTCGCCGCAATGCGCGTGGCGAAGCCTTCGGCCTCGAGGTTGAATTGCAGACCCTTGGCGAGATGGGTCTCGTCTTCGACGATGAGGATCCGTTTCACTAGCCTGCCGTCAGGGGTAATTCGATCGTAAACGTACTGCCGCGACCCTTGCCCGGGCTCTCTCCGAAGACCCGCCCGCCGTGCCGTTTGGCCACGGCCTTTACGATGTACAGGCCCAGACCGGTGCCCTTGGCCCGGAACGTGCCCTGGACGCGATAGAAGCGCCGGAATATGCGCCTGAGCTCTTCGCCATCTATGCCGATGCCGCTATCCCGGATGCGTATGGCGACTCGCGCGCCGAGCTTGAGCATTTCGATTTCCACGTTGGCCCGCTCGTCGGAGTACTTGATCGCGTTGTCGATCAGGTTGGACACTGCCGAGACCAATTCGTCCCTGTTGCCCAGCACGATGGGCGTTTCCTCCTCGCCGAACTCGCTGCGGAAGCGCATGGCCCCGTCCCCGAGGCTGTGGCTGCGCTCGATCTGTGCGATGCAGTCTTGGACCACGGCTGCGAGATCCACCGCAGACCGCTGTCGCTTGCGCTTGCTGCGGGTCGAGCCTGCTAGCAGAACCTGCTCGATCGTGCCTTGCAGCCGGTCCATGTCCGCAAGCATCGTTTGGTAGAACTCCTGCTGCTGGGACGGGTTCAGTTCTCTGGACTGCAGTGTCTGCAGGTAAAGCCGCAGCGAGGCGACGGGAGTCTTCAGCTCGTGCGTGACGGCGTTGATGAAGGCGTCGTGCTTCTCGTTGCGTCGGATCTCGCGCACTAGGAACACAGTGTTGAGGACGAGTCCGGCAACCAAGGTCAGCCCGGCCAGAATGCCCATGGCGACCAATACGCTGCTTGGCCAGCTGGCAGCCAGCCAGCCGATGTTGAGCGCCACGGCAAGGGCGATCAAGCAGGCGCCCAGGGCGATCCAGAAGACGACCGAGAGGCTGCGATGGCCGGATAGGTCCACTCTCCATCCATGATATGTTCGCGTAGGCGATGGCGCTCACGGCACCGGGCAGGCCGGGCCTATAATGCTAGCCATGGTTTCTCGGCGTGAAGCGCTCTGCTCGCTATCCCTCTTGCCTACGCTGGCGCTTGGCGGCCCTCCGCGGGTCGCTGGCAATGGCCCAAGGCTCAAGACGGCCATCTGCGCCTATTCCTTTCGCAAGGCGCTCGGGGAGGGAGCGTTGAGCTACTTCGACCTGGTAGACTTGGCGGCCGAGCATGGCGTTGACGGCATCGATGCGACAGTGTACTGGTTTCCGCGCGAGAACTTGGGGGCGTTCCTTGCCGCGTTCCGCCGCAAGGCCTACCTCGCGGCGGTCGAACTGCCGAGTATCGCCATCCGCAGTGACCTGTGCCGCCCCGATGCGCGCGCCCAGGACATGGAAGTGGCGTGGCTGCAGCATTGGGTGGATGTCTCGCACGAGCTCGGTGCGAGCCACATCCGCGTGTTTGGCGGCGACGTGCCGCGCGGAAGCTCCGAGGACGAGGCTGCTAAGTGGGTGGCGGAAATCCTCAGGCGCGCGGGCGACTACGCCGCTGGCAAGGGAGTCATGCTCGGACTGGAGAACCACGGGGGGATCACCTTGCGGGCCGAGCGCATTGTCGAGATCGTGCTTGCCGCCGACCATCCCAACGTCGGCATCAATCTCGACACCGGAAACTTCAGGAGCGATCCGTACGAGCAGATCGCGATGTGCCTGCCCTATGCCGTGAACTCGCAATTCAAGGTCGACATGAGGGACGAGCGAGGCAACCACGCCCCTGCGGACTGGGATCGCATCGTAGGCATGTTCGCGAATGCGGGCTATCGCGGCTACATGGCCTTGGAATACGAGGCGGCGGAAGATCCCGTCACGGCTGTGCCGCGCCATCTCGCCCGGCTGCGGGCCTTGGCCGCCAAACACGGAAAGGCTTGAGAGCTATTCGAAGGGCCGCGACTGCACCGCTTCGAGAAAGGCCGGGTTCTGGCGTCGCAGCTGTAGCGAGAGTTCCTTTTCCTGCCGCGCTTTGGCCCGTTCGCCGCGCCGGAAGTAGACCTGCGACAGCAGCAAGTGCGGCTGTGGATGGCGCGGCTCCAACTCCACCGCGGCCGCTAGAGCGGCGAGCGCCGAGTCCCAGTCCTGCAAGCCGATGTAGGCGCGCGCCAGGGCGATGCGCGCGGGCATGTAGTCCGTGCGCAGGCGGATCGACTGCTGCAGCGGCTGCAGCGCCTCCGCGTAGCGCGCTTGCTTGACCAGCCAGTCGCCGTAGAAGAACTGGGGCTCCTCGTACCCCGGATCGAGTTCGATCGCGCGGTGGAGGAGCGGCAGGGCTTCGTCAAAGCGGCCGTCCTTTTGCAGGTGCCACGCCAGCTCGAATGCGGCGCGCGCCGAGGCGGGGAACCGCTTCGCCGCCCGCGAGGCGAGTTCCAAGCCGGCGCCGAGGTTGCCGGCCTCCCGGCAGGCGTGGATTGCCATGTAATGCAGGTCTTCGATCTCAGGCTGCAGCCGCAGCGCCCGCATGGCGATGTCGGCAGCCTCGCGGTGGTAGCGCCCCTTGCCGAACTCTACCGCCATGACTTGCATCAGCTTGAAGTGGCCCGGCTCGAGTTTGAGGGCGCTGCGCCAGGCACGCAGCGCCTCGTCGCCGCGCCCCAGTTTCTGCGCCGCGGCTCCGCGCAGGTAGTGGGCGTTGAAATCGTTCGGGCTGGCAGCCGCGGCACGCTCCAGCAGGGGGGCGGCCTGTGCGAAGCGGCCCGCCGAGAAGTGCATGTAGCCTAGATTGAACAGCGCGGGGAAGTAGCCCGGAGATTCCTCCAGCGCTTGCCGCCACAGCTTGGCCGCTTCTTGCGGCCGGCCGCCTTGCGCAAGGGCAAGCCCGCGGTCGGTAAGCGCGGACGCCTCCTCGGCCTGTGCCCGGGCCGCTGCTAGAGCGCCGACTGCGAGCATGCACGCCAGCGCCTTGAGCGCGCAATGCCGCGCCGCGTCGAGACAGCTCGCTTTCATGGCGCGGCCCTGGCCTGGCCGGAGCCTTCGACCAGCAACCAGTCGGCATCGGCTTGGACCCCGGGAAAAGTTTCTTCCGAGCCGCTGGGCCAGCGGACCAGGATCGAGTCGACTGCGGCCGATTCCGCCAGCCCGAAATGCGCGCGCAGGTCGTTGTGCGACACATAGCTTGACTGGCTCATGACTGCTCGGGTCTGGCGCCTTGACCCCGCCTCGATCGTGATGAGCGCGCCGATCGCCGAGCGGTTGGAGCGGGTGCCTTGCAGCGCGAAGCGCACCCAGCGGCGCCCGGCCCCGAGATCGTTGCGCAGCAGCGAGACGGGAGCGGACATGTTCATGATCAGCACGTCAATGTCGCCGTCATTGTCGAAATCGCCGAAAGCAGCGCCGCGGCTGGAGCGGATCTGGGCCAGCCCGGGCCCGGACAGCGCCGTGACGTCTTCAAAGCGTTCTCCCGCAAGGTTGCGATAGACGAGGTTCGACTGCGAGAACGTCTCGGAGATCCGTTCCTGGCGGTCCAGTTCGGGGTAGACATGGCCGTTGGCCTGGAAGATGTCTTGCCAACCGTCGTTGTCCAGATCGACGAATTCCACGCCCCAGCCCACGTACTGCGGATTGGAGGCCAGCCCGGCGCGGACGCAGATGTCTTCGAAGTACAAGCCTTCGCTATTGCGGTAAAGGTTCGGGTAGTCGTCGGCAAAGTTGGTCTTCACAAGGTCGAGCCAGCCGTCTCCGTTGAAGTCGCCGACGCCAACGCCCATCCCGCCCTGCTCGAATCCGTGCTCGTTGAAGGCTACCCCGGTCTCGGTGGCGTAATCGGTGAAGGTGCCGTCGCCGTTGTTGACGAACAGGATGCTGGGCGTGGAGTCGCAGGCGATGTAGATGTCCTGCCAGCCGTCCCCGTCAAAGTCGGCAGCAGCCGCGGTAAAGGCATAGTAGTCCCGCACGTCCCGCACTCCGGCCGCCTCGCTGACGTCCGCGAAGCTGCCATCGCCAAGATTGCGGTACAGCGTTACGTTGCCGAAAGGCAGGCCGCGCGGCCCGCAGTAGACCGGCATCCCCTTCCATTCGCAGTTCGACGTCTTGCCGGGCGCGGGCGCGGTCTCCAGGTCGAATTGCTGGTACTGGGTGACCAGCAGGTCGAGCAGACCGTCGCGGTCGTAGTCCACGAACGTGCAGCCCGAACTCCACTGCTGTGGCGGCCCCGCCACGCCGGCCTGGCTTGCAATGTCCGCGAAGCTGCCATCGCCGTCATTGCGGTAGAAGGCGTCCCGCCCCCAATAGGCCACGAACAGGTCGGTGGTGCCGTTGTTGTCGAAGTCGCCTGCGCACACCGCGCTGCCCCAGCCCGAGCGCGCCAGGCCGCTAGAGGCTGTCATGTCCACAAAGCCGGCCGCGCCGTCATTGCGGTACAGGCGGTTCGAGGGGGCGTCCCCGTCGGGAAACCCCTCCAACCGGGAGCCATTGACCAGGAAGGCGTCCAGATCTGCATCGCCGTCATAGTCGAAGAAGGCCACCCCCGACCCGTTGGACTCGATGATGTAGCGCTTCGTGTCGCGGCCGCCGTAGGTGAACTCGAGGGCTAGTCCGGATTCTTCCGCCACATCGCTGAAACTGGCGTGCCAAGGGAGGCCGGAGGCCTCGCGCGCCTTCACAGGCTGCGCATTGGGACTGGCGACGCCTTGGGCTTGCACGCTACCGGGCAGCAGGGCTGCCAAGCCTAGCGGCAGCAACGAAAGGCATCGCATAGCGCAAGCGGACCGAGCTTGAATCCTGAGTATGGCACAGGTTCTTGGCGTTCAAGGACTCCTGGCGCGGGCCGGCGCTGGGGGCTCGACCGCCGCGGCTTGCAGCCATCGGCTGAGCCGTCAGTCGCTAGCCGCCCGGGATTCGAGGAGGGGCCTGATATCGGCGACGAACCCAGCGGGGGTGCGCGCGCCAGTGTTGCCCTTGCGGCGGTGCCGCACCGCCACTTGGCCGCTGTCGGCCTCGCGCTGGCCGACCACCAGCATGTAGGGGACCTTCTGCAGCTGCGCTTCGCGGATCTTGAAGCCGATCTTCTCGCTGCGCCGATCCACCTCCACCCGCAAGCCGGCGGCGCGCAACTCGCCCGCCACGGCATCGGCATACTCGAGCTGGCCGTCCGTGATCGGCAAGACGGCGGCCTGCACCGGTGCCAGCCAGAGCGGGAACGCCCCGGCGTAGTGTTCGATCAGCACGCCGAAGAAGCGCTCGACCGAGCCCCACAGCGCTCGATGCACCATCATGGGCTGGTGGGCCTGCCCGTCCGGGCCGACATACTCCAACCCGAACCGGCGCGGCAGGTTGAAATCGAACTGGATGGTTGACAGCTGCCACGAGCGCCCGATCGCGTCCACCATCTTGATGTCGATCTTGGGGCCGTAGAAGGCCGCCTCGTCCGGCATGACTTTCGCTTCGATGTCCCGCTTGCGCAGCGCTGCGAAGAGGCTGCCTTCGGCCAGTTCCCATTCCTCGGACGTACCCGCGTACTTGCTGCCGGACCCGCCGTCCCAAGTTGACAGTTCGACGCTGAAGTCGGCAAAGCCGAACACGCGCAACACTTCCATGGCCAGGTCGACGCAGCCGATCACCTCGGATTCGATCTGCTCCGGCGCGCAGAAGATGTGGGCGTCGTCCTGGGTGAACCCGCGCGCTCGCAACAGGCCGTGCATCACGCCGGAGCGTTCGTAGCGGTAAACCGTGCCTAGTTCCGCCAGCCGCACGGGCAGGTCCCGGTAACTGCGCAGCTGATTCTTGTAGATCAGGATGTGGAAGGGGCAGTTCATCGGCTTGAGCTGGTAGAGCGAGTCGTCCAGTTCCATGGGCTTGAACATGTCGTCCTGATAGAACTCGGCGTGCCCCGAGGTCTGCCACAGGCCGTGGCGAGCCACGTGGGGCGTGGACACCAGGCCGTACCCGCGCGACACCAACTCGTCGCGCAGCCAGTCCTCCATCACCCGCCGGACCGTGCCTCCCTTCGGGTGCCAGAAGACCAAGCCTGGCCCGGCCAGTTCCTGGACGCTGAACAGATCCAGCTCCTTGCCTAGCCTGCGGTGGTCGCGACGCTTGGCCTCCTCCATCCGGTCCAGATGCGCGGAGAGCTCCTTCTTGGAGAAGAATGCCGTTCCGTAGATGCGCTGCAAGCGCTCGCGCTTCTCGTCCCCCTTCCAGTACGCCCCGGCCACGGATAGCAGCTTGAAGGCCTTGATGCGGCCCATCGACGGGATGTGGGGGCCGCGGCAGAAGTCTGAAAACACGCCCCCCGTCCTGTAGACCGAAACGCGCGCACTGTCGGTCTTCTCCTCGATCAGCTCGCATTTCATGAACTCGCCTTGCCGCTCGTACTCGGCGAGCGCTTCTGAGCGCGGAATCCAGACGCGTTCATTCTTGGGATTCCGCTTGACGATCTCGCCCATGCGGGCCTCGATCTTGGCGAGGTCCTCGGGCGTGAACGGCGTTTCCCGGTACATGTCGTAGAAGAAGCCTTGGTCGGTTGGCGGGCCCACGCCCAGCTTGGTCTCGGGGTAGATCTCCAAGGTTGCCGCTGCCAGCAGGTGCGCCGCCGAGTGGCGGTACACCTCCAGCGCCTCCTTGTCGCGTTCGGTCAGGAAGCGGATCCGGGCGTCTTGCTCGAGGGCTGTGTCAAGGTCCGCCAGTTCGCCGTCGATCTCGGCGACCAGCGCGGCTCGCGCCAGTCCCGGGCTGATCCGCTCGGCTACTGTTAGGGCGGTGGTGCCTGACACTACCTGCATCTGATTGCCGTCGGGCAGAGTGACTGCGATGTTCGACATGGGGTTGGAGCGCAGTTATTGGCGGCGAGCCAAGAGGCAAAGTGTTCATTGTAGAATGGTTTGCCGTGCCGATGTTCTGTCCCCGCAGGGACTTGCTTGGCGGCCGTCTCCGATTGGGTTGTAGCGGCATGATGAGCGTATAATCGAGATCGACGCGGTGATGACTCGGATTGCGGATTCCCAACGGCCGAGGCCGGACTTCACCGATCCACCGGTCATCGAGGTCGCGCTTTCGGTTGGCTTCAGCCCGCTATCACGCTATGCCAACGCGCATAGTGGTCTTTTCTCGCGACGCTATGCCAAAACGTTTAAGAACGTAGAGGAACATCCTGCCTACAGCATTCAGCCTGTCGGCGAGTCGCAGGAGACACGCTCGAGGATTGAGATCGCTGATGGACCTCCTCCAATCAGAACATGGCTTATTACGAACGATGGCAACGAATTGCTTCAGTTGCAAAGGGATGTTTTTGCTCACAA
The DNA here is from genome assembly GCA_965219605.1 of Bryobacterales bacterium. Lineage (GTDB taxonomy): Bacteria > Acidobacteriota > Terriglobia > Bryobacterales > UBA6623 > VXMF01. The sequence continues at coordinate 1,539,443 of CBDCOC010000001.1, read as the reverse complement.
CTGGCGCAAGACGGGCGTGCGCCAAGAGTATCCCCGGTACGAATCATTGCGTTTTCGATTTCAGCAGTACTTCCAGTCATTTGTTGAGTTCGTTGACGAAGAGAACTTAGGCACGATTGAGGCGAATGCATGCGAAGTCACGTACGTAACCACATACCTACAGGCGAGCACTTATAGTCATCTGGCAACTTAGACCCAACTTACCCCAGCTAAGCTGGAGTTGTACGCCACGGTGAAGTACAGCCTCGAATTGATGTAACTCGCAGTTAATCAGTTACTTAAGTAACTTGTTCGAGTTCCTTCCGGGGGCCTGATGGGGCGCTTGCCAAACAGGCCATTGGTGACTAGGTTGGCGTCGTGGCCGGCGCACTGGCAGCGCTGTCTGGCGGCGGTCTCGGGGCCGGTGCCGGGTGGGGCTGGCAGCCGAGCAGGGCGAACACGCGCTCGTGCAACGGCTCGAGTTGACTCAGCGTCGGCACCCCATAGCCGGGCACCTGCGGGTACCGCAACTCGGCGGCGCAGAGCGTGCCCAGCCCGGCCAACAGGTCCGCCAGACTCTGCAGCGGCAAGCTGCCATCCTCGCTCTGGCGCGTGCGATCCTTGCGCTTGGCGGCGGCGCTGCGCTGCAGCGGGCCGACCGGCCCGCCCGCATGTTGCGGCTCCTCTTCCTCGCTGCACAGCAGCGGTGCCAACTGGCGCCGCAAGTGCCATTCCAAGTAATACGCCAGCATGCACAGCAGCAGGTGCGCCCGCACCCGCTCCGCCTTGCAGTGGAAGATCGGGCGCACGCGCAGCCCGCTCGTCTTCAGCGAGCGGAAGGCCCGCTCGACGCGGGCCAGACTCTTGTAGGCGCGCACCACTGCGTCATCGTCCAACTCCTGCGCGGGCAAGCTGGTGCGCACGATGTAGAAGCCGTCCAGGCGCGCCTCGGCCGCGATCGATGCCTCGTTGCGCGCGGAGGAGAAGGCCGCGCTGTGCGCGTCGAACGACCACTGCAAGTGCTTGCCCATCTTGCGCCGCCGCAGCGTGCCCAAGCGCCGGTTGAACTCGTCGCGCTCGAGCTGGCCTGCGGCGTAGGCCGCCGCCAGGGGCGCCAGGTCGGCCTCGGTGCTGGCCAGCAAAGCCAAGCGCTTGCGGCGCCGTTCGGCAGCCACCAGCGGGTTGTAGCACACCAGCAGGCGCTCGCCGGGGAAATCCGGTGCCGTGATGGCCGCCAACTCGTGCTTGTCGAACAGCGAGGGCTGGAAGTGGCCCTGCGCGGCCAGCTTGCGAATGCTGTCGTGGCGCAGGGCCGTGATCCAGTCCAAATCCGCAGGCTTGAGGTCGGCCGCGATGCGCGTTTGGGCCAGCATGCCGCGGTCGCCGACCAGCGCCAGGCGCTGCAGGCCGAAGCGCTGGCGCAGCTTGTTGACCTGCGCGCTGAGCGTGCTGGGATCGGCCGTGTTGCCGGGGAAGACCTCGACCGCGACCGGGCAGCCGTCAGCGTTGCACAGCAGGCCGTAGTTGATCTGCGGTCGGTCGGCGCGGTGGTCACGCGCATAGCCGCGCTCGGCGAGCGGGCAGCACGAGCCTTCGAAATAGCTCGAAGACAGGTCGTACAGGGCCAGGCCGCCCTCGTGCAAGTGGCGGCGGGCGAGCTTGCGCTCGATGGCCGGCTGGCGCTCCAGCAGCCAGTCCATAGCTTCGTAGAGTTCGTCGACGCGCGTGTCGGCGATCTCAAGCAGGGGGGCCAGAGTGGTTTGGCCGGTGGGCCCGAGTTCGCGTTCCAGGCGCAGCTTGGCGCCGGGCTTGAGCAGGCGGTGCAGGATCAGGGCGAGGGCCAGCGAGCGCTGGCGCGAGGGCTTGTAGCACAGCAGGCGCTCGAAGCGCAGGCTGCGGGCGAGGCCGAGCAGGGCGGAGACGGCGCCGTGCTGGCGGACGTGGGCGAGTTGGGCGGGCGAGTCGGGGCTGGTGAGGGGGAGTTGGCGGTCGAGGGCGGCCTTGAGCAGGTCGATGAGCGGCTGGGGCAGGGCAGAGAGATTGGCGAGGGTGCGCTTTTTGACCTTGCCGTGCTGCCAGTAGGATTCGCGCAAGAGGTGGCAGGGGGACTTGCGGGCGAAGCTGGAGGTGATGTGCATTGTATGACTAGGAATAGGCGGACCTGTTCTGCGATAAGAATAGCACATAGATGAATGAAAGTCAAAATAGGCAAAACAAATGTATGACTAGGAAAACAGAAATTGGAAGGGCAATTTGAGGGCATATTGCGAGGGGCGCCAGCCGTGTATGTTGGCTAACCGGTTAAAAGTAAAGGGGTTAGCTGTCAGAATTCAGGGGTGTAAAGCACCGAGGCCCCAAAATGGACAGTGTAAGTTGGGCTTAGACGAGCTGATGACGTTATGGTCATGGCCGCATACGACGTTCTTGGCGAAGCCCAGTGAGGCAAGATTTTCTGTTCAGTTCCTGATTCGCGACGACAATGACAAGTTTATAGGGCACCTGAATGTCGACGCAAAACCTGCCTATCGTCGCTCTGACAAGAGTGGAATTATTGTTCTTTCTCTGACAGATCGCGGGATGCCGTTCAGTGATAAAACAGACGGACTAATGTCGTTTTTCGATCTTGGACGAGAGTGGATCGTGCGGGGATTCACAGATCTGACCACTCCGAAGATGCACAAGGCATGGGGGCGAGTTCGGTGACTGATATCAGTACGGTATCGGCTGAAGAAGCTCCGCTTCGTAGATCAGGTTGGCGAGGAGTTCCCGATTTAGTACGTGACGTAGCCATCGCCTCTGCACTGCCTTGGCCGCAAGCGGCAGTTGGGGAACTGTCGGTGAAGGGTGCTCGAGAGGCAGCAGAGACCGTGATTCGGACAACAGACAAGGACCTTCTGTTCGATGCAGTTCCCGAGACTACTGTCAGCTTCTGGTGACGTTGAATCTCGGAATGAGGCACAATCCAGATGGGTGCAGGAACTGAAGGAAATCTGCCGGGATGCGGCTAGTCATGGCTGGGACGGAGAAGGTGCAGAACCTGTACAAGACGGTGCCATCAAATATGCGATCGCACTCGTTTCTGAACTCGCTCAGGGCATGCGATTTCCTGATGCTGGCGTGGACCCGGACGGTGAAATTCCCCTAGAGTGGCGGGTTCGAGGAGATGCGTTTTCTATCAGCATTAGCAGCGAGGGCCGTCTGTCGTATGCTGGATTATTCGGAAAAAGTGACTGTCATGGTACGGAATGGATGGACGGGCAGGCCCCTGCGCAAGTTTTGCGTCAGTTGGATCGACTTGTATTTTCGCCTTGAGCGTTGGGTCGGGCCGACGGAAGTCGTCACGCGTTTCCTTCGCCACAAGGGGGATTGCCGCACAGTTCCGCGGTTGGAGGCCAAAGAGCGGGCGTTTCTTCCCCATAGACCGACTCAAGATGCTCTGCATGCGACGTCAGCGTTCTTGACCGGAAGGCTTGCGGCTGAAGATGTGTGGCGACTTGGCAGGTACAAGCTGGCCAGCACAAGCCTGCAGGGAAGAGCCGACCTCCGTGCCGACCAGATAACCCGGGCAGGTCTTGCACATCGGGCCGATAGTCGGTTCTCTCGTCATGTCGACATCGTCGGCTGGGCTGGGCATAAGGCTGAACAGAAGCTTCAGGCGCAGAAATTGGCACGGGCTAGCAATGTGACGCTGATGCCGCATTGACTGGTCGCCGAGCTCAAACGGCAAACTGGCCGCCTAGTCCGCACTGGGTGTCCTGAGACGTATCAGATTTCGTTACATCGTTTCATTTAGGCTGTCCTGTGATTGCGCCGGAAGGCTGGTCTGCGACGGCTGTTGATAGGTTGGCCTTTCCCGCCTTCAGCGGCCGGTCCAGTCCGCTGCGACGTGGGCCGTGGGGCTGGGTGCCGCCGCACGGGGTTGTGGCGCGGCCAGCGTCCCCGTGGAAAGCGCGGCCAGCCCCGCACTGCTGCTGCCTGGCAAGCGACACGAAACGTTGATTTGCAAGGAGTTACAGACGGCTAGGCAGACCCCTGCCGCCGCCCAGCGAGCGCCGGCTGGGCCGCAGTTGGTGGTCGCCGGCAGGCGCCGTCCTTGGCCAGGGCAAGCGGCCAGCGACAAAGTCGTTGGGCAGCGCCGAGCGCGGGCGGGCGGGGGCCGGTTCAGTGTCTGGCTTGGCAGACGAACTGGAGTGGGCAGGCGCGGTGTTCGGGCCGAAAAAAGGACAAATTAAATGAAAAGAAAGTGCTGCCAATGCGGCCCTTCGAGACTGCGTCGGAATCGAGCTTACGAATTGCAATTAAACGATTTATGACGCTGCCAGACAGATCGACACAGCCGCCCGATGTAACGAAGTCTGATACGAGCGTGCGCCTGCTGTCAGTTCAGTAGCGCTCGTACACCTGCCGCTCGTCCGGGATGCCAGCGGCCGCAAGGCGTTCGCGGAGCTGCGCAACCATTTCGCGCTGGCCGCAGAAATAGGCGTCCGGGCTGCCCAGGCCTGCCAGGGCCTCGTCGATGTGGGCCGTCACGCGCCCCTGCCTGCCGCCCCAGCCGCCCTCTTTGCCGCTGACAGCAGGCAAGAACCGAAAGCGGGCGTGCCGAGCTGCCAGCGCCTCGAATTCGTTGCGGAACAGCAACTGGGAAGGGTGCCGGGCGCCCAGCAGCAGGACTGTTTCCGCCGCGGGGTTGGCCGCCAACTGCTCCAGCAGGATCGCGCGCATCGGGGCTACCCCCGTCCCGGCGGCGAAATAGACGGCAGGCCTCCCCGCATCCAGCAGGCGCATGGTCCCGCCAGGTTCGCTGCATTCCATTCGATCGCCCTCCCGCAGGCTTCGCAGATGGCTTCCGAATGCGCCTTGGTGCTGGATGCACAACTCGATCCGCCCGCCGGACATGGGTGGCGAGGCGATGGAGTAGTAGCGCGTCTGCCGAGTGCCGCCGACTGGAGCGCTGAGGGCGACGTATTGGCCGGCCTCGTGCCGAAACGGAGCGCGGAAAGCGAAGTGGCTGACTTGCGGCGTCAGGCAGGCATGCTCCAGCAATTCGAGGGCGGGCATCTGGCGTCTGTTGTCCCAGCCTCGGCTCCCGCCGGGCAGCTAGCCCGGCTCGCCCTCGTCCAGTAGCGCCCTTGCTCTTGCCGCCAGGATCTCGGCCAGTTCGGGATGGCCGTCTAAGGGCGGGGATGCCTGCAGCGCCAGTTCAGGGTGCCGGAGCCGGATTGCCTCGAGCAGGCGCGGCAGATCCACCGTCAGGTGGCGTCCCATCGTGAGGAAGTACGGTGTGATCAGAATGCGGCGCACGCCTGCTTGCGCGAGTTGCTCAACCGCCTCGCCGAGGTCCGGGCTGGCCAGTTCCAAGAAGGCTGTGCTGAAGACCGGAATCCGGGCCCGCCGGGCCGCCTCGACCGCTACAGCCTGCACGGCCTCATTGGCGGCGGTGACTCGAGAGCCGTGGGCGAACACGATCAATCCAACAGGGCTGCAGGGGGGCAAGGTATACTCTCGGTTCCGATGGATGCCCTCATTATCGCAATCTACTTTGCGGCTGTCTTCGGCGTGGGCTTTTACCATTCCCTCAACAAGACGACCACTACCGAGTACTTCCTAGCCGGCAAGCATATCGGCTGGTTCGCGGTGGGCGCGACGCTGTTCTCCACCAACATCGGAAGCGAGCACGTGATCGGCTTGGCTGGCTCTGGTGCGTCGAGCGGCCTTGCGGTCGGCACTTACGAGTGGTCGGCCAGCTTCTGCCTGCTTCTGCTCGCGTGGATCTTCATCCCCCAATACCTGCGCAGCGGTATTTTCACGATGCCCGAGTTTCTTGAAAAGCGCTTCAGTCCGGGCTGCCGCTGGTATCTCACGACAGTCTCGCTGCTGGCCTATGTGCTGACCAAGATTTCAGTGGCGCTGTTCGCGGCCGGGATTCTGGCGCGGGAGATTTTCGGCTGGGACTACATGACGACCGCTGTGCTGCTGGTGATCGCGACCGGGATTTACACCATTGCAGGCGGCCTGTCGGCAGTGATCTACACCGACCTGCTGCAGGCCTTCATCATGGTTGGCGGCTCGGCCTACCTGACCTGGCTGGGCTTGGGCGAGGCCGGCGGGTTCGGGGCTCTGCGGGAAGCACTGCCCGGTGATTTCTTCCACATCGTCAAGGATATCGACCACCCCGAGTACCCTTGGCTGGGGACTACTCTGGGCACGATCATCCTTGGCACTTGGTACTGGTGCACCGACCAAGTCATTGTCCAGAAGACGCTGAGCGCGCGCAGCCTGCCGCATGCCCGGGGGGGCGCGATCTTCGCCGCGGCCCTGAAGATCACACCAGTATTCATCTTGGTCCTGCCGGGACTGATCGCACGGGCGCTCTGGCCCGGCGAGGCCACGGGCGACACGGCGTTCCCGCTGCTGGTCGAGCGGCTGCTCCCGCCGGGCTTGTCGGGATTGATGATTGCCGCGCTGCTGGCTGCTCTGATGTCATCGCTGAGCAGCGTGCTGAATTCCTGCTCTACGCTCGTCACCATGGACATCTACAAGAAGCTCCATCCCGAGGCGAGCGAGAAGCGATTGGTCTACATCGGACGCTTAATCACCGGTGTGGTGGTACTGGTGAGTATTTTGTGGATTCCCATGATTCGCTACCTCAGCGGCGAGGTCTACCAGTACCTGCAGAGCGTGCAGGCGTACATCGGCGCACCGATCACGGCGACGTTCCTGCTGGGCATCTTGTGGAAAGGCGGCACTGCTCGCGCGGCGATCTCGACACTCATCGCAGGCGGGATCGCCGGGGGCGTGCGATTCGCCTTGGATATCCTTTCCAAGGCCTACGGCGTCGGCCTCGGCCCGCTCGAGGATCTCGTGCAGATTCCGTTCCTCAACTACAGCGTCGGGGTGTTCGCCGCCTGCCTGGCGCTTTTCTGGATCGTCAGCAAGCTTGACGAACAGCCTGTCACCGCGCGGATCGCACAGCTGACGTTCGATTGGCAGGGGCGCTCGGATGCCTCCCCGGCCGGGGCCGAGAGACTGCTCCAAGCGGTGACGCTCCTTGTCGGCCTGTCCGTGCTGATGCTGTGGTTCTACTTCCGGTAGGGCTTCGCAGGCACGACCCTGGCGACCACCTCCAGCCAACGATCTCGATCCGCCGATTCGACTCCTGCGAATTGACCGATATGAGTTGACATACGGTCAGCGCTGCTCGCGGCCCGCGGCTGGGTCATCTTGGCAGCAAGTGGTTCAATTTTGGATAAATTTCATATTTTTCTGCTTTTTATTCTTCACAAAACCCTAAAAATATGGATTTTCATGCCGGTATTCGCTATCATGGGGATAGATATGGCATGCACAAGGGATATGCGCCCGGGGGCTGCGAGAATATGCCTCACGGCTTCTGTCCAGCTAGTCGAGGTGTTCCCTGACGCCAGTGCAGCGGGGATACGGATCGGAGTCGAGGGTCGCAGCGGCAATCAGGGCGTTGCCCGGCCGCTCGATTCCGCTAGCAAGGAGGCGGCCGGCGAGCTCCCAAGAAGTACGCTGGAATCCACTGTCGGTGGCTTGACCAAGCATGTTGCGGCCCGTGGCGTCCGCGCCCGGCGCGAGGCGGCCCATCGCAGCTTGCGCGAGTCTATGCGGGGCTGCCAAAGCGCGCGCATGGCCCAGGCTTCGGAGAAGGCGGGCCACGCCAAGCGCCGGATGAGCGGGCGGAAGTTGCGCTACAAGAGCCGCAGCAAGGCCAGCGGACTGGGCTGGGGAGCGAGGAGACTCAAGGCATGAGCGTCCCACGCAACACGGAGCCGCAAGCCAACTACGAGTTGGCGCGCGTGCTGAGACGTCGCAACCCGGACTGGACCGATCGCACTTGCTATGCCGAGCGGACCCGGGTGATCCAGCAAGCAGTGCCCGGCTCAGGAACGGGCAAGAGGCCGGATATCGTCGTGATCTCGGCCCACAGCCAGCCGGTGATCGTGGAGACGGAGTTCGCCCCCGCCCGCACGGTCGAGCGGGACGCGCTGGCACGGCTGGGAGTCAGCGTAGGCGGCGGCGAAGAGGTCGAGGGCGTGCTTTCGGTGGTCTTGCCCGAGAGTCTCAGGACCGGGAACCTTGAAGCCATCGAGCGGGGCACGTTTCGCTATGCGACGCATTATCTGAATGCCGAAGGGGCCAGCACGCGCTGGCCGGCAGGGACGCGCTGGCTGCAGGGAGGGGTGGACGATCTGGCCGATGCCATCGAGTACTTGTCGCTGTCGGAGCGGCAACTGGCGCGCGGGACGCAGATCCTCGAGCTGGCGGTGTGCAACACGGCGGTCCGCTTGGCAAACCGGGCCGGGGAATCCTCGCTCTCGCGCATCGCGGGCGGGCTGCACCAAGAAGCGGGCGAGCAGACCGAACGCATGGCGGCAGCCATCTTGGTGTCGGCCTTTGTGTTTCATATGGCGATCGAGCCCCAGGAAGGGATCCCGCCCGTGCCGCTGGAAAATCCCATCAAAAAGCTCAGGCTGCTGGAGGTTTGGGACACGATCCTGGCAGTGAACTACTGGCCGATCTTCAGCGTGGCGCGGGACATATTGCAGGAATTGCCGGTGATGTCCGTGCATCACGTGATGGGCCGAGTCGGAGAGGCCGCTATGAACTTGGCGAATCTGGGCGCGACGACGTATCACGAATTGGCCGGGCGGATGTTCCAGACGCTGATCGCAGATCGCAAGTTCCTGGCCACGTTCTACACGTTGCCCGCGTCGGCCTGCCTGCTGGCCGAGTTGGCGGTCGAGCGGTTGGGGCTGGACTGGTCCGACCGGGACGGGCTGGCGGGGCTGCGGATCGCGGACTTCGCCTGCGGCACGGGGGCGCTGCTGTCAGCCGCGCAGCGCGCCGTCTACCGGCGCATCCGTCGTGCGGGGGGCGATGACAAGGAGTTGCACCGGGTGCTGATGGAGCACGCGCTGACGGGGCTGGACATCATGCCGGCGGCGACGCACCTGACCTGCTCGATGCTGTCCAGCGCGCATCCGTCGCTGACCTACGGCAAATCGCCCATCCACACGATGCCGTATGGCATCGACGGGGGCGCCACGCACATCGGGGCGCTGGACTTGCTGGCCACGGAGCACGCCTACTCGCTGTTCGCCGCGGGCGAGACGCTGGGCGGGAGAGCAGCGGACAGCAGCGGGCAGCACGCGGTGACGGCCTTGGACGAGTCGTTCGATCTGGTGATCATGAATCCGCCGTTCACGCGGCCGACGAATCACGAGGGGGGGCATGCGGGGATACCGGTGCCGTCGTTTGCGGGGTTCGGCACGTCGCATGAGGAGCAGGAGGCGATGGGGCGCAAGCTGCGCAAAGGGAGGGGGCCGTTTGGCAGCGGCAATGCCGGGTTGGCGTCGAACTTCATGGATCTGGGGCATTGCAAGCTGCGGGCGGGGGGCGTGCTGGCGATGGTGCTGCCGTTCGCGTTCGTGCGGGGCAAGGCATGGCAGGGCGCGCGGGCGGCGCTGAAAGCGCACTACAGCGACATCCACGTGACCTCGATCGCGGCCACGGGATCGACCGAGCGGGCTTTCTCGGCAGACACGGGGATGGCGGAGTGCTTGGTGGTAGCGACGAAGGGGTCCGGCGGGCGGTCGCGCACGGGGTACACGAACTTGGCAGCGCGACCGGCCTCGCTGCTGGAGGCGGCGCAGCAGGCGAAGGAGGCGCGGGGCGCGGCTGTGGCGGGCGGCATTCTGGACGGCGGCGTGGCGGGGGTGCGGTCATCGAGCGTCATCCGGGCGGCGCGCGAGTTGGAGGCGGGGCAGTTGCGCTTGCCGCGCCAGGCGCAAGCGCTCGAACTGCCGGTGGTGACGCTCGGCAGCGTAGCGGCCCGGGGTCTTGTGGATCGAGACATCAATGGTGACTTCACAAGCCGCGACGGGACGGGGCAGGCCCGAGGTCCGTTCGTCGTGCGAGGGATCGCGGCGGGGGAGGTGCCGACGTATCCGATGCTGTGGGCGCACGCGGCCGGTCGGGAGCGCCGCTTGGTGGTGCAGCCCGACTCGTGCGGGGATCCCCGCACGAACGACGAGGAACGAGCCATCGAGCGCTGGAATGCGGCGGCCTCCTGCCTGCATGCTAACCGCGACTTCCAGTTGAATTCGCAAAGTCTGGCGATGTGCCTGACGCCGGAGAAGTGCTTGGGCGGCAGGGCTTGGCCGAACGTGATGCCGCATGAGCCGCACTACGAAATCCCGCTCTTGCTGTGGGCCAACTCGACGCTCGGGCTGCTGCTGTTCTGGTGGCACGGGACGCGGCAGCAACAGGGCCGGGCGTGCATCACTGTCACCAAGCTGCCGGGCCTGACGGTGCTGGATCCGCGCACCTTGCGGGAAGGGCAGTTGGAGCGCTGCCGGGCGCTGTTCGAACAGTGCCGGGAGCGAGATTTCCTGCCGGCGAACGAGGCCTACCGTGATGCGACGCGCCAGGCGCTCGACCGGGATCTGCTGTTCGGGAGCGGCAGCGTTCTAGGACTCGATCCGGTGTTGGAGGAAGGGCTGGGAGTGCTGCGGGAGCAGTGGTGCGCCGAGCCGTCAGTGCATGGCGGCAAGAGCACTCGGAATCGATGACAGATCGTTTCCCGCAGGCAACATCACCACTTGACGGCACCTCGGAAAAGCTGCGAGGCAGATCGGTCGAGATGGCTGGCTCGATTCCCGACATGCTGCAGGATGCCATCGGAAGACTGCTGGATGCCCCGTCGCGGGGCGAGAGCGAGTAGATCTCCGTCAAGCTAGTTTCGAAGCCTCGACAGACGCGCCCGGCGAGTGTGCCGTGCTGCGGGGGCGCCGCTCCTGGGAAGACGTTATCCGCGTGGAAGGAGCGATATAGCTGACTGCTAGGCCCAACTTACACTGTCCATTTTGGGGCCTCAGTGCTTTACACCCCTGAATTCTGACAGCTAACCCCTTTACTTTTAACCGGTTAGCCAACATACACGGCTGGCGCCCCTCGCAATATGCCCTCAAATTGCCCTTCCAATTTCTGTTTTCCTAGTCATACATTTGTTTTGCCTATTTTGACTTTCATTCATCTATGTGCTATTCTTATCGCAGAACAGGTCCGCCTATTACTAGTCATACAATGCACATCACCTCCAGCTTCGCCCGCAAGTCCCCCTGCCACCTCTTGCGCGAATCCTACTGGCAGCACGGCAAGGTCAAAAAGCGCACCCTCGCCAATCTCTCTGCCCTGCCCCAGCCGCTCATCGACCTGCTCAAGGCCGCCCTCGACCGCCAACTCCCCCTCACCAGCCCCGACTCGCCCGCCCAACTCGCCCACGTCCGCCAGCACGGCGCCGTCTCCGCCCTGCTCGGCCTCGCCCGCAGCCTGCGCTTCGAGCGCCTGCTGTGCTACAAGCCCTCGCGCCAGCGCTCGCTGGCCCTCGCCCTGATCCTGCACCGCCTGCTCAAGCCCGGCGCCAAGCTGCGCCTGGAACGCGAACTCGGGCCCACCGGCCAAACCACTCTGGCCCCCCTGCTTGAGATCGCCGACACGCGCGTCGACGAACTCTACGAAGCTATGGACTGGCTGCTGGAGCGCCAGCCGGCCATCGAGCGCAAGCTCGCCCGCCGCCACTTGCACGAGGGCGGCCTGGCCCTGTACGACCTGTCTTCGAGCTATTTCGAAGGCTCGTGCTGCCCGCTCGCCGAGCGCGGCTATGCGCGTGACCACCGCGCCGACCGACCGCAGATCAACTACGGCCTGCTGTGCAACGCTGACGGCTGCCCGGTCGCGGTCGAGGTCTTCCCCGGCAACACGGCCGATCCCAGCACGCTCAGCGCGCAGGTCAACAAGCTGCGCCAGCGCTTCGGCCTGCAGCGCCTGGCGCTGGTCGGCGACCGCGGCATGCTGGCCCAAACGCGCATCGCGGCCGACCTCAAGCCTGCGGATTTGGACTGGATCACGGCCCTGCGCCACGACAGCATTCGCAAGCTGGCCGCGCAGGGCCACTTCCAGCCCTCGCTGTTCGACAAGCACGAGTTGGCGGCCATCACGGCACCGGATTTCCCCGGCGAGCGCCTGCTGGTGTGCTACAACCCGCTGGTGGCTGCCGAACGGCGCCGCAAGCGCTTGGCTTTGCTGGCCAGCACCGAGGCCGACCTGGCGCCCCTGGCGGCGGCCTACGCCGCAGGCCAGCTCGAGCGCGACGAGTTCAACCGGCGCTTGGGCACGCTGCGGCGGCGCAAGATGGGCAAGCACTTGCAGTGGTCGTTCGACGCGCACAGCGCGGCCTTCTCCTCCGCGCGCAACGAGGCATCGATCGCGGCCGAGGCGCGCCTGGACGGCTTCTACATCGTGCGCACCAGCTTGCCCGCGCAGGAGTTGGACGATGACGCAGTGGTGCGCGCCTACAAGAGTCTGGCCCGCGTCGAGCGGGCCTTCCGCTCGCTGAAGACGAGCGGGCTGCGCGTGCGCCCGATCTTCCACTGCAAGGCGGAGCGGGTGCGGGCGCACCTGCTGCTGTGCATGCTGGCGTATTACTTGGAATGGCACTTGCGGCGCCAGTTGGCACCGCTGCTGTGCAGCGAGGAAGAGGAGCCGCAACATGCGGGCGGGCCGGTCGGCCCGCTGCAGCGCAGCGCCGCCGCCAAGCGCAAGGATCGCACGCGCCAGAGCGAGGATGGCAGCTTGCCGCTGCAGAGTCTGGCGGACCTGTTGGCCGGGCTGGGCACGCTCTGCGCCGCCGAGTTGCGGTACCCGCAGGTGCCCGGCTATGGGGTGCCGACGCTGAGTCAACTCGAGCCGTTGCACGAGCGCGTGTTCGCCCTGCTCGGCTGCCAGCCCCACCCGGCACCGGCCCCGAGACCGCCGCCAGACAGCGCTGCCAGTGCGCCGGCCACGACGCCAACCTAGTCACCAATGGCCTGTTTGGCAAGCGCCCCATCAGGCCCCCGGAAGGAACTCGAACAAGTTACTTAAGTAACTGATTAACTGCGAGTTACATCAATTCGAGGCTGTACTTCACCGTGGCGTACAACTCCAGCTTAGCTGGGGTAAGTTGGGTCTAGGATCCCTGGTTCCGGCATCCTTGGTTCGCAGGGAGGAGTGCCAGGGGCTGAGGCCTGCCGACGCCTTGTCCGTGCAACTCGTGCCATCGAATGCGGCGCTCGACCGGCACTTCACATGCACCGACAAAGATTTGCCTGCATCTGGCGACTGCCGCCTGTCTGCGCGTGCGGCAGATAGGCGGAGCGGTGGCATGGTCCAGTCCGTTCTGGGTCGGCCCGCCGCGGCAGTCGCGCTAATGCGCCGCAAGCTTGACCAGCTCGCGCTGGCGATGGGTCTCGCGGACTACAGCGGCATCAAAGCTCCCCCGACCAGCACGGCATGCAGGTCGCGGAGGTTGTGGATGTTGTCGAGCGGGTTCGCGTTCAGCACCACTATGTCAGCAAGGTGGCCCTGCAAGACCGCGCCTAGCTCTTGGTCGATTCCCAGCGCCGCCGCGCTCCCTGTCGAGAAGGCTTGGATTACCTGCAGAGACGACAGGCCCGCCTCGGCCATCAGTGCTGCCTCGCGATACTCCCCGTAGCCCTCGAAATTCAGGGGAAAGCCGGAACCGCTGGCTAGGGCGATCGGCACTCCGGCAGCTGCCAGTTTGCGCAAGTTGCGGCGGGCGATATCGAAACGGCGGACCTTGAGCGCTCGGTCCGGGTCAAGGGCTTGGATCACCTGAACCGGCCCCCGCAGTTGGCCTGAGATTCCGGGAGGGAGCGAGCGCTTCAGGTAACGGTCGTCGATCCACTCCGGGCGGCCTTCGTATGCGAAGTCGGTCGACTCGGCGAAAAGAGCTGGCGCATAGGTCACCCCCGTTGCAACTGCCTCGGCTACGAACTCCGCGCTTACCTCTGTGTCGTTGACACTGGCGGCAATAACCCTGGCGCCGGTACGCAGCGCTGCGTGGGCAAGTGCCGCCCGATGGGTGACGACGACAGCAGGCAGTTTGCATCGGTTGGCGCGCCGGACCGCGGCAATGGCTAGGGGCAGGACTTCACCGTCCCCCGCCAGTGTCTCGGCGTCACGGAATTCGATGAATTCCGCGCCCTCGCTCGCTATCCGATGCACCGCTTGCCCGGCTTGCTCGGGCGTGCGGACTATTTCAAACGCCGCTTCGAGGGCGGTGCCGCGGGCCTGCGCCGGAATCGAAGCGCATATTGCGCGGATCGGAGTCAAGGCCCGGGCTGTGTTGGCCGCGGAGCGCACGGCTCGGAGCCGGCGCGGCGCAGGCCCTAAAGTTGCCGTTGTCGTTACACCGTACGACGCGTAGCTGGCCAGGTGACGCAGGATCGAGCTCCTGCTGAAGTGATCCGGGGATAGCTCCGGGCTGCGCACCAACCCGGCCAGCCCCCGGATGTTGATGATGCCCGGCATCACCGTCTTGCCGGATGCATCGACCACCATCGCGCCCGCGGGCACCGGGATCGAGCCGTTGCGGTCGATGACGGCAATGCGCCCTTCCCGGATCAGAATGTCGGTGTGAGGCTGGGGCTCCCGCCCGGTCCCGTCAATCAGCAGTGCATCTTGGATGAACGTGGCGGTCTGTGCCTGCAGGGCCAGGCTGATTGAGAGTACGGCTGCCGACCGGCCGACAGCTCTGAAGTGGCTCCCAAGCTGTAGGCCGCGGCTGGGCCAGCGGCCCGAGGAGCCGACGGTTGCCGGTGTGTGCCGCATGCGCTGATCTTAGCGTGCCACCAGTCTCCAAAGCGGTCGGAATTGGCGGCTGCGGGCCGCGAGGATTGTCCGAATCTCTTGAAAATCAGGGGATGGTCGGCGGCAAGGCCGAGGCCAGTATTTCCGCTCCCCGTTGCATGCTGCCGGCAGCCAGGCTGCCTGTACAATGGTGCTTCATCGTGAGCGTTGCTGAAGTCACGACGGCCCGCCCATCATGCGGGCGCGTAGAACGAGCCTTTACGGCGCAGCGCTCCCGCCGATCCCGGGCCCTGATCGCCTATCTCACGGCGGGCGACCCGTCACCGGACAGGACGGTCGGCCTGATGAAGGCCTTGGAGCGGGGGGGCGCCGACATCTTGGAACTGGGAGTGCCCTTTTCGGATCCGATCGCCGACGGACCGGTCATTCAGCGCGCTAGCGAGCGGGCGCTTGCCGCAGGCACCAGCGTGGCGACTGTCCTGGCACTTGTCCGCGAGCTGCGCCAAGAGTCGGAACTGCCTTTGATCGTGTTCAGCTATCTGAACCCGATCCTGCGCTACGGTTTCGAGCGCTTCGCCGACGATGCCGCCGCTGCCGGGGTTGATGGCGCGCTGCTGACCGACCTCACGATCGAGGAAGCGGGCAGCTATGTTGGCGCGATGCGCGAGCGAGGGCTTGCTTGCGTTTTCCTCGTCACGCAAACCACGCCGCTCGAGCGCATCGCAGAAATCGTCAAGCGCAGCAGCGGATTCGTCTATCTGGTCTCTCGTGCAGGAGTCACTGGTGTCAGCGCCAGCATCTCCGGGGAGGCTCTGGCCTTGGTCAAGCGCACGCGAGAGAAGACGGACTTGCCCTTGGCCGTCGGGTTCGGCCTGTCAACACGCCAGCACATGGAGGAGATCGCTCCGTATGCCGAGGGTGCCGTTGTGGGCAGTGCCTTCATGCGTCTGATCGCCGAGCACGGAGATCATCCCGGCTTGGAGAGGAAGCTCGAGGCGATGGCTAAGGATTTCAAGCGGGGCTTGGATCTGCCTAGCATGGCGCAGGCGGGGGCAGCCGAGCAGTCATGAAGGATCTGAGCGCCTGGCGAGGCGAGATCGACAAGCTCGACCGCGAGGTGGTCGAGCTGCTAAACCGCCGTGCCCAGTGCGTGCTGGGACTAGCGCCCATGAAGCGACAGCAGGGCCGTGCAGTGTTCGATCCAACGCGCGAGCAGTCGGTGCTGAGCAATATCCTGGCGTCTAATGCCGGTCCGCTGGCAGACGAGGCGCTGCAACGCATCTTCAAGGCCGTGATCGCGGAGATGCGGGAGATGCAGCGGGAGCGGGACAGCTAAGCCCGTGCCTGCGATTGCCACGGTTACGGTCGCGGGCGTCGGCCTGATTGGCGGCTCCTTCGCTCTGGCGCTGCGCCGGATCGGGTACGACGGTCGGATTCTGGGGGTGAGCTCCCCTCAGACCTTGGAAATTGCCACCCGGCTCAACGTGATCGACGAAGGCTGCGCTATGGAACGCGCCTTGCCGCAGTCGGACTTGGTCTACATGGCCCAGCCGGTCGAGCGCATCGTCGAACAGCTCGGCCGCGTGCGCGCGTTGGTTCCGCCGCATGCTTTGGTCACCGATGCCGGCAGCACCAAGAGTGCCATCATGCAACGGGCGCGGGCGCTGTTCGGCGAGGGGCCGCACTTCGTGGGCGGTCATCCCATGGCCGGACGCGCGGGCCGCGGCGTGCAGATCGCCGAGGCCAGCCTCCTGGTAGACGCTCCGTATGCGCTAGTGCCGACCGGCGCGGCGCTGCCAGGATCGCCGGTCGTGGATGAATTTCTCGGATTCCTTGACGCCATGGGATGCCGGCACAGGGTGATGAGGGCTGAAGAGCATGACCAAGTGGTCGCGTGGACATCGCACCTCCCCCAACTCCTCTCCACTGCGCTCGCGTCCGCGATCGGGGACCGGCTCGAGGACGGGCGGGACCTGGAGATTGCCGGCGATGGCTTGCGCGACATGACCCGGCTGGCGGCGAGCCCGCACGAGGTCTGGTCGGGCATCCTGCGGACGAACCAAGTGCCGATTGACGAGGCACTGGAGGCGGTGACACGAGAATTGCAGGGCTTGAGAAAGGCGCTCAAGGCCGGTTTGGCCGAAGACCACTTCCGGCGCGGCCAGCGCTTGCAAAGCCGCATCGCTGGCGCTAGCGGACGCCCGCGCTAGGCCGCTACGGGGATCGGAAGCCGCGGAGCTGTTTTCCACAGCCGTTCCAAGTCGTAGTAGTAGCGCTTCTCGCGTGCGAACGAGTGGACCACGAAATCGCCATAGTCGAGCAGAATCCACTCCGCGTTGCGGTAGCCCTCGATGCGCAGCGGCCTGCGGCCGTGGGTCTTGAGTGTTCTAGAGACCGAATCCGCTATTGCTTGCACTTGGCGCGAGTTCGTGCCGTGGCAGATGACGAACTGTTCGGTCAAGGTGCTGACTTGGCCGATATGCAGCACGATCGTGTCCAAGGCGCTGCGCGCTTGGGCGGCTTGGACAGCGACTTCCCAATCTTCCATACATGCTCGGCGGCCCGGGGCAAGGCCGCACCGCCAACTACCTATCTATCTTAGATGCCTCGGGCCTCGCGCTAGCCGCGGCTTGGCCATGCGTGCGGCTCGCGCCCGCCGGTCCCGCATGGCGCGCGGCTTCCGCTGGATTTCTTGCCGCGGCGCGAGGGCCGTGCATTGCGGCAAGGCGGAGGCCCCGAATCATTCGCGCCGGCCTCGGGCAGCACTCGCTAGAATGAGGCCTGTATGCGGGCCTGCGCTCGGATCGCTCTCACGGCAATCGGCCTGTTCCTAGGAGCTTCGGCGAGCGCCCAGGCCGATCCTGAATTGCAGCGGGTGGAAGATTTGGTCCGCGCTGGAGCTCTCCCGCGCCGGGCCCTGATCGAGGCGCAGTCCGAGCGTATCAAGCGCGGCTACCGAGAGACCTTGAGCCGCACGCTGCTCAGCGAGACCCTTGAGAAGGGGGAACTCCGTCTGATGCTCGATGCCGCGGACGGCTTGGTGCGTATCGCCCGCGAAAACCTCGACCTAGCGCTGGCGCGGGTCACGGCGGGCGTGACGCCGGCGCGGCAGCTGCAGGAGGCCAAGGATGAGCTGGCTCTCGCCGAGCGGCAAGCCGAACTGGCCAACACGCGGGCCGACCTGATCCGGCAAACGGAGCGCATGGTCGCGGCCGAGACATACTTGGAAGAACTTGAGGGCGAAGATCTGGCGTACCGCTCCCAAGGCCTTGGCGAGTACGATCTCGAGCTGCTTGAAGAGATCGGCAGCATGTACCGCTATGCATTCGGCAGCAGCCCTCCGATCAGCGCCGATGGCGACACCGACCTGCACCGCTCGCTGGGCTTGGACCATTCCGGCCGCATAGATGTGGCCTTGCATCCCGACTCGGACGAGGGCATGTTCCTGATCTACATGCTCGAAAGCCTCGGGATTCCTTACATTGCATTCCGCAGCGCGGTGCCGGGCCAGTCTACAGGGCCGCACATTCATGTCGGGCCGCCCAGCGAGCGCATCCGAGATGACGATCCGGCCCCCGATGACTACCGAGGAGTCTCGGCGGAGCGGGCGCCTGCCGGGGGCCGGGAGTACAATTAGGGATATGCCGCGAGGATACGTTCCTATCCTGATCTTCATCGGAATGGCAATGGCGTTTCCGGTGGTGACGCTGATTGCCGCGAAGCTGATCCGGCCCAGTGTCCCTAGCCGCACCAAGCTCGAGCCCTACGAATGCGGCATAGAGACCGAGGACGACACGCGCGGACGGTATTCGATCCGCTTCTATCTGGTCGCGATCCTGTTCGTGATCTTCGATGTCGAGACGATCTTCCTGCTGCCGTGGGCGATCCAGTACGACGTATTGGGGCTGTTCGGCTTGGTTGAGATGTTGGTCTTCCTAGCTATCCTGATCGCCGGCTATGTCTGGATCTTCCGCCAGCGCGCCCTGACGTGGGCCTGACTGGCTGTCCAGCCGCTCTCCCGAGACCGCCCGGCCGGCCTTGCTCGGCGCAGCGGCTACAGCGTGTTGAGGAATATCGGTGCGCCTGCGCTGTTGTCGCGCTTGGGCAGGAACGTCGCGGTGTCGTACATCCGGCCAACGTCCACGCTGCGGGATTTGCCCTCGCGGCCGGGAATCTCGGCGTCCACGTAACACCCTTTCTGTAGCGCCATCATCCGGCCGGAGCCGCCATCGGCGATGCATTGCACGGCCATTGCGGCGAAAGTGGCCGCGACCAGCCGGTCGATGAAGTCGGGCGGGCCGCCGCGCAGGTCATAGGTCAGGTCGCTGACCACGGTCTCTTCTTGCAGCTGCTTCTTGACCTCTTGGCTCAGAGCCTCGCCGACACTCATCTTCTTGCGGTGCCCGTAGGCATCGGCCTCGCCGTACTCCTGCACCGTGCGGCCTTCCCAGGTCGCCCCCTCGGAGAGCACGACTAAGGAGTAGTGGCTTGGGTTCTCGCGCTTGTCCCCCTGCAACAGGGCCAATAGCTGCTCCAAGTCGAAGACATGCTCGGGGATGCAGCAGCGGATGCCGGTGACGTAAGCCGTGTAGAGGGCCGTGAAGCCGGCGTCCCGGCCGAAGACACGGAAGATCCCGACGCGCTCGTGCGAGCCGACCGTCGTGCGCTGGCGGTTGATGTTGTCCACCGCCCGGGTGACCGCTGTCGAGAAACCGATGCAGTACTCGGTGTTCGGCACGTCGTTGTCCATGGTCTTCGGCAGGCAGACGACCGGGAAGCCTTCTTCGTGCAGGCGCCGTGCGTAGCTGAGGGTGTCGTCGCCGCCGATTGCGATCAGCGAATCCAAGTTCAGCTTTTCGAGATTCTCCAGGACGATCGGCGTGAGATCCATGACGCCGGGGCTGACTTCTGTCAGCGACCCCAGCCGAGATTCGATGTGGGCCGGGATCTCGTCCGCCTTCATGCGCGAGGGGCGGGTGCGGGTTGAGTGCAGGAATGTCCCGCCCCTGCGGTCGACCGTGCGGGTGTTGGCGCGGCTCAAAGGCAGCAGGTATTCGGGGTCGACTCCCGCGACAGGGTTGACATGTGTGAGGCCCTTCCAGCCCCGGCGGATGCCGATGACATCCATGCCGTAATTGGGGGCATCGTAGACCGCTGCCTTGATCGCAGCATTGAGGCCCGGCACATCGCCGCCGCCAGTCAAGATGCCAATGCGTTTTCCAGTCATGTCAGAATCTCGTTCGGGTGCAACTTCAGAGCTTCAGAGTGTGTGCCGTCCCCGGTCGATTCCTAGCCGGCGGCCGGGGCTGCGTCTGTCTCTAGGTACGGCTCTGCCAGCGCCTTCATCTCCCAGCCGAGATGATTGATGTAGAGCAACACCAAGTCAGTGTCGAAGCGGTCCCTGCAGTGCGCAAAGGCCCGCTCTGCCCATCCATCGAACAGTTGGCCGGAGTAGTCGCCTTCGCGGGCAAAGAACCCGTTGCCGTCGTGCTCGATTCCCAGCAGATCCAATACCTCAACAACGAGCGGAACATTCGAAACGAGCACGGCTTGCGATAGATCGCGGGCTAGGTCGGCATCGCCGTCCTTGATCTGCTGCCACATCCTCGGTGCGGCGTCGCGCAGTTTTTGGCGGTTTAGCCTCCGCAAGCCAGAGCGCACCTTGATGGCCTCGTAAACCCCGTAGGTCCGCAGGGCTCCGAGAGAGACGGAGCGGACCAACTTGCAGGTGCGATCGCTGCCGAAGGCGCGGTAGACCGCTGTAAGCTCCACTTTTCGGAGAATACCATAGGGCTACTTCACGGCCTCTAGGTCGAAGACCAAAGCTTTCCCGCGGATCAGGAAGCACAGGTAGTACTCCCAGAACTTGCGCAAGGAGCGCGAATGGTTGACCGCGAGCTCAAAGCCGAGCAGCTTCCAGAGTCGCAGCAGCTTGACTTCGATCCTCACTTGCCGGAACCGGCATTGCGAATAATACGCGAAGCCGCCCGCTTCGGTGAAGTATCGGAAGGAGAAGGAATTGAGGTGCCAGCGGTGGGTAGGATCGGCGAATGAGCTTGCGTCCGAGCAGTGCGGGGTCTCGATGTGGAGGATCCCCCCGGGCTTGAGCACGCGGTGCGCCTCCTCCACGGCGTGCACAATGTCGGCAACATGCTCGATAACGTGGACTAGGCTGACGCTACTGACCGAGGCTGTCGAGAAGGGCAGCCCTTGGTCGATATCGGCCAGCACGTCCGCATTGGTGTTGGCAATGCGATCGACTCCGATTGCGCCCCGGCGCTTGTTCTGGCCGCAGCCGATGTCGAGATTGGGCGCCGAAGGTGCCAACCGAAAGATTGTAGCCGGTCGCCGAGTGCGGCGTTGCGGCGGGCTGGCTCGATCTTCGCCCGCTCGTCCGTCGCGACCGCCTTCGCGGGGCAAGATTGCCGCATTGAATTGATTTTATTCGATTTATGGGATGAAATTCGCGCCGGGCCGGGCGGCGGCAAGCGACAACGGCCGCTCTCGCTGGGCTATAATCTCGGGATATGCATGCGCTAACCGAGGTTCGCGTGCCGGCATCAAGTGCGAATCTGGGGCCGGGCTTCGACACCTTAGGGCTGGCCCTCGGCATCTATTTGCGCTGTAGCTTTCGCATCGCGGCGGAGGATCGCGTGCTTGTCAGCGGACGGGACACGGAGGGGATCCCGGCTGCATCGAAGAACCTCATCCTCAAGACGGCCCGGGAGTTGGCCGAAGCGCAAGGCCGCGTGCTGCCGCCGGTCTGCCTGCGGATCGAGAACGAGATCCCGGTCGGCAAAGGGCTGGGATCCAGCGCTGCCGCGCTTGTGGCCGGAGTCGTTCTGGCGGATCGCGTCCTCGCCATGGGCTGGGACGAGCACCGCGTGCTGGATGAGGCCGCTCGCATCGAGGGCCACCCCGACAATGTGTCGGCCGCAGTTCTCGGCTCGGTGACGGCTGCGGCTATAGGTGCGGACGGCGTGACGAGGGCCGTGAGGCTCGAGGTGCCGAGGGCGTTCTCGGTGGCGGTGATCTGCCCGGACTACGAGCTGCCCACGCCCAGCATGCGGGCCGCGCTGCCGGGCAGCTATTCGCGCGCGGACGCCGTATTCAACATCCAGCGCGCCACGCTGCTGGTTGCGGCCCTCTTGCAAGGGGATCGCGACGCGTTTCCGGTCGCTGTCGAGGATCGACTGCACCAGCCCTATCGGTCGGAGCGGGTGCCGGGCTTGGATGCCATCCTCAAGCTGCGGATGCCGGGTCTGCTTGGCTGCGCGCTCAGCGGCGCGGGGCCTGCAGTGCTCGTGCTGTACGAGACAGGCCGCGAGGACGCGGTCCGCAGGGTCGCCCGGGAATTCGAGGAAGCAGGCTGCCAGGCCGAGGTCATGTTGCCCCACCTTGACCGTACCGGGCTGGTGGTGCGGGATGCAGTGCAGGCGGGATAGGCGTCGTCGGTCCGCCCGGGCCTGCCATCCGAAGCAGCCGCCCCTGCCCAGCGCTTGAAGACGTCGCGCTGCAGCGGATCGAGATCCCCGGATCGGCAGGGGCTGCCGCAAGATCCGATGTCAATTCGCACGGCGGATGCGCGGGACGCGTCCCCCGCGCCGATTTGGCGATGGCGGGCCGAGAGTGGTTTGCCAGCAGCGCAATCCTGAGGCAGTCTCGGTCAGAAATGGATCTTGAGGATCTCGCCATGGGGGGCGTCCCGAGTGGAGAGCTTGCGGTAAGCGATCTTGACCAAGTATCCGCGCGTGTCGCAAGGCAGGGCCTTGGCGCGAAATGGACGGTTGATCAGCAAGGGCGGTTTGTCTGGGTTCTCGCGCAGCACATAGCGCTTGTACGGCGAGTGCAAGATCACAGTCTTGGCGCCGTCCGAGCAATCTACCCAGGCAATGCGGCCGTGCGCGATCCACGCCCCGTGGGGAGCCCAGGCGTGCGGCAGCGGCGGTGCTGCTGTCCAAGCAGGGGGCTTCCATGGAGCCGGCCCCCCCGCGACTTCCATCATGCCGGCCAGCAGCCTGTTCATCGGCTGCCGGTCTGCGGCAATGACGGGTGCCGGCGCCGAGCGGATCGAATGGGCTTGGCGGCGAGCGACCTCCGCTGCCTCCTTGCCGGCCCGGGCAGACCAGCCGTCCAGCCGTCCCAGCTTGCGCAGCTCGGCGAATGCGCCGTTCCAGTCTTCGAGCAGCATGCGCGCATGAGCCACGGCTAGCTGGTGGTCTGGCTCGGATGGATCCGCTTGGTGCGCTCGCATGGCCGCCGCGAGCGCTTGTGCAGCGCGGGTTGGGTCCGCGTTGTTCGGCCGCATCAGCAGCAGGGCGTAGCGATAAGACGTGCGAGCGCGTCGGTCGCCGAGTTCGACCGCTATCCGGAAATGCTTCTCGGAGTCTTCAAGGCGTCCGCGCATGAGGGCGGCGCCGGCATAGCCGGCATGAGCGCGCGCGGCCTCTGGAAAGTCCTCGGCGATGGAGCGCAACTGGCGCTCGGCGGTGTCAAGGAACCGCAACTCCCGCTGGATCTCGGCTCGCAGGAGCGGCACCTCCCATTCCGCCGCCGCCCTCGTCGTGGCTTGCCGGCGAGCGGGTGGCAGGCCGGCGAGCTCGTCCAGCGTTCCCTGGCGCAGCTTCGCAACATGGTCCCGCACCTCGGATGACAGCCGCTCCGGCCCGAACTCTGCCAGGACCGCCCGGCCATGGCCGGGCGTCAAGCTTGCCAGTGGCGTGCCCTGTGCCGCCAGCCACTGGACCAGCGTCCAAGATTGCTCTGGGAACAAGCCATCGCTGGCGACGGCGCTGTCGCCAGAGGCTTGTAGGAGGGCGTCCCAGTCGAGCCAAGTCGAGCGGCCCATGCTTTCGACCAGAGGCATGCGAGTGTCTTGGCCGGACCGGGAGGCTATCCGCCGGGCCAGATATATCGCCCGCCCCTCGCGGAACCAAAGCGGC
This sequence comes from Bryobacterales bacterium, assembly GCA_965219605.1. Taxonomy (GTDB): domain Bacteria; phylum Acidobacteriota; class Terriglobia; order Bryobacterales; family UBA6623; genus VXMF01. The sequence continues at coordinate 1,515,846 of CBDCOC010000001.1, read as the reverse complement.
CAGTCATCCTTGTCGAGCTGGTGCGCGTATTCGTGCGCAAGCGTGATCCGCGGCCCGGGGTTCTCGTGCCATGCTACTGCCACGTAGTCTCGGTCGATCCCGCCGACCGTAATGCCGCGAGTCCGCGACCCGGGAGGTTCGCGCAGCAACTCGTGCAGATCCAGCTTGTTCGGTAGCAAGAGCACTTCCAGCGGCCCGTCGGCCCGCTCGGGCAGGCCGGCGCCGATGAAGCTGAACTGCTCGCGAATCTGCTCTAGCTCGGTAGCGGCGCTCCTAACAGTCTCCGCGTCAACTCCAGGAGCTTGGTGCGCAAGTACGCGGAAGTGGGTCGTTTCTGCGATCCAACCGGGCTGGGCGCACAAGCCGGGCACGAGGGCAAGGGCAGCTGCCATCCGCGTCCAGATGGGAGGAACTATGGCCACAGGTCGCCCAGCCTCCGGTCGATCGAAGCCCATGGATCCTAGGGGTGTCTTGGGCGTGCCCAGTTGCATGCTCCCTAGTCCCGTTGAGCTGCCAAGCTGCAGGAATCAGTCTAAACCCCCATGGCTGTAGGCAGCCACCCCGTACGGATGAAACCGTGTGGGCCGGCCGTGCGCGGTGATGAGTTGTGCGATGATGCAGGCATCAGTTTGAAACGCACGTGCGCTGGCCTGTTACGATCGTAACGTACAGTGCGGGCCATAGAAACGGGGCTGCCCGGACTGGCGTGCCGAGATGCGGTACGGCGAGCGCACGGCGCAAGGAGCCTGCTCAGCGCCGCTAAGCGGGGAGGGGGTATTTGTGTCTCCCGATCAGCCAGTTTCACAGTAAACCCAGACGCAGATGCCCGCACCCTTGCGGCCGGCCAGCGTGCCTCTTCGCCCGGCGGACTTGCCGGTCCCGCCGAGCAGCAGTACCCGCTTGGCGGGAACCGGGCAGCTGTCGCTAGGCAGCCATGATCATTGCGAGAAGATGCTGGCCAACCGCGAGTTGCCGGGCCCGCAAGCGCTAGAAAAAACACTGGCCCCAGGCTACCGATTCATGTTGTGGTATCACATATTACATGCGGAATCTGTTGCCTGTCCTGCTCGGAGCTGTCTTGGCTACTTGCGTCGCGGCCTATGCCGCGCCAAGCTTGCGGGCTACCCGGCAGTCCCAAGCCGAGCAGAACCGCTTGGCGGACGACGATCATCTATCGCGCATGCAAGACTTGGAGATGCTCCGACGCTGGGCCCGCTTGGAACTGCTGGTGCCGGTTACCGCAAAGACGAGGGACTACTACCTGCACGAGGTGGGTTCGGATTATCGCTACTTGCGGCCGTGGGCGAACTTGCTGCTAGAGCGGCTAGCCAGCCAGTTCCGCGCCCGCTTCGGCCAGCCGCTGCGTGTCACTAGCTTGGTGCGGACGGTTGACTACCAGCGGCGGTTGGCCCGCCGCAACGGCAACGCCGCTGCTGCCAGCGGCCCCAAGGCTTCCGTGCATCTCACAGGAGCGTGCCTTGATATCTCCAAGAAGGGCATGACCCGCCGCCAGCAGGATTGGGTGCGCAACGTCTTGCACCAGCTGCGCTCGAAGAAGTACCTGTACGCGATCGAGGAGTTTCAGCAGCCCACCTTCCATGTGTTGGTTCTCCGGCGCTACGAGGACTATGTCGCCCAGCGTATAAGCGCTTCCAAGCGCTAGCCCATGCCAGCCCTCGCGTCAGTGATGCGCGGGCCGGCCAGGTGCGCCGCCAACATCCGGCCTTCGCCTCGGTCAACGCCCGTTGAAGTGCCTGCAGACGTCTTCCGGCGGGCGTTCCGCGAATTGAAGCCCCGCACGGAGCCGCCGGCCTTCGATGTGCGGTATCGTTGCTACGCCAAACTGAAGTCCTGCGTTCGCTTCGAACCTGCGACCCGGACCATCCGGGCCGATATTTCCGACCTGTTGCGGCAAGCCTCGCCAAGGGTAGTGCGGGCGCTAGCCACCATCCTGTTGTCCAAGCTCTACCGCAAGCCCGTTCCCTGCGCCTCGCTCGACGAGTACAACCGCTGGGTGCATGCTCCGGAGACACAGCGGAGCATGCTCGAGATCCGCCGGATCCGGGGCCGCAAGCGACTGCTGCCAGCGGCCGGGGAAGCATACGATCTCGATGCCTTCTTCGAGCGCCTGAACGCGCAGCACTTCGCGTCCGGCCTGCGCAAGCCGGAATTGGGCTGGAGCCTGCGGCCATCGCGACGCAGGCTGGGGCACTTCGATGCAGCCCATGACGTGATCGTCATCAGCAGAATCCTTGACCGGGAGGCCGTCCCGCCGCTGGCCTTGGAATACGTGCTCTACCACGAAATGCTGCATGTCAAGCATCCGGCGCAACTGCTGGGGACGGCCCGCCGCGTGCATACGCCGGAGTTCTTGGCCGATGAGCGGCGCTTCCCCGGCATTGAGCGCGCCGAGCGAATGCTGCGGTCGCTATAGGCGCCCCGCCGTTCGGCATCGCTGCCAGCCCGGTGCCGTGGCAGAGTGTCGGGGCCGCGAACATGGCCGCGGCAACGATCCAAGCGCTCCGCCTGCACGCCGCCCGGCCGATTGGTCCGAGACGGGGGCGGCGTTACTCGGATTGCTGGGCTTTGCGCAGTGCTTCGCCGACCGAACCCACTTTGCTGTCGCCGGTTTCCTTGTCCTTGCGCGGCCGCGCCTGACGCTCCGGGGAGCGACGTCCGCCACGCTGGGACTTGGCGTTGCGGTTGCCTTGGTTGCGGTCCCGCTCGCCTTTGGGATGGGCAGCCTTGGCCCGCAAGAGCTTGCCATCGATCGGGGCGCGGTTGAAGCGACGGATGATGGCGTGCATCTCCTCGTCATTGGGGGCTTCCACGAAGGCGTAGCCCTTGGACTCCTGTGTTTCGAAATCCCGGATGACGCGGACGGCGTCGCATACCAAGTCGCTGCTATCGAGCCACGACTTGATATCGTCAGCCGTGACCCAGGTCGGCAGGTTGCCGAAGAAGATGTTGTGTCCCATCTGGGCGGAATACTTCCTGTCTGGATTGGAATTGGCCCCTAGAGCGAGACTAGCAGGCGACGTTAGGGGCGAGGTCGATCGCCCTGTCAGGCCACAGGATAGCATACTCGGCGGCATTTCTTCCTATTCCGGCTTGGATCTTGCTGTGAAACATAGCGCGTGGCGGTGGGCACGCTCGCTGCGAGCGAACCTGCGACGAGTCAATGTGTGCCGACAGGTGCGTGGGCGGGCGGCCCCGTCATAGGCGCTTGAACCATTCTCCAAGCACGCGCAGGGCCGGCTTGGCGAGCGGCTGGTGCGAGGTGTCAAATGGACTGCCCCGGCCATGGCTGGGCCACTTCCACCAAAACATGCCTTGCACGTTCGGGGCTTGGGCAAACTGCTCCAGCCAGACCGCGTAGCAGCGGGCTTGCAACTCGGCGTCAAGGCTGCTGCCGTTCTCCTCCCATGGCCGCGAGGCCGCCGTGGCAAGGGCGGGGAAGCCGACTTCCGTGAAGAGCACAGGCTTCTCGAAGCGCGATTGAACCTGGGCTATGCGCCGCTCGGCCGCGAGGATTGCGGGCGCATTGAGCTCCGGGCGCGCCCGCGCTCCTGCGATCGGGAAGTAGAAGTTGACGCCGATGTAGTCCAACGCGTCCCAGAACGAGAGGCGCCTGAACTCGTCCTCCCAATGGGCGGCATACGTCACGTGCCCGCTGTAGACGCGCCGGACTTGCGCGATCAAGCTCCGCCAGTCTTCGGCATGCACGGTCAGTCCGGCCAGTTCGTTGCCGATGGCCAAGACCTCGATGCCGTGGAGTTGCGCGAAGCGCGCGTAGTGCAGCACCCAGTTGCGGTAGTCCGCGAACCATAGTTCGAAGCGGCTTTTGTCCTGAAACGAAATGTCTCCATGAAACCTTCGGCCGGCCCAGAGGTGCGGTTTGAGCAGGACGGCAAGCCCGAGCTGCCGGGCACGGGTTGCGGCCCGTGCGAGCCTTGCATCGGTTTCCAGCGTCCGGAAGCGGATTGCGGCCTCTTTCGGAGCCGCCGTGAAGGCATATGGGACCAGAGCGACCGCGTTCGCGCCGAGATCCCGTATGCGCCACAGCTCGCGATGCGCCGCCCGGCCGCCGTAGCCTTCGCTGCCCCAGCCTTCGTGCGAGAACGACACGCCCTTGAAATAAGTGGCACCCGTTCGCGGAGGTTTCTTGGCTGGCATGCTGCTTGCCGCGCAAGCGGGGACGCAATCCGCGCAAAGTTGCAGTGATGCCGCTGCGGGCTGGCGGTACAGCGTTGGCAGGACCGCCGTGCCGTGCCGTGCGGCCACACGCTCGACCCACGCGCCGCCAATGGTGTCGCGCCCTAGAGGCGAACGCGAGGCTGTTCCTATACCCAGAGCTTCTGCGGCCGTGAAAGGGGGCTCTTGGCAAGCGATACGGGCCGCGGCAGCTTGCAAGCCTAGGCCGTCGTACCGGCCCACGGCGTAACGAGCGAGTGCCAGTGCCATCGCATCCGATCCCGGAGCGCCCCAAGCTTGGCGCATTGCCAGCAGCGGCTCGGTGCGCGGATCCTGGGGCAATAGAGCGGGCGTGCCCATGAGCACTGCTCCGTCGCGGACGTCCAGAGCGAAGCTGCCGCCGGCGCTGCGGCCCGCGCCCAAGCTTCTCATGGCGGCCTCCGATCTGACCACGTGGGCGGAGAGGGGTTCGCGCCCCGCCCGCAGGCCCAGCCGCTCGCGGTAGAGCGGCAAGCGCTCGTCCGCGCCCCGCAGCCAGTGGCTGCGCTCCTGCGCTGTGAACTCGGCCCCTTCGAACCGAATGCTCCAATGCTCAGAAGTCGCGGCGACCCAAGCCACCGATGCATCCGGTGCTGGAAGGGACACCGGAATGACCACGGATAAGGCACCTGCCAGGGACAGTATCGCCACGCTCCGCAAGGAGGGCTGTTGCCAGCTTCGCCATGGGAACTGCGCTGCCAAGGCCGCCACAACGGCGAGGGCTGCCGGCGCGTGTGCCGCGCCGATTCGCTCCAAGAGACGCGAATCGATCGGCGTAGCGCCGAGAAAATGATGCACCAAGCAGGCCGGCCCGGCGAATGCGCTCAGCGGAGACAGCTGGGATTGCCTGAGCGCGCGGCGCAATAGCAATGCGAGGCCGACCAATAGCGCGACGGCAAGTCCCTGCTTGGCCGGTTCCCAGCCCTGCGGCATTCCCAGGGATTGCAATAGCAACTGCAAGGCCCCGCCGTTCGCCCACCCGTAGCGCAGCAACTCGACGCAGATCGAACCCGCCAGCTAGGACGCCACGCAGGCAGCTGCGAGCGAAGCTGCCAGTTTCGTGCGGCAAGCCACCCAAGATGCTGCCCCGCAGCCGAGCACGGTGAGCGCTAGCGGGCCGAACTCCCGCAGCGCATGCAAGATCCAAGGCGCACTTCCGGGCAACGTCACCTCCGTGCCGAAGCGCCCCGCGATCAGTTCTGCACCTCGGGCAGAACTCAAGCTCCATGTGCAAGCGGTGCGCAGCGCGTTCGCGAGCCAAGCTCCGAGCGCGCAGCCGGCCGTGCCGAGCGCACAGTTGGCCGCGTGGCGGCCGGCCGTTTCGATCCAGCGGTTCATTGCCAGCAACAGTTATAATCTGCAAGATCGTGGCGCACGCATCAAGAAGAGCATTTCTCGGAGCGGGGGTGGCCCTGCCGGCCAGCTTGGCAAGCGGGTTGCCGAAAGGCGCCGCGCCGCCCATTCGCTTGGCCGTCACCACCGACGAGATTGACGACGATCTCGAAGTTGCGATCGATTTCCACCGCAGGCATGGCCTGGAGCATTGCGAAATCCGCAAGCTCTGGGGTAGGTACAACACGTCGCTGCCGCTCGAGAGGATCCGGCATGCGCGCGCGCTGCTCGACGACGCCGGCATCCGCCTGGCGATCCTCGACACAGGCTTCTTCAAGATCCCGCTGCCAAGCGGCGATTCTGACGGCGGCGCGCAGGCGCTAGAGAAGCAGTGGGACTTGCTCGAGCGGGCATTCGAGCGGGCCGATGTCTTTGGCACGCGCCTGATTCGGACGTTCGCATTCACCTACCCGCGCGGCGGCCGGCCGGATCCGGCGGCCTATGCCCGAGTCTTCGAACTGGTTGCTGAATCCGCCGAGCGCGCCCGGCGGGCGGGCTTCCGCCTCGCGGTCGAGAACGTAGCCGGCAGCTACGTGGAGACCGCGGCGCACTGCGCCGAGCTGCTGGCAAGGGTCGGCTCGCCAGCCTTGGGCCTGACTTGGGACCCGAACAATTCTGCCCGCGCCGGCGATCGCGAGCCATTTCCCGCCGGGTACGAGTCTCTCGACAGCGCCCGCGTTTTGCACGTGCATTTCCGGGATTACCGCCGCATGGCGGATGGCGATCTCGAATGGTGCGGAGTCGGCGATGGGGAATTCGACCATGTGGGCCAGCTCAGGGCGCTGCTGCGCGACGAGTACGACGGCGTGGTCTCGCTGGAAACCCACTACACACTGGACGGCAGCAAGGCGGCTGCCAGCGAGCACTCTTTGCAGGGGCTGCTCGCAGCGGTAAAGCGTGTCTAGCGGGGCAGCCGTTGTCGGCTTGCGGCCTCGTCAAGCGTCGGGCCGCCAAGCCTGGCCGCCCGTTCGTCGCGGGATGCAGGGGCTGTGCCCCTAGCTGGGTGAAGCATGCAGCTGACCGCTGTCGATTGGCTGATTCTCGCGCTCTTCCTTGCTTTCTCGCTGGTTGTGGGGCTGCGCGTCGCGCGAACGGCCGCCACGGATTTTTCGTCGTTCTTTCTAGCTGGCCGGCGCCAGCCTTGGTGGCTGCTGGGAGTTTCCATGGTCGCCACGACCTTTTCCACCGATACGCCCAACTTGGTCACGGATATCGTCCGGCGCCATGGCGTGCTGGGGAATTGGACATGGTGGGCTTTCCTGCTTTCGGGGATGCTGACGGTCTTTCTCTATGCCAAGCTGTGGCGGCGCTCCGGTGTCGCAACGGACGTCGAGTTCTACGAGCTGCGCTATTCGGGCAGGTTGGCAGCCTTCCTGCGCGTCTTCCGGGGCGTTTACCTAGGGCTGGTGTTCAACGTCCTGATCATGGCCGCGGTCACGCTCGCCGCGATCAAGATCGGCTCGGTGATGTTCGCCTGGAGCCCGGTGCAGACGGTCGTCGTGGCGGCCAGCGTAACTCTGGCCTACAGCGCGCTGGGCGGCCTGCAGGGGGTGCTGTTAACGGACTTGGTGCAGTTCGGCATGTCCATGGTCGGGTCGCTGGCCGCGACCGTCTACATCGTGCGGCTGCCTGAAGTTGGCGGCCTGGGCAACTTGCTGGCAAGCGAGGCAGTGCGCCAGCGGTCCGCTTTCTGGCCCTCGCTGGAGACGATGTCCTTGACGGACCTAGCGCCGGTGTTCTTGATTCCCCTGCTGGTGCAGTGGTGGGCTGCGTACTACCCCGGCTCCGAACCGGGCGGCGGGGGCTATCTGGTCCAGCGCATGCTGTCGGCGAAGGACGAGTCGCACGCGCTGGGCGCGACCATGCTGTTCAACCTGCTGCACTACGGCCTGCGGCCGTGGCCGTGGATCATCGTGGCGCTCGCCTCTCTGGTCGTTTTTCCCGATCTCGCCAGCATTCAGCAGCGCTTCCCGCATGTGTCCGCTGGCGTGGTGCGCGATGACCTTGCCTACCCGGCGATGCTGACGTTTCTGCCGCCCGGCCTGCTGGGCCTGGTCGTCACATCGCTGGCGGCCGCCTACATGTCGACCATGTCGACCTCGGTGAATTGGGGCTCTTCGATCTTGGTCGGCGACGTCTACCGGCGCTTCCTGCATCGCTCTGCCAGCGAGAGGCAACTTGTCTGGGCCGGGCGGTGGTCCACGGTCCTGCTCATGGCGCTTGCGTGCGCTGTCTCGCTAACCATTGAGAGCGCCTTGGAAATGTTTCAGATCCTGCTCCAGATTGGCGCGGGCACGGGCTTGCTGTACCTGCTGCGCTGGTTCTGGTGGCGCATCAACGCTGCCACCGAGTTGGCCGCCATGCTTGCGTCGTTCGTCGTTGCCCTGGCGCTGCCTGCTGTCGGGCCAGGACTGGCCGCCTGGCAGCAGCTCGTGATCGGCGTGGGTCTGACCACGGCTTGCTGGCTGCCACTGGCGTACTTGGCCCCTCCGAGCGACGAAGCTACCTTGGTATCCTTCTACCGCAAGATCCGGCCTGCCGGGCCAGGCTGGAGGCATGTCGCTCGCTTGGCGGGATCGGATGCCAGCGATGACCGCGCCCGCGGTCTGCTTGCTCCGCTGCTCGCGTCGCTGCTTGGCTCCGCCGGAATCTACGCACTCCTGTTTGCGACCGGATACCTCTTGTACGGCGAGGCTGCGCGGGCGGTGGTAGCCGCTGTAGTGGCAGCGCTCAGCGGATTCGGCTTGGCGCGCATCTGGCGGCGCGGCGCTAAGCGCTTGTAGCCGGGCGGATGTCCGGCGCACTGCCGCTGATAACGCTTGAGGCCGATCCCGCGCCCGCTTGAGCGCCTCCCGTTGCTCGCGCGACACGGGGCCCGGTGCCAATCCCGGCTTTGCCCGCGGCGGCTCGATTTCGGCCAGGCGCGCCCAAGGATCGGGCCAAGCGTTTCTGCCCGGGGCAACCGGAGGGGGCGCGGAGCTTGTGCCAGTCGCCCGCGGCCCGAGTGCGCATGGAACCGCTGATGACGGCGCAGCACGGTCTGCAGGCCAGTCGATCCGGGGACGGATCGTACAATGGTGGCACCTCGACATGCCCCGACGGACTTGCTCGCCCTGGATCCACGCTGTGCCATTCATGCTGGCGGGCATGTTTCGGTTCTTGTGCGCTGCAGAACTGCCGCCGCCGGTCGACCGCAAGGTCGACTTCATGCGGGATATCGATCCGATCTTCGTCCAGCACTGCTACCGCTGCCACGGCGACGAAGCTGCGATGAACGGTTACAGCTTGTGGCGCAGGAAGTCGGCCGAGCGCGGCGGCTACTCCGGCAAGCCCGGATTCGTCAGGGGTGACAGCGCCAATAGCCGCCTGATCCATCTCGTTGCCGGATTGGAAGAGAACCTGATCATGCCGCCGGCAGGCGGCCCGCTGACGGCCGAGCAGATCGGCATCCTGCGAGCTTGGATCGATCAAGGCGCACCTTTCTCCATAGCCCGCTTCGAGGCCAGCGCGAAGCGCGAGGAGCAGCCTTGGCTGCATATGGATTACGGCCCGGTGATCTCCGCCAGCGTGACCGTGGAAGAGCCGGAAGATCCGCGAGCGGACAAGGCTCCCGGCGACAATGTCAGCTATCGATCCCACGCTGTGATGCTCGCTGCCGGGCGCCGTGCCGGGATGATCTTCGACACCGAGCTACTGCGCATGTCGGCTGGGTGGAACGGGCCGCAGTACGTGCTGACCGGCACGGTCTACGACTGGAAGCACGGGCCCCATCCACACTTGGATGGCACGCCGGTTTTTGAAACGCCTGTCGCGCCGGGCTGGGCATACGGTGGCAGCTTCGCCGATCCTCGCGACGAGGGCCATGGCCCGCTGCCGCCGCATTGGGCCAAGTACAAGGGCCGCTACATGTTTGCAGACAAGGTAGTGCTGGAGTACAGCGTGGGCGACGCCAATGTGCTGGAGCTGCCGGGCCTCGAGACTGATTGGGGGATTGCGGCGCTGACCCGCACGATCGAAATCGGCCCTTCCCGCCAATCGCTCGTGCTAGAGGTGGCCGCCGTGCAGGGCGCCAGCGTCCGCCAGCTTTCGCTCAAGGACCTGCGCCAAGCCAGCGGGCCGGCAGTTGAGACTCTCGTCTATCTTGGCAGCGATGCGGGCACCGCCATCGGCGTTGCCGGTTTGGGCAAGAAGGCGAGGTGGGATTTGAGCGCGCCGGGCGAGGTCCGTCTCAGCATCCCGCGGTCCGGCGAGGAGCAGAGATTCACCCTTTACTATGCCGACATGCGCGCCGAGCGGCTAGCCCTAGTTCGTCATTTGGTGACTTGAAAAATTCCGTATAATATTGAAATACAAACAGTTATAGTGATGCGGCCAAGCCGCTTGGCACTACACTTCTGTGCTCTTGAGCGTCAGCCCCGCGCGGCCGCCCGCCGCCGATGTGCGCGCACGGCTAGGCCCGCCGCCTGGGCGATGCGCACGGCCTCGGCCCCCGGCTGCACATCCTGGCGGCTGCACAGCAACTGCCCGTCCGCCGCCTGCACGCTGGTCGTCACCCGCATCCAGCCCGCCAAGCGCTCGCGCAGCGACTGCCAACTCCAATGCAGGCCGTGCGCCCGCAGTTGCGTGCGCAACAGATGCACGCCGTGATAGGCCAGCACGGCCACGAACAGGTGCGCCGCCACGCGCCGATCCAAACGGTGCCAGATCGGGCGCAAGCCCAATTCCGATTGCAACGAGCGGAAGGTGGCTTCCACTTCGCTGAGTTCCCAGTAGCTGCGCAGCACCTGCGCCACATCCCAGTCGACCTGGCTGGTGCGCAGCACGTACGCCCCGGCCGCCGCATCGGCAGCCGCATACTGCGGATTCGGTGTGCAGCGGACGGCCGTCGCCCGCTCCTGCTCGCCGGCCAGCACTTCGACCTTATACTGCGCTGCCACCGCCTTGTACTGCTCGAGCAAGCGTCCCACCTTGCGCTGCACGGCCGCGAGTTGCTTCACGCAGCGCGGTTTGGAGAGGCCCTCATGCAGGCTTTGCAGGGCCTGCTCAAAGCGCTCGCGCTGGCGCTGCAGAATCGACTCCGCCGTGCGCAGGCGGCCCTCGCTGAGTGCGTACACGCGCAACTCGGCCGGCTCCTGGCCGGCCTCCTGCGCCGCAGCCTGTGCTGTCTCCGCCGGCAGCGGCCAGGCCCGCACGCAGTAGCCGCCGCTGGTCTCCAGTTGGGCCGTCGGCTCGCCCGCCGGCGGCTGTGGCTTGGCCTCGCGGCTGACGCAGATCCAGTGCCAGCCCTGCTCCCGCAGCCAGCTCAGGTTCGCCGCGCTGGCCAGGCCCGCATCGAACACCACGGTCGGTCGCGGCGCCCCCTCTTGGCGCTCGTCGTCCAGCCGCTCCAGCAGCGGCTGCAAGGTGCCCGGCTCGGAGACATTGCCGGCCAGGATCTCGCAACGGCGCGGAAAGCCGGAGCCGTCCAAGGCCATGGCCAGCGAGACCAACGGGCAGTCGTTGCGCTTCTGCTTCGACTTGCCGAAGCGCCGCAGGCCGGCGTTCTCGCGCCCGGTGTAATGCGTGTTCGACAGGTCGTAGAAGACGATCGTGCGCGGCAGGCCGAGCAGGTCGCGCTCGCGCGCGAACAGCCCGGCCTGCAAGGCTTCGCGGTGTTTCCACAGCAAGTCACCAATGCGGTACAGCTTGGCCAGCGAGACGCCGCCGGAGGTGTCGAGTCCGAGCAGTTCGAGAGTGCTGCTATGGTCGCGCAGCCAGCGCTGCGCTTCGCGTTCGGAGGAGGGATGCAGCATGCGCGCCATGACCAGGGCGGTGGCGATGGCGGCGTCGCGCTGCGAGGCACCGGCCTCGCGCAGCAAAGCGGGCAAGCGCAGTTGCTGCAAGGCGCGCAGGGCCAGGCGTTCGCCGCCCACCGAGCGGGCGTCGCAGTGCGCCAGAGTATGCAACTGGACGCTGACTGGCTGATCGGCGGCGGGCTGCTCGCTGGCGAAGCCGCGGGCGCGCAGGCGACGCACCAAATCCTCGGCCGCCAGGCGCACTTCGTGCGCCACCTCGAACAGGGCGCTCTGGCCGCGCAGCAGGCGCTCGGCGTGGGCCGCGACGTCGGCCCACAGCGCGCGCGGCACGGCATAGTCGGTGCCCAGCTAGTGAGCGGGGGCAGCACAGATCAGGGATTGGCCGAGGTGGGCCGGGCGACGAGCTTGGACCAGAAGGCGGTCGGCCCAGCAGCACGCTGTACGCACACCTGCCCCTGGAGCCGCCCTGGCCCCGCAGCGTTCCGGCTGTCTGCAGCGCGCTAGCTCGCCCGCAGGCGAGCCAGGCAGTGTGCGAACAGTTCCTGGCGGGGGAATAACGACGACAGCGACACCCGGATGCGGCGCACGCTCACCCGCACGCTGGCCGCGACTTTGAACAACAGCACCCGCAGCGTGCCGAACTGCGCCTGCGCCAGTTCCGTGCCGGCCAGCGCTACGCTGCGGATCTGTTCGCAGCGCCGCCGTGAACAAGGCCCAGTGCAAGCGCAACTGGTTCGCCCGCAGCGCACTTGCCGAGGTGCGGTCGGCGAACAAGTCCAACTGCTGCTCCTCGATGCGGTTCTCCATGCCCCCGTGCGCACAGTACAACTGCTCGTACAACTCGCGCGGGCCCCAGCGCTGCCGACTCAAGCTCGTCACCACGAAGCGCAGGTTGCTGTTGCGGCCCGGCCCCGGCAGCCATTCCGCCTTGCCCGCCACGCGCCGCGTGCGACTCCAACTCCACCGCGTGCGGTAGCCCAACTCGCGGTAGCAGCGCGCGCTCTGCCCGCTCACCACACGGCCGATTCTTTATCGAGAGGGGTAACCAGAGGGGCCGGAAGTTAGACAGAGGACTGACTATTGCTGTGAAACTGCTGGACGTGGGGACGCAAGAAGCCCTACCCCGCTGTCGCGGGCTGGCCATGTCTGAGGTCCGTTACGAAGCGAAGACGAGTCGCGCCGTGCTCAGGGGCAGTCCCGACTTATGGCCCAAGGCAGCGGATCACGGATCCGCTCCACCGCGTACCAACGGACAGCGGCACTCTCTCGAGCGCCCCTCAGAGTATATCCAGTTTCATGACATCGGGGTGAGCTACTCGATGCTCATGCTCGTTTCTAACGGAATCCTGACGCGGTAGACCCAGACCGTTCTTTCGACTGGCCAGAAAGACTACGAGAATGATCTCCCGTTCAGCTATAATGTCTTGGTCGATAGCCCGGAAGAGTTGCGCAGTCCCCTTTAGCGTCGCCGACCGGTCGCTCAAATGAGCGGCACCTCTGCCGGGAGCAGAAACCGATGCAAGAAGAAGACGGAAAACCTGATCTCGAAGTGGTGACTCGGTCGCTACTGGATGTGGCTGTCGAATCTTGGCGTTTTACTAGACTGTTGGATCGACTTCTGCTGAAGCTGGACGCTGGCGAGCAAAGCAGGTATCGAGGGCATTTTCGCTGGTTCCACAGAAAGCTGGGAGACTCGCTCAGAGATGCTGGGATGCGGATAGTGAACGTGGAAGGACACGACTTCGATCCTGGAGTAGCGGCTACGCCGCTGAACATCGAAGAATTCGATTCCGACGACGCCTTGATCGTTGACCAGATGCTCGAACCGATCATTATGGGACCAGATGGCGTCATCAGGATGGGAACTGTGACGCTCAGGAGGGCGGAATCTTGAACAGCTATGTCGGCATAGACTTGGGCACTACGAACAGTGCGATCTGTTCATACGATGGCGAGGTGACCCGCATATGGAAGAGTCCGGAGCAAAATGATGTTACTCCTTCCGCCATCTACATCGATCAGCGGGGTAACCGGTATTTCGGCAAGCGTGCGTACGACTCGGCACCTCGTAGCCCTAACAACGCGGCAACGCTCTTTAAGCGCCTTATGGGCACGAGCACACCCATCGATCTGCCTGCCGCGAACACCTCTATGAGCCCCGAAGAATGCTCGTCCGAGATTCTTAGGGTGCTATTTGGCTATCTACCAGAGGAACTCCGCAACGACCCGGACGTGGGAACCGTCATTACCGTCCCTGCGGCGTTCAACCAGATGCAAAAGGACGCCACGATGCTTGCTGCGGATCGGGCGGGAATCGGACGGGTTGCGCTAATGCAGGAGCCTGTGGCGGCAGCCATGAGCGTCATGAAGGCTCGAAATATGGACGGCATCTTCGTTGTCTATGACCTCGGTGGCGGCACACTGGATGTTGCACTGGCGGAGAGTCTGGTCGGTCGGATCAACCTTCTCGCACATGGAGGCATTGCGATGTGCGGCGGCCGAGACTTCGACCGCCTGCTCTTAGACAACGTCATCAAACCTTGGTTCTTCGAGAATTTCAATCTGCCCGAGGATTTATCGACCAACTCCGACTACAAAGCGTTGTTGAGACTAGCTGCGTGGGCGGCCGAGCGAGCCAAGATCGAGCTTTCCGCTCGCGAGGAAGCGATTATCAGCCTGTCGGAAATGGAGGTTCGCGCTCGGGACGAGTCCAATCAGGAGATCTACGTCGACATCACGATAACGCGGGACACTCTCGACAGCCTGATTGAAGAAAGAATTGGTGAATCGATCGAAGCAACACGGGAGACCCTCGACAAGGCCGGACTCAACGCTCATGACGTGGAGCGTCTTGTCTTCGTTGGTGGTCCCACAAATTACAAGCCGCTGCGTGACAAAGTTGCGTTCGAGTTGGGGATTCCTGCAAGCTCCGAAGTGAATCCAATGACAGCAGTGGCGGAAGGTGCCGCCCTATTTTCGGAGTCCATCGACTGGCGCTCCAAGAACCGCGGCCGCAAGAGCAGCCGTGGCAGTCTCACTTCGGCAGGACCGCTTGACCTGACCTTCAACTACACCGAGCGTACGCCGGATACGCGGGGAAAGGTCGTCGTTCAGGTCAGCGGCGAAGCTATCCCGGGTGCCGAGTTCCAGATCGACAGCGCGGACACCGGCTGGACGTCCGGTCGGCTTCCATTGAAGGACGGTGCAACCGTCGATCTAACTCTGTCAGCTTGCGGAGAGAATGCTTTCCGGGTGTTCGTGTTCGATGCGGTCGGTGGCCCGTTGGCGCTTGAGCAGGATCGGATCTTTATTACCCGGACCGCTGCGACAGTGGATGCTATTCCCGCATCCCACTCGATTGGGATTGAAGTCCTTGAAAAGCTAGGGGACTCCCCAACCATCGACTGGCTTGTGCGGGCAGGAGACCGGTTGCCCAAGAAGGGCACCAAGAATTACAAGGCGGCCGAGTCTTTGAAGGCGGGTAGCCCAAACTCTCTCAAAATCAAGGTGTTAGAGGGCGAAAGCGACGAGCCCTCTGACAATAGGCTTATTGGATGCCTCAAGATCTCAGGCGGAGATTTCGATGATGGAGTGATTCCAGCAGGCGAAAACCTTCAGTGTGACTTCGAGATGCTCGATTCCGGGAACATCGTTTTGGAGGTTTCCGTCGCGAATATTGGGGCGACGTTCCATTCCGGCAGGAACTTCTACTCCCGCCAGGAGGGACAGATTGACTTCAGTAAGGAATCGGCACGGGTCTGTGAAGAAGGTGAGCGGACGCTTCGGCGCCTTGAGGAGATCGATGCTGCAATCGACGACCCAAAGCTAGAGCAGGCGCGAAAGAAACTCGCAGCATCATCACAACTAGACCCGGACGAGCCTGATACCGAGCGTGCACAAGAGGCCATGGAGCGGGTCGTTGAAGCACGTCGACTGTTGGCTCAAGTGCGAAAAGACAATCTTTCAGATATCAGGCAGATGGAACTGAAGAGTGTCGGCGAGTTTTTTGATCAACATATTCGCCAATTCGCGCGACCAAGCGAGGAAAACGCATTCGACAACCTAGTTCGAACGGCTCAGCGATCAATTGACCGCAAAGATAGGGGCTTCGAGGGCTATCTGGCTGGTCTAAAGGGCAAGAACTTCGAAATCCTCTGGCGACAAGACTCGTTCGTCGTGGAGAGGTTCAAGTGGATAGCTTCGTCACCCCACCATTTCTCGAACCCGGCTCGGTATAGCGAGTTGGTGGCAACCGGGATGACTTTTCTCCGGAACGATGAAATTGCTGATCTGCGGCAAATCGTCGGACACCTTTGGCAGATCCAAATAGATACAGGATCCGACACCGATATGCTCGACATCGCGAACATCATTCGGGGGTAGGGATGGCGGGGGAGCGATGGTTTCCAGCGAAGCACGAGCTGCATGCCGGATTTAGGCTCGGTCGGCTCTTGCATAGCGGTCCTGACTGGCAGATCTACCGAGTGAACGCGGAGAATTCGATACTGATCGTGGAGAGCCAACTCGCAGAGCAATGGGCTGAATCGAAGCTCTTGCCCGAGACGGTGCTGGATTCATTCTCGTTCGGTAGACACGAATACAGAGCAATGTTGTCAGGGTCAGGACGAAGACTTGAACCCGTCGCCGTGAGTGGCACTCCGGACACCAAAGCGGACGGACTGGCATTCGCCCTCAGCCTTCGCGAAACACGGAAAATCGACACTCAGGCACCGCTCCACGATGCGATATATGTCGAGCGCTATTCGCGGCTTCTTCCGACATGGACAGTATCCGAGGGATGCTCGGATGAGGAGATCATGGGACGGTGGCTGACCGGTGGGGTGTCAATACCAGCAACGTCATTTCGTCGCCTGTCGAACCTCATTGGGTGGCTCGACCAGCAAGATGCAGCGGAACTGGTCCGAGCTGCGGGCTTCAGCGCCCCACGAGATTCTGCAGGCGCAGGAACCAAACGGAAGGCGCAACGAGCAGAAGCCCAATCGGACGACACCAAGGCACCCGCGGCAACAGGTGCTTCACAGGAAGTGCCGAAACCATCCAGGCATCACCGGCAGTTTCGATTGTCAGGGCGTCCAGTCCTCGAACAATTCTTCAACGAACACGTGATTGACATCGTCGAAAACTCGGAGCGCTACAGGCCGCTTGGGATTGAGTTTCCCGCTGCCGCCGTCCTGCATGGACCACCAGGCTGCGGTAAGTCGTTCGCCGTGGAACAGCTGGTCGAGTACTTGGATTGGCCAATCTTCTGTATCGATTCCAACAGTGTGGGCAGTTCGTACATTCACGGGACCAGCAAGAAGGTTGGCGAGATCTTTGATAAGGCAGTGGATGCGGCTCCATCGGTGATTGTGATCGATGAGATGGAGTCCTACCTCTCCGACCGGCAGATCCACGCGTCAACAAGCCCGCATCGTGTCGAGGAAGTTACGGAGTTCTTGCGACGAATACCGGAAGCAAACAAGCACCGCGTACTTGTAATCGGTATGACCAACCGGTTGGAGATGATCGACTCTGCAGTTCTTCGCCGGGGCCGATTTGATCATGTTGTCGAGGTGGGCATGCCCTCCGCCACGGAGCTTTCCGACCTTATCGACTCGTTGCTGGCCAAAGTACCCGTCGAAGGCGAGATCGATGCTAGCGTCGTTGTGAATTCATTGACCGGAAGAGCTCTGTCGGACGCCGCATTTCTTGTCCGCGAGGCGTCCCGCATGGCTGCGCGCGCCGGGAAGAGTGCTCTAGATGATGAATCGTTGCGTCAGGCGCTTGCGAGTATCGGGCCAACTGCCCCAAAGAGGCGCTCCATCGGCTTTATTCGGGAGTAGGTCGTGGAGCTGCTGGCAAACCCCTTCCTTGCGCTTGGCGCCACGATGCGTGACGACAGGCGACGGATCATGGACTTAGCAGAAGCGAAGAGTCTGATCTCTGATGAGGGCGTGGTCCGTGAGTCGACAGCAGTTCTTACCAATCCGAGGCGGCGTCTCGTAGCCGAGATTGGATGGCTGCCGGGACTCGGCCCCAAGCGAATCTCGGAGGCGATATCAGTCCTAGAACAGGAGCCAGCTAAGATACGAGACCTAGGTAACGTTCCGAGCCTTGCTCGCGCTAACCTCCTCGCTGATGGATTAATTCGCGTCATCGGGGAGCTACCTGAGATCGATGTCGCACGATGGATTATTGAACTCGCCGAAGCGCATGAGGATATCAAAGCTGAGCAAACCGTCACTTTCTTGAACGAGGAGCGATCGGTCGCTGGCTTCCCGGCAGTCTCGGATCCAAGAGTTGTCGATCAGGAGCTTCAGGATCGACGTCAATACTATAAGCAAGCGATCAAGAGAGCACTCGATCAGCTACCTGCTCCTTCGTGCGCTGAGGTCGTGACGATCGCAGTCGACGAGGCAACCGATGGTGGAGACAGTCATGCACCAATCTTGATCCATGATCTAGCAGATAGCTTTGCAGTCGAAGCACAAACGTTTCTCGACGAGGAGAAGAAGAATATCGAGACTCTGGTGGGGGGAGTGCGGAGAGCCGTTTCGCAAGATGAAGGACATGAAGAGGTTGGCCGCCTTGTCTCGCAGCTGGAGGAGGTTGTGAGGAACTGGGACAGGGTTGCCCAACCAATCCAACTGAGCGCTCGCAGTCAGGGCACCAGCCACGACCTGAGCCACGAGGTCGCTGGAGGGATACGAAGCCTAGCGGTTGAACTGTTGAACCAACATGGCCTCCTCGATATCTCCAAGAGGCTAACGGCACTTCAGCAGGATGTCTTTGCCGAGGTCGACCGAATCGTAGAGCAAGCGGAAGAGGACGCTACCAAGCTTGATGAAATTGCCGAGCGAAGATCTCAGCTGTTCGCCGAAATGAAGGCTCGAGCCAAGGAATGGGAAAGGGAGATCACCTATGAAGCTGACGTCGGCATTGTGTTCAAAGAGAGGCTTCGAATCTCACCAAACGGGGTCCAGTGGAAGAGGCTGAAGATTCCGCTGGAAGAAATCACGCGTGTGCGCTGGGGAGGAACCGAACATTCCGTCAATGGAATTCCGACGGGTACGACATACAACATCTTTGTAGCGGGTGAGCGGGGTGGAACGACTATCAAGCTTCGAGATCAGCAGATCTATTCGGCGTTTGTCGATCGCCTCTGGAAGTCAGCGGGTGTGCGTCTCCTAACAGAGATGCTTGAGGGCCTTCGTTCCGGAAACCGCTATAGGTTTGGTGCTATAGTAGTAGCCGATTACGGTGTTGAGTTGGAAAGACGCAAGCTCTTTTCCGCGAACCAACGGGTGGCATGCAGATGGACAGACCTAGTCATTGGTAACGGTGTCGGCACGTTCTATCTGGCCAAGAGCGACGAAAGGAAGGTCACGGTGGAGTTGCCGTATCAGGAGATAGATAACGTCCATGTCTTGGAGGCGGCGATTCGCATATTCTGGAAGAATGCCTCGTTGCGGTTGAGTGATTTGCTCGATGAGGCGGACTAGCAACTAATAATCGTACTTGATCCCCTTTGCAAGCGTCGCTGTTCTTGCGCAAGAGCGCGAGTTCAAGCCGGACAAGAAGATTACATTCAAGGATTTCGACAAGGATGCGCTGGATCTGCATGTCTTCCTGCCCGCGGGCTGGGATCCCGGCGACAAGCGCGCGACTGCGGTGTTTTTCTTTGGCGGGGGCTAGATTGGCGGCGCTCTGGCGCAGTTCTTCCCGCATAGCCGCTATCTGTGTCTTCGCGGGGCATGGTCGCCATTAGCACCCAGTACCGTACGCGGGGCAGCCACGGCACTACGACGAGGGAATGTGTCGCCGACGGCAAGGCGGCGGTGCGCTGGATCCGCGAGCATGCTGCCGAGCTAGGTGTCGATCCGGATCGAATCGCCGCCGGCGGCGGGTCTGCCGGCGGCCATGTCGCGGCCGCGACTGGCGTGATTAACGGGCTGGAGGGCAAGGGCGAGAACACAGCGGTCAGACCCAAGCCCAATGCGCTGCTGCTGTTCAACCCAGTCACGGATCTCTCAGGCAGATCCGGCCGCTGGGGCGAAGATCCCGAATTGGGGTCGCCGCTGCAACATGTTGACGCGAAGGATCCGCCAGCGATACTGTTCCACGGCAAGGCCGACAGGACGGTTCCTTTCGCGGCGGCCGAGGCTTTTTGCGATGCGATGCGCGCTGTCGGCAATCGCTGTGAATTGGTTGGCTACGAGGGCCGGCCGCACGGCTTTTTCAACTATGGACGCAGCCGTGCCTCGTTCACCAGCACCGTCTGGCACATGGACCGCTTTCTGGCTTCCCTCCAATACGTCGAGGGCGAGCCGACGGTTGGCCGGCCGGGTGATCCGACTTGGTAAGACCGACGGGCCGCTGATTCCTGCGCAATCCCTGCTGCGCGGGCCGCGGCTTCCGCCAGCGGGCCATGATCGCAGCGGCATGCGCACTCGCGCTGTTGCTGCCACTCGGCCGCTCGGCACGGCCGCAGCAGCGGCCTCCGCGACGCGAAATTCCGTCCGGCCCGGCCGACACGCTCTACTACAGCGGCAACATCATCACCGTGTGGGACAGGCGCCCGGCGGTCGAATCCATGACCGTGTCTTCGGGACGAGTATTGGATGTCGGCACGCCCCAAGAGATAGGCCGCAAGGCCGGACCGCGGACGCGCCAGGTCAACCTTCATGGCAGGACCGTACTGCCCGGTCTCATCGATAGCCATGTCCATCCGGTCAGCGCCGCACTGGCCGAAGCGGATGGAGAGATCCCGGTGCTGCAGAGTTTCGAGGCCTTGCGGCAACACATCGAGGCGCAGCCTCGCGGACAGGGCTTGATCCTTGTTCCCAAGGTGTTTCCACGCGCCTGAGGGAGCGCCGCTACCCGGATCGCTGGGAAATCGATGCCTACGCCAAGACCCGTGCAGTCATGCTCGACAACGGTTATGCGGCAGTGCTCAATTCGGCCGCCCTCGAGCTGGCCGGCCTTTCCGCCCGGACCCCTGATCCACCCAATGGCAAGCTGGTGCGCAACGATGCAGGAGAGCCGACAGGCCTGATCATCGGTGCGCGCCAGCTTGTCGCGCCCCTGCTGCAAACGCGCGCGAGCGGCCACCCACAAATGGTTGCTGCCTTGGCCGCGATGCAGAAAGCCTACAGCAAGGCCGGGCTGACGAGTGTCACGGATCGCAGCCAAGCGGCGGAAGGCTTCCGAGCGTATCAGCAGCTGTGGCGGGAGGGCCGCCTGCAAGTGCGGACATCGGTCACCCGCGTGGTCGACGCAGAACGGCCAGTCGCCGAGGTGCTGGCGGAGATCGAGCGCATCGGCACGGTCACCGGCCATGGTGACGAGATGTTCCGCGTGGGCCCGCTGAAGGTCTTCTTGGATGGCGGCATCCTGCTCGGCACGGCTTACATGCGGGCCGCTTACGGTCGGAACACGCAGGTCTATGGGTTCGAGGACTCCGCATATCGCGGCGAATTGCGCATCCGTCCCGGCGATCTCGAGCAGATTGTCACGCTCGCCGCCCGCCTCGGCTGGCAGATGACCGCCCACACGACCGGCGGCGGATCCACCGACATACTGCTGGCGGCCTACGAGGCGGTCAATCGTAAGGCACCCATCACGGAGCGTCGGTTCACGCTCACCCATGCGAACTTTCTCAGCCGCGACGCCATTCGACGTGCCGCTGCATTGGGAGTGGTTGCCGACACGCAGCCCGCTTGGTGCCACTTCGACGGCCTGGCATTGGCGCGCGTCCTCGGGCCGCGCCGCATGGGCACGTTGCAGCCTTATCGCTCCATCTTCGATGCCGGTGTGATAGTCGCCGGGGGTTCGGATCACATGATCAAGTTCGATGCTCGGCGGGCCGTCAATCCTTTCGGCCCCTTCTTCGCATGTGGGTGGCGGTGACTCGCACCGCCACCGGCTCGGTGCATAACTCTGAGCAGAGAATCTCGCGCGAGGAGGCCCTGCGCATGTGGACGCTCAATGCGGCCTACCTCACGTTCGAGGAGGACGTCAAGGGGTCGCTCGAACCGGGCAAGTACGCCGACTTCGTGATTGTCGACCGCGACATCCTGACTTGCGCGGAAGAGGAGTTGCGCGATACCCGGGTCTTGTCGACGACCTTGGGCGGCGCCGAGGTTTACTCTGCCACGCGGCAAGCCGGGCCGGGCTGAGCATCAATCGCCTGCCACCGCGGCCGCCGGGCCCTGGGCTTGGGGCTGGATCTGCAGCAAGACGCTCTGGGCGTCTTCGGCGGTGAAATCCGCCACCCGCGAGGAGACGTTCATCGAACAGAAGCTCGGCCCGCACATCGAGCAGAAGCGGGCTGATTTATAGCCCTCCTCAGGCAATGCCTCGTCATGCATGCTCCGGGCGGTCTCGGGATCCAGCGCCAGCTCGAACTGTCGATTCCAGTCGAATTCGAAGCGCGCCTTCGAGAGTGCGTCATCCCAAGCCCGCGCCCCCGGGCGGTGGCGGGCCACGTCCGCGGCATGGGCGGCGATCTTGTAGGCGATCATCCCCTGCTTGACATCATCCTTGTTGGGCAGGCCGAGGTGCTCCTTGGGCGTGACATAGCAGAGCATGGACGCGCCGTGCCAGCCGATCATGGCCGCGCCGATTGCCGAGGTGATGTGGTCGTAGCCCGGTGCGATGTCCGTCACGAGCGGCCCGAGCGTGTAGAACGGCGCCTCGTGGCACACTTCGCGCTCCTTGTCGACCTGCAGCTTGATCTCGTCCATGGGGACATGGCCAGGCCCCTCGATCATTACCTGCACGTCGTACTCCCACGCTTTCTTGGTGAGTTCGCCCAGCGTCTCGAGCTCGGCGAACTGAGCTTCGTCAGAAGCATCGGCGAGCGATCCTGGGCGCAGTCCGTCGCCGAGCGAGAAGCTCACGTCGTACTTCTGGAAAATCTTGCAGATTTCGTCGAAATTCTCGTAGAGCATGTTCTGCCGGTGGTGCCCGACCATCCATTCCGCCAGCAGCGAGCCGCCCCGACTGACGATGCCTGTAATGCGCTTGACGGCCATGGGTACGTATTGGATGAGCACCCCGGCATGGATCGTCATATAATCCACGCCTTGCTCGGCCTGCTCTTCGATCACGTCGCGCATGATCGGCCACGTGAGATCCTCGATCCTGCCGCTGACGCGCGTGAGCGCCTCGTAGATCGGCACGGTGCCGATCGGCACCGGCGAGTGGCGGATGATCGACTTGCGGATCCGCGGGATGTCTCCGCCCGTGGAAAGGTCCATCACAGTGTCGGCGCCGTAGTTGACGGAATAGCGCAGCTTCTCGATCTCCGCCTCAATATCCGAAGTCGTTGCCGAGTTGCCGATGTTCGAATTGACCTTGCAGCGCGCTGCAACGCCGATGCACATCGGCTCGAGATTCTCATGGCGCACGTTCGCCGGAATGATCATCCTGCCGCGGGCGACTTCTTGCCGAACGGTCTCGGCCGGGAGTTGCTCGCGCTTGGCCACATACTCCATCTCCTCGGTGACGAGCCCCTTGCGCGCATAACGCATCTGCGTGCGCACGGGATCCCCGCTGCGCTTGGCCACCCATTCTGATCTCATCGCGTGCATGCCCTCGATTCGTGACCGGCTGATCACTGCACTTCTCATCTTACTGCCACGGCAGGGGGCCGCCCCCAAGCCTTGCTGCGCTGCGTTGCGGGTTTGGAGTGCGCCCCTCGGCCGCCGGCGCGATATGATTGGGCTTCACCCGCTCCATGCGAGTCAAGATCCTCCACCATGACCGCTGCTTTGACGGGGCGTGTTCCGCAGCGCTGTTCTCGAGTTTTGTCAGGCGCTCGCTGGCACCCGGCGCCGAGTTGTCTTACGGCGGCCTCTACCACCGCGCCGACCAACTGTTCGACGAGAGTGATTTCGACGGCGACATCAACGTCATTGTCGATTTCAAGTACTCATCGTCCGAGAAGGTGACTTGGTGGTTCGACCACCACCAGAGCGCATTCCTGTCCGCAGCCGATGCCGAGCATTTCCGGCGCGATCGTTCGGGCCGGAAGTTCTTCGACCCCGCCTACAAGTCCTGCGCTAAGTTCATCGCCAACACGCTCGCCGCCAAGTTCGGTTTCGACTCCCGGCATCTAGCGGACCTCATTCACTGGGCGGATGTGCTTGACGGCGCCCGGCATCCGAGCGCCAAGGCTGCGGTGGAGATGAAGGAACCCGCTCTCAAGCTCAACCTCATCATCGAATCGGCCGAGATCAACATGACGCCCGGCGTCATACCGCTGCTCGAAGCCGAACCGCTGGAGGACATTGTCGACAGGCCTGCCTACAAGCAAGAGTTCCGCAAGCTCTACGAGCGGCACGAGCGGACTATCGAAACCATCAGCAAGCGAGCGGTTTGCAACGCCGGCGTGGTCTTCTTCGACCTGGTCGGCACCGGGCTGAAGGGCTACAACAAGTTCATCCCCTACTTCCTGTACCCCCAAAGCGCCTATACGGTCTCGCTGCTTGATGGCGGATTCCGCGCCAAGGTCTCGGTCGGCTCCAACCCTTGGTCTGCGGTCGATCCGACGCACAACCTCGCGGAACTGTGCGAGCGCTACGGCGGCGGCGGGCATCCACGCGTCGGGGCCATCAGTTTCAGCCCCGAGCAGTTCAGCGAGGCCCGCGCGGCCGCGCTAGAGATCGCCGAGATCCTCTCCGACCGCTGACTCGCTTTCCCCGTGCCGCCAGCCTGCTTGATATCAGGTGGCGGGAGTCAGGCCGTAGACCGCGATTCCCGCCTGATCCGCGTCAGCCAGCAGGCGGTCCCTTTCTAGCAGCAGCGTCTTGCGCGCGTCTACCGCGACAGCTGTTGCGTTCGTCGCCCGCATCTTGCGAATGGTGCGCGGGCCGATCACCGGCACATCGAAGCGCATGTCCTGGTCGGGCTTGGCGACCTTTACCAGCGTCAGCCGCCGGCCGTTCGACAGCCCCCCCGCGCGCTCTAGCAGGAGGTCGGTGCCCTCCATGGCCTCGACCGCCACGCACGCCTGCTCGCAGATGACCACGCTCTGGCCGATGTCGAACGACGCTAAGGAGCGGGCGATTTCCCGGCCGTAGGTGATGTCGCCTAATTCTCCGCGCGAAGGCTTGCGCCTGCCGTTGGGCCCCCCGCGGGCAAGGCTGGAGGAAAGGAAGTGTGTCGAATCAAGGAGCGAGATGCCCTCGCTCTCCAAGACCTGCGCCACCGCGCCGAGCAGGGAGTCGGTGTTCTTGCGGCGAAGCCTGTTCAGCACTTTGAGCAACCGCCAGTCGGGGCGGATCGCCGAGAAGATCCGCTTGTGCTGGATGCGCCCGCTCATCACCGCTTGGCTGACGCCCTCGGCATGGAAGGTGTCGATCAGCTTCGATAGCTGGCCGAGCGAAACCCACTGGCAGGAATCGGCCAGATCTGCCACTTCCGGCGCTGCTTCTTCCTTGACTGCCACCACCGCCATCGTGTGGCCCGCCGCGTGTGCCGCCTTCAACGTTAGCAGCGGAAAGCTCCCGCCCCCTGCGATCAGCCCGTACTTCACGGCACGAATCCACGCTTCGAACTGCGGACGAAGTCGCAAATCCTGTCGAGATGCGGCGAAGCGGGCAGTTCCTCGGCAATCCTGGCCAAGGCTTGGTCGTTGTTCAACTCCGGTTGGACCAGGATCTTGAACGCCTTGCGGAGGCGCTTGATTTCCTCCGGCAGGAACCCCCGTCGTTGCAGTCCGGTGGCGTTGATGCTGCGAGTCCGTGTCACGCGCTCGCTCACGACCGTCGCGAAAGGCAGCACGTCTTGGGTGACGACGCTGAACCCGCCCACGAAGCTGTGGGCTCCGATCCGGCAGTGCTGGTGGACACCGCTATGAGCGCCCACCCAGGCATGGTCTTGCACGGTGACATGCCCGCCCAGCGTTGCGGCGTGGCACAGCACGCAATGCGATCCTACCGCGCAGTCGTGCGCCACGTGTGCATAGGCCTGCAGCAAGTTGTCGTCGCCGATGCTGGTCAATGCGCCTCCGCCCTGGGTGCCGCGATGGATCGTGCAGAATTCGCGGATCTGGTTGCGGTCGCCTATCGATGTCTTCGTGGGCTCGCCCTGATACTTGAGATCCTGCGGCGCGACGCCCACCGTCGAATACGGATAGAAGCGATTGTCGCGCCCGACCTCTGTGTCTCCGTCCATGTAGACATGCGCCATCAGGCAGGTTCCCGCCCCGATCCGAACGCTTGGGCCGACGATACAGTGCGGCCCGACCTCTGCGCCGGGAGCGATGCTTGCAGCGGGATCTACAATTGCCGTGGGGTGGATTGTCATCGCGCACGAGCGGCGGCCCGGTCGGCAATGCTGCACATCAGCACCGCTTCTGCCGCCAGCCGCTCACCCGTATAGGCCCGGCCCTGCATCTTGATCATCGGGCCGCGCCTCCTCAGGATGTCTAGCTCCAGTCGCAACTGGTCGCCCGGCGTGACCGGGACGCGGAAGCGGCAATCGTCGATCGACGTGAATAGAACCACCTTGCGCTCGCGGTCTTCAATCGCTCCCATCGCGAGCACGCCCCCGCACTGGGCCATCGCTTCTACGATTAGCACGCCCGGCATGATCGGGTTGTCCGGGAAGTGGCCTTGGAAAAATGGCTCGTTGAAGGTTACGTTCTTGATGCCGATGATGCGCTGGCCCGACATCTCGACGATCCTGTCTACCAGCAGCATCGGGTAGCGATGCGGCAGGATCTTGAGGATTTCGCCAATGTCCAACATCGCTCGCACCCGTGCATGGCAGGCTTGCCGCGCGAGACCGAAATTATAGCCCACGCCCGGCGATCCCGAACCGGACGATCTGAAGCCGATCATGAGCCCAGCGGGGGGTGATATCCGGGCCGCTGCAGTTGGCGGGCTGGCGAGCTGGGCCGCTGCGGGAAGGCAGGAGCCGAAGCCAAGGATCAGGCTTCGGCGCATGGCGGATGTGACGATCTGCCCGTTCACGCCGTAACTTGGGCCGATTGCGAGGCGGCAGAGGCTCTGGACTGGCCGCGATCCATTTTGATTCAAGCTGTCCGATTGACAGCCGCGAGCGGCTTGGCGAGCTTGGCGACGGTTAGCGCGGCTACCAGTGCCGGAGCCGGCGCATGGCTGCCTGACTTCCGAAAAACCCTGGGATTGCGGCCTCTACCGAATCTCGGACGTGCTCGCGAATTAAAGGCGGGCGTCCTGCCGTCACGCGCCTCGCGACATCAATACTGGAAGCTGCCCCAGAGCAAAGGGAATGGGACCCGGCAACTTTGGCGTTCACGATGTCGAGCCCCCGCCGTGGCGTGGCGCTCGCCAGGCAGCTTGGTTCGCGACGCGCGTCATGCCGGCCGCGCCCGCCCTCGAGTCTTGGAACCGGTAACGATCGCGATGCCCGCAGCTACTGCGACGGCGCCAACCAGCAGTCGCCCGGTGACCTGTTCGTCGAATAGCCCTGCCGCTAGGAAAATGCCGAATATCGGCACGCTGAACGTGTACATTGCCAGGTTTCCGGCGCTGTAAAACCTGAGCAAGGCTGTCCACGAGACGAAGCAGAAGCCCGCCACGACCAAGCCTTGGTAGAGAATGGCCAGCACGGGCTCGTACGACAGCGGTTGGAGCAGGGGTTGCTCAAAAGCGAGGGCGAGCGCTAGAAAGGCTGGCAGGGACAGCGCCATCTGCCAGACCACGGGCCGATAGGGCCCGGCCCGGCGCACCATGCGCTGCGTGTACACGATGCGCAGCGCGAGCAGGAACGAGGAAACCAGCATCAGCGGGTTGCCCAGCCTTGGATCGGGCGCGAGGGAGGCGTCCGGCTGGCCGAGCATTGCGTAGCAAATGCTGCCGAAGGCGACGCCAAGGCCGAGCAGCCTGCGCCCGCTCAGCCGGTCCGCCTTGACAAAGTGGTGGCTGAGCAGGTTGACCAGCACCGGATTGGTGTTGAGCAGGATCACGGCATAGGCAGGGGAAGTGTAGAACACCGACAGGTTGAAGATCGCGATCTGGGCGCTGAACATCGCTGCCAGCAGCAGGAAGCCGCGCAGCTGGCCGCGCTTGATCCGGAGCGGCTTACGCCGCGCCCAAGCCCATGCCGAAACAGCCAGCGCCCCGCTGGCCATACGCCAGAAGGCGCTCCAAAACGGCGGGATCGTCGCTAGCCCGAACTTGATCGCGACGATATTGCCGCTCCATAAGAAGCTGATGGCGAGCGCGAACAGCCCGACTTTCCAAGTCAACGGGCGTGTCGCCGCGAGGCGTGCCTGTCCCTGGCTCACCGCGCCGCCTTGAGGCTGTCGCAGAGAATTTCGGCCACATGGCGGGCCGTGCGATTTGTGAAGTGGTCGATCTGCTGGCGGCAGGACACGCCGCTGACGGCGATCTCGGTCTCGGATGCGGCGGAATTCACCGCCGGGAAGAGCCGCTCGGCCCCGATCTTTTCCGAGATCTCGTAGTGGCCCTTCTCGAAGCCGAAGGAACCGGCCATCCCGCAGCATCCCGCATCGATCTCTTCCGCGCTTTGCCCTGGCACGAGGTCCAGGGTTCGCAGCGTTGCCTGCGTCCCCATGTGCGCCTTCTGATGGCAGTGGCCATGGTAGAGAACCTTGCGCTCGGTGGGCTGCCAGTCGATATCGAGTTCATCGCGGTCGGACAGCTGCTGCAAGAACTCTTCCAGCATGACCGCCTTCGCAGCGATACGCCGGGCCTCCCCGCCGGGAATGAGATCGGGGTATTCCTCCCGCAATGTGAGCAGGCAACTGGGCTCGCAGCCGACGATCTGCGCGCCGCCACGGGCCCGTCGGTTGAGCTCCCGCACGTTGTGGGCTGCGGCTTCGCGGCCGTCGTCCAGCAGCCCGTGTGACAGCATCGGGCGGCCGCAGCAGCGGTGGTCTGCCAGCACGACTTCAAAACCTGCGGCTTCCAGCAGCGCGACTGCCGCCCGCCCGACCTCCGGGTGGTTGAAGTTCATGAAGCAGTCGTCCAGCAGCACCACCTGCCCGCGGGCGGCGGAACCGCTCCCGCGAGAGCGGCTGGCGAACCAACGGCGGAACGGCTGGTCGGCCAGCTTGGGCGGCGTGCGCCTGCGGTCAACATGCAGGATGGCCTCGTTCAGCCGGCGCACGAGCGCCAGCGAGCCGGCAAGGTTGAACAGACGCGGCGCCTTGCTGGCCAGGCGGTAGATGCGCTCGATGTGCCCGAAGGCTTTGGCTTTGAGCGGCACGCCGCGTTCGTTGTAGTAGTGGTACAGCCATTCGTGTTTGATCTTGGCCATGTCCACGTTGGACGGGCATTCGGTCTTGCACGCCTTGCAGGAGAGGCAGAGGTCGAGCACGTCATGCATGCGTTGCGATGTGAACTCCTCGGCGGGCAGCGCTCCCGATAGCGCGGCCCGCAGTGCGTTGGCCCGGCCGCGGGTGGAGTGCTCTTCGTCCATCGTGGCGTGGTACGAAGGGCACATCGTGCCGGTCATGCGCTTGCGGCAGGCGCCCGCACCGTTGCACATCTCGATGGCCCGGTCGAACCCGCCTTCACCGGAGAAGTCGAGCTTGGTCGCGACTTGGCGCATCTTGTAGCCCGTGCCCCAGCGCAGGTGCTGGGTGGGATCCGGCGCGTTCACAACCTTGCCGGG
Organism: Bryobacterales bacterium; assembly: GCA_965219605.1. Lineage (GTDB taxonomy): Bacteria > Acidobacteriota > Terriglobia > Bryobacterales > UBA6623 > VXMF01. The sequence continues at coordinate 1,486,795 of CBDCOC010000001.1, read as the reverse complement.
ATTGAGGATGTTCTGCGGATCCATCACGCCCTTCAGGTCTAGGAAGGCTTGGTAGAGCTTGTCGCCGAAGAGCCACTTGTTGTACTTGCTGCGGGCAATGCCATCCCCGTGCTCGCCCGACATGGAACCGCCGTAGCCCATCACGACGCCGAAGACATCATCTGCGATCGCGGCCATCTTGCGCACTCCTGCGGGGTCCTTGAGGTTGACCATCGGGCGGACGTGCAGGCAGCCCACCGAGGCGTGGCCGTAGTACCCGCCGTGCGCCTCGTGCCTCTCGAGAATCTCGCGGAAGTCCCTCAGGAAGCTGCTCATGCGCTCGATTGGCACGGCAGGGTCCTCCACGAACGCGATGGGCTTCCGATCACCCTTTACCGCCATCAGGATGCCGAGGGCTTCCTTGCGCACTCCCCAGATCTGCGCCTGCTCGGCCGGGTCGCTGATCGGCAAGTAACCGAACCCGGCGCGGTTCCGCTCCAGCAATTGCCGCAGAGCGGCGAGCTTGGCGTCGATTTCGCCGCCAGACTCGCCGTGATACTCGACCACCATCAGGGCTTGGGCGCTTGAATCGACCCAGTCGAGCTTGCCGGCAAAGGCCGGATTGGCGCGGGCGCTATGCAGGATGAACTCGTCGATCAGCTCCGCTGCCGACGGCTGTGTCGAAACGATCAGCTCGGCGGCGCCGACTGCGGCGAACACGGAGTCGAAATGCACCACCAGAATGCCCTTGGCGGCAGGCAAGCGGACGATGCGGAGCTTTGCCTCGGTGACCACCGCCAGCGTGCCCTCGCAGCCGACCACGACGCGGCTGAGGTTGAGCGGGCCGGGCCGGCTGGAGTAGCCCGCGCCGAAGCTGTCGCCGTTGCGCACGAGTTCGTCGAGGTTGTAGCCGCTCACGCGGCGCAAGATCTGCGGGAATCTGGCCAGCACCTCGTCGCGGTACAGGGCGCCGATCCTAGGCAGTTCCCGGTGCATGGAGGCGACGAGTCCATCCCCTCGACCGAGAGACTCCAGACTGCTGTTCTCAACAGGCTTGAGCCACGCCTCCGAGCCATCGGAGAAGACGCAGCGGAGTTCCAGCACGTGGTCGATCGTCTTGCCGTGCAGGATGGAATGCGATCCGGCCGAGTTGTTGCCGATCATTCCGCCGATCGTGCCCCGGCTCGCGGAGGATGTGTTCGGCCCGAACTGATAGCCCAGCGGTTGCAGGTGCCTTGCCAACTGGTCTTGGACGACGCCCGGCTGGACGCGCACCCACTCTTCCTCGATGTTGGTCTCGAGGATGCCATGCATGTACTTGGCAAAATCGATGTGGACGGCCTCGCCCACGGTCTGGCCGGACAGGCTGGTGGCCCCGCCTCGCGGCAGGACCGGCACTTGGTGCTTCGCGCAGATCCGGAGCAGTGACCGGACGTCGCCGTGATGTCGGGGGATGACCGCTCCGATCGGCTCGATCTGCCAGACCGAGGCGTCGGTGGAGTACAGCACGCGCGAGTAGGTATCGAAGCGTACCTCGCCCTCGATCTGGCGGGTGATGTGCGCGGCGAGATCGGTCGGGTATGCGGGCATTGCTCAGGCTCGTGCCGACGGGGCGCATGTCCGGCGTCCGAGAGACGCGGCTGCGCCTTCAGCTGAGCTCTTGCAGAATGCGCCGGCTCAGGCGGGAGAGGCCGATGTCAATATTTTCGTCCCTTACGTTGGAAAAAGAAAGCCGCAGGGAGTTCCGCCGCTCGGGTCCGGCGAAGAACGGGCCTCCGGGGATGAATGCGACCTGATCCTGCTCAAGGCTGCGATGCAGGAGGCCGAGCGCATCAACGCCCTCGGGCAGATCCAGCCATTGGAACAGCCCGCCGCGGGCCGGGCGCCACTGCGCAAGGCCGGAAAAGTGCTTCTGGAGCGCGGCCTGCATGGTGCCGGACTTGGCGCCGTAGAAGTCCCGGGCCAAAGCTGCCTGGGGGCACATCCAGCCGCGCTCTAGGAACTCCAAGACCAGCCGCTGGCTCAGCGTGGACGTGCATAGATCCGCGCTTTCCTTGCAATATTCGATCCGTTGGATGACCTTGGCCGGGCCGTGCAGCCACGCCACGCGCAAGCCGGGGGCGAGAATCTTGGAGAAAGTGGAAACGTGGATCACATGGTCGCTTGCAGCGCACGACTTGATCGGGGCTAGGTCGGTGCGGTCGAATCCCTTGAAATACAGTTCGCCGTAGGCATCGTCCTCCACGACCAAGATGCCCTCGTCGCGGGCCAGGTCGCACAATCCTTGGCGGCGCGCTTGCGACCACACCGATCCGGAAGGATTCTGAAAGTTCGGGATCGCGTAGACGAGCTTGCACCGGCACCCTTGCGCGCGCGCCTCGCGGATGCGTCGGGTGAGATCGTCCAGATCCATGCCGTCTTGGTTGCACGCCACGGCGAACAGCCGCGCCCGGAGGTTCCGGAACGAAGACATCGCGCCGATGAAGCTCGGCGTTTCCACGAAGACCGCATCTCCCGGGTCCAGCGCTACCCTGGCGATGAGGTCCAGCGCCTGCTGGGAGCCGCTGGTCAGCAGTGTCTCCGCCGGGGTGGATTCGATGCCCTTGAGCGCTCGGTCGCGCTCGCAAACGGCCTTGATGAGACGCGCGTTGCCGCGCGTCACAGAGTACTGGAAGATGTTGCCGCGCTCGCGCTCGTTCAGATCGTGCTGGATCTGGCACAGCTGCTCGTGCGGGAACGTCTGCGCGTTCGGAGAACCGGCAGCGAAAGAGATCACGCGCGGTTGGTTGACCAAGCCGGTGAGCTGGCGGATCAGCGACGACTTCATGACGAGGGCGTCCCGCGAGAGCATCCCCTCTAGGTGCATGCTGGCAGCGTAGCAGAGAGCACTTGCGCCGTGCCCTTGGCCGGGCCGGCTAGCCGCGGGGGTGATGGCTGTCGTAAATCTTGCGCATGCGCGAGCGCAGCACGTGAGTGTAGATCTGCGTGGTGGAGATGTCCGCGTGCCCAAGCATCAGCTGCAGGCTGCGCAGGTCGGCCCCGCGCTCCAACAGGTGCGTGGCAAAGCTGTGCCGCAGCACGTGGGGCGTGATGCGCTTGGCGATGCCGGCTGCAAGGCCGTACTTGCGCAGCAGTTTCCAGAACGACTGCCTTGACATGGACGTGCCCAGTGCGGTTACGAACAAGTACTCGGAAGAAGCCTGCCCGAGAATTGCCGGGCGATGCTGGCCGACGTAGTTCTCGATCGCTTCGAGCGCTGTGCGGCCCACCGGGACTAGGCGCGTCTTGTCTCCCTTCCCGACTGTGCGCACGACTCCCATCTTGGCATCAAGGTCGGATAGGCGCACCGCGACCAGTTCGGAAACCCGCAGTCCAGTTGCGTACAGCAATTGCAGCATGGCGAGGTCACGACCGCCTAGGTGTGTTTCCGGCTGCGGGGCGCCGAGCAACCGGTCGACTTCGTCGCAAGTGAGGAATTTCGGCAGGGTTTTCCAGCGGCCCGGGGAGTCGAGGCGGGCCGAGGGATCTTCGACGATCTGGCCTTGATCCACTAGGTAGCGGTACAGGCTGCGAATGCTGCTGAGATAGCGGGCGACCGACCTGCCGCTTAAGCCGGAACCGTACAGCGTGTCGAGAAACTCCCGTAGATCGGCGTTGCTCGCGGCGGACAAACGCACATCGCGCCCTGCCAAGGACTTGGACAGGCGCGTCAGATCTCGGCGGTAGGCCGCGATACTGTTCGCGGACAGGCCCCGCTCGATGCTGATGTAGTCTAGGAATTCCTGCAGGGACGAGTCTTCCTGTGCCACACGGCAATCATACCGGACAGAGACTGCGATCCGGCGGTGCGCCAACAACAGGCAAGCCCAATGCTTATGACGAACAGATCCAGCGGCGGTTGCGCGATTCATGACGCATTAGTGCAATTGCAAGAGCGTTGGCGCTGGCAGCTCTAATCCGGCCCCTCGCTCCGCAAGGCCGGATCCTGCTCGATGCGCGGCGGCTTGACACCCCTGTGCTTGCGTACTAGCATGGCGGATAGGCACAAAACATTTCGGGGGGAATTGTTGAATTCTACGGCCAAGAAGGTCTACGTGCGGCGTTTCGGCCTCGACAAGGTCGAGGGCTGGGTTGACCCACAGCAATACCTTCGCGGTGCCGGGGTCGAGTTGATGACTCGCTCGGCCAAGACCGTTCTCATCCCGTACGATCACGTGCGGGCCGTGTACTTCGTTCGCGATTTCGACAAAGACCCCGAGCGCGACCTGCGCAAGGAGTTTGTTTCCCGGCCCAAGCTGGTCGGGCTGTGGATCCGGGTGCGGTTCGTCGACGGCGGGGAACTGGAAGGCGTGATCCCCAACAACCTGAGTATCTTGTGCGAGCCGGGTGTCACGTTGACACCGCCCGACTCCAACGGTCTCACCCGGCGCGTGTTCGTGCCGCAAGTCGCCTTGGAAACTTGCGTGGTGATGGGGGTCATCGGCAAGCCGCACGCACTCCGCCGCAGGCCCAGGGTTCCTAAGTTGGTGCCCGGCCAGATCGGTCTGTTTGAAGCCCCCGCCTAGTGCGGCCGCCGGCGGCTATGCTTCGGCTTCCAGCAGCCGTTCGGCTTCCATGGCGGCCTTGCATCCAGCTCCGGCGGCTGTGATGGCCTGCCGATAGATTCTGTCCTCGACATCGCCGGCGTGGAAGGCGCCCGGGATGTTCGTCCGCGCGCCCCCGCTAGACACGATATAGCCTTGCTCGTCGAGTTCGAGCTGGCCCTTGAAGACAGCGGTGTTGGGCACATGCCCGATGGCTAGGAACAGGGCGCTCGTCTCGTGATCCCATTCCTTGCCGTCCACCGTGCTCCGCAGTCGCAGGCTGGTGACTGCCTTGGCTGCAGGATCTGCGACTTCCGTGACGGTCGCGTTGGTGATCCATCGGATCTTGTCATTGGCAAGCGCTCGATCCAGCATGATCTTCGAGGCCCGGAATTCTTCTCGGCGATGCACGATGGCCACCTCGGTGGCGAATCTGGTCAGGAAGAGCGCCTCTTCCATGGCACTGTCGCCGCCGCCAACGACCGTCACCGGCTGACCGCGAAAGAAAAAGCCGTCGCAAGTGGCGCATGAGCTGACACCATGTCCCACAAGCGCCTGCTCCGATGGCAGTCCCAGCCACCGGGCGGACGCCCCGGAGGCAATGATGAGCGTCCGGGTCTCGAGTTGCTCGGCACCGATCCAGAGCTTGAACGGGCGCGAGGAGAGATCCGCGCGCGTGACAGCGCCTTGCTTGTACACGGCCCCGAAGCGCTGTGCCTGCTGCTTCATCCGGTTGACTAGCTCCGGCCCCATGATGCCTTCCGGGAAGCCGGGGAAGTTCTCTACGTCAGTGGTCAGTGTCAGTTGGCCGCCGGACTCCAGTCCTTCGATCACCAGCGGCTCCAAGTTCGCGCGGGCCGTATAGATGGCGGCCGTGTTCCCGGCACAGCCAGAACCGATCACGATCACGTTGTGCATAGATTTAGCCCGTGCGGCGGCAGCAATTCCTATTGTATCGACATACGCTCCGGCGGCCTTGCGACTGCACGGCGCACGGCATGGCCTCCGGTCGCCGCCGGAGTACCGGGCGAAGGGGCCTCTCCGTGAATTGACGGTCATGGCGCGGTGCGCTAGCATGGGACTAACCACTGGCCAAAGGAGGTGATTCAGAGCAATGAACGACAGTACATCTGGTAGTATTCTTCTGGACGGAGAGGTGGCCGAGAGTTAGCGCGACTGCTCGGAAATTCCGATGCCCCGTTCTTGCCAGTGCGGGGCCGTAGGTGCCGTGGACCGGCAACTCGCCGCTCCAAGGGTACTGCCAGTGCAATCAATATAGGCGCGACAGCGCCGCCCTTGCCCTCGCGGGCGTGGTCGCCCGCGAGGGCATATGTGTTCAGCCATGAACCTGCTTGGGATCGAAACCTCCTGCGACGAGACCGCGGCTGCCGTTGTGGCCGATGGCGAACGCCTGCTCTCCAACGTGATCTCCTCGCAGTTCGACGTGCATGCCGCTTACGGCGGCGTCGTGCCGGAACTGGCTTCGCGCCAGCACCTGCGTGCGATCGTGCCCGTCGTGCGCGAGGCCTTGGCCCGCGCCGGCATCGGATATCCGGAAGTGGATGCAGTCGCGGTGACGCATGGCCCGGGGCTGGTCGGGGCGCTGCTGGTCGGCGTTACCTACGCCAAGGGTCTCGTAGCCTCCCTCGGCGTGCCGCTCATCGGAGTCAACCACATCGAGGGACATATTCATTCCGTGGTGCTCGAGCGGCGTGTAGCGGGCGCAGAGGTTGAATTCCCGGCACTGGCCGTGGTCGTGAGCGGGGGGCACAGCCACATGTTCGTCGCCAGCCGCCATGACCGGGACTGCTACGCCTACCGCCTCTTGGGGCGCACGCGCGATGATGCGGCCGGCGAGGCGTACGACAAGGTCGCCAAGCTTCTAGGATTCGGCTATCCGGGCGGGCCGATCTTGGACAAGCTGGCCATGCACGGGAATCCCGACCGCGTGCGCCTGCCGGCTGTGCGCATGAAGGGCAATCCGCTCGACATGAGCTTCAGCGGGTTGAAGACGGCCGTGCGCCGCCATGTGCTGTCCGCCGATCTTGGCCAGGAGATCGAGCGGCGCAGGATGCTGCTCGGCCGCGGGCGGCCCACCGTGCAGGGCCTGCTGGACTCGGCCAGCCAGGGCTGTCTCGATTTGATCGCTGCGTTTCAGCGGCGGGCCGTGTCGGAACTCCTCAGGCGCGCCGCGCGCGCGTGCGAGGAAGAACAGGTCGATTCCGTCATCGTGGCAGGCGGCGTAGCGGCCAATTCGGGCTTGCGGGCGGCGTTCGAGTCGCTGCCGCTGCCGTGCTATTTCCCCACCCTTGCGCTGGCAACTGACAATGCCGCCATGATCGCCGCCGCGGCCTATCCCCGCTTGCGGCGCGCGCAGTTCGATGGATTCGGCCTCGCTCCCCGGCCGGCGCTGCAACTCGCCTAGCGCTATCTCAGCCGCACCTTGTAGAGCACATCGGAGCCGAGCAGGCCGTTCTGGTCGCGCGTGACGATGAAGGACCACTTGCGGTCAGGGTTCCACTCCAGGCGGATCGCCTGCTGCTGGGCTGACGAGAGGTCGTAGCTGTAGATCAGGGTGATGTCCTCGGCAATTTGCTGCTCCGTCGACAGGCGGGCGCTCGGGTTGGATTCCAGGCCGCCGATTTGCGGGTCCACTTTGAGGCGGCTGACGCCGAAGAAGCGTTGCAGGCGCTTTGAGACCGGGCGCGAAATGGCCTGGCTGAGGATGTTGTCAGCGCCGGTCTGGATCACGGATTGCTGCTCGATCCGCCGCCGTGATGCGATACTCGGATCCACTGTCGGCTCTTTGCCGACGGCGACTAGGTCTACTAGGTCGTGGAAGGGCAGCGGGGGGTCGGAGCGATAGCTCAGGCTCAAGTCCCGGCTGGGCCCCGCCAGCACCAGGGCTAGGTCTACGTCGCGAATCCGGGTCTCTAGCTCAACGCTCAGCAGCGGCTCCGCCTGCAGGGCGTCGATGAAGCGGATCTCCCCCCGATTGATCCGGTAGTGCGTGCCGAGCATCCGCAATTCGCCTTGCGCGATTTGGATCTCACCGACCAGCGACGGGTCGCCGAGAGTGCCTACGATATTGAGGTCGAAGTCCGCTTGGATGTCGCGCACGAGCGAGGTTTCGACGGGTAATTGCTGGATGGCCCCGACATGCACGTTGACTTGCACGGCGTCCAGCAGCGCGTTCTGGCCGAGGCCGCCCTCAGGCTTCTGGAGGCTTGTGAACAAGTCGGAGAACGACAGTTTGCTGGCGGTCGACATGCGCGAGATCACGACGTTGCCATTGAGGATGCTCTGCCCGCCCACCCCGGCCAAGGTCAGGTCTCCGTCGATTATGCTGGCGATGGTGGGGGGATAGTTCACTCGGACGTCCTTGGCCGATGCGTGGACGCGGAATTCGAACTGGGATCTGCGGTAATCTGTCACGCCGCTGAACTCGACTGTTCCGCCGCCCGAAGTTGCCGTGAGGCGGGTGATCTTGCCCTGCCCCTCTTGGAATGCGATCGTGCCGTTGATGTTGCTCAGCTGGGTCGCTACGGCGGGCACCCGGACGGATGCTTCTGCGAGTTCGACGGATCCCTCGAGCGAAGGATCGTCCAATGTCCCGCGCAGGCGGAGCCCGATTGTCGACGAGCCGGTCGTTTCGATCCCCGGGGCGAATCCTTCCAGCAGGCGCAGGTTGACGTCTCCGTCAATGCTGACATCCATCGCCCGCTCCCCCGCCAGGCCGATCGCGCCGTCGATCCGGAAATCCGTGCCTTGGCCGGTCAGCACCATGGAGTCGAGCATCAAGTCGCCGTCCTTGATGCCCCAGCGAAGCGGGAACACGTTCGAGATCACGAGCGGTTCGCTGTTAAGGCCCGGCAGGCTGACCTCCGCGCGCTCGATGGTTCCGTTCATCTCGAACGTGCCGCGCGATCCCGCCACGCCGCCGAATCCCGCCCGGCCCTCCAGCTTGCCTTGCGATCTGCCGAGCGGCAGATCCAGCAGTTCTGCCAGCCGTTGCGCGCTGAGGTTGTTGAACTCCATGCTGCCGTTGTAGCTGGGGGGCCTGGCTTGGCTCCACAGAGTTGCGTCGCCTCGGAACCTGCCGTCAAGGACTGCGGCCTCCCAGCCGATCTGGACGCCCTCGGCATCGCGCGCGGAGCGGACCGTGCCGTTCCAGTTCCCGAGTTCCAAGCCGTCGCTGCGCAGGCCGGAGATTTCCCAGTTTCCGTCCAAGTCGAGTGCGCCGAGCGTGCCGTTCATGGCTGGCCGTCCGGCAGCCCGTAACTCGAAACGCAGATTTCCGGCGAGGCCAGGTGCCAGCGCGCCGGCCCAGGTGGATTCTTCCAATGGCCAGTGGTTGCCCTCCAGTTCCAATTGCGTCTCGCCGGTTTGCCCGGCGATGAAGGCAGTCACGCCGAGCGTGGATCCCTGCCGTGCAAGCGACGCGTTGCGAAGATCGTACCCCTCGGCCGTGTAGTAGAGATCTGCCCGCAGCCGATCGAAGCGTTCGCCGAAGAATGTCGGGGCATCAATCGCGATGCGGCAGGTCGCCTCTGGATCTGACTGCGACCCGGTCAGCGAGGCCTGCATTGCCAGCAGCCCTTCGATCGGCACCGTGAAGCCGCTGGCCCGGGCCAGCTTGCCGGTGTCCATCGCAGCTGCGGAGATCGCTAGGTTCAGCGCCCCGTCCGGGAGCAGAGGCAAGCTTCCCCTCATGCTCAGCTCGCCGTCCCCGTCGACCAAGCGCCCGTCGAGCACTTCCAGCCGATCCGGTGCCAGCATGCCGCGCAGGGAAAGTCGGCTCCAGTGCTGGCCGCCCCACTCGAATTCGTCAATGGTGAAGTCGCCGCTCAGCTTCGCGTCTGCCAGCGGGCCGCGCGCCCAACTCAGGCTGCCTCGGTACGCATAGCTGCCGTCAGGAGCGGACTGCGGCAGCGCCGAGCCGATCTTGAGGGCAGCCAGCAGCCGCTCCAGCGCCTGCCTGGAGTCGACTTCAGCGGCAACCTGCAGCGTGCCCCCGCCTGTGATTGACAGCTGACCGGCACCGCTGGCTCGTATATTCGGTGTCTCGAGCGAGAAACCCTCCACAGCGACACTCGGGCCCGCCCCGCTGACCAGCAGCGCCGCCTCGCCGCTGACGGGGAGCGTGGCCGGCCGGGCCGTCGGCTCGACGCGCAAGCCAAGGCGGGCCCGAAGGTCGCTCAAGGGCCTCCCTGAGATTTCGAAATCGGCCTCGACGGAGCCGCTCCAGCCCGGCGGGCCGGCTCCGACGGCGTTCGCGATACCCTGCAATGCGATGCCGCTGAAGGTGCCTTCGGCATGGACATGGGGCCGGGACCACGGTGCTTCGATCGAGGCCTGTGCCCGCAAGCCTCCGCCGAGCGCGCTGCCCGTGAGGGATGGAAGATCGAGGCCGTTTTCGTTGCCGGAAAACCTCCCGGTCAGCGAGAGGTCCAGATCTAGTGCGGAATTGCCCGCGGAGGCGGTGCTGAATTCGCCCGAGTATAGGACCTTGCCCCCGGCCCCGTCCCATTCCAACTCGCCGCTGATCTCCAGTGCGCCGACCAAGCCTGGCTCGGGATAGCCGGCCAGTGCGGCCAGCGGTGCGAATTCCGACTGCAGGGAGTAAATGCACTTGGCGAACGGCTGTTGCCGGCCTCGTATTGAGCAGCGGGCCTGTCCCGCTAGATCCTCGCCGCGGATCTCGGCATTGAGAATCTCAAGGCCCGTCTCGTCGGCCACGGCTGACAGGGATACAGCCGTGCCGGCCATCTCCAGCGAGCCTGCCCTGCCGACCCGCGGTTCGCGGAGTTCTGCGGTTATGGTGTACTCCTGCGCGTCCGGATCGAAGGTCGTCTCGACTTGCAGGCCTGTTGCGCTGAACTCTAGGTCATGGGATTGGCCGCTCCACATGAGCCGGCCGCCGGAGAGTTTGAAGCGTTGCACCGTGAAGCCGGCACCGCCAGCTTGCCCGGGAGGCCTAGTGAGGTTCGCCCAGGCCTCGGCGCCGCGAGTCAGATCCATCACGGGGTCGTGCACGCTCAGGGATTCCAGCACTGTCGGGCCGCCTAGGAGCGACCGCCAGCTCAGCGCGACCGAGGCGTGCGGGACTGACAACAGCGGGGGGCCGGCGGCCCGCTCGCCAGCATCGACACGGATGCCGGCGATTTCGAACGCAAGCCGCGCCTGGCCGAAGCGCAGCTCGTCGATCGATACCGTCGTGCCGGAATAGCGCTCGAGACCGGCGATAGCGTTCCGGCGCACGGCCTCGAGGAACAAGTCACTGCGGATTGCGGCCTCGAAGCTGCCCCAGGCCAAGGCTGACAGCCCGATTGCCGCAGTCCCCAGCTTGTGTCTCAGCACCCAGCCGAGCACGGCCTTGCTCACGGCGTCGGCCTCCCGTCCTTGAAGGCCAGAATCTCAATGCGGGTCAAGGCCCGGAGTTCCTTGATGCGCTGGTCGAGCAGTATGTTCGCGCGGCGCTCGGCCAATTCCGCCGCAATCTGCGCCTGCACGGATTCCAAGGGTTGCACGGTCGCGTCAAGCGCGGCCCGGCCAGGGACGTACTCGCTCCGGTAGTACGCTTCCACGGCCTCGCGGCTGACATCCTGGCCGGACTTGAAGCGAAACGAGACGTAGCGCTCGAAGCTGGCCTGCTCGCCTAGGAAGGAACGGCAGTCGTCCTCGGTGAGCCCGTGCTGCGCCAGTGCGGCCCGGAAGTTCCGTCCGCCCGCGAAGGTTTGCGTCCTCAGCGCCTCGAGACGGCCCTCGATTTCCTCGGGCGGGGAGAGCAGGAAAGGCGTCAGAGCGAGATCTTGCATGACTAGGCGCCGATCGATCAGGCGGCGCAGGGCTGTTTCGCCGCCGGCATCGAGGCTGTCCGGCGCGACGTGGTTAAGCAAGGCAACCATCTGCAGCTGGCTGCGCACTTGCGACATCGTGATGGCCTCGCTGCCGACAATCGCCGCCACGCTGTCCACGATCTCGGCCCCGAGTGCCGGAACCAACGCGGCGATGGCCGCCAGCATGACGGCGGGCGGGGGGGGGCTGGGGGCGGGCTTGGGCATCAGAACGTCTGGCCGAGCGAAAAATGGAACTGTAGGAAACTGGCGCGCTGTTCGCGAAACGTCCCGGCCCCCAGCAGTAACTGCTCCCGCGTGCCGTCGAATCCCACGAAGCGGGGCGGGTTGGGGCTGTACGCTAGGTCAAGCCGCAGCGGGCCGATCGGCGTGCGGTAGCGAATGCCGAGCCCCAGCGCGTGGACCAAGTAATCGAAATCGAACTCCGTGCCGCCCGTGTCGTTCGTTCGGAACCTCTGGCCCGAGCGCAGGCTGATGCGCCCCGGGCGCGAGTAGACGTTTCCGGCATCGTGGAACAGCACTCCCGAGAGGTCGGGGCCTGCCAGCGGGAAGCGCAGTTCCAAGCTGTTGAGGAGCTGCGCCCCGCCACCCAGCGGGAAGCCGGTGGCGGAGTCCCGCGGGCCGGCCTGATTGTAGGCAAAGCCGCGGTGGGAGCTCGAACCGCCGCCGAAATAGCGCTCCGACAGAGGCACGCGTGGATCGGGCCGGGCAGCGAAGCCCCCTTCGCCAAGGGCTTGGCCACCGAAGCGCGACCATGGGATGTTGATCCCGACCTGCAGTGTCCTAGCGAACACCAGCCCCTCCCGGATCCGGCTGTAGGTGCTGTTCTGGGCGAACATGCGTGCGAAATTGGGCTGCGCGCCCCAGAATTTGGATGCCAATGCGACGTCCACGGTGTTGTAGGTGCCCGAGCTCGTGTCCGTCGGATCGTCGCGGCGGTCCGAGATGTATGTCACTGACAGGAGGCCGACGCGCACCGGCTGCGAGGTCAGCGGCACCAGCAGCGGCTCGATGTTCAGGGTGTTCTCGTCGACAGACGTCCGGCGAAAGGCATAGCGGTACAGCACGGTCTGGCGGGCGCCGGGCGTTTGCGACAGCTGGAACGCGCCCTCGAACCGCCGGCCGGTGAATGTGTTGACGTTGCGGAACGTGTCGTACAGGCCGGTCACGGTGAGGCGCCAGCGATCCGAGTCGAACCAGCGCGGCGCCTCGTACGTGAACAGGCCGCGCTGCTGGAGCAGCGACAGGCGGGTGCTGAAGCTCAGCGTGTGGGCCTTGCCCAGAACGTTCAGCCTGGTTGCCTCGAGCGTCATGCGGGGGCTGAAACCCGTGTCGCCCACCGGGTTGGTCAGTTCCGCCGTGTTGCGGCCGAACCGCCCGAACTCTGCTCCGCCGCCGAATCCCAGCGCCCAGCGCCGGGCCTCCTCGACTTGGATGAGGACGTTCTTCGACTCTTCGACGCCGCTGGGGTTTTGCAGCGCCACTTCGACCTTGGAGAACACACCGAGGTCGTACAGGTTGCGCTGTGTCGCGAACATGCGCGCTTGCGACAGCGGTTCGCCCGCCGCCAGTTCGATCCGCCCCGCCAAGGTTTCGCTGCGCGTGTTGCCTGCTCCGGACAGGATGGTGCGACGGGTCTGCCGCGGCTCGCCGTGCCGGATGTTGTAGTGCAGCACCGCCGTGCCCGCAGGTTCGCCCGCCTCTGAGTGCCAGTCGAAGGTCACGTCCTGATATCCGGCGGAGAAGTACTCCTGCAAGATGCGCTGGCGGTCGGTGGCAATGCTGGCCTCGCTCAAAGGCTGGCCCGGAGCCGAGGCGAATCCGAATTGGGACTCGTCGGCGGGGAACTGCGACATGCCCGTCGTGACAAGCGCCGCAACCAATGTCTGCGGACCTTCATCGATCGAGATCGTGACGGCCAGGTGGTTCGGCCTCCCGCCGTGTGCCGCACGGACCTCGCCCGTCACACGGGCGTCGCGGAAGCCATTCGAGGCGTATAGCTGGCGCAGCGACTGCAAGTCATCGGCGAGCATGGCCGGGCTGAAAGAGCCGTGCCCGGATCGCGATCTGCTAGCGCGCAACTGCAGCCGCTCCAGAAGGGTTGCAGTGTCGAAGAAGCGATTGCCTGCGATCTCCATGGCCCGCAAGTGCTGCCTCGGGCCGCGGTTGATGCGGTAAACGATCGCGGCTTCTTCTGCGGTGGACCTCTCCACCTCGAAGTCCACGCGGGCGGCGAAGTATCCCCGGGACCGGAAGTGCTCCGCCAAGCTGGCCCCTCCCGCTCTCAGCACGTCGTCGTCGATCGAGCCTCTGGAGTACAGCGCAAGATGCCGTTGCAACTGCTTGGGCCGGATGTGCGCCCCTTCGATGCGGACAGAGGTCTTCGGGCCTGGCCGGATACGCACGACCAGCGTGACTTGATTGCTGGCAGCACGGTACTCAGCGGCTTGGACTCCGATCTCGGACTGCCAGTAGCCTTGCGCCTGGAAATGCTCCCGCAAGCGCCCGATGCCGCGCTGGATGCGGTCGCGCCGGAAGACTGAATTCCTCGCCCAGCCCGTGATCGAGCGGATCCCTTCCTCGTTCAGCGGGGCCGTCTCGCCTGCGGCCAGCAGTCCGCCGATGCGTGCCCGCCGCCCGCTTTCGACCTGTAGGTCGATGTGGACCTGTTGGCTCTCCGCATCGCGCAAGAGGCTGGGGGTGATTGCTGCCTCCCGGAAGCCGTACTCACCAAGCAGCGCCCGCAAGGAGCTGATTGCCGAGCCGAGCTTCTCTTCCGTATAGATCGTGCCGAGGTCTAGCTTGGTCGCGTTGATCAACTGGCCCTTCGATGGCGGGCGCGTGACTCCGTCCACGCGGACATTGCCGATAAACCATGCGGGCTCAGTCAGAAACGTTAGATCTAGGCCGTCCGCTCCGGCAACCGCGTCGACTTGGATGTTACTGTATCGGCCGGTCCTGAACAGGGCTTGGATTGAGTTCCGCAGCGCGGAGCGCCGCAGGGGTTGGCCGACGCGCACGCTAAGGATGTCTTCACGCATGGCACCCGCCTCCGCAACGAGCGGAGGATCGAAGGAGATCCGCGCGATCGGAGCACCGAAATAATCCGCGCAGACACTGGGGGCCGCCAGGGCGTGAAGCGCAAGGAAGGTCAGCCGCGCACGATTCAATGCTATGAGAATTATACGGTTAAGTCTCAACCAAGCGCCGCCCCAAGGTGCGATGCTAGCATCGAACGGCAAAGGCTTCTCTCTATCTTCGCATGACGACCGATGCGCGTGACCGGTACTCCCGGCAGAGGCTGCTCGCCGAGATCGGCAGTGAGGGGCAGGAACGGCTGGCCGCCAGCTGTGCGGCCGTGGTTGGCTGCGGGGCGCTGGGAACGGTGCAGGCAGCCCTGCTGGTGCGGGCCGGGGTCGGCAGGACCCTGCTGATCGACCGAGACTATGTCGAAGAGAGCAACCTCCAGCGGCAGGTGCTGTTCGAAGAGCGCGATGCGGAGCTCGGCGTGCCCAAGGCCGAGGCGGCGGCACGACGGCTGGTGCGGGCCAATTCCGCTGTCACCGTAGTACCCGTCGTCAAGGATCTGGTCGCTGCTAATGCGGAGCGGCTGCTGGAATCAGTCGACGTCATCCTTGACGGCACCGACAATTACCAGACGCGCTTTCTGGTCAACGAGGTCGCGGTCAAGCACTGCATCCCATGGATCTATGGCGCGGCGGTCGGCACGCACGGCTCGGTCATGCCCGTCATACCCGGCCAGACCGCCTGCCTGGAATGCATCTTCGGCGATGCGCCGCAATCCCGCCAGCCGACATGTGACACCGTCGGCGTGCTCAACGCGGTCACGTCGCTGATCGCTTCCATGCAAGTGGCGGAGGCGCTCAAAATACTTGCCGGGCGCACCGAGGCCGTGAGACGGGAATTGGTCACGATCAATATCTGGACTGGCGAAAGGGCCGTACTGCACGCCGCAATGCCACAGCCGGGGTGCGTGACTTGCGGCCAGAGGAGGTTTTCCCGCCTCAGGGCGCGGTCTGCGGCTTCCGCACGGATCTGCGGCCGCGACGCCGTGCAGGTTCCGGGTGACGGCCGGCCTGTTGACTTGGCAGCACTCGCGGCCAGCCTGTCCAAGTTGGGCGAGGTGCGTGCCAGCGAATCGGCGGTTCAGTTCTCGTGCCCGCCGCATGCGTTGACGGTGTTTTCGGATGGCCGCGCCATCGTCAAAGGCACGCAGGATCGCGGAGTGGCGCGGGGTCTGTACGCCCGCTATGTCGGCGGCTGACGGCTCAAGCGGT
This sequence comes from Bryobacterales bacterium, assembly GCA_965219605.1. Taxonomy (GTDB): domain Bacteria; phylum Acidobacteriota; class Terriglobia; order Bryobacterales; family UBA6623; genus VXMF01. The sequence continues at coordinate 1,471,078 of CBDCOC010000001.1, read as the reverse complement.
CCCTACCCAGACCGGGCTGGACCACGCCAGTTCGCCGTTGGATTCGAAGACGCGCAAGTAGTACCAGTCAGTCCTAGAGCCGTCGTCCTCGTCCTCCACAGCGAACGAACTCTCCCAGTTGCCGTGGAAAACGACACGGTGGAGCATTGCCGACTCCCACGGGAACGGCCGGGTGAACAGCATTTCGTTCGATTCGTCAAGCTGTGCCAGTGTTTGCGTTAGCGAGCACTTGGTCGGCTTGGTGCAGCCAACAGTGATGCGTGTCGCGGCGTCGCCCCGGACACGCAAGACCAAGGCTTTCTGCGAATAATCGTCGATTTGCTGCTTGAGGGCCGTGTATGACTGCACGCGGACGGCAGTGTCGCTGCTGCTGACGATCTTGTCCCTGCGGAACTCATCCAAGGGGCCCGACGTGAAGCATGGATGGAATCCCTCGATGCGGCCGCCCTGCACCTCGAGCGTGAAATCCCAGTCTGCCGTGCCGCCCCAGCCTAGCGCCGGCCACGGCCCCCAGCCGTACTCGAACCGCACGATCACCGGCTCGTCCCAGCGGCTTGCGCCGGGTTGGCGGTCTACCGGGAAGTCGCGATGGATGACCCGGCCGTTCTTGACAACCTCGACACGATCCACCAAGTCCCAGCCGCGCACGGTGGCACGGATTTCCCGCTTGTGCGCGAAGGGTATCTCCTGGCCCATGATTGCGCCGTTGACCGCGAAGTCGACTTCGATTCGGTCCCCTGTGACGGCATATGTGCGCCGGTTCCGCAACGCGTCGAAGATCGCATCCCTGGACAACTCGCGAGCCTTGACCACGGCCAGGCCCTCGCGATACCCGCCGGGATAGCCGAGATGGTCGTCCGAACTCGCTACTACCCCCAGGCGATGTCCTTCCGACAGATAGTGCTGCAGCGTATGTCGCGTCCAGCGGCCGCCTTCGGTATGGCGCTTGTACGGGTGGGGCGCACGGTCATGCTCGGCGCAGCCCCATTCGGAATGGATTTCCAACACCGGCGATACGGAGGTATCGATGCCGGACGACGCGATGCCACGGTGCCCCACGCGGTTGGCAGGATGATGGGGGACCAAGATGCAGCCGCGACGCTTGGCGAACGACTGCAACTCGTCCAGCTTCTCGATCAACTCGTAGTCACCCTCAAGGTCAGGGAAGAGGATGTGATAGTCCCCTTCCATGGTTCCGTGGCGTTCGTAACCAAGAATTGTGGTGAACATGCCCGGGGCGTCGAACTCGCGAGCCAGCTGCACGACGTCCGGCCAGCGCGATTTCGCCACGGCGAAGCCGTTCTTCCACTTGTATTCGATCTTGCCGTCGTACTCGCCCACGTCTGGCCAGTACGAGTGTGGCGTGAAGGCGTAGAAGTCCAAGTGGTTGCGCGCCACTTCGAAACTCCGCCTCAGCGTTCCTTGGGCATAGCCGACTTGGTTGTGGTTGTGCAAGTCGCCGAAGTAGTTCTTGTACGGCGCCACTGCCTCCTGTGCTGCCGCAGAAGCCGCGGCCGGCACCGTGCTGGCCAAGGCCGCCCCGGTCCCGGTCTGTGCACAATGGCGCATCCAATCGCGCCGAGAGATCCCGTTGCTGCTCACTTTGGCTCCGTCAAGACCGACAGCACTTTGCGTGCTCGGCTATCCCATGTTATCACTGAGCGGTGCCGCTCCCGGCTGCCTGCCGGCAAGAACTGCACTGCCAAAGATCTCGGCCGATGCAGGCCAGCACGAGACTGCCAAGGTGGCTTGAACCGTTGATTTGCAGTACCAACTTTTTGTTGTTCGTAGTAGTGCTGCGCCATCATGAGATCAGGTCGCCAGCACAGGTTGCGGCCGGACTCAGCATCTTGCACTGCGGCTGAGAAAGTTGCCCATAGGATTTGTGCTAGCCGGTCTTCCCGGGCTGTGATCGCGGCACAAAGATCCCTGCTCTTCACCACCCGCCACAGTCACTTGCTCAGTCCCTGTGGTCGTTACGGCCAGGAACGGCAATATGTACGCCGTGACGCTGGGGGACGACGGCGCGTTCGGCGCGGAATACGTGCAGCCGGATGCGGCCAGCATCGCGCTGGGCACGTCCGGCTCGAGCGTCGACGTGCGGCGCAACGAGGACGGCAGCTACTCCTACATGGACGGCGGGCAGTGGCTGGTGATCACGGCCGACTCGCGCATGACGGCACCCACCAACGGCAACGTCTACCGGCATTTGCTGGCGCCCGACGGGCGCACGCCGGTGGGCGTGATGCACGTGGCCGCCATGCAGGACGTGGCGCTCGGCGCGCTGGGCGGCACGCTGCAACTGAGGCAGGCCGAGGACATGACCTGGTGGCTGGGCGACATGCAGGTCATGTCCGGCCACGTGCATACCGCCAACGGCAACCAGTACGTGCTGACGCTGGACGCGGCGGGCATGTGGAGCGCGGCGTACCAACAAAACATGGTGACAGTGGCGCTGGGCACGCAGGGCTCGGTCAGCCTGGCGCAGGCCGAGGACATGAGCTGGCGGCTGGGCACGGAGGGTGTCCAGGCCGGCAGCGAGGTGATGTCCGACAGCGGCAACACCTACACGCTGCAGTACGCCGACGGCGCCTGGACGGCGCGCTTCGAGCCGGAAGCGACGGCGATCGAGGGCACCGCCCTGGTAGCGATGAGCAAGGAGGACCGCACGGGCTACGAGGTGGACGGCGCGCAACTGCCGGCCTCGGGCATGGGCGACATCGACACGGCCATGGGCAGCTACCGCGTGACCATGAAGGACGGCATGCTGACGGGCGTGCGCCTGGATCCGGTCAAGATCGAGAACGACGCCCGTTTCCGCACGGACGATGCAATGGATTGGCCGGCCATCCTCGCGGACGAGGACGACACCGAGGACGTGAACGAGGGCATGACGGCGCTGGTGATCGCGAAGGAGAACCACCCCTTCGCGGCGCTGCTGGGCAGCGGCGTGTCGCAGCTGAGCGGGAAGAACATCGTGGCCGAGGCGCGCAAGGATCTGGTGCAGGCCCACACCAACATGCAGGCCATCCTCGATGCCATCCCCGGAGACATCGGCCAGGGGCCGCAGCAGGCAAACCGCTATTGGGGGGGGGGCGGCAACTTTACCACTTCCCACAATGGTGGCGAGCAGGCGAAGTCCGTGCGGAAAGTCCTGGAGAGAGTGTTCGGCAGCGGCTATCAACTGCCGGACGGCGGGAACGGACTAATGCGCGAATCGGCGGAGAAGAACATCGAGACGCTGGCGGAGATGATCGAGGCCTTGTCGAGCGCGGAGGCGCTGGCCAGCGCGCTGGAGAAGGACGGCGTGTTCGACGGTGTCGAAACCAACGACATGTCGGCCGCGAAGATCTTCGCGGCGAACGAATCGGAGACGGCGGTGTCGTACGGCGTGACCGGCGAGACGCGCTACGGCGCGATCAGCAAGATGGAGCGGGACGACGCGGTCTCCAAGCTCGTCAACGTGTACGACACGAATGTGGATATGGATAACGATCCGGTGAGGACACGGCAGGACGGCCAGGGCGAGTTGGGGGCGTTCGCCTTCGGCGTGACCGGTGAGACAGTGCGGGCGCGCTACGTGCAGAGCGCGGGCAGCGCCTACTACGCGGGCGGCACGCTGGCGGTGGATCAAGGCGGCACGCACTATGCGGGGGACATCTCGCTGCGCGTGCGCTTCACGACCGACAAGGTGGACGGCCTGGTCACCAACCTGCGCTCGCTGGAGGACGGCGATCCTTGGGTGCATAACTTCGAGGACGTGTCAAGCATCAGCCTGCCGCAGGCCAATCTGCGTTCCGGGGCGAACTGGAGCGCGACGGGGGATGCGAGCATTGCATACGACTTGCGGGCCGGCAGCGCGCGGCCGGGGACTGCGACCTCGACATTCGATGGCCGGCTGCTGGGCGAGGGTGCGCAGGCCGGCTACCAAGCGGTCGGCAGCTGGTCGGTGGGGGCGAACGCGGCAGCGGACAGCTACCTGGCGGGCGGCTTCGGCGCCGAGCGGACGGCGGACGAGTCGGACGAGCGCCCGGCGCTGGACGACGGCACCAAGGTGGGAGCGACGCTGGTGCGCGCCACCGACACGGATGATGACACCACTACACCGGTTCCGGACTATGCTGTCGCCGCGACCGGTGTCGGCGGTAGCGGCAGGACGCAGTTAGCGGACGGCAAGCTGACGGTCACGGTGGCCAAGTTCGGCTGGACGAGGGACGCCGGCAACGGAGATGGCTCTGGTGGGCACACCTGGCAGCGGCTGGTCGACGACTCGGATACGGGAAATACGGATGAATCGACCATGAAGTACGAGCTCGAGCTGGCGGCCCTGCTGGCCAAGGAAGGCAGCGAGTTCGAGCACAACGGGGCCACGCACGTGGCCGAGGCCCATAAGTTGATCGAGGCGGAGCGGCGCAAGCTGGCCGTGCTGATCGACACCGAGCAATTGGGTCCGGATAGTGACAATAACGTGCAGGCACAAATCTGGAGAAACGTGCAGGAGATCTTGGTGACGCGCGTGTTCGACGCCGACCAAGGTACCGGCACTGGCTTCGCCGCGCGGCTGCCGGACGAGGTCAACGACGGCTACGACAAGGACAGCGCGCTGGACACGATCGACCAGATCCTGACGGCCCTGTCGTCGGCAGACGACTTGGAAGCGGCTCTGGACGAGGACGAGACGGCGCTGTTCGTGGGAGATGATGCGCTGCTCGTCAGCCGTGCTGCGAACAGCATCTTCAACCAGCGCGAGTTGCAGGTGCGGGCGTGGAGCGGCCAGACGGACTTCACGCGCTTCGGCGTGTGGCGGGTGCGGCGCAGCCGCAACGGCGAGCATGTCAGCTGGGTCGATGGCGAGATGGACACGTTCGCCTACAGCCCGCTGGGCGTGAGCAAGGTCACCTCGACCCGGGCGCCGAACTACCCGGAGGGCAGCACGGCGACTTACGAAGGCGCGACGGTGGCGTTCGTGGGCACAACCGGCTACGAAGGCGACGTGAGCGTGCAAGTGACGTGGAATGCTCTCGACGGCTTGGCGGTCACGCCGGTGACGGTCGTGCTGAGCAATCTGGAGCATGGCGACAATGGCGATCCGCTGTACCACGCCGGGCAGGCTGTGCGGGACCTTGTCTTCGGGAATAATGAAAGCAGTAACTTAAGCTACAATTCCGGCGATAACGTGCTGCGCTTCGGCGGGAACAGTGCGACAGTGAGCGTGCGCTATGCCAACCTGAACCAAGCCAATGCAACGGCGACCCCAGCCACGTTAGACGGAGTCTTCGTCGGCAGTTCGGCGGACGGCCCCTTGGGCGTGCTCGGCCGGTACACGATTGTGGGGCAATTCCGGCCAGATGACGCAAGAATCGATGGGGACAACCCGGCCCCGGCCGTCGGCATTGCCGGTGCGTTCGGAGCGGACTTGCCGTAGGGACAGGCACAGCCTGTAGGCCGCTGCACTGCGGCCGTGGGATTGCACAAGGGGGGGGATCCGCATGGATCCCCCCCCCCCCCCCTTTCTCGTGCTGTCCGTCGCGCCCTTGGAAGCAAGCCTCCCGGCGCTGCCGCCGCTGGAGCAGGGGATCGGATTGAGCTCAGTTTGGCGAGGCTTGTCTTGGCGGTTTGCCGCGGGATGCATGGAAAGCGCACTATGCATGGCTGCTTGCCCTGCACTCATGACGGAGAGATGGCAACAAGAGAAAACGGGGAGCGGGCCTCCGCTCCCCGTCGGTTGCTTGCAAGGCCGAGGGTAGTGTTTGCGGCCCCTCGTGCCAGCGCTGCTACGGCAGCTCCGCTCCGAACGATCCGTAGATTGGCTCGCCCAATTGGTCGAGGGTTCTTCCTTGTTCCCAATTGTTCGGCGTGATCCCCAAACCTGCGTCTTGCAGCGTCCACGTGCCAATCACCCCTAGCGGCCCATCTACGCCTTGGCCGACAAAGAGGGCCTTGACCGTCTTTGTTGCAGCATTTCTTGCCTCTTCACTAAGGCCAATGTCTGCGAAGCGGTAACGGAAGTTGCCGTCCCCAATCGGAGTTTCTCCGTAGGTGTATGTGTCTCCAGCAGCACCGCTTCCCTCCGTCTCGGCACCCACGATCAGATGGCCCGAGTTCGCGCCGGGCAATCCCACTTCAATGGGCAGTGCAGCGAATACGATATCCGCCACTTCACCTCCTGGATCTCGTCTTGTTCGCAAGGGATCCCCGTCTTTGTCCGTCAAGTCGCTGATCGTTAGCGACATGAGGCCTGCGTGACTCACAAGGTCAGCGTCGCTTTCTGGGTTCAAACCCAAGTCCAAGGCAGTAGTGCTAGTGGAAGAGGCCCAGCTTACATCGACCCGTGCCGTGCCAGTGAGGAAAGCGGTGCCCATCCGTGCCACCGTCTCGCCCTCGTAGCTTGCCGAGCCGCCAACCGGGAACGCCGGATTGCTCTGCGGGCCGGCCGGCGTCGGATCCAACTGGCTGTACGCGAATGTCCCGACACCGTTCTGCCTGTTTTTAGTGCTGTTGGCCGACGAAGGCAATCTTCGGGCACTACTGACTCTTTCGCTCGACCAGACACCGAACCGGGTGTAAGCGGTCGTCCCCAAGGTTGTCACCACCGTATACTCGCTTTCGTCCAAGAACTGACTGAGTGTCCGACCATTGGTCTCGTACCGGCGCTGCTCCTTGTCGTAAAGAATGAAGTCGCCTTCTTCCTCTCCTTCGTCCACTACACCGTCATTGTTAGTATCCATGTGATATTGATCGAAGATCCCGGTTCCATCCGGATCCAAGGCTGCCAGCAGCTTGGATTGGCTGGAGAGTGCGTCGATCACCTGGTCGATCAAGCCGAGCGCTTCCTTTGCGTTATAGACGCCGGACAATCGCACCGGCCGGTTATCGCCGAAGAGCTGGTACTGCACCGCCCGCTGGACAGCCTGCCAGGCAGTTATTTCCGCGGCGTCGGTGTCCGTGCCTTTGAGCGCTTGCAGTGTGGCCAGCACGTCGCGGCTGTCCTGCAGTTGCTTGACAACCTCGTCGACATGCTTCGGGCCGCTGATTTTCGTTTCCGCTCCCGGCGACTCGTCGGCCAACTCGGCCAGCTCGAAGTCCGCCGTGACCCGCACGAGCTCGTCGTCATTAGTATCAAGCGTGTCTTTATCGTCCGTGAGCCCCCCGAAGGTTGCGAGCAAGGGAGTGGGGTCGTCTGTGCTCGCTGTCCATCCGAAGGCCCGCACCTTCACCGTCAGCTTGCCGTCGCCGATGGACACTTGGGGAACGGCAGTGTCATTGTTATTGACCCTTGTGCTGTTGATTTCGAAGCCGGGCGTTGTGAATAGCTTCGCTTTCGCCACGCCTCCGTCGTCCCCCTCCGGCCTGCGCCGCTCGATATCCTCGGTGCGCAGCACGCCGAAGCCCCCGGTCAGGAAATTCGATCCCGTACCCACGGACCAGACGCCGTTCGCTTCGCTGCCGGCATCCCTGCCCCTGCCCAGCAGGCGGCCTGAAAAACTGTTCTCCAAGTTGTTGAAGGGCCGCAGCAGCCCCGAATCGCGCGTGTAGAACACACTCCCCCTATTTGTGGGTGTACTTGTTACTTCCCACTGCCCGTCCCGCCGCAGTGGCGCATTGCTGAGAACGATCGCCTCGACTCCAGCCGCGTTGTGCTGCCACGGTTCTGCGTCCTGATCGACCAAGTCCCGCACCACGCCGCTGACGGTGTTGGCGTTGAAGCGCACTTGGACATCCATCGTGCCCGAGTAGGTCGTGCCGCCCGCGCTGATGGCCTCGGTCGCGCCTTCGTAGCGCGCGATGCCCGTCAGCGCGACCACGTCCGTGGTGCGCGCCGTCTCGCTCATGGTCGAGTACGAAAACGCCCCGTATTCTGTAGTCTTGAGCTTGGTCTTGGCGTTTCCATTGGCAAGATCGTCGGCAGTCTGCTTGCGCAGCACGGTGCCGTAGCGCGTGCTGCCGGTTGCGCCCATGGTAGCCGTCGCGGTCCACTTCACGCGCTTGAACGCATCGCTCGCGGCCTTCGCCGCGAGCTGGCCGTGCTCGTTATCGAACACGCCGTCGCCGTCCTTGGCGGTCGCGGCCACGAAGGCCGCCTCGCTGCCCAGGGCTGCCAGGATGTCGTCAATCTCGGCCAGGATGTCCTCCTCGTCGGGAGTATCTATCTCAACGGCCGAAGCGGCATCATTCCCAGCCCGGGAGTTGGTGCCGAAGATGGGATCCAATGCGCCTTTGACCGTGTTCCAGCGACCGGAAAGCACGGTCGCCAAATTGACGTCGCTACCCTCGATGGCGAGCAATGCGGCAACTTCCGCACGAGTCTTCTCGATCGTTTCCACCGCTTCGGCGACGAATCGCTCGCCGCTGTCGCTGGCCATGCCGCGGCCGAGCAGGTCTGCGAACGAGAACCTGCCTTCCTCCATTTGCGTGGGAGTGGGCCTCGGGCCGGTCATGAGCAGGTGCGTCCCCTGCTCGTTGGCTACCGTCTGCGGGTCGTCAGAACTCAGCACGGGCCTGAGCAGGCTCATGTCGGCATTGCTGCCATTCCTACCCACCTGCTTGAAAGTGGGGTTCTTGATGGCTAGGTCGAACCGAGCCCCGACCAAGCCGCCGTCGGCCATCGAGACATGGTACATGGCGTCGCCGTCGCTGACGTCGCCCACCCCGTTGGCGGGCAGCGTCATCCCGCTATCCGCGGATCCGACAGCCCATAGGTCGTCACCCTCGCGGCTGAAGACCTGCAGGCCGGTGCCCGCGATCGACAGCGACTCGGGCTGGAAGGCCGGATCCCATTTGCCGTTAGCGTATGTCAGTACGTAGTGCTTGCGACAAAACCATCTATGTCATTGTATTCAAGACGGTTGTGCGCAATCGACGCAGGCGAAGATTCGTCGGGAGGCGGCCCATTGACCCGGATCCGGCCCGGTAGCTGCGATCTTCGCCTAGCGACAGCCCACTGCGCATCGTTCAGCCGACTCCAACAAGCCTTTACCTTTGCTCACCAATCGGCCCGTTTTGCTAGTGGAGAACTGATTTTAGGGGGTTTTGTCGCAGGCACTACGTACTTGTTGCCGTTGTCGGACATCACCGAGTCGCCGCTCGCGAATGCCTCCGTGCCCAGCCACCAGCTCATGTCCTCGGCCTGCGCCAAGGTGACCGAGCCCTGCGTGCCCAGCGACACTGTCACCATGTTTTGTTGGTACACCGCGCTCCACATGCCCGCCGCGTCCAGCGTCAGCACGTACCTGTTGCCGTTGGCGGTATGCACGTGGCCGGACATGACCTGCATGTCGCCCAGCCACCACGTCATGTCCTCGGCCTGCGTCAGCTGCAGCGTGCCGCCCAGCGCGCCGAGCATGACGTCCTGCATGGCGGCCACGTGCATCACGCCCACCGGCGTGCGCCCGTCGGGCGCCAGCAGCGGCCCGTAGACGTTGCCGTTGGCGGCGCTCATGCGCGAGTCCGCGGTGATGACCAGCCACTGCCCGCCGTCCATGTAGGAGTAGCTGCCGTCCTCGTTGCGCCGCACGTCGACGCTCGAGCCGGACGCGCCCAGCGCGATGCTGGCCGCCGGCGGCCGCACGTATTCCGCGCCGAACGCGCCGTCGTCCCCGAGCGTCACCGTGTACATATTGCCGTTCCCGGCCGAAGCAGGGCGCTTGCGCGGTTCCCTCGAAAAGCGCACAAATAATTGCTATTGAATGACTTGCTCAACTCACCCTTGCTTGGCGTGAGTTGCCGATGTGTCGTTTGTCACAACGAACTGTTGGATTCAGGCCCGCTTGCCTACAGCAGTCCGTGACGCAGACAGTGAACCACCTTGCGGCTATTCACAGCTGTAAGCAGGGTTGCGATGTGACGCGCTAGACTCCCGCTGCTGAAGCGCGGCAGCCTAGCGCTGGACAGCGCCCAGCGCTAGTTAGTGCCTGCGACAAAACCCCCTAAAATCAGTTCTCCACTAGCAAAACGGGCCGATTGGTGAGCAAAGGTAAAGGCTTGTTGGAGTCGGCTGAACGATGCGCAGTGGGCTGTCGCTAGGCGAAGATCGCAGCTACCGGGCCGGATCCGGGTCAATGGGCCGCCTCCCGACGAATCTTCGCCTGCGTCGATTGCGCACAACCGTCTTGAATACAATGACATAGATGGTTTTGTCGCAAGCACTAGTTACGAGCACAACGCGAGCCCCCAGCAAGCTAGTAGCGGCTGCTCGCCAAGCCGGGGCGAGCAGGGACTCTGGCCGAGTCAGCACGCAGGTTCAGCCGCGCCCTACCGCGAGCTGCCGAAGGCACTGGCCGGCGCAGGCCGGGCGGGCGCAGTGTAGAGCCCGCCCGGCTTGCCGCCCGCCGGCACTGCGTGCCATACTCAAGCTGGCGTGCGCAAGTTCAACCTAGAAGGCCCGGTCGAAGCGCAGCGCCACTACTGCATCCCGCCCTTGGACCGCATTCAGCTGGGCGAAATTCTCGAATTGATCGCCGACCGGCGCTACTTCGTGCTGCACGCGCCGCGCCAGACGGGCAAGACCTCGACCTTGCTGGCGCTGCAAGACCGCCTCAATGCGGCGGGCGCATATCGCTGTCTGTACGTGAATGTGGAGGGCGGTCAAGCCGCCAAGGAAGACACGGCGCGCGCCATGCAGACCATCCTCGGTGAACTCGGCACGCGCGCACGGATCGTGCTGCAGGACGGCTTCGTGGAGCAGTCCATGGAGACGCTGACGGCGAAGTACGGGCCAGACAGCTGTCTGGCCGAATGTCTCACGCGCTGGGCGGAGCGCGAGGCACGGCCCTTAGTGCTGCTGCTCGACGAGATCGATGCGCTGGTCGGCGACACGCTGATCTCGGTACTGCGCCAGTTGCGCGCGCGCTACGACATGCGGCCGCAGCATTTCCCGCAGAGCGTGATTCTGTGCGGCGTGCGCGACGTGCGCGACTACCAGATCTACTCCAGCCGGGAGGGGGCCAACGTCCAGGGCGGCAGCGCCTTCAACATCAAGGCCGAGTCACTGCGTCTTGGGGACTTCTCGGCAGACGAGGTGCAGTCCTTGCTGGCGCAGTACAGCACCGAGCACGGGCAAGCCTTCGCGCCGGCGGCGGTCGAGCGCCTGTGGGAGTTGACCTGCGGCCAGCCGTGGCTGGTCAACGCCTTGGCCTACGAGGCTTGCTTTCGGGCCAAGCCCAGTGCAGACCCGGCGCAGCCCGTCGGCGTGCCAGCCATCGAGGCGGCCAAGGAAGCACTGATTGTGCGGCGCGTAACGCACCTCGACCAACTCGCGGACAAGCTGCGCGAAGAGCGCGTGCGGCGCGTGATCCTGCCCATGCTGGCCGGGTCTGCGGATTGGGACTACTCGCTGCGCGACTTGGAGTATGTGCGCGATCTGGGCTTGGTGGCGGCCAAGGACGAAGTGCGCATGGCAAACCCGATCTATGCCGAGGTGGTACCGCGCGAGTTGACCGCAGTGCTGCAATCGGGGCTTGAGCTGCAAGTCAAGCCGGAGTGGTACGTGCAGGCCGACGGCAGTCTGGATGTGGCGGGGCTGCTGAGCGCGTTCCAGGGCTATTTCCGCGAGCACGCCGAGTCGTGGGTGCAGCGCTACGGGCACGCCGAGGCGGGGCCGCAGTTGGTGCTGCATGCCTATCTGCAGCGGGTGGTCAACAGCGGCGGGCGCATCGGGCGCGAGTACGCGGTGGGTCGCGGGCGCACGGACTTGTTGATCGAGTGGGGCCGCAGCGGAGGGAGCCCAGTGCGCCCGCGCAAGTATGTCATCGAGTGCAAGGTGCGCCGGGAGAACGTCGGCTGGGAGAGCTTGCTGCGCGAAGGGCGCCAGCAGACGGCCAAGTACATGGACCGCTGCGGGGCGGAAGCGGGGCACTTGCTGATTTTCGACTCGCGGCCGGACCGCTCGTGGGACGAGCGCTTGTTCTGCCGCGAGCCGCAAGCGGGCGAACTGCCGATCACGGTGTGGGGGCTGTAGTGCGGGCCGCCCTTGGCGGCACGCACCCATAGCAACAACGCTGCCCGAGTCCCCAGCCGCAGCAGGGCGCTTGCGCGATTCCCCGGAAAAGCGCTTAAACAATTGCTAATGAATAACTTGCTGGCATGATCCGGGCCTAGAGGCACTGGTCAATGCTTGGTTTGTCACAACGAACTGTTGGACGCGGCCCTGCTGGCATGCAGCGCTTAGTGGTGCATGCGGTGCCCCACCGTACGGCTATCCCAGCCGTAAGCGAGGCTGTGATTTGACGCCCTGGCACCCCGCTGCTACAACGCCACGCTCGGTCTTTGGACCGTGTGCGCAGCGGGAGTTGCGAGCACATCGCGAGTCGTCAACACTCCGGGCGCGGAGGGGTTCCCAGCGGGCGCTATGCGGTGGCTGCGAACCGCTTGCCGGCCGTCGGCGCTGCGTGCCATACTCAAGCTGGCGTGCGTTATTTCAATACCGAGGGCCCGGTGCAGGCGGCGGACCATTACTGCATCGATCCGCTGGCGCGCATCAACCTCGCTGAGCTGCTCGCACTGATTGAGCGCAAGAAATACTTTGTCTTGCACGCGCCGCGGCAGACGGGCAAGACCTCGACCTTGCTGGCGCTGCAAGACCGGCTCAATGCGGCGGGCACGTATCGCTGCCTGTACGTGAATGTCGAGGGCGGCCAGGCCGCCAAAGAAGATACGGCGCGCGCCATGCAGACCATCCTAACGGAGATGGGCACGCGCGCCCGGCGCGTGTTGCAGGATGACTTCGTGGAGCAGTCCAAGGCGGCGCTGGCCGCGGCGTGCGGGCCGGACGCCTGCTTGGCCGAATGCCTCACGCTCTGGGCGGAGCGCACGGCGCGACCCTTGGTCCTGCTGCTGGACGAGATCGATGCCTTGGTCGGCGACACGCTGATCTCGGTGCTGCGCCAGTTGCGCGCGCGCTACGACATGCGCCCGAGTGGCTTCCCGCAGAGCGTGATCCTGTGCGGCGTGCGGGACGTGCGCGACTACCAGATCTACTCCAGCCGGGAGGGAGCCAACGTGAAGGGCGGCAGCGCTTTCAACATCAAGGCCGAATCGCTACGCTTGGGGGATTTCTCGGCAGACGAGGTGCGAGCCTTGCTGGCGCAGTACACGGTCGAGCACGGGCCAGCCTTCGAGCCGGCGGCGGTCGAGCGCCTGTGGGAGTTGACCTGCGGCCAGCCGTGGCTGGTCAACGCCTTAGCTTATGAGGCTTGCTTTCGGGTCAAGCCCGGTGTGGACCTGGCGCAGCCCGTCGGCATGCAAGCTATCGACGAGGCCAAAGAGGCGCTGATTCTACGGCGCGTGACGCACCTCGACCAACTCGCTGACAAGCTGCGCGAAGAGCGCGTGCGGCGCGTGATCCTGCCCATGCTGGCCGGGTCTGCGGATTGGGACTACTCGCTGCGCGATTTGGAGTATGTGCGCGATCTGGGCTTGGTGGCCGCCAAGGACGAAGTGCGCATCGCGAACCCGATCTATGCCGAGGTGGTGCCGCGCGAGCTGACCGCAGCGCTGCAATCCGGGCTGGCGCTGCAAGTCAAGCCGGAGTGGTACGTGCAGGCGGACGGCAGTCTGGATGTGGACGGTCTGCTGCGCGCGTTCCAGGGCTATTTCCGCGAGCACGCCGAGTCGTGGGTGCAGCGCTACGGGCACGCCGAGGCGGGGCCGCAGTTGGTGCTGCATGCCTACCTGCAGCGCGTGGTCAACAGCGGCGGAAGCATCGGGCGCGAGTACGCGGTGGGTCGCGGCCGCACGGACTTGTTGATCGAGTGGGGCCGTGGCAGTGCGGATGGCCCAGTGCGCCCGCGCAAGTATGTCATCGAGTGCAAGGTGCGCCGGGAGAACGTCGGCTGGGAGAGCTTGTTGGGCGAAGGGCGCCAGCAGACGGCCCAGTACATGGACCGCTGCGGGGCGGAAGCCGGGCACTTGGTGATTTTCGACTCGCGCCCGGGCCGTTCGTGGGACGAGCGCTTGTTCCGCCGCGAGCCGCAAGCGGGCGAACTGCCGATCACGGTGTGGGGGCTGTAGTGCCGGTCGCCCTTGGCTACATGCTCCCCATAGCAGCAACGCTGCCCGAGTCCCCAGCCGAACACCTCTGCGGCCGCGCGAACCGAGTCGGCCTGCACTGGCTGACCGGGCCCTGCTAGTCGCGACAGCGGGCGTACCACGACACCCGCGCTTGGTCGCTGCTTGGGAGCGGGCCGGCTGGCGAAGCAGCGCTGGGAGTGCCTGGTCCGCCATAACCACGGATTTTCATTATCGAAATAGCAACCTAATTTTAGGCGGGGATTGGCATGCCGGGCAAGCTGCTCGGAATCAGGAGCGGGAAGCTCCTTGGAAAACGATTTGGCGGTTACCGAGCCAGGGGATGGGCGATGTGCCGACCGCCTGCAGAGCGTGGAGCAGAGCGGGCAGGTCGCGTTTCTTCTTGAGCGCCACGGTACAGCGCTCGGGGGTGAGGGTAATGTCGGCGCCGTTGGCCAACAGGCGCTCGTAGAGCGAGCGCGGAGTGAGGCGCTGGTAGCCGGGCGGCAGGTCGCGGGCGAGCAGGCGCAGCAGGTTGTAAGCCAGCACGGTCATGGCGAGGTCGAAATCGACTTTGATGACCATGGAAGAGGAGAGGCGGTTGAGGTGGAAGAAGGCGAGTTGCTCGGAGATCGACTGCTCGACCAGCCAGCGGCGGGCGTAGCGGCGCAGGATGGCGGCGAGCGAGGAGTCGAAGTCGTTGGTGAGCAGTAGCACGGGGCGGCGTTGGCTGCCGCGCAGGATGGTGATCTGGCGGATCTGGCCGAAGCCGCGCAGGGAGACGGTTTGGTCGTGAGCGGAGACTAGGCGGGTGGCCTGGGCGGTGGGTACGCGCACGCTGCGCCAGGCATCTTTGGGCAGGGCGTGGGCCTTGGCGACCAGGGCCTGGCCGCGGCGGCGGACGGTGACGAAGCGGATGTCCTCGCGGTCAAGGCGCGCCAGTTGGGCGTAGGTGGTGAAGCGCGAATCGAAGACGAGGTAGCGCAGTTGGGGGCCGTGGCGGCAGAAGTCGAGGAATTCGAGGACCGTCTCGTGCTGGTTGGCGGAGCGGCTGTCGGCGTTGGACTGCAGCAGCAAGCCGGAATCGGGATCTTGGGCGAGGGCTGTATAACGACAATTAAAACTTTCCAGTAACGACAATTAGAATTTTGCAGTTGGGCTTCGCAGTTGGCGGCTAGACTCACAGCTTCCCAAGGGAGGTGGGAGTCGATGATCACAGACCAACAAGTGAGGCTACTGATGAAGGAAATTGAAGCGCAGACGCCGCTGACAACCGCCGCAGCGAAAGCGGGCATGAGCGCGCCGACGGCGCGCAAGTGGCGGGATCGCGAGCAACTGCCGAGCGCCAGCGGCAAGACGCATGACTGGCGCACACGGGCGGATCCGCTGGCGGCGCTGCAGGGGGAGATGGAAGAGCTGCTGGAGTTGGATCCGGGGCTGCAGGCCAAGGCGCTGTTCGAGGAACTGCAGCGGCGCCATCCGGGGCAGTTGCAGGCGGGCCAGTTGCGCACGTTGCAGCGGCGCGTGCGGCAGTGGCGGGCCAGCCAGGGGCCGGGCCAGGAGGTGTACTTCGAGCAGGAGCGGGAACCGGGCGTGCAGTGCCAGTCGGACTTCACCGACATGCGCTCGTTGGAGATCACGATCGGCGGCGAGCCGTACCGCCACCTGCTGTACCGCTTCGTGCTGCCGTACTCGAACTGGGAGCACGTGACGCTGGCGGGTTCGGAAACGTTCGAGGCGCTGGTGGGCGGGCTGCAGGAAAGCCTGTGGGAGCTGGGCGGGGTGCCGCGCGAGCAGCGCACCGACAACCTGTCGGCGGCGACGCACGAGTTGCGCCACTCGGGCGGGCGGGCGTGCAACCGGGCCTACGAGGAGTTCCTGGCGCACTACGGCTTGAGCGCGAGTCGCAACTATCCGGGCAACGCGCACGAGAACGGGGACGTGGAAGCGGCGCACGGCCATTGCAAGCGCGCCTTGGAGCAGCGCCTGCGGCTGGCAGGGACGCGCGATTTCGGTTCGCTGGACAGCTACCGGCGGCTGCTGGGCGAGTTGGTGGCGCAGCGCAACAGCCGGCGCGGGGAGCGCCTGGCGCAGGAGCGGGCGGCCTTGCGCCCGCTGCCGGCGCGGCGCCTGCCGGTGTACCGCGAACAGCGGCGCACGGTGACAAGAGGCAGCGTGGTGCGCGTGGCGAGCAAGGTGTACTCGGTGCCGGCACGGCTGATCGGCGAGCAGTTGACGGTGCGGCTGTACGCCGAGCGGGTCGAGCTGCACCATGGCGGGCAGTTGGTGGCGCGCCACGAGCGGGCGCGCGGCCAGCAGCTGGGGCGCATCGACTACCGCCACGTGGTGCACTCGCTGCTGCGCAAGCCGGGCGCGTTCGCGCAGTACCGCTACCGCGCAGAGATGTTCCCGACGGCGGTGTTCCGCAAGGCCTACGACCGCTTGTGCGCGGGGCGCGTGGCGCACAGCGCGGACTTGGAATACATCCGCATCCTGCATTGGGCGGCGACCAGCTGGCAGACGCGCGTGGAGGCGGCCTTGCAAGCCTGCTTGCAGCGCGGCGCGCGCCCGGACTTCGAGCAGCTGCGGACGGCGGTCGGCGCGGCGCGCCCGGAGTTGGAGCCGGCCTGCGAGTTGCGCCTGTCGGAACCGGACCTGGCCGTTTACGACCAGTTGCTGGGACGGGAGTCGGCATGACCGAGCGCGAGTTGGGCGCCTTGCCGCAGCGCCTCACGGAATTGCGGCTGCCCTCGTTCGCCGCGCATTGCGAGCGGTTGGCGGCCAGCGCCCGCCAGGAGGGCTGGGATCCGTTGCGCTACTTGGCCGAACTGGCCGCGGTGGAAGCGCTCGAACGCGCCGACCGGCGCGTGGCCCGGCTGGCCACGCAAGCGCGGCTGCCGGTCGGCAAGACCTTGGCAACGCTGGAAGTGGCACGCCTGCCGCAGCCCGTGCGCGGCCAGCTGCCGCGCCTCAAGGAGGGGCATTTCCTGCGCGACGCCAGCAATGTCTGCATCTTCGGCAATCCGGGCGCCGGCAAGACGCACCTGATGGCCGCGCTGGGCGCCGAGTTGGTGCAGCGCGGCCACGCTACCCTGTTCGTCTCGGCGCGAGCGCTGACCGAGCGCTTGGCGGCCGCCAAGCGCGAACTGCGCCTGAACCGCGAGTTGGAGCGCCTCGATCGCTACGCTTGCCTGCTGCTCGACGATATCGGCTACGTGCGCCAGGAGCGGGCCGAGATGGAAGTGCTCTTCGCACTGCTGGCGCAGCGCTACGAGCGCCGCAGCGTGATGCTGACCTCCAACCTGGTGTTCTCGCAATGGCAGCAGATCTTTCCCGACAAGCTCACCACCGCCGCAGCCGTCGATCGCGTCGTGCATCACTCGGTGATCTTGGAACTCGATATCGCCAGCTACCGCGCCGCGCAGGCCCGCCAGCGCTTGCAGGCCGCCGGCTAGCAGCCGCCGGCGGCGGCCCCCACCGGGCGCGGGCCAGCTACCGCGTCCGGCGCCCGCGCGCTCCGGCGCGCCCGAAGCCGAGCGGCGGCTCGACGCTTTGCAGATCTTCGAGATCCAACTCGCAGATCGCTTGCAGCTTGGCCCCCAAGGGCGTGCCGTGCAGGCTGGCTGGCAAGCGCTCCAGCCAGTCCTCGTAGTGCGCCTGTAACTGCACCAAGGTGTCGACCGCAGCGCGCCAGCGCTGGGGCTGCGAGCGGCGCTCCTGCGGGCGCCGGTAGCGCCCCGGCCCGCTGCCGCTCCCGCTAGCGGCGCTGCTGCTCTGCGGTGCTCAAGGCCATGCTCCAGCCCGCGTTCCTGACACCGCTCGACGCTAGCAACGCACTCCATGATGCATGGTAACGTTACCAAGGCCCCGACCGGACTCCGAAACCCCCGACTACGCCCGGTCGGGCGCTGCGTCTGGCCCGCCGCGCAAGCTGTGGCCGCGTCTGCCACGAGTGCTCGCCCGGCCAGCCTCAATAAAACAAAAACAATTGGAAATGTGCTGGGGGGCTAGCCCCATAAGCGCTAACTTGTTTTCTAAACCGCTATTTTGTATGATGTTGGGCATGAATAGTACGGCAACCAAGGCGGCGGCAAACGAGGATTGGGAGTTGCTGCTGTCGTTTTTCCCCGACAACTGGCAAGCTCTGGCAGCCGAGAAGGGTGCGCTGAAAGGGCTGCGCAAGGACAAGTCAGCGGAGCACCTGCTGCGCACCCTGCTGCTCCATCTGGGGTGCGGGCATTCGCTGCGCGAGACGGTCGTGCGGGCGCGCCAAGCGAGCTTGGCAGATCTGTCGGATGTCGCCCTGCTCAAGCGGCTGCGCAAAGCACGCGAGTGGCTGTACGCGCTGTGCGTGGAGTTGTTCCGCGAGCATGGCATCGCCGTCTCCGCAGCGGCGGGCTTCCAAGTGCGGGCCTTCGACGCCACGACCGTGCAAGAACCGGGGCGGACCGGGGCTCTGTGGCGGCTGCACTACAGCGTCAACCTGCCTTCGCTGGGTTGTGATTTCTTCAAGCTCACGCCGACGGAGGGTAGCGGCACAGGCGAATCTTTCACGCAGTTTCCGATTCGTGCCGGGGACTACGTGCTGGCCGATCGCGGCTACTCGACCAGCGTCGGACTGCAGCACGTGGCGGCTGCTGGCGGGCACGTGATTGTGCGCGTGAACACCCGTTCGCTGGTGCTGGAAGCGGCCGACGGGCAGCCCTTCGACCTGCTGGCCTGCGTGGAAACCCTGCGCCAGCCCGGGGCCCTCGGGGTCTGGCCAACCCGGGCCGTGGCCAAGACCGGGCCCCCTGTCGCGGGGCGCATCTGCGCCCTGCGCAAGACCGCTGAGGCCATCGAGATCGCGCACCGCAGCCTGCGCCGCAGGGCCAGCAAGCGTGGCACGCAGTTGCAGCCCGAAACCCTGCGCTTCGCGTGTTACGTGATCGTCTTCACCACCTACCCCGCCGAGCAGTTCCCGGCCAGCGAGGTGCTGGAGTGGTACCGCCTGCGCTGGCAGGTGGAACTGGTCTTCAAGCGCTTCAAGTCGCTGGCGCAATTCGGGCACTTGCCGAAATCCGATGAGGCTAGCGCCCAAGCTTGGCTGTACGGCAAACTGCTAGTGGCCCTGCTGGTGGAGAAGATCGTCCAGCACGCGCAGTCGATTTCCCCCTGGGGCTACGACCTCCGCGCCACAACGCGCCCGCAGCCGCTGGCGTGATTTCAAGTTTGCTCTCAACCAAGTGCAGCGCGCCATCGAACCCGCCTTACCCCTAGAACGGATGATTGCGCACTGGGAGCACATCTCGACATCGTTGGCAGAGCCCCCGAGGAAGCGCTCCTATCAAGTCGCCAGTCATTTCGACGTCAACCAAACAAGTTAGCGCTTATGGGGCTAGCCCCCCAGCACCCTCCCCAGGGCCCGCTGCTCGCCCGCTTCCAACTCCCTGCGAGGGGACCGCGGCAAACCTGCTGCCAGCTACCTCCTGCGCCCTTCTGCTACCATGCAAGGGCAGCAGGCGGTCGCCCTCCGGGACTTCCGCCGCCGCCCTCCAATCTGCGTGTTGGAATGGAAAATTATAATTGTCGCCGACGTAAATTTTGGGATTTATATACTTGACTCCACCTGGCGCCTAGAATAGCAATCCTTGGGGATGCTATCGGCTACTTTTTCTGAGCCGCCTCCCCCGATTTCTGCTTAGATTTCGGTTTAGCAGGAAGTTTGTGCTTAAGCATCCTATCGGTCAGCGCATCCAAGGCGGTTGGAGCCTTGCTCATGCTGTCAACTCCTTGCTTGTAATCCTGTGACGGAACGCACTGTCTGTCAACGCATCCATCCTATCCAGCGTGTGAATCCTGACGTTGCCCGCGCTCAGACGGAACGTAGCCTCGTTGAGGTACCGTGCCAGGTGCTTGCGCGAGCAGTGGTGCCACGTCCCGTACAGGCTACGCTTGAACACCGCCCACATCGACTCAACGCTGTTGACGTGGATATCATTGGCCCCGACATACTCGCCCGCGCTGTGCTTGACACTGCCATGCTGGTAGCCGGCCGCAGCCAGCCCTTCGTAGCTGCGATGCTCATCCGTGCAAATCGTAGAGCCGGCCGCGACACATTCCTTGATCTTGCCTTGCAGCGTCTCCTTGGACGTGTCCTCGACTGGCACGGCAATGGACTTGCCGCCGCGCTCTTTGATCCCCAGCACGGCCTGCTTGCCTGCAACCCCGCGACCTGCGTTGCGCTTCTTGGAGGCGTGCTTGTTGCGCTCCAGCCCGCCGACGTAGGCCTCGTCGACCTCGATCATCCCGCGCAGCTGGTCCAGATCGCTCCCGCAGGCCTCGCGGATGCGTCCGAGCAGGAACCACGCCGTCTTTTGCGTTACCCCGATCTGCTTGGACAGCTGCAGCGACGATATCCCCTTGCGGGCCGTCAATACAAGATACATGGCGTAGAGCCATTTGTGCAACTGCACGTGCGAGCGCTCGAAGATCGTCCCCGTGCGCACGGTGAACTCGTCGCCGCAGTCGCGGCAGCGGTAGTAGCCCAGCCGCTTCCCCTTGCGGGCCGTGATGTTGCCGTAGGCTCCGCAGTGCGGGCAGGCCGGCCCCTCGGGCCAGCGGCGGCCCTCGAAGTACAGACGCGCCGATTGTTGGTCGGGGTACATCTCGAATAGCTCAAAAGTGCTTATAGTTGAACAACTTGGCATGATGTTTGCTCGCCTCTACAACTAGCATGGCGCATCTTGCTAGGTGGAGTCAAGTATATAAATCCCTCACTAGTGTCGCGTTTGAAGTTATTGAAAACAAAGGACTTAAAAATTGAGCGGGGGGCTTCTCGGGAGTGTCGTTTTGCAACTGCTTTGTTTTCAATGAGTTAGAATTTTAGCCCAAGGCAAAGCGGGCCGAAAAAAGTGTAGGATTTCGAAACACGATACGCACTTTCGAACAGTCAGCGATTCCGCTAGACGGGGTTGGCGAACTGCTACGAGCTGGCGTCTCGGAGCCTGTCATGGTGCGGGCAGACGCGACGCGAGCAGAAGCGTTACCGCGCCCCGGCAGACTGGTCTGCGTGCCTGCACACCCCAGCCACGCAGACTGCGGATAGCTGCGGTCAGGGCTGGAACAGCAACTGCTGCTGCCCCGACGAGTCCGGTCGGGGCACTGATCGGGATTCGGTAAATAACTCAGGGAGCAGGACTTGCTCGAACGGCATGACCGAAATGGTCTGCATCATGCGGTACGGAGACAACTCGATGCCGAGTTCCTTGCGGACAATCGCCACCAAGACATACACGGCCACTGCCACCCAGATTTGCGACTTCACAGCGTTCTCGGAGGTACCGAAGAAGCGTTGAATCTCAAGGTGTTGCTTCATCCAGCGGAAAAAGAGTTCGACCTGCCATCTCTGCTTGTACAAAGCGCACACCGTACTGGCAGGCAGGTCACGGCGGTTGGTCAGGAAGACGAGCCGCTGGCCGGAGGCAGGGTCACGGTAGCGGACGCGGCGCAGGTGCAGGGGATAGGCTTGCCGCGCTCGCTTGCCATCCAAGGCGATCAGCTGATCCGCCTCGATGCCGACCGTGCGATCCTTGGGGGCGGAGTAGACCCGGTGCCAACGCAGGTTCTTCTTCGCCCGCGTGACGAAGCAGGCGCCTGCCTGATGCAATCGGAACAATCTGCCAAAATCAACATAGGCCCGGTCCATGACGTAAATCGCACCGGGTTCGGGTCCGATCAGATCCAGCGCCTTGACATCATGCAATTTCCCGTCAGAAATATGGATAAAGGAGGGCAGCGAACCTCGTAAGTCCAATAAAGTGTGGAGCTTGACGGCAGCTTTGGTAGCCCGGAAGGGAGCCCAGCCAAACACCGACAGGCACAGGTCGACCGTGGAGGAGTCGAGGGCATAAACAGTGTCGTCGAGGTTGAGGCCGAGATCCTCTTCGGCGTAGAGCGGGCGGGCCCGGGTGATCAGGTGCTGGGCCAAGTCTTGGTAGATCTGCCAGGAGCGCCGCTCGTTGGCGCGGGCGAGGGTCGAAAAGCTAAGCGGCGCGGTGCAGCCGGAGTGGTAGAGCTTGGCGGGAACGGCCTCAAGGCAAGCGACCAGGTCCCGCAAGCTTCTGCGGTGGGTGAGTTGGGCGAAAGCCATGGCGCGGAACTGCTGGGCACAGTTCAACTGGCGCACGCCACGGTCGCCACCGTACCGAGCGACGATGCGGTAGAACGCCCGCCAAGGAATGAACTGCATAAGTTGAGCGAAGACCGTCTGGCCCTGATACATATCTCGACACAGTAGTAGAATGCGGACTGTGCGCCGGGGGAGTGCCACATCAACCGGCCGTTATGAATTCAAGTCTCGGACACCCGGAAATCGATTGTAAGCCATTCAAAAATAACAAGTTATGTGCAATTCTCTAAGTGCTCAACGCGACACTAGTGTAAATCCCTAAATTTTAATTGTCGTTGAGCACGCTGTGCATCACGCGATTGGCGCGCTCCAGCAACCGCTGTAAGCGCCCCGCCCAAGCGGCCCCGTCGAGGTGCGCCACCGCCTCCAACTCGCGCACATGGTGCGCGTGACACAGCGCGTGCTGCACGCCCTCGAGCGTGAAGTACGGCGCCCAGTGATCATGCATCAGCAGCCCGCGCAGGCCGGCCAGCAGGCTGCCGCGCCGCTCACTCGTGCGGTAGAACGTCAGCCCCGCCGTGCTCAACACGTGCAGCCACTGCGTCCGCCCGTTGCTGCGCATGCCCGTCTCGTCCAAGTGCTTCACGCCATCCGCCTGCACCAGCAGATCGCGGATCTGCTCCGTGCAAGCCTGCCAGCGCTGGGCCGCCTTGCGCGTCATGCCCGCCAAACTCGCGCTGCACAACTGGACGCCGAACAAATCGGCAAACACCTCGGCCAGCCGCTGCGCGGGCAGCAACTGCGTGTTCTACAGGTAGACGGCCGTGGCCGCCAGGCGCTCGCCGTACTGTGCCGGCGCGTTCACGCCCGCGGGAAACGCCGCCCGTGTCACGCTGCCACATTGCCCGCAGCGGCAGGCCTGCGCTTGATGCTCGGTCACTTCCAACGGCGGCGGCGGGGGCAACTCGAACACCTGCCGCCGCTGCGGCTCACCGACAATGTCCGCGGCCGACAAGGCCGCGCCGCACTGCGCACAACTCGCCGGCAGGTGACTCACCGTCCGCTGCGGGCTGTCACTCTGCCGCAGCGTCGTGCCGCGGTGTCCGCGCTGCCCGCCGGGCCGCTTGCCGCTCGACCGCCGCTGGCTGCGCGTGCGCGGCCGGCGGCTTGCTACTGTTGCTGCTGTCCAGCCCCAAGCGCCGTTGCAGTTCCTGCACTTCCTGGCGCAGCGCGCACAGTTCCTCCTGCAACTCTGCGTTCTGCGCCCGCAACTTGCTGTTCTGTGTGCGCAACTCCGTGTTGTCCGCGCACAACTCGTCACGCTCCGCACACAGTTGCGCCAGGCTTGTGGCAGGCTCCGCCTGCCGCGACCGCTCGCGCTCCGCCACGATCTTGCTAGCGCCCGCCATTCAAAAACGCTTCCTAGTCTACATGTTCTGTAATGCCCTGTCAACTAGCTGGGCAGTTACGATTGGCTCGCCTATTTGATCGATGTCTCTGTTTCCTTGTTGCCAACCGTCCGGTGTGATCCCCAAACCTCCGGCGTCCACGTGCCAATCACACCTAGCCCGGATATCTCACCACGGGGAGTAGACATGAGGCATGATTTCGTGATAAGCTGTTTTGTTTCCAAGCAATTACAAGCTTGTCGAAAGCACACCTCATGTCCACACAGTGTACCACGATCGAACTTCCCAAGCACGCCCGCCGCCAGGTCAGCGCCTGCTTCGACGGCGGGCGCCTGTCGAACGATGGCGGAGCCCTGCTGCTGGCAGCCGCCGACCGTGCCTTGCGGCTGACCGCCCGCTTGGCAGGCTGCTTTCAGGATTACCGCCAGCGGGGCCGTTGCGAACACTCGGTGCAGGCGCTCAGCGCCCAGCGCCTGTTCGGCCTGGCCCTGGGCTACGAGGATCTCAACGATCACGACACGCTGCGCGACGACAGCCTGCTGGCGCTGGCGGTGGGCTGTGCCGACGTGACCGGCCAGAGTCGCGTGCGCCAGCGCGACAAGGGGCATCCGCTGGCCGGTTCGAGCACGCTCAACCGCTTCGAGCTGGGCCGGCCGGAGCAGGCGGCCAAGGATCGCTACAAGCGCATCGTGGGCGATGCGCAGCAGTTGGATCGGCTGCTGGTGCAGCTCTTCATCGAGATGCAGGCGGCGGAGCCGGAGGAACTGGTGCTGGACATCGATGCCAGCGACGATCCGCTGCACGGCGAGCAGGAAGGGCGCTACTTCCACGGCTATTACGACTGCTATTGCTACCTGCCGCTGTATGTGACCTGCGGGCGGCACGTGCTGAGCGGGCAGTTGCGCACGGCGGATGTGGATCCGGCAGTGGGGGCGCTAGAAGACGTGCAGCGCATCGTGGCCCAACTGCGCGAGCGCTGGCCGCAGGTGCGGCTGCTGGTGCGGGGCGACGCGGGCTTCTGCCGCGAGGCCTTGATGGCGTGGTGCGAAGAGCAGGCGGGCGTGGACTACGTGTTCGGGCTGGCGCAGAACGCACGCCTGCAGCGGGCCGTGCGGCAGCAGCGCGAGCGGGCGCGGCG
The DNA here is from genome assembly GCA_965219605.1 of Bryobacterales bacterium. Classification (GTDB taxonomy): domain Bacteria; phylum Acidobacteriota; class Terriglobia; order Bryobacterales; family UBA6623; genus VXMF01. The sequence goes on along the minus strand of CBDCOC010000001.1, from coordinate 1,446,417 downwards.
GCGGGGGCTGGTGAGCGGGCAGAGCGCGCGCTGCTACCGCGAGTTCAGCTACCGCACGCGGCGCAGTTGGAGTCGCACGCGGCGCGTGGTAGGCAAGGCGGAATGGCTGCCGGGGCCGGGCCGCAACAGCAACCTGCGTTTCGTGGTAACGAGCTTGAGTCGGCAGCGCTGGGGCACGCGCGAGTTGTACGAGCAGTTGTACTGTGCGCGCGGGGACATGGAGAACCGCAGCAAGGAGCAACAGTTGGACTTGTTCGCCGACCGCACCTCGGCGAGTGCGCTGCGGGCGAACCAGTTGCGCTTGCACTGGGCCTTGTTCACGGCAGCGCTGCTGGAACAGATCCGCAGCGTAGCGCTGGCCGGCACGGAACTGGCGCAGGCGCAGTTCGGCACGCTGCGGGTGCTGTTGTTCAAGGTCGCGGCCAGCGTGCGGGTGAGCGTGCGCCGCATCCGGGTGTCGCTGTCGTCGTTATTCCCCCGCCAGGAACTGTTCGCACACTGCCTGGCCCGCCTGCGGGCGAGCTAGCGCGCTGCAGACAGGCGGGACGCTGCGGGGCCAGGGCGGCTCCAGGGGCAGGTGTGCGTACAGCGTGCCGCTAGGCCGCCCGCCAGGCGGCCAGCGGCTGAGGATCCCGTGTGCGCAGGCGCTGCGCCGGTGGTCAACGGCGCTATGTGACCAGGGTACAACAAGCGCACTATTCAATGTTTCTATTGTGGGGCGCTCTGACCATGATTCTCGGCTGCGAGCAAAGTTGGTGAGATATCCGGGCTAGCGGCCCATCTACGCCTTGGCCGACAAAGAGGGCCTTGACCGTCCTTGTTCGTAACTGCTCAGCTAGTGAGCCGGCACAGCGCAGATCAGGAATTGGCCGAGGCTGGCCGGGCGACTAACTTGGAGCAGAAGGCGGTCGGCCCTTGCGCCAAGACCAGAATCCAGTGGCTGCGTTGGAGGCGCTCTGCGAAGGCCCGTGATCCCAAGATGGCTGCTATCGCGACTCCGATTGAGCCAAGCTTGGGCCAGAACCACGGCCGCAGACAACTCACCAGTTGACTTGCGCGGACGATCTCTACCTCTCTTGGCACTCCCGATTGGCTGGTGCATTACCCGCAAGCTGCTGCCGAACCTGTTGCTGCACACAAAAAGGGGGAGCGGTTGATCGCTCCCCCAAGAATAGGTCCTACAGTGCCCGGCCCGTCTCGGGCTTGCACTCCATGTGCATAGCCGTTACGGCAGATCTGCGCCGAACGCACCGTTGATGGTGCCACCCTGGAAACCGCTGCCGTCACCGCCGGGAATCATGTACCTACCAAGCACACCCAAGGGACCGTCCGACGAGCTGCCGACAAAAGCCCCGTTCAAGTTGGCACCGTCCGCCGCCCCATTCTCTGCATTGAGGTTGGTGTATCGCACGCTAACGGCCGCGGCGTCCGTGTTGAACCTCAGCTCGCCATCGTCATCCGCCGCTGTGAAGGGGAGGCGAGCGAAGACCAGTTCCCGCACGGGTTGGCTATTGTGCATCAGTGTGTCTCCAGTGCTCGCTGCGGCGAGGTTGCTGAAGACTGCCGTAATGGTGCCTCCGACGGGGAGGTCGGCGGTATCCCCGCTGTTGCGCAGCTGATTCCATGTCACGTGCATGGCAGCATCGCCTTCATAGCCGTTAGTGCCGACCCACGCCACGGTCGAGCCTTCGTAAACCGCCGATCCGCCCACCGGGTAGTTCGGCGAGTTCCTCGTGATCTTGCTCACATCCAAGGGGCTGTAGGCGAACGTATCCATCTCGCCATTCACCCAATCGTGGTAACTCGCCGTCCGAGCGCGACGCACTCTCCACACGCCGAAGCGCGTGAAATCCGTCTTACCGGCCCGCGCCCGCACCTCTAGACCCGTCTGGCCCCAGATCTGGCCCGCAGTGCGGCCATGAAGAAAGGTCTTGTCATCCTCGTCGTCCGGCACGAAGAGAGCGGTTTCGTCCTCGTCAAATGCCGCTTCCAGATCGCTGGCAGAAGACAGGGCAACGAGGATCTCATCGATTGTCTCCAGCGCCGTGTCCTTCTTGTAGGTACCGTTGATATCGTCCGGGAGTCGACTTAAGAAGGCACCTGTGTCGCCATCTCTACCGGAGCTGCCATCTGTCTTGTCCGGGTCGAAGATGTTGGCCAGCAGGATCTCTTGGATACGCCGCCAGATCGCCGGCTGCGCCGTATCTTCCAGTTGCTCCGTTTGGATCAGCACGGCTAGCTTCGTCCGCTCCGTCTCGATCATCTTTCTGGCTTCCGCTACGAAATTTGCCTGCTTGTCGCTGAAATCGCCACTACTGCCTGCCTTGGCCAGCAGGGCCGAGAGACTGATCTCGTACTTCATGGTGTCGTTGTTGGTCTCTGCCTCATCGGTGTCCGGGTCGTCCTTGTCTAGGCGGCCCCAACGGTGCCCCATATCGAGATTGTTCGCAGTGCTCCGCTCCCAGCCGAACTTGCCGACCGTGATCGTCAGCTTGTCGTCCGCCAAGGCTGTCACGCCAGTGCCGCCCGTACCGGGGGTATTATCTTCTGCATTGCTGGCATAGGGCTCGGCCGCAGGTGTTCCCAGTACCTTCGTCTTGACAACCGTGCCGTCATCCACCGTGGGGCGCCGGTCCGGCTCGTCCGCTACCCGCTCGGCACCAAAGACGCCCGCTAGGTAGTGCCTGCGACAAAAGCTTCTAAATGATTGAAAATAGATGAGTTGATAGCAATCGACGCCGACGAAGATGACAGCGGCTGGCTAGCCCTGGCCCGCTGGCGGCCTATTTGCTACGATCTTCGTCTGGCAGGCACCCATGAGAGTCGTCTTAAATCCACAATTAGCCATCGGCCAAATCGATATTGAGCGCATCCCACTCGATCCGCAGTCCCGGGATGATATTCCCGCCGTGCTGCGCGGTTTGCAGCAGATTTGGTCGGATGCTGAGTTGCGGGCCAAGCTATTCACTCTGCTGGAGACGCATCTGCTCGCGGACAAGAGCAAGGCGGGCAGCGCAGACAGTGAGAGGCAAGCATACGGGCCGTGCTTGGACGCCAGGAACGGTCGTCCGGGCATGAGTCTGTGGAGCATATTGGTGCTGGGACTGCTGCGTCAGGGATTGAATTGCGATTATGATCGCTGGCATGAATTAGCTGGACAGCATCGCAGTGTGCGGCGCATGATGGGACTCAGCGACTGGGACAGCACAGTGGCCAGTTGCCGCACGATCACACGCAACGTGTCGCTACTGACTCCGCAGTTACTAGCGGCTGTCAACCGCTTGGTGGTGGGAGCTGGCTACGAAGTGCTAGGCCAGGATGTGGCAGGAGAGTTGGCGGCGCGTTGCGATTCGTTCGTGGTGGAGACAGACGTGCATTATCCGACGGATGTAAGTTTGCTGTGGGATGCAATGAGGAGTCTGCTACGGACGATCGCACGGGCGAGTGAGGCCCAAGGGGAGACAGGCTGGCGGCAGCATAAGAAGTTGGAAGGGAAGGTGAGGAGACTGTTCCAAAGAGTGCGGACGAGGCGCAGGAGGAAGAATCAAGAGAAAGGGGTGAAGGCGTATTTGAAGCAGTGTGAAAGGTTGCTAGAACGAGCTGAGGGGAGCTTGGAAAATCTGCGGGAGAGCAGGGCAAGCAAGGAAGAGATCAAGGAAATAGAACGGCTTGCGGGATTGGGGCGGAAACTGGCGGGGCAAGTGGAGCGGAGAATATTGCAAGGCGAGACGATCCCACAAGAGGAGAAAGTGTATTCGATTTTCGAAGATCATACGCGCTGGTGCGTAAAAGGGAAAGCGGGTGTTCTGGTAGAGCTAGGAGTGCCGGTAACAATCGTGGAGAGCGCGGAACAGTTTATATTAGGTCATCGTATCATGTGGACGGAGCAGGACGTGGATGTGGCGGTCGAAATAGTGGAACAGGTGCAGAGTGAGTACCCGGGATTGCAGGGATGCAGTTTTGACAAGGGGTACTACAGTGCTGGGAATCGGCAGCGGTTGGATGGCATGCTGGCGCGGAACGTGATGCCGAAGAAGGGGCGGTTGAGTGAGACAGATAAAGAGCGGGAAGAAGCACAGGAGTACGTAGAGAGACGGCGGCAGCATCCGGCAGTGGAGTCGGCGATCGCGAACTTGGAGCAGCGAGGACTGGATCGAGTGCGAGAGCACGGTCGGGCAGGATTCGAGCGGGCGATTGGGTTGTCAGTGGTGGCAGCGAACGTGCATCGGCTAGGATTGATACTCCAGAGAAGGGAACGAGAAAGACTGAAGAAAGAGCGGCTAAAGATAGCCGCATAGCAGCGGTCATCGAGACGGGAAAGAGAAAAAAGAGAGCTGGCAGAAGGCCGGCAGGGCGGAGTGTATCTGAAGCAGGCAGTGAGTCGAACTCAGCCAGATTTCTTGACATATTTTTACCAATCAGGGGAGAAATTCTGCTGAACGATGCCCCCAATGGGTCCATAAATCGGCGCATATTTTTAGAGAAGATCGGATTTTAGGGGGTTTTGTCGCAGGCACTAGGTAGCTGCTCGCGTCCGGGTCATCCCCGACCGACCAGTGGCCGACCACTTGGTTGCCGGCCTTCGCGCCGTTTCCGCCCAGCAGGACCCCTCCCCACGTGGAGGTTAAGGGTTGCGAACCGGTGCTGCCAGCCCTCAAGGCGTAAGAGATTGATGCATCATCTGCGCCGCTAAAGGTCGCGCCGGTAGCCAAGTTCGCGGTCGGCAGCACGATGCTTGACACTTCGTCGAACAGGTACACCCACGGATCCCCGTCCGACGAGCGCAAGTTCGAGACCAAGCCGTCCACCTTGCTGGTAGAAAAGCGCACACGCAGGGAGATGTCTCCCTCATAGTGCGTGCCGCCCTGGTCCACCGCCAAGGTCTCGCCCTCGTAGAAGGCGTTGCCTGAGCTCGCCACGTAGCGGGAACGATCCGTCTCCGCCGTCACGCCGAACGCGAACGCTCCCAGCCGGCTTTTGCCGGGGACCCGTGTATTGTCCGGGTCATCGTCGTTGTCGTACTCGTACTCGGCCTTGTCGAGCGCGGTTTCACGCGCCGTTTTGTATATCGCGCCGTAGCGAGTCATTCCGGTCGCGCCGTACGACAGCGATGTTTCTGTTTCCGTCGCGTCAAAGATCTGCTGTGCCGACATGTCGTTCTCATCGATCCCCAGATCGTCCAACGTACCGTCGTCGGCCAGCGCCGCTGCGAGGCCGTCCACGCTGGCCAGCGCCGCGATCAGGTCGTCGATCTCGCTCAGCGCGTCGTTGTCGTCGGGAGTCGCGGCGGGTCTCGGGTTGTTAGAGTCATCTCTGAAGCCGGAGATTGTTCCAAAGGCGTCTTCCATCGTCTTCAGAACGTTCTGCTTGCGAGCTGTCTGCCCATCCGCAACGGTGCCCCACAGCAGTTGGACCTGTAGGTCGCGTTCGGTCTCGGTCTCAAATACGTCCAGCACCGCCTCGATCTTGGCGCGGATCTCGACCAGTTCTTTATGCGCTCTGGACACGAAATTGGGGCCCTTCGTCTCGGACACACCGCTGCCCAGCAACGCCGAGAACGGATGGTCTTCGCCCTCGATCTTCAGGGCGGTCATCCCCTCGTTCACATCCTCGGTGTCGTCTTCGTCGACGAGAATCGACACCGGAGGCTTCATGAGATCGGGGCTTCCACGTGTTAATCCAAGGGTCAGGCCGATCGTCCCAAAGTCCGTGTCTCCGTCAATCGTTACCGGATCCAGGCGCACGCCGGCCAGCATGCCCTCATCCATCGTCACCCGGTAGGTGCCCATCGAGGTGGCGATGTCGCCCATGCCCGAAGCCGGCAGTTCCGCGCCGTCCACGTCGTAGCCCGTGCGGTCCTCCTTGCTCATGGCCACCAAGGCGGTGCCCTCGATCGCCGTCGATTCCGGCTCGAAGCGTGCCGTCCATTCGCCGTCGGCGTACTGCAGCGTGTAGGTGTTGCCGCTGTCGGACATCACCTCGCTGCCAGCCTGGACACCCTCGGTGCCCAGCCACCAGCTCATGTCCTCGGCCTGCGCCAGGCTGACCGAGCCCTGCGTGCCCAGCGCCACTGTCACCATGTTTTGTTGGTACACCGCGCTCCACATGCCCGCCGCGTCCAGCGTCAGCACGTACTGGTTGCCGTTGGCGGTATGCACGTGGCCGGACATGACCTGCATGTCGCCCAGCCACCAGGTCATGTCCTCGGCCTGCGTTAGCTGCAGGGTGCCGCCCAGCGCGCCCAGCGTGACGTCCTGCATGGCGGCCACGTGCATCACGCCCACCGGCGTGCGCCCGTCGGGCGCCAGCAAAGGCCGGTAGACGTTGCCGTTGGTGGGTGCCGTCATGCGCGAGTCGGCCGTGATCACCAGCCACTGCCCGCCGTCCATGTAGGAGTAGCTGCCGTCCTCGTTCATCCGCACTTCGATCATCGAGCCCGACGCGCCCAGCGGGATGCTTTGCGCCGCCGGCCGCACGTACTCGGCCCCGAACGCGCCGTCGTCCCCGAGCGTCACGGCGTACATATTGCCGTTCCCGGCCGAAGCAGGGCGCTTGCGCGGTTCCCTCGAAAAGCGCACAAATAATTGCTATTGAATGACTTGCTCAACTCACCCTTGCTTGGCATGAGTTGGGGATGTGCCGTTTGTCACAACGAACTGTTGGATTCAGGCCCGCTTGCCTTTAGCGGTCCGTGACGCCAACAGCGCACCACCTCGCGGCTATTCACAGCTGTAAGCAGGGTTGCGATGTGACGCGCTAGACTCCCGCTGCTGAAGCGGGGCAGTCTAGCGCGGGACAGCGCTCAGCGCGAGTTGCGAGCCCAACGCGAGCCACCAGCAAGCCGGTAGCGGCTGCTCGCTAAGCCGGGGCGAGCAGGGACTCTGGCCGAGTCAGCACGCAGGTTCAGCCGCGCCCTACCGCGAGCTGACGAAGGCACTGGCCGGCTTGCCGCCCGCCGGCACTGCGTGCCATACTCAAGCTGGTGTGCGCAAGTTCAACCTAGAAGGCCCGGTTGAGGCGCAGCGCCACTACTGCATCCCGCCCTTGGACCGTATTCAGCTGGGCGAAATTCTCGAATTGATCGCCGACCGGCGCTACTTCGTGCTGCACGCGCCGCGCCAGACGGGCAAGACCTCGACCTTGCTGGCACTGCAAGACCGACTCAATGCCGAAGGGCAGTACCGCTGCCTGTACGTGAATTTGGAGGTGGGCCAGGCCGCCGGGGAGGATACCGCTCGTGCGATGCGGGCGCTGCTGGGGCGTCTAGCGTCGCGGGCGGCGGCGGTGCTGCACGATGATTGCGTGGATCAGCAGTGGCTGCCCTGCCTGCAGCGCGAAGGCCCGGACGGAGCGCTGGCTGAGACGTTGGTGCGCTGGTCGGCGGCGAGCGCCAAGCCGCTGGTCTTGCTGCTCGACGAAATCGATGCGCTGGTCGGTGACACGCTGATCTCGGTGCTGCGCCAGTTGCGCGCCGAATACGACCGGCGGCCGCAGCATTTCCCGCAGAGCGTGATCCTGTGCGGGGTACGGGACGTGCGCGACTACCAGATCTATTCCAGCCGGGCCGGGGCCAACGTGAAGGGCGGCAGTGCCTTCAACATCAAGGCCGAGTCGCTGCGGCTGGGGGACTTCTGCAAGCGCGAGGTGCAGGAGTTGCTGGCGCAGCACACGGCCGAGCGCGGGCAAGCCTTCGAGCCGGCGGCGGTCGAACGCATCTGGGAGTTGACCTGCGGCCAGCCGTGGCTGGTCAACGCCTTGGCGTACGAGGCTTGCTTTCGGGCCAAGCCCAGTGCCGACCCGGCGCAACCGGTCGGCGTGCCAGCGATCGAGGCGGCCAAGGAAGCGCTGATTGTGCGGCGTGTGACGCACCTCGACCAACTCGCGGACAAGCTGCGCGAAGAGCGCGTGCGGCGCGTCATCCTGCCCATGCTGGCCGGGTCTAGGGATTGGGACTACTCGCTGCGCGATTTGGAGTATGTGCGCGATCTGGGCTTGGTGGCCGCCAAGGAGGAAGTGCGCATCGCGAACCCGATCTATGCCGAGGTGGTGCCGCGCGAGCTGACCGCAGCACTGCAATCCGGGCTGGCCCCCCAAGTCAAGCCGGAGTGGTACGTGCAGGCGGACGGCAGTCTGGACGTGGACGGGCTGCTACGCGCGTTCCAGGGCTATTTCCGCGAGCACGCCGAGTCGTGGGTGCAGCGCTACGGGCACGCCGAGGCGGGGCCGCAGTTGGTGCTGCATGCCTACCTGCAGCGGGTGGTCAACAGCGGCGGGCGCATCGGGCGCGAGTACGCGGTGGGCCGCGGGCGCACGGACTTGTTGATCGAGTGGGGGCGCGGCGGAGGGAGCCCAGTGCGCCCGCGCAAGTATGTCATCGAGTGCAAGGTACGCCGGGAGAACGTCGGCTGGGAGAGCTTGCTGCGCGAAGGGCGCCAGCAGACGGCCCAGTACATGGACCGTTGCGGGGCGGAAGCGGGGCACTTGGTGATTTTCGACTCGCGCCCGGGCCGTTCGTGGGACGAGCGCTTGTTCCGCTGCGAGCCGCAAGCGGACGAACTGCCGATCACGGTGTGGGGGCTGTAGTGCGGGCCGCCCTTGGCGGCACGCACCCCGTAGCAGCCACGCTGCCCGCGTCCCCGGCCGAAGCAGGGCGCTTGCGCGATTCCCCGGAAAAGCGCTTAAACAATTGCTAATGAATAACTTGCTGCAAGCATTGATGCCTAGCAGCGCTAGCCAGTGCTTGGTTTGTCACAACGAACTGTTGGATTCAGTCCCGCTTGCCTGCAGCAGTCCGTGACGCAGACAGTGAACCACCTTGCGGCTGTTCACAGTTGTAAGCAGGGTTGCAATTTGACGCTCTAGACTCCCGCTGCTGAAGCGCAACAGTGGATCTCTGGACAGCACGCGCCGCGCTAGTTTCGACCAGAACTCGAGACCCAAGCAAACCGTTAGCGGCTGGTCGGCCAGCGAGCGGTATCCGGTTCACACGCCCCCGCAAGTGGTCGCGCAGAGCGGTTCCGGCACTGGCGTATGGTGCTCGCCAAGTTGGGGCGAGCAGGGACTTTGGCCGGGCCAGAACGCAGCGTCAGCCGCGCCCTACGGCAGGCTGACGGAGGCACTGCCCACCGCATTCTCAACGCCGCGGCCAGGACTGGGCCGGTGCCTGCCGACCGCAGACGCTGTAGACGATCCGTGCCATACTCAAGCGGTCGTGCGCAAGTTCAACCGCACCGGCCCAGTGTTTGCGCAGCGCCATTACTGCATCCCGCCGTTGCAGCGCGTCAACTTGGACGAAATCCGCGAACTGCTCGCGGACATGGCGTACTTCGTCTTGCACGCGCCGCGCCAGACGGGCAAGACCTCGACCTTGCTGGCGCTGCAAGACCGGCTCAATGCCGAAGGGCAGTACCGCTGCCTGTACGTGAACGTGGAAGCGGGTCAAGCGGCCGGCGAGGACACCGCTCAAGCGATGCAGACGCTGCTAGCGGATGTGGCGTCCCGGGCGTTCGAGGTGCTGGGCGATGAACTTGTCGAGCAGACGATGGCAGAGCACTTACAGAAGTACGGCCCGCACGCTGCCTTGAGTCGCACTCTGGTGCGCTGGGCCGCAGCCAGTCCACGACCGCTGGTGCTGTTGCTGGACGAGATCGATGCGCTGGTCGGCGACACGCTGATCTCGGTACTGCGCCAGTTGCGGGCGAACTATGACCGGCGGCCGCAGTCTTTCCCGCAGAGCGTGATCCTGTGCGGCGTGCGGGATGTGCGCGACTACCAGATCTATTCCAGCCGGGAGGGGGCCAACGTGAAGGGCGGCAGCGCCTTCAACATCAAGGCCGAATCGCTGCGCTTGGGAGATTTCTGCAAGCGCGAGATACAGGAGTTGCTGGCGCAGTACAGCGCCGAGCGCGGGCAAGTCTTCGAGCTGGCCGCGGTCGAGCGCCTGTGGGAGTTGACCTGCGGCCAGCCGTGGCTGGTCAACGCCTTGGCGTACGAGGCTTGCTTTCGGGCCGGGCCGGGTCAAGACCCGGCGCAACCCGTCGGCGTGCCAGCCATCAACGCCGCCAAGGAGGCGCTCATTGTGCGCCGTGTGACGCACCTCGACCAGCTCGCTGACAAGTTGTGCGAAGAGCGCGTGCGACGCGTGATCCTGCCCATGCTGGCGGGCTCCACACAAGCGGCTTGGTCGGTGCGCGACTTGGAATACGTGCGCGACTTGGGCCTGGTTGCCCCGGGTTATCCGGTGCGCATGGCCAACCCGCTCTACGCCGAAGTGATCCCGCGCGAATTGACGCTGCCCTTGGAGGCGACCCTAGCGGGGGCGGTCAAGCCGGAGTGGTACGTGCAGGCGGACGGCAATTTGGATGTGGAAGGGCTGCTGAGCGCGTTCCAAGGCTATTTCCGCGAGCACGCCGAGTCGTGGGTGGAGCGCTACGGGCACGCCGAGGCGGGGCCGCAGTTGGTGCTGCATGCCTACCTGCAGCGTGTGGTCAACAGCGGCGGGCGCATCGGGCGCGAGTACGCGGTGGGCCGCGGGCGCACGGACTTGTTGATCGAGTGGGGTCAAGTTGGGGCGGGGGGCCGGGTGCGCCCGCGCAAGTATGCCATCGAGTGCAAGGTGCGCTGGGAGAACGTCGGCTGGGACAGCTTGCTGCGCGAAGGGCGGGAGCAAACGGCCGAGTACATGGACCGCTGCGGGGCGGAAGCCGGGCATTTGGTGATTTTCGACCTGCGTCCGGGGCGCTCGTGGGACGAGCGCTTGTTTCGCTGCGAGCCGCCAGCGGGCGAACTGCCGATCACGGTGTGGGGGCTGTAGTGCCGACCGCCCTTGGCGGCATGCTCCCCATAGCAGCAAGCCTGCCCGAGTCGCCAGCCGAAACTCGCTGCGGCCGCACGAAGCGAGTCGGCCTGCGCTAGCTGACGGGCCCTGCTAGCCGCAGTAGCGGTCGTGCCACGCCGCCCCGCGCTGGGGCGCTGGCCGGCTGGCGCACCAGCGCTGGGAGTGCCTGTCCGCCATAACCGTTGTACCTGCCGCACACTGCGGCAAGCCAGTGCGCCCTACCACCAATGCGGTGCCGGGCCGGGCCTAACGCCCGGCGAACTGGGCCCCTGGCGCACTGCCTTGCGTTCTCCCGGGGTAGCGCACGAACGCACGTAATGCAGTGCTCCCACATGCTGCCGGCATGGACCATAGATCCCTTCCAGTCCACTCGCGGACAAATCTCGAAATCCAACAGTTCGTTGTGACAAACGGCACATCCCCAACTCATACCAAGCAAGAGTGCTTGCAGCAAGCTATTCATTATCAAATGTTTGCGCGCTTTTTAGAGGAACCGCGCAAGCGCCCTGCTTCGGCCGGGAACGGCAATAGGTACGCCGTGACGTTCGGGGCGGAATACGTGCGGCCGGCGGCGCAAAGCATCCCGCTGGGCGCGTCGGGTACGAGCATCGAAGTGCGGATGAACGAGGACGGCAGCTACTCCTACCTGGACGGCGGGCAGTGGCTGGTGATCACCGCGGACGCGCGCATGAGCGCGGCCAACGGCAACGTCTACGGGCCGCTGCTGGCGCCCGACGGGCGCACGCCGGTGGGCGTGATGCACGTGGCGGCCATGCAGGACGTGGCGCTCGGCGCGCTGGGCGGCACGCTGCAGCTGACGCAGGCCGAGGATATGACGTGGTGGCTGGGCACGCAGGGTGTCCAGGCCGGCAGCGAGGTCATGTCGGAGAGCGGCAACACCTACACGCTGCAGTACGCCGACGGCGCTTGGACGGCGCGCTTCGAGCCGGAATCGACGGCGATCGCGGGCACCGCCCTGGTCGCCATGAGCAAGGAGGACCGCTCGGGCTACGACGTGGGCGGGGACTCGCTGCCGGCGAGCGGCATCGGCGATGTCAGCGCCGGCGACGCCATGTACCACGTCTGGATGACCGACGGCGGCGGCTTGGCCGGCGCACGGTTCGACCAAGCGTACCGGTCCAAGACCTACCGCTCGGCGACCGCGGACGGGATCGGTGATACAGCCCTGCGCAGGCCCGTGCTGAGTTCCGACGACCCGCAGACGGTGGCCAACGAGCAGGGGACGCACCTGCTCATGAGCGGCCCGCCGACCACTCCCACGCAAATGGAGGAAGGCCGGTTCTCGTTCGCGGATCTGCTCGGTCGCGGCATGGCCAGCGACAGCGGCGAGCGGTTCGTGGCAGAGGCGGTGGAAACGATCGAGAGAGCGCGCGCGGAGATTGCCGCCTTGCTCGCCATCGAAGACAGCAACATCAATTTGACGAGCGTGCTTTCCGGTCGCTGGCACACGGTCAAAGGCGCATTGGATCCCATCTTCGGCACCAAGTACAATGCCGAAACCCCCACTTCTGCCGTTGGGGACACCCCCGACGAGGAGGACATCCTCGCCGACATTGACGACATCTTGGCCGCCTTGGGCAGCGAGGAGGCCTTCGTGGCCGCGACAGCCGAGGACGGCGGGGGCGTGTTCGATAGCCCGGCTGGGCGGCTCGCTGCAGGGGATGCGCGCGATGCGTTCAATCGCGTGAAGTGGACCGCGACAGCCACCATGGGCGCGACCGGCAGCACGCGCTACGGCACCGTGCTGCGCAAGCAGACTGCCGACAATCTTGCCGAGGGGAACGCCAAGGCCAAGCTCAAGACTGTAGAGTACGGGGCGTTTTCGTACTCGACCATGAGCGAGACGGCGCGCACCGCGGACGTGGTCGCGCTGACGGGCATCGCGCGCTACGAAGGCGCGACCGAGGCCATCAGCGCGGGCGGCACGACCTACTCGGGCACGATGGATGTGCAGGTGCGCTTCAACTCCAACACGGTCAGCGGCGCGGTGCACGGCTTGGTCGACCAGGACGCAGAGCCGTGGCAGCACAGCGCGGCCGGGGTGGAGACGATCATTCTCAGCGATGCGACACTGCAGCGCGACGGGGAGTGGCACAGCGAAAACGCAAATGACGGGAGCGTGTTCTACACGCGCGATTCGGGCCTGCTGCGGCCCTTCACCAGCCTGCAGAACAGTTTCTCGGGGCGCCTGCTGGGCCGGGGCAGCGCGGCGGGCAGCGAGGTGAACGGCGTCTGGTCGGTCGGTGCGGGGTCGAATTTCCTGACCGGGGGCTTCGGGGCGCTGCGCGCGGGCGATATCACCCGGCAGAGGCCGAAGCTGGACGACGGAGACGTGGCGAAAGCGAAGCTGTTCACAACGCCCACCATCCATGCAACTGCCGCTCCCCAAGTGTCCATCGGCGACGGCAAGCTGACGGTGAAGGTGCGGGCCTTCGGATGGGAACCGGACACCGACACAGCAGAGGATTTGTTGGACGCAGACTTCGAGGCTCTCACGGACGATAACGACAAGCCCAAGCGGGTCACGGTAGCCTTCGAGTTGGCCGACGAGTCGCCGGGATCGGAGACGAAAGACAGCGGCCCGAAGCATGTCGACGAGGTTGTCAAGCAGCTGCAGGCCAGCCGCGACGTGCTGGCCGCGCTGCAAGCGCTCGAGGATACGGACACCGACGCCGCGGAAACAGCTGCTTGGCAGGCCGTCCAGCGGGCGGTGCGGTACCAGCTCTTCGGCGGCGACCTGCCGGTGCGATTGTCCGGCGGTTATGTCGAGAAAGAAGCGCTGGGCTTGATCGACCAGGTGCTCGACGCGCTCTCCAGCCAATCCAAGCTGCTGGCAGCCTTGGATCCGGAAGGAACCGGGATTTTCGATCACTATGATTCGGATCTCAACGACAACGAAGTGCAGGAAGGCAACTTCATTGTTTACGACAGCACCGATCGCAGGTACAAGACCACGCGGGATAGCGGCATGGTTGGCGGACGGACCCTCAGCCAGTTTCTGGGCGAAAGGGAGTACACGGTGGTGGCAACCTTGGGGACGACCGCTTACACCCGGTTCGGCGCCTGGGGGAGCGAAAGAGTCAACAGCGCGGAACGATCGCCTTGGAGTGAAAACAGTACTGACGGACAACAGAACGGTGTCGGAACATTCGCGTACAGCCAGTTGGATCCGACGCCGGCCGGCCCGGCGATCAACCCGGCCTTCCCGGTTGGCGGCACGGCAAGCTACGAGGGCGAGACGGTGGCACGGATGAGGAACAACTTCCTTACCGGCACAGCACGGGTGGACGTCAACTGGGCCGCCCGCAGTGGCGGCAATGCTCTGGACTTCGATCTGAGCGACAGTACTAGCAATGCAGGCTTGATGTCGCTAACAGTCAGCGGCTTGGAGGACAAGAATGGCGAGCCCCTGCGGACAAACGTGGGTCAAGTGGCGGATATCGTATTCGCGAATCTTCCCATTGACGTGGGCTTGAAAGGCGCGAACTCGGGCCAGCTGATCGTGGGCGACCAAGGAGACCCTGATGACGATAATAACTACACCTACGGCGAATTTGTCATTACCGATCAGGACAACTTGCGCTACCGCTTCGAGGATATCGAACAACTCCCTGACGCTAGGCGGGGGGCAGCAGCCGAACTGAAAAGCGTCAAGGCGCTGTTTGTGGGCCAAGGCGTGGACGGACCGCTGGGTGTAATCGGCACGTGGACGCTGCAAGACGCCAGCTTGGGGATCACGGACGCGGACAGAGATAGGGCGGCAAGCAACACTCTGATCTACGGCTCGTTCGGAGCGGATCTGCCGTAGCGCCGCTGGCACGAGGGGCCGCAAGCACTGCCCCCGGCCGTGCGAGCAACCCGACGGGGAGCGGAGGGCCGCTCCCCGTTTTCTCTTCATTGCCAGCCCTCCGTCAGGGGTGCAGGGCAAGCAGCCATGCAGGGCGCTTTCCATGCCTCCCAGCCCCTGCTCCAAGGCTGCCGGGAGGCTTGCCTCGAGTCCGCGCGACGGACGGCGCAAGAAGAAGAAAGGGGGGATCCATGCCCGGATCCCCCCTGTGCAATCCCACGCGCCGCATTAGCGGCCTATGGCCGTGCCCGCCCGTTTGCGGGCCGGCACCCATGGCGCACTACGGCAGGTCTGCGCCGAACGCACCCTTGATGGCACCATTGTCACCGCTCGCCGGAAGCTCGTACCGGCCGAGCACGCCCAAGGGGCCGTCCGACGAACTGCCGACAAAGGTCCCGTTCCAACTGGCACTGGTAATCGTTCCATTAGTTGCGTTCCGCAATTGGTATAGCACGCTCACATTGCTGTTGTCGTCGGAGAATACCAGCTCGTTTTGTGCGTTGGTTCCGAAGGCAAGGCTTGGAAAGACAAGCTCCCTTACCTCGTAAGCCGCTACGCCGTTGTTGTGGGTCAGCGGGTCGCCCTCTGCAGCAGTGACGAGGTTACTGAGGACTAGCGTCAGGCTGCCTCCGACTGATGCTAGGGGTCCATTCCATCGCACATTCACGCTCGCATCGCCCTCGTAGCCGACGATGCCGACCCATGCCACGGTCGAGCCCTCGTAGGTCGCGGTCGAGCCCGCTGGGTAGCCCGGCGCACTCGTCGAGGTGATCTTGCTCGCGTCCAAGGGGCTGTAGGCGAACGTATCCATCTCGCCATCGACCCAGCTGCCTACATGCTCGCCGTTGCGGCTGCGCCGCACCCGCCACACGCCGAAGCGCGTGAAGTCCGTCTGGCCGCTCCATGCCAGCACCTGCAACTCGCGCTGGTTGAAGATGCTGTTCGCAGGCCTACTGACGAACGGCTCATCATCTTTCACGAACAGCGCCGTCTCGTCCTCGTCCAGAGCCGCTTCCAAGTCGTCTGCCGACGACAGGGCCGTCAGGATCTGGTCGATCGTGTCCAGCGCGCTGTCCTTGTCGTAGGCGTCGTTGACCTCGTCCGGCAGCCGGGCCGCGAAGGTGTCGGTGTTGCCTTCGCCTTTGTCGGCGTTGAACACGCGCGTCAGCAGGATCTCCTGCACTCTCTGCCAGATCTGCGCTTGGGAAGCCGGCAATTGTTCGGTGTCCAGCAGCACGGCCAGCTTGCGCCGCTCCGCCGCGATCAACTTATGGGCCTCGGCCACGTGCGTGGCCCCGTTGTGATTGAACTCGCTGCCTTCCTTGGCCAGCAGGGCCGCCAGGTCGAGCTCGTACTGCATGGTCCCGTCTTGCGTATCGCCGGCCGTGGTGTCCTTGCCATCGTCCAGCCGCTGCCAGGTGTGCCCGCGCTCGCCATTGCCGTCCGGGGTGCCCGCTGCCCAGCCGAACTTGCCGACCGTCACCGTCAGCTTGCCGTCCGACAAGGCAGTCGCGCCGCTGCCGCCGGTCCCCCTCGTTTTGTTGGCATAGCTCGCAGCCGCTGCAGCCGTCTGCAGCTTCGCCTTGACAACCGTGCCGTCGTCCAGCGCCGGGCGCTCGTCCGACTCGTCCGCCGTCCGCTCGGCGCCGAAGCCGCCCGCCAGGTAGCTGCTCGCTGCCGCGTTCGCCCCCACCGACCAGCTGCCGACCGCTTGGTAGCCGGCCTGCGCACCCTCGCCCAGCAGCCGGCCCTTGAATTCCGAGGTCGCAGTCCCCGGCCGCGCGCTGCCGGCCCGCAAGTCGTATGCAATGCTCGCATCCCCCGTCGCGCTCCAGTTCGCCCCGGAACGCAGATTGGCCTGCGGCAGGCTGATGCTTGACACGTCCTCGAAGTTATGCACCCAAGGATCGCCGTCCTCCAGCGAGCGCAGGTTGGTGACCAGGCCGTCCACCTTGTCGGTCGTGAAGCGCACGCGCAGCGAGATGTCCCCCGCATAGTGCGTGCCGCCTTGATCCACCGCCAGCGTGCCGCCCGCGTAGTAGGCGCTGCCCGCGCTCTGCACGTAGCGCGCCCGCACTGTCTCACCGGTCACGCCGAAGGCGAACGCCCCCAACTCGCCCGGGCCGTCCTGCCGCTCATTGTCACTTTCATCTGTGTCGTACACGTTGACGAGCTTGGAGACCGCGTCGTCCCGCTCCATCTTGCTGATCGCGCCGTAGCGCGTCTCGCCGGTCACGCCGTACGACACCGCCGTCTCCGATTTGTTGGCCGCGAAGATCTTCGCGGCCGACATGTCGTTGGTTTCGACACCGTCGAACACGCCGTCCTTCTCCAGCGCGCTGGCCAGCGCCTCCGCGCTCGACAAGGCCTCGATCATCTCCGCCAGCGTCTCGATGTTCTTCTCCGCCGATTCGCGCATTAGTCCGTTCCCGCCGTCCGGCAGTTGATAGCCGCTGCCGAACACTCTCTCCAGGACTTTCCGCACGGACTTCGCCTGCTCGCCACCATTGTGGGAAGTGGTAAAGTTGTCCTCCCCGTCCCCCCAATAGCGGTTTGCCTGCCGCGGCCCCTGGCCGGTGTCTCCGGGGATGGCATCGAGGATGGCCTGCATGTTGGTGTGGGCCTGCACCAGATCCTTGCGCGCCTCGGCCACGATGTTCTTCCCGCTCAGCTGCGACACGCCGCTGCCCAGCAGCGCCGCGAAGGGGTGGTTCTCCTTCGCGATCACCAGCGCCGTCATGCCCTCGTTCACGTCCTCGGTGTCGTCCTCGTCCGCGAGGATGGCCGGCCACCGCAGCTCGTCGTCGGTTACGAAACGGGTGGCGTTCTCGATCTTGACCGGATCCAGGCGCACGCCCGTCAGCATGCCGT
This sequence comes from Bryobacterales bacterium, assembly GCA_965219605.1. Taxonomy (GTDB): domain Bacteria; phylum Acidobacteriota; class Terriglobia; order Bryobacterales; family UBA6623; genus VXMF01. The sequence goes on along the minus strand of CBDCOC010000001.1, from coordinate 1,428,841 downwards.
CCTTCATGGTCACGCGGTAGCTGCCCATGGCCGTGTCGATGTCGCCCATGCCCGAGGCCGGCAGCTCCGCCCCGTCCACGTCGTAGCCCGCGCGGTCCTCCTTGCTCATGGCCACCAGGGCGGTGCCCGCGATCGTCATCGACTCCGGCTCGAAGCGCGCCGTCCAGGCGCCGTCGGCATACTGCAGCGTGTAGGTGTTGCCGCTGTCGGACATCACCTCGCTGCCGCTCTCGACGCCCTGCGTGCCCAGCCACCAGCTCATGTCCTCGGCCTGCGCCAGGCTGACCGAGCCCTGCGTGCCCAGCGCCACTGTCACCATGTTTTGTTGGTACACCGCGCTCCACATGCCCGCCGCGTCCAGCGTCAGCACGTACTGGTTGCCGTTGGCGGTATGCACGTGGCCGGACATGACCTGCATGTCGCCCAGCCACCACGTCATGTCCTCGGCCTGCGTCAGCTGCAGCGTGCCGCCCAGCGCGCCGAGCGCCACGTCCTGCATGGCCGCCACGTGCATCACGCCCACCGGCGTGCGCCCGTCAGGGGCCAGCACCGGCCCGTAGACGTTGCCGTTGGCGGCGCTCATGCGCGAGTCCGCGGTGATGACCAGCCACTGCCCGCCGTCCAGGTAGGAGTAGCCGCCGTCCTCGTTGCGCCGCACGTCGACGCTCGAGCCCGACGCCCCCAGCGCGATGCTGGCCGCCGCCGGCTGCACGTACTCCGCGCCGAACGCGCCGTCGGCGCCGAGCGTGACCGTGTACATATTGCCGTTCCCGGCCGAAGCAGGGCGCTTGCGCGGTTCCCTTGAAAAGCACTTAAACGATTTCTAGTGAATAACTTGCTGAAGTTACCCTTGCTTAGTGTGAGTTGAGAATGTGTCGTTTGTCACAACGAACTGTTGGATTTCGAGATTTGTCCGCGAGTGGCCTGGAAGGGGTCTAGGGCCCATGCCGGCAGCATGTGGGAGCACTGCATTGCGTGCGTTCGTGCGCTACCCCAGGAGAACGCAAGGCAGTGTGCCGCAGGCACAACGGTTATGGCGGACAGGCACTCCCAGCGCTGGTTCGCCAGCCGGCCCGCGCCCAAGCGCGAGGCGTCGTGGCACGACCGCTGTTGCGGCTAACAGGGGCCCGTCAGCTAGCGCAGGCCGACTCGCTTCGCACGGCCGCAGCGAGTTTCGGCTGGCGACGCGGGCAGCCTTGCTGCTAGGGGCAGCATGCCGCCAAGGGCGGTCGGCACTACAGCCCCCACACCGTGATCGGCAGTTCGCCCGCTGGCGGCTCGCGGCGAAACAAGCGCTCGTCCCACGAGCGCCCCGGACGCAGGTCGAAAATCACCAAATGCCCGGCTTCCGCCCCGCAGCGGTCCATGTACTCGGCCGTTTGCTCCCGCCCTTCGCGCAGCAAGTTCTCCCAGCCGACGTTCTCCCGGCGCACCTTGCACTCGATGACATACTTGCGCGGGCGCACTGGGCTCCCTCCGCCGCGGCCCCACTCGATCAACAAGTCCGTGCGCCCGCGGCCCACCGCGTACTCGCGCCCGATGCGCCCGCCGCTGTTCACCACCCGCTGCAGATAGGCATGCAGCACCAACTGCGGCCCCGCCTCGGCGTGCCTGTAGCGCTCCACCCACGACTCGGCGTGCTCGCGGAAATAGCCCTGGAACGCGCTCAGCAGCCCCGCCACATCCAAATTGCCGTCGGCCTGCACGTACCACTCCGGCTTGACCGCTCCCGCTAAGGTGGCCTCCAAGGGCAGCGTCAATTCGCGCGGGATCACTTCGGCGTAGAGTGGGTTGGCCATGCGCACCGGATAGTCCGCGGCGACCAGGCCCAAGTCGCGCACGTATTCCAAGTCGCGCACCGACCAAGCCGCTTGTGTGGAGCCCGCCAGCATGGGCAGGATCACGCGCCGCACGCGCTCTTCGCGCAACTTGTCGGCCAGTTGGTCAAGGTGCGTCACACGACGTAGAATCAGCGCTTCCTTGGCGGCGTCGATAGCTGGCACGCCGACGGGTTGCGCCGGGTCTGGACCGGGGCCGGCCCGAAAGCAAGCCTCGTAGGCCAAGGCGTTGACCAGCCACGGCTGGCCGCAGGTCAACTCCCACAGGCGCTCGACCGCCGCCGGCGCGAAGGCTTGCCCGTGCTCGGCGCTGTACTGCGCCAGCAAGTCTCGCACCTCGTCTGCCGAGAAGTCCCCAAGACGCAGTGACTCGGCCTTGATGTTGAAAGCACTGCCGCCCTGGACGTTGGCCCCCTCCCGGCTGGAATAGATCTGGTAGTCGCGCACGTCGCGCACGCCGCACAGGATCACGCTCTGCGGGAAATGCTGCGGCCGCATGTCGTAGCGCGCGCGCAACTGGCGCAGTACCGAGATCAGCGTGTCGCCGACCAGCGCATCGATCTCGTCCAGCAGCAGCACTAAGGGCCGCGCCTCGCGCTCCGCCCAGCGCGTGAGACATTCGGCCAAGCAGCTGTCCGGCCCGTACTTCGCCGTCAGCGTCTCCATGGACTGCTCCACGAAGCCGTCCTGCAGCACGATCCGTGCGCGCGTGCCGAGTTCACCGAGGATGGTCTGCATGGCGCGCGCCGTATCTTCCTTGGCGGCTTGGCCGCCCTCGACATTCACGTACAGGCAGCGATACGTGCCCGCCACATTGAGGCGGTCTTGCAGCGCCAGCAAGGTCGAGGTCTTGCCCGTCTGGCGCGGCGCGTGCAAGACAAAGTATTTCTTGCGCTCGATCAATGCGAGAATCTCAGCGAGGTTGATGCGCGCCAGCGGATCGATGCAGTAATGGTCCGCCGCCTGCACCGGGCCCTCGGTGTTGAAGTAACGCACGCCAGCTTGAGTATGGCACGCAGCTCCGGCGGGCGGCAAGCGGTTCGCAACCACCGCATAGCGCCCGCTGGGAGCCCCTCCGCGCCCGGAGTGTTGACGACTCGCGGTGTGCTCGCAACTCCCGCTGCGCAGGCGGCCCACAGACCGAGCGTGGCGTTGTAGCAGCGGGGTGCCAGGGCGTCAAATCACAGCCTCGCTTACGGCTGGGATAGCCGTGCGGTGGGGCACCGCATGCACCACTAAGCGCTGCATGCCAGCAGGGCCGCATCCAACAGTTCGTTGTGACAAACCAAGCATTGGCCAGCGACGCTAGACACGAATACTTGCAGCAAGTTATTCACTAGCAATCGGTTAAGAGCTTTTCGGGGGAATCGCGCAAGCGCCCTGCTTCGGCCGGGAACGGCAATGAGTACACGCTGACCTTGGACGGCACCACTTGGAGCGCCGCCTACGAAATGCCTAAAGCAATGTCAATCGAGCTGGGCAGTTCGGGTACGAGCATCGAAGTGCGGATGAACGAGGACGGCAGCTACTCCTACCGCGACGGGGAGCAGTGGCTGGTCGTCATGGCGGACACGCGCGTGACAGCGGCCAACGGCAATGTCTACGGCTGGCGACTGGTCAATGGCATGCCTGCGCCGGACTACATCGCCCAGGTCGTCACGGTGATGCTGGGCGAGCTGGGCGGCCCGCTGCAACTGACGCAGAACGAGGACATGACGTGGTCGCTGGGAGACATGCAAGTGGAGTCCGGCTATGACTACACCCACCCCAGCAGCGGCAACATATACAAGCTGACGCTGGATGAGGCGGGCATATGGAGCGCGGTGTACCAACAAAACATGGTGACAGTGGCGCTGGGCACGCAGGGCTCGGTCAGCTTGGCGCAGGCCGAGGACATGAGCTGGTGGCTGAACTCGGAGGCGTTCGAGAGCGGCAGCGAGGTGATGTCGGAGAGCGGTAACAAGTACGTGCTGACGTACGCCGACGGGGCGTGGGCGGCGGCCTTCCAGCCCGAGTCACTGTCGATCAAGGGCACCGGCCTGCAGGTCTTCAGCCGCGAGGGCGACGACCTGTGGGATGTTGGAGCCGCGGATAACGGGATGACGCTGCCTGCCAACGGGGTGGGCGACGTCAGCGACGGCGACGCCATGTACCACGTCTGGATGGCCGACGGCGGCTTGGCCGGGGCTCGGTTCGACGCGGCCATCGCCGCCGGAACCCTAGACAGAACCGAAGGCTTGATGAAAGATCCCGGCCTGAGTGCGGACGACACTAAAACGGTCGCCAACGAGCAGCGCACGCACCTAACCTACAGGGATGCCAAGTTATCGCTCGGAACCCTGCTCGGCGGCGCTCTGGCAAGCGCTGAAGGGCCGAAGGTCATCGACGAAATTGCCAAGCAGATCCGCAACTCGAGGGAGCTCATCAGGACGGCGCTGGACCTGCCCACCGGCTCAGCGTCGGTGAGGAACCGAATTCTCACTGAACAATGGGAAAACGTCCAAAACGAGGTGAACAAACTCTTCGCCACTGGCAAGCACATTGATGTGCGGCAGCCTGATCGGGGGGACATCTTAGATGACATCGCAGAGATCCTTGACGCCTTGGCGAGCGAAGACGCCTTCGTCGCGGCCACCAAGAAGGACGGGCGCGGAGTGTTCGCGAGCACGGGGTTGGGAGCTAGTGCAGCTCGCACGGCTTTCAATCTCCGCACGTGGGAAGCCGACGCGACAATGGGCACCACCGGCAGCACCCGCTACGGCACGCTGGTCTACCTGCAGCCTGTTGACAAAAATGAGGCAACAAAAGGGCTAGGCAAGGTAAACGCAGCAACAGCGGAATCGGGGGCGTACGCGTATTCCACGATGCCGGCAACGCAGCGCGCCTCGCACGTCTTCGCGCCCACGGGTGTGGCCGTTTACGAGGGCAGCACCGAGGCGCTCGGGCGGAGCGGGAGCACGCACACGAGGTACTCGGGCACGATGGCCCTGCAGGTGCGCTTCAACTCCATGAAGGTCAGCGGCTTGGTGCAAGACTTGGTCGACGATGACGGCTCTCCTTGGCAGCATAACTTCGCCGATGTCAGCCGCATCATCTTTGCCGATGCGGATCTAAACCGCAATGCCAGCTTTGACGGTGATGGTCTGACGCAAATCTACTACACGGCCAGTTCGGGACGCCTGCGCCCCGACACTAACGGCCCTATGGGTACGTTGGAGGGGCAGCTGCTGGGGAGAGGAGCCGACGCAGGCAGTGAGGCGAGCGGTATATGGACGCTAGGAAGTACAGACTTGGTCGGAGGATTCGGCGTGGAGCATGTGGCGAACGTCTCCAGGCCGGGGCCTGCGAACGCTAGCGCGGGCGCATCCGAGGCAATGGTCGTCCTCGGGGGAAGAGCATTCATAAGTGCTACTGCAGGCAGTTTCAAAGTAGCGAGCGGCAACTTGGAAGTGCGCGTGCAGCCTTATGCCTGGAACAGAGCTGATTCCCCTGCATACAACAGCACGGGGGTCGCCCTAGCGACGAGAAAGATTAGCTTGGCAACGCTGGAAGGGAAGAGTGCGGGAGAGATCACAACCGTGTCCCAGCCGACACACGTCTCTGCGGTCATCAAGACACTCGAGGGGCAGCGCGAAATATTGCGTTTGCTGCAGGGAAGCCCTACACCGACTCAGGCAGCGGAAGTGAGCGCTTGGGAAACCGTCAAGCATGCAGTTCGATACCAGCTCTTCGGCGGCCACCTCCCGGAAGATCTGGGTAAGAGGTACAAGGGCGACACCGACACCAGCAACGGGGACGAAGAACTTAGAACAGACGCAGAGGCCTTGGAGCTGATCGATCGCGTAGTGGAGGCGCTGGCGGACGAGTCCAGCCTGAAGGCAGCCCTTAATAAAGACACGGGGATCTTCGCCTTTGTTGCTGATAATCCCGAGGACGAAGGAATTGATCTAGGTAGTGCCTGCGACAAAAGCTTCTAAATGATTGAAAATAGATGAGTTGATAGCAATCGACGCCGACGAAGATGACAGCGGCTGGCTAGCCCTGGCCCGCTGGCGGCCTATTTGCTACGATCTTCGTCTGGCAGGCACCCATGAGAGTCGTCTTAAATCCACAATTAGCCATCGGCCAAATCGATATTGAGCGCATCCCACTCGATCCGCAGTCCCGGGATGATATTCCCGCCGTGCTGCGCGGTTTGCAGCAGATTTGGTCGGATGCTGAGTTGCGGGCCAAGCTATTCACTCTGCTGGAGACGCATCTGCTCGCGGACAAGAGCAAGGCGGGCAGCGCAGACAGTGAGAGGCAAGCATACGGGCCGTGCTTGGACGCCAGGAACGGTCGTCCGGGCATGAGTCTGTGGAGCATATTGGTGCTGGGACTGCTGCGTCAGGGATTGAATTGCGATTATGATCGCTGGCATGAATTAGCTGGACAGCATCGCAGTGTGCGGCGCATGATGGGACTCAGCGACTGGGACAGCACAGTGGCCAGTTGCCGCACGATCACACGCAACGTGTCGCTACTGACTCCGCAGTTACTAGCGGCTGTCAACCGCTTGGTGGTGGGAGCTGGCTACGAAGTGCTAGGCCAGGATGTGGCAGGAGAGTTGGCGGCGCGTTGCGATTCGTTCGTGGTGGAGACAGACGTGCATTATCCGACGGATGTAAGTTTGCTGTGGGATGCAATGAGGAGTCTGCTACGGACGATCGCACGGGCGAGTGAGGCCCAAGGGGAGACAGGCTGGCGGCAGCATAAGAAGTTGGAAGGGAAGGTGAGGAGACTGTTCCAAAGAGTGCGGACGAGGCGCAGCGCAGGAGGAAGAATCAAGAGAAAGGGGTGAAGGCGTATTTGAAGCAGTGTGAAAGGTTGCTAGAACGAGCTGAGGGGAGCTTGGAAAATCTGCGGGAGAGCAGGGCAAGCAAGGAAGAGATCAAGGAAATAGAACGGCTTGCGGGATTGGGGCGGAAACTGGCGGGGCAAGTGGAGCGGAGAATATTGCAAGGCGAGACGATCCCACAAGAGGAGAAAGTGTATTCGATTTTCGAAGATCATACGCGCTGGTGCGTAAAAGGGAAAGCGGGTGTTCTGGTAGAGCTAGGAGTGCCGGTAACAATCGTGGAGAGCGCGGAACAGTTTATATTAGGTCATCGTATCATGTGGACGGAGCAGGACGTGGATGTGGCGGTCGAAATAGTGGAACAGGTGCAGAGTGAGTACCCGGGATTGCAGGGATGCAGTTTTGACAAGGGGTACTACAGTGCTGGGAATCGGCAGCGGTTGGATGGCATGCTGGCGCGGAACGTGATGCCGAAGAAGGGGCGGTTGAGTGAGACAGATAAAGAGCGGGAAGAAGCACAGGAGTACGTAGAGAGACGGCGGCAGCATCCGGCAGTGGAGTCGGCGATCGCGAACTTGGAGCAGCGAGGACTGGATCGAGTGCGAGAGCACGGTCGGGCAGGATTCGAGCGGGCGATTGGGTTGTCAGTGGTGGCAGCGAACGTGCATCGGCTAGGATTGATACTCCAGAGAAGGGAACGAGAAAGACTGAAGAAAGAGCGGCTAAAGATAGCCGCATAGCAGCGGTCATCGAGACGGGAAAGAGAAAAAAGAGAGCTGGCAGAAGGCCGGCAGGGCGGAGTGTATCTGAAGCAGGCAGTGAGTCGAACTCAGCCAGATTTCTTGACATATTTTTACCAATCAGGGGAGAAATTCTGCTGAACGATGCCCCCAATGGGTCCATAAATCGGCGCATATTTTTAGAGAAGATCGGATTTTAGGGGGTTTTGTCGCAGGCACTAAATAGTAAACTGATGGAGTCTAAAATCCGACGTTAAGTCACATGACGATCATTGGATCGAATTCCCAAGCTGATCGGGCCGTCGAGTTGCTCAAGCAGCATGGTTCCATGCGTCGTAGCGAGCTGAGCGATGCACTCGTGCATCGGGAAACGCTGGCGCGTCTGGTCGAGGACGGCAGTCTCATCCGCGTCGCACGTGGACTCTCTCGGCTTGCTGGCACCGACATCACTGCGCCCCATGCCATGGCCGAGGTGACGAAGCTGGTGCCGAAAGGGGACGTCTGCCTGATCTCGGCTCTGTAGTACGAGGTCGCGCTACAAATGCCGAGCGCGTTCGGGTTGCTATCGGTGCAAAGGCGCGCAAGCCGCAGTTCGAGTACCCTGCGGTCCGCGTCCGCGTCGTGCGCTTCGGGAAGCGGGCGCTTTCGCTCGGTGTGGAGATGCACCGCATCGACGGCATGGCTGTACCGATCCTCAGTCCGATCAAGACAGTGATCGATTGCTTTCGGTTCGAAATTTATGTCGGTTTTAACATAAAATTGGACAATTTTCTCGGAGAATTAACTCCCCCATTAACGTTCGTTTTTTCTTCGGAATAAACTTATCGTATGTCAGTTGAATTACGTTTCCAACTCGCGAAATTTTATCCTCTCTTCCGTCATGAACTGGTCCTGATATTAGGCCATTCTTGGCAATTAGAAACTGGGTATTTCCGCCGCTTGCTTTCCATGACACGACGCATGGATAGTATCTGAGTGGCGGTGTCGAGTTCGCGGACGTTGTGGCGTCAGACAAACTCTTGGATGTAATCATTCATGCGCTTTGGGCTGAGCTTGTGGCAGATGCCAATGTAGGCGCACTTGAGCGTTGGACAAAACTTCCATAGCCGCCGGCAGCTACCCCGTAAGGGATGAAACAGGGGGCATGGTGCGCGTTGGTGAGCTGTGCGAGGATGCAATCATCAGTTTGAGACGTGCGTGTGCGCTGGCCTGCGGTAGTTGCAGCGTGTAGTGTGGGCCATAGAACGGGGCTGCCTGAATTGGCGTGACGAGACGCGGTACGGCGGGCGCACTGCGCAAGGCAGCCGCTCATCGTTGATGAGCGGGGAGGGGCCTCTGTATTCCTCCGCTCAGCCAGTTTCACAGTAAAAGGACTCGATGCCGGTGGTGCGCGCCTTGCCGCGCACCTTCGCCCGCCGAGTGCTTGACGCTCGCACACTGGCGGGGTGCGCTGTCGTAGTCCACAGTATCGTCTGTGTAGACCGTTTGGAACAACTGCTCTTCATCAGTGTTCAGCAACGGTTACGGGTGAACGATCGTTGAAATTGCCTCTCCAGCATCAGCAGGCCGCAACACCAATGTGACCAATTCGGGAGGCCGTGCCATACAATTCCCTCTTTCGCGTCTGCTAGCATGATGCCCACCCTACACAGCCACAGCAATGTGCGGGCAAGCCGCTTGACCAACCGCGTGTGCGCGATGGTGCTGGCAGTCCAGGCGGCCTGCGCGACAGCCTAGGACTGGACGTGCTCGACACCGCAGCCGATCACCTCGATCCTGCAATGCGAGTGGGTCTCGACAGCCGGTCCCCAAGGCCCCCAGATTGTCGCTTGCCATGTTGCCAGTGCGCCAACAAAACCGCTGCAGATCGCCAACGCCAATTCGCATTGAGGCTTAGAATAGGGGAACAAGTTGACCACGGCATGCGCATTGCCCGGGCGGCTTGCAGAGATTTGATGCGAGGGCATGCCAGGCGCTGGAGAAGGCGAAAGCTTCCCAGCGCGGAAGTGCGGGTTGCTGTCATCGGGCTAGCGATGGTCGGGACCGCTTCGGCCGCTCCATCTGCCGCCGACCTCTTTGTCAAGACCATCCAGCCCACGTTGAAGCAGCAATGCCTCGGTTGCCACGGCGAGGCGAACACCTTCGCCAAGCTGGACTTGCGCAGCCGCGCTGCCGCCATCAAGGGGGGCGGGCGCGGCCCGGCGATTGTCAGCGGCGATCCGGACGCAAGCCTGCTCGTCAGCGCCATCGACCATGCTGGCGAACTGCGGATGCCGCCCGGCGGCGCCGACAAGCGGCTGCCCGCCGATGTGCGCCGCGCATTCCGCGCTTGGATTCGCGCCGGGGCCCCGTATGCCGAGGCCGGCACTGCCGCCAACTGGGAGTTTGCCGAGGCCGACCTGTGGGCGTTCCGCCCGGTCAGGCGGGTCAACCTGCCGACTGCCGGCGTGGACCCGGAATTGGTGCGGACAAGCGTCGACAGCTTCATCCTGGCCAAGCTCGCCGAGCGCAACTTGGAACCGGCCCCGCGGGCCGACAAGGCCACGCTGGTCCGCCGCCTGTGCTACGACCTGACCGGCCTGCCGCCAACGCCCGCGCAGGTGGATGCGTTCCTAGCTGATACATCGCCCGATGCGTACAAGTCTCTGGTCGAGCGCTTGCTCAGATCTCCCCGATACGGCGAGCGCTGGGGACGGCACTGGCTGGATGTGACCCGTTACGCGGACACGTCAGGCTACTCGAATGATTTCGAACGGCCCAATGCGTGGCGCTATCGCGATTACGTCATCCGCAGCTTCAACCAAGACAAGCCCTATGACCGCTTCGTGCTCGAGCAGGTGGCCGGTGACGAGTTGTTCCCCGACAGCCCCGAGGCGATCATCGCTACCGGATTCCTGCGCAGCGGTCCGTGGGAGCACACCGCCATGGCCGTGGCGGCAGTCTCAAGGCAGCTCTTCCTTGACGACGTGACCCACCATGTCGGCCAGTCCTTCCTAGCCCTGACCTTGGGCTGCGCTCGCTGCCACGACCACAAGTTCGACCCGATTCCAACCCGGGATTACTACCGTCTCCAGGCCGTTTTCGCCCGTACCGCGTTCGCCCGGCGCCCGCTTGACTTCCTGCCCCAAGAGTCCGCGCAGGGCTTCGATTTGGGGCGTCGCCCGTTCGAAGCTCGCATTGCCACCCTGCAGCGTCGCATGCACGACCTGCACGAGGCTGCGCGGGCGCGCTTGGCCGCGGCCAAGGGGCCTGCGGCAGCCGCCAAAGCGGGCAGCTCGATCCTGCAGCGCTACATGGACAAGGAACAGGCAGAACTTCTCAAGCTCCTCCGCAAGCGGGTCACCATGCACAAGCTTTCGGTCCTGAGGTTCGAGCCCTTGGTCATGACCGTGAGCAACGGCTTGGTTCCCGCGTGGGAGACCGTCGCCGCGCGAAGCAGCTACATGCAGGCCGCGGAGTATCTGCGAGCCAAGACGCACGTGCTGGTGGGCGGCGACGTGCAGTCCCCTGCCGAGGAGGTTGCCCCCGGCGTGCTGGAGGCAGTCGAGCGCTACGCTGGCTTTCCGTCCCCGGAGATCCCGACCGGGCTGGACGGCCGCCGCGCGGCGCTGGCAAGGTGGATCGCCAACCCGCGCAACCCCCTCACGGCCCGGGTCATGGTCAACCGCATCTGGCAGTACCATTTCGGACGGGGACTGGCGGGCAATCCCAACAACTTCGGCAAGATGGGCGAGAAGCCGTCCCATCCCGCGCTGCTGGACTGGCTGGCCGGCTTCTTCGTGGACCACGATTGGAGCGTCAAGGCGGTCCATCGCGTAATCCTGCTCTCGGAGGCGTACCAGCGTGCGAGCGCGCATCCGAACCGCGCCGCAGTGGCGGCCAAGGATCCCGGCAACATCTATCTCTCGCATTTCCGGCCCAGACGGCTCGCGGCGGAGGAGATTCGCGACAGCATGCTTGCCGTCGCTGGCGAAATGAGCGACATGACCGGCGGCCCCGGCACTTATCCCCAGATCAACGGTAACGTGGCGAGGCAGCCTCGCCACGCCATGGGCACGCTGCGGCCCGTCTACGAGGCCGAGCCGTCCCGCCGGAGGCGCAACCGCAGATCTGTCTACAGCTTCCAGCAGCGCAGCTTGCTCGATCCGCTGATCGAAGCGTTCAACGGCGCCAACCCGGACCTGACCTGCGAGCGTCGCGAGTCATCGACGGTTCCGACGCAGGCCTTCGCGCTGCTGAATGCGCAGCAGTCCAGGGACATGGCCTTGATCACGGGCCTGCGCGTGGCGCAGGCCCGTCCGGCGGAGCGCATAGACACCGCCTTCCGGCTGGCCTTCGGGCGCCGTCCGGACAGTGACGAGCTGGCTTGGTCGCGGGAATTTCTCGCAACGATGGCGGCCCGCCATGCCGACCGCCCCGCACCGCCCCGCCAGCCGCCCGACGACGTCGTCCACCACATCACGAGCGAGTTGACGGGGGAGAGATTCGAGTTCGTGCAGCCCGCCTACGGCGGGCCGTACGAGCACAATCCCCACCCGAGCGAGGCCTCGCCGGAAATCCGGGCCTCGGCCGATCTGGCACTCGCGCTGTTCAACTCCAACGAATTTGTCTACGTGTACTGAAGATGGAACGCCGCGTCCTCACAGCCAGGCCCTCCAGGCGCGAGTTGCTGTATCACTCCGGCATGGGGCTCGGAGCGGTCGCGCTCTCGGGGCTGCTGCATAGGGACCGCGCCGAGGCTGGGGAACTGGCCGCCCGGCCCGGGCACCATGCCGCCAAGGCAAGGAGCTGCATCTTCCTGCTCATGGAAGGCGGCCCGAGCCATATCGATACGTTCGATCCAAAGCCCAAGCTCGCCGACCTGCACATGACGCGATTCGTCAAGCAGCGCAACAAGTTCGAGGCCAGCATGAACACGGGGGACCGCTATTTCGTGCGCAGCCCGTTCGCCTTCCGCCGCGCCGGCCAGCTCGGGATCGAGATCAACGCCAAGCTGCGCAATTTCGCCGCTTGCGTGGACGACGTGTGCTTCTACAGGGGCCTGCAGGCTACTTCGGTGAACCATCCGACAGCCCTGTACCACCTCAATACCGGCAACCGCTTCGGAGGCGATCCCGCCGTGGGCTCGTGGGTCACCTACGGGCTGGGCACGGCAAACCAGAACCTGCCGGGCTTCGTGGTCCTTCCGGATCTGGCATATCCGCAAGGCGGGGCGGGGAACTGGTCGAACGGATTCCTGCCTGCGCACTACCAAGGCACCCCCCTGCGCTCGCAAGGCGTCCCCGTGCTGGACATGGCCCCGCCGGAGTACGTCACGCAAGAGCAGCAGGCGGCAACGCTCGATTACCTCGGCCGGTTGAATCGCAAGCACATGCAGGGCCATCCCGGCCACGCCGAGCTGGCGGCTCGCATCGAGAGCTACGAGCTTGCGTTCCGCATGCAGGCCGAAATGCCGGAAGCGATCAATCTGGATGCCGAGCCCGAGCGAACGAGAGCGCTCTACGGAGTCGGCTCGCAGGATGCGGAGGTGGATTCCATCGGGCGGCGCTGCCTGCTGGCGCGCCGCTTGGTCGAGCGCGGCGTGCGCTTCGTGCAGGTGATCGTGTCGGGCTGGGATTCGCACGACTACATCGAGAAGGCCCACGGCGCGCGGCTCGACGCGATAGACCGCCCTGTCGCGGGACTGCTCAAGGATCTCAAGCGGACGGGCCTGCTGGAGGAGACGCTGGTCGTATGGGCCGGAGAGTTCGGCCGCTCGCCGGACAACGGCATCCGCGGCGGGGGCGCCGCTTGGGGGCGCGATCACAACGCTCCCGCCATGGCCTTCTGGATGGCGGGCGGGGGCGCCCCGCGCGGGCAGATCGTCGGCGCTACCGACGAGACCGGGCGCACGGCCGTGGAAGTCGTGCATCCCATCCAGAACCTGCACGTCACGCTCCTGCACCTGCTGGGCTTGGACGATGCGCGGCTCACGTATTTTGCGCAGGGGCGCGATAAGCAGCTCAGCCAGACCGGCGGTGAGCTGATCAAGGAACTGATCGCTTAGCGGGGCCGGCCGAGTATCGCGTGGCTGCGAGTTGTAACCCATTCCGGGCGCGACTGCGTCCCAATGTATAGAGGCGTCCAGCCGCCACGCCTCAATGGCGCGGTTCTTGCCGGCCCGCGAGCCGTGCCCGATAGCCACGCCGCCGACCGATTGAAGATGCACGAAATTTCCGGCAGGCGGATCGCGCGATTGAACCGGCGCATTCAAAGGATCGGGTTCTGTCGCGGCGGGCCGCTCGCAGCCGCCGTGGCGCTTGCGGGACTGGCGGCCATGCAGTCCTCCCTGCAGGCCCAGGGAGCTACCCAGCCGATCATCGGCCAAGCGTACATCGTCGGCTCCGAAGGGGAGCACTTCGGCGTGCCGGGGGCCGTGGTCGAACTGCATTCTGTCTCCGCGGACACGCCGCTTGACGGCCCCGGCTCCGATCCGGCCACGGCCGAGACCGATGAGCTGGGGCTGTACCGTTTCGACGCGGTGGCGGAGGGCTGCTACTTCCTCGGCGCGACCTCCGCCGGGCTGGCCGGCCAGAGCGATATCGTCTGCGTGCCGACGGGCGAAGAGGCGCTGCGAACCGACATTGCCATGGAGGTCGAGACCGTTGTCGAATCCCTGCAAGTGACGGCATCGGTGATAGAGATCGATCCGACCGAGACAACCTCGTCGGGCTCGGTCGGCATTTCTACGATTGACAACGCGCCCAAGGCGAACCGCAGTGTCGAAGACGTCATGCCGCTCATCCCGGGCGTGCTGCGGGGGCGGGCGGGGGAAATCAACATGAACGGGGTGCGGGCCACGCAGAGCGGCTCGCAACTCAACAACATCGATGTCACCGATCCCGTTTCGCGGACCTCGGAAATCACCCTGCCGCTGAGCGTCGTTTCCAGCGTCGAGGTCTTGTCTAGCCCCTACGATGCGCAGTACGGCGGGTTCGCCGGCGCACTGTCGGCTGTCGAGACCGTGCCGGCGGATGCCTCCGATTTTCATTTCGAGCTGCAGAATTTCACCCCTCGCATCCGCCGCCGGGCCGGACGCGTGGTGGGTATCGAGTCGAGCACGCCGCGGTTGACGCTCAACATCCCCCTGATTGCCAACCGCGTAGCCTGGCTGCACGCCACCGAATACCAATACGTGCGGGCCGACCAGGAGGACGCCAACCTCGGATTGCACGAGCGCGATGTCGAGCAGGAGATGCTGACGGTCTTCAACCAGTTCGACGTGTCCGTGACCGAAAGGAACCGGGCATCGCTCACCGCTCTGGTGTACCCGGAAAAGTTCAGCTATTTCGGCCTCAATGCGTTCACGCCGCAGCCGTCCACGGCGGATCTGCGCCGCCGCGCTTTTCTGTACACGGTCAAGGATTCGCACGAGTTCGGCGCTGGCGGCCTGCTGCTCTCCAACTTCTCGTTCCAAGATCTGGCCAACGATGTCAAGCCGCTGGGCTACGATCCCAGCGTGATCGGCATCGACCGTGTCTCGGGATCCTTCTTCAACCGGCAGGCGCGCATGACAACGCGCCGCAAGCTCTCCGAGCTGTACCATTTCCGCCCGCTGGGCGACCACCAGCTCAAGGCCGGGGCCGACCTAGGCTGGGAGTCGTATTCCGGCCGCCACGCCTTCAGCCCGGTCACCTGGCTGGGGGCGGCCGGCCGGCCGGTGCTGGACCTGCACTACACGGAACCGGCCACGGTGCGCGCCAGCAAGGTTGACTTCTCGACGTTCGTGCAGGACAAGTGGCGGCTCGGCGACCGCATGACGCTCGACCTAGGCGCGCGGCTGGAGCGGGATTCCCTCTCCGCGCGCTGGAACCCCTCGTACCGGCTGGGTTTCGCCTATGCCTTCGGCCCCGCCGCGCGGACCGTGCTGCGCGGCGGTTCGGGCCTGTTCGTTGACCGCATCAGCTTGCTGGTGCCTACGTTCGAGCAGCTGCCCTTGCGCATCGAGACGCGCTTCGGCGCCGACGGCGGCATCTTGGCGCGGCGCAGCCTGCTGCCGCGGCTGGACGGCCCGCTGCGCAATGCCCAGAGCCTGGGCTGGAACCTGCAGTTGGACCACGAACTCGTCGACAACCTGTTCGTGCGCACCGGCTACCAGTACCGGCGCACCACGAGCAATTTCCTGATCAATCCGGCTTATGAGAGAGAGTTCGGGCAGGACGGCGCCGTGCTGGCGATGAGCAACGAGGGCGCGGACCTGTACCGCGAGTTCCAATTCTCGCTGCGCTACCGGCTCAGCGGGACCGGCCACGTCACCGTTTCGTATGTCAATTCGAGCTCGTACGGCGACTTGAACGACCTAGGATCGATCTACGGGCCGACGCCAGCGGCGCTGATCCAGCCGAACGAGCGCGCGCCGCTGCGCTTTGATGTGCCCCACCGCATGCTGGCCTGGACCGAGTTCAACCTGCCCTGGGGGCTGAAGACCATTCCCGTGTGGGACATCCGCAGCGGTTTTCCGTACTCGAACACAAACGAGTATCGGGATTTCGTCGGGGCGCGCAACCGGGCGGGCCGTTTCCCTCACTTCAATGCGGTCGACCTGCAGGTCACCAAGATCATGGACATCCGCTTCAGGGGCAAGGATCGCAGGTTCCGCGCCGGCATACGGCTGTTTAACCTGCTCAACAATTTCAACCCGCAAGACGTGCAGGAAAACCTGGCCAGCGGGTACCACGGTGTCTTCTACCGCGGCGTGAAGCGCAAGATCCGCGCCGTGTTCGAGATCGAGTACTGAGCGGGCCTGCGGGCGGGCGCTAGCATGGCTAGGAGGCCCGCCCCGGTCATTGATTCCCGGTGGTGCTCAGCGCGCCGGCATCCCGTCCCAGGTCGTTCCGTCGAGCAAGCGCCCCGCGTGTTTCTTGTTGACGCCTCCCCACTGCTTGAAGAAGAACGGAACCTCGTGTCGCACGCAGGCGTCCCGGATTTCACGGATCCAGTCCGGATGCACGGGTCGTGCGCCGGGGCCTGACTCGCCTCCGGCAATGACCCAATCGATGCCGGAGAGGTCGAGGCCGGGCAGCGGGCCGAGGAGCGGTTCCAGAGACAGGAACTTGGTCTGGGCGCAGGTCATCCGTAGCGTCTGCGCACGAGCGCTCCAGCGCCGGGATTCGACGCTGACTCCCAGCCAGATATTACGAGTCCAGTTCAAGGAGCGATCAAGGGCAAGGGCCCGTTGCGGCCTTTTCGTCAGCACCTGAAACGTATGCCGGGGGCAGCTGTTCATCACCCGGAACCCGGACTGGATGAAGCGGGGATCAACGGCTTCGTGGAAGAGGTCGGACATCGAGTTGACGAAAACGAGCCTTGGGCTGGCCCATCCATAGGGAGCTTCCAATGTCCCCGGATGCTGTGCTACTTGGAATCCGCGTCCGTACTTGTCGAGGCCCATGGCTTGCAGCCGCCTTGACATGCGCTCGGCATAGCAGTGCTTGCAGCCGTCGCTGACCTTCGAGCAACCCGTAACCGGGTTCCACGTGGTTTCCGTCCATTCGATCCCGGAGTTGGAAGCCATGTTCAGATCCGATCCAGAATGTGCTCCGCTTGGAAGTGAGCAGGGCGATCCTTGTCTATTCGCGGCTCCTTCAAGAATACGGTCCGCAGCTTGGGCGACCACGCGCGGATACGTTGAATGGCTCGCGCATCTCCAGCATCGCCGAACACGACGACTGCGATCGATAGTAACGCGAAAGCGGTCGTCGTCCGCAAGAGAGGAAAAGGCTCAGATTGTCGCCGAGACACTGTAGGTTGGGAACAATGTCTACGGCTGCCAATGGATGCGGATGTAGCGTTTGAACCATTGTGATCAATCAGTGCAATTACCCAATTGGGCAGTTACCATTGAGAACTGCTGCGGCAGTCGATATCTGCTGAACCGCAATGGTCTGTCGCTGGACAGCCTGCTCAGCGATATTTCCGGCCACAACGCGGTCAACAATCCGGTACCGGCTGGTCTCCAATAGAGCGTTACCCAGCCAGCGCGGCCACATCGACGTAAGTTGCTGTGCAGAGCGGTTCTGGCACCGGTTCACGGTGCTCGCGTAGGCTCTCGATGTGCAAGCGGATGGCCTCACGGATTGAATGGACCGCCTCTGCCTCGGAAGCGCCGGTGGCAATGCATCCGGGCAGGTCTGGAACGTAGGCGGCGTAGCTTCGCGGTGATTTTTCGATGACGATTGTGTAGCGCATGATTGCAGTCAGTTTCCTTTCAATCCGGCCTGCTTCAAAATGCTGGCCCAAGTGCCCCGTGTCAGATCGCCGCTCGGCTTGCCAGCGATGGTCACGGTTCCTGGTGTGAAACACCCTAGCCCGCCCCTGCCCCCACAGCGTCCCGGGAAGCAGTTTGTGCAGTGTCGGGAAGCAGCTGGTGTGAAACACCCTAGCCCGCCCCTGCCCCCACAGCGTCCCGGGAAGCAGTTTGTGCAGTGTCGGGAAGCAGCTGGTGTGAAACACCCTAGCCCGCCCCTGCCCCCACAGCGTCCCGGGAAGCAGTTTGTGCAGTGTCGGGAAGCAGCTGGTAGCCGAGATCCTTAGCTGTCGTTTTGAGGTAGGCCAAGGTCCGTTGGCGATGGCGCTGCTCGTAGGCCGCCTCGCCCTCGTCAACGTAGTCCTGGCCGAAGCGCAGCATGCGGTATACCAACACCGCCAGCTTGCGGGCGGTGGCGAACACCGCCGTCTTCATCCCCTTGTGCCGCGCCTTGCGGCGCAGCGCCGCCCCCAGCGCCGACTTGGACCGGATCAGCGCCGTCGCCGCCATGCGCAGCGCGTTCGACGTGCGCGTCGCTCCCAGCCCGCGCTGCCGCTTGCCCGCCAACTGCTGCCCGCCCGATACCGCGTGCCGCGGCGCCAGGCCCAGCCAGCTCGTGAAATGCCGCTCGCTCGGAAACGACCCCAGATCCGTCCCCACCTCGGTCAGGATCGTGCGCGCCGCCCCCGCGCTAATCCCGTCGATGCGCGTCAGATCCACGCTCGCGTAGCGGTACAGCGCCGTCCGCAGCGGCTGCTCACCCCGCCTTCGGATGGCTTTCTCCTTGGCCGCGTTCGGGTGCCGCGGACACTCCTCCGCGCTGCATTCCTCGCCCGCCTGCTGCTGCAGATCCTCTTGCAGCTTCTGCTCGTAACCGTCCATCTCGGCCTGCACCGCGTCGTACAGCCGCAGCGCACTGCGCAGGTTGAACAGGTGCTCCTCCCGCCAGTTGCCGCTCAGGTACTCCACGAACTGCTCCTCCGTGTGCTTGCAGCGCCCCGAGCGCAACTGCGCCAACTGCTCCGCATCGCGCTGCCCCGCCACGATCGCACGCACGATCGCCATGCCTGTCTGCCCCGTCAGATCCGTCACCGCCCGATGCACCTGCACGTTCATCTGATCCAGCGCCCGCTGCATCCATTGCACGCAGCGCGTGCGCTCCGCCACCAAGCTCTGCCACTGCCGGTGCAGCGCCCGCAGCTGCGTCACCGTCTCGGGCGGCCGGAACGAGCCCCGCAGCAGGCCGCAACTGTGCAGCCGCTGTAGCCACTGGCAGTCCAGCATGTCGGTCTTGCGCCCCGGCACGTTCTTCAACTGCCGCGCATTGACCAGCAACACCTCGAAACCGCGCTCCTCCAGCAACTCGTGCAATGGGATCCAGTACACATACGTGCTCTCCAGCGCCACCGATTCCACGCCTTCGGCCGCCAGCCAGTCCGCCAACGCGTCCAACTGCGCGGTGGTCGTGCCGAACGTGCGCACGTTGGGCCTGCCGTCCGCACGTGGCGGCCCGCAGGCCCAGTGCTCGCGGCTGCCGAGGTCCACCCCCGCCACCTGCGGGCGCTGCACCGGCAGGTCCCGCTCCGGCTGCTCTCTTGCCATATCTCCCTCCTGCTGCTCCTGTCTCACACACGGAAGGCCCCGGCCCGGGTTGGCAATTGCTCTGCAATGCTGGTGTTGAGGAGTGCTTCCGAAGAAACCTCGCTAGTGAATGATCGCTCGCCCGGACCCAGACTGGCTTTGGGGCAAATACTGCACCAATGAAATTACGGGGCTTGACTGCCGGAACCCTCCGCTCTGATTCTACGCCAAGCCACGTGTTTCCAACCGAATGATCCGGGCCCCGCCCGGGGGCGCGACTGGCTTGAGGTGCGGGCGGTGCTGCACCCCAAGTGCCTCGCAGAGGGGACGGCATGATCGTGGTTGGCTTGGTCTGGTGCGGGCGTCGGGACTTGAAGCAGCACCGGCTGCGTGTCATGCGCCAGAGAGCAGGGGGATGGATTGCCCTGCGTCTGCCAGCTCCGCCACGACTGCGAGCTGAACCCCCGGCGGGCTATAGCCCTGAGACAGGTTGGCTGCCGGGGGGCGAACCGACTAGACTCCTTGTCTGGCGCTAAGCCCAACTTACACTGTCCATTTTGGGGCCTCGGGGCTTTACGCCCCTGAATTCTGACAGCTAACCTATTTACCCTCAACCGGTTAGCCAACATACGCTGCTAGCACCCCTTTTATGTTGGAATAGTGCCCGAACGAGGAATGGCCGCCACGCCCGTGGAGCCTCTGCCAGCACGGTCGCAGCTGGCGCCAGCCAGCGCTGCGACAACTCACAGTTTCCTGCCCGCCGCAGTGCAGGCAGGAGTGTGCCAAGGGGGCCTGGCCAGGCCCCCTTGGCAGCGACGGGTCGGACCGTTCCCCCCTCGGATTCTAGGTCCGTTCGTGAGCTTGGTCGGCCCGTCGCACCCATTCCTGCGCGTCCTGCACGGAAGCGTGGGTACAGACCCGTATCGCAAAAGGATAGGAACCCAGGAATGACCACACCCACTCCCATCGTAGTCGTCGGCATCGATGTCGGCAAGGCGTACCTTGACGCCCACCTGCTCGACACCGGCCTCGACTGCCGCTATGCAAATACCAAAAGCGGCCGGCGCGCTTTGTGCAACCGGCTGCGCAAGCACCGCGTCACCCGCGCCGTCTTCGAACCCACCGGGCGTTACCACCGCCAACTGCACCAATGCCTGGCTGCAGCTGGCTTGGAGACTGTCCTTGTCAACCCCTTGCGCTCGCGGCGCTTCGCCGAAGCGCTCGGCCAACTCGCTAAGAACGACCGCGTCGATGCGACCATGCTGGCTCGCTTCGGCCGTCTCGCCGACTTGCAAGCGACCCCGCCACAAGCCGCCAACCTGCGACTTCTCCAGGATTTGCTTGTCGCTCGCCGCAAGCTTGTCGAGCAACTCGGCACGCTGCGCAAGCTAACCGCCGAACTCGACCCGCAAGCGACGCGCCGCTTTTCCAAGCCGCTCGCCAGCCTACAGGCCGCCCGCGCCGCCTGCGACCGCGACCTGCAAACTTGCCTGGCCGCCGATGCCGTGCTCGCCCGCCGCGCCGAGATTATCCAGTCCATCCCCGGCTTCGGTCCGCTCAACGCTGCCTGCCTCTGCGCTACCATGCCCGAACTCGGCTCGCTTGGCCGCCGCCCAGCTGCCGCGCTACTGGGGCTGGCTCCTTTCGACCGCGATTCCGGCCAACGGCGCGGCGCTCGCTCGATTCGTGCCGGGCGCGCCCAGCCGCGCCACTTGCTCTACATGGCCGCCCTGTCCGCCACCCGCTGCCAGCCCGCCGCCCAAGCCTGCTACCAGCGCCTGGTGGCTAACGGCAAGCCCCACAAGCTCGCCCTCGTCGCTGTCATGCGCCGCTTGGCCGGCCTGCTCGACACCCTCTTGCGCGAAGACCGCCTCTGGCAACCCGAACCACCCGCCCGCCCTGCCGAGGTCGTCGTATGAACTGCCTGCTCCTCTCTACCCAGCACTCCACGCTAGGCCCCCTCGCCTGCCACTGGCAACCTCTTTTCCCGCTCCTGCCGCTTGACTTTCAACACGGAAGCTCGCAATATGCCCTCAAATGGCCCTTCCAATTTCTGTTTTCCTAGTCATACATTTATCTTGCACATCTTGACTTTGATTCATCTATTTGCTATTCTTGTCGCAGTATAAGCCCGCCTATTCCTAGTCATACAATGCACATCATCTCCAGCTTCGCCCGCAAGTCCCCCTGCTACCTCTTGCGCGAATCCTACTGGCAGCACGGCAAGGTCAAAAAGCGCACCCTCGCCAATCTCTCCGCCCTGCCCCAGCCGCTCATCGACCTGCTCAAGGCCGCCCTCGACCGCCAACTCCCCCTCACCAGCCCCGACTCGCCCGCCCAACTCGCCCACGTCCGCCAGCACGGTGCCGTCTCCGCCCTGCTCGGCCTCGCCCGCAGCCTGCGCTTCGAGCGCCTGCTGTGCTACAAACCCTCGCGCCAGCGCTCGCTGGCCCTCGCCCTGATCCTGCACCGCCTGCTCAAGCCCGGCGCCAAGCTGCGCCTGGAACGCGAACTCGGACCCACCGGCCAAACCACCTTGGCCCCCCTGCTCGAGATCGCCGACACGTGCGTCGACGAACTCTACGCAGCCATGGACTGGCTGCTGGCGCGCCAGCCGGCTATCGAGCGCAAGCTCGCCCGCCGCCACCTGCACGAGGGCGGCCTGGCCCTGTACGACCTGTCTTCGAGCTACTTCGAAGGCTCCTGCTGCCCGCTCGCCGAGCGCGGCTATGCGCGTGACCACCGCGCCGACCGACCGCAGATCAACTACGGCCTGCTGTGCAACGCCGAGGGCTGCCCGGTCGCGGTCGCGGTCTTGCCCGGCAACACGGCCGATCCCAGCACGCTCAGCGCGCAGGTCAACAAGCTGCGCCAGCGCTTCGGCCTGCAGCGCCTGGCGGTGGTCGGCGATCGCGGCATGCTGGCCCAGACGCGCATCGCGGCCGAGCTCAAGCCTGCGGATTTGGACTGGATCACGGCCCTGCGCCACGACAGTATCCGCAAGCTGGCCGCGCAGGGCCACTTCCAGCCCTCGTTGTTCGACAAGCACGAGTTGGCGGCCATCACGGCGCCGGAGTTCCCCGGCGAGCGCCTGCTGGTGTGCTACAACCCGCTGGTGGCTGCCGAACGGCGCCGCAAGCGCTTGGCTTTGCTGGCCAGCACCGAGGCCGACCTGGCGCCCCTGGCGGCGGCCTACGCTGCAGGCCAGCTCGAGCGCGACGAGTTCAACCGGCGCTTGGGCACGCTGCGGCGGCGCAAGATGGGCAAGCACTTGCAGTGGTCGTTCGACGCGCACAGCGCGGCCTTTTCCTCCACGCGCAACGAGGCATCGATCGCGGCCGAGGCGCGCCTGGACGGCTTCTATATCGTGCGCACCAGCTTGCCCGCGCAGGAGCTGGACGATGACGCAGTGGTGCGCGCCTACAAAAGCCTGGCCCGTGTTGAGCGGGCCTTCCGTGCGCTGAAGACGAGCGGGCTGCGCGTGCGCCCGATCTTCCACTGCAAGGCGGAGCGGGTGCGGGCGCACCTGCTGCTGTGCATGCTGGCGTATTACTTGGAATGGCACTTGCGGCGCCGGCTGGCCCCGCTGCTGTGCAGCGAGGAAGACGAGCCGCAACATGCGGGCGGGCCGGTCGGCCCGCTGCAGCGCAGCGCCGCCGCCAAGCGCAAGGATCGCACGCGCCAGAGCGAGGATGGCAGTTTGCCGCTGCAGAGTCTGGCGGACCTATTGGCCGGGCTGGGCACGCTCAGCGCCGCCGAGTTGCAGTACCCGCAGGTGCCCGGCTATGGGGTGCCGACGCTGAGTCAACTCGAGCCGTTGCACGAGCGCGTGTTCGCCCTGCTCGGCTGCCAGCCCCACCCGGCACCGGCCCCGAGGCCGCCGCCAGACAGCGCTGCCAGTGCGCCGGCCACGACGCCAACCTAGTCACCAATGGCCTGTTTGGCAAGCGCCCGATCAGGCCCCCGGAAGGAACTCGAACAAGTTACTTAAGTAACTGATTAATTGCGAGTTACATCAATTCGAGGCTGTGCTTCACCTTGGCGTACAACTCCGGCTTAGCTGGGGTAAGTTGGGACTAGACTCCTTGTCTGGCGCTAAGGTTGTCGATTGAGTCCAATTTCGATTTCCTGCGGGGTCTCTCTTCTGTCCGAGTCTCAGCCTTGCTAGACTACTTGAGCAATGTCGGCATAGCGCAAGCGCTTTCCTCCCGTGCGCAGGCCACGGCTGCCATTTGCCGCATGGTATCCGGGTCGCGGACATTGTACCGGCCTGCAAGCTCGGTGGTGTATACAGGTGTAGGTGCTTGGCTCTCATGCGGTGAGAGATTCCGTAGCAGCCGCGCTTGAGCATCGGCCAGAAGGACTTTGGTGCCGTTGGCCTGCACTTGGCCGCGCATATGCTCGCCCGTGGATTTCTTGACGCTCGCACGCTTGCGCGACACGCCATCGTAGGCCGTGGCATCGCCTGTGTAGGCCGTGGTACGGCAGCTAGGGCTGCCGTTACTTGCTTGGTGTCATGATCCTTCGCGCCCACTACAGACATCTTGCCCGTCGGTTCGCGTCCGGTCAGCTGTACGCGCTTGGGTATGTTCTTGCGCTTGCCGCCAACGTAGGTGCGCCATGCCTGGCGCAAGGCATGGAGGGCCGGGTCGAGGTCGTAGTCCTTGACGCCACCGGCCGCGGCCTTGCCGCGAGCGTGGGCATCGATTCGCGCAGCCCGCAGTTCGCCGCGACGGCGAGCGCGGACGCAGATGGACGGGCAGTTCTGTCCCGGATTCCTCCGGGTATCTACCGGCTCACGGCGGCGCATCCTGGGTTTGCGACGGCGCAGCAGAGGATTGACGTGCGGTCTGCAGTGCCCCAATCGGCCCGGATGGTCTTGGAGATTGCAACGGTCCGGCAGTCCATGTCCGTCGTGGCGGAGGCACCGCTTTTTGATCCGCTCAGCCCGTCGCCCCCGGTCACTCTTGGGCGCGAAGGCTTGGACCGGGCGCTCGGCACCACCATGGGGCGCAGCACTGTCGACGTTGTGACCGCAATGCCGGGTTGGTTGCTCGAGGCCAACGCGGTATTGCACCCGCGCGGGTCGGAATACGACACACAGTATGTGATCGACGGCATGCCTCTGTACGACAACCGGTCGATCGCGTTCGCCCCGGCGTTCGAGAACAGCGAGTTTGAGGCGGTAAGCGTGCGCACGGCCGGGATCCCGGCCGAGTACGGCCGCCGGCTGGGCGGCGTGATCGCGCTGGACACGCGCCGTGCCGGAGCGCTCGGGCACCATTCCGATGCCAGCCTGGCGCGCGGAAGCTTCGGCAACCAGGTCGCTGCGCTGGCCCACCAGTACAACCGTAGCGGAGCGGAACTGTCGGTCGGAGTGCAGGGCGGAGCGACGGATCGCTACCTCGACCCGCCTTCGCTGGAGAACTTCACCAACCGGGCCAGCTCCGGCGGTGGCAATCTGCGTGCCGCCGCCGACCTAGGCCGCCGCGACAGGCTGACCTTCTATGGCAGGACCAACCGCACCTCTTTCCTAGTGCCCAATGACTTGGCCCAGCAGGCGGCTGGGCAGCGGCAGGACAGGCGCTCGGGCGAGTCGGCAGCCCAGGCCCACTACCAAGGTGCGCTGTCTGCCCGTGCCTTGCTCTCCGTGCGCGGCATGGTGCGCGACCTGTCGAGCGAGTTGTGGAGCAATGACCGCGCCACGCCGGTGTTCGCCCGGCAGGACAGGGGCTTTGGCGAGGGCGCCGTCGTGGCCGATCTCAGCTTGGAGGGCGAGCGGCACACGTTCAAGGCTGGCGGAGATGTCCGCGCGCTGGCGCTGCGGGAAAGGTTCCAAATGGCCGAGACCGATAGCCTGCCGCGCTTGGAACTGGATTTCCGCGACCGGCAACGAGGCTTGGAGATGGGCGCATTCGCGCAGGATTCCTTGCGCATCGGCAGCTTTGCGGCCAATGTCGGGCTGCGGCTCGACCGCTACCGGCTGCTCGTCGAGGATTTCGCTCTGAGCCCGCGCCTGGCCGCGAGCTATTTCATCTCCGGCATCGGCTTGCAGATCTACGCTTCGTACGACAGGGTCTTCCAGCCGCCTCCGACGGAGAACCTACTGCTCAGCAGTGCCGGGGCGCGCTTGGGGATCGATGCCGTGGAGGGTTCCTTGGCTGTGCCGCCGAGCCGCGCCAATTTTTTCGAGGCCGGCCTGCGCAAGCCGCTGGGGGGCGCGTTGCGCCTCGACGTGAAGCACTACCGGCGCTCGTTCCGCAACGCCATTGACGACGACGTTTTCCTCAACACCGGCCTGTCGTTTCCGATCGCCTTCGACGCCGCGCAGGTCGCAGGGACCGAGTTGCATCTTGATTTGCCGCGCTGGCGGGGTGTCACCGCTGTTGCAAGTTATGCCAACATGATCGGCCGCGCGTCGTCGCCGGTCACGGGGGGACTTTTTATCCAAGGCGGCGAAGCGGCGGAGCTGCGCGGTGCCTCGGAGGTCTTCCCGATCTCGCAGGACCAGCGCAACACCGTTGCTGCCATGGTGCGCTTGCAGATTCATCCGCGGGCCTGGGTTTCCGCGGCAGTGCGCTACGGGAGCGGCTTGCCGGTCGAGCTGGAGGACGATGGCGACGAGGATCAGGAACCGGGCGAGGCGGACGGCAGGGAGCTTGGCGAGCAAGCAGTGCCGAGTGCGATCCAAGGCCGGATCGATCTTGAGCGCGGCCGGGTGCGCCCGAACCTCAGTCTCGATTTCTCGGTCGGCGCAGATCTGTGGCGGCGGCGATCCGGCTCGGTCGCGCTGCAGTTCGACCTGCGCAACTTGGCCGACCGGCTCAACGTGATCAATTTCACCGGGCTCTTCTCTGGCACGGCGCTCGCGCCCGGCCGCCAAGCTACGGTACGGCTGCGGCTGCGGCTGTAGGCCGCCGCGCCATGGCGGGGCCGTGCGGGGAGAAGGCGAGAGCTTCGCGGATTTCATGCCACGCGGCCAAGGCAGGCAGCGGCTGCGAGGAAGTGCCGGCTGGACCGGCTGAGCGATTAAGATTGAAGAGGTTAGAGCGCCGCCGGTTATCAAGCATGAGGGGGCAACTCGTTCGCTGCATCTTCGCGCTCAGCGCCTGCGCGGCTGTGGTGCAGGCGCAGATGCAGCAGGTCCTGTTCCTCGCGGACGGCACCCGCATGGCCGTCCGCGAGTACAAGGTGGTGCAGGACCGCTTGCGCTACTTCAGTTCCGAGCGGGGGCAGTGGGAGGAAGTGCCGGTAGCGATCGTGGACTTCGAGCGCACCAGAGACTACAACAGGGCGCTCGCGGCGGAATTTGAGGCCAGCCGGGAAGAAGAGCGCCGCGAGCGTGCCGCGGAGCGTCGCGCGCGGACAGAACTGCACTCGGTGCCCTTGGACGATGGCGTCTACTACCTGCGCGGGCAGGACCCCGTGCCTGTGGAGCAGGTTTTTTATGAAGTTGACCGTAGCACCAAGCGCTCTTTCCTGAACATCATCGCGCCTGTGCCCGTGATTGCCGGCAAGCGCACGGTGTTTGTCAAGGGGCTGTCTGCAACTACGGTCACCACGGATCAGAAGCCGGCTTTCTACATCCGGTTGGACCGCTTCGCGCGCTTCGGCATCGCACGGATCCAGCCCGAGCGGAAGAAGGGCAGGCGCATCGTGCAGCAGGTGTACACGGTTCCGCAGTCGGACGAGCAGCACGAAGTGCAGGATGAGGTCGAGATCTTCCGGCAGCAACTGGCCCCGTTGGTCTACAAGGTGTGGCCGCTCGAGCCGCTTGCCGACGGCGAGTACGCCATTGTGAACTTCACGCCCGGGGAATCCGATCTTCGCGTCTGGGCGTTCAGCCACCGGCCGGCCGGCCGGGCCGGGCCGCAGTAGCTGGGCGCGATGCCGAACGCTGCCTCTGTCCTCGGCGCCTGCTGCGTTGGCGCGGCCTTGTCTTGCGCTGGCCCGGCAGTGGAGGTCGAGGCGGTCCGGCCGGCCCGGCGGGATATCGAGAGCGCCCTGACCACGAACGGGCGGATCGAGGCGGGGCAGGTTGCCGCGGTCCGCGCCGCTGCGTCCGGACGTGTCGGCCAGATCTACGCCGCGCGCGGTGCGCGGCTGCAGCGAGGGCAGCCCCTGCTGCGAATGGTTGACGCGGGGCAGGCGGAGGCGCGCAATCGGGCGCGTGCCCGGCTGGCGGCCGCCAAGGCTCGCTTGGTGCAGCTGGACGCCGGGCTGGATCCGCTGCGAAGGGCGGAGATGAGTGCGGAACGCGCCGATCTGGAAGCGGGCCGAGCGCGCGCATCCGAGGATCTGGCAAAGCTCCGGCGCTTGTTATCCCGAGGCGCGGTCGCGCGGTCCGAAGTTGACCGGCACATGCATGCCGTGCAGGATCTCACCGCGAATATTGCGGCACTCGACCGCCAGCTGCAAGCGCCGCCGCTGGAGGGGCGGCGCTCGGAACTCGCTGCCGCGATGCGCGAAGCTGAAGCCGAGCTCCGCGCCGCCGAGCAGTCTCTGGAGTCCTTGGTGCTGCGGTCCCCGACCGCAGGCACCCTGTTCTCGCTGGCGGCCAAAACGGGGGATTTCTTGGAATACGGAAGCCTCGCCGCCCGTATCGGGAGGACGGACAGCGTGCGCGTGCGGGTCTTTGTCGACGAGCCCGATCTAGGCAGGATCACGCAGGGACGCATCGCTCGCATCAGCGCCGATGCCTATCCCGGGCGAGAATGGGACTGTCGCGTGGAGACGCTTGCCACGGAAGTGATCCAGGTCGGACAGCGCCGCGTGGGCGAGGCCCTGTGCCGGGCGGCCAGCCCCGACCGGCTGCTCCTGCCCGGGCTGGCGGTGCGCGTGCGCGTGGTAACCCAGCGCGTGGAACAGGTGCTCAGCGTGCCGCGTGCCGCGGTGATGCACGGCGGCGATCGGTCCTTCGCATGGGTGTCCGAAGACGGAAGAGCGGTGCAGCGCGCAGTTTCCCTGGGCGTGGTCGGCCCGGTGTATGCGGAGATTGAGAGCGGCCTCGCAGAGTCTGACCTGCTGGCGCTGCCAGGGGATCGCAGCTTGGTAGCGGGCCAGCGTTTGAGACTGCGGGACGCGACCGGGGGTGCGCCCTGAGCGGGCGGTTGGAGGAGATGCGGCCAAAGGCGTCCCTGGCGTACCGCGAGATTGCCCGCGCCGCCTGCATGGCGCTGCGAGCGCAGCGGCTGCGTTCAGCGCTCACCGCCAGCAGCATGGCTGCCGCCGTGGCCGCCGTGGTGCTTGTCGCCACGGTGGCCGCGAGCGGCAGCGCGTTTGTTCTGGGCCAGATCCGAGGAGTCGGCTCGAACTTGGTGTACGCCTACTACGAAGCCGGCGGGAATGTCTCGGCCGCCGAGGCCGATTACATCGATCTCGCGGATGTGGAAGCTGTGCGCGCTCGTCTGGGCAGGCTGGCCGTGGCGGTTGCAGGCGTGAGCAGCACGTGGGATTCCATCGTGCTGCGAGGGCGCCCGACCCAGATTCGCATCTTGGGATCGAGCGAGTCCTACCGCCAGGTGCGCAACCCGGTGGTGCATGCGGGCCGCTTCTTGGACCGGGCCGACCTGGAGGGCCGAGACAAGGTTTGCTTGGTCACCCGCCAGCTGGGGCGCGATCTGTTCGGGTCCGCAGCCGCCGCCATCGGCCAGAGTGTCACGGCGCACGGCATTGACTTCAGGGTCGTGGGCGTGTTTTCCGAGCGTGTCGAGACCTACGGGCAGTCCGAGGTGGCCGAGCGCTCCATGTTGGTGCCGCACACCGTGCTGCGCTACTTTCAGGAGAGCGAGCGCGTCGATCCGCTGTACGTTTCGGTCCGCTCTCAGCGGCGCATTGAAGAAGTCGCTGGCATGGTGCGCGAGACGCTCGAGTCGCGGCACCGTCCAGGCTCGCTCTATCGGGTCGAAACGCTGGCCGGTGTCTTGGCTGCAGCTCGGCGCATCCTGCGCGCGCTGAGTGTTGCGATGATTCTGGTCGCGTCCATCACGCTTGCCGGCAGCGCGGTGTTCATCATGAACATGATGCTGATTGCGGTCTCGGAGCGCACGTCCGAGATCGGCATTCGCCGGGCCGTGGGGGCCACCCGGCGGGAAATCCGCGCGCAGTTCGTGCTCGAAGCCGTGCTGCTTGCCGTGCTCGGCGGCCTGTGCGGCGCGTTGGCCGGGGTCGGAATCTCATGGGTGGTAGGCTTGACTTGGCCGGAGCTGCCCGTGCGCGTGCCCATGCAGTGGGCCGCTTTCGCTTTGCTTGGCGCGGTCGCCTGCGGCGGCGTGTTCGGGCTGCTTCCAGCGTCTCGTGCCGCCGCGCTGGATCCCGCGGAGGCGCTAAGACATGAATAGACTGGCGTCGTTCCTGCTGCTGGCGTCGTCCGCAGGCCTCCATGCGGAACAGCCAGCGGTGCGCCCTATCGATCTGCGGGAGGTCGTGCGTCTCGCCCTGGTGGCGGATCCCGACGCGCGCCTGGCGCGATTGGCGGTCGACAGATCTGCCAACGCACTGGCGCTTGTCCGCTCCGAGGGGTCCGCGCAGTTGTCCGGGGGGGCCGGATTGGGTGCGACTGCCGGGATCCCGCAGAGCATTCAGGGCGCGAACCCGTCGATTGCGCAAGTAACGCTGCGGCAGCCGCTGTTCGATGCCTCGCGCCCCCTGCGCGCCAGGAGCGCTCAGGAGAAAATGCAGTCTGACGAGCACGCTGCGGCCGCCATCGCCGAGCGGGCAGCCTACGTGGCGGGAATCGCCTATCTGGATTTCGAGCTCGCGCTCGCCGAGAGCCGGCGCCGGGAGAGTGAACTGGAGTACTTCCGGCAGATCGAGGCCTCTGCCGAGGCCTGCGTCGAGGAAGGTCTCGAGATTCCCCTAGCGCTGACCCGCGCCCGCCTCGACACAGCGCGCGCCAGCGATCGCTTGGCAACGTCACGCTCCCGCGCCGGCCTGCTGGAAGCGGAGCTGAAGCGCACGCTGGGCCTCAAGGCGGACGTCAAGCTGGTGCCAGGCCGCTCGGCCGCGGATGGCGTAGCGGCGTTGGCTGCCTCTCCGGGCCCGCCCGCCCGCCCGCTCGACGAGCATCCCGAGATCGCCGCCCTGGATGCCAGAATCCGCTCGGCCCGGGACCGCGCCAGGAGTGCCAGGGCTGTACGCGCCCCCCGCTTGGACATCGTCGGGCAGTACGCGCTGCTGGCACGGTTCAACAATTACGACGACTACTTCCGGCGGTTCGAGCGGCATAACTGGCAGGCCGGCGTCGCCGTGGAAATCCCGATATTCCCCGGCCGCGGCGTTGCTGAGACAGTGGCCGGGGCGCGTCTGGAAGAGCGCGAGCTCGCCCTGCGCAAGAGCGCCAAGCGCGAGTCCTTGGCCCTGGCCGCGCAGCGGGCCCTGGCCGCGCAGCGAGATGCGGAGCGCGGCCGCGATTTGGCCCGTCAGGAGCTCGCCTACGCGAGAGAGAGACTGGACGTGCTGCTGGCCCAGTTCGACGAGGGGCGGATTGCCGCGGAGGATCTGCAGCGCGGGCGGTTCGAGGAGTCGGTCGCGTGGGGCGGCTTCGTGGCGGCGGAATACGAACTTGCCAAGGCGCGCTTGGGCACCGTCTATGCCGCCGGCAGGATTCGCGATGCGTTTGCCGACTGAGCGGGCCCCTTTCCCGGCGCTTGTCGCCGCATGCCTCTGCGCGGCAGGAGCGCTGGTGCAGTTCGCCTGCGCCGATGCTTCGCTGCCCCCGGTGCCGGATCCGGTCTTGGACGGGCTCGCGCCGACGGTGCGCGACCAGATCCGGTCCGCTGCAGTGCGCGCCCGTGCGGAACCAAACAGCGCCGCGGCGGTGGGGGCGCTGGGGAGGGTGCTGTACGCCTACGGCAAGAGCCAAGCTGCCGCAGACTGCTTCGAAAGATGCCGGGGCTTAGAGCCGCGGGACTTCGAGTGGCCGTACCTGCTGGCCGTGGCCCGGGCGGACGCGGGGCAGACGGAAGCGGCGCTGGCCGCGTTCGAGGCGGCTGCCGTCCTGCGCCCGAACGATCTGCCGACAGCGATCCGTCGCGCGGATTTGCTGGAACGAGCGGGGGACATCCCCTCTGCAGCCGCTGCCTTGCGGCACGCACTCGAGCTTGCGCCTGGCAGCGCGGCGGTGCATTATCGTCTCGGGCGGCTGGCGGCGGGGCAGGCAGCAGGTAACGCGATCCAGCATTTCGAAGCGGCGCTTGCTGCCGATGGCGCCTATCGGGAAGCGATGTACGCCCTGGCTCAAGAGTTGCGGCTAGCGGGCCGCGAAGCCGAGGCGGCGGCGCAGCTCAGGCGCTATGCCGCCGCGTCCGGAGCGCTGCGGCGGCACTATGCGGATCCCTTGGTCGATGGGATGGACTCGATACGCTCCGAGAGCGTCCAGCAGATCTTTGGCGATGCCCGGGCGTTGCAGGGCGAGGGGAGACTGGAGGCGGCCTTGGAGCGCTACGGCAGCCTGCTGGAAATCGATCCGAACCATGCCCAAGCCCATGTCAACTTGATCGCGATCTACGGGCAGCTCGAGCGTCACGGCGAAGTTGCCAAGCACTACGAGCTTGCGGTCAAGCTCAACCCCTCGATCTCCGAAGCACACTACAATTACGGGGTTTCGCGGCAGCTTGCCGGCGACTTGGACGAGGCGGCGGAGGCCTTCCGCAAGGCCTTGGCCATCAATCCCCAAGACGCCAATGCGCACAACAATCTCGCGCATGCCTTGGAGCAGCGCGGGCAAGGCGCGGAAGCGGCAAGGCACTATCGGCTCGCCGTCGCGCAGGACCCGTCGCACCCTCAAGCCAACTACCACCTGGCCCGCAGTCTCGCTGCGGCGGGGCGGTACCGCGATGCCTTGCCGCTGCTGCACAAGGCGCTCGAGCGGGACAACAAGGGAGCGCCGCTGCAAGCCTACCTGCTGGCCTTGGTATATCGCGCGCTGGCTGATCCAGACCGGGCCCAGAAGTATGCCCGGTTGGCGTTGGCCAAGGCCCGCGCCGGCGGCCACGGCGAGGTGGCCGCTCAGGTCGCCAGGGACTTCGGCCTGTGACCTGTCGCAGTTAGGTCCGTTCGGCTGCGCTCCGGCGCCGGCCGGCTCCTCGCCATGGCCTTCAGGCGCGCTAGGCGGCATGCGAACAATTGTTGTCGCGGCAGCAGCGCTGACAACCTGCCCAAGCGCAGCAGGCGTGCGCCAAGCGCAGCTTGCGGCAGATCCGCAGGGCTACGGGCCCAGCAAGCATGGTGTCAGAGGAACGGCCAGCGGAGGCCGGCACGAGGGATCGAAGGGGTACAATTCCAGAACGGAATTCAAGAAGTTCGACGCGCCGCCTGAATCCTGTGCCGCCAACTTCCGGGCATATCTCGTGCGCTCCTTCGGGCAGTCGATAGACTGATAGGTGCATAGAAATGACTGCCAGGCAAACTAACGGCCTACATCTTCCCAGCCTCTCTATCCAGAACTTCAGAGGCGTTCATGGCCTGTCGATCGAGCGATTGGGCCGCGTGACACTGCTTGGCGGCCGCAATGGAATCGGCAAGACCACCATCCTAGAGGCAGTGCAAGTCTATGCGGCTCGAGGGCAGCCGCGTGTCTTGAGCCAAGTATTGAGCCAGCGCGAGGAGTTTTCCTCCCTGTTCGATGATGAGCGCATCCCGGTCAGCCTTTGGGACTACACCGCCCTCTTGTAACTGCCCAGCTAGTGAGCAGGAGCAGCACAGATCAGGGATTGGCCGAGGTGGGCCGGGTGACTAACTTGGACCAGAAGGCGGTCGGCCCTTGCGCCAAGGTCTCGATGCGGTTCAGGCCCTGCTTGCGGGCGGTCGACAGCACGCTGCGCAGAATGGCGAAATCCGCAGCTCCCTGGGTCGAGCGGAAACTGCCCGAAATCTTCATTCTCAACTTCATCATGCGCAGATCCTGCTCGGCCTGATTGTTGGTGAACGGCACTTTGGCGTCGTGCAGAAAACGCAGTGCCTCCGCCCGCCGCCGCTCCAAGCGCAAGGCTAGATTGTGTCCCTTGCAGCGTTTCGGGCGCCCCCGCCGCCCGGACGGCAAGGGCGGCTGCGCCGCATACTCCGCCAGCGCCGCCTCCAGCACTTGGTCATAGCGCCGCTCCAGGCGCATCAGCAGCGAGCGGGGCAGTGGTATAGCCCGCTGCCGCACGCTGTGCATCACGCGATTGGCGCGCTGCAGCAACCGCTGCAGGCGCCCCGCCCAAGCGGCCCCGTCGAGGTGCGCCACCGCCTCCAACTCGCGCAAATGGTGCGCGTGACACAGCGCGTGCTGCACCCCCTGGAGCGTGAAGTACGGCGCCCAGTGATCATGCACCAGCAGCCCGCGCAGGCCCGCCAGCAGGCTGCCGCGCCGCTCACTCGTGCGGTAAAACGTCAGCCCCGCCGTGCTCAACACGTGCAACCACTGCGTCCGCCCATTGATGCGCATGCCTGTCTCGTCCAAGTGCTTCACGCCGTCCGCATTCACTAGCAGATCGCGGATCTGCTCCGTGCAAGCCTGCCAGCGCTGGGCTGCCTTGCGCGTCATGCCCGCCAAACTCGCGCTGCACAACTGGACGCCGAACAAATCGGCAAACACCTCGGCCAGCCGCTGCTCGGGCAGCAACTGCGTGTTCTGCAGGTAGACGGCCGTGGCCGCCAAGCGCTCGCCGTACTGCGCCGGGGCGTTCACGCCCGCGGGGAACACCGCCCGTGTCACACTGCCACACTGCCCGCAGCGGCAGGCTTGCGCTTGATGCTCGGTCACTTCTAACGGCGGTGGCGGGGGCAACTCGAACACCTGCCGCCGCTGCGGCTCGCCGACGATGTCCGCGGCCGACAAGGCCGCGCCGCACTGCGCACAACTCGCCGGCAGGTGACTCACCGTCCGTTGCGGGCTGTCACTCTGCCGCAGCGTCGTGCCGCGGTGTCCGCGCTGCCCGCCGGGCCGCTTGCCGCTCGGCCGCCGCTGGCTGCGCGTGCGCGGCGCGGCCGGCGGCTTGGCCAAGCCGTCGCTCGACGGCGGCTTGCCGCTGTTGCTGCTGTTCAGCCCCAAGCGCCGTTGCAGTTCCTGCACTTCCTGGCGCAGCGCACACAGTTCCTCCTGCAACTTCGTGTTCTGGGTGCGCAACTTGCTGTTGTCCGTGCGCAACTCGTCACGCTCCGCACACAGTTGCGCCAAGGTTGTGGCAGGCTCCGCCTGTAGCGACCGCTCACGCTCCGCCAAGATCTCGCTATCGCCCGCCATTCAAGAACACTTTCTAGTTTACATGTTCTGCCACGCCCTGTCAACTAGCTGGGCAGTTACGCCCTCTTTTATGGTCGAGTTCCCTCGTGGGAGCAGGTTGTTGCGATTGGGCCGACTTCGCAGCCGACTGAATTCGAGATGCAGCTATGCCCGCTAGGGTCCTTGACGGAGGATCAACAAGAACGATTTACCGAGATCTTGATGGACGGGGATTGGAAATTCCTTCGTGTCAAGTTCAAAGGCAGGGAGACTGCGGTCTTGCCAATGCCCGTCGAGAGTGATCTGCGCACAACCCAGCTGTGGCGCCAGTACACGCGCAGTCGGCACCGCAGCCTGCCCGAATACGAGCGGTCGGGGATTCTCAACTGCGAGTGCTTGGGTCCCGGTATCACCGACAACGAGAAACTCGCTCGATTCTGGGACAGCGTCGCCCTTACCGCAGAGGAAGACCTTTCACTGCAGGCCTTGCGCATGGTTAGCAGTGACATAGAGCGTATCGCCGTGGTGGGAGACGGGACGTCACGCTTCAGCGGGGCTGGTCGTCGCGTCCTAGTCAAGCTGCGGAGTCATCCCGCTCCTGTTCCCCTCAAGAGCCTTGGGGGCGGGGCCGCCCGCCTGTTCGCGACTGGCCTGGCCCTTGCCAACAGCCGAGATGGGTTCTTGGTGATTGACGAGGCAGACAATGGAATTCACTATTCGCTTGAACGTAGCTTTTGGCGCATGGTACTAGAAGTGTCGAGGGCGTGCAACGTCCAGGTGCTCGCAACCACACATAGCAGCGATTGTGTGGCAGGTTTCGCACGGGCCGCGGCCGAGTTCCAAGATGTTGAGAGCGTCTACTTGCGCCTCGAACCCCGCGGCGATCAGCTTCGATCTGTCGAGTATGACAAGCAAGACATGAAGATCGTTGCTGAGCAAGGCATCGAAGTGAGATAGCACATGGCTGGCAATCCACCGCCTGCCAAGCTTCTGCTTGTGGAGGGGGCCGACGAGCGTCACCTTATCGAGTGCCTCTGGAAGCGCTGTCAATATCCGGAGAGCTTCAAGATTTGCGACAAGCAGGGGGTTTCAAGGCTCATGGATTCCATCAGCTTGGAGGCCAAGACCTCTGGCCGAACTGCGCTCGGCATTCTCATGGATGCGAACAGCGATCCCACTGCGAGATGGCAAGCGATAGGATACCGCTTGGCGAAGGTCGGAATTAATGTGCCGACAAGTATGGCGCCCACGGGAACCATCATCAATGGGGGCGATGACCACCCTCGGGTCGGAATTTGGTTGATGCCAGATAACAGGTCGCAGGGGCAGGTCGAGGACTTTGTGCGGGAATTAGTTCCCCGCGGCGATTCCATCTGGCCGCTGGCGGAGTCTTACATCAACGGCATACCCGAGGCTGATCGCAAGTTCAAGCCCCAAAAGATTCTGCGGGCCCGTATCCATGCTTGGCTCGCAGCGCGTGAAGAGCCGCGCAGAATAGGGTTGGCCGTCACATCTGGAGATTTGGACGCGACGGCGCTAGCTGCGAGAAAGCTTATAAATTGGCTCCGCCAGCTCTTTGCCTGATGTCGTGCCTAGGGGAAATTTCATGGGGGAAGAAGTTCCGGTATGCGCTCCTAGTGTTTCTCCGGTCAGGAGGGGCTCGGACAGCGTGGCCTGTGCAGTGGTGGCGGCGAAGCCGTCCGGCTGTGACTAGGGCGTAGTAGCACTTGTCGCGTTTCCATGCAGACTTGGGTGCAATTGGTGAACCGGTCCCATGTCCAGTGCTTTCACGAGATTGCAGAGAGGACTCTACCGCCAGGCACTGAGGGCCGCTCAGTCGGGGGAGTCAGCGCGACTTGCCTGGGGGCGGGGCCTTCCTCGGCCCCTGCCGCCATCTCTCCAATGTTTCGAGGGCAGGGGCGCTTGCGCCCCCCGCCCTGTGGCGCCTGCTCTCCTGAGAGAGTGCGATCCGTCTGGATCCTGCCTTTCCTGTTCGTTCTCACTGCTGCCTCATCGGCGCATGGAAACATCTCTCGCCGCGGTCGGATTGCGCTTAGCCATCGGTCTCAGTTGCCGCTGCTTCGACCAATAGAGTCATCCCGGAGCAGCCCACGACCCGCACGGTTTCTCCTGTCGCGGCCGGGGATGGGGATTTTGCCTGCCAGAGTTCGGGGCCGACCTTGATCATTCCGCACGGGTCCAGCGGATCGCACACCGTCCCGACCGACCCGATCAGGGCTGCCGTGCCGGTGGGTCCACCGGCTTGGTAGCACGGCTTGAGCACCGGGTACAGGGCTGCATCCTTGGCGACGCAGAGCAATGCGGCAGGCACCGCGATCCATAGCGGCAGCGAGAGCCAGTGGGCCGTCGCTGCGGTCAAGGCTGCTACAAGGACGACTCCGGGAATTTGGTAGAGCCAGTAGCGTTGCCAGGCAGGCAGCGGCTTGGCTGGTGACTGTGGGCTTGGTGCGGGCATGCCCGTGGCTCTTTCATGATTGCGCAAAATCCCAGCATTTAATTTAGGTTAAACTAAATTTTAATTTGCAATGAGAAAAACTTGGATATTGTCGGCGCTAATTTTTCTTTTGGCCCCGGCGGCAAGCGATGCGCAGGCGACTGCGACGCTCGCTGGAACAGTGGTTGACCCCTCCGGCGCGGCAGCCGTCGGAGCGAGCGTGTCATTGCGCCATCAGGTATCCGGCTTCGAGCGCGAGGCTGCCACCGACGACAAGGGAGCGTTTCGATTCACCAACGTCGCGTTCCGGGGCTATGAGTTGCGGATCGCGCGGCCCGGCTTCCAGCCGGCAGTCCGGTACGTGGAATTGCGCTCCAATCTGCCGGTGCGCGTGGAGATCCAGCTGGAGTTGCTCCCCCGGGTGGAGTCAGTGTCCGTTGGCGCCGTCGAGAGAATGACGCTGCTGGATCCGGAGGCCAGCGGCACGCGGTCCCAACTCAGCCGGCTGGTTATTGAGAAGCTGCCGGTGAGCAGCGCCGCCAGAGGCCTCGAGTCGGTACTGCTCGGCTTTCCCGGTTTTGCTGCCAACGCGAACGGTGCCATCCATCCGCGTGGCGCCCACAACCAGATGACCTATGTCATTGACGGAATGCCCATCAGCGACCAGTTTTCCGGGCAGTTCGCGACATCGATCGACCCCAACCTGGTCGAAACGCTGGAGCTGTTTACCGGCAACATCCCGCCAGAGTACGGCTCGAAGGTTTCGGGCGTGGCGCGAGTGACGACGCGGTCCGGCTTCGATGCCGGCGGCCGCACGTTCGGACAGCTGGAACTGGGGGGCGGGGGATTCGACACATTGTCGCAGTCAGCACAAGTCGGAGGGTCGGAAGGAGCGCTCGGCTGGTTCGGTTCCCTGTCAAGCGTCAAGACCAATCGCTTTCTCGACTCGCCGTCGCTGGATAACCTGCATAACGGCGGCAATGCCCAGCGCGGGTCGCTGCGCTTGGATTGGCAGCGCCCCCAAGGCGACTTGTTCCGCATCACCGCCATGGGCGGGCGCTCCTCGTTCCAGCTGGCCAACCTGCGCAGCCAGCACGCCCGCGGGCAACGGCAAAGGCGACTGCTTGATGACCAATCCGTCGCTTTCGGCTACGTGCGGGTTCTAACACCGCTGGCGACGTTTGACTCGACCACATCCCTGCGCGCGACATCCGCGAATTTGCAGCCGAGCCCAGGCGATATCCCCGTTACAGCGGAACTGGGCCGTTCGCTTGCGACGCTGGCCAGCTTCAATCGCTTCAGCTGGCAGAAGGGCTCGCACCAGATCACACTGGGCTTGGACGGGCAGTATTTCCCGGTTTCGGAAGATTTTACCTTCGGTCTGACGGATCCGCTCGCGAACCCTCCCGGCACAGCTGCTTTCAACCCGAGCTTGCTGCCCTTCGACCTGACTCGCGGCGGATCGCTCTTCCGCTTCCAGCAGAGTGCTTCCGGCCGGATGCTGACCGGATTCGTGCGCGACCGCCTGCGCCGGGGCAATCTTGTGCTTGACCTCGGCCTCCGGCTGGATCGCTACTCGCTGCTTGTGGCGGCCACCGGCCTACAGCCGCGGGTGGGTCTGGCCTGGCACAGCGAGCGGACGGGCACGGTGGTGCGGGTTTCTTACAACCACAACCTGCAGACACCGCCCAATGAGAACCTGCTCTTGGCGAATTCCCAGCAATCCGCCTTGCTCGCGCCACCGGACGTGCGCAGAAGGCTGAACGGCGGGTCGATCCCGATCCAGCCCCAGCGCGAGCATGCCTACGAGACCGGGATCCAGCAGAGCGTCGGGGGTTTTCTATCCGTGGATGCCGCCTTCTACCACAAGCACTCGACAAACCCGCAGGACAACGACAATTTCCTTGACACGGGTATTATCTTTCCCACCTCGCTGGCGTTCGCGCGCGTCAATGGCATTGATGCGCGGATTGTCTTGCCCGAGAGGCGCGGCCTGTCAGGCTATCTGAGCGCGACTCACTACCGCGCGATCGTCACGCCGCCGTTCACGGGCGGACTGTTCTTGGCCAGCTCCAGCATTAGCGCGTTGTCGGAGGGGCCCTTCGTGATCGACCATGACCAAGCCCTGGGAATCAGCGGAAGCGTGGTTTACCGCCTCGGCAAGCGCTATTGGACGAGCTGGCAGGTGCGCCATGATAGCGGCTTGGTGGCCAATCCTTCCGATCCGCAGCAGGTCGCCGCCGATCCGGACTATTTCGACCAGTTGCCGCATGTCGATTTGCTGGGCGACCCGCCGCGGGTCCGCCCGCGCACGATCGTTGATGCCGCGCTGGGCTACGAACACTATCGCGCCGACCGACGTGTCTGGGAGCTGGGCCTGCACGTGTCAAACCTCACCAACCGCACGGCCCTGTACAGCTTCCAGTCTGTGTTCGTCGGTACGCGCGTGCTGCAGCCGTTCACCGCTAGCGTGCGGCTGCGCCTGTATTGGTGATATCGTGGGGGCTAAGCGACCCAGCGAACTGCTCGCCTTGCTGCTGAAGTCGCGCGAAGGCGGACAGGCATGTGCGCACTGCCGGCAAGGCGCCCGGGCAAACAGGTCGCCCGAAAGTCCCGAGGTCGCTGCGCGGGGATGCCGCGCCATCGGCCAGCCGGGAATCGAGATCGGATCAAGAGCAGTTGCAGGCCCCAAGCGACTGCAGACATGCAGGCGAAGCATTAGCGGAAGAAGCCTTTGGGTTAGAATCGAGGCATGGAACTACATGGCGCTGCGCATCGGCGAGCGCCGGTGGTCTGCCGTCTTCGTATGAATCGCCGCTTGCGTCACCTGATCGCTGAGACAGCGCACAAACTTGCAGACGGCATGAATTGCCTTGATGATTTAGCCATTCTTTCCCTCCGAGTTCAGAAATGCGGGCGCTTCAATGTCAACCTGCTTTGGCATTGCGAACGGAATAAACGGCTGTATTAAGGAGATTTTTTGTGAAAATATTGGAGTACTTGGAGATTGAAAATCTCAAGTGTTTCGGTGAAAAACAGCGAATTTATCTTGATCACCCCGCAGTACTTATAGGTCCCAATAATTGTGGCAATACAACAGTTCTTCAAGCTATCGCTCTTTGGTCGCAAGCCGTTAAGGAATGGTATAGAATTAAAGGAAATTCTCCACCAAAAAAACGTACTTCAACTTCATTAAATAGACTGAAAATACTCTCAGTTCCAGTCCAAAAAATACGCTATTTTTGGCATAATGCAAATGTTCGTGCTGCCAACCGTGATATCCCGCTTGTCATCACAATTGGCATGGTATACAAGAATCATGTCGAGCCTGTCAAAATTCAGTTTCGTAGTTATGGCGATGACTTGATCTACTGCACGCCAGACCATGAAACACTGAAGCATCCGGAACTCATCGAGGCAGCAGCGCATCTGACCGTTGATTTACTATACCCCCTGTCTGGATTAGAAATGGAAGAAGCGATTCTTCAGCCGGGGCGTATTAATGTGCTTTTGGGACAAGGACAGACAGGACAAGTTCTACGAAATCTCTGCCTTTTTGTGCATGATAACCAGAACCAAGGATGGATGCGCATTGTCCATTGGATGGAGCGTCTCTTCAGTGTCCAACTCCAAAACCCCCAGAGAACATCGCGCGGAAGTATTGATCTTTATTACCGTCAGAGCGATATCAAGGAACCGCTTGACATTTCCCTGGCCGGGCGTGGTCAGCAGCAATTGCTGCTGATCCTTGCATATCTCTATTCCCATCCTAAAAGCGTGTTTCTCATTGATGAACCTGACGCCCATTTGGAGATCTTGCGGCAGAGACAAGTCTACGTCTTGCTCCGAGACATAGCGGCTGAAAACTCTTCTCAAGTGATTCTGGTAACGCATTCCGAAGTCATTCTTCAGGAGGCGCTCGACCGTAATCTGACAGTTCTTATCGAGGCAAAAGTAGACACTCAAACAGAGAGGAAGACTGTCCGCAATGCCTTAAAGCACTTCGGTGCCGAACACTATGTGCGGGCGAGGCAATGCGGCTATGTGCTCTATCTAGAAGGTAGCACCGATCTAGATATTCTGTGTGCATTTGCCCACCATTTGCACCATCCTGTCGCTAAGTTTTTGGATGAACGCGTCAATGCCTACTATGTCCAGAGCAATGTTCCTGTCGCAACTCTGGAATCTGAGATCGAGCGAGTAGAAGGTGGCTACGGATTGAAGCCAAGGGAGCATTTTTTCTCGATCAGATCTGTAATGACTGAATTGGTTGGCCTTGCAATTCTGGACAGCGACGGCAGGAACCGGGAAGACTTGACGGAGGGAGGTCTCAAGATATCGTACTGGAAACGCTACGAATGTGAAAACTATTTCATCACACCAGATCTACTGCGCGATTTTGCACTAGAAAAATACCCAAAAAATCCACTTTTACAAAGAATTATCCCGCCCGCTCTTGATCAACTAATACTTACACATATATTTCAAGAAAATTCGAGAGAATTAAAGATTTGGAAAAATCTCAACTCAGATGCATCTATTCTACTCTGGGAATCGAAAACAAAAAATATTAAATTAAGTGATTTTGCGGTAGAATTCTTCCGGAGAATTTCCGAAGATTCAGGTCAGCCAATTTTACTTCGGAAAACAGATTTATATCAACTTGTGCAGTTTTCTGAGGCAGAAATAATTCCGGAAGAAGTTACTGAAAAGTTAGATAATTTATTGAAAATTCTATCCCGGCCTGTTCCTAGGCAGCTGCAACGTTAGATTCCAGCCGGCCCTTGTGCGCATCCGCAGCGAGCGGACGTCTGGTTCGATCTGTCCCGTCTTGTGGATGGCGGCTCCGTGCGCCTCTTGTGCGGTGGCGTAGCCGCGCTCGAGAATCGCACAAGGCGCAACCCGGGCAACCGCGGCTGGAGTGCTCGGGAATGGTGGCGGCGCTGCTCCGGCACTCGGCTCTTCGCGCCGCGCTACCGCTTGCCGCCGCACCTGGAGTGCATGTGCTCGTCGAAGAAAGCTGCCTTCGAGCGGTTGCGGCGATCGGTCGGCCAGATTGGCGCGGAAGACGGGATCGCGGGGCTGACTGCGTTGCAAGACCCTCCGGTGGCGGGCCTTGCCCGCCGCCTGCTGGCCCACTGGCGTGTGAGCGGTCCCGTGCTCGTAACATAACTAGACAGGCGCGTTGCCCCTGTCGGGCGGCTGCAGTCAAGAGTGCGAGGCAGGGGGCTCGATTGATGGACGATCACGGGAATCGGCTGGCCGCGCTGCGCGATCGCGTGCAAAGCCAGCCGCTGTATGTCTCGAAGCTGGTGAACATCCGCTACCTGACAGGGTTCACCGGAAGCGCCGCCCAGCTGCTGGTGACTGCGGACTCTGCGACGCTATTCACCGATAGCCGCTATGCCGTGCAGGCGCCCGAGCAGGTGAAGTGCGCTGACGTGCGGATCTCGTCGGGCGACGTGCGCATCGCACTGGCCGCGGCCGCGAGGAGCCTGCGCCTGAAGCGCCTGCGCTTCGAGGCCAGCCACTTGGACTACGAGACGTACTCCTACTTGCAAGGGGAGCTGCCGCGCTGCCGGCTGATGCCGGTCCGGTCGGTCGTGGAAAGGCTGCGCCAGGTCAAGAGCGCCGCCGAGATCGCTGCGATCCGCGCTTCGCTGGAATTGAACTCCGCTGCCTTCGAGGACGTGTGCGCCAGTCTCGATGGCGGCTGGAGCGAGGTCCGGATTGCTGCCGAGCTCGAGTCTGCAATGCGCCGTCGGGGGGCGCAGGGGGCCGCGTTCCCGACGATCGTGGCTAGCGGGGAGCATGGCGCCCGGCCGCACGCCGAGCCGCGGAATCTGCGCATAGAGCCGCGAGCGCTCGTGGTTGTGGACCACGGTGCTAAACTGGGCGGATATTGCAGCGACATGACCCGGATGGTTGCATTGGGGGATCCGGGCGCGGCGCAGAGAGAGTTGGTACGAGCCGTCTTGGAAGCCCAGGCAGCCGCGATTGATGCGATCCGTCCGGGCGTGCAGTGCCGGACGGTGGACGGACGGGCGCGCGAAGTCCTGAAGAAATCCACGGTGGCTGGATCCCGGCTGGATGAGCTGTTCGTGCATTCGACCGGGCATGGGCTGGGACTGGAAATCCACGAGGGGCCCCGAATCGCGCCCGGGCAGCAGCAGCGCTTGCGGCCGGGCATGGTGGTGACGGTCGAGCCGGGCGTCTACGTGGAAGGCGTGGCCGGGGTGCGGATTGAAGACATGGTGGCCGTCACCGAAAGCGGCTGTGAAGTGCTGACGCGCACGCCGCGGGAGCTGCGGCTGCTGTAAGAAGCGAGACCAGAGCGACATGGCGAGAACCAAGCTGGACCGAGTGGTGATCGAGGGGCTCGTTGAGATCCTCGACGAAAAGGGCTTGACGGAGGTCGAGTACGAAGCCGACGGCGTGCGGGTCCGCGTGGCCCGGAGCGGTGCCCCGCCGGCGCTCTCGCCGGCTGGGCATGTCGCCGCCAAGCCGCCGCGAGCCGAGATCGAGGCTCCTGCTGTCCCGTGCGCGGACGGGCAACTCGTGAAATCCCCGATGATCGGTACGTTCTACGTGGCTGCATCCCCGGAATCTTCGCCGTTCGTGGAGATCGGGGACCGTGTTAAGAAAGGCCAGGTAGTCTGCATCATCGAGGCCATGAAGCTGATGAACGAGATCGAATGCGAGTACGAGGGCATGGTTGCCGAGCGCTTGGTCGACAACGCCCAAGGCGTGGAATTCGGCCAGCCTTTGTTCCGCATCACGGCCGGCTAGGCCCTCGCCCAGATGTTTGAAAGGGTCCTGATCGCCAATCGTGGCGAGATTGCCTTGCGGGTCATTGCGGCCTGCCGCGATCTCGGCGTTAAGACCGTCGCCGTTTATTCCACGGCGGATCGTGACTCGCTGCATGTCAGATACGCCGACGAAGCGGTCTGCATCGGCCCGCCGCCGAGTTCGCAGAGCTATTTGAGCGTGCCCGCCATCATCAGTGCGGCCGAAATAGCCAACGTGGACGCGATTCATCCAGGCTACGGTTTTCTGGCCGAGGATCCGCACTTTGCCGAGATATGCGGCGCTTGCGGGATTCAGTTCATCGGGCCCAGCCCGGAAGCGATTCGCCTGATGGGGGACAAAGCCCAGGCGCGCAAGGCGGCGCGCGAGGCAGGCATCCCTGTTCTGCCAGGTTCCCAAGAGCCGCTGCAATCCCCCGCCGCGGCGCGCGGCTGCGCCGAGGAGATCGGCTTCCCGGTCATTCTCAAGGCTTCCATGGGCGGCGGCGGCCGGGGCATGCGTATCGTGCGCGCCGCTGACGAGCTGGGAGCGGCGTTCCAGCAGGCGTGCGCCGAGGCCGGGGCGGCCTTCGGGGTGGGCGATGTCTATCTGGAGAAATTTGTCGAGCGCCCGCGGCACATCGAGTTCCAAGTCTTGGGTGACAACTACGGCAAGGCCGTCTCGCTGGGGGAGAGAGAGTGCTCCATCCAGCGGCGGCACCAGAAGTTGCTGGAGGAAGCGCCGGCCAACGGCTTTGGCGCCGCGC
The DNA here is from genome assembly GCA_965219605.1 of Bryobacterales bacterium. Classification (GTDB taxonomy): domain Bacteria; phylum Acidobacteriota; class Terriglobia; order Bryobacterales; family UBA6623; genus VXMF01. Next base: position 1,384,348 of record CBDCOC010000001.1, on the reverse strand, counting down.
GGCGAGAGGAGATGGCGGCGGTGCTCTGCAAGGCGCTGGCCGCGATCGGCTATTCGAATGCCGGAACGGTCGAGTTCTTGATGGACGAGGAGGGCGAGCTGCACTTCATCGAGCTCAATGCGCGCATTCAAGTCGAGCACCCCGTGACCGAGGCCGTCACCGGGGTGGACTTGGTGAAGAGCCAGATCTTGCTGGCGGCCGGCGAGCCCTTGGACGCGGTGCTGAGCCAGCCAGTGTCCATCAGCGGGCACGCGATCGAGTGCCGTGTCAACGCCGAGGATCCGCGGACGTTCATGCCCTCGGCGGGCAAGATCAAGGAGTTCTCCGCACCCGGGGGGATCGGAGTGCGGGTCGACACCGCGGCCTACTCGGGGTGGATGGTCCAGCCCTACTACGATTCACTCGTGGCTAAGATCACGGCGCATGGCGCCACGCGAGTCGAGGCGATCCAGCGCATGCGGCGAGCGCTGTCCATGTGCAGGCTGGATGGAGTCAAATCCTCAATCCCGCTGCACCGCAGGATTCTGGAAGCTTCCGAGTTTACGGCAGGCCGCTACGACACTCGATTCATCGAAGAAATGGATTCGTAATGTCGGCGTGAGGGGGCACGTCGTGAGGTGGCTGCTGGAGCATCGCTTGGGACCACTTCCGGTGGCTGTACGCAGGCGCTTCGCCGGGCGAACCGCAGACTTGGCTCAAGGTCGCGCTGGATGTATCCGTCCTAGGGGCCGGTGTTCAACGGTCACGGCTTGGATTGACCCGCTGCGCGCTGCGCTGTTGTGCCGGGCCGCCGAGTTCAGCGCCCCGCGCCCGTCTCCGGCCTTGGATCGCGGCGTTGTCATGCATCTTGGCGAAACCGGGCCGGCCCGATCCACGCTAGAATGACCGCGATGCCCATTCGCGTCAACGGGGAGATCATCCGGGACCGGGATCTGGCGCGTGAAGCCGAATCCATCCGCCAGCGCCTGGAGCAGCTATCCCCGGCAAAGCGCAAGGAGATGGGCCTTGACGAAGCGGGCATCCGCGAGCGTTCCATCGATTGGGGCCGCGAGAACCTCATCGAACAGGTCCTTTTGCGCCAGCAGGCAAGCGCGGATCAGGAGCCAATCGACGACAGTGCCGCCGAGAGCCTTTTCGCGGAGGCCCTGAAACGCCACGGCGGGGCGGCGAAGCTTGCCGAGGCGGGATTGGACGAGGATGCGCTGCGGCGCGACATTCACACCCGGCTCAAGGTGGAGCGGCTGGTCGAGGCCGTGGCAGCCAAGGCCAGAGCGCCAAGGCCCAAGGAACTCGCGCAGGCTTACCGGCACAGCAGGGAGCGCTTCGCCACCGAGGAGATGGTGCGCGCCGCCCACATCGTCAAGCACGTGGAAAAGGGGGTCACCGAAGAGCAGGCGAGGGACGCGGCAGAGCGGATCTACAGGCGCTTGCAGTCGGGGGAAGAGTTTGACCGGCTCGCCGACGAGGCCTCTGACTGCCCCGGCGGCGGCGGAGACCTGGGCTACTTCCCGCGGGGCAAGATGGTCCGTGAGTTCGACGAGGTTGCCTTCGGCCTGCAGGTTGGCGAGGTCAGCGAGGTGTTCAAGACGGTTTTCGGCTTCCACATTGTCAAGATCGTTGACCGCAGGCCGGCTGGGGTGCGCCCGTTCTCCCAAGTCAGGGACGAACTGGCGCGGGAAGTGCTGGAAGACCGGCGCAGGAAGCAGGTCGAGCAGTACCTGGACGGCCTGCGGGAGCAGGCCTTGGTCGAGGATCTTCCGATTTCCGAGGCGGGTGGCTGAGCCATTGCCCAGCGGCTCAGCCGCCTCGGCGCCGCGGGCATGCACCGGGCAAACGATCCGTGCGCCGGGCCCCGTGCTAGAATCGCGACGGGGCGTGCCCGTGCAGGAAAAGAACCCGCCAGGGCAGGGCGCGAGCGTCTCGGCCGGCCGAGCGAACCCGGCAAGCCTCCCCTTCGCCCCCAGCCCCTGCTGCGTGCCCAGCATCGACAGAGCGCGCCGGCTGGCCGAGTCCGCGAGCATGTCGGCGGCGCGCCCGGTCGCGCGCCCGGCTTCCACCGATGAGATGTGTCGCATGGACGGCGGGTGCTTTCTCATGGGCACGGAGACAGATGTGGGGTTCCCGGCTGACGGGGAAGGGCCGGTCCGGGAAGTGCTGCTGGATGCCTTTTACATCGACCGCTACCCGGTCACCGTCGAATCGTTCGGACGCTTCGTGCGGGACACGGCCTACGTGAGCGAGGCAGAACGGTTCGGATGGTCGTTCGTCTTCCACGCGCACCTGCCTGCCGAGCGCTTCCCAGAGCTTGCCGAGGACACGGTCGCGGGCCATGAGTGGTGGTGCAAGGTCGCAGGGGCGGACTGGCGCCATCCTGAGGGTCCCGGTTCGAGCGTCGCGCAACGCTCCGACCATCCCGTCACCCATGTCTCCTACGCGGATGCCACGGCCTTTTGCGCATGGGCAGGCAAGCGCTTGCCGACCGAGGCCGAGTGGGAATTCGCAGCCCGCGGTGGCTTGGAGCAGCGGCTCTATCCGTGGGGCGATGAACTTGAGCCCGGGGGCAAGCACCTGTGCAACATCTGGCAGGGGCGCTTTCCCGACCACGACACGGGCGAGGACGGCTATCGCGGGCCATGCCCGGTGGACGCTTTCCCGCCCAACCAATTCGGCATCTACTCTATCACCGGCAATGTCTGGGAGTGGTGTGCCGACTGGTTCGACCCGGCCTACCACGTCACCGCGACCCACTCTAACCCGGCCGGGCCTCCGACTGGCACGGCGCGGGTCATGCGCGGCGGCTCGTTCCTGTGCCATGCTTCGTATTGCAACCGTTATCGGGTGGCAGCGCGCACGTCGAACACGCCGGATAGCGCGACTGCCAACCTAGGCTTCCGCTGTGCGGGCGATGCGTGACCGCGAGGTGCTTCGTGCCTGACCCCTTTCGATCCTGCCGCCGAATCCGCGCTCGGAGCAGTAGCACTGCGCGCCGGCTGCCTGCCCGGGCTGTCCTGCCCGCAGCACTGCGCCGCGCGGCTGCGATCTTTGCCATGACGGCGATTGAGCAGGCTGCGCCGCGCCGTTACAGGGCCGTACCGGGCGTGAGTTCGTGATGCGGCTCGCGATGCTCGGGTCCACGGGCTCGATCGGCTGCAGCACACTGCAGGTGGTGCGCGAGATCGACAGCCCGGTCGACGTGGTCGCGCTCGCGGCCGGGCGCAATGTCGCCGAACTCGCGCGCCAGGCCGCTGAGTTCCGGCCGCCGCTGCTGTCGGTCGCCGATGAAGCCGCGCTGGCGGCGCTGCGCGCAAGCATCGCTGGCATTCCCGGCTACTCGCCGCGTTGCGTCTGCGGGGCCGCCGGGAATCTCGAGGTCGCTGTCGGTGTCGAGTCGGACGTGCTCGTCTCGGCCGCAGTCGGCGTGGCAGGCCTGGCCGCGACCTATGCGGCGGTGCGCGAAGGGCGCCGCGTGGCGTTGGCCAACAAGGAGGTGCTGGTCGCGGCCGGAGAGGCTGTGATGAAGGCCGCTCGGGAGTCGGGCGCGGATCTGCTGCCGATCGACAGCGAGCACAACGCGGTCCACCAGTGCTTGCGGGCCGGCCGGCGCGATGAGGTCGAGAGAGTCATCCTGACGGCTTCCGGCGGGCCGTTCCGGCGCACGCCCGTGGAGGATTTGGCGCGCGTCACGCCCGCCAGTGCGTTGCGTCACCCTACTTGGCAGATGGGCAGCCGTATCACCATTGATTCGGCCACCATGATGAACAAGGGCTTTGAAGTCATCGAGGCCTGCCATCTGTTCGGCCTGCCGCCAGAGCGGGTGGACGTGGTCGTGCATCCGCAGTCGATAGTGCATGCGATGGTCGAATTCGTGGATGGTTCGATGGTCGCGCAACTCAGCCAGCCCGACATGAAGCTGCCGATCCGCTACGCCCTGGCGTTCCCGGAGCGGGAGCGGAGCCCGCGCGAGCGCATGGATTGGGCTGCTGTGCCACAATTGGATTTCGAGCCGCCAGACCTCGCCAAGTTCCCGCTGCTGGCGCTAGCGTACGAAGCGTTGCGGCGGGGAGGCCCGTGCGGCTGCTTGCTGAACGCCGCCGACGAAGTGGCAGTCGCAGCGTTCCTGGCCGGCCGGATCTCCTATTTGGACATTTGCCGCGTGGTGGAAGGGACTTTAGAATGGGGCGCGGGCCGTCCCGTATCCGGGGTTGAGGAAGTCATGGAGTGCGATCGCGCCGCCCGTGCCCACGCGGCAAGCTTGATGGCCAGCTGCGAACCCCCTCCGCCGGCTTAGGGCGCGACATCGGCGTATGGTCGACTTCATCATCGTCTTGAGCGTGCTCGTGTTGTTTCACGAGCTGGGGCATTACCTGGCTGCCCGCGGTTTCGGAGTCAAGGTCGAGAGTTTCGCGATCGGCTTCGGCCCCAAGCTGCTGGGCTTTGAGCGCAACGGCACGGATTTCAAGGTCTGCCTGCTGCCCGTCGGAGGCTATGTCAAGATAGCCGGCCATGTGCTAGCTGAAGAAGACACACCGGACCCCGACGGGCTTGCCGCGAAGCCGCGTTGGCAGCGCCTGGTCATTCTCGCAGCCGGCCCGGCCTTCAACTTCATCCTCGCAGTGGCCCTGCTGACTGGCGTCTACATGCATGAGTACACGCGGGCGGCCTACTTGCAGGAGAGTGCCCGCATCGGCTACGTGACGCCCGGCTCCGCAGCGGACCGGGCCGGCGTCCGAACCGACGACGTGGTCCTCTCAATCGATGGCGTGCGGACGCCGACTTGGAACGATCTGATCCTGACCTCGACAATCACTGTCGGCAACGAGACCGAGTTAATCCTGGAGCGCGACGGGGCCGAGCTGAATACCAGCATCACCATTCCCGAACTGGCCGGCGCGCGCGGCGTTCCGGATCCCGGATGGAGCGCCGCGCATCGCGTGGAAGTGGCGGAACTCATCCCGGGACTGCCGGCGGCCAGCTCGGGCATGCAAGCGGGGGATGTGTTCGCAAGCATTGACGGTCGCAGGATCATCTCCACCGAGCAAGTCGTGAGAATCGTGGCCGCGTCCGGGGGGAAGACGCTGCCAGTCGAAGTTGAGCGCGGCCGCGAGCGGCGCTCCGTGCAGCTCCAGCCGGAACTGCACGAGGGTGCTTGGCGGTTCGGGATCATGATGCGGCCGATTCACGAGCGAATCCAGGGGCAGCTCCCGTTCGGTGCCGCTTTCGGGGCGTCTCTGCAAGAGAACATCGGCTTCGCTAGCATCATCTTCCGCTCGCTCGGCAAGCTGTTCATCGGCGAGATGGCGGTCACGAACTTGGAGGGGCCGGTCGGCATCTACGAGCACACGCAGGCTGCCGCTGCTTTCGGCCCGGTTGCCCTGATCCAGCTCATGGCGCTGATCAGCGTCAACCTCGGAGTCGTCAATCTTGCGCCCGTGCCGGTTCTCGACGGCGGCCAGATCCTGCTGCTGTGCATCGAATCGGCGCTGCGCCGTGACGTGAGCGCCAAGGTCAAGCAACGGATCACCCAGGCCGGGCTGGTCTTCATCGTCCTGTTGTTCGGCGTGGTGATGTACAACGATGTGACCCGCCAGTTCCTCTGGCCGTGAGCGCTGCGGCTGCTAGGCCGCGCCAGCCGCGGTCCTTCCCGACCTGCGCGCGGGTGTTGTGCGCGCTGGATTCCAGGCCGCCCGTCGTGCCAAAATAAGGGGTCCGAGGAACCTGAACATGCTGGAAGGACGGAGACCCATGCGAATACACCCGATCTGGCTGGCTGCGGCCGCGCTGCTCTGCGCCTGGCCGGGCCAGCTTGCCGCCCAGTCCAAGGTGGCCGTCATCAATTTTCAAGAGGCCCTGCTCGCGACTGCCGACATGAAGAAGGAGTCGGCCGCCCTCGAGGCCAAGTACAAGAGCCGCCAGGACGAGCTCAATGCGCTCTCCCAAGAGCTGCAATCGATCCAAGTGAAAGTCCAAACCGCTTCCGGGGCAGAATTGGCGCGCCTGCAGAGCGAGGGGCAGCGTAAGCAGATCACGGCGCAGCGGCTCACAGAGGATCTCCAGTCCGATGTCGAGTTCGACCGGCAGAGCATTCTCGCGGCTGCCAGCGGGCGCATGCGAGAGATCGTTCAGAGCTTGCGCGTGGAGAAAGGCTTTGACCTGATCGTCGACGCCTCGAGCGTGCTGGCCACCGATCCGCTGATCAATTTGACCGCCGAGGCCACGCAGGCCTACGACGCAAAGCACCCGGCCAACTGACCGCCCGCGCCGCCGGCATGGAATACCTGGGCGCATACGGCAGCGCGAGTGCGCTGTTCGAGCGCATTGTCAAGCTAGCGCTGGCCGCTCTCGCGGCCGCGGCCCTGCTGGGCGGCATCTACTATTTGTTTTTCCGCAACTGGCGCGAGGAGCGCCAGGCGAAGGCTTTTTTCGAACTGCTCCAAGCGCGCCGCTACGAGGAGGCCTACAGCAAATGGGGGTGCTCCGTCGAAGCGCCGTGCAGGTACTACCCGTACGGGGAGTTCTTGGAGGACTGGGGGCCTGCAGCGCCTTTCGGGGAGCTTTCCGAGTACTCGCTGGGACGCTCCTACACCCAGCCCGGCGGCGTGATCTTGCGCTACACCATCAACGGGGAGGGCGGTGATCCGCTGTGGATCGAGCGCGATCCCCCGGTGATCAATTTCGCGCCGAATTGAGCGGCTCCCGGTGCCGGCGGCCTCAGCCGTGGCGCACCAGTTCCTGCCACAGCGCCCGATAGAAGCGCAAGTAGCGCTCCGGCTCGCAGCTCTGCGCTGTCTCTGCCAGCGTATAGCGCTCGTACCCGCTGGATGCCAGCAGTTGGAACAGCTCGCGGTACGGGTAGTCGGGCAGGTCCCGGATATGGACGTTGCGGATGAAGTCCTTGAGCAGGTCGAAGGCAGGCTTGACCGTTCCGTCGCGGATGTCGCTCGGATTGGAGTTCCAGCAGATGCCGACCGAGGGGTGGCCGCAGGCGTCCATGATCTGACGCATGACTTCGGGCCGCTGGGTCTGGCGGCCGTGGACTTCGACCCAGATTTCGACGCCGTAGCCCGCCGCATGCTCGCCGCAGGCCTGCAGCGCCTCGCCAATGCGGCCGATTGTGACGTCGTGCGGCACTCCGTCCGGCAGCCCGTTCGGGCGCACCTTCACGCCCCAGCAGCCCAGGTCGTGCGCCAGTTCCACGAAGCGCCCGGTCTGTTGCACGTTGGCCCGTCGCTCGGTCGCGTCCGGCGAGTGGAACTCGCAGGCCGAGCCGAGGCTCAGCAGTCGCACGCGGCTGTTCTGGAAGCGGTTTCGCACGCGCTCGATTTCCGCCCGTGACAGCCCCGGTTCCACGCCGTGGCGGTGCGTGCTGCGCAGCTCGACGGCTTCGAAGCGCGCTGCTTCGAGCTGCTCGATGATGGTTTCGACGTCCCAATCCCGGCCGACGTTATAAGTTACCAAGCCTAGTTTCATGAGGGGGCCTCCCAGCGCGCTGGCCGCTTGGAATCGGCTCCAAGGCGCGGCCCACATTGTCGCAAATGGCCAGTCTTGCTGCACGGGCGCGCGAGACACGAGGCCGGACCCGCCTTGCTGTTGGAACGGCTATGAGCGTCGAGCGGCCCGCCCCGAGGCCGCGGAGCATGCGCTCTCGGCCAGGCCCCTCCGGCAGCGGCGGGTCGGACCGTTTGCGCCTCGGGTTTTGGGCCCGTTACGTTCCTGCGCGTCCTATGCGCAAGCGTGGGTGCCAACACAGCGTGCGCCAGGCGAGCCGCCACAAGGGTAGAGGGGGAGAGTCCCTAGAAGCGAAGGCGAGGCCAAGCCGCGATTTGCCGCGAGCCGTGCGGGATCATGGCCGCATTCCCTGTCGATGGCTCGGCCCGCGAGATTGAAATCGGCCGCGGGCGGCCCTGTCGCGCCCCGCATTGCATTCGGCCCTGACGGCCTCGGCCAGCGGCAAAAAGCCGCCCTGCAAGCAGCGGATAGCAACCTTGGCCCGCCCGTCCATCCCCGCACTATGACGTTCCACGCTGGGCTGCGACCGCCTTATTGGACGAGGGATGCGCTACAGCTAGTTGTGCCGTGATCAAGCAATACCGTATCTGGTAAATCTGCATGAAGGCCAATTTTCCTGCCCTTGGCTCTTGACAGCGCCATTCCGAGCTTTGGATAATGTTGTGGTCGAAAGTGGTCAGGAATAGTGCAAAGTGGTCGATTCTTGGGTGTTTCCTTCTGAGACGGCCCGCCGGCGCTAGCCTGCCCCCGAAAGCGTGAGCGCAGAATGTTCTGGGGTACCGAGACAGGCAACGTGGATGCCAAGGGCCGCTTGAAGCTCTCGGCACCGCTGTACCGCAAGCTCAGGGACCGCTGTGCCAGGGCGGAATCCCCTTCCGACAGCGCCGCCGACATGGATGTCTTCGTCACCAGCCTGGACGGAGAAGAGATCAAGATCTTCCCCTCCGAGGAGTGGGCCAGGATCCTGGCGCAACTGGCCTCGGGCGAAAGCGCCACCGATGGCAAGGCCAACAACACGCTGCTCATGCAGGCCAACAATTACGGCAAGCCCGAAAATCTGGACAACCAAGGCCGCTTGCTGCTGCCCCCGGCGTTGCGCAGGCAGGCGGATTTCACCGGCCCGGTGAAGATCCAGTGGCGCAACCACCACTTGGTCGTGTGGCGCGAGGAAACCTTCGACCGGCGCGTTGCGACCAACAGGCCGACAGCGGAAGACCTGGCCTACGGCGCAAGCAAGCTGGGGTTGTGATGGAGGCGGATCCCGGACATTATTCCGTGATGGCAGACGAGATGGAACGCTACCTGTTCGGCCTAGCTGATCCGCTCCCGCACGGGGCATACTGCGATTGCACTGCTGGAGCGGGAGGGCACGCTCGCCGCATCCTGAGCCGCGCGGGCCGCTGCCAGTTGATTGCGATCGACCGTGACTTGGATGCCCTGCAGCGCTGCCGCGCGCATTTGTCCGAGTTCGGAAGCCGCGTGCAGTATTTCCACGGGGGCTTCTCCCGCTTGGCGCAAGCCGCCAAGGACTTCCTGCCGCTGGCGGGGATCGTCGCGGACCTCGGGCTGTCACGGTTGCAGCTGGAAGACGCGAGCCGCGGTTTCAGCCTGCGCAAGCCCGGCCCGTTGGACATGCGCTTCGACCGCCGCCAAGAGCTGCGAGCAGACCGGCTAGTTAACCAGAGCAGTGAGCGTGACCTAGCCGACACATTGTACACCTTGGCCGACGAGCGCTTCAGCCGGCGTGTCGCCCGCGCCTTGGTTCGCGCGCGTCCGATTCGCGATACCGCGCACCTCGGCCAGGTCGTCGCCGCGGCGGTGCCGCGACGGGCGTCCTTGCGCATCCATCCGGCGACCAAGACATTCCAGGCCCTGCGCATGGCCGTGAACGACGAGCTTGGCGAGATCGGCAAGCTGCTCGCCGCAGTGCCGCGCCTGCTCGCGCCGGGCGGGCGGTTCGTGGTGCTGAGCTTTCACAGCGGCGAGGACCGCTTGGTCAAGCAGAGTTTCCGGCAGCTTGCGACTGCCGGCATGTATCGCCTTCTGACACGGCGGGTCGTGCGCCCGACGGACGCAGAGGTGCAGCGGAATCCGGCCAGCCGTAGCGCCCGCTTGCGGGCGGTGCAGCGCACGGAGATGGCGTTTTCCAAGTAGACGAGGATCGGTTAGCAATGGAGAAGGGACTAACGAAACAGGTGCCGCTGGGAAGGCAATCCCACCCAGGCCGCCGGGGCGCGCTCGCAGAGCGCGCCCCGGCCGGGCCCGGCGGCACCGCCGAATCTGCGGCGGCCCGATCGCAATCCGCGCCGAGCATGGGCGCGCCGCTATACCAGAAGCGAATTGACAACAGCGGGGTCCGCTACAGGCACGACCCGCGGGATCGCGAGATCTGGAAGTTCGCTCTCAGCGCGGGGCTGTTCCTGCTGCTGCTGGCGCTGTTGATCTGGGGGCCGCAAGGATTGGTGACGCGGTCCAGCTACCGGCAAGAAGCGCTGCGTCAGACAGTGGAGCAACTGCAGGCCGTGCGGGACGAGTTGAAGATGCAGCGCGGACGGTTGGAGGACTTGCGGCGCGTCGCGGCGCTGGCCGAGGCAATGGGGCTGCAGCAGACCGAGCCGGACAGCTACAGCTGGTTCGCGATGCAGCCGGCAAGCGAAGAGTCGGACGGGGTCGTGGCCCGCCTGCTGCGGGCGGCGGATTAATCACGTGGCGGAGCTGGTTCGCACCAGCCTTGCAGGTATGCCAAGGAGGGGGCTGTGACAACGGCCGGTCGCCCTGCGAGCGAAAGGGAAGCTTGATGGCTAGAGCGGAGCGGGCAGCAGGGGCGGCGTCGCCAGCGTGGCGGCGGCTGGGCCCGCACGCCAGTCAGCGCCTGTTGCTCGTAGTCGGCCTTGTGGCGGGATGGTTCCTGCTCGTATTGGCCAAGCTGGTCGTCCTGCAAGTGCTCCAGCACGAGCAGCTTTCCGCCCGGGCGCTGCGCCAGCAAGCCAGCAGCTTGGAAGTTCCGGCGCGCCGCGGCCGCCTCATTGACCGTCGCGGGCGCGAGCTGGCGTTGAGCATGCAGGTGGATTCGATCGGGATCCTCTCCGACCATGTGTCCGATCCGCGGGCGGCTGCGCTGGCGCTGGGCGAGGCCTTGGCGGTCGACGAGCAGGCGCTGCGCGGGCGGATCGAGCAAGGCGGGTTCCAGTGGGTCAAGCGCATGGTTACCCTGGCCGAAGCCCGGCGTGCCCGGGATTTGGGCCTGGACTTCCTGCAGTTCGAGCAGGAGAGCCGCCGCTATTACCCATATGGCTCGCTCGCGGCGCAGGTCTTGGGCACGGTCGGCATCGACCACACTGGCCAGGCGGGCCTCGAGCAGCGCTTCGAAGGCCAGCTGCGCGGCACGCCGGGGCGTGGCCGCATGCAATACGACGCCCTGCAGCGGCGCTACGGCTGGCAAGAAGTGCAAGCGCCAGAGTCGGGCAGCGACATCCTGCTGCACCTGGACTTGGAACTGCAGTTGCTGGTCGAGCTAGAGCTCGAGCGGGCCGTGCGGGAGACGGAGTCGCAGTCCGGCACGATCGTCCTGATGCGCCCCGGCAGCGGGGAGATCCTGGCCTTGGCGAGCTGGCCCCGCTTCGACTCCAACCGGCTGTCGCGAGACAAGGGGGAACTCGAGAACCTGCGCAACTTCGCGACCAGCGTGATGGTGGAGCCGGGGTCCACCTTCAAGGTCGTGACCGCCGCGGCGGCTTTGGAAGAGGGCGTGGTCAGGCTTGACGAGCAGTTCGATTGCGAGATGGGCGGCACTTGGATCGACGGGCGGCGCATCCGCGACCATCATCCCTACGGCCTGCTGACGGTGCCCGAGGTCTTGATGAAATCGAGCAATGTCGGAACAATCAAGATCGGCTACCGGGTCCGGCCGGAGGTCTTGCATGCATACATCCGCCGCTTCGGTTTTGGCTCCAAGACCGGCATCAACCTGCCCGGCGAAATCCACGGGCTGGTGCGCCCGGTAGAGCGCTGGGGGCAGGCCTCGCAGGCTTTCCTGTCGATCGGGCAGGAAATCGGCGTGACCGCGTTACAGATGGCAGGCCTCTTCGGGTCTGTCGCCAACGGGGGCACTTTGGTCAAGCCCCGCATTGTGCGCGCGGTCCGCGCCAGCGGACGGCCGGAAGCGCCCCCGGAACGTGCGCCGTCGGAGCGGGTGATCAGCCAGGACACGGCCGTGACGCTGCAGGCCATTCTGGAGCAGGTCGTCCAGCAGGGCACCGGCCGGCTCGCGCAGATCCAAGGCTACCGGGTGGCGGGCAAGACCGGCACGGCCCAAATGATCGACCCGGTCACGCGTTCGTACAAGAACGGCAGGTACCTGTCCAGTTTCTGCGGCTTCGCCCCGGTCAACGAGCCGGCTCTGGTGGGCGTGGTGATGCTGTACGATCCACGCGGGGAGTTCTACTACGGCGGCCGCATAGCAGCGCCCGTGTTCTCGACGGTGGTGCGCCAGGCGCTCCGCATTCTGGATGTGCCGCCGTCCCGGATTCCGCCGCCCCCGCTCCAGCCTGCCGCCGCGGGCGGCGAGTTGCTGCTGTCAGATTTCATCGATGACAGGCCGGCCCCCTCCGGCGACGATTCGATCCTCGCGCCCGTTGCCGCGACCGGGTCGCGCGCGCAAGCGGCAGAACCGGGAGACACTGCCGCGCGCGCCGGAGCCGCAGAGTCCGTGCCCGTCGCGGGCGAGGCTGTTGTCCCGCTCGAGGGCGCGCGGGCGGCTCCCGACGTGACGGGGCTGACGATGCGCGAAACGTTTGCCCTAGCGGCCCGCCGGGGCATCCCGCTTCAACCGCGGGGTAGCGGCTTGGCATATCGCCAGAATCCCGGGCCCAATGAGATACTGCCCGCGGGCGTGCCGCTGCGGGTCTTCTTCGGCACCGAGCGAGCCGGACGGCGCCAAGCCGCGCATTCGGCCGGGGATGATGGCGGATGAGGCTGGGAGCGATGTTGGCCGGCAGCGCAGTCGGTTCCGTGCCTGACCTGGAGGTCGCCGGCTTGCAGTACGACTCCCGCAAGCTGCTGCCCGGGGAAGTGTTCTTTGCCTTTCCCGGAGCGCGGGTTGACGGGCATGCCTTCGTGCCGGCCGCCTTGCGGGACGGCGCTGCGGCCATCGTGAGCGAGCGCGCGGCGCCCAGCGGCCTGCAGGCGCGCTGGGCGCGTGTGTCTCACGGCCGCCGGGCGCTGGCGCTGGCCGGACTGCGCTTCTACGAGCGGCCGGACCGCGCCATCAGCGTTACCGCCGTCACAGGGACGAACGGAAAGACCTCCACGGTGCATTTAGTGGACGCCCTGCTGCGGTCGTCTGGAAAGACCACGGCCATGCTGGGCACGATCGAGCAGCGCATCGGCGACCGGCGCGCGCCAGCGGTCAACACGACACCCGAGTCACTGGACATTGTTCGCTCGCTGGCGGAGCTGCGCCGGATCGGCGGCAGCCACGCAACCATGGAAGCCTCGTCGCACGCCCTCGCCTTGGAACGCATCTACGGCATCGAGTTCCACACGGCGGTCTTCACGAATCTTTCCCCTGAGCATCTGGACTTCCACCGCGACATGCAGTCCTACGCCGCGGCCAAGCGGCGCCTGTTCGAGGGCGCCGGTGCGCGGCCGCCGCTCAATGCCGTGATCAACGCCGACGACGAGCAAGGCGGGGAACTGCTCAAGTTGCGCGGTTTTCGCTTGCTTTCCTACGGCCGCGGCCGCGCTGCGGCTGTGCGGGCCGCGAATGTCGAGGCCGATGCCCGCGGCGTGCGCTTCGACGTCGAGTCGCCCGCCGGACGGATCCGGGCCCGGTCGAGACTGATCGGCGATTTCAACGTCGAAAACATCCTCGCCGCGATCGGCGCGGCCCAGTGCCACGGTCTTGACGCCGCCGCGATCAGCGCGGGCATCGCCGCGGCGCCGCCCGTGCCCGGGCGCTTCGAGACCATCGATTGCGGCCAGCCGTTCCTGGCGGTGGTGGACTATGCCCACACTCCGCATGCCCTGCGCCGCTTGATCGAAGCGGCCCGTGCGCTCGCGCAGAGCACGGATCCTCCGGGCAGGGTCTTGACGCTGTTTGGCTGCGGAGGCGACAGGGACCCCGCCAAGCGGGCCCCCATGGGGCGCATAGCTGGCGAACTGAGCGACTTTGTCATGCTCACGTCCGACAATCCGCGCAGCGAGGATCCGCGAGCCATCATCCGCGAGGCGGCCGCCGGCCTGCAGCGTGCCGGCGGCGCTTGGGCCATGCATCCCGAGCGGGCGCGAGCCATCGAGAGCGTGCTGGACGAGGCGCGCGGCCGCGACGTCGTGCTGATCGCTGGCAAGGGGCACGAGACGACGCAGTCGACGCGTGCGGGCGCGCTCGCCTTTGACGACCGCGAGGCCGTGCGGGCGGCGCTACAGGCCAGGGGGTACCGCGGGACATGACGCTGCAGCTATCCCAGGTTCGAGCATGGCTCCGCCTGGCCGGGGGCGGGGCCTCCCCGGCCGTTGCAGGCTGCTCGATCGATTCGCGCACCGTGCAGGCGGGGGATCTGTTCTTCGCGATTCGCGGGCCTTCGCACGATGGGCATGATTATGTCGCAGACGCGCTCGCCAAGGGGGCGGTTGCGGCCGTGGTCCGCAGCGCTTACCGGGGGGATGGCCCCTTGCTGCATGTCGCGGACACCGCGCTCGCCTTGGGCCTGCTGGCGGCCCGCGCCCGCGCGCACTGGGGCGGCACGGTAGTTGCCGTGACCGGCAGCAGCGGGAAGACGACCACCAAGGACGCCATCGCCGCGCTGCTGGGGGAATTCCTGCCCGTCGCGAAATCCGAAGGCAATCTCAATAACGAATACGGCTTGGCGCTGTCGCTGCTGCGGATTCCCGACCAAGCGCGGGCGGCAGTCGTGGAGGCCGGGATCAGCAAGGCCGGGGAGATGGCCCGCCTCGCCGCGACCGCCGCGCCGGACGTAGCGGTGGTAACCAATGTCGGCACGGCCCATCTGGGGAATTTTGCCTCGGCTGACGAGATTGCCTTGGAGAAAGGCCGCTTGGTCGAGGCCCTGGCTCCGCAGGGCACGGCCGTGCTGAACGCGGACGATGACCGCGTGGCCGCATTCCGCGCCAAGCATGCGGGAGCGGTGGTGACCTACGGTATCGAGCGCGCTGCCGACGTGCAGGCCCGGGACATCCAATTGCTGGGAGTGGAAGGCGCGCGCTTCCGCCTTGCTGGCTGTCCGGTGCATTCGCCCTTGGCCGGCCGGCACAACGTCTATAACGTCCTCGCCGCCGCCGCGGCGGCCAAGGTCCTCGGCATCGGCCCGCAGCGGCTCGCCGGGCCGATCGGCCGGCTGCAGCCCTCCGCCATGCGCGGCCGCTTCATCCGGGTTGGCGGCGTCACCTTGATCGACGATTGCTACAACGCCAGTCCCGACGCGGTTGAGGCCATGCTGGAAGTCTTGCGCGGCACGCAGGCCGCCCGTCGCATTGCGGTGCTGGGGGAGATGCGCGAGCTCGGGCCCCGATCGCGGCAGCTGCACCGCCGAGTGGGGGCGGCGGTGGGCCGGGCCGGCGTCGACCACTTGGTCGCCGTGACAGGAGATGCGGCCGAGATTGCCGCGGCCTGCGGGATCTCTTCCGAGTTCCACCCCTCGCCCGAGGCTGCCGGCTCCGCGCTGGCGGGCTTGCTGCGGCCGGGGGATGCCGTGCTGTTCAAGGCGTCGCGCGGCGTGCGGCTCGAGCGGGCAAGGGACATGGTCCGCAGCGGCTTGCGCGCGATTGCCGGCGAGGGGCAGGAGGCGGCCTAGCTCCAATGCTGTACGAATTCCTTCTCGAGCCGCTGTCCTCCCAGTTCGGCGCGCTGCGCGTGTTCAGCTATATCACGGTCCGCGCCACGATGGCAACGTGCATGGCCTTGCTGCTCGGACTGTCGTGCGGGCCTTTCTTGATCCGCCGGTTGCGCGCCGCGCAGATCCGCCAGCACATTCGGCCGGAAGGGCCGCAGTCGCACCGTCGCAAGGCGGGAACTCCGACCATGGGCGGGCTGCTGATTGGCCTGGCCACCGTCGTCCCGACGCTGCTGTGGGCCGATCTCGGCAATGTCTACGTCGGCATCGCGCTGGCCGCGCTGGTCGGCTTCGGAGCTGTCGGGTTCCTTGACGACTACCGCAAGGTCACCGGGCAGCGGAATCTGGGCTTGACGGCGCGGCAGAAGCTCGGCGCCCAGATCGGGCTGGTACTGCTGCTCGGCGCGGTCTTGATCGACCTCAACGGACGGGGGAGCTACTCGACGGAGCTAACGCTGCCCTTTGCCAAGGACTTCCGCCCGGACCTGGTCGTCCGCTCGTTGCAAGGCAGCCCGCTGACGCTGCCTTTCGCGTATCTCGGCTTTTTCGGCTGGCTGTTCTTTGTGGTGGCCGGGACCGCCAACGGTGTCAATCTGACCGACGGCTTGGACGGCCTGGCCATCGGCCTGGCGATCATTTGCGCCGGTGCCTTGGCGGTACTCGTGTACGTGGCCGGGCACGGCGAGATTTCGGCCTATCTAGACGTTCCCAGCGTGCCGCTGGCAGGGGAGCTGACCATATTCTGCGGCGCTCTGATCGGTGCTAGCCTGTCATTCCTGTGGTACAACTCCCACCCGGCCGAGGTTTTCATGGGCGATCTAGGTTCGCTCGGCCTGGGCGGCACCCTCGCGACCGTGGCCGTGCTGGCCAAGCAGGAGATCGTGCTGCTGCTGATCGGCGCGGTCTTCGTGATCGAGACGGTGTCGGTCATCTTGCAGGTGGGAAGCTTCAAGCTCACTGGCAAGCGGATGTTCCGCATGTCGCCCATTCACCACCATTTCGAACAGCTCGGCTGGCCCGAGTCGAAGGTCATCGTCCGCCTGTGGATCGTGGGCCTGGCAATGGCCCTGATGGCCTTGAGCACCTTGAAGCTGCGATGACGTTGCAAGGCAAGCGCGCACTGGTGCTCGGACTGGGCAGGTCCGGCTTGGCGGCCGTGCGCTTCCTGCTCGCGCGCGGTGCGATTGTCGCCGCTGCGGACGCCCGCTTGCGGCGCCAGCTGGCCGCCGCCGAGGCTGCGCTCGCGCACTTGCCGGTAAGCCTGCATTTTGGCGGGCATCCCGATTCCTTGCTGGCCGAGCGGGATCTCATTGTGCCCTCGCCCGGCGTGCCGTGGGACGCGCCGGGCCTGGTGCGGGCGCGCCAGCGGGGAGTTGCGGTGTGCGGCGAGCTCGAACTTGCCGCTGCCGCGCTGCGCGGGCGCGTAATCGGCGTGACCGGCACCAACGGCAAGACGACGACCGTCTCCCTGATCGACCATGTGCTGCGCCGGGCGGGCGTGCCCGGCCGGTTGGCTGGCAACATTGGCACGCCGGTGCTCGAGATAGCCGGCGATTCCCGGGCGGGGGACTGGCACGTGCTCGAGCTCTCCAGCTTCCAGCTCGAGGCGTCCTCGTCGTTCCGCTGCCATGTCGCTGCCGTGCTGAACGTTACGCCCGATCACTTGGACCGCCACGGCGACTTCGCCTCGTACGCGGCGGCGAAATCGCGGATACTGCGCAACCAGCGCCCCGGGGACGCGGCGGTGCTGAACGCGGCCGACCCGCACTGCCGCGCGATGGAGCCGGCCGCGCGGGGGACGGTGGTCCGGTTCGGGGGCCGCTGCGCCGCGAACGTTGACGCCTGCGTCGCCGCCGGCCGCATCCGCTACCGCGGCGCGGATATCTCCGACACCGATCTGCCGATCAAGGGCGAGCACAACTTGGAGAACGCCCTGGCCGCAGCCGCGGCCTGCGCGCTGGCCGGCATCGGCGCTGACGCGATCGGGCGGGCGCTGAAATCCTTCCGGCCGGCGGAGCATCGCATGGAGTTCGTCGGCACGGTTCGCGGCGTCCGGTATTACAACGATTCCAAGGCCACCAATGTCGCGGCGGCGGTCCGGGCGTGCGGTTCGTTCCCCGCGGGGTTGTGGCCCATCCTCGGCGGCCGGGACAAGGGGTCGGACTATGCCCCGCTGGCGCCGGTCTTGCGGCGCAATGCGCGCGCCGCCTTGCTGATAGGCGAAGCGGCGCCGCTGCTCCGCGCCCGCTTGGACGGAACTGTTCCCGTCGTCGAGGCGGGCACGCTTGGAGGGGCGCTCGAGCATGCCGCGGCCCGGGCTAGGCCCGGCGATACAGTCCTGCTGGCGCCGGCCTGTGCCAGTTTCGACCAATACCGGGACTACATCGAGCGCGGATGCGAGTTCCGCGAGATCGTGGCCAGGCTGGGGGGTGGGGCATGCCGCTGATGCTGCGCTTCGACCGCGTGCTGATCTGGGCCACGCTCTCGATGGTCTTTTTCGGGCTGCTGATGGTCTACAGCGCCACGGCCCACTTCGGCACTTCGCTGCCCGTCCATTTCGTGAAGCAGCTGGTTGCCGCTTCGCTCGGCCTTGCCCTGATGTACAAGCTGATGTTCATCGACTACAGGTCCTTGCAGGATCCGAGGGTCGTATTCACGGCCGTGGCCGTGGCCGCGCTGCTGCTGCTCGTGGCGGCCGGACTGGGCACCGGGGCCAATACGAGGCGCTTCCTGCGGCTGGGGGCGCTTTCCTTCCAGCCGTCCGAGCTGGCCAAGCCGGCCATCGCCCTGTTCCTCGCCGATTACCTTGCCCGCAAGCACGGGCAGATGCACCGGCTGCGGTACCTGGCGGTACCCTTGCTGCTAGTCGCTCTGCTGGCGGGGCTGATCTTCATCGGCAGGGATTTCGGGACCATGGCCTGCTTCGTGCTCTTGGCCGGCACCTTGATCTGGCTGGCGGAGGTGCCCCTGCGCTGGCTCGCCGCGGCGGCGGCCGCCGCCGCTCCGTTCCTGTACGTGTTCGTGAGCATGGAGCCGTATCGCGTGAAGCGGCTCTTGGCCTTTCTCGATCCCGAGGCCGATCCGATGGGCAGCGGGTTCCAGATCATCCAGTCCAAGATCGCGCTCGGCTCCGGCGGCCTGCTGGGGCAGGGCTGGATGGCGGGCAAGCAGAAAATGGACTTCCTGCCGGAGGCCCACACGGATTTTGTCTTCGCCATGGTCGGCGAGGAGCTCGGGATGATCGGCACCTCGCTGCTGGCAGCCGGCTACTTGGTCATCCTGTGGCGGGGTCTGCGCACGGCCTTGCGATCTCCCGACCGGTTCGGCTTCTACCTGGCCATCGGCCTCACGATGATCATCGTGATCCCGGCCATGCTCAACATGGGCGTGGTCCTGGCGCTGCTTCCGACCAAGGGCCTGCCGCTGCCGTTCATCAGCTACGGGGGATCTTCGATGGTGACGACCTTGGCGGTCACAGGCGTGTTGCTGTCGCTCAGCAGGTCTGCACGGTCATGACGAACGCTTCGGCAGAGCGGCACGTGCTTATCGCCGCCGGTGGCACGGGCGGGCATGTCATCCCGGGCCTGGAAGTGGCCAAGGAGCTGCGCCGGCGGGGGTGGGTCTGCGTGTTCGTCGGCACGGCGAAAGGCTTTGAGAACCGGCTCGTGCCGGCTGCGGGGTTCGACCTCCGGCTCGTGCCGATCGGCGCTCTTAAGCGCGTCTCGTTGCGGCGCCGCCTGGCCACGCTGCTGTCCGTGCCGGCCGCGTTCTCAGTGACGGCCGGGCTGGTCCGCAGATACCGCCCGGCGGCCGCGCTGAGCCTAGGCGGCTATGCCGCCGGGCCGCTCGTGCTGGCCGCGGCGCTGCTGGACGTGCCGCTGGTCCTGCTCGAGCCCAATGCGCAGCCCGGCCTGGCCAACCGCCTTGCGGCGCTGGCAGCCCGGCGGGCGCTGGTGTGCCACTCGCGCGCCGCGCGCCGGTTCGGGCAGGCCTCGTGCCAGATCACCCATCTGCCGGTGAGGGAAGAGTTCTTCGAGGCGCGCCAAAAGCCGGCTGGCGGCCCCTTCACCGTGCTGATCCTGGGCGGCAGCCAAGGCGCTGCCCGCCTGAACCAAGCTGCGCTGGACGCGGTCCGGATCTGGCAGGGCCGGGAGCGGGAGTGCCCCCGCTTGTTCCACCAAGCCGGCAAGCGCGACGTGGAACGGGTATCGGCAGCCTACGGCGAGGCGGGCATCGAGGCCGAGGCTGCGGAGTTCTTCGATGAGATGCCCGAGCTTTTTTCCCAAGCGGACCTGGTGATCTGCCGGGCCGGCGCTTCGGTTATCGCCGAACTGTGCGCCGCTCGCAAGCCGGCCGTTCTGGTGCCTTTCCCGGGCGCTGCCGATGACCACCAGCGGGCGAACGCCTCCGTCCTGGCGCGTGCCGGCGGCGCGTTGCTGTGCGACGATTCGACTTGGACCGGCGAGCGCATGGTGCGCGAGGTGGACGCCCTCGCAGCGGATCCGAGCCGCTTGCGACGCATGTCGCGCGCCTTGGGCCAGCTGTCTTCGCTGGAAGGGGCGCGAGCGGCCGCCGACGCGATCGCGCAGGCCGCCACGCGCTCCGGGAGCGTGAACTAGCCATGCTTTTCAGCAAGGAGGCGTTCCGCCAGCGGCGGCTGCATTTCATCGGTATCGGGGGCATTGGCATGAGCGGGATTGCCGAAGTCCTGCTCAACCTCGGCTACGGCGTGACGGGCTCGGACTTGCGCGAATCACCCGCCGTGGACCGCCTGCGGGGGCTGGGGGCCGAGATCTGGATCGGCCACGGCACGGGCCATGTCGGCGAGGCCGAGGCGGTTGTCACCAGTTCGGCCATTCCGGACAGCAACCTCGAATTGGCGGAAGCGCGCCGCCGCCGGCTTCCTGTGATCGCCCGGGGCGAGCTGTTGGCAGAACTGATGCGCGTCAAGTACGGCATTGCCGTGGCGGGCAGCCACGGCAAGACCAGCACCGCCTCGATCTGCGCCGCGGTTCTGGGCGCGGGCGGTATCGATCCCACCGTGGTGATCGGCGGGCGGGTCGCTTCGATCGGTTCCAACGCGCGGCTCGGCAAGGGCGATTACCTGTTGGTCGAGGCGGACGAGTCGGACGGCTCCTTCCTGGCTCTCGATCCGATCATCGGCATTATCACCAACATCGATCGCGAGCACATGGATCACTACGGCGCCGACGAAGACCTGCTGCAGGCCTTCGAAGATTTCGGCAACAGCGTGCCGTTCTACGGCGCTGCGATCGTTTGCGCGGACGACCCGCGCGCGGGCTGCGTCGCGCAGCGGCTGCGCCGGCGTTGCCTGACCTACGGCCTGCGCGAGGTCTCCCCCCGTGCGGATTTCGTGGCCGATCAGGTCGAGCTCTCCGGCGGCAATGTCTCTTTCCGCCTAGAGCGCGCCGGGCAGTGTCTCGGCCGGTTCCACGTCGACGGCGTGGGCATCCACACCGTGCGCAACGCCACTGCGGCCATTGCCCTCGGTGTTGAGCTGGGACTCGCGCCCGATCAGATCCGCACGGGCTTGAGCCACTTTCGCGGCGTTGACCGGCGCTTCCAAACGCGCGGCATCGCGCGCGGCACTACGGTCATCGACGATTACGGGCATCATCCGACCGAGATCCGGGCCACGCTCGCCGCTGCTGCCTCGTGCGGATTCCGAGCGGTCAACGTGATCTTCCAGCCGCACCGCTACAGCCGCACTGCGGATCTTGCCGCAGAGTTCGCCGGGTGTTTCGGACAAGCCGACCGGCTCTGGGTGGTCGACATTTACGCGGCCGGGGAAGATCCCGTCCCGGGCGTTTCCAGCCCGCGGCTGGTGGCCGGGATCCTGCGGTCCGGGCACCGCTGCGTCGACTACTGCCCCTCGATGCAAGACGCCGTCGAGCGGGCGCTGGGGGCGCTGGGGGCGGGCGAGGCGCTCATCACCCTCGGGGCTGGCAACGTCTGGATGGCCGGCGAAGAAATACTGGCGCGGCTCCGTAGCGCCGACAGCGGCAAGGTGCCGGGAGACTGCGCAGCCAAGCGGGCCACGGGAGATTGATCTTGAAGAAGCAAGTGACTGGCGAAGACGCGGCGGCCGAGTCTCCGGACTTGCGCCGGGCTTGGTTCGCTCCGGCCTCCGACAGCGGCTGGCAACTTGACCCGGCGCACGCGCGCAAGGTGCTGTACGCCGGCTGCCTGCTGGCCCTGCTGGCTGTTGCCGGATGGTTCGCGCGCCAGTGGCTGCTCCAGGCGGAAGCCTTCCGCCTGCCCTCGCACGCGGAGTGGCTGACGGTCGAGGGAGGGGGATCCAGGGATCTGTCCGAGGTGGCGGCTTTGTTTGAGCCGGATCAAGGGCAGAGCCTGGCTTCCGTCGACATCGCGGAGCGCCGCCGGCAAGTGCTCTCGATTCCGTGGGTCGGAGAGGCGCGTGTCGCCAAGATCTGGCCGGATCGCGTCCGGGTGTTCGTGCGCGAGCGCGTTCCGCTGGCATTGGTGCTGATAGCTGGCGGGGAGGCGGTTCGCATGATCGCCGCCGACGGGGTGCTGCTGCCCTATCACAGCGAGTACGGCGAGGGCCTGCCCGTGCTGACGGGCATTGACGCGGGGATGGACTTGCAAGCGCGCCGCGTCCGCGCCGAATTCTTCTCGGCCGTGATGGACGCCTGCCGGGTCCGGCGCTTTAGCGAGAGTGTCTCGGAGGTCAACGTTGCCGACCTGGAGAACGCGGTGGTGCTGGCCAAGCATGACGGGCGGCTGGTGCGCCTGGAACTGGGCCACGAGCACTTGCGGCATCGCGTGGAGATCTTCTTGGACGGCGTAGACAGCTGGCGCTCGGCGCTCGGCCCGGTAAAGTCCGCCAACCTGCGCTTGGAGGGGCAGATCCCGGTCGTGCTGGATCTCACCCGTAGCAGCAAGCTATGACGGACAAGCCCAACACGTTTGTCGGACTCGACTTGGGCGGGGCGCAGATCCGCTGCCTGGTCGCCGTCGCTAGCGGCGGCGAGTTGCAGTATCTGGGCTGCGGGGCCCTGCCGCCGGCACGCTGGGACGACAGCGAGATGTCTGAGGCATACGGCAAGGAAGTCAACGGGGAGTCCGTGTACGAGGTGATTTGCGAGGCTGAGGATAGCGCGGGGGCCACGGTTGTTTCGGCGGTTGTCGGCGTCGCAGCGCGGGGCATCTCCAGTCGCCTGGTGCATACTGGCGTGCAGCTCCCTGCCGAAGTTGGCGAGGTCCGGCCCAGCGACGTCCAAGGCGTGATCGCGCGGGCCGCGCAGGGCTTGGCGCAGCGCGACACGATCGCGCTGCAATTCGTCCCGCTGGAGTTCACCACCGACAGGAGCGGCGCATTGCGCGATCCGGTCGGCCACCCGGCCCGGAGACTTGAGGCCTTCGTCCGCATTGTTGCCATGCCCAAGAGCGACCATGACGGAGTCAGCGCAGTGGTGCATGAAGCGGGCATCGCAGTGGAGGACACTGTCTTGGGCGGATTCGCCGCCGCTCTTTGCACGCTGACGCAAGAGGAAAGGGACGAGGGCGTGGCCCACATCGAGTTCGGCAGGGTCGCGACCATCCTGACTGTGTATTGCGGTGACCGCTTGCGGCTGGCCGTTGGGCTGCCGGTCGGTTATGAGGATCTTGTCGAGGAGCTTGCCCGCTCGCTGAACACCTCCGCCGCGGTGGCCTTGTCGCTAATCGCAGACTTCGGCAGGATCGAATTCGACCTCGGCAGTCAAGTCGTTCAGGTTTTCGTGCCGGGCTCTGATGCTGGCGATCCAGTCGGCTCGGGGGCCATGCGGTCGTGGAGCCATGTCAATGAGATCATCACGCGCCGGGTGCGGGACTGCCTGTGGATGGTGCGCGAAGAGATCAAAAAAATTCAGGTACAGGGCGACGCCGTCCGTTCGCTGGTGCTGAGCGGCGACATGGCCGCGCTGCCAGGCATGCGGGAAAGGGCGCGCGACTGGGTGCGCCTGCCCACGCGCATCGGCCAGCCGGCCAAGATGCACGACCTGCCGCCGGCCCTGCAGAACCCGGGCTGGGCCTCTGCCGCCGGAGCGGTCCTGTACGCGCACCAACTCGCCTGCTGGCAAGAGAGATACGAACCCAAAGGAAGCGCTCTCCCGTAGCGCTCTGCCACAAGAGGAGAAAACATGATGAATGACAATCAAGAACCAATGGCGATCACGATCGAACCGGCCGAAGCTGCCCGGGAGACATGCGATGAAAGAGCGCAAGCCCCCCTCGATCGTCCGCCGAAAACCGCCATTGGCATCAAGGTAGTTGGCATTGGCGGCTGCGGCGGGAATGTCATCGACACGATGATTGCGAACGGAATCGGCCAAGTCGACTTCGTCGCCGTCAACACCGATGACCAGGCCTTGGCCGGCTGCAGCGCGCCCACGAAGCTGCAAATCGGCCCGCGCACCACCCAGGGGCACGGCACCGGCTCGGATCCGGATGTAGGCAAGCAGTCCGCCTTGGAAAACACCGAGCAGCTCACCGAAGTGCTGAACGGGGCCGACATGGTCTTCATTGTCACCGGGCTGGGCGGCGGCACGGGCACCGGAGCCGGGCCCGTGATCGCATCACTGGCCAAGCAGATGGGCGCGCTGACGGTGGCCGTCGCGATCAAGCCGTTCGCCTTTGAAGGGGCGCGCCGCACCCAGATAGCGGAAGAGGGCGTTGAAAAACTGGTCGCGAGCGTGGACACTGCGATCGTCATCCCGAACGACAAGCTCATGAGCCAGGTCGAATCCGGCATGGGATTTTTCGAAGGCTTCGGAGTGGCGCACCAGATCGTCTCGGACACATTGCGCGGCATCACCAGCATCCTGGGCAAGCGGGGCATCGTGAACACTGACTTCGCTGACTTGCGGATGGTGCTCGAGGAAGCCGGGATGGCTGTTGTGGGCACGGCCCAGCGCAGCGGGCGCGATGCCGCCATGCAGGCGGCCCGCGACGCGATTGCCAGCCCGGTCATCGAATCCGAGGGCTTGGTGCGGGCCAGCAAGGTGCTGATCAACATCACCGGTTCGACCAAGTTCGGCATGCACGATGCCACCGAGGCCCTGCAACTGATCCAGCGCGAAATCTCGTCAGACGCAGAATTGATCATCGGCGTTGTGCAGGACGAGACGATGGGTGAGATGGTCAGGGTGATGATGATCGCATCCGGCTTCGTGTCGCAGGGCTTCCAACCCCAGATCGAGGCCAACAGCCGGGCCCGGTATGCGCCCGAGTCCAGGCCGGCTATCGCTTGGCAGTCCGAGAAGGCCGTCGACTTGGCTGAAAGCGATCCGCTGCCGCAGATGGCTCCGGAGGCTTCGGCTCCCGACGAGGCTGCAGCGTCGACTGCGGCGCCGCTCGTCGCGGAGGAGGCTGCCGTGCCGCCGCCTGACGAGGCTGCCGCCGTCGAACCGCACTTCATGCCCCCGTCCGCCGGGATGGCGGCAGAGCCCAAGCCAGCGAGCGCGCCGCGCATCGGGTTCTTCCGCCGGACGATTTTCCGCTAGCGGCCAGCGCCAGCCGAAGTGCTATAAGGATCTGCATGGACAGACGCAATTTCCTCGCGACATCGTCAGCTGCCGGGCTGGCCTCCGAATCGGCCGCCGCGGCCGGGAAGATGGATGGCGAGAACCAGATCTTCGAGCTCCGCTGCTACAAGCTGCGCTATTCGAAGTCCGACCAGTACGGCCGGCTGACCGAGTTCCTGGAGGCCGAGCACCTGCCCATGACCGAGCGGCTGGGGCTGGTGCAGGGGTATTTCCGCGTGACGCTGGGCGAATTCACGCCGCGGGTGTACACGCTGGCCGCCTACGACTCGCTAGCGGACATGGGCGAGAAGCTGGCGGCCAAGCGGGCCGACAAGGAATGGGGCCGGGCTGTCGCGGCATTCGGCTCCCAGGACCAGCCGCCGTATGACCGCGTCGAGAGCTGGCTGCTGCGGGCCTTCGACGGGATGAAGAGAGTCGAGGTGCCGCCGCTGCCGGACAGCGGTCGCGCGTTCGACCTGCGTATTTACGAGCAGGAGACCGCGCGGGACACGCAGGAGAAGATGCGCATGTTCAACGAAGGGGAGATCCGGATCTTCCGCGACTGCGGCATCCATCCCCTGTTCTTCGGCGAAACGATCGTCGGCTCGCACATGCCCAGCCTGATCTACATGTCGCACTACGCCAGCATGGACGCCCGCGGCAAGGCTTGGTCGGCGTTCGTCAAGAGCGAGGACTGGAACCGGATCAAGCAGACTCCCGGCTGGAGCAATGCCGAGATCGTGTCGACCGTGTCGAACATCCATTTGGCCGGGCTGCAGTTCTCGCCGATCCGCTAGCGCCGGCCGCTGCGGCCGGGCATTGCTGGCGCACAGGGAAAAGCGGGGCCGCGCTTGGGCGCGGCCCCGCTAGTAGGCTAGGATTTCGGGACGGGCGATGCGCCTACCAGCCCAGCCGCAGGCCGAGCCGGAAGAACCGCTCGTCAATGCCCTCTCGCCCGGTGTTGCGGATGCGGTTGAGGACCATGAAGGTACCCGAAGTTACGTTCGTGCTGCCCGGCCGTTCGAAGTGTGGGGTGTTCGTGATATTGAATCCCTCGGCCCGGAACTGCAGGCTCATCTTCTCGCTGATCTGGAACTTGCGGAACAGCCCGAGATCAAGGTTGAACAGGCCCGGCCCGCGGACGTTGTTGGGGCCGCAAGTGCCGAAGCGAGGGCCGGTCGGCTGGGCGAAAGCGCCGGGATCGATCCACAAAGCGTTGCTGCCGCCCTTGGTGTAGCTCGGCTCGCCGATGCAATCGGCGATCTGGCCCGAACCGGCGGCATTGAGATCGCCGCTGTTGGCCGAGATCGAGAAGGGCGTGCCGGTGTAAGCGCTCATGAGCCCGTTGATCTGCCATCCGCCTAGGATCAGGCCGAGCGGGCTGTCCGCCAGCATACTCTTGCCCTTGCCGAAGGGTGTCTCGTAGATCGCGGTCATCTGGAAGTTGTGCCGGATGTCTTGGCTGAGGTCGGCGTAAGTGCGCTGGTAGAAGCGGGGGATGCGGAAGAAGGCCGGGCCGCTGCCTGAGTCCTCGCCGGCATAGCCCCGCCCGTGCGCCCAGGTGTAGGCCATGTTCACTTGCACGCCGTTGCTGAACCGGCGCTCGAGCTTGGTCTGCAGCGAGTCGTACTTGGCGGTGCCAAGGCTGCCGAACAGCGTGGTCCCGGCAGCGCGCCCCCACTGCTTGTACAGCTGCCGCCCCGGGTTGCCCTCGCCGATGTCCCCCCAGTTCTGGTCCAAGCCGGCCAGCTGGTTGACCGAGCGGGTCGCGACGTACCCGGCGGTTGCGATCCAGTTGCCGATGCGGCGCTCCAGCGTCAGGTTCCACGACTGGATGTAGCCCCTGGTCAGGTTCTGCGTGTCCATGGTCCGCACCACGGTGTTGAGCGGGAGATCCAGCACGCCATCCCCCAGGGGCGGCTCGTTGATCACGGCCAGTCCTTCCCGCAGCGTTGTCGCGTAGCCATAGCTGTTGGGCAGCGCGGGGCCGTCCTTGGCCATGATGGGGTAGTTCGTGCGCAGCGGCCGCGCCCAGTTGAACGGGTCTACCGTGATGCCGTAGCCGACCCGCAGGACAGTGTTGTCATCGGCGCGCCAGGCCACCCCGACCCGCGGCACGAAGTTGTGCTTGCCGATGTCGATGCCGCAATCTTCCGGAATGCTCCCCACGCCGCAGGCCCAGATCTTGTTGTTGGAGAAGTCATACCGTTCCAAGCCCCGGCTCGCGCGGGTGGGGAACGGGTAGACTTCGTAGCGCACCCCGTAGGAAAGCGTCAGATTGGGCGTGATCTGCCAGCGGTCGCGCACGTAAAAGCTCAGCAGCTGCGTGCGCGTGAAGTAGCCGTTTTCGTTGAACTGCCAGATCTTGCCGGCGTTCTGCGGGAGCCCGAGCAGCCATGCTGCGTGCGCGTTGTAATCGTTCCCGCTCTCGCCGCCTCGGCGCTCGGTCGTGTTCTGGCGGAAGCGGAATTCGCCGGACGCGGCCCCCGTGCCGCCCGAGAATTCGGGCTGGTTGTGGTCCAAGTCCTGCAAGTAGATGTCCGTTCCGAAGCGGATATTATGGGTGCCCTTGGTCCAGTTTGCGTTGAACACGAACTGGTTCTGCGGGTCCGAGCGGTAGTACGGCTGGAAGCTGTTCGAGATGCCTAGGCCTTCAAAGCCGTCAATCCTCAGCCGCGGCCAGCCACCGTCGATGAAGCGGTCGGACTGTAGGCCGGGGATGCCCAGCACGGACCAGCCGAGGTTCTCATCCAGGCGCTGTTGCTCGACGTTGGTGTCCACCAGCGTATAGCCGTAGTAGCCGTCCACGATGAAGGTAGGCGAGATGACCTTTGTTACTGAGATCGTGCCGGAATAGGTGTTGCCGAAGCCCGTGCCCGGGTTCGAGTTGGTGGGGTGCAGCCGGTTACCGCCGAACGGCCCGAGGGTCTGGGCGTTCAACATGCGGTAGTCGAGCATGCTGAACCGGATGAAGCCCGACAAAGTGGGGCTGAGATTGAAATTGGTCTTGGCGTCCACTGTGTCCCGGAAAAACGTGGTCGAGCCGTCCGCCACGTGGTTTTGCCCCAGTCCCAAGCTTCCGCCGTTCCCGCCCAGCCGGTTGCCCACGTTGTTCGGATCCGGGAAGGTCGGGTCATGAATCATCGCGGACACGCCCGAGTCGATCCGGGCCCGCGGCACCATGTTGCCGGGGAATGGCGCGCGGTCCATGGCATAGTCGTCGGCCAGCTGGTCTTGGCCCCCCGTGAGTGGGTCGTAGATGGGGGGGGGGGAGCCGGAGAGGTCACCGAAACGCATCCCGTTCGTCGGCAGGTCGATGAACCGCTGCGCGAAGCGGGATTCGTAGGTGCCCTCGTAGCTGACGAAGTAGAACCACTTGTTCTTCTTGATCGGGCCGCCGATCGTGCCGCCGAACTGGTTGTTGATCAGCTTCGGCTGCGCGGACCCGCGGTTGCTAAAGTAGGGGTACGCCTTCAGGTGCTGGTTCATGTGGTACTCGAACGCGGAGCCATGCACCGCATTGGTGCCCGACTTGATCTGCAGGTTGATCGCCGCGCCGCCGGCCAAGCCCTGCTCGGCGTCGAACGAGTTGGTCACCACGTTCACGGTCTCGATCGACTCCAGCGCGGGGTTGTAGCCCGTCATGTGCGGCACCCAGATGTTGGTTGACGAAGCGCCGTCGATGCGCGTGTTGTTGTTTGAGCGGCTCGTGCCGTTGACCGAGAAGCGCACGGCGCGGCTCGGGTTCGTCGGCACCGAGTGCGCGTTCTGCGGCGGCGAGAAGCCGGGCAGCGTGACGAAGAGCATCTGGTAGTTGCGGCCCAGCGGGACCGGAACGTTGCGCAGCGTCTTCTCGGTAACCTCCTGCCGGACCTCGGCGCGGTCGGTTTGCAGCGTGGCTGCCGAGGCCTCGACGGTCACGACTTCCGTGACCTGCCCGATTTCCAAGCTCGCGTTGACGCGGGTGACGTTGTTCTGCGATACGACGACGCCGGTCGTAGTAGACGCTTGGAACCCATCCGAGCGCACCGTCACGGTGTAGTTGCCGGTATTGACGGTCGCAAAGCTGTAGTTGCCCGCAGCGCCCGTGGTCGTCTCGCGTATCTGGCCCGTGTCCTCGTTGGTGATCGTCACCTCAGCGCCGATGATCGCGGAGTCGGTCGTGTCCGTCACCAAGCCGTCGATCCCGCCTTGGATCAATTGCGCGGTGCCGGGCGGGGCGAGCAGAGCTAGCATGCCGATCGCCAGCAGGCCCGCACGGATACCGAGTAGTCGAGTTGCCATCATGTGATCTCCCTCTTGTCTGTCTGTCCAAAGATCAGGCTGGAACCCCAAGCGTGCGGCTTGGCGAGCGCCATGACCGCCACGCCGCAGTGCCATCGCATAGCAAAACCCAACCTGAAAAACCCGAACAGGAGACTAGCACAGCCGCGGCCGCACGCCGCTTGGATCCTCACTGATTTGCAGACGCACATCGGTATTTTTACTTGCTTTTTGATTGCGTTAGAGTTGTGCAGAGAGGTTTTATGGGTGGTAACATCGAGGCGTGGTGTTAAATCAAGGTAAAAATCAAGCTTCCGTTGCGGGCGGACTGCAAAACAAGTGAATCGGCTGCGGGCACGTCACGGGGCTTGACGAGGGGCGCAAGGGTGGAGATCGCCTTGGCAGCCGGCCCGGTTGGAGTGCAGGGTAAAGTCGAGCACCCGTGCGCCGCCGGCCAGCCGCGCGAGTTCAGGTGCCAAAGGGTCGCATGTGCTACACTACGGGCAGTGGCAGCGCAGCCGTGCGTTTTCAGCACTGGCCTGCGCGGCTCGCCTTCGATTCGCGGGAACCGTTTCGCTCCATAGCAGCGGTTGTCGCACATGTCCGGGCGCGGTTCGCTCATCCCGCGCCCGGGCACCTTGCGCGCGCCGCCCCGGCCCGGATATCGCGCCCTGGATTCCGCCCCACGCTACGGGGCGTGAGTCTCCGAACCAGCGGTACAGCCGGAACGCGCCCGTCGCGGATGGCAGGCCAGTGTTTCCGGATCCAGCGGGGCAAGGGACTCGGCCGTGCGGCGGCCAGCGCCGGCGTCCGGGGCTTTTTCCCGCTGGAAGCAACCCCGCCCGTCAGTCTCGTTTGGCATTGGAGGAGGCTGCGTCTTGACCTGCGCCTTCGAATCGCGCTAGGATTAGGAATCGCAAGGCGGGCGTCCCGCCTTGCGCAGCCTACAGCTGATGCGCACGAATACGTACGTCCCGAAAGCGTCCGAAGTGACGAACGACTGGTATGTCATGGACGCCGAAGGCAAGACCTTGGGACGCTTGGCCACGCAGGCGGCGACGCTGCTGCGGGGCAAGCACAAGCCCAACTTCACGCCGTTCATGAAGACGGGCGATTTCGTCGTCGTCGTCAATGCGGAGAAAGTCTGCCTGACGGGCCGCAAGGAGACCGACAAGATCTACTACCGGCACACCGGCTACCCGGGGGGCATCCGGCAGGAGACGGCCAAGCAGGTGCGCGCCAAGTATCCGGAACGATTGGTAGAGAGAGCGGTGGCAGGCATGCTTCCGAAAAACAAGCTGGGGCGCCAGCTCAAGTCGCGGCTGAAGGTTTACGCCGGCGCCGACCATCCGCACGAGGCGCAGCAGCCCAAGCCGTGGTCGTTCTAGCCGCCGGCTGTCGGGACTGTAGCGCGAGGAGTTATCGTTTTGCCGAATCAGACACAGTGGCTGGGAACCGGGCGCCGCAAGAGCGCCATAGCCCGGGTGTTCCTGCGCCCGGGGGCAGGCAAGATCCGTATCAACGACCAGCCCCCCGAGCAGTACTTCCCGACAGAGTCCCTCAAGGCCAAGGTGCGCCAGCCGCTGCTGGCGAGCGAGACCGACGGCAAGTTCGACGCGCTGGTGCTGGTGCATGGCGGCGGCAAGGCGGGGCAGGCCGATGCGGTGCGCTTGGGGGTTGCCCGCGCCCTGCAGGAGTTCAACAGCGAACTGCGGCCGCTGCTCAAGAAGGGCGGCTACCTGACGCGCGATCCGCGCAAGCACGAGCGCAAGAAGTACGGGCGGCCCGGCGCTCGCAAGCGCTTCCAGTACTCGAAGCGCTAGCCGGGAGGTCGTATCAGCTTCCATAGCGTCCGGGGCCAAATCCTGCTTGGACGGGCCCGGTCGTTCGGGGCGGCTTGCAGCAAGCCGCCGTTAACCCGCGCACAGCCGCCAACGGAGGTACCGTGCCGCAAGTCACAATGAAGGAATTGCTCGAGGCAGGCGTTCATTTCGGGCACCAGACCAGGCACTGGAATCCGAGGATGAAGGAGTTCATCTTCGGCGAGCGCAACAAAATCCACATCATCGACCTGCAGAAGACCTTGAAGAACTTCAAGGAAGCACTGCAGTACACCAGCGACCAGGCCGCCCAGGGCAAGACGGTCCTGTTCGTGGGCACCAAGCGCCAGGCCCAGGAGGCCATGGCGGAGGAGGCCCGTCGCTGCGGCATGTACTACGTCAACCACCGCTGGCTCGGCGGGCTGCTGACCAACTGGGTCACCGTGCAGAAATCGCTGGACCGCTACAAGGAATTGCAGCGCCTGGCCGAGGAAGAGGGCTACGAGGGACGCAGCAAGAAGGAGATCTCGCGCTTGGAGCGCGAGCGCCGGGCGCTGGAGTCCAACATCGACGGCATCAAGGACATGCCCGGCCTGCCGGATATCGTCTTCATCGTCGACATCCGCAAGGAAGAGATCGCCGTGCGCGAGGCGCGCAAGCTCAACATCCCCGTGATCGGGATTGTGGACACCAATTCCAACCCGGACGAGGTCGATTACGTGATCCCGGGCAATGACGACGCGCTGCGATCGATCTCCCTGTTCGCCAACAGGGTGGCCGAGGCGGTTCTCGAAGGCCGGGCCGCGATTCCGCCTCCCGAGGACGAGCCGGCGGACGATGGCGGCGAAGGGGGCAGCCTGCCGGCGGACGAGAGCGCCGCGCTGTCCGAGGCCAGCGCGTAGGCACCGGCCGGCGCGAACAGGAGGGGCATGCAATGGCAGACGTAAGCGCGAAGCTTGTCAAGCAACTGCGCGACAAGAGCGGCGCGGGGTTCATGGACTGCAAGAAGGCCTTGGTCGAGGCCGACGGTGACCTCGCGGCGGCCGAGGTAGCCCTGCGCAAGCGCGGGGTCTCGATCGCCCAGAAGAAGAGCGGGCGGGCCGCCAACGAGGGCGTGATCGGCAGCTACATCCACGCCGGCGCCAAGCTGGGCGTGCTTGTCGAGGTGAACTGCGAATCGGATTTCGTGGCGCGCACCGACGATTTCCAACAGGTCGTCAAGGATATTGCGATGCAGATCGCGGCGGCCGACCCGCAGTACATCACACGCGAGCAAGTGCCGGCCGAGATCGTCGACAAGGAGCGCCAGATCCAGCGCGACCGCGCCTTGCAGGAAGGCAAGCCCGAGGCGGTCGTCGAGCGGATCGTGGATGGCCGCATGGGCAAGTTCTACGAGGAGATCGTGCTGGTGGACCAGCCGTTCGTCAAGGATCCCTCCACGACTGTCGGCAGCCTGCTGCAGTCCGCGATCGCCAAGCTAGGGGAGAACATGGCCGTCCGGCGCTTCCAGCGCTTCAAGGTCGGCGAGGATGCCTAGGGCCGGCGGGCGGGATCCCAAGCTGTCCGGCAGGGCTATCATGGGGCCGCGCTGAGCATGCCGAGGCCGCGCCGAGTTCTGTTCAAGCTGTCCGGAGAGATGCTCGCCGGCGCGGGGGCTGGCGGAGTGGCGCACGAGCGGCTGGCTTGGCTCGCAGGCGAGATCGCCGCGGCGCGCTCCGAAGGCGCCGAGCTCGCGCTGGTGCTCGGCGCTGGCAACCTTGTGCGGGGGGCTGCGCTGGCGGGAGCGGGGATAGACCGCTCGACAGCCGACCACATGGGCATGCTCGGCACCTTGATGAACTCGCTGGCGCTGGCCGACGTGCTGAACGACAGGGGAGTGCCGGCCAGCGTGCTCAGCGCCGTGCCGTGCGCTGCCGGCGCCGAGCCGTACGGCCGCGGTCCAGCCATGACAGCCCTGCGGCAGGGCAGGGTGGCCCTGCTCGCCGGCGGCACGGGCAATCCGTACTTCACCACGGATACCGCGGCCTCCCTGCGCGCGGTGGAAATCGGGGCTGACCTCCTGGCCAAGGGCACCAAGGTCGGCGGTGTGTACGACAGGGATCCAGCGCTCCACTCGGGGGCGAAGCTGTTCGCAGCCGTATCGTACGACCAAGTGCTGGCGGAGCGGCTGGCGGTGATGGATGCGACGGCGGTGGCTATGTGCCGCGAGAACGACCTCAGGGTGCTGGTATTCGGCCTGGGCGAGCGGGGCGTCATGGCCCGGGTGGCCCGTGGCGAGACTCCCGGCACGCTGATGTCCTAGGCTGGATGCAGGCAAGGAGGGCGCATGACCCACATCCACGGAGAGAGCGTAGCTGAAGTCAGCGCGGAAGCTGGCGCCAAGATGGAAAAGTCGATCCGGGACCTGTCCCGCGCGATGTCCACGATTCGCACCGGTCGTGCATCCATCGCGTTGTTGGATCCGATCAAGGTCGACTACTACGGCACGCCCACTCCGCTGAACCAGATGGCCACGCTCGCCACGCCGGATTCGACCACCCTCACAATCCAGCCTTGGGATTTGACACAACTGGGGCCCATTGAGAAGGCGATCCAGCTGTCCGACCTTGGCATCAATCCAGCCAATGACGGCAGGGTCATCCGATTGACCATACCGCCGCTGACCCAGGAGCGCCGCAGGGAGCTCGTCAAGCGGCTGCACGATGTCGTCGAGCAGCACAGGGTAGCCGTGCGCAACATCCGTCGCGATGCGAACGAAGCGCTCAAGCAGCTCGAGAAGGACAAGTCCATCTCGGAAGACGAGAGCAAGCGCGGGCACGAATTGACCCAGAAGTCCACGGATGCCGCGATCGCGCGCATCAACGAGGCAGGCACGGCGAAGGAGCGCGAGATTCTCGAGATCGGCTAGTGCCCGATCGTGCGCCAGCGTCCGCATTCCCGATATGGATGCACGGCTCAAGGCGTCGCTCCTAGCCGCGTTCCCGGCGGTGTATCCGATCGTTGATTCGAGCGCGGCGCAAGCCGCTGGCGGCGCCGTGCGAATGGCGGGCGCTCTCGCCAGCGCGGGCGCCCGGCTCGTGCAGTACCGGCACAAGGGCGAGTACACGCGCCAGTCCTTTGCTGAAGCGGTCGCGGTGGGCGCCCTGCTGCGCCAGGCCGGGGTGGCTTTCATCGTCAATGACAGGGCGGACATCGCGCTGGCTGCGAAAGCCGACGGCGTGCATGTCGGCCAGCAGGACCTGCCGCTCGCAGAGGTGCGGCGGCTGATCGGCTCCGACAGGCTGCTGGGCTATTCGACGCACAATAGCGGCCAGCTCGCGGACAGCGCCTGCCAGTGGGCCGACTACCTGGCGATCGGGCCGGCCTTCGCAACGTCCAGCAAGCGCAACCCGGACCCCGTGGTGGGAGTCGATGGCGTGCGCGAGGCGCGGCTCGGGACGGACAAGCGCTTGGTTGCCATCGGCGGCATCACGCTTGCGAACGCGGGCGAAGTGCTGGCCGCGGGAGCGGACAGCGTGGCGGTGATTTCCGGCATCTCCGCCGCGAACGCCGTGCAATGGATGCGGCTGCGGCGCTGACCTGACGCCAGGAGCCGCCGGCCGGTTCGCGGCCGGGCTTGGCCGCCCGGGCCAGTGGCGGCACTAGAATAGGAACTCTGCCCCGGGGCAGAGGGCCTTGCCCTGTCCTCCATGACTGGCGACGAAATCCGCGAGCAATTCCTGCACTACTTCGAGACAAAGGGACATCGGCGGGTCCCTAGTTCCTCCCTCGTGCCGGCCCATGACCCGACGCTGCTGTTTGCCAACGCCGGGATGAACCAGTTCAAGGATGTCTTCGTCGGCGGCGAGCGCCGCCCGTATTCCCGCGCGACCACCTCTCAAAAATGCGTCCGGGCGGGCGGCAAGCATAACGACCTCGAGAATGTCGGCCGCACGCGGCGGCACCACACGTTCTTCGAAATGCTGGGCAATTTTTCGTTCGGAGATTACTTCAAGGAAGATGCGATCCGCTTTGCCTGGGAACTGGTGACTGAGGTTTACCGGCTGCCCGAGCAGCGGCTCTACGTCACGGTCTTCCGCGAGGACGACGAGGCCGAGCGCCTCTGGATGACGGTTGCGGGGCTGCCGCCAGATCGCATCAAGCGCTGCGGAGAGAAGGATAACTTCTGGCAAATGGGCGACACCGGGCCGTGCGGCCCGTGTTCGGAAATCTTCTACGACTACGGCCCCGAGGGCTTGGCGGCCGGCGAGCGGGACGCCCCGTTCCCGTCCGACGTGTCGCGCTATGTCGAGATCTGGAATCTCGTCTTCATGCAGTTCAACCGCGACGAGCGAGGGGATCTGCACCCGCTGCCCAAGCCATCGATCGACACAGGCATGGGCCTCGAGCGGACAGCGGCGGTGCTGCAAGGCAAGCTGTCGAACTTCGACACCGACCTGTTCCAGCCCATCATCCTCCGGGCCGGGGAGTTGTTGGGCATCCGCTACGGCGCCGATCCGGCTACGGACACCGCCCTGCGGATCGTGGCCGACCACAGCCGCTCGGCGGCGTTCTTGGTGCATGACGATGTAATGCCCGCCAATGAGGGTCGGGGGTATGTGTTGCGCAAGATCATCCGCCGGGCCTTGCGCCATGCCAGGCTGGCAGGCTTCGCGGAACCGTGCCTGCATCACATGACGCGCTTCGTTGCCGAGATGATGCGCTCGGCGTATCCCGAGTTGCAGGATTCGTCCGAGCGTGTCGCAAGGGTTGTGCGCGACGAGGAAATGCGTTACGAGCGCAACTTCGCGGTGGCTGAGCGGGAATTTGAAGCCGCGCTCGAGAAATTGAGCGGCAGCGTGATCCCGGGTGCGGCGGCTTTCCAGCTGTACGACACATTCGGACTGGCGCTGCAAGAGCAGCAAGAGATGGCGCGGGAGCGAGGCCTTCAGATCGACCTGCGCGGATTCGAGGCCGCAATGGACGGCCAGCGGCAGCGGGCGCGCTCGAGCTGGAAAGGCGCCACCAAGGCGGACGCTGCCGCATCGCCTGCCCTGCTCGAGATGTGCGAGCGTTGCCGGACGGAGTTCGTGGGCTACGACCGAACCTGCGCGGAGGAACTGCGCGTCGTCGGGCTGTTGCGGGACGGGCAGGCCGTGGAAGCGGCCGAGGCGGGCGAGCAGGTCGGCGTGGTGCTGGAACGGACACCGTTCTACGCCGAGGCGGGCGGGCAAGTGGGCGACCGCGGCGTGCTCGTGCGCGGGGCGGAAGCTGTCGCTGCGGTCTTGGACGTGCAGGCCCCGGTCCGCGGCACCAGAGTGCATCGCGTCAACGTACTGCGAGATATCGCGCTGGGCGACAGTTTGGCCGGCCGAGTGGATGCAGCTAGGCGGGACGCGACGCGTCGCAACCACACCGCAACGCACCTGGTGCATGCTGCGCTGCGAAGGGTGCTAGGCACACATGTCAAGCAAGCTGGCAGTATCGTGAGTCCCCGGCGCCTGCGCTTCGACGTCACGCACTACGCTCCGATCGAGGCGCGGGAGATCGAAGATGTCGAAGATCTGGTCAATGAGCACATTCTGCGCAACACCGAGGTCGTTTCGGAACTGAAAGACCTGGAGGCTGCAGTGCGCGCCGGGGCGCTGGCCTTGTTCGGCGAGAAGTACCCGGAGCGGGTTCGCGTTGTGAGCGTGGGCGACTTCAGCGCCGAACTATGCGGGGGGACGCATGTGTCGCGAACCGGAGAAATCGGGGTATTCAAGATCGCTGCCGAGACGGGCAGCGCTGCCGGCGTGCGGCGCATCGAGGCGGTTTCGGGTACGGGTGCCTTCGGTCGTTTCCGCGAGAGCGCTGCAAGCGTGCGCCGGCTGGCGTCACTGCTGCGTGTCCAAGATGACGCGCTGGCCGGGGCTGTCGACAAGCTCGTGGCCGAGCGCCGCCGGCAAGAGCGCGAGATCGCTGACCTGAAGGCGAGGCTAGCGCGGACCGGCGTGGGCGAGCTGGCTGCCCGGGCGCGCGAGCTCGGCGGCATCAAGGTGCTCGCCGCGCAGCTGGACGGCGTCGAACGCGAGCAGCTGCGCCCGCTGGCCGACGCAGTGCGCCAGAAGCTGGGCTCGGGCTTGGTGGTGCTCGCAACCGTGCGGGACGGGCGCGTTTCGCTGATTGCCGCCGCGACCAAGGACATTGCGGGCAAGCGGGTGCATGCCGGGCGGGTCGTCGCGGAGGTTGCCAGGCTGGTTGGCGGCGGCGGCGGCGGCCGCCCGGATATGGCCGAAGCGGGCGGCAAGCGCCCGGATGCCTTGCCCGGAGCCTTGCAACAGGTTTACGAAATCGTGGGCGGGAGCGTTGCCGAGTAGCCCCCTGCCCGGCGGCAGCCAGCCGTGAAGCTATGCACGTAGCGGCTTGCTGGGACGCATTTCGACGCAGCTGGCGAGGTTGCGGGCGGGGGTCTTGAACAGGTGGATCGCCATGGCCGCGATGGCTGCCGGGTCAAGCTTCCAGCCCGCCTCCTCGTTGCCCGGACGGAACCCGGTCTGGACGCTGCCGGGCATGATCGTGCTGACCCGGATATTGCAGCGGCGCAGGTCAAGCATCATCGCCTCCGTGAATCCAGCGAGACCGAACTTGGATGCGTTGTATGCCGCGCCGGTAGCGAACGCGTGCTTGCCCGCCAAGCTGCCGATGTTGAGGATGAATCCGCCGCGCTGCTTCATGCGCACTGCGGCGAGCTTCGAAAAGTAGAAAGGCCCGCTCAAGTTCGTGTCGATGACTTCTTGCCACGATTCGGGTGAGAGCTCGTCAAGCGCGCCGAAACGGCCCACTCCCGCATTGTTCACCAAGATGTCCACAGTGCCGAGTTCGCGGTCTGCGAAGGAGAAGAACTCCTCCGCCTGTTCCCAGCGGCCCACGTCGCAGCAGCGGCCGACGACCGTTCCTCGTGCGCTCAGAGACTGGATCGCGGTCGCGAGCGCGTCTGGGCTTCGACCGCAAATGGCTACCTGCGCCCCTTCTTCTAGCAAGGCCAAGGCAATGGAGCGCCCGATTCCCCTCGTGCCGCCAGTGACAATTGCGCGCTGTCCCTTGAGATCTGTCATCGAAACGCGGCCTGGATGCTCGATCTTGCGGCGGCCACGAAATGGCGGGCAGGCGGAGGTGCGGTAGGCGGCGGCTACCCTGCACAAGACCGCTCCATGATGGCCGAGATGGCCGCAGAAGTCAAGCCGGAGCCTCTTCCGCGCGAGATGAGACTGAAGGGCCGGAGGCCTGTCGGGAAGGGACCTGAAGCAGTCTCGCCAAGAGCTGCGGGCAGCACGGGAGGGATGGCTTTACATCTCGGTCCCGACGGGCGCAAGACGCACGAGCGCCAGTGCCGGCAGCCCTCGGCTCGACTACCCCTTGCCGGGCAAAGACGCCTTGCGGCGGGCCTATGTGCAACTGCAACCGATGGCCCGCCTAGCGCAGGCAACGCGAGCCCGTTGACAGAAACCAAGGCTGAGAAGACTTCGATTACAATAGCATTCTGTGCATGGTCTGACTGCTAAGCCTTGATGTCTGAAACAGAGATACACACAGCGCGGGCAGAGATCGTCGCCATCTGTCAGGACTATCTCGCCCGCTTGGGCGAAGAGGCCGGGCAGGTCGCAGAGGATCGACTCGCGGGCCTTGCCGCCAAGGCAGTTGCCGAAACGGGCGCTTTGCTCAACCAGATTGTCGCGGCAACGCGGCGAATTCGAGACGCGGGCGATCCCGCTGCGGTACTGGCCGAACTGGCCGATTCCGCAGGGCGGCTGTGTGAGCGGGCGGTCGTGCTCTTGAAGGATGGCGATCGTCTGACCGTCTTTCGTGCGTCGCATGCCGCCAGCGCGGACGGTCCTGTCGAGACAGGCCAAGCCTCGTTTGACCTGGCCGATGTCTCGCCCTTGGCGCAGGCGGTGGAAACAAAGGACACGGTGCTCGTGGACGGCGGCGAGCACAACGCGTCCCGCAGCCTCGGCTATCCGGACGACACTGACCTGCGAGCCTTTCCCATCGTGTTGCGGGACACGGTGCTCGGCTTGGTGGTTGTAGACAGTGGATCATCCCAGGGAACCGCAATCGAATCTCTCATCCTGACGGCAGAGGCTTGGATCGAGGCACTCAGCTCGCGGGTGCGGAGCTGATGAGGGCGCGTGCTGGGTCGTCAGGCCTCAGCACATCTTTCCAGGTAAGACGGGACTGCACTAGGCATGCGGGCTAGGTGGGGCCCTTATGGCGGACTGCCAGCTGCCTCGCTAGCGGCTGCGGTGCTCGCAACTGCGGCTGTGGCGGCGGCCGCCGTGCCCGCGGAGCTCGGCGAACTGAGCCGGGCCTTGGCCGCATCGCGATCGGATGCCAACTTCCGCGCCTTGCAGGGGTTCGCGGACGGCGCCTCCGGGAGGGATCGCGCCCTGGCCCGGTTCGCCATCGGCATGGCGCACTACGAGGCCGAGCGGTACGCGGCGGCCGAGGAGTCTCTGTCGCAGGTGGGCGTTGTTGGCGGCTGGGCCTTTGAGTACGCCGCATACTATCGCGCAAGATGCCGCGTGCTGGCAGAGAAGTTCGAAAGAGCGCTCGGGCCGCTGCAAGATTTCGCGAAGCGATTTCCGGACAGCCCGCTGCGCCCGGCGGCCGACCGCCTGCGGGTTGAGAGCCTGCTGCGGCTGAAGCGCTTGGGAGAGGCGCGGGCACTGCTCGCCGCCGGTTCCAACTCGCTGGAGGAACCGGTCCGGCTGTATCTGTCCGCTCGGGTCGAGCATGTGTCCGGCAAGCTGCGGCAGGCCGTCTCGCTGTATCGCGAGGCGTACTACTTCCATCCATTCAGCGAGCAGGCAGGCGTAGCGGAGGAGTATCTCGACAAGCTGCGC
The DNA here is from genome assembly GCA_965219605.1 of Bryobacterales bacterium. Taxonomy (GTDB): domain Bacteria; phylum Acidobacteriota; class Terriglobia; order Bryobacterales; family UBA6623; genus VXMF01. The sequence continues at coordinate 1,344,497 of CBDCOC010000001.1, read as the reverse complement.
GCGAGCATGGGCGATGCATACCCGCCGGCCCCCGCCAAGTGGCGGCTGGCCCGCGCGGAGAGCCTTCGCGCGGGGCGCAGCTATATTCCAGCATCGGCGGAATACGGACGGGCCTTGGGTGCCGGCTTGACGGGAGACGACAGAGACCGGGCCGTCATCGGAAGGGGTGCCGCCGACTACTCCCGGCGCAGTTCCTCCGCGGCGTATGCCAGCTTGGCGCATGCACGCCCCCGGCTGCCCGAACTCGACGCTTGGCGGCTCTATCTGCTGTGCGCTATCGAGCGCCGCGATCGAAGCGTCGGCCAGATGCTGTCCAGCGTCTCGAAACTGGCGGCGCGGCACAGCCGGTCCCCATGGTACGAGGAAGCGTTGCTCTCTGTCGGCAATTACTACTACCTGCTAGACGACCGGACCAGCTATGCCAAGTGGTTCCGGCGCCTCGTCGACACCTTCCCGCAGGGCAAGCACGCCGCGTACGCGCACTGGAAGATTTGCTGGCGCGCTTGGCTGGACGAAGCTCCCGATCGCGGGGAACTGCTGTGCGAGCACATTCGCAGCTATGGCAGCGCGCCCACCGTTGCCGGTGCGATCTACTGGTTGGGGCGCCTGCACGCGGCAGCCGGTCGCGAAGCCGAAGCGGCCGCGCATTTCAGCGCGGCCATGGCTGGCTTCCCACACTACTATTACGCGTTCCTTGCCCGGCACAGGCTGCGAGAGATGGGCGGCGTAGCTGCGAATCCGAGCACCGAGCGCAGGATCTTGGACAGCCTTCCGAGCGCCCGCTCGCTGGCGTCGCAACCGCTCGCAAAGACGCGCGATCTTTTGGAACGAGGCGGGGAACTGCGCCAGCTCGGGCTCTACGACGACGCCCGCAGGGAATATTCGCGGCAGGACTACCGGCAGCCCGACGGCCACATTGCTGGACTGCACCTCGCGCGCATGCACAGCGGACGTGACGAGCACTACCTCGCCCTGCGGGCGATGAAGCGGTACGTGTTCGGCTATCTGCGCATGCCGTACGAATCGCTGGACCCCGAGTACTGGCGCCTGCTGTTCCCGCTCGGCTGGGCGGATCGGCTACGCGCCCGATCCGAGCGCCACGGCCTGGACCCGCATTTGGTGGCGGCCCTGATCCGCCAAGAATCAGAGTTCAATCCGGCCGCCAGATCCCGCGCCGGCGCGCTGGGCCTGATGCAGGTCATGCCCGCTACCGGGCGCGGCCTGTTCCGCCGGCTGGGCATTCCCGGTTTCGCGAGTCGCAAGCTGACCGATCCCGATGTCAGCTTGCGACTCGGCACGTTCCATCTCAAGCAGGTGCTGCAACAGTTTGGCGGAGATCTGGAGAAGACGCTGGCCGGCTACAACGCTGGCGAGCGGCGCATCTCGCAATGGATGAAGCTCGGCCCGTTCGACGACAGCGAAGAATTCGTCGAGACGATTCCGTTCAGCGAGACTCGCGGTTACGTGCAGTCCGTGCTGCGAAACCGGGCTATGTACGAGCGCGTCTACGGCGACTGACGCCGGCATGGCGGGAGTGCGCTCAGACGATCCTGCCGTCCTTCATGCGGACTACCCGCTCGGTGCAGTACGAGGCGGCCTCGGCGTTGTGGGTGATCATCATGACGGTCTGCCCAAGCGTCCGGTTGAGCGTCTTGAGCGTATCCAAGACCGCCAGCGAGTTTTCCGAGTCCAAGTTGCCAGTGGGCTCGTCAGCGAGCAGGATCGGCGGCCTGTTGACCAGTGCGCGGGCGATCGCCACCCGTTGCTGCTCGCCGCCGGACAGGGCGCTTGGCTTGTGGCGCATGCGGTGGCTGATGCCTAGGATGCGCACGGTCTCGTGGAACTGTGCATTGTCGCGGTCGGTCGATCCGGCAATGTGCTGGGCAATACGGATGTTCTCTTCGGCGTTCAGCGTTGTCAGGAGGTTGAAGCGCTGGAACACGAACCCGACCTTGGTCTTGCGCAGCTGCGTCCTCTCCGCGTCCGACATCGACGCCAAGTCGTGTCCGTCAATCGCGACGCTGCCGCTCGTCGGGGCAAGCATCCCCCCCACGATGTGAAACAGCGTGGACTTGCCGGAACCCGACGCTCCCAGAAGGGCGACGAACTCGCCGGCGCGGACTTCCATGGACACGCCGCGCAGGGCCGGCACGTCCACGCTGCCAAGGCGGTAGACCTTCTTGAGGTTCGAAATCTTGATCACTGCTTCAGTCGACAACGCCCAACTCCGCCGCGCGCTCACTCGTAGGAGAGGATCTCGCACGGGTCTGCCTTGGCCGCCTGCCAAGCGGGATAGGCGGCCCCGGCGAGGGATCCTAGGATGGTCAGTGCGGCCGCGCCTGCCAGCCACTCGGGTATGAATATGATTGGAACGAGCGGATAGCGGATCGCGATCAGCTCCGTGCAGACCAGACTCAGTCCGTAGCCGAGAACGATGCCGATCAGGCTGACGACCAGCGTCTCCCGCATCACGATCGAGCCGATCACGCCCCGCGAGGCACCAATGGCCTTGAGGATCCCGATCTCCCGCGTGCGCTCCAAGATCGCCGTGTACATGGCCAGCATGACCACGATGAAGCCGATGGAGACCGCGATCGAAATGATGATGTTGACGAACTGGGAGGACATCCGGCGCACGTCCGTGGACAGCGCGGCCAGGAAATCCTCCACGGAAATGACGCTGCGATTCGGCAGCAGCGCCCGCAGCTCTTCGATCAACTCCTGCGTCTTGCCCGGGTCGTCGAGCTTGAGGTACACCTGGCTGACGCGGCCCTGCCAGCCCTGCAAGTCGCTCATGGTCTCGGGAGGAATGAACACGCGCGACATCTTGCCGGTTTCCACGATGCCGACCAACTCGAACTCCCGGCTCATCAGCTCGATCGTGTCCCCTATCGAAACCTCCTCCTGGCGGGCGTAGAGTTCGTCGACGACCGCCTCGTACGGCGCGGCATACGCACGGCCTTCGAAGATCGCGATCCCGCCGCTCATGGCGTCGAAAGCCTGCCAGTCGACGCCCGTGATGGTTTGCACGTTGCCGGGTGTGTAGACGGAGGCGCCCAAGGCGCTCTCGATTTGCGGATAGCGCTCGGTGAGCATCGCCGGAAGCTTGTCCGAGATATCGGCAGTGCTAAGCGCGGCGCCTGAAAACTGCGGCCGGATGAGGATGTCGGCCCCCACGCCGCGGGTGCGGCGCAGGGATTCGGTCAGCAGGCCCTCCGAGACCCCGACCATGAGGACGATCATCATGACCTCGACGGCCACGGCGAGGACTGTAAGGCCCGTGCGCACGGGCCGGTGGAGGAGGTTGCGCACGACTAGGCGGTGGATCATGGCTCGCGCTCCCTAGGAATTCTCGGCGCCGCCGTCGCCGACCTGCTCGACCTCGATGCTATCGGGAAGTGACAGTTGGAACGATGCGTCCGGGATCTCCTCGTTGAGGCCCGGCTTGAGGATCTCAATCTCGAGGCTGTAGCCGTCTTGCGGGCGCTCGACCCGCATGTGTTGCGGGTAGGGCAGGCCGTTGTCCTCGAGCCAGTCGCGGTACCACGCGTCGGTGGCAACCTCGGTCCGCTCGTCGAGGATCATCAGCCGCGAGAGTTCGAGATCCGATCTGCTGAACCAGTACTTGCGACGGATGCGAAACAAGCCGTCCTCGCCCCTTTCGAGCAAATGCAGCACTTGGTAGCCCGACTGGCCGTACATCTCGATGTCGAGCACGACGTTTGCCATGTCCGTGATCGGCTCGATCATGACTGCCTCCAGCAAGTGCTGCGGGCGGATGTTCTCGGCACGGTTCTGCGACATCCGCGTGAGGGATGTCTTGCCTTCGTAGACGCGATTGCGGAACGGCAGGTGGACCCGGAACCGCTTGCCGTCCGAAACCATGTCGTAGACCTTGGCGATGCCGCCCGGCGACTGCGCGTTCGTGCGGATCCAGCCCGGCCGGCGGATGACGAGCGCCCCGCGAACATCGGGATACAGCGTCTCCCGGTCGCGCGCGTCGGTCTGCACCGTAAGCGTGATGTCGATCACCGCTTTCATCGACTGCACCGCGGCGATGCGCTGGATGGTGTCGATGAGTTCCTGCCGGCTCGCTGTGCGGGCCGGGGGCGGCGGGGGCAGGATCGTTGTCGTCGAGAGCACGCCACAACCGAGCGATGCACACAGACATGCTGCTAGCGCAAGGCTTCTTAGTGGCACGGAATGGATGTTGGGCGGACGGAAAGCGCCCGGCGAACCCTTATTGTAACGGGTTGGCCGCGCAGCAATCCCGCGCGCGGCGCCCAAGGCTCCGGCAAACTGCACGGCAGGCCCGTCTCGCATGCCGCATCGCCGGGGCCATGGCCACCCCCGCCTGGCGCCAGCGTCTCCCGCCGCGGTAGTGCCGGGCGCGGGCGCTGTTCCGGACGGCACGGCCTTCGCACGGGTTATCATGGCCTAGGATGTCACAGACCGCCACGCAATTCGCGATCGCTCCGGAACTGGCCGCTCTGGAGCGGATCGATCGCCAGCTCGCGTTCTTCCCGGCGCGCGGCCAGAGACCTCGCAAGCTCTCGCCAGCGCAGCTGGAGCAGTTCAACGCCCGCGGCTACCTGACGGGCATCCGCATCTTTGCCGCTGCCGAGATTGCTGCGGTGCGCAGCCGATTCGACGCCCTGCTGCAGCGGGTGCTGGACGAGGGCGGCGATAGCTACTCGATCAGTTCAGCCCATCTGACGCACGCCGCTGCCTACGACCTGCTCGCCGACCGGCGCATTGTCGACTATGTCAGCGACATCCTCGGCCCTGATGTCGTCGGCTGGGGCTGCCACTACTTCTGCAAGATGCCGCGCGACGGCAGGCGGGTGGACTGGCACCAGGATGCCACGTACTGGCCGCTGACTCCGTCCAAGACCGTCACGGTGTGGCTGGCGATCGATGATGCCGACAGCGGGAATGCTTGCATGCGCTTCGTGCCCGGCTCGCACTTGCGCGGGCCGCTGCCGTTCGAGGTCACGGACGGAGAGTCGTCCGTTCTCAACCAGAAGGCGCTGGACGTGGACAGGTTTGCCCCTCCTGTCGACAATGAATTGCGGGCGGGCGAGATATCCCTGCATTCGGACTTGCTGCTGCACGGCTCCGAGGCCAACGATTCGGGCCGGCGGCGCTGCGGCCTGACGCTGCGCTATTGCGCGGCGGATGTGCGGGCGCATTTGGGCTGGAGCCTCAAGGGCGTCGTTCTCCGGGGGGCGGACCCAGCCCGGCACTGGGCCAATCCGGCCCGCCCGCCCGGCTGACTCTGCGCGCTGCTGCCACGGAAAGCACACAACTCCCATGCAAAGCCTTCGGATCCCGCTCGTCGACCTCTTCATCATCGTCGCCTACCTGCTCGGCATCCTAGCCGTGGGCGTGCTCTCGGTCCGGCGCCAGAGGATGACGGGAGAGGTGTACTTCCTGGCGGGCCGTTCGCTGGGCTGGGGCATGATCGGAGCGGCTCTGTTCGCCTCCAACATCTCTACCATCCACTTGGTGGGGCTTGCCGCGTCGGGCTACAACGAGGGCGTCGTGTGGGGCAACTTCGAGTGGATGGCGGCGTTCACCCTGGTGATCCTGGCCCTGTTCTTCGCGCCGTTCTATTTCCGGAACCGCATCGATACTCTGCCGGAGTACCTAGAGCGGCGGTTCAATGCCGCGGCGCGGTCCTTCCTTGCCTTTATGGCGATCCTCGGCGCCCTGTTCATCCACATCGGGATGAGCCTGTACGCGGGCGCGACCGTGTTCGAGCAGTTCTTCGGGATCGATGTACTCACCTCGATCCTGGTCATCTCGGCCGTGACCGGCCTGTACACCGTGCTGGGCGGGCTCAAGGCGGTCGTCGTGACCGAGGCCATCCAGTCCGTGCTGTTGGTGGGTGGCTCGGTCTTGGTCACCGTGCTGGCCATCTGGGCGCTGCCGGAGCACGGCATCAGCACGCTGGCCGAGTTCGAGGCCCAACTGAAGCCGCAGCAGCTGAGCATGGTTTGGACGGACAACTCGATCGGCTTGGCGTGGTACTCGGTGCTGTTGGGCTATCCGGTGCTGGGCATCTGGTACTGGTGCACCGATCAAACGATCGTGCAGCGCGTGCTGGCTGCGCGGTCCGAGCATGACGCCCAGATCGGCCCCCTGTTCGCCGGGTTCATCAAGGTGCTGCCCGTGTTCATCTTGGTGCTGCCCGGCGTGATCGGCTACGTGCTGTACGGCAGCGAGATCGGCGCCAACGCCAACCAGGTGCTCCCGAAACTGATCCAAGAGTTGGTTCCCACGGGCTTGCGCGGCCTGATCTCGGCCGGGCTGCTGGCCGCTCTGATGAGCACCATCGCCGCCGCGCTGAACAGTTGCGCGACTTTGTTCGCCGTGGACATCGTGGCCCGCGTGCGGCCGCGCACCAGCGACGCCTCGCAGGTGCGCATAGGGCGCTGGAGCGCGGTCGTCGTCATGCTGCTGGCCATGGCCTGGTCCACGCAGGGCGCAAGGTTTTCCAGCATCTTCGAGGCGGTGCAGGAAATCGGAGCGGCGCTCGCGCCGGCGATCACGACCGTGTTCCTATGGGGCGTGTTCTGGAAGCGCGGAACCGCGCCGGCGGCGGTCGCGACGCTGGTGTTCGGATTCGTGATGGGCGCGACCGCGTTCGTGCTGGATTTCAAGGATGCTGACGGCTACAAGGCGATCACGCACGGCTGGGGCATCCCGTTCATGCTGCAAGCTTTCTACATGAGCGTGATTTGCAGCGGCGTGTTCTACGCGGTCAGCAAGGTGACGCCGCCCCCCCCGCCCGAGAAGGTCGACGGGCTGACCTGGGACAACCCGGCCAGCGCACTGACGCGGCGTTGGGCCGGCCCTGGCGTCGATCCCCGGCACTTGGCCGCTGCGCTGTGCGCGACCATTGCCGCCCTGTACGTGCTGTTCCGCTAGCCGCCGCGCGGCAGGATCCGGAGAGAGCGATGAGCCGACCGACCGTGGCGGTGCCGGACGATTACCCGCCGGTGCTCGCGCCGAGCGCGACCTTCAAGACGCTCATGGGCGGCGCTCGCGTCAGCCTGCATGACAGCTTGCCCGCCTCGGAGCAGGTCTTGCTCGAGCGCATCGCCGCAGCCGATGCCGTGCTTAACATCCGCTCGTCCGTCGCCTTCGGGGAGTCCGTGTTCGCCGCCTGCCCCAAGCTGCGCGTCCTGTCCCTGTGGGGCACGGGCACGGACCATGTCGATCTGCGCGCGGCCAAGGCCCACGGCGTGACAGTCACCAATACGCCGGGTGTATCCGCCGTCGCGATGGCCGAGCACGCCCTGGCGCTGATGCTGGCGGTCGCGCGCGATATTCCCAGAATCGACGCCAAGACTCGCAAGGGGGCTTGGCCGCGGGGTTTCGTGACCCAGCTGCATGGCAAGACGCTGGGCTTGGTCGGGCTGGGCGCCATCGGCTTGCAGACGGCCCGCATCGCGCGGGGGATCGGGATGCGGGTGATCGCTTGGACCCGCACGACCGGGGGCAAGCCGCTGGCAGAGCTGGGGATCGAACTGGTGGGGTTGGATGATTTGTACCGGCGAAGCGACGTGGTCAGCCTGCACGTGCGCCTGGCGCCCGAGACCGCCGGCATGGTCGGCGCGAAAGAGCTGGGCGCCATGAAGCCTACGGCGATCCTGGTCAATACGGCCCGCGGCCCCGTGGTCGACCAGGCGGCGCTCTTGGCAGCGCTGCGCAACGGCGCCATCCGCGGGGCCGGGCTGGACGTGTTCGATCTGGAGCCGCTGCCCGAGAACCACCCGCTCGCGGGCCTGCCGAACGTCGTGCTGACGCCGCATTCCGGGGGCGTGACCGCCGAGGCGTTGGAGACCGGCCTGCGGCTGGCCGTCGAGAACGTCTTCGCCGCCATCCGGGGCGAGCCGGCGAATCGCGTCGCTTGACAGGCCCGGCTGGCGGTGCGGCGGGCTCACTCGAACTCGGTGGCCTGCCCCTTGCGCAGCAAGTAGTCCGGGCTCACCAGCTTCGCGAAAGCGAACTCGTCGGAGAGCTTGCGCCGCCGGTTCGGTGCAATGACCACGCCCTCGCGGACGTGAACCCCTCCGAAAGAGGTCCGTCCGTCGCGCAGTGCCAGCGCCGCTTCCAGCGAGAACGCGCCCCGCCCGAGTTCCGGCACGGTCTCAAGGCCGAAACGGCTGCACCAGGCCGCGGCCTCGTCCGCCGCCAGGAAGTGCGCGGCGGGATCCCTGGCGCTGCCGCGCCCGACCGCGAAGACACGGAAGGCGGCGCTTGCGAGGCCGTACTGTAGATCCTGCACGCCCCGCCCGAAGGTCTCGCCCAGCACGTGGACCGCCTCTCCGCGATCGCGCGCCTCGCGGATGATGCCGTCCCAATGGCCGGGCTCGAGCAGGAACTGCCGCCAGACACGCACGTACAGGTTCTTGTCGTTCTCGCTGCCCGTCTTGAAGGCCAGGCCCTTGGAACTCATCCCCTTGGAGCAAATGATCGTTCCGCCTTGGTACAGGCCGGGGTCGTCCACTGCCGGGTCGAAGCTGATGCCGGTCCAAGTGCCGTGCAGCTTCTCCGTCATGACGACTTCCTCGCCCGGTGCGATTGCCTGCGGGAAGCTCTGCAGGCTTTCGATGTCGAACTTGACGGTGCGGCCGTGCAGGGCGACGACCGCGCCCTCGAAGGCCACGGGCACGGGCGGGACGTATTTCTGCACTCCGAGCGCATCGGCGATCTCCTCGCCGGAAGCGGTTGGCGCCAGCGGCCACTGCTTGCCGCCCTCGAGTGCCAGGCAAGGCCCGTCCGGGCCCGCCGATACGGCGTACAGCAGCCCTTGGCTCAGCGTCCCGCGCAGGCGCGTGGCCTTGATGCGCAGCCCCTGCTTGCCGGCCAGCTTGCCCGTGCCCTTTTCCGCGTCCCACAAGTTGAGGGCGCGGCACAGCCATTCGGGCAGGATGCCGCCCTCGGGCAGGTACACCACCTGCTGGCCGGCGCGGAACGCACCCTTGCGGATGACGCAAGTGTAGCCGAGCACGCTGGCCAGCTCCAAGCGGTCAGCGTTGGGATGCGCCTCAATCCCGCTTATGCGGACGAGCGGTGTTTGGAACTTGGCCATCGGCTTCCTCGCCGTCGCCCGTCGGCCAGCCAGCATCCGGGCGAGCCCTTTCGGTTCGGCAATATTGATTGTACACGAAGTCATTCTCTCTGCCCAGCCGCCATATTTATCTATAAATATATTATTTTATCTATAATAGAATTTTAGGTTTGAATGCCTGCCGGCGGGGAATCCTCTCTCGGGCATTGGCTCCGGCCTTGCCTGCCCCGCCATGGCCGTTCCCGAACCGACAGCCGGCCGCGGCCCTTCAGGCAGGGCCGCGGGCCGGGCCGGCAACCGCGGCAACGGCGCCTGCGACGCGGCGTTTGCCCGCGGCCTCGTTGCTGGAGTATGCTGGGAGAGTTCCGCGGGCTTGCGCCCGCACGGGCCTCCGTCGCGTGGAGCGGCCCCAAGTGCGCCTGTTGTCAGGTCGCGCTCCTCCCCCCATGAACATAGGCGAATTGCATCAGAAGGACATCAAGTCCCTCAACCAGATGGCTCTCGACCTCGACATCGAGGATGTCAGCGGGCTGCGCAAGCAGGATCTGATCTTCCGCATCCTGGAGTCGCAGCTGGACGAAGACGGCATGCTCGGCGTCGAGGGCGTGCTGGAGATCCTCCCCGAGGGGTTCGGCTTCCTGCGTTCCCGGATCTCGAACTACCTGCCCGGCCGGGACGACATCTTTGTCCCCCCGCAACTGGTGTACGACTACGCGATCCGCAACGGGGATACGGTCGAGGGCCAGGCCCGCGTGCCCCGCGACCGCGAGAACTATTTCTCGCTCATGGAGGTCTCCGCCCTGAACCATGCCAATCCGGAGGAGGCCAGGCTGCGGATTGACTTTGACAGCCTCACGCCGTTCTACCCCCAGGAGCGGCTGCGCCTTGAGACGGCGCGGGAGAACCACAGCGGGCGCGTCATGGACCTGATCACGCCCTTGGGCAAGGGCCAGCGCGGATTGATCGTCGCACCGCCGCGCACGGGCAAGACCATGCTGCTGCAGTCCATCGCCAACTCGATCACGACGAACCATCCGGAGGTCGCCCTGATCGTGCTGTTGATCGACGAGCGCCCGGAAGAGGTCACCGACATGCAGCGTTCGGTCCGGGGCGAGGTTATCAGCTCCACGTTCGACGAGCCGCAGACCCGTCATGTGCAGGTGGCCGAGATGGCGATCGAGAAGGCCAAGCGCTTGGTCGAGCACAAGCGCGACGTAGTCATGCTGCTGGATTCGATCACACGCCTGGCGCGCGCGTACAACACCGTGGTTCCCTCGTCCGGCAAGGTGCTCACGGGCGGTGTCGATGCGAATGCGCTGCAGCGCCCGAAGCGCTTCTTCGGCGCCGCCCGCAACATCGAGGAAGGCGGATCGCTCACGATCGTCGCGACGGCCTTGGTGGATACCGGCAGCCGCATGGACGAGGTTATCTTCGAGGAGTTCAAGGGCACGGGCAACATGGAACTGCACTTGGACCGCAAGCTTGTCGACAAGCGCACCTTCCCTGCGATCGACATCCACCGCAGCGGGACGCGCAAGGAAGAACTCCTGCTGGACGAGGAGACGCTGAGGCGGGTCTGGGTCTTGCGCAAGGTCACCAGCAACCTCGGCACCGTCGAATGCATGGAACTGCTGCTCGATCGAATGTCCAAGACGCGGAGCAACGCGGAATTCTTGGCCTCCATGAAGAGCTGAGCCCATGCCGGGCGGCAAGTCGCGCACCAAGATTCGGGTGCGCTACGCGGAGACCGACCAGATGGGCGTGGTGTACTACGCCAACTACTTGGTCTGGATGGAAGTCGCGCGCGTCGACTACTGCCGGCAGGCCGGGTTCGAGTACCGCGACATGGAGCGCACGGACGGAGCGTATCTCGCGGTGACCGAGGCGCGCTGCCAGTACCGCGCCCCGGCACGATTCGACGATGAGATCGAACTGTTCTGCCGGGTGACCGAGAGCCGGTCGCGCAGCGTGCGCTTTGCCTACGAGATGCGCCGCGCGGGAGAGCTGCTCGCTACCGGCGAAACACTCCACACCGTCACCGACACGCAGGGCAAGATGATCCGGCTGCCGGAGCGCTACCGGCAGTACTTCCCGCTCGCGGGCTAGCTCGCAGTGGTTTCAACTTGGCGGCTCGATCTGCGAGCGGGCCTTCCGCCGGCGGATGAGATAGATTACGATGGGGATTATATAGTGCCTGCGACAAAACCCCCTAAAATCAGTTCTCCACTAGCAAAACGGGCCGATTGGTGAGCAAAGGTAAAGGCTTGTTGGAGTCGGCTGAACGATGCGCAGTGGGCTGTCGCTAGGCGAAGATCGCAGCTACCGGGCCGGATCCGGGTCAATGGGCCGCCTCCCGACGAATCTTCGCCTGCGTCGATTGCGCACAACCGTCTTGAATACAATGACATAGATGGTTTTGTCGCAAGCACTATATACCAAAGTACCCAAGTTGAGTAATAGGATCAGTGCAAGCGCATTCGACATATTTGGCGCGATGCGAGCTTAGTCCTGCGGGCTACGCTCGGCTGGATGATATCCGCTGCCGCTTGAATTGGCTCTACAATCAAGCGCTGGAAGAGCGCAAGACGGCTTATGAAGAGCATGGCGAGACGCTGAGCTTCTACGATCAATGCAAGTGGCTGACCCAGTTGCGGGCGCGGAACCAGCGCGGCTTGGGCGAGTTGTCGACCGGCGCGGGCCGCGGTATGTTCAAGCGCTTGGACGAGTCGTTCAAGTCCTTCTTCCGCCGCGTCAAGGCCGGGCAGTCTCCCGGGTTCCCGCGCTTCCGCCCGCTGAGCCGTTGCGTGACCATCGACCTGACTGTCATCAGCAGCGGGACGCTGAAGGGCGGGCGCATCAAGGTCAAGGGCTTCCCGCGCATCAAGCTGCACTGCCCGCGCGGATTGCCGGCTGGCAGGCCGCTGTCGCTGCGCTTGACCAAGCGGGGCCGCAAGTGGGAAGCGAGCTTGGTTTACGAGGTCGAGAAAGAAGCTCTGGAAGCGAGCGTAAAGGCGGTGGGTATCGACTTGGGCGTGCGGAAGCGCATGACGCTTTCGGACGCTTGCAGCGCCGGGAGTTCGTCCAAGAGCGCAACGCTTGCCACCGGGCTACCACCGAGATTATCCGGGCCAATGGCCTGGTAGCGGCTGAGAAGCTGAAGATTCGCAATATGACTCGTTCGGCCAAGGGGACGCTAGACGCCCCCGGCAAGAATGTCCCGCAGAAGAGAGGATTGAACCGTGAAATCCTGAGCCAGAATTGGTCGCTCCTACGAAGCCAACTCAAGTACAAGGCAGCATGGGCCGGGCGTGAGTACGTGGAAGTCGATCCGAAGTTCACATCGCAAGATTGCAGTCGTTGCCACGCTAGGAACGATCCGGGACGCTCGGAGACCTACCGTTGCGCGGCGTGCGGCTTGGTGCTGGATCGCGACGTGAACGCCGCGATCAACATCTTGGCGGCGGGGGTGCTAGCCGCCGGAGCGTCAACGTGGGCCGCTGGGCCGGGCGTAGCTCCAGAATCGTATGCCGAAGCCGCCTAACCTCAGGGTTGGGCACTTTGGTGTATAATCCCCATTACGATTAGGCTATGAGGACTTACAAGTACTGCATCTCCGCGCTGCTCGGCGGCGCTTTGTTCTGGGCCTGCGGCGACGGCTTGGCGACAGGCGACGCTACGCCCCAAGAGGCTCCTCCCCCCTACTTGGTCCAGTACGAGGGCGGGGAAGGGGCCGGTCAGGGCAGGCACGTGGTGCTCATCGGCGGCGACGAGGAATACCGCTCCGAGGAGGGCTTGCCGCAGCTGGCGCGCATGTTGTCGCAGCACCACGGCTTCCGTTGCACCGTGCTGTTCGCCATCGATCCCGAGACAGGGATTGTCAACCCGCACGTCAATACCAACATCCCCGGAACGGAGAGCTTGGATGATGCGGATCTGATGTTCGTCCAAACCCGCTGGCGCGCGCTGCCAGACGCGCAGATGGAGCCGATCGACCGCTTCCTCAAGGCAGGCAAGCCGGTGATCGGGCTGCGGACGGCCACGCACGCCTTCAAGGCCCAGCCGGCAGTGCATAGGAAGATCCGCGCCTACCTCAGGGACGCGAGCAAGGCTGACGACCCCGGTTCCGTCCCGCTGCCTGACATCGCAGCGGAAGAGTGGGGGGCGTTCGACCATTACGGGGACGGCTACACCGGCCCCATGCAGGAGTGGCGTGACGGCTTCGGGCGTCTGGTGGTCGGCGAGCGTTGGGTGTCCCATCATGGCAAGCACAAGCACGAGTCGGCAAAGGGTGTGATTGCGGCCGAAGCGGCCGACCACCCGATTCTTCGCGGCGTCGACCCGGATTCGATCTGGAGCGCTGCGGACGTATACACGGTGCGCCTGCCGCTGCCCGGGGACTCGATGCCTCTCGTGCATGGCAAGGTGATGGCCCGGGCCGGGGAGTATGACGAGGAGGACGCTCTGTACGGGATGCGTCCGAGCGATGCCGAACCGGTCGAGGGCAAGAATGACCCCATGATGCCGGTCGCGTGGACGAAGAGCTACCAGCTGCCGGAGGGAGCCAAGGGCCGGGTGTTCTCGACCACCATGGGCACTTCCACGGATCTGCTCGAGGCGGGCGTTCGCCAGATGCTGCTCAACGCGGTGTTCTGGGCGCTGGGGGCCGAGGCGGCGATTCCAGCGGAGGGCGTTATGTCCGACCTAGCGGGGGACTACGCCCCGACGAAATTCTACAACCACCCGCCCGAGTATTGGCAGCAGCGGGCCGCCATGCCGTCCGATTTCCGCTAGGCAGGCGGGCGATCACTCTCCCGCCACGGCTTTGGCGGCGGCGACGACATCCTTGCCGCTGGGCGCTTGGAAGGCGCGCAGGCCGAACTGGGGCAGTGCGGCGAATACATGGTCGAAGATGTCGGACTGGATAGACTCGTAACGCTCCCAGCGCTTGTCTGCCGTAAATGCATATATTTCCAAGGGAAGCCCCTGCGGCGTGGGCTGCAGCTGGCGCACGATCAGCGTCATCTGTGAGTTGACCAGCGGATGCTCCGAAAGATAGGCCACGAGGTAGTGCCGGAACACGCCCAAGTTGGTCATCCTGCGGCCGTTCACGTCTATGCTTGCGTTGATCCCGCGCTCCCGGTTGTGTTCGGCCAGTTCCAGTTCCTTGCGTTCCACGTAGCTGCGCAGGATATCGATGCTCTTGTAGTGCTCGATCATTTCCGGGAGGCAGAAACGCACGCTCGAAACGTCCAAGAAGATCGAGCGCTTGATGCGGCGCCCGTCGGACTGCTGCATGCCTCGCCAATTCTTGAAGCCTTCGGCGATCAGTGCGTAGGTCGGCACCATTGAGATCGTCTTGTCCCAGTTCTGCACCTTGACGGTGTGCAGCGTGATCTCGACGACGTCCCCATCGGCGCCGTACTGCGGGATCTCGACCCAGTCGCCGGTGCGGACCATGTCGTTGCTCACCAGCTGGATGCCCGCCACGAGCCCTTGCAGGCTGTCTTTCGACACCAGCAGTATGACCGCCATCATCGCGCCGAGGCCGCTCAGCAGCAGCAGCGGGGAATTGCCTGTCAGAATCGAGACACCTAGGATGACCGCTCCGATGGCGAGCAGGATTTTGAGCACCTGCACGTACACCCGGATCGGAAAGCGTTGCGCGATCTCGTACTCTTCCTCGTAGATTTCCCGCCCTACGGTCAAGACACGGTTCGCGGTAACGAGCAACGACAGCAGTACGTACACCTCGGAGCTGCGCATGACCCACAGCGACAGCGACTCGGAGCTCAGCACTTGCGGCCCGAGCACGTAGACGATCAGGGCGGGGACCAGGTGTGCGATCTGCGAGAAGACGCGCCGCTCGACCAAGCGGTCATCCCAGGTGGATTCGGTCTTGGCCGCGGCCTTGCGCACCGCCCTCACGATCACCCGCTGGCAGATGAAGTGCCCCAGCCAGGCGACACAGACCACTAGCAGGAACTTCAGGCCGTTAGCCGTGGGAAGCACCACGCTCTCGTGCAGGCCGAAGTCGAGCAGCTTCTGGATGAGCAACTGGTTCATGGTTCAGTCCAAGGGAAGCATTGGCTGGTCGGCGGCAGGCCGGGGCGGATCCGCCGCCTCCCGCTTCAAATTCAGTCGGCGGCCCCCCATTGAGCGGCTGCGCGGTGGGGGCTGATGGCTCCGATTATAGTGCGCTAGCCCAATGTCTCCGGCAACGGGGCACAGTCGGCGGTGTCGAACTTGTAGAACCGGGCGTCCTTGCGCCCGTCCGCGCTGATGAAGCGCGCCTCCGGGCCGCTAGGCCGGACGCCATGAGGGCATGCTGGCCGAGGGCCGAGATTGCGGCCTGTGCGGGGATCGACAGCAAGCGCCTGTCTCGCCTGCGGGCGATGGCGATGGCGGTTTCGTATTGACGGACGGCGTTACCGATTCATGAGCCCGAGCGTAGCGTCGACTTCGCGCCAGTATGTTATTTGTTGGAAGTCGCCGTGCAGAGTCGTTTTGCCGCAGATGGCTCCTCTGCCCCCCGGCAGAAAGAGGCCTCGGTGCGTGCCGAGCCACGTATCTCGGGTAAGAATGATACGGCTGTGGTGCGCGTGCAGGGATTGCGGCGCGGTCTTTTTGTGTTCCTGGGCGGCACCTTCGTTACGCTTGGCGTGGTTGGGGTCGTCCTGCCTGGGATTCCGACAACGCCGTTCCTGTTGCTGGCCAGCTATTTTTTCGTACGCTCCTCCCCGCAACTGCATCAACGCTTGTTGGACTCAAGACTGTTTGGCCCGACTCTGCGTGACTGGCAGCGCCACAGAGGCGTCAAACTGAAGACCAAGTGGGTTTCGACGGCCTGCTGTACGCTCGTGATCTGCGTCTCGATTCTTACCGGGGATCTGCCATGGGCGGCGCGGATTCTTGTTGCTGCGGCAGGAGGCTGCGGGATATGGTTCGTGGCGAGGCTGCCGACAGTGCCGAGCAACCCGGCGGAGTAGCGATTTTGGGCCCTTGCAGCAACCGGTATCTTCATCGGGGCACGATTTACGAAGCCGAGCCCGTAGCGGCCTCGCAGATGCGAGACTTGTCTATCCGCCACTTGCGCGGTTTCCTGCGCCAGCTTCAACACCGATTTTCATTTCCAATTAGACCCCTAATTTTCAACCCGCACAATCAGGTATCAGTGTGTCAAATGCGAGACTAACTGATTTAAATTCAGTTATTTGGGACTTCTTTGAACTTTTTGCCCAATAGCTCCAGATCGGTCTTCCCCTAGCTGGAGCGGTGATTCGGCCGAACCCAGAACAGGCCGCCGCAAGTGCCACAGGGCTGCGATTTTCCCGCAAGCCCTTGATTCCAAAGGCTTTCCGTCGTTCGATCCGCTCCTCCCGGATCTGTTTTATGTGACTTGATTAATTCTTATCATTATCGATATAATACCTAATCAAAGCTGCTCCCATGCCTCCCGATTCGCCAGCTTCCTTCTTCGCTGAGCCGCACAATCCGCTCCAGCGCCGCTACGAAGTCCTGCGCGCTTTTTTCCTCGAAGGCCTCACGGCCGAAGCCGTCGCCCGCCGCTTCGGCTACGCCGTCGGTTCGGTCTATGCCATCACCCGCGACTTCCGCCGCCTCGCCGACCCAGCCGCCTTCTTCTTCCGCCCCCCCGCCGTGCCCGGCCGCCCCCCCAGCCAGCCGCCTGCGGACGACTTGCGCCAACGCGTCATCGAACTGCGCAAGGCCAACCTGTCGGTCCCCGATATCAAGGCCCGCCTCGACGCCGCCGACGGCGGCGCTCCCAGCCTGCGCCGGATCGGCAACATCCTGCGTGAGGAAGGCTTCGCGCGCCTACCGCGCCGCAGCCGCGCCGAGCGGGCCGCCAGTTCCAGCCCGCGCCTGCGCGCTGCGCAAAGCGTCCTGCTCGACCCGCAGGCCAGCGAGACATTCCAGTCCGAGCGGGCCGCCGGCCTGCTCTGCCTGCTGCCTTGGATCCGCCACTACGGCCTCGACAGCGCCATCGCGCAGGCCGGCTACCCGGGCACCAGCTGCTTGCCGGCGCTGCAGTCCGTGCTGGCCTTCGTCGCTCTCAAGCTCTCCGACGTGCGCCGCTACAGCGCCGACGACCTGTGGTGCATGGATCGCGGCCCGGGCCTGTTTGCCGGGCTCAACGTGCTGCCCAAGACCGCTTCGCTGTCCTCCTATGCCGACCGCACCACGTGCGCCATGCACCAGCGCCTGCTGGGCGCGCTGGCCAGCATTTGGCACGACCAGGGCCTGCTCGGCGACAGCGCCAACCTCGACTTCACCACCCTGCCGCACTGGGGCGACGACGCCACCTTGGAAAACCACTGGTCCGGCACGCGCGGGCGTTCCCTGCGCAGCATTTCCGCCGCCCTCGCCCAAGATCCCGATTCCGGCTTGCTGCTACAGTCCAACGCTGACAGCCGCTCCGCCAACCAGCACGAGACGGTCCTCGAATTCCTCGACTTCTCCCGCCGCCACGGCCCCCAACTACGCTACCTCGTCTTCGATTCGCGCTTCACCACCTACGCCCAACTGGCCCGCCTTGACCGCGAGGACATCCGCTTCGTCACCGTCCGCCGCCGCGGCCAGGCGCTGATCGCCAAGGCCCATGCCCTGCCCAAAGATGCCTGGCGCAGCGTGCGCGTGCCCACCGCCCAGGCCACCCGCCTAGTCTCCGCCCACGACCAAACCGTCTCCCTGCGCGGTTGCGGCCAGATCCGCCAGATCACCATCCTGCGCGGCAGCCAACGCCGCCCCGTGCTACTGCTCACCAACGACTTCGACTCCTCGGTCTCTGCCATCCTGCGTCGCTACGCCCGCCGCTGGCTGGTCGAGCAGTCGATCTCCGAGCAACTCGCCTTCTTCCACCTCAACCGCCTCTCCTCTGCCATGGTCATCAAAGTCGATTTCGACCTCGCCATGACCGTGCTGGCTTACAACCTGCTGCGCCTGCTCGCCCGCGACCTGCCGCCCGGCTACCAGCGCCTCACTCCCCGCTCGCTCTACGAGCGCCTGTTGGCCAACGGCGCCGACATTACCCTCACCCCCGAGCGCTGTACCGTGGCGCTCAAGAAGAAACGCGACCTGCCCGCTCTGCTCCACGCTCTGCAGGCGGTCGGCAGCCCGCCTATCCCCTGGCTCGGCAATCGCCAAATCGTTTTCCAAGGAGCTTCCCGCTCCTGATTCCGAGCAGCTTGCCCGGCATGCCAATCCCCGCCTAAAATTAGGTTGCTATTTCGATAATGAAAATCCGTGTTCAATGTTCATATGGCATCCGACTAGCGCTGCCGGCCGTTGCAGGCTATCCAGCGTAATGTCAATTGTGGGGCGAACAGGCGGTCTACCCGCGAACGGCTCGTCTTGGGTAACGCTGCCGCCCCGCTCTTCGAAATCTTCCTCGCCTTTCTCGCCCCGGCAAGCCGCCACGCGACGATTTCCTGCAACGCCAAGATCTTTCTGAGAGGCCGCTTGACCCTCAGGATTGCGTGGGCTCGATCTGCTTCTGCACTTTCGCGACCTCTGCCATGGGCCGCCGGCCGCGGGGGCAAGCCCGGGCCGCAGCGTCAGAACTCCAGCCGCAGCGAGAGCTGCGACACGCGCCCGCCCGTGCCGCGCAAAGTGCTGGAGATCATCCCGAATCCCCCTCGTCCGCGCCGCTCCTCGGGATTGGCGAACTGCGGGTGGTTCGGGAAGTTGTAGAAGTCGGCCCGGAATTGCAGTCGATGCCTCTCGGTGAAGTCAAACCACTTATGCACCGAGACGTCGATGTTGGCAAGGCCCGGGCCGCAGCACATGGACCCCGGGGCATCGCCGAAGACGCCGGCCCCCGGCGCCTCGAACAAGGCCGTGTGGAAGAATGTCCCGCCCTTGACGTTGCCGCGCCAAGTGGACAGCTTGACCGGGTCGCCAAGAATGTTCGGGCGCTGGCTGGCGGAGAACGTGTTGCTCGTGTTGCGGTTCTCGATCACCACAAAGGGGGATCCGGTCCGGAATTCGGTGATGACTCCCAACCCCCAGCCCCCGGCGATCGCGTCAAGGAAGGGGTCGTCGATACTGAACTTGCGCCCGTCGCCGAACGGCAGCTCGTAGATCGAGCTCAGCGCCATGCGGTGCCGGATGTCACTGCCCGAGTACGACCGGTCCAGGTGCCTCAGCTCGGTGTGCTGCTCGCGGTTGCCTTGGAACTCGGAAAGCTCGGAGCCGGCCTCCACGTCGTCTAGGTATTTCGACCACGTGTAGTTCATGAGCAGGTTAAAGCCGCCCGAGTACCGCTTCTCGATCTTCAGGTTGCCCCCGTGGTAGGCGGAATTGCCCCAGTCCGCGGATCGCTGGCTGACGTTGTTGAACGTCGGGAACCGCCGCATCTGCTGCGACTGGCGCTCCGGCCCGCGCCCGCCGGCGAGCGGGATCTGGTTCCAGTTCGTGTTGGCGCCCCCCAGCCGGTGCCCCACGTTGGCGAGGTAGGTCGCTTCGATGAGGTATTGGTTCGGCAGCTGATGCTGGATCCCGAAGTTCCACTGCTGCACCATCGCGCTGCGGTGCCCCTTGCGGAAGAACTGCGGGGAGACCCGAGGCCGCTCGCCGAATTTGACCGATCCGAAGCCGGGCCCCAGGTCGGGGGCCGCCGTCGGCGGCATGCCGTCCGCCAGTCTCAGGGCGCGCGTGAACCCGCCGTCCGGGGATGTGAAGTTCCCCTGCGTGCTGAAGCCGAGCGCGAACGCGTTCGGCACGGCTCCCCGGTAGGCCCCGTAGTAGTTGATGGCGTAGCCGCTGCGGATCACCGTGCTCTTGCGCAGCTGGTAGGCCAGGCCGAAGCGCGGCCCCAGGGCCCCGAAGTAGGTGTCGTGCGAATACTTGCCCAGGCCGTCCCGCCCGAAGAAGGTCACCACTCCGGGAAGTTCGGAGACAGGGTTGATCTGCTCCCAGTCGAATCCGTTCAGTCGATTGTTGCGGTCCCAGAGCGGCGTGTCGACCTCGTAGCGCAGCCCGATATTGAGCGTCAGCTTGGAAGTCGTCCTCCAATCGTCCTGCACGAAGAAGCCGAAATAGTCCGTCCGCCGGTCCAAGATGTCGGCGTCATTGATGTCCGCACTGCCGACATGCCCGAGCAGCAGTTCGGCGGTGCCGACCCCCGTCGCCCGGTTGCCGAAGGAGAACTGGCCGCCCGTGCGGTTGTTCTGGTCGTCAATGTTCCGCGAGTAGCGCCAGTTGAAGCCGTACTTGATCTGGTGGTCGCCCCGGATCAGGGTCTGGTTCTGGTTGATCTCGATCGTGCGGATCGGGGTCTGGATGCGCTCTTGGTTGCCCGGCACCAGCGGCGTCAGCCCGTTGACGCTGATGCGCGCGAACGACTCGGGGTTGACGCCGCCAATGCCGAATTCCCCGTTCTTGCCGGAGTTGCGCGCCGCGGAGCGGTTGATGTGGAGTCGATCGCCCCAATTGAAGCGGAACTCGTTGATCATGGTCGGGGAGAAATTGTGGATCCAGTTGAGCGTGGTGTTGTGATGCCGGTTCTGGCGGATTCCGGCCCGCGGGTCGGCGAAATCTTGCGGATAGACGCCCGGGATCTCCTGCGGGGCGGTCACATGCATGAAGCGCACGGAGACACGATCCGCGTCCGAGACGTTGTGGTCCCACTTGACGGTGTAGTAATTCTGGCTCAGGGCGTTCGAGGCGTTGTTCACGTAGTTGTTGGCCGGGGCCTTCGCAAGATCCTGCCCGCCCACGTTCGGATCCGGGTACAGCTGGATGATCCGGGCCGCCAGCGGGTCGATCCGGCTGGCGGGAATCGTGTTCTGCGGGAAGTCCCCTCCCATGGGATCTTTCAGCGTGAGGCCCGCGCGGTTGGAGAAATCGCCGCTCTTCTCGGGAATGTGGGGGACGTCGTCGCCCGAATACGTGACGCCGTCCCGCCGTCGCGCGCCCTCGTAGTTGAAGAAAAAGAACGACTTGTTCTTCTTCACCGGGCCTCCGTACGAACCGCCGAAGATGTTGTAGCGCAACGGCGCCGTCTCGCGCGCGAAGAACGAGCGGGCGTCCATGGCGTTGTTGCGGAAGAACTCGTAGACCGCGCCGTGGTAATCGTTGGTGCCGCTGCGGGTCGTCATCAGAATGAACCCGCCGCCAGCCCGTCCGAACTCGGCGGAGTAGTTGCTGGCCTCCGCCTTGAACTCTTGCAGGGACTCCGCGGGCGGGTTGAGTCCCAATTGCTGCGTGCCGATGGCCATGTTTTGGACCACGGAGCCGTCGAGCGTCCACATCTGGTTCTGCGACCGCCCTCCCGCCATGGAAAACTTCGGGATCTGCTCGCCGCCATCCTCGGAGCGGTACGACACGTTTCCGAGCAGGCGCACGAGAGACGCGCTGCGCCGGCTGACTAGCGGCATGTTGAACACGGTTTCCCTCTCGATGAACTGACCTACGGACGACGTTGCCGCCTCCAGCTGCGGGGTCGTTGCCTCGACCGTGATGACTTCTGTCAGCTGGCCGATCTCCATCTGCACGTCGACCGTGCTAGTGGTGCCTGTCTCTAGTACGATCCCCGTTTGGTTCGAGGTCTTGAAACCGTCGACCTCGGTCAGCAAGAGGTATTCGCCGGGGGCGACGTAAGGAAAGATGTACACTCCCGACTCATTGCTCTCCGCGCTCGTCTCGACGCCCGTTGCCGTGTTGCTCAAGGTCAGCCGGGCCGCCGGGATTGCCGCCCCTGTCGTGTCGAGCACCGATCCGGTGAGGCGGCTCTGGTCTTGGCCCCAAGCAGCGCCGACGGCAGCAAGCGCGAGTGCGGTGTTGAAGAAGCGCGCCGCCCATGTCCTTGAAGTGTGCATGATGATCCCCCCTGCGCTGGGACAGCGTATATCCTTTGTCCGCGGCAAGTCAAGCGTTCGTGCTCGTGTGAGCACGAAATCGAACTGGATCTTTCAGACACTTTACCTGGCGCGAGGCGGGTGCGGCCCGGCTTGCGAGGCTGTCGGTGGAGCCGGGGGCGGTCTACCAATGCGCATCTCGATCAAAGGCATGCAGTAGGCCGCGCGGGAGAGCCGCTTCGCCCCGCGACTGTCTCTCGGCTGTCGGCTGCGGAGCGTGAGGGATCGCAGCTATCGTGCCGGGCTATGCTGTAGCAGTGCCCCGGGTTGCCGTGATTGGCTACAGGCCGAGGCAGGTATGACGGTATCCCGCATTGCGCTTGCGCTCACGTTGGCCCTGCTGTGGGGCTGTGCCCTAGGAGTGATCGGAGTCTTGCACGCGCTATTCCCGCCCTACGGCGCGAGCTTCTTTGCATTCATGGCGTCAATCTACCCGGGCATGGACGGATCCGGGTCGCTGGCCGACATCGCACTGGGCATCCTATACGGCTTCGTCGACGGGTTCTTCGGCGGATGGGTCATGGCATGGCTGTACAATGCTTTGGCGCAACGACTGAACAGGCGCTGATGTGGCGTTCGAATGCGCGGGGATATCCCGGCGTTTGAGCACGGCCCTGCAAGGATGTTGGCGCCAAGGCCCCGCGCCCGAGGCCTCGTTCCATTGCCTCGGGCGGGCCGGCAATCAAGCTGCCGGGCTTAGCTTGAGAAGGACTTGGATCACTCGGGCCTGCCAATCATGCACTCGCCGCCCGCGCCTTCCCGTGGATTTCTCGTCTTGCGGCGAGGTTGACGGTTGCGCCAAGTTTCGATTCCTGCGGCGGCTCTTGCCGGACTGCGGAGACTCGCTGTAGTTCATCGCGGACCGGGGATGCCGAGCGCACACCCGGGCGGGATCGCGAACGCGTCTATCCTGCCGCGACGAGGTTTGTTTGCTCGATTCGTGATCGACCCCGTGCAGTGAGGAGCCGCTGCTTGGCTGCCGTGCGCCCCCGCCCGCAACCCCAGCCAGGCATCTTGCCTTCATCCGTCGCGCACGCGCATGTTTTACAACCATTTGGCACACTTCCTGCCGTTCCGGCCTGACTTCGCAATGCATACTTCTTATACTCTTCAGCATGAGAAGGCTGGCCAATGCTTGGATCGGGGCAGTCCTGCAAGTCGCGGCTGCTGGCATCGCAGGCGCCGCTCCCACGCCCGCTGGCTTGGAGTTTTTCGAGAGCAAAATCCGGCCCGTCTTGGCCAGGAATTGCTACGGCTGCCACTCGGCGGAAGCCAAGACCCGCATGGGCGGCCTTTCCTTGGATACTCGCGACGGGATCCGCGCCGGCGGGCAACGCGGCCACGCCGTCGTTCCGTCTGATGTGAATGCAAGCTTGATCCTCGGGGCCCTGCGTTACGAGGGCGGGCTGAAAATGCCGCCGACCGGCAAGCTTTCCGAGGCCATCGTCCAAGACTTCGCCGCTTGGATCGAGATGGGTGCCCCCGACCCGCGCGAGGGGCGCAGCGCACCCAAGCGGAGCGGTATCGATATCCAGAAGGGCAGGCAGTACTGGGCGTTCCAAGCCCCTCGCGAGCAAGCCCTGCCCGCCGTGCGCGATACGGATTGGCCGCGCGGCGCGGTCGACCGCTTCGTGCTGACTGCCTTGGAGGATCGCGGGCTGCGCCCGGTCCCCGATGCGGGCAGGGCAGACCTGCTCCGACGCGTTACCTACGACCTGACCGGACTGCCGCCGACTGTTGCCGAACTGGAATCGTTCATGGCTGACGACAGTGACGGCGCCTATGCACGCGTAGTGGGCCGGCTGCTGGCGTCGGATCGCTTCGGCGAGCGCTGGGGCAGGCACTGGCTGGACGTGGTGCGCTATTCCGACACCATCGGCCGCGCGCGCAACCTACCCTTCCCGATGGCTTGGCGGTACCGCGACTACGTCATCCGGGCGTTCAATGACGACAAGCCCTTCGACCGCTTCGTGCAGGAGCAGGTGGCCGGAGATCTGCTTCCGTTCGACAGCCCCGAGGAGCGCCTGGAGAATCAGATCGCCACGGGTTTCCTAGCGCTCGGAGCCCATGACCTGAACGAGACGGACGCCAAGCAGTTCGACATGGATGTCGCTGACGAGATGATCAACGTCACGACGCGCTCAATGCTAGCGCTCAGCGTTGGCTGCGCCCGGTGCCACGATCACAAGTTCGATCCGATCCCGACCGAGGACTACTACTCGCTTGCAGGCATCTTTCGAAGCTCGGAGTTGCGCAACGGCCTGCGCCGCCGCCCGCGCTTCAATGCAGCCTACTTCCGCATCGAGCGCATGGTGGAATTGGAGGGCTTGCCGGACTACGCGACCGGGGATGGCGCCCAAGTGCGAGCGGAGCGCGAGCGGCTGTGGGGCGAGTTGCAGGTTGCCGAGAAGAAGGGCGACCGGGACACATGCCGCAAGCTCACTCGCGAACTGAGCAGGCTGCCGATTCCGGAGAACTTGGCGATGGGGATCGTCGAGGCCGCCGCGCCGCGGGCGATCCGGGTGAACATCGGCGGCGACCCCCATACCCTCGGCGATCCGGTCCGGCGTGGATTCGTGCAGGTGTTGTACCCTCCCGATGCCGGAATCCCCGCGATCGGCCCGCGCGAGAGCGGGCGTCTCCAGCTTGCGCAGTGGTTGACCCGGGCGGACAACCCGCTGACAGCCCGGGTCATGGCCAACCGGGTCTGGCACCACCTGACGGGCAAGGGCGTCGTCGCGACGGTCGACAACTTCGGCGCCACGGGGCGGCCGCCGACCAACCAGGCCCTTCTGGACTACCTGGCTGTGCGGTTTGTGGACGGCGGCTGGTCTGTCAAGAGCCTCGTCCGGGAAATCGTCCTGAGCCGCACCTACCAGCTCTCGACGCAGCTGGACGGCGCCAGTTTCGCGAAGGACCCCGGCAACGACCTCAACTGGCGCGCCAACCTCCGGCGCATCGAGGCGGAATCGGTGCGCGACTCGGTGCTCTACGTGAGCGGCGAATTGGACCTAGGCCCGGCGCCGCCCGCGCCGATCTCCGGCTTTGATCGCAGCCAGGTGCTCAACGTAGGCAACCGGCAGCTGCGCTCGTGGGAGTTCGATGAGTTGTACCGGAGCGTATTCGTGCCGGTCTTGCGCAATCTCGCCAGCCGCATGTTCGAGGCATTTGACTTCCCCGAGGCCAGCGAGACCCACGGGGTTCGCGACGTGACCACCGGCGCCAGCCAGGCGTTGTTCTTCATGAACAACGCCTTCGTCCGCTCGAATGCGCTGGTCGCGGCGGAGCGGCTGATGGCCGCGCACGCGCGGGATCAGGACCGCGCCCGCCATGTATTCCGCCAGGTCCTGACACGGGATCCCAGCCCTGCCGAGCAAGGCCGGGCCATAGAGCGCGTCCGGGAGGTCGCGCGGGCGCTCAGCTCGGACGAGGCCAGGCAGGCAGGCAGGGCGGCGGCCGAGGACTGGCTGGAGCAGATGCTGGCGGCCGGGCTGGATCGCCAGCCCGCCACTGGCGAACTGCGCGCGGCATTGCAGGCTGTCGAGGCCGATACGCCCGGCGCCGCCAGTTCGGCCGCCGCCATGGCCGGCGCCTTCGCCGACACAGGCGGCGGCCTGCAAGCCCGCTTGGCGTACGCGGCCTGCGAGGCCGCGCTCGGGCGGCGCATAAGGCCGGGGGAGCGCGCCCGGATGCGCAAGAACATGCGCCAGTGGCACGGTGCGCAGGCCGGGGGCGCCGACGGGACAGGCGCGCCCCTGCTGGCGGCATCGTCCAGCCCGGAGCACGAGGCGTGGGCCAGGATGTACCACGCGCTATACAACAGTGCGGAGTTTCGATTCCGCAACTGAGGGGGCGAGATCCAGGAGCACGGACATGCCAGCAAGTTTCCAAGACCGCAGGGGGTTTCTCAAGCAGGCCGCAGCCGGGTTCGGCTACACGGCGCTGGCCGGCCTGGCATCTCTCGATTCGCTGCGCGCCGGGGCAAGCCGCAATCCGCTGCTGCCGAAGCCCCCGCACTTCGAGCCGAAGGCCAAGCGGGTGATCTTCCTGTTCATGCAAGGAGCGCCGACCCAGCATGAGACGTTAGATCACAATCCCGACTTGCTCAAATATGCCGGCCTGCAAGCGCAGGCGGAGCAAGACAGCCGCAAGCAGCGCGCCAAGCTGCTGGCGCCGGTGGTCGGATTCCAGCCCGGCGGCGAGAGCGGCCTGCCGATCTCCGACGCCTTCCCGCACCTGCGCGCGCATGCCGACGAGCTATGCCTGCTCAACGGCATGCACACCGATTCCCCGGCACACCCGCAGGCCACGATTTTCACGCATACCGGCAGCATCACGTTCGTGCGGCCGTCGATCGGCTCGTGGAGCGTGTACGGGCTGGGGACCGAAAACCAAGACTTGCCGGGATTTGTGACGATGAATCCGCCGGCGGTCGGCGGCGCGGCGCTGTACGGCGCGGCGTTCCTGCCGGCCAGCTACCAAGGCACGCGGCTCAACATCGCCGAGGGGCGGCCGGCCGTCCAGAACATCCGCAACGCGTCCATGGGCTTGGCCGACCAGCGCCGCCAGCTTGACTACGTGCAGGAGCTGAACCGCGGCCTGTTGGAGCGGACGGACCAAGACGCCCAAGTGGAGGGCGTGATCCAGTCCTACGAACTGGCGTTCCGCATGCAGTCCGCCGTGCCGGAAGCGATGGACATAGCTTCCGAGCCCGAGAGCGTGCGCGAGATGTACGGCATCAACGACAAGCGAACGAAAACGTTCGGCACCCAGTGCCTGCTGGCGCGGCGCATGGCCGAGAAGGGCGTGCGCTTCATCGAATTGGGGCACAGCGGGTGGGATCACCATAACAACTTGCGCCAGCGGCTCCAGAGCGTCGCAGGCGCGACGGACAAGCCGATTGCCGCTCTCCTCGGCGACCTGAAGCAGCGCGGGATGCTGGACGAGACGCTGGTCGTCTGGGGCGGGGAATTCGGCCGCTCCAGCTACGAGCAGAACGGCAAGGGCGATGGACGGCGCCATAACAACCGCGGCTACACGATGTGGATGGCGGGCGGCGGGATCAAGGGCGGGGTGCGGTTCGGGCGTTGCGACGAGCACGGCGTGGCGGTCGAGGGCCGCGTGCACCTGCACGACCTGCATGCGACCATGCTGCACCAGCTGGGGCTCGACCACACGAAGCTGACGTACCGCTACGCGGGGCGCGACTTCCGCTTGACGGACGTTCACGGGCGAGTCGTCAAAGAGATCCTCGCGTAGGCAGCGGCGGGCTGCGATCCCGGAACGCACGCCTAATCGCAACTCAATTCGGATCCGCCGCGGCACGGGCCAGCCCAATGCTGCCGGCGGTTGCCGCTATCTCGCAGACATGCTTTGCGCGCAGCGCGAGTGCCTGCGCGAGTCGGCCTGCGGGCGCCGGTCACCACGGCGGTGATTCGGGCAGGAGCGCTTCGAACTCGGCGACACGGTCTGCCTGGTACTCGCCGGCGTAAGATCCCTCGAAGAATCGGCCCAGCGCCTCGTCGCAGAGCCGTTCCCAGGATTCCTCCTCGCCGCCCGGGTTAATCGGGTAGAACAGGCAGCCCGTGGCTTCTGCGGCCTTGCGGTCTCCTGGCGCGTCGCCGATCATGAGGCGCTTGTGCGGGCCGTAGCGGCCGGCGCCGGACATCGCTTCAAGATGTGCGATTTTGTTGCCGAGCTCCTGGCCTGCAATGATCTGCGGATAGTGCGAGATCCCATTCTCGTTCCATTCGCGCCGCAGCGCCTCGCCGGGCGTGCCCGAGACGACCCCTAGGTCGGCTCGCGCCACCACCTTGTCCAGCGCTTCGCGCACGCGCGGAAACGGCGGCACGCCGGAGACGATGTCCTTGACGGCGTCGTTCACGGCGAGGCTCCACTGCATGGTGAGATCCAGCAGTGGGTCCGGATGCCGCTCGCGATAGGCCAGCAGGCCCGCGTTGCTGGGCGGGAACTCGGAATCGATGAAGGCCCGCAGCGGAGCGAGGTCGGGAATCTTGATGCCGCGCGCCGCTGCGTCGGGCCAATTGCCCAGCAGCTCGAGCGTCCGCACGCATACCGGGAAGCGGTTCATGCCGCGCGACTTGGAGTACAGGTTCGCGAATTCCCAGGCGCGTCGGGCGTACTTCGCCGCCGCCTGCAAGCGCCAGTGCTTGATGAACATCGGCGTGAAGCATTCCTTGTGCTTGATTTCCATCGAGTCGAACACGCAACCGTCCGAATCGAGGCCGACAAAGAAGTCGCTGGAAGTCTGGAAGTCTTGGAGTGTCTTCATGGCGTGCTCGGTGAATTCGGCGCCGGCGCTGGCCGGGGTGTCAGCGATTCCACTGGGTATGGAAGACTCCGTCCATGTCAATGCGGCGATAGGTGTGGGCCCCGAAGTTGTCGCGCAGCGCTTGCAACAGGTTGGCCGGGAGGAACTCCGAGCGGTAGCTGTCAAGGTAGGCCAGGGTGGCGCCCAGGCAGGTTGTGGCCACGCCATGGCGGTTGGCGATCCCGACCACCTCGCGCAGGTCCTCCAGGAATTCGTTGACGATCTGCGCGAAGGCCGGATGGAGCAGCATGTTTTCCATCTCCGGACGTTCCTTGTAGGCCTGCTTGATCGGATCGAGGAGCTTGGAGCGGATGATGCAACCGTCCTTCCAGATGCGCGCCACTTCGGCCAGATCCGTGCCGAAGTCGTACTCCTTGGACGCCGCTTGGATGAGGTGCAGCCCCTGCGCGTACGAGGCGACCATCGCTAGGTGCAGCGCATTGTGCAGGAGCGCGACGACACGGCCGCAGTCTTGCTCGCGCTCGGCTTCCGGCCCCGCCAGGACGGTCGCCGCCTCGACCCGGGATTGCTTCAGCCCGGACAGGATCCGGGCGTTGACCGCTTGCGAGAGCGTTGGAATCGGGATGCCCAAGTCTAGGGCGGTTTGCGCGGTCCACTTTCCCGTGCCCTTTTGCCCGGCCGTGTCCAGGATCTTCTCAACCAGCGGCGCGCCGGTCTCGCTATCCGCCTTGGCCAGGCATTGCGCGGTGATGTCGACCAAGAAGCCCCCGACCTGCTTGGACGCCGTCCACTCCTGGAAGATCGACTGGATCTGGCTGGTCGGCATGCCTGCGGCTGTGCGCAGGGTGTCGTAGACCTCGCAGATGAGCTGCATGATCCCGTATTCGATGCCGTTGTGGACCATCTTCACGTAGTGCCCGGCAGCGTGGCGGCCGCAGTACGTCACGCATGCGCCGTCGTCGGCCGTCTTCGCCGCGATCTTCTCGAGGACTGGCGCGATGCGCTGGTAGGCTGCATAGTTGCCGCCCGGCATGATCGAGGGGCCCCAAAGCGCGCCCTCCTCGCCGCCAGAGATGCCGCATCCCACGAAGTGCAGGCCGGCTTCTTGCAGGCGCTTGGCGCGCCGGTCCGTGTCAGGGAAGTGGGCATTGCCGCCGTCAATGAGCACATCGCCCGGCTCGAGGTGCAGCAGCAGGGCATCGATGACACGGTCGGTGCCCGCCCCGGCTGTGACCATCAGCAAGACCCGGCGCGGCGGGTCCAATAGGGCAACCAGGTCTTCGATGGACTGCGTGACCCGGATGTTCTTGCCGGCGGATTCCTCGCGCATGCGCCGGGCGTTCTCGTCGCCGCGGTTGTAGGCGATGACCGGAAATCCGTTGCGCTCGATGTTGAGCGCTACGTTGCGACCCATGACGCCAAGGCCGGCGACACCGAAGTTATCTGTTGCCATTGCAGCGTTTCCTTGCAGAGCGCTTGAAGCAGCGCTTTCAGCCCGAGAGGGATCCGGGGCGGCCCCGTTCGCTTGACCCGGCCCTGCGGATTCCAGAATGAATGCCCGCCGTGGGGCTAGCCACCATTGTATTGGAATCGCTGGCAGTTGGCCGCCGAGACCGATTCCGGCCAAAAGGGCGGGACATGCGGCTTGGCCGCCGACATGGTGCAGGGTAAACCGCCAAGCCGCTCGTCTCGCTGCTCCGCGCGGCCAGGCAGCGCGTCAGGGGAGGTTCGGCCGGCGATGCTGTTGCCGCGGCTCCGGATCCGGCAGGGTTGCAACTTTGCGCTCAATCGGCAAGAATGTCCAGCGATGAAGAAGGGGATTGAACCGTGAAATCCTGAGTCAGAATTGGTCGCTCCTACGCAGTCAACTCAAGTACAAGGCAGCATGGGCCGGGCGTGAGTACGTGGAAGTCGATCCGAAGTTCACATCGCAAGATTGCAGTCGTTGCCACGCTAGGAACGATCCGGGACGCTCGGAGACCTGCAGGTGCGCGGCGTGCGGCTTGGTGCTGGATCGCGACGTGAACGCCGCGATCAACATCTTGGCGGCGGGGGTTCTAGCCGCCGGAGCGTCAACGTGGGCCGCTGGGCCGGGCGTAGCTCCAGAATCGTATGCCGAAGCCGCCTAACCTCAGGGTTGGGCACTTTGGTATATAGTGCCTGAGACAAAACCCCCTAAAATCCGATCTCCGCTAGCAAAACGGGCCGATTGGTGAACGGAATAAAGGCTTCTTGGAGCAGGCTACCCGATGCGCAGTGGGTTGTCGTCAGGCGAAGATCGCAGCTACCGGACCGGATTCGGTCCAACGGGCCTCCTCGTGCCGAATCTTGGCCTGCGTCGATTGCACACAACCGTTTTAAATACAATGACATAGATGCTTTTGTCGCAGGCACTATATAAGCCCCATGAAGAAGATCATCCTGTTCGGTCTGGGGGGCTTGGCCGCGCTGGCCGTCCAGTTCGCGCTGCAGGTTTCCGAGACACGGCCCTCGAGCGATCTGGCCCAAAGCTCGGCAAGCCCCCCTTGTGCTAGCTCTGACGTGCTTGTCCTGCGGCTGGGGATCGGCGACGAAGCGGTGACGGATTGGAGTGGTGCGGCGACCGGCTGGGTGCGGGACGGGCGCGTATCGTGGTCCGCGAAATCGCAGTCCGCTCCGCTGAAGCTGGCAGGCGGGGCGCGAGCGCCGCGTGTCCTGCCGGCTTCGGTCGATGTGATGCTGCCCGAGAGGCCGTGCGGCGCTGCCGCCGATCCGAGCCGCGCCCTGCGAGTCGAAACGCGCGAGGGATCTTTCGACGTAAGCGTCGGCGACCTGGCCTTGGGCGCGGGTGTGTCGTTGTTCGACGGGCGTGTCGAGGCAGTTCTGGCCCCCGCCGCCGCGCCCCTTCGCAGCACCGCCCGCGAGGAGGACTTCCCCAACTGCGCCTCCCTGCCAGACCACTCGGTGCTATGCGCCTATGTAGAGTATGAACCCGGCGCTCCCATTGATACGGAGGAAGCGCTGGCGGGCGAGTTCGAGTCGATTGAGTTCCGCGGCAACGGTGACCGCATCGCGCTGCTGCATCGCGACCGTGCCGGATGGCGCGATCCAACCTATGTCACACCGCCCGGCGCAGATGTCTGGCAGCCCGTCGTGATGAGCCTGCCCGAGGGCGGCGCCGCTGTGCTGTGGTCCGAGCAGCGCGGCGGCAACTGGGACATCTACAGCCGGACATACTCGCCGGAGAGCGGCGAACTCGGGCCGGAGCGCCGCCACACCGCCGATCCGGGAAGTGATTTCAACGTAGTCGCCAGCCGGGGGTATTTCGCCTGGCAGGGCTGGCGAGACGGCCAATTCGACATCTTCTTGAGCACGTTCCGCGGCAGGGCGGTGCGAGTCTCTACCAGCCCCGCCAATGACTGGCGGCCATCGATCGCAACCGACTCGGACGGCATATCGTGGGTGGCCTGGGACACCTACGACGCCGGCAACTACGACGTGTACCTGAGGCGCTGCGAAGGCGGCGACCTAGGCCGGCCGATAGCGGTTGCCGCCTCGCCGCGGTTTGAGGCTCGCGCCGCAGTCGCGGTCGACTCCGCGGGCCGGCCCTGGATTGCATTCGAGGACTCGGACGAAGGTTGGGGCAAGGACGCCGGGGACCGCTGGACCGGCCGGCAGGCGACGGCGATGTACGTCAACAAGAACATCCTAGTGCGCGTGTGGGACGGAGGGTTGCGGCAGACGCCGAATGCGCCGAAGGCACCGCCTGTGGACTACTATCACGACGATCCCAGAATCGCGACCAGCCAGCGCCACAAGATCAGCATTCCCGCCATGGCGTTCGATGGCGCGGGGCGGCCGTGGGTGCTCTACCGCAAGCATCCGCTCGCAACGGGGCAGGGCGAGCGCTGGCGCAGCTACGGCACCTTCTGGCGCCAAGGGGCGTGGTCCGAGCCGGTCCCGCTCGGGTCGTCGGACCACTTGCTAGACCGCCAGCCGGGCTTGGCCGCCTTGGCAGACGGGTCGCTGCTAGCGGTGTTCGCCGGCGACCATCGCTTGCAAGCGCGCAAGCGCGGCGACAGCGACCTGTTCGAGGCAAGGCTGGCGGCGAGCACTGCCGCTGCGGATGCCGAGTTGGTGCCTGCCGACCCCGCAGAGCCGCGGTCTTCCCGTGCGGCCGTGCATCCGGACGAAGCGCGGGTGATCGCGCGGATCCGGGCCCGCCGGGTGCAGCTTGGCGGCAAGAGCCTGCGATTCCTGCGCGGGGAGTTCCACCGGCACACGGCGTTTTCCTCCCACCGGGACTGGGACGGGCCGTTTGAGGAGGTCTGGCGCTACGGGCTCGACGTGGCGGGCATGGACTGGATCGGGGCCGGCGACCACGATTATGCTGTCGGGCAGGACTACATGTGGTGGCTGCAGCAGAAGGCGGGCGACATCTACAACGCGCCAGGGGCCTTCAGCGCCATGTATTCGTACGAACGGAGCGTCAGCTACCCGAGCGGCCACCGCAATGTCATCCTGCCGCGCCGCGGCATCCGCCCGCTACCGCGGATGACGGGCAAGGCGCGCGTCGCAGGGACGCCGGAGGACGGCTCGCCCGACATCCGGAATTTGTTTGCCTATCTGCGCTATTTCGGCGGGATTTGCTCCTCGCACAGTTCTGCGACCAACATGGGCACGGACTGGCGCGACGGCGATATCGAGGTCGAGCCGGTGGTGGAACTGTTCCAAGGGCACCGCCAGAGCTATGAGGTCTCGGGCGGGCCGCACGCCGCGACCGGCCCGGACGACACGATCCAGGGCTACCGCCCGGCGGGCTTCATCTGGGAAGCCTTCCAGAGGGGGCGGCGGCTGGGCTTCCAAGCTAGCAGCGACCATGTGTCGACACACATCAGCTACGCCATCGTGCTGGCCGAGGAGAACTCGCGGGGTAGCGTCATCGGCGCGTTCCAGCGGCGCCATTCGTACGCCGCGCACGACAATATCGCCTTAGTCGTGCGCTCAGGGGACCATCTGATGGGCGACGAGTTCAGCACCAGCGAGGTTCCGCGCCTGCGAGTCCTGGCCGAGGGCACGGCCCTGATCGACAGCGTCGAGGTGATTCGGCAGGTGGGCTCGCAGGTGCCCGAGGTGGTCGTGTCGATGGAACCGAAAGCTATGTCGGTCGATCTGGAATGGTCGGATCCGGCGGCTGCAAGGGACGAGTGGAACATGTACTACGTCCGCCTGAGGCAGCGCAACGAGGCCATGGCGTGGGCCAGCCCGCTATGGGTGCGCTACGAGCCCCGGCCTGGCCGTGGCGGGCGCTAGTGGGCAGTCAGCCTTTCGAACTCGCGGAACCGCGCCTCGATGCGTTCCATCGTCAGCTCGCGCAAGCCCTCGACGCCGAACCGCTCGCAGCAGAAGCTGCCCATGATGGACCCGTAGACAACCGCCCGGCGCAACTCTCGCTCCCACGTGCCCGGATCGGCTGGCCCGTCCGCCGTGCAGCGGTCCAGCCAGCCCATGAAGCCGCCGGCGAAGGCGTCTCCGGCGCCGGTCGGGTCGATAACTTCGCCCAGCGGGTAGGCGGGTGCGAGGAAGCAGCTGTCGCCTTGGAACAGCGCGGCTCCGTACTCCCCGCGCTTGATGACCACCGAGGCAGGGCCCATCGCCTGGATCGCCTTGGCAGCTGATCGCAGGCCGCCCTCGCCGGACAGCTGGCGCGCCTCTTCGTCGTTGATCAGGATCGCGTCCCAGCGCTGGATGGCCCGGGCCAGTTCGTCGGGCGTGCGTTCGATCCAATAGTTCATCGTGTCGCCGGCTACGAACCGGCGATTGGCGGCCTGATCGACCACGAGATCTTGCAGGCTGGGCTGGATATTGCCGAGCAGGACTAGAGGCGTGTCGCGGTACGACTCGGGCAGCCGGGGCCGGAAGTCGGCGAAGACGTTCAAATCCGTGGCCAGCGTGCGGCGTTCATTCATGTTCTGCGAATACACGCCTTGCCAGAAAAAGGTTTTGCCAGGGGCGCGTTCCAAGCCCTCGAGATCAATGCTGCGACGGCGCAGGACGGCCTCGTCTTCCGGGGCGAAATCGTCTCCGACGATCGCCACCAAGCGCACGTTCGCGAAGTGGCTCGCAG
Organism: Bryobacterales bacterium; assembly: GCA_965219605.1. Lineage (GTDB taxonomy): Bacteria > Acidobacteriota > Terriglobia > Bryobacterales > UBA6623 > VXMF01. Next base: position 1,310,142 of record CBDCOC010000001.1, on the reverse strand, counting down.
CCAGCGCGATGTAAGATCCGGCGCCTCCCAAGACCCGGTCCACCTTGCCGTGCGGGGTTTCGATGCCGTCGTAAGCGACGGATCCAACTACGAGGACGGACATGGGCTGCGCGAGTCGCGAGACTAGATGTACCTGCCGGCGAGCAAGGCGTATTTCTCGCGCGTGCGGTCGGAGATGGCGCTGCGATCGGAAATGATGGCGTTTTTCAAGGCCGAGGCGTACGGGCTGGGTGTCGTGGGCATGTTGCGCACGGCGGCGACAGCGACCTGCCGGGCGTGCGCGGCATTCTTGGCCAAGCACTCGATAACCGTGTCCACCGTCACTGCGTCGTGGTCCGGATGCCAGCAGTCATAGTCGGTCACCATGGCTACCGTGCAGTAGGACATCTCGGCCTCTCTTGCCAGCTTGGCCTCTTGCAGATTCGTCATGCCGATGATGTCGAACCCCCAGCTGCGGTAAGTGTTGGACTCGGCCAAGGTGGAGAAGGCCGGCCCTTCCATGCAGCAGTAGGTGCCGCCGCGATGAACGGTCACGCCGACATCGCGGCAAGCCTGCTCGGCGACATCGGCCAGAGCGGCGCAGATCGGATGGGAGAAGGTGATGTGCGCCACTAACTCTTCGTCGAAGAACGTGGAGGCCCGTTCGCGGGTGCGGTCGAAGAATTGGTCCGGCAGCACGAAATGCAGGGGCTCGAGTTCCGCGCGGAGCGAGCCGACGGCGCTGAAGGAGAGCACGTACTCGACGCCGAGTTGCTTGAGGCCGTGGATATTGGCGCGGAAATTGAGATTGGAGGGCATGATGCGGTGACCGCGGCCATGCCTGGCCAAGAAGGCCACTTCTCGCCCGGCGATGCGTCCGACCACGTACGCATCGGAAGGGGAGCCCCAAGGCGTGTCGAGCCATACCTCCTGGCAATCCCCGAGCGCCTCCATGTCGTACAGACCGCTGCCGCCGATAATTCCGATTTGAGGATGCATCAGCTGATCATTGTAGGCGAAGGATCCAGAGCTTCCGGATTGCCGCAGAGGCAGGCTGGAGGCGAGACGGTTGCGCTCATTCGCGGGGGCTGCGCGCGGACGGGGTTGCTGGGTTGGGAATCCCGAGCGGGCCGCGATCTGGCCTTTGCCGGTGCCGCGGTGCTGCTCTGCATCCGCGGCGCGCGGCTGATCGTTGTGCATCCCGGGCCGCCGGTCTTTGTACCGCTTCTCCTCGCAACGGCCGGGGGCATGCGGATTTCCTGCCGCGGCCCTCTCTGCGCACAGGGCGGGGGAGTTGCTCTGAGATCCGCGGCTTTGGTTCGGCGCGCTGCTGCATGCAGCGCTGGCATGCCGGGCTGTACTGGGATCTCCGTTTTGGCTCGGCAGTTGATGGCGTAGGCGAGCACGGTGTAGCGAGGCTGCGCCTCCGACCGACAGGAATCGCCGCAGGGAATCGAAAACTTGGCTCAATCGCCAGCCCTGCGCCGAGACAAGGAGTTTGGTGCTGGCCTCTATCGCGGCACTTGTCGCTGCCTCGTTCTTCTGGAGCCGGTCTCCAGCAAGGTCGGCTACTACTGCCAAGTCACGCTGACAGGCGGCGTGCTGCTGCACTGGATGCTTTCCGTCATTCCTGCGGAGATCGTGGCACAGGCCGTGTCAGTTGCTGTGCGCACGGCCTCTTCCTCGCTTGTGCCGGAGGCAGTGGCGCAGTTGGAACGACCTCGAAATTCCATGCATACCTCGCATGTATGCTGGCGCAGGCTGCGAGACAAGTAAATGATCGCGCCAAGCACGACTGCGATGAATAAGATGGCGACCAGTACAGGTTTCGACATTGCTGCCAATTGTAGCGATACACCAAGACCGCCTAGCGAGCGGACAGAGTTAACTGCGGGCGCAGACGGTGGCTTGGCTGCGGGCGGAGTTGCAGCGGTGCCGGTGGCGGTGCCCAGCTTCAGCGGCACGCTGGAGGATCTCGGCGCGGTGCAGGTGCAGCTGGCGCACAGCGCGGCGGACTAGTTCCGCAGCGGCCTGCCTCTGGCAAGCCGGCCCGCCACTATGTCACAGTCAGGATGCGGAGCGGGATCATGGCCGTATTCCTTGCTGGTGGCTTTGTCCTCGCGGTTGAAGCTGTCCTCGGGTAACCCTGTATCCGCCTTTTTCGCCTTGCGCCGCCCCACTGGCAGCTCGACTTTTGCAAGACTCTGCCGAATCAGCGCTGCTGCCCATGTTGGCCTATGCTTATAAAACTGTCTCGGGTAAGTCCAGTCTAGGCCCTTTGGGGATGTCGAGAACTGAACTTGGATCACCATATCAACAGAGCCCGAAAAATTGCGAGGCGAGAAAGATGACTGACTGGGAGACTTGCGCCGCCGTCGAACGCATTCCGGGGAGAGTTAGTGGTGTGTGGGTGTTTGCGGGCACGCGGATTCCACTTTTGGCGCTGTACGAAAACTTGGCCCGTGGCGCTACGATCAAGGAGTTTGTCGAATGGTTCCCCGGAGTCGACGAGCAACAAGCCCGCGTCGTCCTTGAACACGAGGCCAAGTCTCTACGTGTCGCGGTGGTGCGTTGAAGCTTTTGTTCGAGCAAGGCACTCCAGCCCCTCTGCGAGGCAACCTCCACGAGCACACTGTAGACACGCTTGCTGAGAAAGGCTGGTCGGACAAAGCCAACGGGGAGTTGCTCGACTTAGCGGGGGGGCTACGATGGGTTCGTCACGGCGGATCAGCACCTTCGGCACCAACAGAACCTAGCCGGGCGACAGATCGGAATCGTAGTCTTGCTCGCCACCGCCTGGCCAGATGTCCGCCTCCGTGCGCGGGAGATTTGCGAGGCCATCTCCTTGGTCCGCCCGGGCGATGTCAGAGAAGTCTCCATCCGAGTTCCCTGAGATGGGAGCGGACGCCTCAAAAGGTGTCGCGCTAGCGCGGGATGTGGCCGATTTCCTCGCTGGCTTCGCGTCTGTGCCTGCGATGCAGGACCGGCAGCATCAGCGCACCGTTGGTGGGCACATGCAACCACTGGTACTGGCGCGGCTCGGGCGGATGCACGGGGACCTGCGCCCTTACGGCAGCGTTCGCAGACAGGACAGTGCTGGACCACTTGGCAGACAATGTCCTGCTCGCTGCACTGTTAGCCAGCCATCCGGGCTGGATTGGGGCCGTAGCCGCCAGCACCTCCAAATTCCAGCTTCAATTATGTCCGCTCGCTATCAAGACTGCACCTTGGTGCCGGAACGGGGCCAGGCCGTTTTCCAGCCATGCTCGCGTCCACCGCCGTCGCCGACAGCCGCAAGCGCGGGTTGGCGATCCCGCCACGGTTCGTCCAGCCCCAGCACGCCGCCCGATTCCAAACGCCCGCACTGAGTGAAAGCAAGTGCAAGCAGGATGACAAGCGCAATCCTGCTTGCACCACCGGGCGATCTCTGCTAGAGTCGCTACTAATGATCCAAGAGAGCAGGGGGCGCACGGCTGCCATGCTGCGTAACCGCGGCTGGCTCGCATGGGTCTTCGTCTTGGCGGTGGCGGTGGCCGGTGGAGTCACCGATGAGATCTTCTGCCATGAGGAGCACGCAACTGACCGGCAGTGCGCGGTCTGCCAGCTTCCACAGCAACCCGCTGCGGAAACTTCCGATTCATTACAGATTGAATTCGTCGATGTTGCGGAGCCGCTTGAAACGGCGACCGACGGCGAGTCGATCACGTCTGGTTACTCCCGCGGCCTTTCCGCCCGCGGCCCGCCCGCTTAGTTTTAGTTCCAGTTACGCACCGCGCTTTCTTCCATCGTTCATCCGCAGCGCATTGCTGTGAGTGCTTGCATTGCGGCCGTGGTGTCTGCCTGCGGTTCAGGAGGGCCTCTCCCGATCACTGGTGAGAGCGTCGTGCCGCGGCTCAGCCGTGGCAGCCCTCCAGAAAGAGCGGGAACCGCTTGAGACTGAGCGATTGCGGGGCAAGGGCAGGCGTGCAGAGAGGCCCGTAAACAGCCGCTCCGGCCCCCGTCAGGGCCTCTCCGCTGGCCTCGACGGCTCTGGCCAGCGCATCGCTCGCGAGATCAGCGGTTTTGGCCATAGCAGTTTAGGGGGCCGTCTCGTGGTGCGTTCTCAGCTGCTTGGGACGATGGAAGCAGGAAAATTAGGGTCACGAAGAGTGGAATTCAGGAGAGGAAAGGTGATAGGAACCAGCAAGGAAGATAAGCGGCACTGGGAAGCGTTTATCGATCGTCTCGTCGCCGCGCTGCACGGCCTCGGCAGAGATGGTATGCGTCATTCCGGGCAATCGACTGCTGACGGTGTTCGAGGCGCTCGAGACAAGGGCCCGTTTCGACCGCGCAATGGCAAGTTACGCTTCGGCGGACTCGAAACGGTTCGGGTGATCTGATGACGAAGTCAGCCAGTCCCTCGGATGCGGACATTGTCATCGCTGGCGCCGGGCCTGCGGGGCTCGGTCTTGGCGTGACGCTGCGTCACCTTGAAATCGAGAGCTTTGTGATCCTTGAGCGCTCCGCCGTCGGCGCCTCATTCCTGCGATGGCCCCGGCAGACGCGCTTCATCACGCCGTCGTTCAACAGCAACCAATTCGGCGGCCTCGATCTGAACGCCGTCTGTCCGCACACATCGCCGGCCTACTCGGTTGGTGTCGAGCACCCCACCGGGAGGGAGTACGCCCGCTACCTGCGAGGGATTGCGCAGCATTTCGACTTGCCCGTAGTGACCGGTGTCGATATTCGCTCGGTTGAGGCGGGAAGTCGGCACAAGGGATTTCTGGTGAAGACGAGTCACGGCGATGTCCGCGCACGATTCGTGGTCTGGGCAGGCGGTGAAATGCAGTATCCGCGGATCAACGGCTTCCCCGGCGCCGAGCTTTGCCTGCACAATTCCAAGGTGATCTCATGGGACGATCTCAGCGGTGACGAGAGATGCATCATCGGCGGTTACGAGAGTGGGATCGATGCCGCCGTTGGACTGGCAGCCGCCGGGCGGCGAGCCGTCGTCTTCGATCGCGACGAGCCGTGGGAGCGAAAAGGGCCGGATCCCAGCCTGCTGCTGTCCCCCTTCACGCAGGAGCGTCTGAATGCGGCCATTGAATCGGGGCGAGTGACACTGCGCGGCGGCTGTACGGTCACCGCTGTGCGCCGCAAGGACAGCGGCTATCAATTGGCGCTCAAGGACGGCACTCTTGTCGACTGTGCCGAACAGCCGATCCTGGCCTCTGGATTCGTCGGTTCGGCAATGCTCGTTGAATCTTTGTTCGAGTGGCGGGATGACTGCTTCCCGCTGCTGACGGAAAACGATGAGTCTACCGTGACGAAAGGGCTGTTCCTGACCGGCCCGCAGGTGCGCCAGGACGATATCATCTTCTGCTTCATCTACAAGTTCCGCCAGCGCTTCGCCGTGGTGGCCAACCAGATCGCCCGCCGCCTGCGGGTCAGCACGGAGCCGCTCGAGGAGTACCGCCGCTACGGAATGTACTTGGACGATTTGTCCTGCTGCGGCGACGATTGCGCTTGCTGAAGGAACCGTGAAATGCTCCGGATGCCGATTCGCACCGCGGTTCTGCTGGGCAAGGAAAATGCCGGCAAGACGCAACTGGCCGCAGCGCTGGCGGGGACGCCCGGCGCTGCCGCGAACTGCCAAGGCGCCACTGCCGGCTGTGACTCCTACCGGGTGGGCAACTGGGAACTGATCGATACGCCCGGGCTGCTGCCGAGTTCCGCTGGCGAGCCCACCCGGCCAGTCGCGGAGCGGCTGCGTGACGGCGAGGCTGTCCTGCTGGTGGCCCGGGGAACCGAACTGGACGCGGACTTGGCCGATCTGCTGCCGCTCGCGGCAGAGCGACGTGGCGCGCTGGTCGTGACCCTGCGGGACCGACTCGCCCGGCGGGAGGCGGAGGCGCGGCTGGGAGAGCTGTCTCTCCAGACGGGTTTGCCGGTAGTTGCCGTAGATGCTCGACAGCTGGACACCAATGATCGGCGAAGGTTGCTGCAGGCGCTGGAAGCGCCCGGCCCGATCCCCGCCAAAGCCGGGTTCAACTTCGGCGATCTGACCGCCCGCCCGCGCTCTTTTCTGCTGAAGCGCTCCGCCACCGGCCCTTTCTGGGCGCTGCTCCTGTTGTTGGCGCCCGCTTGGATGGCTGTCGACGCCGCTAACCGCTTCGCGGATCGAATCGCCCCTTTGGTCAGTTCCTGGGCCGAGCCACTGGCCGGGGTGCTGGCGGACTGGCCGCAGCCGCTTGCGGCGATCCTGGCCGGCGACTACGGCTTTGTCACGATGGGGCCGCTGCTGCTGGTGTGGGCGACTCCGGTGGTCGTGTTCTATGCGCTGCTGATGGGCGCGTACAAGGCGAGCGGCCTGTTGGACCGCCTGACAACTGCCGTGAGTCCGTGGCTGCGGCCGTTCGGCATGACGGGCCGGGAGTTGGCGCGGGTCGTGATGGGTTTCGGCTGCAACGTGCCCGCCGTCATCGGCTTGCGCTCGTCGTCGGCTTGCTCGCATGGCGCATGCGCCTCGACCGTCGCTTTCGGTTCGGCCTGTTCGTATCAGCTGGGAGCCACGCTGGCGGTCTTCGCCGCGGCGGCGCGCCCCGAGCTGATCGTGCCCTACCTGCTTTATCTTGGCGCCACGACTCTCGCCTACGCCCGCTTCATAGTGCCGCGAGCGGCTCGTTCTCCCTTCAATCTCCTGTCGCCGGAGGGCCGGGTTTTCCTGACGTGGCCGCGCCCGAGGGCCGTCTGGCTCGAGACGCAGGGCGTAGTGCGGGAGTTCTTTCAGCGGGCCTTGCCAGTCTTGTTCCTGATCACGACAGCGGCCTCCCTGTTGCATTGGCTGGGCGTGCTGCAAGCCGCGTCGGACGTAGTCGAGCCGGCGATGGCACTCTTCCGCTTGCCCTCCGAGGCGGCCTTAACAGTGGTCTTGGCGAGCGTGCGCAAGGATGGCATCCTACTGCTGGCAGAGCCGGGCGTCGCCGCAGGCCTCAGCGCCGTCCAACTGCTGACGGCCGTCTATCTGGCCGGCGTGCTGCTGCCTTGCTTGGCCACCTGCCTGACGATCGCCCGCGAGCAGGGCCGCGCGTTCGCGCTGCGATTGGTGGGCCGGCAGGCTGTGGCGGCCACCGGTTTCAGCGTTTTGCTCGCTTGGGGCGGGGCATGGCTGTGAACCCGGTTTCCGGCCCTCGCCGGCGCAAGGGGCAAGCACTGCTGCACCGGCAGTGCTGGAACTGGGGCCGGGACATCGTACGCCCGGAAGGCAACCTCCTGCTCGAAGCGGGCTTCTTCAAGCGACAGCCGCCTGCAGGGGAAGCAGGGTCGAGCTGCTACACGCTCGCACTGCCTGACGGCGACAGCCTCAGCTTGTGGGGTTTCGGCCTTCTGTATGCAACGCCGCGACAGGGCGGCGTCTACCTCAACCGCTACCAGTTTCGACCCGTCTGGCTTCCGCTGGAGGCGCTCCAACAGCCGATTTGGAAGCCCGATATGATCCCGCCAGCGAAGACGCCTCCGGCCCCCTGCATACCGGTTGACTTGACGGTCGCCACCATTCGGCGCATCGCAGACTATGAGGAGTGGGCGCTTGCGCGCTGCGGGGTGGCCTATCGTCGCGCCGTGCTGCGCCAATGGAAGCAGCCTTCCGGGCGCCTGCCGCCGCAGGCGCTGCCCCGTGCTTGGCGCACGCTCGCGGCCGCAATCGACAGCCGGCCGCGCCCTTGATATCCCAGGAATTCCAAGGAGAAATCGAATTGAACGACCCACGCCTTCCTGTAACCGTGCTCTCCGGCTTTCTCGGCGCCGGCAAGACGACGTTGCTCAACCACGCGCTGCATAACCGCGAAGGCCGTCGTGTAGCAGTCATCGTCAATGACATGAGCGAGATCAACATCGACGCCCAACTCGTGCGCAACGGCGGCGCCGAGCTCAACCGTGTCGACGAGCGGCTGATCGAGATGTCCAACGGCTGCATCTGTTGCACGTTGCGCGAGGACCTGCTCGAGGAGGTCTCGCGTCTGGCGCGGGAGCGTCGTTTCGACTACCTGCTGATCGAATCAACCGGCATCTCCGAGCCGCTTCCCGTCGCGGCGACCTTCGCCCTATCGGACGAGCTCGGCGTCCATCTGGGCGAGCTGGCCCGGTTGGACACGATGGTCACCGTCGTTGACGGCCCGCGCTTTCTTCGCGACTTCGGTTCCGGAGAAGACCTGCTGGATCGCGGGCTGGGAGTCGATGCCGAGGACGACCGCTCCATTGCCGAACTGCTCGTCGATCAAGTCGAGCTGGCCAACGTCCTTGTTCTCAACAAGACCGACAGGATGAGCCGGGAGGAAGTCGCGCGGTTGACAGGGATCCTGCGCAAGCTCAACCAAGCGGCGACATTGGCCCAGACGACCTACGGGCGGATTCCACTCGACTTGATTTTTGACACAGGCCTGTTCGATTTCGAGCGCGTCGAGCAAACGGCGGGCTGGCTTCAGGAACTGCAAGGCGACCACACGCCTGAGACGGAGGAGTACGGCATCGGCAGCTTTGTCTACCGGCGGCGGCGCCCCTTCCATCCGGCACGGCTGGCAGCGATCTTCGAAGGTTGCTTCGAGGGCGTGCTACGGGCGAAGGGCGTGGTCTGGCTGGCCACCCGGCATGATGTGGCCGGCACTCTTTCGATCGCCGGAGATGCGCTGGTCTTGGAGCCCGGAGGCTCTTGGCTTGCCGCGCTGGACCCGGCAGAGATCGCCGCTGACTCGGAGACGCTGGAGTGGGTTGGCCAAGTATGGGATCCCGACCACGGCGACCGCCGTCAGGAGCTCGTCTTCATCGGAATCGACATGCCGCAAGAGGCCATCGAGACCGCGCTGGACGGCTGCCTGCTGACCGACGACGAGATGGCCTCCGGTGCTTCCGGGTGGGCTTCGTTAGACGATCCGCTGCCGGAGTGGCTGGCGGTCGACGAAGACGAGCCGTAGTTCGCCAGCCTCCCAGCAGGGTTCCGCATCCGACCTCGTCACGCAGCGCCCCGCACGCCAGATCTCCCGCCCCGCGCCAAGAGCCGACAGAATAGCTGGAGGCGGCCTCCGGCCAGTCATGCGGTGCGTTGGCATGCTGAATCCGCAGGGGGTCTCCGGGACGCGACCGCGGCGAAAGCCTATTCCGGGGGCAGCTTACCGGTGTCGCACGCCTGGCCGCGGAAGCATATGCGCACATCCCGTTCTCGCGCCACGGCCTGACGAACGCGCTATATCGTGACCGCGCTCCGTTCAGCGGGGATTGAGATTCCGAGAGGCCTCGCGGTGTTCGTTGCCGGCGCTCCTGTGCTGACCCGCGCGGGAGGCGCCCCGCCTGCCGCTGGGAACCGCCCGAAGAACCCGGCCCCCGGCATCCTCGCTTCCATGGATCACTTTCCGTCCTTGGTGCGCCCAGCCAAGCCTGACGGGTTCTCGTGCACCCGCTCCCTGCGACCATGACGCAGCGAGGCGGCCAGGCCAACGGCCGATTCTCCATAGCGGTCGCGCAGGGAATCGACGGCCTGCAGCGCTCTCGCCCATTTGGCACCGCCGTCTTCAGCGAACAGCTTGGGTTGCGCGCGCGGTTCTCGCTGCAGCGAACTGGCGTGAACGCCGAGCAGCCGAACGGCCTTTCCGCGGATGCGGTTGCGCTGGTACAGCGCGCGCGCCGCCAACAGCAGTGCGCTGTCCAGTTGCGTCGCCTCGCCGAGGGTGCTTGCCCTTGTCCGCGTGGAGAAGTCCGAGTAGCGGATCTTGACCTGCACCGTCTTGGCCCAGAGTCCGTGCTCGCGGAGGCGTCGCGCGACCAGTTGCGTGAGTTTCGCGATGGTAGCGTCGATCAGCACCGGATCGAGCGTGTCTTCCGGGAAGGTCGTCTCGTGGCTGATCGACTTCGGCTCGCTGCGCTCCCCGATTGGCTGGCTGAACCAAGCCCCGCTGTCCAGTCCGAGCGCTTTGCCTGCGAGAGCCAGCCCCGCTTTGCCGAAATGCAATTGCAGGAACGACTCCCCTTGCCTGGCGGCGTCACCGATCGTGCGGATGCCTAGCGCCGCGAGTCTTTCTCGCGTCGCCCGGCCCACGCCCGGGACGCGGCCGATTTCGAGCGGCGCCAAGGCTTGGGGTTCCGTGCCGGGCTGAACGAACATGATGCCATTCGGCTTTGCCAGGGCGGAGCAGATCTTTGCTACCAGCCGCGATGTCCCGACCCCGATCGAACAGGGCAGGCCCGTCTCGTCCTGGACGGCCTGGTGCAAGTTATGCGCCGCTGCAAGCGGCGGCCCGAGCAGGCGCCTGGTCCCGGTGAGGTCGAGGTAGGCCTCGTCGATGGACGCCATCGATACCAGTGGCGAGAATCGCCTGAAGGTCTCGCCGAGGAGCTTCGAATAGCTCAGGTATCGCTCGGGATGACCCTCTAGGAAAATAGCTTGCGGGCATTTGCGGAGAGCCTCGCGCAGCGGCATGGCCGAATGCACGCCGAACTTGCGGGCCGCGTAGGATGCGGCTGCGACGACACCGCGCTCGCCGGGTTTGCCGCCGACCACCACCGGCAGCCCCCTCAGGGCAGGGTTGGAAAGCTCCTCTACCGACACGAAGAAGGCATCCATGTCGACATGGAAGATCGTCCTGGCCGAGGTATCGCCCGTCATCGGCGGCTGACGTGTTCATTATCGGCGATAAAAAAGCGAAGATCAAGCTCCCTTGCCTTGCGGATCCCGATCCTTCCTGTCGTTTGCACGCGGATCCCGGGCTTGCTCCGCGGCACTCGAATGCTGAGCGGCTCGCCGCGCAGATCCGCGCCGTACGCCTGCATCCCGATGCCCAGTGCCTGGGTTAGCTTGCCCGGCCCGCTGGCAATCTGCTCCAAGCCGCAGCCGGCCGTGCGTCGCGCCCGCATCGCGGCGAGGCCGCACACGGGTTCCAAGGCCCGGATCAGCACGCAGCCGGGGGTTCCGTCGGGCTCGGCCACGACATTCAAGCAGTGGTGCAAGCCGTAGATTCTGTAGACATAGGCGTGGCCGGGGCGGCCGAAGATCACGTTCGTGCGCGTCGTCCGCCCTGCGCAGCTGTGCGCGGCCGGGTCGTTCTGCCCGAGATACGCTTCCACCTCTACGATCACCCCGGCCAGCGGGCCTCCGGAAGTCCTGTGCAGCAAGATCGTTCCCAGCAGGCTGCGTGCCACCTGCGCGGCCGGGCCGGCGTAGAACGATCTAGGCGGTATGCTTGTCGTTGCCAGCAACTCCGAGGGATGGATCTCCGGCATGGTGCTTGCGCATGCCTACGCTGCCAGATCCAGGCGTCGCAGCAGGGCTTCTTGGTCCGGGTCGCGGCCCATGAACGCTCGGAACAGCGCTTCGGGTTCGGCGCTGTCGCCCTTCTCTAGGATGTTGCGGCGGAATGACGCGCCGGTCGCGGAGTTGAAGATGCCCTCGCGGGCGAAGCGCGTGAAGGCATCGGCGTCCAGCATTTCGGACCACTTGTACGAGTAGTAGCCCGCGCCGTAGCCGACGGGGCTGGAGAACAGGTGCGTGAAGCCTGCGACCATCGCGTAGTCTGCCGGCAGGGGGGCCGGCGCGTGAGACTGCAGGATATTGCGGGCGTAGGCCACGACGTCACCGTCCCGCTGCGGGTCGAATTCGATGTGCAACGCCAGGTCCAGCGTGGCGAAGCCCAGCTGCCGCATTTGCGCATTCGCGCTGCGGAAATTCCTGGCGCGCTTCATCTTGGCGAACAGGTCGTCGGGAATCGTCTCACCTGTCTCGTAGTGCTTGGCAAACATGTCGAGAGCCGTGCGTTCCCAGCACCAGTTCTCCATGATCTGCGAGGGCAGCTCGACCCAGTCCCAGGCGACGTTCGTGCCGGCGAGGCTCTTGACCTCGACTTTGCTGAGCAGATGGTGCAGCAGGTGTCCGAACTCGTGAAAGATTGTCTCGACCTCGCGATGGGTCAGCAAGGCCGGCTTGCCGCCAGTCGGCGGGGTTAGGTTGCCGCAGTTCAGTCCGAGATGGGGGGAGAAGCCGTCAGCTGTCGGCTCGCCGGTGATCAACGAGTCCATCCAAGCGCCCCCGCGCTTGTTCTCTCGCGGGAAATAGTCGGCATAGAAGGAGCCGAGATGGCTGCCGTCGGCGTCGAGCAGGGCGTAGGAGTCGACCTGTTCGTCCCATACGGGCACGCCTGCGCGCCGCTCGACCCTGACGCCGAAGAGCCGCTGCGCCACGTCGAAGAGCCCGGCCAAGACCCCTTCGTACGGGAAATACGGCCGCAGGTCCTCCTCGTCGAAGTCATAGCGCTCCTTGCGCAGCCGCTCCGCCTGGTATGCAATGTCCCAGGGTGCCGGCTCGCGTCCGGCAAACTCGCGCAATTCGCGGTTCTCCCGTTCAAAGGCCAGCTGCGTGCGCTGCCTGAGACCGCTGACAAAAGCCACGGCCTGCGCGCCGCGCTTCGCCATGCGCTCTTCCAGCACCAAGTCGGCGAAGTTCGCATAGCCCAGCAGTTCCGCCTTCTCCTTGCGCAGTTCCAGGATCCGTCGGATGTGCCCTCGGTTATCGAACTTGCCCGAGGCGGCCCGCCGCGAGAACTCTCGGTACATCGTTTCCCGCACGGCTGCGTCGTCGAGATAGGTCATCACGGCCATGTAGCTCGGCGCTTGCAGGGTGAAGCGCCAGCCCGGCACGCCCTTGCTCTCCGCGCTTTCGCGCGCCGCCTCGACGGCGCTTGCGGGCAGGCCCGCCAACTGTGCCCGGTTCTCGAGGATCAGTTCGAAAGCGTTGGTCGCATCCAGGACGTTCTCGGAGAATTTGGTCGTCACCTTGGCCAGTTCGACATTGATCTCCAAGAGCCTCGCCTTCTTGCCCGGATCGAGATCGGCGCCGCTGCGGCGGAAGCTGTCCATGGTTTTTTCCAAGAACCGCTTCTTCGTCGGAGACAGGGATGGCACCTCGGACGCTGCGACGAGCGCTTTCAGTCGACGCCAAACCTCCTCGTTGAGCGGGATGCTGGAGAAGAATGCGCTGACTTTCGGCTGAACATTGTTGAAGGCGGCCCGCAACTCCGGGTACGTGGAGACGCTTTCCATGTGTCCCGCCACGCCCATCGCGTAGCCCAGCTTCTCGCCCAGCGCTTCCAAGGCGCCCAAGGTGCTGTCATAGGTCGCTGGACGATCGTCTGCCGCCAGCGCGGCCAGCGCTGCCCGGGACTCCTCTAGCAACTGGTCGATCGCCGGCTCGACATGCTCGGCGCGGATCTTGTCGAACGGGACTTCGAACTGGATGGTGGCTAGCGGGTTTGTCATGGAATCTGAACTCAGGGTACCAGCGGGGAGCGGGTTCGGCTTCAGGCACACTAGGATGAGTGCCTCAGGTTCGCTTCGCCAAGGCCCACGGGGCCGGCAATGACTTCCTGATCGTCGAACGCCGGGATCTGGCCGCGATCGGGGTGGGTGCCGAATCCTTGCCTGGTTTCGCCGCCAGGATTTGCGACCGGCGCTTCGGGATCGGAGCGGATGGACTCGAAGTGGTCAGCTCTGCGGGGGATCCGCAGGCGATCGCCGAGCTGCGGCTGTGGAACAGCGATGGCAGCGCAGCGGAAATCTCCGGCAACGGCACGCGTTGCGTGGCGGCCTACTTGACAGAGACTGCCGGTGCGCCGGAGAGGTTCGCCATCAAGACCGGGGCGGGCGTGCGCGAGATCGAGCGCACGCTGGCCAAGCCTCCGTACTACGAGTTCCGGATGACGACGGACGAATCGGAATGCAGGGTCTTGGACTGCCTGCCGGCCGGGCAAGGCGCCGGCCTGCGTGGCGACATGACGGCTGTCCATGTCGGCAATCCGCAACTCGTGGTCCGCGTCGAGAGCTTGGACTTCGACTGGCAGGCATGGGGGCCAATCTTGGAACGGGATCCGTGCTTTCCGGCCGGGGCCAACGTTTCTTTCATGACGGTCGGCGGCAACGACCGCGAGTCCCCGGCACTGGAAGTCCGCTTCTGGGAGCGAGGCGCCGGGGCCACTTTGAGCTCCGGCACTGGATCGCTGGGTGCCGCCTTTGCAGCGCGCCACCGCGGGTGGATCGCGGACCGGGCCCGCATCCTCGCCGAAGGCGGGGAGATGTCGGTGGAGTGGCGGGATGGCATGCGCCTGACCGGCCCGGCCGTGATCACGGCCCGGGGGAGCTGCGAGGTTGGATGAGCCGCGTTCCGGCAGCTAGTCCGCGTGCTGGACAGCTGCGCCGTTAACGATGCGCAGGCCCCTGCGGCCGTTGAGGATGGCCACCAAATCCTCGCCCACCAAATCGACGGCCCGCGGGTCTAGGATGCCTGCTGCGCGCAGGGCCTCGACACTTTCGAGCGGCTTGCGGAGCAGCCCAATCATCTGATCGCTGTCGACCAAGAGGCGGACGGGGATGTCATTGTCGGCCGCCAGCGTGTTGAGGAAGCACTTGAGCACGACCAAGGTCGCTGCCTCGGCCTGCGTGGCCGTCGGACTGCGCTTGGCGACCGCATAGTCATCGACAGGCGTGTCGATGCCCTTGCGGATCGCGTCTAGGAGCCGCTTGACGCCCCTGCTGTTCTTGATGCCGCCCAACCCGCGAAAATCTGCGAGCTGTGCCGCCGTGGTCGGGCGGGCAGAGGCGAGCTTGACCAAGATCTTGTCCTCCGAGATCCACTTGCGGGGGACATCCGAGTGTCGCGCCGTCGACTCGCGCCAAGCGATCAGTTCGCGCAAAACGCTGAACGTGGTCGCGTCGAGACGCCGGCCGGCGGCCAGCTTGCGCGCCAGCGCATCGGCGTCAAAGTGCGCCTTGGCAAACTTCCCGCCGCGAGCCGACAGCTCCAGCACCCAGTCTGTCCGGCCAAGATCGCCGAGACGCTCGCTCAGCACGTCAGCGGCTTGCGGGAGATGGGCCACATCCTCCGCAGCGTAGCTGAGCATGGACTCGGAGAGAGGCCGCTTGAGCCAGTTGGTGCGGCTGTAGCCCTTGGCGATCTCGACCCGCAGCAGCTGGTGAAGCAGCTTGGACAGCCCAACCTGGTCCCCCATGCCGGTGAGCGCTGCGGCCGCGGCTGTGTCGAGCACCGGCTCGGCGATGATCCCGTAGGCCATGTGCAGGCAGATCTGGTCTTGATCAATCGCGTGGCCGACCTTCAGTGTCTCCGGAGCGACAAAAACATCCAGCAGCGGCCGCATCTGTTTGGGAGACAGGCAGATCGGATCAATGAGCCATGTCTGTTCGAAGTCCGCCACTTGGATCAGGCCCAAGTGCGGGGCGTACGTGCGCTCCCAGAGGAATTCGGTGTCGAATGCGATCAGGCGCTGGCCATGCAGTCGCTGCGCTAGCGCTTCAACCTGGTCGGGCTTGTCTACGTAGGCGGCGGCGCCGGGCGAGTTTTTCTTGGTTCGGGACAATTAGATTTCGTGCTTGCCAGCTTGGGTGCGGATGATTTCAGACTAGCACCAGTCGCCGTGTCAGATCGTGCCAGACGCTGGGCTGTGGCTCGGAGAGTGGCAGCTACCCCGCCCATAGCCCCGGCGCTGTCGGCCGCGCCGAATTTTCTACCGGCAACAGGCAATCGATTCGAGCCGCTGCTGTTTCGCCTAGCGGGACTACAGGCCCCAAGCCGTGATCTGGCGTTCGCCCGGATCCGGTTCCGTGCGGAACACGCGCTGCTCCCACGACTGGCCCGGCCGCAGGTCGAATATCACCAAGTGTCCCGCTTCCGCCCCGCAACGATCCATGTATTCCGCCGCTTGTTCCCGCCCCTCGCGGACGAGTCGATCCAAGCCGGTCTTCGCCGTGCGCACCTTGCACTCGATGACATACTTGCAGGTGTGCGTCGGGCCTTGCCCTCTGCTCGGCTGCCATTCGATCAGCAGATCCGTGCGCCCCCGCCCGACCGCGTACTCACGCCCGATGCGGCCCCCGCTGTTCACGACCCGCTGCAGGAAAGCATGCAATATTAGCTGCGGCCCTGCCTCGGCGTGTCCGAACCGGTCCACCCAAGATTCGGCGTTCTCCCGGAAGTAGTCCTGAAAGGCGCCCAGCAGTTTGACTAGGTCCAAGCTGCCGTCGGCGTTCACATACCAGTCCGGTTTTACTTGGGTCTCAAGCCCGGACTGCAGTGCGGCCGTCAACTCGCGCGGCACCACCTCTGCATAGATTGGGTTTGCGATGCGTACCGCGCCATAGGAAGTCACTAGGCCGAGATCCCGAACGTACTCCAGGTCCCTCAAGGAGTAGTCCCAATTCCCGGAACTGGCCAGCAGCGGCATGATGACTCGACGCACCCGCTCCTCGCGGAGGGTGTTGGCCAGCTGGTCGAGATGCGTGGCGCGCTGGAGAACGAGCGCTTCTCTGGCCCTGTCGATCGCGTCCAAGCGGATGGGACGACTCCGGTCGCGATCCGCTTGGCCGCCGAAGCAGGTTTCGTAGGCCAAGGCATTCACCAGCCACGGCTGGCCGCAGGTAAGGTCCCAGATGCGTGCGACGCCGCCGCTTTCAAAGGACTGGCCGCGCTCGGCCGTGTGCTGGGCCAGCAGATCGCGCACTTCGGCCTCGGTGAAGTCTCCGAGGCGTAGCGACCTTGCCTTGATGTTGAAGGCGCTGCCGCCCCGGATGTGCGTGCCTTCGCGGCTGGAAAAGATCCGATAGTCGCGCACGTCCCGGACCCCGCACAGCACCACGCTTTGCGGAAACTGGTGCGGGCGACGGTCATAGTTCGCTCGCAACTGGCGCAGAACTGAGATCAGCGTGTCTCCGACGAGTGTGTCGATCTCGTCCAGCAGCAGCACCAGCGGCAGTTCGCTGGCTTGGGACCAGCGCACGAGGGTTTGCCCCAAGGCGGCGTCGGGGCCGTACTTTTGCAAGTACCCCGACATGGTCCGCTCCACGAAATCATCTTGCAGGACATCCAAGGACCTAGACGCCAAGTCCGCCAGCAGTGTTCTCATGGCGCGGGCGGTATCCTCTCCGGCGGCCTGCCCTCCCTCGAGATTGACGTACAGGCAGCGGCACTTGTCCTTCCTGTTGAGCAGGTCTTGGAGAGCTAGCAAGGTCGATGTCTTGCCTGTTTGGCGCGGGGCGTGAAGTACGAAGTATTTCATGTCCGCGACCAATTCAAGGACCTCGTCCAAGTCGATCCGGCTGAGCGGGGGGACGCAATAGTGGCGCTCTGCGACAACCGGGCCCTCCGTGTTGAACTTGCGCGTCACAGCCCGAGTATGGCACGAAGCGGGCGGGGGGCTTTGGCCTGTCGCTCTCTCGTGCGCCTGCGCGCGTCGCTCGCCCGCAATCGCATAGCCGGCGCCAAGCCTGCCAACCGCCCAGGTGGCTGCAAGTCTGCCTGCGACCGAACCGCGCCGGCCTGCGACCGCTCGTCGGCGCAGCGGCCCCGAGCGCCGGTCAGGGCTGCATTTGGAGGCAGGCGATTCCCAGCAGCAGCCTTTGCAGTCCGATCTCCCGGCCCTCGGGGTTGTACCACTCGCCCGGGGCATGGGCGTTTCCGCCACGCCCGCCACAGCCGATTGCGGCTGCCGGTATGCCGGCAGCGAGAGGGATGTTCGCATCCGTGGACGCACAGCCCAAGACGGACGGGATCCCCAGATGGGCATTGACCGCGCGCAGGCAGGCCGCGACGGGATTGCAAGGCAGCGCCGGCGCCGCCGGGCGCTGTCCGATCTCTCGCAGCACGCAACCGAGACGCCCGCCGCCGTTCCGGCTTTCGAGCGCAACAGCCTTGCGGGCAGCATCCTCGACGACCTGCTCTACGCGGCGAATCTCGCAGGGCTCGACCGACCGCACATCGATCTTCGCCGTTGCGGCCGCAGGGATCGAATTGACGCTTGCTCCTCCTTGGATAACTCCGATGCTGAGCGTCGTCTTGGGCTGGGATGGCAGCCGGGCCGCGGTCATGAGAGAGATCGCGCGCGCGAGTGCGTGGACCGGGTGCGGGGCGCCGAAATCGTTCCAACTGTGGCCTCCCGGCCCCTCAATGACCAGTTCGAAGCGCTTGCAGCCGACCGCTGCGTGGGTGATATGCTCCAACGCCGCGCCATCCAGGACCAAGTAGCGGTCGATCCGGCCCGCATAGGGCGAATCCTCGGCAAGGTAGCGGATGCCCCGTAGATTGCCCTCCCCCTCTTCGGCAACGTTCGCGACGAGCAGCACGTTGCGCTCCGCGGCCTCGACCAGCGGCTCGGCCAGCAGCTTGGCCAGGCCCACCAAGGCGGCCAGGCCAGGCCCGTTATCCGCAACCCCGGGCCCCCTGAATGTTCCGTCTGTCTCGACGCGGATATCTTCCGCGGCAGAAGGGGCGAGGATGGTGTCCATGTGCGCGGTGACTGCGACATACGGCAGTCGCGCGGAGTGGACGAACGGCAGCACCACGTTGCCGGCGTCGTCAATGCTCGGGCAGTGCCCGAGCTTCCGGAATACCCTTGACAGGTGCGCGCTCCTAGCGCTTTCGGAGAACGTCGGAGCCGGCACCCGGCACACCGCCAGCTGCTGGCGAGCGAGCCATTCAAGGTCGATCTCAGCTTGCCGCAGGGCACGGCTCACGCCAGCCAGCGCCGTAGCGCGGGCTATGGAACGCAGCCAAGCACTTGCCCCGGGATCATGGTCCGCGACGGCCCTCACGGGCTGTACCAGCACACTCCGGAGTGTAGCAATTGCCCGCTCCTCCGCCGTGTCGCGCGGGCGTGCTAAGTTGCAGTTGTGGGGATTGTTGGGCTGCATCCTCGATGCATTCGCCGGAGTGACGGCTCCATCGGGAAGCGTGTGACCGCCGAACGGTTGGCCTGCGTGCCGGCGCCCGCGTAGGGAAGCGTCGCATGCAGAAGTCTTTCGACGTGGTCGGGGTTGGCCTCAACGCCACGGATACCTTGCTCGTGGTCCCGCAATTCCCCGCCTACGGCGGGAAGGCGCCCTTCGTGCGCGAGATCCGCTCCCCCGGCGGACAGGTGGCCAGCGCCATGGTGGCCTGTGCGAAGCTCGGGCTGAAGACGAAGTACATCGGCAGCGTCGGCGATGACGAGGGCGGCCAGATGCTGATGCAGAGCTTGTCCCGGTCGGGCATCGACGTCTCTGACGTGCAATTGCGGCCCGGCTGCCCGAACCAGTCGGCCTACATCATCATTGACCAGACCACGGGAGAGCGCACGATCCTGTGGCAGCGGCCGGACTGCTTGAAGATCGTGCCGGAGCATATTCAGCCGGAACAGATCACCTGCGCGCGCCTGTTGCATATCGATGGTCACGACACGGCAGCCGTGGAGCGTGCCGCGCGCATCGCCCGCCAGCACGGCATTCCTGTCACGGTCGATGTGGATACGATCTATCGCGGGTTTGACCGCGTGCTGCCGTATGTGGACTACCTGATTGCGAGCACCAGCTTCCCGGTCGAATGGACCAGCCAGAGGGATCCGTTCCTCGCTCTGGAGCTGATACAACGGGAATATGGCATGCGGGTCGCCGCGATGACGCTGGGACCGCATGGCGCCTTGGCCTTGGTGGACGGCCGGTACGTCTACTCTCCGGCCTTCGTGGTCAACTGCCGCGACACTACCGGCGCGGGCGATGTATTCCACGGCGCGTTCTGCTACGCGGTCGTGCGCGGCTACTCGATCGAAGACACGCTGGAGCTCTCCAACGCCATGGCTGCGCTGAACTGCAAGGAACTCGGTGCTCAGGGCGGCATCCGCGGCGCGGGCGCGGCGCGCGGCCTGATCGAGACAGGCGAGCGCCGCGTCAATGCGGACTTCCAAGTCCGGGCGACCCCCGGCTGAGGGCCGGGCTGCGGCATGATTCCCCTCCGTGACCTGACGCCGCGGGAGCGGACTCCGATCGTAGCGTGGGGCTTGGCGGCCGCCAACGTGGCAATCTTCGTCTACCAGTACCTCGTGCTACAGGGCGGGCAGGAGCAGGCCTTCCTGGCCTCGTTCGCGGCCGTGCCGGCCGACATCTCGGCAGCGGCACTGGGGCAGGGATCGCTGGTCAGCGGCCTCCTGCCGCTGATGACGTCAATGTTCCTGCACGGCGGCTTGATGCACCTGCTGGGCAACATGTGGTTCTTGTGGATTTTCGGCGACAACGTCGAGGACGAGCTGGGCCACCTGAAATTCCTCCTGTTCTACCTCGCCTGTGGCGCCTTGGGAACCTTGGCCCACTTTGCGGGCGACCCCTTGTCCGCAGTTCCGGTGATTGGCGCCAGCGGCGCGATCGCCGGGGTGATGGGGGCCTACCTGGTCTGCTTTCCGCGGTCGCGCGTCACCGTTCTGCTGCCGCTGCTCGTGTTCTGGACGACGGTTGATCTTCCGGCCTTCGTCATGTTGCTGTATTGGTTCGCGCTCCAGCTGCTGAACGTCAGCGCCGATTCGAGCGGTGGTGGCGTGGCTTGGTGGGCGCACGTGGGAGGCTTCGTCGTCGGCGCCGTGCTCGCGCTCTGCCTGAGACGGGGGCGCCGCGGACGGCCGCTGCGGCAGGCCCGGCGCCGGCTGATCTGAGCGGGCCGCGGTCGCATCGCGACTGCCATACTGGAATCTGGATGCGGCCAGTCACGCTCTACTCCCGCCCTGGCTGCCGGCTCTGCGCCGAGGCGCGCCGGGAACTGGAACTGGCCTGCCCCGGCTTGCAGGTCGACGAAGTCGACGTGGATTCCGACCCCGCGCTGCGCGAGCGCTACGGCCTGCACATCCCGGTGGCCGTGGCCGGCGGGCGCGAACTCTTCCGGCATCGCTTCACAGAGGCGGCGTTGCGCCTGCTACAGGATGGCTGAGCGGCAATGGCACAATCCCCGGGCGCAACAGAGTACGCTGTCGAGCTGGCCTCTGCGAGCATTCGCTTCGGGGCGGGGGTGACCTCTGAACTCGGCCCCGATCTGGCGGATCGGAAGATCGGCCATGTTCTCTTGGTGACCGATCCGTTCCTGAAGGAGCTGCACCCGGTGAATGCTGCGCTGGCGTCGTTGGATGACGCAGGCGTCCGGGCCACGGTCTTCGCGGATGTAGCGGTCGAACCGACCGACGCCTCCTTCCAGGCGGCGATCCGCGCCGCCGGCGAGGTCGAGCCCGATGCGTTTGTCGCGATCGGCGGCGGCTCGGCCATCGACACGGCCAAGGCCGCCAATCTCTACTCGACCTATCCGGCCGATTTCCTCGCCTATGTCAACCCCCCGATCGGTCAGGGCGTGCCGGTGCCCGGCCCGCTCAAGCCCCTGTTCGCGATTCCGACCACGGCCGGAACCGGCAGCGAGACCACCGGCGTGGCGATCTTCGACCTGTTGGAGATGCGTGCCAAGACCGGCATTGCGGACCGCAGGCTGAAGCCGACCCTGGGCTTGCTGGATCCGGACAACACGCGGACGCTGCCCGCCGCGGTGGCGGCATCCGCAGGGTTGGACGTGCTCTGCCATGCCGTCGAGTCGTACACCGCCGCGGACTACCGCACCCGGCCCGTGCCGCAGCGCCCCAAGTTCCGGCCCGCTTACCAAGGGGCCAATCCCATCAGCGACTTGTGGGCGTTGCAGGCGTTGCGCATGGTGCGCGCCTATCTGCCGCGGGCGGTGTCCGACCCTTCCGACAGCGAGGCCCGCGGGATGATGCTGCTGGCAGCCGCGTACGCTGGCATCGGCTTCGGCAACGCGGGCGTGCACCTGCCCCACGGGATGTCCTATCCGGTGTCCGGCATGGTCCGCGACTTTCGCATGCCCGGCTATCCCACCTCGCATCCGATGGTGCCGCACGGGATCTCGGTGATCTTGAATGCGCCCGCTGTGTTCCGCTTCACGGCGCCGGCCTGCCCGCAGCGCCACTTGGAGGCTGCCGCTGCGATTGGCGCCGATGTGTCCGCTGTCGGCCCGGAAGGGGCCGGGGAGGCGCTGGCGGATGCCATCACCGGCTTCATGCGGTCCTTGGGCGTTCCCAACGGACTCCGGGCGCTGGGCTACGCAGCGGCCGACCTGCCAGCGTTGGTCGAAGGCACAATGCCGCAGCATCGCGTGACGAAGCTTGCGCCTCGTCCGTTCTCCAGGAGCGACCTGGCCGGGATGTTCCGGCACGCCCTGCAAGCCTGGTAGGCCGTCGCCCCTACTTGCTCATCTGGCGCGCCAGGATGGCGGCGCCCTGCGCTACGGCGCTCTCCCGCAACTGCGAGGCTGCGATTGCCCAGCTGTCGCGGAA
Source organism: Bryobacterales bacterium (assembly GCA_965219605.1). Classification (GTDB taxonomy): domain Bacteria; phylum Acidobacteriota; class Terriglobia; order Bryobacterales; family UBA6623; genus VXMF01. The sequence goes on along the minus strand of CBDCOC010000001.1, from coordinate 1,288,012 downwards.
GTAGGGCACGACGTACTGCCGGCTGTACTGCCGGATGAGTTCGAGCAGGCGCGGTGTCGCAGTGCCCAAGCCCCCGCCGATCACGATCTGCTGGGGGGCCAGGAGGTTGATGACAGCCCCGAGCGCGCTTCCCAGCCGCTTGGCCGAGTAGTGCATCACCTCCGTGGCGAATTCGTCACCGCTTTCCCAGGCGCGAATCACTGCGACGCTGCTGACGCCCTGCGGGCCGGCCTCCCGGCGCAGCGCGGAGGACTGCCACGGCTCGGGCCAGCGCCGCGCGAGCAGCAGGCATAGCTTGGCCAGGCCGGGCCCCGAGCAGATAGCCTCGACGCACCCCCTGTTGCCGCAACAGCATGCCGGGCCCTGCTCGTCGACGATCATGTGACCGATCTCGGCTTCGCCGAGGTCGCCCAAGGGGCAGATCCTGCCATCCAGCACATAGCCGCCGCCGACGCCCGTTCCGAGCGTGACGTAGAACACCGAGCGGCACCCAACGCCGGCCCCGCAATGCGCCTCCGCCAAGGCGGCCAGCTTGCAGTCGTTCTCTACGAACGCCGGGGCTTGGAAGCGGCGCTCCAACTCTGCGGCGACCGGCACTTCCTGCCAGCCGTCCTCGTGGAGGCACACGTGCGGGCTGTTGGTGGACCGGCGCACGGTGCCCCCGAAGCCGAAGCCGATCGCGCGCACGTCGCCTGCATCCGTCGCTTCGGACAGTATCTGCTCCGCGGTTGCCACAATGCGGGCGAAGCTGCGCGCCGCGCGGTCGGAAGGGGCGCGGCGGATCGCCGCCGTCTTGCGCAGCTTGCCGTCGCTGCCCGCCAGCCCGGCGACGAGCTTGGTGCCGCCGGTCTCGAAGGCCAGGTACGCCGCCTCGCCGCTCACTGGTGCTCGCGGAGCCACGCCAGCATGGCACGAAACGCCTGGCCGCGATGGCTATGCTGCCATTTGGTCTCGCCGGACATGTTCCCGAAGCTTGCATCCAGCGGGGGGAAGTAGAACAAGGGGTCATAGCCGAACCCTTGGCTGCCCGTGCGCCGCTCGAGGATCCGGCCCGCCGCCTCGCCGCGAAAGGTGCTGGCCAGCTTCCCGTCGCGGAGCAGCGCGATTGCGCATACGAACCGGGCGGTGCGCCTGCCGGGCGGCACGCCCTCCAGCTTGCTCAGCAGGAGAAGGTTGTTTTCCCTGTCGCTTGCCGCGGGGCCTGCAAAGCGGGCCGAGAAGATGCCCGGAGCGCCGTCCAGAAAATCCACCTCCAAGCCGGAGTCGTCGGCAAAAAGCCACTCGCAAGGATGCGCCGCGTGGTAGCAGAGTGCTTTCTGCACGGCGTTCTCCTCGAACGTCCGGCCCGTTTCCGGGCAGTCGGCGGGCGTGCAGCCGGCGATCGAGATCTCGCGCCCGGATGCCAGCCGGAATTCACGCAGCTTGCCGCGGTTCGACGTGGCGCAGGCCAGCTCGAGCATCGCTCTCACAGGCCCACGATCTCGCGCTGGGCGGCAATCAGATCTTCGATGCCCCTCGCGGCCATGCCCAGCTGCGCGTCGAGTTCCGCCCTGTCGAAGGTGCTGCCCTCGGCGCTGGCCTGCACTTCGACGAAATCGCCCGCCGAAGTCATCACCACGTTCATGTCCACGTCTGCCCGCGAGTCCTCTTGGTAGCAAAGATCCAGCATGGCCACGCCGTCCACGATGCCGACGCTGATGGCTGCGACGTAGTGCCGGAGCGGGGAGGCGTCGATCACGCCGAACTTGCGCAGATGCCGGATGGCGCAGGCCATGGCTACCCAGCCGCCTGTGATCGATGCCGTGCGCGTGCCGCCGTCAGCCTGCATCACGTCGCAGTCGACGATGAGGGTGCGCTCGCCGAGCTTTTCCAAATCCACGGCGGCCCGCAGCGAACGACCGATGAGCCGTTGGATCTCGAAGGTGCGGCCCGACGGCCGTCCTTGGGTCGTCTGGCGCGGCGTGCGGGTCGACGTGGACCTTGGCAGCATGGCGTATTCCGCCGTCACCCAGCCCCGCCCCGCGCCGCGCATGAAGGGTGGAACTTTTTCCTCGACCGTTGCCGCGCAGATCACCTTGGTGTTGCCCGCTTCGATCAGCGCCGAGCCCTCGGCGGAGACCAAGACGCCTGTTTGGATGCGCGTCTGCCGAGGCTGCTGCGGCGTTCTGCCGTCAACTCGCATGAATTCCCATTCTCGCCGAAACGGCGGATTGCCGCGATTCGGCGCGCGGCGCTGCTTGCCGGCTCGCGGGCGGCGCCTTCCGCAGGCGGTCGATTCTCGCCAGAGGTGCAAGCGGCTCTCGGTATAGTACGCTAATTTCTAGTGATTCGCATGTGACGGGTGCCCGTCCCTTCTATGAATCTGCCCAACATACTGACGCTATCGAGGATTTTCCTCGTGCCGTTGCTCGTGGCGGTCCTGCTGCGCAAGGGCTCTGTCGAACTCGACACCGGCTGGGTCGTCCTGCCGCGAGAGGCTATCGCGCTGGCCATCTTTCTGGCCGCGGCGCTGACGGACTTGGCGGACGGCTACCTAGCACGGCGGCGGCGCCAGGTCACCACGTTCGGCAAGCTGCTCGACCCGATCGCCGACAAGGTGCTCGTTTCGGCGGCCCTGATCTCGCTGGTGGAACTGGACCGGGTGGCCGCTTGGATGGTGGTGTTGATCGTCAGCCGCGAGTTTGCCGTCTCGGTGCTGCGCAACGTAGCCCTCACGGAAGGCGTAGTGATCGTGGCAAGCGAGTTCGGCAAGGCCAAGATGGTGGCGCAAGCGACGGCGGTGTCGCTGCTAATACTGGCGCCGCAGTCGGCCGTCGTCGAGCAAGCCGGCTATATCGTGCTGTGGCTCGCCCTCCTGCTCACGGTGTGGTCGATGGTGGACTACTTCCGCGCTTTCTGGCAGCCGGCGGGCAATCGCCACGGCCTGCTGGGCAAGGGGTCCCGCTCCCAAGGAATGCGGACGGAGTGAGCGCCGCCGGGCCGTCGATCAAGACGGGGCGGAGCCTGCTCGGATCGGCGCCGGAGCCAGCCTGCCTGCCGGCGTGAAGCTGCGCTCAGCGCAGCCGGGCGACGGCTGCCCTGAAATTGGATTCGATCCGGGCGAACCACGCCTCCTCGGAGCCTTGCCGCTCCTCCTGGATCATGCCCTTGCTGTCGACGAACAAGATGTACGGGTAGTAAATCGGGCGCATCACCGAGATCTTGGCAATGCGCGAGAACTCTTCCCGCGAAGAGCGCGCGAGCGGGTAACTGGCCCCGAACCGGGCCGCATAGTCGCGCAGGCCGGCATTGTTGATGGGATTGAGGCTGAGGCCCAGGACTTGCAGCCCTTGCGCCGCGAGCTCGCGGTAGACCGGCGCGATGCGCTGCGTGGCCACTTGGCAGTGCGGGCAATCCGTGGAGAGGAACATCAGCACGAACGGCCGGCCCTGCAGGTCGTCCAGCGAAACTTGGCGCCCGTCGAAGGCCGTGACCTCGAACGGGCTCACCGGCCTTGGAGCGGCCCCGCCGGCCGCCGCCAGCGCTAGTAGCAGCGGCGCCGCGGCCGCCAGCGCGCGCATGCCCCGTCGATTCCGCTTGCAAATCACAATGGCAGGCCCTCTACACTCCGCACGACATCGCCGTCGATCTCGAGCACCACCCGCCCGGTGTCCGTAGTCCCCTCGCAACGGTCGGGCCCGCGGTTCACGAGGGCCAGGCCTGTTCGCTTGCGCTCGCAGACTTGCCGGTACAGATGATAGTACTCCCTCGCGGCGTCGGTGTCCTGCCAGCGCACTGCGTAACGGAGCAAGGGCTCGTCGCTGCGGCGTTTCCGGTAGATCTCGAAGCGCGCCCCGCGCCAGCGGTCAAGCAGCGCGCCCCGGTCCTCGTCGCCCAAGTGATGCTCGAGCAGGATGCGGTGGTCGAGCTGTCCGAAGGTGCCTTGATAGACGCGCTTGAAGTCCGCGGCCAAGGGGATCCCGGCCAGCGGCGGAGCTTCCGGCACGAACCCGCGCAGGTAAAGCTCGGGCTGCAAGATGTGCTGGGTGGTTTGCGGGGGGCGCTCGAACACGCGCTTGAACCCGTCCCTGCCGAGCTGGCGGGCCAATGCGTCTTGGAACAGCAGCCCGTCCGTGTAAGGGAAGATCAACACCTCCCTGAAATACAGGGGGGTGCGGCCATAGACCGGGAACTGCTGCGCCTCGAACCGGGTGGCGCTCGCGGTCGCGATAGCCAGGAGTCGATTGCCCTCCAGCGTCTTTTCGGAGCGGCGCATGGCCCACTCGGTCATGACCCACGACGCCTGCCCCTCCATGGCGGCCAGGCGCGCCAGCTCGCCCTCGGATTCGCCAGCGCCGGTGGCGTAGCGGAGCAGGTTGAAATGGTGGTCGTCAACCGCGTGGACGAGTTCGTGCACGAGCGCGTATTCGAGGGCTTCAGCCGGAGCCCAGTCGGCTAGGTACAACTCGCGCCGCTTGAAGTCATACAGCGCCCAAGCCTGCTCGCTGAGCAGGTCCAGCACGGTTTTCTGGTAGTCGAAGTCGTCGGGGACGAGACCGAACGACCGCAGGAAGAGCAGCTGCCGCTCGATCTCTGCCGGCTTCTGGCTCTGCCGCATGCGCTTGGCGTACAGCTTGCGAAAGGCAGCCTTGGAGATCGTCTTGTGCTCGATAGGCCGGCGCGGCCCGAAGCCCATGATGTCCCGCAGTTCCTCCAGCATAGACTCGATCTGCCCAAATACGGGCGCGGCCTCGCCCTGCGCCGCCTGCGCTGGAATCGCAGCGCAGGCGAGCGCGGCCATGAAGGCGGCGAGCTTGGCGCGGCTTCGCCGCGCGGCTGTCGGGAGCATGCGGTTCACGGGCGTGGAGTCCATCCCGGGCTGCGGCCTCGGCCTGCCGCGGGGGCTAGGGCTGCTCGGTGTCGCCTTGCCCGTCCTCGTCGACCACATCACCGAACGTGATGACCGACGTGCCCTTGAAGCGCTTGTAGTTGTCGTACTTGATGATCATGCGGATCTTCTGCGGGCCGGAGCGGAATTGGAGCGTGTCATCGGCGCGCGTGTAGACCGGGAACCAATAGTTGCCGTCAACCTGATCCCGGTACGTCTCGAAGCGCGGGAACTGCTCGTCCTTGTTCCTGCCGAGGACTCCGACGCCCTTGCCGTAGGTCTTGACGATCTGCAGCCCGAGCTGGTCGACCCAGATCTGGCCTTCGAAGTACCGCTTGCCCTTGGTCAGCTTCTTTGGCTTGACCGAGAACATGTACGTGTCGATCTCGTCAACGAGCTGCTCTCCGAGGTAGTCGATGCGGTACTCGTCGGCATTCGCGCGAGTCATCACGAAGGGCTGGACGCTGCGGAGGTCCTCCATGTCGCTCGGTGTCAAGAGGATGTTCTGCAGCGACGACGGCGGCGCGTACACCACTCTCTCTATGCGCTTGCCTTGGGAGCCGAAGAGGATATCCTGAACGACCTCCCAGCGGCCGCGAATGCTTCCCGAGTTGCTGTATTCAAGCACTTTCACCGACTGGCGGTAGGTGTAAGCCTCGCGGGCCTTGGAGAACTCAGTCTCCTTGGCAATGAAGCTGTCGATGATCTTCTGGACCGGAACTCCGCCGTCGGTTTCAGTGGCCGAGAGCGGAAGCAGCGCGGATATGGCGCATCCCGCCAGGAAGCCGATCTTGCCCAAGGTCGTGTGTCGCATCGTTGCTTAGATTGTACAGACGCATCCGGGCGCGCGGTCGTTGCGTCGCGGGCATCGTCTCGGACGGCAGCCGTTGCGGTCCCGGCGGTCCGGCGGCGCTGGTAGTATGGTGCCTATGCTGACCCGTTGCGCATCCTTCGTGCTGGCCTTCGCCGCGTGGTGTGCCGCTGCCGTGACGCCGGTGCCGGATTCGGTTGTCGCCAGTATCGTTGACGACGCCGCGCCCCGCAGTGTCGTCTTCATCCTGTCGGATGACCACCGCTATGACGCGATGTCCTTCATGGACCACCAGTTCGCCCGCACGCCGCATATGGACGCCATGGCTGAGAACGGGGTGCATCTCAAGAACGCCTTGGTCGGGACGTCGCTCTGCTCTCCCAGCCGGGCTTCGATCCTCACAGGCCTCTATACCTTCCGCCATCGCGTGATCGATAACCAGCGCATGGTGCCGAAGGGCACGCTCTTCTTTCCGCAGTACCTGCAACAGGCCGGTTTCGCGACTGCCTTCATCGGCAAGTGGCACATGGGCGCGGCGGAAGACTCCCCGCGTCCGGGATTCGACCACTGGGTCAGTTTCCGCGGGCAGGGTCACTACTTGCCGCCAAGCCCGGACTACACCTTGAACGTCAACGGCGAGCGGGTGCGGCAGAAAGGCTACATCACCGACGAACTCACCGACTACGCGATTGACTGGCTCGCGGCCCAGAAGCCCGCGGAGAAGCCTTTCTTCCTCTATCTCTCGCACAAGGCCGTGCATGCGAACTTCACCCCGGCCGAGCGGCACGAGGGGGCCTTGGACGACGCCCCGTTCACGCGGCCGGCGAGCGAGGCGGACACGCTCGAGAACTACCGCGGCAAGCCGCGCTGGCTGCGCGACCAGCGCAATAGCTGGCACGGCGTGGATTTCCCGTACCACAGCGCCTTGGATATCGAGCGCTATTACAAGCGGTACAGCGAATCCCTCAGTGCCGTGGACGACAGCATCGGGCGGGTCATGGGGAAGCTGGCGGAGATGGGCATAGCCGATGAGACGCTGGTGATCTACATGGGCGACAACGGCTTCATGTTCGGGGAGCACGGCCTGATCGACAAGCGTGTCTCGTACGAAACGTCGATCCGCGTGCCGATGCTGATGCACTGCCCTGCGCTGTTCGAGGGGGGCACGGTGGTCGAGCGAGTCGTCGCCAACATCGACATCGCCCCCACGGTGCTCGAAGCCATGGGAATCCAGAAGCCGCCGCATATGGACGGCCGGAGCTTCCTGCCGCTGGGGCAGGGCCGGGAGATCCCGTGGCGGGACTTCTTCCTGTACGTGTACTACTGGGGGAAGAACTTCCCGCACACACCGACGCAGTTCGCGCTGCGCGGTGACAGATTCAAGTACATCGCCTACTACGGTCTCTGGGACACGGACGAACTGTACGACCTGCAGGCAGATCCCGGCGAGACCAGGAATCTGCTGCATGATCCGGCACACGCCGGGATGGCGAAAAGGATGGAGGCCAGATTGTACGAGATGATGGCCGAACTGGGCGGAATGGAGATTCCGCTGAACGCGCCGCGGGGCAATTCGCAGAACAAGCGGCTCCGCCAGCGCGGCGGGAAGCAGGCCGCAGACTTCCCCGAACCGATGGTGCTGGAGCAGCCGATCCATCAAAACGCGCAATAGCCCCCTTGGCGGCCGGGGGCGGCCCATTCCGTTGCAGGCGATCCGGCCAGCGGCCGCGAGTGGCCGGGTTTGCGCATTCCGCCGAGCGCATTCGCTCGGACATCGACAGCCCGACAGGAGTTGGCTGTCCTCAGCCGCTCGCCAGGTCCCGGCCGCCACGCCAGCGATAGCCCACAACCAACGTGGCGAGCAGGTCGCGCCCCGCAAGCGCAGACGAATCCGAAAACCATTTGCATGGAGATTCCCCGTGCGACGACAAAGTGCTAAAGTGTCAAGGCAGGACCTTCGCTACTCGTCCGAACGACATGAGCTGCGCCATAGAGCTGGTCAGCGGTTAAGGCAAGGATCTCTTCGGGCCAGCTTCTGAAGAGGAGATCACACAACGCACTTCGAGCCGTGAATCCGCCCGCGCAGAGTTCGAAAAATGGAAATGGCCACAGTGGCGGAACTTTCCGTGATCCCGCATTCATGGGCAACCGTGACGCGCCCGTTCACCGCTGGGTCCCTTGGATCGCCGGGTATTCCAAGCATTTCGTCGCAGACGCGATCAAGGACTACACCTCCGGTCCGAGCGTAGTGCTCGATCCGTTTGCGGGCGTCGGCACGACACTTGTCGAGGCCGATCTGGCCGGGCACGACGCCATCGGCTTTGAGATCAATCCGTATGCAGCATTCGCTGCACAGACCAAGCTGCATGCGCACAGGGTCGATCCAAGCAGCCTGCTTGAGGCCGCAGAACGGTTCATAGGCTTTATGCGGCTAGGTGTGCAGCGAGGCGACCGGCCCGTTACGGAAGCGCCTGCCGCGTTTCGCACGCGTGCCCCGTTTTACAGCCCCAAGGTCCAGCGCAAAGTGTTGCTGGCCTTGGATTTTATCGCAAGCTGCCCGCCTCTGATTGCTGACATCTACCGCTTGGCCTTCGCTGCGACGATGGTTGAGTATTCGTAACTGCCCAGCTAGTTGACAGGGCGTGGCAGAACATGTAAACTAGAAAGTGTTCTTGAATGGCGGGCGATAGCGAGATCTTGGCGGAGCGTGAGCGGTCGCTACAGGCGGAGCCTGCCACAACCTTGGCGCAACTGTGTGCGGAGCGTGACGAGTTGCGCACGGACAACAGCAAGTTGCGCACCCAGAACACGAAGTTGCAGGAGGAACTGTGTGCGCTGCGCCAGGAAGTGCAGGAACTGCAACGGCGCTTGGGGCTGAACAGCAGCAACAGCGGCAAGCCGCCGTCGAGCGACGGCTTGGCCAAGCCGCCGGCCGCGCCGCGCACGCGCAGCCAGCGGCGGCCGAGCGGCAAGCGGCCCGGCGGGCAGCGCGGACACCGCGGCACGACGCTGCGGCAGAGTGACAGCCCGCAACGGACGGTGAGTCACCTGCCGGCGAGTTGTGCGCAGTGCGGCGCGGCCTTGTCGGCCGCGGACATCGTCGGCGAGCCGCAGCGGCGGCAGGTGTTCGAGTTGCCCCCGCCACCGCCGTTAGAAGTGACCGAGCATCAAGCGCAAGCCTGCCGCTGCGGGCAGTGTGGCAGTGTGACACGGGCGGTGTTCCCCGCGGGCGTGAACGCCCCGGCGCAGTACGGCGAGCGCTTGGCGGCCACGGCCGTCTACCTGCAGAACACGCAGTTGCTGCCCGAGCAGCGGCTGGCCGAGGTGTTTGCCGATTTGTTCGGCGTCCAGTTGTGCAGCGCGAGTTTGGCGGGCATGACGCGCAAGGCAGCCCAGCGCTGGCAGGCTTGCACGGAGCAGATCCGCGATCTGCTAGTGAATGCGGACGGCGTGAAGCACTTGGACGAGACAGGCATGCGCATCAATGGGCGGACGCAGTGGTTGCACGTGTTGAGCACGGCGGGGCTGACGTTTTACCGCACGAGTGAGCGGCGCGGCAGCCTGCTGGCGGGCCTGCGCGGGCTGCTGGTGCATGATCACTGGGCGCCGTACTTCACGCTCCAGGGGGTGCAGCACGCGCTGTGTCACGCGCACCATTTGCGCGAGTTGGAGGCGGTGGCGCACCTCGACGGGGCCGCTTGGGCGGGGCGCCTGCAGCGGTTGCTGCAGCGCGCCAATCGCGTGATGCACAGCGTGTGGCAGCGGGCTATACCACTGCCCCGCTCGCTCCTGACGCGCCTGGAGCGGCGCTATGACCAAGTGCTGGAGGCGGCGCTGGCGGAGTATGCGGCGCAGCCGCCCTTGCCGTCCGGGCGGCGGGGGCGCCCGAAACGCTGCAAGGGACACAATCTAGCCTTGCGCTTGGAGCGGCGGCGGGCGGAGGCACTGCGTTTTCTGCACGACGCCAAAGTGCCGTTCACCAACAATCAGGCCGAGCAGGATCTGCGCATGATGAAGTTGAGAATGAAGATTTCGGGCAGTTTCCGCTCGACCCAGGGAGCTGCGGATTTCGCCATTCTGCGCAGCGTGCTGTCGACCGCCCGCAAGCAGGGCCTGAACCGCATCGAGACCTTGGCGCAAGGGCCGACCGCCTTCTGGTCCAAGTTAGTCACCCGGCCCACCTCGGCCAATCCCTGATCTGTGCTGCTCCTGCTCACTAGCTGGGCAGTTACGAGTATTCGAACTATTCCTACGAGCCGAGCTTGGGCCGCAAGGTCACTGTCGGACGTCCGGAAGTGGACGACTGCGATGTTGCGGAGGCAATCAAGAGCAAGGTCGGCCAGATCGCAAGCGACGCTGCTTGGTATAAGTCAGCCCGCCAGAAACGCAGCCACGAGGGAAGGGTGCTCAACCGTTCATTCTTCGCCGGCTACTCCGACATGGAGGAGGGCAGTGTGGATCTTCTGATCACCTCGCCGCCGTATCTCAATAACTAGTGCTTGCGACAAAACCATCTATGTCATTGTATTCAAGACGGTTGTGCGCAATCGACGCAGGCGAAGATTCGTCGGGAGGCGGCCCATTGACCCGGATCCGGCCCGGTAGCTGCGATCTTCGCCTAGCGACAGCCCACTGCGCATCGTTCAGCCGACTCCAACAAGCCTTTACCTTTGCTCACCAATCGGCCCGTTTTGCTAGTGGAGAACTGATTTTAGGGGGTTTTGTCGCAGGCACTAACTACCACTACAATCGCAATACCCGCCCCCATATGTACTGGCTTGGTTTCTGCTCGTCTCCGGCCGAATTGAGGCATCTGGAGGAACTGAATTTCGGAACCTACTGGCAGAATGCGCGGGACCAAGAGCACGTAGATCTCGATCCATGCATCAAGGACGAAACGATCCGCGAGACGCTCTCCACGCTGCGCCGGCAGAATCCTGACAAGGGACTGTACGGAGGAAAGGGCTGGGCCAACTATGCTGCCAGGTACTTTAATGATTGCGCTCGTTTCGCCCGGGGAGCGGCTTGGTGCCTGCGCTCCGGCGCGACCGCCTTGGTGGTGATCGGCAACTCCATACTGCAAGGCGTTCCTATCCCTACCGACCGGTTCCTGGCGGCCATCGCTGCATCGCATGGTTTGGAAGTTGTAGGGATACACGTTCCTCGTGACAAACGGATCGGCAGCAGCATTCTGAGCTCCAGTGTCCGCGCCGGAAAGGCAGAAGGCTGTGCATTGTATGAATCTGTTGTCGAACTGCGGTGCCCCTGATGACGAAGCTTTGGGACCCACTCACCTATGAAAACCTCATGGCCGGTACGGTCGCGCACTTCGAGAAACAGCCACTTCAGCCGCTCATGGCGAGTGATGCAATCGAGGGGTCGGGCATTTACGCGCTTTAATATCAGGGCGAGTTCCCCGAGTACCGGCCGATCGCCGACAGTATCTGCCCCATATACGATCGGCAAGGCGGTCCCCCTGGCGCGAGAAAAGGGTCCGGCGAGTTGGACGTTGCGGCCCCGGCGCTGCGACGCAGGCTCAAGGACCACGCCAAATCGATTGATTCGGCCGGCAACCTCAAGATCGACGATTTCTTTTTCCGGGCGCTGGCGATTGTTCCCGTGTGGATCGTATTTGCAGAGCAAGCACTGATCAAGCAGTACGAACCGGTCTGGAATGTCTGCCTCGAAGGATTCGGGAAGCACGACCAAGGCAGGAACCGAGCGGGGACGCTACGAAGCTGGTGGGACACTTTTCATCCGGGCAGGTCTTCGACAAGGCTCGCATTTCGTGGCATGCAAGATGGACGCACCATGGCCGAGGCCAGCAAACTCGTGCGGGAGCACTTCGCAAGGCGTTGAGCCCAATAGCCGTGCGCCCGGCGCATTTTCCGGCCGCTCATCGTAACGGTGGCGGCGGCCGCATTAAATTAAATCTAAAATTAATCATAAGAGACTGACGGATTCGTGCGAATGCTCGCTTTCGCCGCGGCGAGCTAATTCAGCCCCGCAGGCAGGGCACTGCGGCTCGACAGCATCCATCACAGCGCAGGCGGCCCAAGTGCATGTGCTAGGATTGCGAAGCGATATGGCTTTGGAGGGCAGCCGCGACCCCTACCAGCTGGATCCAGCGCATGTCGCAGCGGCCCCCGGCACGCTGCGCGGGATCCTCCGGTTCCTCGGGCCGGGCTTGATCCTCGCCAGTTCCATCGTGGGCTCGGGCGAGTTGATTGCAACTACCGTGCTGGGAGCGGAGAACGGCTATGTGCTGCTCTGGCTCATCATCCTGAGCTGCTTGGTGAAAACCGTGGTGCAGAACGAGCTCGGACGCTACGCCATCGCTACGGGACGTACCACGCTCGAAGCATTCGACGACGTGCCGGGGCCGCGATTCAAGGTGTCATGGCTGGCTTGGATGTGGTGTGCGATGGTCACCTTCACTCTGTTCCAGGTCGGAGCCATGCTGGGCGGGATCGCGGAGATCCTCAACAGGGTCGTGCCCGGCGTGCCGATCACCGCCTTTGTCTGGGCCCTGGCAGCGCTGTCGGTCGTCTTGCTCATCGCCGGCAAGTACGTCATTGTCGAGAGGGTAGCGCTGGGGCTTGTCATCAGCTTCACCGCGCTCACTTTCAGTTGCTGCTTCCTGCTCTTCAAGCTGCCGCAGTATTTCGACTGGGGCGCGGTGGCGCGGGGCTTGGCCTTTCAGCCGCCGGCTGGCGGCATGGCCACGGCCGTCGCGGCATTCGGCATCACTGGCGTGGGCGCCACCGAACTAGTCATGTACCCCTATTGGTGCATCGAGAAGGGCTATGCGCAATATGCCGGCAAGCGAGACGACTCCCGTGGCTGGACGCAGAGGGCGCTCGGATGGTCCCGGGTCATGGGCTTCGATGTCATCTTCTCCATGGTGATCTACACATTTGCAACGGTGGCCTTCTACCTGCTCGGGGCGGGCGTGCTGAAGGGCATGGGATTGACTCCGCAGGGGCCGGAGATGGTGCAGGTGCTGTCAGCCATCTACACCCAGACGCTGGGGGACTGGTCCTTGGGCCTGTTCATGGTCGGAGCTTTTGCCGTGCTGTATTCGACGGTGTTCGCCTCCACGGCGGCGCACTGTCGTGTATGGGCCGACTTCGTGGGCATGCTCGGCGCGTACGACAAGTCGGACTACCGCAAGCGGCTACAGGTGATCCGTGTGTTCGTCGTGTTGCTCCTAGTAGTCCCGTGCCTTTACTTCATGTGGATCAGAGAGCCCGTGCTGATGGTTAAGATCGGCGGCATTGCCCAGGCAGTCATGCTGCCGGTGATCGGCGGGTTCGCAATTTTCTTGCGGTACAGGCGCATGCCGGGCAGCGTCCTGCCCAAGGCTTGGGTCACCTTGATGCTCTGGGTTTCGGCGGCGCTGATGGCGCTGTTCATGGGCTATTCCGCGATCGACAGGCTCGTGTAGCGGTCTTGGTTTCATTCGTAGCGTGACCAGATCGCTCGCTACTGCGGCGGTGCTGGGAGCGCTGCCGTGCCAGCTGGTTCGCATCGGCCGCCATTGTTGCGTGCTTCCCGTGCCGGACTCGCGCGGGCGCGGTGAGCGGCGGATCAGGGCATCAGCCGTTCCGGCAGCCACAACGCGACCTCGGGGAATAGTGTGACGATGACCAGCGTGGCTGCGTTCGCGCCGAGGAACGGCGCCGCTCCGCGAAAGATCTTGCCGATGCCGAGGTCAGCGATGGCCGCGCAAACGTTCAGGCAGGTTCCGACCGGCGGCGTGCAGGCCCCCACCGCCAGCCCGGATACCAGCAATACGCCGAACAAGATCGGCGATACTCCGAGTCCCTCCAAGGCTGGAGCGAAGACAGGCGTCAGCAGCAGGATGGCCGGGCTCACATCGATCACAGTGCCGGCCGCGAGGACGATGGCGTTGACCAGCAGCAATGTCCCGGTCGCGCCAAGTTCAAGCTGGACGGCAAACCCTGCGACGGCCTCTGGCACGCGTTCCAAGGCCAAGATCCAGATATAGGCCTGCGAGAGCGCGATGACGATCATGATCTTCGCGCTGGTGGCGGCTGTTGAGCGCAGGCACTCCCAGAGCGCGCGGGGCGTGAGGGCCCGCGTCAAGCCGAACCCGGCCAGAGCCGCGTACAGAACCCCGAGGGCCGCCGACTCGGTGGCTGTCGCGATTCCAAAGACGACCGCTCCAACCACGATTGCCGGCATCAGCAAGACGGGCACGGACCGGGCGGCCCGCTGCAGCGCGATGGCCGGCGTCACGCACTCCCGCTCGCAGCCGCCATGGGCCAGCATGCGGACCAATGACATCTGCAACAGGCCGACGACGATCCCGGGAAAGATCCCGCCCAGGAACAGCTTCCCGACCGATTGCTGCGCAACCGCTGCGTAGAGCACCATCGGGATGCTCGGCGGAATCACCATGCCCATGGTGGAAGAGGCGGCCGTGATGCCGGCCGCGACTTCCTTGCGGTAGCCGCGGCGTTCCATCTCGGGGATCAAGACCGCGCCGATCGAGGCGGTGTCCGAAGCTGAAGAACCCGAGATTCCGCCGAAGAGCATGCTGGCCAGCACGTTCACCAGGCCCAGCCCGCTCTTGAGCCTTCCGGCAACGAGCATGCTGAAGTCGATCAGTCTGGACGTGATCTGGGCCGCGTTCATGACCTGGCCCATCAGGATGAAGAGCGGCAGGCTCATCAGCGCGTACGAGTTGAAGCCTGCCAGCAGGCGCACGGGCAGCACCGGCAGCAGCTGGGGATCGCTGAGCAGCACATAGAGCAGTGCCGAGACACCCAGCGAGTAGGCCACCGGCACGCCGAGGCCGATGAAGACGAGCAGGCTGATGAGGAGCAGCAGGATCAACGCGGCAACTCCCTGCGAAACAAGGCGGCCAGCTTGACAATGCAGTACAGCGTGGCGAGACCGCAACCGAGCGGCACGCTCGCTTGGAGCATGTAGCGCGGCACTTGCGTCACTGGCATTGGAATATGCCCGGTGGCTGCGATCCATGGGATGCTGCTGGCGGCCACTACGGCGTTGAGGATCGCGACAATGCCCAGGTTCGCGGCTTCGAGCGCCAGCCTGCCGCGCGGGCCGAGCCGCGCCGAGAGCAGAGTGACCCGGATATGGTCCTGCCGGCCCACGCATGCGGCTGCCCCGAGCGAGGACAGGTAGACGAACGCGACAGTGGCGGCCTCGTTGGCTCCGACCAACCCGGACGCGAATGCATACCGCAGGATGACCAGCAGCACAATGACAAGGAACATGCCCAGCAAGGCCGCGCACAGCAAAGCTTCCAAGAGCGCGGTCAAGCGCCGCTCGAAGGCCCGCGGCGTCATCGCCGCTGCTCGCCTCGGGCCGCCAGGCGGGCGGCCTCGACGTCTTCCCAGGTGAAGTACCCTTTGGCGATCAGGATGTCGTACACCGGCGCGGCCGCCGCGCGGAACTGCGCCAGCGCCTCGCCCTCGATCCAGTTGGTTTGCAGCACGGCGGAAAGCTTGTCGATGTATTCCCGCTCGCTGTCGCGATTCATGCGGTCGCTGTAGGAGATGGCCTCGCGGGCAGCGCTGTCGAACTGCCGCTGCAGTTCCGCGGGCAGGGACTCGTACCACGCCAGGTTCACAATGAACGGGTCGGGACCGGTCATGTAGTTGGAGATGCTGAGGTACTTCTGGACTTCGTGGATGCGAAGATCCCACAGGTTGGACGGGGCGTTGTCCTGGCCGTCGATGACGCCGGTCTTGCAGGCCTGGTAAACCTCGGCAAAAGGTATCTGTTGAGGGTTGGCCCCCAACGCGCGAGTCAATAGGATGTTCGGCTCCTGGGCCGGAACGCGGAGCTTGAGGCCCCTGAAGTCCGCCGGGGTCCGAATCGGCCGCACGCTGGTAGTGTGGGCGCGGAACCCTTGGGAGATTCCGCAGGCCGGCACGTGGTAGCCGTTCTTGCGGCCCTCCATGTTGAGTTGCGCCGTGAAGCTGCTGTTCACCAGGCGCAAGGCTTGGTCCCAGCCTTCAACGAGGAACGGCAGGAGCAAGAGCGTGTACTTCGGGTTGACGTCGAAGAAGAAGCCGCCGCGGGTGCCTTGGAGCACGTTGACGGCGACCAAGTCCATGAGTTCGCGCTCGCGGCCGAGAGGGCCGCCGAAATGGTTGTCGGCCTTGATCCGGCCATTGGTGCGCTCCTCGACGAGCTTCTTGAAATACGCCATGGATACGCTGCGCGGGTGTTGTGCCGGCTGCGAATTGGCATAGCGAAAAACATAGCTCTGCCCGGTCTCGGCGCAACTCGCGCATGCAGCTGCCAGCGCGCTGCACAAGCATATGCCGAGACGGAGGCGCATGGACATGCTGTGCGGCGGGCTAACTCCCCAGAGCAAGGTTGTATACGGCCTTGTTAGCAACCAAGCACACAAGGTCGATGGCAATGCCGTCCGAGCTTGCGTCGCGCGAAGAGCGGCGGTCGAACCCTCCGGTCCTGCCTTGCACGTGCAACGCGGAAGAGTCCGTCGACCAGCGCATGCGAAACGACCCAATCGCGCTGTCGCCATACTCGCGCAGGCTCAAGATCGCGGGGGCCTCTGACGATCTGGTGTCCCAGACGTGGATGCTGTAGTAGCCCGCCAGCAGCGCGCCTGATCGCAGCAATGCCGCGCGGCTTCCATCCGGCGACACAGTCAGGGAATGGCCGGGCATCAAGAACTTCCATTCGCCCGAGTCCCGGGACCGGCCGTAGAGCGATGCCTCCGGGCGCAGCGTGGGGTCAATCCAGCTGGCCACATAGCGCCGCAGCTTGCCGGCGGGAGGGATCGCCCACGGGTTCCAGCGGACATAGACGATGCCTTGCGCGGTCCATTGCGGCCGCGCCACAAGGTGGCCGCTCGGCAGGGAGACCTCGCGAACGGATTGGCCGGCATCATCGGAAACGTAGAGTCGCTGCCGAGGCGCGGCTGGCCCCTTTGCGAGATACAGCTTGCGCTTGCCCATGGCATGCTGCCAAGTGACGCTGCCGGCGATTTCCGGCGGGATTCGGCCTGCGCGCAAGCCCTGTCCGTTGCGCGCGGATGGTGGTGGCGCCTCGAATTCGTGGCGATAGGCTTCGACAGCGGGCGTGGGTGCCTGGAATTCCGGCAGGGTCTCGACCAGCCCCGAACCCCAGCTGCCCGGGCCGAGCACCGCGATGCAGGTGGTGTGAAGAACTAGCGCGGGAAAGGCCACTGCGGCAAGGATCGCCAGCGGCCACTTGCGGCTGCTCCGGGGTTCCGGCATGTTGGAGGACATTCCGATGATGGCAGATTCAGGCCGGCCCGTACCTGGCCGGTGCGTGAAAGTCGAGGATCGCTTGGCCGCGGCCGAGGCCGCTGGCGCCGCGAATGGCCCGCGTGACGAATTCCTTGGCGCGCCCCACGGCCTGGGCCACCGGCTGGCCGCAGGCCAGCATGGCCGTGATCGCCGCCGAGAGCGCGCAGCCCGTGCCGTGGGTGTTGCGATTCCCGATGCGCCTTCCGGGAAAGTCGGCCACAGACCCGTCGGCCCAGAGCAAGTCGAGGGGGGCGGAGTCCAGATGCCCGCCTTTGACCAGCACCCGCCGGGCCCCGCGCTTGGCGATCCGCTCCGCAGCGCGCAGCATGTCGCTTCGATCGCGGATGCCCATGCCGGACAGCCTGGCGGCCTCTGGCAAGTTTGGAGTGATCAGGAAGCACTGGGGGAGCAGTTCCTCAACGAGGGCATCAATCGCCTCGGAGGTGGCCAGCGAGTCGCCATGCGTGCCAGCCATCACGGGATCGACAACGACTGGCACGCCAGAGCTGCGCGCCCAGCTGGCCACCACGCGCACGATAGCCGCATCGCCGAGCGCGCCAGTCTTGGCGGCTGCGGGCGGAATGTCGCTCTGGATGGCGTCTAGCTGGGCTTGGACGAGGGCGGGCGGCAGGGGGGATGTGCTCTCGACGCCCATGGTGTTTTGAACCGTCAGCAGAGTGGGCACGGCCATGCCGTAAACGCCGAACTGGTGAAATGTCTTGAGATCGGCTTGCAGCCCCGCCCCGCCGGAGGGATCGGACCCAGCGATTGATAGAGCGACACCGCCGGCAGTGGCCAAGCCGGAGTTTAGCACTCTGACAGCGACTCTTCCTCGGGGCGGGGCAGGGATTCCCCCGGCTCGGCTCTGTCCGGCCTCAGACCGCTCCCGTACGGGGTGATCATGGCGTATGCTGTAGCATCGCTGCTCGTTCTCTCCGTGCGAGCCCGCTGCCGGGCCGGTCATTCGGCCCGTCTCGACCGGAGCTCCGGGCGGCTGCAGCGCGCGCTCCGATGCCTGGTTCTGTTTCCTGCCGCGGAAGGCGCGGATTCCCCATGCTCGAATCCCGTTCCGCAGCTCGCTCGGGCCATTCCCTCGCCGCCCGCGCGGCCCTTGCCCTGCTCGCGCTGCAGGGATGCGCGTCGAGCACGACCGAGTCCCCGGGCCCGGCCAGGCCCAACATCGTAATCCTGCTCGCCGATGACCTCGGTTGGACCGACGTGACCTTCCACGGCGGCAACATCCCGACTCCCAACATCGACCGGATCGCTGCCGAAGGCGCGGAACTCGCCCGCTACTACGTCGCACCGGTATGTTCCCCCACCAGGGCCGGGCTGCTGACGGGGCGGTATCCGATCCGCTATGGCGCGATGCGGTCGGTGTATCCGCCATGGCGTGCTGGCGGCATGGACGTGTCCGAGCTGACTATTGCCGATGTGCTGGCTGAAGCGGGCTACAGGCACCGCGCGGTATTTGGCAAATGGCACCTCGGGCATTCCGACAAAAAGTACCACCCGCTGCGCAGGGGGTTCACCGAGTTCTACGGCCATTACAACGGGGCGGTCGATTACTTCACTCACGAGCGCGAAGGCGAGGTGGACTGGCATGAGGGCTTCGAGCCGAGCGACGATCAAGGCTACGCAACGGATCTCATCGCCGACCGCGCTGCTAGGTTTGTGCGGTCTCATGCCACCGACGCCGAGCCGTTCCTGTGCTACGTGCCGTTCGGCGCGCCGCACAGCCCTTTCCAGGCCAAGAAAGAGCACCTGCCGCTCTATACGGGGCTCCCCCCTGCGCGGGGCTTCTTCCAAGGACTGCAGGGCGCTGGCCCCGGCACTGCCGCCGGGTCTCGCCATGAGAGCCGGAAGATCCTCGGTGCGATGGTCCACTCTCTCGACTAGGGGGTCGGCAAGATCCTGGACGCGATCGATCAGTCCGGCATAGCTGCGAACACGTTCGTCCTCTTCAGCTCGGACAATGGCGGCGTCGCCGGCATTGGCGAAAACACGCCGCTCCGCGGCGCCAAGGCGAGCGTCTTCGAAGGCGGGATTCGCGTGGCCGCGGCAGCGCGCTGGCCGGGGTGCATCCCGCTCGGCCGGAGGATCTGCGTTCCGTTGGCCAACATTGACATCCTGCCCACCGTCATGCGCATCGCTGGCGTCGAGCGGTTCCACGGCAAGCCGCTGGATGGCCTGGACGTCCTAGACGTGCTGACCGGCCGCCGACAGTCCCTCGAAAGGGATCTCTTCAACTACGTCGGCCAGTCAGGCGCGCGCAGCGAGCAGGTTTCCTACATGACCAATGACTGGAAGCTGGTCGTTGTCGGGCCGGACGTCACGGATGAGACGGCGGACGATGCGCTGCGCAAGCGCTTCTTGTTCAGAATTTCCGACGATCCGGGCGAAGAGCGCAACCTGCTTGGCGAGCATCGGGAGTTGGCCGATTCGATGTACTCCAAGATCAAGCAGTTCCGTGCCCTGCAGCCCGCGGGCGCTGTGGCCCCCTATCGCACGGCTGATTCTTTATCGAGAGGGGTAACCAGAGGGGCGAGAAGTTAGACAGAGGACTGGCTATTTTCGGCGAATTGCTGTATGAGTAGGATATGGCAGAGCAGTTGGCGGAGGCCTTGGCCGGGGCTGGTAGCGCCGCGGTGGAGCTGCGGCGGGTGCTGCGGCAGGAGGTCGTGGTGCGGCTGGCGCGGGCCGACGAGCGGCTGCGCTGGGATACGCTGATGGACGCCCAGCACCCGTTGGGCTTCAAGCAGTTCGCGGGGCGCGGCCTGCGCTATGTGGCCGAGTGGCGCGGCCAGTGGCTGGCGCTGCTGGGCTGGCAGACAGGCGCGTTCCAATGCCGCCCGCGCGAGCGCTGGCTGGGCTGGCACAAAGCGCTGCAGTTCCGGCGCTTGCACCTGATCGCCAACAACACGCGCTTCCTGCTGTTGCCGCTCGGGGCGGGCGTGAAGAATCTGGGTTCGCGCGTGCTGGGCTTGAACCTGCGGCGCTTGAGCGCGGACTGGGAGGCGCAGTGGGGGCATGGCCTGGAACTGGCGGAGACCTTCGTCGCATCGGCGCACTATAGCGGCACGGTGTACCGGGCGGCGAACTGGATCAAGCTGGGATTGAGCAAGGGCTACGCGCGCTCGAACGGCAAGTACACCGCCAAGCACGGGCAGAAGAAAGTGATGCTGGTGTACGAGTTGCAGGCCGGGGCGCGAGAGCGGCTGGCGGCCGCAGAAGAGCAGCCGGGCTGGGCCTGCCGAGCGGTGGATGTGCGCTACGGGGCCAAGGAGTTGCGCTCGCTGCGCGCGCATTTGGGCGACGTGCCGGACAGTCGCAGTGCGCATGGCAAGCGCCATGAATTGGCGGTGGTGCTGGCGCTGCTGGTGCTGGCGAAGCTGGCCGGCCAGCATGGCGGGCGGGCGGCGGAAGCGTATGCGAAAACGTTGAAAGAGCATGAGTTGCGAGCGCTGGGGTGCCGTTGGAACGGGCGCGAGCGGCAGTACGAAACGCCGTCGGACACGACCTTTCAGCGGGTCATGGAGCGCACCGATCCGGCCGCGCTGGAACGCGTCATCCAGCGCTGGACGGCGCCGCTGGTGCAGCAGCCGCGCGCGCTGGCGGCGGATGGCAAGCGCATCCGCGGCGCGAACCGGCTGAACGGCCGCGGGCAGCACTGGGAGACGGTGACCTTGGTGGAGCATAGCTCGGGGCTGCCGGTGGCCAGTCGCAGCTACCGCGAGCAGGGCGGCGAGCAGGGGGCGCTGCGCGCCTTGCTGGAGGAAGTCGATCTGCAAGGGCTGGTGGTGACCATGGATGCGGGGCACGCCGGGCAAGAGATTCAGCAGGCGATCGTGGAGCAGCACGGCGGGCAGGTGCTGGTGCGCAGCAAAGGCAACTGCGGGCAAACCTGGGACACGCTGACCAACCTGAACTGGGCCACGGGGGCACAGCGCCGGTGGCAGGAGCTGCGGTGGCAGCGCTCGCACAACGGGCGCTGGGAGCGGCGCGAGATCGAAGTGTTCACGCCGCACAAAAAACTGCTGCCGTTCCCGCATGCGCGACAGGCGTACCGCATCACGCACCGCAGTTGCCAGCGGCGCAACGGGCCGCAGACAGTGAGTTACAGCTATGGCCTTACCTCGCTCAGCGAGGAGGCGGCCAGTGCGCAGCAAGTGCTGGAGTTGCAGCGCGGGCATTGGCAGGTGGAGAGTGGCAATCATGATCGGCGGGACATCTCGCTAGACGAGGATAGCAGCCGCATCCGGACCGGTCACGGCCCGGCCAACGCCGCCGCACTGAACAACTTAGCGCTAGCGCTGCTGCGCTCGCAACGACCGCAGGACACGCTGCCCCACGCGCAGATCTACTACGCCGGCAACCGCGACGAGGCGCTGCAACTGCTGTTGCGCCCTTGCCCTCCGCCGGCCGGGCGCTAGCCCGGCACAGCGGTCGGCCCGGCGGGCCGCCGAGCGGCTGGCGCAGCAGGCCGCCAGCGGGGCTGGCGAGCGCGCTTCCCTCGTCTGGGCCGCCCAGTCCCCGCAGCAATTGCCCAAAACCGGCAAAATCCCCGCTGCGGCGGCGCGCGCAACTGCACTTCGGCAGCCCCTAAAGCGTGGTTATGCACCATCATAGCCCCCACCATCCGATAAAGAATCAGCGGTGCCCCCTATCGCTGGGGCCGCGGCGGATTCCAAGCTCCGCCGCGCTGGGAAATGGCAGGGGAGTGATCGTCGGGCGTTACCCGCGCCGAGCGAGCAGGAAGCCGTCGAACCCCTGTCGCTTCAGCGTCTCCAAGCGAGCGTTGGCCTGTTTCGCGCTGCCGCCCGCGACCCATACGCGGTATTTTCGCGAGCTGCCCGCGCCAAGCTCCTGCACGGTCGCGCGGTGCCCCCGTTTGCGGGCCTTGCCCGCCAGCGCATCGGCATTGCGGCGGTTTGCGAACAGCCCGATTTGGATATCGAACCGACCGGCTTGCCCGCGATTCGGCGCCGCTGCGCCGGCGCGGGCCGCAGGCTTGCGGCCCGCGCCCCTGGGCGGTCGAATCATCGTCAGCCGAACCTTGGCAACCCCGGTGCCCAGCATGCCGATCTCCGATGCCGCGGCCTTGGAAAGGTCGATGATGCGGTTTCCGACGAACGGTCCTCGATCCGTGATCCGCACTTGGGTAGTCTTCCCGTTGGAGAGATTCTTGACGCGCAGCCAGGTTTCGAACGGCAGGCGCTTGTGCGCCGCCGTGGGCGCGTGCATGTCGTAGATCTCGCTGTTGGCCGCCCGGCGCCCGTGAAAGGGCGGCCCGTACCAACTGGCAACGCCGACTTGGGTCCAGCCGATTCGAGGGTTGATCGGCGGCGGCAGCTTGACCTTCTTGGGCCGCCTGCCCCCGCAAGCCGCGAGAAGCAGGCAAGCCAGCAGCGCGGCCGGCAATCGGCCCGCTCGCCAGAAGCCCTTCAGGCCCGCCATGCGTAGGGCGGCTGTTTCACTGCGTGCTGCCATGCCGGCCTCGTGGCGCGATTCGGGCGGATGCCGTCTTGCGACGACCGGGCCGCCAGTGCCCGCGCTGGCAGCATCGCCGATGACCGTTGAGTGGCGCATTCTTCGCCGCTGCGCTATCACTGCCGGGGACCAGCACCTTCAATGCCATGATCGCATGCACCTGCCATGGGTACTTGCTGCTGCCTGCCGGTCGATCCTCGTTCCGGCCCGTTTCGTGCCGTGGGTGGCTCCGCTTGGGCGCCTTGGTCGCAGCCCTGCCTATCCTCTCCGGGCGGAGGAGGCTACTTCTCGAGCAAGAAGTTGCCGACAAAGAGCGCGTCAATGCCTGACGCGTAGAAGCTGCGCACGGCCGAGCGCGGGTCGCTTACCAGCGGTTCGCCGAACAGGTTGAACGAGGTGTTGTAGAGCACCGGCAGGCCGCTGGCGCGGCCCGCTGCGTTCAGCAGATCCCAGTACAGCCGGTTGTCGTCCCGCCGGACCACGTGCAAGCGGATGCGCTCGCCGTCCAGCAGGGCCGGCTCGAAGGCCTTGCGGTGGGCGGGCCTGACGCGCGAGACAGTGGCTAGGTAGCGCGAGGCCGGGCTGGTCTCGAAGTACTCCTGCGCCGCTTCCTCCGGGACCGATGCGGCGAACTTGCGGAAATTCTCCCGGCGCTTGATGTAGACGTTCAGGTTCTCGGTGGAATAGGGGTTGAGCGGCGAGGCCAGGATACTGCGGTTGCCGAGCGCCCGCGGCCCGAACTCGGTGCGGCCTTGGAACCAAGCCAGGATCTGATTGTCAGCCAGGCGCTCCACGGCCGACCCGATCAGCTCTGCGTCGGTGAGGAGGAAGCGGAAGTTGAGCTTGCAGTTCTCCAAGACCTGGCGGATCTCCTCCTTGCCGTAGCGCGGGCCCAGGAACAGGTCGCGCAACGCCACCCGCTCGGAACGCCTGAGCACTTTGTGCCATGCGTGGTACAGCGCGCCGACGGCGGTTCCCGCGTTGCCGGCGGCAGGCTGGACGAAGACCTCCCCGAAATGGCCGCTGCGCTCCAGGGCGTGGACGAGCAAGGCATTCATGGCGATGCCTCCGGCCAGGCAGAGATTGTCCGCGTTGCCTGCCAGCCGCAACACCGCATCGGTCACGGCTTGGTGCATGCTGGCTGCTAGATCCCGCCGCATTTCCTCGGAGATGGCTGCCGACGGCTCTAGGCCGAGCTCGCGGTAGAACTTGTCGCCGAAGGACCCCTGTGCCGGGCGGGCCGGGTCGAAGTAGCTGTGGTCCAAGGCCGGCGAGCGATCGGCCCCGCCGCCCATCATGGCGGTGAACAGGGCGGTGTGGCGCGGCACGCCGCGAAGCGCGAGCCACTGCACCTTGTGCTCCTCGCGCCCGGCACGGAATCCCAGCAGTTCGGTCACCCGGCTATACACCACGGCCGGCGAGTCCGGGGCGTACAGGTCGTGTTCGGATTCCAGATCCGCGCCGCGCCCCTGCCAGACCGCCCCGCAGCGCATATCGCCCTGGCGGTCCATCGTCAGCACCCGTGCCGCCTCGAACGGGGATGCGTAGTAGGCGCTGGCGGCATGCGCGTCGTGGTGGTCCGTGACCACCACGCGGGCGTTGGGGAAGAGGGAGCGGAGGCGGATGTGGAACGTGTTGTCGGCCCCGCTGCCGAGCGGGCGCACCAGCGCCACGCAGTCGACCTCATCGGCGGCCGCGCCGGCCAGCTCGAGGCACGCCCGCATCGCAAGGGTCGGCAAGCCGCCCCGGTGCGCCTCCCTGGCGAGCTTTTCCTCCTCGATGGCAGCCACGACGGCGCCGTCGCGCATGACAGCGGCGGCGCCGTCGTGCAGCCAGCCCCCGATCCCAAGCAGCAGCATGTGCCGACTCCCAGCGACTGGCCTAGGCCTTGCGCAGCCGCTCGAGCGTGCGCCGCCGGCCGACCAGTGTGAACACGCGAAAGGCGCTCGGGCCGACCGGTTGCCCGGTCAGTGCCGCCCGCGATCCGTTGATGAGCAGGCCGGCCTTGACACCCTCCTGCTCCGCCAGCGAGCGCAACGCGGCCTCCACGGCGCCCTCCGTGAAGTCGGGCAGGGCTTCCAACCTGTCCGCCAGCCGCTTGAGCAATTCGCGCACGCCATCCTTGTTTAAGTTTTCCTTTGCCTTGGGCTCAATGGCAAAGTCGTCGCGAAAATAGGCCCGGCAGCGAAGCTCGAACTCGGTCAGCAAGTTCAGGCGGGAACGCAGGTCGTCGATCGCCGCGGCGAACCACGCGCGCCGGCCCGCTCCGAAGGCGTCTTCCCACCAGCCGGCTTCGCGCAAGGCTTGCTCCGCATGGGGCAGCAGCTTCTCGACCGGCATGTTCCGCAGGTGCTGCCCGTTGAGCCACAGCGCCTTGGGGTCGATCTGGCCGCTCCCGCCGTCTTCGCCGAACTGCACCGTGGCGTTGGTGCGCAGCACGTTCCCGATTTGGAACCGCTCGCGGACCTCGTGCAGCGTCAGTACCTCGCGGTTGTCCTTGGGCGACCATCCCAGCAGGCACAGGTAATTGACGAAACCCCACGGCAGGAAACCCATGTCTCGATAGCTGGTCACGCTGACGACCCTGCCGTGGCGGCGCTTGGACAGCTTCGAGCCGTCCGGCCCGAGCAGCAGCGGCAAGTGCCCGAACTGCGGCACGCCGTATCCCAGGGCTTCGAACAGCATGATGTGCTTGAAGGTGTTGGCGAGGTGGTCTTGGCCGCGAATCACATGGGTGATCTTCAATTCCCCGTCGTCCACGGCGGAGGCGAGGTGGTAGGTGGGCAGGCCGTTGCTGCGCAGCAGGGCGAAGTCCTCGATATCGGCGTACTTGCGGAATTGCCTGCGCAGCACCATATCCTTGAACGACACGCCGTCGGCCCGCTCGCGAGGGACGCGGTAGCGCAGGGCGAAAGGCTCGCCGGCGGCGGCCCGCCGCTCGCTCTCGGCCGCCGAGAGCTCGCGCATGCCGGGATTGCAAAGCCAAGCGGTCCCGTCGGCGCGGTCCTCGCGCAGGCCGCTGTCGGCCGTGAAGTCGCGGTATGCCAGTCCGGCGGCCAGCAGCGATTCAGCAGCTTGAACGTGCAGGTTGCGGCGCTCGGACTGCGAGTGCTGTTCGTCCCATGGCAGCTCCAGCCAGCGCAGGCCCTCCATGATCGACTGCAGCGATTCGGCGCTGCTCCGGCCGGTGTCGGTGTCGTCGATACGAAGCACCACCCGGCCGCCAGACGAGCGTGCGAAGAACCAGTTGAAGACATAGGTCCTCGCTCCGCCGATGTGCAAGAAGCCCGTTGGCGAGGGCGCAAAGCGAACGCGGGTCATGAACGGGAGGGCAGGAAAAGAAATGAGCGACGGGGGCTGAACTCCCCCTGCACCGCACATAGCTCAAGTATATCGGCAGCGCGATGCACCGGTTGCACGTTGGGACTGGCTCCGGGATTCGCTTTGAGACTGTTTGATCGGATTTCGCACGATACGGATTGCGGTCCGTAGCGGAATGCTTATAGCGGGGGTGGCGTGAGCGAGTTGTCGGCGGGCAAGCCTCCGGTGGTGGAGAGCGCCGCTGCCTTGGGAGCCGTTGCCCGCGGAGGTTACACCTCTGGATAAAGAATCAGCGGTGGCTACAGCCCCCACACCGTGACTGGCAGTTCGCCCGGTTCTGGATCGCGGCGGAACAAGCGCTCGTCCCACGAGCGGCCCGCCCGCAGGTCGAAAATCACCAAGTGCCCGGCTTCCGCCCCGCAGCGGTCCATGTACTCGGCCGTCTGCTGGCGCCCCTCGCGCAGCAAGCTCTCCCAGCCGACGTTCTCCCGGCGCACCTTGCACTCGATGACGTACTTGTGCGGGCGCACTGGGCCCCCCGCCCCACTGCGGCCCCACTCGATCAACAAGTCCGTGCGTCCGCGGCCCACGGCGTACTCGCGCCCGATGCTCCCGCCGCTGCTAACCACGCGCTGCAGGTAGGCATGCAGCACCAACTGCGGCCCCGCCTCGGCGTGCCGGTAGCGCTGCACCCACGACTCGGCGTGCTCGCGGAAATAGCCTTGGAACGCGCTCAGCAGCCCGTCCAGGTCCAAGCCGCCGTCGACCTGCGCATACCAAGTCGGATCGATTTGGATCTCAAGCCCGGATTGCAGCACTGCGGTCAGCTCGCGCGGCACCACCTCGGCATAGATCGGATTCGCCATGCGCACTTCGTCCTTGGCAGCCACCAAGCCCAGATCGCGCACATACTCCAAGTCGCGCAGCGAGTAGTCCACAGCGTGCGAGCCGGCGAGCATGGGCAGGATGACGCGCCGCACGCGCTCTTCGCGCAGCTTGTCAGCGAGTTGGTCGAGGTGCGTCACGCGCCGCACAATGAGCGCTTCCTTGGCTTGCTCGAGCGCCTCGGCCCGGATCGGGTGCCGCGCCTCGCCCGTTGCATCATCCTAGCCGCAGGCCTCGGCGGCCAGGGCGTTGACCAGCCACGGCTGGCCGCAGGTCAGCGCCCAGAGGCGCTCGACGGCATCGGCTTCGAAGGCCTGCCCGCGCTCGGTGGTGTACTGCGCTAGTAACGCCCGTACCTCGTCTGGCGAGAAATCTCCAAGGCGCAGGGACGCGGCCTTGATGTTGAAGTTGCTGCCGCCTTGGACGTTGGCCCCTTCCCGGTTGGAATAGATCTGGTAGTCGCGCACGTCATGCACGCCGCACAGGATCACGCTCTGCGGGAATCCGCCGGGGCGCATGTCGTAGCGCGCGCGCAACTGGCGCAGCACCGAGATCAGCGTGTCGCCGACCAGGGCATCAATCTCGTCGAGCAGCAGGACCAAGGGCCGCGTCTCGCGCTCCGCCCAGCGCGTGAGGCATTCGGCCAGGCAGCTGTCTGGCCCGTACTCCGCAGCCAGCGCGGCCTTGGAGTGCTCCACGAAGTCATCCTGCAGCACGCGCCGCGCGCGCGTGCCGATCTCGCCGAGGATGGTCTGCATGGCGCGGGTCGTGTCTTCCTTGGCGGCTTGGTCGCCCGCGACATTCACGTACAGGCAGCGGTACTGCCCGGCCGCATTGAGCCGGTCTTGCAGCGCCAGCAGTGTCGAGGTCTTGCCCGTCTGGCGCGGCGCGTGCAAGACGAAGTACTTCTTGCGGTCGATCAGGACGAGGATCTCAGCGAGGTTGACGCGCGCCAGCGGATCGATGCAATAATGCTCGGTCGCATTCACCGGGCCCTCGGTGTTGAAGTAGCGCACGACAGGTTGAGTATGGCATGGATCGTCCGTACCGGCGGTGCCTGCCTCGCTATGGCTTTTTGCCGCGCGTACAGCTGCGCGGCTGGCAGCAAGAACGAGACGGGGGCAAACCTGTCGTGGGTTGCCGGCAGCGGTGCAGCAATCCCCGGCCCTGCTTGCCCGGCCGCCCATGCGAGAAAGCGCGGGATGTCTCGGGCCGTTACTGCATTTCAAGCCGCAGGGCGCTAGACCGGCGCGATCACGATCTTGCCGAAGTGTTCCTTGGCGGCCATCCTCTCGTGTGCCCCGCGCACGTCGCTCAGGGGAAAGGAGCTGTCCACGACCGGCTTGAGCAACCCGCGCTCGAAAAAACGGAGCAGGTCGTGGAGTTCGCCGATGGTGCCCATGTACGACCCGTGCAGGCTGAGGTGCTTGGCGAACAGGTGTCCGAGGTTCAGTGTCGCCTCGAATCCGGTCGTTGCGCCACAGGTCACAAGTCGGCCGTGACGAGCCAGCGCGGCGGCGGATTCCCCGAATGTCGCCGCTCCCACATGCTCGAAAACGAGATCCACGCCGCGCCCGCCGGTAATCTTCCTCACCTCGCCTTTGATGGATTGCCGGTAGTGGTCAATGACGTGGTCCGCCCCGAGGGCCTTGGCCCCGGCCAGCTTGGCCTCGCTGCCGGCAGTAGCGATTACCCGGCAGTGGTGGAGTTTGGCGATTTGGATCGCGGCAATGCCGACACCGCTCGAACCGCCGATCACCAGCACGTCTTCCAGCATCCGGATCTTGGCGATACCTGCCAGCATGTGCCAGGCGGTGAGGAACACCAGCGGCACCGAAGCTGCTTCCGCGTAGCTCAAGCCCCCCGGAATCGGCAGTGCATTCGCCTCGGGAATCGCGGCATACTCGGCATTCAGGCCCGGGTACGCCGCGCCGAACAGGCCGTAGTCGGGCGCGGCGTTGTCAGCCCCGCGGGCTGTCTCGGCACCCGCGGCCAAGGTTCGCCCGGGTGCGACCAAGACGCGGTCCCCCACTTTGGCCCGCGCGCACAGCTCTCCGATCTCGACGATTTCCCCGGCGGCATCGCTGCCGAGGATCCAAGGAAACCGCAGTTGCAGCGTCGGCAAGCCGCCGCGCACCCACAGGTCGAGATGGTTCAGCGAGCACGCTCGCACGCGGATCAGCACCTCGTTCGCCTTGGGGCGCGGCTCGGGAGCTTCCTCGTAGCGGATCACCTCGGGGCCGCCACACTGGTGGATACGGGAGGCTTGCATCGACCGCTGCCGGATTCGGGACCGGCAGATGATTATAGCGGCAGGGCCGTTGTTGCTCTCCGCGCGCGGGTTCGCGATCCTGAATGCTGGTGCGGGTTGCGGATCTTGTGCAGGGTGTCAGGGAGCGCCAGCCGGGCTCGCGGCACTTCGCCGGCTGCGCCCGCGCCCTGGCTGAAGCGGCCCTCGCCCCGGATCCGCGACTAGCGGAGGCCGCCACGAAAGCCCTCTTTTCAGAACTCGTAGAGGAATGGGCGGATCGCTTTGAACCGTCCTTGTGCGCCAAGTATGCCGCATTCATGTCCGAGGTGCTGTACGCGCGCGGTTCTCCGCTTGCTGCCGCACTGCAAGCTCTGGGGTACGAGGGGCCGGACAAGCTGCTGGAGCGCTACAGCAGCATATCCTCTGCCAAGTCCGGGTCGGGCCTGGATCGCGGCCGCGTCCGAAAGGTTGCCGTCCTCTCCCGCATCACGCTGGGAGCCGACATGGCCGTCACGAGGCCGGTCTTGCTGGCCGCCGCCAGCGCGTTCCCGGCGGCTGAGGTTGAATTCATCGGTCCCCTGAAGAATGCGGGCCTGATCGTGACCGCCCGCTCGATCCGCCACCGTCCGATCTCGTACGGCCGCGCGGCGCTGCTCGCCGATCGCTTGCGGGCATGGCTCGATCTGCGCGCTGCGGTGCAGGCCAGCGTGGCGGGACTGCGGGACGAGGAATACCTGGTCGTCGATCCGGACAGCCGCCTGACGCAGCTGGGCCTGCTGCCCGTTGCTCCGGACAGCTCGTATCTGTTCTTCGAGAGCCGCTCCTATGGCGGGGCGGAGGGGGGCCGCCTCGGATCGCTCGCCACGCAGTGGTTCAGCCGCGCCTGCGGTGTCGATCTGAGCTGCGCAAGACCGGTGCCGCTGGAGGTTCCCACGCTCGCGCGGCGCTGCTTGGCGGACCAAGCCGGGCGGCCCCTGGCCGCAGTCAGTTTCGGGGCTGGCGGCCGTGAGTCGAAGCGCGTGGGCGACCGCTTCGAGCGCGGCTTGCTGGACCTGTTGCGGAGACGCGGCTTTCGGATCGTTCTCGACTACGGCCTGGGAGAGGAAGAGGCCTGCGTCGTGGACAGGCATGTCGCTGCCTTCAAGGGCGCGACCGCTTGCCTGTCCGCTGATGCGCTCGGCTGGCCGCGCCATGCCGACCTGTTGACGTGGCGGGGCAGCTTGGCCGACTTCGGGGCGTGGGCCGGCGCCGCAGACGTCTACATCGGATACGATTCGGCAGCGGCCCATGTCGCCGCGGCGTACGGAACCCGGGTGATCGAGGCCTTCGCGGGGGCGCCGAGCGAGCGCTTTCGCCAGCGTTGGACACCTTGCGGCAGAGCGGCGGTGCATGTCTTGCCAGCCGCTGGAGCGGCCCACGCGCCGGCCCTCCTGCGGCGCGTGGGCCAGCTGCTGGCCAGCCGAGGGACGCCAGCCGCTGACGCGCAAGCGTAGTGCCGCTCCGGCATGCCTGGAACGGGCGCCGGCAGCATGGCCAGCTGCCCTGCCGCAGCCGCCTTGCCCGTCGCTCTGCCGGGTGCCGCGCAGTCATGCCATACTCAACTCAGGCCGCGTTGACGATGGTGCCCAAGCCGAACTCCGCCGAGCGCAAGCAGGGCGAAGCCGCCCGGTCTCCGCTGTCAGCGCAGATCCCCCCCGTCCTGCTGGCGTGGCTGATCCCCGGTGCCGGGCACTACTACCTGAGGCGCCGCTGGCATGCCGCCATGCTCGCGGCTGCGATCGCAGGCATGTTCGTGGTGGGGCTTGCGATGCAAGGCCGCATGTTCACGCCCATGTCCGGGGACATGTTTACGACGATCATGACTTACGGCGGGTACTTCGGCGACCTGTGCAACGGAGCGCTCTACCTGCTCGCGGTCGGGCTGGGCTACGAGCAGGAAACAATCCCGGGCGCGGTGCATGACTACGGCACGAAGTTCATCGTCTGCGCGGGGTTCTTGAACTTGCTGGCCATCGTCGACGCCTACGAGATCGCCTCGGGCAAGCGGGGCAAGGACTGATGCTCAGCCCGTCCCACCTGCAGGCCTCGCTCCTGTTCGCGCTGTTCGCGTCGACCGTCATGGGCATCGTGGGGCGCTCCACGGACCGGGGCCGCCTGTACTACGGGCTGTATTGCTTCGGCTATTTTGTGGCGGCCATCTTTGTCCTGGCCTGGCTGATGCGGCTGGGGCACGGCTAGTGCCGGCTGCCGGCGGACGCGGCGCCTTCTACGATTTCGACGGCACGCTGGTGTCCGGCAACGTCGTCACGCGCTATGCGTGGCTCGCCAAGCGGCACCCGCGCCGGGCCCAGGCGTGGTGGCGCTACGGCGCCATCGCTCTCGGCGTCCCGGCCTGGCTGGCGCTGGACGCGATTTCCCGGCAGCTGTTCAACGCGGCCTTCTTCCGCCTCTACCGCGGTTTGCGCGAAGATTGGCTGCGGGCCCAGGCGCCGGCCCTGTTCGAGGCCCAGATCCGGGGCGAGCAATTCAAGTTTGCCAGGGATCGCGTGGCACAGGACCGCGCAGACGGCTACCGCACCGTCTTGGTCACAGGAGGGATCGATCTGGAACTGCAGCCTGCGGCCGAGTATTTCGGGTTTGACGATCTGCTGGCGAACCGGCTGGAATTTCGCGCCGGCGTGGCGACCGGCGCAATCCTGCCGCCGCTGCTGGCCGGAGAGGCCAAAGCTGCCGCCTTGCGCGCTTACGCGGCGGAGCGGGGCTTGGACATGGGCGCGTCGCGCGCCTATTCCGACAGCGCGTCCGATCTTCCCATGCTCTGCGCGGCGGGCACCCCTGTCGCGACCAATCCGGACTCGCGCCTGCGCCGGGAGGCCCGCGCCCGGGGTTGGGCGACCTTGGACCTGGCCCGCTCCAGCGAACTCGTGCCCGCGCCCGGGCAGCCGCCTGCGCCGGGGGCTTGAGGCCGTTCGGGGGCAAGGCGGCTACAATCTCTTGGAAGGTGGCGGTAACCGTGCCCGCGTCAATGCAATCGGCGGTCTTCGGCGATCCCGCGCCCAACGCCGTGGGCCGGGCGGCCCTCGTATCGAGCGAAGATTGCGTCCGGGAGCTGACCGCGTCCTCGGCCGACCGGCTGCTGTGGTACGGCGAGGACTTGATGCGCGTCAAGCTGCCCGCCGGCACGCGGGTGATCTACCCGAAGCCGAGCATCGCCGGCCTGCCGGACCGCGATGTCGCCATTCGGTTCGCCTTGGACCATCCCGAGCAGGCGGAGCCGCTGCGCTCGCAGCTGCAGGCGGGGTCCAAGGTCACCATAGCCATTGACGACATCTCGCTGCCGCTGCCCAAGATGAACCGGCCGGACCTGCGCCAGTCCGTGCTCGCCATCCTGCTGGAAATGCTCGAACAGGCCGGAGTGGCCGACGTCGAGGTGGTCATTGCCAATTCGTTCCACCGGCGCATGGAACCGTTCGAGATCCGCTGGAGCGTGGGCCGGGCAATCTTCGACGCCTACTACCCGCACCGCCTGTACTGCCACGACGGCGAGGACCCCGACGGCATCGTCGAGCTTGGCGAGACCGAACTGGGCGAGAAGGTGCGCATCAACCGCCGGGCGGCCGAGTCCGACCTGCTCATCTACGTCAACATCAACCTGGTGCCGATGGATGGCGGCAACAAGTCGGTGGGCGTCGGCCTCTGCGACTATGCGTCGCTGCAGGCGCACCACAATCCGCAAACGATCCGCGCGTCCGACTCCTACTTCGACCACAGCCGGTCGCCGCTGACAGACTCGTGCAACCGGATGGGGCGGGTCGTCAACGACAAGCTCAACGTGTTCCACATCGAGACGGTCGTCAACAACCGGATGTTCGACCCGCGCATGCAGTTCTTCGTCAAGCCCGAGGACGAGTGGAGCGCGCTGGACAAGGCAACCTTCCGCATCGCGCAAGTCGGCTTGGGCGCGCTGCCGAGGCGTCTCAAGCGCAAGCTGCTCTTCTCCGTGCCGGCACCCTACGAGCTGATCGCGGTGCATGCCGGGGCGACCGACGCCGTGCATGAGAAGACGCTCGCCTACAACTACCAGCAGTACTGCGTGCCGGTGGACGGCCAGGCGGATGTAGCCCTGTTCGGCGTGCCGTTCATCTGCCCCTACAACGTGCATGCGCCGATGAACCCGATTCTCGTGCGCTGCCTGGCGCTGGGCTACTTCTTCAACATGTACCGCGGGGCGCCGATCGTGAGGCGCGGCGGTGTGTTCATCCTGACGCACCCGCTGTACAACGAGTTCAGCCCCGCGCACCATGCCGCTTACCACGAGTTCTTTCACCGCTGCCTGCCCGAGACGAATGACGCGGACGAACTACAGCGCAAGTACGAGGCCGAGTTCGCGCACGACGCGGCCTACCGCGAGATGTACCGCTCCGGCTACGGCTACCACGGCGTCCACCCGCTGTACATGTGGTACTGGGCCGAGAACGGCGCCAAGCACTGCGGGCAGGTGATCGTTGTCGGCGCCGAGGACCGGGAAGCGGCCAGGGTCATGGGCTGGGAGTGCGCCGATACCGTCGCCGAGGCGCTGGAGATGGCGCAGACCTTTCTCGGCAAGCGCCCCAGCGTCGCGCATGTTCACGTCCCCCCCATCAGCATGGTCGACGTGGCGGCCTGATCCGCCGCGCGGGCCGGCGGCTTTGGAACATGATTGTTTATGGAGAGCATAGAAATTATCTGCTTCCACTCGCAGATGCTCGCTCGCTAGACTGCAATGTAGGAGGTCTAGTTGACCCGCAAGCATGTGCCGGCAGATGCTTGGAGCGAAGCATGCCAAGCTCTTTCTTGCCAAACAAGGCAGGGTTTTGACGGCACATTTCGGAAATTGGACTGCCCCAATTCACAGCAGGCAATGGCGTGATTCTGACGTCAGAATGCTCTCGGAGGTACAGATTAAGCGATGAGAAGACACACTGATTCGCGGCTCGAAAAGCCGCAGTTCCGCCGCAGGCTGGCCGTTCTCGGCGCCCTTCTGGCGCTGGCATCCATGCCGGCCTGGGCGCAGGATGGCGCGGATGCCTCGCCAGTCGACCTGATGGCGGCGGTCGAGCAGATCCAGACCCACGCCAACATCCTGTGGACACTGCTGGCCGCATGCTTGGTGTTCTGGATGCAGGCGGGCTTCGCCTTTGTCGAATCCGGCTTCACCCGCGCCAAGAACGCGGCGCACATCATGATGAAGAACGTCCTTGACATGTCGATGGGCGCGCTGTCGTTCTGGCTGATCGGTTTCGGCATCATGTTCGGGGCCACCAACGGCCTGTTCGGCACCGACCACTTCCTGCTCTCGCCGGACAACGGGGGCGGCGACGGGCAGTGGGAGTACACGTTCTGGATGTTCCAGGTCGTCTTCGCCGCTACGGCGGCCACGATCGTCTCCGGCGCGATGGCGGAGCGGACGCGGTTCGCGGCCTACCTGATCTACAGCATCGTGATCACGGCCGTCATCTACCCGGTGTTCGGCCACTGGGCCTGGGGCAACCTGCTGCTCGACCAGCCGTCGTGGCTGGCCGACATGGGCTTCATCGACTTCGCGGGCTCCACCGTGGTGCATTCCGTGGGCGGCTGGGCGGCCCTGGCGGGAGCGATCGTGGTCGGCCCGCGGCTGGGCAAGTATGCCGCCGACGGCACCCCGCGGGCCATTCCCGGCCATAACATGGGCATGGCCGCGCTGGGCGTGTTCATCCTCTTCCTGGGCTGGTTCGGCTTCAACGCCGGCTCGACCACGACGGCGGACGGCACGATTTCCCGGATCGCCGTCAACACGTTCTTGGCCGCTTGCACCGGTTCGGTCTTCGCCATGCTCATGTCGTGGATGAAGTTCGGCAAGCCCGACGTCGGCACCACGCTGAACGGCGTGCTGGCCGGCTTGGTCGGCATCACCGCGCCGTGCGCGTCGGTGACACCGCTCGGCGCGATCATCATCGGCGCGGTCTCGGGCGTGCTGGTGGTGTTGAGCATCCGTTTCTTCGACAAGCTGAAGGTCGACGACCCGGTCGGCGCGATCTCGGTGCATGGAGTTTGCGGGGTATGGGGCACGCTGGGCGCGGCCTTGCTCCACGAGAATCTGTTCCTAGGCCTCGAATACGACTTGATCGGCACGCTGTGGGTGCAGATTGTCGGCGTTGTCGTGGCGTTCGTATGGACGTTCGGAGCGTCCTTCGCGCTGTTCAAGATCGTGCAGGCCGCCGTGGGCCTGCGGGTCACGAAAGAAGAGGAGATGGAAGGTCTCGATCTCGGCGAGCACAACTCGCGGGCGTATCCCGACTTTCAAGTCTCGATCAACTAGGCGGCAAGGCCTCCGCCACGCTCCCGGCCCGGCGCTTCTCGGCGAAGCGCCGGGCCTTTTGCCTACGCCGCGCCCCCTGCAGCGCACTGCGGCCGCCGTGCTCCAGTGCGGGCAAATGCCGGCAGACGAATGGATCGATCTGCAATAGAAATCTTGGATTCAAGCGATTATCCTTGCGATTTTTTCGGCGCGAAATCGACAATAAAAACTACGGGATTGAACTTGGAGATCCCCTGCTGTCAAGTGTCTGTCCCGGCACGCGCCGGATCCCAGCGAGCAGCACGAAGGAGATGAGATGAAAAAAATTGAAGCGATCTTGCAGCCTTACAAACTGGACGACGTCCGAGAGGCACTGAAGAAAATCGGAATCGACGGCATGACGATCTTCGACGTGCGCGGCCATGGCCGCCAGCGCGGGCACAAGGAGGTGTACCGCGGCCAGGAATACGAGGTGGACCTGCTGCCCAAGGTCAAGCTCGAATGCGTCGTTCCTGCCGGGCGCGTGGACGAGACCGTGGCGGCGATCGTCGAGGCCGCCCGCACTGGCTCGATCGGCGACGGGAAGATCTTCGTCTCCGACATGTCGTCCGCGCTTCAGATCCGCACCGGGCAGTCGTTGGAAGACGCCTCGTGAGGGCCGTCCCCGATAAGAAATTCTTATCGGGCCCATGGCTGAGCACTCTCGGCATCTTGCCAGGCACAATGCTCCATGCCCGGATCCCCCGCGTCGAGGGATTGCAAGCCGGCTCGCATGGCGCTGCGCTGACCGCAGCGCCATGCGAGCCGCGACACTTCTCTCCTAGGAGCGGGGCCTGGGAAAGGAGTGTTGACATGAAAGGATGCATCGCATCGGCAGTGATGCTGGCAGCCGTGCTG
Source organism: Bryobacterales bacterium (assembly GCA_965219605.1). Lineage (GTDB taxonomy): Bacteria > Acidobacteriota > Terriglobia > Bryobacterales > UBA6623 > VXMF01. The sequence continues at coordinate 1,251,877 of CBDCOC010000001.1, read as the reverse complement.
GGGGTGCCAATCCCGGCCGCGGCGCAGGATGGGATCGACTCGGGGGACAACGCTTGGATCCTGACCAGTTCCGCCTTGGTCTTGATGATGACGGGGCCGGGGCTGGCCTTGTTCTACGGAGGGCTCGTCCGCCAGCGGAACGTGCTGGGGACCATGATGCAGTCCTTCGCGATGATGGCGATGATGACCTTGCTGTGGGCCGTCTACGGCTACAGCTTGGCGTTCGCCGAGGGCAACGCGTTCGTGGGAGGCTTCGGGCACCTGTTCCTGAGCGGTGTCGGCATGGAGCCGAACGGCTCGATCCCGCACCTGACCTTCATGGTCTTCCAGCTGATGTTCGCGATCATCACGCCGGCGCTGATCAGCGGCGCCTTCGCCGAGAGGATGAAGTTCTCGGCGATGCTCCTGTTCATGGCGCTGTGGGGCACCGTCGTGTATTTCCCCATGGTCCACATGGTGTGGGGCGGCGGCTTGATGAGCGGCGACGGGCTGATTCCGTGCCTTGACTTCGCGGGCGGGAGCGTGGTGCACATGTCGTCGGGCGTGGCCGCGCTGGTGATCGCCCTGTACCTGGGGAAGCGCGCCGGCTATCCCAGCGAGAACATGCGCCCGCACAACCTGACGCTGGCCTTCATCGGGGCCTGCCTGCTGTGGGTGGGCTGGTTCGGGTTCAACGCCGGCAGCGCCTTGGCGGCCGACGGCCTGGCCGCCCTGGCGTTCGTCAACACGCACTTCGCCGCGGCGGCCGCGGTGACCGGCTGGCTCGTGGTGGAGTGGCTCCGCGACGGTCGGCCCAGCGTGCTTGGCGGCATCACCGGCGCGGTGGCCGGGCTGGTCGCCATCACGCCTGCTTCAGGCTTCGTCGGCCCGATGGATTCCATTCTCATCGGCTTGGTTGCGGGCGCGGTCTGCTATTTCTCGGTCGCCGTCGTCAAGGCTCGGCTCGGCTACGACGACTCCTTGGATGCCTTCGGCGTCCACGGTGTCGGTGGCACGGTGGGTGCATTGCTCACCGGCGTGTTCGCGCGCGCCGCGGCCGGCGGGGCCGACGGCTTGCTCGAGGGCGACGCGGGGCAGTTTGTCAACAACGCCTTGGGCAGCGCGCTGACCTGGGTTTTCTCCGGGGCTGCCAGCTTCGTTATCCTGAAGATTGTTGACGCGCTCGTAGGAGTGCGCCTGAGTTCGAGCGACGAGTCGGTCGGCTTGGATCTCTCGCAGCACGGGGAAGAGGCCTATCACCCGCACTAGCGGAATCCTGACAGGAGGACATCAGAGATGAAGAAAATCGAAGCCGTGATCCAGCCCTTCAAGCTGGACGATGTGCGTGAGGCGCTCAAGGGGGTCGGCCATGATCGCGTGACGATCTACGATGTGCGCGGGCATGGCAGGCAGAAGGGGCACAAGGAGGTCTACCGCGGCCAGGAGTACGAGGTGGACCTGCTGCCCAAGGTCAAGATCGAGAGCTACGTGCCTGACGAGCGGGTAGACGAGGTGGTCGGCGCCATCGTCGAGTCCGCCCGGACCGGCAAGATCGGGGACGGCAAGGTGTTTGTCTCCGACATCGACTCGGCCATTCGGATCCGCAGCGGCGAGACCGACGACGAAGCACTCTAGCAAGCAGCGGCTGCCCCTAGGGGCAGCCGCGCCGCCTGTCCGAATCCGCTCCCTAGGCAGCAACCCCTGCCGTAGCCCGGAGGCGCGATGTCTAGCCTCAACACCTACCACGTGCAGCAGATGGAGCGGGTGAGTTCGGATTTCTTCGAGGACGGGGACGGGCTGCGCGCCGTCACTCGGCGCACCGAGGCGGTCGATGACATCGTCCGCGGGCGCTTCGAGGAGAGCTTCGCGGGCATGGGCGGGGTTGCCGCGGTCGCGGTCGGCGGCTACGGGCGGGAGGAGCTGTTCCCGTTTTCGGACGTGGATCTATTGCTGCTGTTCGGCGGCATGCGCGAGGCCGAGCGCCATCAAGAGCGCATCGCGAAGCTGATCGCCTCGCTCTGGGATTCGAAACTGCAGGTTTCCCACTCGGTGCGCACTCCCAAGGACTGCACCAGCTTGGCGCACGACAACACCGACCTTCATATCAGCCTGCTGGACGCGCGCTTCGTCGCGGGCGACGGCGGTTTTGTCGCGGCGCTGCGGGAGAGGCTGCTGCCGAAGTTCTACCTGCGGGAGCAGCGTTTCCTGCTGCGCTCACTAGTCCAGAAGGCCCGGCACCGCCACCAGTCCTTCGAGGACACGCTCTACCACTTGGAGCCCAACATCAAGGAAGGGCCGGGCGGGCTGCGGGACTACCACCTCGCGTGCTGGGTGGCACAGCTGAGCGACATCAAGCCGGGCCGCCTGCCTGCCAGCGGGGAATGCCTGCCGGCGGGGTCGTGGCTGGACGCGGATGCCTCCAGGCGCTTCCTGTTCTCCCTGCGCTGCTACCTGCACTACTACTATGGCCGGGACAGCAACGTGCTGTCGTTTGACTTGCAGGACTCGATCGCGCACGCCGCGGTCGGCAAGCTCTACGACGGGCCCGGCGGCGCGGCGGACATGATGCGCGCGTTCTACCGCAACACGCGGTCAGTCTACCGGCTTGCGCTGCGCCTCATGGACGAGTCGTCCTCCCCGGCGAATGCGCTGGTCTCCATCCTGCGCAAGCGCAAGTCGCGGCTTTCCAACGTTGACTTCAGCGTTAGCGGCGGGCTGATCTACCTGAAGGAGCCGCGCTTGCTGGAAAACCGTCCCGAGCGCGTCTTGGACTTGTTCGAGTTCCAAGCGCGGCACGGCCTTGCCCTGGCTGCGGAGACCGCGCGGCGGATCCATGATCAATCGGCGGCATTCCGCGCGCATGTCGAGGCCGGCCACGGCCCGTGGCCGGCCTTGAAAAGAATACTGCTGCTGCCGCACGCCTACCGGGCCTTGGAGTCGATGCGCGAGGCCGGCGTGCTGTACGCGCTCTTCCCCGAGTTCGCATTGGTGGACTGCCTCGTGATCCGCGACTTCTACCACCGCTACACGGTCGACGAGCACACGCTCGTGGCCATCCGCGTGCTGAAGGATCTGCCCGGCGCGAGCGAAGGCATTGACCGGCGCTTCGCCTCGCTTCTCGGCGAGGTCGAGAACACGGAGCTGCTGCACCTGGCACTGCTGTACCACGATCTGGGCAAGGGGGTGGAGGGGCGGCCGCACGAGCAGACCAGCGCTGAAATGGCGCGCTCGGGGCTGCGCCGGATCGGGGTGCAGGATCCACTGGCGCGCGAGACGGTGATCCAGCTGGTTGCGGACCACCTGCTGATGTCGGAGTTCATGACCAAGCGCGACCTCAGCGAAATGTCGGTATTGGAAGACTTCAAGCGGCAGGTCAAGACACTGGAGCGGCTCAAGCTGCTCACGCTGCTGACGTATGCCGACACCGTGGCCGTGAACCCCTCGGCGCAATCGAACTGGCGCAAGGAACTGCTCTGGCGAATGTACCGGGGCATCCATTCGATATTCCAGCGCGACCACGGCGACCGGCGCATCAACGAGAACACCGAGGCGGACTGCTTGGAACTTGCCGCGGGCCCGGCCGAGAGGGAGCGCCTGCGGCGCTTCCTGCGCGGTTTTCCGGAGCGCTACGTGCGCACGCACACTGCGGCAGAGGTCTGCCGGCACGCAGCCTTGGCGGACTCGGTCGGCGAGAACCGGGCGCTGGCCAAGTGCGCCTGGGATCGGGATTACATCGAGGTGCTGGTGCTTGCGCCGGACCGGCCGTCCTTGTTCGCCGCGCTCTGCGCGGGCATCACGGCTTCCGGCGGGGACATCGTCCGCGCCGAGGCATTCGCCAACAAGAGCGGTCTCGCGCTGGACTTCTTTCGTGTCACGCCGGCCATGGCCGGCGACCTGCGCCAGTTGGATCCCGCCCAGGCGGAGGAACTCGAGCTCAGGCTGCAAGGACTGGCCGAGGGCACGATCGCTGCTTCCGGCCTGCGCCAGCGGCCGATACACATTCCGTACGGGCGCCGTAACGGCGCGCCCCCCGTGGTGTCCTTCGACAACGCAACGTCGGCGCGGGCAACCATCTTCTTCGTCACCACTGCGGACCGGGCCAAGCTGCTGCACGACCTGGCCAGTGCGTTCTCGGCCAGAAACTGCGATATTGACGTCGTTCTGAGCCACACGCAGGGCAGCACGGCGATGGACACCTTCTACTTGACGCAGCGGGGCGGCAAGCTGCCCGAGGAGGATTGCGAGTTGCTGCGGGAGGATCTGCTGGCGGTTTGCAAGTCCGGCTAGGGCACCGCTCGGCGGATAGGCTGTTGTGCTTCTTCCGGAGGCTGCGCCGGCATCGCAGTTGGATCCGCCTGCTCGTGGCGGCGGTCTTTCGCCCTGCGCGGGCGTGCATTTGGCGGCCAGTGCCTGCCGGCTGTCACCGAAATCCGTACACCGCTGCTAGCTGGTTCCTGCGCACTCCCTGAAACCAGTTCTCTGCCAGCAAAACGGGCCGGCTGGCGAGCGGAGTAAAGGCTTGTTGGAGCCGGCTGAACGACGCGCAGCAGGTGGCCGCCAGGCGAAATTGCAGCTAACGGGCCATATCCGGGCCAACGGGCCGCTGCCAGCCCGATCCTCGCCTGCGTTGATTGCCCGCAAGCGATGTATATAGTGCCTGCGACAAAACCCCCTAAAATCAGTTCTCCGCTAGCAAAACGGGCCGATTGGTGAGCGCAATAAAGGCTTATTGGAGCCGGCTGAACAACTCGCAGTGGATTGTCCCCAGACGAAGATCGCAGCTCACGAGCCAGATCCGGGCAAACGGGCCGCTGCCAGCCTAATCTTCGCCTGCGTCCATTGCACGCAACCACTTCGAATACAACGACATAGGTGCTTTTGTCGCAAGCACTATATAGTGCCTGCGACAAAACCCCCTAAAATCAGTTCTCTGCTAGCAAAACGGGCCGATTGGTGAGCGGAATAAAGGCTTGTTGCAGCAGGCTGAACAACGCGCAGTGGGTTGTTGCCAGGCGAAGATCGCAGCTAATGGGCCAGATCCGAGCCAACGGACCGCCGCCCGCCGAATCTTCGCCTGCGTCGATTGCCCGCAACCGTTTTGAATACAACGACATGGATGCTTTTGTCGCAAGCACTATATACAATGATATAGATGCTTTTGTTGCAGGCGCTAGCTAGTGCCTGCGACAAAACCCCCTAAAATCCGATCTTCTCTAAAAATATGCGCCGATTTATGGACACATTGGGGGCATCGTTCAGCAGAATTTCTCCCCTGATTGGTAAAAATATGTCAAGAAATCTGGCTGAGTTCGACTCACTGCCTGCTTCAGATACACTCCACCCTGCCGGCCTTCTGCCAGCTCTCTTTTTTCTCTTTCCCGTCTCGATGACCGCTGTTATGCGGCTATCTTTAGCCGCTCTTTCTTCAGTCTTTCTCGTTCCCTTCTCTGGAGTATCAATCCTAGCCGATGCACGTTCGCTGCCACCACTGACAACCCAATCGCCCGCTCGAATCCTGCCCGACCGTGCTCTCGCACTCGATCCAGTCCTCGCTGCTCCAAGTTCGCGATCGCCGACTCCACTGCCGGATGCTGCCGCCGTCTCTCTACGTACTCCTGTGCTTCTTCCCGCTCTTTATCTGTCTCACTCAACCGCCCCTTCTTCGGCATCACGTTCCGCGCCAGCATGCCATCCAACCGCTGCCGATTCCCAGCACTGTAGTACCCCTTGTCAAAACTGCATCCCTGCAATCCCGGGTACTCACTCTGCACCTGTTCCACTATTTCGACCGCCACATCCACGTCCTGCTCCGTCCACATGATACGATGACCTAATATAAACTGTTCCGCGCTCTCCACGATTGTTACCGGCACTCCTAGCTCTACCAGAACACCCGCTTTCCCTTTTACGCACCAGCGCGTATGATCTTCGAAAATCGAATACACTTTCTCCTCTTGTGGGATCGTCTCGCCTTGCAATATTCTCCGCTCCACTTGCCCCGCCAGTTTCCGCCCCAATCCCGCAAGCCGTTCTATTTCCTTGATCTCTTCCTTGCTTGCCCTGCTCTCCCGCAGATTTTCCAAGCTCCCCTCAGCTCGTTCTAGCAACCTTTCACACTGCTTCAAATACGCCTTCACCCCTTTCTCTTGATTCTTCCTCCTGCGCTGCGCCTCGTCCGCACTCTTTGGAACAGTCTCCTCACCTTCCCTTCCAACTTCTTATGCTGCCGCCAGCCTGTCTCCCCTTGGGCCTCACTCGCCCGTGCGATCGTCCGTAGCAGACTCCTCATTGCATCCCACAGCAAACTTACATCCGTCGGATAATGCACGTCTGTCTCCACCACGAACGAATCGCAACGCGCCGCCAACTCTCCTGCCACATCCTTGCCTAGCACTTCGTAGCCAGCTCCCACCACCAAGCGGTTGACAGCCGCTAGTAACTGCGGAGTCAGTAGCGACACGTTGCGTGTGATCGTGCGGCAACTGGCCACTGTGCTGTCCCAGTCGCTGAGTCCCATCATGCGCCGCACACTGCGATGCTGTCCAGCTAATTCATGCCAGCGATCATAATCGCAATTCAATCCCTGACGCAGCAGTCCCAGCACCAATATGCTCCACAGACTCATGCCCGGACGACCGTTCCTGGCGTCCAAGCACGGCCCGTATGCTTGCCTCTCACTGTCTGCGCTGTCCGCCTTGCTCTTGTCCGCGAGCAGATGCGTCTCCAGCAGAGTGAATAGCTTGGCCCGCAACTCAGCATCCGACCAAATCTGCTGCAAACCGCGCAGCACGGCGGGAATATCATCCCGGGACTGCGGATCGAGTGGGATGCGCTCAATATCGATTTGGCCGATGGCTAATTGTGGATTTAAGACGACTCTCATGGGTGCCTGCCAGACGAAGATCGTAGCAAATAGGCCGCCAGCGGGCCAGGGCTAGCCAGCCGCTGTCATCTTCGTCGGCGTCGATTGCTATCAACTCATCTATTTTCAATCATTTAGAAGCTTTTGTCGCAGGCACTAGCTATCATTGGAATATCGTGATGCCCTACAGTGAACCTGTCCTTGCGGGCCAGCCAAAGCGACGGTCCCTCGATGCGGAATGCGCCGCTGCGAGCGCAGCGGGGGCTGCCAGGCCAAGGCGCGAGACGGTGACGACAGGCGCGGGCCGCCACCTGCCGGAATTCCGGCCCCGGCACGGGAAAACCTTGGCAAGCCGGGCGTTAAAGCTCGGCAGGTCCCTCGCTTGCCTGGTCTCGTTCCTGATGGCCCCGCTCGTGGCAGAGCAGGGTGCCGCCCTGGACTTGACCGCCAAATACGACAACTTATTGCTCTTGCAGTCCGGCGATTACGACAAGTCGCCAACCGCCCGAGCGGAATTCCGGGAAATCTTGCTGCCCAAGTTCCGCAAGGCGATGCGCGACGTTGTCAGATTCCCGTTCGCGCGGCGGGGGGAGTTCGCCTACTTCGTTGGCGATCTGGACAATGGGAGGAGGGAGACCGCCGCGCAACGCAGGGCCAGGACGGCGGCCAATGGCAATTTCCACCGCCTCTTCAGCGTGATCTTGCCGACATTGGCGTACGCTTACCGCACTCCCGGATCCAAGGATGCAGTGAACCCCTACTATCGCAACCGCGACGTGGCCTATCACTGCCTCGCGATTCTGGACTACGCCTACAGCCGCGGCCTCACGGAGCATGCCTGGCTTCCCGATCACGCGGGCACCGCGAGTTCCAGGGCTATTCGCGAGGGATGGGAGCGGACTTCCGGGGATTTTTCCGAGGTGTCCCTGCGCTTGGCAGGCTACATCCAAGCGGTATTCCTGCTGCGCGATGTTCTCCGCGAGGCGGACTTGCTGGAGAAGTACCGAGCGGTAGCTCGCAATCTCGTGGTGAATAACGGCACGATGCGCGGGGCGTTCTTCATGCTTGCGCGGGGGGAGGGAGGTGTGCGACACGGTTCCATGCCCGTCGCGAGCCAGTATTACCTAAATGCGGACGGCGCGCGGCTCTTCGTGGATTATTTCCTGCCGTACTACCTGTTGATCGACGATGCCGCGGAGCGGTCCAGGATGACCGCTGTCCTGCGCCGCGTCATCGCCAGGAATGTCACGCTCACGCCCGGCATCCAGGGAACGATCAAGCCGGACGGCACCGGGTTTCACCATGGCGGCGCCTATGTGGGCGCGTACAGCCCGTTCGCGCTGGAGGCGTACGTCCGCCTGCTGTACATGCTGAAAGGGACGTCCCTGTACCAGGCCGAGAACGTCGCTGCCGTCAAGCTGGGGCTGGAGACCTATCGCGTGATGGTGCAGCAATACATCCCCGCGGCCGCGCTCAGAGGGCGATTGATCGGCAGTGACGGGGACGGCATTTCCGCGGCCGTCTCCAAAGCCATGCTTTTCCTGGCCCATCCGGACGGCTTGGACGACGCGGGCATGCGGGCCCGCTTCGGAGAGTTCTTCGACGCGGAGTTTTTCTTCTCGGGCGAGCGGCGGAAGCGCTTCCACGAAGGGGCCCGCGGAGTCGATATCCACGGCCTTGGAATCTACCGCTTGGTCGCGGATCTGCAGGGCCAGGCCGCTGCCGCCGCGGAAGTGCCGTCGGGCGCTTGGATCAAGCCGTACGCCGCAGCGGGCTTCTTCCGGCGCGAGAACTGGCTGGCGACCGCGAAGGGATTCAGTCAATACTTCTGGGATTACGAGGGTGCGCTCGACCGGCGCCAGAACAGTTTCGGGCAGAACTGGGCGCATGGGTCGCTGACGGTGTTCAGTGCCGGCACGCCAGTGAGCGAGCGGGCATCTGGCTACGCATTCTCGGCCGGCTGGGATTGGTACCACGTGCCGGGGACGACTGCGAGCCACTATCCGATCGAGGCGCGGAATCAGCGGGCCTTGCGCGCGGAGCGCAGGCGGCAGGGCATCCAGCAACGGGACGATCATCGGAACTACAACAGCCGGACATTCGTGGGAGGGGTGTCCTTGGGCGGCCACGGGTTCTTCGCCCAAGATTTGGAAGCTCTTCCTTTCATCGCGCCGACAGACTTGCGGGCGCGCAAAAGCTACTTCTTCTTCGGGGACAAGATCCTCGCCTTGGGCAGTCACATCACGGGGGGCACCGCAAGGGACGAGACGCACACCACGCTCTTCCAGACATACATTTCCGGCGCTGCTCCGTCCACGCGGGTCAACGGGCGGCGCTTGGACGGCTTGAACACGGAGCTCGCATACCCGGCAGGCAGCGTAGTGGCGATGACCGACAGTGTCGGGAACAGCTACTACTTGACCTCCAGCACGGCAGAACTGCTCGTTTCCAGGAAGCTCCAGAGCAGCATGACCGAAAGCTACGATGCGTCGCAGGGGCCGTACGCCACGGCCTACCTCAATCACGGCGTCAAGCCCAAAGGGGACAGCTACGAATATGTTGTGATTCCGGCGGACCGCGATGCCGCCAAGCTGGAGCGGCTGGCCGCCGCTCCGGCGGACTTCTACGAGGTGCTGGACAGCGGTTCCGCGCACTTGGTGCGCTTTCCCCGGCAGAACATGACGGCCTACGCCTTTTACGAGGTCACGGAGACACCCGGGGAGCTGCTGATCCGCACGGTGGACCGGCCCGCGGCGGTGATTGTTCAGGAACAGGCCGATGGAGCCGAGGAGGGGGCCGGTCGGGATGCCGCGGCCAAGACCGTGCGCTTGGCCGCGAGTGTCCCTGACATTGGATGGGAATTCGAGGATGACATCCTCTCGAGGGGGCTGAGCTATGCCCGGATCCGGTTCGCCTACCAGCGCGCCAAGCAGCATACGCTGCGGCTCACGCTGCGCGGGACTTGGTGCCCGGACAAAGCGACATTGCCGATCGGGGCGCGATCTGTCTTGCAGCGCGGCGAGACACTGCTCATGCTGCCGTGCCAAGACGGGCTCGGCACTGAGGTTCTGCTCGAGCCGTGCGGTATGGTGCAGTAAACGCCATGCCGAGGATTGTCGCGGAGCGAGGATATGCCAATGGCTGATATCCATTGCCCTTGACATGTGGGCGGATCGAGGCCTCTGACTGCGCGCTCGTCGCGCAAAGCGGCCAGAGTTTTGCGCTCATGTAATCTTCAGTTCGCGAGGCGAGGGCGCTCGCCTTCTGCGCAAGCAGCGTGCAGTGCGGGCCATAGAACGCGGGGCTGCCCAGACCGGCGTGACGCGGCGCAGTACGGTGGGCGCATAGCGCAAACTGGCCGCTCGCCGCGGATGAGTGGGGGGATTGTGTCCCTCCGGCAGTCAGTTTTACTGCAAACCACTAGTGTCGCGTTGAGCACTTAGAGAATTGCACATAACTTGTTATTTTTGAATGGCTTACAATCGATTTCCGGGTGTCCGAGACTTGAATTCATAACGGCCGGTTGATGTGGCACTCCCCCGGCGCACAGTCCGCATTCTACTACTGTGTCGAGATATGTATCAGGGCCAGACGGTCTTCGCTCAACTTATGCAGTTCATTCCTTGGCGGGCGTTCTACCGCATCGTCGCTCGGTACGGTGGCGACCGTGGCGTGCGCCAGTTGAACTGTGCCCAGCAGTTCCGCGCCATGGCTTTCGCCCAACTCACCCACCGCAGAAGCTTGCGGGACCTGGTCGCTTGCCTTGAGGCCGTTCCCGCCAAGCTCTACCACTCCGGCTGCACCGCGCCGCTTAGCTTTTCGACCCTCGCCCGCGCCAACGAGCGGCGCTCCTGGCAGATCTACCAAGACTTGGCCCAGCACCTGATCACCCGGGCCCGCCCGCTCTACGCCGAAGAGGATCTCGGCCTCAACCTCGACGACACTGTTTATGCCCTCGACTCCTCCACGGTCGACCTGTGCCTGTCGGTGTTTGGCTGGGCTCCCTTCCGGGCTACCAAAGCTGCCGTCAAGCTCCACACTTTATTGGACTTACGAGGTTCGCTGCCCTCCTTTATCCATATTTCTGACGGGAAATTGCATGATGTCAAGGCGCTGGATCTGATCGGACCCGAACCCGGTGCGATTTACGTCATGGACCGGGCCTATGTTGATTTTGGCAGATTGTTCCGATTGCATCAGGCAGGCGCCTGCTTCGTCACGCGGGCGAAGAAGAACCTGCGTTGGCACCGGGTCTACTCCGCCCCCAAGGATCGCACGGTCGGCATCGAGGCGGATCAGCTGATCGCCTTGGATGGCAAGCGAGCGCGGCAAGCCTATCCCCTGCACCTGCGCCGCGTCCGCTACCGTGACCCTGCCTCCGGCCAGCGGCTCGTCTTCCTGACCAACCGCCGTGACCTGCCTGCCAGTACGGTGTGCGCTTTGTACAAGCAGAGATGGCAGGTCGAACTCTTTTTCCGCTGGATGAAGCAACACCTTGAGATTCAACGCTTCTTCGGTACCTCCGAGAACGCTGTGAAGTCGCAAATCTGGGTGGCAGTGGCCGTGTATGTCTTGGTGGCGATTGTCCGCAAGGAACTCGGCATCGAGTTGTCTCCGTACCGCATGATGCAGACCATTTCGGTCATGCCGTTCGAGCAAGTCCTGCTCCCTGAGTTATTTACCGAATCCCGATCAGTGCCCCGACCGGACTCGTCGGGGCAGCAGCAGTTGCTGTTCCAGCCCTGACCGCAGCTATCCGCAGTCTGCGTGGCTGGGGTGTGCAGGCACGCAGACCAGTCTGCCGGGGCGCGGTAACGCTTCTGCTCGCGTCGCGTCTGCCCGCACCATGACAGGCTCCGAGACGCCAGCTCGTAGCAGTTCGCCAACCCCGTCTAGCGGAATCGCTGACTGTTCGAAAGTGCGTATCGTGTTTCGAAATCCTACACTTTTTTCGGCCCGCTTTGCCTTGGGCTAAAATTCTAACTCATTGAAAACAAAGCAGTTGCAAAACGACACTCCCGAGAAGCCCCCCGCTCAATTTTTAAGTCCTTTGTTTTCAATAACTTCAAACGCGACACTAGTGACTGCAAACTTTGGGGATTATATTGTGCCCTTTGCTTTGGTACAACCCCAGCGAGAAGCTACTCAACGTCAGGCAGGTTGAGCATGTCGTCGCGGTAGATCCTGTCCATTACGTCGACAACGTGCCGGATCGGAAGGTTGTCCTCCACGGTCAGCATGTGTGCTCCGGACTCCACGGCGAGCGTGGCGGCCACGGCTAGGCCTGCCGCCCGCACTTCGGCACTGGCTTGGATCGACTCTGTGAGGAAGCGCTTGCCTGCCAGCGTGACTTGGATGCCTTGGGCCGGAGGGATTAGCTTGGACAGCCTTCGCAGCAGGTTGAAGTTCTCATGGCCCTGCTTGCCATGCTCCAAGCCCGGGTCCAAAACGATTCTCTGGCGTGCGATGTTGGACTTGTCCGCGCGCAGCAGCGATGCGCTGAAATCATGCCGCACGATTTCCTCTAGGTTCGTTAACGGATCTAAGCGCGGCCATTGCTCAGGTGCACCGCGCATGTGTCCCAGAATCAGTGCGCTGTTGGTTCCGTTCACGGTCGGCGCCATCAGCCGGTCATACGCTAGGCCGCTGAGGTCATGCACGATGGAGGCCCCTAGGCTGGCGACGCGATAGGCCGTCTGCGAGTGGACGGTCACGACGCTGATGGGCACCTTCAATTGGCCGCTCAGCTTGCGCACGATCGGGACTAGCAGCGGCAGTTCGTCGTCTGCGGACGGGATACCGGAAGCCGCGCTCAGCGGCAGGGCTTGCAGCTCGACGATATTGGCCGCTGAAGCCTCGAGCTCTAATGCGCGGTTGAGGATCGCTCCGGGATCCGGTTTCGTCCTCTGGCGACCCTTGGTGAGGTTGATGCGCACTGTCAGAAAGGTCGACACGCCGAGGGTGACATGCTCGTGGGGGAGGCTCCACAGAGCCCTTGTGCGCTGAAACGCCATAACTTATCCGAATTTGAACCCGGCCGCCGAACAGCCCTTCCCGGTGTGCGCCCTGAGGGCTAGCGAGACTCGGATGCCCAGCACGTGTTCGAGACGTCGGGACGGCCGATTCGACAGTGGGAAATCCCAGAATACGCGCTGGAGAGCTTGACTTTCAAGCCGTGCCCGGAGCTTTGCCTTGACGGATTCCACAGCACGGGCAAAACGGGGGGCGAAGGGTGATGCCGAAGCGCCGGGACGACAGACGGCAGAGACGTCTGCATTCCAGCCGGATGCGAGCTTGCCCCCCGTCGCGTGGCCGGCGATGCCCGCCACGCGTGCCTGCCGGATCATGAGGCCCTGCGCTTCCACTGGTAGTAGGCTGCGCCCGCGAGGGACAGCGCCACACCGAGGCCCAGCCAGAGCATTGCGGTGAAATCGCGGTCATAGGCTTGCGATCCGAAGAGCGTGCTGGCCATCAGCGCGGGCGCCCTTGCGGGCACGCTCAGTGCCAGAAAGCGGCCGAGGCTTAATGAGGAGAGGCCCGCGGCGTAGCTCATCGCATCTTTCGGCGCACCTGGCAGTAGGAACAGTGCGAAGACGGCCGTGTGACCTTTGCGAGATTGGAGCGATTTGTCGATTCGCACGAGCTTGCTCGCGCCGATCCAGCGCACCACCGCCGGTCGCCCGACCGCCCTGGCGAAGCCGAAATCAAAGGCAGATCCACACAGGATCCCGATGATCGAGTAGACAAAGCCCCAGCCGGCACCGAAGACATACCCGGCCGCAAACTGCGTGACCTCCCCAGGAATGGCGAAAACCACCACTTGCAAGAATTGGATCCCGATGCAGATGAGCGGCCCGGCCACGCCGTCGCGCCGCATCCAACGCACCAGCTCGTCGTGCGCTGGCAGGTGGTCAAGCCACCCGAGCTTCCAAGCGAGCGCCAAGATTCCGACCAGCCCCGCAACTCCGGCGACCGCCCGGATACGCGGCAGCGGGCGCGACTGGCGCTGGTTTAATGCTGCCCGCCCCATATCGTATTCTATGACGCGATGACCTTGCACGAGCCGATGACTTTAGTGACGGACTACGCGCTCGGAGCACTGTGTGCGGCGCTCGCGATCCGGATGCGGGGCAGGGGATTGCCTCAGAATCGCGCAGACTGGGCAGCGGCCCTGTCGGCTTGCGCAGTGGCGGCGTTCGCAGGCGGCACCTATCACGGCTTCCTTCCGCACTTGGACGAGCGCCTAGCTGCCGTCCTGTGGCGCTTGACGCTACTTGCGATAGGCTGGGCCGCATATGCCGCGGTGACGGCTACTTGTCGCGCTCATCTGGCGGCGCGCCAGCGGGCGGTAATTTGGGCGGGGCGCCTGCAAGCGGCCGCTTACGCGCTGGCTGCGATTGCCACTGGGGAATTCCTAGTCGCCATCATCAACTATTCCCTAGCTTTCGCCTTCGTCCTAGCCGTGCATCTGCGGGCTTGGCACGAGCGGGGGGATCGCGCAGCGCTGACAGTGGTATGCGGCGTGCTGACCAGCTTCTTGGCGGCAGGCATCCAAGCCGCGGGGATCGCTCCGCACGAATCCTTCAACCACAACGATCTCTACCATGTGGTCCAGATGGCGGGGACAGCGCTGCTGTACCGCGGAGCGCTCCGCTCGCAGCGAGAGGGATCGCGGGCTATTCCTGCCAGCCGTGCGCGTCCCGCACGCTGACCATCACCGCGAGGATGTCGTTCCACGTTTGGGGATCCATCATCACCGCATTGGGGAACATGCAGCCATCCCAGCAGATGTGACGGCATGCCCGGGTGAGTTGTCCTTCGTTATTGCGCAGCCAGAAGCCGGCGTGCCGGGGGATGTCGAGGCGCCCGTTTGGATCGGCGGCTTGGCAGTGCCTGCCGGTCCGGTCGTGGCTGCCGCTGCCGAAGACGGTGCCGTCGTTCTGGGCCACGTGGAAGTCATTCGTCCACGGGCGCAGCGCATCCGTGACCTGCCGCAGCGCGTCGTCGAGCAAGGCACCGTCGTCCCACGCGAAGTCCTTCGGCAGGATGGCGTGCTCCGGCGCGTTGTAGCCCAGCGTGTAGAGCAGCGTGTGGGCCATGTCCGCCTGGAAGCCCACGCGCTCGTCGCCCACGCCTTCGAGCACTTCGAGCATGTGTCTCCAGCTATGCATGCCGCCCCAGCAAATCTCGCCCTCGGCGGAGAGCCGCTCGCCGTGATCGGCGGCAATGGCGGAGGCCTGCCGGAACGTCTCGACGAGGTTCGCACTGTTGGCCGCCGGGTCCTTGGCCCAATCCTCGACCCCGCTGGCCGAGTCAATGCGGACCACGCCGGACGGGCGGATGCCCCAGCGGGTTAGCTTGCTGGCAATGGCACAGGCCTTCCTGATCGCAGACAGGAAGGCTGCGCGCCCCGTGCCCGGGTCGATTGCCGCGCCCCCGCCGGTCGGTTCCCAGACCGGCGCGACGACAGAACCGATTACTAGATCCCGGGCTGCGAACTTGTCCGCCCAGTC
This sequence comes from Bryobacterales bacterium, assembly GCA_965219605.1. Classification (GTDB taxonomy): domain Bacteria; phylum Acidobacteriota; class Terriglobia; order Bryobacterales; family UBA6623; genus VXMF01. Next base: position 1,236,523 of record CBDCOC010000001.1, on the reverse strand, counting down.
CTTGAGTTCGTCATCGCTGCAGTCAATGCTGACGTGCGGTTCGGAGAGGAAAAGGTCAACGCCGTCAAACTTGCAGCCATCGACCTGTGCGTTGGCAGTCAGGTCGATCATGGTCTCGAGCGCGATCGGAGGCTCGTCGTCCGGACCGTCGCCGCCCTTGCCCACCACCCCGGGCCAAGCGGCGTTGTGCAGCTTCGGGAAGTTGTTGCGACTGTTCATGGTGAGGTCAATGATATCTCATCCGCACGGAAGGAATCGCTGAGAGACTGAGAGACCCGGCCAGTAAACGGTGCCGAGTCAAGCACAGTCGCGGAGACTCTTCCCAGTCGTGCCGGATGAACAAAAAAGAGGCCTGCCCAAAGGCAGGCCCCGACGATGGTTCTTGGCTGTGCTGGTGTGAAACACCCTAGCCCGCCCCTGCCCCCACAGCGTCCCGGGAAGCAGTTTGTGCAGTGTCGGGAAGCAGCTGGTAGCCGAGATCCTTAGCTGTCGTTTTGAGGTAGGCCAAGGTCCGTTGGCGATGGCGCTGCTCGTAGGCCGCCTCGCCCTCGTCAACGTAGTCCTGGCCGAAGCGCAGCATGCGGTATACCAACACCGCCAGCTTGCGGGCGGTGGCGAACACCGCCGTCTTCATCCCCTTGTGCCGCGCCTTGCGGCGCAGCGCCGCCCCCAGCGCCGACTTGGACCGGATCAGCGCCGTCGCCGCCATGCGCAGCGCGTTCGACGTGCGCGTCGCTCCCAGCCCGCGCTGCCGCTTGCCCGCCAACTGCTGCCCGCCCGATACCGCGTGCCGCGGCGCCAGGCCCAGCCAGCTCGTGAAATGCCGCTCGCTCGGAAACGACCCCAGATCCGTCCCCACCTCGGTCAGGATCGTGCGCGCCGCCCCCGCGCTAATCCCGTCGATGCGCGTCAGATCCACGCTCGCGTAGCGGTACAGCGCCGTCCGCAGCGGCTGCTCACCCCGCCTTCGGATGGCTTTCTCCTTGGCCGCGTTCGGGTGCCGCGGACACTCCTCCGCGCTGCATTCCTCGCCCGCCTGCTGCTGCAGATCCTCTTGCAGCTTCTGCTCGTAACCGTCCATCTCGGCCTGCACCGCGTCGTACAGCCGCAGCGCACTGCGCAGGTTGAACAGGTGCTCCTCCCGCCAGTTGCCGCTCAGGTACTCCACGAACTGCTCCTCCGTGTGCTTGCAGCGCCCCGAGCGCAACTGCGCCAACTGCTCCGCATCGCGCTGCCCCGCCACGATCGCACGCACGATCGCCATGCCTGTCTGCCCCGTCAGATCCGTCACCGCCCGATGCACCTGCACGTTCATCTGATCCAGCGCCCGCTGCATCCATTGCACGCAGCGCGTGCGCTCCGCCACCAAGCTCTGCCACTGCCGGTGCAGCGCCCGCAGCTGCGTCACCGTCTCGGGCGGCCGGAACGAGCCCCGCAGCAGGCCGCAACTGTGCAGCCGCTGTAGCCACTGGCAGTCCAGCATGTCGGTCTTGCGCCCCGGCACGTTCTTCAACTGCCGCGCATTGACCAGCAACACCTCGAAACCGCGCTCCTCCAGCAACTCGTGCAATGGGATCCAGTACACATACGTGCTCTCCAGCGCCACCGATTCCACGCCTTCGGCCGCCAGCCAGTCCGCCAACGCGTCCAACTGCGCGGTGGTCGTGCCGAACGTGCGCACGTTGGGCCTGCCGTCCGCACGTGGCGGCCCGCAGGCCCAGTGCTCGCGGCTGCCGAGGTCCACCCCCGCCACCTGCGGGCGCTGCACCGGCAGGTCCCGCTCCGGCTGCTCTCTTGCCATATCTCCCTCCTGCTGCTCCTGTCTCACACACGGAAGGCCCCGGCCCGGGTTGGCAATTGCTCTGCAATGCTGGTGTTGAGGAGTGCTTCCGAAGAAACCTCGCTAGTGAATGATCGCTCGCCCGGACCCAGACTGGCTTTGGGGCAAATACTGCACCAATGAAATTACGGGGCTTGACTGCCGGAACCCTCCGCTCTGATTCTACGCCAAGCCACGTGTTTCCAACCGAATGATCCGGGCCCCGCCCGGGGGCGCGACTGGCTTGAAACACAATCAGGCGGTTTTTGAGACTCGGAACACAACTTCCCCCTCCCCGCCGCCCGGGCCGGGCCGCGGCGCTCCCTCCACGCTCCCCCGAGCACTGCTCGGAGGCAGCGATCCCGGCCCGGGGTGGCATTGCTGAAATGCTGGCTTAGAGGAGTGCTTCCGAAGAAACCTCGCTAGGGAATGATCGCTCGCCCGGACCCAGACTGGTGTTGGGGCAAGTACTGCACCAATGACGTGACGGGGCCTGACTGCCGGAATCGTGCCTGCGCACGAGTCTAGCAGACCCTACCGGCACTGTTTCCAATCGAATGATCCGGGCACCGCCCGGGGGCGGGACTGGTGTGAAACACCCTAGCCCGCCCCTGCCCCCACAGCGTCCCGGGAAGCAGTTTGTGCAGTGTCGGGAAGCAGCTGGTGTGAAACACCCTAGCCCGCCCCTGCCCCCACAGCGTCCCGGGAAGCAGTTTGTGCAGTGTCGGGAAGCAGCTGGTAGCCGAGATCCTTAGCTGTCGTTTTGAGGTAGGCCAAGGTCCGTTGGCGATGGCGCTGCTCGTAGGCCGCCTCGCCCTCGTCAACGTAGTCCTGGCCGAAGCGCAGCATGCGGTATACCAACACCGCCAGCTTGCGGGCGGTGGCGAACACCGCCGTCTTCATCCCCTTGTGCCGCGCCTTGCGGCGCAGCGCCGCCCCCAGCGCCGACTTGGACCGGATCAGCGCCGTCGCCGCCATGCGCAGCGCGTTCGACGTGCGCGTCGCTCCCAGCCCGCGCTGCCGCTTGCCCGCCAACTGCTGCCCGCCCGATACCGCGTGCCGCGGCGCCAGGCCCAGCCAGCTCGTGAAATGCCGCTCGCTCGGAAACGACCCCAGATCCGTCCCCACCTCGGTCAGGATCGTGCGCGCCGCCCCCGCGCTAATCCCGTCGATGCGCGTCAGATCCACGCTCGCGTAGCGGTACAGCGCCGTCCGCAGCGGCTGCTCACCCCGCCTTCGGATGGCTTTCTCCTTGGCCGCGTTCGGGTGCCGCGGACACTCCTCCGCGCTGCATTCCTCGCCCGCCTGCTGCTGCAGATCCTCTTGCAGCTTCTGCTCGTAACCGTCCATCTCGGCCTGCACCGCGTCGTACAGCCGCAGCGCACTGCGCAGGTTGAACAGGTGCTCCTCCCGCCAGTTGCCGCTCAGGTACTCCACGAACTGCTCCTCCGTGTGCTTGCAGCGCCCCGAGCGCAACTGCGCCAACTGCTCCGCATCGCGCTGCCCCGCCACGATCGCACGCACGATCGCCATGCCTGTCTGCCCCGTCAGATCCGTCACCGCCCGATGCACCTGCACGTTCATCTGATCCAGCGCCCGCTGCATCCATTGCACGCAGCGCGTGCGCTCCGCCACCAAGCTCTGCCACTGCCGGTGCAGCGCCCGCAGCTGCGTCACCGTCTCGGGCGGCCGGAACGAGCCCCGCAGCAGGCCGCAACTGTGCAGCCGCTGTAGCCACTGGCAGTCCAGCATGTCGGTCTTGCGCCCCGGCACGTTCTTCAACTGCCGCGCATTGACCAGCAACACCTCGAAACCGCGCTCCTCCAGCAACTCGTGCAATGGGATCCAGTACACATACGTGCTCTCCAGCGCCACCGATTCCACGCCTTCGGCCGCCAGCCAGTCCGCCAACGCGTCCAACTGCGCGGTGGTCGTGCCGAACGTGCGCACGTTGGGCCTGCCGTCCGCACGTGGCGGCCCGCAGGCCCAGTGCTCGCGGCTGCCGAGGTCCACCCCCGCCACCTGCGGGCGCTGCACCGGCAGGTCCCGCTCCGGCTGCTCTCTTGCCATATCTCCCTCCTGCTGCTCCTGTCTCACACACGGAAGGCCCCGGCCCGGGTTGGCAATTGCTCTGCAATGCTGGTGTTGAGGAGTGCTTCCGAAGAAACCTCGCTAGTGAATGATCGCTCGCCCGGACCCAGACTGGCTTTGGGGCAAATACTGCACCAATGAAATTACGGGGCTTGACTGCCGGAACCCTCCGCTCTGATTCTACGCCAAGCCACGTGTTTCCAACCGAATGATCCGGGCCCCGCCCGGGGGCGCGACTGGCTTGCAGACTGTCCTTGTCAACCCCTTGCGCTCGCGGCGCTTCGCCGAAGCGCTCGGCCAACTCGCCAAGAACGACCGCGTCGATGCGACCATGCTGGCTCGCTTCGGCCGTCTCGCCGACTTGCAAGCGACCCCGCCACAAGCCGCCAACCTGCGACTTCTCCAGGATTTGCTTGTCGCTCGCCGCAAGCTTGTCGAGCAACTCGGCACGCTGCGCAAGCTAACCGCCGAACTCGACCCGCAAGCGACGCGCCGCTTTTCCAAGCCGCTCGCCAGCCTGCAGGCCGCCCGCGCCGCCTGCGACCGCGACTTGCAAACTTGCCTGGCCGCCGATGCCGTGCTCGCCCGCCGCGCCGAGATTATCCAATCCATCCCCGGTTTCGGCCCGCTCAACGCTGCCTGCCTTTGCGCTACCATGCCCGCACTCGGCTCGCTTGGCCGCCGCCCAGCTGCCGCGCTACTAGGGCTGGCTCCTTTCGACCGTGATTCCGGCCAACGGCGCGGCGCTCGCTCGATTCGTGCCGGGCGCGCCCAGCCGCGCCACTTGCTCTACATGGCCGGCCTGCTCGACACCCTCTTGCGTGAAGACCGCCTCTGGCAACCCGAACCGCCCGCGCGCTCTGCCGAGGTCGTCGTATGAACTGCCTGCTCCTCTCTGCCCAGCACTCCACGCCAGCCCCCCTCCACTGCCACTGGCGGCCTCTTTTCCCGCCCCGGCCGCTTGACTTGCAACACGGAAGCTCTGGGGAGGCGGCCAGCGCCGCGCAATCCAACTTCCGCCCAACAGAGGCGTGCGCCTGGCAACCCGTGCAGAATGACCAAGAGTGCGGACCCGCTGCGGCTCTAATCGCTTGCGAGGCGCAAACCGGCCCTTGGCAACTTTTCAAGGGGGCCTTGCAGGGCTATTGACTTCCGCTGCGGACCGCTAGCGGTTTATTGGCGACCTTGATCTCGCGCATGCATGTGGTCCAGCTTGTCGAGCACCGCTAACCCGCGCTCCGCATTGCCGCGGGCCGCTCGCAATCGGAAGCGCATTTCGGTGTCATGTTCGGCCAACGCCCGTACGGAGAGTTCCTCCATCAGCTTGTTGACGCTCACGCCGCGTTGCGCGGCCATCGCCGCCAAGCGATCTCGGTGGGCATCTGGCACCCGGATCGTCAATGTCGCCATGTCAGACATCCCCCTTCAGCCAGTTGCCCGGCGTAATGATTCGCATGCTCTCAAAGATCAATTCGCCTGCAGCCAAGTCCCTCGCGTTACCCGTAATGATGGACTCTGCCGCGCCTGCAATCGCGAGCTCGATCAGATGATTGTCGGATTCGTCGGCTAGGTTCGGGCGCCAGAGAAAGGTGATGTTTACCCATTCGCAAACACTGAGAAGAGCGTCGAGCAGTTCCGCTCGATCCAGCGAGGTGATCGACGCAGCAGCGAACAGTTCGCCCCTCGCCAGTACGTCTTCGTATTCCAGAAACAACGCGTTCCCCACCAGTGGCCGGGCACGGCCGGCCAAGCACTGCCGCAGCACTTGCCGCGCTGCACCGTCAGGCGAAAGAATGGCGGACGCTAGGACATTGGTATCCAACACGATCCGCCTCACCGCCTCATGATAGCGCATATGCTATCACATGTAGTGCCTGCGAAAGAACCTAAAATCAGTTCTCCGCTAGCCCCGATATCTCACCAACATTGCGAACAGCGGAGAATCATGGCCGATAGCCCAGAATTTGGGCATGCATGAGCGGAGGCACAGCGGCCGGGGCGGTACACTGACCGCACAGCTGCTGTGCGGCCCTACCGGTGGCACGCTGCACAATCAGTCACGGCAATTCCCAGCGAGTGCGGGAGCCAGCGCCGTGCGCCGGATTCTCCACTGTGGAACCGTGCGCCACAACCAAGGCATGCTTGGCAACCACGCGCCTTTTGGACAGGCGGCCTGATTCAGTGCTTGCTAAGTCATGGCCGGTGCCATGACCGTGTTCTTCGTTCTTCTTCTGCTGGCAGATCTGTTCCGGCGAAGTCAAGCCGCCAGCTCGCGGGCGCGCTCCTGGGCCTCATCGATCGTGCCCACCATATAAAACGCCTGCTCGGGCAGTTCATCATGCTTGCCGTCCACGATCTCGCGGAATCCGCGGATGGTCTCCGCAAGCTTGACATAGGACCCCTTGATGCCCGTGAACTGCTCGGCCACGTGGAAGGGCTGGGACAGGAAGCGCTGGATCTTGCGGGCCCGCGCCACGATCAGCTTGTCATCCTCGGACAGTTCCTCCACGCCCAAGATGGCGATGATGTCCTGCAATTCCTTGTTGCGCTGCAGCACCCGCTTCACCGCTTGCGCCGTGTCGTAGTGGTCATTGCCCACCACGTTCGGATCCAAGATGCGCGAAGTCGAAGTCAGCGGGTCCACCGCCGGATAGATGCCCAGCGAGGCAATTTCGCGCGACAGGTTCGTCGTCGCATCCAAGTGCGTGAAAGTCGTTGCCGGAGCTGGATCCGTATAATCGTCCGCTGGCACGTAGATGGCTTGGACCGAGGTGATCGACCCTTTCTTGGTCGAGGTGATCCGCTCTTCCAACGCGCCCATCTCGGACGCCAGGTTCGGCTGGTACCCGACCGCCGACGGCATGCGCCCGAGCAGGGCCGATACTTCCGATCCGGCTTGGGTGAAGCGGAAGATATTGTCGATGAAGAGCAGCGTGTCCTGCCCCTCGACATCGCGGAAGTACTCGGCCACTGTCAGACCCGTCAGCCCGACGCGCAGCCGCGCCCCGGGCGGCTCGGTCATCTGGCCGTAGATCAGCGCCGTCTTCGACTTGGTGTAGTCGTCGGGGTTCACCACGCCCGACTCCTGCATTTCCAGCCAAAGGTCGTTCCCTTCCCTCGTGCGCTCGCCGACGCCCGCGAACACCGACACGCCGCCGTGCTGGAGCGCGATGTTGTTGATCAACTCCATGATGATCACGGTCTTGCCGACCCCGGCGCCGCCGAACAGCCCGATCTTGCCGCCCTTGAGGTACGGCTCGACCAAGTCGACCACCTTGATGCCGGTCTCGAGAATTTCCGACTCGGTCGACTGCTCCTCGAGCAACGGGGCGGCGCGGTGGATGGGAAAGCGCTCCTCGGTCTGAATCGGGCCGCGCTCGTCCACGGGATCGCCGAGCACGTTGAGCACACGCCCGAGGACTTGCGGCCCCACCGGCACCGAGATCGGCCTGCCGGTGTCCTCGACGCGCATGCCGCGCACCATGCCCTCGGTCGGCTGCATCGCGACGGTGCGCACGCGGCCCTCGCCGAGGTATTGCTGCACCTCGCAGGTGACGTCGATCGGCTCCGGCACGTCGAAACCCTCGCTGGTCACCTTCACTGCATTGAAGATCTTGGGCAGGTTGCCGCCCTCGAACTGGACGTCGACTGCCGGGCCGGCGACCTGAATAACTTTCCCTGCGATCTGCATCCTCTCGCTTCCTCGTCCCTGAGGGCAGCCGCTAGGCGCTACTCCTGCGCCGCGGTGCCCGAAACAATCTCGATAATTTCTGTTGTGATGCTGGCCTGTCGCACCCGGTTGAGATGCAGCGTGAGCTTTTCCAAGACCTCGCCAGCGTTGCGCGTGGCCGCATCCATCGCAGTCATGCGCGCGGCGTGCTCGGCGGATGCCGATTCAAGCATCGCCAGGAACACCTGCGTCACGACCCGCCGGGGCAGCAAAGACCCCAGCAGTTGCGCCGCCGGCCGGTCATACTCATGGGCGGCGTCACGGCCCGCCCCGTCCGGCGGGCGGATCGGCAGGACCGGTTCAACGACCGATTCCTGGCTCAAGACGCTCTTGAACCGGTTGTAGGCGATCCAGACCTCGTCGGCCTCGCCGTCTGAGAAGCGCTGCATCGCCTTCGCCGCCACTGCCTCGGCGGTTTCCAGATCGACACTGCCGAGCACTTGCTCCCACCTGCCGCTTACCCGCAAATCCCGGCGCTGGTAGAAATCAACCGCCTTGCGGCCCAGCAATTCCAGTTCCGCGGCCTGCTCGCGGCGCTGCTCCAGGAACTCGCCGGCCGCCTTGAACACGTTGCTGTTGAAAGAGCCGCACAGACCCTTTTCGCCGGCCAGTACGAGCAGTTGCACCCTTTGGCACTGCCGCCGCTCCAGCAGCGGATGCGACAGCGCGGAAGCGCCCTCCGCTTGGCCGGCCAGCACGCTGCCCAGCATGTCTTCCAGCATCCCGGAATATGGGCGCGCGCCGACCACGGCCTGCTGCGCCCGCCGCAGCTTGGCAGCCGAGACCATCTTCATGGCCTTGGTGATCTGCTCGGTGTTCTTGACCGAGCGGATCCGCCGGCGAAGATCAATCAGGGATGGCATCTCTAGCTGGCTTTAGCCTTGGAATGGAGCGCCGCGAACTGCTTCTTGTAAGCCTCGATGGCGTCTTGCAGCAATTTCGTGATCGCTTCGTCAAGCACGCCTCGCTCCCGGATCAGCGCCAGCGCTCCGTCGTCCCCCTGGCGCTCTAGGTATTCGTACAGCCCTGTCTCGAAATCCGCGATCTGGGGCAGCTCCAAGTCATCCAAGTAGCCCTTCGTGCCCGCGAAAATGATCGCGACCTGCTTCTCGACCGGCAGCGGTTCGTACTGCTTCTGCTTGAGCACCTCCACCAATCGGTCGCCCCGGTGCAACTGCTGTTGCGAGGCCTTGTCCAGGTCCGAACCGAACTGGGCGAACGCCGACAGGGCCCGGTACTGGGCCAGGTCGAGGCGCAGCGTTCCGGCCACCGATTTCATGGCCTTGATCTGAGCGTTGCCGCCGACGCGGCTCACGGAAATGCCGACATCGACCGCCGGGCGCACGTTGGCGTTGAACAGGTCGGCCTGCAGGTAGATCTGGCCGTCGGTGATCGAGATCACGTTGGTCGGGATGTAGGCTGAGACGTCGCCCGCCTGCGTTTCGATGAATGGCAGGGCCGTCAAGGATCCGCCCCCGAGCTTCTCGCTCAGCTTGGCCGCTCGCTCGAGCAAGCGCGAGTGCAGGTAAAACACATCGCCCGGATAGGCCTCGCGCCCGGGCGGCCGGCGCAGCAGCAGCGAGATCTCGCGATACGCAGCGGCGTGCTTGGAAAGGTCGTCGTAGACGCACAGCGCATGCTGGGCGTTATCCCGGAAATACTCGCCGATAGCCGCTCCGGTGAAGGGAGCCAGGTACTGCATCGGAGCCGGATCGGAGGCCGACGCCACCACGATGATGCTGTACTCCATCGCCCCGTGCCGCTCCAAGGTCTTGATCACCTGTGCGATGGTCGAGCGCTTCTGGCCGATCGCGACATAGATGCAGACCACATCGCTTCCGCGCTGGTTCAAGATGGCGTCGAGGGCGATTGCGGTCTTGCCCGTCTGGCGGTCGCCGATGATGAGCTCGCGCTGGCCGCGGCCGATCGGGATCATTGCGTCGATAGACTTGATCCCCGTTTGCATCGGCTGCTTGACCGGGTCCCGTTCGATCACGCCCGGCGCCAGCCGCTCGATGGGGTTGTACTGCGCCGCCTCGATCGAGCCCTTGCCATCCAGCGGCTCGCCCAGGGCGTTGACCACGCGGCCGCGCAGCGCCTCGGACACGGGAATCGAGATGATGCGCCCTGTGCGCCGCACCTCGTCACCTTCGGTCAGACGGGTGTAGTCGCCGAGCAGCACCGCGCCCACCTGGTCCTCCTCAAGGTTCATGGCGATACCGGAGATGCCATGGCGAAAGTCCAGCAGTTCGCCGGCCATGACGCTTTCCAAGCCATGCAGCCGGGCAATGCCATCGCCGAGCGAGATCACCGATCCGACTTCGGCCACCTCAACGGCGGACTCGTAGTCTTGAATCCGATCGCGGATCAATTGCGTGATTTCCGATGCGTTCATCTTGGCCATTAGAAATTGTTCCTTCGCCGGCAAAGGCTAGCGCCCCGCGGCTGCCAGCCTAGCCCCCAGCGTTCCCAGCGCTGCCCGCAGTGAGCCGTCATAGAGGGTGGAGCCGACCTGCACCGTGCCGCCTCCCAGCAGACTGCAGTCCTGCGCATAGGTTGCTCGGATATCCTTGCCGGTCAATTCGCGGAAGCGGCGCTCCAACTCGGACTTCTGATCGGCGGCCAGCGGCCCGGCCGAGCGGACCTGCACCGCGACCCGGTTGCGGTACCCGTCAAGCCACGCCCGGAACCTGTCGGAGATCAGCGCGTAATGCCCGATGCGCCGGTGATCGGCCACGACGGACAGGAAGTTGACGATGGGGCGAGCAAAGCCGAGACGGCTGCCGATCTCCGCGATCAGGTCGCGCTTGTCACGGGGCCGGATCGACGGCGCGCGCAGCACTGCGGCCAACTCCGCAGTTCCCGCGAGCAGCTCGCCGAAATCCTCGAGCTGCTGCAATGCGTCCTCTGGCGAGAGTTCCGAGCCGGGCTGCGTCACAACGTCGGCCAAGGCTGCGACGTAGCGATTGGCAACTGCTCGTTCCATGGCGTCCGCACGCGGGAACCGCAAGCGCTGGCGCGCTTGGCCCCGCCGGGGAATGGCTGCGGGCAAGGCTGGCCGAAACGGCGCTGGCCAATACCCTGAATTCTCAATCTACCACAGGCGGCGCCTACGCTGGCAGCCGTCGCGCCGGCACGCATCCAAGGCTCGCGCAAGCGCGGGCGGCGCCTACGTTTGGCGCTGCTTACTGGCTAGACGCCTCACATCAGCGGCAAGCGGCAGAGAGCAAGAGGGGACCCGCGACATGGCCGGGAGGCCCTCCAAGCGCCGCGCTGCGGTATGGGTCAGGCACATCTCCGGCGCCGCCGGGAAGGACGATCTCCGACGAGCCGCGCCGAGAACTGGAGAGCTGCGCGTGGCGCGGGAAAACGACACAGGCGCCGGCCTGCGGGCGCAGGGTGCCTTCTCAGAGCGCGGAGGGACTTGAAACGGCTAGGAACCGGTGGACGGGCAGAGGGCAACAGCTGTTCCGTAGAAGGCTGCTCCGTGATGGCCAAAAAGTCAAGCACCGGCCTCGGCCAGCCGACGGCGAGCGCTCAAGCCGACATCTTGCTAGACTGCGACACGTTATGGACGACCGGCCGCCGCATGGTCAACTGGCAGCCTTGCAGGACGAAATCACGAATTGCCGTCGCTGCGCGCGCTTGGTGCAGCATTGCCAGGCAGTCGCCCGCGCGAAGCGCCGCGCCTACCGCGACTGGGACTACTGGGGCCGGCCGGTGCCTTCGTTCGGAGACTCCCGCGCGCGCCTGCTGCTGGTCGGCATGGCGCCCGGGGCTCACGGCGCCAATCGCACGGGCCGCATGTTCACCGGCGACAGTTCGGGCGACTTTCTCTATGACGCATTGTTCGAGACCGGATTCGCATCGCAGCCAGAAGCTACGTCGCGAGGAGACGGCTTGGTGCTGCACGACTGCTATATCGCTTCCGCGGTGCGCTGCGCACCGCCCCAGAACAAGCCTAGCCGCGAGGAGTTCGCGGCCTGCCGCACCTTCTTGGCACGCGAGGCAGGCATGCTGCCGCAGCTGTGCGCAGTGTTGACGCTGGGCCGCTTGGCACACGACTCCTGGCTAGCGGTCTTGCGCACCCGCGATCCCTCCCTGCGCGCAGGCGACTACCCGTTCGGGCACGGGAGGCACTTTTGCCGCCCCGGCAACGATCCCGACCTGCTCTGCAGTTATCACCCGAGCCGTCAGAACACGCAAACAGGACGCCTGACCAAGTCCATGCTGGTCGATGTGCTAAGGACGGCAAGAAGAACCATTTCCGCCACGCAAGGCTCGAAAAGCGGGCCGTAAAACCAACTTTTATTGCGTTCATACAAGAAATTCATTCAAAGTGCAACCACTTGACAGTGGTTTTCATCTATACTCTACTAGTTAAGGGGATCGACCAGAAGCGCCGTCGGGCGCGATTTACTGGCGGAGCGGTGTCAGCAACTGCGCTCCGGATTTCCGTCTGGGAGAGGCACAGGAATGATCACACTGAAAAAAGACGTCGTACGCCAGCGGCTGCTGGCGAAGTTGGACGAGTTGACCCTTCGCAACAATCGGGACGAATTGATCCGTGACCGCTGCAACGATCCGATGGACCAGATGCAGACACGGTTCGAGATGGATCTCACCATCAGCGTGATCAACAACGACTTCGAGACGCGCAAGGCTGTGCAGACCGCACTCAGGCTGCTTGAGGAAGACGAGTACGGCATCTGCCAGGACTGCGGCGCGGAGATCAACCCGCAACGACTCGAGGCGATCCCTTGGACCACGCTGTGCGTGTACTGCCAGGACGAGTACGACTGCTCGGGCGTCGCCCGGCAGCCGGACAACTTCGTCCGCGCCGCCTAGGCCGTCACTGAACCGGCCCTGCTGGCGGGCACGTCTTTGCCGCGCGCAGGCGCTACGGCAGCCTGGGAGTCGAGGCGTGCGAGCCTGCGATCGCGTGACCGGACTGCTTGTTGCTACAGTGCCTGATCGGCACTCTGGCACGGAGCGCCTCGCGCCTCGGCCTACGACAGCGAGCGGCCACGCCGCCAGCGAACGCTGAACACCCGGCTGGCGGTTCTGTCCGCGCCCGTCAGCCGGGGCTTGCGACGCACTGCTGCAAAGTTACGGCAGCAAGGCCTCGCATTGCCGGGTACCACCCCGCGCTGAACGATCCCTCCTGGCATGCTCGCTGCAAGCCGGAGGTCGATTTCCGCGGCGTTGGCCGAGAGCGTCCCGGGGCTGGCTGGCCTAGCAGCCACGCCCTGATCGAGCGGCCGCTCCAAGCCTCCAGTTGCCTATCCGAAATAGGCAGGCGCGTTGCCGGGAGCCCACTTGATATTGCAGCCGGCGCTGGGCGCCTGTTCCGCCGGCAGCGACTTGCCGGCCAGCAGCCCTTCGATCGCTGCCCGCAGGTCGCTGCCGTCGACCGGCACGTCGTTTCCGGGGCGGCTGCCATCCAAGCGCCCGCGATAGGCGAGTTGCCCGGCTCTGTCAAACAGGAAAAAGTCAGGCGTGCATGCGGCTGTGTAGTCCTTCGCCACCTGCTGCGATTCGTCGTACAGGTAGGGGAAATTGAAACCTAGCCTATCAGCCATGGCCTTGAGCTTTTCGGGCGCGTCATCCGGATGCGTCTCGACGCAGTTGGAGCAGATCGCGGCAATCCCGAGGCGGGCAGGGCCGGCATAGTCCTTGCCCAGCCGCGCCAGTTCGTCTTCCACATGCACCACGAACGGGCAATGCGCGCAGATGAACATCACCAGCAGCCCGTTACGCCCCTCGGAAACATCCGCGAGCGACACACTCCGCCCGGAAACCACATCCGGGAGCGAGAAATCCGGGGCGGCCGTGCCCAGTGGCATCATGGTTGATTCTGTAAGAGACATGCCCTCATTGTATCATCGCCGAATGCTGAAGTGGTAGCGCTCGACGGCTTCGGTGCCGCCCACCCTGTCCCGCAGGCGCAGCACTACGGCATAGCGGCCAGGAGGCGTCGACTCGTCAAGTTTCAGCCGAAGCTCGGCGGGCAGCCACAATTTCGGGTAAAACGGGTTGCCCGCCTCGCCCGCCGGTTCGAAATCGTACAGCCTCTGTCCAGCTGCATCCTGGACCCAAACGTCGGATTCGACTTGGTAGGTATTGTCCTCCCTGATTTTGTACCCAGTGATCAAAAACTCGGCCCGGATCTCCTCTCCGGCGCCGAAAACCGGATTTCTCACAGGGCGGCCGCTCTCGGCGCGCGAGAAACTGAAATTGCGGACCAGAAGCTGGTCTGCACTCTGCACGCGGCTACCGTCCACTGCGATCGGAAGTTGCGCTGTCACGCTCGCCCCCGCCAGCTCGTCGCGCACGAGGATCTGGACCGTGTAGGTGCCGCCTCCGGCATGACCGGGAATGCGTGGCGAATAGCGCAGCACCGGCATCCAGCTCTCGTCCTGCGGGGCGAGTTCGACATCGATCTTGCCCTCCTCGGCCTCGTAGAACGGCCGTCCGTCCGGGTCAGTGGCCCGCATTTGGTAGCTGAGGGAAATGCGGTAGTCCCGGCTAACCTTGTAACCAGCGACCTGACCGTACACATGCACGGCTTCGCCAGGAAGGAACCGGCTGTCCGGGGGGATGGCAAAGCCGTCCCTGGTTTCCAGCAGGTCCAGATTGACCAGGGCCAAGCTCTGTCCGGCCTCAGCGGTGGGGGCGCTATCCTGGGCCGGCGCAGGTACCGCATACGCCAAGCACAACAGCCCACAAGCAAGGGCTGCGGGGAAAGCAAGGGGCCGCGTCCCCGCCGATGCCTTCCGGCCTGCTCCCGCCGCCATTTCCCCGACCGGCCCCGGCATCCGCTCTCATAGTAAGTCCAACCGGCCAACAACAGCTTGGCGATAGCGGTTCGCTGCCATGCGCACTCCTTCGCAGGCCGGGCCCGACAGGCATGCAACCGGGCCGCCTTTAGGCGACAATACATGAAGCATGCCAGATCCAGCCACCAGTGCAGCCGTCCCGCCCTCGCGGCGCAAATTCCTGCGGAACGTTGCGGCAACCGCCGGCACAGCCTCGCTGCTGTCTGCTTCCGAACCCAGCCAAGAGATCAAGGTCGGCCTTGTAGGCTGTGGCGGGCGCGGCACCGGGGCGGCGGCCCAAGCCCTGCAGGCGGACGACTTCGCAGTGCTTACCGCAGTGGCGGATATCGAGCAGCAACGGATCGACCGCTGCCTGGAAGCCGTCGCGGGCCGCCACGAGGGCAAGCAGAAAGTGCGCGTCGCAAAGCAGCACCAGTTCCTCGGTCTCGACGCTTTCCAAGGCGTGATCGACAGCGGCGTGGACGTGGTCTTGCTGGCCACCCCGCCAGGATTCCGCCCCCAGCACCTCAAGGCTTGCATCGAAGCCGGCAAGCATGTGTTCTGCGAGAAGCCCATGGCCGTCGACGTGCCCGGCGTGCGGTCCGTGCTGGAGACGGCCGAGCTGGCCGGTCGCAAGCGCCTGTCGCTCGTGGCAGGGTTCTGCTGGCGCTACAACAACATGATCTCCGAGGCCATGGACCGGGTGCATTCCGGTGAGATCGGCGACATCTTGGCCTACTATGCGACCTACTACAGCAGCCCGGTCAAGCCAATGCCCCCGGCCTACGAGAGGCCGCTCGGCATGAGTGATGTCGCATGGCAGATCCGGAACTGGTACAACTTTGTCTGGCTTTGCGGCGACAGCTTGGTGGAGCAGGCGGTGCACAGCGTCGACAAGATCGCGTGGGCCTTCGGCGACAAGCCGCCGGAAAGCTGCGTGGCTGTCGGCGGCAGGCAGATCCCCGCCCACGACGGGAACATCTTCGATCATTTCGAAATCAACTACCTGTACCCCGCCGGCGCGCGAGCCTTCATGGCCTGTCGCCAGATCACCGGCTGTCACCGTGAAAACGCGGATTACATCCTTGGCACCAAGGGCCGACTGACGATCGGGCGGGGGCTGACGCCGCGCATCGAAGGCGAGAACCCGTGGGCCTTTCGCGGCCAGCAGCGCAACATGTACCAAGAGGAGCATGACGAGTTGTTCCGCTCGATCCGGCGCGGGGAGCCGATCAATGACGGCGTGCGGATGGCCACCAGCACGCAGCTGGCCATTCTTGGCCGCACAGCGGCCTACACCGGCCAGGAGCTTGCCTGGGAGCAGTGCATGGAGTCCCAAGAAAGGCGGTTCCCGGAAGACTTGCGGTGGGACATGCAGCTCGACGTACCGCCGCTGGCCCGCCCGGGCGTGACGAAGTTCGCCTGACCATGCGCGCTCTGGCCCTTTCGCTGCTAGCAGTCGCGGCCGCGCTCCCGGCCGCGGATCTCGGCGCGGAAGTCCTGCCCCTGATCCGGGCCAAGTGCCTGAGCTGCCACCGCGAGTCGAACCGTCTCGGAGGCTTGAGCTTGGAAACCCGCGCGGCGGCATTCCAAGGCGGGACCGGCGGACCGGCCATCATAGCGGGGCAACCCGAGCAGAGCCCGCTACTGGCGCGCATGGCGCTTCCCGCAGGAGCGGCCGGGGCAATGCCGCCCGCCGGCCCCCGCTTGGCGGAGGAAGAGTTGGCCGCGGTGCGCTCTTGGATCACGCTAGGAGCGGAATGGAACACGCCGGCGAGGATAGCCGAGCCGCGCCCCCCCGCCTCCGCGGACGACGCCGGGATGGACTTGGCCAGGCGTATCCATGCTTTGATCGTCACTCGCGCCAAGGAGGAGGCCAGCGAGCGCTTCGAGCCGTATCGCGAGCCTGTCCCCGGCACGGATGCATCCCTGCGGATGATGCCGATCCCGCCCGGCGAGTTCGTCCTCGGAGCGGCGCCAAGCGAGCCCGGCCGGGCGGAGGACGAAGGGCCGCAGGTCCGAGTCGCCATCGACGCATTCTGGATGGCGGCCCACGAGGTGAGCTGGGACGCGTTTCGGCGGTTCATGCTGCGGCAAGCCGAGGCCTATATCGATCCGGACAGGGTCGCGGCGGCAGTATCGAGCCCCACGCCGCCCTATATGGAGATGAGCTTCGGCATGGGCATCACCGGCTATCCAGCGATCAGCATGACCCAGCACGCAGCCAGCAAGTAC
This sequence comes from Bryobacterales bacterium, assembly GCA_965219605.1. Classification (GTDB taxonomy): domain Bacteria; phylum Acidobacteriota; class Terriglobia; order Bryobacterales; family UBA6623; genus VXMF01. Next base: position 1,219,830 of record CBDCOC010000001.1, on the reverse strand, counting down.
GCCCAATGGCTCAGCGCGAAGACCGGCCGTTTCTACCGCTTGCCCACCGAAGCCGAGTGGGAGTACGCCTGCCGGGCGGGCAGCAGCACCGCCTACTCCTTCGGCAGCGATGCGAGCGAGCTCGACCAGTACGGCTGGTTCTGGGAGAACAGTGACGGCCAGTACCGCCCCGTCGGCGAAAAGGCGCCGAATGCCTGGGGCTTGCACGACATGCACGGGAACGTCTGGGAATGGACGCTGGACCGCTACCTGCCGAACTACGCAGCCAGCGACCAGCCGCTCGACAACCCGTGGGTCCGGGCCCGCCGTCTGTACCCCCGGGTGGTGCGCGGCGGGTCGTGGATGGATGACGCCCCGGCGCTGCGCTGCGCTGCGCGCAAGGCATCGTCGGAAGATTGGAAGATGCAGGATCCCCAACTGCCGAAGAGCATTTGGTATCACACCGACGCCCAATGGCTTGGGTTTCGCCTAATCCGCCCGAGGCAGGTGCCGTCAGCCGAGATGATGCATGCCTACTGGAACTCCGCGACGGGCGCGAAGTAGCCCGCCGCTCGCGCTCGGCCTCGCAAGCGCGTTGCTGGCTTGCTCCGCGGCTGGCAATTCCGCACCGCGCCGGCTGGCCGCCGAGGAACCCCACATGGGCGTGGTGGTCCGCATCGAGGCATACGTGCCGGCCAGCATCAATCCGGCCCGCGCATTCCGCGCGGCGTTCGACCGCGTGGGGGATCTGTCCCGCCGGCTGTCCAGCTACCGCGACGATTCGGAAGTGCGCGCGGTCGAGGACACGGCTTGGCGGGCACCGGTTCCGATCTCGGCTGACCTCGCGCACTTGCTGGGGCACGCCCTCGACCTAGCGCGGCAGTCCGAGGGTGCGTTCGATCCGACAATCGGGCGCGTGACCAGGTTGGTGCGAGCGCAAGGCTGGGGGCGGGCCGGCCCCGCACCGCCAGCCCTGCGAGCAGCATGGAAGCTGACCGGCTGGCGGCACGTCGAACTGGACCGGGCAGCACGGGCCGTGTTTTTCCGGCAGCGGGGCCTGCAGCTTGACCTAGGGGGCATTGCGAAGGGCTTCATCGCGGACGCCGCCCTGGAATCGCTACGACAAGCAGGCATCTCAAGCGCCCTAGTCTCGGTAGCCGGTGACTTTGCCGCCGGCGCGCCGCCGCCGGAGATGGACGGCTGGAAGGTCGGGGTCGATCAGTCCGGCGAGGCGGGCGCCCCTGCATTCCAGCTACAGCTGCGCGATCAAGCGGTCTCGACATCCGGGGGCGGGCAGCGCTATTTCTTGGCGGATGGCCGGCGATGCTCGCACATTCTCACGCGTGCGGACGCCAGCTGCGTAGCCGCGGACGCGGCCGTCAGCGTGGTGGCCCCCAGCGGTCTCGAAGCCGACGGACTCGCCACGGCCCTGCTAGCGCTCGGCCGCGAGCGCTCGGCCGCACTGCTGGCGCGATACCCGCACGTGCAGGTTCACTGGTCCCCCGGCAGCCAACAGCTCCGGCCGCCGCGTCACCAGCGCATGCCCTCGACAGACTTCCAGAGATGAATGCAGCCGAGCAGCCCTGCGATGTTGGACACCACGCATGCATTGCTCGGCAGGTCGGCCCGGGCCGCCTTGCGGGAGTTCCCGCCGCCAATGAACAGTTTCTGGTAATTGAACGTCGCCGCGAGCTGCCGCACTGCCTCTTCCAAGTGCCGGGACCACTGCTTGCGGCCCAGCCGCTCCAGCGCTGCGTTGCCGAGCAGTTGCTCATAGGTGCTGCCTTTCCGGAACACATGGTGCGCAAGCTCAAGATTGGGCACTAGCTTGCAGTCCACGTACAGCGCTGATCCGAGACCCGTGCCCAGCGTCAGCACGAGTTCGACGCCAACCCCCTCGATCACTGCCAAGCCCTGCACGTCCGCGTCATTGGCGACCCGCGCCGGAACACCGGTCATCGACTCCAAGGCCCCCACGAAGTCAAAGCCGACCCAGTCTTGATGCAGGTTGGGCGCGGTCCGTGTGACGCCGCTTGACACGACGCCCGGAAATCCCGCGGCGACGCGGTCGAATTCCGGCTGAGCGGCGATCATCCGCTCCAAGACGGGAAGAACTTCAAGCGGTGTGGACGGGCTTGGCGTGCGCTCGCGGTGTCGCTCGTTGAGCGGCACGCCGTCCGGGCCCAGAACCATCACCTTCAGGCCGGTGCCGCCGATGTCGATGGCCAAGGTGCGCGGGCCGGATGCGATTTCACCACCCATCGTTGGCTCGCTCAGCTACTCCGATTCTATCAGCGACCCGCGAGCTGCCTCATCCCGCGAAATTGCCCACAGCGAGTTACAGCACTTGCCCGCCCCTGTCTCGCGACAGACGCGAGGGGGCGCCTGGCCGCGCGCGGTCAGAGAGCTATCGCAGACCCGCCGCAGGCACTGGCGAGAAGCCGGGCAGCGCGGCAGGAAATTCACGGAGCGAGCCGCAAGGCGGCCCAACAGCGCGAATCATGATCCAGAAGTCGGCTCGTGCGCGATCCGCACTGTCCAGGCGAACTCCTCGCCCGGATCGACGAAGACCAGCCCCTGCCGCTGCACCAACGAGTTCTGCAGCCCTACCCAGGGCTCCGGGCTGAAGAAGCCGTTCCGCACATCCCCCCAGAGATTGAACAGTACCACCGGGTGTTGCGGAATCCAGTCCGCACGGTGTGAAATCTGAATCGCAAGGCCGCCGGGGTCGCGGTACTCGATGCGAGGGTCCATGCCCTCCGGATAGCCGCCCAAGGAGGTCGCTCTCAGCGGCGGGTACTCGCCGAGGCGCATGCCGCTGGCAAACGACGCCGGCCGGGTCTGGCCGGTCGGAATTCCGTAATCTGTCTTCAGCAATTCGAGCGCGGCGGGACTGGTCAACGTCATAGCGGACGGATCACTGCCTTCCAGCAGCGGCGCGACGAAGGTGATGTGGTTGCCGAGCGAGAAGAACATCGGCTCGGAATTCCCGGGGCTCGCCCGCACCACGTAGCGCAAGGCAAGCTGACCGCCGGACACGAGATACTCGACCGAGCACTCGAATCCGAACGGGTACAGTTCATGCGTCGCCGGGCTGTCAGCGAGCGCTAGCAAAGCCCGTGCCGACTCTCGTGTCGCGGAAGTTTCCACGACCGTCCAGGGCAGCTCCCGGGCAAATCCGTGAATCGGCATGCTGCGCCGCACGCCGGCGTGCTCGTACGCACCATCGTCGAAGACTTCGCCGGCCTGACGGCGCTGCTGCATGTCCGGAGGGAAGTTGCGCCCGGTCGCCGGCCAGAGAAACGGCCCCTTCCCGGCGAATCCTTCGCGGGGCGTGTAATCGCGGGCATGGTGCAACGTCTCGATCCAGACCCCCGCGTGGCGAATCCGCAGCCCGCTCAGTTCCCCACCCTTCCCAGGCGCGACAGCGGCTTCAAGGCCTCCCGCCTCGTCCCTGAGAATGATGAGCTCGACAGCCGCGGCATCCTTGCTCGTCTCGAACTCCACCGCATAGGGCAGCGGCGGTAAGTCCTGCCCGCAGCCGGCAAAGAGAAGAAATCCGACCCAAGCGGTGCGCATGGCGAATAGCTTAACGCGCCGCGGTCAGTAGTTCGGCGCACGGCGGCAACTTGCGCCCCGGTCACGCGAAACCCCGGCAGCGCTGCGCCTCAGCAAGCGGGCCAGCATCGTCTGGAGGCCTCCTTCCGGAGTCAGGAAAGAGGATCAGATCTTCATGACCCGGGTGCGCCGGATGATATAGGAATGCAGCCCGTGCGCTCAATTCTCCGGGCATCCGTGCCCATGCCATGGTCTGGCAGGCAGTGCCCCGTCGTATTGGGCGCGACACGTTAGAGCATGGAGTGTCAGGGCTGCCGCTGAACGCAGTTCAGGGCAAGCCGCCGCCCGCCTGCAGGAATGACAAGGAAGCACGCTAAACATCCATGGCTGCAGGCAGCCACCCCGTACGGATGAAACAGTGTACGCAGTGCGCGGTGGTGAGCTGAGCGATGATGCAGGTATCCGTTTGAGACGCACGTGCGCTGGCCTGTTGCGGTCGCAACATGCAGTGCGGGCCATAAAACGGGGCTGCCCGGACCGGCGTGCCGAGACGTGGTACGGCGAGCGCACGGCGCAAGGTGACCGCTCAGCGGGAGGGGGTATTTGCATCTCTCCGATCAGCTGGTTTCACGGTAAATAGTGCTTGCGACAAAACCATCTATGTCATTGTATTCAAGACGGTTGTGCGCAATCGACGCAGGCGAAGATTCGTCGGGAGGCGGCCCATTGACCCGGATCCGGCCCGGTAGCTGCGATCTTCGCCTGGCAACAACCCACTGCGCGTTGTTCAGCCTGCTGCAACAAGCCTTTATTCCGCTCACCAATCGGCCCGTTTTGCTAGCAGAGAACTGATTTTAGGGGGTTTTGTCGCAGGCACTAAATAGCCAGCCCCTTGGCTAACTCTTGTGCCTCAGGCTAACCCTCTGCATAAAGAAGTCGTGCCGTCAAGATTGGTCCGGCCTGCTGCCTTCCGGCGCTTTGCTGGTGGCTTGCTGGGCGGGCTGTGGCAAGTCTGCGTCCGCCCCCAACACACGCTGGGCCAGTAGCTGTAGCAGCAGGCCGTGTTGCGCCTGCACCTGTTCCACTGTCCGCAGCCTGCTTTCCAAGGCCGCGAACCTATCCGCAGTGTCGCGCTGGCCCGACTGGATCATCATGCCCAGCCCGATCACGGATGCCAAGATCACGCCTAGCAGGGTTACGCCCACGGCTAGTATGCCGATCAGTTCGGCGCTTATCCGCTTTCCGTTCATGCCCATATAGTAACCCCGCCCTGATCATGAGCAGCCCAGGCAAATTCAATGTTCGGTCGGCACAAGGTTGGGGAGTCGAAGCGCGGCACTGGGGGGCTGCTGGCCAGCAGCCATGAGCTTCCTTGGGGTGGAATCAGAATCTTGCGGCCGTGGCCGGGTAGGAGAGGTCGTTGCCGAGCCTCTCCCCCCACAGATCCGAACGTGTGCAATTGACGCATTCGGCTCCTCGGCTGGCAGCTTCGCTCAGGCGGCTTGCGCCGCTTCGCTATCCATGCTTGTTGCGTAGACGTGTTGGTGGAGATCTGCGTCTCTGCCATCGCTTCCCTCGGACGGGTCCCGCTGCTCTCGGTTCCCCGCCGTCTGACAGTACTAGCAAGGCACTACGACTCCCTGTCCAGCTTCCCTGCGGCTGATTGGTTTCGCCAGCCGGTACCACCACGCTGCGCCCGCTGTGTTTTGGTGCCCGCTGGTGCTCTCCCAGCGCCCCGCAGGCCGGGCGCGGGCCGCGGTCGTTCTGGTTACGGCCTACCCTTGCTTACCGTTTTGCTCGCGTGGACGGCAAAGGGCCTCCCAGCTTCGCTGACGAGCCATCCTGCGGCTTGGCGCACGCTCTCCGCCCCCGGCCGATCCTCCAGCGCCTCGCCCTGAGCAGCGTTGGCGGTGCTGCCCCCAGTGTGCGGACGCTGAAGGCACCGACAAGTAGCTAAACACTCATGGCTGTAGGCAGCCACTCCGTACAGATGAAACCGTGTGGGCCGTGCGCGGTGATGAGTTGTGCGAGGATGCCGGCATCCGTTTGAGACGCGCGTGCGCTGGCCTGTTGCGGTCGCAACGTACAGTGCGGGCCATAGAACGGGGCTGCCCGGACTGGCGTGCCGAGATGCGATACGGCGAGCGCACGGCGCAAGGAGCCTGCTCAGCGCCGCTGAGCGGGGGAGAGGGCATTTGCGTCTCCCGATCAGCCAGTTTCACAGTAAAACGTGCGTGCCTTTACGGTAGAGGAGCGATTCGGCCGACGGGCTTGAATTCATTGGCCTTTGCCCAAGCCGCTCGAAGCTCGCTTTGGTGCAGTCTCGCCCACTCCATGACAAGGCTCAACGCTCTAGGGGCAGCCCGCCTGCGAAGGCCGCAAGTGTTTCGATACCTATCACGGCCGCCTGGCCGGAATACTCCGCGTGAAAATGAGGCGGCGCATGGTCGGCGAAGTACATTTTGACAACGATGCCATGGAAACGACTAAGCTCAGGCATCAAAAGGTGCGCACGTCAGCCCAGGGAAGATCTCCTCCGCTTGCCTACCGGTCAAGCGAAGATAGAGCGCGTCAGGGCACAGGTCGATTTCACCGGGCCAAACGATTGCACCATCCTCGCTGATGGTCACAGCGTCAAAGACATTCCCTTCCAGCCAAGCTTTGAAGACGCCTCGCCCAGCCAAATCACTGAGATCCACAATGCCCTCAACGCCATCTTCGTATTGCAACCAGAGGCGGAAATCCTCTAGGGGACTTGCTCGAACAGCTTTTTTCACGGAGGCCTCTACTGCCGATTCTAGCGCTTGGACGGCTCTGGGAATGGACCCAGCAGCCATGTATGGCAAGTCCGGGCGGCGCGTGCGAGCACTCGCGTGCGCCGCGGACAGCTCTGCTCACGGCGGCGACTTGCGCCCCGGTCGCGCGAAATCCTGGCAGTGCTGCGCCGCCGCAAGCGGGCCAACCTCGGGGCCTCAAGGCAGGGCCTCGCATCAGGAACCGCTTCGATTCCCGGGAAACTGTGCCCTCCCGGGCCCTTCCGCGTAGCAGCCGCCTCTTTCGCCCGCGCTAAATCGGGGCATCGCCGCGGTCGATCAGGTGCAGGATGTTCCCTTCCGGATCCAAGAAAAACGCCAGCCGGTTGGGGCCGGCCTCGACGAACTGCACGATCTTGATCCCCTTGCCCTCCAAGTCCCTGACGGCTTCGTCGAAGTCATCGGCCTTGATGGCGAGATGGCGGATGCCGGGCGTGCGCATGCCCGCTTCCGGCGCCGCGCCTTCCGACGGGATCATCTCGAGCATGGTCCCGTCGCTTGCCCGCACGAAAACGTTTCCGCCATAGCGGTGGATGATCGGCATCTCCAAGTTCTGCGCGTACCAACCCGCCAAAGCCTCGGGATCCCTGGCGGCAATCGCAGTGTGTTCAATTCCCTTGTACATCAGTCCTCTATCCTCGCACGCCCCTTGCGGCGGCAGACTCCGCGCTCGGAAGCGCGAATGAACTCAACCATGTGGCGGGCGTGCCGCCCTTCCACCTCGCGCTCCACCTTGCCCAAGGCCTCTTCCAGCGGCAGCGCGGAACGGAACAAGATCCGGTACGCGGCCCGGATGCGGTCGATTTCCCGGGCGGCCAGCCCGGCCCGGCGCAAGCCAACCAGGTTCAGCCCATGCACGGCCATCGTCGGCCCGGCGTGCGTCAGATAAGGCGTGACGTCTTGGTTAACCCTGGTCATGCCCCCCACGATCGACAGCTCCCCGATGCGCAAATGCTGCTGGACGCCAATGCCACCGGACACAAAGGCCCTGTCCTCGATTTGGACGTATCCCGAAATCAGCGCGGCGCTGGCGATCACAGCTTCGTTGCCAATCCGGCAGTCGTGGGCTATGTGCCCGGAGGTCATGATGAAATTCCCATCACCAATGACCGTTTCGGATTCCGGCGCTGTGCCTCGCGAAATCGTGAAATGCTCGCGGATCGTGTTGCGGTGGCCGATGCGCAAGTAGGAACGCTCCCCCGCGAAGGACTTGTCAAGCGGATCCGTGCCCAGCACGGCGCCGCAGGACACGGAGTTGTCGTCCCCCAGTCTCGTCCAGCGCTTCACGACCACGTGCGCATCGATCCGGCAACGCGCGCCGATCTCCACGTCACCCTCGACAATCGCATACTCCCCGATCACGGTGTTCGCCCCGATGGCCGCGCCGGAGGCGACACGCGCCGTGGCGGCGATCCGGGCGGAGGGGTGGATCGATGCCATGGATCTTGCGCGGGCAGCACCGCGCTCCCCGCACGATCGCCGCCCAGACCGATCTTCACACAGCCGCGGCCGGCCTGTCCAATGCGACCGGCCGCACGCCGCTGCGGAACTTGGATCGGGCATCGTGGCACACTAGTCCAAGCATGCCATTTGACGAGGCCGGCAATCGGGCGCGAGTCGAGAGCCTGCGCCGTCGAGGAGTGGATGCCTGGGGAGCCGAGCGTGTCTACGTCGGCAGCGACGTCAACCTTGACGCGATCGAGCCGGGAGCCGCAATCCGGCAGGCGGCGCTCTCGGGCAAGCATCTCTCGATCGCCGCCGGTGCAGTGATCGGCACCTCCGGACACGCCGAAGTGCGCGACTGCCAGATCGGGCCGGATGTGGAGCTGGGCGCCGGCCTGTACCAGGGCGCGACCTTCCTCCGCCGCGTGAAGGTCCGCGGCTTTGCCGAAATCCGTCCGGGCACCCTGCTGGAGGAGGAAGTGGACATCGCGCACTCGGCCGCCTTGAAGAACACTACGTTCACGGCCTGCTGCGTGGCCGGATCCTTGATCAATTTCTGCGATCTCCTGCTTACCGGCGGCACTTCCCGAGCGGACCACACCGAAGTCGGCTCGGGCGCCATCCACTACAACTTCGACCGCCGGGGGAATAAGTGGGGCAGCTTACTGGGCGGCATCCGCGGCGTGCTGATGCGCTCAGCCCCGGTGTTCATCGGCGGCACGTGCGGGCTGGTGGGGCCGCTTGAGGTCGACTTCGGGGCCGTCACAGCCGCCGGCTCCACAATTCGCAAGGACGTGCCTGCGAACAGCTTGGTGTCCGCTGCCAATCGAGCGGTCAGCGTTCAAGGCCTGGACCGCAACAGGTATGGAAGCCTGCGGCGGGCATTCCGGGTCACGGCCAAACTGGTGGCCACCCTGCGCGCTCTGGACGCCTGGTACGAGTTCGTGCGGCTGCCGCATGCGCCGCCCCGCGAGCGGCAGCTCTACAGATCCGCCCAAGGGCAGATCCGAATCCAAGCCCAAGAACGGATCGACCGGCTGGGCAAGGTCGTTGCCAAGCTTGCGTCGGGAGCCGCATCCGCGGCCATCGACCATCAAGCGGAGCATCGCAACCTGGTCGAGGCGTGGCCCTCCCTTCGGGAGGCGCTGCAAAGGCCGACGCCGCGGCAGACACCTCCGGCACGCTTCCTGCAGGACTACGCACGGGCCAAGCGATCAGGACAGGAGCACTTGGAGGCCCTGAAGGCAGCCGAGGCCGGCGCTGAGGAGGCGGAGGATTGGCTCGAGGCAGTCGTGAACAACACTTTGCAGGCGGCGAACGCCATGCTTGCCGATCCGGGTGATGCGTGACCGGGCGGCAGTCCTGATCGCGTCCCGCACACCATCCCCAGCCGCCTCCCGAATCCTTGCCCGCTGCGCCAAGGACTGCCCCTGGCAGTCGGCCTCGATTCCGTTCCGTCTCACGCCGAAGGGGCTTGCTGGAATGCCCGCCTGCCGCCGCTTTGTCTCCGTCAGGGCCGCGCTCCGGGCGCTCGCCCGGTGTTGCCTGCGACACGCAAGGCAGGTCCCGGCCCTCCGCATTGGGCTTGCGATGCTCCGTTTGTCCGCTGGCAAAAAGCCAGATCGTCCAGCCGGGGCGTGAGTAGTTAGTGCCTGCGACAAAAGCTTCTAAATGATTGAAAATAGATGAGTTGATAGCAATCGACGCCGACGAAGATGACAGCGGCTGGCTAGCCCTGGCCCGCTGGCGGCCTATTTGCTACGATCTTCGTCTGGCAGGCACCCATGAGAGTCGTCTTAAATCCACAATTAGCCATCGGCCAAATCGATATTGAGCGCATCCCACTCGATCCGCAGTCCCGGGATGATATTCCCGCCGTGCTGCGCGGTTTGCAGCAGATTTGGTCGGATGCTGAGTTGCGGGCCAAGCTATTCACTCTGCTGGAGACGCATCTGCTCGCGGACAAGAGCAAGGCGGACAGCGCAGACAGTGAGAGGCAAGCATACGGGCCGTGCTTGGACGCCAGGAACGGTCGTCCGGGCATGAGTCTGTGGAGCATATTGGTGCTGGGACTGCTGCGTCAGGGATTGAATTGCGATTATGATCGCTGGCATGAATTAGCTGGACAGCATCGCAGTGTGCGGCGCATGATGGGACTCAGCGACTGGGACAGCACAGTGGCCAGTTGCCGCACGATCACACGCAACGTGTCGCTACTGACTCCGCAGTTACTAGCGGCTGTCAACCGCTTGGTGGTGGGAGCTGGCTACGAAGTGCTAGGCCAGGATGTGGCAGGAGAGTTGGCGGCGCGTTGCGATTCGTTCGTGGTGGAGACAGACGTGCATTATCCGACGGATGTAAGTTTGCTGTGGGATGCAATGAGGAGTCTGCTACGGACGATCGCACGGGCGAGTGAGGCCCAAGGGGAGACAGGCTGGCGGCAGCATAAGAAGTTGGAAGGGAAGGTGAGGAGACTGTTCCAAAGAGTGCGGACGAGGCGCAGGAGGAAGAATCAATAGAAAGGGGTGAAGGCGTATTTGAAGCAGTGTGAAAGGTTGCTAGAACGAGCTGAGGGGAGCTTGGAAAATCTGCGGGAGAGCAGGGCAAGCAAGGAAGAGATCAAGGAAATAGAACGGCTTGCGGGATTGGGGCGGAAACTGGCGGGGCAAGTGGAGCGGAGAATATTGCAAGGCGAGACGATCCCACAAGAGGAGAAAGTGTATTCGATTTTCGAAGATCATACGCGCTGGTGCGTAAAAGGGAAAGCGGGTGTTCTGGTAGAGCTAGGAGTGCCGGTAACAATCGTGGAGAGCGCGGAACAGTTTATATTAGGTCATCGTATCATGTGGACGGAGCAGGACGTGGATGTGGCGGTCGAAATAGTGGAACAGGTGCAGAGTGAGTACCCGGGATTGCAGGGATGCAGTTTTGACAAGGGGTACTACAGTGCTGGGAATCGGCAGCGGTTGGATGGCATGCTGGCGCGGAACGTGATGCCGAAGAAGGGGCGGTTGAGTGAGACAGATAAAGAGCGGGAAGAAGCACAGGAGTACGTAGAGAGACGGCGGCAGCATCCGGCAGTGGAGTCGGCGATCGCGAACTTGGAGCAGCGAGGACTGGATCGAGTGCGAGAGCACGGTCGGGCAGGATTCGAGCGGGCGATTGGGTTGTCAGTGGTGGCAGCGAACGTGCATCGGCTAGGATTGATACTCCAGAGAAGGGAACGAGAAAGACTGAAGAAAGAGCGGCTAAAGATAGCCGCATAGCAGCGGTCATCGAGACGGGAAAGAGAAAAAAGAGAGCTGGCAGAAGGCCGGCAGGGCGGAGTGTATCTGAAGCAGGCAGTGAGTCGAACTCAGCCAGATTTCTTGACATATTTTTACCAATCAGGGGAGAAATTCTGCTGAACGATGCCCCCAATGGGTCCATAAATCGGCGCATATTTTTAGAGAAGATCGGATTTTAGGGGGTTTTGTCGCAGGCACTAGTTACCTCGGCAGAAGGCTTCGTGATCAGTCGGCGGCGGCAGACTCCGGGGAGCACCGCCAAATCGCTGTTATAAACTATGGGTCTTACAGTACCCGTCCCGGCCGGGCACTCGCGATCGTCCGCAAGCGCGTCCGCTGTTGGCTTTGCGCTCTGCGCAGGCGTGGATCCATGCATACAGTACTCGTCACCGGAGCCGGCGGATTTCTCGGCAAGCACTTGGTCCAGCACCTGCTGGAAAGCGACTCGCAGGTGCAGGTCCGTTCGTTCAGCAGGAGCCCTTTCCCCGGGGATGGCGACGGCCGGGTCGAAAGCGTGATCGGTGACATAACCAATCCCGGGGACGTGCAGTCGGCAGTCGCCGGCAGTGACGAGATCTACCACTTGGCCGGGGTCGTCAGCCGCTCCCCGCCCGCCCCGTGGAGCCTGTACCGCACACATGTCGACGGGACGCGCAACCTCTGCGAGGCGCTCATCAAGCAGGGCCCGCGCCGCTGTGTCGTTGCCACCACATCCGGCACGGTGGCGGTCAGCCGCGAGCCCGTCTTGCATGCCGAAGACTCCGGCTACAAGCAGTCCGTTGTCCACCGCTGGCCGTACTACTTGAGCAAGATCTACCAAGAGAAGCAGGCCCTGTGGTACTGCCGGCACCGCAAGCTGCCGATCGTGGTTGTAAATCCCAGCCTGCTGCTCGGCCCCGGCGACGACCGCCACTCGTCGACCAATGATGTGCGCCTGTTCCTGAAAGGCCAGATCAAAGCCGTTCCGAACGGGGGGCTGAACCTGGTTGACGCGCGCGATGCCGCAGCCGGGGCGGCGAGCGCAATGCGCCGCGGCGCGGTTGGCGAGCGCTACCTGCTCGGCGGCGAGAACCTGACCTTCAAGGAATGGATCGCCCAGACCGCGCGCCTGGCGGGCCTGCCCGGCCCGCGCTTCCAGCCCGCCGAGAGCGTGGCAAGGTTCGGCGCGGCCGTGTTGCGACGCATCTACCCGCTGGCCGGGAAGACGTTCGACCTGGACGACGCTACGGTGCGCATGTCGTCGCTATTCTGGTATTGCGACACATCCAAGGCCCGGCGGGACCTGGGAATCGTGACACGGCCTACCGAGACGACCTTGCGGGACACCATTCAGTACCTGCGGGCCAGAGGCCCGGCATAAAGAGGAGGACCGAAAGAACCAACATGGCAGGCAAGAAGAACGCCACCACATTCGCAGTGCAGCAAGATCTGATCGAGATGCTGGACGAAGCCACGGCTAGGTACAACCTAGCCAGCCGTGACAAGGCGCTGCGCTGCATCTTGGACTATGTCGCAGAGGATGGGAACTGGGACGAGATCTTCGGGCAATATCGCTGCCTGCGCTGCGGGGGCATGCCGGGCTGGACTGCCGACAGCTGAGCCGGATCGATGGAAGACCGGCGCTTCCACCGGCCCTGCGCAATACTGAACCCGAAAGCTGGGAGCGGGAAGCCGCTACGCATGTGGCCGCGCCTCGAGCCGCTCTTCCAGGAACGGCTCGGCCCCGTCGAGGCACTGTTCACGGCAGCGCCCGGGCACGCCGCGCAGCTCGCGCGCGACGCAATCAAGGACGGGGCGGATCTGGTCGTGGCGATCGGGGGCGACGGGACCTTGAACGAGGTCGCGAATGGCTTCTGGCAGAGTGCAGGCTCCCGCTCCAAGCGGGCCGCGATAGCGCTGTGCCCGCTTGGAACCGGCGGTGATTTCAAGAGATCGGCCGGGATCCCTCAAGCGGCAGATGAAGCGATCAAGGCCATAGCCGAGAGGGAAATCCGCGATGTAGATGCATGCTTGGCGCGCTTCCGGGCTGACGACGGAACTCCCCTGGAGCGCTGCTTCGTCAACACTGCCAGCCTCGGCCTTGGCGGCGAAGTGGCGGTCTCAGCCAAGGGGAACTTCCTGACACGATATTCGGGCACGGCTGCCTTCTTCTGGGCCACCGCGCTATCGTTCCTCAGCTACCGCGCCAAGCGCGTGCGGCTCACGCTTGACGAGACCGCCATGATCGAGGCCTCGATCATGGAAGTCGCCTTGGGCAACGGCCAGTTCCAAGGCGGCGGCCTGCACGTGTGCCCGCGGGCGAGGCTTGATTCGGGCGCGACCGACGTCACTGTCATCCACGAGGCCGGATTCTTCGAATTCCTCGCAGCGCTTCCCTGCCTGTACTCGGGCAGGATTTATTCCCATCCCAAATGCCACGCCTACAGGGTGCACCGTATCTTGGCGGAAGCTGACGAGGAGGTGGCAATCCAAGTCGACGGAGAGGCGCTGGGCAAGCTGCCGCTCGAAGTCGAGACTTTGCCGGCAGCGATCCCGTTCGCCGGCATCGGCCGACCCGACCCGCGCTAGCGGCGGGATGCGCGATCCGCCCGGGACGGTTTCCGCCGCTGCGCCGTTTCCAGGCGTGAACCGCCGCGGCGGCCGGAGCAGGGGGCCGACGTGATAGAATCCCCACCAAGGGGGCCGAGCGTGTTGCATACCGATCTTTCCCTAGCACTGCAGATTCAGGACATGGATCTGCGAATCCAAGCTCTCACCGGCGAGATCAACGGCTTGCCCAAGCGTGTCGCGGCAGTGGAGGCACGCCTGGCCGCGCACAAGCAGTCCTTGACCGAGACCAAGGCCGCGCTGGAGCAGAACACCAAGGACCATCGGCAACTCGAGCGCCAAATCGACGACCAGAAGCAGAAAATCTCGAAATTGCAGGAGCAGATGAACGGAGCCAAGACCAACGAGCAGTTCCGTGCGTTCCAACACGAGATCCAGTTCTGCAAGGATGCCATTGACGAGCTCGAAGAATCCATCCTGGGCAAGATGGAAGAGGCCGAGGCGCTGCAGCATAACGTCTCAACGGCGGAGGCAAGCCTGAACCTCGAGAGCGCCAAGGTTGCCGAGGACGTGCGCCGGGCAAGGGCGCGGATCGAAGCGGATCGCACGGAGCGCGAGCAGAAGGCGGCCGGCCGACGCGAGCTGAGCGCCAAGATCAGCCCGGCGACCCTGCGCGCCTACGAGCGAATTCGCAGGGCCCGCGGAGTTGCCATCGCGGCAGTGGAGGGGGAGAACTGCGGCGCGTGCCATGTCCGTCTGAGGCCCAAGATCCTCCAAGACTTGGGGCAGCTCTCGGCGGGCATCCTCACGTGCGAAAGCTGCGGGTGCATCCTCTACCGGCCAGAGGAGGAAGAGGCTGGGGCAGAGCCGGCCTCGGCAGACTGCGTCAATGCGTGAGGACTCGGCCGGCGTTGGCTTTACGCCTGACTATCCGGTGGCCAAGCTGTATCGCGACGCGAAGATCGGTGCGATCTACGAGGGCACCTCGAACATGCAGTTGCAGACGATCGCCACGCAACTGCCGCAGGAACGATAGCGGGCATGACTGTCACGCGGCCTCCTGACGGCACCACGCCACTGCCCCGCCCGCAAAGACCCAATCCGCTCTGGAGCTATTGGAAGATGCCGGTTTTGGCCGGCTGCGGGTTCTGCGCGCTGCAAGTCGGGCTGTTCGTGGTTCGGTTCGGATTCAGGGACCCCAGCGGCATCGCCCCCGGCCCGCCAGTTACGGCGGCTGAAATCCTGCCGGGCCTCGGCCTGTTCTTGCTCGGGGGCCTGCTGGCTGCCTTGGTGGTTCGCAGGCTGCTGCGCAGAGCGGAGGGCAGGTGGCAGCTGTGCCTGATCTGCCTGACCGTAGTTGCTACCCCGATCGCATTGCTCGGCAGTCTGGCAGGCGGGCTGCTCGGGCCAGTGATGGTAGTGCTTTGGGCGGTAGCCCCTTACCTGTTATTCGTGGGCATCCCAGTGCTCGGGCACCAACTCTTGCGGGGCCGCAAGGCGGGGCCGTGAGGGACAGCGTATGCCTGCTGCTGCTCTAGCTTCTTTCGCATCGAATCCAGCACAAGGCGCGGAATCTGTCACGGAAAGGAGCCTTGCCGCGATCCGTGCAGGTCAAGTGCTTGGCAATGCAACGGTGCGCCGGTAGGAGGCCGGCTTGGATGAGGCGCACTACCTGCGTGAGCTAACCGGGGCCGATCCCTTGCCCTGCTCGCCGCAGACTCCCTGCGACGCCTGCGAAACCAGCCGACGGTCTCAATCACGCATCGATCTCGGCACCCGCTTCCATGGAGGCCGCTTTACGCCAGCCGTGCGGATGAAGTCTGCAACCTGTCTGAACAGAGAACGCAGGCCGCCCCACACCAAGCGAAGGATCAGCACACCGATCACCACCGCCACGCCGAGAGCTGCGAGGAAGCTTGCCGGATGATGCACGGCGAAGAGAATCGCGACAACCACGATGCTGTCTTCGGCAAGTGAAGCTAGCCAGTTTGTGAACGGCTCCGGTGACGCATTGATCAGTGCTCGCGTGCTTGCCTTCAGTGCATGAGTTTCTCCCGCGAGTGCGAGCCCGGCGAGCGATGCCCCGCCCTGCACTAGCAGTCCGCTGTCGGAATAGGCGCTAGCCGCCAGTACGGCCCCCATGGGAATCCGAATGAACGCGTGCATGGCATCCCAGATCGAATCGAACCCAGGAATCTTGTCCGCGATGAACTCTGCGAGATAGATCACGAGCGCAGCCCCGATGATCCACCCGTTCTCGAGAACCACTAGGCTTCCCACAAGTTCAAATCCTCCGTAGCGGCTCAACAGGCCCAACGCGGCACACGTGGCGTATACGTTCACACCGCCGGCCCAAGCTCCTCCTGCTGATTGGGCGAGCGTTGCTACGGGATCCATGGTGCCGAGGCAAGCATTCAGAAGTCCGAGCGCTGGAGGTGGGCTGAGTCGCTGCTCGGGACGCCGGGGAGAGCGGTGTCTAGCGGGAACGCGCGGGGCGCTCTGGCCCCATCAGTGCCATCTGCCAGTCCGCCGCAGCGGATACGCGAAGACAGCCTTGGGAGTCTTGGCTGGGCCAGGCAGTGCCAGTTCGACGCTCGGCAGCAGGTCCCCTTGTGCTGCTTGCCAGCATAGGTTTCGACCAGCACGGGCCGTGCCCGGTGGACCCGCTGCCAATCTGCGGTCAGCTGTCGCAAGCTCAGCCCCACGGCCCCGGGACCTTCGGCGCCGGACACTGCACGCGTACGCAGGGAACCAGCAGGAAGCGGGCCTGCCGGACGACCCGCTCCAGCCGGTGGTGCTGGCTGGCCTTGTCTCTGCCCACAACGACCGGGCACGCTGCCCATGCCTACCATGGCAGGGCTGGCCGCTCAAAATCAAGTGCCCGCGAGCCGCTTGCTCGCTCTCCGGTGGCGCCGTGCCGGACACCGACCGGTAGCCCCTCCAGCCGTCCCTGCACTCCCTGCCACGGCATAGGGGCGCGCCTCCTGATGAACCCGGTTCGCCTGCCTGCGCGCTACTCTCGGGGCTCAGACAAGACTGCCGCCGAACCGAACTCTAGCGCCCAGACTTCTGGAGGGTCACACCTGTTTATTTTACATTTTATTAACATAAATTTCTGTTGACAGCAGTAACCAACCTGTGCTCCACTGGCAGCGCCATGGCATTCTTGCGCTTTTCTATCCTGATACTGGGCATCGCCTCCGCCATTGGAGGCTTGCCTTGCTCTGCTCAAGAGGTGACCGGAGCGATCATCGGCTTCGTCCGGGACACGTCCGGTTCAGTCATCCCGGGGGCCGCAGTGGAGGTCCAGAATGAGGAGACCAACGCTGCGTTTACCGGGTCTACGTCGGAGATCGGATTCTACAGTTTCCGGGGCTTGCCTGTTGGCGCCTACAGGCTGCGGGTCGAATCCGCTGGTGTGAAACACCCTAGCCCGCCCCTGCCCCCACAGCGTCCCGGGAAGCAGTTTGTGCAGTGTCGGGAAGCAGCTGGTGTGAAACACCCTAGCCCGCCCCTGCCCCCACAGCGTCCCGGGAAGCAGTTTGTGCAGTGTCGGGAAGCAGCTGGTAGCCGAGATCCTTAGCTGTCGTTTTGAGGTAGGCCAAGGTCCGTTGGCGATGGCGCTGCTCGTAGGCCGCCTCGCCCTCGTCAACGTAGTCCTGGCCGAAGCGCAGCATGCGGTATACCAACACCGCCAGCTTGCGGGCGGTGGCGAACACCGCCGTCTTCATCCCCTTGTGCCGCGCCTTGCGGCGCAGCGCCGCCCCCAGCGCCGACTTGGACCGGATCAGCGCCGTCGCCGCCATGCGCAGCGCGTTCGACGTGCGCGTCGCTCCCAGCCCGCGCTGCCGCTTGCCCGCCAACTGCTGCCCGCCCGATACCGCGTGCCGCGGCGCCAGGCCCAGCCAGCTCGTGAAATGCCGCTCGCTCGGAAACGACCCCAGATCCGTCCCCACCTCGGTCAGGATCGTGCGCGCCGCCCCCGCGCTAATCCCGTCGATGCGCGTCAGATCCACGCTCGCGTAGCGGTACAGCGCCGTCCGCAGCGGCTGCTCACCCCGCCTTCGGATGGCTTTCTCCTTGGCCGCGTTCGGGTGCCGCGGACACTCCTCCGCGCTGCATTCCTCGCCCGCCTGCTGCTGCAGATCCTCTTGCAGCTTCTGCTCGTAACCGTCCATCTCGGCCTGCACCGCGTCGTACAGCCGCAGCGCACTGCGCAGGTTGAACAGGTGCTCCTCCCGCCAGTTGCCGCTCAGGTACTCCACGAACTGCTCCTCCGTGTGCTTGCAGCGCCCCGAGCGCAACTGCGCCAACTGCTCCGCATCGCGCTGCCCCGCCACGATCGCACGCACGATCGCCATGCCTGTCTGCCCCGTCAGATCCGTCACCGCCCGATGCACCTGCACGTTCATCTGATCCAGCGCCCGCTGCATCCATTGCACGCAGCGCGTGCGCTCCGCCACCAAGCTCTGCCACTGCCGGTGCAGCGCCCGCAGCTGCGTCACCGTCTCGGGCGGCCGGAACGAGCCCCGCAGCAGGCCGCAACTGTGCAGCCGCTGTAGCCACTGGCAGTCCAGCATGTCGGTCTTGCGCCCCGGCACGTTCTTCAACTGCCGCGCATTGACCAGCAACACCTCGAAACCGCGCTCCTCCAGCAACTCGTGCAATGGGATCCAGTACACATACGTGCTCTCCAGCGCCACCGATTCCACGCCTTCGGCCGCCAGCCAGTCCGCCAACGCGTCCAACTGCGCGGTGGTCGTGCCGAACGTGCGCACGTTGGGCCTGCCGTCCGCACGTGGCGGCCCGCAGGCCCAGTGCTCGCGGCTGCCGAGGTCCACCCCCGCCACCTGCGGGCGCTGCACCGGCAGGTCCCGCTCCGGCTGCTCTCTTGCCATATCTCCCTCCTGCTGCTCCTGTCTCACACACGGAAGGCCCCGGCCCGGGTTGGCAATTGCTCTGCAATGCTGGTGTTGAGGAGTGCTTCCGAAGAAACCTCGCTAGTGAATGATCGCTCGCCCGGACCCAGACTGGCTTTGGGGCAAATACTGCACCAATGAAATTACGGGGCTTGACTGCCGGAACCCTCCGCTCTGATTCTACGCCAAGCCACGTGTTTCCAACCGAATGATCCGGGCCCCGCCCGGGGGCGCGACTGGCTTGAAACACAATCAGGCGGTTTTTGAGACTCGGAACACAACTTCCCCCTCCCCGCCGCCCGGGCCGGGCCGCGGCGCTCCCTCCACGCTCCCCCGAGCACTGCTCGGAGGCAGCGATCCCGGCCCGGGGTGGCATTGCTGAAATGCTGGCTTAGAGGAGTGCTTCCGAAGAAACCTCGCTAGGGAATGATCGCTCGCCCGGACCCAGACTGGTGTTGGGGCAAGTACTGCACCAATGACGTGACGGGGCCTGACTGCCGGAATCGTGCCTGCGCACGAGTCTAGCAGACCCTACCGGCACTGTTTCCAATCGAATGATCCGGGCACCGCCCGGGGGCGGGACTGGTGTGAAACACAATCAGGCGGTTTTTGAGACTCGGAACACAACTTCCCCCTCCCCGCCGCCCGGGCCGGGCCGCGGCGCTCCCTCCACGCTCCCCCGAGCACTGCTCGGAGGCAGCGATCCCGGCCCGGGGTGGCATTGCTGAAATGCTGGCTTAGAGGAGTGCTTCCGAAGAAACCTCGCTAGGGAATGATCGCTCGCCCGGACCCAGACTGGTGTTGGGGCAAGTACTGCACCAATGACGTGACGGGGCCTGACTGCCGGAATCGTGCCTGCGCACGAGTCTAGCAGACCCTACCGGCACTGTTTCCAATCGAATGATCCGGGCACCGCCCGGGGGCGGGACTGGCTTGAAACACAATCAGGCGGTTTTTGAGACTCGGAACACAACTTCCCCCTCCCCGCCGCCCGGGCCGGGCCGCGGCGCTCCCTCCACGCTCCCCCGAGCACTGCTCGGAGGCAGCGATCCCGGCCCGGGGTGGCATTGCTGAAATGCTGGCTTAGAGGAGTGCTTCCGAAGAAACCTCGCTAGGGAATGATCGCTCGCCCGGACCCAGACTGGTGTTGGGGCAAGTACTGCACCAATGACGTGACGGGGCCTGACTGCCGGAATCGTGCCTGCGCACGAGTCTAGCAGACCCTACCGGCACTGTTTCCAATCGAATGATCCGGGCACCGCCCGGGGGCGGGACTGGCTTGAAACACAATCAGGCGGTTTTTGAGACTCGGAACACAACTTCCCCCTCCCCGCCGCCCGGGCCGGGCCGCGGCGCTCCCTCCACGCTGGTGTGAAACACAATCAGGCGGTTTTTGAGACTCGGAACACAACTTCCCCCTCCCCGCCGCCCGGGCCGGGCCGCGGCGCTCCCTCCACGCTCCCCCGAGCACTGCTCGGAGGCAGCGATCCCGGCCCGGGGTGGCATTGCTGAAATGCTGGCTTAGAGGAGTGCTTCCGAAGAAACCTCGCTAGGGAATGATCGCTCGCCCGGACCCAGACTGGTGTTGGGGCAAGTACTGCACCAATGACGTGACGGGGCCTGACTGCCGGAATCGTGCCTGCGCACGAGTCTAGCAGACCCTACCGGCACTGTTTCCAATCGAATGATCCGGGCACCGCCCGGGGGCGGGACTGGCTGGTGTGAAACACAATCAGGCGGTTTTTGAGACTCGGAACACAACTTCCCCCTCCCCGCCGCCCGGGCCGGGCCGCGGCGCTCCCTCCACGCTCCCCCGAGCACTGCTCGGAGGCAGCGATCCCGGCCCGGGGTGGCATTGCTGAAATGCTGGCTTAGAGGAGTGCTTCCGAAGAAACCTCGCTAGGGAATGATCGCTCGCCCGGACCCAGACTGGTGTTGGGGCAAGTACTGCACCAATGACGTGACGGGGCCTGACTGCCGGAATCGTGCCTGCGCACGAGTCTAGCAGACCCTACCGGCACTGTTTCCAATCGAATGATCCGGGCACCGCCCGGGGGCGGGACTGGCTTGAAACACAATCAGGCGGTTTTTGAGACTCGGAACACAACTTCCCCCTCCCCGCCGCCCGGGCCGGGCCGCGGCGCTCCCTCCACGCTCCCCCGAGCACTGCTCGGAGGCAGCGATCCCGGCCCGGGGTGGCATTGCTGAAATGCTGGTGTGAAACACCCTAGCCCGCCCCTGCCCCCACAGCGTCCCGGGAAGCAGTTTGTGCAGTGTCGGGAAGCAGCTGGTAGCCGAGATCCTTAGCTGTCGTTTTGAGGTAGGCCAAGGTCCGTTGGCGATGGCGCTGCTCGTAGGCCGCCTCGCCCTCGTCAACGTAGTCCTGGCCGAAGCGCAGCATGCGGTATACCAACACCGCCAGCTTGCGGGCGGTGGCGAACACCGCCGTCTTCATCCCCTTGTGCCGCGCCTTGCGGCGCAGCGCCGCCCCCAGCGCCGACTTGGACCGGATCAGCGCCGTCGCCGCCATGCGCAGCGCGTTCGACGTGCGCGTCGCTCCCAGCCCGCGCTGCCGCTTGCCCGCCAACTGCTGCCCGCCCGATACCGCGTGCCGCGGCGCCAGGCCCAGCCAGCTCGTGAAATGCCGCTCGCTCGGAAACGACCCCAGATCCGTCCCCACCTCGGTCAGGATCGTGCGCGCCGCCCCCGCGCTAATCCCGTCGATGCGCGTCAGATCCACGCTCGCGTAGCGGTACAGCGCCGTCCGCAGCGGCTGCTCACCCCGCCTTCGGATGGCTTTCTCCTTGGCCGCGTTCGGGTGCCGCGGACACTCCTCCGCGCTGCATTCCTCGCCCGCCTGCTGCTGCAGATCCTCTTGCAGCTTCTGCTCGTAACCGTCCATCTCGGCCTGCACCGCGTCGTACAGCCGCAGCGCACTGCGCAGGTTGAACAGGTGCTCCTCCCGCCAGTTGCCGCTCAGGTACTCCACGAACTGCTCCTCCGTGTGCTTGCAGCGCCCCGAGCGCAACTGCGCCAACTGCTCCGCATCGCGCTGCCCCGCCACGATCGCACGCACGATCGCCATGCCTGTCTGCCCCGTCAGATCCGTCACCGCCCGATGCACCTGCACGTTCATCTGATCCAGCGCCCGCTGCATCCATTGCACGCAGCGCGTGCGCTCCGCCACCAAGCTCTGCCACTGCCGGTGCAGCGCCCGCAGCTGCGTCACCGTCTCGGGCGGCCGGAACGAGCCCCGCAGCAGGCCGCAACTGTGCAGCCGCTGTAGCCACTGGCAGTCCAGCATGTCGGTCTTGCGCCCCGGCACGTTCTTCAACTGCCGCGCATTGACCAGCAACACCTCGAAACCGCGCTCCTCCAGCAACTCGTGCAATGGGATCCAGTACACATACGTGCTCTCCAGCGCCACCGATTCCACGCCTTCGGCCGCCAGCCAGTCCGCCAACGCGTCCAACTGCGCGGTGGTCGTGCCGAACGTGCGCACGTTGGGCCTGCCGTCCGCACGTGGCGGCCCGCAGGCCCAGTGCTCGCGGCTGCCGAGGTCCACCCCCGCCACCTGCGGGCGCTGCACCGGCAGGTCCCGCTCCGGCTGCTCTCTTGCCATATCTCCCTCCTGCTGCTCCTGTCTCACACACGGAAGGCCCCGGCCCGGGTTGGCAATTGCTCTGCAATGCTGGTGTTGAGGAGTGCTTCCGAAGAAACCTCGCTAGTGAATGATCGCTCGCCCGGACCCAGACTGGCTTTGGGGCAAATACTGCACCAATGAAATTACGGGGCTTGACTGCCGGAACCCTCCGCTCTGATTCTACGCCAAGCCACGTGTTTCCAACCGAATGATCCGGGCCCCGCCCGGGGGCGCGACTGGTTTGCATCTGCTGGCGGCAAGAGCAGCGCCACCCGTGCTAATGTGAGAGCAGTTAGTTCTCGTGCCTGTCAAAGGCAAGCAGAGCCATTAGACAGGGGTTCACAGACCAGTTGCCAAGAGCGCGAGCTTGGCCAACTGGGAATATTGAGGAACATTGATGGAGGACACACCAATGTGTAAGCAAGCTACGCGCTGGGGTGCCATGGTCGTTGCGATCATAGCGCTGGCGCTGAGTTCGGCCGCACCTGCTTCGGCGCAAGTGCTGTACGGCTCGATTGTCGGAACCATCTCTGATGGGACTGGCGCTGTCATTCCCGGGGCCAGCGTCAGTGCGATGAACGTGGGAACCGGCCTGGAACTCACCGCATCCTCGGGCGGCGACGGTCTCTTCCGCCTCGTCAACGTCCCGGTCGGCATGTACGACGTGTCGGTTTCGTCCGACGGCTTCCGATCGTACACCGAGACCGGCGTCAACGTAAGCGCGAACTCTGTCGCGCAAGTCGATGTCGCGATGGTACTGGGCCAAGTAACGGAGCAAGTCACAGTCGAGGCAGCAGCCGCGCAGTTGCAGACACAGAAGGCGGACACCCGTTCGGAAATCACGGAGCAGGCCATCACTGACCTGCCGCTGCCGAACTTCCGCAACTACCAGAGCTTGATCAACTTGGTGCCGGGCGCGACTCCGGCAAGGTTCCAGAATGCGATCTTGGACACGCCGGCGCGCTCATTGAGCACGAACGTCAACGGCACGAACCGCAACAACAACGTCACGCGCATTGACGGCGCGGCCAGCATCAACGTCTGGCTGCCCCACCATGCGGGTTACGTGGCCCCCGCCGAGACCATCGAGACGGTAAGCATCACAACCGGTTCGGGCGAGGCCGAGCAGGGCCTGTCCGGCGGCGCGTCCACGACCGTGATCACGAAGTCGGGGACCAACGAACTGCACGGCTCGGCGTTCTGGTTCCACGACAACGACTCCTTGCGGGCCGGGAACTTCTTCACGGGGAACAGGCCGGAGAGCCGCTTCAACAACTTCGGCGGCACGATTGGCGGGCCCATCGCCAAGAATCGACTCTTCTACTTCTTCAGCTACGACAACACCGCGCAGGAGGTATCGGGAGTTCGGACGGGAGACGAGGTCCCGACGTTGGACCAGCGGATGGGAGATTTCAGCGCTTACGCGGACGACATCTATAACCCCTATACCGGCAACCCGGACGGCACGGGCAGGGAGCTATTCCCCAACAAGACGATTCCGATGAGCATGCAAAGCCCGATCTCAAGACGGGTCCAAGACTTCATCCCAGAGCCAAACCAGCCTGGAACGAACAACAATTACCACTCCCAAGGGTCGCCTCCTTTCGACCGCAGGTACTACGACACCAAGGTCAATTACACGGTCAACGACAAGTACTCCCTGTGGGCCAAGCACGGCTTCATGGACGCCCCGGTCTCCGGCGAGCCGATCTTCGGCGACGCGGGCGGGCCTACCCCGGGCGGCAATCCGGGCAACGCCGAAACCAAGGTACACCTCGCCACTTTCGGCCACACGTACACGTTCACACCGACTCTGCTGTATGACGGCGTGATCGGATACTGGCGGCAGGACCAGACCGTTAACCCGACGGATCTGGGTATGGACTTCAACCTCGGCATCCCCGGGCTGGGCGGGCCGGATCCCCGCCAGGTCGGCTTCCCTAGGATTGCGCCCGGGCCCTACACGCGCTTGGGGTCTCCGGGGTGGCAGCCGCTGACCCGCGTTGAGGAGAACTACACAACGAGCCAGAACTTCACTTGGGTCAAGGACTCGCACCAGATCCGCTTCGGCTTCGACGGCATCCTGTTGAAGCTCGCACACTGGCAGCCCGAGTTGGGCGGCGGCCCGCGGGGCACGATTGACTTCAGCGGCGATGTCACCGCTCTCAACGGCGGAACCGCGCCGGGGCAATTCAACCAATACGCGACGTTCTTGCTAGGCGAAACATCAACCATGCGAAAGGCGATCCAGCACGTGCTGGCAACCGGCGCGGAATGGCAGTTCGCCGGCTACATTACCGACAGGTGGCAGCTGACGCCCGACGTGACGCTCACCTTCGGTTTGCGCTATGAGTACTACCCGCTGATGACGCGCGCTGCCGGCAAGGGCATAGAACGCTACGACCCCGACACCAATCTGATGTATCTGGGCGGTCGCGGCAGCGTGCCGAGGAACGCCGGAATCGAAGTGAGCAGCGGGCTGTTGTCGCCTCGCGCGGGCATCGCGTACAGACTCGACGATAAGACAGTCATTCGCGGCGGTTTCGGCCTCAACTACAGCCCGATGCCGTTCTCTCGCCCGATGCGCGGGCAGTACCCCATCACGGTGGCGCTCACCTTCCAGCGTGACAACTCGTTCGAACTGTTCCGCAACCTGTCGGACGGCATTCCGCCGGTGGTAGGCCCGGATCTCGACCAAGGCGTCATCGAAGTGCCTCTGAATGCTGGCTTCCGCAGCCCTTACGAGGGGACCTTGAACCGCGGCTACATCGCTTCGTGGAATTTCACCGTGGAGCGGCGCCTGCCGGGTGACCTGATCACCTCTCTTGGCTACGTGGCGACCAAATCGGTTGACATGCTAGCCGATCGGGACATCAACGCGTCGCGTCCGGGAGAGGGCAACGCCGGCCGTCCTTACGCGGCGATTACCGGGCGGCGGCAGGCGATCAACATGTGGGACAGCTATCTGGACGCGGACTACCACTCGCTACAGATGGCCATCAACCGCAGCTTCTCGAAGGGAGTGATGCTCAAGGGCGCCTACACTTGGTCGAAGGCCATCAACATGGCCGACGACGAGGGCTGGGCCGGGGTTAGCTGGGACCACTTGGACGTGTTCGACCGCAACCGAGCCCGGGCCGGGTACGACAGGACCCATATGTTCCAGATGGGCTTCGTCTACGACCTGCCCTTCCTCAAGGACGACAATACGGCGGTGGGCGCGATACTGGGCGGCTGGCAGGCCAGCGGTGTCCTAGCCCTCTTCACTGGCAATCCCAGAACGATCTCCGCCAGTGGGGCTTCGCTGAACGCGGCGAGCGCCGCGCAGACCGCGGACCAAGTCGGCACCGTTACGAAGCTGGGCGGAGTCGGTCCTGGACAGCACTACTACGATCCGAGCGCTTTCGCCCCGGTGACCGAACAGCGCTTCGGCACCTCCGGGCGCAACATCTTGGACGGACCGGGCGTGACCAACCTCGATCTGAGCATCTCGAAGAAGTTCGCGATCACGGAAACGGCTGACGCCCAATTCCGGGCGGAGTTCTTCAACTTCACGAACACCCCTCAGTTCGGCAACTTCAACGGCAATGCGAACAGCGCGGCCTTCATGGTCATCGCTAGCGCGTCGAATCCGCGCGTTGCCCGCATAGGGCTGCGCTTCAGCTTCTAGCCAGTCGCGCCCCCGGGCGGGGCCCGGATCATTCGGTTGGAAACACGTGGCTTGGCGTAGAATCAGAGCGGAGGGTTCCGGCAGTCAAGCCCCGTAATTTCATTGGTGCAGTATTTGCCCCAAAGCCAGTCTGGGTCCGGGCGAGCGATCATTCACTAGCGAGGTTTCTTCGGAAGCACTCCTCAACACCAGCATTGCAGAGCAATTGCCAACCCGGGCCGGGGCCTTCCGTGTGTGAGACAGGAGCAGCAGGAGGGAGATATGGCAAGAGAGCAGCCGGAGCGGGACCTGCCGGTGCAGCGCCCGCAGGTGGCGGGGGTGGACCTCGGCAGCCGCGAGCACTGGGCCTGCGGGCCGCCACGTGCGGACGGCAGGCCCAACGTGCGCACGTTCGGCACGACCACCGCGCAGTTGGACGCGTTGGCGGACTGGCTGGCGGCCGAAGGCGTGGAATCGGTGGCGCTGGAGAGCACGTATGTGTACTGGATCCCATTGCACGAGTTGCTGGAGGAGCGCGGTTTCGAGGTGTTGCTGGTCAATGCGCGGCAGTTGAAGAACGTGCCGGGGCGCAAGACCGACATGCTGGACTGCCAGTGGCTACAGCGGCTGCACAGTTGCGGCCTGCTGCGGGGCTCGTTCCGGCCGCCCGAGACGGTGACGCAGCTGCGGGCGCTGCACCGGCAGTGGCAGAGCTTGGTGGCGGAGCGCACGCGCTGCGTGCAATGGATGCAGCGGGCGTTGGATCAGATGAACGTGCAGGTGCATCGGGCGGTGACGGATCTGACGGGGCAGACAGGCATGGCGATCGTGCGTGCGATCGTGGCGGGGCAGCGCGATGCGGAGCAGTTGGCGCAGTTGCGCTCGGGGCGCTGCAAGCACACGGAGGAGCAGTTCGTGGAGTACCTGAGCGGCAACTGGCGGGAGGAGCACCTGTTCAACCTGCGCAGTGCGCTGCGGCTGTACGACGCGGTGCAGGCCGAGATGGACGGTTACGAGCAGAAGCTGCAAGAGGATCTGCAGCAGCAGGCGGGCGAGGAATGCAGCGCGGAGGAGTGTCCGCGGCACCCGAACGCGGCCAAGGAGAAAGCCATCCGAAGGCGGGGTGAGCAGCCGCTGCGGACGGCGCTGTACCGCTACGCGAGCGTGGATCTGACGCGCATCGACGGGATTAGCGCGGGGGCGGCGCGCACGATCCTGACCGAGTTGGGGACGGATCTGGGGTCGTTTCCGAGCGAGCGGCATTTCACGAGCTGGCTGGGCCTGGCGCCGCGGCACGCGGTATCGGGCGGGCAGCAGTTGGCGGGCAAGCGGCAGCGCGGGCTGGGAGCGACGCGCACGTCGAACGCGCTGCGCATGGCGGCGACGGCGCTGATCCGGTCCAAGTCGGCGCTGGGGGCGGCGCTGCGCCGCAAGGCGCGGCACAAGGGGATGAAGACGGCGGTGTTCGCCACCGCCCGCAAGCTGGCGGTGTTGGTATACCGCATGCTGCGCTTCGGCCAGGACTACGTTGACGAGGGCGAGGCGGCCTACGAGCAGCGCCATCGCCAACGGACCTTGGCCTACCTCAAAACGACAGCTAAGGATCTCGGCTACCAGCTGCTTCCCGACACTGCACAAACTGCTTCCCGGGACGCTGTGGGGGCAGGGGCGGGCTAGGGTGTTTCACACCAGACATGGGCCAGCTCGTGGGCAAGAGTGAACATCTGCGCTGACTTGGCGTCGGCCCCGTTCACGAAGATCAGCGGCGCGTAGGTGTCTGTGAGCGCGAAGCCGCGGAACTCCTCCACACTCAGCCGGCGATGAGTGTTGTTCCCCACTACGCCGTTGATCACAGCCATTACGCCAAGGTGCTCGATCGCACGGCGCAACTCGCCTACGGCGTCCTGCCACGTTCGGACTGCGGCCGCCCACCCTTCGTCTAGGTTGAGGGTGCGCCGCATCTCGCGACCTGCCGCGGCCGGCTCGTCGGCGAGGCGGGCGCTTCCCACGAAGGCCAGTTTCTCCGCCTCGTGCTCGAGGAGAGAATCCCGTAGCCATGCCTGGCGACGTTGCATAGTGTACAGCGTGTCCAGCAGATCCGGACTCGGCTTGGCCGTTGCCTTGCCCGACACTGTGCGGTAGTCGGGCACTGGGAGGCTTTCGTCGGGAGGCTCCGGGAGGAACAGGTAGCCAAGCGGCGTATGTGTGACCCTGGCCAGCAGTTCCAGTTGTTTCAGCGTCGGCTGCCGCTCGCTTCGAACCCAAGTCCACAACTGCGGGATGTGCTCAGCGACATCTGCCACATCGCGGCCTGCGCGTTCGCAGGCCCAGCGAAGCATCTCGGAGGGGACTGGGACGCGGATCATGCCCCAACTGCCTCGGCAGGAACCGTTTCATGCACGGAAGATGTCAGCACGTCTTGCAGAAGAGACTCCAGAAGGCGGTTGCGTGTGCTGTATGTGGCATCAAGACCCGCCTCCAGTCGGTCGCAGAGCGTCATGAATTCATCGACTTTGGCGGCGATGCGGTGCTGCTCAGGCAGAGGAGGCAGCGGCACCTGTCCGAGCATAGGCCGACTCAGCCGCCCGCACGCCGCCATCCCGCCCCAAGCAGGTCTCGAGCGCCCCGAGCAATAGCAGGACGTACTGGCGTTGCGAGGATGCGCCCATCAGGCCCACGCGCAGGATCTCCCCCGCCAAGGGCCCGAAACCGCCCAGTACTTCGATCCCGAATTCTTCCAGCAGCCGCTTCCGCAGCGCGCCATCGTCGCAATCCTCTGGCAGGCGGGGCGTGTTAAGCGTCCAGAGGCGGTGCTCGGCTGCTACATGCATCTTAAGGCCCAGCGCCTCGATGCCGGCCACGAAGGCGCGATGGTTCAGGCGGTGGCGCTCGAACCGTCTCGCGAGACCTTCCTCATGGCATAGGCGCAGGGCTTCGCGCAGCGCGTAGAACATCGTGATCGGAGTGGTGTGGTGGTAGCGGTGCGACTTGCCCCAATACTCGTCGATCAGCTTGAGGTCCAAGTACCATGACGTGCATGCGGAAGTCCTCGCCCGCAGTTTTTCCAGCGCCGCCGCGGAAAGTGTTAGCGGGGACAGCCCGGGAGGAGCACTGAGGCATTTCTGCGTGCCGCTATAGGCGATGTCGATGCGGTTGGCATCGACGTCAACAGGCATCCCGCCCAAGGATGTCACGCAGTCAGCGATTACCAGGGCGCCGCATTCGTGCGCCGCGCGCGTGATCGCAGCCGCCGGCTGGAGTGCGCCGGTCGATGTCTCGGCGTGTACGAACATGACGATTTCAGGCTGCCGGCCATGGATGAACTCGGTGCCTTCGCTGTCGGAGAACACCTCGCCCCAAGGCTTCTCGAGACGTGCGATCTCCGCTCCTTGGCGCTTGCAGATCTCGGTGAACCTGTCCGAGAAGTATCCGTTGGCGAAGATGGC
Organism: Bryobacterales bacterium; assembly: GCA_965219605.1. Classification (GTDB taxonomy): domain Bacteria; phylum Acidobacteriota; class Terriglobia; order Bryobacterales; family UBA6623; genus VXMF01. Next base: position 1,190,546 of record CBDCOC010000001.1, on the reverse strand, counting down.
AACATTCGTGCCCGCCTCGATGAAATTCACGGCAGATGCTTCCATGCCGGCGGAGCCCGTGCCGGGCAGCGCGATAGTGAACTCGTTGGTCGTGCCGAAGACGTAGCGCAGCAGGTCGGAGGTGTCCTGTAGCACGCCGAAAAAAGCGGGATCGGTGTGCCCGACCAACGGCGAAGCCATGGCTTGGTACACCCTCGGATCGACCATGCTCGGGCCCGGGCCTAGCAGGATCCGATGGGGCGGCTGGTAGAAGCTGTGTGTCATGTGCTCTTGGCGGGCAGCGCGGTCATGGGTTGCGGCGCGCGAATCCGCGCACGCCGCGGCGCGAATCGGAATTCAAGGCTGCCAAGGCTTCGGATGCGCCCGCGGCGCCAGCCCAACCCACAAGATAGCGCACCACCGGCCCGACCGCCGTGCTAATCTCTTGCTGATGTCTTCTGGATTGATTCAACGGCGCACGTTCTTCAGCGCGGCGGCTGCATTCACGGCCGCATCCTACAGCCGCATTCTAGGCGCCAACGGGAAGGTCAACCTAGGCCTGATCGGTTGCGGCGGCCGGGGCCGGGGCGTGCTGCGCAACTTCGTGGCCAATCCCGATGTGAGCGCCACCGCGCTGTGCGACGTCTTCAGCGCGCGCATTGACGAGGCAGCCCGGATCGCACCCGACGCCAAGGGCTACAGGGAGCACGAGGAACTCCTTGCGGCAAGCGACGTGGACGCGGTGCTTATCGCGACGCCCGACCACTGGCATGCCGGGACCTGCGTTGATGCCGCCGAGGCCGGCAAGGACATCTATTGCGAGAAGCCGCTGACGCTGCGGATCGAGGAGGGCCCCCGGATTGTCAAGGCGGTGCGCCTGAACGAGCGGGTGTGCCAAGTCGGCATGCAGCAGCGCTCGGGCCGGCATTATCTCATGGCCAAGGAGAAATTCTTTGACTCGGGCAAGATCGGCAAGGTGACCTTGGTGCGGACTTGGTGGTACGGCAACACCGCGCATCTGCGCGGGTTCCCCGAACAATACGCAAGGCAGCCCTCCAACTTGGACTGGGGGCGCTTCCTCGGGCCGGTGTCATGGCGCGACTACGATCCGAAGCAGTATTTCAACTTCCGCGCTTACCTGGAGTACGGCGGCGGGCAGATCACCGATCTCTTCACGCACTGGATCGATGTTGCCCACATGTTCATGGGGCAGGACGATCCGGTCGCGGCCGTGGCGTCCGGGGGCGTCTACAACTACAAGGACGGCCGCACCGCTCCGGACACGATCAACTGCCTGCTTGACTACCGAGGAGAGTGGACGGCGACCTTCGAGGGCACGCTTGCCCCCGGCCTGCGCGGCTCCGGCGTGGAAGTGATCGGGACGCAAGGACGGCTGTGGATCACGCGGGATCGCTACGAGTGGTACCTCCCCCGCCAAGCAGAGCCGGCCGAGATCCAAAAGGCGTCCGGCAGCATGACGCAGGATCACGTGGACAACTTCATCGACTGCGTCAAGAGCCGCGAGCGACCCAACGGAGACGTGTGGATCGGCCACCGGTCCGCGCAAGCTTCGCACTTGGGCAATGTCGCCTACTTGCAGAAACGGCGCATTAAGTTCGATCCGGACCGCGAGGAAGTCCTGCCGCTCTGAACCGCTGCCTCGCCAGCGAAGTTCTCACTGCCGGCCAGTCCGGCCTGCTGGCGCCAGGGATGGCAACCGTCGCCCCTGGGGGGCTCGCGGCGCGGCCGGCGAAGGCCCGCGCCGCAATCAGTCGCGCAGTCCGCCCCGCGCAGCGGGGGCCGCGAATCGCCTCCGAGCGCGGGCAGGCGGATCCCCGCCGGTCTCCGCCGCGGCCGCGATCTTCAACGCAGCAGGCCTTCGACGAACGGGACTTCGAACACCTTGTCGTGCTGGATGGGGCCGTGGCCGAAGAACCCTTCCTCGCCAAACAGTTCCCCGTGGTCGGCGGTGATCGTGATGTAGGTGTTCTTCGGCACTAGATCGAAAAGCTCCTCCACGACGCGATCCAAGTACCCGACTGCCTTGACCTGCCTGTCGCGAAGCATGTCGAGCTTGCCTTGGTCGAAGAATTCCTGGGACTCCGCCGTCAGTTTGCCGCCCACGATGTGGTCGTCCAAGTGGCGGAAGACGCCGTGGACACCGCTGACGCGCGGCCACTGCTCGCGAGGTTCGTCGGGCAGCGCATAGGGGTAGTGCGTCTCGCCGACGTTGAGGATGTAGAACGAAGGCCGGTCTTCCGAGAAGCGCATCTCCCTGAGCATGGCCCGCATGTCGTTGTGCGCGGGCATCAGCCGGAAAGTGTCGAAGCCCGTGTTGAGGATGGTCTTCGGGTTGAGCACTGGCAGCGAGACCATGGCGTGCGTGCGGTAGTTGAACCGCTTCTGCAGGAAGGTCGGGAAGTACAGCTGCGGCACCAGGGACTTGAAGCCGACGTTCTCCACGCCCAGCCGTTCGTTGAATTTGAAGAAATCCTTCTTGTAGTACTCGGATGCGTAGACATGCGACGGGCTGCTGTGGGGCAGCAGCCCCATGAGCAGGTTGTAATGCGAGGGAGCTGTCCACGAGGCGTACGACCAGCGCTGCTCGACGGCACCCAGCTTGGCGATGGTCTTCGGCTTCGCGGCTGCGAACGAATCGAAGCGGCAGCTGTCGAAAATGACGAGTATGTAGTTGTGCGGAGGCATCGGCGCTGAGCTTCGATTGTACGAATCGCGCGGCCGGGCGCTCCGAAGCCGGCGTCCCCCCTGCAACGGCCAGTCCCGGCCTGCGGGGAACTTGTTTCGCCCCGGCCTGTCTCCCCGGCCCCGGCAGGCCCGCAGGATTCGCCATGCCGGGCGGCCCGCTGGCGAGTTTGAACGGTCCGCGGATGTTGCGCCACACTAAGGCTTGGCACTGGAGAGCAAAGCGTTCCACGAGTCTGTCGGCATTGAGCTCGTGCAATTCCACGAGGACGGGGCGACCATGCGTCTGGAACTTGGCGACATTCATCTCAACGGGGCCGGTGTAGTCCACGGCGGTGTCACCTTTACGCTTGCCGACTCTGCCCTGGGCTACGGAATCTACAAGATCGTCGGAAAGCCCTGCACCACTGCCGAAATGAAGATCAACTACCTCAAGCCGGTGTCGCGCGGCGTGCTGACGGCGCGTTCCTACATCTTGCGCGCGGGGCGGCGGCTGGTCGTGGCGCGGGCCGAGGTGCGTTGCGGCGAGGAGGCGATCGCGGAAGCGCTGTCGACATTCGCGATTCTCGACTGATTCGGCCTCCGCTAAGTCTCTCAGGCCGGGCCGCAGGCTGCTTGCGGCGCGCAGGTGGGTTCACGGTGCGGGCGGCAGGCAGCCGGAGATCTTGTCACCCTTGCGGTCTCGGACCAGCGGTCCACGCGCAGGTCGCGCGCCGTTCCGCTGCCAATATAATGTTGGCCGTGACTCGCGCTCGCACTGTCGCGTTGCAGCTGGCTATCGGGTTGCTTGGCGCGCTGCCGGCCGCGGCTGAGGTTGACTACGTCCGTGATATCGAGCCGATCCTGCACCGGCGTTGCTACCTCTGCCACGGAGCGCAGCAGCAAATGTCGGGCCTCCGTCTCGACAGCCGGGAGGCCGCTCTCAGGGGCGGGGCTTCCGGCCCGGTGATCGTGCCGGGGGATCCGGGCGCGAGCAAGCTGCTGGCAAGAGTTACGAGCCGCGAGGACGGCTTCCGCATGCCGCCCGGGAGAGAGGCCCTGAGTTCGCAGCAGGCTTCTCTGCTCAGCGAGTGGATCGCCGCCGGGGCGGCATGGCCCGACGGTCGTTCCGGCCCCCGTGCCGCGGCGCAGGGCGGGGCGCACTGGGCATTCCAAGCGGTCCGGCGCCCGGATCCGCCCGCCGTCAAGGCGGGCCACTGGGTGCGCAACCCGATCGACAGATTCGTGCTGGCCAAGCTCGAGTCCGAAGGACTGGCCCCGTCTCCGGAAGCCGCGCCTGCAACCTTGCGGCGTCGAGTCCACTTGGACCTGGTCGGCTTGCCGCCAGCCTGCCCCGGCGCAGACTGTGGCAACGAGATCTCCGCGCCGTTCGAGGCCGTCGTGGACGGCTTGCTGCAGTCGCAGCATTTCGGCGAGCGGTGGGCCCTGCCTTGGCTGGACTTGGCGCGGTACGCCGACAGCGAGGGCTACGAGCGGGACCCGCTGCGCCCGCACGCGTGGCGCTGGCGGCACTGGCTGATCGACGCGATCAACCGCGACATGCCGTTCGACCAGTTCACAATCGAGCAGATCGCGGGCGACCTGCTCCCGCAGTCCACCATTGAGCAGCGCGTCGCGACCGGCTTCTTGCGCAATGGCATCAAGAACCGCGAAGCTGGCACCAAGAATGCCCAGAAGCGCTTTGAAGAGACGGTCGACCGCGTCAATGCGGTAGCCAACACCTGGCTCGGCTTGACCGTCGGCTGCGCCCAGTGCCATGACCACAAGTACGATCCGATCTCGCAGCGCGAGTTCTACGGGATGTTCGCGTTCTTCCACAACGCCGTCGAGCGCGATGTAGAGGCTCCGCTGCCCGGCGAGCTGGGCCCCCACCTGCGGACCGCGCCGGCCTACCAGGCAGCGGTGGAGGAGATTCGCGAGCGCCATGGCATCCCTGCCCTGCAGGCCGCGTGGCACGAGCGCATGCTGGCTGCCATGGACCGGCCGGGGGAGCGCACCGACTGGGATCATTCGGTGACTGAGTGGCGCGCTGCGAACGACCGTGCCGACTGGCTGCTAAAGGCCCCTCGCGGGCAGCTCTCGGCGCTCGAGCGCGAGAAGGTGAATGCTTGGTTCCTGCGCGGAGGCGGCCCCGACTTCGCCAAGGACGATGCTGCCAAAGGGCGAATCGCGCTGGCCCGCGAGCAAATCGCAGCGCTGGATCGGAACCGCTTTCGGGTCTCCCGCGCTTACACGATGGCCGAGCGGCTCGAGGCGCAGCCGGCGCGCCTCGCCTTGCGCGGCGACTACACGGCGCTGGGCGGCGAGGTGCCTCCCGGCGTGCCGGCGGTCCTGCCCCGGCTGCCAAGCGCCGCCAGCCCCGCGCGCCTGCTGCTTGCCCGGTGGATCGCCTCGCAGGGCAACCCCTTGACCGCCCGGGTCGAGGTCAACCGCATATGGCAGGAGCTCTTTGGCCGCGGCTTGGTTGAGACGGCGGAGAACTTCGGCCTGCAAGGCGAGCCGCCGTCCCACCCGGAATTGCTCGACTGGCTGGCCAGCGAATTCATGGATTCAGGTTGGAGCCGCAAGGCCGTCGTGCGCATGATCGTCACTTCCGCGACCTATCGGCAATCCTCCGACATGCGCGCCGATGCCCGCGCGCGCGACCCCGGCAACGCATGGATCGCCCGCCAGAGCCGCCTGCGCCTGCCCGCCGAACTGATCCGGGACAATGCCCTGGCGGCGAGCGGCTTGCTGAATCCGGCGGTCGGTGGCGAGAGCGTGTTCCCGCCGCAGCCGGACGGCATCTCCGACTTGAGCTACTCCAAGAAGGAGTGGGACGAGGATGCCGGGCCGGATCGCTATCGGCGGGGCTTGTATGTCTTTCTGCGCCGGACCGCGCCCTATCCGATGCTGGTCAATTTCGATGCACCCGACACGCTGACGAGCGTGTCCCGCCGGGAGCGTTCCAACACTCCCTTGCAGGCGCTGAACCTGCTGAACGATCCTGTGTTCCAAGAAGCGGCCGACGCGCTGGCCTACCGTCTCTTGCAGGGCGCCGGATCCGAGTTTGAGGCTCGCTTCGAACGCTTGGTCCGATGGTGCTTGGGCCGTGTCCCGTCCTCGCGGGAAACCACCCGCGCCAAGCGCTTCCACTCCGCGCAGCTGGAGCGCTACCAATCCCGCGGCGCGGGTGCCGAGCGGGCCGCGTGGCGCGAACTGGGCCGGGCCATGCTCAGCTTGGACGAGTTCATCACGCGCGAATAGGAAGGGCGGGCCCTGCCTGCGATACGCTGAAGCTGTGCGCGTCGCAAGCTTGGCGGCCCCCCTCATGCTGATCTCCTGCGCATCCGGCCCGGCGGTCGACACTGTGGGGCCTGCGCCGGATCTGCATTCCTATGGCAACGTGTCCGCCGTGCGGATGAAGCATGTGGACTTGGATCTCGAGGTGGATTTCGAGGCCCGCCAGTTGCGGGGTACGTGCATCTTGGATGTGGAAGGCGAGGACGGCGAGCTAGTGCTTGACACGCGCGACCTGGCCATCGAGCGGGTCGAGGCGCAGGGCGAGGACGGCGCTTACCGCGAGGTCCGTTTCGCGCTAGGGGCGGAGCACGAGTTCCTCGGCGCACCGTTGCGCATCGAGCGCGGCAGCGCCTCCAAAGTCCGCATCGCATACTCGACGGGACCTGCGGCAAGCGGGCTGCAGTGGCTTGAGCCGCGCCAGACCGCCGGGCGCGAGCAGCCTTTCCTCTACAGCCAATCCCAAGCGATCCACGCCCGCAGCTGGATCCCGCTGCAAGACACTCCGGGTGCGCGGGTGACCTACTCCGCCCGGATCCGCGCGCCGCGCCACTTGGTGGCGGTCATGAGCGCGGAAGCGCTGCCGTCGGATCGCGGAAGCGGCGAGTATGCCTTCCAGATGCCCCTGGCGATCCCCTCGTACCTGATCGCCTTGGCAGTCGGGGACTTGGCTTTCGAGCCGATGTCGGGGCGCACCGGGGTGTACGCCGAGCCGAGCGTCGTAGCGGCCGCCGCGCGGGAGTTCGGGGACACGGAGGAGATGATCCAGACCACCGAGTCCCTGTATGGGCCGTACCGCTGGGGGCGCTATGACATCTTGGTGCTGCCGCCGGCCTTTCCCTACGGCGGCATGGAGAATCCGCGCCTGACGTTCGTCTCTCCCACCACCATCGTGGGCGACAAAAGTCTGGTCAGCATCATTGCCCACGAGCTGGCGCATTCGTGGTCGGGGAATTTGGCCACCAATGCGACATGGCGGGACTTCTGGCTCAACGAGGGCTTCACCGTCTATATCGAGGAGCGCATCCAGGAAGCGGTGTACGGGGCGGAGCGAGCCGCGATGGAGTCGTCGCTGGAGGTGCAGGCCTTCAAGCAGGAGTTGCAGGAATTGGACCTGCGGGATCAGGTGCTGCACGTGGATCTGGCCGGGCGCGATCCGGACGAGGGCTTCACCGGGGTGCCGTATGTCAAGGGCGCGATGTTCCTGCGCACGATCGAGCGGGAGGTCGGGCGCAAGTCGTTCGACGCCTTCCTGCGCGGCTACTTCGACGAATTCGCCTTCCGCAGCGTCACCACCGCGGAGTTTGCGGAGTACTTGGACGCCCGATTGCTGTCGAAGCACCCCGGGGCCAAGCAGGCCGTCCCCGTGCGAGAGTGGCTCGCAGAGCCGGGCTTGCCCGCCAGGCGTCACGAGCACGTCTCGAACGCCTTGGACGTGGCCGACGCTGCCGCGGGCGAGTGGTTCGCCGGCACGGCCTCGGCCCGCTCCCTGCGCACTGCCGATTGGACCACCCAGCACTGGATCCGCTTCCTGAGGGCGATTCCCGAAGATACGGCAGCAGGGCGCTTGGCCGAACTGGACGAGGCCTTCGACCTGACCGGCGAGAGCAATGCCGAGGTGCTCTGCGAATGGCTGATGGTCGCGCTGCGCAGCGACTACGCCGCCGCTGACCCGGCCCTGAAACGGTTCCTGACAACCGTGGGGCGTCGCAAGTTCCTGCGGCCGCTATACGCCGAACTGGCCAAGGGCGAGGCCGGCAAGGCCAAGGCGCTTGCCATCTACGCCGAGGCGCGTCCGGGCTATCACCCCACCACAGTGCAGATCTTCGACAAGAGCCTAGGCTGGGCCGCGTCCCTTGCGCCTGAGTAGGCAGCCGCGCTCAAGCCTTCGCAGAGTTGGTGTCGGCATGCCGGCCCGACTCGTCAACCGCGCGCACCTTGTAGTACAGGCCGCCGCTGTGCCGCCTGGGCGCTGGTGTGAAACACCCTAGCCCGCCCCTGCCCCCACAGCGTCCCGGGAAGCAGTTTGTGCAGTGTCGGGAAGCAGCTGGTGTGAAACACCCTAGCCCGCCCCTGCCCCCACAGCGTCCCGGGAAGCAGTTTGTGCAGTGTCGGGAAGCAGCTGGTAGCCGAGATCCTTAGCTGTCGTTTTGAGGTAGGCCAAGGTCCGTTGGCGATGGCGCTGCTCGTAGGCCGCCTCGCCCTCGTCAACGTAGTCCTGGCCGAAGCGCAGCATGCGGTATACCAACACCGCCAGCTTGCGGGCGGTGGCGAACACCGCCGTCTTCATCCCCTTGTGCCGCGCCTTGCGGCGCAGCGCCGCCCCCAGCGCCGACTTGGACCGGATCAGCGCCGTCGCCGCCATGCGCAGCGCGTTCGACGTGCGCGTCGCTCCCAGCCCGCGCTGCCGCTTGCCCGCCAACTGCTGCCCGCCCGATACCGCGTGCCGCGGCGCCAGGCCCAGCCAGCTCGTGAAATGCCGCTCGCTCGGAAACGACCCCAGATCCGTCCCCACCTCGGTCAGGATCGTGCGCGCCGCCCCCGCGCTAATCCCGTCGATGCGCGTCAGATCCACGCTCGCGTAGCGGTACAGCGCCGTCCGCAGCGGCTGCTCACCCCGCCTTCGGATGGCTTTCTCCTTGGCCGCGTTCGGGTGCCGCGGACACTCCTCCGCGCTGCATTCCTCGCCCGCCTGCTGCTGCAGATCCTCTTGCAGCTTCTGCTCGTAACCGTCCATCTCGGCCTGCACCGCGTCGTACAGCCGCAGCGCACTGCGCAGGTTGAACAGGTGCTCCTCCCGCCAGTTGCCGCTCAGGTACTCCACGAACTGCTCCTCCGTGTGCTTGCAGCGCCCCGAGCGCAACTGCGCCAACTGCTCCGCATCGCGCTGCCCCGCCACGATCGCACGCACGATCGCCATGCCTGTCTGCCCCGTCAGATCCGTCACCGCCCGATGCACCTGCACGTTCATCTGATCCAGCGCCCGCTGCATCCATTGCACGCAGCGCGTGCGCTCCGCCACCAAGCTCTGCCACTGCCGGTGCAGCGCCCGCAGCTGCGTCACCGTCTCGGGCGGCCGGAACGAGCCCCGCAGCAGGCCGCAACTGTGCAGCCGCTGTAGCCACTGGCAGTCCAGCATGTCGGTCTTGCGCCCCGGCACGTTCTTCAACTGCCGCGCATTGACCAGCAACACCTCGAAACCGCGCTCCTCCAGCAACTCGTGCAATGGGATCCAGTACACATACGTGCTCTCCAGCGCCACCGATTCCACGCCTTCGGCCGCCAGCCAGTCCGCCAACGCGTCCAACTGCGCGGTGGTCGTGCCGAACGTGCGCACGTTGGGCCTGCCGTCCGCACGTGGCGGCCCGCAGGCCCAGTGCTCGCGGCTGCCGAGGTCCACCCCCGCCACCTGCGGGCGCTGCACCGGCAGGTCCCGCTCCGGCTGCTCTCTTGCCATATCTCCCTCCTGCTGCTCCTGTCTCACACACGGAAGGCCCCGGCCCGGGTTGGCAATTGCTCTGCAATGCTGGTGTTGAGGAGTGCTTCCGAAGAAACCTCGCTAGTGAATGATCGCTCGCCCGGACCCAGACTGGCTTTGGGGCAAATACTGCACCAATGAAATTACGGGGCTTGACTGCCGGAACCCTCCGCTCTGATTCTACGCCAAGCCACGTGTTTCCAACCGAATGATCCGGGCCCCGCCCGGGGGCGCGACTGGCTTGAAACACAATCAGGCGGTTTTTGAGACTCGGAACACAACTTCCCCCTGGTGTGAAACACCCTAGCCCGCCCCTGCCCCCACAGCGTCCCGGGAAGCAGTTTGTGCAGTGTCGGGAAGCAGCTGGTAGCCGAGATCCTTAGCTGTCGTTTTGAGGTAGGCCAAGGTCCGTTGGCGATGGCGCTGCTCGTAGGCCGCCTCGCCCTCGTCAACGTAGTCCTGGCCGAAGCGCAGCATGCGGTATACCAACACCGCCAGCTTGCGGGCGGTGGCGAACACCGCCGTCTTCATCCCCTTGTGCCGCGCCTTGCGGCGCAGCGCCGCCCCCAGCGCCGACTTGGACCGGATCAGCGCCGTCGCCGCCATGCGCAGCGCGTTCGACGTGCGCGTCGCTCCCAGCCCGCGCTGCCGCTTGCCCGCCAACTGCTGCCCGCCCGATACCGCGTGCCGCGGCGCCAGGCCCAGCCAGCTCGTGAAATGCCGCTCGCTCGGAAACGACCCCAGATCCGTCCCCACCTCGGTCAGGATCGTGCGCGCCGCCCCCGCGCTAATCCCGTCGATGCGCGTCAGATCCACGCTCGCGTAGCGGTACAGCGCCGTCCGCAGCGGCTGCTCACCCCGCCTTCGGATGGCTTTCTCCTTGGCCGCGTTCGGGTGCCGCGGACACTCCTCCGCGCTGCATTCCTCGCCCGCCTGCTGCTGCAGATCCTCTTGCAGCTTCTGCTCGTAACCGTCCATCTCGGCCTGCACCGCGTCGTACAGCCGCAGCGCACTGCGCAGGTTGAACAGGTGCTCCTCCCGCCAGTTGCCGCTCAGGTACTCCACGAACTGCTCCTCCGTGTGCTTGCAGCGCCCCGAGCGCAACTGCGCCAACTGCTCCGCATCGCGCTGCCCCGCCACGATCGCACGCACGATCGCCATGCCTGTCTGCCCCGTCAGATCCGTCACCGCCCGATGCACCTGCACGTTCATCTGATCCAGCGCCCGCTGCATCCATTGCACGCAGCGCGTGCGCTCCGCCACCAAGCTCTGCCACTGCCGGTGCAGCGCCCGCAGCTGCGTCACCGTCTCGGGCGGCCGGAACGAGCCCCGCAGCAGGCCGCAACTGTGCAGCCGCTGTAGCCACTGGCAGTCCAGCATGTCGGTCTTGCGCCCCGGCACGTTCTTCAACTGCCGCGCATTGACCAGCAACACCTCGAAACCGCGCTCCTCCAGCAACTCGTGCAATGGGATCCAGTACACATACGTGCTCTCCAGCGCCACCGATTCCACGCCTTCGGCCGCCAGCCAGTCCGCCAACGCGTCCAACTGCGCGGTGGTCGTGCCGAACGTGCGCACGTTGGGCCTGCCGTCCGCACGTGGCGGCCCGCAGGCCCAGTGCTCGCGGCTGCCGAGGTCCACCCCCGCCACCTGCGGGCGCTGCACCGGCAGGTCCCGCTCCGGCTGCTCTCTTGCCATATCTCCCTCCTGCTGCTCCTGTCTCACACACGGAAGGCCCCGGCCCGGGTTGGCAATTGCTCTGCAATGCTGGTGTTGAGGAGTGCTTCCGAAGAAACCTCGCTAGTGAATGATCGCTCGCCCGGACCCAGACTGGCTTTGGGGCAAATACTGCACCAATGAAATTACGGGGCTTGACTGCCGGAACCCTCCGCTCTGATTCTACGCCAAGCCACGTGTTTCCAACCGAATGATCCGGGCCCCGCCCGGGGGCGCGACTGGCTTGCGGATCGCGGCCCGTGAATTCGGCCTCCAATCCGCTCTCCCTGATCGGACTGCCGCTGGAGGCCGGCTGCGACCTGCTCGACTTGGCCGCGAATGGACGTGCGATCAACGCCCGCATGACCGTCCTCGATGCGACCTGGCCGCTCTGTCTACCGCGCGGATGCAGCTCGTGCGGATTGTGCGCACCATCCAGCGCCACGATATCGCGGCTGGCAAGGCGCTCACGGCGAGCGACTCGCGGGATCAGGCCGGATCGCCCGGCCCGGGATCTACGGGCGGCGCCCCGCTAACAGCGGGCTGGGGCAAGCCCGCGCCCATGCCCAGCACGCGCTGAGCCAGCAGCTGCAGCAATAGGCCGTGTTGCGCCTGCATCTGTTCCACTGCTGGCAGCCTGCTGTCCAGCGATTCCAACCGCCCGTTGATGTCTCGTATGTCCGCCCGCAAGCTCGCCGACTGCTGCAGGCTCAGCCCCGCCAAGGCCAGCGCGATTCCGACCAGCCACTTGGTCTCGGTGCTCATGCCACTATCGTAGCCCGCAGGATCGCGCCAATGGCGGCCGGTCTGGAATGGGACCCGCCCTATAGCGGATCGCTGGGCTGCAGGGCTGGTTTGGAGCTATCCCGGCCCCACGATGCAGCAGCGGATTCGCCTCCGTAGCAGGCCCTTCGGCGTTCCGACCGAATTGGGGAGCTGCGGTGCGGCTGGCAGCCCATCTGGGCGGCTATCAGGATCGCCGGCACAACCCGTATCCGGGCCACCAGATCACGTGGCATGGCGACAGCACCCTGACCAGCGCGACGCTCGGCCATCAGGCCGCCATCGGGGGCGTCCGGCTCCGGGGCTTGAAGGATCAGCAGCAGGACCGTGTTCTGCATGTCTTACGGCTACACGGTTAGGGCTAGCGAGGCTGGCAGCACGGCGGGCACGGCAATGGAGCTAGAGAGCAGCATGAAGCGCTGCCTGGCGAATGCAACACTGATAGCAGCAATGCTAGCCCGGATATCTCACCACGGGGAGTAGACATGAGGCATGATTTCGTGATAAGCTGTTTTGTTTCCAAGCAATTACAAGCTTGTCGAAAGCACACCTCATGTCCACACAGTGTACCACGATCGAACTTCCCAAGCACGCCCGCCGCCAGGTCAGCGCCTGCTTCGACGGCGGGCGCCTGTCGAACGATGGCGGAGCCCTGCTGCTGGCAGCCGCCGACCGTGCCTTGCGGCTGACCGCCCGCTTGGCAGGCTGCTTTCAGGATTACCGCCAGCGGGGCCGTTGCGAACACTCGGTGCAGGCGCTCAGCGCCCAGCGCCTGTTCGGCCTGGCCCTGGGCTACGAGGATCTCAACGATCACGACACGCTGCGCGACGACAGCCTGCTGGCGCTGGCGGTGGGCTGTGCCGACGTGACCGGCCAGAGTCGCGTGCGCCAGCGCGACAAGGGGCATCCGCTGGCCGGTTCGAGCACGCTCAACCGCTTCGAGCTGGGCCGGCCGGAGCAGGCGGCGAAGGATCGCTACAAGCGCATCGTGGGCGATGCGCAGCAGTTGGATCGGCTGCTGGTGCAGCTCTTCATCGAGATGCAGGCGGCGGAGCCGGAGGAACTGGTGCTGGACATCGATGCCAGCGACGATCCGCTGCACGGCGAGCAGGAAGGGCGCTACTTCCACGGCTATTACGACTGCTATTGCTACCTGCCGCTGTATGTGACCTGCGGGCGGCACGTGCTGAGCGGGCAGTTGCGCACGGCGGATGTGGATCCGGCAGTGGGGGCGCTAGAAGACGTGCAGCGCATCGTGGCCCAACTGCGCGAGCGCTGGCCGCAGGTGCGGCTGCTGGTGCGGGGCGACGCGGGCTTCTGCCGCGAGGCCTTGATGGCGTGGTGCGAAGAGCAGGCGGGCGTGGACTACGTGTTCGGGCTGGCGCAGAACGCACGCCTGCAGCGGGCCGTGCGGCAGCAGCGCGAGCGGGCGCGGCGGCGGGGGCTGGTGAGCGGGCAGAGCGCGCGCTGCTACCGCGAGTTCAGCTACCGCACGCGGCGCAGTTGGAGTCGCACGCGGCGCGTGGTAGGCAAGGCGGAATGGCTGCCGGGGCCGGGCCGCAACAGCAACCTGCGTTTCGTGGTAACGAGCTTGAGTCGGCAGCGCTGGGGCACGCGCGAGTTGTACGAGCAGTTGTACTGTGCGCGCGGGGACATGGAGAACCGCAGCAAGGAGCAACAGTTGGACTTGTTCGCCGACCGCACCTCGGCGAGTGCGCTGCGGGCGAACCAGTTGCGCTTGCACTGGGCCTTGTTCACGGCAGCACTGCTGGAACAGATCCGCAGCGTAGCGCTGGCCGGCACGGAACTGGCGCAGGCGCAGTTCGGCACGCTGCGGGTGCTGTTGTTCAAGGTCGCGGCCAGCGTGCGGGTGAGCGTGCGCCGCATCCGGGTGTCGCTGTCGTCGTTATTCCCCCGCCAGGAACTGTTCGCACACTGCCTGGCCCGCCTGCGGGCGAGCTAGCGCGCTGCAGACAGGCGGGACGCTGCGGGGCCAGGGCGGCTCCAGGGGCAGGTGTGCGTACAGCGTGCCGCTAGGCCGCCCGCCAGGCGGCCAGCGGCTGAGGATCCCGTGTGCGCAGGCGCTGCGCCGGTGGTCAACGGCGCTATGTGACCAGGGTACAACAAGCGCACTATCCAATGTTTCTATTGTGGGGCGCTCTGACCATGATTCTCGGCTGCGAGCAAAGTTGGTGAGATATCCGGGCTAGCCAGCTTTCGCGCCAGCGACAGCCCAATGCCTGTTCCTAGCAGCGGCGCCAAGCATCTGATGTATGTCGGGACCTACACCGGCGGGACGAGCGCAGGCATCCATGCATATCGCTTCGACTCGGCATCCGGGACGGCCGAGGATCTCGGGCTGGCGGCAGAAATGCGCGAGCCGTCATTTCTCGCCCTGCATCCCAGCGGGCAGCACCTCTATGCTGTGAGCGAAACGGACGACTTTGACGAAGACGGCAGCGGATCCGTCATGGCGTTCAAGATCGGGGAGGGCTCCGGGGCGCTGGTGCAGCTGAACGAGGTTTCGTCCAGAGGCGGCTGGCCGTGCCACCTCGACATCGACAAGAGCGGCCGCATGCTGATCGTCGCCAATTACAAGGGAGGCAGCATCGCTTCATTCCCGATCCATGAAGACGGCAGCGTTGGCGAGGCTGCCTCGTTCTTCAAGCATCAGGGCGGCAGCGTCCACGCCCGGCAACTCCAGCCCCACGCGCATTCGGCTGACTTTTCGGCAGACAACCGCTTCGCCTTTTTCTCCGATCTTGGCTTGGACCAGGTCAAGGTCTACCGAGTCGCCCCGGATGCTGCCACAGTGGCTCCGCACGACCCGCCCGGCGTCAGCGTGGCGGCTGGTTCCGGCCCGCGGCATTTGGCGCTGCATCCTAGCGGGCGCAGCGCTTACGGCTTGAACGAGCTCGCATCCACTGTGACAACGTACGATTACGACGCCGCAGCCGGAACGCTCAGCGTGGCGCAAACGGCATCCACGCTGCCCGCAGCATTCACGGGCGAAAACTACACCGCCGAAATCTGCGTGCATCCCTCCGGGAAGTTCGCCTACGCCTCCAATCGCGGCCACGATTCCGTCGCGATCTTCGCCGTCGACCCGGCCACGGGGCGGCTGACGCCGCAAGGGCGCGCCGCAACGAAAGGCCGATGGCCGCGCAGCTTCGCCATCAGCCCTGACGGACGCTACCTGCTTGTCGCCAACCAGAACTCTGGCAACATCGTGGTTTTCGCCATCCACGGCGAGACCGGGGCGCTGGTGCCAACCGGGGCCAATCTCGCGATCGACGCTCCGGTGTGCTTGGTTTTCTCGCAGGCCGCCTAGCCGCGGATGCGGGCAACGCCTTGGAAGCCTTGGCCCAGCAGGTTCGCCTCGGTCGAGTCATGCGCGGAACCCCGCTGAAGAAAAGAGCGCTCTGTGGTACGTTGGAGATCTGCGGGCCGGTTACCCGCGGTTTCCGATGCAAGCGCTGGGCATGGTAGAGACTCGCGGCATGGTGTCCGCCGTGGAAGCTTCCGACGCCATGGTCAAGGCGGCCAGCGTCACGCTTGAGGGCAAGCGCTTGATCGGCGCGGGCCATGTGACCGTCACGTGCCGCGGCGATGTCGGCGCGGTCAAGGCCGCGACCGACGCGGGGGCGGCCGCCGCCCGCAGGCTGGGCGAACTGCTTGGCGTCCATGTCATCCCCGCTCCGTACGCGGAGGTGGCATTGGTGCTGCCCGAAGGGCCGGACGACTAAACCGGGCGCGATGTTGGAAGATCGCGATCTGCGTTCCGTTCAAGAGGTACGCACGAAGGTCGAGGCCGCCTACAAGGCATTCCAAGCCTTCGAAGGATTCGGCCAAGAGCAGGTGGACGCCATCGTCGCTGCGATGGCCCAAGCGGCACGGGCGGACTCCGAACGCTTGGCGCGCATGGCGGTCGAAGAGACCGGCTACGGCAACGTTCGGGACAAGATCGCCAAGAACCTTCTCAATTCAGATCTGCTGCACCAGAAGATCTCGCCGTTGAGGACTATCGGCGTACTGGGCGAGAGGCCGGAAGAGGGCATCACCGAACTGGCCGTGCCGGTCGGCGTAGTAGCCGCCGTGCTGCCCACGACCAACCCGACCTCCACGGCCTTTTTCAAGTGCTTGATCGCAGTCAAGGCCGGCAATGCCATCGTGCTCAGCCCGCATCCGCGGGCACGCAAATGCACGTGCGAGGCTGCACATGTCCTCGCCAGGGCGGCGGAGGCGGCCGGAGCCCCCCCAGGCCTGATCCAATGTGTTAACGAGGCGACCATTGCCGGCACGAACGAGATGATGCGGCACAAGCGCGTCGGCCTGATCCTGTCCACCGGCGGCGCGGGCATTGTCAAGGCTGCCTATTCCAGCGGCAAGCCGGCCTTGGGCGTCGGCGCGGGCAACGTGCCGGTGCTGCTGGACGAGTCGGCCGACGTGGAGTCGGCGGTCGCGTCCGTCGTGGACGGCAAGTCCTTCGATTTCGGCACGGTTTGTTCCAGCGAGCAGACCTTGGTCGCCCATCGCAGCCAGCGCAAAAAGATCTGGGCGGCGCTGCAAGCCAGCGGCGCCCACCGCTGCAGCGATGCCCAGTCCCAGATGCTGGCAAAGCGCCTGTTCACGGAATCGTTCCGCATCCATCCGGATTGCGTGGGGCAGTCGCCGCACGAGATCGCGCGCATGAGCGGCTTCGAAGTGCCGCAGACGGCCCGGATTCTTGCCGTGGAAATCCATGGCGTGGGCCGCGAGCACCCGCTCTCGGCGGAAAAGCTCTCGCCGGTGCTGTCGGTGTATTTCGTTGACAGTTTCAACGAGGCGGTCGACGCTTGCGTGGCAATCCTCAACTTCGGCGGGCGCGGGCATACCTGCGTGATCTATTCCAAGAACGAGGACAACATCCGCGAATACGGGCGGCGCGCCCCCGCATTCCGAGTGCTGGTCAACACCTCTTCGCCGCAAGGATCGACAGGCATCACCACCGGCGTCCAGCCGTCAATGACCTTGGGGTGCGGCGCCATTGCCGGCAATTCCACCGGCGACAACGTGGGCCCGACGCACCTGTTCCATGTCAAGCGGATCGCCCGCTACGTGCGCTCCCCGCAAGAGGCCTTTGTCAGCGAAGAGGCCAAGCGCTATTTCGCGGCAATCGCCAGCGGCAGCGACTTCGACAGCCGGCCGGCCGGCCCGGCCGCACCGGTTGCGAACGGCCGGGCGAGCGTGGCGGAACGGGTGGATCAATACTTGGCAAAGCGCGGCGGGAAGGTGACGGACGGATCGCCCGCGGCGGCGGATTCCCCCGTCGCGGCTGTCGTGGACCGTTTCCTCGAGCGCAAGCAGGCCGCGGTTCCTGCCGCCCCGCAACCGGCGCCCCGCGCGCCCGTGGCGGAACCGCCCCCTCCCGCGCCAAGGATCCGCCCGGCCAGCTTCGTGTGCGAGGCTGACATGCGCAAGGCCATGCACACCGGCGCCAAGATCTACATTGCCAAGAGCACGATTGTGACTCCGGCGGCGCGGGACCTCGACAACGGCGGTGAAGTCCTCGTCCAGACCGAGGCCTAGGTTTCGGCGCGCTCGCGCGGCCAGTGCGATCGCAGCAGCCGGCTTGCACGTGGTGCCGCTCGCAGCCCAGGCGCCGCTGGGCCCCGTTCCCACGCAGGAAGAGCTGCGCTATGCGCTCGCTTGGCCGAGCGGCCTCAGCTTCGGTTCAGCAAGCTTCAGGGCGCAGTTCGCCGAGCCGGGATGGCGCTTCGAATTCGAGCTGCAGGCCAGCCTGCCGGAAATCGAGATCAATGACCGCGCAATCTCACGCACCGACAGCCGGATGTGCGGGCAGGAGTTCGAAAAGTACATCCTGCACGGCCATAGGAGGGCAAGCGAACGGCTGCGCTTCCGGCCCGGCTCGGTCGAGCGCGTCAACCTCGAGCAAGCGGCGCCGGGACAGCCCGGCGCCATGCCTGCCCGAGACTGCGCGAGGGACGCGCTGGCCTTCGTGTACTTCCTGCGCACCGAGCTCGCAGCCGGGCGCATCCCGCCGCCCGGCACCGTCTATTTCGGCGCGGGCTACCAAGTCCGCCTGAAGCATGCCCAAGCACGCTGGCTGGCCTGGGGCGGCGAGCGCCGACTGGCCGATGAAATCCGCGTGTCGCTGCGCGGGCCGGCGTCCGAGCACGAATTGTCCGCCTATTTCGGCCGCGACGAAGCGCGGGCGCCGCTGTTGTTCCAGATGCGATTCGACGCCGGCAAGTTCACCCTGCGCCTGCAGGAATGATCCCGGCGCGGCGGACGGCGCCCGGCCCGCGCTACCAGAGGAGCTTCAGCTGGAACCGGAACGTCCTGCCGTCGTTGAGCGTGTTGTTGATCTGTCCGAAGCTGGGAGAGGTGAGCACACTGCCGGGCTCGGCAAATTGCGGGGTGTTGAAAAAGTTGATCGACTCCGCCCGCAGTTCGATCGACCAGCCGGATCGCAGCGCGAACCGTCGCGAGAGCGATGTGTTGACATTGGCGATCCTGCCCTTGCGGAAGGTGTTCCGGCCAAGGTCGCCCGCCTGTTCCGCCGGAGCGCGGATAAACCGGAACGCGCTGCTCGGGAGCAGTTCCTCGGAAGTGTCGGGCGCGCCGATGACGCGTCCCAGCACCGACCTGTCGAGCAGCATGGGGCGATCCCCGGAGCGCCCATCAACATTGCCAATGCCTGGGCCGTCCGAGCCGGATTCGACGGTGAAGGGCGTGCCGGACTTGAGCAGCGTGACAGTGGAGAGCATCCAGCCGCCGGCCAGCTTCCGCGCCCAGCCGCGCAGGACCTGCCGCGGCACAGTGTATCCAGCCTGTAGCAGGAAGGCGTGCGGCTGGTCGAAATCGCTGAGCGCCTTGAGGTCGGCCTGAGAGTTGAACTCAGTCTGCGCGACTGCCACCCGGGCGTCTGGCCCCGAGGCGGTATTCGTGTAGGAGCCGCCCAGATCCAGCGACTTGCTCAGCCAGTACGAGGAGTTGAGCGTGAAGCCGCGCCAGTGCGGCGCGGCCAGTGTGATCCGGCCGGCGTCGAAGTAGGCCCGCGAGCCGTTGTGGATGAACAGATGCTCGAAGATGCTCCGGTCAGCGCGGCGCTGGTTCAGGTTGGCGACGGTCGAGACCATGCCCGGCACTTCGCGCCCGCGATTGAGGAAATAGGTGATGATCAGCTTGTGAGCGCGGCTGCCGACATAGCCCAGCTGCACCCTCCAATCCGCGGCAATCCGCCGCTCCCAGCTGAAATTGTACTGGTGGGCGTACGGAACGACCAAGTCCGGCCCGGGTTCGATCTTGCTGGACCGCCCGCCGGGCATCCTCTTGGAATGATCCAGCAGCGTCCGATAGGTGGCCAGTTCAGGTCGCAAGATCACCGAGGTCACGGTGTGCGGCGGGTTCAGCCGGTCTTGCCCGTAGGTCACGGGGAAGATGTCGCCGTAATGCGTGCCGTAGGCGGCGCGGATCACGCCAGCCCCGCCGGCCAAGCGGTACGCGAATCCGAACGATCCCGCCAGATTGTTGAGGTCCGAATCCATGGCCAGATCGCTGCGCCCGGTCACGTCGACAGGGCGCGTGAAGGGCTGGTAGCGCAGCCCCATGTGCAGGCTGAGGCGGCCAGCGGCCTGCCAGCGGTGGCCCAGAAAGAAACTGTTGTGCCAATTGCGGAAGCCCCGGTACGTGGATCCCAGCGAGGCGATCAAGCGGCTGGGCAGGCCCAAGCGCACGTTCGTGATAGCGTCGTTGCCGAAATTGGGCCGGAACACGAGGATGCCGCGCGCTCCGTCAGGCTCCTCGCCGTTGTAGTGCAGCCGCGTTAGCACGAATCCGGCCGTAGTCTCGTGCCGGCCGCGCACATGCCTGAGAGTGGCGGCCTGGTGGAAGCGGTTCTGCACGCGATCGAGGGGGATGATCGGAAAGGGGCCGAGGGTGGTCAGCGCGCGCCCGATAAAGATCGGGCCGAGCGCACCTTCGGACGGCAGCAGCAGCGAGCCGAGGCGGTCCAGCCCGGACGAGACCTGCAGCGTCGCGGAGGGCAGGACAGGCCGGCTCCAAGTGATGCGGGCGGCATGGGACTTGGTGTCGGTGTCAGGATTCTGGCCGGTCACAAGCTGGAAGGCATCGACATTTTGGGCCGTCCACGCATAGCGCAGCGCCAGCTTTCCCCGCCAAGGCCCCGCCCGGTCTAGCTGCAGGCGCGCCGCATCGGTGTTGATGCGCTGCAGGCTGTTGCTGTTGAGAGCGCGCGCCGCGATGTCGGGGCGGTTGGGAGCCTCGTCGGGGTAGGCTGCCAGAATCCGGGCGACCGCAGCGCGGGTGGCCGGGTCGACGGCGAGCGGCACGCGCTCTTCCGGCAGCGGCACCAGCACATTGCCGTTGACATTGCCGCGAATCCTGTTCTGCGAGGCCCCCAGCGTGACCGCTCCGAGCGGGTTGAGCGGGGCCGTGAGATTGAACCCGTAGGAGTTCTCGCGGGCCGGCCGGACACTCCCGACCTGGAAGAAAGAACGCGCCGAGAAGACGCTGTTGTTGTGCCGCCACGATGCATCGCCGTGCAGCCCGCCCGCCCCTCCGGGCGCGGCATGCACCGGAGGGGCAGGCGGCTTGTCGTACTCGGATCCGAAGTAGCCGCGCTCCACGGAGAACTCCGAGACAATCGTGGCGGTCGTGCCGAGGCGAATGTTGAGTTCCTTGAGGGCGTTGTTGTCGACCAGATTGAACTGGACGTTCTCGTTGCGGCGGCTCTCGCCGGTTTCGGACGATGTCTCGCCGAGCAGGTTCATCTCAGTGCGCTCGGTCCCGCCATGGGCTGGTGCCTCGGCCGCCTCGGGCGCGGCGGAATCGGTGTTCCGGCCCGGCCCGGGGGGATCGGCGGCGACGGCTGCGAACGGCAGGCAGAGCGCCGCAACTGCGGCCAGAGACCGAACGCAAGCCTGCTGCGCAGGGGGCCTGCGGCTACTTCGCGCTACCGGCGAGCCTTGGCGCGGGGCACGGAGCATCGTATCGCGGTCCAGCGGCCGGAGGGCGGCAGCAGCCTCAGAAGATCCGGACCACTCCTCCTTCGGCGCGGTAACGCTGGTATTGATAGAGCGTGAGGTTAGAATCCCTGCTCTCGCGAATGATGGAGAGCGACGGCGAGAACCCGCCGACCTGGAGCTTCCGGTTGTGCAGCGCGAGCCGCGAGAACCACAGCCTTGTCTTCGGCGGGTCGGGGCTGAACAGGGAGTTCGGCTGGTCGAAATCCGTCAGGAAGTATTGCTGCGCGAGGGTCATGGTGAAGCCCAGCGGCAGGTCATACGTGCCCATCACGCCCACCCAGCGCGAGCTGTGGCGCGTGCCGAGCCGGGCGGTGTTCTCGCGCCCGGAGCCACCCATGAACCGCACGCTCAAGGGCGGCAGCACGGCGATGTTGGCGAAGGACTGGACATTCCAGCTGAATCCCGGGCCGCCGATCGGCCCTTCCGCGCCAAGCGCGGTCTGGCGGGAGCCCTCCACGCTGCCCCCGGCCCAGATGCGTCGCGCCACCAAGCGGACGCCTTCGACCCGGAAACCATACTGCCGGCTGTACGGCCGGCCGTTGACGCCCCGCTGGTCGGCTTGGAACAAGATGCTCATCTGGCCCTTGGAATTGATGAACCGCGGGCCGGCGTAGACGCCGTAGTTGTAATCGTCGAAATTGCCGCCCGAGTATTCGCGACGGAACATGGTGCCGCCCACGCGCAGCCGAGCGGCCGAGCCGGGCATCCACTTCAAGCGCGGGAGCGGCCGCTGGATCTCGGTGCCGAACGAGCCGACCACGCCAATGCCGCTGGTAGCGCGCGCTTGGTCGTCCAGCT
This sequence comes from Bryobacterales bacterium, assembly GCA_965219605.1. Taxonomy (GTDB): domain Bacteria; phylum Acidobacteriota; class Terriglobia; order Bryobacterales; family UBA6623; genus VXMF01. The sequence continues at coordinate 1,168,760 of CBDCOC010000001.1, read as the reverse complement.
GGAAGGGCAGGCCGAAAATATTGACCGTCTGCGCCGATGTCGACGTGTTCACGTTGGTGTCCGGCGCGATCGCCAGGCTCAGGTTCCCGGTCGCGCGCTTGCGGGCGCGGCAAATTTGAATGAAGCGGCGCACGTTGAGGACGACCTGCGGCGGAACATCGGCCCCCAGCACGCGCAGGAAGTGCTGCTCGGCCGCCCAGCAGTCGTCCCCGAGGAGATGGGTGAGCAAATTGGGCGGGGGCAGCAGGCAATTGCCGCGCGAGAACAGGGCGCGCGCCAATTCGAGCCTGACACGGAGCTGCGAAGGATCTTCGACGAGCATGCCCCGGAACGAGCGAACCGCCAGCCGGTAGTTTCCCTTGACGCCCGGGTCGGAGCGCTTGACACCCTGCCGGACCGACAGATCGGCCGTGGCGAGGGCTGCCAAGCCAATCGTGAAGGTGGCCTGTTTGGAATCCGGCCGGGCCTCGGCCACCGGCCGGATCAGCCCCAGCGCCTCTTCCGCGCGCCCCATGTCAAGCAGCCGCTCCGCAGCTGCCAAGGCCGCCTCGAGCTGTTGGTCCGTAGGGACGCTGGAGGGCGGATCGGCACCGTAGGAGACGGCCTGGAAGCACAGCAGGGCCAAGACGAGCAAGGCAGCGGACGAGCGGGCGGGCCAGAAGTGCGCGAGCGCCGGATTTCGCGGCCCGGCGGCGGCCGTTCCGCCGGGGCAGCGGCTAGGCACCGGGCGGAGCCCGGTGCCGAGATGGACTTTCATTGAGCTTCTCCTGCGCGACGGCCCCACGCAAGGCATGCCAGAATCGTGCCCGGCAAGCACCCGCCGCAAAATCACTGCGTGCTGACAGTTCCCATTATCGCCCGCGGCCAAGGCCCCACGGCGCCCCCGGCCCGCAGGCACGGGGCCCGTGGATTGGCGGTCGGCTGACACGACCGCCTTGGAACGAGCGGCTGACGATGATTTGGACGCGCCGGGAGCGGGATTGGTGACCAACCTGCAACAGGTCGGACGGCAGGCGCTGCCGGAGCGGCCCTGGCCGGCCGCCCGGACAGTGGTGCAGCCGCATCCATTCGCTCTAGGGCCGCTCCTCGGCCGGCGATGGCGCGGGGGGCTATTCTGTATCCGGTGCCCCTCGTTGGCCAGAAGCAGTGCGCGCGGGCCGCACTCGCAACTGCCTTGATCGCGGCTTGGCCGCTTGGCAGGGCCGCGGGCCAAAGCGCGGAGAGCACTGCGCAGGAATCCCCCCGTTCGGCAGCCGAGCCGCGGCAAGACGGCCCAGGTTCGGCCTCGAATTCCTCGGCTGGCGGGGCCTCGGCCCAGCGCACCAACTTGAACCTGCTCGGCCAGGAAGACACCCGGTCAGGAGAGGCGCGCCGCAACGAGAACGTTCAATTCAACCTAGTCGACACCAATACGCTGCAGGAACTCAACATCCGCTTGGGAGCGACCGCCACGATCGTCACGGACTTCCAGCCAAGCCGCGATTACTACGGTGCCGAATACGGCCGACGCCCGCGCCCGGGCCTGCACCTGCCGCCTGCGCGCAGGCGTCCGGGCCGCGGCAATCTCTACTGGACTCACGGCAACAGCGCGCTCTCGGCGCGTTCGTTCTTCCAAGTCGGCGACGTCCAGCCTGCGAACGAGAATCGCTACGGATTCCGCACCGTCCTCCCGGCATGGAAGGGGGCGTGGCTGACGGTCAACGGCTCGCAGCAGAAGATTCGGGGGCAAGTCAACGGCAACGTCCTGGTGCCTCTGCCCGAGGAGCGCACGCCCCTGCTCATCGACCCGTCCAGCGGGGAGCGCACTGAAGAGGTCACTCGCGGGATCGTCCAGCAACTGCTCGAGGCCTACCCGACCCAATTGCCGAACCGGACCGATATCGCACCCCGGGCACTGAACACGAACGCGCCGCAACGGGTCGATACCGACTCGGCCACCCTGCGCTTGGACCACGGCTCGGCCAGGCAGGGCAAGCTTGGCTTCAGCTACGTCTTCACCTCTCAAAGCGTGGATGCATTCCAGCTCGTGCGCGGCGCGAACCCAGACACCGAAATCAAGAACCACCGCCCCCGCGTGACGTGGACGAAGGACTGGTCGGCGCAGACCGTGACAGACCTGTCTGCCGGATTCGACCGCATCGGCTCGCTGCTGGCGCCCGAGCCGAACAATTTCGGGCCGACAGTGGGCGTCGGACAGGCGATCGACGGGCAGGGCCCCTCGCCGCTGATCCCGGTGGACCGGGCGCTGAACACCTTCCGCGGGGCCGGGCAGGTCGCGCGGGCGCTTGCCAGACACAGCCTTAAGGCCGGATTCCATCTCGGCCGCATCCAGCTCAACGGCGTGGAGCAGCAGGCGATTCGCGGCAACACCCAGTTCTCGGACAATTTCGGCAACGACGCGATCACCAACTTCCGGCTGGGCAAGCCCACGCGGCTGCTCAAGACGGTGGGCAGCTTCCACCGCGGCTTCCGCCAGTGGGCCGGCCAGTTTTACGTGGCAGACACGTGGAAGCCTCTTCCCGCCCTGACGCTGAGCCTCGGCCTGCGCTACGAACTGGTGACCACGCCGCGGGAAGTCAACCGGTTCGAGACACTGCCCTACGGCTGCGACTGCAACAACTTCGCCCCGCGCTTCGGTTTCGCCTATCGCCTTGGCCGCCGGGCGGGCACGCTGCGCGGCGCCTACGGCGTCTCCTACGGGGAGATCTACCCTGTCACCTACAGCCAGTACCGCATCAACGCGCCGAACGTGGTGCGGCTCGTGGTGCTGCGGCCGAAACTCGCCGACATCATCAGCGGCGCGGCGTTTGCCAACGTGACGCCAGGATCGCGTTCGACGCTGTTCGACATTGCGGACAACTTGGTCGAGCCCTACAGCCACCAATACAGCCTGAGCTGGGAGTTCGGCCTGTCGAAAACCATGAACTTGCAGCTCGGCTATGTCGGCAGCCGGACGCACAAGGTGTTCCAAGCCTGGTTTCTCAATCGCGGGGAAAGGCCGGACGGCGTTCCGGTGACGGTGCGGACGACCAACCTCAGGCGGCCCGACTCGCGCTATAACGACGTGCTGCGCCTGCACAATGCCTCGCGGGCGTATTTCGACGCGGCCCGGGCGTCCTTCGTGATGCGGGACTTGAAGGGCTTCACAGTGGACGCGGCCTATTGGTTCAGCAAGTCGATCGACCTGGGCAGCGACTACACCAACACGATGAACGGCGGCGACGCACGGCGGGCGGTCAGCCAGACAGCGAGCAACATCCACTCCGACGTCAAGTCGCTGAGCTTTTTCGACCAGCCGCACGCGCTGCTGCTGCGCGCGGTCTACAAATCCCCTTCCGGACGGGGCTGGGCCGGGCGCCTCTTCGGGGATTGGAACGTTTCGACCGTGGCGCTGCTGAAGACCGGAACTCCGTTCACCGTCCAAACGGGCTCGGACGGCCCGGGCTTCGGAAACGTTGACGGCGCGTCGGGCGACCGGCCGCACTTGCTCGACACCTCGCTGCTGGGCAGGACCATCGGCGACCCAGACACTTCGCGGCAGATCCTGTCCCGCGCTGCCTTCGCGTTCCAAGCGGCAGGCGATCTGGCCGGCACGCTCGGACTGCGCACCTTCCGCAAGGGGAAGATCGCCAACGTCAATGCCAGCCTGTCGCGCAGCTGGGCCGTCGGCGGCGAAACGCGCCTGACCTTCAGGGCCGAGTCGGTCAACTTCTTCAACACCCCGCAATTCGCCGCCCCTACTGTGAGCATGACCTCGCCGAGCTTCGGGCGCATCACCAATACGCTCAACGATGGCCGAACGTTCCGGCTCACGCTGCAGTTGGACTTCTGACAGGGACACGGGCGCGTCGCGGCCTAGCGTTGAAGCCGACCTTCGGCATGGCCGGACAGCGCGCCACAACCGGCCGCTGTCGGGTATGATCACTTGAGCATCCCTCGCAAGCCGTGCCGCCGCCAGCTAAGACCAACGAAAACGATCCGCTCCGCATTGCGGCCGTGAGACCCGGTCCCGGCCTCGGGCGCATAGGCATCGCCTTCCGCCCGGGCGAGGGGGACTCTCACGGCCGGGACGGGCGCTGGGACCGTGATCTGGACGCGGCCGTGCGCTGGGGGGCCGCCGCGGTCATCAGCTTGGCCGCGAGCGAGGATCCGGACGACTTGCAGGTGCGCCGACTGCGCGCAGCGGTGCAGGACCGGCACATGGAGTGGTGGCATCTGCCAGTCCCGGATGCCCAGCCGCCGGAGCCCGAGTTCGAGCGGACCTGGACAGTCGCTGGCGATGCCATCCGGGACCGGCTGGCATTGGGCTTCGACGTGCTGCTGCACAGCGAGGGCGGCATGCACCGGACGGGAACTGTCGCCGCACGCCTGCTGGTCGAGTTGGGCCAGGACTGCGACGAAGCGATCCGCAAAGTCCGGGAGGCGCAGGCGGTGCTTGCGGTCGAGGCACAAGAGCGGGAAGTCGACGTGGGGCACTGCCAGCAGGCGGGACCGCGGCGTCCGCGCCAAGACGAAGAGAGCATCCGGGACCGCGGCGTCGGAGCCCTGCTCGGCCTGGCGGTGGGCGACGCCGTGGGAACCACCTTGGAATTCCAAGCCCGCGACTCGGCTCCGAGGCTCGTCGACCTTGTCGGGGGCGGTCCCTTCGCCCTGCGGCCGGGGTGCTGGACCGACGATACGGCCATGGCACTGGCCCTGGCGGACAGCTTGCTCAAATCCGGGGATCTGGACTGCCGGGATCTGATGGACCGCTTCGAGGCATGGCGGCACAGCGGGGAATACTCATGCACCGGAAGCTGCTTCGACATCGGGATAACGACCAGCCAGGCGCTGGACCGCTATCTCCGGGCGGGCGACCCCTTGGCTGGCTCCACCGATCCAGGGACTGCCGGAAACGGTTCCCTGATGCGGCTTGCCCCGGTTGCCCTGCGGCATTGGCGTGACCGCGCCAGCCTGGATCGCGTTGCAGCGCAACAATCGCGCACCACGCACGCAGCTCTCGAAGCAGTGGATGCTTGCCGCGCCTTCGCCGGCTTGCTGGCGGATGCCATATCCGGCATGCCGCGGCGGAGTGTCCTTGCCCCGAGGGGTTTCGAGGGGTCTGCGTCGATCGCCCGCATTCTCGCCGGTTCCTGGCGCGGACGGGCGCGGGACACGATCCAGTCGAGCGGCTACGTAGTTCATACGCTCGAGGCGGCGATCTGGTCGGTCGCTCGCACGGCGGACTTTCGCAATGCCGTCCTACTGGCAGCCAACCTAGCCGACGACGCCGACACCGTCGCTGCGGTAACGGGCCAGCTCGCCGGTTCCTTGTACGGCCTGTCCGGAATCCCGGAAAAATGGCTCGGCCGGATCGCATGGAGGGAGCGCTTGCTCGACACTGCGCGGGGGCTGCTCGATACTCGTCCACAGTAAGCGGCGGAGGACAACCCCGTCGTATCCGGACAACCTGCCGCCGCCCCTTGGGCCTGAGCGGGGCGGCCGAAGGCCGCGCGCGCCTTGACGAAACTATGCCCCCGCCCTGTCCAGAATGCGATAATGCGGGGTGCCGTCTAGTGTGCCGACATAGATCAAGCGCTGCCTTACACCGTTGCGCACTGCTTGTGCTGCTGGCAAGGCTGGGCATGCCTCAAGTCTCGGACCCGCAATTCGAGGAAGAGAGGTTCCCAGACCACAGCAGCTGTAGCTTCGTCAGTTCCGGAAAACTGGGCAATCTCGGCTGGGGGGCGGGCGAGGACATGCGGGCAATGGCCGCGCGGGCCGAAGTTGCCCGCCAGACGCTGGCCATGATCCCGAGGCGCAGAAGCGTGGCACGGCCGGCCAGGGCGCAGCGCGGCACGGTCCCCGCAGCAACCGGTCTCGCGGGCTGTGGCGGCATCGACGACTGCGTTGAGCGGAAAGCCCGAGCGGCGGGCATCCCCTTGGCCGAGCTGACCACGGACGGGGAATTCCTGCGGCGCGTGCGGCTGGACCTGACCGGGCGCATTCCCACGAGGGAGGAAGTGCTGCGGTTCCTCGCCGATCGATCCGCGGACAAGCGCTCGCAACTCGTCGACTCGCTGCTGGCCCGGCCGGAATGGGCGGATCGCTGGGCACTGTTTTTCGGGGATCTCTTCCGGAACACCAAGCATGCGGCAGGGGGGAATCGCTGGCACGGGCGGGACGCGCTGCACTTGTACTTCCGCAACTCGCTGCGAGCCAACAAGCCGTACGACCGGATGGCGCGCGAGATGCTGGCCGCAGAAGGGACGCACGATGGCCGGGAATATCCCGCCAGCTATTCCGGGCGCGAGCAGTACCAATCAATCTACAGGGATCTACAGTCCTATCCGGTACGGGCCTCGCCTGTCCCCTACGTGGCTGGCGGGCGCACACCGGGAGGGCCGGCCCAGGACACATACGACACTTTAGCCTCCATCACAGCGCGAGACTTCCTCGGAATTTCGGCCATGGATTGCGTGCTCTGCCATGACGGCGAGGGCAGGCTCGAGGGTGTCAATGCATGGGGCGCGCGGGCGAGCCGACTGGAGGCTTGGGGCCTGGCCGCGTTTTTTTCGGATCTGCCCAGCATCGAACGCTGGCGTCCAAAAGTGAAGATCGGGGGCCGCCACTACCTAGTGCTTGCGACAAAAGCATCCATGTCGTTGTATTCAAAACGGTTGCGTGCAATCGACGCAGGCGAAGATTAGGCGGGCAGCGGTCCGTTGGCTCGGATCCGGCCCATTAGCTGCGATCTTCGCCTGGCGGCAACCCACTACATACCGTGCAGCCTGCTCCAACAAGTCTTTACTTTGTTGACCAATCGGCCCGTCTTGCTAGTGGAGAACGGATTTTAGGGGGTTTTGTCGCAGGCACTACCTAGCATTGAACTACTTGGTGATTCGGGACCGGCCAGCCGGAACGGACATAGGCAGCGAAGGCGGAGCACCGGGACGCTACCTGGCTTGGACCGAGGGCGGCAACCGGCCGAGCAGAATACACGAGTCGCGCCACGTGGCCCCTGCATACCCGTTCGCGCAGACAGCCGTGAATCAGCAACTGCCGCTGCGCCAGCAGGTCGGGCTGTACGTGACCGGGGATCCGCAGTTCGCGCGCGCGACAGTCAACTATATCTGGCGGGAGTTCTTCGGGCGGGGGATCGTCGAGCCAGCCAATCAGTTCGACCCGGACCGTCTCGACCCGGCCAGACCGCCAGCCGGGGAGCAGGGGCTTCAGCCTTCGCATCCCGGCCTGCTCGCGTGGCTGGCCGAAGGTTTTCGCGAGAGCGGATTCGACTTGCAGTGGCTGATGCGGCAGATCGCGAACTCGCAGATCTACCAGCTGTCGTCCCGCTACGACGGAGTGTTCAACCCACAGTACGAGCGGTACTTTGTGCGCCACCGCCCAAGGCGTCTCGGAGCCGAGCAGATCCATGACGCGGTCTTGATCGCCACCGGGCAGAAGGCAGCCTATCGCGTATCCCGCGTGACTTTCGAGAACGTGGGATTCGCGATGCAATTTCCAGACGTGAATGACATGCCACGGGATATATGGCGCAATGGGCGCAATGACAGCGAAGACGTGCGGTCTTTCCTCAGGTCGTTCCTGCCTGGCGATCGTCTGGCAGCCCCGCGAAGCGATACCCGGAGCGCATTACAGGCTCTGAACCTGATGAACAATGGCTTCGTGCTCCGTCAAATCACCGGCTCTAGCAGCAGCGGCACGATCCAAGCGCTGCTCTCCGAGGAGGATGACGCCCTGGTAACGGGACTGTTCCTCTGCACGCTTGGCCGCCATCCGACCGCTGAGGAGATCACCACAGCTCTTGCCTATTTTGACGCCGGGCCGTCAAGGCAACGCGAGGAGCGGGCGGAGGAATTGATGTGGGCGCTGTTGAACCGAGCTGAGTTCCATACGAACTACTAGCCGGATGGATGGTTCCGCGAAGTACTGCTGCTATGACTGAGAAGCAACGTTTCGAGCGACTTGTACGCAGGCGCCAGCCGGTGCATGCGAGCTTTTTCGCACGGCCCCACTTGTCGAGGAGACGCTTCTTTCGAAACTTCCTGACCGGTGTGACGGGAAGCTTCCTATGCGGCCTTCCAGCCGCGGGGGAGGCAATCTCAGAAGGGCCGGTGCAGCCGCGCAACACGGCGAGGAACGTGATCTTCCTGTTTCTGCGGGGCGCTCCCAGTCACGTCGACACGTTCGATTTCAAGCATGTCCAAGGCGTGACGCCTTCCGACTTCCAGCCCGAGACGTTCGGCGGTGTCACCGTGCCGATGGCCTTGCTGGGGAACACTTCCCGGGTGCTGGACAAGATTGCCATCATCCGCTCGGGACTGGCGTGGGCGCGGGACCACCGGCTGAGCGAGACTTGGCTGCAGATCGGCCGAGACCCGACCTCGCTAGCGGGCGGCATCGCGCCCAACATTGGCAGCATCGTGGCCTTGGAGAAGGAAGCCGAGCGGCGGCCGGACCAGGCACTCCCCGGCTTCATTGCCTTGGGGGTGAGCAATCTCAGGGGGTCGGGGTACCTGCCCGCGAAGCATGGCCCGCTGCATCTGGAATCGGCAAGCGGAGGCCTCCAATACTCGGAATACCCGGACGGGCAGGGCCCTTTCCAGCGCCGCTGGGCGCTTCTCGAACAATTCGAGACCGGCGGCAACGGGCCGTACGCTGGCGAAGTGGCGGGAATGCTTTCCCACTACGCAGACGCGCGCCGCATGATGTTCAACCCCGCAGTGAGTGCCGCGTTCCGCTTCACGGAGGAAGAACATCTCCGATACGGGGCATCCGCGTTCGGCGATGCTGTCGTAACCGCGCGCAAGATCATCGAGCAAGACCAAGGAACGCGCTTCATCCAAGTGGAATTGGACGGCTGGGATCACCACAACGAGATCTATCAGCACGGCGTGCCGGGCGCTAACGCTATCGACATGGATTCCGGCATCTATGCCAAGGCAGCGGAATTCGATCCTGCCTTCGCAGCTTTGATCGAGGACTTGGAGGCCTCAGGGCGCTTGGCAGAAACACTTGTGCTGGTCTGCGGAGAGTTCGGGCGCACGCCGGGGCCGCTGTCGAACCAAAGGAACGGAAGGGACCACCTCCTGCAAATGTTCTTCGTGCTGGCGGGCGGGGGAGTGCGCGGGGGTACTGTCATCGGAGCGACTAATGAAATCGGCGGCAAAGGGCCGGGAAACTTCACAACCGAGCCCGGTTGGTCGCGGCAGCGGGACATCCGGCCGGAAGACATCGAAGCGACGATTTACTCAGCCTTGGGGATCGACTGGACAACGGTGCGCCTCGACGCCCCGCTGGGCCGCGGCTTCCGGTATGTGCCGCTGTCCGAAGAAGATGTCTACGCGCCGGTCGAAGAGCTATGGGCCTGATCGCCACCGCGAGGCGGCGCTTGTAGGCAGCTATCGCAGTCAGAGCGAAGAAACGCTCGGAAATGGGCAGCGAGCCCGCTCATGCAGCGGGGCGCCGCGTCCGCGCATCCAGACAGCGGGCGACTGGCCCGCCGCCGGTGCGTTGGCGGCGGCTTGAACAACAGAGGCCGGTTGGCGCGGGGCGCGCGCCGCACAGTGCCGTGCGGCAGTGCTTGGGCGAATAGCGGACGCCTGCGGCCGGGCCAGCCCGGGTGGGAATCATCCGGACGGTTGGCTGCCAAGGAGGGCAAGCGCCCGCGCGCCAAGCATTGCCGGCCCCTGTACAGCGATCTCAGGCGAAGCTGAACAGAAGCGGAAACGCAACCACAACAAAAGCCGCCCAGGCGGCATATGCGGGCAGGTAGGCCGTCTGCCAGCGCTCAAGGGCGGAGAAGGAACCGCGGCCGGCGAGGAACTTGGCGTACAGCCATGCCGACCGGGCTAGATTCACCAGCAGAAGCAGGTTCTCGCCCAAAGCAGCCATCCGGTTCGGACTCAAGCCGAACTCGGAGATCCGCCCGGCTATGGCGGACAGCGCCACGGCGTCAAGCACCAGCGCGCAGACCACCAGCAAGAGCTGCAATCCGTCGAACAGGCCGGGCCGGGCCTGTATGTCACGCGCCGAGACCGCGTAGAGCAGCAGTCCGAGAACGACTGCCAAGAGCAGGTCGAAGCCGATCAGCACCTCCCGCTCCGCGTCGATGCCGCTTCCATTCCAAAGCATCGTCGCGAGCACGGCCAGCAGCGTCGCGGCGAACATCGGCGTGAACAGGCGCGTTAGGACGGGCGCCATGCTCTCAACGACGCCCTGCCTCGCTTCAACGAGCCACGCCCCAATGACAACGGCGCCCATCGCCCCGCACGGGAGCATCCACTGCTGTGCGAACGGCTCCGCGTCCACGCCAATGGCGGCGAAGGTGGCGAGCGTGACGCCCGTGAGAACACCGCCGCCCAACGCCATCAGCACGTAGTAGATGAACAGCTCGCCCGAGAAGCGCACGAAGTCCATCCGACGGCTTCCGTCCGCCCAGCGGCCGCCGGCATGGGAGATGCCCACAACCAGCCACAGGGCGATCGGCAGGTGCAGCGCCGCGAGCAGCTGCGTGTGCCCGCCGTCCGCGAAGGGAAAAGCGTTGATGGCGGCCGCGGCCGCGGCAAACGCCAGCGCCAGTCGAAGGAGCGCAGCCCGGCCCAAGCGGCGCTTCCAGGCAAAGTAGCCGGCCAGGAACGGGAGCACGAAGAAGGCAATGTTCCGCAAGTAGAACGCGCCGGCGTCAAGAAGGCCGTCGTCCGACCCGATCTGCGGATAGCCGAACAGCTCGGGCAGCTTGATCGCAGCGGCAGCGGCTGCGGCCAGGACTATCGCCACAATGCATTCGTGCCGCGAGCGCAGGCCTGGCTCGCTGTCCGGATCCTCGGCGGCCACGATCTGCTTCCATAGCCGCTGGGAATGCGCGCGGGCAAACTCGCGCGCGTCAGCGTCAAGGCCTCCCATGCGCTTGACGGCCAGGAGGAACGCCTCGTCGGCGGTCAGACCAGCGGCACGCAGGCCGGCAAGCAGCTCGCGCAGTCGGCCCTCGAGTTCTTCCAGGTCCGCATCACGGATTCCCGGGCGCCGCCGCAACCAAGCTCGCCAATGCGCGATCCGCGCTTCCAAGGCATCGCTGCGAGGCAAGACGCGACCTCACCCATCCCCTGAACAACGGCCGCCAGCCGCTAGCAGCCGAGGTCTCGCCCAACCCCCGCCGTTGCGCTGCCATGCCTGCGGGAGCGCTAAGCCTGACTTGGTGATGCGGTCGCGCTGTCGGTGTCGTCCAGCCTCCGACTCCAACCGCTGCGCCGAGACGGATCCGAGCCGCACGAGGCGGTGCAGCAGCGGATCGAGCATGCCCCCCGCCCATTGCCGCTGCACGCACGGCAGTTCGCCCACTCGTCCGATGATGGCGCAGCTGTCGCCGATCGCCGCAACGGCCGGCGCAGATGCAGCGGACGCGATACCCTTACTGGTATCCGATTGCAACGCGCACATACCCTGCGAACCGATTCCAAGCCGTACATAGCATAGCAATGCATGGGAAGCGGTGCGTTTCAACTCGCCAGGCAGCCCGCGAGCGGGGCCGCCGGCAGCCTTTGGCAAAACCAGCAGCAGGGCGGAGGGCGGAAGGCGTGCGGGAATCCACTACCATGGAGGCTTGCGCGCTCTGATGCGGCTATAGCCGCGCAAGTGAAACCATGAACAACGCTCTCGCAACTGTCCACTCGCGCACGTACCTGGCTTCCGGATCGCGGATCGCGGCGTGCGCTGCGAGTTGGTGCGCGCTGCACTGCGCGCTCACTCCGGTACTGGTCGCCGCAGCGCCCGCCTTGGCGCTCTCCGAAGGCGTCGAGCAAGGGATCTGGATCGGGACCGTAATCTTAGGCTCAGCGATGCTCCTATTGGGGCCGGCGCGGAAGAACGCGGCTGTAATGCTGGCCTTTGCGGGGGGCGCCGCGCTGTGGGCAGCATCGATCGCTGGCTGGCTCGGTCCCCTGCCCGAGACCGTGACGTCGGCCGTTGGCAGCCTAGCCATTGCAGTCGCTCTTTTCCAAGGCGCCCGTGCTTGCCAAGCCGGTTCCTGCTCGGTATGCGGCGAAGAGCGGCGCACCGGCCATTCCGGCTGAAGACAGCGCTCGGACACCGGCAGCGGCGCGGTTATCGCTCGTGAATGAAGCGCTTCCCTGCACGACCGGGCGACGCAGCAAGCTAAAGAAGTCGCTCGCTGCCAGCGTTTGCAACCACGTGAAGCGCATCTGAGAAGCGGACACTCCGCAGGGAGGCCGCAGAAAGAGCGCTTCGCATGGAGGGCGCCTGCAACACCCCTGTGACTGGCTCTGGCGAGAGCCGCAGATCGTACATCCATGGCCAGCCGAGCGATGCACCGTGACAACCGGAGGCAGGGGCCGGCTGCGTTACGCGCACGGCCGCACCGAGACGGGAGGATCCGAGCAGTCGGTTTCCCTGCCGCAATGCACTGCCCGGTCTCCAGCAGTCCCATATTCGTTCGGATGGAGCAGTCCCCAGTCCCGATGCTTCCAGCATTCCCTCCGGCCGGACAAGTCTTCGATCCGCATCGCGGAGTCATCCCTCCAGCCAGTCGCGCCCCCGGGCGGGGCCCGGATCATTCGGTTGGAAACACGTGGCTTGGCGTAGAATCAGAGCGGAGGGTTCCGGCAGTCAAGCCCCGTAATTTCATTGGTGCAGTATTTGCCCCAAAGCCAGTCTGGGTCCGGGCGAGCGATCATTCACTAGCGAGGTTTCTTCGGAAGCACTCCTCAACACCAGCATTGCAGAGCAATTGCCAACCCGGGCCGGGGCCTTCCGTGTGTGAGACAGGAGCAGCAGGAGGGAGATATGGCAAGAGAGCAGCCGGAGCGGGACCTGCCGGTGCAGCGCCCGCAGGTGGCGGGGGTGGACCTCGGCAGCCGCGAGCACTGGGCCTGCGGGCCGCCACGTGCGGACGGCAGGCCCAACGTGCGCACGTTCGGCACGACCACCGCGCAGTTGGACGCGTTGGCGGACTGGCTGGCGGCCGAAGGCGTGGAATCGGTGGCGCTGGAGAGCACGTATGTGTACTGGATCCCATTGCACGAGTTGCTGGAGGAGCGCGGTTTCGAGGTGTTGCTGGTCAATGCGCGGCAGTTGAAGAACGTGCCGGGGCGCAAGACCGACATGCTGGACTGCCAGTGGCTACAGCGGCTGCACAGTTGCGGCCTGCTGCGGGGCTCGTTCCGGCCGCCCGAGACGGTGACGCAGCTGCGGGCGCTGCACCGGCAGTGGCAGAGCTTGGTGGCGGAGCGCACGCGCTGCGTGCAATGGATGCAGCGGGCGTTGGATCAGATGAACGTGCAGGTGCATCGGGCGGTGACGGATCTGACGGGGCAGACAGGCATGGCGATCGTGCGTGCGATCGTGGCGGGGCAGCGCGATGCGGAGCAGTTGGCGCAGTTGCGCTCGGGGCGCTGCAAGCACACGGAGGAGCAGTTCGTGGAGTACCTGAGCGGCAACTGGCGGGAGGAGCACCTGTTCAACCTGCGCAGTGCGCTGCGGCTGTACGACGCGGTGCAGGCCGAGATGGACGGTTACGAGCAGAAGCTGCAAGAGGATCTGCAGCAGCAGGCGGGCGAGGAATGCAGCGCGGAGGAGTGTCCGCGGCACCCGAACGCGGCCAAGGAGAAAGCCATCCGAAGGCGGGGTGAGCAGCCGCTGCGGACGGCGCTGTACCGCTACGCGAGCGTGGATCTGACGCGCATCGACGGGATTAGCGCGGGGGCGGCGCGCACGATCCTGACCGAGGTGGGGACGGATCTGGGGTCGTTTCCGAGCGAGCGGCATTTCACGAGCTGGCTGGGCCTGGCGCCGCGGCACGCGGTATCGGGCGGGCAGCAGTTGGCGGGCAAGCGGCAGCGCGGGCTGGGAGCGACGCGCACGTCGAACGCGCTGCGCATGGCGGCGACGGCGCTGATCCGGTCCAAGTCGGCGCTGGGGGCGGCGCTGCGCCGCAAGGCGCGGCACAAGGGGATGAAGACGGCGGTGTTCGCCACCGCCCGCAAGCTGGCGGTGTTGGTATACCGCATGCTGCGCTTCGGCCAGGACTACGTTGACGAGGGCGAGGCGGCCTACGAGCAGCGCCATCGCCAACGGACCTTGGCCTACCTCAAAACGACAGCTAAGGATCTCGGCTACCAGCTGCTTCCCGACACTGCACAAACTGCTTCCCGGGACGCTGTGGGGGCAGGGGCGGGCTAGGGTGTTTCACACCAGCGTGTTCCATCTCCCGCCCCAGGCTTCGCCGTCGATCTGCGCCACTGCTTCCAACTCGCGCAGATGGTGTGCGTCACACAGCTCATGCAGCATGTCCTTGAGCGTGCAATAGGGTGCTCAAGGACCATGCACCAACATCCCGCGCAGCCCGGCTAGCAGTTGGCCGCAAACACGGCCTACTGCAGCACGGATCTCCCATTCGATCTGATGTCACCGCCCGCCGTGTAGTGCTTGGGCATCAAGATCCTGCAGGTCGCATCGCTGAGCGTGACGCGGGCCGGCAATTCTCCGACAACTTCGCCGTCGACCTGAACCTGCGCTGTTTCCCCAGCTCCCGGTTCTAGCGCCAAGTCGTCGCTGGCATCCAGCCGCACGCCCGGGCACCTTGACAGCAACCGGCACATCGCACCTGCTAGGTAGCCGCTGTAAGCGAGCCGGCCGGTCCCTGCGTACTGGGCCGTGACGAAGTGGCTTGAGAGGAGATGTGCTCTGGGCGTAAGCACCAGCCCGCCCCCGTACAACCGGCTCTTTGAGGCCAGCACCAAGCCGCACCACGGGCCGGCTGCTCCGTCACCGCTGGCCGATACCCTCACTCGAGGCAGTCGCTGCAGGGAAAATCTTGCGGCGGCTGCCCAGTAGGCGGCTTGGCCGAATCTGCGCTTCAGTGGCTTGGATACCCGGCCTGCGATCGCAGCGTCCAAGCCCGCGCCGCACATGAGCAGGAAATAGCGGCTTGTGCCATCCCTGTCGAAAATGACCCTGCCCAATCGGACCGGCTTGGTGACGAGTTGCGGAAGCATGCGGGCTGCCTTGGCCGGGTCGGCTGGGATTCCGAGCTCACTCACTAGCACATTGGCAGTGCCGCCGGGCAGGGCGAGAAGGGCGGGGGAGTTTTTGCCCGCTAAGCCCTGCACGACCTCGTTGATCGTGCCGTCCCCGCTGTGGACAGCGACCAGGTCACAGCCCTCGGCCGCTGCCTGGCTGGCAAGATCCGTGGCGTGGCCGGGCCGGCTGGTCGGCGCGAGTCGTACATTCCCTGCATGAGCCGACAGGCCCTGCCGGACTGCTTCTAGTGCTGATTGGCGGGCGCCTCGCCCGGCTGCCGGGTTGTAAATGCAGAGCGCCCGTTTGTATCTCATGCGAAAACTTATAATATGCCTCATGGCGGTCCCCTCCGCGCCGGATCGGCCCTTGGGTGAAGCGCGGCGGAGAGCGGCTGAGCTGCGCACCGAGATCGTGCGTCACGAGCGGCTCTATTACGTCGAGAACCGTCCCGAGATCTCGGATGGCGAATTCGACGGTCTGATGCGGGAGCTACAGGCCCTTGAGAGCCAGCACCCCGGCTTGGCCTCGTCCGATTCCCCCACGCAGCGCGTGGGAGGAAATCCGCGGGAAGGGGTTGAAAAAGCCGAACATTCTTCCCAGATGCTCAGCTTGGACAATGCCTTCGATGATGGTGGGCTGCGGGATTTCGATCGCCGGGCCAGGGAACGACTCGGATCAGAAGCGGTTAGGTACGTGGGCGAATTAAAGTTCGACGGCGTGTCTCTGGCCTTGCGATACCGCGACTGCCAGCTCGACCTCGCCTTGACACGAGGCGATGGCAATCAGGGCGAGGTGGTGACACCTAATGCCCGCACCATTCGGTCCGTGCCGCTGTCGTTGCCTGCGGATCTCATCCAAGCCTGCCGGGTTCCGTCCAGTTTCGAGGTGCGCGGAGAAGTCGTGATGCCAAAGGCCGCATTCCAGAAGTTGAACGACGGGCGGGAGCCGAAGGAAAAGTTCGCCAATCCGCGCAACGCCGCGGCCGGCGCCGTGCGCATGCTCGATGCCTCGGTTACCGCCCGGCGCCGTCTGGACTTCTTTGCCTATATGTTGCTGTTCGACGGGGCCAAAGAGCGTCCGACACATTGGGAATCGCTCGAGATTCTACAGAAGCTGGGCTTCAAGGTTGATCCGGGACGGGAACTGCTCGATGGCGCGGACGCGCTGTCGGAATTCTGCCAAAGGCGCTTGGAAGAGCGGGCGTCTCTGCCCTACGAGGTCGATGGTCTCGTGTTCAAGGTGGACCGCACAGACCTGCAGCGACAGCTTGGCGCCACATCCAAGGCCCCGCGCTGGGCGATCGCTTTCAAGCCCGAAGCGCAGCAGGTGGAAACGGTGGTTAACGACATCGATGTTCAGGTTGGCCGGACTGGTGCCGTGACGCCGCGCGCCCTGCTGGAACCGGTACAAGTGGGCGGCGTTACGGTTGCCCGGGCTACCCTGCACAACCACGACGAGATCGAGCGCCTGGGGCTCCAGATTGGCGACAGGGTTCTGCTGGAGCGAAGCGGCGATGTGATACCGAAGATTCTGCGGGTCGTGCAGCAAGGCAGCGAGCGGCGGCCGTTCCGCATGCCCGCCGCATGCCCGGTGTGCGGGGCCGCTGTTGCCCGGCCGGAAGGCGAAGTGGTGCTGCGCTGCGTCAACAACAGCTGCAGGGCTCGCTTGCAGCAGTCCATCGAGCATTATTGCTCGCGCTCGGCGATGAACATAGACGGCATCGGGGAGCGGATCGCCCGCCAGCTGGTGGAGCGTGGCTACGTCAACGACATTGCCGATCTGTACAGTCTTCAGGAGGAGCAGCTGGCCGGGCTGGAAAAGGACTCTGCCATGACCGTCGAGGCGGCACAGTCGGTAATCGACAGTATCGAGCAGGCCAAGCAGCAGGCAGGTTGGGCGCAGTTCCTGCAGTCCCTTGCGATTCCGAAAGTCGGCCCTGCCACCTGTGCGGCGCTCGCTGCGCGCTTCCCGACGGTGGAAGCCATTCGAGCGGCGAGTCTTGAAGACTTGCTCGCGGTCAAGGGTGTCAACAAGCTCGCTGCCGCCGCGACCCGCGACTGTTTTGCGGATCCGCGAACGGCAGGGCTTGTCCGGGATCTGCGGCGCATCGGACTGGCGTGCGCAGCGGCGCCTTCAGGCGAGAAAGCCGCGGACGACCCTCCCGCCGCTGGTGCAGCACCGCAGCGCAGAGAACCGAATGCCGAGGAACCTTGCAAGCGGATCAAGCGCTTCGCGGAAGGTATCGGAGTCAAGGGTCTCACGGAGGCCGTGATCCAGGAACTCGAGGGCCAAGGCATTCTCAGGAGGGTGCAGGACATCTTCGCCTTGCGAGCGCGACACTTGCAAGGCCGCGGCGCGGTGCGGCTGGGAAGCAAGTCGGCCAGAAAAGTGCTGGAAAGCTTGGAAGAGTCCAAGCAAGCACCCCTCGCCGCACTGCTGTTCGGACTTGGCATTCGCTATGTGGGCGAGCGCACCTCAAGCCTGCTCGCAAGTCATTTCCGCAATCTGGATGCAATTGCGGAGGCCACGGAGGAAGAACTGGCACAGGTCGAGGAAGTAGGCCCCAATATCGCGCAGGCCATCCAAAGCTTCTTCCGCGCCGAGTCGAACAAGGATTTGATGGAGCGGCTGCGCGATTCCGGCCTGAGGTTTGCCGATGACGCGCATGCGGCAATGCCCGCGGCGCGGCCGCTTGACGGCAAGGTCTTTGTCATTACCGGCACGTTGCCCGGATTGTCGCGGGACGCGGCCAAGGCGGCGATCCAAGGCCTTGGCGGCAAGGTGACCGGCAGCGTCAGCGCCAACACGGACTACTTGCTGGCTGGCGAGAAGGCCGGGTCCAAGCTGCAGAAGGCGCGCCAGCTGGATGTGGCGGTGCTCGATCTCGACCAACTGCGGGAACTGGCCGGGGCGCATTGGGCGGGACCGCCCGGGCCGGAGGGGGCGTCATGAGCCTGGTCGTCGAAGTCTTGTGCGTCTGGCTGCCGATAGCGGGTGCGGTCGTATTCGTGGCTTGGTTCGCCGGCAAGTGTTTCCGCGAAGGCCTCGGCGTGCTGCAAGTACTGCTCGATCGTAGATTCATGACGGTGTTCTTGTACACCGGCGCCTTGCTTGCGATCTACCTCTCAACGTTCTATTTCTTCTATAGAGGGTTCCACCCGCCGCCGGAACCCTAGCCGGCCCGCAACTTGGCAGCGCGGCCTCTGCCCATGTCCCCGGAGAACGGCGATCGGCACAGGTTTGCCCCTGACAGCAGCAGGCTGTGGTGGAAGCCGTCGGATGCCGCCAGTGCCGCAATGCCCGGAGACGGCCGCGCGAGAGCTGGCCAGCCGCTGTCGCAGCGCGGCCAATGGCAGGCAATCCATGCGGCTAGGGCTGCGCGCCGCCGCGGATGCCGCGCTCAGTGGTAGCGGCGGTGGACTGCCAGGAGGCGGCCTTGCACCTCCACGCGCGAGGCCTGCACAATGATCGGGTTCATCTCGACATTGGCCGGCTGCAGGCGCACCATTGCTCCCTCGAGGTAGAAGCGCTTTAGCGTACTCTCCGTTCCGTCAACGAGCGCGACCACGATCTCTCCGTTATGGGCATGGCTGGTCTTCTCGAGCAGGACGTAGTCCCCGTCCAAGATGTGGTCTTCGATCATGGACTGGCCGCTCACGCGCAGCGCGAACACGTTGTCCTCCCTGAGCAGCGGAGCGAACGACAGGGTCTCATGCTCGGGGTACTGCTGTAGCGGCGCGCCCGCCGTGATCGTGCCCACGAGCGGGGCGGCCAACTGATCCCCCCCCTGGTGGAACGAGTAGAGCTTCTGCCGGTTGGCGACGATCTCCTCGTAGTACTTGGGTGAGATCTCCATCGCCCGGCTGCGGTTGAAGCTGCGTTCGATGTAGCCCTTCTCCTGCAGTACTTGCAAGTGCTTGTGGACTGTCGACACAGACGACAGGTTCATGTTCCGGGCGATTTCTTCAAAGCTGGGGCTGTAGTGGTTCTCAGCGATGAACTCCGCCAAGAAGTCCAGCACCTGCTTCTGCCGTTTGGTTAGAGCCACGATGGCCTCCCTTTCTTTGTTGTTTATTCTAGCTTAATGGCAGTGCTAGCGCAACTTCCACGCGCGAATTTCTTATTCTCTTCGAAATTCGGAGTTACAATCGTGACTCATGCAGATTGCTGAGATCCAAGCGCAGCTGCTGGCCGATGGGCTGGATGGCTGGCTGCTGTTCGACCATCACATGCGCGATCCCATCGCCTACCGCGTGCTGGGCTTGGATTCCGAGGGGCACGTCTCGCGCCGCTGGTACTACTGGATCCCTGTGCGCGGCGAGCCGGCCAAGCTGGTCCACGCTATCGAAGATACCCGCCTCGACAGCCTGCCCGGCATAAGGCTTGTCTACTCCAGCTGGCAGGCGCACCACGAGCATCTCCGCGCGATTCTGGCGGGCAAGGCGCGTGTCGCCATGCAGTTCTCTCCGCTCTGCATGATTCCGGCCGTCTCGCTGGTGGATGCCGGGACGGTCGATCTCGTGCGCTCCTGCGGCCCCGAGGTGGTCTCGTCGGCCGGGCTGGTGCAATATTTCGAGGCGCGCTGGACAGACGCCCAGCGCGATCTGCATTTCGAGGCCGGTCGCCGCGTCGATGCGATCCTGCAGCAGGCGTTCCGGCAGATTCGCGTCGAAATCGACACGGACGGGGCCAGCAGCGAGTACCGCATTGCGCAGTTCATCCGGCACTGCTTCCGGGAGGCCGGCATGGTAGCGGCCGACGGCCCCATCGTCGCGGCCAACGCCAACAGCGGAAAGCCGCATTACGGGCCGAGCCCGGAACGCTCCCGGCCGATTCGCAACGGAGACTTCGTGCTGATCGACCTGTGGGCCAAGCTGGATGCGCCCGGGGCGGTCTACTACGACATCACTTGGACGGGTTTCTGTGGCGAGCGGCCTCCGGAGCGCATGCGGCGGGTTTTCGAGATTGTCGCAGGCGCGCGCGACCGGGCCCTCGGCGCGGCTGATGCAGCCATGCGCTCGGGGCGGGGCATCCAAGGGTGGGAGATGGACCAAATCGCCCGCGCCCACATCGCTGCTCACGGCTACGGTGAGGCCTTCGTCCACCGGCTCGGCCACTCGATCGGGGAAGAGGTCCACGGCAACGGTGCCAACATGGACAACTTAGAGATGCGCGACGAGCGTCCGCTAATACCCGCTACGTGCTTCTCGATCGAGCCCGGGATCTACCTGCCCGAGTTCGGCGTTCGTAGCGAAATCGATTGCTTTGTCCACTCCGACGGCGCAGTTGCCACTGGCGCTGTCCAGAGCGAGATCGTGCGGATCTGAGCAAGCGGCGCGGGCCGGCGGACGCTTGCTGCGAGATCCGACGACGAGGCGGACTGCCAGTAAGCGTTCGAGAGGGCTGTGAGCAGGGGCAGCGAACAGCGGGGGGCGAGCAAAAAATTGGGAATACGCTGGACGCAGGAACTGTGTTTGTGGCAGGCTGACAGAAGTGGCGGGCAAGGAGGAGTTGCCAGGCGAGTCGGTGGCCGGACGGGGTGCGCTGGCGGGGCTGTTGGCGGAGGCGAAGCGGCAGTGGCACTACTGGCGTAGTCAGCACGTGCGGGCGAAGCGGCGCGGCGAGCAGTGGCGCGAGCGCTGGCAGGCCGCGGAGCAGCAATTGCAGGCGGCCCAGCAGACGATCGCGGAGTTGGAGCGGGTGCAGGCGAGCTTGCAGCAGCGCAACCAAGAGCTGCTACAAAGCCCGTTCGGCAAGCGCAGCGAGAAGCAGCGTGTCGGCGGTGCAACGGGCGCTGCGCCGCAGCCACGCCCGGCGGGGGCGCGGGGGCATAGGCGTTAACTTGGCGGAGCTACTTCGCTCCTGTCTCGGTCCATTTCCGAGTGCGGCCTGACTCGATGACAGCGTCACAGACGCGTTGTGTTTGCAAGGCGCACCGAAAGTCCGGCTGGGTCGGCCTGCCGGACTCGATGCCGGCAACAAAATCGGCCAGAGCGTTCAGAAAGGTGTGCTCGTAGCCGATCGTTGTCCCGGGCACCCAGTACTTGTCCATGTACGGGTGCTCGGGGTTTGTGACGTGGATCTTGCGCCAGCCTGTGAGGTGGTCTTCCACCTTCTTGCCGGATTGCTTCTGCCGGTACTCGAAGAAGTGCAGGTACTCCGGGTCTTCCAAGTCGAAAAATACCGACCCGTCCGCTCCGTTCAACTCAAGGGTGTTGTAATTCTTGCGGCCGCGGGCATAGCGGCTGGACTCGAAAGTGCCCATCGAGCCATTGGCGAATTCGGCTAGGAACATGCAGGCATCGTCGATCCCGACCGGCTGCACCCGGCCGGTGTCGGCGTGCGTCCGCTCGGTGACGAACGTGCGCGTGCTAGCCACGACCCGCGAGATCGGGCCGTTGAGCCACATTGCGGTGTCGATCGAGTGGGCGAGCAGGTCGCCCGTCACGCCAGAGCCTGCCGCCTCCACGTCCAAGCGCCATGTCCCGGCGCCACCTTGGGGGACGTCTTCGGAGATGGTCCAATCCTGCAAGTAGGTGGCGCGGTAGTGAAATGGCTTGCCGATGCGACCTTCGTCCACGACCTGCCTGGCCAGCGAGATCGAGGGCACGCGGCGGTAGTTATACCAGACCATGTTGGGCGCGCCGTGCTTTTCGACCGCCTCGACCATCTGTTCGGCCTCGGCGACGGACATCGCCAGCGGCTTCTCGCAACAGATCATCTTGCCGGCCTCGGCCGCTGCAAGGACGATGTCCAAGTGCATGTGATTCGGGGCGCAGACGTCCACCAAGTCAATGTCGTCGGCCGTGGCTACCTTGCGCCAGTCGGTCTCGACACGCCGGTATCCCCAGTTGTCGGCGAACGACTGCGCCTTGCCGCGATTTCTCGCTGCCACCGCCTGCAGGACGGGCCGGTGCTCGACAGGGAAGAAATCGTTGAGGCGCTTGTAGGCGTTGGAGTGGGCCCGCCCCATGAAGCCGTAGCCGATCATGCCTATGCGCAAGTTTTTTGCCATGAGCCAATGTCCTTTGATTCCGTAATGCTAGCCATATGATGAGGGAGGCGTCAAGTGAACAGGGACTATCCCGGCTGAGCTGTGCCAGTGTAGCAGGCTGCTGTAGCCTCCAGGTTCTCTGCTGCCGCGTGCTGCCCGTTGTGCGGGCGGCATGCCGCTGCCGCCCGCAACGTGTCCGGGACACGATCTGGCGTTGCGGCTGCCGCGGCGGCTTTCTGCACGATGCCCGGCCCGGGTGCCTTTCAGTAACCGTCAAGCGGAGCAGGATCTGCGCAGGATGAGACTGCGCATGAACCGGCAGGCGCAAGCGGCAACGCCCGTCTTTAGGCGCCGCTGCCGATCAAGATGCCGGATGCGGGTCTCCTCGCGCATACGCTTTCCGTCCTTTGTGCGATTCCGCCGTTGCCAAGAGCTGCGATGGCGGATGGGGACGGCGCCGCTGTCTCGGCCTCTCCCGTGCAGATTTTTTCTTGCCAGCGCGAGTGTGAGTTGATCGAGGCCTGCTTGGCAAACTTACGGCACGCCCTGGCCGGATTTGCCACACTGAAGCTTGGTTCGCACATCCCTTGAGATCTTGGATCCCGAAGCGAGCGCAGCTGCTGCCCGTGTCGGCCTGTTTGACTTCGACGGCACGCTTTCGCTGATTCGCGCCGGCTGGTTCGACGTGATGGTTCCGATGATGGTGGAGACCCTTCTGGCTTTGCGCACCGGCGAGTCAGAGCAGGAACTCACGCATCTGGTCGAGGGCTATGTCGGCCACCTGACGGGGCGGCAGACGATCTACCAGATGATCGAGTTTGCCGGGCAGATTTCCAAGCGCGGCGGAACTCCCAAGCCGCCACTGGAGTACAAGCATATCTACCTCGATCTGTTGATGGGCAAGATCCGCCATCGGCGGGAAGACTTGCGATCCGGGCGCGTCGCTCCCGACGAACTGATGGTGCCGGGTGCGCGGCGCCTGCTCGACGCCGTGCAGGAGCGTGGACTGAAGCTGTACTTGGCCAGTGGAACGGACCAGCCCTTCATGCAGGAAGAGGCGCGCCTGCTGGGCATCGACTCCTATTTCGCCGGGGGGATGTACGGAGCCTTGGACGACTACAAGAACTTTTCCAAGAAGATCCTAGTGGAGCGCATTATCAGCGAGAGCGACTATCAAGGATCCGAGTTCCTTGGCTTTGGCGATGGTTTCGTAGAAATCGAGGTCGTCAAGTCGGTCGGCGGTCGCGCGGTCGGCGTCGCCACAGACGAGCCCGATTGCGCGGCCGTCGACACGGTCAAGCGCGACCGCTTGGCTGCGGTCGGGGCGGATTGGATCGTGCCCAACTTTAGAGCGCACAATGAACTGATGGCGGCCGTGTTCGGAGCCCCGTGACCGGATTGCCGAAAGACCTGCGGCCACAGACTCTCGCCATGCATTCGAAATACCCGGCTTTTGACCGCTCGCGCTTGCATATCCGCCCGCTCGCCGAACGGGCGCACGATATGGATCTCAGCCACCTGCTCCCGCTCGAAGAGCGGGTTGCGGGGGCCGACCGCCGGCTGCGACAGTCCTTGGCGACCATCGCGCCGAAGCTAGCGGCCGGTGGATCCGGCGCTCGCATCCTGATGATGGGGGCGCACGTCATCAAGGCGGGCGTCTCGCGACAGGTGATCGACTTGCTCCGGCGAGGAGTGTTCACGCACGTGGCCATGAACGGCGCCGGCGCCATCCACGATTTCGAGCTGGCGCGCATCGGCGCTACGACGGAGAGTGTCGCGCGCTACATCCGCACTGGCGAGTTCGGGCTATGGGACGACACTGCGACGCTCAACGATTGGGCCGCCGACGCTGGCAGGCTCGGGCTGGGCCTGGGCGAGAACTTCGGGCGCCGCATCGTAGCCGAGGAGCTTCCCCACCGCGACGTGAGCATCCTAGCGAATGCTTATGAGCTGGACATTCCGGTTACGGTCCATGTGGGCATCGGCTACGACATCACCCATGAGCATCCGAACTGCGACGGCGCTGCCTATGGGCAAGCCAGTTACCGCGACTTCCTCGTCTACACCAGGGCTGTGGAGAACTTGGAAGGCGGTGCCATGGTTAGCCTCGGATCCGCAATCATGGGGCCCGAGGTTTACCTCAAGGCGCTCTCCATGGCACGCAACGTGGCGCGCCAGGAAGGCCGCCAGATCGCCAACTTCATGACTGCGGTGTTTGATTTGGTGCCGATCCAAGGCGATGTCCACACGGAACTGCCGAAGTCCGATCCCGGCTACTACTTCCGTCCGCACAAGACGATTCTCGTGCGCACGGTTGCGGATGGCGGGCAGAGCGTGTACGTTTGCGGAGACCACCGGGTCACCGTTCCGGCGCTGCGCGAGGCAATTCTCGCGGCAGCGCGAAGCCAGTCGGGATGACCTGTGCCGAAGTGCTGGCGGGCGCGCGTAGCGTACGGGCGCTGGTGATCGGCGATATCTGCCTGGATCGATGGTGCAGGTATGACCCTGCCTTGGCGGAGCCTTCCCGCGAGACGGCAATCCCGCGCTGCGCGGTGCGGGAGTCGACTTGCACGCCTGGCGCAGGAGGCACCGTGGCCGGCAACTTGGCGGAACTGGGCGCCGGCCGGGTCAGCGTGCTCGGGGCTGTCGGGGCGGATGGCGCTGGCGTCGAATTACGCCGGGCGCTTTCCAGGGCATCGATCGAGAGTGACTTGCTAGTCGAATCGCCGCAGATCCAGACCTTCACTTACAACAAGCTGATCAACTGCGAGACGGGTGTCGAGGATCTTCCGCGGGTTGATTTCGTCAACACGGAGCCACTGCCAGCGCCGGCCGAGCGGGCCGTTGTCGACAGGCTGGAGGAGTGCTTGCAGGAGTTCAATGCGATCATTGTGGCCGATCAGGCAGAGACGGTTCATGGGGGCACTGTCACCGCCGCAGTGCGGGAAGCTGTGTGTCGGAGTGCCGGAGCGCGCGGAGGTGCGGCCTATGTCGCCGATTCTCGCCGCCGGTTGGAGCACTTTCGCGGCGTTATTGCCACGCCGAACGAATCCGAGGCCGCCGCAGCCTGCCGCAGGCAGTTCGGAGAGCTCGATTTCGGCCGCCTGCACCGTACGATCGGAGGAGCGGCGCTCGTGGTCACGGACGGCAAGCGGGGCGCGCGGCTGATTGACTGTGGCGGCGAGCGGCTGCTGCCGGCACCCGAGGTGGCCGGCCCGGTCGATCCATGCGGCGCCGGTGATAGCCTGACCGCTGGCCTCGCGCTCGCCCTGGCGGCAGGTGCCCGCACAGAAGAGGCGTTGCGGTTTGGGACAATCGTAGCTGGCGTGACGGTAGGCAAGCCGGGCACGGGCAAGGCGACGCCTGGCGAGGTGCTGGCCTTGGCCGCGACCATGGGGCGGAGCATATGAGCGATGGCCTTTGCTAGGGATTACAAGCAGCGGCTGCTAGCCGCTTTGGAGACGGTGGATCTGGCCCGTGTCGAGGACCTGATCGCTGTATTCCGCAGGGCGCGCGACGAGGATCGCCAGATTTTCGTGTTCGGCAATGGCGGCAGTGCGGCGACCGCCAACCATTTCGCTTGCGACGTTGTCAAGGGAGCGAGCTATGGCAGGCAGAAGCGCTTCAAGATCATGTCGCTGGCAGAGCAGATCCCGACCATGACGGCCTACTCGAACGATGTGGGCTACGCGAGCGTGTTTGTCGAGCCCCTGAAGAACTTCGCCCGGCCCGGCGATGTCGCCATGGCCATCAGCGGCAGCGGGAACTCGGAGAACGTGGTGCGAGCGATAGACTACGCCAACTCGATCGGCTGCTACACCGTGGGACTGAGCGGCCTCAGCGGCGGGCGCTTGCGCCCCAGCGTTGATCTCAGCATCCACGTAGCGCACGATCACATGGGCCGCGTGGAGGACGCCCACTTCTTCGTATGCCACATGGTCTGCTATCAATTCATGGACGGAGAGGCGTAGGCGTGGACCGAGACAGTTGGTCAGGGCCTTGGAAAATCGACGGATTCGGGTCCCGCAGTGAAGTCGGCAATAGCTCGGGATTGGCCGATATTCGGCGCTCTTGCGGCGCCTGCGCCAGCCGGGCTACGGGGGGTGCCTGCTAGCGCGGAAGTCGTCCGATGCCGCCCGGAATGCCCCGTCTGACACGGATCCGGTTGTTGCCTGGGTTGCGTTCGGTGTCGGGGCCCGGGCCGATGTTCGACCGCGATCTTATGCCGGATCCCCAGCCTTGCAGATCGCCTTCCGAGAAGCGCAGATCTTGCTCTAGCAGCATTTCGACGTGTGTGCCGCGGTCAAGCGAGGCGTCTGCGCCCCTTGTGAGCAAGACCTTTGCGACTCCTACAGCTGCTCCAGTGGCGGAGCCAATGCCGAGACCCGCGCCGGTCCTGCCACTGATCGCGCCTGCCAGCGCGCCTATCGAAGCCCCCGTCGCGGTTGCATCTGCGATGTCCCCGGCATCTTCTCCCTTCGTGCCAGGCGCACTCATCGTGCCGGTTTCGCGATCGAGTTTGTCTCGGGAACGTCCATCCATTGCAGCGGGCCGCCCGAACAGGTCGCGGACCACCCCGTTGGGCAGGATCATCTGCTCTAGCTGAACCCCGATCTGCCCGCGCCCCTTCACGCGCCCCGGGCGCTTGGAGTGAACCACAGTCCCGGATACGTTCGTTCCGACGGGGATCATGATGCGGCCATCCACGACTACGGGATAGACGCTTTCCAGATACACAGGATCTCCTGGCTGGGAATGCTTCGAGCTGATGCTGTTGATCATGACCAGCGGAACGCGCGTTCCGGCCGGGACGGCAATCCCGGTAGCGCCTTCCGTGCCCTGTTCCGCAGTTTCGGCGCGAGGAGCGTCTCTTGCGCCAACCGGTGCGCCCAAGCCCACGCCGGCGAGCATCGCGGTAGCTGCCATTGCCTTGGTGATCTGCTTCATGGTTGCGCCCCCCGGATGTCTTGCCCGCCATTTCTCTAAACGGAGTGGGGCCGCGTTCGGTTTCCGCGGCCGGTACTGCCGTCGATAGGTCGCGCTCGCAGGGCGTTCTTCTTCCAGTATGCGCATAGTCATTAGCTGATAAGATCAAGCTAGGTTCAGCACTGCGGCTAGGCGGGGCAGCCGATAGCAGGGCCTGCCGATGTTACGAGTAGCATGCCACTTTACGAATACGAATGCCTGAAGTGCGGCGAGCGCTTCGAATTGATCCGTAAATTCTCCGATCCGCCTGTCTTGGTGTGTTCGCAGAACGGACGCTCCGAGTGCGACGGCGCTGTACGCAAGCTCCTCGCAGCGCCTGCCATCCGCTTCAAGGGAAGCGGATGGTACGTGACCGACTACGGCAAGGGCGCCCAAAAGCCGGACTCGGCCAAGGGCGGCGACTCTGCCGGGAAAGAAGCCAAGTCCGAGAATTCCAAGCAAGCCAAGTCCTCCGCCAGTGATTCCAGCTCGACTAGTTCAGGCTCGGCCAAGGCCAAGAGTGGCGGCACCCCGGCTTCCTCGACGCCCTAGCCTAGGCTGGCAGGGCGAATGCTTGCAGGGCGTCCGCGAATTTGTGACTGAGCTTGTTGCCGCCGCCGGCTGCGATCACCACGAACTGCCGCCCCGAGTCGGGGCCCTCGTATGTCATCGGATTGGCGTGGCCGCTGCCCTCGAGTTCGGCCTCCCACAGAATGCTGCCTGTGTCTGCGTCGAAGGCTCGGAAGCGGCGGTCGTTGCTGCCGCCGATGAACACCAAGCCTCCCGCAGTCACGGTCGGCCCGCCCATGTTGATCGTGCCCGTACGTGCCACGCCGCGGGCGCTCAGTTCCGGGACTTCGCCGAGGGGAACCTGCCAGACGTAGTCGCCCGTCGCGAGGTCGAGCGAGCTCAGCACGCCCCAAGGCGGCTGCTGGCAGGGCCAGAGCGTTTGCGGATCCCAGAACTTGTTCTGGCGCACGTCGATGCGCAGGCGTCGATAGGTGACGGATTCGCCCAGCCCCTCGCGCGTGATGATCTCGCGCCCGCTCGTCTGTCCGGGCCGCTCGGCCGTGCGGGCTTCCAGGACAATGATGTCCGCGAGGTTGGTGCCGTTGATGAAGAAACGGCCGGTCTCCGGGTTAAAGCAGCCTCCGCCCCACTCCCCGCCGCCTTGGTTGCAGGGAAAGACGATCACGCCTTGCTCCGTGCCCGGGTGGTACAACGGAGCGATCGGATAGCGGCTTGCCAGTTCCCGCGCCCATGCATGGTGCTCGGGGGTGACTGCGGACAACTCGTCCGGAGACATCGACTGCCTGACAAAAGGGCCTGGCTTCGCCGGGATCGGCTGCGTCGCTGCCGGTTGCTCGCCAGGGGCGCCGTGTTGCGGCACGGGCGTCTCCTCGATGTCAAACAGAGGCTCGCCGGTCAGGCGGTGGAGCACATACACGAATCCTTGCTTGCTGGTCTGCACCACTGCCGGGATTGTGGCGCCATCGCGCCGGATGTCGCACAGCACCGGCTGTGCGCAGAGGTCGTAGTCCCAGATGTCGTGATGGGTGGCTTGGAAGTGCCAAGCGTATTCCCCGCTGGCGGCGTTCAGTGCCAGCACGCAGTTGGAGTACAGGTTGTCGCCGGCGCGGTCGGCCCCGTAGTAGTCGTAGGTTGGCGAGTCGGTACGAACGAACAGGAGACCGCGCTCCAGATCCACACTCAGCGGAGCCCAAGCGACTCCGCCGCGCCGCCGTTTCCACGAATTTCCCGCCCATGTCCGCCGGGCCGCCCTGTCCTCCTCCGGCACTTTGTGCCTCGTCCAGGCCAGTTTGCCGCTGCGAACGTCGAACGCTCGTAGCGTGGGTGCGTTGCCGCCGATTACCGCCAAGTCGCCAACAATTGCCGGAGGGGAGGTCAGACGTGCCCCGACCGATACCTGGCCCGCCTCGCCGAAGTCCGCGCACGGCTTGCCGGTGGATGCATCCAGGGCGATCAGCCGGCCGTCCAGCGTGCCGTGCAGAAGCCGCCGTTCCGAGCCGTTCTGCCAAAGGCCCACGCCACGATTGGCCCAGAGGTTATAGCGCCTGCCTAGGTCGAGGCCCGGATCGAACGCCCAGCGCTCGCTGCCCGTTTCGGGATCCAGAGACAGCACGCGATTGTACGGCGTGGTGACGTAGAGGCTGCCGTCGGCCATCAGCGGAGTGCATTCGTACGCCGTGCGAGTTGGGTTGCGGGAGCCGTCGCTGACCTCCCCGCAGTGGTGCGTCCACGCCAGCTGCAGCTCGGAGACGTTGCCGCGGTGAATCTGGGCCAGCGGGCTGTATCTCGTCCCACCCGGATCGTGGCCCCACGCGCGCCAGTCGCCGCCGCCGGGCCGGGCGTGGGAGACGGGCAGGGCCCCTAGCGCGATTGCGTTGAAATGGCGGCGGGTGAGCGGCATGGCAGTTGCGACCTATGGTCGCCGCCGGGGCGGGGAAGGCGTGATGCGAGCTAGCGCCGCCCGCCGGAGACCAGCGACAGGAACTCCTCCCTAGTCTGCGGGTTGTCGCGGAACACGCCCAGCATTGCGCTGGTGATGGTTGCAGAGTGCTGCTTCTCCACGCCGCGCATCATCATGCACAGGTGCTGCGCTTCGCAAACCACGCCCACGCCGACGGGCTGGATCGCCTCTTGGATCGTTTCTGCCACCTGCTGGGTAAGCCGCTCTTGGATCTGCAAGCGGCGGGCGAAAATATCGACGATGCGCGCTGTCTTGCTCAGGCCGATGACTTTCTCATGCGGCAGGTAGGCGATATGCATGCGGCCGAAGAACGGCAGCATGTGATGCTCGCACAGCGAGAAGACCTCGATGTCCTTGACGATCACCATCTCGTCATAGGAGACGTCGAACAGGGCCGATTGCAGGACCGCCTTGGGGTCTTGGGCATAGCCCTGCGTTAGCTCGCGCATTACTTTCGCATAGCGCTTGGGGGTTGCGCGCAAGCCGTCGCGCTCGATGTCCTCGCCCAAGATTGTGAGGATCTCCCCCGCCATGCGCTCGATTTTGTCGGGCGATCCCGGGTCAGGGGCTTGGCCCTTGGGGTTTCTTTCTGCTGCGGGTGGTTTCATGTCGTGGTTGCGCCCGCCTCCGGCACGGCGCGGAAGCTGTTGCGCGGGGTTTCTTCCAGGCGCAATCCGGCCAGGCGCAGCTTCTCGCGCGGGAAGTGCTCGGGCCATGTCCCCAGCAACCAGCCTTCGATCACGACCAGCAGGTTCTCGGACGTGGGGGCAAGCGTTGCGAACTCATGGATCTCCGCATTGAGGTGCGTGCGGTCAAGACGCTCGATGACGGTGCGCCGAACCCAGCGGTCGAGGGCAGATCTCTGCACGACCATGCCGCTGCGCGGGTCCGGCTCGCCATCAATGCTGACCTCGAGGTAGTAGTTGTGGCCGTGCCCGTGCGGGTTGGCGCACTTGCCGAAGACTTCGCGATTGCGCCGCTCGCTCAGCGCAGGCGTCCACAGCCGATGGGAGGCGGCGAAGCCGTACCGTTTGGTGAGCGTGGTCACTGCGCTGCCGGCTTGCTGACTTCCACGAACAGCTCGTCGCTCTCGTGCAGGCGGATCGAATGCAGCGTCGCCCCCAGCCTTCCGATGGGGTCGCTGAGCCGGCGCCAGATATCGCCGGCGATGTTCTCGGCGGTCGGAACGACCTTGTCGAACGGGGGCACCTCGCGGTTGAGGAACCTGTGATCGTAGATGTCCAGGACGTTTTCTCGGATGATTTCCTTGAGTTCCTTCAGGTCAAGGACCATGCCATGCACCGGATCGATGTCCCCGCGCACGGTGACTTCGAGCACGTAGTTGTGGCCGTGGCCGTGCGGGCGGCTCTCGTGGCCGTACAGCCGCTCGTTCTCTTGCGGCGATAGCTGCGGGCTGGAGCAAACGTGCGATGCCGAGAATTCGGCCTTGCGCGTGATCAGCATCGCGGGGATTTGGCAGTTGCCACTCTTGGCGGTTAGAGTGGAACTGTACCTTAATATTATGGCACGCATCAGCAGGGAGACCGCGGTCTACGGCTTGGCGCTAGCCCTTGCTGTCGGGATGGTCTACCGCGTGCAGGGCTACCTGCGCGTCTATGATGTTGGGGAGGGCGACCGCGCGCCGGGCTTCAGCGTGACCGACGAGCAGGGGGTCGGCGTCAGTTTGGATGACTATCGCGGCAAGGTGGTGCTGTTGAACTTCTGGGCCACTTGGTGCCCGCCGTGCGTGCAGGAAATGCCCTCCTTGGACGCGCTCTACCAAGAACTGCGGGGCCGGGGTTTCGTCGTGGTCGGCATCAGCGTTGACGAGGACGACAGCCGATACCGAGCGTTCTTGGACAGTTCCGGCGTGACCTTCCCCACGGCCCGCGATCCAGAGCGGGCCGTCAGCGTGCGGTACGGCACAATGAAGTATCCCGAGTCCTACCTGATCTCGCGCGAGGGCAGGGTGCTGCGCAAGTATGTCGGCCCGGAAGACTGGCTGCGGCCCGAGATCGCGAATTACCTGCGCTCGGTTTTGTGATGGAAGATCCGGGCCGGGGCGAGCATTCCCGCGCAGCGGGTGCTCGCGGCAGGCAACGGAGGTCGTGACATGTCACTGCGCCCGCTCCTAGCGTTGGTGCTATGCGCCTGCTCCGCTTTCGCGCAGCAGCGGACGGTCAGCTCGAGCACGCGCCCGGGCGTCAACGACAACGCCGACGGGGCGCTCGAGGGGACGCGTCCCGAGGGCATGCTCGCGGTGGTCAAGGCGAAGGGCACCGTGACGGCGGTAGACCTGCGCAAGCGGACCGTCAGCCTGGCCTTGGCCAAGACTGGGGCGATCGATCTCTCGTTCGCTCAGCCGCCGGGGCGCGAGCATGTCAAGGCGGGCAAGAAGGCTGCCAAGCGCATTGGCAAGTCGCGCCTGCGGTTGGAAGAGGTCCCCGTTGGCGCCAAGGTGCGCGTGCAGTACTACCCGCTGCTGGGGCAGTTGATGGAAGTCGTGCTGGACTAGGCCGCGGCGTCCGGAAGCTGCTGCGAGAGGTAGATGCCCAGCCCCATGTCGTCGATCATCTGCAGCTGGGATTCCAGCCAGTCGACGTGCTCCTCTTCGTCTTTGAGAATCGTCTCGAATAGCTCCCGCGACGCGTTGTCGCCAGCCTCGACCGCATCCTTGATGGCAACGTTGAGGATGCGGACCGCCTCGTACTCCAGCTGCACATCGTTGCCGAGCTGTTCTTGGACGTCTTGGCCGATGTTCAGCGGGCTCAGCTCGCCCATGCCGGGCACTCCTTCCAAGAACAGGATCCGCTCGATCAAGATTTCGGCGTGGCGCATCTCTCCGATGGCCTGCTGCTTGATGAACCCGCCGAGCTTGCTATAGCCCCAGTTGTCGCACATCTCCGCGTGGACGATGTACTGGTGGATCGCCGTGAATTCGCCCTTGAGCACACGGTTGAGGTGTTCGACGACTTTGGCATTGCCTTGCATGCCCTGATTATAGGAGTATCTTTCGATAGGCTGCAAGCGCTCGGGGCAGCCGGCTTGCTGCCGGCGGTGCGCCCTTGGAGGCACTGGCGAGCGCCGTCTGAACGCCGTCGCTCGCCAGCCGGCCTAGGTCTTCGCCATCGCGCAACGCTGCTGGCGATTCGGTGCAGTGCGGGGCTGCGAGCCGCTCTAGCGACCGGCTTCCGATACCGGCAGCAGCCCCGGTGCGCTCAGGTGGCGCGGCACGGCTTCGATAGGAGTGATCTTGTCGATCTCCTGCTTGCCCTGCGCAGCACCCAGCTCTTCGAAGCGGCGAGCTTGGACCAGCAGGCGCGATTCGAACGACCCCACGCTTTCGTTGTAGGCGTCCACGGCTTGGCGCAGCCCGCGCCCCATTTTCTCCACGTGATTCGCATATGTGGCGAGGCGGCTGTAGAGTTCCTTGCCCTGCTTGGAGATTTCCTCTGCGTTGCTCTGGATTTCCAGCCGCGACCAAGCGAGCGCGACCGTGCGCAGAAAAGCGATCAGCACTCCCGGGGTGGCGATCAAGACACGGTAGCGGTGCCAGGATTCCTGCCAGATGTCGGGATCCGCGCGGACGGCCGTCTCAAGCATCGATTCGATCGGCACGTACATGACAACGAAGTCCAGCGAGCCGTCGATGGATTCCGCGTAGCCGCGCCTCGCGATCTCCTTGGCGTGCCCAGCGAGGGCTTTTGCGTGCTCCTTGAGTAGCATCTGCCGTGCCCGCTTGTCCTCGCAGCGCATTGCCTGGTCATATTTCTCGTGCGGTGTCTTGGCGTCGATCACGACCTTCGTGCCGTGGGGGATATGCACCAGCACGTCCGGTCGCAGCCGGGTTGCGCCGGTCGCGCTGTCAACGGGGACCTGCTCGCAATAGTCGACATGGGAAGTCATGCCGGCGGCTTCGAGCACGTTGCGGAGGTGCTGCTCGCCCCACTGGCCGCGCGTCTGCGGATTGTCGAGGATACGGCGCAGGTCGCTTGTCTGGCGCGCCAACTGCTCGACACTCTGCTTCACTTCTGCTGTGACGCTGGTGTGCGCTGCGTCAGATGCTTCAACGCGGCTGTGCAGTTTCTCCAGGTTCTCCTTCATCGGCCCGACCAAGCCTTCGACAGCGGCCTTGCTGGCCGCCATGTCCTTGCCGGCCAGTTCCCGGTGCATCTGGAGTTGTTCGGCCGCTTGCTTGCGCAGCTCCTCTGTGTTCGCCTTCAGCACCTTCGAGGCGATGCCCTCGAAATGGGTGTCAAGCTCGCGGCGGTTCTGTGCGGCCGCCTTGTCTCGCTCCTCCAGCGCGCTCTGCTGTCGCGCGATCAGCACCTGGGCTTCCCCCAAATCCGCCGACTGTTCGGCGAGTTGCTTGCGGGCCTCGTCTCGTTCCTGCAATGCGGTGTCCCGGCGCTGGGCCATGTCGCGGAGCACAAGACCGAAACCGATGAATGCAGCTAAAAATACGATGATTAGAAGAAGAAAATCCATTTTTTGAGTGTAACCGTTCGAGCGCCTTTGTGCGTTTGTACAGCTGCTCGCCGCCGGACGTGCGGACCGTGCGCGCTGCCTGCATTTGTAGGCATGGCGGGTATCCAGAGGGCTGGTGCTGCGGTGTCTTTGCGCCGTACCTCGTGTGCGGCCGGGGGTGGTCAACGATGCTGCTTGGATATCTCACCCAAGCAACTGCTGTCCACTGCGAGGGGCTTTACAGCAGTTCTTCTCTTCGGTGTGGCGGGATCCATCTTCATCGCGCGCCCCAGCGGACGTCTCGTGGCGCACCGGGGCCCTTCTTCCTGGCTTCGCAAAGACCGGCCAACTGAGCCGGCGAATATACTCTGGGGTGTTGAACACTCGTTTGTGCCGTGGCGGTTTTCCTTGGATTTCTTGGCGGTAATCAGTTGCTCATGCAAGCATCGCCCGCATTGCGATGCTGCGGGAGCGCGCTATCCCAGCATGCTCGTGCAGCGGCGACGGATACCAGCTCAATTGACGGCGCGGCTGTTTTGTAGCTTGGCGGTAGCGACCGACGCCGATACGTGTTTGTTCAACTCTGCCACGCTGTCGTCGATTCTCTGGCAGGCTCTTGACACGTACCAAGCACCCAAGAAGACGAGAAAAACGGAAAACGAGATGAGAGCCGACAAGATCCAGAGTGTCCAGAGAATCTGCCCCTTCGCGAACCAACCCGCCAGCCATTGAGACTCACTCGTTGCATGCGCCGAACTGAGAATCACTAGCGCTAACGACAGGATGGTCATGCCTGTAGAAACGATTCTATCCGCACCGGTATTAAACAGGGCCCAAGAGATCCAGCCTCGCACTCCTGGAATTCGTTGAGCCTCACGGTCTTGGATCTTTCCAGCAAAAGATGCGATCTGCCGGAAGTAAGCAGTATTGTCATGGGCTTGGGCCGCGATGGGAAGCTTTTCCAATGCCTTGGCTGCGTGCCGTTGAATCTGTTTCCAGTACTGGAACGGTTCAAGTCTGAGATACGCAAGGCTTAGAGCCAAAAGCATAGTGCTCAAGGGGGACAGCGTCGGCAATAGCGACAACATAGATTCTAATTCATCCGCAGAGAAAGAGTGGCTCACGACTATGCCGTCAAAGAAGCAGGCGGAATGCACATATTCCAAAGCTGCGAATGGATGTCGCTCAAGTTTGTCGCGCCGCCCCGATCGCCGAAGGCTGCAACGGCAGCTGGAAGGTTCTTGTCACTCTCGAACCGGTAGCTGTCCTCGTCTACCGCGACGAAATGAAAAGTATACTGGTCTTGCACCTTTGGCGTTGCTACCCTCACTTCGAGATTCCGAAACCGGGAGCATGTGATAAAGAACGGATGCACATCCCGCAATTTCTTGGAATCCTGTTCTAAAATAATCTGGAGCTTATTTTCTGTCGACGAGGCCAGAAACAGCTCTGCTTCCTTGACTACTTCATCGCGTCCGTACACTCGTGGATTCAGGGAACCGGACAGTACAACAATCTTCTCTTCTGCGCTCTTGAACAAGTTTTCTACAACTATGGAAGCGTGCTCAATCGATTCGTTATAGATCACTTGTCCATTGCGCTTCATAGCTCGCGAGCGCACGAACTCTCGGTATTCCTCTAGTGTCACTGCTCCGTTCTCCTTTCTTTGGCTAAGCAAGCTCCATGGCTGGCTGCTGGCAATGAGTGATCTGGTCTAAGGATTTCAGGCACGCGCCACGGTCGACTTCGCCAGGTCCTTTGCCCCATGGCGAGATCTGTCCTGTAAGCTCTCGGAGTTGCCGCTTTAACGCCCGCGCCTCTTCCCGCGTAGCGCTTGCCTGCGTCTCGGCTGTCTCCAGCCGTCCATCGAATTCCTCGCCTGCGGCTGCCACCGGCAGCCCTGCCGCACCTGCTCCGGGTACAAGCACAAGTATGCATGCACACTGAGCGCCGCGTATTGCCGCGCCTTGGGGTCCTCGTCGTGCTGCGCGGTGGACGCCGAAGCCATCTCCAAGACGAAGTCCGGGGCATTGCCTTCCACCCACTGCTCTTACGATCTGCGCTTCCTGCGGTACGGCACGTCGTACGCTACCAGCATGTCCGGCTGCAGTCATGCGCGGTTGTCGCCGCGCAGGTAGTGGAGCGTGGGTTCGCTGTCGACGAGCGCCTCGCAACGGGGGGCGAAAACACTGCTGTAAGGCATGCGTAGCAAAGCGGCCGGTGACCTCGTGCCAAGCGATCTGCGCAATCCAGCGGCAATTGCGGCATGCGGACTGCTCAGCCTCGCCAGCCGCCACGGCGCCCGCCATCGCAGCTTGTTGCTCCAGTTGCACACTTGTCCTAGCCGTGCTGCGCTCAGCATAGCTCACGGCCCGGTCACGCTGCAAGCTTTATCCACGGAGCCCGCCGCTGTAGCGGGTAACACGCTGGGATCCTGGCGTCCAAGGGAGGGGCTGCATGAGTTGCGAGAAGATGGTCCGGGCGCAATGCAAGTCCCAAGACAATAGCCGCAGTCAGCCAGCGGAGGGCGGTGGTGAAGATGCTCATGCGATGCTCGGCGATGCAAGCCTCGGACATCCTGCCGTCCCGCACTTGGCGTGCTAGACTTTCAACGATTGCACGCAACGGAGCATCCAACCATGATTTCTACCACTAGGCGCTCTTTCCTCGGAACGGCTGCCGCCCTGCCAGCCGCATCGGCAGCTGCGGCCTCAACCAAGGGGCTGGCGAAAGGCGCGGGGCCCCACCACTGGGGCGATCTCAAGCTGGCGGTGGCGACCTATTCGCTTCGCAAGTTCGGCCGCTCGGGGGCAATCGACATCTGCCGCCAGCTGGGCGTCAAGTACGTCAACGTGAAATCGTTCCACATGCCGTACTACCTCTCGGCAGACGACCTCAAGGCGGCACGCAAGGAGTTCGAGAAGGCGGGCCTCGAGATCGTTGCGGGTGGAAACATCTCCCTCAAGAGCGATGATAGCAGCGAACTCGAGCCTTACTTCCGGTATGCAGTGGAGGCCGGGATCCCCGTTATGGTCTGTGCGCCCACGCACTCCAACCTCGGTGCGATCGAAAAGCTGGCGATAAAGTACGACCGCAAGATGGCGATCCACAACCACGGCCCGGAGGACAAGTTCTATCCCGCTCCCAGCGACGCGATCAAGCGCATCAAGGACATGGACTCGAGGATGGGCGTCTGCGTGGACATCGGGCACGCCGTTCGAACCGGCGCGGATATCCTTGAAGAGATTGACGGTGCTTGGGATCGAATCTACGATTTCCACGTCAAGGATCTTTCGGATCTCACCGACAAGCAGAGCCGCGTGGACGTGGGTGACGGCAAGATGCCCATTGCGGCGATCTTCAAGATGCTCAAGGGCCGCAACTACCAAGGCGCAGTTGGCTTGGAGTATGAAGTGAACGCTGACTACCCGCAGGTAGGCATGGCGAAGTCGTTTTCGTACATGCGCGGCGTGCTGGATGGGCAGGCCTGATGTGCCGTCGCCGGGCTTCGCGGCTTTAGTTGCCTCGGCCGACGCGCAGCGCCTTGAAGCGGGATCGGGAGACGGCAGAGACCGCGCGCGGCCCGGTGGCAGGCTCGGAACCCGTCCGGTTCGCACCGACAGTCTCATGCCGGAACATGCCGAGATTCCAGGCCGAGCTCGCGACCCGCGGCGATTTGCCCGAGATCCATGAGCAGGCCTGTGCCCTACGGGCAGCGGCTAGCCGCCTCGTGATCCAGATCAGGGCCGCGTGGCGGGTTGGATGCGCCGCGGCGGTTGGCTTGCTCGCGACGGTTCCGCTCTTGGCCGCTCCGCCAGCAGGGAGTGCGGCGCTAGTTGTGGGGGTTTCGGACATACCCCCGCTCGTAATCCAATCCGGCGAGGATCTGCAGGGATTCGACATCGACATTTGGAACGAGGTGTCCGCGGTGCTCGGTGTCGATTCGAGCTACCGCCTGCTGCGCTTCGACGATCTCATGGAGGCGGTGGAGCGTGGCGAGGTTGACGCAGCGATTGCTGGGATCAGCATGACGCGGGATCGCGAGCGCGTGGTCGACTTCAGCCATCCCTACTTTGACAGCGGGTTGCGCATTCTCACCACTTTGGATAACGGCTCTTGGTGGCTCCACTTGCTGCGCTCCTTGGGTTCCGCAGCGACACTGCAGGTGTTCGGCTCCCTCGTTGTGTTTGTGCTGCTCTGCGCGCATGTCCTGTTTCTAGTCGAACGAGGAACATCCGACATCAGCTACCGGTACTGGCCGGGAATCTTCGAAGCCTGCTGGTGCGTTCTGGCAACGATCACGACCGTAGGCTATGGAGACGTGACGCCCCGAAGCTGGCTCGGCCGATTTGCCTCCGTCGTGACCATGCTGATCGGCATCGCACTTTTTGGAGTCGCTATCTCGCACTTATCAACGGCACTGATGATGGAAGCGCTCAAGAGCGAGATCTCCGGGCCGGAGGACCTCAACGGCCGCTCGGTGGCGACTGTCGCCGGGACGACCAGCAGCGCAGCTGCCATCCGATACGGTGCTCGGCTGCGCGAGACGGACACGATTGCCGCAGCGTACCGCCTGCTCGAAGGGGGGGATGTCGACGCGATACTGTTTGATGCCGTGCCGCTGATGCGATATGCCGTGGAGGATGGGAACAATACTGTCAGTATCGTGGGTCCCTTGATCGAGAAACAGTCGTATGCAATCGCGTTTCCAGCTGGCAGTGAACTGCGCGAGTCGGTGAACCGAGCGCTGTTGGAACTCGAAGAATCCGGCAGGTACGCCCGGATTCGCGCCAAGTGGTTCGGATTCGCGAACTAGCTTTCGCGGCGCCGGCCGCGCAACGACGCCTGAGCGCTGGCAAACGGACGGGCCGGCGCCGGGGCACAACGCAAGCGCCGGCCCGCGCCCTGCGGGCAACGCTGGCCGCGTGCGTACATGGTGCCATCCGCACCCGGGGTTTCGGCCCTTGCGGGTGCAATCCCTTTGTCGAGGGTGCTGCGCGAATCAAGGATTCCTCGCGAGCCTCTTTGCAGGGCGGTCCCCTCTTGGGATCGCGCCTTCCCCGAATCTGCAAAGTTCAGGGCGGATCACTCCGAGACGGCAACGCCGGGAGCCAAGCATGGCGAGGTTACACTCTAGTGTGGTGGCAGGCCTAACGCGTCGACGCTTCCTAGCCGGCTCGGCATTGGCCGTCGCGTCTTCGTGCGGTGAATCCGATGCGCCCGCGCCGCCTCCCAATATCTTGCTGGTCGTGCCGGACCAGCTCCGTTATGACTGGACAGCCCTGAACCCCACCGTAGGCGTGCGTACTCCGCACCTGAGGGCACTGGCAGACCGGGGGGTTAGCTTCGAGAACTGCTACTGCCCGTCCCCGCTGTGCGCCCCGTCGCGCGCCTGTCTGGCCGGGGGCTTGGAGTATGACCGCTGCGGCGTGCCCGACAACAGCCTGAACTACCCGCTGGCTCAAACCACCTATTACGCCTTGCTGCGGAGCGCGGGCTATCACGTGATGGGCTGCGGGAAGTTCGACCTGCACAAGCCCGAGCCGAGCTGGGGCGTGCAGGGCCAGCACCTGCTCCCCGAATGGGGCTTTTCCGCGGGAATCGACAGCGCTGGCAAGTGGGACGCGATCCGCTGGGGCATGGACGAGCCCTGCGACCCCTACACGGCGCACTTGCACGATACAGGCCGCGTCGAGACGCATCGCGCCGACTTTGGCAAGCGCCGCGAAATCGGCACCTTCGCCGCGACCTTCCCGACACCGCTGCCGGAGGACTCCTACTGCGACAACTGGATCGGAGAGCAAGGGTTGCGCCTGCTGCGCGAGGCGCCGAAAGGCCAGCCTTGGCATCTGGCCGTGAACTTCGCCGGGCCGCACGAGCCGGTCGACATCACGGAGAGCATGCAGGGCCTCTATCGGGACGCGGAATTCCCCCAGCCAAACCGGTCCACCGAGTTCACGCCCGAGAAGCATCTCGAGATCCGCCGCAACTATGCCGCCATGATCGAGAACATTGACGCATGGATGGGCAGGATGCTGGCCGAAGTCCAAGCCCGCGCGGAACTGGGCAACACGCTAGTGGCGTTCACCAGCGACCACGGCGAAATGCTGGGGGATCACGACCTGTGGATGAAACGCTTGCCCCGGCAGGCCTCGGTCGGCGTTCCGCTTGTCGTGGCCGGGCCTGGCGTGCGATCTGCCGTCTCGAGCGGCGCCTTGGTCAGCATGATGGACTTGGCGGCCACTTTCCTCGACTACGCTGACATCGAGACTCCCTCTGCGATGGACAGCCGGTCCCTGCGCCCGGTATTGGAAGGAGACTCGGAGGAGCACCGCGAGTTCCTGCTGAGTGTCCTTGATCCATGGCGGTGCATCACTGACGGCCGCCTGAAACTGATCCGGGGCTATGCCGGCGGCAAGGCGCCGGGCGGCAAGGGCCTCCCCGTCTATCCGAGAGGAAACGACGCAGCCGCGCCGTTGCTGTTCGACATTCGGGAAGATCCGTTCGAGAACCGCGACCTGGCTGATAGCGCACCGAGCGACGTAGCGCGCTTGACGGCCGAGCTGCACCGGCTGATAGGGGTTGGATGACCGCAGGGGATCGCGCATCCTCGCGGGCCCATACGAGCAGCGCGTCTTGCCGCGGGCAGCTCAGACCGGTCCGCTACCCGCAACTTCCGAAACGCGTGCTTCCGCCACAGGCGTCTGGCCTTGATGCTCCCATGCTGGTTGCGCTAGCAAGGGTCTGCTAGGTGCAACGCTGCTTAAGATAGGAAGGCAAGCCAATGCCCGAACAGGTCGTCAAGCAGCGTTCGCGCGGGTTCATTTGCGTGAATGCACATCCAGCTGGATGTGCCCGGAATGTCGAGCGGCAGATTGCGCATGTGCGCGGCAACATGCCTGCTGCCGCGCCCGCAGGCCTGCGCAATGCGCTGGTCATAGGCGCGTCCACCGGCTATGGCCTGGCCACGCGGATCGCGACCGGCTGGGGGCTGGGTTGCCGCACGCTCGGCGTGTTTCTCGAGAAGCCTCCGTCCGGACGGCGCACGGCCAGTGCTGGGTACTACAACTGCGTTGCCCTGCATAACGCAGCCGCGAGGGATGGTCTGTGGGCTCGCAGCATCAATGGCGATGCCTTTTCTGACCAGGTCAAGCAAGAAGCGGTGCATGTTGTCGGCGAATCGATGGGCAAGCTGGACTTGGTCGTCTACAGCCTCGCGGCGCCAAAGCGCGCCAACCCCAGGACAGGCGTCTTGCACGCCTCTAGCCTGAAGTCCATCGGGGCGCCTTTCGTGGGAAAGAGCATTGACCTAGGCAGCGGGCAAGTGGGATCCGCATCGGTCGAGGTGGCAACGGATGCCGAGGTCGCCGAGACTGTAGCCGTGATGGGCGGCGAGGACTGGCGCTGGTGGATCGAAGCGCTTTCGGACAGCGGTCTGCTCGCGCCGGGGGCGAGGACGCTCGCCTACAGCTACTACGGCCCGGAAGTGACTTGGCCGATCTACAAGGACGGCACGATTGGCGCAGCCAAGCGGGATCTCAAGGCGACCGCGGACAGTCTCGATGCCGCGCTGGCGCAAGAGGTGGCCGGGTCTGCGTGGGTGGCGGTCAACAAGGCCGTTGTGACGCAAGCTTCGGCGGCGATCCCTGTTGTGCCCCTGTACGTGAGCCTGCTCTTTCGCGTCATGAACGACGCAGGGATCCACGAGGGTTGCATCGAACAGATGACACGACTGGTCCGCGACCACTTGGCCGCGGAGAGCGGGCCGCGCACCGACGGCGAGGGGCTGATCCGCCTCGACGACTTGGAAATGCGGCGCGACGTGCAAAGGGAAATTGCCGCGCTCTGGCCCAAGGTGAATACCGGCAATTTGGCGGAGCTAGCGGACTTCGAGCGGTTTCGCCGGGATTTCGACAATCTCTTCGGCTTTGATGTCGAGGGGGTTGACTACGATCTGCCGGTAGAGACAGAGGTCTTCTTGCCGTAGGTTCAGGAATTCTCCCGATGGCTTCCCAGAGCAGTGCAGAGCACCGCAGGCGCGCCGCGCAGCGAGGGGCGGTGACGCTGGCGGTCGTGACCGTCAGCGACAGCCGCACGCCGAAGACGGATGCGAACGCCGCGTTTCTCAGCGGCGCCGTGGCGCAATCCGGCCATCGCTTGCATTCGATTCGTATCGTGCCCGATGAGCCCGACCAAGTGGCGGCCGCTCTGGAGGAACTGGTAGCCGACGAGCAGGTACAGGTCGTGCTCTTCAACGGCGGGACCGGCATTTCGCGCCGGGACCGGACCTACGATGTGCTCGCTCGTGCCTTGGAGAAAGAACTGAGCGGATTTGGCGAACTGTTTCGCATGCTAAGTTATGATCAGGTCGGCGCTGCTGCGATGTTTTCGCGGGCCACGGCTGGAGTCTGCCGCGATACCGTGGTGATTTCCGTGCCGGGATCTCCCGCCGCCGTGCGCTTGGCGTGGGAGAAGCTGATTCAGCCGGAAGTGGCCCATCTTGCTTGGGAAATCACCCGCTAGGGAGCGGCTATACTCGGGCTAGCGCCGGGACGGGCCTGCGATTCGTGCGTCTCCACATGTTCGTCACGCTGATTCTCTTGCTGGCGGCGGCCTGCTCCGAGGAAGCGCCCCGCTCGGCGTCCGAGATCGAAACGGCCGTCAGGAGCTACCTCGCTGAGCGCACCGATCTGCGCCTAGGCGAGATGCAGGTCCGGGCGGAGCGCATCCGCTACGAAGGGGACGTGGCAACTGTTGCCGTATCCATCGTGGCGGAGAACGATCCCAAAGCGGTCATGCAGATGCTGTACCGGCTGCGGCGCGATCCAGACGGCTGGCAGGTGTTGGCACCGGCCCCCGCCAGCGGTTCGCCGCCCGGGGAGCTGCCGCCGAACCATCCGCCGACAGCAGGGCTGCCCCCGGGCCACCCTCCTGCCGGCCAGCCCGGCAGCGGCCTGCCTCCCGGTCATCCGCCATTGGACGACGGGCAGCGCTAGCTAAGATTCCAAGCTGAGCCGAGCCATGCAGCACGATCTTTCGAACTCTCTGTTTTCCCAAGCCCAGGATGTCATTCCGGGGGGCGTGAATTCGCCCGCTCGGGCGTTTCGCGCCGTCGGCCGCGAGCCGGTCTTCATCGCTCGCGGCGATGGCTGCCGGCTGTGGGACGTGGACGGCAACGAATACGTCGACTTTGTCGGGTCTTGGGGGCCGCTCCTGCTCGGCCACCGCCATCCCGAGGTTATCGCGGCCTTGGAAGCTGCCCTCAAGTCCGGGACCAGCTTCGGCGCACCCACCGCTGCGGAGGTCGAGATGGCGCGGTTGATCTGCGAGATCGTGCCTTCCATCGAAATGGTGCGGCTGGTCAATTCCGGCACCGAGGCCACGATGAGCGCGCTGCGAGTGGCGCGCGGCTATACGGGACGGGACTTGGCGATCAAATTTATCGGCAACTACCACGGGCACGTGGATTCGCTGCTAGTCAAGGCCGGCTCCGGTCTCGCCACTCTCGGCATCTCGGATTCCGCAGGCGTTCCGGACGGCTTTGCCGCGACCACGCTGCCCATGCCTTTCAATGATGCGTCGGCGGCGGCCGAAGCGTTTGCGATCCACGGCGACAGGCTTGCCGCCGTGATCATCGAGCCGGTGGCCGGCAACATGGGCTGCGTGCCTCCTCGTCCCGGATTCTTGGAGTCTTTGCGGGAGCTATGCACGGCGAACGGCACCGTGCTCATCTTTGACGAGGTGATGACCGGGTTCCGGGTCGCGTTGGGCGGGGCGCAGGCGCTGTACGGGGTGACCCCCGACATGACCACGCTGGGCAAGGTCATCGGCGGCGGCCTGCCGATCGGCGCATTCGGCGGGCGGCGCGAGATCATGGAGCATGTCGCCCCGCTCGGAGCGGTCTACCAAGGCGGCACTCTTTCCGGCAACCCGCTAGCGGTTGCTGGCGGCCTCGCGATGTTGCGCGCGCTGCGCTCCAACCCCGGCATCTATGACCGGGTCGAGGCATCTGCTGCACGCTTGCAGGCGGGCGTGACGAAGGCGGCTGAAGCTGCCGGAGTGAAGCTGTCCAGCAATCGGGTTGGTTCGATGCTGACCTTCTTCTTCACCGATAGGGCCGTGCATGACTGGAGCGATGCAGCGAGTTGCGAAACCGAGCTGTTCGGGCGCTACTTCCGCTCGATGCTGGCGCGCGGGATCTACCTTCCGTGCTCGCAGTTCGAAGCGCTGTTCGTTGCTGCTTGCCACGGCGACGCGGAAATCGATTTCACGATCAATGCCGCGGCTCTCGCCCTCGCGGAAATTGCCTAGCCGCCGCGGCAAAAGCCTTATAATGCGGATGAAGAATAGTCGACATGCAAGGATGGAGTCTGCCTGCGAGGCTGGCGGCAATCGGACGGCGGCACGGGCTGCGGGTGCCTGTCGGTGGGTTGCTGCTGGCGTCCTTGGTTGCGGGCGAGGAGAGGGGCCTGTTCCTGCCAGTCGAGTCGGAAGCGAAACCCGCTTCTGCCAGTGCGCCCCTATCCCCCGCTTCAGCCAGCGTACCTGATTCCGGCCTTGCCTCCGACATCGACTTGATCACGCTGCGGCAGCGGCTGGTGTCGATAGACTTTGCGCAGATCACGCCGCCAGTTGGCTCGCCCGGGGCGGCTCCGGCAGACGGCCCCTCGTCCGGAGTGCTGCAATTGAACCTTTTTGACGACGTGTCGTTCACGGCTATCGTCGAGCGAGTGTCTCCGACTTTTTCGGGGGGCTATTCTCTGTCGGGGCGGCTGTCCGGCGAGGAAATGGGAATGATGACGCTGGTTGTGAACGGCGCTGTGGTCGCGGGTACGATACGCACTGCGGAGACGGTCTACCGCATCCGGGCGGCAGACGCAGGCCTGCACTTGGTCAGCCAGATCAATACTGCACGGCTGCCCCCGCTGGGTGATCCGATTCCCGCCCGTGACAGGAAATCCAGGCTGCGCCGGCACGGCGGTCGCGATAGGCCGGCGCTGCCGGAC
Organism: Bryobacterales bacterium; assembly: GCA_965219605.1. Classification (GTDB taxonomy): domain Bacteria; phylum Acidobacteriota; class Terriglobia; order Bryobacterales; family UBA6623; genus VXMF01. Next base: position 1,123,801 of record CBDCOC010000001.1, on the reverse strand, counting down.
CGCTAGAGTTCAAAGATGCGCGTCCCACTGCGCGGGCTTGCAGCGCTGGCCGTGGCGGCCAGCTCGGCCGGTTGGCCACTGCAGGCCGCCGACTCCGACCGAAGGGCGCTGGAGGCAATCTACGACGCGACTGGCGGGCCGCAGTGGACAGAGAGCGCGAATTGGAAGAGTTCCGCGCCGCTCAGCGAGTGGCAGGGCGTGTTGACGGATCCTGCTGGCCGGGTCATAGAACTGGGACTTTCCGCCAAGAACCTGACAGGCGTGATTCCAGCCGCGCTAGGCCAGCTGACGGAACTGCGGTGGCTGTACCTGAGCCTTAATTCGTTGAGCGGGCCGCTTCCAAGGGAATTGGCGAACCTCGTCAATCTGAGCGTCTTGTCTGCCAGCAGCAACAGCTTGGAAGGACCGATCCCAGCTTGGCTGGGAAGCATGGCCAGCCTCCGCGTACTCCAGTTACAAGAGAACAACTTTAACGGGCCCGTGCCGGAAGAGCTTGGAAACTTGGCGAACCTTGAACACTTGGAGCTGTCTTACAACAACCTGAGCGGCCACATACCGGTTTCTCTGGAGCGCTTGAACCGGCTTGAGTTTCTGGACCTCCAGGAAAACAATTTCGTGGGACCGGTCCCGGCCTCGCTGGCAAGCTTGGCCCATTTACAAGACTTGGACTTGTCCTTCAACTGGGGTCTCTCGGGGCCGCTTCCGTACGGCTTGTCCGAACTGCCTCGGCTCCAGAACTTGGGCTGGATCGTGACCGGGGCGTGCGCCCCGACGGGCTGGCGGGATTGGCTGTCAACAATCGGGTCTTCAGGGCGTCTCTGCGAGCCGGAAGCCAGCCGTGTCATCGACATAGCCGTCTTCTACACGCCGGCCGCGCGGGAGGAAGCAGGCGGGGTCGAGGCAATTGAGGCAGTGATCGACCTGATGCTGGCAGAGACCAACGATGCCTATGCCCTGAGCGGGGTGCGCCACCGCCTGGCCTTGGTGGCTAGAGCCGAGGTGCCTTATGTCGAACAGGACTATGACCTGCAGCTTCTGGAGGACCCGGCAGATGGCGTCATGGACGAAGTCCATGCGATACGCGAGCGGACAGGAGCTGACTTGGTGCATCTCGTTGCAGGCGGAGTTCACGGGCTCTGTGGAGTAGCCACGCGCACCGGTGCCTTTGGTGTAACCTACCAGCGCTGCGGGGGCCTCGTCTTCGCCCACGAGGTCGGACACAACTTAGCGCTATCGCATGATCGCGCCGTCACTCAGGTGAGCAGTAGCGCGTATGCTTCCCCTGCCTACGGCTACGTCAACCAGCATGCTTTCCAAGCGGGATCTCCTAGGGAAAGATTCTGGCACACGATCATGGCCTACAACTCTCAGTGCCACTTGGAAGGCCACCCCTGCGTGATGCTGCCACGCTTCTCGAATCCGAGGCAGAGTTACGGCGGTGACCCCTTGGGCGTGCCCTACGAGGCCGGCGGCACAGGAATAGCCGGTCCGGCCGATGCGGTAGCCGTCATCAACAGCATGGGTGCCGTGGTGGCTGCTTGGCGAGACCGTCCTGCCGACCCTTCCAACGCCGTGAACCACCCGCCCATCGCGGTGGGAACGCTTCCAGAACGGAGTCTGGCGTCGGTGGGCAGCGATCTTGTCGTGGATGTCTCGCGGGCGTTCGTCGACCCGGACAGCGACGCGCTCGTATACACGGTGTCATCCTCTGCGCCGTATATCGTGCGGGCCGGCATCTCAGGTGCCCGTGTCATGCTGACAGCGACAGGTGCGGGCGAGGCGAGCGTTAGGATCACGGCGACCGACACGGGCGGGCTGAGCGTGTCTCAGTTGTTCTCGGTGTCGGTGGAGGCGGATGAGGGAGCAACGCCGGGCCCGGGCTCGCCAGATCGGGCGGTCCTGACAGAATTTTTCAAAGCGACGGGTGGAGCGAACTGGAACAGCGCCTTGAATTGGGCGACATCTGCGCCATTGCACGAATGGTTCGGGGTTGAGACGGACCACGCCGGCCGAGTTATCGCACTGGCCTTGATGGGAAATGGACTGGTAGGCTCGCTCCCACCGGCACTGGGACGCTTGGCGCAGTTGCGAAGCATGGATCTCAGCTCGAATGCATTGACGGGTGCGATACCTGGAGCGCTGGGCAGGCTGAAGAACCTCGAAACCCTGCATTTGATGAACAACCGGCTAACGGGCGCCGTTCCTCCGGAATTGGGCCTGTTGGAGAAACTCGTGGTGTTGCGGCTGGAGCGCAACGCGCTGGGCGGACGCATTCCGGCAGCGCTGGGGTCCCTGACGCGGCTGCAGATCCTGGATCTGTCGCAGAATGCACTGGCCGGCAGCATTCCCGGCGAACTCGGCAGGTTGGCAAGTTTGACTGCTCTCGTCCTTTCCCGCAACGACCTGCGCGGAACGATCCCGGCTGCGTTGGGGAACTTGCGTCTTCGGGAAGCGGAACTGTCTCACAATTGGGGGCTGGAAGGCTCTCTTCCGGACGGCTGGCGGCAGTCCGATCTCGAGGTGTTGGATATCTTCCTGACCCGGATGTGCGCACCGGATGCTTGGCGGGATTGGCTTGCCGGCATCCAATTTTCCGGCGTGCGCTGCGGGGCCGCACCGATGCCCGTTGATGTGGCTGTCGCCTACACGCCAAGGGCGCGGGAGGAAGCTGGCGGTACCGCCGCGATCGAGGCCGAGATCGACCTCATGATCGCGACGGCCAACGAGATCTTCGCGATGAGCGGAGTCCGCCAGCGCGTGGAGCTGATCGGGACGGCAGAGGTGGCCTATGCCGAGACGGCGAGCGGGAACGATCTGGAGCGCTTGGCTGCCCCATCTGACGGTTATCTGGATACGGCGCAGGACCTGCGTGAGCGAGTCGGTGCAGATCTCTTGCATCTTCTGGTCGCAGGCCGCTACGACGTTTGCGGAATCGCCAATGTCCCGAGCCCGTACAAGTCTCCGGCCCCCTTCGGAATCACTAACCGATCCTGCGGTGCCTTGACGTTCGTGCATGAGATCGGTCACAACATGGGGTTGCGCCATGACCGCTTCGAAGTGCTGCAAGGAGAGCGCAGCCGCACCTTCTCGCACCCGGCCTACGGCTACGTCAACCAACGGGCGACCAGTTCGCCGGTGAGCCGCTGGCGGACGATCATGTCCTATGGCGGGCACTGCCGCTATCTCGGCATCCGTTGCGCGGAGCTGCCGCGATTCTCGAACCCGCGCCAAGACTTTCACGGGGACCCTCTGGGTGCCGCGCACGGCGAGGCAGGAACAGGGCTGACGGGCGCTGCCGATGCCGCTGCGGTCTTGGACGTGACGGGTCCTGCGGTGGCGGCATGGCGGGAGCGGAAAGTGCATGGTGGCGTCAGGTAACGCCGGGCATCTGCAAGACAGCCATCGTTTCCGCAGCGCTGCGGGGCCAGTGCATCCGGGTGCTCCAGCAGGGCGCGCGCGGAAGAGGATTCGCCGGCCTTCGGCGCCGGCTCACTGCGGCGGCACGCGCGCGGCAGTGATTAAGAAGCGCCCCTTGCGGCGACCGTTCCACGAGTCCAGGTCGATCGCTCCGGCCAGTTCCACCTGCCGTGCGCTTGCAGCGTTCTTCCCCAGGCGATCCTGCCAGCCTTCCGGTGCATTCCACCAGACGGCCTCGAATCGGTTGCCGGCGCACTCCAATGTCGCGAACAGGTGTCCATTGGCGGTCAGCCTGTCGCTCCGAAGCGCGCACTGACGGACGCCGAAACGGGGTAATTCCAATCCTTGGCCCCATGGTTCCAGTGCTTGCTGAGCTTCGGCAAGCGCAAGCAGCGCATCCGCGGCAACCTGCTCGGGCCGCAAGACCGCATCGATGACGAGCTTGGGCTCGCAGGGAACGGGTGCCTTGGCCGCATGCTCTTCAAAGCGCTCTGCCAGAAACTTCCTCAGGTCTTCCAAGCGCCGGCAATCGATCTCGACACCACATGCCGCTGCGTGCCCGCCTCCCTTGCGCGCAATGCCGTTCCTGACGGCGGCGACAACCGCTTCCCCGATGTTGAACCCCAGCGCCGAGCGCCCGGATCCCGCCAAAGTGCGGCCGTCTCGCTCGCATAGCGCGATGGCCGGCCAGCCCGACTTCTTGACGAGTTCCGATGCCACCAAGCCCACCGTGCCGGGCGTGGCCGCGGAAGCCACCAGCACGTTCACCGGCCCGCCATCGAACTCCGCCGTGTTGGGGCGCGAGTCCAGTTCCGCCCGTGCCTGTTTGCCGAGATCTCGGCGCTCTTGGTTGTGCCGTTCCAGCCGCTGCGCCAGTTCCCGTGCCGTATCTCGATCCGTTGCGCACAAGCAGCGCGCCGCTAGGTCGGACTCCCCCATGCGCGAGCCGGCATTCAGCCTGGGGCCGAGCTTCCAGCCGAAGTCGGCAGAGCGGTGACTCTGTCCGAGCTTGGCTGCGGCACAGATCGCAGACAGTCCCCAGCCGCGTGCGGCGAGATCCCCGAGCAAGCGGACGCCATGGCGGATCAGTGACCGGTTGAACGGGACATCGAGCGGCATCAGGTCGCATGACGTGCCGAGAGCCGCGTAGAGCGTGATGCGCTGCAGCACGGCCTTGGCCCGGTCCTTGGTCAATCCGCATTGGCGCAGCATCGAGCGTGCCACGAACCACGTCAAGCCGGCTGCGCAGAGAGTGCCGTGCTCTCCGGGAGATGCCGGCGCGGCGGCCCACGGGTTGAGCAGGATCGCGGCGGTTGGGGGCTGGTCACCGTGCGGAGGGTGGTGGTCGATGACCACCACGTCAATTCCGGTAGCCTCGCAGAAAGCATCCAACAGGGAACCTGCCGCCGTGCCGCAATCCAAGATGGCGATACAAGTGACGCCAGCGCGCGCCAACTGGTCCAGGCAGCGCGGGTTGGGGCCGAAGCCTTCCGTGTTGCGCTCGGGAACGGCAACAGGCGGCTGCAAATCGTCCTGGCCGCTGATCTGGCGGAGCGTCTCGACCAAGATCGCTTGGGAGGTCGCTCCGTCGACGTCAAAATCGCACAGGATTCCCAACCGCCCGGTACGCGCTGCCCGCAGCAGCGTGGCCGCTGCCGCGCCGGTGCCTGGAGGCTCGCCCATCGAGGCGGTGCAATCGGCTAAAGGTCGCTGCGCCAGCGCCAGCGGGTCAAAATCGTCGGACTTGCGACTGGCCAGCGCTTCACCGATAGCGACGGGCGCTTTTAGCTCCCGGGCGATCCGCTCGCCACGTTGCAGCCGGCGGGAGGAACTGTCCGGCCATTGCCACTCTCGCTCTTTCAACGCCGGTGCTCCTTGGCTTGGGAAACGGATTGGCGGCCTGCGCTAGCCAGATGCGCGGGCGCTCGGCGCCGCCGTCCCTGAAGCCTGGTGCAGGCGCTGCGCAATGCCGATGTCGCGCTCAGGCCGCAGCAGGGGGAATAGGATCACGTCGCGGATGGTGGGCGAATTGGTCAGCAGCATGGTCAGGCGGTCGATGCCGATCCCCTCGCCAGCGGTCGGCGGCATGCCGTAGCAGAGCGCGCGGATATAGTCCTCGTCAATGCCATGGGCCTCGTGATCGCCCGCAGCCCGGGCCAAGGCCTGCTCTTCGAATCGCTCCAGCTGTTCCAGCGGGTCGTTCAGCTCGGAGTATCCGTTGGCGATCTCCATCCCGCCGCAGAAGATCTCGAAACGTTCCACCCAGGCGGGGTCGTCCGGTTTCTGCTTGGACAGGGGAGACGCCTCTACCGGATAGTCGTAGATCGCCGTGGGCTGGATCAGCAGGGGCTCGCAAGCGGCCTCGAACAGGTTCAGCATGGCTTTTCCGGCCGAGATCCCCTCGGGCATCGGGGCCGGCGTTCCGCCCATGCGTGCATGAATCGCAGCCAGTTCGCGGAGCTTGCCTATGTCGGCCAGGCCCTCCGTGCGCGGACGTGAATCGCTGTACGGCCAATGCTCGGCGATCGCCTCGGGAAATGTCATGCGGTCCAGCGAGCGGAAATCGATTCTGTGCTTGCCGAACTCCGCCACGGTGCGGCCGTCCAGCGCGGCCTCTGCGCTGGTCCGCAGCAGTTGCGCGCTGAAGTTCATCAAGTCGCGGTAGTCGCTGTACGCCTCGTAGAATTCCAGCATCGTGAATTCGGGATTGTGCTGCTTCGAAAGCCCCTCGTTGCGGAAATTGCGGTTGATCTCGTACACCCGGTCCAGCCCGCCGACGGTCAGGCGCTTCAAGTACAGTTCCGGGGCGATTCGCAAGAACAAGTCGACATCCAGCGTGTTGTGATGCGTTCGGAACGGCCGCGCCAGTGCGCCGCCGTATGCCGGTTGCATCATCGGTGTCTCGACCTCGATGTAACCGCGCCGCTCGAAGCTCGCCCGCAGCTGGCGGATGATCCTGTCTCGGGTCACGAACGTCCGTCGCACCGAGTCGTTGCTAATCAGGTCGAGGGATCGCTGGCGGTAGCGGATTTCGACATCTTGCAGGCCGTGGAACTTCTCGGGCAGTGGCAGCACGTTCTTGGAAAGGAATGACAGCTCGGTCCCTCGCACGGTGAGCTCGCCGGTTCGCGTGCGAAAGACCCGGCCGGCCACTCCGACCAGATCCCCGGCGTCCAGCAGCTTGTACAGTTCGAAGTCGCGCTCGGAGACCTCGTCCCGCCGCACATAGATCTGGATTTGGGCACCCTCCTGCTTCAGGTTGGCGAAGCCTGCCTTGCCTTGGCGCCGCTTGGCAAGCAAGCGGCCGCAGATGCGAACGCTCGGCTGCTGGGCTTCCAAGCTGTCGCTATCGCACGAGTCGAAGGCGTCGCGCAGTTCGGGGATCGTGTGGGTCGTGTCGTGCTTGTGGGGGTAGCGCTCGAAGCCCAGATCGGCGATCCGGGCTATTTTCTCGAAACGCTGCTGGAATATGCGATCTTCGGAAGTCACAGGCGGGACTCCGTCTAAGGCGGGAGCGGAACTCTCATTGTAGGAGCGTGCCCGTAGGTCGCGTCAACGAGGCCCGGCGGGGCACTGGCGGCCCGCCGTCATGGCTGCTAGCTCCCGGCCGGCAGGCTAGCGAGGCCGGTTCGGTTCGCAGCGGTGGCAGGCCAGGCCGTCTCGGGCCTGGCTCAGACTCTGGCCTTGGCGGAAGACAGGCAATCCCGTGCGGCCCGGCAATCCGCAGCGGGATTTGCTCCGGCGCATTCGTTGCGCCCCTGTGTCGCTTCTCATGTCCCGACCTCCCGGATCACGGCGAGCTTCTGATCGCTCAGGTAGCCGTAGCGGTTGACCCAGTAACCGTGTCGGCCTGCATCGCGGGCCACTGCGAGGCGCTTGCGGAAATCGTCGATTGGGCCGTAGGCATGGGCTAGGACATAGACTGGCGTGTCACCTGCGTCCCGCTGGGCTTGCGCGATCTTGCGGGCCTGTGCGAGCGAGCCGACGGGATGCCGGATATCCGGTGGCGGATACGCGTAGTCCTGCACTGTAGCCAGGCCGTCGTCATCTGCTATGTCGAGCCAGCGCACCAGCGCTCTCGCCAGCAGGCTGGTCGACAGGCCGGGATTCGCAGCGAGGATCTGGTCGCCGTAAAAGCGCAGGATCATCGGCCAATGCATTGTGTACAGCTTGCAGCTAATGGCTGCGGAGTGCTTGGCCACGCGCCGGAAGTCCATTCCGGATGCAATCGTCCAAGGCGGCGGGAAGGCGTTGGGCAGCAGTTCCATCGATTGTCCGCCAGCCTCGCTCATCGTCGTGCGGAAACCGGCGATCATGTTTTCGACCAAGGACGCCTTGAAGCGCAGCCAAGCGGCGACGCCCGGATAGTCTGACAGCAGCCGCAGCAGGTGGTAGCGCCCGCCATCGGCGTCTTCGGCCCACGGCTCTAGATCGCTGTTGCTCAGGCCGCCGTGAAGTTTGGCGTAGAGCCGGCCCACGTCCCGGCGCATGCGCTCGAACGGGAATCCCATGCGCTCTGCCGCGATCTCGGCGTGGTAGGAGAAATCCAGGAACACCGAGTCCAGAAAGTACGGCGGATATTCGGGCCAGTCCACGCGCAGTCCGTCGAGATCGGGATACTGCTGGACGATGTCTCGGATCAGCGCATGCTCGTAGGCCAAGATGTGCGGGCTCGCCAAACTGCCGTTCTTGGCGAGCCGCCGCGGCGGGATGGTGCCATCCGGTAGCAGCGCCCTGTCCGCATCTAGCGGGCCGCCGAACTGCACCCGGTACCCCGGCGGGATCGCGGCCTGCACTTGGAAATAGACCCGCATGCCGCGCTTTTTCGCCTCCGTGATAAAGTCGCGCAGCAGATGCCCCTGCCTGCGGGTCAGGTCGGTCGGTCTGGAGGGGCGGTAGCGCAGGCCGCCGTACAGGGAGAGATTGGGCTCGAAGCTAGGCGCTGTCTTGACCCAGACCTCGCGCTTGCCGAAGAGCGGGCGGTCCAGCAAGCGCACCGTGCCGGCGTCAGCGTCGGCGGGAGGCTCGCGCTGGCCGGTCTCTCGGCCAGCTTCTTCCATCAGGTAGGGCGAGGTCGCGACGGCGTTCGCTCCGATGCGAGTCAGATTGTCGAGCAGGCCTTCGATTCCCTCGCTCTGGATGTATTCCGGGAGCACTGTGACTCCGAGCAGCTTGCGGTCTGGCATGGGCGCAATGTACGGGAATTATAGTTTGCCCGGCACGTGTGCTAGATTGTAGGGGCAACAGCGGAGCGCGGGCCTGTGGCGCAGTTGGGAGCGCGCCTCCATGGCATGGAGGAGGTCGAGGGTTCGAATCCCTCCAGGTCCACCACTCTTGCCGCGTAATGGGAGTGGGATGAAGGCCGCGGGCGTGCGCGATCTGAAGGGCAGCCCTTCGGCAGCACTGAGAGCGGCGCACTGAAACGCTAGCGGATAGAAGCGCTGCTTGTGCATTTGGAGGGCGCTTCGACCCACGCCGGGCCTCCGGCGCGCTCGCATCGCCAGCAGGGCATTCCTTGGGCAGGACGGCCCGGTTTGCTTGCTTTCCTGCGCCGAGTTCAACCAGTTACGTCTCCCAGTCAGGAATCCCGTGATCCGAGGGACTGCCTGTAGTGTGCCGCTTAGCCGGAGTGCTTCCGTCCGACAATGACTGCCATCGGCCCGTGCCGCCATGCGCAGCTTGCGACGAACCCTGCGGACTCGACAGCCTCCAGTTCCTCCTCCAGCGGGAAGTATGTGTCTTCCTCTGCCCACCGCTCGAGGTGTGCGTACCCTTCGTGCCGCTCAATTCCGCAGCCTGCCATATGTTCGACCCAGCCTTGCAGCACGGTTGCTCGCGCTGCAGGGTCGGCGGGCACGGCTGCATCAGCGTTAGCGAAAGTGCCGCCCGGGCGAATCGCCGCGTAGATGCTTTGATACACGGCCCGCTTCGCATGGATCGTTCGGATATGGTGCAGCGAGAGCGAAGCCGCGACGCCATCGCAAGAGGGCAATTGCCCGCGAAACGAATGCCCAGAGAAGCGCGTTCGGGCTGTGAACTTGGCGAGCCTTGCCCTAGCTTGAGCAAGCATCTCGGGGTCGATGTCGATTAGTTCCACATTGACGGCATCGTCAGCCGAGAGAATGGCTTCTGCTAGCGCTCCGGTGCCGGCGCCGAGGTCAAGCACGAGGTTGGGCCGGTTGCGGACCACTTCGCGCGAAGCCATGTCGAGCAGCGACTGGTATCCGGGTATGAAGCGCCGGATTTCTCGGTCGTATGACTGAATCTCGATTGCGAGGTGGTTGCGAACGGAATGACCCATTGGTTCGAACCCCAGATCCCCGGCGGTGGCTGCAAAGCGTGCGTTCCGCCCGGGGCGGTTAGCTTTTGACAGGTCGTTCTCCAACATTAGCGCAAACTCGAACTTTCGCTCTACCCGGGCAGAATTCCGTCGGGAATCTGGGTTTCTAGGCAGCCAGCAAGAAAGACTGCACAGGGGCCTGCGGCAGAGTGCGCGGTTCTCTGCCAATCCAGCCGTCAGGGGATTCGCCGAGTAAGCACCGGACCGTAGCGCATAAGGAAGTGTCACGCGAGCAGTCCGAAGCATTTGAGCTCGCGGGCGGTGTAGAAGTATGCGCCTCAGCCCCGGAAGTTATACATAGTGCCTGCGACAAAAGCCTCTAAATGATTGGAAATAGATGAGTTGAGAGCAATCGACGCCGACGAAGATGGACGCGGCAGATAGCCCTTGGCCTAGTGGCGGCCTATTTGCTACGATCTTCGTCTGGCAGGAACCCATGAGAGTTGTCTTACATCCACAATTAGCCATCGGCCAAATCGATATTGAGCGCATCCGCAAGTTATTCAAAAATAAAGATTTATGTGAAATTGACCGACCCCTCAACGCGACACTAGTGATGAAACACGTTGCTGCCACCGTGCTGACAGCTGGTCTATTTGCATCCGTTGCGGGTGCGGCGGATAGATACCAGGCAAAGGCTGACTCTATCGCCTGCGACTACAAGCCCGCCATGATCGAGTTCGTAAAGGCGATGATCGCGGATAACGAAAATCTGGCCTTGCAGATTGCACTACAGGCCCGACGCGAGGGCGTATCTTGCAAGGTCTTTCCTGAAGACACGTTCGTAGTTGCCCAGCCTTCAGGATTTGGGCTGCTCTATATCCCGGAAGGTGGTTACTACTCTCCGGAGTTCGGGTTTGACCAAGCTACCGGCTTTCCGATGACTGGCGGGTGGCGGTGCCACGAGCAGAGCAGCATAGAGAAACAGATGGGCCACAAGAGCGCTGTCAATCTAGATCAGAATCTGACTCTTACGCGAACCAAGGAACACACAGTGCTCTACTTCAATATCCCGGACGGAGGAGAGTGGTCCTTTCGCAATGCAACCAACGAGGTGAATTTAAGGGTAGACGGCGGAGAGATCATGACGCGCCCCGCTCTAGGAATCAGCCCAGAAATCGAGTTGGATCCCGAACTCACCAGTGCCTTAAAGCGTGGACATGAAGTGTCGATTTCGATCTTCTCCGAGGAAGGAAGCGCGTATAAGTACAAATCTCACCTGATCGGGTTCTCGAGAGCATACGACTGCATCCAACAGCCCTGAAGTTATCTAGTTCCTGTGACAAAACCGTCTAAAATCTGATCTTCTCTAAACCCCCATGGCTGTAGGCAGCCACCCCGTACGGATGAAACCGTGTGGGCCGTGCGCAGTGGTGAGCCGTGCGATGATACAGGCATCCGTTTGAGACGCCCGTGCGCTGGCCTGTGGCGGTCGCAACGTGCAGTGCGGGCCATAGAACGGGCCTGCCGAGACGCAGTACGGCGAGCGTACGGCGCAAGGCGCCTGCTCAGCGCTGCTGAGCGGGGAGGTGGTATTTGCGTCTCCCGATCAGCCAGTTTCACAGTAAAATATGGGCCGATTTATGGACAAATTGGGGGCATGTTTCAGCAGGGTTCTTTTCCCAGCCACAACTTACCCCAGCTAAGCTGGAGTTGTACACCAAGGTGCAGTACAGCCCTGAATTAATGTAACTCGCAGTTAAACAGTGACTTAAGTAGTGCCTGCGACAAAAGCTTCTAAATGATTGAAAATAGATGAGTTGATAGCAATCGACGCCGACGAAGATGACAGCGGCTGGCTAGCCCTGGCCCGCTGGCGGCCTATTTGCTACGATCTTCGTCTGGCAGGCACCCATGAGAGTCGTCTTAAATCCACAATTAGCCATCGGCCAAATCGATATTGAGCGCATCCCACTCGATCCGCAGTCCCGGGATGATATTCCCGCCGTGCTGCGCGGTTTGCAGCAGATTTGGTCGGATGCTGAGTTGCGGGCCAAGCTATTCACTCTGCTGGAGACGCATCTGCTCGCGGACAAGAGCAAGGCGGACAGCGCAGACAGTGAGAGGCAAGCATACGGGCCGTGCTTGGACGCCAGGAACGGTCGTCCGGGCATGAGTCTGTGGAGCATATTGGTGCTGGGACTGCTGCGTCAGGGATTGAATTGCGATTATGATCGCTGGCATGAATTAGCTGGACAGCATCGCAGTGTGCGGCGCATGATGGGACTCAGCGACTGGGACAGCACAGTGGCCAGTTGCCGCACGATCACACGCAACGTGTCGCTACTGACTCCGCAGTTACTAGCGGCTGTCAACCGCTTGGTGGTGGGAGCTGGCTACGAAGTGCTAGGCCAGGATGTGGCAGGAGAGTTGGCGGCGCGTTGCGATTCGTTCGTGGTGGAGACAGACGTGCATTATCCGACGGATGTAAGTTTGCTGTGGGATGCAATGAGGAGTCTGCTACGGACGATCGCACGGGCGAGTGAGGCCCAAGGGGAGACAGGCTGGCGGCAGCATAAGAAGTTGGAAGGGAAGGTGAGGAGACTGTTCCAAAGAGTGCGGACGAGGCGCAGGAGGAAGAATCAAGAGAAAGGGGTGAAGGCGTATTTGAAGCAGTGTGAAAGGTTGCTAGAACGAGCTGAGGGGAGCTTGGAAAATCTGCGGGAGAGCAGGGCAAGCAAGGAAGAGATCAAGGAAATAGAACGGCTTGCGGGATTGGGGCGGAAACTGGCGGGGCAAGTGGAGCGGAGAATATTGCAAGGCGAGACGATCCCACAAGAGGAGAAAGTGTATTCGATTTTCGAAGATCATACGCGCTGGTGCGTAAAAGGGAAAGCGGGTGTTCTGGTAGAGCTAGGAGTGCCGGTAACAATCGTGGAGAGCGCGGAACAGTTTATATTAGGTCATCGTATCATGTGGACGGAGCAGGACGTGGATGTGGCGGTCGAAATAGTGGAACAGGTGCAGAGTGAGTACCCGGGATTGCAGGGATGCAGTTTTGACAAGGGGTACTACAGTGCTGGGAATCGGCAGCGGTTGGATGGCATGCTGGCGCGGAACGTGATGCCGAAGAAGGGGCGGTTGAGTGAGACAGATAAAGAGCGGGAAGAAGCACAGGAGTACGTAGAGAGACGGCGGCAGCATCCGGCAGTGGAGTCGGCGATCGCGAACTTGGAGCAGCGAGGACTGGATCGAGTGCGAGAGCACGGTCGGGCAGGATTCGAGCGGGCGATTGGGTTGTCAGTGGTGGCAGCGAACGTGCATCGGCTAGGATTGATACTCCAGAGAAGGGAACGAGAAAGACTGAAGAAAGAGCGGCTAAAGATAGCCGCATAGCAGCGGTCATCGAGACGGGAAAGAGAAAAAAGAGAGCTGGCAGAAGGCCGGCAGGGCGGAGTGTATCTGAAGCAGGCAGTGAGTCGAACTCAGCCAGATTTCTTGACATATTTTTACCAATCAGGGGAGAAATTCTGCTGAACGATGCCCCCAATGGGTCCATAAATCGGCGCATATTTTTAGAGAAGATCGGATTTTAGGGGGTTTTGTCGCAGGCACTAAGTAACTTGTTCGAGTTCCTTCTGACGGCGTGATGGGGCGCTTGCCGAACAGTCCATTGGTGACTAGGTTGGTGTCGTGGGCGGCGCAGTGGCGCCGCTGTCTGGCGGCGGGCTTGATGCCGGGGCCGGGTGGGGCTGGCAGCCGAGCAGGGAGAACACGCGCTTGTGCAGCGGATCGAGCTAACTCAGCGTGGGCGGCGCATAGCTGGGCACCTGCGGGTACTGCAACTCGGCGGCGCAGAGTGTGCCCAGCCCGGCCAACAGATCCGCCAGTCTCTGTAGCGGCAGGCTGCCATCCTTGCGCTTGGCGGCGGCGCTGCGCTACAGTGGGCCGACCGACCGGCCTACCCGCATGTTGAGGCTCATCTTCCTCGCTGCACAACAGCGGTGCCAGCTGGCGGATGCTGTCGTGGCGCAGGGCCGTGGTTCAGTCCAAATCGGCCGGCTTGAGATCGGCAGCAATGTCCGTCTGGGCCAGCATGCCGCGGTCGCCGACCACGGCCAAGCGCTGCAGGCCGGAGCGCTGGCGCAGCTTGTTGACCTGTGCGCTGAGCGTGCTGGGGTCGGCCGTGCTGGTAGCCTGCGGGCGGTCTCGGAGCCACGAAATGGGCAGCCGGAACGCCGATTCGACTTGGCCGCTCGCTGTCCCTTTGCTGGGGCAGCGCGGATCACGAGCCGGTCGGTGCATAGTACCATGTGATTCTGGGTATCGCTGATTCGCCCAAGCCATGGACCGCCACCTTCTGCCGATCGGCATCCCGGACTTTGCGACGATCCGGGGCGACTCGTTCTATTACGTTGATAAGACACCCCTCATACACCAGTTGGTGAAACAGGGACGCTATTACTTCCTGTCCCGTCCGCGTCGCTTCGGCAAGAGTCTGCTCGCGGATACCCTGCACGAGTTGTTCGCCGGGAATGAGCAGCTGTTTCGAGGCCTTTACATCCATGACCTCTGGGACTGGTCGGAGGCCCATCCAATCGTGCATCTGTGCTTTGGTGGGAACTACAATGAGCCGGGAAACTTGGCCAGTGACATCCTTGCGCAATTGCGAATTATCGAGCGAAATGCGGGCCTTGAAGTCCCGCTTCAAGATCTCACCGGTCCTGAGCGACTGCGAAATCTATTGGATCAGCTGCATGTCCGAAGCGGTCGACGCGTGGCAGTGCTGATAGATGAATACGACAAGCCGATCTTGGACGTGCTCGGCAAACCGGATCTGGCTAAAGAGAACCGCGACCACCTGCGCGGATTGTACGGGATCGTTAAGGACTGCGCTCGACATGTCCGGTTTGTATTCGTGACCGGGGTTAGCATGTTTTCCAAGGTGAGTCTTTTCTCCGGTTTGAACAACTTGGAAGATATCAGCCTAGATCCGCAATTCGCTACCTTGTGCGGGTACACGGATGGCGATCTGAACGCTGTGTTCGCTTCCGAACTTTCAGGCTTGGATCGGGATAGAATACGGCACTGGTACAACGGCTACAACTGGCGTGGAGAGGAGAAAGTTTACAATCCTTTCGACATCCTTCTGCTCTTCAAGAAGCGCGAGTTCCAGTCATGGTGGTTTCGGACCGGAACGCCCGATTTCTTGTACCAGACGATGCTGAAGAGAGGAGTGAGTCCGCTGGATCTTGAGAACCGGGTGTCCGATGTCGACTTGGTCTCCACCTTTGACGTGGATGATATTGGCTTAGATGCCCTGCTGTTCCAGACAGGCTACTTGACGATTGTGTCCGAGGAATCCCGTGGCGGCGAGACATTTTTTGTGCTGGATTACCCCAACCGGGAAATTCGCCAGAGCCTGAACAAGGGCTTGCTCGGCCACTTGGGGAAGCCGGCTGGGGAGGTTAGTGCTTCGGGCGAGGCTCTGTGCCGCCTGCTGGCGGGGGGCGACTTCGCGGGATTTGCCGACCGTTTGCGGTCGTTCCTTGCGGGGGTTCCGTATCAGTGGCACTCGAAATCCGAGATCGGCCGCTACGAAGCTTGGTACAAGGGCTTGCTGTACTCGTGCTTCCGTGCGACCGGTGCGGATCTGCGCTTGGAGGATGCCTCGGGCCACGGGAGTGCCGACATGGTGTTGCTGCACGGAGAGAGGGCATTCGTGCTCGAGTTCAAGATGGCCCGGGATAGCGAGGACGGGGATGCTGCCGCCGCACGGGCGCTGGTGCAGCCTCGGGAGCGGAACTATGCGGGGAAGTACCGCGGACTGGGCGGTTCGGTGTATTTGGTGGGGTTGGCCTTCGGACGGAAGGAGCGCAACCTGCTGGCGTTAAAAACTGAGCGCTGCTGAGGCTTGCTTGGCCGCACCGAACTGGGTCCGTGCTCCGCAGGCTGTGGCCGGCCGGGGCACGCCCAGCGGCCTCTACAAGCGAAGCTCTCACAGCCATCGACTTCTGCCATGGCTGATAAAGGCAGGGGAATGCAGCGCGGTGATTCTCAATGAACGGTATGGTTCCCTCGTGCTAGAGTGAGCCTGCACAAGCGGCCTGAGGCCCGCCTCGGGTCTCTGCCTGCTAGATGAGGGGGCGCGGATCGGGGCGCATGCCGGCAGTTCCGCACGCTTGTGGAGGAAACTATGCGCTTTGCCACGTCAATTGCCCTGCTCTCCGTAGCGGTCCTTGGCTCCTGCGCGGCGGAACAGCCCAAGCGAGGCCCGAACATCGTCCTGATTCTGGCCGATGACTTCGGCGTGGGCGATATCCAGACACACTATCCGGACAACAAGATTGCTACTCCCTTCTTGGACCAATTCGTCCAGGACGGCATGAGCTTCACGGATGCCCATAGCCCGTCGGCCGTTTGTACGCCGACCCGTTACGGCTTGCTGACCGGTCGCTACTCGTGGCGTACCCGCCTGCAGGAATGGGTCTTGGCGGCATACGAGCCGCCGTTGATCGACGCTGATCGCCCCACGCTGCCAGGCATGCTCCGGGAGCACGGATACGAGACCGCCATGATTGGCAAGTGGCATCTCGGCTGGGATTGGCCCGGCCCGCAGCCGAGCCGCATGACCGAAGTGCGCAATGGCCAGAAAACACTCGAATGGCATCTGGACAAGCCAGTCCTCAATGGCCCGACAACTCGGGGGTTTGACTACTATTTCGGTGTCGACTTGCCCAATATGCCGCCGTTTTCCTATGTCGAGAACGATACCGTGACCCCCGTCCCGACTTCTGCCTATGTCCATGACGAGTCCGAAGGTGTCGTGTTGCCGCGGGGCTTCGTCGGCAGCCCCATGGCCCCGGGCTGGCAGCTGCGTGAGATCGTTCCGGAACTTACGCGCAGGGCAGTCGAGCAAGTGCATTCTCGAGCCCGCGGCGACAAGCCGTTCTTCCTCTTCTATTCGATGACCTCGCCGCACGAGCCCGTCTCGCCGTCTCCGGCCTTTCAGGGCCAGAGCGGCATTGCCCCCATCGCGGATTTCGTGATGGAGACCGACTGGTCGGTGGGGCAAGTTGTCCGAGCGGTTGACGAGGCAGGAATCGCAGATGACACCGTAGTGATCTTCACGGCGGACAACGGCCATTCGCATTACACCGGCTGGGAGTCTCTAATCGAGGCCGGTCACCTGCCCAGCGGTCCGTATCGCGGGCACAAAGGCGACATCTGGGAAGGCGGGCACCGAATCCCGCTGGTCGTTCGCTGGCCGGGCAAGATTGCTGCCCACTCCCAGAGCCGCCAGCTAGTGAGCTTGACGGACATCTTCGCGACAAGCCTTGCGCTGGCCGGGGCGGACTTGCCCGCAGCCGGGGCCGAAGACAGCGTCAGTTTCTTGGATGCTGCGCTCGGCAAGGCCCCGGAGCAAGGACGCACGTCCTTGGTTAGCCATTCCAATCACGGCGAGTTCGCCTATCGTGACGGGCCGTGGAAGCTGGTATTCCGCAACAGCGGGCCGAACTTGCAGAAGTCCCGTGGCAAGCCGACTGTCCCAGAACTCTACAATCTCTCCGAAGACATCGCCGAATCGAAGAACTTGGCCGAAGAGCGCCCGGAGATAGTCGAAGAGCTTCAAGCGAAATTTGACGCCATGATTGCGCAGGGTGCCACCCGCGCTGGGATCCCTGCGCGGAACGATACCAACGTCCAATACGCGACTACCCAAGAGGTGCGCTGGGCGCCTGCCGCGGAGTAATCCTTGGTACTGCTCGGAGGCCCGAGATGACGCCCGTGTACATGGCATCCACCTTGTCATTCTTGGAATTTCTGTAATTGCGCAGGGCATTCCGCGCTTTCTCGCACGGGCAGCTGGCCGGTGCGTTCCGCAGGGTCGGCCGCGGCGACGATGCCGACGAGATCCTGAGCGTCATGAGAGCGGCCGGATACGAGGCCCGCGAGAAGGACCCGTTCACTTCGGACCAGCCGACCGCCAAGCTTGCTACTTCACCACAGCCGCCTGTCGGGCGCATAAGGGTGATGTGGGAGGCGATGCGAGGACATGTGATCAAGTCTTTCCCGGATCCCCCGGGGCGGCTGCTGACCATGCGTCCTATCTCAGAGACGTTGATGACATCTACCATAGCGACGCCTGCCACTCGCTGTCGATCGAGGGCTATCACGTTTCGCCAGACCTCATAGAGCGTGTCGCTTCGGGGAACTGGAATCCAGAAGACAGCGCCGTAGAGTGAGCGAGCCGCGACGCACTATCGACACGCGGGTACTGGCAGTCGTTCCAGCGTGTGAGACGCGACATCGCGAAGATTGTCTCCGGAGAGGAGCCAGCGGGTCTTGTGCGACGAAGCCACCGCGAATGGTACAGGGAACTGTTCGCGCCGTGTGTGGCGGCCGGGTTAATCGGCGCGGCCTCGCTCTCGGGCTATCGCAACGATGCGGTCTACCTGCGCAGTTCGAGATATGTGCCGCCCCGCTGGGAAGCTGTCATGGATGCCATGGCAACGGTGTTCGAGCTGCTGAGTGTCGAGACGGAGCCGAGCGTCAAGGCTGTACTCGGGCATTGGCTCCTTGGCTACATTCATCCGTACCCGGACGGGAACGGACGCATCGCCCGGTTCTTGATGAACGCCATGCTTGCATCCGGCGGCTATCCTTGGACGGTGATTCGGACTAGCGACCGGCAAGCATACCTGATGGCACTGGACAGCGCTAGCGTTGACCAGAATATCGGCCCCTTCGCGCGATTCGTTGCAGAGCGTGTCGGGTCGTCGAAAGCGTCGCGGTTCGGCGTGAGCTGACATCGCCCGTAGATGCGATGGAAGGCCTGCCCGGGATCCTCTCTCCAGCGGGGAGGCAATCCAATGGCACTCCCCCATGGCCGCCAATCTTCAGTGCGAGAAGCGAGTGCGCTCGCCTGCTGTGCGAACAGCGTGCGGTGCAGGCTATGGAACAGGGCGGCCCGGCCCCTGCAAGGGCAGGAGTGCGAGTTGGCCGCCCAACCGCCTGCGGGCCTCGCCGATGTGCCGCTCAAGAGCGCTGGGAGCCGCATCCCGGCGCGCGATTAGAGGCCGGGCCGCGCAGGGGGCGTGGATCGACCGTAGGCTGCTGGAGAACCACCCCGCAAGGTCGTTGGCCGCAGTGTGGCCGGCAAAGACACTGAAATCGCAAAACCGCAGGCTGCTAGGCGAGGATTTTTTGCACTACTTCGCCCGCGACATCCGTGAGGCGGAAGTCCCGCCCCTGGAAACGGTAGGTTAACCGCGTGTGATCGAATCCCAGCAGGTGCAGGATGGTTGCATGCAGGTCATGCACATGCACTCGGTCCTCGACTACGTTAAAGCCCAGCTCGTCGCTCTTGCCGATCGTGATGCCTGCCCGGATGCCGCCGCCCGCCATCCACATGCTGAACGCGTTGGGATGGTGGTCACGGCCGTCATCGACGCCGCCCTGTACCATTGGCGTGCGTCCGAACTCGCCGCCCCACAGCACTAGGGTGTCATCGAGCAGGCCGCGCTGCTTGAGGTCGCGCACCAAGGCTGCGCTGGCTCGGTCTGTGTCCTTGCAATTCCTCTTCAGGCCGGAGACGAGCGAGCCATGCTGATCCCATGATTCATGGAACAGTTCCACGAAACGCACGCCGCGCTCGACCAGCCGCCGCGCGAGGATGCAGTTGTTGGCGAAGGACGGCCGGCCCGGCTCGGCCCCGTACATCGCGAGCACGTGTTGCGGCTCTTGGGAGATGTCCATCAGTTCCGGGGTGCTCTCTTGCATCCGGAAGGCCATCTCGAACGAATTGATGCGGGTGTCGATCTCGGGGTCGCCGACCTCTTGCCGGCGCATGCTGTTCAGGCGCCCGATCGAATCCAGCGAGTCGCGCTGGAGTTGCCGGTCGACGCCGGGCGGATTGGACAGGTACAGCACGGTGTCGCCGCTGGTGCGGAACTGCACGCCTTGGTACATGGAAGGGAGGAAGCCGCTGCCCCAGTTGGCGTTGCCGCCGCTGGGGCCCTTCTGGCCCGAGCTGAAGACCACGAAGCCCGGCAGGTCGCGGGATTCGCTGCCCAGCCCGTACAGTGTCCAAGCCCCCATGGAAGGCCGCCCGAACTGCGGCGTTCCGGTGCTCATCATCACTTGGGCAGGCGCGTGGTTGAACGCATCGGTGACCAAGGACTTCACAATGGCGATATCGTCTGCGATTGCGGCGGTGTGCGGGATTAGCTCCGACAGTTCCGCGCCGCTCTGCCCGTGCCGGGAGAATTGGAATTTCGGGCCGAGCAGAGTGGAGTTCGGGTTGATAAAGGCCGCGCGGTAGCCGTCCAGCAGGCCCTCCGGCGGCAGCGAGCCTTCGTGCTTGGCCAGTTGCGGCTTGTTGTCAAACAGTTCGAGATGGCTTGGGCCGCCCCCCATGAACAGGAAGATCACGTTCCTGGCCGTCGGGGCGTGGTGCGGCCGCTTCGGTGCCAGCGGATCTGCGGCCAGCAGCATGTCGCGCAACGCGACGGTTCCCAGGCTGATGCCGCACTGCTTCAGGAACCAGCGCCTTGCCAGCGGGCTAGCAGTGGTTTGCGAGCCGCGCATCGCTCATTCCCTCGTGATAGCTTCGTCCAAGTTCAACAGCACGCGCGAGACGGCCGTCCAAGCGGCCAGCTCGGTGGCCCTGCCTTCTTGCAGCCCGGGTTGCTCCCCATGGGCAAGCTTTGCGGCGTCAAGCCCTCCGGATTGCAGGCGCTCTCGCTGGCTTGCCAAAAGTGAGATCAGTTCGGCCCGCTCCGCATCGTGCGGCGCGCGGGCCAGCACGCGCTTGAACGCGTAATCGACCCGTTGCGGGTCACCGCTGCCGCCTTCGTCGAGCGTCCTGCGGCCCAGCTCGCGGGCGGCTTCCATGAACACGGTCTCGTTCAGCGTGACCAATGCCTGCAGCGGCGTGTTGGAGCGGTCACGCTTCACGCACGCGAAATTTCCGGTGGGCGCGTCAAAGGTGTCAAGCACGGGGAAGGGCACCGAGCGATAGCGGAAGGCATAGAGCGAACGGCGGTAGCGCTGCGCTCCCTGCGCTGTGTGCCAACGCTTGGGACCGTAGCTGACGGGCGGCTGGAACAAGAATTCCGGGGCCGGCGGGTATACGGGCCTGCCCCCGACCTGGGGCGTGAGCAAGCCGCTGGCGGCAAGCGCGATATCGCGCACCAACTCGCCATCGACGCGGAAGCGCGCGCGGCGGGCCAGCAGTCGGTTGTTCGGGTCGCGTTCCAAGAGTTCCGGCGTGACTCGGGACGATTGCCGGTAGGTCTCCGACGATACGATCAGCCGATGCACGTGCTTGAGACTCCAGCCGCTCTCCATCAGCTCGACCGCTAGCCAATCCAGCAGTTCCGGATGCGACGGATCGGCCGCCTGCCGGCCCAGATCTTCCGCAGTTTCGACAATTCCGGCGCCGAAGTGGCCTTGCCAGAGGCGGTTCACGATGGCCCGTGCGGTGGTTGGCGAGTTGCGGTCGACCAGCCATTCGGCAAACGCTAGCCCTAGTTCGCCACTTTCCCCCAAATTGCCGGCACGGAGCATATTTTTTTGCTGCCGCTACTGCTCCAAACTGGCCGATAATCTTTCTTTAGATTTATTATCTTCGTAATCTATTTGCTTTATAGTCTTATGATGCTCTCTTAAAGCTTTTTGTAGTGCCAACTTCTTTTTTGACCCCCTTGACACCCCCTAGCCCCCTCTGCCACCCTACAACTGAGCGCTCATGTTCATCCGTGCCACCAAAACCCACTCCGTCGGCGGCCAGCCCGGCTACAGCTGCCGCCTCGTGCAGTCCGTGCGCTGCGGCGCGGCGGTGCAGCAGAAAACCCTGCTCAACCTGGGCACCGATTATGCCGTGCCGCGCGCGCTGTGGGCCGACGTCGCGGCCCACGCCGAGCGCCTGCTGCGCGGCCAGAGCGCCCTATTCGAGGTGGCGCACGAAGTGCGCCTGGCGGCCGAGGATTTGGTGCGTCGCCTGCGCGCCCGCGGCTTCGCCAGCGAGCAGCCCGCCGCCGAGCAGCCAGTCAGCGTCCAGTTGCATACCCTGGCGCACTGCGACGCCCGCTCGGTGGGCGGCGAACGCCTGGCCCTGCGCGCCTTGCAGCAACTGCGCTTGCCAGCTTTGCTGCGCGAGGCCGGCGCCTCGCAGCGCGACGCGGCCATCGCCACCGCCCTGGTTATGGCGCGCATGCTGCATCCCTCCTCCGAACGCGAAGCGCAGCGCTGGCTGCGCGACCACAGCAGCACTCTCGAACTGCTCGGACTCGACACCTCCGGCGGCGTCTCGCTGGCCAAGCTGTACCGCATCGGCGACTTACTGTGGAAACACCGCGAAGCCTTGCAGGCCGGGCTGTTCGCCCGCGAGCGCGACCTGCTTGGCCTGCCGCGCACGATCGTCTTCTACGACCTGTCGAACACGCATTACACCGGGCGCGAGAACGCCGGCCTGCGGCGCTTCGGCAAGTCGAAGCAGAAGCGCAACGACTGCCCGTTGGTCTCGCTGGCCATGGCCTTGGACGGCTCCGGCTTTCCGCGCCGTTGCGAGATCCTAGCCGGCAATGTCTCCGAGCCGGGCACCTTGCAGCCGCTGCTGGAGCGGCTGGACGACGAGCGCCAAGAGGGGGCGCCGCGGCCGACCGTGGTGTGCGATGCGGGCCTGGCCAGCGCGGCGAACCTGAGCTGGCTGCGGGAGCAGGGCTGGCACTGGATCTGCGTCAGCCGCGAGGCCAAGCCACAGCCGCCGGCGGGCGAGCCGACGGCCCAGCTGGAGACCAGCGGCGGCTACTGCGTGCGGGCCTGGCCACTGCCGGCGGAGACAGCACAGGCTGCGGCGCAGGAGGCCGGCCAGGAGCCGGCCGAGTTGCGCGTGTACGCACTCAGCGAGGGCCGCCTGCGCACGGCGGAGTCGATTCTGCAGCGGCAGCGCGAGCGCTTTGAACAGGCCCTGCAAAGCCTGCATGAGGGCCTCTCCAAACCGCGCTGTGTGAAGCAACTCGCGGCCGTGCAGCGCAAGGTGGGACGCTTGCTCGAGCAGTACAAGGCGGTGGCAGCGCAGTATAAGGTCGAAGTGCTGGCCGGCGAGCAGGAGCGGGCGACGGCCGTCCGCTGCACACCGAATCCGCAGTATGCGGCCGCCGATGCGGCGGCCGGGGCCTACGTGCTGCGCACCAGCCATATCGACTGGGACGTGGCGCAGGTGCTGCGCAGCTACTGGGAACTCAGCGAAGTGGAAGCCAGCTTCCGCTCGTTGAAGTCGGAATTGGGCCTGCGCCCGATCTGGCACCGTTTGGATCGGCGCGTGGCAGCGCACCTGTTCGTGGCCGTGCTGGCCTATCACGGCGTGCATCTGTTGCGCACGCAACTGCGGGCGCACGGCCTGCATTGGAGTTGGCAGTCGCTGCGCGAGCGCTTGGCGGGCTGGATGCGGGTGACGACCAGCGTGCAGGCGGCAGACGGGCAGTTGCTGTGCAGCCGCCAAGATGTGCAGCCGGGGGCCGAGGCCGTGCGCATCGCCCAGGCGGCGGGCCTGGCCGTGCGCGCACATCGGCGGCGGGCGGCCGCGCGGGGCTGACGCTCAAGAGCACAAAAGTGTAGTGCCAAGCGGCTTGGTCGCATCGCTATAACTGTTTGTATTTCAATACTATACGGAATTTTTCAAGTCACCAAATGACGAACTAGGGCTAGGCGGCCGCCTGCCTGCCCGTGCGCGGGCAGCGCGTGCAGGAAGCCGGGAACCCCGGCCTGCACTTGCTCGGTCGGGCGCAGGAAATCGCCGCGCTGGAGCATGTTCGTGATGCGCGGCGTAGGGCGTTCGTCCAACACGAGCTGGGAGCTTCCCTCGGGGTGCTTCGCCCACAATTGCTCGATCTTGCGATTGGCCTCGGACCACTCGGGCACGGTCGTTCGCCAATAGGCAAAAAGCGCCGCTTCCTGCTCCGGGGAAAAGCGTCCGCCCCGCTCGACGAGTTCGCGGACATGCGCCGGCAGCGGATCCGCTTCGGCGTCTTGCGCAGCCGTGAAGGAAAGGCGGAAGCGGCCTAGGTTCAGCGATTGGTTGTCGTCGGAGTTGTGGCCGCCATGCTTCATCGACAGGTCGAACTTGACCAAGGCGGGCTCTTCGATTTCCAAGGGCTCGGCGAGCTGGAACACTGCCTTGCGCGGCATGTTGCGCCGGCCCGGCCCGGCGTCCGTGCTCCACGCGCTCATGGCGAATCCATCGATGGCGAAGCCGATGTCTCCCAGAATCCTGCGCTTGTTGTCCTTGTCCGGGAACAGGAAGGTGTCGAGCAACGACATTCCCGGGTTGACATCGGCTGTGGCGCGCGCGATCTTGAGCTGCTCCCACCGCTCCGGATCGCTGGCCGGCGCCACCCGGACCCCGAACTCGGTCAGCGCGGCCGTGCCCCGGAACGAGCGCCCGGGGCCGCCCAGCGGCAGCCGCGGATCGGGCAGTAGCTCCAGACGGAAGGCCCGGAGCGTGCCGGGTGCGAGTCGGGCCTCGGGCGTGACCACGCTGCGTGTCGGGGCGTAGCCCTGCGCCAGGATGGACTGGTCGGGCAAGACCTCGTACTTCTCTCCGCTGCCCAGCTTGATATGCGTGTCCAGCACGGTCCAGCGCGGCTGGCTGCCGGCCTCGGCGGCCAGCCACGCGGCCATTCGCTCGCGCCAGTCCGGGCTGCCCTCGCGCAGGCCCGACTCGATCTCCCGGATGCGCGAGAAAATCTCGCCGCGCAGCCGCTCCTCCTCGGGCGTGAAGACCGCTTGCGTGGATTCGTGCGAGTTATTGATGTAGGCGAACATCCGGTAATAGTCGCGCTGGCTGATCGGGTCGAACTTGTGGTCGTGGCATTGGGCGCATTGCACCGTCAGGCCCAGCACGGCCTTGCCGATCGCGTCCATGCGGTCGAACATGGCCTCCATGCGGAACTGTTCCGGATTGGCCCCGCCCTCCTCGTTGATCATCGAGTTGCGCAGGAAGCCCGTCGCAACGCGCTGCTCTTGCGTGGCGCTCGGCAACAGGTCGCCCGCGATTTGCTCGACGACGAACCGGTCATAGGGCATGTCCGCGTTGAGCGCGTCAACGACCCAGTCGCGGTAGAACCAGACTTGGCGCGGCTTGTCCTTTTCAAAGCCGTCCGAGTCGGCGTAGCGAGCGGCGTCAAGCCAGATGCGGCCCCAGCGCTCGCCGTAGTGCGGCGATGCCAGTAGGCGCCCTGCCAGGCGGTCGTAAGCGTCGGGAGCCGTGTCTTGCAAGTAACGCTCGACCTCCGCAAGCGATGGGGGCAGCCCGGTCAGGTCAAGGCTCAGCCGTCGAATCAGCGTCTCCCTGCTGGCGCGAGGCGACGGCTCCAGCCCTTCGCTCTCGAGCTTGGCCAGCACGAAGCTGTCAATCGGACTCGTGGTTTTGTTGCCCTGCTTCAGCCGGGCCGGCTCGGGCCTGGCGGGCGGGGCGAATGCCCAGTGTTGGTCCAGTCCGGCCTCGGAGCCTGCGCTGCGAGGCCAGTCCGCGCCGGATTCGATCCAGTCCTTGATCAGCGCTACTTGGGCATCCCTGAGCCGCCCTCCGGCAGGCATGCGGTTTCCCGCGCCTATGCCTGCCACGCGGCGGTAGATCGAACTCGCCTCGGCATCGTAGGGCACGATCCGCGGCCCGCTCGGGCCGGATGCGCTCGCCACGCCGCGGGAATCGAGGCGCAATTGGCCGAACTGCTGCCGCTCGCCGTGGCAGGCGTAGCAATTTTCGCGGAAGATGGGCTCGATGTCTGCGGCGAAGTCGGCACCGCTGGCCATGGCGGCGAAGACCGCGGGCAGAACGATGGGCGAAACCTTGCGCATCCGGCGAGTTCGCCACATACTATAGCCGAAAGCCGGCGGCGCGCCGCTCGCGCGGCAGCCGATGGGCGGCGCTATTCCGGCAGCAGGCCGGCTTGGTACACGGTGCGCCAACTCCGCCCGTCCCAGCGCAGCAGCTTGAATGCGACGTCGCTGCCCGGCTCCAAGCTTCGCTGCACTTCGCGCAGGTCGCGGATGGAGTTGATCTTCCGGCGGTTGACCTCAAGCACGATGTCCTGCTCCTGCAAGCCGGCGTCCTCGGCGAACGAGCGCGCGTCAACCTTGGTGATCAGAACGCCGCCTTCCCCGCTCAGGCGCATATTGTCGCGGCGCTCGGGATCGATCTCCTGGACGGTGAGGCCGAACCGAACGGACGCCTCCTCGGCATCCGGGGCGTTCGTCTCGAGTTCCGCCTGCTCGGCGTACAACTTGGCACGATCCTCGACGGTGACGTCCAGCTGGACGGTTTTGCCATCCCGCACGACTTCGATCGCGACGGTCTCGCCCACGGTGATCGCGGCGACCACTTCGATGAGCTTTTCGCCGGAGTCGATCTTCGTTCCGGCCACCGAGACGATGACGTCCTCGGCGCGCATGCCGGCGCGCTCCGCCGGGCCGTCTTCCACCGTGCGCGTTACGAAGACCCCGCTCTCGGCGCCATAGCTCCGGCTCAGCGAAGGGCTCTGCTGGCTGCGGAACTCCACGCCGATGGAACCGCGCGATACGCGCCCGAAGCGGACGATCTGGTTATAGGTCTTGACCGCGATGTTGGAGGCGAGCGCGAAGCCGATGCCGTCGTAGCCGCCGGTGCGGGAGATAATCGCGGTGTTGATCCCGATGACCTCGCCGCGGATGTTGAGCAGCGGGCCGCCGCTGTTGCCGGGGTTGATCGCTGCGTCCGTCTGCAGGAACTTCTGGAAGGGGCGCGGCTGGCCGGCTGTCATCTCGCGCGACAGGGCGCTGATGATCCCGACCGTCACGGTCTCCCGGTAGCCGAACGGGGAGCCGATGGCGATCGCCCAGTCGCCGACGTTCGCGGCATCGGAGTTGCCGATCTTGGCCGCCTGCAGGCCTGTCTTGCCCGGGACATGGATAACGGCCAGGTCCGTCTCGGGGTCGGCTCCGATCAAGGTCGCATCGTAGCGCTCGTCGTCATCGGCGAACGACACGCGGATGCGGCCAGCGTCCGCGACCACGTGGTTGTTGGTGATGATGTACCCCTTGGGGTCGACCACCACGCCGGAACCCTGCCCCGGGCCGCGCCGCCGCGGGGCGGGCATGGGTCCTTGCCTGTCCGGGATGCCGAAGAACCTGCGGAACATGTCTTCCGGCGAGCGGAACCGGCCTGGGGCCTCTTCCTCCTCGTCGGCGCGTTCGGCAGGGATGTAGATGCTGACCACTGACGGGCGCACCGATTCTGCCAGTTCGGAGAATTGATTCGCGACCGGCTCCGGAGCGGGCACGCTCAGGGGCGCGGCGTCCGACACGGGCTCGTCTGTCTCGGGCGCGGCGCCTGCCGACCCTGAAACGAGCGTGCCGATTAGGATTCCGACCGCGAGCGTGCCTAGAATCAGGGCCAGTGGCAGCAAGCCGGTATGCTTGGGGCGTTCGAGTAAGGCTTTCATGCTCGTTTGGACGCGCCAGCCGTGCAAAACGTTGTGCCGCGCGCCGTCCCCCATTATCGCCCGGCCAGCGCGGGGATGCCCTCCGCCTGCGCCTGTCGTGGCGTGCCGGCGCTGGGTTGCTGCTGGGCCAGGCAGTGCAGGGCGCCCAGCCCCAGCGCGATGTCGGTGCAATGCACGCCATGCACGTCGCGGCCCGGAAAGCACTCGCCGAGGACGCGCAGCGCCGGCGCATCATTGGCGTCGTTGAAGGTGGGCACCAAGACGGCGCCGTTGGCGATGTAGAAGTTCGCGTAGCTGGCGGGCAGCCTGTAGCCGTCGAACCACAGCGGGCGGGGCATCGGCAGTTCAACGATCTCGATCGGGCGGCCCCGCTCGTCGCACATGCCCCGCAAGCGGCGCAGGTTGTCCTGCAGGGCCGCATAGTTCTCGTCCCGGCCGTTCGTCTCGACGACCGCCGCTATCCGGCTGCGTCCGACGAAGCGTGCCAAGGTGTCGACATGGCCGCTGGTGTCGTCGCCTGCGATTCCGCGCCCGAGCCACAGCACGTTCGTGGCCCCCAGCGAGTCGTGCAGCACTTGCTCGATGCCGTCGCGGGACAGGCCGGGGTTGCGGGCCCGCCGCCCGCCGCCCAGCAGGCACTGTTCAGTAGTCAGCACCGTTCCCCGTCCGTTGCTGTCGATGGCGCCGCCCTCCATCACCACAGCGCGGCCGTGCGCCTTGGGCTCGACGATGCCGGCCCCTGCCGCGATCGCGATGTGGCGGCCAACCTTGCGGTCGGCTTGCCAGTTGGGATACCGCCCCCAAGCGTTGAAGGACCAGCACACGGCTTGCAGCCTCCCGCCCCGGAGTGCGAACGTCGGGCCCGAATCGCGCAGCCAGGAGCGGTCCGTCGGCAGCGCCTGCAGGTCGATCCGCTGCAATTCCGCGCCGCTGCGCCGGAGCACGCTGCGCGCCCGCTCGGCTTCCTGCGCGTTGCGCACGAGCAGCCGCACGGCTTCGCGGCTTGCTAGGATCCGCGCGAATTCGGCGAACGCCCAGCGCACCGCCGACAGCTTTCCCGGCCAGTCGCTGCCTAGGTGGGGGTAGGCCAGCCACGTGGCCGCGTGCGGTTCCCACTCTGCCGGCATGCGGGTGCCGCTGCCTGCGGTCTCGCTCACTCGGCGAATCTCCGCGCCAACTGCCCGTAGGCGTCGATCCTGCGGTCCCGCAGGAACGGCCAGTCCCGGCGCGTCCGCTCGATTTCCGCGCGGTCGCATTCCGCAAGCAGCACCTGCTCGTTGCCGCCCGCCTCGGCGATTACCGCGCCAAAGGGGCTCGACACGAACGACCGGCCCCAGAACTCCAAGCCTTCGTAGCTGGCGGGCCGGGTGGCGGAGCGCTCCAGGACTCGCTCGCATCCCGTACGGTTGACTGCCGCCACGAACGTGCCGTTGGCGATCCCGTGCGCCCGCTGGGCAATGCTCCATGCGGCCCATTGGCGCTCGCCCCATTCCGCCTTCTCGCGCGGGTGCCAGCCGATGGCTGTGGGATAGATCAGGAACTCGGCGCCGGCGAGCGCCGCGAGGCGCGCCGCTTCGGGGAACCACTGGTCCCAGCAGACGAGCGGGGCGATGCGGCCGAATCTCGTCTCGAAGACCCTGAAGCCTAGGTCGCCGGGTGTGAAGTAGAACTTCTCGCAGTACAGCGGATCGTCGGGGATGTGCATCTTGCGGTACACGCCTAACAATTTCCCGTCGGTGTCGATGACGATAGCCGAGTTGTGGTAGAGCCCGGCCGCCCGGCGCTCGAAGACCGAGCCCACGATCACGACGCCGTGGCGCCGAGCGGCTGCGGCGAGCGCCTCCGACGTGGGGCCGGGCAGGGTCTCGGACAGTTCGAAATTGCCGGCATCCTGCTCTTGGCAGAAGTACTCCGTGCGGAACAGCTCGGGCAGGCAGACCACTTGCGCGCCTCGGGCGGCGGCGTGATCGATTCCGCGCAGGGCCGTGTCGAGGTTGGCCGCCGGATCCGGGCCGCAAGCCATCTGCACCAAGCCTAGGTTGGTGGTTCGCGTTGAGGCCGTGCCGGTGGTCAAGGCTGTAGGATGACTTTCGTCAGGCCGGGTTCCCGGGCGTAGAGCCGCTCGAACATTTCCGGCCCGCGCTCGAGCGGCACTGCGGCGCTCAGGACCGGTCGCACCTGGATCGCCCCGCGCCGCATCAGTTGGAGGCAGGCCGGGTAGTCATTGGACGATGCGCAAGAGCCGAGCACGTCGATCTCGCGCGTGACCACGTCCTGCAGGGCGAACGACACCGTCGGTGTCACATTGCCGATCAGCGTGACCCTGCCGCCCTTCCGCACGCTGCCCAGCGCCATGGACACGGTCGCATCCGCGCCGACAGCTTCCAGCACCACGTCGGCTCCGAGGCCGCCCGTGACGCCGCGGACCAAGGCCGGCACGTCGCTGCCCTCCTCGGGCTGGATGGCGTGGTCGGCCCCCAGGCGCTTGGCCAGTTCCAAGCGGTCGGCGGCCAGGTCGACCGCCACGATGCGCGCGCAACCGGCGCTGCGCAGGGCTTGGATGGTCAGCAGTCCGATCATCCCCGCCCCGATCACGAGCGCGGTATCGCCCAGGCCGGGCCGGGTGCGGCCGACCGCATGCACGGCCACCGAGACGGGCTCGACCATCGCCGCTTCCTCGAAGGGCACGTCGTCCGGCACGCGGAACACGACGTGTTGCGGGACGGCTATGTACTCCGCGAACGCGCCATGACGGCGGTAGTCTTCGCACGACACTCCCAGCACGCGCCGGTTTTCGCAAAGGTTGGGCCGGCCGGCACGGCAGAAGGCGCAGTCGCGGCAGCAGATCATGGAGTCGAAGGTGACCCGCTCGCCCAGAGCGAAGGCGCTGACATCGGCACCCTTGGCCGCGATCTCGCCAGCGGCCTCGTGGCCCATGATCAGCGGCGGGACGCGGCGCCCGCTGCTGCCGTCGTAACCATGCACGTCACTGCCGCAGATGCCGCACGAGCGCACCCGGACCAAGACCTCGTGCGCTTGGATCTGCGGCTCGGGGACATCCTGCATCTCCAGCTGCTTGTAGCGGCTCAATACCAGTGCTCTCATCTTGCCCCAGTGTCGCCCAAAGCCCCGGTTGCCGCCCGCCTCGCTCAGGTCAATGCCCAGCGCAGCATGCGCAGGCTGTCCGCGAGGCGGCCATTCACGCCCAGCGCCGCTGACGGCTCGTAGCCGCAATGCACCATGCAGTGCTCGCAACGCTCGTCGTTTCCGCGCCCGTAGCGGTCCCACGGCGTCTGGCGCATCAGTTCCTCGAAACTGTCCCAGTGCGCGTCGGTGATCAGGTAGCAGGGGCCTTTCCAGCCGCGGGTGTTGTAGGTCGGGTTGCCCCACGCGGTGCAGGGCATGTCCCGCTGGCCCTTGAGGAACTCCGCGTACAGCGGCGTCGTGTTCATGCGGAAACGCCGGAATAGCGAGTCCACGTCCTTGAATTTCTCCTGGATTTCCTCTCGCGTGAGGAAGATCTCGCGGCTGTTGACGGCGGAGTAGCCGTAGGCTGGCGAGAGCATGTGGCCGTCGACGTCGAATTCCTGGAGGTACTCGAACAAGGCTTCGACCTCGCGCATGTCGGTCTCGCGGTACACCGTCGTATTGGTGCAAACCATGTGGCCCCGCGCCTTGGCGGCGCGGATGCCTGCCATGGCCTCGTCGAACACGCCGTCGCGCTCCACTGCGAGGTCGTGCGTTTCGCGCAGACCGTCGATGTGGACGTTGAAGAAGAAGTGCTTGTGCGGGCGGAACTCGTGCAGACGGGCCTCTAGGAACATCCCGTTGGTGCAGAGGTACACGTGCCGTTTGCGCCGGACGGCGCCGGCGACCAGTTTTCCGATCGGCTTGTACATCAGCGGCTCTCCGCCGCAGATGGAAACGACCGGCGCGCGGCACTCATCCACCGCGCCGAGGCATTGCTCCAAGCTCAGCTTCGCCGCGATGGTGGACTCGTACTCCCGGATCCGCCCGCAGCCCGTGCAGGTGAGGTTGCAGGCGTGGAGCGGTTCCAGCATTAGCACTAGGGGAAATCGCTTGCGCAGCATGGGGTGCGGCTGCGCCCGGGCGGCCTGCTCGCGGCGCTCGCCGAGAATCGGGAACGGGTTGCTGGCAGGGGCGGGATCGCGCTGCCATTCCGGCGGCGGGAAGAGCGAATTCTTAGCGACGTACGCCCCCATGCGCAGCATGCTCGACAGTGGCAGCCTCATTTCCGCGCCGCTCCTCGCTTGCGGGCGTACTCGCCCAGTGCCATCAATGGAAAGTACTGCGGGTACATGTGGTAGCGCAGGTAGAACACGCCCGGGAAGCCCGTCCCCGTGCTTGCCTCTTCGGCCCAGGTGCCCTGGGCCGTCTGGCGCTCGAGCAGGTACTGCACGCCATCGCGGACCGAGCCGCTCTCGCAGTCGTCGGCTGCCAGCAAGGCCAGCAGCGCCCAAGCGGTCTGGGAAGGCGTCGATTCACCGCAGGCCTGTAGGCCCGGGTTGTCGTAACTTGCCGGCGATTCGCCCCAGCCGCCGTCGGCATTTTGGAGGGAGCGCACCCATTCGCCTGCCCTGACGACGGCGCTGTCGCGTGCCGGGACGCCCGCGGCGCGCAGTCCGCGCAGGGCGAAACAAGTCCCGTAGATGAAGTTGACGCCCCATCGCCCGTACCAGCAGCCGTCTTCGCGCTGCGTGCTGCGGATGAACTCCACGCCGCGCTGGATGCGCTCGAGGTAGCGGCGCTTGGCGCGGTGGCACAGCGTCTCGAGGACGCGGCCGGTGATGTCCACGCAGCTTGGATCCAGCATCGCGTTGTGGTCGGCGAACGGCACGTGCGTGAGGATTGCCGCGCAGCTGTCCACGTCGAACGCGGCCCAGCCGCCGTCGGACGACTGCATGGCCGCCAGCCACTCCATGGCGCGCTCCTCGGCGCGCGACTGGCGCTGGGGATCCGCGGCGCAGGTGTGCTGCAGGGCGATGAGCACCTGCGCGGTGTCATCGGTATCCGGGTAGTGATCGTTGCGGTACTCGAAGAACCATCCGCCCGGAGCGGCATGGGGGTTGCGCACGGCCCAGTCGCCGGGCAGGCGCGCCTGCTTGGAGAGCAGCCAGTCGGCGGCCCGGCTCAAGGCCCAGCGTGCCGGGTCGCTAAGCTCGGCCTTGGCCGTGCTGATCGCGTGGATGGTCAGGGCCGTGTCCCAGACCGGCGAGTGGCAGGGCTGCACCCGGAAGCCGCTCTCGTCGTGCAGGATCAAGTTGTCGAAGTGCGCCAGCTGGGATCGCAGCAGCGGATGGCTCGCGTCGTAGTCCAGCTGCGTAAGGGCCATGATCGAATTCACCATGGCCGGAAAGATCGCTCCCAAGCCGTCGGATCGCTCCAAGCGGGCGAGCATCCAGTCGTGCGCCGCTTCGATCCCGCGCTGGCGGTGGCATCCGAGCTGGGTGGATTCGAGCGACTTGATCGCCTTGTCCAGCAGCAGGAAGAAGCGTTTCCAGCTCAGGGCCGCCGGCGGCGCCGCATGGCGGCCGGACAGGAGCTCGTCGAGCGAGAAGCCCGCGGGCACCCTGCGCTGTGCCCGTGTAGCGTCGAGAATCGAGAGCGGCGCGAGCATGGCCCGGCTCCACGAGGACATCGAATAGATGCTGAACCGGTGCGCTGCCGGCAGCAGGAAGATCTCCGGCGGGATGGAGGGCACGTCCGAGCGCGGGTACAGCCCGAAATAGCTGAGGTACAGCTTGGTGTAGCTGTTGGCCGCCTCTAGGCCGCCGAGTTCGGCGATGCGGGCAGCGGCCCGCCGCAGGGGCTCGCAGTGCTCGCTGTAGCCGCCCAGTTTCAGCGCGCAGTAGGCCTTCACGGACGCGCTGGCATTCGCCGGGCCGCGCGGGTAGAGGTTCCAGCCGCCGTCCTCCAGCTGCCTGTCGGCGATGCGCCGGCAAGCCGCATCCACGCGGGTGCGGCTGGCGGGGCTCCATGTCCCGTCGCGGCCGGGCTGGTGCAGCCAGAGCTGCAGCAGCACGTAGTCCGACTCCAGCGTGGTGTCGCCTTCGGCCTCGCCGACCCAGTAGCCTTCGGATGTCTGCCGGTTGAGCAAGTAGCTGCAGGCCGCGTCCGCGGCCTGCTCCGCGCGAACTCCGATGTCATCGCCCGTCGTTCGTGCAAGTGCGGCACTAGTGCTTCGGCCAGTGCCTAAACTCATGGATCTGTAGCGATCTGCGGCGGTGGCAGAACAAGCTTTGCGGCCGGGGCGGGAATCATCGGGCTGATGCGAAGTGCCAGTATATCGGATCGCCGCGCTGCGGCTGCGGCGGGCCGCATTGCTGCGCCTCTGCCGCGATCCGGGCAGGCCGCTCCGTTGCCGCACGGGAGCTCGGCCGGGAAGCGGCCCGGTCGCACAGCGCCGCCCAAGGCTGCTATCCGACAATCCGCCCCTGCGGCCCGAGACTCAGGCGGCGGCCGGCCCACCAGACCTCACTGCCAAGCAGGCTGCAGAACCAGACCGCGGCGGCATACAGGTCGGCGGCGGGGGCCAGCCACAGCCAGCGCGCCGCGCCCCGCGCCCGTACGACCCGCACGGACGACCAGCCTGCCAGCAGCCGCAGGCCGGTCGCCAATGCCGCGAGCGGCCACAACATGGCCGGCTCGGCCAGCAGGGCCAGTGCGGACCACGGAACCGCGAACGTGCAGCCCAGGCCGAAGTGGCCCAATGGACGTTGCTTGCGTATGGTCCTGGACCACCGCAGCTGGCGCCTCCAAGACTGCTTCCAGCTCGTGCCTTGCGGCATGCGCGTGCTCACGACCATGTCGGAAAGCCGCACGGCCCTGCCCGTGGCGGCAACCTTGGCCCCGATGTGGTAGTCGTCGCCGATCACGCCCAGAAAAGCGGGAAAACCGCCCATGCCGGACAGCGTCTCGGCGCGCACTCCTATCGTTGCGCCCAGGCCGAAGCGGAGACCTTGCCAGGCGCTTGCCAGCAGCACTTGGGCAGGGAACTCCGTATTGATGCGGCAGGCCTCGAAGTCGGCCGCGACGGATGCGGACGGCTCGCCTCGGTACAGGCAGGTCACCATGCCCGTGCCGGGCGCTGCCAGTTCCGCGGCTAGCTGCGCTAAGTAGCCGGAGGGGGCCCGGACATCGGCATCGCTGAGCACCCAGACCGGCTTGGTTGCGCGCGCTGCCAGTTCCTGAAGCGTGTGGGCCTTTCCGTTGCAACCGGGCTTCGGGGCGGGGCATTCGACCAGTTCGATGCGCAAGCCGCGCGACTCGGCGCGCACCGCGCGGACCGCCTCGCGGACCGCGCTGTCCTCTTGGCCGATCCCGACCAAAATCTCGAAATCCGCGTAGTCTTGGGCGGCGTGCGAGCGGAGCAGGTCGGCGAATTCCGCGCCGGCGCCGATGGCGGGCTTGAGGATCGAGATCCCCGCTTGCTGCCTTGATGGCTGCGGGGCCCTCGGCGCCTTGCCGCCGCGCCGCCCGAGGACTGCGAGCGCGGCGAGGTGGTAGGCGCAGGAAGCGGCTGCCAGCAGTCCGGCTATCGCGACGAGCACCGCCGGAGTCTCTAGGCGACGCGCTGCGCGACGCGCTGCGCCAGCAAGCACAGCTCGGCCGCCTTGAAGGCGTGTTCCTGCGTCATCGCGCGCTCCGTGCGTTCCAGGCAGTCGAGGATGAGCTGCCCGAAGAACGGGAAGCCCACAGTGCCGCGCGTGCGGATATGCCGCTCGCCCTTGCCGTCGACCAGATAGAGCTGGTCCGATTCGGCGTCGCGGCCCACGTCGAGGTACTTCCGCAGTTCGATGTATCCGTCCGTGCCGAGGATGAAGGTCCTTCCGTCGCCCCAGGCGCCGAGACCGTCCGGCGTGAACCAGTCCACGCGGAAGTAGTTCGTCGCGCCGTTGTCGGCCACGAGCGCGGCGTCCCCGAAGTCCTCGAGCTCGGGATGGTCGGGATTGTTGTAGTTGGCCACGCGGCTGGAGGTCACGGTGGCGTCGCAGGCGCCGCTGAAGTGCAGGAATTGCTCGATCTGGTGGCTGCCGATGTCGCACAGGATGCCGCCGTACTGCTCGAAGTCGAAGAACCAAGCCGGGCGGGAGGGGGCATTCAGCCTGTGCGGCCCCATGCCGATAACCTGCAGGACGCGCCCGATGGCCCCGCCGGCGACTAGGTTCCCGGCGTAGATCGAGCACTCCGTGTGGAGGCGCTCGCTGTAATAGACCGCGTACTTCCTGCCCGTCGCTGCAGACTGCTGCTTGGCCCGTTCCAGCTGTTCCAGCGTGGTCATCGGCGCTTTGTCGGTGAAATAGTCCTTGCCGTGCGCCATGGCCTCGCAGCCAAGGCTGCAGCGCAGGCTGGGAACCGCCGCGGAGGCAACGAGACGGACCTCTTCGTCCTGGTAGATCTCGTCCTTGCTGCGCGCGGCCTTGGCCTGCGGGAACGCTTGCAGGAACTGCTCCACCCGCGCGGGCGCTGGGTCGTAGACCCATTTCAGGTCCGCGCCGGCCTCCGTCAGCCCGTTGCACATGCCATAGATGTGTCCGTGGTCCAGCGCTATCGCGGCGACGGCAAAGGCGCCGGGCTCGACGACTGGCCGGGCCTTGCCTTGGGGTGCGTAGTTCATGCCGTCCGACTTTTGCATCGCACCCTGATTGTCGCAAACCGGGCGTCGTCCCGCGCTGCGTCCCGGGGGGCAGCCATATACTCTGAAGAGAGTTCCCGCGCTCGCCGGGAGCGCGAGGCCGCAACCGATGGCGGGTGGAAGCACTGCGCGGACGCAATGGACGGACTGGCTAGGCTGGGCCGCGGCAGTCGTGATGGCCGGGCTGTGGCTTAGCGCCGGCCTGTGGAAGCTCACCGATATCTCGGGCTGGCAGGTCAAGCTGACCCAGTTGCTCGTGCCGGCCCGTCTCAGCCTTGCCGGCACCTTGGCGGTGGGCGCGGCCGAGGTCGTTGCCGGCGTCTTGCTGCTGCGCCCGGCCTGGCGGCGGTGGGGCGGCTGGCTCTCGGTAGCGTTGCTGGCGGCCTTCATGGGCTACATGGCTGTGAACTATCAGGCACTGCGGGGAGAGGATTGCTCCTGCTTCCCTTGGCTTGAGCGCGCCGTCGGCCCGGCGTTCTTCTGGAGCGATGCGGCCATGCTGGCGGTCGCGCTGTTGGCGGTGCGGTTCTCACAGCCGGCAGGCAAGGCGCGCGGCGCCGTCGCCGCGGTCTTGGCGGTGGCCGTCTTTGCCGCCCTCATGCTTGGCGTGGAGCGCCTGCGGCCCCAGCCGGGGCTAGCCGGCATCGAGTCGATTCGCGTGGATGGCGGAGCGCACGACTTGCGCGCGGGCAAGTCGTTCCTGTTCTTCTTCAACCCCTCTTGCCTGCACTGCCTGCACGCCGGCCAGACGATGGCGGGGTACGATTGGCTGGTCGACTTCATCGGCATCCCCACTCAAGACCCGGACTGGGGGCCGGGTTTCCTGGAAGATGCCGGGCTGACCGCTGCCAAGCTCTCGCCGGATGCCGAGCGCTTGAGGGAGACGTTCGAATTCGAGGACGTGCCCTATGGCGCGCTGCTCGAAGACGGGGTGGTCCTGGAGCGGCTCGTGCTGTGGGAGGAACCCGATCTCGGCGAGACGCTGCGCAGGCACGCCTTCATCGAGTGACCCGCGGCGTACTTGGCGTCGCGGCGCCCAGGCCCGCCCGGCCCAGATCCTTGCGGAAACCGGAGCCGCTGACCCGCGGCGGGGGATGGACTCGCCCGGCCATCCGGTGACAGATGCCTGCGGGATCGAGTCCTTGAATGCCGAGGGGGCAGCGTGCCTGTCTCCGTGGAATCTCCCGAATACCAAGCAGGCAGGGATTCCCGCATCCACTATGCTGATCGGAACGGGAAGATTCGAAAGCAGCCGTGCGCCGGTTCCAACGCCGGCTGCCGCGGGCGCGGCTGGCACCGCCCGAACTCATGGCACTGCAACTCCGCCAACCCCACGATGCCCTGTTCCGGGCCATGCTCGCGGACCCGCAGCGCGCGGATTCCATCCTGCGCGCCCATCTCGACCCGCAACTGCTGCGCATGCTGGCCGCCGAACCGCCGCAACCGCTCGATGGCAGCTTCGTGGATGAATCCTTGCGCGCCAGTTGCAGCGACAAGCTGCTGCGAGTCCGACTGCGCGGCGGCAAGCCAGGCTTCCTCTACGTCCTGGTCGAGCACAAGTCTTGGCCCGATCGGGGCACCGCCCTGCAAGTGTGCGAGTACAAGGTTCGTATCCGGCGGCAAGACGCCGGTGGGTCCGTGCGCGCGCTGCGCGACCTGCCGGCGATCGTGCCGCTGGTCTTCTACCATGGCCGCGCACCGTGGAGCGCACCGCGCTCGATCGCCGCCATGCTGGGCAGTGCGGATCCGTTCCTGCAAGGGCTGGAACCCAATTTCGGGTATTTCTTGCGCAACCTGAACGAGTTGCCGGAGGAGGAACTGGCAGATGATCCGGGCGCTTGGGCCGGCTTGATGCTGCTGCGCTATTCGCATCGCGGCCCGGCCGCCATGGAGCAGAAGCTGGCGCTGTTGCCGCGGATCCTAGTCGCGCTGCCCGACGGTTCGCTCTACCAGCGGCAGGGGGTGGTGTATGTTATGAATGTCTGGCATGTGCCGCAGGCGGTCTTGAGCGCGGTCGCCGAGGAGGCCCTGCCAGGCCGGGGAGAGAGGATGGTAGGACACGTTGTACAGGAACTGCTTGATCAAGGCGCACTCCAAGGCCGCGCTGAGGGGCGTGCTGAAGGCTTGACCGAGGGGCGTGCTGAAGGCTTGACCGAGGGGCGTGCTGAAGGCTTGATCGAAGGGCGTGCCGAGGACTTGACGTGGCTGCTGGAGCATCGCTTCGGAGCGCTGCCGGCAGAGGTGCGCGGTCGCATCGCCGACGCTTCGTCGGGCGAGCTGCAGACTTGGTTCAAGGTCGCGTTGGATGCACCGTCCTTGGGGACGGTGTTCAACGGTAACAGCTTGGGCTGACCTCCGGGGCTGCTGTGCGCCGGGCCGCCCGCGCAACGACCCGCGCCGCTGCGAGCCCGATTGCGACCTCCTGCTGGCCGTGCTCTGCTAGCGCAGCATGGGCCTGGACTTGAGGCCCGGCTGCTATGGAGCAGAAGCTGGCGCTGTTGCCGCGGATCTTAGTCGCGCTGCCCGGCGGTTCGCTCTGCCAGCGGCAGGGGGTGGTGTCTGTCATGAATGTCTGGCATGTGCCGCAGGTGGTCTTGAGCGCGGTCGCCGAGGAGGCCCTGCCAGGCCGGGGAGAGAGGATGGTAGGACACGTTGTACAGGAACTGCTTGATCAAGGCGCACTCCAAGGCCGCGCTGAGGGGCGTGCTGAAGGCTTGATCGAAGGGCGTGCCGAGGACTTGACGTGGCTGCTGGAGCCCAACTTACACTGTCCATTTTGGGGCCTCAGTGCTTTACACCCCTGAATTCTGACAGCTAACCCCTTTACTTTTAACCGGTTAGCCAACATACACGGCTGGCGCCCCTCGCAATATGCCCTCAAATTGCCCTTCCAATTTCTGTTTTCCTAGTCATACATTTGTTTTGCCTACTTTGACTTTCATTCATCTATGTGCTATTCTTATCGCAGAACAGGTCCGCCTATTCCTAGTCATACAATGCACATCACCTCCAGCTTCGCCCGCAAGTCCCCCTGCCACCTCTTGCGCGAATCCTACTGGCAGCACGGCAAGGTCAAAAAGCGCACCCTCGCCAATCTCTCTGCCCTGCCCCAGCCGCTCATCGACCTGCTCAAGGCCGCCCTCGACCGCCAACTCCCCCTCACCAGCCCCGACTCGCCCGCCCAACTCGCCCACGTCCGCCAGCACGGCGCCGTCTCCGCCCTGCTCGGCCTCGCCCGCAGCCTGCGCTTCGAGCGCCTGCTGTGCTACAAGCCCTCGCGCCAGCGCTCGCTGGCCCTCGCCCTGATCCTGCACCGCCTGCTCAAGCCCGGCGCCAAGCTGCGCCTGGAACGCGAACTCGGGCCCACCGGCCAAACCACTCTGGCCCCCCTGCTTGAGATCGCCGACACGCGCGTCGACGAACTCTACGAAGCTATGGACTGGCTGCTGGAGCGCCAGCCGGCCATCGAGCGCAAGCTCGCCCGCCGCCACTTGCACGAGGGCGGCCTGGCCCTGTACGACCTGTCTTCGAGCTATTTCGAAGGCTCGTGCTGCCCGCTCGCCGAGCGCGGCTATGCGCGTGACCACCGCGCCGACCGACCGCAGATCAACTACGGCCTGCTGTGCAACGCTGACGGCTGCCCGGTCGCGGTCGAGGTCTTCCCCGGCAACACGGCCGATCCCAGCACGCTCAGCGCGCAGGTCAACAAGCTGCGCCAGCGCTTCGGCCTGCAGCGCCTGGCGGTGGTCGGCGACCGCGGCATGCTGGCCCAAACGCGCATCGCGGCCGACCTCAAGCCTGCGGATTTGGACTGGATCACGGCCCTGCGCCACGACAGCATTCGCAAGCTGGCCGCGCAGGGCCACTTCCAGCCCTCGCTGTTCGACAAGCACGAGTTGGCGGCCATCACGGCACCGGATTTCCCCGGCGAGCGCCTGCTGGTGTGCTACAACCCGCTGGTGGCTGCCGAACGGCGCCGCAAGCGCTTGGCTTTGCTGGCCAGCACCGAGGCCGACCTGGCGCCCCTGGCGGCGGCCTACGCCGCAGGCCAGCTCGAGCGCGACGAGTTCAACCGGCGCTTGGGCCCGCTGCGGCGGCGCAAGATGGGCAAGCACTTGCAGTGGTCGTTCGACGCGCACAGCGCGGCCTTCTCCTCCGCGCGCAACGAGGCATCGATCGCGGCCGAGGCGCGCCTGGACGGCTTCTACATCGTGCGCACCAGCTTGCCCGCGCAGGAGTTGGACGATGACGCAGTGGTGCGCGCCTACAAGAGTCTGGCCCGCGTCGAGCGGGCCTTCCGCTCGCTGAAGACGAGCGGGCTGCGCGTGCGCCCGATCTTCCACTGCAAGGCGGAGCGGGTGCGGGCGCACCTGCTGCTGTGCATGCTGGCGTATTACTTGGAATGGCACTTGCGGCGCCAGTTGGCACCGCTGCTGTGCAGCGAGGAAGAGGAGCCGCAACATGCGGGCGGGCCGGTCGGCCCGCTGCAGCGCAGCGCCGCCGCCAAGCGCAAGGATCGCACGCGCCAGAGCGAGGATGGCAGCTTGCCGCTGCAGAGTCTGGCGGACCTGTTGGCCGGGCTGGGCACGCTCTGCGCCGCCGAGTTGCGGTACCCGCAGGTGCCCGGCTATGGGGTGCCGACGCTGAGTCAACTCGAGCCGTTGCACGAGCGCGTGTTCGCCCTGCTCGGCTGCCAGCCCCACCCGGCACCGGCCCCGAGACCGCCGCCAGACAGCGCTGCCAGTGCGCCGGCCACGACGCCAACCTAGTCACCAATGGCCTGTTTGGCAAGCGCCCCATCAGGCCCCCGGAAGGAACTCGAACAAGTTACTTAAGTAACTGATTAACTGCGAGTTACATCAATTCGAGGCTGTACTTCACCGTGGCGTACAACTCCAGCTTAGCTGGGGTAAGTTGGGCTGGAGCATCGCTTCGGAGCGCTGTCGGCAGAGGTGCGCGGTCGCATCGCCGACGCTTCGCCGGGCGAGCTGCAGACTTGGTTCAAGGTCGCGTTGGATGCACCGTCCTTGGGGACGGTGTTCAACGGTAGCAGCTTGGGCTGACCTCTGGGCTGCTATGCCCCGGGCCGCCCGCGCAACGACCCGCGCCGCTGCGAGCCCGATTGCGACCCCCTGCTGGCCATACTCTGCTAGCGCAGCATGGGCCTGGACTTGGGGCGCGGTCCGCAGCCGGGCCCTAGGCCCGGTCCTATTGCCACTTGGATCGGCTCTCCCAATTGGCTGTTCTGGTGCCCCGCCTCGTCTATATCGCCACACGCACACTGCCCCTGCCATCCTCCGTGTCTGGAACTGCTCTGGGTAATCAGGTCCGTTTTGGGATCTGCATCCGCTCGTGCTAGGCCCGAAGTGAATTTCACCGCGGCAACGCGGTGCATTCCAGCGCCGGAAAGGCTGGCGCGTAGCAGCCTCCGTCGCCACT
The DNA here is from genome assembly GCA_965219605.1 of Bryobacterales bacterium. Classification (GTDB taxonomy): domain Bacteria; phylum Acidobacteriota; class Terriglobia; order Bryobacterales; family UBA6623; genus VXMF01. The sequence continues at coordinate 1,082,523 of CBDCOC010000001.1, read as the reverse complement.
TGCCCGCAGCCACGTCCTAGCCTGACTGGCGGAGTCGAGCCGTGCCAACGTCCCGCAGGACCACAGGCAGTCCCGCCACTTCACCGGCCTCCGGAGGAGCTGCCTGGGCGTCAGTGCCTGACGCTTGCATTCGGCAACGGGCCTGAGTTGCAGCCTCTCACCGGCGATGAGCGACGATAGCTGCCCGCCAGTGTGCGTGCGATTCCGCGCGTGCTCGACCTTGCTCCATTGCCGCGAGTTCCACTGCCTCAATTGCTTGCGGCACAGGGGGCGTGCATAAGGGACCGGACCGGGAACGAGCCAAGGGTGTCCGGCCGGGACTGCTCCGTCGCTGCGATTGCCCGACCGGCACACTTGCGCGAGGATGCCGAGCGGCAATTCCGGCGTCCGCAGGCTTTCGACAGATCTCTCCCGGTCCGACGCCCATTCCGGCTGGCGGCATGCACCGCTCGGACATGCCGCTTGCCGCGCTTTCAGCGCCGACCGACTATCATGGCTGTTTGTCTCTGCCGCAAGTCGTTCCCTGCAAGGTGAGTTCGGAGTCGGCCGGCTACGTGAACATGGCCGCCGTCGCGAGGCGGGACGTGCCGCTCGAGGAACTTGCGTCGAAGGTGCTGGGAGCCTGCGGCAAGGATCCCGAGCGCGTTGCCCGGATTCTCTTGCGGGGATCCTTGGTCAGCGGCGATGCACGCTTTCGCTGGGACTCGCTCGCTCTCTCGCCAGTCGATATGGCGAGCCTTCTGGCCCGCTTCCCGGACCATGACCCGCAACGAGGGTTGGACATCGACCTCTGCGACAGGATGCTGCTGCGCGGGCTGCGCGGAGAGTTCGAGATTCCTCGACAGGTTGGCAGGCAGCGACGGTTCCTGCGCCGGCAGAATTTCTGGGACCCGGCGCTTGCAGTGCTAGCGCGGCAAGCGCCCCGCTGCGAGCGCTATTCCTACTCCGACCGCGCGGATGTATTCTCAGCCGGCCTGCGCGGAGAGTCCTTGGAGCGCTTCAGAGAGCTGGGCCGCTTGCTGCGGTTCAGTTCGCTTGAGGCGCAGGTGCGCGCACTTCCGGCGGGGCAGGTCAGTTTATTCGCGGCCCGTGCGTAGCTGGGCCGGCCCTTGGCGAGCGAATTGCCGCGCCCGGCGCAATGCGGTATGATAATCACGGAGCGAATTAGCGATGCAGGAAAACACCATCCCGCGAAGGGCTTTTGTCAAGACGGCCGCAGCGGCTGCCCCCGCGACTGCCTTTGCGGCCGGCAGTGGCGTGCTCGGCGCCAACGACCGGATTCGGGCCGCCGTGCTGGGCGTGAACGGGCGGGGCCAAAGCCACATGTACGGCCTGCAGCGGATCAAGAACGTCGATGTCACGACCTTCGTTGATCCCGATCTGGAGGTCGCCCGCAAGCGAGCCGGCGAATTCGAGAAGAAGCATGGGCACCGCCCCAGCGTCGTGCAGGATCTGCGCGAAGTGATCGAGGACAAGGACATTGACGTCATTTCCATCGCGACCCCCAACCATTGGCACACGCTGGCCTCTATCTGGGCTTGCCAGGCGGGCAAGGATGTCTATATCGAGAAGCCGGCCACGCACACCTTCAACGAAGGCCTCAGCCTGATCGCGGCCGCCAAGAAGTACAACCGCATCGTCCAGCACGGCGTCCAGCTGCGCAGTTCGGAGGCCGTGCGCGAGGCCGTGCAGAAGATGCGTGACGGGGCGATCGGCGATATCTACATGGGACGGGCGACGATTTTCAAGTGGCGCCCCGCGCTGGAATCCATGCCCGACGAGCAGCCGCCCCCCACGTTGGATTACGACTTGTGGGTGGGCCCGAGCAAGTGGCGCCCTTACTCCAAGCGGCATGTGCATTACAACTGGCACTGGACGTGGGACTTCGGCAATGGCGAGATCGGCAACCAAGGCATTCACGAGCTGGACATGCTGCAGTGGGGCCTGGGCGTGACGCTGCCCGACAGGGTGGTTTCCTCGGGGGGCCGCTATATCTGGGATGACCACCGCGAGACCCCCGAAATGCTGACCACGCTGCTTCAGTTCCAGCAAGAGCGCAAGATGGCGGAGGTGGCCGTTCGCTTCTGGCACTCCAACCACGAGACGCGGTCGGCCAACGGCAATCTCTTCTACGGTTCCGAGGGCTACATGGTCATTTCCGGCTACACCAAGTGGGAACTCTTCCGCGGGCGCAAGCCGGAACGCGTTGACGGCGGCGAGTCGCCGACCCGCCACTACGAGAATTTCATCAAGGCGGTGCGCAGCCGCAAGACCGAGGACCAGAACGGGCCGGTGGAGTCAGCGCACCACGCGGCGGCCTTGGCGCACTTGGGCAACATCGCGTTCCAGCGCGGCACGCAGCTGGAGTTCGACCGCGCAGCGATGCGCTTTAAAGGCGACGAGAAGGCCAACGCGATGCTTTCGAAGTCATATCGCAAGGGCTTCGAGGTGCCCGGTCCCGATAAAGTCTAGGCGGGCCTTCTACAGGCTGGCAAGCGGTCGCATCCCTCCGGATCCAGAGAATCCGGAAGAAGCCCCTTTGCTGGCAGAATGCAAAGGGGCTATGGCCCAGCGCGTGTTGGGCGTGCATGCGGGCTTGTCCCAGCCCGCCGCGGGCGTGAAGGCGCGGCCCGCACCCGGCGCAGGCCGATGCGGGGCAGGGCAGGCATGATCTCGGCCTTGGTCCCGTGTGAATAGCCCAGAAAGTTCCCCATCGATCATCTGGCGAGAACCGTATGGGGCATGCGACACTGTGCCATTGTCTGTCAATCGGTTGCGTGCAATCGACTCAGGCGAGGATTGGGCTGGCGGCCGCCCGTTGGCTAGGATCTTCGCCAGGCAGGCCCCCGAGCGGTTTCCAATCCGGCGCGCAAGGGTCTCCGCGAGGGCGGCCGGGACGCGGAGTCCCGACGTGGTTGCCAGCGATCTGGGAAACGAACCCGGCAATCAACAGCAGCAGTCCGGGACGTGACAGTCACCGTGCTTGCTTGTAGTCCTTGCCGCTGCCATGCCTCTAGGCCGGCGCGCCATCCAAGGCAGCCCGGGCGAGATCCCGGAAAAGAACGGCAGCACGACGCTGGCGATGTCGAGCGCGAGGCCGGAAGAGATCAGGGCGGATGGAGAGAGAAGATGCATCATCGGCCCTAATGGCATCCCATGCAGGCAAAATCGCGTCCATGGCAAGGCTGGCACGCGATCTTGTCTAGTTCCGGCTCGCCGGTGGAGTGCGTGTCGATGAAATCGCGCGTGTGGTCGGCGGGGCGCAGGTCCGCACCCTCTATGTGGCATTCCGGGCAGGTGAACGGATTGTCGATTCTGGTGTGGCAGACAATGCAGTCGGCCATTTGCGGCATGTGCGCCCCGGATGCTACCTCCGTGCTTTCCTGCAGGCCGCGATGGCAGGCGCCGCACGCGCTGGCGTCGTCCAAGAAGCGGCGCGCGTCGCCGGGCTTGCCGAAATAGTTTCCCGAGTCGATGGCCGCGGCGATCAGAGGCGCGATCTCTCCCAACCCGAGATGCAGCGAGTGGTCGAACCGGAACGTGCGCGGCGCATGTCCGCGCTCGGCCAGTGGAGCGGCAGCGCCGGCCGGTGCCGTTTTCCCGTCGTGGCAGGTCTCGCACAGCGCGCCGCCTGGGAGCAGGTTGTCGCCAGACTGCGAACTCCCCTCCGCTGCGCCGTGGCAAGTGCCGCAGTCGAGATCCAGCGCTAGATGTGTCCGGTGCGGGAATGCCCAGTGCTGCGCCATGAGCGGGGCGGCCAGTGCTGCAAGCGCCAGCAGCCGCCTCATGCAAGTTCCTTGCGCAAGAACCGTCCTGTGTGAGAGCGCTCGCATTGGGCGATCATCTCCGGCGGGCCGCAGGCGGTGATCTCCCCGCCCGCCTGTCCGCCCTCCGGGCCGAGGTCGATAATCCAATCCGCGCACTTGATCACGTCGATGTTGTGCTCGATCACCACCACGCTGGCCCCGTCCTCGATCAGCCGGTCAAACGCCGCTAGCAGCTTCTTGATGTCTTCGAAGTGCAGTCCCGTGGTCGGCTCGTCGAATAGGTACATTGCCATGTTGTTCTCGCGGTTGGCGATGTGCAGGGCCAGCTTCATGCGCTGCGCTTCGCCCCCCGAGAGTTGGCTGGCAGGCTGGCCTAGCCGGATGTAGCCTAGGCCCACTTCGGCCAGGGCTTGGAGTCTGTTCGTGATGCGCGGCTGGTCGGAGAAGAACTGCAATGCTTCGGCGACGGTCATCTGCAACACCTCCCAGATATTCTTCCCGCAATACTCAACCTCGAGAATCTCTGCTTGGTAGCGACGCCCCTGGCAATCCTCGCAGGTCAGCTCGACATCGGCGAGAAACTGCATGTCGATCGTCTGCCGGCCGGTTCCCTGGCAGGTCGGGCAGCGGCCCTTCAGCGTCGAGCCGTACGCCGCAGTGTCCACGTTAAACGAGAAGCAGCGCGCCGAGTACCCCTTGCTGCAGGCCAGCGATGTGGTCGCGAACAAGCCCCTGATCTCGTCAAAGAAGCCTAGGTACGTGGCCGGCACCGAGCGCGTGCCGTGCTCGCTGGTGGACTGGTCGATCAAGACAACGTGCTCGACTTGGGATATGCCCTGCACCTCTCGGATCTTGGCCGCGCTGGACGGCAGCCGCGCCCAAGGTTGGAGAATGTTCTGCAGGCAGGAGTAAACGACCCGGTGCATCAGGGTTGACTTGCCCGAGCCGGAGACCCCGGTCACTGCGGTCATCAAGCCGAGCGGGATTTCGAAGTCGAGATCCTTCAAGTTGTGCTCGCAGGCCCCGCGAAAGCCGAGGACGGAGCCGCCCCGCGGCCTGCGCCGCGCGGGCACCGGGATTTTGGCGCGGCCGCTGAGATAGCAAGCCGTGAGAGAGCCGTTGCCCGCGGCCAGGGCCTCGTCATAGGAGCCTTCGAACGTCACCTGGCCGCCATGCTCGCCGCCGGCCGGCCCGAGATCGATCAAGCGGTCGGCGCTGCGCATGAACTCCCGGTCGTGCTCGACCACGAAGATTGAGTTGCCCAGATCCCGCAGTTCTTGCAGAACCTTGATCAGCCGCGCCGTATCGCGGCTGTGCAGGCCGATTGACGGCTCGTCCAGCACATAGCAGACACCGACCAAGCGCGAACCTAGCGCGCTTGCTAGCTGGATCCTCTGCGCCTCCCCGCCGGAGAGCGTGTTGGACTTCCGCTCCAGCGTGAGATAGCCCAAGCCGACGTCCGTCAGGAAGCGGAGGCGGTTCTGAATTTCCTCCAGCGGCCGTTCGGCGACCTTGGCTTCGGCCGGTTCGAGATCCAAGCCTTGGAAGAAGCCGTGCGCGTCTTCCAAGGTCAGGTTCAAGACTTGGGAGATAGTCATGCCCCCCACGCGCGTGCTCATGGCCGCCGGCCCTAGCTGCGTGCCGTCGCAGGCGGTGCAGGGCACGGATGCGCGCCAGTAGGCCAGCGCCGCGGCAACATGGGGCTTGTAGCGCTTCTTCTCCAATTGCCGCAGCAAGCCTTGGACGCCGTCGAATCGCGGGCCGCCGTGTTCCACGAATTTGCGCTGCGCAGGCGACAGATCTTGGTACGGGATGTCGACGGGGATGCCCTCCACGATTGCAGCTGCGAGCAAGCGCTTGAGGTACGGCCTGAAGATTCCCGCCCTGGATTGCAGCGGCCCTTGCGCCAGAGTTCGCCAAGGCGCGTCGAAGACCAGGCGCATCGAGTAGCCGTCCGTCAGCCCGCTGCCGAGGCAGGCGGAGCAGCGCCCCGCGGCCGAGTTGGGATTGAACATCTCGGGGCGGGGCTGCGGGTATTGCTCGCCGCATCGGCGGCATTCGAAGGCGGCGCTGAAGCGGAGTGCTTGACCGGGCTGGCCGGCGCGCTCGAAGCGGATCTCCCCGCACTCGCGGTAAGCGATCTCCACTGCGCTGGCGACCCGCTCTCCGCTGTCGGGCGAAACCGCGAGCCTGTCTGCCAAGATGTAGGCCGGCGCTTTGAAATCAATATCCAGCAAGGACTCGGGGGTGGAGAATTCGAAGATGCGGCCGCCTTGGAACAAGCGGTTGTAGCCGCGCCCGCGCAACTGCTCCAGCCGGCCGGCCAAGGCCGTCCCGGGCCGGGTGCCCGGGCGGCCGCTATCCGGGGCAGTCTCGCCCGCCCGGATGGGAAACAGCGCGTACCAGCGGCTGCCGCTTTCCAGGGACAGGATCTCCCGGGTGACGCGGTCCACGCCGTCCTTGGTGACCCTTTCGCCGCAAGTTGCGCAATACGTGCGGCCTGCGCGCGCGAACAGCAATCGCAGGAAGTCGGCTATCTCCGTGGTCGTGGCGACGGTCGAGCGGGGGTTCTTCGTGGTGTTCTTCTGCCGGATCGCGACAGTCGGGGCAATGCCGAGCACTTCGTCGGCCTCGGGCCGCTCCATGCGCTCGAGAAACTGGCGGGCGTACGAGGAAAGGGATTCCACGTAGCGTCGGCGGCCTTCGGCATAGACGATGTCGAAGACCAGCGAGGATTTGCCCGAGCCTGAAACGCCGGTTACGACGATCAGCTGGTTGTGGGGCAGGCGCAGCGTGACATTCTTGAGGTTGTGAACCCGTGCGCCGCGGATTTCTAGGTATTCCTGTGGCACAGGCGGTAGGCCAGAATGCTGGGGGCGGCTCCCTGCCGATGGGCAGCGACGGCATCATTATATCGCCCGGGACATACGTGTTTCGCGCTGCCTGTGCGGCTGCGCGATGCGCGGCGCCTGCGGTCCGCCACCTAAAGCCCCGCTTAAGCAGCGGAGCAGCCGGGGCAGGCTGATTGGGGGACCGGATCTGGGCAGCCAGTCCAGTGGCAGTCGCCGTAGAGAGCAGTTTTGGCGCAGGCAACGGGCTGTGTCGTGCCATGAGTGCGGCCCACCAGCGACGCGCTGCTGCCTGCAGCGCAGCTGCACCTGCCAGGTGCATTGCCACACACCCGGCCCAACGCTGCTCAGATGCCCTTAAGAATCCGGGCCTGCGCTCGCAATCCAAAAAATCTTATCCGGGGATCAGGGGCCGCCACGCCAGCCGGCGATCGTTAGCGCTACACTCAAGGTGTGCGGGCTGGTGCGATTGTCACGGCCGCAGGGAGGGTATGCACGGTGAAACGATTCTTGGCGCTGGCTTTGGCTGCGAGCCTGTGCGCTGCAGGCCTGCTGGCCCAGCAGCCGAACTTCAAGTCCCAAGAGGAGATCGATGCCTTCATGGCGGTCCAGAGCGGCGCCTCCCCGCAGGACAGGGCTAGCGCCGGAGCGGCCTTTCTCGCCAACTACCCGAACAGCGAGGCCGCCGGGCTGGCCGCATACGTGGCGATGCTGTCATACCAGCAGTTGAACGATTTCGAAAACATGCTGCTGTACGGCGACATCGTGCTGGAGAGGGATCCCGATCCGGGCGTGCTGGTCGGCGCCTTGATCGCCTTGGCCGCCGCGATTCCCGTCCGTACCCAGGAGTTCGACCTCGACAAGGAAGAGAAGCTGGCCAGGGCCGAGGACTACGCCAAGAAGGCGATGGGACTGATCCCGACGCTGGCCAAGGCGGATCCCAACATGTCCGATGACGATTGGCTCGCCACGCGCAAGGAGTTCATGTCGCAGTGCCACGAGGCCTTGGGGAGCGTCGCCCTCAAGCGCGAGGATTTCGCCGGGGCAGAGGGCTCGCTCCGCAAAGCCTTGGAACTCTCCAGCAGCCCTTTCCCCTACACGATTTACAGCTTGGCACTGGCGCTCTCCAAGCAGGGCAAGCACGAAGAGGCCGCGGCAGAGGCCGAGCGCTGCACGGCAATGGGGGGCTTCCAAGGCGGTGACGGAAGCGATCTCTGCGCAGGTTTCGAGCGGCAGCCCTGAGCCGGGCGAGTCGGGCCGATGATGGCCGGCGACGCAGGCCTGCGCCGCCTCGCGGCCCGGCTCGGCCACCGTTTCCGCGATCCCGGGCGCTTGCGGCTGGCTTTGACTCACAGGTCCGCCGCAGTTGCCGTGGATCGTTCTAACGAGAGGCTGGAATTTCTCGGCGACGCGGTGCTGGACCTGTGCCTCGGCGAGGCCCTGCTGGAACGCTTTCCCCAGGCCGATTCGGGCGAGTTGACGAAGCTCAAGTCGCTCCACGCCAGCAACGAGCACTTGGCCGATGTTGCCGAGGGGCTGGAGCTCGCGCGGTTCCTGCAGGTCGGGGGAGGGCTGTGCTTGGTCGGGGACCGGGCCGAGCGGCGAATGCTGGCCAACGCCTTCGAGGCCGTGCTTGCCGCGGTGTATCTAGACGGCGGTATCGTCGCCGCTAGGGGCGTCGTTGCCCGGTGCATGCTCGCTGGGGAGGCGGAGGACGCATTCGCCCGCCCGCCTGACGAGGGAAACCACAAGTCTGCCCTGCAGGAGTGGCTGCAGGAGCGCCGCTGGGAGCTGCCGCGGTACAGCGTGGTCTGCACCGAGGGTGCGGGAAACCGGCCGACCTTTCTCGTGGAGGCTAGGTGGCGGCAGTTCGTGGGGACGGGCACGGGCCCCCGCAAGCGGGCGGCCGAGAGGCGCGCCGCCGAGCGGCTGTTGCAGCTGTTGGTCGCGGCCGAGCTGCCCGCTGCGGGCGAATGCGGGCCGGAGAGAGCGAGGGTTTGAGGGCGGTGCGCCTGCGCGTTCTTCTGCTTTGCCTGGCAGCGCAACTGGCGCTGGGGGCGGTTGACGAGGCAGCTTCTCTGTCAGCTGCGCGGAAATTCCAGCAGATCGCGGAGAAATCACTGCCCAGCGGCGCAAGGGTCGAGTTCTCGGAAGACGAGTTGAACGCCCTTCTGCGGATCCCCGGTGCGATCTCCTTGCCGCAAGGCAGCAAGGACCCCGAAGTGTCGCTGCGCAAAGGGGGGGCGGCCCTCAGGATGCAGGTCGATCTGGACGCGGCGCGCGAGGCACAGGAAAGACTGCCGGCCCTAATGCGCCTACTGTTGCGAGGGACGCGCGAGATCTTGGTAGATTTCGATCTTGCCGTCAAGGGAGGGCGAGCGTCGCTCAAATTGGTGTCCGTGCTGGTAGAGGGAGTCGAGATCCCCGAGCCGGTGGTGGCTTGGTTCGTCGAGGCCTACGCGCCTCCCGAGATTCGGCCGTATTTGGAGGGAGAGGGGGCCGACGCGGGTATCGGCCTCAGCCGCCTTGATTTGGAACCCGGACTGGCCGTCGGTGTTGTCGAGTAGGCTGGCCGGTGATGGAACAAGGGGCGCAGTGCCGGCGGATCCTCGCCTACATGCGCGAGCGCGAGACTGAAATCATCGCCTTGATCCGAACCTTGGTCGAAATCGAATCCCCGACCGGCGACAAGGCGGCTGTCGACCGGATGGGCGATGCGGCGGCAACCGCAGCCGAAGACATCGCGCGCGTGACCCGTTTCGCGCAGCTTGAGCATGGCGACCATCTGCGTCTCGAGTTCGAAGTCCCCTCGCAGGCCGAGGGCCAAGTGCTGGGCTTGGGGCATATTGACACCGTTTGGGCTGTCGGAACTCTGCAGCGCATGCCGTGGAGGCAGGCGGGCGGGCGGCTCTGGGGGCCGGGCGTCTTTGACATGAAGGCCGGAGTGGCGTACTTGATATTTGCCGCCCGCGCCCTTTGCGACCTCGGCTTGGCCGCACGGCGGCGCTTCGTGGCACTGCTGAACTCGGACGAGGAGGTTGGAAGTCCCTCCTCCACCCCGGGCACGCGGCAGGAGGCCGCTCGCAGCGCGGCTGTCCTGGTCGCCGAGCCGAGCGCCGGCCTGGCGGGCGATTTGAAGACGGCCCGCAAGGGCGGGGCGCGGTTCGAGCTGTCGGTCGATGGCGTTTCGGCACACGCTGGACTGGACTTCGCAGCTGGCGCCAGCGCGATCGTAGAACTCACGCGCCAGATTCAAGTGGCGTCCTCGTGGACGGATCTGGAGCATGGCGTGACGGTCAATCCAGGTCTTGTGCATGGCGGCACCGCCTCGAATGTGGTGGCGGAGCATGCCCGGGCGGAGTTCGACGTTCGATTCGCCACCAGCGAGCAAGGCGCGCGCCTCGAGGAGCGCTTTGCAGCACTGGCCGCGGTGGATCGGCGCTGCGCGGTCACGGTATCGGGAGGCGTCAGGAAGCCGCCGTTGGAGCGGAGCCCCGATGTCGTCCGCCTGTTCGAGCACGCGAAGGCGATTTCTGCCCGCATGGGCGTCGAACTGGGCGAGGCAGCGGTCGGCGGGGGATCCGACGGCAATACGACAGCTGCGATGGGCATACCCACTCTCGACGGGCTCGGAGCGGTGGGGGAAGGCGCGCACGCACTGCACGAGAGCATCTTGGCGGACCGCATCGCCGACCGGGCCGCGTTGATCGCGGAGCTGGTGCGCACGCTCTGAGGCTGCGCTGCCGGCTAGCGCCGGGCGATTACGCGGGCAAGCTTCACGAGCAGCGCGAGCAATCCGGCCAGGAACCCCAGCATGGTGATCGGCGGCATCGAACCCGGCCAGCTCGACAGGTCGAGCCAGCCCTGGTACCCCATCGCGAAGGTGTGGGCACAGGCCAGCGCCAGCGTGGCGTAGCCCATGTGCTGGGATCGCAGCCAGCGCGCCATGCCGAGCGCGTCGTACATATAGGGCAGCGTGGTGATTGCCGGGAACAGCAGGCAGCCGTAAGCCAGGACGCCGCACAGGAAGGTGACTTCCCCGGCTAGGTTGAGCTTGCCGGACTCGGCGAAGAACTTTGCGTAGTTTGCCGGCGACAGCAGGATCATGGACATGAGGGCGTGCATCGAGATCATCCCGAAGCCGGCTAGGCCGAAGAACTTCGCCTTGGCCCGGACGGCTTCGGAGCCGGGCGTGCCCCCGAAGCACTTGCCGACCATGTAGGCCAGCGCTAGGAACACGATGCCGCCAAAGGCGGCGGATTTGTTGACGATGTAGAGGGGCAGGTGCGCCCACTCCACGCCCTTGAAGACGTTGTAGCGGACGACGGCGTAGGCAAGGCACGCGCCCCATACAGCCAGGATCCAAGCCGTGCGCTCGCGGCACGGAAGGCGCAGGCTCGATCCCGGGTTGGCCTTCGACAGCGGGCGATTCGCCGAAGAATCTGAGGGCATAGGCACTGAATCATACTCTAGCGGAGATGCGGCTGGCGGGAAAAGACCGGCGAGTTTTCACGGGACAGGCGGCGTGCGATCCCCACGTATTTCGCGGCGGGCGGAAGGCGCCTAGCGCACCGCGGCGGGCCCTGCCCGGGCTTCCGCGCCTGCGGGAAACGATGGCGAGCCGCCCAGATAGGGCTGGGCGTCGAAGAGCGCTCCGCGGCCGTCAAGCCGGGGATCCTCCATCGCGATCAGCTCCTGCGCCAAGCGCGCCGCCAATCGCTTGCGGGTCGCGGCATGCCGCGGCTCTCCCGCGACGTTGACCACCTGTCCGGGGTCTTGCGCGAGGTCGTACAACTCCTCCGCCGGACGCTTGGCGAAGGACAGCTCGTAGTACCGCTTGAGACCCGGATCGTTGCGGTGCTGCCACAAGAACCACTTGGTCGGGCCGTTGTCGCAGTCCGCCAGCCAAGCGCGGGGCGCCTGCGCGTTCTCGTAGTCGGGCGTCCCCGCCGGCCAGCGGCCGGGCTCGTAGTTGCGGATGTAGAGGAACTTGTCCGTGCGGATTGCGCGGGCGGGGTACCCGCCGAGATCCGGCGCTTGCTGGGCTACCACGTGGCGCTCGCGCCCGAATAAGACAAAATCGCGGTCCGGGGACACGCGGCCGGAGCGCCCGGACCTTAGGAGCGGCAGCAACGAGCGTCCGGTCATCTCGGGAGGCGCCTCCAGGCCGGCCGCGGCGAGGAATGTAGGCGCTAGGTCCGTGGTCGACACGAAATCGGTGATCGTCCGGCCCCCGGGAATAGTCCCGCGCCACATGATCGCCATCGGAACCCTCGTTCCGGAATCGTAGAGGTTGCCCTTGCCCCTGGGGAATGGCATGCCGTGGTCGCCGGTCATTACGATCAGGGTGTTGTCGAGTTCGCCCATTGCCTGCAGCAGGCCGAGCAGCTCGGCTACGTCGCGGTCGAAGCGCTGCACCTCGAAATAGTAGTCGGCCACATCGCTGCGGACTTCCTCGGCATCGGGGAAATGCTCGAAGAGATGGACGTCTGCAAGATTCAAGCCGCTTTCGACGCCCGTGCCGGCGGCGTACGGCCGATGCGGGTCGCTCGCTCCGAACCAGAGGCAAAACGGCATGCCCTCCGGGCGCGCCTGGAAGAACCTACCTACGCTGCCGTAGATCCTGCCTGCCGGGCTGACAGCGGTGCTGGGATGGATGCCCGGCCCCCAGCCCTTGCGATAGCTGCCGACGAAGTACCCCTCGGCAGCCAGCAGCTTGGGATATTCGGGCTCGGTTGAAGGCCACACGCTCCACAGGTTGGCAGCCGGCCCCAGCCGCCAGAATTGCTGGCCGCTGATGATCGCCCCGCGGCTGGGCGTGCACGAGGGCGATGAGATGTAGGCATTCTCCAGCAGCACGCCATCGCGGGCCAGCCGGTCGAAGGCGGGCGTCTTGACGCCCTTGTCCCCGTAGGCCGAGGCATGCGGCCAGCCCCAGTCATCCGCGATTGCGAAGACAATGTTCGGCCGGGCCTGCCCCGCCCGGGGCAGGCATGCGCAGATCGCGGCCAAGGCAACGAGCAGAAAGGGCCTCAGCATCATGGCTGATCACGATACCACGGGACGTGCCGCGCCCGTGCCTACGGGATGAGCAGCAGCTTGCCCGTGGTTTTCCTCCCGGCCAGCAGAGACTGCGCCACGCCGGCCTCGCGGAGCGGGAACTCGCCTCCGACATGGATGTCCAGCTCGCCGCGCTCGATCCATTCGAAAATCTCCGAGGCGCGCCAGGCAAGGTCTGCGCGGCTGGAGATGTAGGCGAACAGCGACGGGCGTGTGAGGAACAGCGATCCTCGCTTGGTGAGCTCCAGCGGGGCGAGCGGCGGCACCGGCCCGCTGGCGTTGCCGAAGGTCACCATCATCCCGCGCGGCTTGAGGCTGTCCAGGCTCCCCGCCCAGGTTGACTGGCCGACGGAGTCGTACACGACATCGACGCCCTGCCCGTCGGTGAGCCGCCGGCACTCCGCTTGGAAGTCCTGCTCGGTGTAAAGGATCACCTCGTCCGCTCCAGCGGCCTTGGCCCTTGCGGCTTTCTCCGGGTTCGAACAGGTGCCGATGACCCGCGCCCCGAACTTGTTCGCCATCTCTACCAGCAACAGGCCGACACCGCCGGCGCAAGCGTGTATGAGCGCGGTGTGCCCGGGCCCCAGCGCGAACGTGGAGCGTGTCAAGTAGTGGGCTGTCATGCCTTGCAGCATGGCCGCGGCGGCGGTCTTGGTCGCGATGGATGCAGGAATTTTCACCAAACGCCCAGCGTCCACGGCGGCGTGCTCGGCGTACGAACCATGCACGCCCGTATAGGCGACCCGGTCTCCGACCTGCAGCGAAGTGACGTCTGAGCCGACCGCGCGAACCGTGCCCGCCCCCTCCTGGCCGTTGGTGATCGGCAGATCCGCCGGGTAGAGGCCGGTGCGGAAGTAGATGTCGATGAAGTTGACCCCGGCCGCTTCGATCTCGACGACGGCTTCGGCCGGCCCCGGCTCGGGCGTGGGGACGTCCTCGTAGGCGAGGACGTCCGGCCCGCCGGTTTGGTGGATGCGGACTGCTTTCATGGCGAAGCGGTATTCTAGCAACTCCCCGCCGGCGCGCGGCGTTGCTGCTTTGGCCCGCGAGCGCCGCCGAGCCAGCCTGCGCGCCGGGCTTGCCTCCTCCGACCTGCCGCCGCTAGCCGGGTTGCAGCGCCCGGTTGACGGCGGACTTCCAGCCGCCGTACAGGGCCGTGCGCCGTGATTCGGGCATCGCCGGATCGAAGGTGCGGTCGACGCTCCAGAAATGCTCCAGTTCGCTCGTGTCGTTCCACAGCCCTGTGGCCAGCCCCGCCAAAAAGGCCGCGCCGAGCGCAGTCGTCTCAAGGTACGCCGGCCGCACGACCGGCACGCCCAGGATGTCCGCTTGGAACTGCATCAAGAAATCGTTCCGGGCGGCGCCTCCGTCCACGCGGATTTCCGTCAGCTTGGAGCCGCAGTCGGATTCCATGGACTCCACTAGGTCGCGGGTCTGGTACGCGATGGATTCCAGCGCGGCGCGCACGATGTGCTCGCGCCGCGCGCCGCGGGTCAGCCCGGTCAGCACGCCGCGCGCCTCGGCGTCCCAGTAGGGAGCGCCGAGGCCCGTGAAAGCGGGCACCATGTATACGCCCGCCGTGTCCGGCACGGCTTGCGCCGCCGTTTGGGAATCGGCGGCGTTCCGGATCAGGCCCAGCTCGTCACGCAGCCATTGCACCACCGCGCCGGCCACGAAGATCGCTCCCTCAAGGGCGAAATCGTTCGACCCGGGGGCGGACGCGGCAGTTGTCGACAGCAGTTCGTGTCGCGACTGGGACGGCTGCGGCCCGGTGTGCATCAAGGCGAAGCACCCTGTTCCGTAGGTGTTCTTGACCAGGCCCGGTCGAAAGCAGGCCTGCCCGAAGAGCGCGGCCTGCTGGTCGCCGGCAATGCCGGCAACGGGAATCTCGCAACCGACCACCTCGGCCGACGTTGTCGCCGCGGTGCCGCAGGAGGGCACGATCGTCGGGAGCATGGATGCGGGCACGCCCAGCAGCGAGAGCATGTCCGGATCCCACTCTCCCGACCGCAGGTTCATGAGCAGGGTGCGGGAAGCATTGGTGCGATCGATGATGTGCGCCGCGCCGTTCGTCAACCGATAGACCAGCCACGAGTCCACCGTGCCGAATGCCAGCTCGCCGCGCTCCGCGCGCTGCCTGGCTGCCGGCAGGTTCTCGAGGAGCCAGCTGATCTTGGTGCCGGAAAAGTAGGGATCGAGCACCAGCCCGGTGCGTTCGGCGACAGCTTTGCCGTGGCCCGCGTCCGCCAGTTCGCGGCACAGCGGCGCGGTGCGCCTGCACTGCCACACGATGGCGGGGCCGATCGGTTCGCCTGTCGCGCGATCCCAGACAACGGCGGTCTCGCGCTGGTTGGTGATGCCGATAGCGGATATGCGCCGCCAGCCGCCGCACTGCGCGGCTGCTTCGCTGGCGGCTCGCAATTGGAGTTGCCAGATGTCCTGCGCATCTTGCTCCACCCAGCCGCCCTGCGGGAAGCGGCTTGCGAGCGGCTGTTGCGCCACCGCTCTCGCTCTCGCCTGGCGGTCAAACGCGATGGCGCGAGCGCTGCTCGTTCCCTCGTCGAGGGCCAATACGAAGTCGGACATTGCCATTGATCTTGGCAGCAAGATCCCGGCTAGCGCAACCCCCCCGCGCCGGTACTGGCGGCACTGCTGGCTGTTGCTGCGCTGCGCCGGCGGATGGATTCGCCCGAGCCAAGCGGTCCGCAGGCGCTCGTTCAGGCGGTCGGTTTCGATCCGGCCGCGGAGATCAATCCCGGCCTTGCCGCACTGTGTCCGCGCTCGGCCGGGGGCCGGACGCCGGGTACGGCGCTTGGAACACCGACCTTGCGTCCCCCTGCTCGTCCATCCAATGCTCAAGCCGTTCGCGCAGCCGGTCCGCGAGCGGGCGGCTTGCGGCGCGCTGCGCAAGGTTGGCCTGCTCCAAGGGGTCGGCCGCGAGGTCGTACAGTTCTTCCGCGGGGCGTCGGAAATACCTCTCGACAATCTGCGCAGCCTCGCTGTCGGCGGCCGCGGCGCGATCCCAGGAGTGCCAGTATGCGCCCGCCCCGTCTTTGCGCAGGATGTCCGAGTGGTTCGTGTGAATGTGGTCGGGCAGCAGGTTGAGGATGTACTTGTAGCGCTTCGTGCGGATGCTGCGGATCGGATAGACGTTGTAGGCGCCATCGCCGCTGTGCGTGGTGAAGATCGCTTGCCGGTGTTCGGCCGCTTGCCCGAGGAGCACTCTGGCGAACGAGCGCCCGTCGATCGTGCGCGGCGCCTCGCCGCCGGCCAGGTCGATGAGCGTTGGCAGCAGGTCGATCCAACTTACCATCGCGTCGGTTCGCGCGCCGGCTTGGATCCGGCCTTGCCAAGCCATGATCAGCGGGACTCGAATTCCGTGGTCGTAGAGGTTCCACTTGCCGAACGGCCATTGCCCGCCATGATCGCTGGTGAAGACGAAGATGGTGTCTTCGCCAAGCTCTTGCGTGGCCAATTGCATGACCCGTCCGAATTCGCCGTCCAGCCCCGTGATGTCGGAGTAGTACCGCGCGCGGTGCTCGCGCGTCTCGGGCGTGTCGACGAGATAGGGCGGCAGGCCGGTATCCGCCGGTTCGTAGATGTTGTCCTCCGTCCAAGGCACGTGCGGGCGCCTGTCGCCGACCAGGAGGCAGAGCGGCCTGCTGGAGGAGCGCTGCTGGAAGTACGCTGCGACATTGTCCGCCAGGCCGACGCGCGGCTTGGAATAGAAGTCGAAGCCGTGCTCGGGCCTGGCAGCGCCATGCGCCACTTTGCCGAATCCGGCGATCTCGTAGCCGAGAGCGCGGAGCGCTGCGGTCAGGTAGGCGGTGCCGGGGCGAGGGTAGGTGTGGTTCGCCTCTGCGCCGTTGCGCGCGGGCATCAGCCCTGTCATCAGGGCCGCGCGGCTCGGCGCGCACGACGGCGAGGCGACGAAGGCGTTCTCAAACGTCATTCCCAGCGCTGCCAAGCGCTCGATATGCGGCGTGCGCACGTCACGCGAGCCGTACGCGCTCGTGTCCCTGCCGCCCAGATCGTCGGTCAGGAACACGACCAGGTTGGGAGTGGCGCGCGCGCTTGGCAGAGCCGCCAGGGCCAGCAGGAGCGGGGCGATTGGGGGCCGTCGCACGAAGAAGAGGTCAGTGCAGCCTGGCGGCGATCTCTCGCAGCGTCTGGCTCAGCGCCGCCTGCCTGTTTCCGGCAAGGCCGTCGCCGCGGTTGTTGATGAGGGTCGCTGCCAGCGTTTCCAGCGCGGCGGCCAGCCCTGCGCCGTCCCCGCCGTCCTGCAGTTGCGCCTCCGAGCGCTCGAGCGCCGCCGCCAGCCGGGACGCCAAGGGCTCCGGCAGATCCCCGTCACGCTCGAGCTGGTCCACGTAGGCCCGCGCCACGACCGGTTCTGCGGGCCATTGGACAGGGAACTGCTGCTGCGGGTTGAAGACGCCGCCATCTTCGGCGCGTGCCGCCGCTGCGATCTCGCTCGCGCTCAGGAACTGGCTGGGGGTCAGCGCAAAGACGTCCAGCCCGCGCACGATCTCGGTGCCGTAGATGCGGCCGTTATACCAGTAGGTCGACCAGTACCCGCCGATCACCAGCTCCTCGGCGTCAATGGGGCCGCGGTCGAAGTAGGCGATCTCGACCGGCCGGGCGGAGTCGGTGAAATCGATGATCGACAGGCCGCCTTGGTACCATGCCTGGGCCAGGATGTCGCGTCCCGGCACCGGAACGATGGAGCCGTTGTGCGCAACGCAGTTCTCCTGCTCCAGCTGCGGCGCGGGCAGCTTGAAGTAGCTGCGGAACTTGAGCTTGCCGCCGACAATGTCGTAGATCGCGTCGGCCCCCCAGGTGAGCGGGTCGTAGGCGCGGCAGCGCGGCCGGGTGCCGCCGCCCCATTCGTCAGTGAAGATGACCTTGGTGCCGTCGTTGTTGAAGGTTGCCGAGTGCCAATAGGCGAAGCCCGCGTCGACCACCGCGTCGAGCCGCCGCGGCTTGAGCGGGTCAGAGATGTCGAAGAGGATGCCGTTGCCCGAGCAGGCCCCTGCGGCGAGCTGGCGCTCGGGGAAGACGGTGATGTCGTGGCACTGGTCGGTCCGCTTGGTCTTCTGGGTGTCGTCCCCGTGGTCGCCGCCTCTCCACAGCCCGGCCAGAACGCCGGTCTCGGGATCGGCGAAGACCGCCGGCGAGTCGACGATGCGCGCCTCGGACGGGCGGTCAACCGGGATCTCGATGACATCGATGCGGAACAGCGCGGTGCGGTCGTCGCCGGGGGACTCGTCATAGCAGCCTTCCTGTTCCTCCTCGTCGCGCACCGAGGCGGTCCCGGAGTTGTAGACGACGATCTTGCCGTCGCTGCCCGGCCCGGACACTACCGAATGCGTGTGCGAGCCGCGGCAGGTCTGGACCGAGCCCACCTGGACCGGCCTGCCCGGGTCGCTGATGTCGAGGATCCGAAGGCCGCGGAAGCGCTCGGGGCTCGCGTCCTCGGCGACCCCTTGCAGCCCGCAGTCGAGCCGCCCGCGCGTCTCCTCGACGGACATGATCAGCAGGTCGCCGACGATCGAGACGTCGCCTTGCCCGCCCGGGCAGACCACCGAGCTGAGCAGTTCCGGCCGCCCGCCGTCGAGCAGCCGGTAGATGTTGAAGCCGTGGTAGTTGCCGGCCACCAGCACGTCGCCCGCGAAAGCCATGTCGGTATTGGCGAAGCTCAGCAGCGGCGCGCGCCCTTCTTTTTGGTCGTCCTGGCCCTGCTTGCCGTCCGCTTGCTTCGCGTCGGCCGGCGCGTCGGCTTGCCCTTCCGCGGCGGGATCCTGCAGCCGGCCGGGCGGCAGGTTGGCCGGGTTGCTCGGGTCGAAAAAGCCGGCCGGCTTGGGCAGCGAGGCGACGAATTCCAGGTTGAGGCGTGCTTGGCCGGCATCTCTGAACCCGGCCGACAGCGCGGAGCGCGGATCCTCGGACAGCTTGACGAGCAGCGCGTTCATGCGCTCGATCTCCGCCGTCTGGCCGTTGGTGACTTCGGAGGTGAACTCGAACAGCACCGGGTCATAGGCCGAGCCCGGCCGGTCGAGCAGATCCTCGACCATCTTCACCGCGCCCTCGTGATGGGGGATCATCAGTTCCAGGAACAGCCGATCGAACGCCGTGCTGTCGGACGCGGCGAGCTGGGCCATCTGCTCGGGCGTTGCCATGCCAGCCATCTTGTGGCTGGTGTGCATCGCCCCGTGCGCGGTCGGATCCGGCACGTGCTGGCCGCGCTCGCGCAGCCACTGCTGCATGAACGCGATCTCGTCGCCCTGCGAGGCGTTGATCCTCCCGGCGATGTCGATCAACTCCTTGCGGTTCGTGCGGTCAGCCGCCAGCGCCGCCATTTCGAGGGCTTGGTGGTGGTGCGGGATCATGTCATGCACGAAGCGAACGTCGTCCGGCGAGTAGCTCGATTCGGCGATCTTGATCGCTTGGTCGGCGCTCAGCTCCCGTGCCGGTTCGCCCGGTGCGCCGGGCTGGATGATGGGCGTCTGGGCCGTGCCCTCGACCGCCGCCAGGAACGACCAGAGGCAGGCGCAAAGGAACAGGCGAGCGGAGTTTCTAGTCAACGGATTCGCTCCCGGGCAGGCAGGTGCCCTCGCGCGCGGCGCAGGGGCAGACGCCTCCAATCTATCAACTTTAGCGAGCCGTGGCTGTGAATTCCGCCGCGCATCCAATCCGGGCAAGCGCGAGACTGCCCCCGCCCGCTCCCTGTCGTGCCGCTCGCCCGATGGTTTCTCCCGCTGGTGCGAAATCCGGGCCGTACAGGCAGCCGGGCAGGTATTGTCATGCGACGATAGACGCAGTGGCCGGCAGGGCGGAATCGGCCTATGCGATCGATGGCTTCGGGACAGGCGCGCCTGTCGTCTGTCTGCCTAGCCAGCCGACGCCTGTGGTGCCCGGATCGGCGCTAGACGCTGCGGCGCGTCTTGCCGGCAATCGTCTCCGCCGCCAATGCGTGCTTTGCGCCAGTTGGAAGCCTGCCTCATGATGCGTTGCCTGCTCGTCCTGCTGGTGGCTCTGGGGCTAGGGCCGCTCGCCTACTCCCAGATCCATTGCGGCTTCGCGCCTCTGGATTGCCAAGAAGGCGAGTGCGAACTCTGCCACCTTGCCGATGCCTTGCCGCTGCTCGCGGGCATTCCCCCGCTGTCGTCTCCGCCGCCGGCCCTGCGTTCGGTCGGAGCGGCGCGCCATGGCGTGCCGGCCCGGACGCTCTTGCGTCATAACCGCGGCCGCGCCCCTCCCCGCTGAACCTCGTCCGACCGCTGCAACCTGCTCCGCGCTGGCGCGAGCGGGCCGGCAGCTTTGCGTATGAACGAAGTGTGAGGAAAGGGGGGATTTTCGATGAAACGCATGCAACGAATGCTTTGCGCCGCGGTGGCGGCGCTGCTCGCGGCATCTGCCAGCTACGGCCAGGACAGCGCCGCGATTGAAGGTCGGGTATTATTCGCGCAAACAGGCGAGCCCGCGGCCGGGGCGACCGTCGTTCTGCTCGAAACGGGGGCTTCTACGACCGCTGATCGGCAAGGGGCGATCCAGTTCAAGGGGCTGCGGCCGGGCCGCTACCATTTGCACGCCCATCTCGAGAGCGCTCTGGAGGGTGCTTCCGAGACCATCGAGATCGCTTCCGAAGAGACGGCTCAGGTGCGGTTGCTGCTTTCGTTCACGCTGCAGAAGACGCAAATCACCATCAGCGCCTCCGGGCGTCCCGAGTCCGCCTTCGAGGCCTTTCAGCCGACCCATACGCTGACCAAGCTCGATCTGTCTCGCGCGGAGCACGTCGCCGCCGGCTTGGGCGAGGTGCTCGGCAACCAGATGGGCACGGGCGTAGCCCAGCGGGGGTTTGGCCCGGGATCGTCACGCCCGCTCATCCGCGGCTTCGACGGCGACCGGGTCCTGATCATGGCCGATGGCCTTCGGACGGGTTCTATCTCGTCGACCTCCGGCGACCATGCCGAGACGTTCAACCCGCTGTCGTTCGACAGGCTCGAAGTCGTGAAAGGCCCCGCGACACTGCTCTACGGCAGCAATGCCGTGGGCGGTGTCGTGAACGCTGTCAGCAGCCATGCCGGCTTCATCTCGCATCCGGACGGCATGCAGGGCTACGTCCAAGGCTCGGCGGGGACGGGCAATGCCTTGGCCGGAGGGGCGGCCGGTTTTGATTATGCGAGCGGTCCTTGGCGGCTCTGGGGCGGGGCGAACGGCCTGCGCACCGGCGATTACGCCGCGCCCGCAGGGGACGTCGAGAATTCCCGCACTCGCTCCGCGAACGGCTACGGAGGCTTCGGCTGGTTTGGCGACCGAGCCTTTGTCAGCGTCGGCGTGCGCGCCAATGACGCCGAGTACGGGATTCCCTTCGCCGGCGAGTTCCACAGCCATCACGAGCACGAACATGAGCACGAGCACGAAGAGGAGGGCGCGGCAAAGCACGACGGGGAGGAAGGAGAAGAGCACGAAGAGCATGACGAGCACGAAGAGGAGCTTCACATTGATCTCGACATGCGCCAACAGACCTACCAGCTGAATTGGGGGTTGCGGAACCTCGGGCCGGCGTTCGACAGCTTCGTCATGAAGCTGAGCTATGGGACCTATCGCCACGACGAGGTCGAATTCGAAGGCGACGAACGACGGATCGGCACGCGCTTCAACAACGACCAGATCGTCTACCGGGGTGTTTTCCAGCAGAGCAAGCGCGGGCCGCTGACGGGGCGCTTCGGGTTCTGGGGCATGGATCGCGACTTCTCAGCGGCAGGCGAGGAGGCGCTCTCGCCGCCGATCGACCAGCAGTCCTTCGCCCTGTTCGCTCTTGAGGAGCTCGATTTCGAGCGCTTCAAGCTTCAGTTCGGGGGCCGGCTGGAGACTTCCCGCTACAACCCGGGGTTCTCCGACCGCGCCCTCGGGCATCACGAAGACGACCATCACGACGACCATGGCGATGAGCATCACGAAAAGAAGGGCGGCGAAGAGCATGGGGAGCATGAAGAGCATGGGGAAGAACTCGAAGTCCCGGGCGCGTTTCCCCGCCGCTTCACAGGCGTGTCGGCGGCTGCCGGCCTGCACGCCGATCTGTGGCGGGGCGGTGCCTTCGTCGCCAACTTTTCCCACTCCTACCGCGCTCCGGCGCTCGAGGAGCTCTACAACTTCGGCCCGCACGCCGGCACGTTGAGCTTCGATGTGGGGGATCCCGGCCTCGATGCCGAGCGCGGCAATGGCATCGACCTGTCGCTGAGGCAGCAAGCCGGACGGCTCGCTGGCGAGGTCAACCTGTTCTACTACAATTTCCGCAACTTCGTCTTCCCCTTTGCGACGGGCGCCGAGGAGGACGGGCTGCAGGTGGTCAACTACGTGCAGCGCGACAGCCGCTTCGCCGGCGCCGAGGCCCAGATCGGCATCGGCCTGCACCCGGCCCTGCGCCTCAAGCTCGGGATGGATTTCGTGGACGCGCAAGCGACGCAGGAGGGCACCCCGCTGCCGCGCATCCCGCCGCTGCGCGGCCGCCTCGGGATCGAGTACCAGCGCCAAGGCTTCAGCCTGCGGCCCGAGCTCGTGCTGGCCAACCGGCAGAACCAGACGTTTGCCACCGAGACGCCGACGGCCGGATACGCGATCGTCAACCTGAGCGCCTCCTACACGATCCCGACCGCCGGCGCGGTTCACCAGTTCTCGGCCAACGTGTTCAACATAGGCGACCAGCTCTATCGCAACCACTCGTCCTTTATCAAGGACCTTGCCCCGGAGATCGGGCGCGGTGTCCGTTTCAGCTATATGGTGCGATTCTTCTAGCGGGGTGCTGGCGAGTCGACGCCGCCAGCCCTCCGGGCGCATGCGGCGGAGAACCTGCCGAGAGGATTGGGGCTGAGAACACGGAGTTGCGGGCATGTCTGCGATACGGGCAATGGCAAGCTCGGAGCGGGTTCAGCAACGCGCTGGGGGATGGCGCCCGCATCCTCCAGCGCAAGGCCAGGCGCGGCGACTCGCATGTCCAGCCGCGTCCGGGCATCATCGCCACGCCGTCGGCCGCCTGCGCCGCGGAGGATTCACTGATCCTCGTGTGCCGCTGGGCCGGAGCTGGATTGGAAGGCGCGATGCCGGCCGGGCCGGCAATCGCACCCCCCCGCGAAGCGGGCCAGCTGCAGATCCCTGAACTCCTAATCCCGTCGCAAGGTTGGCGATTGAGCCGGGTTGTGATTCCCTGCGGCTGTGCTTGTCGGTCCGAGGCGGCGCCTGGCTGGGATTTTCACAGCGCCGCCAGCAGCGCTGCCAGCCCGAACGCCGTCCCGAGCATCACGAACAAGACGGTTGCCGGGATCAGGACGATCAGGAGCACCATGATTGCCTCGCCCGCGGTGATACGCCCGAGTTCCCGGATCGCAACAAACTGAAGGACCATCATGTACAGGCTTCCGACAGCGGCGCCGAACATTGGAATAATGCCCAGCGCTAACGGAGCTGTCGTGAATAGAATCGCGGCCAGCCAGGCCGGGTAGCGTGGCACGCCCTGTGCAAACATGCGCGCCACGAGGGAAAACAGGCCGGCTAACCCGGCCGCCATTAGCAAGTACAGCAGAACCGAAGAGACGAGAAAAGGGCCGCTCCAGAGGTTCGCCGCCGCGGCGGCGATAGCCGCGACGATGAGACCCTGCGTCACGCCGCTGGGATCCGCGCCGATCTCTGCGAAGACCGGAGGGTCTAGGCGCAGCACGCCCTGCACCCGGTTCCAGGCCACTTGGCTGGTGCTTGGACTGCTCCCCGCCGATTCCATTCTCACTGCGCCCCCTCGCTTTCGCTCACGGAACTCTCAAGCAGGGGCAACCCTGTCCTGTCGCGGGCGGTTTGCACCGCAGCATAGCATGCCCCGCAATCCCGGCGGGCGCTTGGCCATCCCTCCGCGGCTTCCTGCCTGCGAGAGCGCCGCCAGGGCAGTCCTCGGCCGTTGGCAGGCGCGCCAGGACTCGAACCTGGGACCCTCTGCTTAGAAGGCAGATGCTCTATCCAACTGAGCTACGCGCCCGCAGTAGTCTCATCGTAGACCAGGCTCTTCGCCGGTTACGCCTCGCAGCCGGCGCACGGGCCAGGGAAGGGGCTGGGGCACCGCTGTCGAATGGCCGGGCCGCGACGTATCGCCGCACCGGGGCTAGCGCTCTCTCAGCTTGTCCGCCAAGCGGTCAGCGATGCGGTCAACGAGGGAAGGGATTGACAGGGACAGGATATTCTGGACCTGTTCGCGGATCTCTTCCCGCAATTGCTTCTCGTTCTCGGTTCTGAGAGCTTTTTGGACCAAGATGTCAATGGCGGGAAGCTGGGCTTGCGCTTCCCCTTGGCCTGTGCCGGGCGAGCTGTCCGGGTCGTTATCGACCAATTTGGCAAGGGCTTCCGGGTCGAGCGGCTTCTGCAGCACCTGCCAGACGCCAGCCTGCAGGGCTTCGGTATCGTCCACGGTTTCGAGCGGGCCGGACAGCAGGACCACGCGCGTATTCTCCAAGCCTGGCAAGGAGAGCGCCTCGCGGCAAGCGTCCAAGGCATTGAGCCCGCTCAAGGTGCTGTCCAGCAGTACGATGTCGGGTTTGTCGCGGGAGATCGATTCCAAGGCCTCGGGTCCGGTCATGGCGCTCGTGATCGTGTGTCCGTCGGGGCCTAGGGTATCCCGCACGATGGCATGCACGTGGGGGTTGTCGTCTGCGACGAAGATGGTGGCCACGGGATCAGTTCTGCTCGTCCTGCCGGTCGCTGGCGTCGCCGGATTCGTCTTGCGGCTGGTTCAGCCGCGCGTCCGGCTCGGAATCCAAGGCGCTCGGGCCGGAGATAGTCTCCACTGTCACGTCTGCCGAGGGCTCCGCCGCGGCGGCGGAGGCTTGGATGCCGGGAGGCGTGGACGGCATCAGGGTCGTCATGGCCGGATCCCCGGCCTTCGCCGCCATGCCGAGGTTCGGCTTGCCGCGAAAAATGCCCCAGAATGTGCCCATGCGGCCCAGTTGCGTGCGGTTTTCCAGATTGTACTTGTGGAGTTCGAAGCGTTCCGGATCGGTTGCCGGCGGCTCGCGCTGCAGAGTGCTGAGCTTCTCCTTGGCGCCGTCCACGTAGGGGCTCATCGGGTAGTCGGAGACGATCTTCTGGTAGGCGGCAACCTGCTGCTCCTCGAAATTGTCCCCAAGCTTGCCGTAGTTCTCGCCCAGCAGCCAAAGCGACTGGTCCGCCTTGCTGAACAGGGGGTAATGGTCGGCCACCGCCTGCAGGCGGTTCACGCCGGCTCGGAAGCTGCCCTTCTTGACGTAGAACATGCCCACCCGGTACTCGCCCTCGGCGATGACCTCTTGGACGTTGCGCAGCAGCTGCTCGGTCTCGTCCAAGAACACCGTGTTCGGGTAGCGCAGCAAGAGCTGGCGGCACTCTTGGTCCGCCCGCACTGCGTGGATCGGATCCCGGTCGGGCTTCTGCAGCTGGTTGTAGTGGATCTGGCAGATCTTGAGCTGGGACTCGGCCGCTTCCTCCATGTTCGGGAAGAAGGTGATGAAGTCCTTGTACTCGGCCTCGGCCTGGGCCAGTCCCTCGGAGGTGCCCTCGCGGTACCAGCTGTCAGCGATTGCCAGCTTGGCCTTGGCGATGTATTCGCTGTCCGGGTAGGTGTTGATCAGCGTTTGCAGGGTGATGCGGGCGAGCTCGTAGCGATGGCGCTCGATGTTCTCCACTGCCTTGTCGAACAGGATCTTGTCCGGCTGCTGGGAATTGTTCGCGATCGGGTTGTCGTACGGGCTCTTGCCGCAGCCGCCGGCCAGCAGCGCCACCAGCATGGCGAGACCGGTCAAGGGTGCAAGGCGGAAACGGAGCATTACCCTACATCATACGCTGGCCCGGCAGGAATGTGAAAGCTCGCGGCGCCCGTGCGCTCGGAGACCCGGCTCAGTCGCTGGCCGGGGCGGCCGTGCCCGCCCGGCGCGCAAGCGCCCGCACCGCACCGGCGATGTCGTCTGCCCTGAACACGCTGGAGCCAGCCACTAAGATGTCACACCCGGCTGCGGCTAGCCGCCCCGCGTTGTCGAGGTTCACTCCGCCGTCGACCTGAATCCGGAACTTGTGGCCGGCGGCGCGCCGGATCGCGTCGAGCCGCCGAATCTTGTCGACGCTGCCGGGCAGGAACGATTGCCCGCCGAAGCCCGGGTCGACGCTCATGATCAGCGCCAGGTCCACGTCCGCCAGGACTTCGTCGAGCGCCCCTAGCGGCGTGGCCGGGTTGAGCGCGACGCCGGCCGCCGCCCCGCCGCTCCGGATCCGCTCGATCGCCCGCCAGAGATGCGGGCAGGTCTCTTGGTGCACCGTCACCATCTTGGCCCCGGCGTCAATGAAGGCTTGGATGAAGTCTTCCGGCCGGGCCACCATCAGGTGGCAGTCCAGGATCAAGTCGGTGGAGCGCGCCAAGGATTCGACGACTGGGATGCCGATCGAGATGTTCGGCACGAAGTGGCCGTCCATGACGTCCACGTGGAGCATGCGCGCGCCGCCCAGTTCCGCCTGCCGGACCTGCTCCCCCAGCGCGGCGAAGTCGGCTGCCAGGATCGATGGGGAAACTTCGGCCATTGCGTGCGCACTCCTCAGGCCCCAGTCTACCAGCTACCAGCGGCCCGGCATGTCCTCAAAGCGGCCGGCTTTTGCCCGTGCGTGAGGCTGCGGCCGCAGGGATGTTCCGCCCGCAGCCTTGCGAGAGCTTCGGGTGCAGCCTACTCGTCTTGAATCGGGCACGACTGCACGACAATTCGCGCCTGCGTCCGCCAGCTTCGCCTCGCGCAGGCAGTGCCCGTTGCGCGGGAAGACGCCGGCGAGCCGAGGGGCGGCCGGCCTGCCCGCTGGTTGCCGCGCGCGCACTGCACTCTTCCCGGCGGGGCAGGCGCCCGGATCGTGCTATCTTTGTCGAACCGAGACACCCTTGCAGCGCTCCACGTTTCTCAGCCCACTCGGCGAAATTCGCATGCTCGCCAGCGAGGCCGGCCTGGCGGCGGCCTACTTCCCGGTCCAAGCGCGCAAGCTGGAGGCCCGCCTCGCCCCGGGCGGATTCCGCCCGGGGCGAGGGAACCTCTTTCTGCTGCGGGCCGAGGCCTACCTTGCCTGCTACTTCGATGGCGATTTGGACTTCTCGCCTGAGATCCCGTTCGACATGCGCGGCACGCCGTTCCAGGTCGGTGTCTGGACCGCGCTCGGCGAGATCGCGCCCGGGCGGCGCCTCAGCTACGGCGAGATTGCGTCGCGCATGGGCAGGCCGGCAGCGGTGCGCGCCGTGGCTGCTGCGATCGGGCGCAACCCGCTGTCGATCTTCGTGCCGTGCCACCGGGTTGTCGGCGCCGACGGAAGCTTGAAGGGCTATGCCGGCGGCGTGACGAAGAAACGGTTCCTGCTGGAGCACGAGCGGCGCTGCGCAACAGGCGGGCCGCGGGCCCTCGCGGCCTGACCGCCAATGCGATCTGCCGACTCCGGGCCGGCTTGGCGCATGTCTCGGGGAACGCTTGCCAGCAAGGCCGGCCTGCCGCTTCTAGCCCTCGTGGCGAGCGCTGTTCCCGGGCTTGCAGCCCTGCCCGCTCCCGAGCAGCACTTCGGCCACGTGCTGGGGGCCGACCGGACCTTGCTCGAATGGTCGGCCGTGGTGGAGTACTTCCGCCTGCTCGACGACGCAAGCGATGCCATCCAGGTCGAAGAGCTCGGCCGGTCGACCGAGGGCAGGCCGCTGATCCTCGCGACCATCGCCGCGCCGGAGACGCTCGCGCGGATCAAGCGCTACAGGCAGGTTTTGAACAAGCTCGCAGATCCGCGGGCGACGACGCAGCAAGAGGCCCTCGCGCTGGCGCAGGAGGGCAAGCCGGCGGTCGTGATCACCTGCTCGATCCATTCCGACGAGGTGGCTTCGACGATGACAGCCGTGCAGTTCGCGCACGACCTGCTGGCCCGGGACAGCGACCGTCACCAGGCGATCCTTGCGAACACGATCCTCCTGCTGGTGCCCTCGCTGAATCCCGACGGGATCGACAAGGTCAGGGAGTGGTACCTGCGCTGGGTGGGCGGGCCCTACGAGGGCGCGCCGCTGCCCTTCCTCTATCACAAGTACACCGGGCATGACAACAACAGGGACTGGTACGTCTTCACGCAGCAAGAGACACGGCTGGTCGTGCGCAAGGTGCATAACAGGTGGCGCCCCCAGATCGTCTACGACGTGCATCAGATGGGCCCCCACGGCGCGCGCATATTCGTGCCGCCGTGGATCGACCCGATCGACCCGAACATAGACGCCCTGATCACCCAGCAGGTCAACGCGTTCGGCACTTCGATGGCCGCGGATCTCACCGCCGCCGGCAAGAAGGGGGTGCTGGTGAACGGGATCTACGACTACTACTCGCCGGCCCGCCACTACCAGAGCTATCACGGCGCCCTGCGGCTGCTCAGCGAGAGCGCCAGCGCCCGCTTCGCCTCGCCGATCAGCGTTTTCCCGGAGCAGCTCAAGTCGAGAGGCCAGGACTATGACCCGCGCAAGACCAGCTGGAACTTCCTAGAACCCTGGGAAGGCGGGGAGTGGCGCATGCTGGACATCATCCGCAACCAGCTCATTACGTTCGAATCCGTGCTGTACAGCGCGGCCCTGCGCCGGCACGACTTGCTCCGCAACTTCTACCGCATCGGCCAGAGAGTCATCGACCGCGGGCGCGGGAGGTCTTTCGTGGTGCCTCGCGAGCAGCACGACCTCGCGGCCACGACGCGCCTGTTGCGCACCTTGGAGTTCGGGGACGTCGAGATCGAGCGGGCCTTGGAGGATGCCGCCACGGCCGGCGGCCGCTCGGTGCGCGAGGGCGACCTGCTCGTGCGGCTCGCGCAGCCCTTCGGCGCATTCGCCAATACCCTGCTTGCCCGCCAGGAGTACCCCGCCCCGCGCCCGCATCCGGGCCTTCCGGCCGCCATGCCCTACGACGTCACGGCGCATACGCTGCCATTGCTGATGGGCGTGGAGGCGTTCCCTGTCGCGGAGGAGCTTGACGTTCGGACCGAGGCGGTGGAGCGCGTCCCGCACCTGAGCGGGGGCGTGGCGGAGGCCGGCGAACTGATGCTTTCCGCCGACCTAGGGTCGAACTGGGCGGCGGTGAACCACCTGCTGTCCGCCGGCGTCGCCGTGCATCGCAGGGTTGCGGACGGGGCCTTCCTGTTGCGCAGCGCCCCGCGGGCTGTCGCGCTGCTGCGCCAGATGGCCGGGGAATGGGGTGTCGAGGCGACAGCCAGCGACACGCTGGCCGCTGACCACCCGCCGCTGCGGCTGCCGCGGGTGGCGGTCTATGCGGGGCACGTGCCCGTCATGGACGAAGGCTGGACCCGCTGGCTGCTGGACCGCTACGGGATGCCCTACCAGTCGGTCGGCAACGCGGAGGTCGCGGACGGCTTGGCGGGCGAGTTTGATGCCCTGATCCTGGCCGACGCCGCGCCGGAAGTGCTCGACAGGGGCTTCTCCCACGAATACGGGGACGGGGAGTCAGTCGTGCCCCCTGGATTCCGCGGCGGCTTGGGCGAGGACGGGGCCGCCGCGCTGCTCGAATTCGCGCGGGCCGGCGGGACGATCATTGCGTTCAACCGGGCGGCAGCCTATGCCGCCAGCCGGCTCGGCCTGCCGGTGGAGGACACGGTCGAGGGAGTCGGCCGGCAGAGTTTTGCTGTTCCGGGCGCGCTGGTCAACGTGGAAGCGGACCTGTCGCACCCGCTTTGCGCCGGCATGCGCGAGCGGGAGGCCGCGTGGGTCCAGTCCGGGCCCGTCTTTCGCGTCCGCCGCCAGTTCGCGGACAGCGTGCGGGAAGTGCTGCGCTTCCCCGGGCGCGACCTGCTCGCCTCCGGCTGGTTGCTCGGCGAGGGCCATTTGGCGAACCGCGCCGCCGTGCTGGACGTGCCGGTCGGCGCCGGGCGGGTCATTCTTTTCGGCATCCGCCCGCAGTACCGGGGGCAGTCCAATGCTACTTTCAAGATGGTCTTCAACGGACTGTACCTGTGAGCCGCTTGGCAGCGCCCGCGACCCGTGAACTACTTCAACTATTTCACCGAGGTCGAAGAGCATTTCCGGCGCGCGCGCAATAGCGGCATGTTCATGATGTCGCCGCTGGACTGGGTGCTGATCGAGACTTGGAAGAATGCCGGCATACCGCTGGACGCGGTGCTGAAGGGCATCGACCGGTCGTTTGAGAAGTACCACTCCGCCAAGCGGCGCCGCTTCTCGACGGTCAACTCGGTGGCGTTCTGCGCGCAGGAGGTGCTCGGCGCCGCCCGCGAGATGGCGCGCGGCGAGGCCGTCATCCAGCAGTCCGCGGCGCCCGGCCTGGAGCCGGAGTCGATAGCGGCGTTCTTCAAGGAGCGTGCCGGGCTCTTGCGCCGGGCCATCGAAGAGGGGCGCGTGGCTGCGGAGCACTGCGCCAGCGTGGCCAGCACGCTGGAGGACCTGGCCGAGCAGGCCGCAGGCGAGAGACTGGGCGACTTGGAAGAGGTCGAGCGCAGGCTGACCGTCCTCGACGACCGCCTCTTCGCGGCCGCCACTGTTGCGCTCAGCGACGAGCAGCTCTTGCAGATCAACCGCGAGATCGATACCCAGTTGCAGCCCTACCGGCGCCGCATGAACGCCGAGCAGTGCGCTTCCCTGCAGCAGGCATACCTCAGGCGGATGAGCCTGGAGATGCTGCGCCTGCCGCGCCTGAGCCTGTTCCACATGCGGTAGGCCCGGCGCGCCGCGGCCCCGCGCATAATGAGAAGTGTGATTCACCGCTTGGTTCTGCACAATGACGCGATCGTCCCCTGCGACGAGGCCGTCTTGCGCCCGGGGCAGGTGGGCGTGCTGACCGGTTGGGGCGTTTTCTCGACGCTGCGCGTCTACGCAGGCATCCCGTTCGCGTTCGAGCGCCACTGGGAGCGCCTGGCTCGCGATGCGGCCTTGCTGAACGTGGCGATGCCGCCCGACGGCGCTGCCGCTTTGCGGTCGCAGTTGATCGAACTGGCGCGGCGGAACCGCTGCCCCGAGGCGCGCATGCGCGTCAATGTCCTGCGCAGCGAGGGCGGCCTGTTCGCCGGGCCCGGCTCGGGGCGGGCCTCGGACGTGGTCGCCTTCACCGCGGACCTAGGCGCGGATCCCGGCAGCGTGACGCTCGCGCTGCAGCCCCACGGCCGGGATTCCAAGTCTCCGTTCGCGGGCACCAAGACGCTGTCCTGGGCGCATAACCTGACCTTGGCGGAGAACGCCCAGCGGGCGGGCTTTGCCGATGCGGTGCTGCTCAACGAGCGGGGCGAGGTGTCCGAATGCACCTCGGCCAACATCTTCGCCGTCCGCGGGGGCGTGACGTTCACGCCGCCGCTGGCGAGCGGCCCGCTGCCCGGCGTCACGCGGGCGGTGATGTTGCAGGAACTGGGGGAGCCGGTCGAGGAGCGCGTCCTGCATCCGGACGATCTCTATGCGGCGGACGAGGTGTTCATCACTTCGTCCACGCGGGAGCTGGTGCCCGTCACGCGCATTGGCGAGCGAGACCTGCGAGCCGCGGCCTGGCCCGTGCTGGAGCAGCTGCGATCCAGCTTGCGCGGGTATGTCGAGGCCTACCTGCGGGCCGCGAAGTGAGCCCCGTCCGCTACGGCAGCAGGTCGTGCCGGGCGAGGAAGGAGCGGATCGACCTGTCGATCGCGGCGACCTGTTCGGGGGAAAACCCGCCGTGCCCGCCGCCCTTGACGGTGTGCAGCTGGTTCTCGGCTCCGGCCGCCTCGAGGCGCCGGTGCAATTCGACCGCATGCGAGTACGGCACGATCTCGTCGGCGTCGCCGTGGATGGTCAGGATCGGCGGCAGGCCCTCGCGCACGTGGTGGATCGGTGAGACGGCAGCGGCGATCCGCTCGCGGTCGGTCATGCTGCCCAGCCAGCGGACCGCATAGCTCTTCTCGTTCGGCCGGCCGGCCAGCAGGTCTGCCACGTCCGTGATGCCGAAGTGATTCACGATGGCTGCGACTTGCGGCTCGCCGCTGCCGATGCACTCGGCGTCGAATCCCGCCGCCGTCGACAGCATGCCGGTCGTCAGCGACAGGTGCCCGCCGGCCGAGTGCCCTGTCACGACGAGCTTGCCGGTGTCGAAGCCGTAGGTCGCGGCATTGCGCACGACCCAGCGCAGGGCGCAGCGGCAGTCCTCCACCGCTGCCGGGGCGAGGGCGGTGCTGCCCAGGCGGTACTCGACGTTGACCGCGTTGAAGCCCATCTCCAGGTACGGCGCAATGGACAGCACGCTGCTTTCCTTCGAGCCCGCGACCCAGCCGCCGCCGTGGATGTAGACCACTGTCGGCCGCGGCGCGGCCGTGTCGCGATGCCAGTACACGTCGAGCTTCTGCCCGGCGTTGCTGGCGGTCTTGTAGGTGATGTTCGGGCTGACCCGGTACTGGCTGGCGAGCATCGCCGCGAATTCGCCGGAATCCGCGCCGGAGGACGGGATTGCGAGCAGCATTGACAGGACTGGGAAGATTGCGTTGCGCATGGGCGCCTCCGTCGGGCCGGCCTGCGGCGAGGTGCTAGTGTGTGTACTTGAGTCCGAAGGAACTGAGCGGCCAGCTCAAGAAGGGGGCCGCGCCCGCCCCGGGCTACCTTTTCCTAGGGGCCGAGCCATTCTATCACGCGCGATGCTCCGAATACCTGCGCCGGTCCCTGCTGGGCTCGGATCCGGACGGGGGCGCGATCGTCGATTTCGACCTGAAGGAGAATCGCGTCGACGAACTCGTCGGGGAGTTGCTCGCGCCGGCGTTGTTCGGGGGCTCGCGCTTGGTCGTGGCGCGCAATGCCGAGCAAGCACTGTCGCGGAGCGCGACCAGCGACGGCAAGCGGGAAAAGGCAGCCCTGGCGGCGTATTTCAAGGATCCGCCCCCGGATGTGGTCGTGCTGGTCGAGGCCACCAAGCTTCGCTGGGACGACCGCAACGACAAGGCCAAGCTGGAGCGTCTGGCGAAGTTCTTCGAGCCTGTCCCCGTGCGCGTGGACTTCGCCCCGCTGAAAGAGGCCGACGCCCTGTATGTCGGGCAGGTGCTGGCCAAGCGGATCGGCTTGGCCATCTCGCGGGAAGTGCTGGCCGAGCTGGTGGAGATGCTCGGGGCCGACGCGTTCCGCTTGGAGAGCGAGCTAGGGAAGCTCGAACTCTACGCCGGGCGCGGGCGGGCGGTCACCGCGGAAGATCTGGCGTTGCTGGTGCCCGAGGCCAGGCAGCGCGGCACGTACGAGTTCCCGGACGCGATCGCCGATCGCGACCGGGCGCGCGCCTTGGACGTGCTCGACACGATGGCGAAGGCCGGGATGTACTGGGGCTTGCAAGTGAGCGCGCTAGCCAGCTTGTTCCGGCAAGCACTGGCGGCTAAGGAGCTGGGGGCCGACAGCGCCGGCAGGATCGAAAGGGAGCTGAGAGGCCTCGGCATCAATGTCTGGTCGATGCGGGCGCGGCAGATCGCGGGGATCACCTCCCGCTATCGCGCCGACGAGCTGCGGGCGGCGCTGATCGCGCTGTTCGAGGTGGATCGCGGGCTGCGCAGCCCGTGCCCTGACGAGCGGATCCTGATGGAGGCGCTGGTCATGAAGCTGACACGCTGAGGCCTCTCTCGCCCGGCAGCGAGGCCGGGCGCACGGCTTCTAAGCCGACGGCTGCGCGGCTTTGTGGGCGGCCTGCGCGATAGAGGACTTGAGACGGTTGGCCTTGTTGCGGTGCAGCACGCCCTTGCGGACGGAACGGTCGATCAGTCCGGTGGTCGCGCTGAGCAGATCACCGGGGGTGGCGTCGCCCTTGCCGTCAACGGACGCTCGGAACTTTTTCAGCTGGGTGCGCAGTTGACTCTTGGCAACCCGGTTGCGGGCGGTCCGGCGCACCGTCTGGCGGATGCGCTTGATTGCAGACTTGTGATTGGCCATGCGTAATTCTACCTCCCTAATTATAGGTCGCTTTCGATCCCGCAGTCAATCTCCTTGCACGCCAGGTCCCGGGCTTCTATCCCGGCGGAAGCTGCGGCCTGCGGGCACCGGCCCGGCCGGCGCCGCTTGCTGTTGCGGGAAGTCGGCTGTACGGTGGAACGAGACAGTCCATGCCTGACCGGAAACTAGCGCTTTCCGAGCGGCTGCGGTATTTCGGCCTGGCGCTCCTGATCGTGTGCAACACGTATGTCTGCGCGGCGCTTGCATCCCAGGCGCTCGCATCGCTTTCGGACGACCTGTTGCTGCTCAGCACCGTGCCCTTGCTGTGCTCGACGGTGATGGTGACGGCCCTGACCGGGGCGTTTCTTCCGGGCCCCACCTGCGCGCGTATCGGACTGTGGCGGGGAGCGTGCCGGGGCGTGCCGGCAGGCTTGGCGCTGGGGTTCGCCGCCTGCGCGGCGCTGGTGCCGGCGGCAGTGCTGTCCGGCCTGGCGGAATGGGCGCCGGTCGATGCCGGAGCGCTGCGGTTTGACTTCCGGAGCGCGCCGGCGCTGGGCCTGGCCCTCTTGGCCATCGGCGCAACGGGGGAGGAGTTGTTCGCAAGGGGCTTGGTGCTGCAGTGCTTGGCGCGGGCCTTGGGGCCGGCTGGGGCCGTGATCCTGACCTCTGCCGGATTTGCTGTCCTGCACGGCGCGAATCCTGGAATTACGCTCCTTGCGACGCTCAACACGGCATTGTTCGGGGCTGCGTTCGGCGCGCTCGTCCTCCGCCAGAGGTGCCTGTGGCCCGCCATCGGGCTGCACCTCGGCTGGAACGTCGCGCAGGCGCTGCTGGGAGTCAATACCTCGGGCATTACAATAAGGCTGACGGCGTTGAACCTCAGGCTCGGAGAGCCGGAATGGATCACAGGGGGCGAATATGGATTCGAGGGCGGGCTGCTTGCGACGGGCGCAGTTCTCGTCCTGCTGGCGATTGCCTGGCAGTTGCCGGTTGCGGCTGCGCCGCTGCTGTGGGAAGCGGACCATGAGCGAGGCGCCATCCTCGCGAGCGGGCCGGGCCGGCTTGATTGCGCTGGCGGCCGTGAGCCTGGCGGCCCCCGGGGCGAGCGCGAAGACTGAGCGGCTGACTCCCGGGCAGCGGGCCGAGCTGATCCGCAATTTGAACGCCGAGTACGGCACGGCCAAGGTGCAGATACCGAGGTCCAAGAAACCCTTGGCGCTGATGCCTACCGGCCAGTACGACCGGCAGCAGTGGGCGGACGCCATGCTGAAGTTCGGGCCGGCGGCAAGGCTGGGCGACCTGGTCCAGATCACCAATGTGCTGTTCGATGGCAAGAGGCTGGTCTTGGAGATCAACTACGGCATTGGCGGCGGGCGGCGCTGGTGGCACCGCATCCAAGTGTCCGGCGCCGGCAGTCGCGGGACGACGCTGGGCGCCACGCAGAACACTCACGCGCCCGGCGGGACCAAGCTGGCGCTGGTGTTCCCGCAGTCCGTGCCGGTCAAGACGGCCGATGAGTTCAAGAAGATGCTCGATCCGGTCCTGGACTTCAACCAGCGCTCGGCGACCGAACTCTATCTCGACAAGATTGACGTCAAGTACCGGGAAGCGATCGAAAAGAACGAGGTTGTCGAAGGCATGGACAAGGAGATGGTGCTCCTGTCCAAGGGCCGGCCGTCGAAGAAGGTCCGCGATTTCAAAGAGGGCATAGAGACCGAGGACTGGATTTACGGAGACCCGCCGGGAGAGATCGTGTTCGTGACGTTCTTGGACGGGGATGTGATCCGGGTCAAGTCGAGCCACGCCGCGATCGGCGGCTGGGTCCAGGAAACCAAGCCGATCGAGCGCTGAGAGGAAGGCCGGGAACTGGCCGGGAGCAGCGGTTTGGCATTGGCGATCTCTCCGGCGCGGGCGGGAGTCACTGCTTGCTGCGTGGCGGCGGAAGCATTCCGGACGACGCGTCCGCGTGCTAGTCCGGGAGCAAGGCCCGGACACCGACCGGGCGTTGCTGGGGAAGTGCGTCGGCGCGTACTGCCGCGCATGCGACCCGCGATGCAGGTTTCGGGATCCGACCACAGCGGGGCGCGGGTGCAACCCGTCGCATACGGGCTGCGAGCAGGCGGCGCGGGTTGTATGACATCACTGAGGGACCGATCGAGACGAGGTCCGAATTGCGTCATAGAGTGCGATCGCCGAAAGATCACACCGGGCTGCCACGAAGGCAACGCCTGGCCGAGGCAGCGCGGTCTAGCTTTCCCTGCAGGCAGCCGGGGGAGACGGGAATCAGACCGAGCAGTAGAAGGCTTGGGATTGCAAGCTCGGAGCGCGATGCAGGATTGCGAATTCGGCCATCTGCCAGCATTGTTGCGATTGACGTGTTAGTATAAGTGCCGTCATGTTGGAGAACATTTACACACTGCTAGATAAATGGGGCCAAGTCCCTGCTGTTATTAGCGTAATTGTTGCGATTTTATACATGGTCTGGAAAGGGGCGAGGTGGACAGCGCGTGTGGATTCAGACATCGGCACCCTCAAGCGAGATGTCGGCACACTGAAGCGAGACGTCGATGCTCTCAAGGGGATCTTCAAGGATTTTCTCCAGACGCTCGACAAACTTCTTCCGCTGGTGTCACCTAGCCTTGAAAGGGGCAGTCCGCTCCGATTGAGCGAGTATGGTGAGTCCGTCGTTGCATCCATTGGAGCGGAAGATTGGGTTGAGCCAGTTGCGTTGAAGCTGCAGGATGAGGTCAAGGGGATGCGGCCGTACCAAGTAGAGCGTTTCTGCCAATCCAATATCGAGGACTACTTGAGCGGGACGATGCGTACATCTATAGATGAAGCCATCTATGAGTTTGGTCTCAGCCGGCACGAGATGCGCACCATGCTATGGATCATGCTGCGGGACAGGCTGCTGAAATTTTGTCCGTGATTGGCCAGATGTTTGATGGGAATTTCATAAACAGTTTCAACAATCAAAGAAAAATGGAAAGACGGGGCATTGAATGAGATATTCCAGCCATGCGACTCAACATGAAGCGGATTACTGCATGTCTTGTTTGCTTATCTGGTAAGGCGCGATGAAAGCTGGGCTCAAACTGCCAATCGGCATCCAGACATTCCGTAAGATTCGGGAGGAGAACTTCTACTATGTCGATAAAACCGCCTATCTGCATCAGCTGGTAGACCGCGGCACGCATTATTTTCTCTCTCGCCCACGCCGGTTTGGCAAGAGCTTGCTCATAGACACGCTGAAGGAATTGTTTGAAGGGAATGAATCTCTGTTCCAAGGACTGTCCATCCATGATGACTGGGACTGGTCGGTTCGACATCCAGTGCTGCGTTTAAGCTTCGGCAGCGGCACCTTCCAGAGCGAAGGATGCCTTGCGGACGAAGTTGGCGATCAATTCGAGGCACTGGCAAGAGATGCGTCCATCGGCCTGCCCCCGGCTGCTGTCACCTCACGATTTCGCTTTCTGATCAAGGCACTGCACGAGCGTACCGGGCAGCCTGTCGTAGTTTTGGTCGACGAGTACGACAAGCCGATCTTAGATGCGCTCGAAGTGCCAGAGGTGGCTCGTGCCAATCGCGACTTCCTCCGTGGACTGTACGGGGTCATCAAGGACTGCGATGCCCATGTCCGGTTCGCATTCCTCGCTGGAGTCAGCAAGTTCTCCAAGGTGAGCTTGTTCTCAGGTCTCAATAACTTGGCCGACATTTCGCTGGACCCGCGATATGCCGCAGTTTGCGGCTACACGGACACCGATCTCGATACGGTTTTTGCCGAGGAGCTATCCGGTCTTGACAGGGATCAGATCCGTTCTTGGTACAACGGCTACAACTGGTGCGGAACGGAGAGCTTGTACAACCCATTCGATATCCTCCTGCTGTTCGATCGTCGCGAGTTCAATGCTTGGTGGTTTGAGACCGGAACCCCGACATTCTTGGTCGACACGCTGCTGACACGGGGTGTCAGCGGTGTCGACCTTGAGGGAATGATCGCCAGCGGCGACCTGCTGTCGTCGTTCGATGTCGGAGATATCGCGACCGAGGCGCTGCTGTTCCAGACCGGTTACCTCACGATCAAGGGCACAGAGAATCTAGGCGGCAAGACACTTTACCGGCTAGGCTATCCAAATCGCGAAGTCCGTCAGAGTCTGAACGAGCGGTTACTGCGCGACATGACACCCAACGCATCGAAGCAAGGTTCGCGGGAGATCGATCTCTACGCGTTACTACGCACGAACGACTTCAGTGGAATGAGAACGCTGTTCGAGTCATTTTTTGCAAGCATTCCCCATGACTGGTGCCGGAAGAATGATATCGCACGCTACGAGGGGTACTACGCTAGCGTGTTCTACGCGCACTTTGCCGCCTTAGGCATGAATGTGATTGTCGAGGACACCAGTAGCCGTGGGCGCTTGGACATGGCGGTGCGGTTCAATCATCAAATATACTTGTTCGAGTTCAAAGTGGTTGAACTCGCTTCTACGGGAGCAGCGATGGCTCAGTTGAAAGCAAAGGGTTACGCAGACAAGTACCGTTCTAGTCGACAAAAAATCTACTTTATTGCAGTCGAATTTAGTCGTAATGAGAAGAATATTTCTGAGTTTGAAGTAGAGCTTGGATAGCCTTTCAAAAAGAGTGGAATTGGCTGATGCAAAGGATTCTCCATTCTGACTTCACGCAGAACGATCGCGAGCGCTGGTTCACGTGGACGATTTG
Source organism: Bryobacterales bacterium (assembly GCA_965219605.1). Lineage (GTDB taxonomy): Bacteria > Acidobacteriota > Terriglobia > Bryobacterales > UBA6623 > VXMF01. The sequence goes on along the minus strand of CBDCOC010000001.1, from coordinate 1,044,193 downwards.
GTATGCTGCCATCAGCATGGGCTTGATGTGCTTGCTTTTGGCCTCGGCAGAGATCCACGAGATTGAGACGGTCCGAGCAAGTCTCTTTGCAAGGGGAATGGACGAGATCTACCTAGGCCTGTTCGGAATATGGTCCACGTCATTGGTGTTCGGCCTGTGGGATTCGACGGGCCCGCAGGGCGATCTGGGCGCGAAGTTCCAGCGGACACTGGTTTCCGAGATTGTCGGGTACGATGCAGTGCCAAGAATGAAGGCCACGCGCCGTTTGGATCCAGCACGAATCACGCTCGGGGCTGGTCCGCTGTGCAAGCGGGAGACTGTGAAGGAGGATGCTCCAGACTGGACGTTGACGGAAGCCCGCTTGAAGCTTGGTGGTGGGAGAAGCCCTACTGCTCGACCGTCGGAGGCGAATCACGGAAACGTCACGCCAAGCATTTTCGACGGCGGCTTTGCGATTTCCGGGGCGAAGCAAACAACCATCTTGTCGCTTGCAGTGCTTAGGCGCTTGCGTTCTCCGCTTGACGGCACCGCTGTTTCTGATCGCCAAGTGGATCTCATTACGCGCATGCTACCCGCCGCGTTAGGGATTGCGGCCGGGCCGCTGGCACGGGAGGATGTAGGCCTTCGCTCTCGCTGCCACTTGCTCGCGGAGGGGGCATCGGCTTGGCAACTTGGCGACTGCCTTGGCAGGGCCCCTGCTGAGTTCGCGATCCACTCGGCTGCTGTGCTACGGATTCCGGGCGAAGCAATACGGGAGGTCACGGATATCGGCCTTCCTTGGAATGGCGAGGTCAGACTGATGCCAGCTCCGGAACTGGTTGAACTCGTGCGGTGTAGCCAAGAACTGGCAGGCGAAGACGGGGCCGAGGCAGACTGATGTTCGTTCTCGGACCACACTACTGGAACGGCTGGCTCATGGCAGCCGCCGATCGTGTGTTCATGGCCTTGGCTGCGGCGTGGTTTAGGGCCAGCGAAGACGCAGCGGAAGGCGAGGCCCTCCGCTGGTTGGAGAGCTTGCCTCCACCTTCCATTGCCGCATCCGGTGCGAGTCGGCGGACCCCTGTCGCCAGTTACCTGCCGGTGAACGATGACGGCCACAAGAAGACCAACGGCAAGACGTACTTGGGGAAGCTGAAGAAGGATGGATTGGCACTGGTCCCGGAGCATCGGCCGCGTCAGCCTCGTAGCTTTCCGGTGGCCGTGCCGCATGACCCCACGGTATGTCTAGTCTGGCAAGGGGACCTGGACAGTCGTCGCGACGCATTGGAGACTTGGGCCGCCAAGGTCACGCATGTCGGTCATTCTGCTTCTCCAGTGCAAGCTTGGGTCGAGCAAGATCGTGGATTTCCGATGACTTGGGAGCGGACGGCGAGTCCAGCAACGATTCGGCTGCGGGCGCCTTCCGCTGGGCGACTGGACAGACTCGCCCAGCTGCACAACCGAGAGTCCCGGATTGCTTGGCTAGACCTTTGCGTCACGAGCGAGAATGCGTAAGGTGGAATGCGGGGCAGCGAAGCCGCCGCCGAGAGTCCCTTGGCGAGACTTCCCAGATGCTGTTTTGCTGGCTCCAGAGTCCCAGACCAAAAAGCACAGCGAGTATGCCGCCGCGAAATCTGGCAATGTGGCGGCTGCGGACAGACTGGTAGCCGCACTCGTGGACGAATCAGGCCTTCCTGACATTCGGGCAGTCCTCGCTGAAGCAACGGGCCACTCTTCCGCAGTCCTCGTCAGTGCACACGCTTACGAGCGCGATGGGTTCAACGCCATTCCAGCAGCGCTGTCGCGGCTGATTGGGAGGCACATCGGGTTGCGCTATGATTCCAATGTCGTTCAGTCGAACATCGTCAGCCACACCGGCGCTGACGGTTACAGCCGTTTGGCCCGACAGGCCGCGTTCGAGGGCAAGGTCGAGTGCGGGCGCGAGTATCTGATGGTGGACGATTTCGTCGGCCAAGGCGGCACGCTTGCTAACCTACGGGGCTGTTTGGAGAAGCAGGGTGGCCGGGTCATCGGTGCAGTCGCTCTTGCCGGGAAGCACTACTCGGCCAAGCTAAATCCTACGGAGGAGCAGATTCATGAGCTCAGGGAAAGACACGGTCGCAACTTCGAGCAATGGTGGTGCGAGCACTTCGGCCACGCCTTCGATTGCCTTACTCAATCGGAGGCTCGGTATCTCGCCCGCTCCCCGGATGCTGACACCATACGAGATCGACTTGCTGCGGCGCTGTGCGCAGGAGGCGATGGAAGCGCCCTACGAAGTTTTCGATAAAGACGCGGACTGCATCTCCGGTTGATGGAGCGGTGTGCAATGCAGTTCCCCGAAGGTGAGACACGCCCGTCGATTCGGCCCGCTGCCGAGAAGTGGCATGGCTATGCCCGCGCAGGCACGGAGGTTGCTGCTTCGCCCGTAGTTCCTAGATCCGTGTTCGATCCAAATTTTGTTGTGCTAGGTATCAGTGGGGGTCGCCGCGTCTCTCTCGCGTACACGCTGAGGCTAACGGCAGCCTTGCGCGGCCTTTTGATGCGTGAGTGTCCAGTGCAGCCGCCCCCCGAATGGTTTAGCCTGAAGTTCCAAGCCAAGCACCAAGAGAAGTCCTTATAATACATCAATTTAGCTGGGTTCGGAGGTGTTGCTTACTGGGAACAAATGGAGGTGCGGACGAGTTCCAGCGCCCGCTGCTACAAGGCGCTCGGCTCGGTCAGCCGCTCGATGGTGGGTCCGTGCTCATCGCCGTGCAGGCGGCATTGGTGCCGACAGCGCGTGCCCAGCATCTCCAGTAACGTGGCCAAGCTGTGCAGGGGCAAGCCGGCCGCCGTACAACCGCCGTTCTTCTTCGCTTGCAAGGCTGCCCGCGGCTGGGCTGGGGCCACCGGATCGCGCACGGCCTGCTGCGCGGCCAACTCCTCATCGGCAAACAGCAGCTCGGCCAAGGCTTGGCGCAGGTGCCATTCCACGTAATAGGCCAACACGCACAGCAGCAGGTGCGCGCGCACGCGCTGCTCGCGCCGGTGGTAGATCGGGCGCACCCGCAAGTCCACGCTCTTCAGGCAGCGAAAGGCGTTCTCGACCCGCATCAACTGCTTGTAGGAACGCACCACATCGGCGGCCGCTAGGTCGCTCTGGCTGGTGCGGATCACGTACACTCCGTCCAAGGCCGCCTCGCGCTCGATCGAGCGCTCGTCCCGCTCGTACTGCAAGCAGCCGTCGGCGATCTCAACCTGCACGTGCTTGCCAACCTTGGAGCGCTGCTTGGCCCGCCCCACTTTCTCGGCGATGGCAGTCGCCGACAGCGGTTTCTTGGTGCGCCGTTCCACAGCGCGCTGGATGCGCGCCAAGTCCTCTTCGAGATCGGCCAGCAGCTCCTCGCGCTTGCGCCGGCGGCGCTCGGCCAAGGCCGGGTTGCAGCACACGATCAGGCGTTCGTCGGGGTACTGCGGGGAACTCACCTCCGCCAAGTTGCGCTCGTCGAATAGCGACATCTGCACGGTCTTCTCCTCCGCCAGGCGGCAGATCGCGCTGTGGCGCAAGGCCGAGATCCAGCCCAGCCCGGGGTCCTTGCGCAGCGTCTCGATCTGCGTCTGGGTGAGCATGCCGCGGTCGCCCACCAGCACCACGCGCTGCAGGCCGAATTGTGTGCGCAGAGTCTGCACTTGATCCGGCACGGTGAGCGGATCGGCGGTGTGGCCGGGATAGGCCTGCACGGCCAGCGGTCGGCCTTCACGGTCAGTCAGCAGGCCGTAGACCACGATCGTGCGCCCGCGCTTGCCGTCGCGGCTGTAGCCGTAGCGCATGAGCGGGCAGCTGTGGCCTTCGTAGTAGCTGCTCGAGACGTCGTAGAGCACTTGGGCGCCCTCTTGCAGGTGGCGCTGGGCCAGGCGCTTCTCAATGCGCTGCTGGCGCAGCAGCAGCCAGTCCAGGGCCTGGTAGAGGGAGTCTGCGGTGGTGTCTTGCAGGTCGAGTTCGGCGGCCAGCGTCGTGCTGTGCCAGAGGCGCGTGGTGGCGAGTTTGGAGGCGGGCTGCAGCAGGCGCTGGGCGATCATGGCCAGCACGGTCGAGCGCTGGGGGGAGGGGCTGCGGTCGAGCAGTTGGGGCAGGCGCAGGCGGCGGAAGGCCTCCAGCAGCAGTTCGACATGGCCGTGGGGGCGGGAACTGACGATGGAGAAGGCTTGTTCGGGACTGACGAGGGGCTGGTTCTTGAGCAGTTTGCGCAGAGCGGCGACCTTGGCGGGGGGCCAGGCGGAGAGGTTGGCGAGGGTGCGCTTACGGACCTTGGCGCCTTCGCGCCAGCCTTCGCGGAGGAGGATGGCGGGGGGCGAGTTGCGGTTGGGGACGGTTTCTACGTACATGGGAACATGATAGCAGAAGAAAGATTGCAAGTCAATGCCAAATAATACAAAAAAAGAATCAATATTGAAATTACATGGGAACAAAATACAGAGCCGGAAGGCGAGCTAATGCGGTTAAGCACTCTATTTTCAATGAGTTAGGCCCGGCTGAGCAGGGGAAACGGCTCGGAACTTCAGTTTAGCGGTCATGATGTCAACGGCCGCCCGACAACGGAGCCACATCTAGCCTTGGCGCCTCTGCCGTTCGTTGGGGTCAGGCACGCGGACGGTCGGGTGCAGGGCCTGGCCCTGATCTTGCCGCGTACCTTGACACCCCGCGATATCCGAGACGTGCTGGACCCGATACTGCTTTCTGCCCGTACCGGCCTGCCGCGCGAACTCCAGTTGTTCGACGGCAGATGGCTAGACTGTGCATTGGAGTCCGAGACCCGCGAGCGACCACCACTCAATCTCCAACTCCGCACCTGGACAGTGCAATCACGGATCTGGGCGAGTGTGTCTCCTGTCGTGCTAAACAGACACTTCGATGGGACCGATCGGTGGGAGCGTGCGGCTGAGAGCGTGAAGGATGCATGCGAACACATCGGCCTGCCGCGCCCCGACCAAGTTCTGCTACAGCCGGTTTCCTTGGTCGAAGGCGTTCCTCATGCTAGGGAGTTTCCCCAGATCACGCGCAAGAGCGACAGCGGGAAGTCGAGCCAATCCCACGCTGTGCTAGTATTCAAGGAACCGGTAGCCGGGCCGGTGCTGATTGGAGCAGGACGCTTTCGAGGCTATGGGCTGTGCCGGCCCATGGATCATTGATGTGGTCATAGAAAAAATACCAAGAACGTGAACATGTCCTGCTAAAAATGCTCGGAATATGGCGGGTAACAGTGGTGTCATTTTCTTGGACGACTTGGTAGGGGCGGATCATCTAAAAAGGCCACTGTCACTCAGCGACAGTTTCAAACGTCCCGAGCCCAAAGTGGCTAGCGTATCCAAGAGCCAAGGGTCCTTGAATTGCCTGTTGAAGCTCGATCTCTAGCAAAGCACCTGAACAATCGCGCTGCACTTCTCCCCGTCGTGATCGGAACCGGTAGAAGTTCAGAGCACGTCTCGGCCGCCCTCCAACTGTAATTTCCGTCAGTTCCTTAATCATTACACCTTCCGTATCTATCCCTCGTCGCTTCATTAATCTGACCAAATCTCCATGATGACCCGCTTTTTTTAGGTGACCCGAAGCGAGAAAAGGGGTGGCGCTTCTCCACCTCCGCGAGGTGGCCAAAAGACCGGAACTTCCAGCGAAATCTTCAGGGTATCCGAATCCCTCTAGAGCAAGCCTCCACTCGTCAATCTTGAGGTCATCTCGAGTGTTTCTGTGTCCTCTCGGCGTAAGCCAGATTCGAGTGATTCGGTTGAGATGGATTCGAATTTTTTCGTTCATTCCATCGCCAATGAACACCGTTATGTGATCGATCCAGCCGTCATTATCCGCGTCTTCGGGGAGCCAGAAAGCGTGGGGATGCGTGGGATCTCGGATCGATTGGTTCCGATTGCAACGCCCCGAGATTTGCCACGGTGCCAAAGGAAATCGCCTGCCAGTCTCTTTGTCGGATTCCCATCCGAACTGAGACATAACTGCCGCACGCATGACTTCGCCGATCTTCACGGCGTCTTCAATTCTGGGTCGTGGACGGCCTGCCAAGAGAAACCTAGCCACAGTGGGCTCTCTTGGAATCTTGCTGAACTTCACCACTCGGCTAACTGGGTGCGAGATGACACTAGGGCTGGCACTTCGATCACGGGCGTAAATAGCCTCATAAGCCGCGGGTGGCCGATCCCATTTGCGGTTCTGGAGATCCGCGGTTTCCACTGCCAGTGCGTTCAACAAGCGGCTCGGAAGGGTGTCGACGCCTGTTTTTGAGCGAAAAGACCTCTCAATTCGGCCTCGGAGTGCATGCTCTGTCAGCGGCTTCTTTGAAGATGAGCGAATCCGGCCTGTCTCTTGGCTGATCAATCGTTCTCGCTCGACTCGGTATGATTCTGTAGTACGCGGAACCAGCAGCCGGCAAGTCTCGCCCGTGAAGCCGCGCTCGGCCGGGCCACAGTTCGGCTCTCCATCTGCTTCTGTGATCACGCGGCATTCGCACCAACTCTCCGCACGACCTAGGTATCCGATCCCCGAGGCGAGATCTTGGGCGAGACTCAGTAGATCCAAATCGAGGGCCACATCCTGCCAAAGGATCTGGATCTCAGCCCCGCCAGAAAGGTGCAAGAAGGCGTCAAAGACTAAAGTTCTGGATTCAGACTTGCCCTTCCGTATTGGCATATAGTGCCGCGTATGTGCGTGAACGCCCCCGACAGGAAGCCGAAAGACCGGAAGCTCCTCGACCAAAGCATCAATTAGCCGGGTCAGGTGCTCTTCGCTCCAACGCTCGTGGTCACCTTTGCGCCAATAGCAAGCAAGAAGTGCTCTCAGGATCCGCCAAGGTTCCGGGGGCCAAGCTACATCGGCCTCGTTGACATTCCGCCCCCAAGGCGTTGCGTGATATCGTCCGGCAGGGAACCGAAAGGCGAGTCCAAACACGAAGGTTACCTCTCGTAGGTGACTGTAAGCGTCCGGGTATCGCCGAATCTTCCTGCTGCCCCGATCTTGTCGATGAGTTTAGAGATTTCAGCCTCTATGGCAGCAAGGGAAGATATTTCAAATGTAGACGGGCGACTCACATGTATATCAACGACATCTAGGTCACATGCGGTGCGAAACCGCAATCCAATTGAGAGAAATTTCTGGATTTTGAAGAGGGCGAATAGAATCAAGAATCGCTCTACATTGTCTCCAAGTTTGTAAGCTCGAATCTGTCGGAGGTCAAGGTTAAAATATGCAGTAATTCGCTCTGCCGTCCACTCGTCACGGAGAAATGGAACGTTTCCGAATCCCTTTGCTGTGTTTCCTTTTGGGTCCACAGAATCGTTCTTAACGCCGCCGCTGACTGCGCGCTTAACGCCGTCCGCCTCAACGAAGGCAGACAGCGATCTTGGCAACCGTAAGCGTCCACCAGCTAGTTCTTTTTTTGCTAAAAACACTCCGTGTAGAAGCGCATTTGTGTCGAATTCAAGAAGCACCTTGGCTAGTTCGCGGAAGTCCACTCGTCCCTGCTCAAACCGTGCGAGCCGGTCTTTGAGCATATTGAAAACGGTCTTATCTTTGCCTTCTAGAATGTAGGGCGAATTCAAGCGATGGGCCTCGATGAGTGAGTTGGTAAGAGGGATTCCCTTGTTGTCCTGAACTTGCACCACTGGGAGACCTCGTAACGGCTCAACCCAGTCATTTTGAATTTCATCCCAGCAGACAGATTCCAGTCGATTTGCCATCGACTGAGCACTCTCTACCAAAACAGTCTGCCCATCTCCATCGGGTGATTCGTAGACCGCATGGCCTAGGTTTGGAAATCCCGTAGGCTGAAAGCGTGTCCCCTGAATGGGGCGCAGATGGGCCTCTATCAAGAGTCGTGGCTCATTGGCGAGCCGAGTCAGATCAATGATCATTCAGTGTTTCCTCCAGCGAATGAAAAATGGTATCGGGGATCGAACCGGGGTAGGCCCGTAGCAGCAAGCTAGCCAAGCCATGATTGGAGATCGGAATCAGCATGGAAGCGGCTAGGCGATCCGGCCGGATTCCAACACCAATTCGACTGCATTTTTGGCCGGATTCGCCGCCAGAAATTTGAATCGGATCGTAGATGGAAGGCAATCCAGAAGAGCGCGATCTTGCGAACGCTATACGGACGGATCGATCAATCACTCGGCCATTTTTGCTCTGATCTCCCGCTCGGAGACGTGCTACCAAGCTAGGTGGGATAGGTATCGAACCGTCCTTGGAAATCGCACCAACTTGACTGAGTGTTTCGTTGGTGGAGAAGATTGGCTTGAGTGCGGCATAAGCGAACGGTATGGCGGTCTGTCCGAGTGTGGGGTCCGTATTCCGTCCTTTGAGGCAAGTGGGCTGCGTCCAAATCATCCCCGCGAGCAGATCAGCGCAACGCGCATCGTCAAAATCTCCAGTCAAGAAGGCGGCCACATCCGAGAGTCGTGCGAAGTTCGAGCTGTCCAACGGTTTGTCTACCAGCCCACGAATAGAAGCTTCGACAAGGCGGCGCTGCATCACGGCGTTCATGTTCGCAACTAGTGCCCCATAACCCCAGACAACTGTTGGCGGACTGTTGTCGTTGGCCCAACGGCGGGGCTTCGGAAAGAAAGTCATGCGTTCAAACCCCTCGTTGGGTCCGTTGGTCAGGGGGACGAAGTGGGCCGCCATCGGGGGTGGGTAGCTGTGACCCTTTGTGGCGGTGGCGTCCGAATCTATCCCTGGGCTGGACACGGGGATTCCGATCCCCGCAAGGGCCGAGGCTACCCTGAATTCCGGGCTGCCGTCATCAGCCCGGATCACCCATGATCGTGACAACAGGGGTGGTGGAGGCACGATTTCGCGGCCTTTAGGGCTACTGCCAAGCAAGTTGGCGAGTCGCCCGATAGCTCCAAGAGCTGTACTGGCGAAGTTGCGTGAGAAGTTCGGCGATAGTAGCTCGAACAGCGTGTCTTCCAACTTCTTGACCGCATTGCGGAGTGATGCAGCTTGGTTGGTGTCCCGACCGAACCGCCGTGCCCTGCTCAACCAGCCTCCCTCGTCCAAGTCTGCGATGAGTTTCGCTCCAGGTGACGTTTCGGCATACCGGCGCCCTATGGCGGCCGCGTAATGAGTCTTGCCCGCCCGCCGGAAGAAACCGTAGCGCTGAAACTCGGAAAAACCCCGGCTCACACCGAGCGTGGCGACCGCTCGGGCAAAGTCGAAGCCGTCTCCTGCCGTCTGGCAATTGGTCACTGCACGACCCTCTCCGAACAAGGCTTCGATCTCGCAGAACCGGGCCGGGCGCCTCCAAAGGGGAGCCCAAAACTCCGCACGGGCTTCCGATTCGTCAACGGCTTCAATCCCACCCCACCCTGTGCCAGACGCAGCAACCGTAAAGGGAAAGCTAGCCTGTGTTTTGGCATTGCTTTGGTGCCGACGTGTGGCTGCACCGGCAAACATGGCTGCGCCTTCGAGCATCAGCACATAGTCCCAAGGATTGACTGTGGGCTCACCTTCATACCCAGTGGTCGCGTTCGGTCCGCCCGCCCCGCCGGGAGAGAACTGTCCCACGGCAACGCTGGCTAGCTCATGAATCGGTGTGTCGAAGAGAGCACTGTCGAGCAGTGGCTCGCTTGCGGAAGAGGGCGCGCCAGAAGATGCACTAAAGAGGCCAACAGGCTTGGCTTGGGAGACCAGCCGCCTCATTAGGTTGTTGGTAAAATCAAGTCGACCATCATTTCCGCCCGTTCCGAGCAGTTGCGGGAACTTAAGGCTGTCCCCAGACAAGACGAGTGCTGCGTCGAGCCACGGTAGAGCGCCTGACGGGAGACGGGCACGCAATAGCGCCACTAGCTTCTCCTTCGAGTCACCATTAGGCTGAACGCTGAGATCCAATAGCCGGAGAATCTCACTAGCACTTCGTATCGCCTTCGAGAACGGTCGAAATCGCTCGGCAATCTCTTCTGGATCCAAAGCTAATAGCTGGAATCCGTCCTTGTTGTCTCCCGGGTAGAATCCACTTCCGCCATTCCAAGGAGCGATCACCGGACTAGGCGCGTAATCGTGCAGGAAGAAACGTATCATTTCTGCCCGTTCCAGCGATGTCCGCAAATAGAACTGCTCGCCCTCCCACCAGCCGCGCACCAATGGATCGGCGGGCTTGTGTGTCACGCTATTCCTCCCGGATGAAAGCAAGCGAAGCACGCCTAGCGCTTTCAGATAGGAGGAAAGTGGTGTGGGTGAACACCCGCGGAGGATCAATAGCTCAGGCATCTGCTTATCCTGCCGACGCCTCTCGGTCGGACGCTCGCCAATCCGCGATTCGTAGTAGTGTTTCCCACCACGCTAATTCGAATGGCCCGAATCGTGCAAGGAGATCTCTCGTGCGCTCAGTCCAACTCTCCTTGGTTACTTCGTCCCACCCCAGTTCCATGATCGAGAGGCTTAGAGTTCCACCTTCCCAGTTTTCTCCCCCTCCCAAATCAAGCGAGGGCAGTTCATCACCCTCACATATTCCTCGTGCGAATCGTGCGGAGTCTCCCCCAGAATCAACCGGAATTGTTTCCCGGGGAAGAGCACGAAGGTTCATCCGAACCTTGCCATGATGCGCGGCAATTAGGAATGCAATTAAATCAGCATTTCGTGACCAATCCTCGTGAGATAAAAACGCCAGGCAAGAGGCCAATTCGTGCCGGAAATAGGCGCGATCATGTCGTATATTTCGCTTCACTGTCTTGGCTAAAAGCACGTCCCTCGGAACCGACTGCCCGTCCAGCCCTCGGCGCATTGTGTTCTGGAAGACTTTATGTGCTTTGCCTGCGTCGTGCCAGAGAGCCGCACGTGTGAGGATCGCTCGCGTGGAACCATTCAATTCGAGATCCTCGCACAGATCGGACACTTCGTGGGCCACGTGCTTCAGATGGTCTGAGATGGATACTGGGCGGCCCGTGGTACTCTTCGGATCGTCGCCGTGTCCATCTGACTCGTAGGGCAAGCGGTCACGTCGTGCCAGCATGTCTGTTGAAGTGGTTGCCGATTCGAGAGAGACTACTGGGGCGGGGATATGCTCCCGATCACCCGTGAAACCTATGTCTTGCCAGTACCCTCCGGCGTTAACGTTGGCCATAACTGTGAGGCCAGGCCGTAGTGCTTCGCGCATCAAGGCCCAGCCAGGCGGCGGCGTGATTCCGGTTGAATTCTCTCGGAGTCTCCACTGGGGGTCGCGCACCCACTTGGGGTCGCGCACCCACTGGGGGTCGCGCACAAAGAATGCGCCACCGGGGAGTGTTCTCTGCGCTTGGACCCATTTTCTGGCCAGCCCGATTGGCACCGCACAGAGTTCGTGCGAACTCGGCTTGGGCAGCTCGTCGCTGGGAACAGAAAATTCCCGCCAGAAAACGCGGATGTCGGGATCAGAGACATCGCGAATGTACGGAGAGATGTCTACATCGAAACCTGTGAGGTCGGCGTCTGTGTCAAAAAGGTCTTCGAGATCTTTTCGACGCACTACACGTAGCGGGGGATCAAGCCTGTCTGGTGGGGAAAGATGTACTGTTGCTACATTTTCCAAGTCCAATAAAATGTTCCGAGATTCGCGCAAATCGTCGACTTTGTAAGGCTGAGATAGGGCAACTACTTGCTTTTTGAGTATATCGTCTTTGCCAGCGAAATTTCCGAGAATATCGATCCAGAATACATCAGCACCACCGTCCACTTCAGCTCTCCGGTTAGCTCGCCCGAACCGCTGCACCATCGAGGCCCAAGGAGCTAGTTCGGTGAACATTACTGCCGCGGAGATATCGACACCGGCCTCCACTGCCTGCGTAGCAATAACTACAATATCGGACTGACTGTTGATATTGCGAATCTTCGCCATTTCGCGCTCTCGGTCCGCAGGGCGGAACCGCGAATGGAGCAGTGCCATCTCCGGAACGTGACGCTCTCTTTCCGCGAAAATACTGCGGACCAGCAAATAAAGATCCTGTGCTCGCTTAACTTGATTGACGATTGCGAGCGTCATGTGCCCTTTACGGTGAGCGTCAACGACAGAGCTTGCCAATCGTTTGAGGTATGCTCGTTCGTCTTGCTGAGAGGACGATGTAGGCGCATCTGTAGCTCGATGCAAGTGCTTTGGAGCCCGGGCGAGCGTGTACAGCTTGCTGTCCGCGTCTACCTTTGGGTCGACCCGCAGAATTCTGGTTGGAGTGTTGTGGTCTACTGTTTTAAGCCACTCCGGCTTGAGAGTGGCGGATATCCACAAACTACGACAGGGGCGACCTATCTTCTCAGATTTGTCTACAGCTCTCTTGAACTCATAGCACCGAAATGCCTCAAGCTGTGCCGATGTTGCTCGACCAGCTCCCATGAGCTGCACCTCATCGAATACCCATTGCGTGTCTTGGTGAAGCGTGGCGAATTCCATCGGCCATAAGGCACGGGAAGAAGCGTAGCCACGCATGAGAGCCCGGCTGAGCAACATATCTTGGGTTCCCACTATGATGGCCGGTCGCTCCGGAGTTTCAAGCCAACCCCTTGAATCCGCACCACCCATGAGGACATGGACGTCTCGAGTGCTTGGAAGCAAAGCGCTAGGATCAATCCCTTCTGTTTGAACACGCTGCACCCAACTGCGAACCTCGCTAAGTGTCTGATCGACGAGCACCCGCATCGGCAGGCACCAGACCAGCTTTCGGGGCGTCGAGTCAGGATGCTGGAGTCTGTGGTACATCCACGCTAAAGTCACGCCAGCAGTCTTCCCCGATCCAGTGGGGGCGATCAAGACCTCAGGCCAATCGCCTTCAGCGAGAGTAGATTGCCAAGCAAATGGTTCAACAGATTGACCAATCGCAGCTACGAAGAGATCGCGAAATCTGGGGTATTTTCCAACTGATTCAGTGGGTGGAAATGTAGTCATACTCTGGATCACACGCAGTTCAAAAATTGAGTGGATTTAGGGTTGATGGAAGTGAGGGATTGGGCTAGCTAGAAACAAGTTCACTCTCTGTTGGATGATGGAAGTCTACGCCAAAGCCATCTAGGCAGCGGAAAGCGAGCTTGCCCCCCCATAGACACTGTATCACAGTATTAGCCTCTTCCAATGCGAAATGAGACTGAAGGGGTCTCGCGAGCTTCCGTGCTGCAAGTCAAGCGGCCGGGGCGGGAAAAGAGGACGCCAGTGGCAGGCGAGGGGGCTTGGCGCAGAGACAGGCAGCGTTGAGCAGGCCGAAGCCGGGGATGGACTGGATAATCTCGGCGCGGCGAGCAAGTACAGTATCGGCGTCCAGGCAAGTGCGCAAGCCGCAGGCGGCCTGCTGGCTGGCGGGTGGCCTGGTAAAGCAGCGCACCGCTTGCGGGTCGAGTTCAGCAGTCAGCTTGCGCGGCGTGCCGAGTTGTGCGACAAGCTTGCGGCGAGCGACAAGCAAATCCTGGAAAAGTTGCAGGTTGGCGGCTTGTGGCGGGGTTGCTTGCAAGTCGGCGAGACGGCCGAAGCGAGCCAGCATGGCCGCAGCGACGCGGTCGTTGTTGGCGAGTTGGCCGAGGGCTTCGGCGAAGCGCCGCGAGCGCGAGGGATTGACAAGGACAGTTTGCAAGCCAGCTGTAGCTAGGGACTGGTGCAGTTGGCAGTGGTAGCGCGCGGTGGGTTTGAAGACGGCGCGGGTGACGCGGTGCTTGAGCAGCCAGTGCTACAGAGCGCGACGACCACTTTGGGGGTTTGCATAGCGGCGGTCAAGGCCGGTGTCGAGCAGGGGGGCGTCAAAGTACGCTTTGCCGACATCGATGCCGGCGACTACGATGGGAGTGGATGTAGTCATTCTTGGGTTCCTACTCCTTTTGCGATGCGGGTCGGTACCCATGCTTCCGCGCAGGATGCGCAGGAATGGATGCGACGGGCCGACCAAGCTCTCGAACGGACCTAGAATTCGAGGGGGGCGGTCCGACCCGTCGCTGCCAAGGGGGCCTGGCCAGGCCCCCTTGGCACACTCCTGCCTGCACTGCGGCGGGCAGGAAACTGTGAGTTATCGCAGCGCTGGCTAGCGCCAGTTGCGACCATGCTGGCAGAGGGTCCACAAGAGTGGCGGCCATTCCTCGTCTGGGCACTATTCCAACATAAAAGGGGATATGAGAAGCAGGAGAGGATGGTTTGCATCTCAATCTGGACAGGCACAAGATGGGGAATGAGGCCGCGATCAATAGATCGCGGAAGGGATCCAGCCGAGCTATCAGCCACACCAGGCAGCTGTGGCTTCAATGAGGCCGCGATCAATAGATCGCGGAAGGGCCTACCGCGGGCCGATTCAACATTCACACAGAAAGAGCTTCAATGAGGCCGCGATCAATAGATCGCGGAAGGGGACCCGCTGGGAGCAGTGAGGAGAGCAATGCAACTACCGCGTCAGAATTCCGTTAGGAATCTGGAATTCTAGTTGGCGGGGGCCGAGTTGTACGCGGCGGCCGGTCCTTGGCGGATGCGCCGGGCAAACGCTGCACGGTGGCGGCCAGCGAGCGAAGCGGTCGGGGGCGCGGGCGGTATAGAAGCGGCCGTTGTGGTTGTAGCTGGGCAGGTAAGGGACTGGACGCAGGTAGCGGAAGGTGGTGCGCCGCGAGGGCTGGCCGAGGGCCTGCTGCGGTTGTGCAAGCGTGACCGGTGTCGGGGAGACCAGCAGCGGGAGTAGCAAGTCAGGCGAACGCACAACCATGCGTCCTAGTGTTTCTCTGGATCAGGCAAGGTATCTATACTGTGACACCTGTAGGGGGCAGAACCAGTGCCAGACAAGGGAAATCCGCCGGAATCAAAGGCCAAACGTCATTTGGCACCCGGAAAATGGCACAGTATATTGAATACAAGTTCATCTATATCAACAACTTCGATTCATGTAACGGAATCCTGACGCGGTAGCAATGCAATGGCTTCAATGAGGCCGCGATCAATAGATCGCGGAAGGGGGCTTGTCTTCTGCCACTCTCTCTCTAGCTGCTTTAGCTTCAACACCGATTTTCATTTCCAATTAGACCCCTAATTTTCAACCCGCACAATCAGGTATCAGTGTGTCAAATGCGAGACTAACTGATTTAAATTCAGTTATTTGGGACTTCTTTGAACTTTTTGCCCACTAGCTCCAGATCGGTCTTCCCCTAGCTGGAGCGGTGATTCGGCCGAACCCAGAACAGGCCGCCGCAAGTGCCACAGGGCTGCGATTTTCCCGCAAGCCCTTGATTCCAAAGGCTTTCCGTCGTTCGATCCGCTCCTCCCGGATCTGTTTTATGTGACTTGATTAATTCTTATCATTATCGATATAATACCTAATCAAAGCTGCTCCCATGCCTCCCGATTCGCCAGCTTCCTTCTTCGCTGAGCCGCACAATCCGCTCCAGCGCCGCTACGAAGTCCTGCGCGCTTTTTTCCTCGAAGGCCTCACGGCCGAAGCCGTCGCCCGCCGCTTCGGCTACGCCGTCGGTTCGGTCTATGCCATCACCCGCGACTTCCGCCGCCTCGCCGACCCAGCCGCCTTCTTCTTCCGCCCCCCCGCCGTGCCCGGCCGCCCCCCCAGCCAGCCGCCTGCGGACGACTTGCGCCAACGCGTCATCGAACTGCGCAAGGCCAACCTGTCGGTCCCCGATATCAAGGCCCGCCTCGACGCCGCCGACGGCGGCGCTCCCAGCCTGCGCCGGATCGGCAACATCCTGCGTGAGGAAGGCTTCGCGCGCCTGCCGCGCCGCAGCCGCGCCGAGCGGGCCGCCAGTTCCAGCCCGCGCCTGCGCGCTGCGCAAAGCGTCCTGCTCGACCCGCAGGCCAGCGAGACATTCCAGTCCGAGCGGGCCGCCGGCCTGCTCTGCCTGCTGCCTTGGATCCGCCACTACGGCCTCGACAGCGCCATCGCGCAGGCCGGCTACCCGGGCACCAGCTGCTTGCCGGCGCTGCAGTCCGTGCTGGCCTTCGTCGCTCTCAAGCTCTCCGACGTGCGCCGCTACAGCGCCGACGACCTGTGGTGCATGGATCGCGGCCCGGGCCTGTTTGCCGGGCTCAACGTGCTGCCCAAGACCGCTTCGCTGTCCTCCTATGCCGACCGCACCACGTGCGCCATGCACCAGCGCCTGCTGGGCGCGCTGGCCAGCATTTGGCACGACCAGGGCCTGCTCGGCGACAGCGCCAACCTCGACTTCACCACCCTGCCGCACTGGGGCGACGACGCCACCTTGGAAAACCACTGGTCCGGCACGCGCGGGCGTTCCCTGCGCAGCATTTCTGCCGTCCTCGCCCAAGATCCCGATTCCGGCTTGCTGCTACAGTCCAACGCTGACAGCCGCTCCGCCAACCAGCACGAGACGGTCCTCGAATTCCTCGACTTCTCCCGCCGCCACGGCCCCCAACTACGCTACCTCGTCTTCGATTCGCGCTTCACCACCTACGCCCAACTGGCCCGCCTTGACCGCGAGGACATCCGCTTCGTCACCGTCCGCCGCCGCGGCCAGGCGCTGATCGCCAAGGCCCATGCCCTGCCCAAAGATGCCTGGCGCAGCGTGCGCGTGCCCACCGCCCAGGCCACCCGCCTAGTCTCCGCCCACGACCAAACCGTCTCCCTGCGCGGTTGCGGCCAGATCCGCCAGATCACCATCCTGCGCGGCAGCCAACGCCGCCCCGTGCTACTGCTCACCAACGACTTCGACTCCTCGGTCTCTGCCATCCTGCGTCGCTACGCCCGCCGCTGGCTGGTCGAGCAGTCGATCTCCGAGCAACTCGCCTTCTTCCACCTCAACCGCCTCTCCTCTGCCATGGTCATCAAAGTCGATTTCGACCTCGCCATGACCGTGCTGGCTTACAACCTGCTGCGCCTGCTCGCCCGCGACCTGCCGCCCGGCTACCAGCGCCTCACTCCGCGCTCGCTCTACGAGCGCCTGTTGGCCAACGGCGCCGACATTACCCTCACCCCCGAGCGCTGTACCGTGGCGCTCAAGAAGAAACGCGACCTGCCCGCTCTGCTCCACGCTCTGCAGGCGGTCGGCAGCCCGCCTATCCCCTGGCTCGGCAATCGCCAAATCGTTTTCCAAGGAGCTTCCCGCTCCTGATTCCGAGCAGCTTGCCCGGCATGCCAATCCCCGCCTAAAATTAGGTTGCTATTTCGATAATGAAAATCCGTGTTCAATGAGGCCGCGATCAATAGATCGCGGAAGGGGCCGAGTTGGCGGCAGAGATCACAGACATGGAGTACGCTTCAATGAGGCCGCGATCAATAGATCGCGGAAGGGATGCTCGACATGATGGACGACCAAGCCCCGTGGATCGCGGCTTCAATGAGGCCGCGATCAATAGATCGCGGAAGGGATGAACGACATGTTCGAGATGGCGCCCATGATCGGGCTTCAATGAGGCCGCGATCAATAGATCGCGGAAGGGCTCAGGGTACGGCTTCATGCCGTACATCAGATCGGTGCTTCAATGAGGCCGCGATCAATAGATCGCGGAAGGGCCTGCGGCCGGTCGGCAAGACGCTGTGGGAGATTCTCGCTTCAATGAGGCCGCGATCAATAGATCGCGGAAGGGAGCGTCAGGCCCACGCCCGCCGCTTGGATATTGCCGACGCTTCAATGAGGCCGCGATCAATAGATCGCGGAAGGCAGGCGCGGCAGCGCTGCCACCTTGGTGCTGCTCATGCTTCAATGAGGCCGCGATCAATAGATCGCGGAAGGGTCGACCGGAAGCAATGCGAGTTCGCCATGGGCATCATGCTTCAATGAGGCCGCGATCAATAGATCGCGGAAGGGTTCAAGCGATTCGCGAGGTGGCTTGGCAGGGGCGTGCTTCAATGAGGCCGCGATCAATAGATCGCGGAAGGGAGCGGCGAGCCTTGCATGTGCGCCACGGCGGCCTGGCTTCAATGAGGCCGCGATCAATAGATCGCGGAAGGGAGCGCGAGACCATCTGCGACACCGATGGCATGGTGTGGCTTCAATGAGGCCGCGATCAATAGATCGCGGAAGGGGGGTCACGTACGTGAGAGATTGGGTAGGCCGAGTTTGCTTCAATGAGGCCGCGATCAATAGATCGCGGAAGGGGAGCCAGCAGAGCAGAAAAGGAGGCAAAAATGTGCGGCTTCAATGAGGCCGCGATCAATAGATCGCGGAAGGTCGACGTCCACATAGGCCCAGCCGCTCGAGTCCACCTCGCTTCAATGAGGCCGCGATCAATAGATCGCGGAAGGGGAGAAACTGATCCAAGAATTGGACACGCCGCCCTATGCTTCAATGAGGCCGCGATCAATAGATCGCGGAAGGGGCGTGCGGCGCATCCTGGTCGTGTGCCCGGCTTCGCTGCTTCAATGAGGCCGCGATCAATAGATCGCGGAAGGGCGCCTCCGCGGGTGAATTTCCACGGCAGCCGCGCGAGGCTTCAATGAGGCCGCGATCAATAGATCGCGGAAGGGCCCTGGAGTCCGATATGGCCTACCCAGGCAATCACGGCTTCAATGAGGCCGCGATCAATAGATCGCGGAAGGGAGGCATCCTTCGCGAGTCCGTGATGGTGCGGCGGCTGCTTCAATGAGGCCGCGATCAATAGATCGCGGAAGGGCCGATAGCCAACCGGCCGGCAGAGATGCACGCGCTGCTGCTTCAATGAGGCCGCGATCAATAGATCGCGGAAGGGCTCGCCGTTGCAGATCTTGGCGGACAGAAGCTCCGTCGCTTCAATGAGGCCGCGATCAATAGATCGCGGAAGGGGGAGCACGACGCGGCCAAGGCCGGCGAGCACGTCATGCTTCAATGAGGCCGCGATCAATAGATCGCGGAAGGGCTCGACCTCGACATAGGCCCAGTCGCCCCAGGCCAAATTGCTTCAATGAGGCCGCGATCAATAGATCGCGGAAGGCTGGCGGCAGCGGGTCGGCGCGCAGCTCGTCGCACCGCTTCAATGAGGCCGCGATCAATAGATCGCGGAAGGGAAGCCCGGGCCAGATGGGGAGCAGAGACAGCAGGTCAGCTTCAATGAGGCCGCGATCAATAGATCGCGGAAGGGTGTTGTTGGTCATGTTGTCCTCCTTCACATACGCCGCTTCAATGAGGCCGCGATCAATAGATCGCGGAAGGGTCGAACGCCAACGACACATTCACGCCGACGGCCCGCGCTTCAATGAGGCCGCGATCAATAGATCGCGGAAGGGCGGGCCTGGCCAACTCCGTCTCGCCCGTATCTGGGTCGCTTCAATGAGGCCGCGATCAATAGATCGCGGAAGGGGGCGTTTACATGCGCCCAGCCTATGTAATCCAGCTCGCTTCAATGAGGCCGCGATCAATAGATCGCGGAAGGGCGCGAGCCGCGCGGCGGGGGCGGCCCTGGCCGCCGCGCTTCAATGAGGCCGCGATCAATAGATCGCGGAAGGGTGGCGAAGCTGGCCATGCCCGGCGAGTGGGACGCAATGCTTCAATGAGGCCGCGATCAATAGATCGCGGAAGGGAGGCCGAGATTGCGGAATGGGACTCTCAATACCCGCAGCTTCAATGAGGCCGCGATCAATAGATCGCGG
The DNA here is from genome assembly GCA_965219605.1 of Bryobacterales bacterium. GTDB lineage: Bacteria > Acidobacteriota > Terriglobia > Bryobacterales > UBA6623 > VXMF01. Next base: position 1,024,717 of record CBDCOC010000001.1, on the reverse strand, counting down.
AAGGGGGCAAGGGCTCCGCCGGGCTTACGCCGTTTATTATGCTTCAATGAGGCCGCGATCAATAGATCGCGGAAGGGGGCCGAACCAGCTGCGCATTGCCAAAATAGCCGTCGTGCTTCAATGAGGCCGCGATCAATAGATCGCGGAAGGGCGACCTCCACATACGCCCAGCCGAGCGAATCCACAGCGCTTCAATGAGGCCGCGATCAATAGATCGCGGAAGGGGGAGGTAGAGGAGCCGAAGGGTGAGCCCGAGATTTGGCTTCAATGAGGCCGCGATCAATAGATCGCGGAAGGGCCTGGGGCCTCGTTTACGACCCAGCATCTGGCGTGGCGCTTCAATGAGGCCGCGATCAATAGATCGCGGAAGGGAACATGACCTACCACACGACCAGCGAAATGACCAACACAGCTTCAATGAGGCCGCGATCAATAGATCGCGGAAGGGAACTCGGCCGACAACCACGTCGGCGTCACCGTCGGGCTTCAATGAGGCCGCGATCAATAGATCGCGGAAGGGGAGCCTGCCAAGAAAAGGAGAGGAGACCAACATGATGCTTCAATGAGGCCGCGATCAATAGATCGCGGAAGGGGGCGCTTGCGCCTGGCCGGATTAGGGACGGGGGGCCGGCTTCAATGAGGCCGCGATCAATAGATCGCGGAAGGGGCGAGGCCACCTTCCAGCTGCACCGCTGCTCGAAGCGGCTTCAATGAGGCCGCGATCAATAGATCGCGGAAGGGTGACAATTGTGTCGTAGTGCCTACCGCCGTGCGCGCTTCAATGAGGCCGCGATCAATAGATCGCGGAAGGGCGCAGGGTGAGCCCAAGATCTGGGACCTGGTCTGTCTGCTTCAATGAGGCCGCGATCAATAGATCGCGGAAGGGCGTGTGCCTTTCGCGGGCAGATCGACCTCATGCGGGGCTTCAATGAGGCCGCGATCAATAGATCGCGGAAGGGGGCGAGTCGAGCCTGCCAAGAAAAGGAGACCAACATGCTTCAATGAGGCCGCGATCAATAGATCGCGGAAGGGGGTCGTAAATCACCCCATAGGTGTCGTTCGGACGGTCGCTTCAATGAGGCCGCGATCAATAGATCGCGGAAGGGGACGGGCGTGGGAGCGCGTCAGAAGCCTATCGCCCTGCTTCAATGAGGCCGCGATCAATAGATCGCGGAAGGGTCCAGCGCCGCCACGTGACCCATTGCGGAGAGCTCATTGCTTCAATGAGGCCGCGATCAATAGATCGCGGAAGGGCGGGGCGAGCAGTACGCCCAGTCGCGAGGCCTGCTGCTTCAATGAGGCCGCGATCAATAGATCGCGGAAGGGGCCTTCATTTCCAAGTCTTTGAATTTCAAGGACCTAAGGTGGTCTTTTCGAGCACCAGCTCAATCATACCACAACTCGCCGTGCCTGACGACGAATTCATCCTCGTAACCCATTGACCTCATTATACATGCTCCGTTGCGAGCGGTCAAGGGGTTTTCGCCAGGACCTCACCGCTCGCAGTCATCAGCGAGTCACGAATACCGGGTACTCGCTCACGTCACCCTCGATCACCTTGCCCAGCAATCGCGCTTGGATCTCGAGTAGCCGCCGGTACGTCACTCTGTAGTCGAACAGCGGGTGCGTGACCAGCGTGTCCATCCTACCCTCGTACGCTCGCAGGAACGCCTTGCGCCCTTTGGCCGTCATCGATACGGCCCTGCCCGCCGACACGAAGTCATTCGAAGTGACCATCCCAGTGTTGATTGCGGTCAGCACCGCCGAGTCAACGATCAAGGGCCGGAACGGCTCCATGAGGTCCAACGCAAGCGCCGGGCGGCCGTGCCGAAGCTGGTGGAAGAATCCGACCATCGGATCGAAGCCAACTGCGTAACAGGCTACCGCAGCGTCCTTGGCCAGCAAACTATACCCGTAGGACAGCAGGGCGTTGACCGCGTCCCATGGCGGGCGCCGGTTACGAGCGCTAAAGTGGAAGGTGATTTCTGACGCATCTTCCCCGGGTTCGCCGTTGCGCTTGATCATGCCGGAGAATCCCCCGAAGTAGAGCCGCGCACCGTAGCCCTCCAGCCCCAAGAGTTCCTCGAACCCCTGTGCCGTGTCTGCTTTGCCAGCGATCCGCTTCATCTCGCGTAGATCCGCCGGCGCTGGCTCTGCGTGATTGCGAAGCAGCATTGTTCGCTGATTCCGGATCTTTCCTGCGACAAGCGACTTAGCAAGGCGCAGGCAGAACCAATCTTGATCGGCCAGCACGAACTGAGACTTGCGCAGCAACACGTTCTTCGTGTTCATCCCAGTAGTGATGCCGTAGAACCATCCGCCTGCCGAGAAGTAGCAAATCGGCACACCCGCATCGCAGAGGTTTTGGACCGCTTGCGTGGTGATTTGGATATTGCCCATCAAGTTCACCTGGCAAATGTCGTTGACGCGTGCTTCTTGGATGACCTGCGCTTGCTCCTTGATCTTGAGTACCCCTCCGGATTTACCGACCCGCAGCCCTTGGGTGTTGAGATAGAGTGGTTTGGACTCGACGCGAGGCGTGACCAGCAGGCGAGTCTCAATTCCCAGACCCTTCTTGGCATTCAGTTGCGGCTCGTCGAATAAGCCGCACTGCGGTGGCAGCTTGCCGCCGATCGCATTGGCCAGCTGCCGGGTCTCGTCTGGCAAGCATATCCCCACGAGCGAGCATCCCGGGCACTTCGGAGAGTCCACCAACGGCGGGGGCAGTTCGTCGGCTACGACCGCCGCCCAGGCTCCGGCAATCGCTTTCTCGCCTTCCTGCATCAACTGCTTGTCCAATTTCAGACGGACTCGCTGCTTGGTCTGCCGGTAGTACAGAATCCCCTCATCGCACTCGTACCCGTTGTCCCGCAGCACAATGGCTTGCAGCGCAAGCTGCACGCGGTCTGCGGGCCAGGCCAGCAGACCGCTGTCGGTCCGCATCGGCCGGCCTTTCTTGTACTCGATTGGAATGGCACGGCCATTGCTGAACTCAGCCAGGTCCAGCTTGGCGATCACGCGGTACTCGTCGGAGGACAGCGTAATCGAAGTCGCAACGACCGGCTCCTCTGTCTCCTCCTCTGGCGAGGGTGCCCCCTTGCTTTCCTTGTCAACGCGCTTGTGCTGCGCCGCGCCCTCTACGGTGTGCTCATTGTGCGCGAACACCCCCACCACCTGCTGATAGAAGAACAGGCGCGGGCAGTATGCGAACTCACTCACGTTTCGTGCTTGCAGATAGTCAGGCAGCTCTCGCTCGACTCGATCTTCGGCCGGAAGGGCTGCAATGGCGCTTTTCATGTCTTGCCTCCATGGTTCTGTCCTGCCGGGCAGGGAGCTTGCTTCTCTGCCTGCCAGGCTATTAACATCAGTCTGCTCCCACCGCTGGCGGAAGATAGGAATCCCTAATTCATTCGGACAATGGGAGTTCGCCCGCCTGCGAAAGCTCCGCGCTCGACGTCGCGAATCTCCCCAGCTTGCACGCATGGCGCTGCTGCGCCGCATCGAACCCCTGCGCTACACCACGATGAGAGGGGCGTCAATGTTCACGTAGGGCTTCCCGAGCGCTGAGACGACCTTCTCCCCGCGGCCTCTCGAAGGCCCCAAGTCCACGAAGAGGACCTGGTCTTCTGTGTTGTGGATGATATCGGAGAGCTGCGCCTTCAACCGGACAAGGTCCGTCGGTGTCAGTTGGCATTCGAAGACGGAGTACTGGAGGTGGTCGCCCCAGCAACGCATGGTCTTGAACACGTGGCGAAGTCGCTTCGGGTCCGCAATGTCGTAGCAGACGATATAGGTTTTACGCACATCCTTGCTCCATTCGATCCCTTTACAGAGAAGGGCCGAAGAATCCTAGGCGCCAGCAAGAAAGCTTGGCGTTAACTCTCAGCGCAACCAACATGCAGCCTCCGCGCTGGCTCCGGGGCAGGGGCTTGCCGCAGTTGCCACGCCAAGGCAGGCAAGTGACTATCCGAGGATCGTAGCAAGCTCAAGCTTGCCACACACATCCTACCCCAAAGTTAGCACGCCCGCAGCTTCCTGTCGATCATCCAGAGTCACGTACCGCAAGCTTGTCCAGCGCAACGGCGCGTCTGCGGATAGGCCTTGCGCGCGGCTTGGCCAAGCCCGCTGGTCCCTCCTCGTGCAGCGGCGATGTCTTTTTCTGGCGCTCTTCACAGCAAAGGGCGGCCATGGGCTAACGTGACCGAGTCTCGTCGTAATACCGGTTCGGCTCTTCCGGCTCCACGGCATTCGTTGCCTTGCGCCAAGCGACCAGCTCTCGGTGCAGCTCGCGGGCCTTCGCGGGCACGGCATCCGCCATGTTGCGCGACTCGCCAATGTCGTTAGCGACGTTATACATCTCCAGGCGCCTGTCTTCAAAGAATTCGATCAACTTCCAGTCGCCCTTGCGAACGGCGCTCGCAGGAGTTGCGCGGCCTGTCAGGTATAGCGGGTAGTGCCAGAAAATCGCACGATCCTCCAGCGCGGCTTGCTGCCGGAGAATCGGCGCGAAGCTCTCTCCGTCGACCGGCTGGCCGTCCGGCAAGGGCACGCCCGCCAACTCTGCGAAGGTGGGCAGGAAATCGACGCTGCTGATGGGCGTGTGCGATTCGGAGCCCGGTGCGATCACGCCAGGCCAAGCCATGCAGGTCGGCACGCGGATCCCGCCCTCGTACAGGGATCCCTTGACACCCCGCAGGGGCTCGTTGATGGAAACGTTGGCGCCGCCGTTGTCCGACGAAAAAATGACCAAGGTGCTCTCGGCGAGATCCAATTCGTCCAAGGTCTCGAGGATGCGGCCCACGCTGCTATCAACGGCCTCGACCATGGCTGCATAGGTCGGGTTGTACCGCTTGTCGTTTTTTGTCCACGATGCGAGCTTCTCCTCGTACTTCGCAACTAGGCCGGGGCGGGCGACAAGCGGGCTGTGAACATCCCAGTGCGAGAGGAACAGGAAGAATGGTCGGTTGTGGTGGTCGCTGATAAACTCGACACTCGCGTTGGTCAGATCGAACGACACATCGGGATCGCTGTAGTGTTTCCTCTCCCTGCCGGGCTTGCCATTGCTGCTGACCGTGTCGAATCCCTGCGGATCAGGCCCGACCTGCCACTTGCCGAGCCTGGCCGTTACGTAGCCGCCCTGCTTGAGCACTTCTGCGATGCTGGCAACCCTTGGCGCCAAAGCTTCCCGGACCTCGAAGGTGTCTGGGATCGAATCTGTGACGCCGATCCGTTCCCAGAAGCGTTGCTGCACTGGTACGGCGAGCTTCATCATGCGGGGGTCGATCTTGGATCTGCCTCCCGGCGTGTAGATCATGTGGCGCGGCGGATACATGCCCGAGATCAGGCTGGCCCGTGTTGGTGCGCAATTCGGCCCGCTGCTGTAGGCGTTGGTGAAGACCATCCCCTCTTGCGCCATGCGGTCCAAGTGAGGCGTCGAATAGAATTCGTCGCCGTTGAAGCCGACATCGTTCCAGCCTAGGTCGTCCGCAAGGATCAGGACGATGTTCGGCGGCTGCCCGCTGGCTGCCATGTTCAAAACGAACGCTAGGAGGATCGCTCGTAGGATTGAACTTTTCATGGCTTTGCCCAGTCTTCCGTCCTCTGCCGATTCCGTTCCGATCCGGTGGGTTGCCCAAGGCAGCCCTCGTCAAAGGTGCGAGCAATATAGGATAGCTCGGCTGCGAACCAACACGGAATCCGGCCGCCCCGCTTTACGGCCCGGCGTAGCGATCGCGCAAGCTCCCGCTGGCGGCCGTCTGCGAAGTTGCGTCCAGATCGCCGCGCTGGACCAGCAGCGGTCGCAGTCAATCCGCGGATCGCGTTCGTCCCCCAGCACCGTGTAGGCGGTGCGTGACCACTTGTGCGCTGTAGCCAACGCCGCGAAGAGCTTGCCGAGGTGCCGCAGGGACAAGAGACTGCGAAGACGGAAGGCAAGTGCTCGCACGCCCCGCTCGGCCCCCTCATGCGCAACTTCGGAGGGTGTTGCCTTTTCCTCGGACGGCCGCCGGCTTGCGGTGAATGTGCAGTCGCTGGATCAAGAGCCCGACAGCGGGGACCGTTCTACCGACCTGGCACGATCAGCTTCTTCCCGCGCTTCCCGGGTCACTGCTTCCGGCCGCAGGCAGTCCTTTGGCGACGCGCTCGTAGATCTCTGCCATCGTGTCCAAGAACGAGCTCTCGCGGTGCCAGAACTGCGGGTAGTCGCCCTCGCGGCGCAGGAGCAAGGCTGAGATCGGCGGTGCCGGGCGGGCTGTCGAGGCGTCGCTCGGCAGCGGCCTGCCCCGCCAGAACGCGCGAAGATCCGAGGCCCGGGGTTCGTCCGGCTCCGAGTCCACGGGCGGATATCGCGGCGCGCGGGCCGCGGCTGCGAGATCCGGAGCGGGCGCATCGGCCTTGCCGTGCAGCGCAGCCCCGAATTCCGACTTCGAAATTGCAGCCAGCAGTTTCGAGCGCTGCAATCCGCGAAATTCGAACAGCAGCAGCGGATCGCGGTCAAGCAGCGAGGCGACATGGTAGTAGATGCCGGCGATATGCTTGCACGGGTTTGCCCAGTCCGGACAGGAGCACGAGGCCACGATCTCTTGATGCGCGCGGGGCAGGAGCTTTACCTTTGCCCCTTCCAGTGCATCCTCGATCGAGGGGGGCACCTCGCCCACGACCAGGTGCGTCACCCAGTCGGCATTGGATCCCAAGCGCTTGACGATCCCCTGCCACTGCGCGGCCGGTATCTTCTTGAACGCGATCTTCACGTCGTAGTACGGAGTCTTGTAGACCCCGAAGTAGGGGTTGATGTTGCCGATCACCGTGGCTTGGATCACCCCTTGCCGGATAGCAAAGCTCTTTCGCCGGTGCGCCGCCGAGTAGCTCCGGCCCCGGGACAGGCGGCCCGGATCCATGCAACTCTCCAACGCATGGAGGAACTCCTTGCCCCACCAGGTCTTGCTTCTGGCCGCCATGGAACGCTGCCGCCTAGTCGACGACCGCCTCGCGGCGGTCCAGGGCGACCAGATTCCGAAACGCCTCGTTATCGAGGTTGGACAGCCAGGACTCGTCGCTGCCGACGATATCCTCCGCCAGTTTCTTCTTGGACTCGATCATTTCGTCAATCCGCTCCTCGAGAGTGCCCATCGTGACCATCTTGTGGACGAACACCGTCTTCTCCTGTCCGATGCGATAGGCCCGGTCCGTTGCCTGGTTCTCGACCGCCGGGTTCCACCAGCGGTCGAAGTGGATCACGTGGTTTGCCCTCGTCAGGGTGATGCCCGTCCCGCCCGCGCGCAGCGACAGGACGAAAATCGCCCGCCCGGAATCGGGGTTCTGGAACTCCTCCACCATGTGCTCGCGCCGGGCGCGCGGCGTGCCGCCGTGGAGGTAGTAGACCGTGCCTGCGTAGCGTGCTCTGAAGAGGTCTTCCAGCGCCTTGCCGATCTCTGCGAACTGGGTGAAGACGAGCGCGCTTTCGCCCTCGGCCTCGATCTCGTCCAGCATCTCGCAGACTCGCGCCAGCTTGTGGGAGCGGGAGGCGGAGAACTCGCTGGCGTCCTGCAGGAATTGGGCCGGATGGTTGCAAATTTGCTTGAGGCGCATCAGGGTCGAAAGCAGCAGGCCCTGCCTGTTGATCCCCTCGGCATCCTCCAGCTTCGCCTCCAAGTCGCGCAGTACGGCCTCATAGAGCGTCGCTTGCTCCGCTGTGAGGTTGCAGAAGGAGTTTTGCTCGACCTTGTCCGGCAAGTCTTGGATGATCGACTTGTCGGTCTTCATCCGCCGCAGGATGAAGGGCCGCACCATGCCGCGCAGCTGCTTGGTCATAGCACTGTCCCGCTGGCGCATGATCGGGCGCTCGAAGTCCTTCCGGAACGCGGTCATCGTTCCGAGGTATCCCGGATTCAGAACGCTGAACAGGGACCACAGGTCCATCAGCCGGTTCTCGACCGGCGTGCCCGTCAGGGCCAGCCGGCGCGGCGCCTTGAAGGCGCGGATGGCTTTCGTGACCGCCGCCGTGGGGTTCTTGATGTTCTGGGACTCGTCCACCACGAGCCGGTGCCACGAGATCCCCTTCAGGTGCGCCGCGTCCTGCCGTGCGACTCCGAACGAGGCGATCACAAGGTCCTTCCCCTCTATCGACTCCTGTAGCTCCTTCGCGGACTTCGGGCGTTGTGGGCCGTGGTGGATGCATGCCGCCAAGGCGGGGGCAAAACGACGGGTTTCCCGCAGCCAGTTCCCCAGGACGGACGTGGGCGCGATCAGAAGCGTCGGCCCCGCTTCCGGGTTGCGGCACTTGTCCTCGAGTATGGCCGCAATCACCTGGACGGTCTTTCCCAGCCCCATGTCGTCGGCTAGGCAAGCCCCGAAACCGAGATGTTCCAAGTATGCAAGCCAGGAGTAGCCGCGCAGCTGGTAGCCCCGCAGTTCGCCGACAAACCCCGCCGGCTGCCCGAGCATATCGAGCGCGCCCGTTCCCTGCAGCGCCGCCAGTATCTGCCCGAATTCTGACGACGGATCGATCTCGAAGCTGTCCGCGTCAGCCTGGGCGCGAACGAGATCGGCGACCGTCATGCTGTTCAGATCGTCGCCGGCCTGCCAGTATTCCTCGAGGCGGGCGACCTCCTCGCTGCGCAGTTCCATCCACTCGCCGCGCAGCTGGACCAGTCCCTCCTTGGCGGCCACGACGCTTTCCCACTCCTCGCGCGAGAGCGGCCTGCCGTCGAGCACGACCTGGGCGCTGTAGTCGACCAGGGTGTCGAATCCCAGCATTCCCGAGCTCGCCGATCCCGCGCTCTCGGCTTTGGGCAGGCCGCGCGCCGTCAAGCGCAGCCGCAACCGACGCTGGCCGGTCGCCGTCCACCAAGAGGGCACGATGACCCGGAACCCTGCGCTCTGGAGCACCGGGGCGTCGTTTCTGAGGAACGCGAGCGCCGTTTCCCGGCTCAGTTCAATGCCGCTCGGCGCAGCGCTGCTCAGCCCCTTCCAGAGCGTGCCGTAGATGCGCGCGGCCTGCCCGAGCTGGAGCAGGACTTCCCTGACGCTGCGCGGGGAAGGGCGGCCGCTCCCTTTTCGGGACGCCCAGAAGTCCGCCAGCGGAACGAGCAGGGAAGGGTCTCGACGCGAGGAGAGCAGCCATTCCAGGCGCCATGCGTCGGGTGACTCGCTGCGCGCGTCTGCCAGGCGGAAGCAGATCCTCTCGTCCGCATGCTGCGCCGACCGCTGGATCCGATCTCTCCAGAGCCGCCATTGCAGCCAGTCGGATTCCTCGATCGGCTTCGGGCCCGCCAGTCGCACTCGTTCCACTTGGCCGGGAAGCGCGAACGTCACGAACGAGCCTTCGATGCCGCCGAGCGTCTTCTGGAGGAACTTTGTCTGCTGCACCAAGCGCTCGAGTTGGACCGCCAGAAAGTTGCGAACCAGTGCCCGCGGCTCGTGCAACGCCGATCCTGCGTCCGTCCGCTCGGGCGATTCCATGCGCAGCGCCCGGCAAGCTCCGGGCATGGCCTGCCCGAACAGGCCGACAATGCTTTCCTCCGCGTCGTCGGCAAGCTCCCAGCCCGCTTCGAACTCGACCGCGGGGGCCTTCTTGCGCCCCTTGCGCGGCCGTCCCTCGGCGGCCTCCTTGGGGAAGATCGCAGGAAGGTACTCGTGCCTGCGCACAAGCCCCGCAAGTGCCAGCGCAAGGCGTCTCCAGAACCGAAGGTCGTGTCCGATGCGGATGGCACCGCCGCTTGCCAGGTGTTCCAAGTCGTGCGAGGCCAGCAGCGACAGCGGAGCGGAGACGGTGATCGCGTCTACCCGCCAGGCCTGCCAGCCTGTCGCTTCGGGAATTTCCCCCTCGATGTCTGCCTGTAGTTCGAGGGAAGGCGTCGGCTTGCGGCCGTCTCCCGGCAAGCTGATCCAAGCCCCGTCGCGCTTGCTTGCGTCCCATGGTGTCCCCGCATCGCGCCGTGGCGGGAAGATCTCTGACACGCTCGCGACGAGATCTTTCCAAGGCAGATGGAACGGGTGGTCGTTGTCGCGCGGCTTGCGAAGTTCCGTCCGGCTCTCGGCCCACAGCACAAACTTGCCGCTCCTGTCGCCGGGGATCCAGCCGCCGTGCAGCACGCATGGCGGCTGGGGGGCGACCGGTGCGCCGGCACCGGATGCTGCGGGTAATCCGCGCTTTACCTGCGCATTCGCAGCATGGACTGCCATATGCCAATTATTGCAAGTAGTGGCCCTGCGGAATGATCGCCGGCCGAACCTTGGCGGATGCGACGAAACGTTGCAGATCTGACGCCTCTCGTGCGCGATCCGCGCCGCGCCGGAAGAGTCCGCGGACTGTCCTGGCCGCAAGCAGCAGGGCTTCATGAGCCGAGACCCTGCGCGCTAGGTGCCGCTGCGACCTTTCCCGCCGCCGACCGGGCTTTTGAGCTTGCCTGCGCGAGCATGAGGCGTGTTGGCTGTCCGATGCGTGCGCTATAATAAGCGCCACGAGCGGGAGTAGTTCAGAGGCAGAACGTCAGCTTCCCAAGCTGAATGTCGCGGGTTCGATTCCCGCCTCCCGCTCCATCTTATCGGCAGCTTCCCCGATCCGCCCGCCCGGGTCTGCGGCTACGTAGGTCTCGCTGCATGGCATGGTGCCTCTGCTGCCGGGCAGGGGCCATCATGATTCGCTGAGTCAGTTGCCTGCCATGCGTGCGCTTCCGATCTTCTTGGGCATAGCTTGGGTCGCGTCTCTCGCCGCGGCCGAGCGGCCCAATATCGTCTTGGCAATGGCCGACGACCAAGGCTGGGGGGAAGTCGGCTATAACCGGCATCCGTACCTGCTCACCCCCGCCTTGGACGAGATGGCCTCGTCGGGCCTGCGCTTCGACCGCTTCTACGCCGCCGCGCCGAACTGCTCGCCAACCCGGACATCCATCCTGACGGGGCGCCATCCAAACCGCTCCGGCGTGTTCGCGCCCAACCACTCGACGCGGCCGGAAGAGATCACGATCGCCCAGATCCTGAGGGCAGTTGGCTATCGCACGGGCCACTTCGGCAAGTGGCATGTCGGGGCCGTCAAGTCCGCATCCCCCACCAACCCGGCCCGGATGGGCTACGAGGAGTACCTCGCGCACGACAATTTCTTCGAGATGCATCCTCCGCTGAGCCGCAACGGGGCGGCTCCGACGGTCGTTCCGGGCGAGAGTTCCGAGATCTGCGTCGATGCCGCGCTCGAGTTTGTCGCGGACGTGCGATCTTCCGGCTCGGCCCCGTTCTTCATCACCCTCTGGTTCGGCTCGCCGCACAGCCCCTACCGCGCCAGGGACGAAGACCTCGCGCTGTACGCCAACGTGCCCGGAGACGAATTGGCCGCGCGGTTCGCCGAGATCACTGCGCTGGACAGGGCGCTGGGACGTTTTCGGAGCGCGCTGCGGCAACGAGGCTTGGCCGAGAACACGCTGCTGTGGTACACCTCCGACAACGGCGTCACGGTGGAGGGAATCCCCGATGAGCAGCGGGCGGACCTGTTCAATGGCGGCTGGCGCGGCCGCAAGGGGCAGCTGTACGAAGGGGGCTTGCGCGTGCCGGGGATCATCGAATGGCCGGCAAGGATCCCCTCCCCCAGAAGCACCCGGATTCCAGCGGTCACGACGGACATCTTCGCGACGCTCCTCTCCTTGCTCGGCCTGAGCCATCCGGACCCGGGCCGGCCGCTGGACGGAGTGGACCTCGCTCCGCTGATCCTGCACGATTCGATGCTCGAGCGCCAGTCCCCGATCGGCTTCTGGCGCTACGATCGGGGCTCGGAGGCGGACAATCCCCGCTGGATGCCTCCTGCACTGACCAAGGGCACGACGCCGACCGCACGTAATCCCGGCATCGACTTTGTCAACTTCAAGCATCCGGTCGCCAAGAGCGAGGATTTCGGCGGCGTCGCCGCATGGACCGGCAACCGCTTCAAACTGGTCCGTTTCGCTTCGCATGCCCCGGAGTTGTACGACTTGCTCGCCGACCCCCGGGAACGCCGCGATATCGCGTCCCTGCAGCCCGAGCGCGTGAGCGCGATGCTTGCCGCCATGGAAGCGTGGCAGCGCGCGGTCGAACTCAGCCTCGCGGGGAATGACTACTGAACATCCCGGCCCGGGGATGGCATTCCAGCGACTGCCCGGACGCTGCCGGCAGCCGTGCGTGCGGCGCTGCCAAGTCCGGTGGCAACCGGGTCGCACCGCTAGCGGCCAAGCCAGCGAGATGATGGCTTAAGATGAGCGTAGTCGTGGTGAGGATGCGCAGGAGAGATTTCTGGCCAGTGGCGGGAGCCGCTCTGGCCATTGTCTGCAAGGACGCTTTGCGGGCCGCCGAGATCGAGTTCCGCGATGTGGCGGCCCAGTCCAGGCAATTCATGCGCTGGCATGAGGAGATCGGCCTGACTGACTCGCAAGAGGCCGTCAAGAAAGCGGCGCTGGGCAGTATCCCGGCCCCTTGCTGTGCCGACAACAGCGCCTACACATGCTGCTGCCCCTGCAATATCTCGCGCACGATTTGGGGATTGAGCCAGTACATGATCGCCAAGCAGGGCGCATCGGCAGAGCAGGTGCGCTCCAAGGTCCAGGAATGGATCGCGTTTATCGGGCCCAAGCCTCCCGCCGGATTCAGCGGATCGGGCTGCTATACCGGCGCGTGCAGCATGCCGTTCGACAAGGGCGGCTGCGGCGGCATGCGCGCCGACAGCTTGGTCCTGTAGCCCGGCGGCCATGTTGCCCGCGGCGGCGAAGGTGTAGGCTATAGCGCAATGAAGCTTGCCAACCTCTCGCGGACGCAGTGGCTGATCTGCTTTGTCGCCGCGCTTGGATTCGCGTTCGACATTTACGAACTGCTCATGCTGCCGCTCATCGTGCGGCCAGCCCTGCTGGAACTGGCCGCGGCGCCTCCCGGCTCGCCGGCATTCAACCACTGGGTCGGGCTGCTGTTCTACCTGCCGGCCGTGTGCGGGGGCGTGTTCGGCCTGCTGGGAGGCTGGCTGACCGACAAGTTCGGCCGCCGCGCGGTGCTGGTTTGGAGCATCCTGCTCTACGGCTTCTCGGCCGCCGCGGCCGGCTTCGCGACCAGCCCGGCGATCCTGCTCTTCTTCCGCTGCACGACGTTCATCGGCGTCTCTGTGGAGTTCGTGGCGGCCATTGCCTGGCTGGCCGAGCTCTTCTCGGACCAGAAGCAGCGCGAGGCCGTGCTCGGCTGGACGCAAGCGTTCAGCTCGGTGGGCGGAATCCTGGTGACCGGGGCCTACTACCTGTCGGTCACGTACGGGGAGTCCTTGCCGGCCATCTACGGCGGCCACGAAGCGTGGCGCTACACGCTCATCTCAGGCTTGATCCCGGCCATTCCGCTGATGGTCATCCGTCCGTTCCTGCCCGAATCGCCCATGTGGGAGAAGAAACGCGCCGCAGGGGCGCTCAGCCGCCCCAGTATCGGGGAGATCTTCCAGCCGCGCTTCTTGCGGACGACTGTCGTGACGACCGTCATCGTGGCGTGCAGCTACGGCGCAGCCTTCGGTGCTATCCAGCACGTGCCGCGCATCGTGCCCGGGCTGGTCCAGGATGCCAGCCGCTTGGTTCAGGAGCAAACCGTCAGCCAGGTCCAGGGCGTCCAGGAGATCGGCGGTGTCGTGGGCCGCGTGCTGCTGGCGGTGCTGGTGGTCGTCGTCGCCTCGCGCGGCAACCTGCTGCGCGGCTTCCAGGTCTGCGGCCTGGTCGTCTTTCCGCTGGTGTTCTTCTATGCCGCCACGAATGACCTGCTCATGCTGCAGGTGGGCGTGTTCGTCGCAGGTCTCGTGACCATCGCGCAGTTCAGCTTCTGGGGCAACTACCTGCCGCGCGTCTACCCGACGCGGTTGCGCGGCACGGGGGAGTCGTTCGCGGCGAATATCGGCGGCAGGATGCTGGGCACGTTCGCGGCCTTGCTGACCACCCAGCTGGCAACCGTCGCCCCGGGCGACAGCCAGTACGTCAAGCTGGCCTTCGCTGCGGGTGTCGTTGGGACAGCCGTGCATGTTGTCGGCATCATCGCCAGCTTTTGGCTGCCAGAGCCACAGGCCGAGCTGGAAGACTGAGGCCCCCAGCCGCGCCCGGCACAGCTCGTTCCTGCCCCGTTGCGGGGCGGGAGCGGCGCGGCATTGTCGCCGCCCCCGCGTGCGGGCAGTCTTTAGTTGACCGGGATCAGCCGCGCCGTGTCGACCGGCTCCTGCTTGGGCACCTGCAGCTCGAGCACGCCGTTGACATAGCTTGCCGTGACCGCCGATTCGTTGGCGTCCTCCGGCAGGCGGTAAGTCCGCTCGAACTTCCCGGCCGGCCGCTCGCAGCGGATCTGGCCCGCCTCGGCGTTGTCGCCGGTGGTTCGCTCGCCCCGCACGGTTAGGAAGCCGTCGTCAACCCGCACCTCGATCTCCTCTTGGGACATGCCCGGAAGATCGCCGCGCAGCACGTAGGCCGAGTCGTTCTCCTGCACGTCGAACGACGGCACCCAGCGGTCGACCGCCGGCAGCCCGGCAAAGGCCGTGGACAGGTCGCGCCAAGCGTTGAAGGGAGTGTGGCTAAGCAGAGTCATTTGGGTTTCCTCCTTGGCAGAAATGCCTGCTACGACCTCAGTATACACCTCCGGGGTTGTTTGTCAAGCGAATCGCTAAAAAAATCTTAGTGTGTTGCTGTAAGATATTGTGCATCGTGATTTGAACCTCACTTGGGGCAGCGATGCGGAATCCGGTCAAGCCTCGTGCGCCGCCGGCGCCGCGGTCCCTGCTCGCCGCACAGGCGAGGGTCGGGCCTGCCGCGCGGTGTCTCCGTCTGCGTGCTCAGGGGGTAAGCGCTCTTGCATCAGGCGCTCTCAGGGCGCGAGCGCTGTGGCTGTCATGGCGGGGTGTCCCGTCATTGCCGGATCCGGATCGGCCCCGAAAACTCCTGCGCGGCGACGCGCAACGCTGGAGGCTGATCCCGCCCTCGTGGGGGGCGCTATCTCTCCCACGAAATCCCGGTGCGCTCGGCATAGTCTTCCCATTCTTGCGCCATGCTCCTGACGCGATCCGGGTGGCGCGCCGCCAGATTCGTGGTCTCGGTGCGGTCGTTGCTGAGGTTGTAGAGCTCCCAGTCGATTTCCGCGGGCATGCGCTTGCCCCGGACGAGCTTCCAGTCGCCCCGGATCAGCCCGCGCGCCGCCTGGTGCTCGAAGTACAGCGGCCGCTCGGGCAGTGCCGCGCCGTTGAAGGCCGGCAGCAGGCTGACGCCCTCTTCGGGCTGGACCGCCCTTCCGGCGAAATGCAGCGGGTAGCCCGCGCCGGCGGCGGCCCGCAGCGTGGGCATCACGTCGATGATGTGGCCGCGCTCGCGCACCCAGGTCCCGGCCGCCTCGATGCCGCGTGGCCAGTGGGCGATGAACGGAGTGGCCGTGCCGCCCTCGTGCGTGAAATGCTTGTACAGCCGGAAGGGCGTGTTGCCGAGGTTCGCCCAGCCGCTGCCGTAGGAGTGATAGGATCCCGGCCCTCCCATGCTCCGCAGGGCGTCGCCCGTGTGCAGGGTTGTCAGGCCTTCGCGGCTGCGCCCGTCAAAGCCGTAGGGCCCCCATTCGTAGCACGCGCCGTTGTCGCTCAGCAGCAGCACCAGCGTGTTGTCAAAGTCGCCCGTCGCGCGCAGGTGGTCCATGATCCGGCCAACGCCGCGGTCCACGTGCTCGACCATGGCCGCGAACAGCGCCATGCGCCGGGCGAGGTCTTGCCGCCGTTGCGGGGCAATGGTCGTCCAGGCCGGGTTCGGCCGGCCGGGGAATCCGTTGGCGATGTCCTCCCGGTCGACCGGCACGAGCGACCGCTTGCTGAGCGTCCAGCGCCGGCTGTCGACGAGGCCGATTCTCTGCATGCGGGCGTAGCGCTCCTCGCGCAGCGCGTCCCAGCCGCGCAGGTACCTGGCGAAGTACTTGTCGGCGCTTGCGGGCGGCGCCTGCAGGGGGAAGTGCGGGGAAGAGTGGCCGAGGAAAACGAACCAAGGCCGCCCCCGGCGCTGGCCTTGGCGGATGAACTCCAAGGCGTATGCGCTGAACACGTCGGTGGCGTAGAACTCTCCCCGGGGCCTGTCGATCTCCTTCGCGCGCCCTGCGGGCAAGCGCGCGTAGTAGTCGGCATCCCATTGGTCGTGCGAATGCTCGAAGGCATAGCCGAAGAACTCCTCGAAGCCGCGCTGGGTCGGCCCGGTCTGGTCGTGCAGGTGCCACTTGCCCACGTAGTAGCAGCTGTAGCCGGCCTTGCCCAGCGTTTCGCCGAGCGTGACGCAGCGGTCGTTCAGGCGGCCCAGGTAGGCCGGGCCGCGGCTGGGGTGCGGCTCGCGCGTGGTGAAACTGGCGATGCCAGCCTGCGGAGGGTACAGACCAGTCATCAGCGCGGCCCGGCTCGGGCAGCAGCGCGCGGAGTTGTAGAAGGACTCGAAGCGGACGCCGCCCGCGGCCAGCGCGTCAATGTTGGGCGTGTCAATCTCGCCGCCGTAGCAGCCCAGGTCGGAATAGCCGAGATCGTCGAGCAGGATGACGATGATGTTCGGCCGGTCCTCGCCGAAAGCGCAGGCCAGCGTGGCGAGCAGGAAGGCGGCCAGGAAACGGATCATTGGCCTGAAGGTAGCACGGAGCGGAAGCGGGGCGGCAGTTCCGACCGCGATCCGCAGCGCCACGTCCGGGCTTGTCGCAGCCGCGGCCGGCACCGATCCCGGCTAGACCAGCGCTTGTCGCAGGATGCGCCCTTCGCCGGTCGGGCCGATAAGCCTCTGCTTGAGACCTTGGTGCCGGTAGTGCAATTCGTACGGATCCAGTCCCAGCAGGTGCAGCAGAGTGGCCTGCAAGTCGCGCGGCGTCACCGGATCTTGATCGACGTAGTAGCCGATGTCGTCACTGGATCCCAGATCGACGCCGCCCTTGATGCCGCCGCCGGCCATCCACATGGTGAACGCGAAGGGGTGGTGGTCGCGACCGTAGTACTCGGTCTTGTCGCCCTGGCGGTTCTCGCGCATGGGGGTGCGCCCGAATTCGCCGCCCCACACAATCAAAGTCTGGCCAAGCAGGCCGCGCTGCTTGAGATCCGCGATCAAGGCAGCCATCGGGCGGTCAATGTCTCGCGCCCGGTCGGGGAGATCGTAGCGGATGTCCGTGCGGCGCGCGTTGCCGTGATGATCCCAGCCCCAGTCGTACAACTGCACGAACCGCACCCCGCTCTCGACCAAGCGCCGCGCCAGCAGGCAGTTGTTGGCGAACGAGATCTGGCCCGGCTTGGTCCCGTACAGGGCCTGCACCGAGTCCGGCTCCTTGGCGATGTCCATCACGTCCGGCACCGAGGCCTGCATGCGGTACGCCAGCTCGTACTGTTCGATGCGCGACAGCGTGTCGGGATGCCCCGCGGCCTCGTGCTGCATGCGATTGAGGTCGCCGAGCGCGTCCAGTGTCGACCGGCGCAAGGATCGGCTCATCCCCTCTGGGTTGTTCAGGAACAACACGGGTTCTCCCTGGCCGCGGCACTGCACCCCTTGGTAGACCGAGGGGAGAAAGCCGCTGCCCCACAGGCTCTTGCCCGCGCTGGGAGTCTTGTTGCCGCTGACCAGGACGACGAAGCCGGGCAGGTCTTGGTTCTCCGTGCCAAGGCCGTACGTGGCCCAGGCGCCGATCGACGCCGCTCCAAGGCGGGCGCTGCCGGTTTGCAGCAGCAGCTGGGCCGGGGCGTGGTTGAACTCCTCGGTGGTCATCGAGCGGATGATGGCCGTTTCGTCCGCCACCTGGGAGAAGTGGGGCAGCAGTTCGCTCACCCAAGTGCCGGACTGGCCCGCCCTGTGGAATGCGTATGGCGTGCCCAGCATCTGGGGAACGCCCTTGATGAAGGCGAAGCGCTTGCCCTCCAGCAGGTGCCGAGGGCAGGCGGCGCCGCTGTGCTTCTGGAGTTCGGGCTTGGGGTCGAACAGCTCCAATTGCGAGGGGCCGCCAGCCATGTGCAGGTAGATGACGGACCTGGCCTTGGGCGCATGGTGCGGCTGCTTGCGCTGCAGCGAGTGATCGGGCGGGGCCGCGCGCAGCGACCCGAGATAGATCGACGCGAGGCCCAGCGGGCAGCCCTGCAAGAAATGCCTGCGCGTCCGGTGCCGGGCGAGTTCCGTGCGGATGGACATTCTCTTCACCGCTTCGTGAGGGCCTCGTCAAGATTCAGCACCACGTTCGCCACCGCTACCCATGCCGCCTCCTCCGGCGTGGAGGGGCCGCCGGGCAATTCGGGGCGGCGCAGCATGGTCAGCCCCACGTCAACGTGCCGGGGAGCGCCGCTCAGGCCGGTGTGGACCGCGCGTACGGAAAGCACGTTGCGGCCAGGCCGAAGAGCGCGGCGTGCCTCGGGCGTGAGGCCGTACGGCGCGTAAGACCCAGAGCCGTCAAGATCCTCTCCGGCGAAGACCCCGTTGATGTAGGCGTGAAACGCGCCGGAATGCCGCGCTTCGAAGCGCAGCCCCTCGACCTCTGCCTCGGCCAGGTCAAACTCGAGACGTGCCCAAAGGCTCTCCGTGTCCCAGCGCGTGCCGATGCGCGCGGCATGCGGGTCCTTGCTCTCGGCGTTGTCCTTCGCGGTGAATCCGAATGCGGACGGACCGGTTCTCCAGTGCGAGTCGTCAAATCCCGGGGCAGCCCACTGCTCGCTGGGCTGGTCGGTCGTGTAGCGCCAGGTCGGCGGGTCTGCCCGCGCATCGCCGACCAAGGCCGCGCGCCGCTCTCCGGCGTACAGCACCAAGTCGTAATTGGCCAGCTTGAGCGCATTGCCGCTGTTCCGGCGCAGCTCTTCGGCGGCTGCATCGCGCAATTCGAGCAATCGCTCGCGCTCCCGGCCTGAGGCCGGACGCGCCAGCACGCGCCGGAACATATGATCCACGCGCCCGGCGGCGCTCGACACGCCCGAGACCGCAGAACGCCTGGCGAGGTGCTGCGCGGCCTCCATCAACGTGGGATCGTTGAGTGTTACCAGGGCTTGCAGCGGCGTATTGGTCCGAATCCGGCGGATCGTGCAGGTCTCCCCCGAAGGCGCGTCAAAGGTCGTCATCGAGGGATAGGGGGACGTGCGCCGCCAGAGCGTGTACAGCGCCCGGCGGTAGCGGTCCTGTCCGGGGCTGGTCTCCCACTGCTTGCTGCTGTAAACGACCTTCCAGATGCCTTCCGGCTGCCACGGCATTACCGGGGTCCCGCCGAGCCTGGCCGCAAGCAGGCCGCTGGCTGCCAAGGCCTGGTCCCGGAGCATCTCGGCGGACAGGCGGAAGCGCGGGCCCCTGGAAAGCAGGGCGTTGTCGGGATCCGCTGCCAGCCGTTCCGGCGTGCCGTCCGATGCTTGCCGGTACGTGGCTGACGTGACCATGAGCGCGAGGATGGCCTTGACATCCCAGCCCCTGCGCATGAACTCCGTCGCGAGCCAGTCGAGGAGTTGCGGGTGGGTCGGCGGCTCGCCTTGCGTTCCGAAGTCCTCTTCCGTCGTGACGATACCCCGGCCGAAGAGGCTGGCCCAGAGTCGATTCACCGCGACGCGGGCCGTGAGCGGGTTCTTGCCGGAGACGATCCAGCGCGCCAAGCCCAGCCGGTTGGCGGGCGCTCCGGGCGGCAGGGGGTGGAATGCGGCCGGCACGCCGGCCGTGACCCGCTCGCCCAAGTTCCGGAAATTCCCGCTCCGGTGGACGAAGGTCTCGCGCCGCTCCGCGGCAGGCAAGTCTCGCAGGACCGGCGTGGACACTTGCTCCGAGAGCGCCAGTCTCGGGCTGTCATCGTCCTTGTCGGCGTCCGCGGTCTGGTTGAAGAAAGCGTAGAGAGAGTAGTACTCCTTGTGCGAGATCGGGTCGTACTTGTGGGAGTGGCACTGGGCGCAGCCGACGGTCAGCCCCATCCATACCTGGCCCGTTGTGGCGGTCCTGTCCTTGACCGCCGCGTCGCGAAACTCCTCGTCGTCGGTCCCGCCCTCGGTGTTGGTCATCGTGTTGCGGTGAAAGCCGGTCGCGATCCGCTGCTCGTCGGTCGGCTCGGGCAGCAGGTCGCCGGCCAGCTGCTGGACGGTGAACTCGTCAAAAGGCATGTTTTCGTTGAAGGCGCGCACGACCCAGTCGCGGTACGGCCAGATCGTCCGCAGGGTGTCCTTCTCGTAGCCCATCGAGTCGGCGTAGCGCGCCAGGTCGAGCCAGACGCTGGCCCAGCGCTCGCCGTATGCGCTCGAATGCAGCAGCGCGGCTACGAATCTCTCGTATGCATCGGCAGAGCGGTCGGAGGCGAACTCCTCGACGGCTTCCGGCTCGGGCGGCAGGCCTGTCAGGTCGAGGGACAGCCTGCGCGCCAAGGTGTAGCGATCTGCCTCGCCGGAGGGCGCCAGGCCGGCGGCTTCCAGCTTGGCGAGCACGAAATGGTCGATCGGGTTCCTAGCCCACGCTTGGCCAGCGACCTCTGGAACCCGCGGGCTGGCCGGGCGAACGAAGGCCCAATGGCGCCGGTATTCGGCCCCGGCGTCGATCCAGAGTCTGAGTGTCTCGACCTCCGCAGCGCTCAAGCGGTCTCCATTGGGCGGCATGGGTCTCGTCTCCGACGTTACCCTGGTGTGAAACACCCTAGCCCGCCCCTGCCCCCACAGCGTCCCGGGAAGCAGTTTGTGCAGTGTCGGGAAGCAGCTGGTAGCCGAGATCCTTAGCTGTCGTTTTGAGGTAGGCCAAGGTCCGTTGGCGATGGCGCTGCTCGTAGGCCGCCTCGCCCTCGTCAACGTAGTCCTGGCCGAAGCGCAGCATGCGGTATACCAACACCGCCAGCTTGCGGGCGGTGGCGAACACCGCCGTCTTCATCCCCTTGTGCCGCGCCTTGCGGCGCAGCGCCGCCCCCAGCGCCGACTTGGACCGGATCAGCGCCGTCGCCGCCATGCGCAGCGCGTTCGACGTGCGCGTCGCTCCCAGCCCGCGCTGCCGCTTGCCCGCCAACTGCTGCCCGCCCGATACCGCGTGCCGCGGCGCCAGGCCCAGCCAGCTCGTGAAATGCCGCTCGCTCGGAAACGACCCCAGATCCGTCCCCAACTCGGTCAGGATCGTGCGCGCCGCCCCCGCGCTAATCCCGTCGATGCGCGTCAGATCCACGCTCGCGTAGCGGTACAGCGCCGTCCGCAGCGGCTGCTCACCCCGCCTTCGGATGGCTTTCTCCTTGGCCGCGTTCGGGTGCCGCGGACACTCCTCCGCGCTGCATTCCTCGCCCGCCTGCTGCTGCAGATCCTCTTGCAGCTTCTGCTCGTAACCGTCCATCTCGGCCTGCACCGCGTCGTACAGCCGCAGCGCACTGCGCAGGTTGAACAGGTGCTCCTCCCGCCAGTTGCCGCTCAGGTACTCCACGAACTGCTCCTCCGTGTGCTTGCAGCGCCCCGAGCGCAACTGCGCCAACTGCTCCGCATCGCGCTGCCCCGCCACGATCGCACGCACGATCGCCATGCCTGTCTGCCCCGTCAGATCCGTCACCGCCCGATGCACCTGCACGTTCATCTGATCCAGCGCCCGCTGCATCCATTGCACGCAGCGCGTGCGCTCCGCCACCAAGCTCTGCCACTGCCGGTGCAGCGCCCGCAGCTGCGTCACCGTCTCGGGCGGCCGGAACGAGCCCCGCAGCAGGCCGCAACTGTGCAGCCGCTGTAGCCACTGGCAGTCCAGCATGTCGGTCTTGCGCCCCGGCACGTTCTTCAACTGCCGCGCATTGACCAGCAACACCTCGAAACCGCGCTCCTCCAGCAACTCGTGCAATGGGATCCAGTACACATACGTGCTCTCCAGCGCCACCGATTCCACGCCTTCGGCCGCCAGCCAGTCCGCCAACGCGTCCAACTGCGCGGTGGTCGTGCCGAACGTGCGCACGTTGGGCCTGCCGTCCGCACGTGGCGGCCCGCAGGCCCAGTGCTCGCGGCTGCCGAGGTCCACCCCCGCCACCTGCGGGCGCTGCACCGGCAGGTCCCGCTCCGGCTGCTCTCTTGCCATATCTCCCTCCTGCTGCTCCTGTCTCACACACGGAAGGCCCCGGCCCGGGTTGGCAATTGCTCTGCAATGCTGGTGTTGAGGAGTGCTTCCGAAGAAACCTCGCTAGTGAATGATCGCTCGCCCGGACCCAGACTGGCTTTGGGGCAAATACTGCACCAATGAAATTACGGGGCTTGACTGCCGGAACCCTCCGCTCTGATTCTACGCCAAGCCACGTGTTTCCAACCGAATGATCCGGGCCCCGCCCGGGGGCGCGACTGGCTAGGATTCGGCTTGCGTCGCTGTCGCCCGGGACCAAGCCTGCCCGCCCGCCGTCTTGGCCGGTCGCGGCCTCGCGCGAATCCAGGCGGAGATCTGCCATGCGGCTGTGCTCGTCCGGGCCGTGGCAGGGCAAGCACTTCTGCAGGATGGGGCGGACTTCCGCCTGGAAGTCCGGCGCTGGCCGCGCCACGGCCGGAGTTGCCAGCGCCAGCGCAGCGGCGATCAGCATCGAGACCGGAGGCCGGCGAACGAGATCCGAATATGAAGGAGTCATCGCACGGAGATTTGTGGCGGTTGAAGTGATCCGGTCAGGCACCATGCGCTCGCCCCCCCCCTCGGGGCTGCGACTCGCGCTGCGAGAACCTGCTAGGCGCGATCAATCGCACTGTACGACGGAATGCCCATGCCCGTCAATAGATCGCGGGATCGCACGGCCCTGCTGGCAAGCTGCTCCTCGAACGATCTGCTATTATTGACAGCATTGGCGAATCGCGGAGAGGTGGCCGAGCGGCTGAAGGCAGCGGTTTGCTAAACCGTCGTAGGGTTCAAGAGCTCTACCGAGGGTTCGAATCCCTCCCTCTCCGCCATTTGTTTGTCGCAAGTTGTTGATATCAAAATATTTATAAACTACATCCAAGATCTGATCACCCTTTGTGCGGAGGCGGAAAGAAGGAAAGGCCAACGCGCACGATCGCATGCCCGGTCAAGCATCCAGCTTGAGCACGGCCTCCCTCCGCCAAATCGCCAGATCGAGGCGTACTTGGAGGCCATTATGGGTGCGTTTCGAGCCTCTTGCCAGGCGTATCTCTGTCTATCCTGCCCAGGAAACTTCAAAGACTGGGTGGTGCCCGTGCCCCTTCCCAGCGGGATTGGGCACGTAAGACATCATCACGTAGATGCCATCGAAGTGTCGCGGCCGTTGCAGTTTGACGGTGCTCAGGTGATCGGCGAGGGTTGCTTCATCCAACCAAGGCTCGTCGGTCACAATCAAGAGGAACTGCTTGGCCAGCGAACGGTCTCTTGTTCGTTTGTTCTTGCGACACACTATTTCCCTCAAGCACCGCTCGAACTTTCCGAAGGGCCATTCGGGGGCATTGGGGATTGAAATGGGGATTATATACCAAAGTGCCCAAGTTGAATGGTATAATAGAATCAGTGCAGGCGCATACTACGTATCTGGCCCGCTGCGAGCTAACCCCGGCCGGCTACGCCCGTCTGGATGACATCCGTCGCCAGCTGAATTGGCTCTATAACCGGGCGCTGGAGGAGCGGAAGACCGCTTATGAGGAGCGGAAGGAATCTCTCAGCCTTTACGCGCAGTGCTATTGGCTAACGGGTCTGCGAGCCCGTAACGAGCACGGCCTAGGCGAGATATCTTCCGGATCCGAGCGAGGCATGCTCAAAAGAATCGACGAGGCATTCAAGTCCTTCTACCGCCGCGTCAAGGCGGGCCAGACACCGGGCTACCCCAGATTCCGGCCATTGAGCCGCTGCGTGACCATCGATTTGACCGCTATCAGAGGCTGCACGGTGAAGAACGGCCGCATCAAGGTCAAGGGATTCCCGCGCATTAAGATCCATCCCCACCGCCCATTGCCGGACAGCCTGCCCCGCGCGGTCCGCCTGACCAAGAGGGGCCGCCAGTGGACCGCCAGCATGGTGTACGAAGTCGAGAAAGCGCCCCTGGAGCCCAGCGCCAAGGCCGCGGGCATCGATCTGGGCGTCCGGAAGAGGATGACTCTTTCGGACGGCACGAGGTACTTCCGGGCTGCGAGAGACTGGAAGACGATCCGCAGGCTCCGCAGAGCCATCGCCCGCGGCAAGAAGGGTAGCTCCACGCGCCGCAGGCGCGTAGCCCAGCTAGCCCGCCTCCAGCGCCGGGAGTTCGTCCAAGAGCGCAACGCCTGCCACCGGGCTACCACCGAGATCATCCGGGCCAATGGCCTGGTAGCGGCCGAGAGGCTGAAGATTCGCAACATGACCCGTTCAGCCAAGGGGACGCTAGACGCCCCCGGCAAGAACGTCCCGCAGAAGAGAGGACTGAATCGTGAAATCCTGAGCCAGAATTGGTCACTTCTACGAAGCCAACTCAAGTACAAGGCAGCATGGGCCGGGCGTGAGTACGTGGAAGTCGATCCGAAGTTCACATCCCAAGATTGCAGCCGTTGCCACGCGAGGAATAATCCGGGCCGCTCGGAGACCTACCGTTGCAAGACTTGCGGGCTTGAGATGGATCGCGACGTGAACGCCGCGATCAACATCTTGGCGGCGGGGGTTCTAGCCGCCGGAGCGTCAACGTGGGCCGCTGGGCCGGGCGTAGCTCCAGAATCGTATGCCGAAGCCGCCTAACCTCAGGGTTGGGCACTTTGGTATATAATCCCCATTGAAATTCACTCATGAACTGCTCCGGCCCAACATGGTGGGGATTCTCTGGGTGGCCTTTAATCGCATCTTCATCAACCAGTTCCGTCACTTCGACACCGATCTTCTCCCCATTCATCTCGGCTATGCAGTCCGGGTATGGCTCGCAGTTCTTCTTGATCATACAGATGTAGATCTGCCAGCCCCGCTTGTTCATTTCCTTGGCCCAATCGATTACTGCACCAACTTCCAGCGGCCCTTGGAATTCGTTGTCGGCATGCCAATAGGGTGCATGCCCGCGCTTCCGATAGCTATCCGCGAATCGTTTCAGCCCTTCGACATCTCCATCGTTTTCAGGCACGGTTTCGCTTGATCCTCTCCGTATCGTAGCTTGCGAGCAAGCCTGCCTACGGCGCGGCCCATGCACGCATCTCCAGCTACCTGCAGTCGATGGCCGCGCTCAGCTACAATCCTCTCGTTGCCATCCAAATCGCGCTCGCCGGCCAAGCTGCCGACGTGGTCAAGCAACACGATGGCCCGACGCTGCCAGAGGCGTGAGCAGTTTCCGCGGACCATCAATTCACTTGCGGCACCGGGGAGGCATCGGTCCCCCTGCCCGTCAAGGTGCCAGTACGGCATCAAGAAGCCTGTGAATCCGAGCCTTGGTCAGACTCTGCCGCTCGCAGGGCTCTTTAGGTGCCTGAATGGAGGGCGAGGTGTCCGGCACCTTCAAGGGTGAAGCAGCGCCGGTGCGCGTCGTCGACGGTGACACCGTGCTTGTCCGGCGCAAGGGAAGCCGGCGCAAGGGAAGGTGGAGGTCGCTCTTTGGCAGTCCCTCGATTCGGGTGCGGCTGTATGGAGTCAACGCTCCGGAAACCAATCAGAGATTCGGACGCAAGTCCACGAGGTCTCTGCGCAGGATGCTCGCCGGTGGTGGATTCGAGATGGAAGCGATGGGGAGCGATCGATACGGGCGTGTTCTGGGGCTGATTCATCGGGGATCGCGATATCAATCAGTGAATCTGGCCATGGTAAGCGAGGGCTGGGCTCATGCCTACGTGCGATTCGGCGGGCGCGGTCTAGGCATGGAGGAAGCCGAGCGCACAGTTCGCGAGAACGGCCTTGGGATCTGGGAGCGGAGACGTGCGGCGGAACACCCCGAACTCTGGCGGAAGCGCCAACGCATGCGGATGGCCCAAAGGCGGAAGTTCAAGCGGCGGTGCGCGTTGTATTGCTGGCAGCGGCCGTTTGTGCGTTACTGTACGGCTGGCTTGTCCAGCAGTGAGATCCGCGAGCCGATTGATTTGCAGCGAACGTAGTCCGGCGAATCGGCGTTGTCGCTGACCCTAGTCGAACGGCGCGCCGAGGCCGTCGGACAACGCTCGCGGGAGGCTTAGAGGATGTCTTGACGATCACGGTTCGGGATCGATCCGCCAGCTCAAAATACGATCAACGAGGCTCGGCACATTCCTGACGCGATGGTGCCATCGCGCTCCGCAAGTGTAACTCCATAGCCCTTCTCACCGTCAAGAGCCTCCGCAGTCCATGTCACTCCCTTCCGACTGGTAACGCCACGTTGAATGGATGAACGATCAGAATTTCATCCTGATGTCTTCGGGAGCGTCGAGCAGTTCGAGCACGCGACTATGCCCTCCGATCCATCCCCGCGCCTCTGGCGAAATCCAACCCGTCACTCGAATGATCTTGTCGTAGTCCCTGCGTAAGTCCCGCTCAAAGATCGCCTCGTGATGCGCGATCTGGTTCCGAAACGTCCGCAGATGGTGGAGCGGTTGGTAGGCTTGCTTTCTTGCCAGGCCCGGCCGATTCGGAAACGCCTTGTGCAGTGCAGGCCGCCATAACGTCATCTCAAAGTTGGCCTTTGCTCCCTTCGCCGAGAGCATCCCGCCGCGGCCGGGAAGCGTGACCCAGAAGCCAAACGAGAATGCCGCTATCATCCGGGATCGGGTGATCGCCTGGTCGCTGCGCTTTAGCCGGTCTCGCGCCTCATTGACTTGTCGGCGGCATACGTGATCGAATCTGGCTTCGCTGTGAAAGTACCATGCGTTGCCGTACGTCTCGGCGAGACAGTGGTCGATGGAGTTGCGCAGCGTCACCTCAAGCCATTGAAGTGGGCCATAGAACGCTGCGCAGACGGCGGTGTTCCAGTTGTACAGGGCGAGAGCATTCGATAAGTTCCCTTGGGCTGCACGGAGGTACTTGCCCATACGGTCCGCCGAGAGACAGAGCTTCAATGACTCCAGCTCTCTGCTGGCTTGGTCATTTGACATGATCATGGTTCCTTGCAATAGTATTAGCGTATGCCCCGGATCCGCCTCTGCCTCTGGCATGCGTCCGGGGCTCGCCTGAAGCTACGGCAACGAACTGACTCACCTTTTCCCGTCACCGCTCAGGCAAGGTAGCTGGCCCAATCGCTCATCAGGGCACGCCGCCGTTCGAAGAGGTCGGAGCGCACATAGGCTGCTTCTGCCTTGTTCTTGACGCCATGAGCCAATGCCGCCTCCATGACAGCGTGCGGGGCATCCGTGCATTCGGCGG
The DNA here is from genome assembly GCA_965219605.1 of Bryobacterales bacterium. Classification (GTDB taxonomy): domain Bacteria; phylum Acidobacteriota; class Terriglobia; order Bryobacterales; family UBA6623; genus VXMF01. The sequence goes on along the minus strand of CBDCOC010000001.1, from coordinate 997,559 downwards.
CCCAGTCCCGAAAACTCGAACGGAATCCGTGGGGTACTGCTTGGATGCCGAGTTCCCGCAGCAGCTTGCTCAGTGTGGAATCGGAATAGGGCCCGTCCGGATGGGGACGGGAACACTAGATCGGAGAGAACAGTGTGGTCTCGTGCCTCTTCCAGAATTTCCTGGGCACGCGTAGACAGGGGCACGCGGTGGCCCCGCTTGCTCTTCATCCGTTCCGCTGGAATCGTCCACTTGGCGTCCTCTAGGTTCATTCGTCCCAGCGCGCCAGCCGGACATCGCCCGAGCGGCACGCTGTATGCACCAGAAACCGAGCTCGCGACGCCTGCCATGAATGAAGAGCCGCTGGATCTACTGCCTGTACCCTGAGGGCTTCACCCGCAGGACCAAGCCGTGCTCGTCGCAGTAGATTCCAGGCTCCTTGATCGTGCGGACGAAGGCCGCCGTGAGTTTCTTGCCGTGTCTAGCCATTGATCACCTTTTTGACCACCCGTTCAATCTCAGAATATATGATACGTCAATGAATATATAGCATTTATTTCCAATAATTTAGCGGAATTTCATGGCACACGCTCGAATCCCATGGAACACTGGAGCGGCGGACTCTTTCTCCGCCATAAGTTTGTCGCATATGCCGTTGATATGACAAAAACTGTTCTCCTTAGTGCGCGATAAATCTTTCCTGTAATGTAACAGGATCAGACTTGGTTGCATCGTTGCATTTAAGCTGTGTTTCAACCCTGGAGAGGGTCCGGACCGCTCCATCTGCAGAGATGCTCCACCCAAGGGCTGGCGCTCACGCGCCCCATACGGTGATTCGCCTGCCGTTGCTCTGTTCCTCGCGCCGGTAAGTCTTCTCATCCCAAGAGGTGTCCTTGGAACGGTCGAAGATCACCAAGTGCCCTTCCTCTGCTCCGGCCCGCTCCATGTAGGCGCGGGTCTGGGAAATCCCCGCCTGCAGGGTGGCTTCCAAGCTGCCGTGCAATAGCTTGCATTCGATGACTACCTTCTGCGCGCCGGCCGGCATCTCGCGTTTCCCGGCGGCGGGCCAGATGATTAGAAGGTCCGTGCGCATCCTGCCCAGGCCGTATTCCCGTTCCACACGCCCGCCACTGTTCAAGATCCGTTGCAGGAAAGCCTGCAGCAGCAGTTGCGGGCCCGCCTCCTTGTAGCTGAAGCGCTCCGCCCAGTGCTCGGAATTCTCGCGGAAATACTTTTGGAATGCGGCTAGGAGCTTGGCGGCGATCAAGCGCCCGTCCTCTCCCACGTACCATGCCGCCCTGTCGGGGATCGTCTCCTGCACATCGGCCGTCAGTTCCCTGGGAATCACTTCGCGGTAGATGGGGTTGGCGATGTCGAGCGGGGGCATGCGGGCCACCAGCCCGAGATCCCGCGCGTAAGCGATGTCGTCATCGCGGACGTCGGCCTTGCCCCCGCTGAGTAGCGGCTCGATGACGCGCCTGACGCGGGGTTCCTTGAGCTTGTCCATGAGTTGGTCGAGATGCGTATCGCGCCTTAGGATGAGACGCTCGCGCGCGTCTCTGACGTGCTTGAGCGTGATGGGGCGGCAGCGGTCCAACGCGCCCTTGTCCTCGAAGCACGCTTCGTAGGCGAGGGCGTTCACCAGCCAAGGCTGGCCGCGGGTCTGCTGCCATACGTCTGCCAGTGCTTCATCGCATATCTTCTGGCCGGTCTCTGCGCTGTGCTGCCCCAGCAGCCCGAGCGTCTCAGTCTCGGTGAAGTCTCCCAGGCGCAAGGATTTGGCCTTGATATTGAAGGCGCTCCCGCCGAGTACGATTTCTCCCGAGGCGGAGCGGATGCGGTAGTCACGGACATCGCGGACCCCGCATAGGACGATACTCTGCGGAAACCGTTTCGGGCGGTCGCGATATCCGGCCCGCAGCTGTCGCAGGACCGAGATCAAGGTGTCTCCGACCAGCGAGTCAATCTCGTCGATGAACAACACAACCGGCTTCGGACTGGCCGCCGCCCATTCCGAGAGCACGCGCTTCAGCCCGGAATGCGGGCCGCTCCGCTCGAGGATTGCCGGCCATATCTCCTCGACGGTGCGGTCGCCGACAGCGTGCGCGGCTTCCGCTGCGAGGACATCCAGAATGGCCCTGATGCCGGCTTGCACGTCGTTACGGGCAGCCTGCCCGACCTCGACGTTCACGTAGACGCACCGATATTGGCCGCTGTCGTTTAATTCCTCCAGCAACGCACCCATCACGGTTGTCTTGCCAGTTTGACGGGGGGCGTGCAGGACGAAGTAGCGCTTCTGGCGGACGAGGCCTAGCACCTCGCTCAGGTCGAGGCGGGATAGCGGCGCAACGAAATAATGGTCCTGCGTGTCGATCGGCCCCGTGGTGTTGAAAAATCGCATCGCAGTTGCGCCACTGCACGTGGGATTTGCCGAATAAGGATCGGGATTCCCTTGGTGCTTCGGGGCTTTTGCCCCGCGAAGCATTCTTGATTCTAGCCCTGCCCGGCATCGTTTCGTTCGCCGGCCCCTTCGGAGCGCTGCGCATTTCGTCGGCCGCTGTGACCGGCCGGCCACAGCGACGACCGGCACGGGCAGTCGATTCCGGCGATGCTGGGAATCGCGGAGTGCATGCGGATCGCCTGCCGCTTGCCGGGATATCCATGTCAGGCTTCAATCTGTGATTCCTTCTTGCTGCAATGGATTAGAATGCATTAGAATCAAGTCATGGCAATTACAGCGATTTCGGCGGCCCTGTTCCTGTCCGCCCTCCTGCCAGCCGCTGATTTCGGCGCTGGCCAGCCAGCCCAGCTCCAAATCCAAGAGGAATCCAGTTGGAGCATGTCCGCTATTGCGCGTGCGCCCGCTCGGCGCACTCGCAGCGCACTGGAATCTTTCGGACGACCCTCGCTTCTCGGCTTCTTGGCGGCCCAGGCCGCAAGCACCGCAGCTGGGGATAGCGAGCGGGCGGCATCGGACGATCGCCAGGATTGCACCGATATCAATACCGCCGAGGCAAAGGATCTGCAGAAGGCCAAGGGCATCGGCCCGGCCAAGGCCGAGGCCATCGTTGATGACCGCACCGCGAACGGCCCCTATGCCAAGCTTGGCGATCTCGAGCGGGTCAAGGGCGTCGGCCCAGCGACTGTAGCCAACATCAAGGAAGCCGGATTCTGCGTGAAGTGATCCCCGTGGTCTTGAGAGGCGGTCGCTTCCCGGCTGCGCTCGCCAGAGCGCTGCTGGCGTTGCTTTCTATCTCGGTCGCGGTCGTCCCCGGCCAAGATGCCGAGCAAGCGGTCATGCCGCCCTATGACCGAAGCCTGTACGAGCACTGGACCGACGACGACGGAGATTGCCTCAACACGCGACACGAAGTTCTGATCGCTGAGAGCCAATCGCCGCCACGGCTCGATCCGAGCGGATGCTTCGTCCTGGAAGGACTCTGGTTCGACCCGTACTCCGGGCAGCGGATTTCCGATCCAGCCAAGCTGGATGTAGATCACTTGATCCCTCTGGCCGAGGCGCACAGGAGCGGAGCAGCTGCTTGGCAACCGGAGAAGCGCCGGCAATTCGCGAATGACCTGTCGCACCCACGTTCATTGATTGCTGTGACGGCGGGCTTGAACAGGGCGAAGAGGGACCGGGATCCGGCTCGTTGGCTCCCTCCCAACGAGGCATATCGCTGCCAATACGTGCATGATTGGGTGATCACGAAGGCGACTTGGGGATTGGAAATGGATCCCGACGAGCGTGAAGCAGTCCGCGAGATCCTCTGGAAGTGCGGGGTTGCAGGGCCAGGGCAGCCGTCTGATCGCCCGCCAGGGGCGGAGGCTGCAACGGGCCGCGATCCGGGCAGAGGAAGCCCCGCCGCGCGATCTGAGCGATCGACAGGCGCCGCCGCCGAGGAGCGCGGCCCGAGGGCCGAGTCCGGACCGAAGAACGCTCAGACCCTCGCGAGTGCCACCGCAGCAGACCCTGAGTTAGGCGTGCCGGAATACGGATGCGAGCAGCCGCCCGGCAGTCCCTGCATTGACGTAAATGCCGCCACCTTCGCCACCTTGCAATGCGTCGATGGTCTCGGGCCGACCAAGGCCCGGGCCGTTATCGACTTCATAAAGAGCAACGGTCCGTTCCAAGACTTGCAAGAGCTTCAGAATGTGCGCGGCATCGGCCCGAGGACCGTCGACTCCATTCGCCGCGCCGGGTTCTGCATCGGGGCGGAGGACGGCGGAAACGCCTCCGAGACCGCCGGTGCGCCGTAGCCACAGGCCCGGTTCTCCGTGTCCCGGCGCTGCCTGGGATTCTGATCCCGCAAAGCACGCCCAGGAAGCTTGCGCACCCGCCTATCGCGGCCGTGCTTGCCATGCCTTGCCGCATAAGAATGCCGATGCGCCAGCAGCTCGCCGCCGTTTCCGCTGCCCAGCCGGGCTTGACGGACTGCCGCCTCCCTGCGGCACAATTCCCCGCGATCCGCTCGGGGCTCTATATCTCATCCGGCCGCCCGGGAAAGGCGTATACTCAGAGCGATGTCGGCGGGTCCGGGATCTGCGGTTGCCTTGTGGCGGACCGGTCCCGCGGCCGGAAGCCTCGGACTCGTGCTGGCTGCTCTTCGCCCGCCATGGATGCAGCAGGCCGCTTACTTGCTTTGCTATCGAGGGGCCCATCGCGCTTCCCAGACGTTTCGGCGAGAGGCGCCGGAGGGCAGAGGCAGGCAGCCAAGGCTTGGCAGGGCAAAGCTGCGCCGCGAGCGGCGCGCGCTTCCGCATGACGGACCGGGAGTAAGCGGGGACTGACAATGCCGCACCTGGATCGGCGCAGCGTCTTGCGGGGCATCGGCGGAGCTTTGACGCTGCCGCTGGTGGATGCTCGCGCTGCTGCCAGGCCCGCGCCCATCCGGCTCCTAGTGGTCGGCAATCCGTTCGGCATGCACCCGGACCACTTCTTCCCGGCGCGGTTCGGGCGGACATTCGATCTGCCGACGACACTGCGGCCGCTCGGCTGGCTCAAGGACCGGCTTTCGATCCTGTCCCACACCGATCACGGGATGAATAACGGGCACGGGCGGGAGATCGCGTTCCTCAGCGGCGTCCTCCCGGAAAGCAGCCAAGCTTTTCCCGAGAGGAACATTTCGATCGACCAGCTCATGGCTCGCCATTCCGCGGGCAATGTCCGTTTCCCCTCGGTACACGCGGCCGTCGGGAGCGGAATCCGGATGAGCTGGACTGCCAACGGCGCTGACATCAAGCCGTTCACGGATCCGCAGAAGCTGTTCGACCACTTATTCCTCAATCTCACGGCCGAAGAGAAGCTGGTGCGCCGCGAACTGATGGGCCGCAATCGAAGCATCTTGGACACGGCCCGTGACCAGCTCTCGCGCCTGCGGCAGCGCACCGGCCGCAACGATCGGGCGCGCTTGGACCAGTTCGCGACCGCCGTGCGCGAGTTGGAGGCCAGTCTCGCGGCGCGCAGCGCCTGGATTGGCCGCGAAAAGCCGAAATTCGACATCTCGGGTCACTACGACGGCCAAGAAGTGAACGCCGGGAACCACTACAGCGCGATCTTCGATATGCTTGCTTACGCGTTCGAGACCGACCTGACGCGGGTCGCGACGGTAGCCTTCCCGAGCCAGCTGTCCTACACCCACATTGACCGCGTCACGCGCGGCTACCATGCCTGCACCCACAACGGCAAGAAGCCGGATGTGATCGCCGAGCTGCTCGCGATCGAGTCGTTCCAGATCGCCCATCTGTCACGCTGCCTCCGCAAGCTGGACTCGATTCGCGAGCCCGGCTCCGACGGCACGCTGCTAGATCATACGATTGTGCTGTTTGGCAGCGGCATGGGATACGGCGGCACGCACTCCAATCGCAACCTGCCGATCTTGGTTGCCGGCGGGGGCTTCAAGCATCTCGGGCATGTCGACACGCGCAACGCGAGCGGCGTGAACATGCCTCTTTGCAACCTGTTCGTCACGCTGCTGCGGCGCTTCGGCATCGAACGCGACAGCTTCAACGCAAGCACGGGCTCGTTCGACTTGCGCCATGCGTAGCCATCGCCGTATCGCGCTCTTGGCTGCGGTTGCTGCGCTCGCCGGAGTCCGGCCGGCCGAGGGAGACGTGCCCGGCGATTTCGCGCTGCTGCAGGCGCACTGTGCCCCCTGCCACAAGGGGTCTGGCGCCCCGGCCGGCTTCAGATTGGACTCCCTGGCGGACGCCCCCGGCCCGAAGAACCTGCATCTCTGGGAAGTGAGCCTGGCGCATGTCCGCAGCGAACGGATGCCCCCTGCGGCCGCTAGCGACCTCTCCCCTGCGGATCGCCGGAGGCTGGTCTCGTTCTTGGAACGCGAGCTCCACGGCTATCGCCAAGCGGCCGGTGTCTCGGACAAGGCCCCGCCGCGACGGCTGAACAACCGCGAACTCGCCAACAGTGTCCGCGACGTGCTCATGCTGGATCACATCGGGACGCACCGCCCCATGGCCAACCTGCTCGCAGACACTTTGCGGGATGGGTTCGACACCAGTGCCGACGCACTGGGACTGAGCCAGTTCTACCTTGAGCGGTGCGTCGACGCGTTTCGGTCGGTCCTTGACGCGGCAATCCTGCCGCCAGAGATGCCGCAGAGCCGCCTACGCCATGTGCGGGCTGCCGATATGAACGCGACCAGCCTGTCGCAGGCGGGACGGCCCGGCTGGTTCGGCAGAACCGAGGAGGGCATCGACTTCCTAGACCCTAGGCTGCGGATCTATTTCTCGAACTTCGCAGCAGCGGCAGCGACCGGGCGGTACCGCATCAAGATCAAGGCCACCGGCAAGGATCGCCGCGTGTACGACTCCGAGAGAACTGGAATCTATCCCGGCGACCCGATCCGGCTGAGCGTCCATCTGGGCGATCGAGTCACAGTCTTCACGCTCCCTGACGAGGAGGTGGCGGAGATCGAACTTGACGAGTGGATCGCGGCCGGAACCAGGCTTGAACTGTCCTACCCGACAGATGGGCTCCGCCTGGAAGGAAACAAGAACTTCAAGTTCCAATTCCGGATCGCGCACGACTACATCTTGCAGAACGACCGTGAGCGCTACGCCGCGGTGCTTGCATCCGCGCTTCCCAAGGCGCCCGCGCGAACCGCCCGGAACAGCAAGCACTGGAGCCATTGGACCGGCGAGTGGCAAGGCCCTCGCCCGCGCGTGTTCAGCGCCACGGTCGAAGGGCCGTTCTACGAGAGCTGGCCGCCCAAGCGCCAGATCGCGCTGCTGGGGACGGATCCCACGGTCGGCAATGCCGCCGAGATTCTGCGCCCCATCGCGGAACGGGCATGGCGCCGCGATCTCGGCCCGGGCGATCTCGATCCGATCCTCCGGCTCGTCCGGTCGCAAGCGGAGACGAGTACGGACATCGAGGCCTTGAAGGAAGGCATTGTCGCGATCTTGGCCTCGCCCTCCTTCCTGATCCTCAACACGGGCGACGGCACTCCCGCCGACCGCTTCGCGACCAAGCTCAGCTACTTCCTGAAGAGCACTGTTCCTGACGGGCGGATCCGCGCGGCGTCTCGCACCGGCCGGCTTGCGACGAGTGAATCGGTCCGCGCGGAGATCCAGCGCCAGTTCGACGCCTCGGAAGCGGACGAGTTCCTGCGAGAGTTCCCCCATGCCTGGCTGGAGCTCGACCGGATCAACTTCATGGCCCCCGACCCGGACCGCTTCCCGCTGTATGACCGCAAGGGGCTCAGCCAGGACATGATCGGCGAGGCGCTGCGGTTCTTCCGTCACATGGTGTACAACAATCGCCCGGTTCCCGAGTTCCTGTCGGCAGACTATTCCTTCCTCAACGCGGATCTGGCCACTGTTTACGGGGTGCGAGACGTGCCCCAGGACTCCAACTTGCGGAAGCACACATTCTCGGACCGACGCCGCGGAGGGTTGCTCGGAATGGGGGCCTTTCTGACGCTCACGGCCGACACTCTCTCCACCTCACCGATCCATCGCGCCGTCTATGTGATGGAGAAGTTCATGGGCCTGCATCCCGCTCCTCCGCCACCCGATATCAACATCACCGAGCCGGATGTCCGCCAGGCGAAGACGATCAAGGAGATCTTGGCAGCGCATGCCGCCGATCCGTCGTGCGCGGCCTGTCACGCGAGCATCGATCCCTGGGGCCACGCCTTTGAGAACTTCGACCCGGCAGGCGCTTGGCGGGATCACTACACGACCCATATCGCCAAGAAGCCCTCCAAGGAGCACCTTGCCCGGATTGAGAGGCAAGACCGGGAACGGGCTGCAATAGGGCGGCCCCCGGCGGCGAGGCCCTGGGAGCTGAAGCCTATCCCCGTAGACGCTGCGGGCACTTTCCCGGACGGGTCCGGCTACGCGGACATCGTCGAGTACAGGCAACTGCTGCAAGCGGATAAGAACCGCGACCGTTTCGTCCGCTGCTTCGTCGCCATGTTGCTGACCTATGCCAACGGCGTGGAGCCTGATGCGGGCCCCGCACTGGACGAGATTGTGGGCAGATCGGCAAGCCAGGGATATCGCATCATCGACACTATCGCCGCCGTTGTGGACAGCCCCCTGTTCCGGGAGTGAGACCCGCGGTGACGATTGCGGGAGTGCGGCGCTCGAAGAGACCGTCCGGCCCGTGGGTTGGTCTTGCGCTCGCGACCAAGCGACCGAGGCAAGCGTTGCCCTGCCGTTTGTGCGGCTGCGCTCGATCGGCCTGCCGCTGGCGAGGTGCGAGCGAGTTAGCCGGCTGCCGATGCCGCACTCGGGATGCGCGCGGGCGGGCAGGAGGGCACCCGGGAGCATTCACCAGCTGCAGCGGCTTGCCATAATGACGACAGTAGCTGGGGCTTCCGGCCGTGTGGCGCCGGCCGGCTCTGACAGGTTCTTCATTCAAAGGCTTCCCGGTTCCATGCGCACAGCTGTCTTCCTCTTGTCGATCACCCTCGCACCTCTCGCTTCGGCAGAGTGGAGCCAATGGCTCGGTCCCGACCGGAACGGCAAGTCGCCCGAAACGGGATTGCTCGCCAGCTGGCCCGCATCCGGCCCGGAAAAGGCCTGGCAAGTCGAATCCCTCGGCCAGGGCTATTCGTCGCTTGCGTTCGCCGACGGCATGCTGTTCACGCAAGGCGTCAAGGAGGGCAAGCAGTACCTGATCGCTCTCGATGCCGCAACAGGCAGGCTCGAATGGCAGACGGAGCACGGCCGGTCCTATTCCAATCGCCGCGGGGGTGGTCCGCGAGGCACGCCGACGGTCGATGCGGATCGCGTCTACGCGCTCGGCGCGGCTGGGAACCTGATCTGCGCTGATGCCGCGACGGGAGCCAAGATTTGGGAAAGGCACATGCTCAAGGCGTATCAGGCGCGGAACATCCACTGGGGAATCAGCGAATCGCCCTTGGTGGACGGAAATCGGTTGATTGTCAATGCCGGAGGTCCGGGGGCCTCGATCGTTGCGCTGGACAAGTCGACCGGCAATGAACTTTGGAGGACCCAGAGCGACGAGGCCAGCTATTCGTCGGGCGTGGCTGTCGAAATCGGCGGCGTGCGCCAGTACGTTTTCTTCACGGGGGAAGCGGCGGTGGGGGTCTTGGCTGCCAGCGGCGAGCTGCTCTGGCGCTACCAGCCGGTCAGCAACTCGACGGCCAACGCGGCCACGCCGGTCGTGCGCGACAACCTAGTCTTCCTCTCATCGGACTACGGCACGGGTTGCGCGTTGCTCCGCTTGGAGAGCGACGGGCGATCCACCTCTGCTGCCGAGGTCTATTTCAGCCGGGAAATGAGGAACCACTACAGCACTTCGATCTTGATCGGCGATCACTTGTACGGATTCTCAGGCCGTATCCTGACCGCGATGGAGTTCGAGACGGGCAAGGTGGCATGGCGCGACCGCTCGGTCGGCAAGGGGCAGGTCATCCACGCCGACGGCCGGCTCTACATCCTTTCCGATGACGGGGTGGTCGGTCTAGTGGATCCCAGCCCGGACGAATACTGCGAAGTCTCGCGCTTCGTGATCGGGAGCAGGGAGTATCCAACTTGGACGCTTCCGGTGATTGCCGCCGGCAGGCTGTATTTGCGTGACCAAGAGAGGCTCTACGCCTACGACGTCAAGGCGCGTTGAGACGCGCCGGCCGCCAGTTGCGCTCGGCGCGGGGCCTCCCGGAAAACCCCTGTCCCGTGCCTGCGCTGCGACAGGCAGCCATGCGCTGGGCGAACGCGCGGTCCCGGATTGATTGCGCTCCCAGACGCCACTTGACCTGTTAAGGTATAGAGGGTTTTCTGCGGGATCAGGCCCCCAATGCTTAGGATCTGGCAGCCGGGACTGCCTTGAATCGGACTCATGCCGCAACAGGATCAAGCAACCAAGGCTGCCGACAGGCCCGGCGGCTGGATGCGGCGCCGCGGTTTCCTGCGGACTGCCGGAGCAGCGGCGGTAACCGCGGCCTCGGCCGCCCGTGTGCATGGGGCGAATTCCCGCCTGCGTATCGCACTCGTCGGCTGCGGCGGCCGCGGCGGTCGAAGGCGTCGAATACGGTTACTTCTGCGATGTCTACGACAAGCAGGCGCAAGCCGCCCGGGAAGAGATCGCAGGCGGCCAGGGCAGGGAAGGACTTCCGGCGCGTGATGGACGACAAGGACATCGATGCGATTCACGTCGCCACGCCAGACCACTGGCATGCGCTCCCCGTTGTCGCGGCGCTCGAGGCCGGCAAGCATGTCTACGTCGAGAAGCCGCTGGGCCACAACATCTTGGAAGGGAAGGCCATGGTGGCTGCGGCGGCGCGCTCCAAGGCGGTGTTTCTGACCGGCACGCAGCATCGCTCGGCCCCGCACCTGCAAGCGGCAGCGGAAATCGTGCAGGGCGGGGATCTCAAGGATGTCCACTTCGTCCGCGTCTGGAACTACGCGAACCTGATGCCGGCCGGACTCGGCGCCAAGCCCGATTCTGACCCGCCGCCGGGCCTGGACTGGGATTTCTATCTCGGGCCCGCCCCTTGGGTGCCGTTCAACGAGATGCGCTTCCTGCACACGTACCGCATGTTCTTCGATTACGCGGGGGGCTGGATCACCGACTTCGGCACGCATCGCTTCGACACGGTCCACCAAATCATGGGCCAGGACCGCCCCACGAGCGTGGCCGCCGCCGGCGGGCGCTACGCCGTGGGCGGCATGAGCGACCAGCCGGACCTGCTGCAAGTCACGCTCGAATATCCCGGCTTCGTGCTGAGCTACGAAACGTGCAACATCAACTCGTTCGGCAGCATCGGGCGCCTAACCCCGGGCATGCGGCTGCACGGCGCGCGCGGTCCCGAGAACCGGCCCAACGGGATGGCATTCTACGGCAGCAACGGGACACCGATCGCGGACCGCGTGGGCTACGAGGTCATTCCTGAGACTGGTGCCTATGGCGGCTCTCTCAGCGACAAGGGTGCCTTCGCGAAAAGCAATCTGCGGAGGATGCATGCGACAGGAGCCGAGCCTTCCCGGCTGCATGCCGAGCATTTCGTGCGCTGCGTGCGCGACTCCGAGAAGCCTAGGTCAGACGCGCTCACCAGCCACCGCTCGTCGCTCGTGGCCCATCTGGGGAATATCGCCTACCACGCCGGACGCAAGCTCAGGTGGGACGCCGGGCGGGAGGATTTCGAAGGCGACCCAGAGGCATCAGGGATGCTGGGACGCAAGGCCCGCAAGCCTTGGGATGCAATCAGCATCTAGCTGTGCGCGATAAGCGCGGACCCGTCCGGTCCGCCGCTCACAGTCCGAGCTCCGCCTTGCCGTACTCCAGGCAGGCGCGGTTATTGACCGCCTCGATCTGGAAGCGCTCTTGCTCGGCCAGCTGTTCTACGAGCGGAAGCGGCCGGCTGCAGTCCTGCACGACGGAGAGCGCCGCCGCCAAGTCCGTTCCGGGGACCCTGCCCATGGTGATCCAGTACGGCTTGCGGAGGCAGGGCACCTTCAGCGGGTCGCGCGTGATCATCTCCAGCGTGAAGCGCGTCTCGGGACGGGCTGCGCGAATTGTCTCGACGATCGCGGCCATGTCCAGGCAGCCGGTGCCGAACGGCACCTCTGCCAGCAGGAAGCCGTCCTTGTACGCCTGGACTCCCATGTCCTTGAGATGCACGGCCGTCGCGTACCGGGCGAACGCCCGGACCGTGTCGAGAGGATTCTCCAGCAGGGCCATGTTATTGCCGGTGTCCACGGTCACGCCTACCCATTCGCTCTCGATGCGCTCCAAGATCCGCAGCATCTCCCCGATGCGCCAGTCCTTGTGGTTCTCGAGGGCGAGCCGCACCTTGTGCCGGCGCAGAATCGGCTCGGCCCGCCGCAGGGAGCGCCAGCTGGCGCGGGAGAACTCCTTCCAACCCTCGAGCGTCTTGAAGGTTTCGTAGCGGCGGCCGCCGAGCATCACGGTGCGGATCACGCCGGCGCCGGCGGCCTTCGCCGCGCGCACCGTCCGCTCGAACGCCTCCAACTCGTCGGAATCGTTCTTGGGCAGGCGGGCGGATACTTCCACATACATCCCGCATTCTTCAGACCTGGCCCGCAAGCGACGCGCGTAGGCCTCGCTCAGGTCGGGCAGCGGTGCTTGGATCCCCGCCGCGCCCTCGGCGTGGCAATGCTCCAAGAAGCGCAGCGCCTCCGTGAACCGCTGCGCGGGAGCGGCTTCCCGGTCTGCCCGCCCGCGCTGCGAATAAGCGGCGGTGCCGATCCCCATGCGATACGCGGGGCGGGCGGCAGCCGCCCCGCTGGCCGCGCCTGCCACGGCCAGGCTCGTGCGCAAGAAGTGCCTGCGGGTCTTCGCCACGCCGGCTAGTGTCGCACATCGCGCCGGCTTCCCCAAGGGGGCGGCGAGCCCTGCTCCCGGCGCGGCCCGCCGCCTCGTCCTTTCGGCGGAATGCCGCCGCCCTGTGTTGTAATCTCTCAAAGTACGCCCGCGGCCGGTCAGGTTGCGGTCCCGCCGCCACGGCGGGACCGGCCAAGGCTTCGCCTGGCTTCCGCCCAGGGCGCGTTTCGATCTTGCTTCGTGGCTAGCGATCCAGTCAATGGCTCAGAGGCCTCGGCCCGCCCCCTCGCGCCTGGCGTGGCCAGGGGGATCGAAGCTCTGCGCGCCGGCCTGCTGGATGTCGGCAAGCGCAACCCCCTGATCAACGCCCCGGTCGGCAAGGGGCGCGGCAAGCGAATCCAGCTTGAGGACGAGCGCTCGGACCAGATCTTCGACATCCTCGCTCGCCAAGGCAAGCGGATGGCGTTCGAGCCGTCCCAGCGGGCGGGGGATGACGACGATGCGGAAGCTTTGCCCTTGCCCCTGGCCGAGCAACCGGCAGCCGCGCTGGAAGCGCACCATACCGACACCTTGCTGCGCGCGAATCTTACCCAGCAGGATCTCCAATCCAGGCTGCTCTCGATCTACCGCGACGCCCGCGAGATCGAGGAAGAGCAGGGCGTCAATGTGCTGTTCCTCGCGCTGGGGTTCCTGCTCTGGTACGAGAGCGAGTCCTCCGAGGTCCGGCGCCACGCCCCATTGGTGCTGCTGCCGGTCGACCTGCAGCGGGACAGCAGCCGCGGCCGTTTCAAGCTCGTGCATCGCGACCAGGACATGGAACCGAACCTGTCCCTGCGGGCGCTGCTGGAGGAAGACTTCCAACTCAAGCTGCCGGACTTCCCGGCCGGCGACGATTGGATGCCGGCCGAGTACTACAGGATCGTGCAGGAAGCCGTGTCGCTCAAGCCCCGCTGGCAGGTCTTGCCCGACCTTATCGAGCTCCGGTTCTTTTCGTTCGCCAAGTTCCTCATGTGGAAAGACCTCGATCCCGAAAGCGAGTTCGGCAAGGCCGGCGAGTCGCTCCTCGACCGCCTGTTGGTTGGCGGCACCGAAGAGAGAACCAGCGTCATTGCGCCCGACGAGAACCTGGACCGCCGCTTCGCTGATCCGAAGGACCTCGGGCATATCCTCGATGCCGACGCCTCGCAGACCCAAGTCATCGCCGCCGCGCGCGCCGGCCATAACCTCGTTGTCCAAGGGCCTCCCGGCACGGGCAAGTCGCAAACAATCGCCAACATCATCGCGGGAGCGGCCGCCGACGGCAAGCGAGTGCTCTTCGTAGCCGAGAAGCGGGCCGCGCTGGATGTGGTTCACGACCGGCTCGAGAAGTGCGGCCTGGGCCCGCTGTGCCTGGAATTGCATTCGCACAAGGCGAATCGCAAGCACATCTATGAAGAGCTGGGCAAGACCTTGGGACTGGGCCGACCGTCCGCGCCGGACGCGGAAACCTACGAGCAGGTGCGCGCCGTGCGCGATGACCTGAACCGGATGGCGGCACTCCTGCACACGCCGGACAAGCTCAGCGGAGACACGCCGTACGGCATCGTCGGCATCATCGCCAAGTTCAAGGAGGCCGGCTGCCCGGCACCCGACTTCAGCGTCCCTGATTCCGACGCTTGGAGCCGGGCTGAATGCGCCCGGCGCCTTGACGCGACCGACGCCCTGGCCGCGCTGACCGACGAGCACGGCAGTGAGGCCTGCCACCCGTGGCGCGGCGCGAGCAAGCGGCTCAATCCTGTCGCTCGCTTGCGGCTCGAGCGCTCCCTGTCACGGGCGGCGAACTGCTTGGAGTCGTTGCGCCGCTGCTTGGAGGCAGTGCCTGCGCCGGCGTGCTGGGCCGGTTGCGAGCGGATCGCCGATGTATCCGTCGCGCTGCAGCAAATCGAGGCGCTGCAGGCGATGCCGGGAGCCGTCGGCCCGCTCCTGCGCCAGCAAGGCCTGCTAGATCGGACGGACGCCGCGCTGGAGGCCTGCGAGCGGATTCTCGCCTGGCAGCAGGGCAAGGCGGGCCTGCTGGCAGAAGTGATTGAGAGCGCGCTGGAGATCGAGTGGGATCCGGTCCGGCTTGAAATCGCCGCCCGGGGCGGCTCGCTGTTCCGCTGGCTGAACGGCGGCTACCGCGGCGCCGTGGCCCGGCTCAATGCGGTGTGCAGGGCCACGCCCCCGAAGGACCTCCCCGGCCGCCTTGCCATCTTGGATCGCCTGCTCGAATCCAGTGCCGGGCGGCGCGCCATCGCCAAGCAGTCCGAACTTGGCCGCCAGGCGCTCGGCACCGCTTGGAGGGAGGAGGGCACGGACGTGGAGGCTCTTCTGCCGGCGCTGCGCTGGATTGCCGGGCAGGCCCGCCAAATGGGCTCCGGCGAGCAGGTCAGGAGCCAGTGCGCAGCGATCCTTCCGGAATGGGACCTGCCCGCTATCGCCGCCGGCTTGGCCGGGGCGCGCCAGGAATGGGCTGCGGCTTGGCAGGAACTGTCGGATGCCGTGGGCTTGGATGTCCAGACGGCCTTTGGCCGAGCGCGCATTGACGAGGTCGAGTTCGGGGCTGTCGCCGGCCGCTTGCGCCTGTGGGCCGCGGATGTCGAGGCGCTCGAAGCGTGGCACCGGCTGCATTCCGCGGCCAGGCACATGTCCGAGCTGGGGCTTGAGGCGATCCGGGAGCGCCTCGCCGACGGCAGGCTGGCCGTCGGCAGGGCGCGGCAGATGCTCGCGTTCACGCGCGCGGAGGCCGTCTGGGACCGGATGTGCCGCGAGGAGCCGCGCCTCGCCGAGATCGATGGCGCGGACCGCAGCAGCAAGGTCGAGCGCTTCAAGGATCTCGACCAGCGGCTCCAAGCCCTGGCCTCGCATGAGGTTGCCATGCGGCACTTCGACTCGCTGCCGCACGGATCGTCCGGCCAGGTCGGCATCGTGCGCGGCGAGATCGCCAAGAAGACCCGCCACATGCGCTTGCGCACCCTGCTCGACAAGGCTGGCGAGGCCGTGTCGACCGTCAAGCCGGTATTCCTGATGAGCCCTCTTTCCGTCGCCCAGTATCTCAAGCGCGGCGGCCTGAGCTTCGACATGCTGCTGATCGACGAAGCCAGCCAAGTCCGCCCCGCAGACGCGATGGGCGCGATCATGCGGGCCAAGCAGATCGTTGTCGTGGGGGATCAGAAGCAAATGCCGCCGACCTCCTTCTTCGACCGGCAGGTCAGCAGTGCCGACGAGGCGGGCAGCGACGGGGACGAGGAAGACATCCAGGCCGCGCAGGTCGGCGACATGGAGAGCATTCTCTCGCTTTGCGCCGCGCGGGCGATGCCGGGGGGGATGCTCCGCTGGCACTACCGCTCGCGTCACCCGTCCTTGATCCAAGTCTCGAATCACGAGTTCTACGACAACGGCCTGATCTGCCCGCCCAGCCCGGACCGCGAGGGCAAGGCATCGGGCTTGGTGTTCTCCTACGTCGAAGGACAGTACGACCGGGGCCGCAAGCGCAACAACCCCCTTGAGGCCGAGGCGGTGGCGGAGGCGGTTCTGGAGCACGCCCGCCGCCGCCCGGAGCAGACGCTGGGGGTCGTTGCGCTCTCCGTCGCCCAGCGCGACTCGATCCGCAACAGGCTGGAGTGGATGCGCGGCGAGCATCCCGAGTTGGAGGCCTTCTGCAAGGAGGCCAAGGAGGAGCCGTTCTTCGTCAAGAACCTCGAGAACGTGCAAGGGGACGAGCGCGACGCGATCTTCATCTCGGTGGGCTATGGCAAGGATGCCGGGGGCTACATGTCGCAGAACTTCGGGCCGGTATCCAGCGAGGGCGGCGAGCGGCGCCTGAACGTGCTCTTCACCCGGGCGAAACGCCGCTGCCGCGTGTTCGCCTCGATTCGCCACGGCGACATACGGATCGACGTCACCAAGCAGGCCGGCCCGCGCGTGCTGAAGCGATTCCTGAAATATGCCGAGACGGGCGAGCTGGACATACCGGTGCTCACCGGAGCCGAGATGGACAGCCCGTTCGAGGAAGCGGTGGCCAAGGCGGTGCAAGGCCACGGCTACAAGGTCGCTGCCCAAGTCGGCTCGTCCGGGTTCAAGATCGACCTGGCGGTCTACGACCCGGACGACGAGGGCCGCTTCCTGCTCGCCATCGAGTGCGACGGCGCCCGCTACCACAGCTCGAGCTGGGCGCGCGAGCGCGACCGCCTGCGCCAGAGCGTGCTGGAGGGCAAGGGCTGGACCTTCCATCGCATCTGGAGCACGGACTGGTTCTACAACCGCGATTCCGAACTGCACAAGCTCTTGGACGCGATTGAGCGGGCGCGATCCGCAGGCGGCATGGCAAGCAGGCCGCCCGCCAAGGTGGATGGCCCAGTGGTGGTCCGCGAGGCGCCGGCCGAGCGAAAACCTCCGCAACGGGCCAAGTATGTCGAGGCCTCGTTTCCCATCGAGGAATGCGCCCTCTACGAGTTGCATGAAACGCCGGTCGGCATCCTCGCGACCTATGCGGCCAGGATCGTGGAAGTCGAGGGGCCTGTCCACATGGATGAGGTCGGCCGCCGGCTGAGCGGTCTTTGGGGCTACAAGCGGTACGGTTCGCGCGCTCGGAATGCCGTGGGCCAGGCTGTCGAGCGCGCTATCGAACTGGGCGAGGTTCGCCGCAGCCTGTCCGAGGCGGCAGGCTTCCTCGAGAGCTGCCGTGCCGCCGAGCCTGCCTGCGTGCGTGACCGCGCGGACGCCAGCTTGTCGCTGCGGTCCCCTGACATGCTCCCGCCGGCAGAGTTGCGCCAAGCTGTCCTGGCGGCAGTCGAGGCGAGCATCGCAATCGCCCCCGGCGACTGCGCGACAGATGTCGCGCGCATGCTGGGCTTCAAGGCGACCAGAGCACAGCTGCGCGCTTGCATCGAGCAGCAGGCGCGCGAGCTCGTGGAAATGGGCGCGCTGGTGCTGGTCGATGGCGATTTGCGCCTGCCCTAGCGCTCCGCAGACGCTGCGGATGGCGGCTGCAAGTGGCGCTGATCGCCGGCAGCTCGCGCAGTGTCGCTCGCCCATCCTTGCTAAGGTATTGTTCCGGGCCTGCGGCGCTTGGCATGCGAAGTCGCTGCGGCGCGCGCCGCAAGGCCCGGCAATCGCATGCTTGCCCGCAGCGCTCTCGATCTGTATTGGATGGCCCGCTACCTCGCTCGCGCGCAGCATCTCTGCCGGTTGCTGCAGCTGTAGATCGAAGCGCTCGCAGATCGCTCCGTCCGTGAGATCCATTACGGCTGGGTGCGGATCTACCGCTGCCTGGGCCGGGTGCCGCCGGTCGGCGGGCTGGAGTTTGACTCAGACGATGATTTCACACTGGCCGATTCGTTCACGCTGGCGGGAGACCTCACGTTCGAGACGCTGAACCCGGCCTCTCTGTGGAACTGCCTGTGGCGGGCGCGGGAGAACGCGCGCTGCTCGCGGACCTGCATCAGCGGCGAGATGTGGCAGTGCCTCAACGAGGCGTACCTGCGTGTCCGGGATCGCAGCATGGAAGAGTTCTGGGACACCTCGCGGCCGGCCTTCTATGCCGGTCACGCTGCGCGACATCGATACTTTCGCGGGGGTGTCGGACATCACCAAGCATTGGGATGAGGCCCGGCGCTTCATCGAACTCGGCCGTTGCGTCGAGCGGATCCAAGGCCTTGTCGCGATCCTGCTCGCGCAAGCGGAGGGGGATCGCAGGGCCGGCGGCGCGTTCGATGCCGATTGGATCAGCTTGCTGGAGGCTTACCACGGCTATCCCGTGTATTGCCAGAGTCACGGCGTGGCGGTCGAACCTCGCAAGGTCGAGGACGTTCTCGTCACCAGCAGGAAGCTTCCGCTGTCGTTGGTGCATTCCTTGCAGCGGCAGGCCGAAGTGCTCGGCAGCATGGAAGAGCCGCCCGTCGCTGGCCGGCGCGAGCAAATCTCCGGGCTGGCGCGGCAGGCGTGCCGCGCTGTCGTCCGAGACTGGCCCGGTTGCGAAGATCGCGGGCGGTTCCTGCAACAGGCCCAGCGGTCCAGCCATGGGCTGAGCGATCTTGTCTTGAACAGTTACGTGAGTTACGAGCTCAAGGCTGCTGGCCAACCGCGACGAAGCCAATAGTCTTCGCGGGGGGCGGGAGACTTGCCCTTCCGTGCTCGCGGCACGTCTCGGCTTTTGCCGGGCGCACGCGGGCCGGCCGGGCAGAGGGGCCAGCCGCCCTTTCCCGTCCCCGCGCTCAATCAATGCGCCGAGACTGTCCCTGGGATGGACTCCGGGACAGTCTCGGCTGGCCGGGCGCCTGTGCCGTCAGACCACTGTCGCCGGTGTCCGCTTCCGCCTGTCGGTGCGGGCGAACGCGCTGCCATGCACGATCGCCCCGTCGAGCGTCAATGCCTGCCCCACGATCCGGCGGTCTTCGACGCGGTGCTCCGTTCCCAGTCCGACGCCCGGCGCGTTTTCCGACTTGAGTGTTCCGAACTTCCGAACGAGCGACAGCACGGCCGTCGGGGACGGCCGCCCGCCCGCTTCCACGTTTTCCAGCAAGTGCGAGCGGATCAAGGCTTCCCAGTGGGGCTTGAGCAGTTCCGGCCCGCCGAACAGCTCGATCGCCGCTACCCAGCGCCCGTGCGTGACCGCGATCCCGCTCTGCTTGGGAAGCGGCCCGCGCCGCACGAGCTCCTCGACCGCCTCGGCCCGTCGGCTCTCGCGGCGGTACACCTGGTCAATGGCAGATACCGCCTCGGTCTCGGAATGAGCTCCGGCATCGCTCAGCGCATTGCTGGCCTCTGCCCATACGGCCCCCTGATCACCCCTGCGAGACCTGCTCTGGCGCATGGACTGGTTCACGGATTCCTCTTTCCGCAGGCGCACCTGGCGCGGCGCGAAGGTCTCGGCTTGCCGATAGGCCTCGGCTTGCCCCCAGCGCCCCTGCTCGAGGCAGGAAACCGGGATTTCCAGCTTGGTCATGGCGGGAACGAGGACCGTTCCATTGATCGTGCGGTTCTGCTTGCCGCCGAGGAAGTGCTGGCCCTCGACCACCAGAATCGGCGTGCGAGTGGGGTTGTGCGCCAACAGGCTCGGAACGGTAGGCATCTCGAGTTCTTTGATCACGAGGCCTGCATCCTGCCCGGTCGCGATTGCGGGGAGGGACTCGTCCATCAGGTAGAGGGGGAAGAAAGAGATGCCGAGCCGTGTGATCGGACTGCCGATGGCAGCCGTGTCAAGGCTGGGAAGATGTGCTTGGTTGGTCATTGCTTGCCTCCTGTTTGCTTGCGTAGTGCTTGTCGCGAGTTGATATTGTCAACCCAACAATAACTATAAGCCATTATTGTCATCTTGTCAATAATTGGCGCGAATATAATTTCCAGCGGTGGCAGCGGGCGCCGCGATCCAAGGTTGAGCGGCGAAGTTCGGGTGTGTCAGTATGCAACTTAGAGACCTCTGATGAGTCTTGGCGATGGCGGCTACAACCCTGGTGACTACCCCCCGGTTGCAGTTACTGTCGACGTGGCACTGTTCGCGATCCAAGAAGGCCAACTCCATGTTCTGCTGATCGAGCGGGGAGTCGAGCCGTTCGCAGGCGCTTGGGCCCTGCCGGGTGGCTTCGTTCAGCCTGACGAGGGATTGGACGCTGCGGCGGCTAGGGAACTGGCAGAGGAGACGGGCGTCAGCAGCGATTCCACGCACTTGGAACAGCTGCGCAGCTACGGATCGCCGGGGCGCGACCCGCGCATGCGGGTGGTGACGGTAGCGTATTGGGGAGCCTGCGCCGAACTGCCGTCCCCGATCGGCAGCAGCGACGCCGCAGATGCCAAACTCGTGCCGGTGTCACAGGTCGAAGAAGGCGGCATCGAGCTGGCGTTCGATCACGGCGTGATCGTCGCGGATGCCTTGGAGCGTGTCCGCGCCAAACTGGAGTACACTCCGCTCGCCGCGCAATTCTGCGCCGAGGAATTCACGATTAGCGAACTCCGGAAGGTCTACGAGGCCGTTTGGGACGCCAAGCTCGATCCTGGAAACTTTCAGCGCAAGGTGCGTGAAAACCGGGCGTTCCAGAAAGTCGGCCCCGCGGAGGGATCGGTAGTCCTGCGCTCCAGTTCTGACATGTTGGCCTCGGAAGCATGCTACAGCGTGGCCGAAGCGAGCCGCGATTTTGAGGGCAGGGCCATTTTCCAAGCAGTGGCCGGCTCAGAACTCGGGTCGGCGCGGCCACGCAGTGGCCGGCCCGCCTCGCTGTGGATTTCCACGGACGCCGAAGGCGTTCTGAATTCCCCGATCCATAGGCGGGGGAGGTCTCGTCAGATGGATGCCAGCGATATTCCAAGGCATGGACTAGAGTCTTCGGGCTGAAAAATCATGCCAAGAAATTTTAATTTTCTTCGTATAATTTTCTTAAAACCTCGCTATGCTGGAGTGTGGCATCCCAGCCCCTCTGCCATGCGGGATCGAGAAGGACACTATCCTAGATCTTCCGGCACGACAGATTTCCGACGCAGGGTCAACCCGGTCAACATGCCGAGCAACCTCCGCAAGGAAAGCAGAGATGGGATTCCAGCGATGTAACCGACCTCGCCGGGCTGGCAGCCGAATGAAGAAATGAAGAAACCAAGCGCAGGGACGCTCCACGAGCAAACGTTCAACATCGAGTTTGCCCGGGCGCTGGCGGCCACGGATGCCCGCTGGCGGGCCCACGCCGATGAGTGCATCCTAGCCGAGCGGTCCGGCGTGCTGGATCAAGGGCGGGCGGATGTCTTGATCGACGATCCGCGCATGCCGGCCGTGGCCGTCGAGCTTTCCTTCGATCCGGCGGATGCGGACAAGGACGCACGGGCTAGGCTGGGCGGCCGGACGGCGCGGGGCGGCCGGCCGCTGGCGACGATTCTGGCAGTGCATGTCCCGGCCGAGTGCCGGGGCCTGTCCGCCGATGCCGCGGCGCAAGGATTGCAGAGCGGGCGGCAGTTGGTCGGCTACGCGCTGCACCAGGCGGGCCTGGACAACGGCCCGCCCCGCCGCTGGCCGCCCAAGGGATTCATCCGGGGCACGGTGCAGGACGCCGGTCGCTTGATCGCCGCGGCCGCGCTGCCGAAGGAACTGATCGACGCGCGGGCCGAGAACGTGGCGCTCTTGGTGCGGCAGGCGGCGCACTTGCTGCAGTCGCGCCTGCACGAGCGGGCGCAGCGAGAGGTGACGGCCGCGGTGGGGCAGAACTCTCCGCTGGAGGGGCTGCGCACGACGATGGTGCTGTGGCTGAACGCGCTGCTGACGCAGCAGCGGCTGCAAGCGCAGGGAGCGCAAGGCGTGCCGCCGCTGCGGACAACATCCGGCGAGATCCCCAATCCCAGGCAGCTGTACCTGGTCTGGCAGCAGATCATCGACGTGAACTGGCGGTCGATTTTCGAGCCGGCGGTGCAAGCTCTGGGCGTCTGCGGCGACCTGCACCGGGCGGCGACCGGGCAAGCGCTCAGGCGCTTGGTGGAGGCCGTGGAAGTGATCGAGGATGCCGACTTGGGGCAGCACATCAACCTAGGGGCCGAGTTGTTTCCGAAGCTGGCCTCGGATCGCAAGCAGAGCGCGGCGTTCTACACTCAGCCGGCGACTGCGGAGTTGCTGGCGAGTCTCGTGATCCGCCGGGCGGATCGGGAGGAGGCGGAGTGGGCCGATCCCGGCTTGCTGCGCCGGGCGATCCTCGCGGATTTCGCGTGCGGCACGGGCACGCTGCTGCGGGCGGGCTACCTGCGGGTGCAGGCGCTGCACGAAGCGGCGGGCGGCACGGAGGAGTCGGTGGCGGAGTTGCACCGAGGGGCGATGGAGTCCGGGTTGCGGGGCGCGGACATCAGCCCGATCGCAGCGCACCTGACCTCTTCGAGTCTGGCCAATATCGGTCGCGGCGAGAGCTATGGGGACACGCAGGTGGGCTGGGTGCGGGTGAGCGGGGAGCCGCCGCAGGCGGGTTCGCTGGAATACCTGGCAGCCTCGGTGGCGGAGGACTTGTTCGGGTCTCGCCACGGCCGGGCCGGCGGGGGCGAGAGCGGGCGGACCAGCGTGGAAGCGCTGCATGGCAGCGTGGACTGGATCCTGATGAATCCGCCCTATTCGCGGACGCGTGGCGGGCAGAGCGCCTTTGACGTCGCGGGGTTGACGGAAGAGGCGCGCCAGCGCTGCCAGCAGCGCTGGCAGGGCTTGGTCAGGAAGCAGCCGGCCGTGCTGAGCGCGGGCATGGCGGCTTCGTTTCTAGTGGTTGCGAAGCTGAAGGCCAAGCCGGAGAGCGGGCGCATCGGGTTCGTGCTGCCGCTGACCTGCGCGTTCGCCGATTCATGGACGCGGACGCGGGCGATGGTGGAGACCGAGTTCGAGGAGGTAGTCTTGATTGCCGCGGCCAGCGGGGCCTCGGTGCGGCGGGCGGGTTTCTCGGCGGACACGGGCATGGAGGAGATGCTGCTGGTAGCGACGCGGCGCTCCGAGGCGGGGAGAGGCAGCGTGCTGCGCTGCGTGACGCTGCACGAGCCGTGCTGCCGGAGCGGCGAGGCCGGGGAATTGAGTCGGGCCATCGAAATCGCGGCCGCGTGTTGCGTGGCGGCGGGTTCGACGCATCCGATTACGGTGGGGGACAGCGAAGTCGGGTGCGTGACGGCGATGGCGGCGAGCGGGGACGGAGCGCCGTGGAACATGGTCGGCGTGACGCACGGGGGCTTGGCCCTGGCCGCCGACGCGCTGACGCGCGGCATGTTGGGCCATGGCGTCAGCAAGCCTGTGCCCTTGGGATTGGAGATGGGCACGATTGAGGCGGTTTTCGAGGTGGGGCCGACGCACCACTTGCTCGGCCATCGCAAGGGGAACGAGCCCATCGGCGCGTTTGAATTCCATCCCGTGCGGGGCGCTAGCGACGCGCTGGGCGCGGACCGCGCCTTGTGGGAGGCGGATGCGAAAAGGCAGCGCAGGCTGCGCTTGCTGCCGACGCACAAGGGGTGTGCGCCGCCGGGGGTAGGTTCGGCGGCGCAGCGGGAGAGAATGCGAGCGACGGCAGGCACGCTGTTCTACGCACGGAATTTTCGGTGGACGAGTCAATCTCTGCTGGCTGCGACGACGGCGCGGCCTACCCTCGGCGGAAGGGCATGGACAGCTTTGCGTCACTCCGACATAAGGGTCTGCAAGGCGTTCGCCCTGTGGTGGAATTCGACGCTCGGGCTTGTGGTGCATTGGACGCAGGGCCAGCGGACGCAGCATGGGCGATCGACGACGCAGATCGGAGCGCTGAAGAAAATTCCTTGCCCTCGGCTGGACAGGCTCTCGGGGGCGGCCTTGGATATGGCCGCGGCTCGATTCGATGTGCTGTCCGGCAAGGATCTGCTGCCGGCTAGGGATGCCCATAAGGATCCCGTGCGGATCGAGATCGACGAGGTTGTGGTGGGAATGCTGGAACTCCACAAGAGAGAGCAAGGGGCGGAAGCGGACTTGCAGAGGGGTGTCGGGCAGGCCTTGGGCCGCGAATCGGAAACGGGCGATACCGTGGGAATCTTGCGGAAATTGATGTGCGAGGAGCCCTCCGTTCATGGGATTCTAGCGACATAAGCCGCCTTCGCTGTATCGACAGCCGGATGCAGGGATGAAGCAACCAAGCGCAGGGGCGCTCTGCGAGCAAGCATTCAATATCGAGTTCGCCCGGGCGCTGGCGAGCACGGATGCCCGTTGGCGGGCCCGCGCCGATGAGTGCATTTTGGCCGAGCGGCCCGGTGCGCTGGATCAAGGGCGGGCGGATGTCTTGATCGACGATCCGCGCATGCCGGCCGTGGCCGTCGAGCTTTCGTTCGATCCGGCGGATGCGGACCGGGATGCGCGGGGCAAGCTGGGCGGCAAGACGGCGCGGGGCGGCCGGCCGCTGGCGACGATTCTGGCGGTGCATATCCCGGCCGAGTGCCAAGGCATGTCCGTTGATGCCGCGGCACAAGGGTTGCAGAGCGGGCGGCAGTTGGTGGGGTACGCGCTGCACCAAGCGGGGCTGGCCAACGGCCCGCCGCGCCGCTGGCCGGCCAAGGGATTCATTCGGGGCACGGCGCAGGATGCCGGTCGCTTGATTGCCGCGGCCGCGCTGCCAAAGGAATTGATCGACGCGCGGGCCGAGAACGTGGCACGCTTGGTGCGGCAGGCGGCGCACTTGCTGCAATCGCACCTGCACGAACGAGCGCGGCAAGAGGTGACGGCCGCGGTGGGGCAGAACTCTCCGCTGGAGGGGCTGCGCACGACGATGGTGCTGTGGCTGAACGCGCTGCTGATGCAGCAGCGGCTGCAAGCGCAGGGAGCACAAGGCGTACCTCCGCTGCGGGCCACCGGCGGCGCGATCCCCGATCCCAGGCAGTTTTACGTGGTCTGGCAGCAAATTATCGACGTGAACTGGCGGTCGATTTTCGAGCCGGCGGTGCAAGCTCTGGGCGTCTGCGGCGACCTGCACCGGGCGGCGGCCGGGCAAGCGCTGCAGCGTTTGGTGGAGGCCGTGGAAGTGATCGAGGATGCCGGCTTGGGGCAGCGCATCAACCTGGGGGCCGAGTTGTTTCCGAAGCTGGCCTCGGATCGCAAGCAGAGCGCGGCGTTCTACACTCAGCCGGCGACTGCGGAGTTGCTGGCGAGTCTCGTGATCCGCCGGGCGGATCGGGAGGAGGCGGAGTGGGCCGATCCCGGCTTGCTGCGCCGGGCGATCCTCGCGGATTTCGCGTGCGGCACGGGCACGCTGCTGCGGGCGGGCTACCTGCGGGTGCAGGCGCTGCACGAAGCGGCGGGCGGCACGGAGGAGTCGGTGGCGGAGTTGCACCGAGGGGCGATGGAGTCCGGGTTGCGGGGCGCGGACATCAGCCCGATCGCGGCGCACCTGACCTCTTCGAGTCTGGCCAATATCGGTTGCGGCGAGAGCTATGGGGACACGCAGGTGGGCTGGGTGCGGGTGAGCGGGGAGCCGCCGCAGGCGGGTTCGCTGGAATACCTGGCAGCATCGGTGGCGGAGGACTTGTTCGGGTCCCGCCACGGCCGGGCCGGCGGGGGCGAGAGCGGGCGGACCAGCGTGGAAGCGCTGCATGGCAGCGTGGACTGGATCCTGATGAATCCGCCCTATTCGCGGACGCGCGGCGGGCAGAGCGCCTTTGACGTCGCGGGGTTGACGGAGGAGGCGCGCCAGCGCTGCCAGCAGCGCTGGCAGGGCTTGGTCAGGAAGCAGCCGGCCGTGCTGAGCGCGGGCATGGCGGCTTCGTTTCTGGTGGTTGCGAAGCTGAAGGCCAAGCCGGAGAGCGGGCGCATCGGGTTCGTGCTGCCGCTGACCTGCGCGTTCGCCGATTCATGGACGCGGACGCGGGCGATGGTGGAGACCGAGTTCGAGGAGGTAGTCTTGATTGCCGCGGCCAGCGGGGCCTCGGTGCGGCGGGCGGGTTTCTCGGCGGACACGGGCATGGAGGAGATGCTGCTGGTAGCGACGCGGCGCTCCGAGGCGGGGAGAGGCGGCGTGCTGCGCTGCGTGACGCTGCACGAGCCGTGCTGCCGGAGCGGCGAGGCCGGGGAATTGAGTCGGGCCATCGAAATCGCAGCCGCGTGTTGCATGGCGGCGGGTTCGACGCATCCGATTACGGTGGGGGACAGCGAAGTCGGGTGCGTGACGGCGATGGCGGCGAGCGGGGACGGAACGCCGTGGAACATGGTCGGCGTGACGCACGGGGGCTTGGCCCTGGCCGCCGACGCGCTGACGCGCGGCATGTTGGGCCATGGCGTCAGCAAGCCTGTGCCCTTGGGATTGGAGATGGGCACGATTGAGGCGGTTTTCGAGGTGGGGCCAACGCACCACTTGCTCGGCCATCGCAAGGGGAACGAGCCCATCGGCGCGTTTGAATTCCATCCCGTGCGGGGCGCTAGCGACGCGCTGGGCACGGACCGCGCCTTGTGGGAGGCGGATGCGAAAAGGCAGCGCAGGCTGCGCTTGCTGCCGACGCACAAGGGGCTTGCGCCGCCGGGGGTAGGTTCGGCGGCGCAGCGGGAGAGAATGCGAGCGACGGCAGGCACGCTGTTCTACGCACGGAATTTCCGGTGGACAAGTCAGGCACTGCTGGCTGCGACGACGGCGCGGCCGACCTTGGGCGGAAGCGCATGGACCGCCTTGCACCACCTCGACACAAGGGTTTGCAAGGCGTTCGCCCTGTGGTGGAATTCCACGCTCGGGCTTGTGATGCACTGGACGCAGGGCCAGCGGACGCAGCATGGGCGGTCGAGGACGCAGATCGGAGCGCTGAAGAAGATTCCTTGCCCTCGGCTGGACCGGCTCTCGGGGCCGGCCTTGGATATGGCCGCGGCGCGATTCGATGCGCTGGCTGGCAAGCAGCTGCTACCGGCCCGGGATGCCTGCAAGGATCCCGTGCGGATCGAGATCGACGGGGTTGTGTCAGGAATGCTGGAACTCCACAAGGGAGCGCAGGGCCCGGCGGCGGACTTGCAAGGAAATTGCGGGCAGGCGATGGGCCGCGAATCGGAAACGGGCGATACCGTGGGAATCTTGCGGAAATTGATGTGCGAGGAGCCCTCCATCTGGGGCGAGTAGGCAATGCTTGCGGCAAAACTCCTGCAATCTGTTCGGCGCAAGAGAAACGGGCGGATGGATGAGCGGGCTGAAGGCGGGGTCGAGCAGGATGGACGGCGCGGTTCAGGAGCGCAGGGCAAGAAGTTCGACATGCCGCCCGAGCCCGAGTCCCGCGCTGTCCGGCCTGCGCCCGGGCTGCTTCCGCGCAGTACTGTTGCCGACCCGCGATTCAATGGCGGAAGTGCCTGGCGCGAGTGAAGACCATTGCCAGGCCGAGGCGGTCTGCCGCTTCCAGCACTTCCGGGTCGCGCCGTGAGCCGCCGGGTTGGATCACCGCCGTGGCACCGTGCTTGGCGACCTCCTCCACGCCATCCGCGAACGGGAAGAACGCGTCCGAGGCAACCACGCATCCGTCGAGAGGCAGCACGGCCTTCATGGCGCCTAGGCGGGCGGCGTCCACCCGGCTCATCTGGCCCGCTCCAACGCCGATCGACTGTCCGTCGCGGGCGTACAGGATGGCATTCGATTTTACGTGCTTTGCAACCTTCCACGCGAAGCGCAACGAGCGGGCTTCCTCGTCTGACGGCTGGCGCCGGCTCACGACATCGAATTGGTCCGGGCTTGTCTCGCGACGGTCTTCGCCCTGGACTAGGAAGCCGCCCGAGATGCTCTTGACGACCGTGCCCGGCACCGAGGCGCTGACCTCGATAAGCCGCAGGTTCTTCTTGGCCCGCAGTAATTGCAACGCGTCGGGGTCGAAGCCCGGCGCGGCAACGGCCTCCACGAAAAGGGCGGAAATTTCTTCCGCTGTTTCGATGTCCACGGGCCGGTTAGCTGCGATCACCGATCCGAAAGCTGACACAGGATCGCAGGCCAGCGCTGCCCCGTAGGCTCCTGCGAGCGAATCCGCCTCGGCGCAGCCGCACGGGTTGGTGTGCTTGATGATGGCGACCGCCGGCTGGTCGAACTCGCATGCCAGCTGCCAGGCCGCGTCAAGGTCGACAAGGTTGTTGTAGGAAAGCTCCTTGCCGTGTAGCTGGCGGGCGCCGCCGATGCCGGCAGTGCCATCGCTGTAGAGAGCCGCCTGTTGATGCGGGTTCTCGCCGTAGCGCAATAGCTTCTTGCGCGGCACGTGGAGATCCAAGATCGGTGGCGTCAAATCTCCGGCTGCCGCTGCCGGCGCTTGCCCGGCCTCCAGCCCGGCAAGCGTTCCCGCAATGGCCCGGTCGTAACTGGCGGTGGCTTGGAATGCCTTCTGCGCCAGTCTCCAGCGCGTCTGCTGGGAAAGCGAGCCGGCCGCGGCCAGTTCCTCTCCGAGGGCGGCGTAGTCGGACGGGTCCGTGACCACCGCGACGTCCCGGAAGTTCTTGGCCGCGGCGCGGATCAAGGTTGGCCCGCCAATGTCGATGTTTTCGATCAATTCGTCGAATGTGGCGCCTTGCTTGCCGGCCGTCGCTTCGAACGCGTACAGATTGACCACGACCATGTCGATGGCATCGATCGCGTGCGACTGCAGCGCTTGCATGTGCTCCACCTTGGACCGCACTGCTAGGATCCCGCCTGCCACCCGCGGGTGGAGCGTCTTGACGCGCCCGTCCAGCATTTCCGGGAAGCCGGTCACGTCCGCTACCTCGCGCACCTCTAGGCCGGATTCGCGGAGCACGCGGGCCGTGCCGCCGGTGGAGATCAGATCCACTCCCAGAGCGGCCAGCCGACGCCCGAATTCAACTACGCCGTGCTTGTCTGTGACACTGAGCAGCGCCCGCCGGATCATCGCCATAAACCACCATTTTACGGTGCCGATGTGCGGCTTTCCGGCGAGGCACCGCCATGCCTCGCCGGATTCCCGGAATCCCTCAGGCAGGCAGCTGTTTTGCCTTGGCGTGCAAGTCCTGCAGCGAGAGCACGCCGGGCTGTCCGCGCTTCCGGGCCGCGATGCCGTTCACGGCGGCCTTGGCCGCGTTCAGCGTGGTCATGCTCGGGATTGCCTGCTGTATGGCGGCCCTGCGGATCTCCTTCTCGTCGGCGAATGCGTGCGCGCCCGATGGCGTGTTCACGATCAGGTCGATTCTGCGATCCGTGATCAGGTCCAGCACGTTCGGCCGCCCCTCGGCCACCTTCATGACCGTGCGGCAGGGCAGGTCGGCGTTGCGCAGGGCCTTGGCCGTGCCCCGGGTCGCGAAAATCTGGAAGCCTAGCTCGGCGAACTTGCGCCCGATCTCCACGCCCTCGGACTTTTGCTGCGAGTTCACGCTCAGGAAAACGGATCCCTCGTCCGGCAGCATGTGGCCGGCGCTGATCTGCGCCTTGGCGAAGGCTTCGCCAAAGGACGAGCCGATCCCCATGACCTCACCTGTTGAGCGCATCTCCGGGCCGAGCAGCGGATC
Source organism: Bryobacterales bacterium (assembly GCA_965219605.1). Classification (GTDB taxonomy): domain Bacteria; phylum Acidobacteriota; class Terriglobia; order Bryobacterales; family UBA6623; genus VXMF01. The sequence goes on along the minus strand of CBDCOC010000001.1, from coordinate 967,875 downwards.
GACGCCGCTGAACTTGTTGAACGGGAACACCGGCGACTTCACGCAAACCTCTGTCGTCCCCAGAACGCCTTGCCGGAGCCCGTAGTCGGCGAGCTTGCGCCCGACCATCAGCCCGACCGCGATCTTGGCCAGCGGCACTCCGGTTGCCTTGCTCACATAGGGAACCGTGCGCGAGGCGCGCGGGTTCACCTCGATCACGTAGACCTTGCCTTGATGCACCGCGTATTGCACGTTCATTAGTCCGATGACATGGAGGGATTTCGCCAGCCGGACTGTGTAATCTGCGATGACCTTGAGCGTGGCCGCCGGAATGCTCTGCGCCGGCAGAACGCACGAGCTGTCGCCCGAATGCACGCCAGCCTCCTCGATGTGCTCCATGATCCCGCCGATGACCACGTCCTCCCCGTCGCACAGCGCGTCGACGTCGACCTCAAGTGCGTTCTCGAGGAACCGGTCGATCAGGATCGGCCGGTCTTGCGAGTACGCCACTGCATCGCGCATGTAGCCCTCGAGCGTGGCGGCGTCATAGGCGATTACCATCGCGCGGCCGCCCAAGACATAGCTGGGGCGGACTAAGACGGGGTACCCGATACGCTTGGCCGCTTCTAGAGCGCCCTCGTGGGTCGTGGCCGTGCTGCCGGGCGGCTGCGGGATGTCCAGCTCGTTCAGCAGCCGCCCGAAACGATCGCGATCTTCCGCAAGGTCGATGGATTCCGGATCAGTGCCGATGATGGGAATGCCGTGAGCCTTGAGCGGCAGCGCCAGCGTGAGCGGAGTCTGGCCGCCGAACTGCACGATCAGCCCGTCGGGTCTCTCCGTGTCGCAGATGTTGAGGACGTTCTCGAGCGTCAGGGGCTCGAAGTAGAGTCGGTCGCTCGTGTCATAGTCGGTTGACACCGTCTCCGGGTTGCAGTTGACCATGATCGATTCGTAGCCCAGATCTTGCAGGGCGAACGAAGCGTGGCAGCAGCAGTAGTCGAACTCGATGCCCTGCCCGATGCGGTTCGGTCCCGATCCCAGGATCATGACCTTGCGCCTGTCCGTGGGCTCTGCCTCGCACTCTTCCTCGTAGACCGAGTACAGGTACGGAGTGAAGCTTTCGAATTCGGCCGCGCATGTGTCGACACGCTTGAACACGGGCTGGATGCCCCACTCCTTGCGCCGGTTGCGCACCGCGGTCTCGGTCTCGTTCCACAGGCGGCCTAGGCGGTTGTCGGAGAGACCGTGGTGTTTCGCCAGGGCGAGCTGTTCCGGCGATACTTCCTCCAAGCTGGTCCGGGCCAGCTCTTGCTGCAGGTCGACCACCGACTTCAGCTGTGCGAGGAACCAAGGATCGATGCCGCTCAGCTCGCGGACCTCCTCCACGCTGTAGCCTTGCGCCAACGCGAAGCGGATGTAGTTCAGGCGGTCCGGGTTGGGCGTGATCAGGCGTTTCGGGATCAGATCCGGGCTGTACGCATCCGTGCCGGACTTCCGGCCGGTCTCCAAGGAGCGGATCGCCTTCCACAATGCGTGCTTGAAGGTAGAGCCGATGGCCATGACTTCGCCGATCGACTTCATCTGCACGCCCAGCACCGGCTCGCTGCCCGGAAACTTTTCGAACTGCCACTTGGGCACCTTGACCACCACGTAGTCAATGCTGGGCTCGAAGCTGGCCGGCGTCTTCTCCGTGATGTCGTTGGGGATCTCGTCCAGGCGCAGGCCCACGGCCAGCTTGGCCGCGATCTTCGCGATCGGGAAGCCCGTCGCCTTGGAGGCCAGCGCCGAGCTGCGCGAGACGCGCGGGTTCATCTCGATGACCAGCATGCGGCCCGTCCCCGGCTCGACGCAGAACTGGACGTTGGAGCCGCCGGTGTCGACCCCGATCTTGCGCAGGCAGGCCAGCGAGGCATCGCGCATGAGCTGGTACTCGCGGTCTGTCAGGGTCTGGGCCGGGGCTACCGTGATCGAATCCCCCGTATGGACGCCCATGGCGTCGAAGTTCTCGATGGAGCAGATGATGATGGCGTTGTCCGCCAGATCGCGCATCACCTCCATTTCGTACTCCTTCCAGCCCAAGACGCTCTCTTCGACGAGCACTTCGTGGACGGGCGAGAGGTCGAGGCCGCGCCGCAGCAGGGAATGCATCTCCTCGGAGTTGTAGGCCAGGCCGCCGCCGGTTCCGCCGAGCGTGAAGCTGGGGCGGAGCACGACCGGATAGCCCACCTCGGCCGCGAAATCGATGCCGTCGGCAACATCGGAGACCAGCCGGGAACGCGGCACCTCGAGCCCGATCTCGACCATCGCCGCCTTGAAGGACTGGCGGTCCTCGGCCTTGCGGATCGCGTCCAGGTTGGCGCCGATCAATTCGACGCCGAACTCGTCGAGCACCCCTGCCTCGGCCAGTGCCACCGAAGCGTTCAGCCCGGTCTGGCCGCCGACAGTGGAGAGCAGGGCCTGCGGCCGCTCGCGGGCGATGATGGTGCGCAGGTATTCCGTGGTCAGCGGCTCGACGTAGGTCCTTTCGGCCAGTTCCGGGTCGGTCATGATCGTGGCCGGATTCGAGTTGACGAGCACGGTTTGGTAGCCTTCGTCCCGCAAGGCCTTGCAGGCCTGCGTCCCCGAGTAGTCGAACTCGCACGCCTGTCCGATGACGATGGGGCCGGAGCCCACGATCATGATCCTTTCAATGTCAGCGCGTTTCGGCATGGCGTGCGGCGGGGCTGCCTCTCCTGCGGGTCGGTCGCTGCATCAGCGCGCGGATTCCATCAGCTGGCGGAATTCGCCGAACAGGTACCGGGAATCGTGCGGCCCGGGCGCCGCTTCCGGGTGGTACTGCACGCAGAACAGGGGCTCCTTGCGGCTGCGGAAGCCCTCCACCGTGCGGTCGTTGAGATTGATGTGGGTGAGTTCGATCGCGTCGTCTGCCAGCGAATCCGGATCCAGCGCGAAGCCGTGGTTCTGGGAGGTGATCTCGACCTTGTTGGCGCGCAGGTTGAGCACGGGGTGGTTGCAGCCGTGGTGCCCGAACTTGAGCTTGTAGGTCTTGCCGCCCAAGGCTTGCCCCAGCACCTGCAGGCCTAGGCAGATGCCGAAGATCGGCACGCGGCCCACGAGTTTGCGCAGCTCGGCGGCGGGGCCCTGCAGCGGCTCGGGATCTCCCGGCCCGTTCGACACGAACACGCCGTCCGGCTTGAGGCCGAGAACGTCCGCGGCGGATGTGCCGCACGGCACCACGGTCACCCGAGCGCCGATGCCCGCCAGCTGCCGCAGGATGTTGCGCTTGATGCCGAAGTCGTAGGCTGCCACGTGAAAGCTGCCCTGCGCCGCCGCCCGCGGCAGCGAGGAAGGCAGGCAGTCGGGCGGCCCGGATGTCCAGAGGTAGGGCTTGGCCGTGGACACGGCGCTGGCCAGGTCCCGGCCCGCCATGCTGGGAATCGAGCGCGCCTTGGCCACCAGGTCTTCCTGCGCCGTTCCTCGTGTTGACAGCACACCGCGCAAGGCCCCGTGCTTGCGGATGTGGCGCACCAGGGCGCGGGTGTCGATCTCGGTGATGATCGGGATGTCGCGCGCGGCCAGGAAGTCGTGGGCCGACTGCGACGAGCGCCAGTTGCTGGTCACCGCGGAGATCTCGCGCGCGACCAGCCCTTCGATATAGGGCTGCTCGGACTCGCTGTCGTCGGGATTGGTGCCGTAGTTGCCGATATGCGGATAGGTCAGCACGACGATCTGGCCGCTGTAGGACGGATCCGTGAAGATCTCTTGGTAGCCCGTCAGTCCGGTGTTGAAGACCACTTCGCCGGCCGCCTCCGCCCGCGCGCCAGCCCCGCGCCCGTGGAAACAACGCCCGTCTTCCAGGGCAAGGGTGGCCGGAAAGCTCATCGATTGCAATTCGCGGGCCTAGCGGACGGCACCGAACCGCTCGATCGGCCAGTAGGCGAAGACCGCCTTGCCGGTGATATCCGCGCCGGGCACGGTGCCCCACGAACGACTGTCCTTGGATGTGTTGCGGTGATCGCCCAGCACGTAGTACTCGCCGGGCGGCACGGTCACGGCCGGATGGCTGGCATAGTCCCGATAGACGGCCGGGACGTGCTCCTCCTCGATCAGGAGACCTTCCACGTACACCCGCCCCTGGCGGACCTCGACGGCTTCGCCGGGCAGCCCCACCACGCGCTTGATGTAGGAGCGCGAAGGGTCTGCGGGCAGCTTGAACACGACCACGTCGCCGCGGCGGATGCTGTCGAAGCGGTAGACGAACTTGTTGACGAATATTCTCTGCTCGTCAGCCAGTTGCGGAAGCATGCTGGTGCCTTCCACCTTGACCGGTTGGTAGAGGAACACGACCACGGTGGTAGCGATCAGCAGCGAGATCAAGATGTCTCGGAACCACGCGCGCAGGTTCATGCCCAGCGGCACCTGCGGCCGCGCCCGCGGCGCTGCCGGCGTCAAGTTCGCGTCCATGTCCATGGCGGCTGGCATGAGACCGCCGCAACAGCTGTCCCGCCCATCCCTAATTCTAGCCGCCTCCGGCTTGGCGCTGCGAGAGCGTCCGCAGCACGGCTTGGCGCGCCGGCGGAGACGCGAGCCGCAGGTGCCGCAGAGCCCCCTCCGACAGCCTCCGAAGCAGGTTAGTAATGTAACATTGCTGCAACAACTGCGGAGGCAGCCGCGGCGCGGTCATGTCGCCAAGCTATGTATTTTGATCGCAAATTATTGATAATAAATATTTTAATTTGAAATTCTCCCCAATCTGGCGTGATTTTAATTGGGCAGTTGTTGCATATCAATTGCATGAAGTGCTATGGTGGGCGTGTTCGGGTGATCCGTTGGGTCATCAAAAAACTGCTTATCCGAGAGAAAAGAGGAGATTCCACACATGTCTGACAAGGCAAATCATTTGCAACAACTCATCCGGCACAAGGCTGCATCCGGCAGCCGGGGAGTGCAGGGGGCCGTCGGCATCGCCATGCTGGCGGCAGCGATAGTGTTCGGCTTCGGTGCCCTGCTTTCGGTCAGCGCGGGAAGCCGCGCGGACACTGACGAGGTCAGCGCCCGCGAACTCTTGCAGCAGGCGCGCGCGAACCGCGAGGTCTTTTCCAAGGGGTTCGCCGGGTTCACCAGCAGGCTGGCAGTGCGGATCGACGGAGGCCTGAGTCACGGCGTCTTCACGTTCCGCATGCCGGATCAGCTGGAAATCAAGATGGATGAGGGCGAGCTGCCAGAGGCGGTGAAGAGGGACATCCGGTCCATGCTCATGCACCGCGTTGCGTCGGATTCCGACGCGGCCGAAGAGGGCGTGGGCTACGCGGCCGCGGACGCCGACCCGCTCGGCCGCCACATCATGATGGCGGACAGCTACAGGTCGGCCTACCGCATCCGGGACCGTCAGATCTTGAAGGTCAGCCGGAGTTTCGGGGACAACAGCCGTGTCGTTCTGAACGTCATGGAAACCGAAACCACCGTGACCGGACGCTACCTGCCGAAGCATGTCTTCGCCGTGCGGTTCGATCGCGAAACGGGCGAGCTCCAAGAAGCGTGGAGCTACAGGAGCGAATTCCAGCGCTTCGGCGGCGAATACTTGCCCCTATCGCGCCAAGTCGTCAGCGCGGGCAAGGGGGACACGAGCGCGATGCTGATCGAATGGGACGCCCCCGAGTTGCTCGAACAGGTGCCGACCGACTAGGGCCGCCCAATGGATTCGAAACGCCAAGCAGAAATGGAAAAAGACGAGAATCATGGCAGAACTCAAGCTATGCAGGCTTGCGCCGCGGTCCGCGCTGCGGATCTTGGCGCTGCTGTCTCTGTCCCTTGCGGGCGGGCTGGCGCAGGAGAAGATCGACCTGCAGGGGCGTGTGGCGGATGCCGCCGGTTTGCCGCTGGTGGGGGCGACGGTATTCGTGCGCGACCTGTCCACGGGGCTGGAAACGGCGCAGCGCACGGACTCGATGGGAGCCTTCGCCGTTGCGATGCGACCCGGCAAGTACCGGATCAGCGCGGCGCTGGCCGACTTCGAGACAGCCTCTGAGACGGTTGAAGTCGCAGGCGCGGAGTTGGCCCCTCTCGCCCTGACGCTGTTCCCCGCCATCCTGAACCAGTCCATCGTGGTGACCGGCTCGCGGGAGGAGGTCTTGCGGGAAGACTCGATCGCGAAGGTGGAGGTGATCTCTCGCAGCCAGTTGCTGGATTCCGGCTACGAGCAGGTGACGGACATTCTGTCTGAAGAACCCGGCATCGTCACGCGCACGGACCGCTCTCCCGGCAGCCGGGGCGGGACCCAGATCCACGGCCTCGACTCCAGGCAGTCGCTGCTGCTGCTCGATGGCTTCCCGCTGGTTGGCGCCAGGGGGGTCAAGAGCGGCATCGTCAATATGAACCGCCAGTCCACCAACCGCCTGGAGCGGGTCGAGATCGTCAAGGGGGCATCCTCGGCGCTCTACGGCTCGGACGCGATCGGAGGCGTGATCAATCTGATCACGCGCGAACCCCAGAGGCGCTTCGATTCCAACGTGACCGCCTCCGGCGGCTCCTTGGGCGCGGTCGACTTGCGGGCCGACACAGGGTTCGTGCGGGACCGCTTGTCCGGCTTCCTAGCGGTGGAGCGGCACAAGCGCAACCTGTATGACCTGACTCCTCAGTACCTCGACACGAGCGGGCCGGGCTTCCGTCGCTATGACTACATGGCCAAGCTCAACTTTGACGTCGCGGAGACCTTCAAGATCGGGCTCTTGGCGAATGCCTTCGACAACCAAGAGAGGAGCGTCAATGCCGCGCCTGGCAGGGAGCAGAACAGCGTCCTCAACGACAGCGCCCAGAACTACGGCATCACGCTGAGCGCCGGCTTGACGCAGCGCACGCAGCTGCAAGCGCGGACCTATTACGGCAAGTATGACGAGAATTCCACCATAGACATTGCCCGCGTACCCGGCCCCGCCAACGCGACTGCCAATCTCAACGAGCGCCTGTATCGCTTCGATGCAAGCCTGTCGCACGTGCTGGGCGGCCGCCAGTTGCTACAGGGCGGCGTCGATTGGACGAGCAACGAGTATCGCGGCCAGAACCGGCTGCTCGGCGACAACGACGGGATGTCGATCCGCATGGTCGATGCATGGTTCCAAGACCGCATCCAAGCGCACCCGCGCCTGAGCTTGACCGTCGGCGGACGCCTGACAGACCATTCGGCCTTCGGCGCGCGCATGGTGCCGCGGGTCGGGCTGCTGTTCCGGGCCGCCGAGTCCGTCCGGGTCAAGGCGTCGTACGGCCAAGGCTTCCGGGCTCCTGATTTGGGCCAGCTGTACTACCGCTACCTGTCGACGAGCGGCGTGTATCAGATCATTGGCAACCCCGCCTTGAGCCCGGAATCCTCCACGACCACCCAGGTCGGCGTGGATGGCGGGCATGGCCGGTTGCGGTTCAGCGCGACCTATTTCTGGAACGGGATCAAGAACTTGATACAAACTGACTTGTTGGGCCGGCCGAGAACGCAGGAACAGTTGGACGGGATCATGGCGCGATTCGGCGTGAATCCCGCCTTCGCTCCGAGCCTCAACAGCCTGTTCTACCTGTACCGCAATATCGAGAACGTCTACACGACTGGAGCGGAGGGCAGCATACAGCTGCGCTTGACGCCGGAATTGGTGATTTCGACCGCTTACACCTATCTCGATGCCCGCGACACGGAGACGGGAGCGTTCCTGAGCCAACGGCACAAGCACAACGGGAACTTCCGCGTCTGGTGGACGACGGAGCGGTTCGGCGGCCTGCGCACGAACCTGCGCGGCGTATATCTCGGGAAATGGCCGATCGTGGGGCGGCGGTCGACACTGATCGCCGACGGTTACCAACTCTGGGATTGGTACCTGGCCAAGCCGTTGCGCAAGGGGCTGGAGCTGTACGGCTCGGTTGACAACTTCTTCGATTCGATCGATTCGGGCCTCGACAGCCCCGACCCGAGCTTCGTGCGCGCCGATCCGGGGCGGACGTTCCGTGTCGGGATGCGCTGGTCGCTCGGCACCGACTGAGCGCTAGCCGGCCCGGCAAGGCCATGCAAACGGGCCGGTACCGGATGGTCGAGTCGCAGGGGCACCGCAACCTGTCTGCCTGACGACCGCCTAGTTCGGAGTGAGCATGGCGGGGATGCCGGAGACGGCCGCCCCGCCTCCCGGCCCGCGACAGCCGAGCTGGCTACATCTTGTACTCGCCGAGATCCTCTTCGCCAAGATTTTCGAGCCACTTGCGGAGTTCCTCGCTGTTCGCCTTCTCGTTGAGCGTGGGAGAAAGCTTGGAAGAGGCAATCACATCGTCGGTCACCCAGATCGGGCAGTCGAGCCGCAACGCGAGGGCCAATGCGTCGCTCGGCCGCGAGTCGATTCCGTAGAGCCGGCCGTTCCGCTCGACCCACAGCACGGCGAAAAAAGTGTCGTCCTTCAGCTCCGTTACCACCACTTTGCGCAGGCGGGCATCGAAGCCGAGCAGGATGTTGCGCACCAAGTCGTGCGTCATCGGCCGCGGGGTTGCGATCTTTTCGATCTCCAGAGCGATGGCGTTGGCCTCGTAGACGCCGATCCAGATGGGCAGCACGGTCTCGTTCTTGAGGTCTTTCAGCACCACGATGGGCATGTTGGTGATAGGATCCATCATCAGGCCGCAGATCCGCATCTCGATTTCCCGCATCGCTTCCTCCCTCCCTAGTTGAGAACGTGCAGCCCTTGGAAGCCCGGCCGGGTGGCGGCCTCGGCCAGCTCGCCCACGAGAGAGTTCGGCCCCGAGGCGGTGACGCGCACGCTGCAGTAGCTGCCGCATAGGTCGCGCCTGTCCGCCAGCCGCAACGGATCCGTGAAATTCAGCACGCGGTTCTGGGTGGTCCGGCCCGCCCACTGCTGCATGCGCTCCTTGCGGCCTTCGACGAGCGCTTCTTGCACGGTTCCGATCAGGGCGGCGTTGCGCCGCAATTGAATGCGGCGCTGGCGTTCTTGCAATTCCGCCAAGCGGCGGCTCTTCTCCTTTTCGGGCACCGGCGGCATGTCCGCGGCAGCGGTGCCCCGGCGCGGCGAGTACTTGAATGAGAAGACCGAGGCGTATTCCACCTCGTCCAGCAGCGACAGGGTCTGTTCGAAATCCTGCTCCGTCTCGCCGGGAAAGCCCACGATGATGTCCGTGCTCAGCTCGATCGTGCGGGTGGCGCGCTTGAGCATCTCAATGCAGCGCAGGTACTGGTCGCGGCTGTAGGTGCGCCGCATGCCCCGCAGGACCCGCGTCGATCCCGATTGGACCGGCAAGTGGACCCAATCGCAGAGCGACTCGTTGCGATCGATCGCCTCGACGATGTCGGGCGTGAAGTCGGCAGGGTGGGAGGTTGTGAAGCGCACCCTGCGTATGCGCCGCAGGCGGCCGACCTCGTCTAACAGCTTGGCGAAGCTCCAGCCGGCGGGGGAGGGGTCCCGGTAGCTGTTCACCGTCTGCCCGAGCAGCGTGATCTCGGTGTATCCGCGGTCTTCGAGGGCTCTTGCCTCCCGCATGACAGACTCGCTGGCGCGGCTTCTTTCCGGCCCGCGCGTGAAGGGCACCACGCAGTAGGTGCATTGCTTATCGCAGCCCTCGATGATCGTGAGGTAGGCGCTGTAGGGCCGGTCGCGTTCCACGCACGGGAGGTCAAAGGTCTCGTCGGTGTCCAGTGCGAGTCCGGTGATGCGCGGTTCGCCCGCCTCGACGCGATCCAGGATCGCGGGCAAGGCGTTGTAGCTGGCCGAGCCGCAAACGAAGTCCACATGCGGCGCGTGATCGAAGATCTCCTCGCCGTTATGCTGGGCGACGCAGCCTAGGACGCCGATCGTCTTGCCCTCGGCCCGGCGCTTGATGCCCGCCAGCCGGGAGAACACCTTCTGCTCGGCCTTGTCCCGGATGCTGCACGTGTTGTAGAGCAGCATGCCGGCTTCGTCAGGCGTCCGCGCCTGGCCATAGCCGCGCGCCTCGAGCACGCCGCGCACTTTCTCGCTGTCATGCACGTTCATCTGACAACCGAACGTTTCGATGTAAAAAGTCTTCGGCACGACTCCAGTGCGGCCAGGCCGCGCTAAAGCGCAGTATAGCAACCGTATTGCGGCAATTGAGACTGCCGCCGCTACCTTGTCCGGCGCCAGCCGAGCGCGAACAGGCCCAGCAGTAGTATCAGCGCCGCGGCCCCGGCGCCGGCGCCGATACTGGGCCGGGCGTCGCCCGCAGGTTCCGAGCGTGCGACCAGGCTGCGGCCCTCCACCCGGGGCTTGGAGCCGTCGCGGAGCTCGTCGCGCACCGTCGAGATCAGCTGCGGCGCGGCAGAAGCGGAGACCAGCGCTTCGACATAGTCCTCGAAGGCACGGTTGCCCGTCGTGCGCGGGCTGCCCGACGCGCCGTGGCGCTCAAGGGAGCGGGCATACGATAGGGCTAGATCGCTGAGCGTGTCCGCACGGGCAGTCCAATACCCTTTGCGCGCCGCTTCGAGCAAGACCGCCATGATTTCCTGCAAGGCGAACGGATTGCTGGCATCAAACCATCGCGGCAGTTCCAAGCCCAGCGAGTCGGCCAGGTAGATCTCGTGCATCCGCTGCCAAGCCTCGCTCCCGACCGCGTCAGGCTTGGTGACCTGCCAGCCGAACAGATTGGTCGCCGTCTGGGCGATTTCGACAGCCCCGGAAAAGCCCTCGGACTGCAAGGCCTCGATCCATTTGGGGTTCCAGAACTTGCCGCGCAGCCCGCGCGCCAGGGAAGCCCGCACCGTCTCGACGCGCGGTTCGCCGGCGTCGCGGACATCGGCCACGTAGGTCTCGGGCTCCTTGCCGGTCGTGTCGCGCACGGCCATTGTCATGCCGCCGAGGTACTCGAAGTAGTGGTCCAGCGTCAGGGCGCCGACCACGTTCGTGGAACGGCTCAGCGTGACCGCATCGGTGTGCCGCAAGTGAGCGCGGTAGGCGTCCGGCACGGCCCGGCCCCATTCGTGGCCTTCGGTGTATGCCGCTCCGGTCCGGGCGAGATACGCCTCTGTCAGCCCGGCCGACGAGCTATAGCTGCCGCTGCGCTCGATTGCCGCGACCAGCCCTGTCCCGTAGCCGCCGGCCGAATTGCTGAAGACGCGCGCCTTGGACAGGATTCGTGCATCGTCGGCCGCCATGCCGGACTGCTTGAGTTCGCGCTCGGCCCGCTCGGCATGCTCGGCGATGTAGTTGTCTCCCCCTGTCGCGCTCGCAGCCAGCCGGACGGCCCTGTCGAGCAGCTTCATGCGATCGGGGAACGTATCCCGGAACAGCGAGGCTGCTTGGATGACGACGTCTATGCGCGGCCGTCCCAGCTCGGGCGAGGGGATCAATTCGACATCTTCGACAACGTTGTTGTGGTCCCACACCGGACGCACCCCGAGCAAGTGCATCACATGGGCCAGGTCCGTGCCGTGCTGGCGGATCAGCTCGGTATTCCAAAGGGTGAAACCTATCTTGCGCGGCCAGCGGCCGAGCCGCTCGCGCTCGGCCGCGAGCTGTGCGTCGGCGAGCCGGACGCCGATCTCCCAGGCGGCCTTCGTGGGAACTTCCGCGGGGTTGATGCCATGGAGGTTGCGGCCGGTCGGCAGGGCTTGGGGATTGCGGACTGGATCGCCGCCCCCGCCGGGCGGCACGTAGGCTCCCGCGAGCGCGCCCAGAGTGTGGCCGATCTCATCGGGAGTCCGGGCCAGGGCGGCTCCGATCCGCTCGACCTCGGGCGCCAGCGGCCCAAGTGCTGGGTCGGACGGATCGCCAGCCAAGGCCCGGCGGACGGCAGCTTCGACGCGCTTGCGAGTCCGGGCGGAACAAGTCGCATCCGCCGCAGCCTGGCACGGCGCCTCCCGGAGCGCCTCCCGGCCGAGCATCGCTGTGACCATCGGCGCCAGATCGGCCGGCGTGTCGGGCTGCCCGTGGACGTGCAGGCCCAGGGGGATGCGGTCTTCGTCGATGAGGTGGATGTGCTCGGCCAGCCGCTGCACTTCCGAGTCCGCGGGCTGCGCACCGGCCCAGTCGGCCCCGATGTCCCGGTCCAATCCGAGGTGCGTGCCGGCGCTGCGGACCTCGGCGCGCAGTCGTTCCTTGAGCGCTCCCGGCCGGGCTTGCAGGAATTGCCGGGCGCTACGGTATAGCGCCGCGGTTTTCGGCTCGCCCCGCGTGATCTCGGCCGCTTCGACAGGCGGAATCTGGTGGCTGACCGTCACGGCCGCTCCGCGGCGCTTGGCGATGAGCGCCTCGCCTACGTTGTCCATGACATAGACGTAGAGATTGGGCAGCGGGCCAATGGTGCGGTCGGACCAGTCGTCGGCCAGTTGGCCGAGCGGCCGGCCGGGCAAGAACTCGTGCGTGCCGTGCGTGCCGTAGTTGACGATGGCGTCAGCTTGCCACGCCTGGCGCAGCCACCAGTAGACAGCAAGGTATTGGTGGGGCGGCGGAACCTTGTCGTTGTGCTGGAGCTTGGCGTCCATGCGGGCGCCGCGCACGGGCTGGGGCAGCACGATGACGTTGCCGTAGTCCAGTTTCGGTATCACGAAGAACTCCCGGCCGTCCCGCGCAACCGTCATCAACTGCCCGGGTGGCGGCCCAAAAGTGCGGTTGACCTCCTCGCGCATGGCTTCGGGCAAGGTGGCGAACCAGTTCGCGTAGCCGTCCGTCGGGAGCAGCAGGACGCCTTCGCGCCCTGCCAGCTGGTCCAAGTCTCGCGGGCGTCCCGCGCTCACATTGCGCCCCTTGTCGAGCATCTCCGCCAGCAGCGCCTGCTCGTCCGATGGCAGGTTGGCGATGGAATAGCCGGCGCGCCGCATCGCGGCCAGAAAGCGCAGCATGCTGCGCGGCACGTTGAGGCTGGCGGCCGTGATCCGGCCCTTGCCGATCCCGGAGACGTAGAAGATCGCAACCTTCTTGTCCGCATTGGAGAGCTTGCGCAGGCGCACCCAGCGTTGCGCCCGTTGCACCAAGAGTTCGATGCGTTCGGAGTGGAACGCTTCGAAACGGCGGCCGTACCATGCGGAGTCCAGCCCCTCGATCAGCGTGGGCTGGATCGCTCCGTCCAGTTCGGGCACCATCGTGCCCATGATCAGGCCGGCGTCGCGGATGCCGGCGCGGGTTTGCCGGTAGTCCTCGAACGACTCGCCGGTGAACAGCAGGGAAAGACCCCGCAAGATCGGCACGTCGAGTTTGTCCTCCAAGACTTCGACGCCTTGCTCCCCGAGCCACCAGCGCCCGTGCTTGCGTGAGATCAGGATGTCAGGCCGGTACTCGAGGGCGAACGGGGCGGCTTGGGCCGTGCCGAAGATTGCGGCGGTGTTGAAACCGCCCGCCTCGAAGGCTCGCACGATCGCGTCCGTGGCATCGTTCATGCCCAGCCGCCAGCCATCGGCGAAGTCGATCAGGGCCTTGGGGCGGCCGTGCTGGAAGTGCCCGGATCGCACATACCAATCTTCGTAATCCGCGGTCGAATCGAAGAGATCGGGCGATTCGGGATGGTAGTAGCCATCGTCCGGCGTTGGCTCCGGCGGCAGTATTGCGAAGTCTTTGCCGGAATAGCGGGCGGCCGAAGTCTGTAGCAAGCGGGCCATGTTGTCCACTCCGCCGTACTGCCAGTAGCGGTCGATCCAGCGGTCTTTCGTCTCGAAATCCGCGTTGCCCACGCCCAGCCGGGCCGTATCGCGGGCGGGCAGGACGATCACCCGCGCGCCGGCCCTGCCGGCCTCGGCAAGAGCGCGGCGCACCGGGCGGCGGAGCGGGTCGGAGCGGCGGCCGCTGATGTAGATGACCTTGTAGCGGCTGAAGTCCGGCTGGCCCAGTTCTGGATCGTCCAGCTTTTCGGGACTCCAGTAGTCATAGCGCACGCCGCTCTGGCCGGCGCTCTCGGACAGCAAGAAGCGGTACATGCTCGGAAAGCCGAGGAACAGGATGTCGGGCCTTGTGCCCAAGTAGATCCCGGCCGACGCGATGACGGCGACGGCCAATCCGAGAAGCCAGCGCGCCAGGCGCGATCGATGGAAGGGCAGCTGCATAGGGCCCAGAGTGCGGAGCTCGGGCGGAACGATGCCGAACACTTATTCTAGCCGGGGGCTGGCAGCGTTGCATATGGAACATGGCTGCCCGGGAATGTTTAGCTTATCTCTCGGTGCATTCCCCGTCAAAGAGGGAAATCCTTGCGTGCCGCCGCGTCACACTGCGATGCGAAGGCGGCGGCAGGTAAGGTTGTCGGCAATTGCCCCGCTTCCTTGCCCGTGTTGGAACTCAAGCGCTGGGCGGAGTGCAAGAGATCGCCGGCGGTGGTTGCGAGTGCCGGTGGTAGGGTGCAGGGGCAGATCTCTGCGGGTGCATGGGCGGTTCGGGTTGCTAGGGTTGAGCAGGCGGGCGAGAGGCACGCCTTGCCGCCACGGATGCCGGCAACTACGCTGGGAGTGGGCGGGGCCCTTCCCGTGTTTCTTTTGGCGATGCAGGCTTTGGCACACGCCTCCGTGCAGGAAGCGCAAGAATGGATGGGATCGGTCGACCAAGCGGGGCAACGGGCCCAGGGCCCGAGGCGGAAAGCGGTCCGACACGGTGCCGCTAGCCACAGAGGCTCCCTTCGCCATGCAATCACCGCAACGGCAACCGTGCGTCGATAACCTGATTCCACCTGCTGTGCGTGTCGGTCGTGCTGTGCCGCTTCTCAGCTCTCCAGCAGCGTGGGGGGCTCGCCTCCCGCCATCCAGATCGAATGTGAGCCATAGCCACCATGGCCACGCAACTCCGAGTGTTAGCTATGTTCCGTTGCCAAGTTGCCAAGTTTGAGGCTTGACCATCGTCATGAGCCAATGTACAATCGTACAGGCAGGCGAAACATAAATACGATTCGCCTGCGGGAGAGTTTCTGCGAGCATCGCGCTCGTGAGCAGGTAGAGAAGTGACGATAAGTCAAAGTGAACCTAGAGTTACGGTAAAGATCCTCGTGGTCTTGGAGGCAGACGAGGGCGGATATCATGCCTACTGCCCGGCTTTAGCTGGTCTTCACGTGGGAGGGGATTCAAAGCAGGAGGCTCTGGATCACGCAAAAGATGGAATCATTCTCTATCTTAATTCGCTTGCTAGACATCGGGAGCCGTTACCTGTAGGTGCGGGGTGTATCATTGAGAAGAACCGACCCCGCATGCAGAGCTACACTCTGCCGAAAAACGCAATGTTAGAACATTTGGAGCTATTATGGCAACCTATGCCCGCAATGTCTGGAACCAGCTAAAATCTATAACCGCTGACCGTCTGATCAAAGCCCTCAATCGGGACGGATGGATTGAGGAAGAAACAGGTGCTTTGACCCGGGCCTACATCAAGCTTTCTGCCAATGGGAACGTGACAAGGCGCATCGTTTTGCATTATCACCCAAGGAAGACCTATGGGCCTGGTCTTCTAAAGGGACTCCTGAAGGAAATAGGGTGGGCCGAGCAAGACCTGAAGCGCCTAAAGCTCATCAAGTAAGCAGTGCTTGCAGCAAAAACACCTATGTCATTGCATTTCAATCGTTTGCGGGTAATTGAATCAGGCGAAGATTAGTCTCAGACTTCGTTATATCGTTTCATTTAGGCTGCCTGTGATTGCGCCGGAGGGCAGGATGGCGACGGCTTGGAGTCCAGCGGCGGTAGTGCGCTTGACGGCCTCTGCAAAGCCACAGTCTCAGCCGATCTTGGCGATCACTGCCGAGCCGCTCTTGTCGGGCATGGGGATGGCAATTTCCGGCCTCACGGCCAAGAATTCGTCCGTGGCCCGGCGGGCACCCTGCCAAGCATTGTAATCGTGAACGACGATGTACCCTCCGGGGTTTACCAAGGGGTAGAAAACCTCAAGGCCCGCTAACGTCGGCTGGTAGAGATCGGCATCGAGATGCACGAACGCAAACGTTTCGCGCTTGACCGAGGCGTCGCAACTCGCTGGGAACCTGCCCGGATGGAACGCCACATTCGAATTGCCTGGGCGAATGCGGCCCTTGACAGCATCCACCGAGGTGTCGCCGAACTGGCCGTCCGCCACGGGAGCGCCCGTGATCGTCGCTTCCGAACTCGCGTCCTGCGGATCGAAACCGGAGAACGTGTCGAAGAGGTGGAGCCGGCGATCCGGCATGAAATGGTGCAGCAGCGCGGCGGTCTCGCCCTTGTACACGCCGAGTTCCGCCATCGATCCCGGGATTGCGCGAATCTCAATGTCTCGAAGCAGGAGCACGAGCATGTCGCGTCGTACCGAGTCCCCGTCTGCGCGCCAGTCGACTCGGCGGCCGCACGGCCCGCTAGGCGGAAAAAATCCGCCTGTTTCGCGAACAAATTCAGGGTTGTGCCACAGGGACTGCGGATGGATGTCCATCTGGCTCTGTAGCCGGAACGACTGCCTCCGCAGCAGGGGGCTCAAGCGTCGGAGCACGGATCCTGCCAGACGCATATGTATTCGCATGCCTAACCGCTCGGACATGAGCATGACACCGTAAATGGCATCTCATTCATTCTGCCATTCATAGATCCCAACAAGTATTCTATCGGAAAATCATTCTCTAGGTAGGGGAGTATGTGCGTTGAATTAGCTTGGACGGGTACCGATCGGTGCCTTCGCAGATGCTAGGGCATCAGTGGAAAACGCGTCCTAATCGTCGCAAGGACAGACTAGATCTGCTTTGCGCACACTTCAGTCAGTGGACACTCCGCGCAGTCGGGCTGCTTGGGATGGCAGTAACTCTTACCGATTTCCCAAGCTGGCGGATCCAAGGCACCTGGGAATTCTGGATTCAATTTTTGAGCCACTTTCCTAGCCTCTCCCTCAGATTTCTTCTCGATGAGACCAGTCCGCTTGAAGACACGCAGTAGGTGAATGTCCGGCTTGATGTCTATCTGACGCTCTTGCCCTTTGAAACATCCGAATTTCTCGTGCAGTATGCGAGTCGTCATCGAGGCAATCCCTGCACTGATTCCATGGATTTTCTGTAGCGTCTTCTCCACCTCGCAAGGCGACGAACTCGTCCAGATGGCAGCCGCGTCTCCATCGAATTTCTCACAGACCAAATGAGCCGCGTCCGCCAGAGTCTTGCTCCCCTCTATTGCACCATACCTCGGTTTAATCTTCAGGCCCTCCAACAACTTGCACAGTTCAGTGTTAGTCATGCCTGCCAGTTGCTTCGGATCCAAGCAACCTTTTTGTTCTATCTCCACTGGAATCTGATATGCCCTTTCCCATCGCATACCCCGATCAAATGCCATTGCAATCAGAAACGCGAACGGGTTCTTACGAATCAAATTCTCAGTTTCGAGATCCAACCTAGACCAATCGCCAGACGAATCGGACTTAGTTTTCAGATCTTCACCGAACTCCTTGAATTTCGCTGTGATCGCTTCGGCGGTTGCCATCTCGGCCTCCTTGGAAAATGTTCCTTGAATCCCACGAGCATAGGCATAGGATTCCATCGCTCCAAGCAATATGACACGCCATGCGGGAGGGTCTGCCGTGTCTTGGTCGGTCGTGGCCGCCTTGGATCGGAGGATGCCCACTTGAGCCACTCGCGAGTCGCCGCATTCGAGAACAGCCAGCATTTTCCAGCCGCCCGCCAGCACCACCTGTGCCAAGCTCGATCCCTGCTTCCGGCTGGGTTTAAGCTGGATCTGTGCGAACGGGATTCAAAGCACGGGGCATGGCCGGCCTGCGGATTGCTCTCACGGCCTTGCTGGCGCTCTTGCCGGCCGCTGCCCAGGATCGGCCCAACTTCCTCTTCATCTTGGTCGATGACTTGGGTTGGTCGGACTTGGGCGCCTACGGCTCCGACCTGCACCGCACGCCATCCATCGATGCGCTGGCGGACGAGGGCCTGCGCTTCACCAACGCCTACGCGGCGTCCCCCGTATGCACCCCGACGCGGGCGTCGATCTTGACCGGCAAGCATCCTGCCAAGTTACGCATGACCATTTGGCGCGAAGCCGCCAAGCGGCCTCCGCTCGACCGGCCGCTGCAAACGCCGCGCACAAGGGACAGCTTGCCGCATGCCGAGGTCACCGTTGCCGAGGTCTTGCGCGCCGCGGGATATACGACCGCGCACGTGGGCAAGTGGCACCTCGGCACGGCCGAGTACTACCCCGAGACACAGGGCTTCGACTATAACGTTGGCGGAACATTGTGGGGGGCTCCGCAGACTTTCTTTTTCCCGTACAGCGGGGCACAGACGTACCGAGGGCTGCGGTATGTGCCCCACCTTGCCGGGGGTGGCGAGGGGGAGTACCTGACGGATCGACTGGCTTCGGAGGCAATCCGCATACTGAGCGCAGAGCGAGGCAAGCCCTTCTTCATGCACTTGGCATTCCACACGGTGCATGTGCCTGTCGAGGGCAAGCCCGCAATCGCGGACCGCTACCGGCAGCGGATCCGCGATGGCCTGCGGCACCGCAACCCGGAATACGCGGCGATGGTTCAGTCGCTCGACGAGAATGTTGGCAGGGTGCTGGGCGCACTCGACGACCTCGGTGTCGCCGCCAGCACGATGGTCATCCTTACCTCGGACAACGGCGGATACGTGGGGGAGTTCGGCGGCATGCCGGTCACCGATAATTCCCCCCTTCGCTCGGGCAAGGGGTCGCTGTACGAGGGCGGGATCCGCGTGCCGGCCATCATCCGCTGGCCGGGCTTCACCCAGCCCGGCACCGAGACGCACGTTCCGATCAGCAGCATCGACTACTACCGCACGATCCTCTCCGCTGCCGGCCTGTCCGGTGATCGCGAGCACAACAAGGCAGTGGACGGCATCGACCTCACGCCAATGCTCAAGGATCCCCGCCATGCCCCGGAACGGGAGGCGCTCTATTTTCACTACCCGCACTACTACGCCACGACATCCCCGGTAAGCGCATTGCGCATGGGGCACTGGAAGTTGCTGCGGTACTACGAGGATTCCCGGACCGAGCTGTACCACCTGGCCGATGACATGGGCGAACAGCGCAATCTGGCCAGCGAGAGGCCGGCGGTTGCATCGGCGCTATTGGAACGGCTCACGGCGTGGTGGGGCCAGGTAGACGCCCAGCATCCCTCGCCGCCACCCGATCGGGAGCGCTGACCGCTTCAGAGCCAGTCGAATCGATGGGCGAGCTCTTGCACGCCGCCTTCTGCGGCTATGCGCCCGTCCTCGAAGAACACTGCGCGATCGGCGAGCGCGGACGCAAGGCTGATTTCGTGGGTCACCAAGACCTTGGACTGCGGCAGGCAGCGCAGTGTTTCGACCAGTCTTCGCTTCCCCGGCGGATCTAGGCACGTGGCGGGTTCGTCGAGCAGCAAGATTTCGGGCTCCGTGGCCAGCACGCCGGCGAGCGCGGCGCGGCGCCGCTCGCCCGCGCTGAGATGGTGCGGGGGCTTCTTGCGCTGGCCATTGAGGCCGACCTGTCGCAGGCAGCGGTCCACGCGCTCGCGCACCGCGGCCTCGTCGAGTCCCAGATTGAGCGGGCCGAAGGCTACGTCCTCCTCTATTGTCGGCATGAAGATCTGGTTGTCCGAGTCTTGGAACAGCATGCCCACGCGGCGGCGGATCTCGCCGAGATTGGATCCCTCGGCCGGCAGGCCGCAAACCTTGACCGAGCCGCTTCCGTGCAGGAGTCCGACCAAGTGATTGAGGAAAGTCGTCTTGCCCGAGCCGTTCGCGCCCAAGATCGCCACGGTCTCCGACCTGCGCAGCACGAAGCTGACTTCACGCAGGGCCTCGGCTCCGTCCGGGTAACGGAACGACAGATCCCGTACTTCAATCAACAGCTCGCCCACTGCTGCCCATTGTATTGAGGTGCTCCGCCGGGATGCTCCGATAGGGGGGCCGCTTCACGCCCTCGAGTTGTCGCGCAGTGAACGGACAGGCGTACTGCCAGCCCCCGCTGGGGACGCCCGGGCTGGCGGGATTCGCTACAATGCACTTCGCTATGCGCCGCCTTGCCACGATTCTCCTCGCGTTCGCCTCGGTGCTGACCGCCTCCGAAAAGCCGAACATCGTCTTCATTTTCACCGACGATCACGCCTACCAAGCGATCAGCGCCTATGGATCGATGATCAACCACACTCCGCACCTCGACCGGATCGCGCGCGAGGGCATGCGCTTTGACCGTGCATTGGTCACGAACTCGATCTGCGCGCCGAGCAGGGCAGTCATCCTGACCGGGAAATACAGCCATCTCAACGGAGTGCTGGACAACCGCCTGCGATTCGACGGCTCGCAGCCGACATTTCCGAAGCTCCTGCAGGCAGCAGGCTATCAAACTGCCATCTTCGGCAAGTGGCACCTCAAGACGGCTCCCACCGGCTTTGACGCCTGGGAGGTGCTGCCGGGGCAGGGAGATTACTACAACCCCGACATGCGGGTCGGCCCGGACGACACCCGCCGCCGCCACGAGGGGTACGTCACAGACATCATCACAGACCTGTCGCTGGAATGGCTTAAGCAGCGGCGCGATCCCGGCAAGCCATTCGTGCTGATGACTCAGCACAAGGCGCCCCATCGGAACTGGATGCCCAGCCCGGAGCACCTCACGCTCTATGACGGGCAGCACGTCTGGGAGCCGCCGACGCTTTTCGACGACTACTCCGGGCGGGCTTCGCCCGCGGCTGCGAACCGCATGGAGATCGGCCGCCACATGGTATCCGCTCATGACCTGAAGATCAACCCGCCGCCCGATACCCCGGAAGATGATCCCGTTCTGCGCCAATGGATGAGAAGCTACGGGCGGCTGAATCCCGCGCAGAAGGCGGTCTGGGATGCCGTGTACCGCCCCAAGAACGAGGCGTTTCGCAAGGCGAACCTGCAGGGCAAGGATCTGATCCGCTGGAAGTACCAGCGCTACATCAAGGACTACCTGCGCTGTATCGCCTCCGTGGACGACAGCATCGGACGGATCCTGCGCTACCTCGACGAGACCGGATTGTCCGAGAACACGGTGGTTGTCTACAGCTCCGACCAAGGCTTCTACCTTGGCGAGCACGGGTGGTTCGACAAGCGTTGGATGTACCGCGAGTCGCTTCGGACGCCGCTGCTGGTGCGCTGGCCGGGCGTTGTCAAGCCTGGATCGACTAGCCGCGCACTGGTTTCCAACCTGGACTACCCCGAGACGTTCTTGGAGATCGCAGGCGTGGATGTGCCGCCTGACATGCAGGGGCGCAGCTTGGTGCCGCTGCTGGAGGGCAAGGCTCCGCGGAACTGGCGCGAGTCGTTCTACTACCACTACTACGAGAGCCAGGTTGCGCACGGAGTCCCGGCGCACGAAGGCGTGCGGACCGAGCGCTACAAGCTGATCCGGTTCTACGAAAGCGACGAGTGGGAGCTCTTCGACTTGGAGCGCGATCCAGAAGAGACGCAAAGCATCTACGCACGGAAGGGCATGGAAAGCGTTACCGCGGAACTGAAACGAGAATTGGGGCGCTTGCGCAAGATGTACGGGGTGACCGAGCCCGCCTACGAATAGGGGCCGCCCGGCCGCCGGACGCAAACGCGCCACGCGGCAAGGCCGCTTGGCGGTCGCAGGCCGATGGCCGCGCCCTGCTTGGGAAAAAGCGGCATTGTGTTATCATCCGGACAGGCAGTGGGCGGAAAGGCTTGCAATGAGCCTCGGCTCGCAGCAGGCCCGGCCCTAGCCAAGCTGCCCGCCAAGGCCCGTAGCTCAGTTTTGGTTAGAGCGCTACCTTGACACGGTAGAGGTCAGCGGTTCGAGTCCGCTCGGGCCTACCATTCCGCCTTGATCGCCGGCAAGCCTGCGGCCCGTTGCGCAGGCAATTCAAACCTCATTCCTCGGAGTCACAGCTAGTCTCAGGGGGCCGGAATGTGTCAAGTTCCGGCTCGAAGCGGTTGTCGGGAGATGCCGCTTGATGTATTCTTAAATATCTGATTGGAAAGAAGTTGACTATGCCAAAGAGCAAGGTTCAGTTCCAAAAGGGGCAGAGCCTGGCGGAGTTCCTCGCAGACTACGGAACCGTCGCTCAAGGCGAGCAAGCAGCCTTCTAGGCGCACCGGCCCCGAAGCTTCTGCTACCCCCACTGCGGCTGTCGCAAGAGTTGCCAACTGCGCCAGCGCAAGTCCTGGCAATACACCCGCTGCCAGCGCGGGCATGGGGCCGCCGGCAAAGCGGCCCTCGTAGTGGCTATGCGAGTGAGCGCGGACGAGCATCCAGAGCGGCTGCGGCAGTTCCCGCTGGCGCGCCCGGACGGGCTGGCCTGCTTGCGGAGCGTGCAGGCGGCGGGCTACGAGCAACAAGCGCAAGTGAACGGCGGCAGCAAAGACAGCTGCGAAGCACTAGGGTTGGGTTGACTGAACACCTTGCCGGGCAACGTCAAGCGGGCTATCGACGGCCCCATCGTGCTTGCGAGGAGCGCTATCCGGCCAAGTTTTCCTACTGCCTCAAGTGCTGCTACCAGTTGGCCGCTCTCGTGCCCGCCTCGTGTCTGTCGCACCCTGCCGCTGCGGCCCCACCTTCCACCTTTGGTCGCAATTGCTGAACAATCAGGAATTCGAAAGTTCGGTTAGCGGCGACGGGAAAGGGCGGAAGCGCGCAAGTAGCACGGTTAATGGACAGATCCTAAAATGATGTCGATGAATCTAGAGCATGTTTGGAGGTATGTTGCTCTTGGCGAGGATAGCAATTTGGAATTAAAGGCCGTGGAGTTCCGAGGGAGCAAGGTTTCCGCGCCTCGTTGGGATGCGCTTGCCGATGAACTTGCTGCGTTCGGCAATGCTGGTGGCGGCCGGTTGATGCTAGGTGTGTCCGATGACCGACGGCCGCAGTCGCTCGATTCATCGAGATTGGACGCGCTTGTGCGGTTCGTTGGGGAGATCTGCAAGGACAGCATTAAGCCGCCTCTCGACTACAGTGTTTTCCGGGTTCCGGTCGAAGAGGGGAATGGCGGGGCGCTGGTTGTTGAGATACCGGAGAGCGCAACTGTTCACCGCTCTCCCGGGGGGTACTACCGGCGGCGCGGGGACAGCAAGCGTCAGATGGACGAGGCCGAGATTCGACGTTTATCGTACCGGCGCGATCAGTCCAATGTCGGCTCGACTGACACACAGGTTGTGCAGAATACCGGTATCAACAGCCTCAGCAAAGACCTCTGGCGTCTGTATGCGAGCTCCCGGGTCGATGATTCGGACGAGAGTGCCCTCACGAAGCTGAAATTCGTGAAGGCCGACTCTCAGGGTGTCCTGCGAGCTACGGTGGGAGGTGTTCTGCTGGCTTCCGAAGACCCTGGCAAGTGGCTGCCGAACGCTTGGATTCAGGCCGTCTGCTATCGCGGGCACAAGCCAGACGCCGCACGACAGCTCGATTCCCGGCACATCACCGGCCCTCTCGACCGGCAGATTCGCGAAGCGCTGCGCTTCGTGGTGGCTAACCAGCGCATGGCGGCTTTCAAAGATCCCGCTCGTACTGACGTGCCGCAGTTCAGTTCGCGAGCAGTCTTTGAGTCTGTCGTAAACGCAGTCGTGCATCGTGACTATGCGGTATCAGGAGCACGGATTCGTCTGTGTATGTTTGAGGATCGGCTTGAGCTTTACTCGCCCGGCAATCTGTGCAATTCCATGACTGCTACTGATCTTCGCACAAACCAATTCACCCGAAACGAACTGCTCGCCTCGCGTCTTGGCCAGTGTGCAGTGGGCAATATTCGCGGATCGGGCGGGCGGTCGTATTTCATCGAGCGGCGCGGCGAAGGGATTGCTGTGATCGAGGATGAGACCTTTGCCCTAGCCGGCCAGCGAGCGGTCTTTGAGCTGATCGGCGGCCGCGAGTTGAAAGTCGCACTGCCGGCGGCCCGCGCCCCAGTGGCGGAGGGTGTCGCGGCTCGTGTGATGGTTTGCCACAGTGAGACAGGCGGACCGCAGCCGGGTGTCCACGTGCTGATGCTCTACCCAAACAAGACGTATCGGGAGGCGCGAACCGACGCTTTCGGGCGTGCCGAGTTCGTGCTCCACACCCGGTTGCCGATGACCGTGGTGTGCGCTGTGGAAGGATTCAAGGCGCACGTACAGCGCGACTACCTGCCGGGCGTGCCGCTGGAAATCTCGCTACAGCCGGCACTGGACGGGGGTTCGCGAATTATCGCCAATCACACGGGGCATCTTTCCGGAATTCAGGGGCGGCTGAACCCCATTCTCGACAGTTTGGATCGTACCTCTCTATACGCGGACAACATCGCTATTAACGGCGGCCAGGCACAGCCGGTGCATTTCGTTCTGAACGAACCAGTGCGACTCACAGATGCTTTCGGGGCCAGCGTCACGCTTTGGTTTCGCGAAATGATTGGTGCCTCATGCACTTTTGACTATCGCTACGAACGGTCTTGACTGGCCGTGCATGGTGGTCTAGGCAAGAGACGGGTTCGATAGTTGATAAGCAGCGGACCGGTCCGGGTCAGGGGGCCGCCCTTCACCAGCAACGTATTTGCGGTTCATATGCTCGCTCTACAGCGCACACTCGAACTGGTGCGGGCGATATCCGGGCTGTGCCTACTGGAGGCCAGCTGCCCGATCTCCATCCACCGCCTGCACGAGTCACTGCCAGATCGGGAAACGCCCGCCCGCGCCCGGCTGTTGCAAATTCCGGTCTTGCCTGACGACGCAACCGGCCGCGGGCCGATGGCTAGAAACAGGCGCTCCAACCGGCACTCATGCCGGAACTGGACCGACCGTGCGGCACAGTCGCCGAAACCTGTTCTGCCGCCCATCCGTCCAAAGCTGCGTGCTTGGCGGAATTGAACTCGACGTCTCCCATCGGCACATGTGCGTCAGTGTCATGGCCCGTGCGCTCTCGGTACCGCCAACGTTGCAGGAAGTATAACGACCATGCCTAAAATGACAAGACGAGTGCTCCTACTGGCAGCGACCGCCGGATCTCCCGTGATCGCTGCGGACAGATCGAGCCGGAAATTTGAAATCGTGCGCACTGACGAAGAATGGAGGAGAATCCTCACGCCCGGACAGTACCGCGTGTTGCGGCGGCACGGCACCGAGCGGGCCGGCTCGAGCCCGCTCAACCAAGAGAAGCGTGCCGGCACTTTCGTGTGCGCTGGATGCGACCTGCCGATGTATTCCTCGGCGGCCAAGTTCGATAGCGGAACAGGCTGGCCCAGCTTCTGGGAGGCAATCACGGGTGCTGTCGGCACCACGACTGACCGCTCGTTCTTCATGACGCGTACAGAGGTTCACTGCCGGCACTGCGGCGGGCATCTCGGCCACATCTTTGACGATGGACCGCCGCCGACCGGAAAGCGCCACTGCATCAACGGGATAGCGTTGAAGTTCCGGGCGGACTGAAGATCGGTGCCGGCTCCCACGCAAGGCTGCCATTGCTTGGCGTTTCCCGGGGTTTGGCGCCGTCGGCGGCCCGGCAGCGCGGCACGGGCATAGGACGGGCGGGTTACGGCCCTGTTTCGGGAGTGCTGTTACTTGTTGCGTGTCCTGCGACGTGGCCATTTGCTGAATGGCCGGTCTAAACTGAAGTTCCAGAGTGAGGATGATCTAAGCCATTGATTTGTCAGGGCATCATGATTGGCTAGCAGGTCGTTACTGGGTACATTATGGCAACCTCAGCGAGAGTAGCCGAAAGGCTTCGCTCTGTAGTTCGGTGGGGCGGGTGAGCAGGTCGAAGGGCACGGCCTCGGGCAGCCGGGGTCGTACGCGATTCTTGGTGAGCGTGGCCAGCTCGGCGAGCAAGGTGCGGAAGCTGTGCACCGGCTGCCCGGCGGCGTTGCGCTTGCGCCGGGCCTTGTTGCGTGCCGACGCCGAGACGCGTGCCGGAGCTACGACCGAGACGCGCTCGGCCTCGGCACCGGCGGCGTCCTCATCGTCGAACAGCAGCGGTGCCAGTTGTTGGCGCATGTGCCATTCCACGGAATAGGCCAGCATGCACAGCAGCACGTGGGCGCGCACCCGCTCGGCACGACGATGGAACACCGGGCGCACCTTCAGGTCCACGGTCTGCAGGCTGCGGAAGGCGCGTTCGACCGTGCTCAGGCGCTTGTAGGCGCGCACCGTGCCGGCGCTGTCGAGTGTGCTCGGCGGCAGGCTGGTGCGGATGACGTACAAGCCGTCGAGCGCCGCCTCGGCCGCGATGGACTCCTGCTTGCGCTGATAGCGGAACACGCCCTGCTCGTCGATTTCCCACGCGAAGTGCTTGGCCATCTTATGCTTGCCGATAGCGCGGCCAACCCGCTGGCCGATCTGCTCGGCACCTTGCAACGGTCGTTGCTGGCGCTGCGTGGCGCTGACGATGGCCGCCAGCAACTGCTCGGTGGCCGCCAGCAGTTGCTGGCGCTTGCGCGCCCGTTCCTCGGCCAGCAGCGGGTTACGGCAGACCATCAGCCGCTCGCCGGGATAAGCATCGCTCTGCACCTCCACTAAGTCCCGCTCGTCGAACAACGACAATTGCAGCGTGCCGCCAGCGACCAGCTTGCGGATCGCCGGCCCGCGCAAGGCCGTGATCCAGTCCAAGCCGGCCGGTTGTAGCTCTTCGCGGATGCGCGCCTCGGTCAGCATGCCCCGCTCGCCGACCAGCACCACGCGGTGCAAGCCGAAGCGTGTCCGCAGCTTCTCGATCTGCACGCCGACCGTGCGCGGATCGGCGGTATTGCCAGCGAACACCTCGACGGCCACCGGACAACCCTGCGCCGCGCACAGCAGGCCGAACTCGACCTGCAGCTTGCCCTGCTTGCCGTCCCGCGAGTAGCCCCGCTTGGCCAGCGGGCAGTGGCGGCCTGCGAGATACACCGAGGTCAGGTCGTACAGCACCAGCGCGCCTTCTTGCAAGTGCTGCCGCGCCAGTGCGCGCTCGATGCGCTGCTGGCGTGCGAGCAGCCAGTCCATGGCGGCATACAGGTCGTCCTCGTCGAGCGCCCCCAGCCCGAGCGTCTCGGCCAAGGTGTCGTGGGCGCTCGCGGCGGCCAGGCTGCGGGCGGTGGCCAGTTTGGACCCCGGCTGCAACACGCGGGCCACGATCAGGGCTAGCACGCGCGCGCGTTGCGGCGAGGGTTGCGGGTCGATGAGGCGCTCGAGGCCGAGACGCTGGAGCGTGCCGAGCACGGCCGCGACGGCGCCATGGGGGCGCGAGTGGACGATGTCGAAAGCCTCGTCGAGGCGTGGCACGGCGGTGCCGCCCTTGAGCAGGAGGCGCAAGCCGGCGACCAGAGCGGGGGGCCAGTGGGAGAGATTGAGCAGGGTGCGCTTTTTGACCTTGCCGTGCTGCCGGTAGGATTCGCGCAGCAAGACGGCGGGCGGCGAGTTGCGATTGGGGACGGATTCGATGTACATGGCTACTAGTCTACGACTGATTATAGCAACAAGAAACACATATGTCAATAAAATCAATCGAATCAAATCACTAATTACATGGCTACATATTACGCATGTGCAAGCTATGCAACGCGAGCCAAATCAATCACTTGGCAGAGCACCTAGCCGTGGATCGGGGGGAACTTCAGTCTAAAAGACGAGGCGCAGGCCGAAACGCGCTGTGATCAGAGCCAAGAGCCGGTTGGGCATCAGGATCCCTGGATTCGGTGGCCGCACCTTGCGAAGCTGCAATCGCCCCGGAGCCGTAGCCGTCGGGAATCCGCGAGATGCCGAGGCACGTGCCGAGCCCGGCGCGCCCGGCATGGAGACTTGCCGGCAACGGCTGTAAGCATCGGAGACATTGAAGGGCTGCCCAGCGGCTTGACGGCACCGGCGCTTTTCCCGGACGGACTTGGTTGGGGCTGTTGCCGCGGCCAGTAAACTAGAGTGCAGATGGGTTTTCGCCTGGCCTCCGACTACAGCCCGCGTGGCGACCAGGCTGCAGCCATCGAACAACTTGTCTCGGGAGTCAGGGATGGGGACTGCCATCAAGTCTTGCTCGGCGTCACCGGTTCGGGAAAGACCTACACTGTCGCCAAGGTGATCGAGGCGCTGCAGCGCCCGACCCTCGTGCTGGCGCACAACAAGACACTCGGGGCGCAGCTTTATCACGAATTCAAGTCGTTCTTCCCGGACAACGCGGTGGAGTACTTCGTCAGCTACTACGACTACTACCAGCCCGAGGCTTATATGCCGGCCAGCGACACCTATATCGAGAAGGAATCCACGATCAATGACGATCTCGACAAGCTCCGCCTAGCGGCGACCAAGTCTTTGTTCGAGCGCCGGGACTGCCTGATCGTGGCTAGCGTTAGCTGCATCTACGGGCTCGGCTCGCCGGACGCCTATTACGACATGCTGCTCATGCTGGAGCGGGGGCAGCGCATCTCGCGCGAGCAGATCGCCCGCCAACTTGTGAAGATTCTCTACAAGCGCAACGATGTCGGAAGCTTTGAACGGGGCGTGTTTCGCGTCATCGGAGACGTCATCGAGATCTTCCCGCCCTATGACGACTTGGCCTACCGCATCGAACTGTGGGGCGACGAGGTGGACACACTGCTGCAGTTCGACCCTCTCCTCGGCGAGGTGAAGCAGACCTACCAGCGGCTACCGATTTACCCGGCGAGCCACTATGTGATGTCGGACGAAACCATGCTGGGCGCGCTGGATAGCATCACCGCGGAGCTCGACTGGCGCACGGCCCAGCTCAGGGACAGTGGCAAGCTGCTCGAGGCGCAGCGCCTCAGCCAGAGGACGCAGTTCGACATGGAGATGATGCGCGAGATCGGGTATTGCCACGGCATCGAAAACTACTCGCGGCATTTCTCCGGCCGCGCCCCCGGCGAACCGCCCCCGACACTGCTCGACTACCTGCCCAAGGACGCCCTGCTATTCGTTGACGAGTGCCACCAGACCATCCCGCAGGTGCGCGCCATGTACCACGGCGACCGCTCGCGCAAGGAGAAGTTGGTGGAATACGGGTTCCGCCTGCCAAGCGCCTTGGACAACCGGCCGCTGTCCTTCCAAGAGTTCGAGGAACGGGCCTTCCAGCGGATCTATGTCTCCGCCACGCCGGGCCCGTATGAACTAGAAAAGGCTGAGGGCGTGGTGGCAGAGCAGGTCATCCGCCCGACCGGGCTGCTTGACCCGGAGGTCGAGGTGCGGCCCGTCAAGGGGCAGGTTGACGACTTGCTGCGCGCGATCCGCTTGCGCGCTGAGGCTGGCGAGCGCGTGCTGATCACCACCTTGACCAAGCGCATGGCGGAAGACCTGGCCGAGTATTATGCCGAGGCCGGCGTGCGCTGCCGCTACCTGCATTCCGAAATCGACACTCTCGACCGGGTCAAGACCTTGCGCGACCTGAGATGCGGCGAGTTCGACGTGCTGGTCGGCATCAACCTGCTGCGCGAGGGTCTCGACCTGCCTGAAGTATCGCTGGTCGCGATCCTTGATGCCGACAAGGAGGGCTTCTTGCGCTCGGAAGGCTCCTTGATCCAAACAATGGGCCGCGCGGCGCGGAACGTGCATGGCAAGGCGATTCTGTATGCCGACCGCATGACCGACAGCATGCGCCGTGCGATCGGCGAAACCACCCGCCGCCGGGAGTTGCAGCACGCCTACAACGAAGCTAACGGCATCACCCCTGAGACGATTGTCAAGCCCGTCTCGATGGCGCTGGCGAAGATTGTCAGCGCGGACTATGTCGACGTGCCGACACAGGAGGAGTCCGACGAGGCGCCGGACTCGCCCGAAGCGCGCGAGGCCCTGATCTCCGAGCTGGAAGGGCAGATGCGGGAGGCGGCGCAGAAATTCGACTTCGAGCGAGCCGCCAACCTGAGGGACCGGGTGCGGGCGCTACGCGACGGGCAGCGCGACGCCTCGGCGGTGCCGGCGGCCGGTTGAACGGGCCGCTTACTCCCTATACTGGGAGTGGTAGGTGGCGCAGGTGGCAGGCCAGAATACGATTCTGCTTGGTGTCACAGGCGGGATTGCCGCCTATAAGTCGGCAGAATTGGTGCGGGCCCTGCAAGCGGAAGGGCATGCCGTTCAGGCTGTCCTGACGAAGGCAGCCGCGAAGTTTGTCACCCCGCTGACTATCGCCTCGCTGACCGGCAGCAAGGTGATAACGGACCTCTTCGATGACAGTTCGGCCGACGGGGTGCTGCACAGCGCGATCGCCCACATTGACGCCGCCCGGCGCGCCGATGTCCTGCTGGTCGCGCCCGCCACGGCAGCCACGCTGGCACGATTTGCGCTCGGGCTGGCGGACGACTTCCTCAGCACGGCGCATCTTGCATTCCGCGGCCCGCTGGTACTGGCCCCGGCCATGAATGCCAACATGTGGGAGCACCCCTCGACGCAAGAGAATCTGGCCACGCTGCGCAGCCGCGGCGCCCGTGTCGTGGAGCCCGGGACGGGAGAGCTCGCCTGCGGCACGGTCGGGCCCGGGAGATTGGCGGATCTGGGCGAGATCGTCGCGGCCGTGCGATCCGCCTTGCACCCGGGGGGAGCGCTATCCGGCGAGTGCGTCTTGGTGACGGCCGGGCCCACCCGCGAGCCGCTGGATCCGGTGCGCTACATCTCGAATCGTTCTAGCGGGCGGATGGGGTTCGCGCTCGCGGAGGAGGCGGCCAAGCTCGGGGCCCGCGTGATCTTGGTCGCTGGCCCGGTGGCCCTGCCGACGCCCCGCGGCTGCGAGCGCATCGACGTGGAGAGCGCCTCGCAAATGCACCAAGTCGTCATGCATCGGCTGGGCGAGGCGAGCCTCGTGGTCATGGCGGCCGCTGTAGCCGACTACCGGCCGGCGCGCCCGGCCGCTAGCAAGCTCAAGAAGCGGGACGGCCTGCCGCAGCTATCGTTCGAGGAGACGCCGGATATCCTGCGGGCCATCGGTGCCAGCAAGGGCGACCGCGTGCTGGTCGGTTTTGCCGCCGAGACCGACGAATTGGAAGCCAATGCCCGTCGCAAGCTCCAGGCGAAGGGCTGTGACCTGGTCGTGGCAAACCCCGTGGGCGGGGCGACTGGCTTCGACACGGACCTCAACCAAGGCCTGCTGCTCTCCGCCGACGGATCCGTGCGGCAGCTCGAGCCCATGCCCAAGTCTGCGATGGCTGCGCGGGTTCTCGATGCGGCCGTGCGCCTGCGCAAGCGCATGGCCGCCTGAAACAGCCCAGCAAATGTCGGAGCGAGCACTGCGCCAGTATCTGGAGTTTTACCGCGACCTAGGCTTCGAAGAGCTGTTCGTCGTATCGAACGTGGCTGCCAGCGAGGCGCCGCCGGAAGTTCCGGTCGAGCCGCCCGCCGCTGCCAGCACGGTGGTTTCGATGCCCCTGCCGCCCGCGCCAGCCGAGACGGTAGCGCCGGCGCCAGAGCGTCCCGCCCCCGCGGATTCGCCTTCCGGGGCGGACGCGAATGTCCCACCGGCGGCTGCGCTGGAAGTGATCCGGCAAGATATCGGCGAATGCACGCGCTGCCGCCTGCACGCAGGCCGCAAGACCATCGTGTTCGGCAGCGGGAACCCCAACGCCAGGCTGGTGTTCATCGGCGAGGCGCCGGGGGCCGACGAGGACGAGCAGGGCCTGCCGTTCGTCGGCCGGGCCGGGCAGCTTCTCACGCGCATGATCGACGGCACGTGCGAGCGGATCGGGCTGTCGATCCGGCGCCCCGATGTCTATATCTGCAATGTGGCAAAGTGCCGCCCGCCGGACAACCGCGCGCCTGAGATGGACGAGATGGAGATCTGCGGTCAGTTTCTGTTCCGGCAGGTCAAGGCCATCCAGCCCAAAGCGATCTGCGTCTTGGGCGGAACCGCTGCGAAGGCCTTGCTGCGCCCCAGCGTGGGCATTACAAAGCTGCGCGGCAACTGGACCGAATGGGGCGGGATCCGCGTGATGCCGACGTATCATCCCTCCTATCTGCTGCGCGGGTACAATCCGCAAGGCAAGCGCCAAGCGTTCGAAGACCTCAAGGAAGTCCTGACCTACGTCTACAAGTGACGGCGAATGGCCGCCGGCACTAGCGCTCGACGCGGCCTGCGCCGCCGCCCTGCATCAGCGCTATCACTTCCTTGGCCGAGAACCGGTTGAAATCGCCGGGCACCGAGTGCTTCAGGCAGGAGGCTGCGACGGCGAACTCGAGAGCTTCGGCATGGCTGCCGGGGAACAGGTGCAGCCCGCCGATCAGCCCCCCCGAGAACGAATCCCCGCCGCCGACGCGGTCCACGATGTGCGTGATCTGGTACTTGCTGCTGAGGTGGAACTGCTGTCCGTCGAACAGGCAGGCCGACCAGCCGTTGTGCGAGGCCGAGATCGACTCCCGCAGCGTGATGGCCTGCATCTTCAGGTTCGGGAAGCGCTCGAGCATCAGCCGTGCCAGCTGCTCGTAGCGCGCCGCGTCCAAGCTGCCCGCTTCGACGTCGACATCTGCCACCGCCACGCCCAGCGATTTCTGGCAGTCTTCCTCGTTGGCGATGCCGATGTCTACGTTGCGCACGATCTCTTGCATGACTTCGGGGGCAGCCTTGCCATACTTCCAGAGCTTCTTGCGGAAGTTGTAATCGCACGACACGGTCAGGCCCTTGGCCTTGGCTGCCCGCACGGCCTCCAGCGACAGATCGGCACAGGCCTGGGTTAATGCCGGGGTGATGCCGGTGATGTGGAACCAAGTGGCGCCCGCGAGAATCGAGTCCCAGTCGAAGTCGCCCGGAGCGGATAGCGCGATCGCGCTGCCTGCCCGGTCATAGAGCACCTTGGAGGGGCGCTGGTTGGCGCCGGTCTCCAGGAAGTAGATGCCGACCCGCCCCGGCTTGCGCACGATTGCGCCGCAGTCGACGCCGAAACCGCGCAGTTGCGCGATGCAGCTGTCGGCCAGGAAGTTGTCCTCGGGCAGGGCCGTGACGAATGCGCTCGGGATCCCGTAGTTCGCGGTCGATACCGCGACATTCGCCTCGCCGCCCCCGAACGTAGCCACGAAGGCGGGGGATTGGAAGGGACGCTCCAAGCTGGGTGGTGCGAGACGCAGCATGATCTCGCCAAAAGTGACTACTTTCGCCATAATCCGATCTTAGCTTGCCAACGGCTGCCCTGTGTTCGGCGGCCGGCAAGTTTCGTCAGCACCAAGCCGGGCTTCGGTCCGTTTCTCGAGCGTGCCTGCGCATTCGCCTCGGACATCTGCAACTTGTGCTGGCTAGGCTCATGGCTGCGAGGCCGATTCGGATTCGAGGACTTCCCAGCGTCCCTTCTTGGTGGGGCCCACGTGACGGATGCGGCCCGCCCTCCGGAGTTTGTCGAGATGGTACTTGACGCCCTCCGGCGTGATCCCAAGACGGGCCGCCAGGGCAGTGCGCGTCAATGTCGGACCGCATCGCAGGAGAGCGAGAATCCGGTCTCGGGTAGGCATCGAGTCTGCCCCGCAGCTGCCGCTTAGGGAAGCCGCGCCTGTTTCTTGGGCGGTTTCAGCCGATTCTTGGGGGAATCTCCGGTTTTCTTGGGTAGTATTTCGTGGGAGAACTTGATTTTCTTGGGTGCCCATGTGGATGGAATCAAGCTGTCCAGCATTACTGGCCGGCCGCCAGATTCGGATTGTGAAGCTCGCAGCGGACTCGAATTCGGGTTCCGGCAGACCTGCCTCCGCGCAGCGCCGGATCATGTCCACTGTCCCTGTGCCCATCTTCTCGATATAGCGGAGCAGGTACATCGACTCGGCAATCAAGGGGTTGGCGGGTAACGACTGGTGCGCCGTGCGCAGCTTCTCCACTGTGAGCGGAGGCGGCAAGCTGCCGGAGTTCATGACCTCGAGCCGATTGGCGAAGAGCATGACTTGAACGCTACTGTTGTCGGTGTAGTCCCGGTGCGCTACGGCGTTGACGATGGCCTCTGTCACAACTTCCTTCGGGATTTCGTAGGCTACGGGGGCCTGCACCGTCTCCGCCCTCGTGCCCACGGCTAGGGCTATCTTGCTCATCACGAAGTCGACCGCTTGATCCACAAGCTCGAAGACCGTGCCCTTGTACACCTGGTAGGAGGGGATCGGCTTGGCGACCTCGGTTCCGTGGAAGTGTGCGCACTTGACCTCCGAGGAGATCAGAAAGCGTTGCGGCGATCTGCCGAATAGCAGCATGGCAGCGTTTGTGAGACGTGCCCGGTTTAACAGGTTCAGGTGCCTGAGCAGGTCTGCCGGGGGAGTTTCCTCCGGGAGCGGAAACCGCCGCGATCTCCGCGCCACGCGTGTGAAGCGATACATGCCCTCGATATTCAGGTCGTCAAGGGTCGCTCCCGAGCAGCGTGCCGCGTCGAACGGCCCGCTGCGCAACAACTCTTTCGCCTCGAGATACTGGACCAGTGCGGCGTACAGGCCTGACACCAACTCCGTCGATGTAGTGAAGCGCTTTCTCAGGAGATCGGCCTGCGCCTTGGCAATGAGCGCCCGCATCTGCGGATGACGCTCGCCCTCCTTGGCGTCCTTGAGGAAAATCAGCCGGTGCTTCTCCAGATCGGTAGCTCGGTCGAACTCGCGCTCGGTGGGCGAGACTCCGTCCTCGTCGGCAACCCCGTAGTCGGTCCCGAACAGGCCGACATAGATCTCGCATCGCCCGACCTCTTCCAGATAAACTTCGTCTGGCCGGCGGTCGGAAGCGGCAACATCCTCGAAGAGGAAGACGTCGAAGAAACGCCGCATGAGGGGATCGCCGCGCAGGTAGTCGCGCAGATGCTCCCGCTCTCGCACGAACTCGCGCTGGACGCTACTGATGAAGATACGGATCGGGGGCATTAGTTGGATTTGTTCTGGAAGGTAGCATGCGGGAGTGGAAGGCGGATAGAGCTGGTGAGAAGCGGCTGCATCATTCCCTGCTTGGGGCCATGGGTCTTGTCGAGGCGACGTTCCAGTGCAGGGATCTCGGCTTCCATGCCGGAGAGTGCAGCGGCAATGGCCTGTCGTTCGGAGAGGGGCGGGATGAGCAACTCAATTTCGGCCAGATGAGCGGCTCGAATAGCGGGTAAACGGGAGGGGGCGGAACAGGATGCGGGACAGTCGCGTGCCAAGACTCCAGCCAAGGGATTGTCCACTCTGCCCCAACCGCGCGTAGGGACATCGCGGATCAGATCCACCGTTTTGCGGATGAGGCTAGCGGTGCCGATAAGATCCATATCCTCAACTTTACTCTGATAACACGTTGAAATGGCGGCCATTACTAGTTCGGGCACTCTTTGCTGTGAAACTGGTGCCGGGACGGTCGCACATTCGCCTCGCGAGCTCGAAGCCTGTATGAGCGCACAACTCGCCAGCCAGCTCTGCGCCTGCGCTCTGCTGCATGCCTGCGGGGTAGCCGCCTGCACGCAGGGTGCAACCTAAAAGGTTGTCGGCCCATGTGGCCGGCAAAGCTGCTTAGGCCACGGGCTGCTACGTGCGCATGTCCGTGAGCTCGGGCCAATCAAGATCTCCTTTGTTCGGCATCTCTCGCGCTCTTATCCGATCATCCGCAGCACGAACCATCCCAGCCCGCCGGCAAGCAGGATGCCGGATCCGGCCTGCTCCGCTCGAAGGCCCGCGTAGCGCAAGCGAATCGCGCCCAGCCCAGCCAGGAGCAAGCTTTCGCCGCCGAGCGCTCCCGGCAGGAAATAGGCCGGGCTCATTCGCGCGGAGGCTAGCAACGAGGCCAAGAAAAGGCCGTGGAAAGCCCCCATCGCGCCGCAGGCCAGCCAGCGCATGTTCGCATCGGGCAGGAACAGGATTTCCGCGGCCAGGTAGGCCACGGTCAGCGCTAGCGCGGCTTCCAGAAACTGCACTGGCGGGGCCCAGCCGAGCCAGCTGCCGGCAGCGCCTGCGAGGGCCTGGCCTGCCAGGAACCCGCCGGCACACTTGGCGATCTCGCGGCCGGACCGACCGGCCAAGGCTAGCGCCAGCATGAAGAGCAGCAACTCCGGGCTGGCTAGCGCTCTTCGCAACCCGGCGCCGGACTGGGTTGCCGCCGTGTCCAGCCAAGTGGGAGGGGCAAAGCGGATCTCGGCCTCCGGATGGGTGATGTCGAACACTGTCTGGCGCGCCATCCTGCCGTCGCCCGAGCGCAAGACATGGACGTGCTGCGGTACTGTCACCGCATGGAATTCGCACCGCACGGCGACCGCCTCCGGCGGCTCCGAGAAGCCATACCGCGCCGTGCAAGTCAGCAGATCCCGGCCGGCATCTTCGCTGCACGCCGCATTGGTCGGGGCGATCGTGCGGCCTGCCTCGCGCACGCGGAAGGCCGCTAGCAGCCGCTGCGCCCTGCCATCTCCCTCCGGCGCCTCCGACAAGGGCATGCGCAGTTCGTACAGCAAGTGGCTGCCGTCGTGGCGCAGGGATCCGTGGCTGACGCTCAGCACATGCCCCGCCGCGGGCAGCGCGCCCGCAACGGCGAGCAACGCCAGACCACGCCACCCGCCCAGCGCGCGGCCCGCGCCGCCGGGATGGATCACAGGCCGAAGCTGTACATGGCTTGCAGCGTGCGCACGAAAATGCGGCCGTCCGCGATTGCCGGCGTGGCGAAGCAAGTTCCGTCCAACGTGCTTGTTGCGAGTGCCCGCCACTGCGCTCCGGGCGCGATCGCGCTGATCGAGCACCCTTCGCTGACCGTGTAGATCTTGCCGTCGCCGGCCACGGGGGAGGCCCAGTACTTGTCGATCGCGTCTCGCAGCCGGTCCACCTTGTGCGCGCTGCCCCGGGACGGGTTGACGCTGCTGAAGATTCCGCCGTCCTTGACCAGATAGAGCGTGCCTTCGTAGAGCAGCGGGGAGGCGGTGTTGGGCAGTGACTTGGTGTAGCGCCACAGGACTCCGGACTCGGTGATGTCGCCGCGCAGGGTGCCCGGGCGGATCGCCACCAGGTTGTTCACCGGAGCGCGGCGGGCGGCGTAGAATTGCCAGTCGCGCTCGTCCAGCCGGCCATCGCGGCCTAGGTCGGCCTCTGACCAAGGGTGGTCCTGCTTGAGCCGTTCCTCGGGGGCCTCGTCCTGGGACAGCGCCCCGTCCCCGTCCTTGTCGTGCGCTGCCAGCACCTCGGCGAACGGCGGCGTGTCGCGCTGCTGGCCCGGATCGCCGCCGATCTCCCAGCCGCTGATGTAGACGGTATCGCCCGCGAACAGCGGCACGCTCTTGAGCTGCCATGCGAATCCATTGACCCACCACAGCTCCTCGCCGGACTCCAGGGAGTAAGCCGACACTCGATACGCGCCCGGCACTACGACTTGCGCCTCGCCGCCGGCCGGCCGGAACACTCCGGCGGTGCCGTACCCGCGCGTGTTGGCAGGGCGCTCGGTCTTCCAAACGGTCGCGCCTGTTGCCGCGTCGAGAGCGAGCAGATAGGAGCCCACCTGCTGGTCGCAGACGAGCAGCAGCTTCCCGTCGGCGAGGATCGGCGAGGAGCCGTGGCCGTTCTGGTTGATGAACGGGCCTAGCGGGTGCCGCCAGCGCTCGTTCCCGTCCGCGTCGTACGAGATCACCCCGAAGTCGCCGAAGAACGCGAATACGTTCCCGCCGTCAGTCACCGGCGATGGCGAGGCCGGTCCGTGAGTGCGCTGGAACGGCTCCTTGCGCGGGCGGGGGGCCTCGCGGATCCACAAGATCTCGCCCGAGTCCCGGGCCAGCGCCAGCACCAGCAGGCGCTCGCCCTCGAAGGCGGTGAGGAAGATCTTCTCCCCCGCAATCACCGGCGAGGAATGGCCGCTTGGCAGCGCCGTCTTCCACACCAGGTTCTCGTCTTCCCCGAACCGGATCGGCAGCGGGCCTCCGTGCCCGATTCCGGATCCCTGCGGCCCGCGAAACTGGGGCCAGTCCGCTGCCTGCGCCGAGCCGGCCAGCACTGCGAGCCACAGCGGTAGGAGACGAAGCATGCCCACAATATAGCGCGGTGCGCGCGCGGCGGGCGCTTCCCAGCCCGCATGGATCGCAGCGTGATACAGTGGCATTGTTCAAAGAAGCCCGTGGATGGAACAGATCGGACGGTATAGGATTGTCTCCGAGCTGGGCCGCGGGGCGATGGGCATCGTCTATCGCGCGCACGATCCCAAGATTGATCGCGAGGTTGCGCTGAAGACCATCCAGCTCGTCGCGCACGCAGGCCCGAGCGAGATCAGCGACATGCGCGGCCGGCTGATACGCGAGGCCCGGTCGGCCGGCCGGCTGTCCCATCCGGGGATCGTCACCATTTATGACGCTGGCGAGCAAGAGGGACTCGCTTATGTCGCTATGGAACTCGTCGAGGGGCGCAGCCTCGCCGACATCTTGGCCGGCCCTGTCGTGCCTGACCGCAAGCTGGAGTTCTTGGTCGCGTTCCTGAAGAAGGCCGGTTCGGCGCTTGACTATGCCAGCGCCAACGGGGTCGTGCATCGCGACGTCAAGCCGGCCAACATCATGGTGTCGGGCGGCAATGTCAAGCTCCTCGACTTCGGGGTTGCGCGGATCACCTCATCGCAGACCACCCGGGCGGGCGCGGTCTTCGGCACGCCCAACTACATTTCCCCCGAACAGGTGCAGGGGCTGGCGGTTGACGGGCGTGCCGACCAATTCTCCCTCGGCGTGATCGCCTACGAGATCCTGTGCGGCGTGAAACCGTTCGAGGGGGAGGCCTTGGCGACCACGCTGTACAAGATCGTGCATGACGAGCCCGAGCCGTTGCGCGCGTACCTGCCCGACATGCACCCAGGCTTGGAAACAGTCGTGCTGCGAGCGCTGCGGAAATCGCCGCAAGACCGATTCGCAAGCTGCGAGGATTTCGCTCGCGCGTTCGAGGATGCTGCCAAGGGGCAGGCGGCTCTCGATCCTGCCATCAGCGCGCCGCAAGATCTGGGCGATGACGATGTTGACTCGACGCTAGACATCCGGGCCGATCCGGGCGCGGACCCCGAGGATCGAACGAATCCCGGCGCAGCCGGGCCGGGAGCAGGCGCGATGGATCTGTCTCTACCGGAGCGTGCGCCGGCCAAGCAGCCGCCGGCGGATGCCGGCCTGGCGCGGCCGGGGCGGGCCGCGGGCGAGCCGCTGCTGCCTGTCGGCGGGGCCTCCGCCGGGGCAGGGGAGCCGGCTGCCGAGCCGAAGCAGCGCTGGCCCAATCTGATCTTCGCGCTGCTCATTCTCGCGATCGGTGCGTTGGCGCTACTGCTGGTGCGCTACCCGGGCTTGCTCGAAAACCCGCGCGCGCTCCTCGACGCGATTCTCGGGGTGGCGCCGGCAGCTAGGGAGGCGCCCAGCACGAGGCAGGTTGCGCCGACGAAGCCCGCTGCCGGCCCTTCCGATCCCGCCGGCAGCCAGGCCGGGTCAGGCCTCGCTTCGAGGACCGGGACGGCGGCCGACGCCGCGCCAGCAGCGGACGGCCCCGAGGACATGCCGGCTGCTGGCCCGGACGGCAGTGGCAGATCCTCCGGCGGACGGCAAGGCAACCAGCGAACCTCCCCGGCAGCCGGCGCTGCGCCGGCTGCCGGCGACGGTGCGCCGCAGGGCGGCAGTGCCTTCTTCCGGAGCCCGGTAGATGGGGTAGTCGTGACGGTGGACGGGAATCGAGACTGGCAGTGCGTCACCCCGTGCCGTCTCGCCGGCCTGCCCTTGGGCGAGCGCGAGTTGCTCGCGCGGCGAGACGGCTACAGCGATCTCCGCAGGACGGTCAGGATCTCGGCGGCGGCG
Organism: Bryobacterales bacterium; assembly: GCA_965219605.1. Classification (GTDB taxonomy): domain Bacteria; phylum Acidobacteriota; class Terriglobia; order Bryobacterales; family UBA6623; genus VXMF01. The sequence continues at coordinate 928,381 of CBDCOC010000001.1, read as the reverse complement.
CTGACCGTCAACCTGCCGCTGGAGCGGGTTGGAGCGACGCTGCTCGTCAGCAGCGATCCCGCGCAGTCCCGCATCCTGCTCGACGGCCGCGATACAGGCCTCACGACCAACGCTCGCCTGACGGTCAGTCCGGGCAAGCATGCCATCCGCGTGGTCTCGGGAGCGCTGGCGGCGGAGCGCACCATCGAAGTCGCCGACAGGGAGACGCGGCACCTGCGGTTCCGCCTCGGAACGCCGCAGTAGGTGCCCTGTTCGGATGATTGACAGAATCGAAGTCCGCGGCGCGCGCCAGCACAACCTGCAGGACATCACCCTCAGCATCCCGCGCAACGCCCTGACGGTCGTCACCGGCCTGAGCGGTTCGGGCAAGTCCTCGCTGGCTTTCGACACCATCTACGCCGAAGGGCAGCGCCGCTATGTCGAGACGCTGTCGCCGTACGCCCGCCAGTTTCTGGAACAGCTGGAGCGGCCCGACGTCGATTCGATCGACGGGCTGAGCCCGGCGCTGTCCATCGAGCAGAAGACCGCGAGCCGCAGCTCGCGCTCCACGGTGGGCACTGTCACCGAGGTCTACGACTACCTGCGCCTGCTGTTCTCCGCGGTGGGCACGCCGTACTGCGTGGATTGCGACCTGCCGATCGAGCGGCAGCCTTCGGAGCGGGTCGCGGCCCGCATCATCGAGCAGAACAGCGGCGAGAGCATCATGATCCTGGCCCCTTGCGTCCGCGGCCGCAAGGGGCAGTACCGCCACGAATTGCAAAGCTACGCTCGCAAGGGCTTTGTCACCGCTCGCATTGACGGCAAGATGGAGCGGCTGGACGAGCACCCCTTTGCCGTCACGCTCAAGCGCAACGTGGCGCACACGATCGAGGTGGTCGTGGATCGCGTCGCGGTCAAGCCCGAGAGCGAGAATCGCATCCGGGAATCGATTCGCACGGCCGCGGGCCTGGCCGACGGCCTGGTCGTGACCGTGGCCGAAGACGGCACGGAGACGCTTTTCTCCGAGAGCATGGTCTGCGTCCAGTGCGGAGCGAGCCGCCCCGAGCTCGAGCCGCGCTCTTTCTCGTTCAACAGCAAGTTCGGCCAGTGCCCGCGCTGTTCCGGCCACGGCCGCGTGTGGGAGCTTGACCCCGCCAAGCTCGTTCCGCACGGAGAGCGCCCGCTGTTCCGCGAGAACTGGCCCATGATGGGCGCATGGTGCGGGCCCGTGCCCCTCGCCCAGGTCGTGGCCCAGTATGCCAAGATCAATTTGGGCAAGCCGTGGCAGAATCTCACCTCTGACCAGCGGACATGGCTGCTGTACGGCAACAAGTCCCGGCTGGCAGGCAGCAACCGCCTGAGAAAGATCGTGTTCGCAGGCTTGATCCCTCACATGCGCTGCGCTCTGGCGCTGGATGCGGGCTACCCCCCGGAGCGCAAGTACCGGGCGTACATGTCCAACCTGCCCTGCCCCGCCTGCGGGGGGCATCGATTGTGCCCCGAATCCATGGCCGTGCGTGTCGCCGGCGACTCCATCGCGGACATGTCGGACTGGCCTTTGAAGCGCTTGGCCGCCCACATGCGGCAGCTGACACTGGACCGCCGCCGGCAACTCGTGGCCGAGCGCATCCTGGGCGAGATCCGGGAGCGAGTCGAGTTCCTCTGCAAGGTCGGCCTAGGCTATCTCTCTCTGAACCGCTCGGCTGAAACGCTGTCCGGCGGGGAGGCGCAGCGGGTGCGCCTTGCGACGCAGATTGGAACGCGCCTCCGGGGCGTGATCTACGTCTTGGACGAGCCGTCGATCGGGCTGCATTCGCGCGATCACGGACGCCTGCTGGACGCGCTGCTCGGCCTGTGCGACCTGGGGAATACGGTCGTTGTGGTCGAGCACGACCAAGCCACGATCGAATGCGCCGACTGTGTCGTGGATCTCGGCCCCGGAGCGGGCCGCCTGGGCGGCCGGGTGACGGCCATCGGCACGCCGGCGGAGATCCGCGCCAGCGCAGGATCGCTCACAGGGGACTACCTGGCCGGCCGCAGCGTGGCCTACACCTCCTCTGAGAACCCCGCGCCCGACGATCAGCGCATCGTCGTCCGCGGCGCGCGCCAGCACAACCTCAAGAATATCGACGCGGAGTTCCCGCTCGGCAGCTTTTGCGTGGTGACCGGGGTTTCGGGCAGCGGGAAGTCCACCTTGGTCAACTCGATTCTTTACCCGGCCTTGGCAAGAAAGGCCGGCTTGGAGGCCGCCGAGCCCGGGGAGCACGATTGTATTGACGGAATCGACCTGATCGACAAGGTGGTGCGTATCGACCAAGCCCCGATCGGCCGCACGCCGCGCTCCAACCCCGCGACCTACACTGGTGCGTTCACGCCGATCCGCGAGTTCTACTCGCTGCTGCCCGAGGCGCGCGCACGCGGCTTCGCGCCCGGCCGCTTCAGCTTCAATGTCGACGGGGGACGCTGCGACGATTGCGCCGGGGACGGCACCAAGCGGATCGAGATGAATTTCCTGCCCGATGTGTTCGTGGAGTGCGAGACCTGTCGCGGCCTGCGCTACAACAGCGAGACACTGCAGGTCCGCTACAAAGGCTATTCGATCGCCGACCTGCTGGGGAGCACGGTCGAAGAAGCCTTGGACGTGATGGGCGCCTTGCCGGCCGTGCAAAAGAAGCTCGGCACGCTGGTGGACGTCGGGCTGGGCTATATCCAGCTCGGCCAGTCCTCGACGACAATATCGGGTGGCGAGGCTCAGCGCATGAAGCTGGCCCGCGAGCTCAGCAAGCGCAAGACCGGGCATACCGTGTACGTCTTGGACGAGCCCACGACTGGCCTGCATTTCGATGACGTGCGCAAGCTGCTGCTGGTCCTGCGGCGACTGGTCGCGAAGGGCAACACTGTGATCGTGATCGAGCACCAGCTCGACGTGATCCGCTCTGCCGATTGGGTCGTTGACCTAGGGCCGGAGGGCGGCCATGAGGGCGGCCGGCTAGTTTGCTGCGGAACTCCGTCGGCCGTGGCGGGGGTCGGCGACAGCCACACCGGCCAGGCACTGCGCGCGGCTGGGGTGCAGTGAGCGGCGAATTCCGGTTCCGCATCGACTCCGAGGCCGGCGGCGGCTCCGTCGCGCCGCCGCCGGGGCGGATGGACGCGCCCTGGGGCTACCGCGAGATTCTGCTGCTGGCAGCGGTAGGCCTGCTGGCGCAATTCCTGGTCACGCTGGTGGCCGTTTCTGCTCTCGGCGGCGGGACGATGCCTCCCGATGCGGCGCTGCAGGAGTTGCGCGCCTCTCCGCATATCGTCTTGCCGCTCCAGCTGCTGATTTGGCTGCCACTGCTGGCCTATGTCTGGCACACGGTTGCCGTGCGCCACAGCCTGCCGTTGCGCAGGGGGCTGGCTTGGCGGCCCCTGCCGAGATCGGCGGCAAGCTATGTGCGCACCGGCGCATTGCTGGCCTGCGGCTCGGCGTTGGCCAGCATCGCCCTTGCCGATCCGCACGCGGCCAATCCGATGGCCGAGCTGCTTGCGGACCCCGACGCGCTGTGGCTGGTCAGCGCCTTCGGAGTGATCGTGGCCCCGTGCTGCGAGGAGCTGGTTTTCCGAGGGTTCCTGTTCGGCTGCTTGGAGCGCATGCACGGCACGGGGGCCGCGCTATTCGGCAGCAGCGCCATTTTTGCCGCCCTGCACGGCGCGCAGTACGCTTGGCAGTGGCCGCAGCTGGCCGTGCTCGTCGTGGTGGGCGCCGCGTTCGGCGCCGTGCGGATCCGCAGCGGCAGCACCAAGGCCAGCGCGATCGTGCATGCCGCCTACAACGGCGCGCTGCTGGCGGCTCTGATTGCCACGCAGGGCCGCCTTGTATAGACTTGGGTTTGACGAGGCGCCTCGCGCCGGTCCCGCGAGCTCGCATGGTCAACACAATCGAATGGACCCCTGACGGCGTGGTCATGATCGATCAGACCAAGCTGCCGGAGGAGGAAGCCTTTCTCGTTTGCAAGGACTACCAAGAAGTCGCGCATGCGATTCGCAGGATGGTGATCCGGGGCGCTCCGGCGATCGGCTGCGCTGCGGCCATGGGCGTCGCCATCGGCGTCCAGAAGGCGCGCGACGAGGACTTGGATGCCAGCTTCGGGGAGATCTGCGACACGCTGGCGGCCACGCGTCCCACGGCAGTCAACCTCTTCTGGGCCCTTGACCGCATGCGAGGCGCATACAAGGGCCTGCGCGAGTGCGGGGCAGGCGCGGCCGAGATTCGCCAAGCCTTGGTCGACGAGTCTTGCCGCATCCTGGCCGAGGACATCGAGAGCAACCGCGCGCTGGGACGGCACGGCGCCGACTTGCTGCCGGTCGGCGGCACGGTGATGACGCATTGCAATGCCGGCGCCTTGGCCACGGGCGGCTACGGCACTGCGCTGGGCGTGATCCGTGCAGCTGTCGAAGCGGGCAACGCCTTGGAGGTGCTGGCCAACGAGACCAGGCCGTTCATGCAGGGCTCGCGCCTGACGGTCTGGGAATTGCAGCAGGACGGCATCCCGGTGACATTGCTGACCGACAACATGGCCGGCCACCTGATGCAGCGCGGCCGCGTGCAGTCCGTTGTGGTGGGCGCGGACCGCATCGCCGCCAACGGCGACGTGGCCAACAAGATCGGCACCTATTCCTTGGCGGTCTTGGCGCAGGAGAACCGCATTCCGTTCTACGTTGCCGCGCCGACCACGACGGTCGACCTGGAACTCGCGTCCGGGGCCGAGATTCCGATCGAGGAGCGCTCGGCGCAGGAGGTCACCCACATCCGGGGCGAGCAGATCGCCCCGCAAGGGACGCAGGCCTGCAATCCCGCGTTTGATGTGACGCCCCATCGCTACGTGACGGCCATCATCACCGAGAAGGGCGTGGCCCGCGCGCCGTACGCGGCAGCGTTGCAGGCCCTGTGCGCAGCGCGGCCGCTGGCGGGCGAGGTGCCGCGGTGAAGTTTTCGGATCTGCTCGCAGAGACCGTCCGCAACGCCGAGATCCCCCTGCGCTTCGAGCCTGGCGCGGAAGAGGCTGTCATCGAGCCGGTGACAGACCTGCTCAAGCTCTGGGTGGCGATTCACGACCCCGTCGACGCCAAGGACGATTTCGATTACGGCCAGCGGGCCTTGGTGCTGCGCCTGCTGGAAGAGTTGGATGACCGGCACGAGCTGCCAGTGGCGGCCGAGTGATTTGGCTGCGGGCCACGGGATAGTGCGAAGATAGTGCCCGCATCAGGCCGCGCGCCCCGTCGGGCGCACGACGTGCCGCTGCAAGCCCACGAGGAACCTTCATGAAACGCAGAAATTTCGTCGCGGCCTCTGCCGCGCTCGCCGCTAGCAGGATTGCTCTTGCCGACAACCACGGCGAGAAGATCCGCCTTGGCGTGATCGGCTGCGGTCGCCGCGGCCGCAGTAATCTGGCCAGCGTGCTCCAACTCAAGGACGACATCGAGGTCGTCGCTCTCAGCGAGGTGTTCAAGCCGAACCTGGAAGCGACCTTGAAAATGGTGCCGGACGCTAGGATCTACCCGGATTTCCGGGAACTGATCGCGGACGAGGGCATCGACGCGGTGCTGATCGCCACGCCCGACCACTGGCATGCCTACATGAGCGTGGAGGCCTGCAAGGCAGGCAAGGACGTGTACGTCGAGAAGCCGATCTCGGTCACCGTTCACGAGGGCCAGATGATGGTTCAGGCGGCCCGCAAGTACGACCGGGTGGTGCAGGTGGGCACGCAGCAGCGCTCGGGCAAGCATTTCGCGGAGGCCAAGGACATCGTGCAAAGCGGGCGCTTGGGCACTATCAGTTTCGTCCGGACCTGGAACTACAGCAACATGGCCCCCGAGGGCATCGGCGTGCCGCCCGATACCGATCCGCCGCCGGATCTGGACTGGGACATGTGGCTGGGGCCCGCTCCCGAGCGCGCCTTCAACAAGAATCGGTTCGGCGTCAATCCCTACGAATTCGCTCACTTCCGCTGGTTCTGGGACTATGCCGGCGGGATGATGACGGACTGGGGCGTGCATCTGCTCGACATCGTGCTGTGGGCCATGGCGGAACCGGGCCCTCGCTCGATTTGCACCTACGGCGGCAAGTACGCGCTGGGCGACAATCGCGAGACGCCGGACACGATCCAGGCTACGTACGAGTTCCCGGCCTTTGTCTGCACTTACGAGAACCGCGTGGCAAACGCGTTCAGCGGCGGGCATCCGCCCTATGGAATGCTGTTCCACGGCACGCAAGGCACCCTTTATGTGAATCGGAGCTACTGGGAGATCACCCCGGAATCCCGCCGCTATTCCGAACCGGAGCGGCGTGTCGAGCAGCGCATGGAGCCGGCGCGGGGAAAGGCGGCCAACCCCACCACACTCGACCACTGGCGCGACTTCATTGCCGCCGTGCGCAAGCACACCCGGCCTGTCAGTGACATTGAGATCGGGCATAAGTCGACGGCCATGGCGCTGCTCGGCAACGTGTCATTGCGCAGCCGGCAGCGGATGGACTGGGATCCGGTCAACGAGACGACCGACAACGAGGAAGCCCGGACCTACCTCAAGAAAGAGTACCGGGCACCGTGGAAGCTGGAGCTGTAGCGCCGCTCGGGCCGGCCGCCGCGTCGTCCGGTCACTAGACGGACTCCGGCTTCTCAGTGTCTCCCGCCATCTCAGCCGCTGCTTGCCGTACATCGAGCTTTCCGGTCACCACGTCTGCGATCAGCCGGGCACGGTACTCGTTGAGCAGATCGATTTGTCGCCGTGCGGATTGAATGGAGTGCTGGATGCGCTCGTCAGCGCGGTCCAGGTAGCGGGCGATAGCTGCTTGCTCGGAGAGGGGTGGGAGGGGACACTTAAGTCTCCCAATGAAATTCCACTCAGCCCGTGGCATCTTGGCACCGAATGTAGATGCGTCAATTGCATCGATTGCTTGCTTGGAACGTAATAAACGAGAAAGATAGCTTGCGCTTAGAATCCTTACCTGGGAACGCAACACCAAAAACTCGCCGACACAGACACCGCACTTTCTGGGATGAACGACCTTCGCCAAGTAAGGTCGGAGTTTCCCGAAAAGCACGTCATCTGCCTTGAACTGCTTCACTTGGCTCGCAGGATCAATACCTGTGTTTTCTGATTGAAAACAGCCCGTCCAACTCTCGACATGCTCCAATGCTAGGTAGTGCTTGCGACAAAACCCCCTAAAATCAATTCTCCGCTAGCAACACAGGCCGATTGGCGAATGGAATAAAGACTTATTGGAGCAGGCTGAACGACGCGCAGTGGGCTGTCGCCAGGCGAAGATCGCAGCTACCGGGCCGGATCCGGGCCAACGGGCCGCTTCCCGACGAATCTTCGCCTGCGTCGATTGCCCACAACCGTTTTGAATACAATGACATAGATGCTTTCGTCGCAAGCACTAGGTACATCTCGCCTGATCTTCGACAGGTTGTCAGATTTACTACGTTAGAAACAGTTGCTTTCAGCCGTCGCACCTCCCAATGTGCTGGCACCTCTCCCAGCCACTCTACCCCCGACGGCTTGTACGTCGGGTACGGCTGCCCGGTACGGATATCGAACCGGCCTGTCACTGCCTCGTTAATAAGGGCTTTCTGCATCTCCTCCAGCAGCCCGACCAGCTTCTCCTTGGCTGCGATGGAGCGCCGGATGCGCTCGTCAGCGCGGTCGAGGTAGCGGGCGATGGCTGCTTGCTCGGAGAGGGGTGGGAGTGGACACTTAAGTCTCCCAATGAAATTCCACTCAGCCCGTGGCATCTTGGCACCGAATGTAGATGCGTCAATTGCATCGATTGCTTGCTTGGAACGTAATAAACGAGAAAGATAGCTTGCGCTTAGAATCCTTACCTGGGAACGCAACACCAAAAACTCGCCGACACAGACACCGCACTTTCTGGGATGAACGACCTTCGCCAAGTAAGGTCGGAGTTTCCCGAAAAGCACGTCATCTGCCTTGAACTGCTTCACTTGGCTCGCAGGATCAATACCTGTGTCTTCTGATGAAAAACAGCCCGTCCAGCTCTCGACATGCTCCAATGCTAGGTACATCTCGCCTGATCTTCGACAGGTTGTCAGATTTACTACGTTAGAAACAGTTGCTTTCAGCCGTCGTACCTCCCAATGCGCCGGCACATCCCCCAGCCACTCTACCCCCGACGGCTTGTACGACGGGTACGCCTAAAGGCCCCTTGCGCTCTGGGTGTGTCCTGCCATCTTCAATCCCTACCGTTTCGGGGCAAGACAGTACGCTCTCGTTCGCTGCGGCGCTTCGTCAGAGACACATCCGGACTGTCTCTCGCAAGGACCGCTGAACTCCAAGCTGGCCGCAATGCTTCCCCTGTGCCACCGGTCATTCTCCCGCTCCTTCTAGCAGCACCGCCGGAATTTGACCGCCGCTCGCTAGTCTTCCGTCGATGGTCGGGCTGGAGAGCTAGGATCCTTTGGAGCTGCTCTTCGAGCAAACAGTTCACCACGAGAGTACCCTCAGGCCTCGTGTTATGCCACGGATGTAGCTCTTCCTTGGACATGTCTTTGGTCTCGGCATAAATCCTGGCTCCTGACCTGACGTGTCCCTTTCACGCAGTCAAATGACTTCTGGCACGAGGAATTCCCTTGGCCCAGAACTTGCTCGACCTGCCCAGCGAACTCGGAATCACGATCATACCCAAGAACCGGCCCGGCCCGGCATGGCTGAAGACAGCGGCGCAAATCGAGGTCTATGACCGGGAGTTCGCCGGCTAGCTGAGTTCGTCCGCGGAAAAGTAGTTTGCCAATAGTGCGCGCGGATCTGGCCGGCCGGCTCTCGATCCCAGCACGCAGGCTGCCATGCTGGCGGCGAGTGACCACACGAACGGGTCGACACCGAAGAAACTGCGCGTGCCGAACAAGGCGTATTGGAGCAGGAACGACAGGAAGCCGGCCAGGATTCCCGCCATGCAGCCGGCACGGTTCATGCGCGTCCAGAAGACGGCCAGCAGTGTCGGGAAGAGAAACGTGGCCGACAGGCCGGTGCCCGCGAAGATGACGATGGATTGCAGGTAGTCCGGCGGGCGGAGTGCGAATACTCCGGCGGCGATCCCGGTGAGCGCAATGGAGAGATGCGTGACGGCCTTGGCCTTCCCCTCGCTAACCGGCGAGCGCACATTGCGCTGGTACAGGTCGCGCGTAATCGAGGCGGCCGCCACTAGCAGGTACGAACTGATCGTCGACATGATCGCTGCCATCGGCGCTGCCAGCACCAAGCCCGCGAGGGCCGACGGGACAGCAGCTATGATCGTCGCCGGCATGGCATGATCGCTGGCGGCCAGTTCGGGCACCAGAACGCGGCCTAGGATGCCGACGAAGATCACAGCCGGATACAACAGCAGGATGTAGCAGCCGATCAGCAGCGAAGCCCTGCGCAGGGATGCGGTGTCCTTGCATGCCAGGAATCGAGTGATCAGCGCTGGCTGGCCGGCCACTGCCAGTGGCCAGACGAAGAAGAAGGAAATTGCGGACGACAGGGGCAGGAATCCGTCCGGCCCCGTCGGCGTGAGCAGGGCCGGCGACTGCGCCGCCAAGCCGTCATGCACGGCCTGCATGCCCCCGGCCTTGTAGAGGCCGAAGGCGGCGGTGAGCAGGACACCGAACAGCATTACGATGGCTTGGAAGCTGTCCGTCCAAGCCACCGCGCGGAATCCGCCGTAGGCGGTGTAGATCGCAACCACCACTGCGAAGCTGGCCACACCCCAGTCGTACGGCACCCCCAGCGCCACTTCGAGGACGCGGGCTCCGGCGATGTACTGGGCCACGATGGAACTGGCGTGCAGGACCAGCATGGCGACACCGGAGATCGCTCCGATCAGCTGGCTCTGGAAGCGGTCGCGCAGCAGGTCGGGAAAGGTCAGCGCCCCGGTCCTCTCGCCCAGCTCGGCAATGCGCCTGCCGAGCAGGCCGAAGCCGGCCGTGGCGACAACGATGTAGCCGGAAATCCACAGCATCACCGACCAGCCGTGGGCATGCCCGAGCGAGGGCGCCCCGATAAAGGTCCCGCCGCTGGCCGAGGTCGCAATCCACGTAAGGCCGAGCACCCAAGGCCCGATCGTCCGCCCTCCGATGAAGAACTCGCGCAAGAAACCGCTGCCGCTGGACTGACGGCGGGCGAGGTAGGCCAGCAGGAATGTCAGTGCGATGTAGGCTGCGAATGCCGCCCGGGCCGATGACGTCGCCTCGTACACCGGTCGTCAGCCCCGATGCGGCATCAGGTGCGCTTGCGGCAGAAGCGCACGTGCAGCAGAAAGAATAGTAGCCAAGGGGCGAACACGCCGAGGGCTGCCCAGCGCGGCACTCCCCAGACTGGGGTGCCGGATACCGATCCCAGCCAGGTGGATAGGCCCACCGTCGCAACCAAGGCGAGCGCCCAGAGCAGCCCGGCTTCGAGCGCTTCCCTGCGGGCAGGTCTGGAATCGGGGCCGCAGGCCGTCTCGCTGTTGGGCATGTGGGGCCGCTTGCCGCCTACTCTTCGAATGCCGCGTCGAACGCAACAGAGGAAGGCTGGAAGTCGACGCTCTTGGTGAATTCGCACGCCTCGGCCGCGCCCGCCTCGCGCTCCATGCCGCTGTCCTCCCACTCGATCGACAGCGGGCCGCTGTAGCCGATGTGGTTGAGGGCCCGGATGATCTCCTCGAAGTCGACACCGCCCCGGCCCAGCGATCGGAAGTCCCAGCCGCGGTCTTGGTGGCCGAAATTGAGGTGCGATCCGAGAATGCCGGATTTGCCGTCGAGTTGCAAGGCTGCGTCCTTCATGTGAACGTGGTAGATGCGGTCCTTGAATTCCCGGATGAAAGCCACCGGATCCACCTGTTGCCAGTGCAGGTGGCTGGGGTCGAAATTGAATCCGAAGGCCTCCCGATGGCCGATCGCTTCCAGTGCCCGCTGCGCCGTATAGATGTCGAAGGCGATCTCGGTGGGATGCACTTCCAAGCCGAATCGGACGCCGACTTCGTCAAAGACGTCCAAGATCGGGTTGAACATCTCGGCGAAATAGGCGAACCCCGCATCGATGGTCTCGTCGGAAACCGGCGGAAAGCTGTAGAGCATGTGCCAGATTGACGATCCTGTGAAGCCATTGGCGACCTTGAGGCCGAGGTTGCTGGCTGCCCGGGCGGTATCCTTCATTGCCTGCACGGCCCATTGGCGCTTGCCCTCGGGATCGCCCGCGACCTCTGCCGGAGCGAACATGTCGGAGCGCGAATCGTTGTTGGGGTCGCATACCAGCTGGCCCGCCAGATGGTTGGAGATGGCGAACAGTTGGAGGCCGTTGTCCTCGAGGATGCGCTTTTGCGTGGCGCAGTAATCCAGGTCCACGGCGGCCTTGGAGACGTCCATGTGGTCCCCCCAGCACGCGAGTTCGAGGCCGTCGTAGCCCCACAGCTTCGCCTTCGGGGCAAGCACTTCGAGCGACAGGTCGGCCCACTGGCCGGTGAACAGGGTGACGGGTCTAGCCATGACGGTTGAGAATCTCCTTGCGGTGGGAACCGGAAAGACGGAAGTGTAGCAGACTGATGGCTTCGTCCCCGCCGCTGGCGTCCAATGTTGCCAATCCACAGCGGTCTTGGCTGGCTGAGGCCTGTCTGCGTGCTACCATCGCTACAAGTCTCGAGCCATTCCCGAAGCGGCATGCGGCAGACCTCCCACTTCAGCTATCCAGCGCTGGCCGGACTGCTCTTATTGTTGGCGTTGTTCGCGTCGCCTGCAGCCGCGATCGAAATCGCCACGGGCTCGATGCTCGGGCCGCGCTACGGAGCGGACCGCTTCTACATCCGCAACGGGCTGTCGTCGGGCTGGCTCCCGACCTATGCGGGCGGTGCGTTTCGAAGCAAGGTCAGGGGCAGCCTGGCCTTGGTGCGCGTCACTCAGGCGATCTTCGATGACGAGTGGCTGAGCGAGCGGCCTTACGATCCGGGCGCGAACACCGCTCGGTTGATCGAGAAGCTGGACATCTACAAACGGCACGGCGTGGCCGGGATCGTCGTTGGACTGCAAGGCGGCAACCCCGGTTACGCGGACGAGTCCAACGGGGTGCGCAGGAGTTTCAGCGCGGATCTGGGCGAGAAAGCGGGATCGCTTGTGAGCGCCTACAATTCCGACGGATCGCTGAAGCCCCCGTGGACGGCCAGGCTCGACAAACTGCTCGCCGCCGCCGACCGACGCGGCTTGGTCGTGTGCCTCGTCCTGTTCCAGCAGGACCAGGACGAGGTGCTGGAATCCCCCGATGCCATCGTGGCTGCCGCTGGCAATGTCGCCCGGCACCTGATCGAGCGGGACGCCCGCAACGTAATCATTGACGTTGCCGATGCGTGGGACGCGCCCGAAGGCCGCTGGGACCATCGCCGCTTCGTCCCGCGCTACGTCGAGTACTTGATCCGCGCGGTGCGCGAGCAGTTCCAGCAGGCCTCGTTCAGCTTGCCTATCGGTGCTTCCAGCGGTTCGGGGCTGCTTTACCCGATGTCACTCGCGCGCTTGTGCGACTTGGTTCTGTTGCAAGGAGATGGCCGCGCATCAGCGGACAAGCTGGCGCGGCGCCGGCAGTTCAAGCAGTACGGGCGACCGGTGCTGATGGTGAGCGACAGCAATGGCGCAACCGCGACCAATGCCGAGTTGATGCGCGAGAAGTCCATTGCGCAGGCCTATTTGGAAGGGGCAGCCGGCTGGAGCTTCGTACCTTCTTGGACGGCAAACCAATTCCCCTTCGAGTATGGGATGGCCGACAGTGCGGTATTGGAAGACTCCTGGCCTGCCGCGACTCGGCACAGAGCCTACTTCCGAGCCATGTTGGAAGGGATCGCGAAGATCGTCTTGCGGCGCCCGCCATCGACGACGGGGAAGGGGGGCAGGTAGGGTGGGTCGGCCCGTCTGCGACACGCCGGTCCTGCTGGTGGGAGCCGGCATGATCGCTCATGACCAGATCCTGCCAGCGCTTCTACAGATGCGGCGCGAGGGCGCAATCGGCGAGGTGACCGTCTGCTCCCAGCGCAACCGCTCGGTCGCGGCGCTAGCCGAGGCCCCGGCGATTCGCGAGGCCTTTCCGGACGTTCGCTTCCGGGCCGCGCTCGATCCGGGAGCCCCTGCGGACGAACCTCGGCCCGAGCACTACCGCTCGCTGCTCGCCGAGATGCCCGAGCGCAGCGTGGTCGTGGTGGCGATACCGGACCAGTTGCATTGCCGGGTGGTGCTGGATGCGCTGCGTGCTAACCAGCATGTCTGCTGCGTCAAGCCGCTCGTGCTGCGAGTCGCCGACTCGATTGCGATCGAGCGCGCGGCCCGCAGCAGGGGGCTGCTGGTGGGCGTGGAGTACCACAAGCGCTTCGATCCAAGGAGCATCATGGCGCGGGACCACTATCGCAGCGGCAAGTTCGGCGAGTTCCGGCTGGGGGCCGCGCGACTGATGGAGAAATGGCACTATCGCGACTCGAATTTCCAGAACTGGTTCGTGGCTGACGCCACCGACTCCTTCGTGTACATCGGCTGTCACTATGTTGATTTGGTGCATTTTGTCACGGGCTTGCTGCCGCGAGCCGTCTCGGTGCATGGCATCTTGGACGATCTGCCGAACGGCAACAGGGGCTACCTCTGGACCGATGCGCGCGTGCTATGGGATAACGGTGCGTGCTTGAATGTTCAAAACTCCCTGAGCTTCCCCGACGCGGCCCCCGGGCCCAACACGCAAGGCATGACCTTGTACTGCACTGGAGGCGGACGGGGGGCGCTTTTGGAGCATTCGGACCAGTACCGCGGCATCGCCTACACCTTCGGTGAGCCGGGGGGCGGGGCTGGCGGGACGCAGCATGTGGAACCCAGTCCGGACTATTTCCTGTACCAGAGGCTCGGCGGCCCGGGGCTGGTGCCGACCGGCTACGGGGTGCGTTCGGTCCGGCATATCGTGGAAGAAGCCTTGCGCATCGAGCGGGAGGCCGATTCGGCAGACCAGCGCCGGGACATCATCGCTAGGATCGAATCGGAAGCAATCCTGGCGACACCTTCAAACAGCCGCTACAACGAGGCATTATGCGAGGCGGCGCGTGCGTCGATCATGGACGACGGGCGCTTGGTTGAGCTTTCGGCATAGCGGTCGGCGGGAATTTTCTCGGCAAACTTTGTTATCTTTGCAGAAAAGCTAGTCGGAGACACTGGTACACTCTAGGCTATCCGTCGCATATCGTGGGGATGTGTGACACGGATTCAGTCGTTTGACTGCACTGAGTTTGAGATGAGAGCATGGGACGACACGAATGTCTTCCTTAGGAGAACAGTCGAGATGAGCGGGGTGTGCTAATGAAGGATCTATTCCAATGGGTATCGTGGTTCAAGGAGTTAGCCGAGAAGGTGGGAGAAGACCGGCAGAAGGGCCTCGTCGAGAGAGCGGGCAAGGTAGATTGGGCGGGACTGAAATGTGCCGTGCTCGAACAAGGGGAGAAGAAGGCCGACCCGCTGACATTCTTCTACCATCTTGGGTCGATTGCGGGCGGAAAGACTGAGAACAGAGAGACAGTCTTCGCCAGCATCGCTGAAGTGTTCGAGATCGAGAGCGACCTAGACTACAGCTGTAACGAGAGATTCTTTTTTCCGATTCCGCCCTCGCTCAATGTGATGTTCAATAACACTGGAGCTGATCCTCAGCTTCTCTGGAGGATGTTCGATCAGGCACGTGCTCTCGATACCACATCGACGGTTCCGTTGGTGCTGACGGCACTTTTCGAGGAAATGTTGAAAGTCAAGGGGGTCGGCGTCCCGAAGCTTACACAAGTCCTTTTTCTGATCAATCCTAGAGTATTCTTGCCCTTTGACGGTAAGGCCGTCTTGCCGCTGGGTATCGGCAAGCTCAAAAAGTCCCACCCAAGCTTTCTTGGGCCGCGTATCTCGACGAAATGAAGATGGTGCGGAACGCATTCCCCGATTGCGAGTGCTACGAAATCAACCTCATCAGTTACCTGTGGACGAGCCAAAATCTTCGGTACGAAAGCAACCGTCGTTGGTATCAGATCAGCGCAGGTGAAGACATATGGCCCGATTTCCGCGACAACAACTGGGTCTACCACGATGGGCAGGGAGACAAGCACTGGCGGGTAGAAGACGAGATCTCGACAGGGCTCGAGCAAGACTGCCTGTATGGCGAACCCAGCCCCGGCGATGTCGTTCTTGTTCGCTCGGGAAGACAGCAAGGGCGAGGGATCGGGATCGTGTACCGCAACGATTACGGCAAGCAGCCAGATCGGAACGGACGGATACACGTGCTATGGGTGAACAAGAAACAGGCGCCGCTAGCCGCTAGCATGCCGGCAAGCCGTTTTTCGAGAGTCGGCCTCAGTTCCCTACTTTATGAGGCCTTTGCCAAGTCCGATGCATATTCAGCGACCATGAAACTACAGACCATGAAACTGCACGCCCCCCCACCTACCGCCGTCCACCCGCTAAACCAGATCCTCTGCGGTCCGCCCGGCACCGGCAAGACTTATAGCGCGACTAAGAAGGCCGAGGCTATTGTGATGGGGATTGAGGAGCGCGAAGTCACTGAGGAAAACCGAAACAAATTCGCCAATTTACGCTTCGACCCTAAGACGGGGCAGGGCCAGATCGCCATGGTCACCTTCCATCAGAGCTTTTCCTACGAGGACTTCGTGGAAGGAATCCGACCTAGGCTTGATGAGGTCGGTGAAATAGGCTATGAGCTAAGGTCCGGTATTTTCAAGAAGATTGTGAAAGCGGCAGAAACCAATCCCGGCCGTCGCTACGTCCTAATCATCGATGAGATCAACCGCGGCAACATCCCCAAGATCCTTGGCGAGCTCATCACGCTAATCGAACCGTCCCGCCGCCTCGGAAAGAAAGCCGAGACGACCGTCATGTTGCCCCATTCCGAGGAAGACTTCGGAGTCCCGGATAACTTGCACATCATCGGCACAATGAACACGGCCGACCGCTCCATTCTTCCGATCGACACCGCGCTGCGGCGCAGGTTCGTCTATGAGGAGATGATGCCCGAACCGAAACGCATCCAACCCGACAGTGTCGCCGGCATCGACCTTCAGGAGATGTTGCGGGCGATCAACGAGCGCATCTCGTTGCTTCTGGACCGCGAGCACCAGATCGGTCACACCTACCTCTTCGATGTGAAGGATGTCAAGTCGCTGGCCTACAAGTTCCAAAAGGCCATATTTCCCCTGTTGGCGGAGTACTTCTACGACGACTGGTCGAAAATCCGGCATGTGTTAGGCAAGGCTGCTTTCGTCAAGAAGCGGGACAGCGCGTACAGATCCAGTCTGGCAGAAAAGGATGTACTGGATCCGGACACCGCGATCTACGAGGTACTCCCTGCGACAGATAAGGAGTGGGAGGATCCAGTCCAGTACCGGCGTATATATGACGAGAGCTTATCAGTCAGCGGTGACCAGCGAGAGGACGAGAATTCCGGCGCTGGTGATGATCAGTCTTGAGTCAATGTCTGGTGTCTACACAATTCGGGAGCACGAACAGTTCTGCGTCGGCGACGCTCTCGATGAGCGCGACCTGGAAGATCTGAAGGCCTTCGCACGTGCGCCTCACGAATACGGGTACTGCCCGGTATTTGACATGCGCGGGAGCGGCAGACTCCACGCAAGCAACTATGTTGGTGTGATCACCACTAAGCGGGGCACAGTTATCGAGATCCTGCCCAAGATCGACCTTGGCGGAACTGCGCACCCAGGCCACGAGCAGACTCGCGAGGCGTTTCTAACGATGCTGCGCACCTACCGCCGCCTAAGAAGCGCGGCGAACCTCCCTCCCAGTGACATCCAAACGCTGCGGCGCTTTCCCATGCTCGAGGTCTTTGTCCGGATTTTCTTGGAAAATGTCAACCTACTGGTTCGAGGCGGCCTTGGCCGAAAGTACGTGGCGACTCAGGAAAATCTTCCCGTCCTTCGTGGGCGAATTGCTTTCCAACAGCATTTGCGCAAGAACCAGATCGATCGTTCATGCTTCTACGTGGAACATGACGAGTTGAGCACTAACCGCCCCGCCAACCGTCTCATCCGCACTACCCTCGACAGGCTCAAATCCATCGTGCGCAATGAACGCAACCGGCGGATGCTTGCGGACCTCGAGATGACGTTTCGTGCGGTGCCAGTGGCGCGAGATTTGCGGGCGGACTGGCGCAGTCACAACATAGATCGCTCCATGAGTCATTACGGCAGGGTCATGCAGTGGGTCGATCTCTTCCTCTTTAACCGGGGGCTTTCGACTTGGTCCGGCAGCCATGTCCATCAGTCACTGCTCTTCCCCATGGAGGAGGTATACGAAGACTTCGTGACCGACAGCTTTCGTCGGTACCAAGCCGAGTTCCAAGTGTTCCCCCAAGGGCCCCAGAAGCACATGGCCTCAACCGGAGGCAAGTTCGTCTCCGCAACGAGGCCGGACATTTCGCTCTGTAGCTCGCCCCACCACGTCCAGTTCATTTTAGATGCCAAGTGGAAGCCAATCGGCAATAGGGGGTCGAGCCTGATTCCTGGCATCGACAGCCACGACCTGTACCAGATCTACGCCTACGGTAAGCTGTACGAGTGTCACGCCGTGGCCCTAGTCTACCCCCGTAGCGGTGGCTTCACCAGTCCAGTTACTGTGCAGTTCTTCGACGACCTGAAGCTCGTCTGCCAGCCCTTCGACGTTACCTCGCCCGAGAGCGGCGTACGTTGCGCTCTACGTATGCTGAGATGACTTAATCAAGAAGAATCACCCGCCAACGCCGGGAATCTGGCCACTAGCGAGATTTAGCAATGTGTCGACTAGGAGTCTTTGCCTAATGCCGGAACCGTCATTCATGTTCGTATGAAACAACCATGAGCGGCAGGCGCTCACCCCAAGGGCATGAAACTGGGCATACTCTGAAGGGCACTCGAGAAAGTGCCACTGTCCGTTGGTCCGAGGTGGAGTGGATTCTGTGATCTGCTGCCTTGGGTCATAAATCGGGGATGCTCCTGAGTTCGGTGCAACTCGCCTTCGTTTCGCAACGGACCTAAGACGTTTCCAGCCCGCGATAGCGGGGTCGAGTTTGTTGCATTCCCGCGTCTAGGAGTTTCACAGATAAAGAAAAATAATCCTGCTAAAAAATGCCAAAAATTCGCCCATAAATCATTCCATATTTTAGAGAATATCCGATTCCAATGGGGAGGATAACAGGCACTATTTAGCATACTCGGGTTTTGTCATTGGTACTGCATGGTTCCTGCTAGTACTGATTCAAAATTCCGCTCCTAGCTCGCCTGTACGCGACCCGCGAGCATAGGTTGAGCCGATGGATTAGACACCACTTGCGATCGATCAGAACGGAAATATTGAGATAAATTGTTTTGTTTTCATTGATTTACGAATTGGGCTAACGTGCGCTCCAAAAGCTGTTCCACAGTTCGCACCCGGGAATCCAAGCCTCGGATATCAGTTCGCAGTTCCGTGTTCATGCTGCGTAGGTCGGCTCCCAGTTCCGTGTTTATGCTACGTAGGTCGGTTCGCAGCTCCGTGTTCATGGTGCGTAGATTCGTTCGCAGCTGGGCAAGCTGTTGTAGAAGGTATCCGGCGAGCGCCAAGGCAAGAGTTAGTACCATGCCGCCGATCCATTGCACTGTGGAGATATCTGCCACGCTCATGCCAGGCACTCTAGCACGTCCTACCGCCTGCCGCAGCTTGCACAGCCGTCCCCGGCTGCTGTTGGAGGCTCCGCCGTCATACGTGATCAGCCGCCGCCGTGCCTGCGGATACGCCAGCCGCTCCATCTTCCGCCACCAGCGCCGCAGTGTCTCCACCACGAATTTCGAGGTGTCATGGTTGCTACCTCGCTGACCCAGCCTGCATTCGCTGTCACATCGTACACGCTATAAGGAAGCGCCTTGCTCTACTCCACATCCGGGCAGTCATAACCGTTCACTTCCTCCGGTCCGCCGGATGATCGACATTCCCGGCCCCCGTTCCAGTATTGCCTCCAGATTCTTCTTCCGGTCCACCGACACCACCGGCTGCCACTTCCGATCCCAGCGCATACTGCTCTACGCTGGATAGTATGGCTAGCGATCAAGACTATCGCATCGAAATCGATTCGATGGGGGAGGTGCGCGTGCCGCGCACCGCTCTGTACAAGGCGCAAACGCAGCGCGCTGTCGAGAACTTCCCCATCAGCGGCATTCGCTTCCCGCGCACCTTCATCCGCGCTTTGGGCCTGGTCAAGTCTGCGGCCGCGGCGGTGAACTTGGATCTCGGCTTGATGCCTGCGGGCATGGCCCGGGCGATCGAAGCGGCAGCGGCCGAGGTCGTTGCCGGAGAGCATGATGACCAGTTCCCCATCGACATCTTCCAGACCGGCTCGGGGACCTCGACCAATATGAACGCCAACGAGGTCATCGCCACGCTGGCGACCTCGAAGCTGGGCCGGCCCGTGCATCCGAATGACCACGTCAACATGGGGCAGTCCAGCAATGACGTGATTCCTACCGCCATTCACGTCGCGGCGTACTTGGAGACATCCGAGGTGGCGCTTCCCGGCATGGAGAAGCTCCGCTCGACCCTGGCCGCCAAGGCCGAGTCATTGGACGATGTGGTCAAGATGGGCCGCACGCACCTGATGGATGCGCTGCCGATTCGCTTCAGCCAGGAGCTTGGCGGCTGGGCCGCGCAGATCGCGCAGGGACAGCAGCGGGTGCGCGCGGCGCTTACGCGCATCTCGCCTCTCGCTCTTGGCGGCACGGCCGTCGGAACGGGAGTCAACGCCCATCCGGAGTTCGGCCCGCGGGTGGCGAAGCGCCTTTCCGCCCGGACCGGCCTGCCTTTTATCTCCAGCCGCAACTACTTCGTCAGCCTGTCCAGCCAAGACGCGGCGGTCGAACTGAGCGGGCAGTTCAAGACGGTTGCGGTCTCTCTGCTCAAGATCGCAAACGACCTGCGCTGGATGAACAGCGGGCCAGTGGCCGGCATTGCGGACATCGCTTTGCCATCCCTGCAGCCAGGCTCCAGCATCATGCCCGGCAAGGTGAACCCGGTGATTCCGGAAGCCGTCGCCATGGCCTGCGCCCAAGTCATCGGCAACGACTCCACGATCACGGTGGCCGGGCAGTCCGGAAATTTCCAGCTCAACGTGATGCTGCCGGTAGCTGCGCACAACTTGCTGGAGAGCGCGCGCCTGCTGGGCAACGCATCAGCGGTGCTGGCAGAAAAGGCTATCGAGGGTTTCGTGGTGAACGAAGAGCGGTCGCGCGAACTGGCGGAAAGGAATCCGATCCTGGTAACCGCCTTGAACCCCGTGATCGGCTACGAAAAGGGTGCGGCGATCGCCAAGCGGGCCTACAAGGAGGGACGGCGCGTGAAGGACGTGGCCGAAGAGGACACGGACCTGAGCGCCGAGGACCTTGACCGGCTGTTGGACCCCCGCGCCATGACAGAAGGCGGCATTGCCGAGTAGCGTCGGGCCGGGCGCGGGCAACGTCAGCCCTTGCGCAGCGCCAGCACCGCCTCCAGTAATTCTTCATCGCCATCGATCTCCAGATCGATGTGCAGGGCGTAGGCCGGAATCGGCAGGCGGGACCGCCCCAGGTTCATTGCATCCTTGGCGGTGGTCAGCAAGACCTCGGCTTCGCAGGCCTCTGCGGCTTGCAAGAGTTTCCGCAGATCGCGGGCTGCATAGCGGTGATGGTCCCTGTACGCGCGCTGCAGCACGACTTGGAATCCCAAGGCCCGGGCTTGCCGGAAAAAGGAGGGGGGATTCCCGATCCCGCAGAACAGGGCGACACGCTTGTCCAGGAGGCTGTCGATCCGGCTGGCGCGTCCGGTTGCGATGTCGTAGAGGCCCTTGGCGACAGTGCGGGAGCGGAAAATCCTGGCATTTGGATTTGCCTTGCCAAGGGCTGCTCGCAGGCCGGCGTGATGGCACCTTCCAGGGCTGCGGGTGATCACGACGATGTCGGCATCCCTCAGGCTCGACACCGGCTCGCGCAGGCGCCCCAGCGGCAGGGGCCGGCCGTTGCCGAACGGTCGCCGGCCGTCGAGCAGCACGATGTTGAGCGAGCGCTGCAGCTGCATGTGCTGGAATCCGTCGTCAAGGATCAGAAAAGCGGGAGCGGCGCGGCCGATCGCCATGAGGCCCGCCTTGTGCCGGTCCGCCCCGATTGCGACCACAGTGCCGGGAGCGCTGTTCGCAAGCCGGCGCGCCAGCATCGCCGGCTCGTCTCCGCACAAGCGGGCGTCGGCTTCCTGGCCCGCGAGTACTAGGCGTTCTCGGCGGTTCTCGTCGCGCCCGTAGCCGCGGGTAAGTATGGCCGACGCATGGCCGCGCTCGGCCAGCCGCTCGGCCAGCCACGCCACCAGCGGGGTTTTGCCCGTGCCGCCGGCGGTCAGGTTGCCGACCGAAATCGTTGGCCTGCTGAGGCGCTTGGATGGTAGCCAGCCGCGACCGTAGGCCCGGCGGCGAAGCCTTGCGATGGCGGACCACGCCGCCGCTGGCAGCGCCAGCCCGACACGGGCGACAAGCGCGGGGGGATGCATCGGCAGGGCGCTGCGGTATACGCGCGCGGCTTCCTCGACTGCCCTGTCGGCCGCGCCGCGCCGCCGGTTCGCGAGCTGCTTGCCGGCCTGGCCGATCTCGCTGCGCCGGGAAGGGGCGGACGCCAGTTCCAGCACCGTCTTGCGCAGCTCATCCGGATCTCGCACTTGGACCAGCCCCGTGACGCCCAGAAGGTCGGCTGCGATGCCCCTGAAGTTCTGCATGTGAGGGCCGACCACGACAGCTTTCCCGTGGATCACCGCTTCCAGCACGTTGTGTCCCCCCCAGCCGTTGAGCGAGCCGCCGACGAAAACTAGGTCCGCCCTCTTGTACAGCGCCGCCAATTCGCCTAGGCTGTCGAGTACCAGTACCGCGGATGGGCGCGTGATCGGAACTTCGCGCAGGCAAGAGCGGCGGTAGACCGGCAGGCCGGCTGCTTGGAGTGCCGCAACGGCTTCGGCGAAGCGGTGCGGGTGTCTTGGCGCGACGATCGCCAGTGTTCTAGGCGTGGCTTCGAGCAGTGCCCGCAGTGTCGGCGCGAGCATCTCTTCCTCACCCTCGCGGGTGCTGCCTGCGAGGAACAGGAGATCTGGATTGGCTTGGCCGAGTTCTAGTTCAAGGTCCTCCGGCAGCTGGTTGCGGGCCGCGGAGAGGTCGATGTCGTACTTGAGGTTTCCGCCGACCCGTGTTGTCAGCGGGCTGGCGCCGGCGGCGATGAACCTCGCCCGATCGGTCTCGGACTGCGCCAAAACCAGTTCTGCGCAGCGCAGGACTGGCGCGAACAGAAAACGGAACCGGCTGTACCGCGCCGCCGCTCGGTCGGAAATCCGGCCGTTGACAATCACTGCGGGGATGCTGCGGCGCGCGGCTTGGAAGAAATAGTTCGGCCATAGCTCGGTCTCGGTTATCAGCAGCAAGCGCGGCTGGAGTTTTCGGAATACCCGCGCAACGCACCAAGGCAGGTCAAGCGGCGCGCGGAAGACGAAGTCCGCGATTCCTGACAACTGCTGCTCTGCCAGCTTGCGTCCGGTCGCGGTGCCCGTGCTGACCACGACAGGGACGGCCGGCTCGGCGGCGCGCAGCCGTCGCAGGAGCGACACGGACGACTGCACCTCGCCGACCGATACGGCGTGAAACCAAATTGGATCGGCATCGGTCAAGCTAGCTGGGGCCTGCAGCCTGCCGAGCGCTTCGCCCAGACTGCTCCAGCTATGCCCCCTTGCTAGGCTGCGCACGATCCAGAAGGGAATCGCGAGCGGTGTTAGCAGCGTAATCAGCAGGTTGTAGGAGAGCCGGATCAAGCGGTTAATGGACAGATGGGTATTATGGCAGCAAGCATGACGAGAGCATGGATGGCAGTGGCGGCGCTCGCCGCCGTCACGCTCGGCCCGGCACTCGCCGCGGGCGAGTTTCGCGCCAAGACCGCTGATAAATACTCAGCCAGGCAAAGGCAGGGCGACCTGATCGTCGCCGTCAAGCTCTTCGCCTCGGGCAAGGAGCAGCAAAGCGCATTCGGCAGGGTGCGCCCGCGAGAGCATGGCATCACCCCCCTGCTGTTGGTGCTGTCCAACACGGGCACCAACGTCTACTCCTTGAAAAAGATGCAGGTGCGGTTCATCTCTGGCGATCGCCAGGGCTTGGAACCGATTCGCGGAGATGACCTCGCAAACTTCAATCCGGACGGGCACCAGCCAACGCGGAGGAATGTGCCCGGCGTGCCCGGGCTGGGCAAGACGCGGGTCAAGAAGGGGCCGTTGAACCGCCCCCAGATCGCGAAACGCGAGTTCGTGGCGCCGATCGTGGCTCCCAAGAGCACGGCGAGCGGGTTCCTGTACTACTGGACCGGCCCGGAGGCGTCGCTGGCAGGGGCGTCGGCCTATATTTCGGGGATTTACGACGTCACTAACGGCAGGGATCTGTTCTACTTCGAAATCCCGCTCGACTGAGCCGCGCCGTCCTGCTGCGGCGCGCGCCCGCAGCGCTTCTGCCGTCGTCCGAAAACTGCCCGGGGGCACTGGCGTGCATACGGGTGGCGTGGCCGGCTGATCCCGGCCACAGCTGGCAGAGCTTGCTGCGCCCCAAGCCTGGCGCAGCAGCGCCCAAGATCGGCCGCATTCGGGGCCGGCGCGCGAAATTCGCTCCCGAATCCCGGTGATACACTGAGAATTTCGATGCTCGAACTAACTTCTCTTGACGGCTCCCGCGAAGTGTTCTCGCAGTCTCTCGAGTTCGCTCAGAAGCAGGTCCGCGCCACGGTCGAGCGCGATCCGGACTACTACCCGATGTACACCGAGCAGGGCCGCTGGCGCCACGGCAAGGCCGCATGGACCCATTGGTGTGACGGCTTCCTGCCGGGCATGATGTGGATCTTCGCCAAGCGCACCGGCAGCCAGGAGTGGCTGGATCTGGCGCGGCGCTACACCGAGCCCCTCGAGCCGCGCAAGATGGACCGCAATGTTCACGACCTCGGCTTCATCTTCCTGTCCACGTACCACCGCTGGCACAAGCTCACAGGGGATCCCGCCCTGGACTCCATCGTGATTCAGGCCGGACGCACGCTGGCGTTGCGGTTCAACGAAAAGGGCCGCTACATGTCCTCCTTCATGGGGCCGGAGTCGATCTTCATTGACATCATGGCCAATGTCGGGATCATCTTCTACGCTGCTCTGCGCACGGGCGATCGCGGCCTGATGGACGTTGCCATGCAGCACAGCCTGACCTCGGCCAGGGTCTTGGTGCGCGGTGACGGCAGTTCGTCCCACGAGGGCATCTATGATTTGGAAACCGGGGAGTTCCTGCGGCAGTCGACGCAGCAGGGCTGGCGCTCGGATTCCTGCTGGGCGCGCGGCCTGGCTTGGGCGATCTACGGCTTTACGTCGGCCTACAAGCTGACCCGTGACCGGCGGTTCCTGCAGACGGCAGAGCTGTGCGCCGGTTACTTTCTGCAGAACGTGCCCCCTAGCGGCGTCACGCCGATGGATTTCGATGCGCCAGCGGAGGAGTGGCGGGACGAGACGTCAGCCTCGGCCATTACGGCCGCAGGCTTGTTGCGCTTGGCCAGTTTGACTGCGGACCCCTCCAAGGGCTTGCTTTACGACCAAGTGGCGCGCCACATCCTGCTGGCCCTCTCGCAGCCGCCCTATCTCGCATCCGAGACGCCGGGCTGGGAGGGCATCCTCAAGGAAGGGATCTATCATCTCAATCTTGGCCTTGGCGTCGGTGAGTCTGTCATGTGGGGAGAATACTTTTTTGTCGAGGCTTTGGACCGGGCACTCGGCCCCGCATAGCCCGGGCCGGCTCCGGCCTTGATGCCGCTGTTCACGCTCAGCGGCCGAAGATCAGCCCAGCCCATATACCGGGCGGCGTTCGTTAGGCGCGAGACGCCTCCGCCTTCCGCCGTGACGCGGCTGCAACTCCGCAAGCCGCCGAACAGCTAAGCCGCGAGCGCTCGTGTAACGGCGCTCTCGCAGCGCGAGGGGCAAGTCAAGCCGGCCCTTCTCGCATGCCCGAGCCGAGTGGCCGCTACGGCCGGACGAACGTTTCCTAGCAGCCTCCGTGCTTGTGCAAGTCCGGCTGCAAGTGTCGCCGCAGGAGCGGGGATCCGTGCCGAAGAATCTGCGCTCGTTGAGCTGGCCAGCCTGTCGGGAAGTGCTCCCAAGATCTGGAGTTCCGGGTTTTCGCGATTTGCAACAGTGGTCGCGAGCACTGTTTTGCACAGCCTTTACCAAGTCAACGAGATTTCCGTCACCCGCCGGGCAGGTTCGTGCGCCTAATTGAACAGGAGGATTTCGTGGGCAAAGCAACAGTGGCAGCGAATCTGCGCAAGAGCGCTCAGGAGGGGGGTGAAGCTCTAAGGGGTGTTCCACGCCCGGAATTGGTGCCTGCCCGTAAGCCGCCCGCCCCCCCGCCGTCCCGCGGGAGCGTTGCAGCCCTCGCTGTGTCCGGCATCGTCCTAGGCGTGTTCTTGTATCAAGCCTTGCAAGGGCAAGCGGGCGCGTCGGGTGGTTCAGCCCCCGTGGTCATCCAAGCCGTGGCTGTCGAGTCCAAGCGTTTCGAATCATCGCTCCGTGCGGGCGGCACTCTAGGTGCCACGAACTTCGCGTTGATGCGCGCGCCCCGCATGCGGGGCGCAAGGGACCGCGGCGGCAGTGGTTCTAATCTCACCATTGAATCCTTGGCAGAGCCGGGAACGATGGTCAAGGCAGGCGACGTGGTCGCCATGTTCGAGTCCAAGCGCACGGCTGACATGCTCGATCACTACAACTCGATACTGGCGCAGACGCGAAGCCGCACCTCGGGCCGCGTCTCGGGGCTGCTGAGTGCGGCGGCCACCTTGGAGCAGAAACATCGCAAGGCGTTGGCGGACGCGGACAAATCCAGGCTTGAACTGCGCACTGCGGAAGTCAGGTCGCGGATTCAAGCTGAAATCCTCGCCCTGCAGGCACAGCAGGACGAAGCAGCGGCAAGGCAACTTACCCAAGAAGTGCGCTTGAGCCAGGTTGCCCGCACCGCCGAGAAGCGCTCGTATGCGATCGACATCGAGAAGGACGAGCGGCGCCTAGCCCGGACGATGCAGGACATGGAGAAGATGCACTTGCGCACGCCCGTATCAGGGCTAGTGGTCGTCGAAACGATGTTCCAGCGCGACGGATTTTCCCAGGCCTCGGCTGGCGACACCGTCAACCCTGGCTCCATCTTCTTGCGGATCGTGGATCTCTCCCAGATGGCCGTATTCGCCGACATCAACCAAGCCGATGCCCAAGCGGTGGAGATCGGCTCGCCCGCTACCATTCGTCTGGACGCGTATCCCGGAGCGACCTTTGCAGGGCGCGTTGCAGCGATCGGTGCGGTTGCCTCTTCCGGCAAGTCAGCGAGCGGCCGGCGTGGCGGTTCGCGCGGCGGGGCGGCCGGACAGTGGGTCCGCCAAGTTCCGGTCGAGATCGAGCTTCTCAGCGAAGACGAGCGCATCAAGCCCGACCTCTCTGCCAGTGCGGACATCCTCATCGCGGCCGAGGAGCGGGCCTTGGTGGTCCCGCGCTCCGCGCTGGGAACGATGGAAGGCAAGGATGTGGTGTGGGTGCAAGACGGCGACAAGTTCGCCGCTCGGGAAGTCCGGGTCGGCAGTCTCAGCAATACGGAAGCCGCCATCCGTTCCGGCTTGGAAGCGGGCGAACTGGTGGCAGTCCAGCCGGTCCGGGACCCGAGCATGCTGACTGCGCCGCGCCTCGCTTTGGACGTCCGCTAAATCGCGCGCGGCCAGCGTTCGTTGGCGGCTCATGGTTCCATGCTGGCAGGGCGTGCGTCTTGGCTTGGCTGCGGCTTTCAAGCGCAGCGCTCCCGCCCGGGGCACAGAGCGCCGCGTTCGACGAGAGCGAGGCCGCTCGCCAAGAGCGCCGGTGACACACTGCCGCCCTCGGCGCAGGGCAGGCGCGAAGGCCCTCTAGCCACGCCTCAGAGTCCCGAGAGGGTGTTTCGAATTCGCTCGGCTTGCGATTCGTAATCGCTGAGCTTCTGGCGCAGCGCGTTGACGACATGCTCGGGGGCCTTCGCGGCAAAGGCCGGGTTGTTGAGACGATCTTCGGCCCCGGTCTGCGCCTCCGTCAGCTTGGCGAGCCGCTTTGCCAGCTTGCCGCGCAGCGCGACCCGCCGTTCTTCCGGCAACTGGATGGCTAGGTCGAAATCCGGTGTGTGCCCCAAGGCTTGGCCGGCTTCGGCCGCGCCCTGCTGGCCGGTGGCTTGCAGGTTTGCCAATCGGCGCAGCGCTCCGCTCTCGCTGCGCACCACTTCGAGAGTGATGCCGTCCTCGCTGAACACTGTGCCTTGCAAGGCGTCTTGGGGGGGCAAGCCTAGCTCTGCCCTCAGGTTGCGGGCTGTCGCGACCAGCGCTTGCAGGATCTCGACACGCCGCTCCGCGTCGGGATCGGCATCCGATTCAACCGGCTGCGGGTAGTCCGCCAAGGCAATCGATCGCGGCCTTCCGGGCGTATTGGCGGCCAGCCGCTGCCACAGATCCTCGGTGATGAACGGCATGATCGGATGTAGCAGCCGCAACGAGCGCTCGGTGGCTGCCAGCATGTTCCTCCACCCATTCGTCAGGCCGCTTCCGTCCGCGAAAGACAGCTTTTTGAGTTCGATGTACCAGTCGCAAAACTCGTGCCAAAAATAGTGGTAGAGCGTGCCTGCGACCTCGTGGTAGCGGAAGGCGTCGATCTGTTCGTTGGCCTCGGCCGCAACAGCGCGCAGCCGCGAGAAGATCCAGCGATCGGCCAGTGATACCCGGCCCGTAGACTCGTCCGGCAGCGGGCGGTACTCGGCTAGGCTCTCCGGCGTCCACACCTCCGCGCCGGCCCTTTCCAAGCTCATTCCCACGAAGCGCAGCGCGTTCCAAATCTTGTTCGCGAAAGTGCGGTAGCCGGCGACGCGCTCTTCTTTGAGCACCACGTCCGAGCCTTGCCCGGCCGATGCCACTAGGGCGAACCGGACCGCATCGGTGCCGTAGCGCTCGGTCATCTCGATCGGGTCGATCACGTTGCCCTTGGTCTTGGACATCTTTTGCTTGTCGGCATCGCGGACTAGGCCGTGGATGAAGACTTTGCGGAAAGGCACCTGCTCGGTCATTGCAATGCCGAGCATCATCATGCGCGCCACCCAGAAGAACAGGATGTCGAAGCCCGTGTTGAGCAGTGCCGTCGGATAGAAGGCCTTAAGGTCTGCGGTCTGATCGGGCCAGCCCATGGTCGAGAAGGGCCACAGGCCGGAGCTGAACCAAGTGTCCAGCACGTCGGTTTCGCGGCGGGTCACCTCTGACCCGCGCCGCGCCGCCTCCGCCCGGGCCTCCTCCTCGCTGCGTGCCACCACGAATGAGCCGTCTTCCAAGTGCCAGGCGGGGATGCGGTGGCCCCACCAAAGCTGGCGCGAGATGCACCAGTCGCGAATATTGCGCATCCACTCGAAATAGTTGCGCTGCCATTGCTCGGGCAGGATCTCGGTGCGGCCTTCTTCCACCGCCCGGATCGCTGCCTCAGCCAGCGTCTTGGTGCGGACAAACCATTGCGTGGACACTCGCGGTTCCACCGCCAAGCCGGACCGCTGGCTGCGCCCGACGCTGTGGGTGTATTCCTCTGTTTTCTCCAGCAAGCCCAGCGTGGCGAGATCGTTGATAATCCGGGTGCGGGCCTCGAGACGGTCGAGGCCCGCGTATGCTCCGCCGTTGGCGTTGATTCTTGCCTCCTCGTCCAGCACGGTGATACTTGCGAGCCCGTGCCGCTGGCCGGCCGCGAAATCGTTCGGGTCATGCGCTGGCGTGACCTTGACAACACCGGTCCCGAATTCCGGATCCACGAAGTCGTCGCAGATCACAGGCAGGCTGCGGCTGGCCAAAGGCAGGCGGACGGTACGGCCGTGAAGGTGCTTGTACCGCCCGTCGTCGGGATGCACCGCGACGGCCGTGTCGCCGAGCATGGTCTCGGGACGGGTCGTGGCGACTACGACGCATTCATCGCCGGCCCCTTCCACCGGATAGCGCACGTGCCACAAGGACCCTTGCTGCGTCTCGTGTTCGACTTCAAGGTCCGAAATGGCCGTGCGCGTGCCAGGGTCCCAGTTGACCATGTACTCGCCGCGGTAGATCAAGCCGCGCTCGTACAGGCGCACAAAGCATTCGGCCACCGCCCGCGACAGGCCGGGGTCCATCGTGAACCGCTCCCTGCTCCAGTCGCAGCTTGCGCCGACACGCTTGAGCTGCCCGACGATCTGCCCGCCGTAGGCCTCCTTCCAGTCCCACACGTGCTCTAGGAATTTCTCGCGCCCGAGCGATCTGCGGTCGACGCCCTGCTCGGCCAGGCGCCGCTCGACCAGCATCTGGGTGGCGATGCCGGCGTGGTCCGTGCCTGGCAGCCAGAGCACGCTGCGCCCGCGCATCCGCTGCCAGCGCATTGTGATGTCGACCTGCGAGGTCTCGAACATATGCCCCATGTGCAGGGCGCCGGTGACGTTGGGGGGCGGGATCACCAGAGAGAAAACAGGCTTGGAAGAGGCCGCGTCGGCTTGGAAGAGGCCTTCGCTAACCCACCACTCCGCCCACGCCGGTTCAATCTGCGAGGGATCGTAGGCTTTTTCTAATCGCATGAAATTGAGGACGATAGGGCTAGACCCAATGTACAACAGGTCTGGTTCTCCTGCCGTGCGCGGGCCCCGCAGATCGCGATTCGGCGCTCGGCAACGCGGCGTGGGCTGGGTTTGCCCCAACGGGGCTTGGCGGTGCCTGTCTCGCCCGGATGGCACGAGCGCTGCTAGCCGTTCCCGCCGGGGCCTCGCGCGAGGCGTGTTGTACGCAGATGAAAATGAGCCCTTTTTTGAGGGGATTTATATACTTGACTCCACCTAGCAAGATGCGCCATGCTAGTTGTAGAGGCGAGCAAACATCATGCCAAGTTGTTCAACTATAAGCACTTTTGAGCTATTCGAGATGTACCCCGACCAACAATCGGCGCGTCTGTACTTCGAGGGCCGCCGCTGGCCCGAGGGGCCGGCCTGCCCGCACTGCGGAGCCTACGGCAACATCACGGCCCGCAAGGGGAAGCGGCTGGGCTACTAGCGCTGCCGCGACTGCGGCGACGAGTTCACCGTGCGCACGGGGACGATCTTCGAGCGCTCACACGTGCAGTTGCACAAATGGCTCTACGCCATGTATCTTGTATTGACGGCCCGCAAGGGGATATCGTCGCTACAGCTGTCCAAGCAGATCGGGGTAACGCAAAAGACGGCGTGGTTCCTGCTCGGACGCATCCGCGAGGCCTGCGGGAGCGATCTGGACCAGCTGCGCGGGATGATCGAGGTCGACGAGGCCTACGTCGGCGGGCTGGAGCGCAACAAGCACGCCTCCAAGAAGCGCAACGCAGGTCGCGGGGTTGCAGGCAAGCAGGCCGTGCTAGGGATCAAAGAGCGCGGCGGCAAGTCCATTGCCGTGCCAGTCGAGGACACGTCCAAGGAGACGCTGCAAGGCAAGATCAAGGAATGCGTCGCAGCCGGCTCTACGATTTGCACGGATGAGCATCGCAGCTACGAAGGGCTGGCTGCGGCCGGCTACCAGCATGGCAGTGTCAAGATGTCGGGGCCAATGATATGCACGTCAACAGCGTTGAGTCGATGTGGGCGGTGTTCAAGCGTAGCCTGTACGGGACGTGGCACCACTGCTCGCGCAAGCACCTGGCACGGTACCTCAACGAGGCTACGTTCCGTCTGAGCGCGGGCAACGTCAGGATTCACACGCTGGATAGGATGGATGCGTTGACAGACAGTGCGTTCCGTCACAGGATTACAAGCAAGGAGTTGACAGCATGAGCAAGGCTCCAACCGCCTTGGATGCGCTGACCGATAGGATGCTTAAGCACAAACTTCCTGCTAAACCGAAATCTAAGCAGAAATCGGGGGAGGCGGCTCAGAAAAAGTAGCCGATAGCATCCCCAAGGATTGCTATTCTAGGCGCCAGGTGGAGTCAAGTATATAGTGCCTGCGACAAAACCCCCTAAAATCAGTTCTCCACTAGCAAAACGGGCCGATTGGTGAGCGCAATAAAGGCTTATTGGAGCCGGCTGAACAACTCGCAGTGGATTGTCCCCAGACGAAGATCGCAGCTCACGAGCCAGATCCGGGCAAACGGGCCGCTGCCAGCCTAATCTTCGCCTGCGTCCATTGCACGCAACCACTTCGAATACAACGACATAGGTGCTTTTGTCGCAAGCACTATATAAATCCCTTTTTTGAGGCTTCGACAGATGAAAATGAGCCCTTGAGGGCCGTGCGGGGCAGGGGCGGGATGGAATGGGCAGCGCGGGCCGCCGCGCCAGTCGGCTGCTGACCACACTCGAAGTAAGGAGATGCGGTCATGGGGCGGACAGAGTTAAGTCCAAGAGAAGTCCGGCGCCAGGACGTGCTGGAGCGTGTGGCCCGCAAGGCATGGACGCTGCGGGAAGCAGCCTCGGTACTGGGGGTGAGCTATGCGCAGGCCAAGTGCCTGCGGCAGCGCTACCAGCAAGGAGGAGCGGCGGCCTTGCGCCACGGCAATGCGGGCAAGCGCTCGTCGCGGGCCAAGCCGGAGCAGTTGCGGGAGCGAGTGCTGTCGTTGGTGCGGAGCGAGTATGGCGGCGGGCAGCGAGACGGCTTGGGGCCGCCGCTGGCGGCAGAGCATCTGCAGAGCGACCACGGCCTGGTGGTGGGCGTGAGCACGCT
The DNA here is from genome assembly GCA_965219605.1 of Bryobacterales bacterium. Lineage (GTDB taxonomy): Bacteria > Acidobacteriota > Terriglobia > Bryobacterales > UBA6623 > VXMF01. The sequence continues at coordinate 896,620 of CBDCOC010000001.1, read as the reverse complement.
GCGGGCGAGGGGCTCCACCCCGCTCCTCCTGCTCCCCCTACCAGCCTCAGAATGGCTCATTTTCATCCGTCGGAAGAAATGGCTCATTTTTATCTGTTTACGACAGGGCCTCGCGCGAGGCGCCTTGCCGCGCGCCGGATTCCCATATGATGGAGGAACATGCCGCGCTCGATGGATGTCTATGAACAGCTTGTGGAGATCCGCCGCTCGGGCGAGAAATGCGCAGTGGCAACCATTGTCGAAGTCGCCGGCTCGATCCCGAGCTTTCAAAGCGCCAAGATGCTGATCCGGCAGGACGGCAGCATGGTGGGCACCATCGGAGGCGGCTGCACCGAGGCCGAAGTTTGGCAGGCGGCCCGGGATGTTATCGATACCGAGAAGCCGCGCATGCTGCAGTTTAATCTCGGCCAGGAAGCGGCCTACGACAACGGGCTGATCTGCGGCGGGCAGCTAAACGTGTACGTGGAACCCGTCTTGCCGGTCCCCAAGGCGCTGATCTTTGGCGCCGGCCACATCTCCAAGAGCCTGTCCCGGGTCGCGACCTTGGCGGGCTTTGCCACGACCGTGATCGACAACCGGGACAGCTATGCCAACCGGGAGCGCTTCCCGGAGGCTTCCGAGGTGGTGGCCGCCGAGTACGAGGACGTCTTCCCGTCATTGGCCTGCAATGATTCCACCTACGCGATCATCGTCACGCGCGGCCACACGGACGACATGCGGGTGCTGCGTTGGGCGGCCGAGCAGCCCTTGCACTACATCGGCATGATCGGGTCGAGGCGGAAGACGCTCGAAGTTGTCAAGCAGCTGCGCAAGGAGGGAGTCGCCATGGACAGTCTCTCGCGGATCCATGCCCCGATGGGCCTCGATATCGGGGCCGTGACTCCCGAGGAGATCGCCGTGGCGGTCGTAGCCGAAATGATTCGCAAGCGCCGCGGATCTCGAGACGGATGGGGGCCGCTGTCCAAGTCGATTTTTGCCGAAGGCGTGCCCCGGGCGCTGGCCGCGGCCGGCGTGGCCGACGCAGATTCGGCCTTGGGCGCGGACGCGCTGAGCGCGGCGCGATGAGCGCGGCAGGCTTGATCCTTGCCGCCGGACGCTCGTCCCGAATGGGCCGCGACAAGGCGCTGCTGGACTACCGGGGTCGGCCGTTCTTGCAGCACTTGGCCTATCTCCTGCTGCCGCGCGTTGATTCGCTGGTGGTTGTCTTGGGGCACAACGAGCAGCGCATACGCCAGGCGCTGCCGCCCTCGCCACGCGTCCAAGTCGTCGTTAACCCGGACTACGAGCGGGGCATGCTGACCTCCCTGCAGAGCGGGCTGCAGCGGGTCGGCGGCCAGGAGCGGTCCGTGCTTTGGGCGCTCGTGGACCATCCGGCGGTGCGGGGGAGCACGCTCGACAGCCTGCTTGCGATTGCCCGGCATGACCCGGCGCCCGTGATAATCCCCCGCTACGAGGGCAAACGCGGGCACCCGATCGTGCTCTCGCAGCGCGCGGCAGTCGATCTGCTGGGCCTTGATCCGGGGCGCAGCCCGCAAGACGTGGTGCGCCCCTACTACCCCCAGGCGCACTTTGTCGACAGCGACGATGAGGGGGTCGTGCTGGACATAGACCGCCCGGCGGACTATCGCGGCCTGGCCGCCTCCGCGCGCGAGCCGTCAGCCGCGCACGCGCGTGGGGAGCTGGGTCGGCGGTAGGGAGCCTTGCCAGCCCTCGCGCAACATGTGCGCCAGGCCGTTCACCAAGGAGAGGTTCTGCGGCTGGTTGGCTATATTGCTCACTTCGTTGCGCGATTCCCTGTAGTCGTAGAGTTCTGCCGTGCTGTAGGGGCTGTCGATGCCGGACCACTCCGTGTAGCGGTGCCGTGCGGTGCGTATCGAGTATCCCATCCCCGGCCCCACGCCCGGGATGACGCGGGGGTGCTGGCTGAAGGCCGCCCTTTTCCACAGGCGCTCGGGGTCGTCGAAAATCCCGCGCCAGCTGGATCCTTGCAGGCCGGAAGCTAGCGGCACGTCGCATATTGCGCACAGGGAAGGGAACAGGTCGACCGATTCCACCAAGGCCTCCGTCTTCCGCCCGGCGTTGCGCTGGCCGGGAGCTCGCACCACCAACGGCGTGCGGGTGGCGACTTCGTAGTTCGAGTTCTTGTCCCAGAGACCCAACTCGCCCAGATGGGAGCCGCTAACGCCGAGGACAGCGACTGCTGTCCGGTCTGCGAGCGCGTGGCGGTCCAGAGCATCGAGCAGCACGCCGATCTGCGAGTCGGTATAGGTCACGCAGGCGCGGTACGCCCGGATCAGCTCGCGCCCCTTGGCCACGGGGATTGGCCCCGCGGCCGGTATATCGCCGTATTTGCGAATTTCCTCGGAGCCGTGGAGTGCGAACGTAGGCGCGTCGCGCGGCGGATCGGGCGCTTGCGGTATGTCCGACAGGCCCGAGGGGTAGAGGTCGAAGAAGCGCTTCGGGGCAATCAACGGAAAGGCGGGACGGCGGAACCCTACGGCGATGAAGAACGGCCGGTCCTTCAGCTGTGCGATCGCTGCTGCCGCTGCGGAAGCCGTCTGCCAATCGGGAAGCTCGGGCGCGGCGCCTGTGACTGCCTGCCAGCTGCTAGCGGCAGCCCGCTCGCCAGCCCTGTCGCCGGCACTGGGGCGCATCCGCCAGCCGTTGCGCCGCAACCGCTCCCAGCGCGCGCGGAAGATATCGTCGTTCTCGTCGCTGCGCCAAGCCGGCCCGCCCGGATTCCACGGAGCGATGCTCCAAGATGGCCGGTCGTCGAGCAGCGCGGAGCCGAACACCCTCCCGAAGGCAGTGGTCTCGAAGCCGTGCCGGCGGAACTGCTCGGGCAGCGTGACCACGTCCCGCTGGTCGCGGCGAAAGTGCGTCCGGTCGTCGTAGACTCGCGTCGCATCCGGCCGCAGTCCGGTTAGCAGCGCTGTCCTGGAAGGGCTGCTGGCCGCCTGCTGGCAGTAGCTGCGCAGGAAGGTCATGCCCCGTGCGGCCAGCCGGTCGATTTGCGGGGTCTTGACCCGCGGTTCGCCATAGCAGCCCAGCTCCGGGCGCAGGTCGTCGACCAGCACGAGCAGCACGTTGAGCTCGTCCCGCGAACGGCCGGCCGCCTGCCCGCCGCCGGTGGCCGCCAGCGCGGGAAGCGCCGTCCCTCCGAAGCGCAGGAACTGGCGGCGCGAGGGGTGCGGCTGATGGTTCACGGCGGAAGCGGTTTGGCGGAGCGGACGCCCGGGCCGCAGGCTCGCGGCCCGGCGGGGACAGCGCGCCGCAGGCCGGACCGTTCGAGGCGTCCGCGCCGGGCGTCAGCTCACGTGCGCATCCAGCTTGCCTGCCAGCTTGTCCTCGGTGACTGCTCCGACGACCTGCTCGACAGGCTGGCCCCCCTTGAACAGTATCATCGTGGGAATGCCGCGCACCTGGAACCGCTGGGCCGCGCCCGGGTTGTGGTCGACGTCCAGCTTGCCGATCTTGGCCTTGCCGGCGTACTTCTCCGCCAGCGAGTCAATGACCGGGGCCATCTGCACGCAGGGGCCGCACCAAGTCGCCCAAAAGTCGACGAGCACGGGCTGCTCGGAATTCAGGACTTCCGCGTCGAAATCTGAATCAGTGAATGTGAGAGTGTGGGCACCAGCCATCAGGGACCTCCGGAAGGATAAAATCTCAGCGTAGCAGACTGGTGCGCTGCTCCGTCCGGCCTTCCAATTCCGCCTTCCACTCGTGCAGCAGCGAAAGCGCCTCGATCGGGCTGATCCGGTCGACGTTGAGCTTGCGGAAGTCGGCGATGATGCTGTCCTCGGGCGACGCAGGCTTGCTGGCAGGGCGCGGTTCGGGAGCGCTGCGCGGAGACTGCTCGAACTGCTCGTGGCGCGCCAGCACCTCGCTGGCGCGCGACACGACCGGGGGCGGCAGCCCGGCCCTGCGGGCGACCTCGATGCCATAGCTGCGATCCGCCTTGCCGGGCTCGATGCGGTGGAAGAATACGAGCTGCTCGCCGGACTGCTTGGCTGACACGTGCAGGTTGACGATGCCCTTGCGCAGCTTCGGCAGTTCGGTCAGTTCGTGGTAGTGCGTGGCGAATAGAGTCTTGGCGCGGACTTTGCCGAGGATGTGCTCGGCAACGGCCCAGGCAATGGCCAGTCCGTCGTACGTCGAGGTGCCGCGCCCGATTTCATCCAAGAGCACCAAGCTGCGCTCCGTGGCAGTGTTCAGAATCTGGGCGGTCTCGGTCATCTCGACCATGAAGGTGGAGCGGCCCTGCGCCAGGTTGTCACTGGCGCCGATGCGCGTGAAGATCCGATCGATCAGCGGCAAGGCGGCGGACCGGGCCGGGACGAACGAGCCGCTCTGGGCCATGATGGCGATCAGCGCGGTCTGCCGCAGGTAGGTCGACTTGCCCCCCATGTTCGGCCCGGTGATGAGGGCCAGCAGGCGCTCGCCGCTGTCCAGGTGCAGGTCGTTCTCGATGAACCCTTCGCAGCGCTCCTCTTGCAGCACCAGTTCGACGACCGGGTGCCGCCCGCCGCGAATCTCGATCTCGCCGTTCGACGTGAAGCGCGGCCGCGCGTAGTTGCGCTCGACCGCTATCTCGGCCAGGCCCCGCAGCGTGTCGATCTCCGCGACGGCCGCGGCGCTTTCCCGGATGCGCCGGGCCTGCGCGGCCACGTCGGCCACCAGCCGCTGCAGGATCGCCGCCTCTTTCGCGGCGATCTGCGCCTCGGCGTCCAGCACCTTGGCCTCCAGTTCCTTCAGCTCGGGCGTGGCGAACCTCTCGCCGTTGACCAGCGTTTGCTTGCGCTCGTAGTGCTCCGGGACCTTGGACAGGTTCGACTTGGAAACCTCGATGAAGAATCCAAAGACATTATTAAATTTTACCTTTAATGAATCAATTCCCGTGGCGTCCCGCTCGCGCCGCTCCAGCCTGGCGATGAAGGTCCGGCTGTCGCGCTGGATGGCGCGCAATTCGTCCAAGTCCCGGTCGAAGCCCTCGGCCACCGCGCTGCCGTCGCCCGTCGTGCTCGGCGGCTGCTCGGCGATGGTCCCCGCGATCTGCGCCGCGACGTCTTCCAGCGTGTCCATCCGCTCTGCGACGGTGGCGGCCTTGCGGGCTGGGAGTTGCTCGGCGAACGACCGCAACTGCGGCAGCCGCCGCAGCGACGAGCCCAGGTTGTACAGGTCGCGGGGGGTTGCCGAGCCGAGCGTCACGCGCGCCGCCAAGCGCTCGATGTCGTGCATCTGCCTCAGTTCGGACCGCAGTTCGCTGCGAATGATGGTATCGGAGCAAAGGCTCTCCACGACCTCGAGCCGCTGCTCGATTTCATCCCGGTCGAGGCTGGGCCGCAGGAGCCAGTTGCGCTGCAGGCGCGCTCCCATGGGCGTGGCCGTCTGGTCCATGGCGTACAGCAGTGTGGTGCGGACTTGCTGGTAGAGCGAGTCGAACAGCTCCAAGTGGCGGACCGTGACGGGGTCGAGAATCATCCAATCCGCCTGCTGGACATACCGCGGCCGCTCGAGGTGCGACAGTGCCGAGCGCTGCGTTTCCTTGAGGTAGTGCAGCAAGGCTCCGGCGGCCGCTGTGGCGAGGGGGTGCCCGTGGATTCCCAAGCCATCCAAGCTGTGCAGGCCGTACGTGTCCAGCAGCTGGCGCTCGGCGTACTCGAGGTCGAACACCCACGGATCGATACCGGTCACCGTGTACTGCTGCTCCCGCTGGTCCCCGTCGAATTTCAGGCCGAGGCCCGGCTCCGCCTCCGCGCGCAGCAGTTCCCTCACGCCCAGGGACTGGAGCATGTCCCCGGCTTCGGCCTGCGTTAGCTCGGTCGCCCGGAATTCGCCGGTCGACACGTCGACGTAGGCGAAGCCGGATTTCGAACCGCTGGGATGGACGGCCGCCAGGTAGTTGTTTTCGCCGGCGTTGAGCAGGTTGAGATCGCTGGTCGTGCCGGGCGAGAGGACCTTGATCACCTCGCGCTTGACCAGCTTGCGCGACTGCTTGGGATCTTCGACCTGATCGCAGATGGCTACCCGGTGCCCCTTCTTGAGGAGCTTGGCCAGGTATCCGTCGGCAGAGTGGGCGGGCACGCCGCACATCGGGATAGGACTGCCTGCGCGGTCCCGCCGCTTGGTGAGCGTGATCTCCAGATCTGCCGCAGCACGGATTGCGTCATCGTAGAAAAGCTCGAAGAAGTCGCCGAGGCGGAAAAAGACCAAGCAGCCCGGATATTCCTGCTTCGCGGCGAAATATTGCCGCATCACAGGAGTGGTAGACGAATTTTGGGCCATCCGGGAGGCCTTTGCAAGCTTTCGATTATACCGTCGCCAAGTTGCTGTGCGCTACAGGAGGCGGACCCCTGTCCCTCAACTGTCCGCGCAATCCACGTTGGGCAAGAGGTCGCCCCCCCCAGACCGCCAAGAGGCAGCTATACTATGAGCGGCGATGAGTGTGATCAACACGGAAATGTATGAAGCGCTGCTGCTAGCGCAGGTGCCGGAGGACAAGGCGAGAGCTGCCGCGGCCGAGGTAGCGAGGAGCACGGATTTCGCCTCGAAGTCAGACCTATTGGAGATCGGCGTGCAGCTGCAAGCTGCGATGGAAGGCCGCTTCGCCGAAATGGACAAGCGCTTTGCCGAAATGGGCAAGCGCTTCGCCGAGGTGGGCAAGCGCTTCGCCGAGGTGGACAAGCGCTTCGCCGAGGTGGGCAAGCGCTTCGCCGAAGTCGACAGGCGCTTCGCCGAAATGGACAGGCGCTTCGCCGACATCGAGAAATCGCTCGCGGTGTTGAAGTTCGCAGTTTTCTCGGGGGGATCGATCATCCTTGCGCTCCTGATCAAGCTGGTGTTCTTTCCGTAGGGAAGCGCTAGCCCGGATATCTCACCACGGGGAGAGTCCTTTCCAATCCGAAAATGAGCCTGAAGGGGGGCCGGGCAGAAGAAGTGAGAGTGAGTTCATGATACACCCAGTGGGGAGGTGGTACTGGGGGGAGGAGGCGCAGCCGCGCTGCCCGCTACAGGCCTGCTCGAGACGGGGGCTGGGCAGAGCGGGGAGCGTGCTGGTGGCTAGCCACCAGCACATTTTCATTATATTTTGTTTTAATCAGGCTGCCCCTGCCCGGCCTTGAGCGCTGCCGCCACGCGCCTAGGCTTAGCCCCCGCGCCACGACCGCTGGCTGCGAGGCCGCCCCGCTTTCCAACGCCAAGTGAGCCTGTAACCGCTCTTTTCCCGCAATGGCCCGCACTACTCCGCACGGATGGCCGCGAACAGCTCGTCGCGCGCCGCGTTCAACTGCCGCGCCGCTTCGTGATCGCTCATGCGGTAAGCCTCCGCATCCAACTGCGCGAAGTCCAGCCCCGCGCGCAGGCAGGCCGCCGCCTCCGGCAGCGCTTTCAGCTGCTCATACGGCGTGCATAGGTCCTGCTGCCGGTAGCGCTTGCGCAGCTTGCCCTTGGCGTCCACCTCCTCGCTCGGGAAGTAGCACGGACGATGGTAGTTCAGGTACGGCGAGAGCACCTCGCGGTTGAACTGGTGCAACCGCTCGGCGTGCCGCCCCGCAATATGCCCGTAGCCGAGTTGTTTGCGCACGACCGTGCCGTTCTTCGACTCCACCAAGGCATTGTCGTTGCTGCGCCGCGGGCGCGACTTGGTGAACTGCTCGATGCGCAGCTTCTCCAGCAGCCTCGCCACGCGGCGGTTGATGTACTCGGAACCGTTGTCGGAATGCAAACCGCAGATGCGGAACGGGAAGGCGCCCAGCAGGTCCTCCAGCACCGGCAGCAGGAAGTGCTCGGAGATGCGCTCCACGCTGCCCACGAACTGGAACTGCGTCACCTCGTCGACCAAGTTAATGTGATATACGCCCTTGACTTTGCCGCGGTCTCCTTGATGCACCGAATCGACCCGCACATAGCCCGGGCGACCGTTGGGGCGCGGCCGCCGGCGCTCGGCAATCGTCACCGCCGCCGGGCGTGTGCCGGCCTTGCTGCCTAAGCGCCGCAGGTAGCGCGCGCTGCGCCGCAAGTTGTACAGGTGCCCGTTCGACAACTGCGCCAAGCGCTGGAAGCGCTCGTCGCCGAAGAGCTGCCAAGCGCGCTGGCAGAGGGCCAGCGTGGCCGGCCCCGACAGCGTGCCGTGCAATTCGTCCGTTTCGGCCAGCAGTTCGATGTCTTGCGGCTGGTACTTGTGCTGGAAGCGCCGCCCGGCTCCGCGCTGCCCGGCACGCAGCTGCCCGCTCGCCAGATAGCGCTTCACCAGCCGCGTCAGCTGCGCCCGCGACAGGCCCGTCGTGCGTTCCAGGTAGCGTTTCAGCAGCCCCCGGTCCGGCTTGCTCAGCCGCCAGTACGAAAACCGCCGCAAGACCTGCCCGCTGTGTTCGTAGGCCGCCGCGCGATCCGGCACCACGACGCTGCCTGCCGCGTTGCCCTCCAAGAAGCGCAGGATGTCCGCGCGCGTCTTGTGCGTGTCCAGATTGAGATGCAAAACCATCCTCCCATGGTTCTCACATCCCCGCGCGAGCCCCCTTCAGGCTCATTTCCCGTTGGAAACAATCCCGCCCGTCAGGCTCATTTGGCATTGGAAGAGGCTGGGAGTAGACATGAGGCATGATTTCGTGATAAGCTGTTTTGTTTCCAAGCAATTACAAGCTTGTCGAAAGCACACCTCATGTCCACACAGTGTACCACGATCGAACTTCCCAAGCACGCCCGCCGCCAGGTCAGCGCCTGCTTCGACGGCGGGCGCCTGTCGAACGATGGCGGAGCCCTGCTGCTGGCAGCCGCCGACCGTGCCTTGCGGCTGACCGCCCGCTTGGCAGGCTGCTTTCAGGATTACCGCCAGCGGGGCCGTTGCGAACACTCGGTGCAGGCGCTCAGCGCCCAGCGCCTGTTCGGCCTGGCCCTGGGCTACGAGGATCTCAACGATCACGACACGCTGCGCGACGACAGCCTGCTGGCGCTGGCGGTGGGCTGTGCCGACGTGACCGGCCAGAGTCGCGTGCGCCAGCGCGACAAGGGGCATCCGCTGGCCGGTTCGAGCACGCTCAACCGCTTCGAGCTGGGCCGGCCGGAGCAGGCGGCGAAGGATCGCTACAAGCGCATCGTGGGCGATGCGCAGCAGTTGGATCGGCTGCTGGTGCAGCTCTTCATCGAGATGCAGGCGGCGGAGCCGGAGGAACTGGTGCTGGACATCGATGCCAGCGACGATCCGCTGCACGGCGAGCAGGAAGGGCGCTACTTCCACGGCTATTACGACTGCTATTGCTACCTGCCGCTGTATGTGACCTGCGGGCGGCACGTGCTGAGCGGGCAGTTGCGCACGGCGGATGTGGATCCGGCAGTGGGGGCGCTAGAAGACGTGCAGCGCATCGTGGCCCAACTGCGCGAGCGCTGGCCGCAGGTGCGGCTGCTGGTGCGGGGCGACGCGGGCTTCTGCCGCGAGGCCTTGATGGCGTGGTGCGAAGAGCAGGCGGGCGTGGACTACGTGTTCGGGCTGGCGCAGAACGCACGCCTGCAGCGGGCCGTGCGGCAGCAGCGCGAGCGGGCGCGGCGGCGGGGGCTGGTGAGCGGGCAGAGCGCGCGCTGCTACCGCGAGTTCAGCTACCGCACGCGGCGCAGTTGGAGTCGCACGCGGCGCGTGGTAGGCAAGGCGGAATGGCTGCCGGGGCCGGGCCGCAACAGCAACCTGCGTTTCGTGGTAACGAGCTTGAGTCGGCAGCGCTGGGGCACGCGCGAGTTGTACGAGCAGTTGTACTGTGCGCGCGGGGACATGGAGAACCGCAGCAAGGAGCAACAGTTGGACTTGTTCGCCGACCGCACCTCGGCGAGTGCGCTGCGGGCGAACCAGTTGCGCTTGCACTGGGCCTTGTTCACGGCAGCACTGCTGGAACAGATCCGCAGCGTAGCGCTGGCCGGCACGGAACTGGCGCAGGCGCAGTTCGGCACGCTGCGGGTGCTGTTGTTCAAGGTCGCGGCCAGCGTGCGGGTGAGCGTGCGCCGCATCCGGGTGTCGCTGTCGTCGTTATTCCCCCGCCAGGAACTGTTCGCACACTGCCTGGCCCGCCTGCGGGCGAGCTAGCGCGCTGCAGACAGGCGGGACGCTGCGGGGCCAGGGCGGCTCCAGGGGCAGGTGTGCGTACAGCGTGCCGCTAGGCCGCCCGCCAGGCGGCCAGCGGCTGAGGATCCCGTGTGCGCAGGCGCTGCGCCGGTGGTCAACGGCGCTATGTGACCAGGGTACAACAAGCGCACTATTCAATGTTTCTATTGTGGGGCGCTCTGACCATGATTCTCGGCTGCGAGCAAAGTTGGTGAGATATCCGGGCTAGCTTGGCGCTGACATCGGCTGTAGGCGGACCGCATTGCAGGGCGGCAATGCTTGGAACGGCCCGCGCTGCCCCGAGCGTGTGCTGTAGATCCGCTACCCGCTGCGTTGCGGCCGCCCGCCAACCGCCATCCGCGTCTCGGTGACGGAGTTAGGCCTACGGACGTGGGCAAGAGCACGAATGCGGCGCGGCAGGCTTGCGAGCCAAGGCATAGCGTCTCTGCCTGGCCGCGCTGCACTCCGGCCGATCCCTGCCGCGGCCTTCCCGCGACAAGCGCCGTTGCGCCCCTCCACTGCCGGAACCGGATCCAACGGCGCGCACAGATTCCCCGCCTCCCGCCGTTTGCGAAGCAGCACCTCCGGTCCGCCCCACTATATTTGAGAAATCGCTGGCTATGTCCGCAATCTTGGCGGTGTGGTTTCTAATAAAGGAATAGTGCGAGGCCGCATGGGTACGTCCGCGATCATGCTTGGCAGTGCTGCGGTTTGCGCCGGCGCAGCCCGTTCCAAGCCGGGCGGCCGCCGGATGGCAGTGCTCTGGATCGCACTGGCGGGCGTCGGGCTGGCCGGCCCGCTTCTTGCGCCCGCGCTCTGCGGGGTGTCCGATTCCGTCTTGCAAGGCACGATTACTGATCCGCAAGGCCGAGCCGTTCCGCACGCCGAGGTTCGCCTGACCCATGGCGGCACGGGAGCCTTGCGCAGGCTGGTCACCGGCGGCAACGGGCGCTACGTCTTCGCGGCGCTGCAGCCGGGCACTTACTCTCTAGCTGTCACTCGGCGCGGATTCCGGCTGGTAGAGGCCGCTGGGATTCTGCTCACTAGCGGCCGCGTTGCCGAGTACGACGTGCAGTTGGAACTGGGGATGGCCCAAGACGTCATCGTGGTGGAAGGAGATCTTCCGCTGGTATCCACGAATGCCACGGACTGGGGCGGCCTGGTGCCGGGAGGCAATCTCCGCGACCTGCCGCTGAACGGCCGCGACCTGTTCGAACTGGCGGCGTTGGAGCCCGGCGCGACACTGCCCGCTTCGGCGCGTGTGGGATTGGCGCAAGGAATCGGGCGGCAAATCTCCGTGCTCGGCGCGCGCCCCAACCAGAACAGCTTCCGGATCGACGGGGTCTATGTCAATGACGCCGCTTCCGCTTCGCCGGCGAGCGCGACCGGCAACCTGCTCGGCTTGGAGATGGTCCGGGAGGTGCATTTGGTGTCGAGCCCGTACAGTGCCGAGTATGGCCGCAGCGCGGGCGGCGTGTTCACGGCCGTGTCTCGGTCAGGCCAGGGCCGGTTCCATGGCAGTGCGTACGAATACCTGCGCAACAACGCCTTGGACGCCCGGAATTTCTTCGATTCGCCCGACGCCGGAGCCCCCCCGCTGCGGCGCAACCACTTCGGGGCTCTTCTAGGAGGCCCGCTACGGCGCGACCGGGCGTTCTTCCTGGCGAACTACGAATCCTTGCGCGAGCGCCGCTCCAGAACGGCGCGCCCGGCGGTTCCCACCCGCGAGGCCCGACTCGGCCGCCTGCCCGGCGAGGATGTCCAGGTGGCCGCCGAGATGCGGCCCTATTTGGATCTGTACCCCTTGCCCAACGGGCGCGACTTCGGCGACGGCACGGCCGCGTCCATACGCCAGCTGAGTGATCGGGTTGACGAGACCTACGCATCGGGCAAGCTGGATCTGATCCTCGACGCGTCCACGCAGTTGGCGGCGCGCTACACGTTCGACGATGCCGCAGCCCGCACTCCGGACTCGATGGGGCTATGGGTGTTCGGGCTGGATTCGCATCACAATTTCCTGCACAGCCAGGTCAAGCGGGTGCATTCGCCCGCGCTGCTGTCGACCTGGCAGGCGGCCTTCAGCCGGGTCGACAACTTCGAGAACAGTTCCACTTCCGTGCCGCCCGCGCTGTCATTCGTCGCCGGCCAGCCGATGGGATCGATCACGGTCAACGGACTCGGCGATCTGGGCGGCTTCCAGGCCCGCGCCCGGCCGCGCCGGTTCATTCTCGAGAGCTACCAGTTCGGCGGCTCGCTCGTGCGCGCGACGGCCAAGGGCACCTTGCGTGCGGGGGCCGGGTTCGATCGCGTGCGCTTCAACCAACGCTCGGATCTCAGCGCGGTGGGCTCGTACACCTTCGATTCGCTCGCCCTGCTCCTGCGGGCCCGTCCTCGTATCGCCGAGGTGATGCAGCCCGGCTCTGACACCGTCCGGGGCTGGCGCTACAACCAGTACTCGGCCTACCTCCAGCAGGAATTCAGGCTTGTCGACATCTTTAGCGTCAGCTTGGGCGTGCGCTACGAGTCGGTCTCGACCCCCCGCGAGGTGAACGGCAAGGTCGCTGTGCTGCGCGACTACGTCAGCGATGCCCAGGCATCCGTCGGCGGGCCTGTCTGGCAGAATCCGTCGCGGGACAATTTCGCGCCCCGGATCTCGGTCGCGTTCGACCCCGTCGGTGACGCCCGCACGGTTGCCCGGGCCGGCTTCGGCATCTTCTACGACCAGCTCGGCAGCCGGGAGCTGACCATCGCCGGCGTTCGCACGCCGCCTCTGTTCAACCGCATCTTGGCGTTCGGGCGCCCGGGCTTCCCTGACATCCTAGAGGCGGCTCGCGGGCGCAAGCCGTCCAAGTCGATGGACGGCGTCGACTACAACCTCAATCAGCCCTACGTCGCGCGTTGGCAGGCCTCCATGGAGCGCCAGCTGAGCCCCGGCACGGTGATCCGGGCAGGCTACAGCGGCGCCCGGGGCATCCACTTGTTCGGCCAACTGATCAGCGTCAACTCCCCCGTCCCCGAGATCCAAGGCGACGGGCGCTACTTCTTCCCCGAAGGCAGCCCCTACATCAATCCGGCCTTCTCGCGCATCGGGCTGCGCCGGACCCAGTTCAATTCGTTCTACCAAGCGATCACCTTCAGCCTGCAGAGCCGCCTGGCCAAGAGGCTGTCGATGCGTGGGAAGTACACGTGGGGCCGCTCCATCGACGAGACCTCGAACCACACCTTCAACGACTTCGTCGCCAGCGACCAAGTCCCGACCGTATGGGACTACCGCGCCAACCGGGGTCTTTCGGATTTCGACCAAGAGCATGTCGTGGCCGGGAATATCTCGCTGGAGCTGTGGCGCGGCAAGGGGTCGCTGGCCGCCGCGGCCTTCGGCGGATGGGAGATGCACGGCATCTTGCAGGTGCTGTCCGGCACTCCGTTTGCACCTCGGGTAGGCTTCGACCGGGCCCGCCTCCGGCCGGGCTTCGGCGATGTCGGCCAGCGCCCCGACTTAGTCGAAGGGCGCACTTCTTCGGACATCGTCTCGGGCGATCCGGCGCGCTATTTCGATCCGAGCGCCTTCGCCCTGCCGGAGGCGGGCTACCTCGGCACGCTCGGCCGCGGCACGCTGCGCGGCCCCGGTATCTTCGCCATGGACCTCGCCCTGCACAAGAGGGTCGCCTTGACCGAGCGCCACAGCCTCGAACTGCGCGGTGAAGCGTTCAACGTGACGAACCAACCCAATTTCCAAGTGCCGTCCGGGCGCGCGCTGTTCACCAGCTCCGGCGGGCGCATCGGCAGTGCCGGGCGGATCACCTCGACCAGCACCCCGTCCCGCCAAGTGCAATTGGCGCTGCGCTGGGAATTCTAGGGGCAGCCGCGGCCGATTGGTAGACTATGCGTAATGCTGCAAACCATCGTACGCGGGCGTGACGTCTACGATGCCGTTGTCGTCGGCTCCGGGGCCACCGGCGGTGTGGCCGCCTGGCAACTTGCCGGGGCCGGCCTGAAAGTTTGCGTGCTCGAGGCGGGCCCGAGCATCACGGATGCCGACTTCACCGAGCACGTGATGCCCTATGACCTGAAGTATCGCGGGAATTCCTCGCCCTATGTCGGCGGCATTCCCAAATCTCCCGAATTGATGCGGAACCGCCCGATCCAGGGGCTGGTGTACGCCTGCCGCGAGTCGAACTACAAGTGGTTCGCAGACGATATCCGCAATCCCTACCAGACGCCCGGGGACAGCTCGTTCCATTGGATCCGGATGCGCGTGCTGGGCGGGCGCTCCCTGTCGTGGGGCCGCCAGTCGTACCGCATGGGCGATATCGACTTCCGCTGCGCCGACCGCGACGGCTATGGCGAGAACTGGGGGATCGAGCATGCGGATCTTGCGCCGTACTACGAAAAAGTCGAGCGGTACATCGGGATCAGCGGCATCGCCGAGCACTTGGGCCAACTCCCGGACAGCGTTTTCCTGCCGCCGATGGCATTTACCTGCGGGGAGCGTCTCTTTCGCGATCGACTGCGCGCCCGCATGGGGCGCGTGGCGACCATCGGTCGCAGCGCGATCATCACCAAGCCCCACAACGGACGCCAGCCCTGCCACTATTGCGGCCCTTGCGAGCAGGGCTGCGTCACCCACTCGTACTGCAACAGCCCCACCACGACGCTCAAGGCCGCGCTCGACACCGGCAACTGCGACTTGCTTGTGGATGCCGTCGCCAGCCACGTAACGAAGGATCCGCGCTCGGGCAAAGCCGCCGGCGTGGCGTACTTGGACCGGGTGACGCGCGTGCCGCGGGAGATTCGCGGCAAGGTGGTCGTGCTGTGCGCGTCGACGCTTGAGTCAACCCGCCTCATGATGCATTCGGCCGACTACGGCCTGGATTTCAACTCGAGCGGCATGCTGGGCCGCTATTTGATGGACCACATCTACCAAGGCGGGGCGTCCGGCCTGATGCCCGAGCTGGAAGCCAAGCCGTGGGCCGGCCCCCCGCGGCGCCCGAATGGCATGTACCTGCCGCGCTTCCGCAACATCGATCGCCCGCACACGAATGGCATGATCCGCGGGTACGGCTACCAAGGCGGCAGCCATCCCAGCTTCCATCTCGGTGCGGACGGATTCGGCGAGAGCTACAAGCGAGCGGTCCACGAGCTTGCGCACTGGCGCACAAGCTTCAACGCTTGGTGCGAATGCCTGCCGCGGTACGACAACCACGTCACGCTCAGCCGAAATCGGCGGGACGCCTGGGGCATCCCCACTCTTGACATCCACTTCTCCTGGTCGGACAACGACCTGGCGCTGTGGGAAGATGCCCGCCTGCAGGCGGCCGAGATGCTCGAGGCGACCGGTCACAAGGACGTACGGATCACGGGCCGGCCGTCGGTTGGCGGATTCTGCATCCACGAGGTCGGCACGGCGCGCATGGGCAAGGATCCGCGCAAGTCGGTGCTCAACACTTGGACGCAGGCCAATGACGTTGAGAACGTCTTCGTGACCGACGGCGCGGCTTGGGCCTCGATTGGGTGCCAGAATCCGACGCTGACAATGATGGCCATCACGGCCAGAGCGGCCGACCACATCGCCGAAGAGGGCAGGAAGGGCCGCTGGGGCTAGGACGCTGTCGTAAACGGCTGGAAACGAGCCTTTTCTCCTGACGGATGAAAATGAGCCCTTCTCGGGCCGGGAGGAGGAGCGGGGCGCGGCCCCATAAGCGCTAACTTGTTTTCTAAACCGCTATTTTGTATGATGTTGGGCATGAATAGTACGGCAACCAAGGCGGCGGCAAACGAGGACTGGGAGTTGCTGCTGTCGTTTTTCCCCGACAACTGGCAAGCTCTGGCAGCCGAGAAGGGTGCGCTGAAAGGGCTGCGCAAGGACAAGTCAGCGGAGCACCTGCTGCGCACCCTGCTGCTCCATCTGGGGTGCGGGCATTCGCTGCGCGAGACGGTCGTGCGGGCGCGCCAAGCGAGCTTGGCAGATCTGTCGGATGTCGCCTGCTCAAGCGGCTGCGCAAAGCACGCGAGTGGCTGTACGCGCTGTACGTGGAGTTGTTCCGCGAGCATGGCATCGCCGTCTCCGCAGCGGCGGGCTTCCAAGTGCGGGCCTTCGACGCCACGACCGTGCAAGAACCGGGGCGGACCGGGGCTCTGTGGCGGCTGCACTACAGCGTCAACCTGCCTTCGCTGGGTTGTGATTTCTTCAAGCTCACGCCGACGGAGGGTAGCGGCACAGGCGAATCTTTCACGCAGTTTCCGATTCGTGCCGGGGACTACGTGCTGGCCGATCGCGGCTACTCGACCAGCGTCGGACTGCAGCACGTAGCGTCGGCTGGCGGGCACGTGATTGTGCGCGTGAACACCCGTTCGCTGGTGCTGGAAGCGGCCGACGGGCAGCCCTTCGACCTGCTGGCCTGCGTGGAAACCCTGCGCCAGCCCGGGGCCCTCGGGGTCTGGCCAACCCGGGCCGTGGCCAAGACCGGGCCCCCTGTCGCGGGGCGCATCTGCGCCCTGCGCAAGACCGCTGAGGCCATCGAGATCGCGCACCGCAGCCTGCGCCGCAGGGCCAGCAAGCGGGGCACGCAGTTGCAGCCCGAAACCCTGCGCTTCGCGTGTTACGTGATCGTCTTCACCACCTACCCCGCCGAGCAGTTCCCGGCCAGCGAGGTGCTGGAGTGGTACCGCCTGCGCTGGCAGGTGGAACTGGTCTTCAAGCGCTTCAAGTCGCTGGCGCAATTCGGGCACTTGCCGAAATCCGATGAGGCTAGCGCCCAAGCTTGGCTGTACGGCAAACTGCTCGTGGCCCTGCTGGTGGAGAAGATCGTCCAGCACGCGCAGTCGATTTCCCCCTGGGGCTACGACCTCCGCGCCACAACGCGCCCGCAGCCGCTGGCGTGATTTCAAGTTTGCTCTCAACCAAGTGCAGCGCGCCATCGAACCCGCCTTACCCCTAGAACGGATGATTGCGCACTGGGAGCACATCTCGACATCGTTGGCAGAGCCCCCGAGGAAGCGCTCCTATCAAGTCGCCAGTCATTTCGACGTCAACCAAACAAGTTAGCGCTTATGGGGCGCGGCCCTGCGGCAGCTGCAAGAGCGGAACTGCGAGGCCAGGTACCGGCGCCCCGGCCTGCCGATCCAAGTAGTGGGCGTGGAATTTGACGCGCGTACGCCCAACGTGGCAGCGTTCGAGAGTGCGCCTGCCGGATCGCCCGGCCTCACGTCTCGCCGCGGCCCGCCGCCTTCGGCTTCTGCAGATCGCGCACTTGGGGCAGCAGGCTGTAGAGCCGTTCCCAGGTGTAGATGCCGGTGGAATGCCCATCGCTCCAAAACACTTGCATCGCGTAGCGCCCGACCGGTTCGATCTTGGTCGGGTAGACCAAGATCGGAAGGGCGCTTTCGCCGACGATGCGCTTGCCGGTGACCTCGTCCACGCAGGTCGCGCACGGGCATTGGCCGCGCAGGAAGCGAGCCGGGTAGACGGCCTCCTCCCCCGAATTCCAGCGGATCTGGATGTCGTGCGCGCCGTGGCGGTTGATTTCCAGCGGCCGGCTGTGGGGATTGCTTGCCATGGACTCTACTCTGAGTGTATGGCAGCGGCGTATCGCTCTCAGTAGTCCTTGAACGGCCCTCTGGGCTCGGCCTCGGCCATCTGCCGCACCCATTGCCGATACGCGCGCCGTACGCGGGCGAGCACGTCGGGAAGATCCTTGCTCAGGTCGGTGCTCTCGGCGGAGTCCTCGGCAAGGTCGAAGAGACCGCCGCCCTTCCGCGAATGCACCAGTTTCCAAGTGCCGAGACGGGCTCCGTATTCGCCCTGTCGCTCCCAGAACATGCTTTCGCGCACGGATTTCGCCCGGCCTTGGAGCACGGGGAGCATGTCGAAGCCGTCCAAGCGGACACCGTCAGGCAGGGGGGCGGCCGCCGCGCCAGCCAGCGTCGGGAGCACTTCGAGCGCGGTCAGGAATTCGTCCGAAGCACTGCCGGGATCGATTTTGCCTGGCCAGCGCATCAGGAACGGCACCCGTACGCCGCCCTCGAACATTTGCCCTTTGCGGCCCCGCAGCGTCCCAGAGTCGCCGCCACCGCCGGCGCCGTTATCAGACACGAAGATGACGATAGTGTCCTGGCGCAGGCCGTGCTCGTCGATCCGATCCAGGACCCGGCCAATGGAGGAGTCCATGCAGGTCACCGCTGCCATGAACTTGTGCCGCCGCTCAGCCACGATGCCATCCGGAGAGGGGTACTGGTCCAAGCATTTGCCCGGGGCCTGTGCAAAGCCCCGGATGCCGCGATCCAGGCTCGAAGCGCCGTGCGGCGCGTTGTAGGAAAGATAGATGAAGAAGGGGCCTGCCCTGTGCTCGTCGATGAAGCGCAGGGCCTCCCTTTCGAACAGCCCGGTCGTGTAGCGGCCCTTGTCCTCCTTGGTGGGAGCGTTGCGCCGGTACATCGACGGCACGCCGTAGCGTTCGTGCGTCCAGTAGTCGATGCCGGTGTTGACAAACCCGTAGAAGTCAGCGAAGCCGCGCTGGAGCGGGAGGTAGCGCCGCAGGGAGCCGAGATCCCATTTCCCGAACACGGCAGTGCGTAGCCGGCGCCGGCCAGGATTTGGGACAGCAGCACCTCGCGCGTGTCCACTCCTAGGACGCGCTCGGGACTGATCGCGTATTCATGGGGCGGGTAGCGGTAGCCGTCGTTGACGCGGTCGTTGCGGAAGTTGTCGTACGTTCCGTTGCGCTGCGGGTAGCGGCCCGTCAGCAGCGCGACACGCGAGGGCGTGCAGACGGGGAAGGCCGCGTAGTAGCTTGTCAGCCGCACTCCCTCGGCCGCCAGTCGGTCAAGCCGGGGCGTGAGGATATCGGGGCTGCCCATCGATCCTAGATCTCTGTAGCCTTGGTCATCCGAGACGATCAGCAGGATGTTGGGCTGCCGGGCATGCAGCACGCCGGCGGCAAGCAGGGCGGACAGGGCCAGGTAGCGTGTCATCGGGCCTATTCTAGGCGGGTGCTGGCACGGTCGCACCCCGGCGGACGCACGCTTAGCTTGGCGCGGCCGCGAGCGTCTTGAAGTACCTGCGGGCCTCCTGCATCACGAGGGGGGCGAGGATCAGGGAGGATGTCATCGTGGGTATCGACATCAACCCGTACATGCCGTCGATGAAATCCAGGACCGCCGTGACCGATGTCACCGACGAGACCAAGATCGCTGCGGCGTATATGTAGCGGTAGATGGACTGCCGCTCCGCGCCGATCAGGAACCCCAGCGATTGTTCGCCGTAGTAGCCGCAAGACAGGGTGGTTGAGAAGCCGAAGAAGATCGTGCATGCGAGCAGCAGGTAGGGCCCGATGCCGGGCAAGACCTGCTCGAAAGAGGCGAGCGTCACGGACACGCCCTCGGCGTCCGCATTGGCCCACGTGCCGGTGCTCAGGATGATCAGGGCGGTGGCCGTGCAGATGATCAAGGTGTCGATGATCGGGCCGAGCATGGCCACCAAGCCCTCGCGGACAGGCTCGTCGGTCTTGGCGGCGCCGTGTGCGAGCGCCTCCGCCCCCACGCCGGCTTCGTTGGAGAAGGCGGCGCGCCGCACGCCGGTCACGATCACCGCCCACACGGATCCGCCGGCCACGGCTTGCCCGCTGAACGCGTCCTCGAAGATCAGGGCCAGGGCCGCGGGCAGCGAGGAAAGGTTGGTGGCTAGGATGATGCCGGCACTGGCAACGTAGAGCAGGACCATGCCGGGCACCAGCTTGGCCGCGACCAGCCCCACGCGCCGGATCCCTCCGCTCTGGATCGCGCCCGCCGCGATTGCCACAACGACCCCGAGGGCGAGGTTGAAGGCCCACGCATCGGCCGGGCCGGAGACCCACTGCAAGGGCACCGCGACCGTTTCGCGCGCGATGCGCACCAGCTGGTTGACTTGGAACATCGGCAGCGTGCCGCACAGGGCGCAGAATGCGAACATCGAGGCGAGCGGCTTCCAGCGCTTTCCGAGGCCGTGAAGGATCACGTACATCGGCCCGCCTTGGATTTCGCCCCGGCTGTCCGGGCCGCGGAACTGGATTGCGAGCGAGCAGGTGAAGAACTTGGTGGCTATGCCGACCAAGGCGCAGACCCACATCCAGAAGATCGCGCCGGGGCCGCCGGCTTGGATCGCGACGGCGACGCCGGCGATATTGGCCATGCCGATGGTCCCCGCGAGGGCGCTGCTGAGCGCTTGGAAATGCGAGACTTGGCCGGTTGCCGAAGCGGAATCGTAGTGCCCGCGCAGGATCTCGAGTGCATGTTTGATGTGCCAGAAGGGAAGCAGGCGGGAGTAGAGAAAGAAATAGCAGCCGCCGCCGATGAGCAGGAACAGCACGAGCGGTCCCCACGCAAAGGCCGCGAAGGCGCTCAGGAACGCTTCGATCCGAGCCATCCCAACAGCATAGATGGTCGCGATGGGAGCAGGTGCTGCGGGCGCGGGAACACTTCCAGCCGTTACGCGGCCGCGGCACACGGGCTGACACCTGCCCGGGCGGGGAGTCCCACCTGCCGCGCCAACCTCCAGCCGCCCTCGCGTGCCCGGCGTCGAGTTTGCCTGCTGGCTCTTGGCACGCTGTCTCGAACCGCCGGAGGATCAGGCTAAACTAAGCGTGTTCATGGGGTGCTGGGAGCGGCAGACGAGGCATGCGCCGAAGGGCCTGGCCTTGCTTGCCTTCGCGGGGCTGATGCTTCCAGAGCAGGCTCGGCCGCAGCCGTCTGCGAACTACACGGTCTTGCTCGAATCGCCCGCCGCGGGCCGGCGCTTGTCGCTGGCGCGCGGAAAAGTCGACCAGCCTGCCGGACGGCGCGTCGCGGCGGGCAGCTTGGCCTCTGCCGCGCATGCCGTGGCTAGTGATCAGGAGCGTGTGATCGAGTCCTTGGAGGCTGGCGGCGCCGAAGTGCTCGGATCGGTGCAGAACGTGATGAACGCGGTGTTCATCCGCGCGACTGCCGCGCAGGCAGCGGCCTTCGAGGGGGTTGCGGGTGTCCGCAGGGTCGAGCCCAGCCAAGATCTTGCCTTCAGCTTGGACAGGGGCAGGGATGTCTTGAGGCTTGGTGCGGCCAGCCTGAGGCCTGACGGCACTACCACCGACGGCGCGGGCGTGAAAATAGCCGTCATCGACTCCGGGCTTGACTTCAGCCATGCGGCATTCAAGGATGCAGCGCTGCCCGCGGTGGAAGGCTATCCGAAGGCCGCGCCGGAACTTCTCGAATATGCCAGCAGCAAGATCCTGGCAGTGCGCAGCTATGTGCATTTGCAGAACACCCGCGAGCCGAAAAGTTCCAGTCCGGATGACCCCACGCCGGTCGACTTCAACGGTCACGGAACGGCCGTAGCCATGATCGCTGCGGGCAACCGCATCAACACCCCGGTCGGCCTGATCCAAGGCATCGCGCCGAAAGCCTACCTCGGGATCTACAAGGTGAGCGGCACGCCGGGCGTGAGCGCGGGGGCGAGCACGCAGGCCATGATCGCCGCGATTGACGACGCCGTGAGTGACGGCATGGACGTGCTCAACCTAGGCGTCGGCCGGCTGGCGGCGCATCCGTGGGACGCGTCCGGGGAGGACTGCTCGCAAGCTCCCGAGACGGGTTGCGACCTGGTCGCGCTGGCGGCGCAGAGCGCCGCGGTCGATTTCGGGCGCGTCGTGGTCGCGGCGGCGGGCAATGACGGCCAGATCGGCAGTCAGCCCCACGCCACGCGCAACACACTGGCCTCTCCCGGGCTAGCGCCGGACGTGATCTCCGTAGCCGCGACCGTCCATGCGAAGCGCTTCGAGCGGACGGTCCGCGTTCCCGGCAGCACGTTTCGAGCCTTGGCGGGCACCGGGCCTAGCGCTGCCCCGCAACTCTCGGCACAAGCTGTCCTGGGGGAGCGGTTCGGGGACCGGCAAGGCTGCGCCCCGTATCCGCCGGGGGCGCTCGCGGAGCGCGTCGTGGTCGTTGAATTCGGCGGCTGCTGGGAGATCGACAAGGTCGAACGCGCAGACGCGGCGGGCGCGGTCGGGGTAATCGTCTTCCACGATGAGCCGGCCGCGGATTTGCTGCAGATGCCCGGCCTCGAGGACACCGATATCCCGGCCTATTTCATCTCCGCCGAGGATGGCGCGACGCTCGCCGCCAGCATCGACTCCGGCACTCCCGAGCAGCTCGTCCCGGTCGTGCTGGATGCCCGGCGGGTGTTGCGCACGATGGATTGGGGCCAAGTGGCTCCGTTCAGTTCCAGGGGGCCGACGCCAGGGCTGCGCCTCAAGCCCGATATCGCCGCCCCGGGCATGGCTCTCTTTACGACTGCCGGCCGGAGCCCCGGCATGGCCAGGGGTGGCTACAAGCAGGCCCAAGGCACGAGCTTCTCCGCAGCTTTGGTCGCCGGGGCCGCGGCCCTGGTCTGGCAGCTGCACCCGGATTGGACGGCGAAGGAAATCGGCTCGGCCTTGATCAACACGGCGAGCGCTGCCGTGCAGGAAAACGGCGAGGTTGCGCGGGTCGGCTCGGTCGGCGCGGGCCTGCTGGATCTCCAGTCCGCCTTCGACCCGATCGCTACCGTCGTTCCCCCGACCATCGGATTCGGGCGCTTCACGGCCGCCTCGCTCCCGGCCACGCGTGAATTGGCTGTCACCAATCGTGCGTCCCAGCCGCAGCAGTACCGCGTTGCTGTCGTGCCGCGCGACGCGGACTCGCTGGCGGGCGTGAACGTGAACGGATTCGCTCAAGCGACCTTCCAGCTCCAGCCGGGCCAGCGGTCCGTGCTGCGCGTCTCCTTGGACGGAGCGATGCCGGCCCCGGGATCGTACGAGGGCCACCTGCGAGTAACGCGGCAGGACGGCGCTGGCGAGCTGCGCGTGCCGTACCTTTACGTGGTCAGCGATATCCAGCCCGAGGATTCCTTCCCGATCGGCCCGCCGGTCGTCCGCGACCTCGCCAACGATCACTCGCACAGGTGGGTCCTCGGCAAGTTCGTGGACCGTTATGGCGCGCCCGTTGCGGGCAGGGGTGTGCAGTGGCGGTTCCAAGACAGCGACGGCCATTTGGTTGAATACGCGCCGTTAACTGATCCATTCGGCCTTGCGCCAGCGATGCTTGGCTTCGGCGATCCGTCGGACGCGCATGTGATCGCCATTGCAACCGCCGGCGGTGTCGAATTGCGCTTCGACCTGCTCGCCGATGTCTACCCGCCGTATGTCACCGAGATCGCGAACGCCGCGACGCTCTTGGCCGACGGGGCGGTTGCGCCGGGATCGGTAGCCGTGATTCGCGGCGCGAACCTGGCCGAGTTCAGCGGGCAGTCCGCAGCAGGCACGCTCCCCATCGCCCTCAAGTCAGCGAGTGTTAGCTTCGACCACCCCGATGCGGGAATCAGCGTTGCGGCGCCTGTCTTCAGCGTCGCGTCGGACCGCGTGCAGATCCAAGTCCCCTGGGAACTGGCCGGCCTTAGTTCGGCCCGCGCCAAGGTGCGGGTGACGGACCGCTACGGGTCGGCTTGGAATTCAGCGCCGTTCGCGGTCCAGCTGGCAGACATAGCGCCCGGCATCTACGGCTTCGCGACCGGCGACGGCAGGATGGCGTTTGCCGCGCATCCGGACGGCAGCTACGTGACGCCCGACGCACCGGCCCGGGCCGGACGGGCGGTCACTGTCTTCATGACTGGAACCGGGCCTTTGTCGATGCCGCAGCTGTCGGGTAGGGCGGCCACTCGTAATCTGTCGACGTTGCATCGCCCCGTGGTCAGCGTCGGCGGCGAAGAGGCCGCGGTTGTCTACTCCGGGATCACTCCCGGCGCGGTCGGCGTCACGCGGGTAGATTTCGTCATGCCGCCGGGCGCGGTCGCCGGTATCGCAGAGATCACGGTATCGATCAACGGCAGCGCCAGCAACACGGTCGCCATCCCGGTGCAGTGACCGGGCCGGCTCGCGACATGCCCGCCGGCGCTGGCCCCGTGCGTTACCGAGACCAAGAACCGATCATCCGCTCGACTTCCGCTTGGTCGTAGCGGCCCCAAGGCTCGTAGTCCTGGTTGGCGAGCATGTCCGCCAGCCCGTACGGGCCCGAGTCGATCCCGGTCTCCGGCACTTCGGCTCCCGCGATCCAAGCGATGGCGTTCAGCACCAGCTTGCGGTAGTCGGGATGGGCCCAGTTCCAATGCGTGTGCCCGCCGGTGAAGCCGAAGCCACGACCTCCGCCCGGGCGCTCGCTGGCCCACATCAGTGTCTGCGGTTCGCCTCGCTCGACCGCGGCCCTGGCGTGCGGATTGCCAGAAACGGGGCCGTCAGGACGTGACATGGATTCCTTGGGCGGCACCGCCCGCAGGATTGGCGTGATGCCCTGCATGCCCTCCCGGAAGCGGATGTTGAAATACCACTCGTCCTTGACCTCGAAGGGCTCGACGCCGTTTGTGATCGGATGCCCTTCTGCCAAGAGGGGCGATCTGGCGGTCCAGTGCGGGTTCACCGACCACCAGCGTTCGAAGTATCCGCCGACCCACTCTAGAAACTTCTGGGCGGGCTCGCCCTGCGGCAGTTCCACGGCGAAATGCAGCGCTCCTATGCCGGCCCTGCGCTTCGCGAGCCGATCCACGGCGCGCAGCGCCTGCAGCCATGGGTGGCGCCAGCCGCCGTCGCTGTACAGCACCACTGCGTCGGCGTTGTCGAGCGCGCTCGGATCGCTGGGGTAGCCGTCCACATAGGCAGTGGCTTGGACTTGCGGGAAATTCTGGCGCAGGGAGCGCATCAGGAGCTTGACGCCGGCGGTGTGCTCATGTGCCCCGTACCCGTGGCTCTTCGCGCCGCCGATGAAGACCACCTTCTTGCGGCCGGCAGCCATCGGCAGGCGCTTGAGCAGGATATTGCGGAACTTCACGGTCATGGGCGGGCCGCGGTGTATCTGCAGGCCCACCAAGCCGGAATCCGGCGCGTTCGGATCGTTGTCCGTCACATCCGCCATGACGTGCCCGTTGATTTTGTGCAAGTAGCGGTTCCCCCTGGCGATGATGTGGAATCTGTTCCAGCCGCTGCGGTCGATCTTGCCCTGCAACTCGGCCGCGTCGCCAACGCTTCCCACCACGCGGGGCTTGCCGTCCGCGCCCACGGCCACTTTTTGGCCGCGCCGGGCGAGGATTTTCCGCGACCGCTCGCCATACAGCCCGCCAGTGTGGCGCTCGCCCGCCTCGAAGTCCGCTTGCAAGCCGCCCATGATGAACGGCCCCCATTGCTTGGGCCGCTCGAAGGCGCGGTACTGAACGCCGGAGTTGCCCCCTGCGATCATGTACTCGAACTGGAGTTCGAAGTTGTCCACTGCGCCTTCGCGCCAGATCAGGAAGGAGTTCGCCGGAATCGGATCCTCGGCGCTGGTACGCCCGACGATGGCCCCGCCCTCTACGCTCCAGAGCTTGGGGTCGCCCTCCCAGCCCTTGAGCGAGACCCCGTCGAAAATCGGGACGAAGCGATTGGCAGGCTCGGCTCCGCGGAGCGCAGGCACTGCCGCCAGGGCGGCAAGAGCAAGTAGTGTCGGTCGTGTCGGCATGGTTTAGCAACGGCTGCTCGAGGCGGACCGAAGCATCCGTATGATAGCTTGCCGCTGATGCGCGCGCCGGCGAGTCGCTGCGGCACGCCTCCGACCGCTGCTGTCTCCGGCATCGCCCCAGTCCTTTCCAATCCGAAAATGAGCCTGAAGGATCCGAAAATGAGCCTGAAGGGAGCCGGGCAGAAGAAGTGAGAGTGAATGCATGATACACCCAGTGGGGGAGGTGGTACTCGGGGGCGCAGCCGCGCTGCCCGCTGCAGGCCTGCTCGAGACGGGGGGCTGGGGAGAGCGGGGAGCGTGCTGGTGGGCTAGCCCACCAGCACATTCTCATTATATTTTGTTTTAATCAGGCGGCCGCTGCCCCCGCCCGCCCAGGCGTGGCCCCCGCGCTCCGTCCGCGGGCCGCGAGGCCGTCCCGCTTTCCAATGCCAAATGAGCCTGTAGCCGCCCTTTTCCCGCAATGGCCCGCACTACTCCGCACGGATGGCCGCGAACAGCTCGTCGCGCGCCTCGTTCAACCGCCGCGCTGCTTCGTTATCGCTCATCCGGTAAGCCTCCGCATCCAACTGCACGAAGTCCAGCCCCGCGCGCAGGCAGGCCGCCGCCTCCGGCAGCGCTTTCAGCTGCTCATACGGCGTGCACAGGTCCTGCTGCCGGTAGCGCTTGCGCAGCTTGCCCTTGGCGTCCACCTCCTCACTGGGAAAGTAGCACGGACGATGGTAGTTCAGATACGGCGAGAGCACCTCGCGGTTGAACTGGTGCAACCGCTCGGCGTGCCGCCCCGCAATATGCCCGTAGCCGAGTTGCTTGCGCACGACCGTGCCGTTCTTCGACTCCACCAAGGCATTGTCGTTGCTGCGCCGCGGGCGCGACTTGGTGAACTGCTCGATGCGCAGCTTCTCCAGCAGCCCCGCCACGCGGTGGTTGATGTACTCGGAGCCGTTGTCGGAATGCAAGCCGCAGATGCGGAACGGGAAGGCGCCCAGCAGGTCCTCCAGCACCGGCAGCAGGAAGTGCTCGGAGATGCGCTCCACGCTGCCCACGAACTGGAACTGCGTCACCTCGTCGACCAAGTTAATGTGATATACGCCCTTGACTTTGCCGCGGTCTCCCTGGTGCACCGAATCGACCCGCACGTAACCCGGGCGACCGTTGGGGCGCGGCCGCCGGCGTTCGGCAATCGTCACCGCCGCCGGGCGTGTGCCGGCCTTGCTGCCTAAGCGCCGCAGGTAGCGCGCGCTGCGCCGCAAGTTGTACAGGTGCCCGTTCGACAACTGCGCCAAGCGCTGGAAGCGCTCGTCGCCGAAGAGCTGCCAAGCGCGCTGGCAGAGGGCCAGCGTGGCCGGCCCCGACAGCGTGCCGTGCAATTCGTCCGTTTCGGCTAGCAGTTCGATGTCTTGCGGCTGGTACTTGTGCTGGAAGCGGCGCCCGGCTCCGCGCCGCCCGGCACGCAGCTGCCCGCTCGCCAGATAGCGCTTCACCAGCCGTGTCAGCTGCGCCCGCGACAGGCCCGTCGTGCGTTCCAGGTACCGTTTCACCAGCCCCCGATCCGGCTTGCTCAGCCGCCAGTACGAAAACCGCCGCAAGACCTGCCCGATGTGCTCGTAGGCCGCCGCGCGATCCGGCACCACGACGCTGCCTGCCGCGTTGCCCTCCAGGAAGCGCAGGATGTCCTCGCGCGTCTTGTGCGTGTCCAGATTGAGATGCAAAACCATCCTCCCATGGTTCTCACATCCCCGCGCGAGGCCCCTTCAGGCTCATTTCCCGTTGGAAACAATCCCGCTTGTCAGGCTCATTTGGCATTGGAAGAGGCTGCCCCGTGCAGTGCAGATCGGCCGTGGTATGCTAACCCCGGCTGGGGGGGCGTGCCGGAGGGCTGTGAAAATGCCGGAAGAGCAGTATGACGTGATCGTTGTTGGCAGCGGGCCTGGCGGGGGAATCGCCACCTACGCCCTTGCCACCGCCGGCTTGAAGGTAGCCTTGGTCGAGGCCGGGCCGCAGCTAAGGGCGGGAGTCGATTTTCAGGGACACCATTGGCCGTACGCATTCCGCGACAGGCGGGCTCCCGACTTTTGGCGCGACCGCTCCTTGCGCGGGCATTTCACGCCGGTTGGGGACCGGCCGGCCCACGGCCAGATCCGCGCCTTGGGCGGCCGCTCGCTCTGCTGGGCCGGCCACTCCTTGCGCTTCGGGCCGCAGGACTTCGAGGCTTGGCCGATTTCGTACGAAGAGGTTGCCCCGTACTACAGCCGTGCCGAGCTGCTGATGGGCGTCTACGGCAACCGCGACGGCTTGGCCAACCTGCCCGACGGCGAGTTCCTCAAGCCGGTGCCGATGCGCTGCGGGGAGATGAGGCTGCGCCTCGGCGTCGAGCGGCTGCGGGAGCGTGGCGCGAAGATGTCGTTCGTCGCCCAGCGCAAGGCGATGCTGACAGAGGCGCCCGACAAGCCGGAGTGGAAGCACCGCCAGAAATGCCACTATTGCGGCCACTGCTCGGGCTGCGCGGTAGATGCGAAGTACACCTCGGCCAACACGCCTATTCCATTGGCCGAGGAGACGGGCAATCTGACGGTCTTCAGCGAGGCCATGGTGACCCGGGTCCGGGTCTCAGGCGCCGGCGGGCAGGCCGCCGGCATTGAATACAAGGCGCCCGATGGCGCGGCGCACGAACTCAGCGCCAAGGCCGTGGTGCTGTCGTGCAGCGCTGTCGAGACCGCCCGCTTGTTGCTCATCTCCGGCCTCTGCAACGCGAGCGGCCAGGTCGGCAGGAACCTGACGAGCCACTTCGGCGTGACCGTGCATGGTTTTTTCCCGCAGATCCTCGACAGGGATGCCTCGAACGATGACGGCACGAGCTACTACCACTCGCTGTTGACCGGTCTGTATTGGGACGAGCCGAGTCCCAAGTTCGAAGGGACCTACCAAGTGCAGTGCGGTGCCGGAGTTACCGCGCACCGCCGCGCGATCCGCACCGCTCCGGGCTATGGCAGATCCTTGAAGAAGAAGCTGCGCGAATGGAACATCGGCCACGCCGGGATGAACATGCAGGGCACGACCCTGATCTCGTCCAACAAGTTCGTGGACCTGGACCCGGACCGCCGGGACGGGTTCGGGCTGCCGCTGCCGCGCGTGCATCTCCACTATGACGATTCCGATCTGGCGATGGCGCAGGACATGGTGGAGAAGTGCGAGGAAATTATCCGGGCCGGGGACGGGGAGGTCATTGGCACGCCGGGCAGCGTGAAGGTCGCCGATCTCGTGATCGACAGCAATCACTGGGTGGGCACAACGCGCATGGGCAAGGACCCCAAGACATCCGTCGTTGGCACGGACGGCCGGGCGCACGACCTGCCGAATCTGTTCGTGGCGGATGCCTCGGTCTTTCCGGCGTATCCCGAAAAGAATCCCACGCTGACGAACATCGCGCTCTCTTGGCGCACGGCCGACGGCATCGTCGAGCGGTTCCAGCGCGGCGAACTGGGGTGAGAACGAGATGGAGCGCAGAACGATCCTCAAATTGGCGGCGGCCGGGATCTTGCCCGGCGCGAGCGGGTTGGTGCAACTCGGCTGCGAGTCTGGTGATTACCGGCCGGAGTTCTTCTCGACGGCAGAGATCGACCTGTTGGATGCCCTGAGCGAGACGATCCTGCCCACTGATGACCGTTCGCCGGGAGCCCGGGCTGCGAAGGTCGCCCGGTACATCGACATTATGGTGGCCCCGCCCTCTACGCTCCAGAGACTGGGGTCGCCCTCCCAACCCTTGAGCGAGACCCCGTCGAAAATCGGGACGAAGCGATTGGCAGGCTCGGCTCCGCGGAGCGCAGGCACTGCCGCCAGGGCGGCGAGAGCAAGTAGGGTCGTTCGTGTCGGCATGGTTCGGCAACGGCGGCTCGAGGTATCCGTATGATAGCTTGCCGCTGATGCGAGCGCCGGCGAGTCGACGCGGCAAGCTTCCGGCCGCTGCTGTCTCCGACATCGCTCCGTGCAGTGCAGGGCGGCCGTGATATGCTAACTCTGCCTTGGGAACGTGCGGGGGGATGGTGCAAATGCCCGAAGAGCAGTATGACGTGATTGTTGTTGGCAGCGGGCCTGGCGGGGGAATCGCCACCTACGCTCTCGCCACCGCCGGCTTGAAGGTGGCCTTGGTCGAGGCCGGGCCGCGGCTAAGGGCGGGAGTCGATTTTCAGGGACACCATTGGCCGTACGCATTCCGCGACAGGCAGGCTCCCAACTTTTGGCGCGACCGCTCCTTGCGCGGGCATTTCACGCCGGTTGGGGACCGGCCGGCCCACGGCCAGATCCGCGCCTTGGGCGGCCGCTCGCTCTGCTGGGCCGGCCACTCCTTGCGCTTCGGGCCGCAGGACTTCGAGGCTTGGCCGATTTCGTACGAAGAGGTTGCCCCGTACTACAGCCGCGCCGAGCTGCTGATGGGCGTCTACGGCAACCGCGACGGCTTGGCCAACCTGCCCGACGGCGAGTTCCTCAAGCCGGTGCCGATGCGCTGCGGGGAGATGAGGCTGCGCCTCGGCGTCGAGCGGCTGCGGGAGCGTGGCGCGAAGATGTCGTTCATCGCCCAGCGCAAGGCGATGCTGACAGAGGCGCCCGACAAGCCGGAGTGGAAGCACCGCCAGAAATGCCACTATTGCGGCCACTGCTCGGGCTGCGCGGTAGATGCGAAGTACACCTCGGCCAACACGCCTATTCCATTGGCCGAGGAGACGGGCAATCTGACGGTCTTCAGCGAGGCCATGGTGACCCGGGTCCGGGTCTCGGGCGCCGGCGGGCGGGCCGCCGGCATTGAATACAAGGCGCCCGATGGCGCGGCGCACGAACTCAGCGCCAAGGCCGTGGTGCTGTCGTGCAGCGCTGTCGAGACTGCCCGCTTGTTGCTCATCTCCGGCCTCTGCAACGCGAGCGGCCAGGTCGGCAGGAACCTGACGAGTCACTTCGGCGTGGGCCGCCTCATGCACGGCTTTTTCCCGCAGATCCTCGACAGGGATGCCTCGAACGATGACGGCACGAGCTATCACCACTCGCTGTTGACCGGTCTGTATTGGGACGAGCCGAGTCCCAAGTTCGAAGGGACCTACCAAGTGCAGTGCGGTGCCGGAGTTACCGCGCACCGCCGCGCGATCCGCACCGCTCCGGGCTATGGCAGATCCTTGAAGAAGAAGCTGCGCGAATGGAACATCGGCCACGCCGGGATGAACATGCAGGGCACGACCCTGATCTCGTCCAACAAGTTCGTGGACCTGGACCCGGACCGCCGGGACGGGTTCGGGCTGCCGCTGCCGCGCGTGCATCTCCACTATGACGATTCCGATCTGGCGATGGCGCAGGACATGGTGGAGAAGTGCGAGGAAATTATCCGGGCCGGGGACGGGGAGGTCATTGGCACGCCGGGCAGCGTGAAGGTCGCCGATCTCGTGATCGACAGCAATCACTGGGTGGGCACAACGCGCATGGGCAAGGACCCCAAGACATCCGTCGTTGGCACGGACGGCCGGGCGCACGACCTGCCGAATCTGTTCGTGGCGGATGCCTCGGTCTTTCCGGCGTATCCCGAAAAGAATCCCACGCTGACGAACATCGCGCTCTCCTGGCGCACGGCCGACGGTATCGTCGAGCGGTTCCAGCGCGGCGAACTGGGGTGAGAACGAGATGGAGCGCAGAACGATCCTCAAATTGGCGGCGGCCGGGATCTTGCCCGGCGCGAGCGGGCTGGTGCAACTCGGCTGCGAGTCTGGTGATTACCGGCCGGAGTTCTTCTCGACGGCAGAGATCGACCTGCTGGATGCCCTGAGCGAGACGATCCTGCCCGCTGATGACCATTCGCCGGGAGCCCGGGCCGCGAAGGTCGCCCGGTACATCGACATTATGGTGGCCGACGGCCCGGCTAGCGCGCGAGAGACTTGGAAATCTGGCTTGGAAGCCGTTTCGGGGCTGGCGCAGCAGCGCTTCGAGCGGGATTTCTTGGATTGCGGCACCGATCAGCAGAGCGCAATCGTGGCCGAAATGGCGCGCAGCGAGGACGATCCGCAAAGCGTCGCCGAGCGGTTTTTTGTTCTCCTCAAGGCCATGACTATCCGGGGCTACTACACGTCCGAGATCGGCATTCACCAAGAGTTCGGCTACCAAGGCAACACAGCCATAGACGAGTTTCCGGGCTGCGCCCACGAATCGCACGCGTAGGGCCGGAGCGCCAGCCCGGGGCAGCAGGCCGGCCCGATCAGATCGAAACCGGCTGCCGCTCCAGAACGGACGGGGCCGCTTCCAGCGCAGCGGGCGCATGCTCGTATGGCAGCGAGAACCAGAAGGTCGAGCCTTTGCCGGCCTCGCTCTCCACCCAGACGCTTCCGTCGTG
This sequence comes from Bryobacterales bacterium, assembly GCA_965219605.1. Classification (GTDB taxonomy): domain Bacteria; phylum Acidobacteriota; class Terriglobia; order Bryobacterales; family UBA6623; genus VXMF01. Next base: position 864,644 of record CBDCOC010000001.1, on the reverse strand, counting down.
GGCCTGCACGAGGTGCTTGACGATGGCCAGGCCGAGACCGGTGCCGCCCAGTTCCCGGGAACGGGCCTTGTCGACGCGATAGAAGCGCTCGAACAGGCGCGGCACGTGGTCTTCGGAAATGCCTATGCCGGTGTCCTTGACGTACAGGCTGAGCGAGATCGGCCCGCTGACCGCTCCCAAGGCGATGCTGCCCCCGGAGGGCGTGTACTTGGCGGCGTTGTCCAGCAGGTTCGACAGGATCTGCTGGACCGCGCTGATGTCGCAGCGAATGGTCAGGCCCTCTTCGACCTCGGCCACGGTCAGCTGCAGCAGCTTGCGGGTCAGCACGGGCCGGATGCCATCGGCGGCGAGGCGCAGGATGTTCTGCACGGACTGCTGCGCGAATTCGAACTCGCGCGCCTTGACCTCGATCTGCGACAGCGTCATCAGGTCCGAGGTGAGGCGCGTCAGCCGCTGCGCATTCTGCCACAGGATCCGGACGAAGCGTTCGTTGTTCTTCGTATCGTGGATCGCGCCGTCCAGCAGGGTCTCGGCATACCCGGTAATGGAAGCCAGTGGCGTGCGCAGCTCGTGCGAGACGTTGATGACGAAGTCGCGCCGCATCTGGTCTACCCGTTCCAGCTCGGTGATGTCGTGGAAGACCGCGACGACGGCTTGTATCTTGCCTTTCCGGCTCATGATCGGGGCGCAGGATACGCGCCAGGAGCGGTGCGTGGGCGCGTTCACGGACACCTCGGTGGCGCAGGGCTTGCAGTGCTTGAGGGCATGGTTGAAGATGGCCGGGATGTTCTTGTTCTGCCAAGCGTTGAGCGAGGTCTGGGGCGCCAGGCCCTCGTCCGGGAACATCATCTCGATCGAAGGGTTGTGCAGCACGATGCGGCATTTGCGGTCTGCGACCAAGATCCCTTCCCCGATGCCGTTGACCGCGGCCACGAACCGCGAGCGCTCCTCGCGCAGTTGATGGAAGCTGGTGCGCAGCTTGCGCGCCATGGTCCGCAGGCTGGCCGACAGGTCATTGAGCTCGCGCAAGGAGCCGCGCCTTGGGGCGGAATCGCCGGTTTCGAAATCGCCGTCCGCGATCGTGTTGGACAGCGACACAATGCCCGAGAGCTGGCCCGAGATGCGACGTGCCACCCACGCCGTCGACAGCACCAAAGGGGCGACGATGCAGAGAATGACCAGCGCGATCCTGTTGCGGGTGGTCTTGGCGAGTGCGTCAATCTCTTCGAGGGGCAGCGCGAGGCGCACTGCCCCGCCGCCTTGCATCGGCACTGCGACGTACAGCAGGGACGCCCCCAGCGTGCTGCTGAAACGCCGGCTGACGGCAGCCCTGCCGCGCAGCGATGCTTGGAACTCAGGCCGCTCGGCATGGTTTTCCATCCTTCCCGGATTCGCCTCGGAGTCCGCCAGCACGTTGCCGCCCGCGTCAATGACCGTGACGCGGGCTTGCGCGCGGCTGGCCACGCCTTGAACCATCGTCTGGTACTCGCCGGCCGGCAGGCCGCCGAGGGTGGACTCCACCAGCCGCGCCTTTTCGGAAAGGCTCGTCTCAAGGCCGCTCTCGAGCTTGGCGATAGTGATGCGGGTGACCAGCAGGAGCACGGTGACCGCCGTGATCACCAGGGGCAGCACCGCCACCAAGCACAGCTTGAAAAATATGCGGGCGGTCATGCGGGAATGTCGAAACGGTACCCGAAGCCGCGCACGGTATGGATCCACTGCGGGTACTTGGGATTCTCTTCGATCTGCTCGCGGAGGCGCCGCACGTGCACGTCGACGTTCCTCGGCGTGATGTGCGTGCGCCCGCCCCACACGTTCGTGATGAGCTGCTCGCGCGTGTAGGCCTTGCCGGGGTTCCCGGCTAAGAACCCGAGCAGGGCGAACTCCGTCGCGGTGAGTTGCAGCGGCGTGCCGGCCAGGCTTGCCTGGCGGCCGGGATAGTCAATATCCAAGCCCCGGTCCTTTGCGGACCGCTGTCGCGCTTGGCGACCGCCGCGGCGCAGGTGTGCCTTGACGCGGGCCAGCAGCTCGCGCGGGCTGAAGGGCTTGGTGATGTAATCGTCACCGCCGATCTCCAGCCCGAGAACGCGGTCGATCTCCTGGCTGCGGGCGGTGAGGAAGAGAATCGGCACAGCGTCCGTGGCCGCATTGCCGCGCAGTTGGCGGCAGAACTCGAAGCCATCTCCGTCGGGCAGCATCACGTCGAGGAGGATCAAGTCGGGCTGGCTGTCCCGGACAATCTCGAAAGCTCCGGCCAAGCGGTGCAGGATCTTGGCATCGTAGCCATGGTTGGCCAAGTTGTACTCGAGAAGCGTGCAAAGATCCTGATCGTCTTCGATGACGATGATTGACGGCTGCATAGGGACTTGTCATTATATGCAGCGCCCGCGCGGCTCGTCATGGCAGGCTGGGGCGGGAGTCGCGGGTCGGGAGCGATGCCGCGCAAGCAAGTTAACTTCCATGCCCCCCGCGCCGGTAGTGTCTCAGTTTGAAATTCGAGATTGTCCTGTGCAATTCAGACAGACGTCCGGCCCCCGTCTGCCTGTCATGGTCCAGGGGCCGCGCGAACTGGTCGCGCGGCCCCTGGCGGTTCGTCCCCTTGCCGGCCAGGGCCAAGCGATGCCGCCTCCTGCTGGGCTGACCGCCGCCGGCGGCGGTCAGCCCGCGGTGGCGTGTCGCGGTCGCGTCACTGGATCGACCCGTCGGTCTCGCCCCACGCGTTGACCCGCGCGCAGCCCTTGCCGCCCATGAACAGGAAGTAGGCCCCGCCGGCGTGCTTGTACTGACCGCGGGCCTCGGGCGGATTGACGTCCACGATCACCATCGGGCCGGGGCCCTGCATGGGATTGCCTGCAACCCTGTTGCTCCAGATGCGGGCCCCGGCCTTGGGGCGCACCTCGATGATGTTCCCGCCAAGCTGGCCGCCGGCAAAGTTTATGGATGTCATCCCGCCGGCCACATCTGTCCATCGACCACCGTTTATGCCATCTCTGCGATACTCCCAGTCGGTGAACTCGAGACCGGCGCGCTCCTGATTGCTTGTGCCTAAGAACCCCACAGCGATGTTAAAGCTTTGTCGCGTCACATTGGGGTTGTTGGACGAGAGGGTCAACCTCATTTGCCCCGGCGTGGCATGGTCGCCGCAGCCGTCGACGACAATCCGGCCGCGAACCGGTGCAAGCGTGACTTCGCAGATGCTAGTGTTGCATCGTGGTGGTGTCTGGGCCAGCACCGCGGCGGGCAGGGCCAGCGTCAGCAGGGTGCCGACAAGCAGTGCCCGATTAGGGGGGGGGGGGGAATTGAGTCATGATGAGTCTCCTGTTGATTTCATGATGCTCTTCTTCCAATTAGAAGATTAGTCCCATCCTATCAGATGGGGCGGTCGGCTGTCAGGGGCAGCCTCTTCCAATGCCAAATGAGCCTGACGGGCGGGATTGTTTCCAACGGGAAATGAGCCTGAAGGGGGCTCGCGCGGGGATGTGAGAACCATGGGAGGATGGTTTTGCATCTCAATCTGGACACGCACAAGACGCGCGCGGACATCCTGCGCTTCTTGGAGGGCAACGCGGCAGGCAGCGTCGTGGTGCCGGATCGCGCGGCGGCCTACGAACACAGCGGGCAGGTCTTGCGGCGGTTTTCGTACTGGCGGCTGAGCAAGCCGGACCGGGGGCTGCTGAAACGCTACCTGGAACGCACGACGGGCCTGTCGCGGGCGCAGCTGACGCGGCTGGTGAAGCGCTATCTGGCGAGCGGGCAGCTGCGTGCCGGGCAGCGCGGAGCCGGGCGGCGCTTCCAGCACAAGTACCAGCCGCAAGACATCGAACTGCTGGCCGAAACGGACGAATTGCACGGCACGCTGTCGGGGCCGGCCACGCTGGCCCTCTGCCAGCGCGCTTGGCAGCTCTTCGGCGACGAGCGCTTCCAGCGCTTGGCGCAGTTGTCGAACGGGCACCTGTACAACTTGCGGCGCAGCGCGCGCTACCTGCGGCGCTTAGGCAGCAAGGCCGGCACACGCCCGGCGGCGGTGACGATTGCCGAGCGCCGGCGGCCGCGCCCCAACGGTCGCCCGGGCTATGTGCGGGTCGATTCGGTGCATCAAGGAGACCGCGGCAAAGTCAAGGGCGTATATCACATTAACTTGGTCGACGAGGTGACGCAGTTCCAGTTCGTGGGCAGCGTGGAGCGCATCTCCGAGCACTTCCTGCTGCCGGTGCTGGAGGACCTGCTGGGCGCCTTCCCGTTCCGCATCTGCGGTTTGCATTCCGACAACGGTTCCGAGTACATCAACCGCCGCGTGGCGAGGCTGCTGGAGAAGCTGCGCATCGAGCAGTTCACCAAGTCGCGCCCGCGGCGCAGCAACGACAATGCCTTGGTGGAGTCGAAGAACGGCACGGTCGTGCGCAAACAACTCGGCTACGGGCATATTGCGGGGCGGCACGCCGAGCGGTTGCACCAGTTCAACCGCGAGGTGCTCTCGCCGTACCTGAACTACCATCGTCCGTGCTACTTCCCGAGCGAGGAGGTGGACGCCAAGGGCAAGCTGCGCAAGCGCTACCGGCAGCAGGACCTATGCACGCCGTATGAGCAGCTGAAAGCGCTGCCGGAGGCGGCGGCCTGCCTGCGCGCGGGGCTGGACTTCGCGCAGTTGGATGCGGAGGCTTACCGCATGAGCGATCACGAAGCGGCGCGGCAGTTGAACGCGGCGCGCGACGAGCTGTTCGCGGCCATCCGTGCGGAGTAGTGCGGGCCATTGCGGGAAAAGAGCGGTTACAGGCTCACTTGGCGTTGGAAAGCGGGGCGGCCTCGCAGCCAGCGGTCGTGGCGCGGGGGCTAAGCCTAGGCGCGTGGCGGCAGCGCTCAAGGCCGGGCAGGGGCAGCCTGATTAAAACAAAATATAATGAAAATGTGCTGGTGGCTAGCCACCAGCACGCTCCCCGCTCTGCCCAGCCTCCGTCTCGAGCAGGCCTGTAGCGGGCAGCGCGGCTGCGCCTCCTCCCCCCAGTACCACCTCCCCACTGGGTGTATCATGAACTCACTCTCACTTCTTCTGCCCGGCCCCCCTTCAGGCTCATTTTCGGATTGGAAAGGACTGGGGCATCATTGCAAACTTTCAAACTGGGACACTACCCCCGCGCCAGACAGCGCTACACCAGCCGTGCCAGCTGGCCCGTGACAGGCCCGTCGTACGCTCCAGGCAGCGTTTTTCCAGCAGCCCCGCTCCGGCTTGCGCCGCCGCCCGTGCGGGAACCGCCGCAACACGGGCCCAATGCGCTCGCAGGCCGCCTCGCGATCCGGCACCAAAACGCTGCCCTCGGCGTTGCCCGCCACAAACGTGCAGGATGTCTTCCCTCGCCTTGTGCGTGTCCGGATGGAGATGCACAACCCTCCTCTCATGCTTCTCCCATCCCCTCGCACGCCCCCTCAGTCTCATTTCCCGTTGGAAACAACCGCGCCCTTCAGTCTCATTTCGCATTGGAGGAGGCTGATCCGTGCGCCTGTGATGCCGGGCTAAGATAATCAGAGGTGCGTCGCTCCCGGCGGCGGGCGAGGGGAGAAGCATGAGACTGCGCGGAAAGGGCGCGATTGTAACTGGGGCGGGGAGCGGCATCGGCGAGGCCGTGGCCCGCTGCTATGCCGAAGAAGGGGCGGAGGTGGTCACGGTTGGGCGCAGCTTGGCCAAGCTGGAGCAGGCGCGCGCGGCTGCCGGCGCGGCGGGTGCGCGCCTGCATCCCTACGCGCTGGACGTGGGCGACGCCGCGGCGGTCGATGCGATGGTCGCGTGGGCCCCAGGACTCCTGCCCCAGGTTGACATCCTGGTGAACAACGCGGGAACCAACGTGCAGCAGCGCGCCCTCGACAAGCTCAGCAGGAAAGACTTCGACACGGTTGTGCGTGTCAACCTGCACGGGCCTTTCTACCTGATGAGCGCGGTACTGCCGGGCATGCGCGAGCGCGGCGACGGCGTGCTGATCACCGTTTCTTCGATTGCCGGCGCGCGCACGTCCGTTGTCGCAGGGGCTAGTTACAGCGCCAGCAAGCATGGGGCGCGGTCCCTCGGCTTGGCCGCGCATCTGGAGGACGGGCCGCGCGGCATCCGCTCCTGCGTGATCTGCCCGGGAGAAGTCAACACGCCGATCCTGGAACAGCGGCCAGCGGTGCCTTCCGACGAGCAGCGCGCGGCGATGCTTCAGCCTGAGGACGTGGCCCAAGCGGCGCTGCTGGTTGCGACGCTGCACCCGCGCGCCTGCATCCCCGAACTGGTCATTACGCCGACTGACCAAGCGTTCGCCTAGCGCGCTCCGGGCTGGGCACAGCCCTAGATGGCCTGTAGGTGCTTGCCGGGCTTGAAGCGGACCGCCTTGCCGGGCGGAATCCGGACTTCCTCGCCCGTCTTGGGGTTGCGCCCGATCCCGGTCTTGCGCGGGCGTATTTCGAATACGCCGAAGCCGCGCAATTCGATGCGCTCGCCACGCACGATCGCCGCGCGCATGGTGTCAAGAATCGTTTCGACCGCGATGCGCGCCAAGTTCTTGCTGAGGCCCGTGCTCTCAACCACGCATTCGACTAGGTCTGCCTTAATCATGAGTCGGCGCGGGCACCCGGCGCGGGATAAGTTCCATACTATGGAAAGACGGGGGACTTGTCAACTCACATTGTACACAGGAAGATTCTAATTTCGCGGCAGCCTGGTGCCGGCCGTGAAGCGAGCTGCAATCACTGGCTGTGCAGCCGCCGGGCAAGCCTCTCCTCCCGCAGGGAGCAGGCCTAGCCGCCGGGCCCTTCTAGGTTCGGCGCGGCCTTGTCGCGGAGGTCCCCGGCGCGCCAGGGCTCGGCGCGGCATGCGGGAAATCCAGGCTGCCCGCTCGCTGGCAGGCCTGCGCATTGCTGCTGGCAGGCCGCGCGATCCGAGCAGGGAAACCGGGACTGGAAAGCGCCTTCGGCCCCGCTTCCGGCCACTATGGGCGAAGAATTCAGGCGGCGGGATTCCGTGCTACGATAGGGCTGACTGCAGTGATCGAGCAGTGTGCGCGGTCTCCGGGCGCGTGGCTCGTAGGGGTATCTCTGAGAGATTGGACGAACGCAGGAGATCGGGCGCTGGAAGGCGCTCCGATCTCTTTTTGCGCTCTGCGCAGGCCCACTTCCGCCGCAGCAAAGGGGGATGGTCATTTTCCGACGACGCTACCGCCCTATTCGTAGGGTCAGACGACAGAATGTCAACGAGACAATTCGCGCCCGCGAGGTGCGGGTTGTGTTTCCAGACGGCCAGACGGCCGTCATGCCGACGAGCGACGGGATCCGTCGCGCGAAGGAAATGGGCCTTGACCTAGTGCTGGTGTCGGCGACAGCGCAGCCGCCGGTCGCAAAGGTCATAGACTACGGCGAGCACTCCTACCTCGAAAAGAAGAAGCGTAATGACGCGAAGAAGAAGCAGCACCGCATCGAGGTCAAGGAGGTCAAGTTCCGCCCCAATACAGACCAGCACGATTACGACTTCAAGAAGAACCACGCCGTGCGTTTCCTCAAGGAGGGCAACAAGGTGAAGGCAACGGTGTTCTTCCGGGGCAGGGAGATCACGCACGCTGATATCGGGGAGCGATTGCTGCACGGACTGGCAGGCGACATCAGCGAGTTCGGCACTCCCGAAACGCAGCCGCGCATCGAGGGCCGAACCATGAGCATGATGATCGGGCCGCTGAGGCCTGGGAAGCAGAGCAGCAAGAAGCAGGCCCAAGCGCCGCCCGCAGTGGCTGAAGGGGCGGGGCCTAGCAGGGTGCAAACCGAGGCCTAGCGCCGCTGCCGCGGCGCAACCGCGCCGCCGGGCGGCGGTCGCTCGGGCGGTCAGCCCCCGGCCGGCGGCTCCGTTACGATAGCCTTGGCCAGCACCTCGCTGCCCGAGCGAGCTGTTGCGAGAATTGTCTCGCCGGGCGCAACTCCTGCCAGCCCGCGTATGCTGAGCCTGCCGTCCCGCTGTGTCCGCGCGCCGCGCAGCGGCCTGCCGTCCAGCGACGACAGCAGCACGTCGGCGGCGGGCAGGAGAACGACGTCGGGCACGGAGCATGTCGGCAGCCGCCCCGTGTCGGATGCTCTGGCCGCTATGGATCCGCCGCCGCGAGGGGTTTCTCCGGGCGCGTCGACGAGGTTGCGGACGCGCAGCCCGATCTGCCCGTCCGCGCCGCGCGGGTCGAACTCCATCTCGAGGAAATTCCAGTAGTACGGTCCGTCGAGCTTGCGCAGATCCGGCGTGTCGTAGCGCTGGTGGTACAGGGCCTTGACCTCGATATCCCGGCCCTCGAAGTCGCGCATGCGCGGGCCGAAGCCCTGTTTGACGCCGCGTCCGCCGCTGCGGCCGATGGGGCCGAATGAGCATTCATACAAGCGGTGCTCGACGTTGCGCAAGATCATGCCCACGTGTACGTCTCCGTAGACGCTCACCACGCCCTCGCGCGAGCCGAGGACCTCGAGCACGCGGTCGGCTCCGGCCGAGACCCAGCCCGCATAGTCCGCCGAGACCCGGTCGCGCTCGCCCAGCGCGGTCTTGGAGTCCGGCCGGGAGCCGCTCCCGGTCCAGATCGTGTGCATGCCGTTGATGCCTGTCAGGCAGATCAACGCCGAAGAATCGGTGTGGATCGTCTCGTGCAACCAAGCGAATTGCTCCTCGCCCAGCAGGCTGCGAGTTACATCGGACCGGCTGTAGAGACTCTCCTTGCCGCCCCAGCCTTGGTCATCCCAGATGTTGGTGTCCTGGCTGGAGCGCCACAGCCGCGAGTCTAGGATCAGGAGACTGAAGTCGCGGTCCGGCATTTTCCAGCGCCGCCATTTTTTCGGGTTCTCGGTGGGCGACGGGGCTTGGTCTCCCGTGATCAAGTGATGCACGATCTGGAAGTTGCGCCGCATGTAGTCGCGATCCTGGCCTAGGTCTTCATGCACCCGCAGCGCGATCTGCTCGGGGCCTTTGACATCGTCCATCCCGTAGTCGTGATCGCCGGGATTGATGGTGTTCCAATGGCGCATCATCTGCCAGCGCGTGGTCGGCCCGCACAGTGTCGTCGTGACGATCTTGTAGGCGTCATCCGGCGAGGGGGGGTACAGCAGCAACTCCATGTACCAGACATCGTCCTCCCACATCATGACTTGGAAGTCGTACTCCTCGAGGTGCTGGTAAGCCTGCGGTGTGGGCTGGTCGTGGACGAAAAACGCACCGCCACGATCGGCATCGGGCAGGTTGGGGTCGTTGCCGTGGATCGCGTGGCAGGAGAGGCCGCAAAGCTTGTATGGCGCGGACAGCCGCGGCAGCCGCCCGACATAGTCCCCGCTCGCGGGCACCTCGCCGACCTGGCCGGTGCCGACACCGACCGCGTCGCTTCCCAGCCGCGGGTCGGCCGTGACGTTCACCCCGTCTTTCCAAATCGTGTAGAAGAGATCGGTCTGAGCCGGGTTGTGTGGCAGGATCGCGTCAATGACGGCAGTGCTGCGGCGGAAATCGTTGCTGATTATCGGCGCCCTTCCGGCAACGGGGACCGACTCCCAGCCACCCTCTGGGTCGGGCGAGTCTGCCAGGCGCAATGCGGCCTCGCGGCCGTCGCTGCGGAACAGGGACATGAACCGCACCTGCCACCTGCCATCTTGTTCGTGCAGCGTGTCTCCGAGCGCGTAGCACACGTGGCACTGGTTGATGGCAGGGGCGAGCTGTGCGCCCGGGGCTGCCCTGACGGTGAAAGCCGAGACTTGGAAGTCCAGCAGTCCCTGCCCGGCTAGGCCGGCAAAGCCGGCTAGGCTCTTGGCACGGTCGACGCGCGCGAGTTCGATCGAGATCGGCGTCTCGCCATTGACCGCCAGAGATGCCTTGAGTGCGGCTCGCGTCGCATGCGGGCCGGACACATCCACCTCGATGACGAAGCGGTCGCCGGCCGCGGGCACCGGCGCGCGCTGCCTCGCGAGCGGCTTGCTCGATCCGTGCTCCCGGATGCTGAAGTAGCCGTCGTCCGTCCATGCCGCGATCCAGGCAGCCTTGCTGCCGCGGCTGGCGAAGCCGTAGGACTCGTAGAGCGTGGCGGAGCCGAACGCGATGCCAAGCAAGCCGTAGCCCGGCCTGTACATCTTCCAATCCGGCCTGTCTCCTGCCCGCGGTCCGTGGGCCTCGGCGATTACCTCCCCTTGGATGCGCAGTGCATAATTGCCGTCCAGCTTCCAGTGCCTGTGCCAGATCAGGCCGACCGGCAGGGAAGGGTCGTACTCGACCGGCATGCGACCGTCGCCGGAGTGGCCCCTGTGGGTTTCGTAATGATAGGGGAATCCGGTTTTGCGGGCACGGTCCCCGAAGCTGTGGATGCGTCTGCGCAGCGCCTTGCCGCGCACCTCCCAGTAGCCCGGGTTGAGGGACTCCCACTCGTCACCGTGGTACAGCGAGTCGGGGCGGTCGAATTGAACAGTATGCGCTCGGACGGCCGGCGCGGCAGTGATGGCCGCAGTCGTTGCCGCCGCAGATCTGAGAAAGGTTCTTCGGTCCACAGGCATCCTCGGTCAAGCGGTATTCTAGCAGGCGGCAGGGCAGGTCGGTCGTAGCGCGGAAGGCGTCGGTCGCTTCCGGCTGGCACACGGACTATCGCGGCAATGCCGGACTGCCCGGACGTGCTTGGGGGCATTGCTCGCCCCATTCGGTCTGATTCGAGGTTCGGCTGCGCCGTGCGCGAAGGATTCTGAACCACGCGTTCGAGCTTTGCGACCTGTCCGGGGCTCTGGGCGAGGATAGCGATGTCGCGGCCGAGTGCCTGAATATTGCCGGCGAGATCCTGGCGTGCGCGGCATCCGCCACCCAAGAGACCCCAGCGTGCGAGCGTGCATTCAGGGCAAGCGAGACTGCCGTGCTGGGATAGACTTAGGGTGTGCATCGTTTTGCGAGGCGCGATGATCGCATCTGTGCCTCAGGCCGGGTTCGGAGCGCGGGCACGGCATTCCAAGGGCCTTGGTACTGGCTGGGGCCGCAGAGATTCCTGCGACTTGCTTCATGATCCGCGTGCCTCGATCTAGAATCGGTTGCTGCTCGGGATGTCAAGCTCCGGCAGGCAGAAGAGTGCTGCGGTGAGCGGCTCTACCGCGGCTGCAACGCCTGGCGGGCCGTTGCCCCGGGTTGTCGACCAAGGCTTCGGCAGCGCGCCGGTGTTCCTGGCTGCAATCAGCACGATACTCGGCGCCGTGCTTTTCCTGCGGTTTCCGTACGCGGTCGGGCACCTGGGCTTCGCCGGCGCGATGGGCGTCATCCTGCTCGGGCATGCGGTGACCATCCCCACTGCGCTGGCAGTGGCGGAAATTGCCACCAACCGGCGCGTCGAGGGCGGGGGAGAGTACTACATCATCAGTCGCTCGTTCGGTACCACGATCGGAGGCACGATTGGGTTCTGGCTGTACATGTCCCAGGCGATCTCGGTGGCCTTCTACATGATTGCGTTCGCCGAGTCGTTTCAAGGGTTGTGGCCTTGGATCGAATCGTGGACAGGGCTTGAGGCAGATCCCCGCTTCATCAGCCTGCCAGCCGTAGTGCTGCTGCTGGCCGTCATTCTCCGCAAGGGCGCTGGTCTCGGCGTGAGCATGTTGGGCGTGGTCAGCGCCATTCTTTTCGTCGTACTGCTCCTATTCTTCATCGGCGGCTATGAGCGCGCGCCGGCTGACCAGCTCGGCGGCACTGTGGCCGATCCCGATCCGTTTCTGCGAGTGTTCGCGATCGTGTTCCCGGCGTTCACGGGCATGACTGCCGGGGTGGGGCTGTCTGGCAATCTCAGGAACCCGCGCCGCTCGATCCCGCTAGGAACGCTGGCCGGAACCATGGCCGGGATGGCCGTCTATGCAGCGGTCGTGGTCAAGCTGGTGTCGAGCGCCCCCGCGGAAGTGCTTGCGGACACCGATCGGCTGGTGATGCAGGATATCGCGCTATGGCCCCCGATCATTCCCATCGGGCTGGCCGCGGCGGCAGTATCGTCAGCGATTGGGTCGATCCTGGTTGCTCCGCGCACGCTGCAAGCGCTCGCGCGGGACCGTGTCTTCCCGTTCGGGAGAGCGAACGCATGGATGGCGGCCGGCGAGGGCAGCGATGACGAGCCGAAGCGGGCTACCGTCATTTCGGGGGCGATAGCGATCCTGTTCGTGACGGGAGGCGACATCGACATGGTGTCCCAAGTCATCACGATGTTCTTCCTGGTGACATACGGCACTCTCTGCTTGGTGTCGTTCTTGGAGCACTTCGCGGGCAATCCCTCGTATCGGCCCTCGTTCCGCTCGCGCTGGTACCTGTCGCTGCTCGGCGCCGTGATGTCGTTCATGCTGATGTTTCAGATCCAGCCGATCTATGCGCTTGCTGCGGTAGGCCTGATGCTGGTCATCTACTACTCGCTGGTGCTGACGCGCAAGGGAGAGCGTGACGTGGCCGAGATCATCCGGGGCGTGATGTTCCAGCTGACTCGCCGCCTGCATATTTCGATCCAGAAGTCTCGGGGGGGAGCGCATCTCGGCGATGCCCGGCCGTCCTTCGTGGCCGTGGCCTGCGAGTCGAGCGAGGGCATCGCCGCCTTCGACCTGCTGCGCTGGATCTGCCACCGCCAAGGTTTCGGCCAGTACATGACGTATCTCAAAGGCGACTTCTCCCCGCCCAGCGCCGAGGCAGCGCGACAGTGCACGGACCGCATGATTCGCCAGACGGAGGACAGCCGGGCCGAGGTTTTTGTCGACACAATCGTAGCGCCCGGCTTTCAAAGGGCGTTGTCGCAGGCGGTCCAGAGTCCGGGCATATCGGGCCTTCCCAACAACAGCGTGCTGCTCGACTTCCCAGCTCACGAGCCGCACCAGATCGAACGGATCGTGGATGCCGTCAAGTATTTGACACCGTTGTATTTCCATGTCTGCGTACTGCGCACGTCGGGAAAGCGCTTCGGCTATCGCTCCAACATCCATATCTGGCTTACGGACGAGGACCTGCAAGAGGGCGATACCGCCCGCCTGATGGTGCTCTTAGCCTATATCCTGCTGGGGCATCGCGAGTGGATGAAGGCTGACATCCGGATCTTCGCTTGCTTCCCGGCGGAACACATGGAGGCCCAGACCGAAGCACTGCGGCAATGGATCTCTGCGGGGCGGCTGCCGATTTCCCAGCAGAACCTGTACGAAGTGCCGTACCGGGACCGAGAGGGCTTGGCCGATGCCGTGCGCCAGAACTCGACGGACGCGGATCTCGTGTTCTGCGGCCTGACAGGCGGGCCTGCGGAGCGAGACATGGCAGGCATGCTCCAGCGCTTCCCCGACATTGCAGACGTGCTGTTCGTGCGCGCTGGCCGGCCGGTCCCCATATCGTGACATGAGCGGCATCAAGATCCAGCGGGTCCGCGCTCCCAGACTCCGTGTCCTTCGGTTTCGCAGGCCGCATCCGTGCCGTGCCCGTGGCCGCGGATCGGAGTCGTCCAGGGGCGAGGGCCATGATGCCTGCGGAGCGGCAGCGGGGCTGCCTCGGCCGGCGGCGCGGGGGATCGCGGCGCAGCGCTGTGCAGGCGTCCCGCGGATCGAGCGGTGAGCGGATGAGACGAAGCAACGGGGGCCGGGCGGCCCGTCTCCGCGCATTACCGTCCGTAGACCGCGTATTGCAGTCCGCCGCGGCGGCGGCTTGGCTGGACCGCTTGCCGCGCGACCGCGTGGCGGACTTGGTTCGCGAGGCGGTCGCAGACCTGCGGCAATCGCTGCTTGCCGGCGGGGCGGCAGACGGCGAAGATCCGTTGCGCGCCGTGGAGCGCAAGGTCGACGGATTGGTGCGCAGCCTGGGTCAGGGCAGTTTGCGGCCAGTTATCAACGCCTCCGGCGTGATCTTGCACACCAACCTCGGCAGAGCTCCGCTGAGCGGGCCCGCAGTAGAAGCGATCGCCTCGATCGCTGGCGAGTACTGCAATCTCGAATACGATGTCGGCGAAGGGCAGCGCGGCAAGCGTGACGTGCATTGCGGGGCATTGCTGCAGCGCCTGCTCGGAGCCCCGGCGCTAGTGGTCAACAACAATGCGGCTGCAATCTTCCTAGCACTGCACGAGCTGGCCCGCCATGGCGAGGTGATCGTCTCGCGCGGTGAGCTCGTCGAGATCGGTGACGGCTTCCGGATTCCGGATATCCTCGAGGCGTCCCAGGCCCGTCTTCGCGAGGTCGGCGCCACCAACCGGACCAATCTGGACGACTACCGCAACGCTTTGTGCGAGCAGACGCGAGCGCTGTTGCGCATCCATCCGAGCAACTTCAAGCAGGTGGGCTTTACCGGCCGCCCGTCGGTCGAGGAGCTGGTTGCGCTGGCCAGGTCTAGGTCGCTGCCGCTAATCGAGGACCTGGGCAGCGGCTGCCTCACCGGCGATTTCGCGGGAATCGAGGGGGAGCGGCCAGTGATCGAAAGCATCAAGGCCGGCGTGAACTTGGTCACGTTCTCCGGCGACAAGCTCCTCGGCGGGCCGCAGGCTGGGATCATTGCCGGGGACGCCGATCTGGTCGCGCGCATACGGCGCAGCCCGCTCTTTCGGGCCGTCCGGGTGGGCAAGCTGACGCTGGCTGCCCTCGGAGCCACTCTGCGCTCGTACCTTGCCGGCCGGGAAGACGAGATCCCGGCGCTGCGGTTTCTCAGGCTCCCGGCCGATGTGCTCCGGGCCAGGGCACGCAAGTTGGTGGAGTGCCTGGCAGGCCACGGAATGAGCGGCTGCGAAGTGGTCGAGGGCGAGTCCCTCCTGGGGGGCGGCTCGACACCAATGCAGGCGGTGCGCTCACCGCTTGTCGCCGTCGGGGGGCAGCCCGGGCTTGCGGCGGCGGCGCTCGCGGGTGGTTTGCGCGCGCACAACCCGCCCGTCGTGGTGCGAATCGAGAGGGATCGCGTGCTGCTGGACTTGCGAACGGTCCCCGAGATCCACGAGGACGATTTGGTCGCGGCGCTACTCGCGGCGACGCGGTCGCGGCAGGCTTGAAGATCGCCCCGAGCCAGGGGGCACGGGCCCCGTCGGCTAAAAAACAGGTTTCAGTTGCAACTGTAAGTATAGCAACGATGGATTCTGCTAGAATAAGCGGCAAAGGCCGGAAACAGTTGTCCGGTCCGGGGTAAATACAAGTGATTCATTCCCTTAACCGCTGTAACTCTTCCGCGCGCATTCGACAGGGCGGCATGTTCATCTGCGCTGTCTTCCTCAGTGTTGCAATGAATTTGCAACAAAAGCCCGCTTTCGGAAAGGAAGCGGTGACATGGATCGAGCAGTACGACCAAGCCATCGAGGAGGCGCGCCAGACGGGCAAGCCGATCTTCCTCGAGTTCCGCTGTGCCCCTTGAAGGGCCGGCAGGGCCTTTGACGCACAGGTTGTGCTGACCGAAGAAGACACGAAGCGCGGCCAGCTGTTGCAGCAGTACGTGACGGCGCGCATCACCCGCATGGACGGGATCAACATCGGATTGTTCGACTATGACCGCTACAACACGCTGTACTTCTTCGTGTTGAATGCGGACGAGCAGATCTACCTGCGCTACGGCGGGCGGGACGTGCGCTCGGCGACCACCTACCTCGACCTCGGGAGTTTGGAACTTGCCTTGGAGCGGGGGCTGGATCTCCACCGGCAGTACCAGGCGGGGGAACTCGAGGCGCGGCCTGCGCCGCCGCCGAAGTACCCGCGCGAGATCCAAGCCCTGTACGAGCGCACGGTGGGGAAGGGACGGTGCGTGGAGTGCCACTTGATCGGTGACTTGGAGAACGTCCAGCGCGAGCTGGACGGTACCCTAGACAAGCTCAGGGATCTGTACCGCGCGCCTGACATCCGCAAGCTCGGGATCGAGCTGGACGTGCCGACAGGCTTGGGTGTTGTCAGTGCAAAGGGGGCCGCCGCCAAGGCGGGCATTCGTCCCAGCGATGTGATCCGCAGGCTCAATGGCAGAGCGGTGTGGACCTTCGGCGATTTCCAGTGGGAGTACGGCCAGGTGCCTCACGATGCGACCCGGGCCGCAATCACCGTCGAGCGTGACGGGGCCTTGTTGGACTTGACGGTAGATCTGCCTCGCTTCTGGTGGCATACCGACCTGACCTACAGGAATCTCTCGGTCGACCCGCGCGTCTATTTCCGGTCCGAGCCGCTAGCTGGCGTGGAGAAGCGGGCACTGGGTCTGGATGAGGACGGCTTCGCCAGCCGTGTCGTCGAGATTGATTCGTTGGCCGCAATCCTGGGGAGCCACCAGCTACAGATCGGCGATGTTATCTACGGGGTTGGGGGCCAGACCAAGGACGAGGTGGCCGACACCGCCGAACTGCACATCAAGCTGCGCCGCCGGGCCGGATCGGAGATGACACTGCAGGTGCTGCGCGGATCCCGGCGCATCGAATCCTCGCTCAAGACCACAAGGATGAGTTTCAGGAAATGACGGCTGGATTGCGACTTGCCATCGCGCTCATGGCTGCTGCGAGCCCATGCCTGTGGGCTGGAGCTTGGTCGGCCGTGGCGGAGGCGGCCGCCGGTGACGGGAAGGTGCTCGTGACCTGCCGGGCCAAGTTGAGCGGCGATCACTTGGTGGTCGAGATGCGGGCGGCCGAGGGCTGGCACGTCTATGCGATGGACAACGAGCGGCGCGCCAAGGAGGCGCTGGCTGGCCGGGTCTCGCTGGGTGTCGAGCAAAGCACCGAGGTGCATGTTGCGGGGGGGCTGAGAGTGGTCGGCGGCTGGCACCAGACGAGACCGCAGGACTTCTCGCAGCCGGAATTGCGCTGGTACTCGTACGGATTCGAAGGCGCCGCAACGTTTGCCGCCCCGGTCAAGCGCACCGCGGCTGCCTCCGCCAGCGTGGTCGTGCGAGCGCAAGCTTGCGACAGTGCGAGCTGCGTGGCTGTCGAGGCGAACTTGGAGGTGCCCCTCGCCGGAGATGACGGGGAGCGCTTCAGCGCCGACGGCCTGGTGCCGGTCCGACTTTGACTAGTCCTGCCACCGAGGCGGTGACTCATGCTCCGCACGATCCAAGGGGAGGCGGATTGACCGCCCTTCGCGAAACGAGCGGTAGGCGCCTTGCACGACTTCAACAGCCTTGAATCCGTCCCGGCCGCTCGCAGCGGGCGCTCCGCCGCCGGAGACTGTGCCGAAGAATCTGCGGAATTGTTCCGCGAACGTGTCTCGCCGGGGCGGCCAGAGGTCGATCCAGCCGGCGTCCAGGCCGCCCCACGACTTCGCGGGCCGGGTCCAGGCCAGCATGGGGGGCGGCAGCACGGATTCAGGCGCGCTCTCCAAGTAGATCGAGACCGGTGCCGATTGATATGGCCCCGTGATAAACGCTGAGCAGCCGAGCGTGGCCTTGGTGCCGTACAGCATGAGAGGGGAAGTGAAGGCCCGCGAGAAGCGGTGCCAGCCGAGCGAACCGATCGCGCCCGATTCCATGCGGAGGTTGAGCGCCACGCTGTCGTCAATGCAGTGGCTGTCCAGAACGGAGGCCATCTCGCAAGACACGCTGCAGAAATCGCCTAGCAGGTCCCGCATTTGGTCCAAGCGGTGCTGGCCGACATCGATCAGCGTGAGGCCGCCTCCCTGCCTTGCGTCGAAGCGGTAGTTGCGGACGCCGTCGGGGACCACTTCGATCGGTTCGGAGACGCTTCCGCTGAAGGCCCTTACGTCGCCCAGGACACCGCGGCGCAGCAATTCCCGGACACAGGCCTGCTCGGCGCTGAAGCGATGGTGGAACCCGACTTGCAGCACGCGCCTGGCCTGCTGCGCAGCCTGGGCCATGGCCCTTGCATCTTCCAGCGTCAGTGCCAGCGGCTTCTCGCAGAGCACGTGCCGGCCCAGAGCGAAGGCCCCTTCTGCCTGCTCGCGATGGAACGAGTTGGGAGATGCGATCAGCACCGCACCGATGCCCTCGGCAGCGATGGCCTCTTCGAAGGTTCGAGCTACGAGCGGGATTCCGAACGAGTCCGCCGCGGACTGCGCGGCTGCGGTCGCGGGGTCGAATATGCTCAATGCCCGCCCGCCAACGGCGCGCAGGGCTGGCAGGTGGCGGGACTGGACTACGGCTCCGGCACCCAGCACCGCGAACGCGGGCGATTCTGCTCCCATGCGGTGGATCCTCCCGTGGCCCTTGATTATCCCAATCCCGCAGCGGGCCTGGCCCGGCGGCGCTGCATGCAAGGCCGCGGTCGCGCAAGAGAGCGGCTGCCCTGTACGGTAGACTTGGAAGGCAGGCCACCCGGCCGTCGGCGTTGCCGCTCCATCGATCCAGCGTGCATAAGTATGTCGTCATCGGCCCGCAGGCATCGGGAAAGTCCACGCAGAGCCGGATGCTTTCGGCGCATTTTGACTTCGCTCACATCTCGATCGGCGAAATCGTGCGCTGGCACCTTGAGCACCGCACCAAGCTGGCTGCGAACATCCAGCAGATCTTGGACAGCGGCAACTTGATCCCGGACGAGATTGTCACCGACCTGGTCCGCAAGCGGCTGCACCAGCACGACTGGAACTACGGCTTTGTTCTGGACAGCTTTCCGCGCACCGAGGCGCATGCCGAGTTCCTCCGGCAGAACTGGGACATCGACCGTGTCGTGTATCTGGACGTCCCCGACGAAGCCGTGTTCGCGCGCGTCATGCAACGGGGTAAAGCGGGCTGGGGATCGGGTTACACCAAGCGGGCAGTCACCGATCCGGAATTTCTGCGCCGCCGCATTGCCAACTACCACCGGCGTACCAAGCCGATCCTGGATATCTATGGCAAGCTGGGCATGCTGGTCCATGTTGACGCCACGAAGTCGATCTCAGGCGTGTTCTCGCGCATTACCCGCTCGCTGGGCCTAGCGCAGGGCGGCGTGTGACCGTGCCGTTCTGCGCTTAGATTTCCTTTGACTTCGACCACTCGTACTCGACACCCCCATCCACGTTGTGCAGGCGGAAGGTGATGGAAGAGGTGCTGCTCGCTTGGGCGGACGACACGGAGGCGAAGCCGCCCGCTAGCCGGTGGAAGCGGTGGTACGAGCTGTCCTCGCCTGGCGTGCCGCCTGCATGTTCGTCCGAGGCCGGCCCGCTGGAGAATTCGTGCAGGCCGGTGCCGGGATGCACCGAGTGGTACTGCCAGTGGCGGTCCCCGCACACGATGAAGAAGTTGTCCGGGAGGTTCGCGGCCGCCCAGTTCCTGAACTCGTCGCCCTCGTGCTGAAAAGCCTTGTTGGCGTGGTTGTCCGCCTTGTTGGGCCGATCCGGGCCCACGATAGGTGTCGGGCTGACCAGCACCTTCCAGTCGGCGTCGCTGGAGAGCAGCGTTTCCAAGAGCCAGCTCTTCTGCTCGCTGCCCCAGATGCTCTTGCCCGGGCCGTCCGCCATGTCGTTGGGAGAGCGGAAGTCGCGGCCTTCGACAATCCAGATCTGTAGCCCCTTGCCCCAGCGGAAGGTCCGGTACGGCAGCTTGCTCATCGGGACTTGCTCGGCGTACACCCTCAGGCCCTGCTGCCAGCTGAACGTGCCCATGTATTCCCGCGACATGCCGGGCCAGTTGTCGTTGTGATAGGAATCGTGGTCGTCCTTCGCCCAATAGCCGGGCACGCTGAGATGGAACCTGAGCAGCGACGGGAGGCTGTACATGCGGTGCCAGTGGAACCGCGCCAGCTCGATTGAGGTGGCCAGCGGTGCGTCGCTGTCGTAATACACCGTGTCCCCCGTCGGGACGATGAACTTGGGGCTCAGACCGAGCATGGCCTCGTAGATCTTGAATCCGTCACCGGCATCATGGTCGCGGTAGGCTTGGCCGGTAATCGCCGTAAAGGTCACGTCGGCATACTTGCGCGGCGCAGGGGCCGTCTCGAAGCGCCCATTGGCAGGCGCATGCCGCACGGTTCCGTCAACGCTGCTGGTCTCTGTTTCGAAATAGTAGACAGTTGAAGGAGTCAGATCGTGCAACTTAAAGTGGTGGGTGAAGTCTGTCTCAGGGCCTACTTCCGCCCACTCGGTCTCGACCGGGTCGAAGAAGTTCACGTTGTCGCCATAGCGGACGCGAACCCTGCCGCTGGCACCCGGCACGGAGCCCTGCAGGTCACGCGCCTTGAGTTGCGCGATCTCCGTGCCGGGCTTGGCCTTCTCGGCGCGGCCCCGCATTGCAGTGCCGTCCTGCCTGCGCGTGGCGGACTCTGTGACGCGGGTCCAGATGATTGCCGAAGAGGAGGTCACCTCCCCGACCTTCAAGCCGGTGGCCTGGCGCGGCTCGTCCAAGTACTCGGTCCCAGGCCCACAGCCGGCGAGGGCCAGCACACTGATCGCAGCGGTGATTCTGATGCGCATGGTCTTGTGCTCCTAGCGATGGAGCGCGGAGCGCAGGCGGGAGACTTGGCGCTCAAGCGCATGGATGCGTTCGAGCAGTGCTCGATTGCCAGCCCCGCCGCAGTCGCAAGCCGCGGGCTGCGTCTCCAATCGGATCATTGGTCGTCTTGCTCGTCGCGGTCGTGGCGCTCCTCGATAGCGGTCAAGCGGCGCTCCACCTTGGCCGGCCTGCCATCGAGCGCCATGCGGGCCGGAGAGCGGTCCTGGGCCGGCAGCGCGCCTGGCAGGGCAAAGCTTGCAAGGATTGGCGGCAAGAGAGTCCCGAACTGCATGCCAACGATCCAAGGAGAGTGTCGCATAGCGCCCGGGCGTCCGCCCGACCTGACCACTTCGCAGCGCACATGCCCGAGCGCCCGCATACGGATGGAAAGCTTGGCTGCGAGTGGCCGACATGGCGCGGGACTGGCGTGCCGCCGTAGCGCCGCTTTCGCTCACCGGGCGGCGGTGCATGGCGCAATCATTGGATGCTGAGCATACGTTCGATCGCCATCTGGGCCTTGCGCGCGGTCTCCGCTTCAACGGTGACCTCGACTTGATCCCGCTCCAAGGAATCGAGCAGCTTCTCCAGTGTGTTCATCTTCATGTATTCGCACATCGCATCGGCGCTGACGGGGTGGAAGGTCTTGCCGGAGATCTCCCGCCGCAAGCGGTACACCATGCCCATCTCAGTGCCGACAATGAATTCACTCGCCCGCGATTCTGCGGCGTGCCGGATCATGCCCTCCGTGGAGAGGAAGAAGGCTTGCTGGTAGGGCGAGTTGCCCTGCATGACCTTCGACATGCAGTGCGATGCGCAACCGCACTCCGGATGGATCAGCAGCTCCGCTGCGGGGTGGCGCTCGAACGCCTCCTCTAGAGCGCTCTCGCCAATCTTGGCATGCACATGGCAGCAGCCGTCATACAGATCCACCAGCGCGGCATCCGCCGCCTTGCTCTGGGCGATCGAGACAGAGCCGAGAAATTTGTCAGGCAGGAAGAGGATCCGGCGGCCGGGGTTGTTGCCCGCGGCATGGTCCAGCACTTGGGCCGCGTTGCGCGAGGTGCAGACGTAATCGCTGAGCGCTTTCGTGGCGGCGTCGGTGTTGACGTAAGAAATCACGACGCCATCCGGGAATTTCTGCCGCCATGCCCGCACCCGGGCAAGGTCGATGGATTCGACCAAGGAACAGCCGGGCTTGTCCGGCATGTAGACCTTCGAGCGATTGCCGACGATGGTCTTGGCGGTCTCGCCCATGAACCAGACGCCGCAGAAATCCACACGCGGCGAAGTCTGCCTGGCCACGTAGCGGCTCAGGCCCAGAGAGTCGCCGACCTCGGCCGCGACCTCTTGCAACTCCGGGAACTGGTAGTTATGGGCGACGATCAGAGACTGCTTGCGCTCGGCCAGCTCGCCGATGCGTCGGGCGATGCCTACCAAATTGTCGGTGTACTCCCGCGTGTAGCGGCCGGGGTAGAGATCGGCGGCAGCGCGGTTAAAGGTGTCGTACCAGCGCTCGTAAGGCAGGCGTTGCATGCGACAGGCCTCCGCTTCAGACCTGGAAAGACTTCCCGCAGCCGCAACTCTTCTCGGCATTGGGGTTCTTGAACAGGAAGCGCTGCTCCAGCAGCGTTTCCACATAGTCAAGCGTCATGCCGTCGAGGTACTCGAAGCTCTTGGGGTCCACGCACAGCCGGATATCATCGACATCGAGCACTGTGTCGGCGGGCCGCGCAGAGCGCTCGTACCGGAACTTGTACTGCAAGCCGGAGCAGCCGCCGCCAATCACGCCTAGGCGTAACAGCCCGCCAGGGTTGTCCGCTGCCAGCATGCCGCGGATCTTCCGCGCTGCGTTGGGCGTGACATCAATCATGGCTTTCATTCATGATACCGCCGTTCCGCGGCCGCCGCCGTGCTCGCCCTCGGCGGAGGAGACTGCCGGTACAATGGCATTACCAAGCCGGGCATGCCAGTCGACACACATGGGCGAGCCTTGGAAGACTTGCGGATCTCTGTCACGGATCGCTGCAACTTCCGCTGCACCTACTGCATGCCGCTGGACCAGTATGACTGGATCTCACGCGACCAGATCCTAAGCTTTGAGGAGGTTCGCCGCCTCGTGGCCGCATTCGCCCGCTTGGGCGTGCGCAAGTTGCGCATTACCGGCGGCGAGCCGCTGCTGCGCGCCGATCTCGAAGACTTAGTGGCCATGCTGGCGCAGAGCGACGGCGTCGATGACATCTGCCTGACCACCAACGGGTCCTTGCTTGCGGGCAAGGCCGGGGCACTCAGGCGCGCCGGGCTGGGCCGGGTCACCGTGAGCGTGGACTCGCTCGACCCGGCGACCTTCGCGCGCATGGCCCAGCGTGGCGAGGTGGCGGACGTGCTGGCTGGCATCTCGGCTGCCGTCGAAGCCGGCCTGTCGCCCGTCAAGCTCAACGCGGTGATCGAGCGCGGAGTAAACGACCACGAAATCTTGGATCTGCTCGAGTATGGCAGACTGCATCGCCTGGACCTGCGCTTCATCGAGTACATGGATGTTGGCAACGTCAATCAATGGACTTCCGAGAAGCTTGTCAGCAAGGCGGAGATCTTGGAGCGGATCGCGGAGAGGCACCCGTTTGCGCCCCTTGGCAGACAGCGCGGCAGCGCGCCTTCGCAACGCTACCGCCTCTTGGACGGCAGCGGTGTTTTCGGCGTCATAGCGTCCGTTAGCGAGCCATTCTGCGGCGCATGCACGCGAGCGCGGCTCACCGCAGACGGGCGCTTGGTTACCTGCCTGTTTTCCGAGCGCGGGCATGACTTGAAGTCCATGCTGCGATCCGGATGCAGCGATGAGGAATTGATGGCGGCCATCCGCGCGGTCTGGGAGAAGCGTACGGACCGCTATTCGGAAGAGCGGCTGGCGGCGATTTCCTCGGAGCAGGGATACCGGCCCAAGGCGGTGCGCAAGCTGGAAATGATCAGCCTTGGCGGGTAACGGGCGAGACTCCGGCTTGCACGGCTGCTGCCCCGCGATCGGCGGAGCAGGGCGGCTTGCGCCGCACCCCCGGCAAGAGGAGACCGCTGTCCTGCGGCCTGAACGCAGGCCCGGCAGCAGCCGAACAGTATCTGATGACGGGTATCGAGAGCGGCTGGCTTTGCAAGACTGCGCTGATTGCGCAGCGTGGATTGCCGTAGCCCCGAGCGCTGCATCGACGTAACGATCAATCTCCGATTCCAGCGGGACGTAGGACGATCCTCCGCAAGGAGAAAGTCCGCTCTCGACGTTGCTCTCCCGTCCGGCGGCCCGGGGGATGGCAGCTTGCGGCGTACCGCTCGCTTCAGCCCTGTCGCGGCTGAAGCGAGCGGCGGTCCCGTGGACGCTAGAACGACGCCCTAATTGCGAACTGCAGAATGCGAGGATCCGCAGCGCTGTTGATCTGCATGAAATTGGCCCTCCTCAGCCGAACCTCGGGGTGGTCGAGGTTGACGTTGTTGAGCAGGTTGAACGCCTCGAATCGGAACTGCAATCCAACCGTCTCCGTAATCGGGAAGTCCTTGTGCAGGCCGAAGTCGAAATTGAAGGAACGAGGGCCCCGGAATGTGTTGCGGGGCTGCGCCCCGTACGTTCCGAGGATGTTCGGGGCGAAGGCGGCCCGGCTCAGGTATTCGCTCACCACTGCGGAGCGCGGTCGGTCACCCAGGAACGGAGTGCCGGCCACCTCGGCTCTCTGCCCGCCCTGGCCTGTCCTAGCGTTGTCGGTGTCACTGAAGACCGTGAACGGGAAGCCGCTACGCCAGTTTGCAATGGACGTGAGCGTCCATCCGCCGATGAGAAAGCGTGCCGCCGGGTTGGTGAACTGGCTCGGAAGGGCCCAGATCCCCGAGAAGTTGACCACGTGTCGGAGGTGGTAATCGGCCGGCCCCTCGTCATAGGACTGGTCCAGCGGATTGGTGACCGAGGTGCCGGTTGCCTTGTTCGCCGAGCCTTGGTTGTTGTCAGTTGTCTGCGCAAGCGTGTAGTTCGCGAGGACGGTGAATCCCTGGCTCATGCGCTTTTCGAGCGTGGCTTGCATTGAGTTGTAGCGCGAGACCCCTGTGGCCTCGATCAGGGTGATCCGCTCATAGATGGGATACGCTGGGCGCCTCTGGTTGGTCGTGGCCGTCGTGGCCGTCGCATCGGGCAGCGGAGCGTTGATGTCACGGCCGCTGACCAGCGCGTCTCCGGCTGAACCCGCATACGACAGCCTCGCAACCCAGTTCCGGGCAAACAGCCGCTCTAAAGTCAGGTTCCACGACTGCAGATAGGCATTGCGCATGCCGGGCGCATACACATGCGCCCGGTGCGGGGAAATGAATGGCGCGTCGGAAGGCGGATCCAGCAACTCGGTTCCAACTGCATCGAAGCCGATTACGGAGAAGGGATTGCCGCCGGGGAAATTCGCGTAGGGGTTGGCCATGGTGTCATTCGGCCCGCCGAAGATCGTGACAACGGTGCCGAACGGCCCTTGGTTTGCCTGACTGTTCGTCGAGATGGTGTTGGACCGGTCATAGAACACGCCATAGCCCAGACGCAAGCTGGTCTTGCCGTCGCCGGTGACATCCCACGCCAACCCCAGGCGCGGGCCGAAATTCCCCAACGACGGGTCGTAGCCACCATCCGGGAGATTCTCGTCGCCCGGGTAGAGAACACCCTCGGGGGCGTTGATGAATCGAGTCGATTGGTGCCCGGCGCCACGCCACGCGGCCAGCTTGCCGAGCGTGTCGGTGTACGGGAAGAACGGCTCCCAGCGGACGCCGACATCGAGTGTCAGGGACGGCGAGAGCTTCACCGAATCGTTTGCGAACAGCGCGAGGATATCGAACCGGGTGTTCTTGAACTCCCCGACACCCTGCTGGAAGCGCTCGAACCGTCCCAGCATGAAGTCGGCTATGTCCAACCCGGTGTAGCCCGCGCCGTGCCGCCAGCGAAACCGTCCCTGAGCGCGGAAGTTGTTGGTGATATCGCCGATCCCGTGTCCCCACTCGCCACCGAACGTCAAGCTGTGGCGCCCCTTGGTCATGCGCGTGGTGTTGGAGAACTGCCACTCGTCCCTGAGGAAGGTGTTGGTATCGCCGGTGTTCGGGCCGCTGATGGTCTGGAAAGTCGTGTGGTATTGGGTGAACTCGTCAAGTGTGATGTTGACTCCGAGATCATTCCAGTTCTGGTCCGGCAGGATCTGCTTCGAGGGACCCTCCATGCGACTGATGCCGAAGATCGTCTGATTCAGCGTTGTCGGGCTCACGATCCATTGCGCGTTCCCAACCACGCTGGTGTTGTTCCATTCACGCTGCGTGGTGTCCTCGTAGAAGTTGCTCTGGTTCAAGTTCCCAGGCTGGGCTGCGCGATTCCAGCTGGCGCGGCCACTGATCCTCACCTTGCTGCCGGCCTGCTGGTCGATCTTGAACAGCGTCTGGTTCTCGTCGAAGTTCGCGACCTGCGTCACCGTCACCGCTCGGCCTCCGCCCGCGGGCACGGGCAGGAAGTCGTTGGCGAACGTCACAGAGCCGGGAAACAGCCTCGCTTGGGGGATCACCATGCCGGGAAACGGCGCTCCAGAATCCGGATCCATGATGTCCCGCCCGATGCCCGACTGGGAAAAGTCGCCCTGTCGCTCGGCTGCCGTGAAGGTGTTTCGGTTGATCTCGTTCGGGCGGCGGCGGATCTGCGTGCCTTGGAACGAGAAGAAGAAGAAGGTCCGGTCGCGCAATACAGGGCCGCCCACTGTCGCGCCGTACTGATTGCGCTTCAGGCCATCATTGGCCTTCTTGGAAGGATCATCCGGGTCGGGTGGGTCGTTCCACTGCGCCGCATTCAGATTGTGATGTCGCATGAACAGGAAACCGCTGCCATGCAGTTCATTGGTGCCCGACTTGGTGACGGCATTGACGATGCCACCCGCGTTCCGACCGAACTCGGCGCTGAAGTTGTTCGTTTGAACGCTGAACTCCTGAAGCGCATCCGGATTCGGAAGCGGCACCGGCGCGTTGCTGTAGTGGTCATTATTCTGGCCGCCGTCCAGGACGTAGTTGGTCGCGTTGCCGCGGCTTCCGTTCACCGAAACCGGCGTTACCCCGGGATAGGTCGTGCCCGAGGTCAAGCCCGCGCCCCGGTAGATCGAAACCCCTGCGACTAGTCGCATCAGTTGAATTGGGTCACGGCCGTTCAGCGGAAGGCCCAACACCCGCTCTTGGTCAACCACGGTCTTGAGTGTTGCCGTCTGCGTGTCAACTCCGATGACCTCCGCGGCTACCTCGACGGTCTCGGTTACCTCTCCGATCGACAGGGTGACGTCAACCCGGGCAGATTCGTTGACCTGTGTCTGAATGCCGGTGGCCTCGTGGGTCCGGAAGCCAGTCGCGCCCCCGGGCGGGGCCCGGATCATTCGGTTGGAAACACGTGGCTTGGCGTAGAATCAGAGCGGAGGGTTCCGGCAGTCAAGCCCCGTAATTTCATTGGTGCAGTATTTGCCCCAAAGCCAGTCTGGGTCCGGGCGAGCGATCATTCACTAGCGAGGTTTCTTCGGAAGCACTCCTCAACACCAGCATTGCAGAGCAATTGCCAACCCGGGCCGGGGCCTTCCGTGTGTGAGACAGGAGCAGCAGGAGGGAGATATGGCAAGAGAGCAGCCGGAGCGGGACCTGCCGGTGCAGCGCCCGCAGGTGGCGGGGGTGGACCTCGGCAGCCGCGAGCACTGGGCCTGCGGGCCGCCACGTGCGGACGGCAGGCCCAACGTGCGCACGTTCGGCACGACCACCGCGCAGTTGGACGCGTTGGCGGACTGGCTGGCGGCCGAAGGCGTGGAATCGGTGGCGCTGGAGAGCACGTATGTGTACTGGATCCCATTGCACGAGTTGCTGGAGGAGCGCGGTTTCGAGGTGTTGCTGGTCAATGCGCGGCAGTTGAAGAACGTGCCGGGGCGCAAGACCGACATGCTGGACTGCCAGTGGCTACAGCGGCTGCACAGTTGCGGCCTGCTGCGGGGCTCGTTCCGGCCGCCCGAGACGGTGACGCAGCTGCGGGCGCTGCACCGGCAGTGGCAGAGCTTGGTGGCGGAGCGCACGCGCTGCGTGCAATGGATGCAGCGGGCGCTGGATCAGATGAACGTGCAGGTGCATCGGGCGGTGACGGATCTGACGGGGCAGACAGGCATGGCGATCGTGCGTGCGATCGTGGCGGGGCAGCGCGATGCGGAGCAGTTGGCGCAGTTGCGCTCGGGGCGCTGCAAGCACACGGAGGAGCAGTTCGTGGAGTACCTGAGCGGCAACTGGCGGGAGGAGCACCTGTTCAACCTGCGCAGTGCGCTGCGGCTGTACGACGCGGTGCAGGCCGAGATGGACGGTTACGAGCAGAAGCTGCAAGAGGATCTGCAGCAGCAGGCGGGCGAGGAATGCAGCGCGGAGGAGTGTCCGCGGCACCCGAACGCGGCCAAGGAGAAAGCCATCCGAAGGCGGGGTGAGCAGCCGCTGCGGACGGCGCTGTACCGCTACGCGAGCGTGGATCTGACGCGCATCGACGGGATTAGCGCGGGGGCGGCGCGCACGATCCTGACCGAGGTGGGGACGGATCTGGGGTCGTTTCCGAGCGAGCGGCATTTCACGAGCTGGCTGGGCCTGGCGCCGCGGCACGCGGTATCGGGCGGGCAGCAGTTGGCGGGCAAGCGGCAGCGCGGGCTGGGAGCGACGCGCACGTCGAACGCGCTGCGCATGGCGGCGACGGCGCTGATCCGGTCCAAGTCGGCGCTGGGGGCGGCGCTGCGCCGCAAGGCGCGGCACAAGGGGATGAAGACGGCGGTGTTCGCCACCGCCCGCAAGCTGGCGGTGTTGGTATACCGCATGCTGCGCTTCGGCCAGGACTACGTTGACGAGGGCGAGGCGGCCTACGAGCAGCGCCATCGCCAACGGACCTTGGCCTACCTCAAAACGACAGCTAAGGATCTCGGCTACCAGCTGCTTCCCGACACTGCACAAACTGCTTCCCGGGACGCTGTGGGGGCAGGGGCGGGCTAGGGTGTTTCACACCAGGCACGAGCGGGACGACCGCCAGCTTGCTGCACAGCATCAGCATCGAGGCTATCGCTGACGCCTACCCGGGCAGCGCGAGCAGCAAGCGCAAGGGACTGGTGGCGGCAAGGACAGTTGCGAGGGCCTGTGGGGGGCTGGGTGAACCCCTTGCTGGGCAACGTCAAGCAGGCCATCGACGGTGCCTAGTCATGTTCTGTGAGGGCGCTATGCCGAGCGCTATCTGGTTGAGTTCTCCTACCTTGCGAGGGCCGCTACCAGTTGACCGCTCTCGTGCCCCGGCTCGTGCTATGTCGCGACACGCGCCCCACTCCTGCCTCTCTGCCTGTCTGCGGCTGGAACTGCTGGTATTCAGGTTGAAGTTTGCGGCTTGCCACGCTGTCACCGGCCATCGCGGCGCGTTGTGCAACAATTCGGGCTGGTAGGACAGGGAGTGCCTGGCCAAGAAGCACAACGAGCGCGACATGCCGGCACCCGTTGATCCCAAGATCTACCACATCATTCACGTGGACCGACTACGCTCCGTCGTCAAGGCACATGGGTTACTGAGCGATGCGTAGATTGCTTCTCGTAAGCCAGCCGGAACCACAATCGGAATGAAGGACATCAAGAAGCGGCGCTTGAGAGAACTTCGTCTCAACAGTCATCCAGGCGTGTTTGTCGGAGACTGCGTTCCGTTCTATTTCTGTCCGCGCTCTGTCATGCTTTATGTGATTAGCTGGGCGAACCATCCAGCTTTGCCCTATCGCGGCGGGCAGGGCCCCATCGTCTACCTCGAGGCGGATTTGCGGTCAACCGCTGTATGGGCAAGCAAGAAGGGCCTGCGCTGGGCTTTCACACTGTCGAATGCCGGTACCCGTTACTTTGAGGACCGATCAGATCTGGGGCAGTTGAACGAGATCGACTGGGACGCCGTGCAAGCAAGAGACTGGAAGGACTGCAAGGAGGGCAAGCAGGCAGAGTTCCTGCTCGAGCAGCGACTTTCGTGGAAGCTAGTCTCGCGCATTGGCGTTTACTCGTCGGCGATGTATCGTCAAACCGAGCAGGTCATCCGCAATGCGGCGCACAGACCAGCTGTTGAAGTTCGTCGAGAGTGGTATTACTGAGATTGGTCTTGCCGAAAGGGAACCGTGATCACGTACAAGACTGGTGACATCTTCGCCGAAACAGGGGAAGCTTTGGTTAATACCGTTAACTGTGTCGGCGTTATGGGGCGTGGGATCGCGCTTCAGTTCAAACAAGCGTATCCGGAAAACTTTAAGGCTTATGCTGCCCTTTGCCAGCAGAATCGGGTTCGCCCCGGACAGGTCTACGTCTTCGAGACAGGCACGGTCGTCCCGCCACGATATATCATCAACTTCCCGACCAAGCGGCACTGGCGCGGCAAGAGCCGCATCGAGGATATCGAATCCGGATTGGAATCGCTGGTGCAGGAAATCCGCTCGCGCAGGATTCGATCGATTGCCGTTCCTCCGCTCGGCAGCGGGCTGGGGGGATTGAGTTGGCATAGTGTACGCACGCGTATGGAGGCGGCTCTGGGTGCGCTCGAGGGAATCGAGATCGTCATTTTTGAGCCGGGCGGCGGGCCGGAGGAGGTTCGTTCGAACAGGTCACGCGATGCCCCCACGATGACTGCCGGCAGGGCGGCGCTCGTGGAACTGCTGGACCGATACCTGCGCGGTTTGCTGGATCCGTTTGTCACACTGCTGGAAGCACACAAGCTCATGTACTTCATGCAGGCTGCAGGAGAGCCGCTGAAACTAAAGTTCGCGAAAGGCCACTACGGACCGTACGCCGAAAACCTGCGGCATGTTCTGCATGCTATCGAAGGGCACTTCGTGTTCGGCTACGCCGATGGCGGTGATGCTCCGAGCCGACAGCTGCGACTGGTCCCGGGCGCACTTGAGGACGCACGCAAGTTCCTCGCCAACAAAGCCGACACGCAGAGGCGGCTCGAATCTGTGTCCGACCTAGTTGACGGATTCGAGTCTCCGTTCGGCTTGGAGCTATTGTCCACAGTCCACTGGACAGCCGAGCACGACGCGGAATCTTATGATTTAGACGAGATTATTAGCAAGACCTACAGGTGGGGCGAGAGAAAAAAGCAGTTCTCGGCACGGCAAATCAAGCTTGCATTGCGCGTTCTGGGTACCAAGGGCTGGCTCGCTGCGGCCGGCCAAGCCTAACAGGCAACCCTTGAAGGGAGCGCACAGGAGGGAGCTTTGTCAAGAAGTTGAGGGCTGGATGAGCCTCGCGTCGCGAGTGAATAACCTAGCAGCACGCAAGTCCGGCGCATGTCTCCCATTTTGGGAACCGCCCAGATGAGATGATTGACGCCGAGGAGTTGTTGCCCTGAACCTCGCAACATCGCCGCGGCCATGGTCTTTCGCTGCTAGCCAAGCCGATGAAGCACGAGGGCGATCGTTTCCCTCGCGCCGTCACGGTTGGCACCTACACCCCGCTGTGGCTCGCAATTATGAAACATTATCAGTATTTCATGATTTCTAATGCTGCTTCAATTTCAGCCCAGATGGATATTTGCCTGTCGGCCCAACGATCCGCTATGAGGCGAGCTAGAATTAGGGGCATGAGTAGCGAGATCAAGTGGCCGATCGGGATCGCGCTGGCGCTAGCCGGGCTGATCCTGCAACAGTCGGCGAGCTTGCGGGCGGATATCCGGGCACTGGATGGCAGGGTGCGAGTGGTGGAGCAGGTGCAGGCGCAGCACGGCCTGCTGCTGCAGCTGCTGGCACAGCGCGTTGATCCACTGAAGCCGAGCAAAGCGGCGGCGGCGGGGCGTTTGGGTGGCCCAAGCGCGTCAGGTCTATTCGATGTTCGCGGTGAGGAGCTGAGCGGCAAAGCAGTTGCGGCGTGGGACTTGACCTAAATCCCCGCTTACACTGCAGATCAGCAGGGGTAGGCTGATTTGGGGGCCGAATCTGAGCAGCCAGTCAAGTTGCAGTAGCCGTAGAGAGTAAGTGCCAGGAGAGCCGTACCGAGACTGGAAGACCTGCTGCATTCCCTCAAGGCCGAGCTCTTCGTAGTGGTCGATGAGGTCGGATAGCGATTCCTTCTGATCCATTGGGGGCAGATCCGACCTCTTCTCCCTCAAACGGCGAAGACCGAAATGACGACAGTATCTCTCGACGATAGGCACACCTCGGGCGTAGCACAGTCGGGGGTTGAACACTTCGTCGATGAGCGCAAAGGTCAAGTGGGCCGGGAAGAACTCCTTGCTGAGTTCAGCACCGTCGAGGTCAATCGAGCGGCCCGCTGCAAAGACGGCTCTCCGCACTTCGGGATTTCCAGCCGACTGGGGCCAAAGGACATGGACAACGTGTAACGCACTACTCGGCTGAGTAGTTGCGATTAAGCTTGAAGGCAGAGATGGTTGCCCGGCGAAGCGCTGCCTCGGTGGCCCTGCTGCCCTTGCTATGCCTTGCTTGGGCGGCCCCTTCCCAGATCCAGTTTCGTGAGATCACGGACGAGTCCGGTGTCGGCTTCGTCCTGCAGCACGCTCCGACCGAGCGCAAGCGCATGATCGAGACGATGGCCGGTGGCTTGGCTGTCTTCGACTACGACGGTGATGGCCTGCTCGACATCTATTTCACGAATGGAGCCTCCGGGGAGGCCCTGCGCAAGGATTCGAGCGCCGATTCCAACCGGCTGTTCCGCAATCTCGGCGGGCTGCGATTCAAAGATGTCACCGAAGCCGCCGGCGTTGCGGGGCGTGGCTACTCCATGGGGGCTGCGGCGGCCGACTTCGACAATGACGGAGACACCGACCTGTTCGTCGCGGGCGTCTTCCAGAACAGCCTCTTCCGGAATCGGGGCGACGGCACGTTCGAGGACATCACGGAACAGTCCGGGATCGCCGGCACCGAATGGGCGGTGGCCGCCGGGTGGTTCCACTACGACCGCGATGGGCTGGCGGATCTCTTCGTGGTCAATTACGCCGACTGGACGCCCGACTTCGACCGCTACTGCGGCGACCGCGAGCGTGGCTTGCGTGTGTACTGCCATCCCAAGTACCTTGCGCCGATCCCCAACCGGCTGTATCGCAACCTCGGCGCCGGCCGCTTTGAGCCGATCCATGCGCAAACCGGCCTGGATGAGTTCGCCGGGCGCGGCATGAGCGCCGCGTTCGGCGATTTCGACGGCAATGGCCGCGTGGATGTCTTCGTGACCAATGACAACCTGCCGAACTTCCTCTTCTTGAACCAGGATGACGGCCGGTTCATCGAAGACGCCCTGCTGGGCGGCGTGGCGCTTCTCGATCATGGCCGTCCGGTCGCTTCCATGGGAGTGGATGTGGGCGACTTCGATGGTGACGGCGTCGCGGATATCTCCGTGACTGCGCTGAGCAATGAGACCTATCCGCTGTTCCGGGGCGATCCGTCCGGGGCCTTCCGCGACGCAACCGTGGCGACCGGCATGGCCAAGGCTTCGCGGCCCTACGCCGGCTGGGGCAACTCGTTCGCCGATTTCGACAACGACGGCCAGATCGACCTGTTCACGGCCAATTCCCACGTCAATGACCTAGTGCATGAATTCGAGCCCTTTGCCTACCGCCAGCCGAACACTGTATTCCGCAATCTCGGCGGGCGCTTTGGCGCGGCCTCCGAGATTGGCCGGCCGGGAGTCCACCGGGGAGCGGCCGTGGCGGACTTGGATAGTGACGGCCGCTTGGACATCGTGGTCAGCGCCTTGGGCGAGCCGGCGCGCCTGTACCGCAACGTCACCGAGACGGAGAGTGCTTGGCTGGCCCTGCGCTTGATCGGCGGGCCGTCCGGGCGTGACGGGCTTGGCGCAAGGATACGTGTGGCGGGGCAGACACGCTGGTTGAAGAGTGCCGTCGGCTACGCCTCGTCAACGCTGCGACCGGTGCATTTCGGCCTTGGCGAATCCGGCCGGCCGGTGACGGTTGAGATCGATTGGCCAGCCGGCCAGCGGCAGATCTTGGAAGCGGTGCCCGTCAACCGTGTCATCGAGGTCAGGGAGCCCCACACGCCGGAGTGACCCGGCCCCGCCACGCCCGTGTTGCAACTCGCCGTCACCGCGCTTGGTGCGCGGCCGGCGGGCCTGCACTTGCAATCGCGCCAGGTTTCCGGCCAAACTGACTGAGAAGCCAACGCTGGCACCGAAAACGGAAAAAGCGAAGGAGACCTGAAACATGCCGCCATCCGCCTCCCCGCAACAGCCCACGCGTCGGCGCGTCTTGTCCTACGGCAGTGCCGCGGCGGCAACCACGCTTGCGTCGTGCGCTTCCGGGGCGCCCGACGAATCCGAGGAAACTTGGACAAGAGCGGTCAACGGCCGCATCCATCAGTCCGTCTGCCTTTGGCCGTTCGAGGGTTCCGAGTGGGCGTGGGACTTGGACACGCTCTGCTCGCATGCTGCCGACTTGGGCCTCGAGAGCGTCGAACTGCTCTCGCCGGAGCAGTGGCCCGTGGTGCGCAGGCACGGTTTGACCTGCGCCATCGCCAGCAACGGGATGCCGGCGCCGCCATTCGCCAAGGGCCTCAACAACCTGCGTTACCAAGCCGCCGTGATCGAATCCACCAAGGAAGTGATGGACGCCTGTTCGCAAGAGGGGATTCCCAGCGTGATCGCCTTCAACGGCTACAAGTGGCACGATGCCGAAGATCCGGCCAGTGGCGAGATCTCACGCGACGAGGGTGCCCGGAACACCGTCGCCGGGCTGAAAGAGCTTGCTGCCTACGGCGGAGAAAAAGGCGTGACGGTGTGCTTGGAAATGCTCAATACCCGCGATGACACGCATCCCATGAAGGGACACCCCGGGTATCAAGGCAATGACATCGAGTACTGCGCCGACATCATCCGCGAAGTCCAATCGCCCCGCGTCAAGCTGCTCTTTGACATCTATCACGTTCAGATCATGAACGGGGATGTGATCCGACGCATCCGAGCCATGGCGGACTTGATCGGTCACGTCCACACGGCCGGCAACCCCGGACGCAATGAATTGCATCTCAAGCAGGAGATCCACTATCCGTCGGTCATGGAAGCGCTCGTGGAGTCCGGCTACCGAGGCTATGTCGGCCAGGAGTTCATTCCGACCCGCGATCCCTTGGACTCGCTGGCACAGGCTGTCCGGCTCTGCGACGTTTAGCCCGGCAAGGACCAAGCAGCCAAGAACTGCCCGACCCCATGCCGTCGTGGAATGAGCCCGCTATCGAGTGCCCCGCCACGATTGCGTGCTTGAGACAGTCCTGCAACCGGGCTCTTTGTGTTGTTTGTACTCTCTCCGCCGCCACCAACTCGACTTCTGAATTTGCTTGGCTGCTATAGGGCGTGTGCGGCCAAGGCGAGTGGCGGTGCTCGCCTGTAGCTGTGCGGGAGGGGCTACAATCCCCACACTGTGAGCGGCGGTTCGCCCGGTTGCGGCTTGTGGCAGAACAAGCGCTCGTCCCACGAGCGGCCGGGGCGCAAGTCGAAAATCACCAAGTGCCCCGCTTCCGCCCCGCAGCGGTCCATGTACTTGGCCGTCTGCTTGCGCCCTTCGCACAGCAAGCTCTCCCAGCTGACGTTCTCCCGGCGCACCTTGCACTCGATGACATACTTGCGCGGGTGCACTTGGCCCCCCGGCCCGCTGCGGCCCCATTCGATCAGCAAGTCCGTGCGGCCGCGGCCCACGGCGTACTCGCGCCCGATGCGCCCCCCGCTGTTGACTACGCGCTGCAGGTAGGCATGCAGCACCAACTGCGGCCCGGCCTCGGCGTGCCCGTAGCACTGCACCCACGACTCGGCATGCTCGCGGAAATAGCCTTGGAACGCGCTCAGCAGGCCCGCCACATCCAGACTGCCGTCGGCCTGCACGTACCACTCCGGCTTGACTGCCCCCGCTAGGGTGGCCTCCAAGGGCAGGGTCAATTCGCGGGGGATGACTTCGGCGTAGAGTGGGTTGGCCATGCGCACCGGATAGTCGGGCGCGACCAGTCCTAGGTCGCGTACGTATTCCAAGTCGCGCACTGACCAAGCCGCTTGTGTGGAGCCCGCCAGCATGGGCAGGATGACGCGCCGCACGCGCTCTTCGCGCAGCTTGTCCGCGAGTTGGTCGAGGTGCGTCACGCGGCGCACAATCAGCGCTTCCTTGGCGGCGTCGATGGCTTGCACGCCGACGGGTTGCGCCGGATCTTGACCCGGCCCGGCCCGAAAGCAAGCCTCGTACGCCAAGGCGTTGACCAGCCACGGCTGACCACAGGTCAGCGCCCACAGGCGCTCGACCGCCGCCGGCTCGAAGGCTTGTCCGCGCTCGGCTGTGTACTGCGCCAGCAGATCCTGCACCTCGCGCTTGCAGAAGTCCCCCAAGCGCAGCGACTCGGCCTTGATGTTGAAGGCACTGCCGCCCTTGACGTTGGCCCCGGCCCGGCTGGAATAGATCTGGTAGTCGCGCACGTCCCGCACGCCGCACAGGATCACGCTCTGCGGGAAATGCTGCGGCCGCCGGTCGTATTCGGCGCGCAACTGGCGCAGCACCGAGATCAGCGTGTCGCCGACCAGCGCATCGATCTCGTCGAGCAGCAAGACCAGCGGCTTGGCACTTGCGGCTGACCAGCGCACCAACGTCTCAGCCAGCGCCCCGTCCGGGCCTTCGCTCTGTAGGTAGTGGGCCCGCTGCTGCTGCACGAAATCGTCCTGCAGCACGTCCAAAGCGCGCGAGGCCAAGCGCCCCAGCAGCGCCCGCATCGCGCGAGCGGTATCCTCTCCGGCGGCTTGTCCCACCTCCAAATTCACGTACAGGCAGCGGTACTGCCCGGCCGCATTGAGGCGGTTTTGCAGCGCCAGCAAGGTCGAGGTCTTGCCCGTCTGCCGCGGCGCGTGCAAGACGAAGTATTTCTTGCGCTCGATCAGTGCGAGCATCTCAGCGAGGTTGACACGCACCAGCGGATCGATGCAGTAATGTTCCGCCGCCTGCACCGGACCCTCGGTATTGAAGTAACGCACGCCCGCTTGAGTATGGCACGCAGCGCCGGCGGGCGGCAAGCCGAGCGGGCACTATACCGCTCCCGGCCGCCGGCCAGTGCCTTCGTCAGCCCGCCGTAGAGCGCGGCTGAACCTGCGTGCTGGCTCGGCCCGGCTGGGCGAGCACCAGACGCCGGTGCCGGCCCCACTCCCCACGACAACAGGGGCCCCGTCTGAGCTCAGCCCGAAACTCAAATCCTCCAGCCCGGGTGTGAGTAGTGACTGGAAAATTATAATTGTCGTTGAGCAGTTGGATTTCGAGGTTTGTCCGCGAGCGGACCGGAAGGTGTCTAGGGCCCGTGCCGGCAGCACGTGGGAGCACTGCATTGCGTGCGCGTGCGCTACCCCGCGAGAACGCCAAGGAGCGTGCGAGGGGCCCAATTTGCCGAGCGCTAGGCCGGTCCCGGTATCGCATGGGTAGTAGGGCGCACTGACTTGCCGCAGCGTGCGGCGTGCATAACGGTTACAGCGGACAGCACGCCCAGCGCTGGTTCGCCAGCCGGCCAGCGCCCAAGCGCGGGGCGTCGTGGCATGACCGCTGCTGCGGCTAGCCCGGTCCGGTCAGCCAGCGCAGGCCGACTCGCTTAGCGCGGCCGCAGAGATGTTCGGCTGGGAACTCGGGCAGCGTTGCTGCCAGGGGGTGCGTGCCGCCAAGGGCGGCCAGCACTACAGTCCCCACACTGTGAGCGGCGGTTCGCCCGGTTGCGGCTTGTGGCAGAACAAGCGCTCGTCCCACGAGCGGCCGGGGCGCAAGTCGAAAATCACCAAGTGCCCCGCTTCCGCCCCGCAGCGGTCCATGTACTGGGCCGTCTGCTTGCGCCCTTCGCACAGCAAGCTCTCCCAGCTGACGTTCTCGCGGCGCACCTTGCACTCGATGACATACTTGCGCGGGCGCACTTGGCCCCCCGGCCCGCTGCGGCCCCACTCGATCAACAAGTCCGTGCGCCCGCGGCCCACGGCGTACTCGCGCCCGATGCTCCCGCCGCTGTTGACCACGCGCTGCAGGTAGGCATGCAGCACCAACTGCGGCCCGGCCTCGGCGTGCCCGTAGCACTGCACCCAGGACTCGGCGTGCTCGCGGAAATAGCCTTGGAACGCGCTCAGCAGCCCGGCCACATCCAGATTGCCGTCGGCCTGCACGTACCACTCCGGCTTGACTGCCCCCGCTAGGGTGGCCTCCAAGGGCAGGGTCAATTCGCGGGGGATGACTTCGGCATAGAGTGGGTTGGCCATGCGCACCGGATAGTCGGGCGCGACCAGTCCTAGGTCGCGCACGTATTCCAAGTCGCGCACCGACCAAGCCGCTTGTGTGGAACCCGCCAGCATGGGCAGGATCACGCGCCGCACGCGCTCTTCGCGCAGCTTGTCCGCGAGTTGGTCGAGGTGCGTCACGCGGCGCACAATCAGCGCTTCCTTGGCGGCGTCGATGGCTGGCACGCCGACCGGTTGCGCCGGGTCTGGGCCCGGCCCGGCCCGAAAGCAAGCCTCGTAGGCCAAGGCGTTGACCAGCCACGGCTGGCCGCAGGTCAGCTCCCACAGGCGCTCGACCGCCGCCGGCGCGAAGGCTTGGCCGCGCTCGGCCGTGTACTGCGCTAGCAAGGACTGCACCTCGTTTGCCGAGAAATCCCCGAGGCGCAGCGACTCGGCCTTGATGTTGAAGGCGCTGCCGCCCTTCACGTTGGCTCCCTCCCGGCTGGAATAGATCTGGTAGTCGCGCACGTCGCGCACGCCGCACAGGATCACGCTCTGCGGGAAATGCTGCGGGCGCCGGTCATAGTTCGCCCGCAACTGGCGCAGCACCGAGATCAGCGTGTCGCCGACCAGGGCATCGATCTCGTCCAGCAGCAAGACCAGCGGCTTGGCGTTCGCCGCCGACCAGCGCACCAGCGTCTCGCCGAGCGCGCCATCCGGACCCTCGCTCTGCAGGTAGTGCGCCCGCTGCCGGTCCACGAAGTCGTCCTGCAAAACATCGCGGGCGCGGGAGGCCAACTGCCCGAGCAACCCTTGCATCGCCCGGGCAGTGTCCTCGCCGGCCGCCTGGCCCGCTTCGACGTTCACGTACAGGCAGTGGTACTGGCCTTGCGCATTGAGGCGGTCTTGCAGCGCCAGCAGGGTCGATGTCTTGCCCGTCTGCCGCGGCGCGTGCAAGACGAAGTATTTCTTACGGGCGATCAGTGTGCAGATCTCAGCGAGGTTGATGCGCACCAGCGGATTGATGCAGTAATGCTCCGCTGCATTCACCGGCCCCTCAGTATTGAAATACCGCACGACAGCTTGAGTATGGCACGGAGAGACTTCAATGTTTTTATGGTTGCGCCAGGACAAGTCCTGGAGGGGAGGAAGCGTAAGAGCTGAAACTTCTCGTAGCGAGCCAGCGGGTTCGACTGCCGTCCGGCAAAGGTGCAGCCCAGCAGCCGGGAGTGAGTATTGCATGGTCTGTGGTAACGCAGGTCGTGAAGCGTACGCAACGGGCGGCGAAGTGCCGTGATTGAGACTCGCAATGCTGCTTGTCGGGGCCTTCAGCGTCCACGTCCTGGGGGCAGCACCGCCAGCGCCGCCAAGGGCGAGGCGCTTGGGGATCGGCCGGGGTCGGAGAGCGCGCGCCAAGCCGCAGGATGGCTCGTCAGGGAACCTGGGAGGCCCTGTGCAGTCCACGCGAGCAGAACGGTAAGCGAGGGTAGGCCGTACACAGAACGACCCCGGCCCGCGCCCGGCCTGCGGGGCGTTGGGAGCGTGCGAGCGGACACCAACCCACAGCAGGCGAAGCGTGGTACCGGCTGGCGAAACCAATCAGCCGAAGGGAAGCTGGAGAGGGAGTCGTAGTGCCTTGCTAGTACTGTCAGACGGCGGGGAACCGAGAGCAGCGGGACCCGTCCGAGGGAAGCGAGGCACCTGCTGAGCAGGCCCATGCGAGGAAAACGCTGGAGGAGCCGCAGAGATCCACAAACACGTCCACGCAACGAGCATAGATAGTGCCTGCGACAAAACCCCCTAAAATCAGTTCTCTGCTAGCAAAACGGGCCGATTGGTGAGCGGAATAAAGGCTTGTTGCAGCAGGCTGAACAACGCGCAGTGGGTTGTTGCCAGGCGAAGATCGCAGCTAATGGGCCAGATCCGAGCCAACGGACCGCCGCCCGCCGAATCTTCGCCTGCGTCGATTGCCCGCAACCGTTTTGAATACAACGACATGGATGCTTTTGTCGCAAGCACTAGATAGCGGAGCGGCGCAAGCCGCCTGAGCGAAGCTGCCAGCAGAGGAACCGAATGCGTTAATTGCGCACGTTCGGATCTGGGGGAGAGGCTCGGTAACGACCTCTCCTACCCGGCCAACCCAACATGCAGGTCGGCCAACTTCTGGCCTGTCACCGCCGTCTCTCGAAGCAGGGCCGTTTCGCGCAGGGAATCCAGATTCCAGCAAGTCATTCCACCAAGGTGTGAGTTGTTGCAAACAGCCCCAGCAGCCAGCAACTAGACACGCCGCCATCTGGCCATCTCATCCGGTCGGATCGCCCGGCCCAGTCTCGGCGGCCCGCGCTTCGCTAACGGCGGGCTTGGGCAAGTCCACATCCATGCCCAACTCGCGCTTTACCAGCAGTTGCAATAGCTCGCCATGTTGCGCGAGCATGACACTGTGTTGTGCCTGCACCCGCTCCACAGCCCGCAGCCTGCTGTGCATCAATTCCAACTGCCCGTTGATGTCGCGCATGTCCGTGCGCAGCCCGGCCGACTGTTGCAGGATCAGCCCCGCCAAGGCTAGCGCAACCCCGACAAGCCATTTGGTCTCGGCACTCATGCCCCTGAGCGTAGTACGCCCGGATCATGGCGGGGACGACGCGCCGCCTGTGTCGCGAGGCGGCAGGATTAGTGGGCCAAGGGGCGGGGCGCTCGGCAATGGCAGCCCCGCGATCAGGCCGCGATTTCGCCTCCGTTGTAGGCCCTTCTGGGCACTTACAAGTGGACTCCGAAAGGCCTGCCCCCTTATAGGGTTAGCGACTTTCAGCCCCAATCGAACCCACCAACTTTCGGAAGAATTTTGCAAAATTCTCTTCCACGCGAAAACAGGGCGGCTGATGAGCAGAATAAAGGCTTGTTGGAATCGGATGAAACGACTCGCAGTTGGTTCCCGCTAGGCGAAGATCGCAGCCAACGGCCGTGTCCGGGCAAACGGGCCCCTGTCAACCCAATCTTCGTTGGTGTTGATTGCCCGCAACCGATGGACAGACGCAACTGCCCCGCCGGGCAGTTGCCGCCGCAAGCCATATCGAGCATTGCTGGGTTCCAGCCCGGCCAGCAGGCTAATATCGGATAAGCGAGGCTGGCTGGCGATGGCGGGTAAAGCACGGGTTGGGATTGCAGGGTTCACCGGCTACAGCGGGGCCGAACTGCTCCGTATCCTGAAGCTGCACCCGCATGCCGAACCGGTGCTGCTGGAACACCGGCGCGTCGACCATGCGGAGCTGCCAGTCGGCGAGGACACCCCGCGCATCCCGTTCGAGACGGACGCTCTCGCCGGCGAGAGTGTCGAGATCGTGTTTCTCGCCACGTCCCTCGACGTCGCGATGGATGCCGCCCCTCGCGTGCTCGACGCGGGGATGCGCTGCATCGACCTCAGTGCGGCGTTTCGCCTGCGCACCGCGGCCAACTACGAACGCTGGTACAAGGTCAGGCATAGCTGCCCCGAGCTGCTCGGCGAAGCGGCCTACGGTCTGCCGGAGTTCTTCCGCGAGATGGTCAAAATCTCGCGCTTGGTGGCCAACCCGGGCTGCTATCCGACCGCGGCCAGCTTGAGCCTCCGACCCTTGATCGCCGAAGCCGTCCTCGATCGGTCGGCAGGCGTGATCTGCGACGCCAAGTCGGGCGTGAGCGGTGCCGGCAGGAGTCCCTCGCTGAAGACTCATTTCTGCGAGGCAACGGAAAATCTCTCCGCTTACGGCGTGCTGGACCACCGCCATGTGCCCGAGATACTGCACACCACCGATGTTGACGAGTACGAACTGAGCTTCACCGCGCAGCTGCTGCCGATCCATCGCGGCATTTTGGAAACGATCTACGTGCGGCCGGCCGACCGCATCGGCTGGAAGGACCTGCAGGCGATCTTTGCCAAGTATTACGGGAGCGAACCCTTCGTGCGGATCTATCCCGAGGGCCGGCTGCCAGACATCCGCAGCGTGCGCGGCACCAACTTCTGCGACATCGGCTTCCGGGTGCATGCCGAGAGCCGCCGCGTGGTGATCGTATCCGCCATCGACAACCTCGTCAAGGGCGCGGCCGGCCAGGCGGTGCAGAACATGAACCTGCTGCTGGGATGCTCCGAGACAGACGGCCTGCCCGGCGGAACACAGCCGTGAGACTGC
Organism: Bryobacterales bacterium; assembly: GCA_965219605.1. Taxonomy (GTDB): domain Bacteria; phylum Acidobacteriota; class Terriglobia; order Bryobacterales; family UBA6623; genus VXMF01. Next base: position 822,965 of record CBDCOC010000001.1, on the reverse strand, counting down.
TCGTCAAGCTGGGCGGAACCCTGCTGGAGTCGGACCAAAGTAGGGCCGCGCTGGCCGGCCAGCTGGCTGGCCTGTGCGGCGACGGGCACCGCTTGGTGGTGGTTCACGGGGGGGGCAAGCGGCTGAGCCGTTATCTCGGCGGGCTGGATCACAAGAGCGAGTTCCGCAATGGCTTGCGGGTCACACCGCCGGAGATCATGGATGCGGTTCTGCGCGTGTTGGCCGGATCCGTGAACCGCGGGCTGGTGGCCGAACTGCAGGCGGCGGGCGCCCGCGCGGTCGGACTGACAGGAATCGATGCGGGCACGGTCCAAGCCGTGCAATTGGCGCCCGAGCTGGGCTTGGTCGGCAAGGTCGAGCATGTAGACCCGGAATTGCTGGACACGTTGACCGAGCGCGGGTTCCTCCCCGCCGTGGCTTGCATCGCAGGCGGGGCCAACGGAGCAATATTCAACGTCAACGCGGACCAGATGGCAGCGGCTTGCGCCACGGGCCTTGCTGCGGATCGAGTGCTGTTCCTGACCGATGTGGGCGGAGTGTTGGATGCGACGGGCAAGCGGATACCAAGGCTGTCCGCCGCCGCTGCCGAATCCTTGATCTCTGACGGGGTGGCAAAGGGCGGGATGGAGGCCAAGCTCCGGGCTGCCATTTCCGCCTTGGAGGGCGGCGTCGAGCGCGTCTCGATCGTCAACGGCCATGAGCCGGAAATCCTTGCGCGGGCGCTGGGCGACGCCAGCGTGGGTTCCCGGCTCTCGGCCTGATCGGCTGGCCAAGCTTAGCTGGTGGCGATCGCGAAGTTGCGATAGGCGAAGTACAAGGCGACCAAAGTCGCAGCCACCGCTGCAACGGCCACGCCCTGCCACGCCGCTTCCTTGGCGCGATCATGGCCCGGGGTGCCGCACAGGTATGCAAGGCCGAACCCTGACACCAGCCCGCCGAAGTGGGCGGCATTGTCGATCGACGGGAACAGGAATCCGAAAATGGCGATGAACAGGATCCAGCGTTTGCCCACTGCCTGCAACTGCGAGTTGAAGCTGATCCTTCCGTAGGCGTACATGGCTCCGATCAGCCCGCAGATCGAGGCCGAGGCGCCGATCGACAGCGAGTCAGACCACATCATGCTGGCCACGAAACCACAACTGCCAGTGATGAGGTACAGCGCGAGGTAGCGTGCCGTTCCGAAGACATCCTCGGCAATAGTCCCTAGGTTGAACAGTGACATCGAGTTGAACGCGACGTGCATGAGGCCCCCATGGAGGAAGTTGGCCGTGATGAGGCGCCACCACTCGCCGTGGACCAGGATCGAAAACCGGAACTTGCCTCCCAGCAGGAGCAGGACATCGCCGTCGATGCTGCCGAGAATGTTCATGTCGCCCCGGAAGCGTGTGGTGAGCACCCACGACACTGCGAACAGGCTGACGTTGACGAGCAGCAGGATCGCGGTTGCAGAACCCATCTGCGTACCGGCGTTCCGGATTCGCTCCTCGCGCAGAAGGCGTCGGCCGGCCGTCATCGGCAGGTCGTTCTCGCAGTAGGGGCAGGTCTTGGACTTCGGGTCTATGAACGCCCGACAGTGCGGGCACATGCGCGACGTTGCCATGGTAAGAGGTTTATATACCAAGGTAACCGGCCCTTGGCAGCCGTGGCGGAAATTTAGGGCGCCACGGGAGGCCGCTTCGGAGCAACTGCCGGCGGCTTGGATCCCTGGCGGCTGTCAAACCGGCTATGGCCAGGCCTCTGCGCATTCGTTTGCGCCCCAATCGTCCGGTCTCGAATGGCTCCTGCTCTTTCGAGACCTCTGCCATGGCGCCTGATCGTAGCTCCTTGGCTGGACGGAGGGGTGGCCGGCCATTGGCTGGCTGATACTGCCGCAGCGAACCCTTGCCAGTCACTTCCGCACACCAATGACGCCCGGATGACGGCCCGCTTTTGATCTGTAGTCTCTGTGCTAAGCTCTGTTGCAACGGCCTTTGCTTCCTATTCAGTAGCGCAGGTAGCGCCTTAATACCGCGCCTGTGCCACGCTTCATTTCCAATGAGCCGTTTGCTGAACCCAGTTGGCCGCGCTGCGCGGGTCGGTGTTGAGGGGAGATAGACAAGCCAGTCATGGTGACCGAGTTTCTCATCGGAATTGATCTGGGCGGCACCAAGATAGCCGCGGCCGCCTTCGACCTCGCAGGCAAGCGGCTTGGCAAGATTGCTCGGTTGCCAACGATGGCGAACCTCAAGCCAGCCGTAACGCTGATGAACCTCAAGCGCGTAGTGAAGCAGGCCAAGCTGGAAGCGGGCGTGTCTGGATCGCCCGTAGCGGTAGGCCTGGGCAGTTCGGGGCCGCTCGACTTGGCGAACCAGCTGTTGCAGGATGTCGATTCACTGCCAAGCTTGGTGGGGTTTGAAATTGGAAAGTTCTGCCGCCAGGAGTTTGGCGCTCCCTTGCATATCGAAAACGACGCGGCCTGCTTTGCCTTGGGCGAAGCGGTGCAGGGGGCTGGCCGCGGCCGCGAAATCGTGTTGGGAGTTACGCTCGGCACCGGATTCGGCTGCGGGATTTCGATCGGAGGGCGCATCTACTCCGGTGCGACGAACAACGCCGGGGAGGTGGCGTACTGCCCGGTCGGCGGTGCGGACTTCGATACGGCCGGCTCGGGCAAGGGTGTCGTGCAGCAGTACTTGAGGATCTCCGGCGCGAGGACAGAGGGGGACTCGATCGCGGCCAAGCAGGTGGGCGACCTAGCGGAGGCGGGGGATGCCGCTGCGATCGAGGCTTGGCAGTCCTTCGGATCAGTCGTGGGCACGGCTATCGGAACGTTGTGCTGCGTGTTGGATCCGCACGTCGTGGTATTGGGAGGCTCGGTGAGCCAGCGCCTCGGTTTGTTCGAAGCCGCACTGGTCTCGGCGGCCCGTGCTGTGCTGCCCCATACGTTGCGTGCAGCGTTTTGCGTTACGCCTTCCCAGCTTGGCGACGCTGCCGGTGTGACCGGCGCGGCGGAGCATGCCCGCGGGGCCGTCGGGCGTTAGCTTGCCGGCCAGTGCGGTGACTCGCGCGCCGGCTGCCCGGCCGGCAAGCCAAGATGCAGCCGCCGGGACTGTTCTACAATGGAAGGCAGGTAGGTTGATCATGGCCAAACATCGAAATGAAGCGAATTTAGCTTGGTTCGTGGCTGGCGTCAGCGTCGGGATCGCGGGCGCGATACTGCTTGCGCCCAAGTCCGGGCGGGAAACGCGCCAGACGATTGCCGAAGCCGCGACAAAGGGGCGTGAATTCGCCCTTGAGCAGAAGCGGCAGGCCACGCAGTTCGCGCACGAGCTGTACGAAAAGGGCCGTGATCTTGTGGGCGAGATGAAGGAGGCCAACGTTGCTTCCGAAGCTGGCGACGGAGCGGAGCAGGCCGACTCCGCGCAGGGTTGAACAGCTTGTCTCCGGCTGAATCGAGTGCCGGCCAGTGCTTGCCGCTCGGGAAATCTTGGCCTTGGCCAGTCGCAGGCCTATAATCCGATTGGTCTAGACTGAGAGTTCAGTCGGGGCGTAGCGCAGCCTGGTAGCGCGCTTGCTTCGGGAGCAAGAGGTCCCGAGTTCAAATCTCGGCGCCCCGACCATTCCCCCGCTGCTCGCCGGATGCCCTCCACTCGGGAGGGCTGGGGGCGTGGCGGGAGCATTGCGCCTTGGTCAGCGGTTCCGTGCAGCGCTCGGCCCACGCCGGACCGACGCGTAGCTAGTGCCTGAGACAAAACCCCCTAAAATCGGTTCTCCGCTAGCAAAACGGGCCGATTGGTGAGCGGAATAAAGGCTTGTTGCAGCAGGCTGAACAACGCGCAGTGGGTTGTTGCCAGGCGAAGATCGCAGCTACCGGGCCGGATCCGGGCCAATGGGCCGCCTCCCGACGAATCTTCGCCTGCGTCGATTGCGCACAACCGTCTTGAATACAATGACATAGATGGTTTTGTCGCAAGCACTAGCTAGCAGGTATCGCACTCTCCAACCCATCGCTGTGCCAGTCCACTGCGGGCCAGTGCCGGCCGTCAGCCTCGGTTTCGGCCAGCCAGTTTGGAAGCGGCAAGCTTGGTCCCATAACTTGCTCGATCTCCGAGATGCGGGTTTGGCGGCCAAACCGGGTCAACCAACGACACCTTGGCGGCAGCGTTCGGCTTCGTGCCAATTGCGCTGCCAGATTCGAGACGAATCAGGCGGCCGCAGTCACGGATTTTTCCTCTTGCAGTTGCTTGAAGACGTACGCGGCCTGCAGGCGCAGCCAGTAGGAGGCGGTAGACCATCCCCCGCCTCTAATAGTGCGGCGAGTCCCGGCGAGATGCCACATCGTCCGTCGAGGACACCCTGTAGCGCGCCGGGATCGACGCCGAGTCTGTCAGCGGCCTCGGCGGGGTCGGCCCCCTCCAGCCACCACTCGCGCATCACCGCGCCGGGGTGTTCTAAGTTCCGCATTGGTCCCATGTCCACCTCCTATCGACGCTTGCGCCTCCTAGGGTAGTCCAAGAAGTCAACATCGAGGATGGCACCTTTCTCGAAACGGAAAACGATCCGCCAGTTTGCACTGACTCGAAGTGCCCAGTATCCGGCCCAGGGGCCAACGCTCAGTGGCTTGGCGCACATCGCCCCACGTAGATCGGCGGGCTGGCTGGCGGCGTCGAGAAGCTGCAGGGCTCTGCGGATCCGAGCAAGATGCTGCTGGGGCAGCTTGCTGCCGTCTTGTCGCTCAAACAGGCGCGTTAGCCCGGCATGTCTTGTCAACTCGCTCCCGCCGCCAATGCGCGTGCCTCATGTCAAGGCAAGCCTCAATTTCGTTCCAAAGGGCGTGATGTTCCATGGTCGCTCTATGCATTCAGAGCTGAACGCGGCAGATTGCCCCGGCATGTCTGCTCAGGCTGTCAGTGTGCCCGGGCGCGATTCCTGCATCGCAATAGTACAGCGCTCCGTCCCACCAAGTCATGCCGTGCGGATCGGGATCGCTGCGATCCAGCTCGACGCCCTCGAGCACGCGTCCGGTGCGGGCATCGAACTTGAGTGCGAGGTAGTCGTTCGAGAACATGCACCAGATATGCTCGCCATCCCAGCCGAGGCCATGGGGCTGCTCCAATGGCAGGTCGAAGTCGTGGAAGGTGTTCAGGTCGGCGTCAGCCTTGATGATCTTGAGCGGCCGGAACTGCGTGATCCACAGCGCATGCTGGGCCCATAGCAGGCCATGCAGGCCCCCGCCGGCAGGGGTCTGGTAGTTGGAGACGTGCTGTCCGGTCTTCGCGTCCAGCTTGACGATGCGGCCTCCCCCGCGGATGTCGTGGGGGCGTCGCGGGCGCCTCTTGGCCGGCCCGTTCGCTGCCATGAACACAAAGCCGCCGCCGGCGGCAATGCCGCTGGTGTTTGAGGACTGCGTCTCGTACCGGGCCAGCGTTCTGCCAGTCTCCCAGTCGAGCAGGTAGGCGCGGTCGGTGACCTGCTCGCCGACCCACAGCCCTTCCGCAGTCGCTTCCAGCCCGTTCGGATGCCCGTCTGGTGACTGGTACAGGACTTCGACCTGCTTGCGTCGGCGCACTGGATATGGCCGGCCGGCATTTGCAAGCGCTCGCGACGCTCCCAACAGTGCGGCAATGCTCGATCCGCAGGCCGCAGAGAATTCCCTTCGTGTCAAGGTTGCAGCCCCCTATCGTAAGGCCAATCGCGCCGATCCGCAATAGTTGCACCAAGCCCGGGATCTTGCGCCCAACCGACCCCGACTAGGCCAGTTGCAAGAACGCTTCCAACGCACAGGGCTTCGGTGCCCTGGCCGAAGGCAAGCTGGCGGACACGATCCCGCCGGGCAGCGAGCGGCTGGGGGCATCCGGAATCTGCGTGGCAGCCGCACGCTGCCCATCGCCGTTCAGCCGTCGGGGCAGGGAGCAGGTCAGGCAGCGCCGCTGAACGACCGGCCCAGCCACACGACCCGGCCCAGCACGTCCACGTTTCCGTCGAGGGGTTCGACGGGGTAGGCGAGATTATCGCTGACTATCAGCCAGCTCGTGCCTTGCTGCCGCAGCCGCTTGACGAGCAATTCACCGTCTCGCCGCAGCGTGTAGATGCCGCTGTCCTTCAATTGCTGCGTACGCATGTCCAGCAGGACGTTGTCCCCGCTCTGCAGCGTGGGCTCCATCGAGTCGCCATGCACCTCGATGACGGCTAGGTTGCTGGGGGAGAGATCCTGCTCTCGGAGCCATGATTTGTTGAATCCTAGGTACCCCTTGACGCTCTCGTCCAGCACTTCCGCGCCGCTTCCGGCCGCCGCCAAGACTTCGTAGCGGGGGGCCGAAACATACAGCACGCTCTGGTCTATCACGGCCGGCGTGCCCTCGGCTTCGTCCGCGATGCGCCGTGCCTCGACCGCGAGTCGGTCCAATTCGTTGGCCAACTCTCTGGAGTCAATGCGCTTCCCATCGGGCACGCGGGGCGGGCCGACATAGAACTCAAGGTTCAATGCCCGGCAGACCTCGGCCAAGCGGCGGCTGCTCGGCGGCCTGCCCTCCAAGATGTAGCGGATGGCATTGACGGAAAAGCCATTCTCCTTGGCGAACCGGCTGGGATTGCTGCCCTTGCGATTGAGCGCATCTCGGATGACTTGGACTAGATCTGGCCCGGACATTACGTTACCTGAAAAATATGGTACCACAATGCGCAGCGAATTATCTACCGATAAGAAAACTTGACGATTGTCCCCCACGGCCTCGTGAGAGGGCTTGGCGGATGAGCGCCGGCGCCCGGCCCTATTCCGAGTTGGGACTGGCCGCTGAGCCAAGCCGCGGGACTCGATCAAGTCGCCTGCGAGCTACGGGCGCGGGAAGGCTTTCCGCAAACGCTCGACGTTGGAGCGGGCGAAGCAACCGTGGATGTGGTCATTCACTAGCCCCATTGCCTGCATGAATGCGTATGCAGTCGTCGGCCCGACGAATGTCCAGCCCCTGCGCTTGAGATCCCTTGACATAGCGATGGACTCGGGCGATTTGGTGAGCGACAGCGAGGCGGCGTGGTCCAAGCGCGGCGGACACGATGCAGGAGCCGGCTCCCAGCGCCAGAAGTAACTTGCCAGCGAGCCGGTCTCCGCGGCCAACTCGCGCGCCTTGCCGGCATTGTTGATTACGGACTGGATCTTGCCGCGGTGCCGCACGATGCCCGGGTTGCCAAGCAGGCGCTCTACGTCGTCGGCAGTGAATTCTGCGACGCGCTCGAAATCGAAGCCGTCGAACGCTTCTCGGAAGTTCTTGCGCTTGCGCAGGATGGTCAGCCACGAAAGCCCGGACTGAAATCCCTCGAGGCAGATCTTCTCGAACAACGTCGGATCGCTGTCGGTCGGCACTCCCCATTCGCAATCGTGGTAGTCCCTGTAGTCCGGGTCCGCGCTTCCCCAGTGGCAGCGAGCATTGCCGTCGGGGCCCAAGGACAGGCCAGGAGCGGTCTCCGATCTTGCCAAGGATGCGCTCACCGCAAGTCTCAACCGCCCGATTTCATGCTAGCCGGGATCTGCCGCAGTTCTTGAAGGCACAGCCCGGGACCGGCCGTCGAAGCAGGGGGGCGGGACACGCTGGTCTGGCCGGTCGGCCCGAATAGGTGCGAGAGGTTCCGCGACATGTGCAGCTGGCCTGTGCTGCAGTGTGCGCCCCGCCCCACCGGCTTCTAGTCTCTGGCTGCAACCGCTGGGCAATCAGGGGCGTTCCCGTTTATTTGATCAAGAACTGAGATTTCGGGGCATGCGAAATTAAAGAAAAGTCCAAGTCCTTTATTTTCAATAATTTTCAAAGATTCAACTTATTTGATGGTCATTTGATGATTTTGCACTCGCGATGTAATCCTGCCATGCCGGAGTTGCATTGCTTGGACGCGGTGCTGGAGGACATGAAACAGGCGGTACTTGCAATGAAGGACCGGCTGGACGAGGCCGGCGTGATCGAGCAGGAGGTCTCTCTGCATGGCTTGGCAGCGGTGCCAGCCGCCAGTAACTCAAGGGAGCACAGCGAGCCAGCGTTTTGAATCAGCAGGCAATTCGATTCCGTGCGCATTGGTTCGTGGGATCGAGAAGCCAGCGTCGGGTGCTTCCTGGGCCTAGCCCGGAGTCATAATTTGCGTGTAGAGGAGGGCGTGGCCGAAGCGGTCTACGATGCCCTCGGCATCGGCATCCCCCATCATGTGCAGTCCTTCTTCGCGCGTCTGAGGGACTTCGCCATCATGCACGGGAGCGGCTTGGTGACACTGGGTGATGTAGGCGAGGTCTACAGAAATGAACTGCTCGGCCCCAAGGGCCAGAGCGACCTCGTGCATTACGAGACGCGCCTCCGGGATGGGTTGGAGGATGGGAATTACTCGATCGCGATGGAGATCCTTGCCGAGGCAGCCACGCAGGGCGTGTTCGCTCCGGCCGCCAGAAGCCGCCTCGCACAGCTGTACTCCACAGTTTTCGACGACATGCCCGGCCGAATCAGCGACACGCTCGAAGTCCTCATCCATGACGGCTATCTGGAATCCGGCGAAGGTGGCTACCGGTTTCCGTCACTCCTGCTTAAAGACTGGTGGTATGCACGGTTTCGAGACCACCACGCACCGCTTCGAGGCCGGCCTGCAGCCGCACGAGGGGAGGCACCGCCACGATGAGCGAGACTGTTGCCCGCCCGATTCGAAAATTCAATCCCGGCGTGTTCCAGTCCGACGGGGAGGTGATTGACCAGTTCGTGGTCAGGCAGCACCAACTGGACAGGGTGCTCGAGGTCATGCGGGGGAACATAGACTCGCCATCCTGCCAGCATGTCCTGCTCATCGCGCCTCGCGGCTGCGGGAAGACCATGCTGCTGGCACGTGTCGCAGCGGAATTGCGCGCCGATCGAGACTTGTCCGAGCATCTGTTGCCAGTGCGATCCATGGAGGAGAACCCGGAGATCTTCGACATGGCCGATTTCTGGCTCGAAACGCTCTTCCATTTGGCTAGGGAGGTTGCCGACGAGGATCCGCAGCTCGCCCAAGAACTGTGCGCAAGTCACGCGACACTGACTGCTCGCTGGCGAGACGAGGCAGTCGAGGAGAGCGCTCGCGCCGTCGTTCTGAGCGCTGCCGACCGGATGGACAAGCAGCTCGTGCTCATCGTTGAGAACCTGCAGTCGCTGGTGGAGAACGCCGACAAGGACCTCGGCTGGAAGCTTCGAGCCGTGCTTCAGTCGGAACCCCAAATCATGCTGCTCGCCTCTTCCACGAGTCGGTTCGAGGGGCTGGACGACGCTAGCCAACCGTTCTTCGAGATGTTCCGAACCGTGGAGCTTGAGCCACTGAACGCCGGGGAGTCCGCCCGGCTGTGGGCGGCCGTCAGCGGAGAGCGGGTGAGCGGGCGCGAGATTCGGCCGCTACAGATCCTGACAGGCGGAAGCCCCCGCCTGCTGGTCATTGCTGCTGGCTTCAGCCGGTGCCGGTCGGTGCGGAAACTAATAGAAGACCTGGTCGGCCTGATAGACGAGCACACTGAATACTTCCGCAGTCATCTGGAAGCCTTGGGAAAGACCGAACGGCGCGTCTATATCGCGGTAATCGATCTCTGGCGGCTGGCGAGGCCCGGAGAAATAGCAGCCCGGGCCCGTATGGACATCCGCACCGTGTCCACCATGCTCGGACGTCTTGTGCATCGGGGCGCGGTGCTAGTGGAGGTGCATGGCAATCGGCGTCTGTACACGGCGACCGAGAGACTGTACAGCATCTATTACAAGCTCCGGCGCGAGAGCGACGAAGCGGCGGTAGTCCGGAACCTGGTTCACTTCATGAACGTGTTCTACGGCGATGCCGAACCGGCGGGAATGTCCAGCGACCTGATCGCGGAAGCGTCGCTTGGCGTCGGAGACAGTCTCTCAGCGCAGGGCGACGACGGGAGAGCGATCGAAGCTTTGGACGACTTGGCGGGGCGCCACATTGCCACCGAAGAGCCCGCGATACAGGAAACAGTCGCTTATGCCCTTCTCCTCCGCGGGCTGAAACGGGGAGAGCGAGGCGATGTCGAGGCAGAGATTGCGGACTGCAACCTGGTGATCGACCGGTTCGGCGCTCTGCAGATGGCTAGGCTGCCGGCACTTGTCGCGGTGGCGATGGAGCAAAAGGGCAGTGCGCTCGCCAAGACCGGCCGTATGGAGGAAGCGCTACACGTTTGTGAAGAGGCGGAAGCAAGAATCGAGTCCCTAGGCGTGCTGGCGTGCTCAAACATTGGCTGGAAATGTAGGTGGGTGCGGGCCATCGCGCACCTCATGCAGGGAAACCATCCGGCCGCCCTTGCAACGTTGCGGTCCGCTTACGCGGCATATCCTCAGCGCATGATACCGGCCACGCATTGGATTCTGATGATTGCCGCGGACTTGGCAGCATGCGGTGCCCCGGCGCAGGCAGTGGTCAAAATCCTGGAAGGCGACAAGGCGAAGTCAGGCGAGCTTGCACCTCTCGTTGCAGCCTTGCGGCAGCTAGCTGGGGAGGATGTTCGCGCTTCGACGGAAGTCCTCGAAGTTGCTGCCGATGTCCGTGAGTTCATCGAATCGCGACGGGGGGCAATCCGCATCCCGAGCCGGCACGGAAGCAGCAGAGCGAATGCCGCGAGCGCGGAAGCGGCTCCCGGACCCTGAGGAATCGCAACTGCCCAAGCGCTGCTCAGGGGTTGGCCGGGCGAATCGAAACGCCACGGCTGCGAAGACAAGGTTGCTAGGATCGTGGGCATGGCTCGGTTGAGCGGTGCATGTCCCGCGGCAGGCGGAGAGCTGGGATCTCGTGTGCCGGCCGCCAGGGAGATCGGCTCCAGCCCGCGATGGTGGGTTGTCGGCGCACTGCTCTTGTGCTGCTCGTGTGGCCGCCCCGACCGATTGCCCTCCGGTATTTCGATCGTGTCCCACGGCGGCGTCAATGGCGCGGTGATCCTCCGTGACGGTGCCCGGATCGCATTCTACGGTGACCCGCAAGGGACGTTGCAGAACGTTGAAACCGTCTTTCTGACGCACCATCGCAGGGATGTCGCTTGGGCCGCCGTGAACCTGGCAAACGGCGGCACAAAGGTGGTCGCGCCCGCGGCGGAGCTACCTCTGATCAACAATCCGGAAGGCTTCTGGAGCGAGTTTCGAGGTGCCAGATTCCACGACTACGCACAGCAGTCGACGAAGGTGCTCGGCACTGACCTCTACGTGCATGAGGCCGCGAGCGGCGGGCGCTCGCTTGCTTGGCGCGGCCTGTCCATCAAGGTGATCGACACGCCCGGCTACACTCGCGGGGCGGTTTCCTACCTGCTAGAGTTGGACGGCCGCAGAATCGCCTTCAGCGGAGATCTGATCTACGAAGGCGGCCGGATCTTCGACATCTACAGCCTGCAAGACTCGATCGAGGAGACCGAGACGCGCGGGTACCATGGCTACGCCGCGCGGTCTGCCGATTTGCTGCGCAGCCTCGCAGCGCTGAAAGCTGCCCGCCCGGACATCGTAGTGCCTGCTCGCGGGCCGGTCTTGTTCGAGCCGGCTCGTGACATCGAATTGCTGTCCGAGCGGATTCGGAGGCTGTTCCGGGCATACTTCCGGACTGATGCCTTGCGCTGGTACTGGGGCGAGGAAAACCTGCGCAGCAGGGCGCGCCGCATCCTTGGCGGCGAGGCGATTGATTGGATGCCAATGGCAGTCCACCTGCGGCAAACGCCTCCGCGCTGGTGGTACAAGTCCGGCACTTCACGCCTGCTCGTGTCCGATACCGGGGCCGCTTTCTTGATTGATTGTGGCAGCGAGGAGGCCGTGCGCTGGGTGCAGCGCTTGAAGCGCCGCCGCGTGTTCAACCGCCTAGAGGGCATTTTCGTCACGCACTTCCACGACGACCACACTGATTTCGTACAGGCACTGGCGGCCGAAGAATCCGCGCCTGTCTACGCCGGCGAGGAACTCCGCGACATTCTCGAGCGTCCCGAGGCCTACCGCATGCCGGCCATGACCGAGCGCCCCATCCGCCCGGTGCAGGGATTGGCCGAGGGGCAGGTCTTGCGCTGGCACGAATTCGAGTTCCAGTACACCTACTTCCCGGGCCAAGCGATCTACCATGGCGGACTTGATGTCAGGCGCGACAACGGCGAGCGCTACTTCTTCATCGGAGACTCCTTCAGCCCCTCCGGATTGGACGACTATTGCTTGCTGAACCGTCACCTGCTGCACCCTGGACTCGGTCACTTCCGGTGCTTGGACAAGGTCGCGGCCATGCAAGGCGACTATTGGCTCGTGAATCAGCACATCGAGGAAGTGTTTCGCTATGACCAGAGCCAGCTAGGCACGATGCGGGAAGTCCTGGAAGAGAAGAGGCGCGCGATCGCGGAACTGGTTCCGTGGGAGGATCCCAATTTCGGCATTGATGAGCAGTGGGCGCGGTTCTACCCTTACGGGCAGCGCGCGGTCGCCGGGCGGGAGTTTGACCTCTACGGAGTGGTCTTCAACCATTTGCCCGAAGCCGAGACGTTTCGCATCGCGCCCCGAATACCCAGCGGCTGGCTTTGCGTACCAGCGTTTGCCGAGGTGCATGTCGGCCCGCGCCGAGAGGAGCGGGTCAGATTCCGGCTGACTGCGCCAGACTGGCACAGGGAGCCAGCGGTGCTAACCGCTGACGTAGCCTTCAGGGACCATGACCTGCGGCATTGGATTGAAGCGCTGGTCGACCTCCGCCCGACAGCCTCGGCCCTGCCCTAGCGGATGGCAGCCTGTGTCTTGTGGCGCAGGTGCCGCTCTCCCTGCTGGCCGATCACAATCAAGACTTCGGATCGACCTCGCGATTGGCAGCTGAAATCTGCACTCTTCCGAGGGAGCGGCCCCTGATTTCAAGTCAAAACGCGAGGTTGTCGATGAAATTTCTCAAGAGCAGGAGCAAGATACCGTTGGCCAAGGCTATGGCGATGCCGGGTACGTGCGAGCCAATAGTTGGAACTGGGGCACGCAGCGGAAGTTGCCGAGTGAGAGTGGGGGCGTCGTGGCGGACCCACGAAAATTCATTCGCGACGCCATGGCCAGAGGGGCAAGCGGCCGCGTGCTGCCGCGAATCGTTGCCCGCCCGAGCCTCCTTCAGGACAGGGGTTGGGGCCGAGTCTCGCCGGCATGGTTCCCTGACACCGGTAAATTGCGGGCAGAGAGTGGCCGTGGCTAATCCCACCGCTTCCTCAGGTAGCTGACCAGGTCGGGACCCTGTAATTCGCGCGTCGAGTTGCTGACCCGGACATAGAGCACGGATCCTTTGCCCGCTTTCCCTGCCTTCGACAGCCACACAGGATCGGGCGATGGGTCTACCTCGACAACGCAGACCTCCAGACTCTCAAACATCTCAATGCCGATATGGGCACAGGTCGCCGCGGCGGAACCGAACTCCTTTCCGATCCGGTCTGTGAGATGCCTCACGTATCGTTCCGTGTTCCACCGTCTCAGTTCGAGGTCTGGCTGGATTCCGCACGGCTTGCCGTTGTCGTCCACTCCGATGAATAGCAATCCTCCCCTCGCATTCAGAAACCCGGCGATCGGCTTGAGAACAGATGCCTCGAAGATAACCTCTTGCGGGATGTTGGGATCCTTGTAGCTGTAGAAGGCTGAGGACTTGAACTCTCGTTGCGCGGTCTCCCCACCGGCGAGAAGCGCTTCACGGGTCTTTTTTGCCGCGAGCACCTCTGACGTGATCACGCCGACTGGAACCGCCACGACTGCATAGCCCAGAATTACGAGCACGGAAGTCAGGATCTGCCCAAGCGCGGTCGCTGGCATCAGGCTTGCATGCCCGACGGTTGTCATCGTGATGATTGCCCAGTAGGTGCTTGCTGGGATGCTCGTGAATCCATTCTCGGGGCCCTCTGCGAGAAATATGAGCGATCCCGCGACTATCGAAATCAGAACCACGCTGACCACAAAGACCCCGATCTTGTAGCGAGCCGCCTCCAGCGCATTGCCTATCAGCATCGCCGCTCGCGAGAACCGACCCAATGAGAAGATGCGGAAAATACGCAACATCCGCAGCACGCGCAGTACCGCGAGAGTATTCAATCCGGGGAACACGAACTCAATCCAAGTGGGCATGATCGCGACGAAGTCCAGCAGGCCGAAGAAGCTACGTGCGTAGCGGAACGGCTTCGGGTGGCAGAGGATCCGCAATATGTACTCCACGCTGAAGATCACCGTGAAGAAGATTTCCGCTCTCCGAAGATAGTTGAACCACATGGACCTGATATCGGGCACGGAGTTCAGCATGACTACAATCACGCTGATCAAAATGGCGACAAGCAGGCCCCAGTCGAGATGTCTCGCAGCGTGACTCTGGCCAAAGAGGGCATCGAACAGTCGTTCCCGAATGGTCTTCAATTTCATTTCCTCCATGCCGCTTCGAATTGCACTCGCATAGCGCGGCTGTCCAACTTAAGGCTGATGGCGGTCATATAGCATGCTTGAGCTAGCAACACAGGGTGGGTTCCTTGATGCAGACGACTTCAGCGATCCGAGCAAGCGATCGTTTTCGTCGTGCCATCCCTGCTGTCTGGCGCGGGGAAAGCATGTATTCCGGAAAGCTTGTCTTCGCCCCGACTCATGGCATGCCTGCCCGCTGCGCACCATTTATCGCTGTGTCCGGCACCACGGTGTCCACCGCCGCGTACGCCCGCTCTCCTGCCCCGGCCAGTTCCTCTGCATGCCTTTCGCGCAGATCACCGGCCGTCGCATCCTGCGCGATCTCGAGATCTGTGCTCGCGCGCACAGCGTAGCAAACTCTACACCCAACTGTCGGCGCAAAGGCACGAAATCCAGATCCATCGGAACCAAGGTCGTCCAACTTGCCGGAATCTGGTACCGTACCCCATCCGGCAACCCCACGCCCAGATGCAATCCGCCCGTCACAGGCCGCCACGTCATGATCGTGACGTCCTAGCCATCAGGGAGGCTGTTTCTTCGAATATAGACCGCTTCCGGGACAATAATATGCAATCTTAAGCGCTCACTTGCCTGACGCAGGGCAATGCCGGTGCGGCGACCCTACAGCGCTGCATCAGTCAGAGGCGGTCTCGGTGACCTTGCTAACGTCCTTAGGCAAGTCCGCATCTACCCCAGCTCTTGCTTGACCAGCAAATGCAGCAACAGGCCATGTTGCGCCTGCACTTGCTCCACCGTCCGTAGCCTGCTGTCCAGCGCCCGGATATCCGCCTGCAAGCTGGATGACTGCTGCAGGATCAGCCCGGCAAGCGCGACCGCTGCTAGCAGCAATGTCACGCCCACGCCCAGTATGCCGATTAGCTCCGGTGTCATGGCCCGGTCCTAGCGCTAGCCTGCAAACTAGCTAGGCGCATCATACCACGCTCCCAGAAGATCCCGAACTCGTCGAACTCTGAACATAGGACGCCCCCTTAGAGGAAGTATATGGCGAGGTTTCCGTCTTCAAGCGCCGCGCCGCCCAGCGCGTCGTCCAACTGCTGCCTCAGCGCCCGCGCGGTCGCGTCGGGGAACCCTCCGAGGCGCAGGACTCGCTTCCACTCGGTCGCATTGTTGGGGTCGGCTGTTTCGCGGAGGCGTTGCTGAAAATTCTGTAGCCGGTACTTGTGGATGATGATCGTCCGGAAGCCAAGCTCCTTGAGTCGCCCCACATCGATCACTGCATCAGCGCTCGGGTTCCCTGCTAGTTCCCGCAAGGCTGGCGCGCTTTCCACCGCTGCTAGAGTGGCCGGGGGATAGACCGAGAGGTAGCCGCCTGCGATGGGCCGTCCGTGAACGGTCTGTGCCGCCATGTTGTGAACGGTTCGGCTTCGCTCGTGGAAAGGGATGTCAAGCACCGCTCCCGGCCTTCCCGCGACCTGCTGCAATAGTGGCGATAACTCGACGCTGCGAATCGGGAATGGCAGCCAGCTATACTCGGCCAGCACCAACGCGACGGCCACGGGCAGGGCCCAAGGCCGCTTGTGGCGCAGATGATGCCAGCCGATGCCAGCAAGCACGGCTAGTCCTAGGCCTGCCACCAGCATGAAGCGATTGGCCACCCTGAGGTTTTCCAGAAACGGGATCTCTCGCAGCAGGCCGAACGGCAGGAATCCGGCCTCGATCCGGTTGCCGTTCCACCACGGGTCCACTCCGATCGCGAGCATCACACCGAGTGCGAGCAATGCCAGCCAGCCAAGGGCCCTGCGCGGCGCGCGCCAAGCCCCCAGCGCCGCCAGCAGCATCGGCACGAGGCCCAAGTAGCACACGAATCCTGCCGCGCGATAAGCCCTGACGGCATACCTGGATTCGACGAGCGAGCCCAGTAGCGGATTGGCGTAGGAAGGCGTGAGCAGGTAGCTTGCGTCAATCCCGCGGGGAACCTGCTGCTTGGTGAAGAAATCGGCGCCGGCCGCGATGGACGCGACCATGGGCGAGACGGCGGGCAGGACGATCAGGACAGCCACTGCTGCCGCCAGGCCCAAGTCGCGTGCGTAGCAGTGCCATCGCTGGCGGTTCCGCCAGCCGATCCAGGCTACGACTGGTACCACGATCATGGCCAGCTTCAGGCCGAGGTGCCAGCTGCACAGTGCGTTCAGGCCGAAGCACGCCCCGAACGCCAGTGCATCCGCGGTGCGCGCTGATCGTTCCCAGCGCAGCAGGTATAGCAGCGCTAGCGGGATGAACTGGACCGTGAAGAGATTGAGGTGCTCCTGCGTTTGCTCTATGAGGTTCGGGAAATAGGCGAATACCAGCCCTGCCAGGAATGCCGCGCCCGAGTCGGAGGTGAGATCCCGCACCAACAGGTAGGTCGCGAAGCCGGATACCGTGAGGGCGAACATCACGCAGAAGTTGTAGGCCGCAGCTTCGCCGAACAGCAGGTTTACCGGCATGGACAAGACCTGGTTGAACGGCGAGTGCGTGTGGAAGACCAGATCCGTGCCGTGGGGGAAGAACAGGTATTGCGTCTGGAAGGGGCTCACGCCTTCAAGCAGGCATTGCTTCCACCACCACAGGTTCCAGTAGTTCTGCCAGATATCCCCGTAGCCGGCGGGCAGGGCGGTGTGCCAGGACAGCACCAGCGGGAATGTCATGAGCAGCGTCGTGACGCAGTACGCCGCAGCTGCCAGATAGCCGTTGTCCAGCGACCAAAGTCGCGGCTGGGGGGCACTGGCGAGCATTAGGAATCGTGGCATCGAGGCGTCAGCGCGCCGGCGAGCTTGGCGGCCAAGTTTCTAGCGTGCGAGCCGTTCAGCTCAGGTCCAGGCCCTGCTCGAAAAGGATGTCGACCGGGATGCCCGCATCTTCCAGCCGGGCGAGATCCGCATGGACCTCCTCCCCGAGGGTGCCGATTGCCGCCAGCAGCGACTTCGCGCCGTCGTAGTCGCCGTCGCCTTGCAGCCGGAGAATCTTGCCTGCCAGCGAGTCGACCGCTGACCGCATCCGCTCTGCGTCGATGCGGTAGGTCCCGCTTGCGCTGTCACGAGAAAACGCTCGAGCTTGCTGGAAATAATTGAAACTGATTGAGTTTGCCCGGCCGTGGGCACTCGAGGCACCGAAGCGCACGGAGCGGAAGATGCCTGCCAGGAAGGTCGTGTAGTTGCCCGCCAGATCCTCTTTCGGGAGTTCCCCGGCATCCGTGAGCTTGCCGATCAGGTGCAGGCCGAGTATGTCGGCCTTGGCCTCCTCCAAGGACGAAGCCGTGTCCTTGAGCGCTTGGCGCACCGTGCCGCGGCCGTCTAGCGTGTTCTTGATCCCCAAGCCGTGGGCAACCTCGTGAAACATTGTGTTCGCGAAGAATGCCTCGAAGTCAATATCGCCGCGCTGCCGCTCGTCGATCAATAAACCCGCGATGGGCAGCAGGATGTTGTCGAACTTCGCCCGCATGGCGTTCTTCAACTGCAGCCTGCGCGAGCCCCTCTCCAACTGCACGCGCTCGTCGTTGGGCAGGTTGATGGCGATGGTCTTTGCCCCCGCGTTGCAATCCCCGGCATAGAAGAGGACGTCGTAGGCGTTGAGCTGGGAGTCCCCGCCCGGCTCTTCGGCCTTGTACCGCGGCGGAACAGGCAGGCCGTCCTGCAAGGCAGGCAGCAGTGCGGAGTATCGCGCCAGCCGGTCGCTCCATTGCTTGTCCTTGACGAGGACATAGGCCTCGAACGCTGTCTTGGTGCCCAAGATGCCGTCTTCGTAGGATTCGATCGGCCCGATGACCAAGTCGACGGAGTTTTCCTGCATCTCCATCCATGCGAAGTCGCTGGGCTGGTAGTCGTTGGACTCGAAGCCGTCCGCGCGCATTCGCAGGTAGCGCTGGAACCCGCCGTCCTCGGCTAGGCTTGCCGCCCGGCGCAGCAGATCCGCGGCCGCGGCGAGCTCCTCGCGGAATGCCAAGTTGTACGGGGTCGCCGACAACTTGCCTGCCGCATCGCGCCGCACCAGCGTGTACTGGTCCCCCAGGCGCGGGTCCTGTAGTGTCGCGGCCGCCAACTCTTCTCCTGTGGTATCGGGCGGGTAGAAGTTCGCGCCCGGGGGCTTCGGCCCCACGCCTGGCAAGAAGGGGCGGTTGTTGTCGAGGCGGTCCCAAGGGCCGTAATTGATCTCGGCGAACCTGCGGGCGTCGGGATCTTCGATGCTCCCGAGCAGCGCCTCGCGATCGCCGTACGCCTGCTGCCAGAACAGGCTGTCCATCACTTGGGCGGCCTGAACGAGCAGGGGCAGCATCTCGCGCTGGGCATCCGACAGCCCGCTGAGATCCGCCGTCAGCTTGACCGTGACGTAGTCGTCCAACTTCTCGCGGTAGTCCACGTCGGCAAATTCCGAGAAAGGGGCGGATCCGGCGCAGCCCGACAGGCAGGCGGCGGCTAGAACGATCACCCGCCCTCGCACAGTTCTAATGTAGCGTAGCGCCTCCCGGCCAGAGAGGCGCTGCCGTGCCTAGCGCAAGATCGGAAACGGACTCGCGGCCTCGGCGCGGCGCGCGCTTGCCGGTTCGGGCAGGGAGGGCTTGCGGCCTGTCACGTACAACGCCCCGACGGCCTGTAGCCCTTGGCGCCGCGCCAATTCGTCCGGCGCTTTGCCGGGCGGAATGGGGGAGTCGTCGGGAATCCGATCCGTGAGCACCCGCTCGAAGCCGGCCTGCTCGAACAGCCGCGCCCACTGCTCGGCGCCGAGCCGCTGTAGCGGAAGCCCGGTCTCGCGATCCCAGCCATCCGAATGGGTGTTTTCTTGGTAGTAGTTCATCAGAATGTGGAAGGATCCCCCGCCGGCAGTCACGCGATAGATCTCTCCGGCAGCCAAAACGACATCAGTCCAGTAATATGCGGACTCAATGCTCAGAACGTGCGTGAAGTAATTCTCGGCCCATGGGATTTCCGCCGCCGATCCCGGCGCGAAGAGGGTGTTCTCCAGATCCACGCTGAGCCGCCTGGCTAGGAAGATCATCTCCGGCGAGACGTCCAAGCCGAAGACCGCTCCGGAAGTAAGGCCGCGAGCGGCCAGCCGCGCGGCCCACCCGTCGCCGCAGCCGAGATCCAGCACCCGCGAGTCCGGCGGCAGTTCGAACCGCTCCAGCATGCGCTCGGTGATGCGCCTGTGCCGGCGTTCCATGCCGGTTGCCTTGCCATCGCGCACCCAGGCGTCGAAGGTCTTCGCGACGGCATCCTCGCGCTCGTAGCGCCCGCTGGGTGGTGGGCTGTCCATAGCCGCTCTCCGTGCGCTCCGGACTTGCCGCCGATCGGACAGAGGTGCCGCCTTGGCGGGTCTGAACTGGCGTTGGCGGCGGGCCGCGCCGCCGTACAAGCCCATAGGTTAGCGCACCGCCCGGTCCCGTTCCCGGGCCTCGCGCGGCGTGAGCGGCCTGCGGCAAATCGGCCCCGGCTGCTTGCCGGCACGAGGGATTCCGGGTGGGACAGGCCGCCTGCGATAATGGGGTTGGAGCGATGCCGGGCCGGTTCCTGACCTATGTCGACGCTGGCGTGGACATTGACGCGGCAGACAGTGCAACTGACCGCATCCGCCGCCTGTCCCAGCGCACCTTCGACCAGAATGTCCTGGCGGGGGTCGGGGCGTTCGGAGCGGCCTACTCGTTGCAGGGAAGGCAACTGCGCGACCCGGTGCTGGTCAGCTCGGCGGATGGTGTTGGCACGAAGCTGAAGATCGCCTTCGCCACGGGCTGCCACGATACCGTCGGCCAATGCCTCGTCAATCATTGCATCAACGATATCGCGGTGCAGGGAGCGACGCCCTTGTTCTTCCTTGACTACCTCTCGGTCGGCCGGCTGGATCCGGACGTGGCCGAAGAAGTTGTCAGCGGCATCAGCCTGGCCTGCCTGCAGAACGGTGTTGCTTTGATCGGCGGCGAGACAGCGGAAATGCCAGGCCTGTACAACGCGGGCGAGTACGACCTGGCCGGATTCATCGTAGGTGTTGCCGAGCGCGGGGAACTGCTGCTCGGCTCTCGTGTTGCGGAGGGCAGCGAGCTCGTCGGGCTGCCTTCGAGCGGGCTGCATACGAACGGCTACTCGCTGGCCCGCAAGATCCTCTTCGAGCATGCTGGCTATGCGGTTGACCAGGTTGCGGACGGGCTTGGCGTGACGGTTGGCGACGAACTGCTGAAGGTGCATCGCAGCTATCTCAGGCCGTTGCGGGCCTTGGCTGATGCAGGGCTGCTGGAAGCCGCGGCCCACATTACCGGTGGCGGCATTACGGAAAATACGCCCCGGATGCTGCCAGACGGGCTGCAGGCAAGAGTGCGGCTCGGCAGCTGGCCGGCGCTGGCGGTGTTCGGTGCGCTGCAGCAGTTGGGAGGGATCCCGGATGACGAGATGCGGCGCGTGTTCAACATGGGGCTGGGCTTGATCGCCAGCGTTCCGCGCGGGCGCGGAGCGGAGGCCGTCGGGCTCTTGCAGCGGAGCGGGGAGGCGGCCTTCCTGATCGGCTCGGTCGAGGCCGGCGGTCAGGGCGTTGCGTACGAATCATGAGTCGCCTGGGAATCCTTCTCTCCGGCCGGGGCTCGAATTTCGAGGCCATCGCCGATAGCATCGAAGCGGGACGGCTTGAGGCCGAGATCGCAGTCGTCATCAGCAACAGCCCGCAAGCCAAGGGCTTGGAGCGGGCTCGCAAGCGCGGGATGCGGGCCGTCTGCGTGCCGTCGAAGGCCATGGAACGGGAGGCCTATGACCGCTTGGTGGTGGCAGAACTGCGCGATGCGGGAGTCGACCTGGTCTGCCTTGCCGGCTTCATGCGGCTGCTCAGCGCCTACTTCGTCACCGAGTTCCCGTTGCGGATCCTGAACATCCATCCCTCCTTGCTGCCATCCTTCCCCGGCTTGGAGGCCCAGGCGCAGGCCTTGGAACAAGGCGTCAAGTACACCGGCTGCACGGTGCATTTCGTGGACGAGCGGCTCGACGCGGGCCCGGTGCTGGTCCAAAAGGCCGTGCCAGTGCTCGACAGCGACAGCGAGGAGACGCTCGCAGCACGCATATTGGAGCAAGAGCATGTCGCGTATACGGAAGCAATCCGCTTGGTGCTGGGCGGGGATTTCCGGATCGAGGGCCGGCGGGTCTTGCGGACGAGATGACGACCGACCAACAGATCGAATACTTGCGCAAGGGGTGTGCAGAGATCATCTCCGAGGGCGAGCTGCGCGCCCGGCTGGAAGAGTGCGCCCGGCTGGGGCGGCCGCTGCGCGTCAAGGCTGGCTTCGATCCCACCGCGCCCGATCTTCATCTAGGACATACGGTCCTGCTGCGCAAGATGAAGCATTTCCAAGATTTAGGGCACACGGCCGTGTTTCTCATCGGCGATGTGACCGGACTTATTGGAGATCCGACCGGGCGTAACGCAACGCGCCCGCAGATGACCCGCGAGCAGATCCTGGAGAACGCCGAGACGTACAAGAAACAGGTGTTCAAGCTCCTAGACCCGGACAAGACCGAGATCCGCTTCAACAGCGAGTGGCTGCTCGAGTTGGGGACACTGGGCATGATCGAGCTTTGCTCCCGGGCGACCATTGCGCAACTGGTCGAGCGGGAAGACTTCGCACAGCGCTACAAGCAGGGCAAGCCGATCAGCCTGCACGAATTCCTCTATCCGCTCACGCAAGCGCAAGACTCGGTGGCGCTGAAGTCCGATGTCGAGCTCGGCGGCACGGACCAGAAGTTCAACCTGCTGCTGGGGCGGCAACTCCAGGCCAGCCACGGCCAGCCCCGCCAGATTGTCGCTACCGTGCCGATCCTCGAAGGGCTTGACGGCACCCAGAAGATGTCCAAGTCGCTGGGCAACTACATCGGCATCAACGAGACTCCCGAGGTGATGTACCGCAAGGTCATGCAAGCCTCAGACAGCCTGATGTTCCGGTACTACGAACTGCTGACGGATCTCCCGTCGGCAGAAATTGACGCCCTGCGGCGAGGCACCGCGGACGGGTCGATGCACGCGATGGACGCCAAGCATGAGCTGGCCGCCCGCATCGTGGCAGACTTTCACGGCCAAGCCGGGGCTGCCTTGGGCCGCGAGACGTTCCGCCGGGTTGTGCAGGACAAGCAGGTTCCCGAGAGCATGCCCGAGATGGAGCTTCCGGCGGAGATGCAAGGCACCAGTGTGATTCGCCTTGACAAGCTTCTGCGGGCCGCAGGCCTGGCCCAGTCCGGAGCGGAAGCGAATCGCAAGCTCAAGGAGAACGCGGTCAGCGTCAATGGCAAGAAGCACAGCGAGATGAGCTACGAAGTGCCCGCGAGCGCGTCAGAGCTGGTGCTGAAATTCGGCAAGAAGTGGGCCCGCGTACGGCTGCAGGGCTAGCGCGTCTCGGAGGTCGGGGCAGGTGGCGCGGAACCTGCGCTCGATCCTGGGCGGATGATGTGCGGCGCCGCGCTGCTCCGCCCGGGGAGCCCATGCCTGCGGCATGCCGGCCGCCCGCAGCGATTCGGATATCGCGGCCCCTTCCGTAGCTCATGACGCAGCGGGCGGGATTTCGGGCCGAAGTGATGCTTAAATGAAGCTAGCGTGTCTAGCCTGTTCAGTATTAAGAACTTCGGTTGCCGGGCCAGCCAGGCCGACGGGGCGGGGATTGCGGCTAGCTTGGCGGCCCGCGGGTTGCAAAGGACGGAAGACCACGCCGCCGCTGACGTGGTGGTGCTCAACACCTGCACGGTAACCGCGGAGGCGGATCGCGACGCACGCAGCGCAATCCGCCGCATTCACCGCGAGAACCCGCGCGCAGAGGTGTTGGTGACAGGTTGCTACGCGCAACGCGCGCCCCGGGAAGTGTCAGCCATCCAAGGGGTGAAGTGGGTGGTCGGCAACGCCCACAAGCACGAGATTGGCGAGATAATCGCACCGAAGCTCGTGCAGATCGATGGCGCGCCGGAGCAGAGGCATGCGTATCACGGCGAGGTTGCCGCCGGAACGACCTTGGTCGGCGATGTCGCCAATCTGCGCACACTGCCCAGCATTCCGGCCGGCGATCCGCTGGGGCGGAGCAGGCCGAACGTCAAGATTCAGGACGGCTGCAGCAACCGCTGCGCCTTCTGCGTCATCCCTGCGGTGCGCGGTCGGAGCCGGAGCGCGACTGCCGAGGCCGTGATTCTTCAAATTCGAGCGCTGGAAGATCGATTTCCGGAGATCGTGCTGACCGGCATCAACCTCGGTCGCTGGGGGCGCGATCTCAATGGCCGCCCAAGGCTTGCTGGCCTGTTGCGAGAGATCCTCGCCAAGTCCGCCGTGCGGCGCATCCGTCTCAGCTCAGTCGAACCTATGGACTGGAGCGAGGACTTGATCGAATTGATGGCTGCCTCCGGAAGGATTGCCGAGCATGTCCACATGCCGCTGCAGTCCGGGGCGGACAGCGTGCTGCGCCGCATGCGGCGCAGGTATCGAGTGCGGCACTACGAGGGCCGTCTCTCCTTGGCCCGGCGGCGGATGCCCGCGGCGGCCATCGGCGCGGACGTGATGGTGGGCTTTCCCGGCGAAACAGACGCAGAATTCGAAGACACGCGGGCGTTTGTCGAGCGCATGCCATTCACGTACCTGCATGTCTTCTCCTACTCCCCCCGCCAAGGCACGGAAGCTGCGGGCATGGGCGCCCAAGTCCCCAAGTCCGTCAAGCGGGAGCGCAGTCGCGTTCTCAGGGAGTTGATTGACCGCAAGAACCTCGCGTTCCGGAAGAGGCTGGTGGGCAGTGCCGTTTCCGCCGTGACATTGGCAGGGAGCGAGGGCGGGGCGCGGGCACTTAGCGAGAATTTCGTCGAAATACATCTCGACGAGGGAGAAACCGAGCCTGGACTATTAACACAAGTCCGCATCCGGGGCGTTGAGGGCGGGCGAACGCTGGGCTCAGCTGTAGGGCTCACCGCGCCGGACATGCTCCACGACGTCTACACGGACGAGGCTGCGAGCTACGAGAGCAGGCTTCTGGAAAGCATGCGGCCATGACGGCGTGAATCGCTCCCGATGCGAGTCCCCGTGTGCGGCGACGTACATGCCAACGCGGTTGAGTCAGCTTGGCCCCTGCGCAGCGGTCGATCTACGGAATGTGGCACCATGTGCCCGTGAAGCATCGCGTCGGCATGTCAACGAGGTCTCGCTCCGGCCAGCAAGAGTAACTGTGAGGTCGACACGGCGGGCCGGATGCAGTCGCTGTTCCAAGCGATGGGCGGGCGGAGTCTCGGTTGCAGGGATTCGATGGCATGACCGCAACACCGGAGCAGGTGACTTCAGAGAATCGTACAACTGCATTAGCTCGGTAGAAAGGAGGCAGCCATGGATCGACAGTCTGCAGTGGGCCGGATAGCAGCACGCGCTCGGGAGATCTACAAGGAGCGATTTCAGCAAGAGTACGAAGCGCAACATGCTGGGGAGTTCGTTGCCATAGATATCACCACGGGTAATGCCTACCTCGGAGCGTTCTCCGAGCTTGCGCTGCAGAAGGCGAGAGGGGTCACCTTACGGTGTTTTCCACTTAATTCGCATCGGCTCTCCCGGAGCTTTCAGAGTGGGGTATGTCAATGGCGAGAAAGTTCCTCGGTATTGGTAAGTACGACGAGCGGGGCAACCCTTGCATTGAATTCTACCTGCACGGGGTTAAGCACGATCCTCCCGGCCCCAAATTCGATGGGGTCACCGATACGGGATTTACCGGGTTCCTGTAGATACCGCTACAGGATGCCTGCTCGTTGGGCCTTCCGCTTGAGGGGATGACCGAAATAACGCTCGCAGATTCATCGAAGCAAATTCACCTGACAGCGCTGGCGAAAGCGACGCTTTTGGGAGTGACCGAAATCGGTATTGTGATTCTCTCCCCCAGCTCCCCGGAAATTCTGGTTGGAATGGATTTTTTGCGACGATTCAATCGTGCTTTAGTGGTAGTCGATCAGATCGACGTCGAACGCATCCTCGCCCGTAACACGGCCGCCCGCCGAGACCCGCACGCGCAGTTGTGCAATCGGTCGGGCAAACTTTTTCCGGCGGGCGGTGCGACGCTGCGCCGGAACGCGAGACGGATCCGATTCTTGGCTATTTGCTGCCAGGTTGCGCACAGTGCGGAGCGGACTTGCCGTCGGACGACATTGCGGGCCCGTCAGGGCTTCGCCTGGATTCCATCGGGCACTCGGTTCCGCACGGGCAAGGCCGTGCGACGGCCGCGACTGTCAAGGAGATGTGTGCGGGAACACGTCACTGAGCAACATAGGGTGCCATCTTTCTGCGCAGCTCCCGCAACCGCTCAGCGTGATGCTGGCTGTCGGCAAGATTGCTCCATTCGTGCGGGTCGCTGAGATGGTCATAGAGCTCCTCGGACCCGTCCGCATACCGGATGTAGCGCCAGCGGTCCGTTCGCAGCGACCCGTTGCCGGGATTGAACATCGTTACCACTGCCCGGCCGGTGGTGGTTGCCGGATCGCGCAGTAACGGGACCAAGGACTCGCCCTCCAACTCCGCGGGCGCTTCCAGCCCGCATAGCTCTGCCAAGGTCGGGTAGATGTCAATCAGGCTGGCCGGCTGCCCGCTGCTCGAACCTGTGGCGAATCCGTCCGAGTGGCGGGACGCAGGGGCGATGATGACCGGCACGCGCGTCGACCGCTCCCAGCCGGTCCACTTGCCCCAGTGCTCCTTCTCGCCAAGATGCCAGCCGTGATCGGACCACAGCACGACGACAGTGTTGCCGGAGGCCGTTGAGCCATCCAGCGCCTCGAGAAGCCTTCCGATCTCGTGGTCGACATATGAGACGCTCGCCAAGTACGCTTCTACGGCCGCAGTCCACTGCCCGTGTTCCTGGACGGTGGCGTGACTGCCGGCTGTGACCGGTTCCCGTGCCCACCTCTTGGCCGCCTCCCCGAGGTCATCCAAGTCATCCGGGCGGATTTCCGGCAGCTGCCCGCGCTGCTCGCGGAAGCGTTCGAAGAACCGCTTGGGAGCCCACAGCGGAATATGGGGGCGGTAGTAGCCGACCGCCAGGAAAAAAGGCCGGTCGTGTCTCCTGCCGATCTGCTCGATGGCCCAGTTCGTGATTTGCGTGTCCCCGAAGTCCTCGTCCGGAACATCGAACGGCCCCCAGTCGAACGATTCGCCGGCGGGCTGATCGGGACGCCGGTCGGAAGGCATGCGGTTGAGCGGAAGAATCACCTCCCGGCCAAGGCTGTCCCGCGCGATGTGCCTAGGATTGGCCGTTCCTTTCGTCGGCAGCTCTTCCGGCGTGTACGCGACGGCCTCCTTGCTTGGCAGCGGACTCCAGCGCTGCTCCACCGTGTAGTACTCGTCGAAGAGACTCTTGCCGCGCGAATGGAGCAGCTTGCCAGTGCCCAGCACCCTGTAGCCGGCCTGCTGGAACATGGCCGGGAGCAGCCGGGCGTCTGGCAGGGTTTTGTCCAGATGCTGCTCGGAGTCGTTCGCCCAGACGCCATTCGTTTGCGGCATGAGGCCGCTGAAGAGCGCTGCTCGCGAGGGATTGCAGGCCGGTGCGGCGCAGTGGGCATTGGTGAGCAGCAGCCCGCGCGCTGCCAAGCGGTCCATGTTGGGCGTCAAGGCCTGCGGGTGGCCGCGGAGGCACCCGATCCAGTCATTCAGGTCGTCGACTGCAACCATCAAGACATTGGGAGGCTGCGTTGGCGCGCTGCTTTGCGTCGCGCACCCGTGCAGGGCTGCGCAGCCGGCAAGGAGGATCGGCCCAAGCATGGCTCGTCTTTGAACGTTGGTTAATGCGTAGACCATAGAGATGAAAAATTCTGGCTCGTGGCAGTGTATCAGACGCCGGCGCACGCAGTCTTGCCAAGCCCAACCCTGTCCGCAGAGCGCATCTGTACGCGGCAAGATTTCGCGCCCGACCGGCAGCGCGCGGAACCCCTTCCGGGCATTGCCCGCGAACAGGTCTTGTGGCCGCTCCCGCAAAGCCGAGGAATTCGGTGCCAGCCAAGGGCCGCTACATCCGCAGCCCGCAGGCGGCGGCCTGGGATGTGCGTTCAGAGATGCAGGCTTGCTTGTGACAGCAGGCACACTCCCTCCGGTGCTGTGTGCGATCGGTGCCGGCCGTGTAAAACGGAAGACGTGGGGCGGTGGCGGTCTCAGTGCAACGGACATGTGCCTGGCTGCTCAGGAGATGGGCCGAACCAGCGACATACTGATCCGCTGGGCGTTCGGAGTCGTCTGCGAGCTGCTCCTCGAGGGCAGGGGCCGCAGCGGGACGAGTGGCTGCTTCCGACCGTGCGCGGCGACCGGAATTGCGCAGTCGCCATGACCGAACCCGAAGCGGGATCGGATGCCGCTGGCATCAAGACTACAGCGCGGCCCGACGGGAGCGGCTGGATTCTCCATGGGGCGGGGCACTTCGTGAGCGACGGAGCGTTTTCGGATTTTTTCACTGTCACGGCCCGCACAGATGCCGCATGCCAGGGACCGCGACATCTCCGTTTTCCTCCTGGGCAAAGCGATGCGCGGGGTCACTGTGGGGCGAAACCAGTCGATGATGGGGCTGCGTGGCGGCAGCCATGTCGAACTCTCGTTCGACGCTGTCAAGCTCGGCCCAGAACACCTGCTGGGCGCCGCCGGAAGGGGACTGCGCCTGATCCTCGGCACGATCGGACGGGTCAGGCTTTTCGGCATTGGCGCGAGTGCCGTTGGAACGGCGACCTTGCTCTTTGGAGATGATGACCCGGCACGCGCGGGACCGCAGGCAATTCGGATCTCCGGTCGGGGACTCCAGATGATCCAGTCACAGTTGGCGGACAGCGCCATCGAGATTGCCGCGGCAAGACTCCCTTTGCCTTGAAGCGGCTTGGCAGGCAGATCAAGGGCTGGCCCCCGCGAGAAGATCTCCATGGTCAAGGTGTGCTGGTCAGAAACTCTCGGGAGGGTCGCTGACCGGGCCGTGCAGGTCTTTGGCGGGCTTGGTTATTGCAAGGATCTGCCGATCGAGCGCATCTACCGCGACTGCCGCGTCATGCGCATTTACGACGGAACGTCGGAGATTCATCGAGGAGTCGTCGCACGGGGCCTGCTGCGTGGAGGCGTGGCGCGAGTGCTGCCGAACGGCAAGGCAATCGCGGGATAGCGAGCGGGTGCCGCGGAAAGCGGCATGGCCGCCGGGGCCGCTGGCAAGCAGCGGGGGCTCCGGATCGGCCCGCTCGGCTTGCCGGCGTCCGGTTTGCTGGTACCATGGCGCGAGCGATATGCCGATCAAGGAGTCCGTCTCGGCGCCAGCCCGGCTCGCACTGCTTGCCAGCGTCATGGCGGCGCTGGCAATGGGGCAGAGCAAGCCGAGCTTCGTCTTCATACTGAGCGACGACCATGGCTGGGGCCAACTCTCGTTCGCCATGGACCCAGAGGTTCCCGGCGCAGCTTCAGACTATCTCGCCACGCCCGGCATGGCGCGCCTGGCCCGCAGCGGGATGCGCTTCGCCAGCGGCTATTCGCCGGCGCCGCTTTGCACGCCCACCCGGCGCAGCATATTTTGCGGCATGACTCCGGCGCGTCAGCGCGGCACGGAATTCAAGTCGGAATTCGACTGGGGCGGGCGGCTGACCCTCCCCCGAGCGCTCAAGCGAGTCGATTCGAACTACCGCACTGCGCACTTCGGCAAATTCGGCTCGGAAATGGGCGCCGGTCCCGACGAGGTCGGCTTCGACGAGTCCGACGGACGGACAACCAACCGGACCGGCGGCATGCCGACTCCGATGGAAGAGCGCGGGCGCAGCGCGCTCAAGGCCGATCCCAAGCTTGTCTTCGCCATCACTGACCGAGCAGTCGATTTCATCGAGCGACAGGTTGGCCGCCATCCTTTTTATGTCCAGATCAGCCACTATGCGGCGCATCTGCAGGTGCAGTCTCGGCCCCGGTCGCTGGACATGTTCGCAGCCAAGGGAGCCCCGGACCGGGCGGTGACCCATGCCTTTGCCGGCATGCTTTACGACTTGGACGCCTCGGTTGGGCGGCTCTTGGATGCCTTGGAACGGCTCGGAATCCGTGACAGCACGTATGTGATCCTCATGGCCGACAACGGCGGGCGCGGCACGATTCCCGGAGCCGGGAATTCCCTGCCAGCGCCGAACCGCCCGCTAAACGGCGCAAAGCACACGCTCTACGAGGGAGGTGTCCGCGTGCCGTTCTTGGTAGCCGGCCCGGGCGTCGAGCCGAACTCGCTCTCGCGCGTTCCTGTGACGGGGTACGATCTCTTGCCAACGCTCTATGACCTCGCCGGCGGGCGAGAGCCGCTGCCCGCCGAAGTCGACGGCGGCAGCTTCCGGGAAGTGCTCGAGAACCGGGGCATGGGGCGAGTTCGCAGGAATCTCGACGGTCTCGTCTTCCATCGGCCGCTACACCGCTCCTTTCCCTCGTCCGCCATCCGGCGCGGGGACTTCAAGCTCCTGATCAAGTACGCCAGCCCGCGCCAGACTGCGGCAAAGGAGTTGTTCGACCTGTCCAGTGATGTGGGCGAGCAGCGCGATCTCAGCGCTGCAATGCCGGCCAAGGTGGCCGAGCTGGAACAGCTGCTGTTCGGGTATCTGAGGTCGGTGGGCGCGCGCACTGCCGCCCGATAGCTTGCGGCGCATCGGACGCGGGGGCCAACTGGCGCCGAGATACTCCGCTTATCGGCTGTGGCGGGCAACACCCGCCGTGCGTTTCGCCCGCGAGCGGCCGCTACCGAGCGGGAGGCTGCGCGGGCAGGAACTGCAGCCTCCGCATCCACTCTTCCATGCGTGCGGGCCAGCGTGACACAGGCATCTCGGTTGGCCGCAAGCCGTACCCGTGGCCGCCGCTCTCGTAAATGTGCAGTTCTGCGGAAACGCCAGCTTTCTTCAGAGCGAGATATAGCTCGGCGACAGCGATCGAGCGGTCTCGGTCATCGTGTGCGATCACCATGAAGAACGGCGGGCAGCCCTCTGTGGCCGCCGCGCCCTGCGGGGGGCTGCCTGCGTAGATCGGGGCCGCGAAATCCGGGCGGAATGGCACGCTGTCGTATTCGTCGACCGGCTCGTAGAGGCGCCTGCCGGCCAGTGCCGTGTAATGCACGGCCGTGCTGCCGGCAGAGAATCCCAAGATTCCGATCTTTCCAGCGTCGATTCCGATCTCTTTCGCCCGCCCGCGGACCACGCTGACGGCGCGCTGGCCGTCCTGTGCGGCTGCCAGCCAAGGCTTGTCCGGGTCCCGCGCCGGGACCCGGTACTTCAGCAGGACCGCTGTCACGCCGATCGAGTTCAGCCAAGCGGCAACCTCGGTCCCCTCGAGGTCGTAGGCTAGGATCCTGTGACCGCCGCCCGGAGCGATGATGACGGCCGTGCCCGTCTTGAGCTCGCGTGCCGGGCGATAGATCGAGAGCAGGGGCTTGGAGACATTGGTTAGGCGGGTGACCCGGCGGCCCGCCACCTTGCGGCCGTCCGGCCCGGTTGTGTCATGCTCGGCTCCGATTTCACCGCTATCGCCCGGTGGCCTTCCGGGCCAAAGCTCCCAGACTTCCGGGACAGCGGCTTGCGCTGGACCGGCAGCGAGAGCAAGCAGGAGAATCGCGGCTGCGGCCTTGGGATGCATGACAGAAATGCGGTGGGTGCTAGAGTGCGCAAGCGCGCTGAATCAAGTCCGGCTCCATGGCTAGATGTCTAGCGTCCAAGGGCTGCGGTACGGCTTGGACAGGGAGCGGTTCGCCTCCTCGTCCCCTGCAAAGCGCTCCTTCGCCCCGTCCCACCGCAAGGCCCGGCCCAAGCGGGCGGCGATATTGCCTAAGTGGCAGAACACGGCCGTGCGATGGCCGATCTCCACGTCGGCGTTGGGGCGCTCGCGGCTCTTGACGCAGTCGAGGAAGTTGCGGATGTGATGTGCCGTCAGTTCGCGGGCGGCGTTTTCCGGCCGTGATTCGCGATCTTGGGCCATTGCCCGCTCTTCTTTCTGCCATTTCTGGCCGCGCAAGGAGTAGCCGCTACGGTCGACTGCCAGGTCCGCTTTTGTGCCGTGGAAAACTAGGAACGACCCGCGAGTGCCGTTCAGTTCGCGAACCGACCATGTCAGGATGCCCCGGTCGACCTCGTACAGCACTTCCTGCAGGTCGGGCGTCTCGCCGTTGTCGCGGATAGCGAACCTTCCGCCGCAGCCCATCACGGAGGCCGGGGCCTCGACGTCCATGCCCCAACGAGCGATATCGATGTTGTGAGCGCCCCAGTTCGTCATCTGTCCGCCGGAGTAGTCCCAGAACCAACGAAAGTGGTAATGGCCTCGCAGGGGGTTGTACGGCCGGGCCGGTGCCGGCCCCAGCCACATGTCGTAGTTGAAGTCGGCCGGCGGAGCGGCATCCTGCGGGGTGCCGAAGCCGGGCATCGAATTTCGCTCCATGCCCGCTTCCACGTGGTGGACGTCGCCCAGTTCGCCGGAGCGAACGATCTCGACTGCCTCGGCGTAGTGCGGGCCTGAGCGCTGTTGGCTGCCAGTCTGCACGACGCGCTCGTGCTGGCGGGCTGCGTCGACCATCTTGCGGCCTTCCTGCACCGTCAAGGAGAGCGGTTTTTCCACGTACACGTCTAGCCCGGCCCGGCAGGCCATGATTGTCTGAATCGCATGCCAGTGGTCGGGCGTGGCGATCAGCACGGCGTCCATGGGCCGGTGCTCCAAGAGCGAGCGGAAGTCGCGGTACGCCTTGGCCTGCCCTTGAGCGGCGCTCAGGGCGCTCTCCAGATGAGGCTCGTAGACGTCGCACACGGCAGCCGGGGCCGCGTCGGGCTGGCCGAGTGCTTGCTTCCAGACCTGCCCGCCCCGGTTGCCAGTGCCGATGATTCCGAGCTGGATGCGGTCATTGGCGCCGAGGACCCTCCTGTAGGAGGCCGCCGTGGCCGTGGCGGTGGCCAGCAATTGTCTGCGGTTCATGGTGTCCTGCGGAACAGGTGCGCGAAGCTCTTGTTCAGATCGCGGTTCGACGGGGTTAGAGTATAACCCAAGCCGGCCGCGCGGCTTGCTGCTTCCCGGCCGCAACATTGCCAGAAGCGCATCAGATGGCGCCACTGCCAGGCCCGGCCGCCCGATCCCATCGGGCGGGGTATTATGCGGAAGCGGCGGAAGGAGCCGCGACCCACGGTTGACGGCACTGGCATGCTCCGCGTTCTCGTCACCTTGGTTGCCGCATGCCTTGCCGCGATGGCGGCGGAACGGCCCAGTTTCATCCTTGTCTTGATTGACGACATGGGTTACGCTGACCTGAGCTGCTATGGCAACGCCGATCTGGCGACCCCCAATATCGACAGCTTGGCCGCACGGGGCATTCGATTTGAGCAGTTCTACGCGGCCGCGCCGATCTGCTCGCCTTCCAGGGTGGGGATCACAACCGGCCAGTACCCCGCGCGGCATCTCATTCATTCGTACCTCAACTCCCGCCAGCGCAACCGCGAGCGCGGCATGCGGGACTTCCTGGATCCCGCAGCTCCCGCGATAGCCCGGGCGTTTCAGGATGCGGGCTACGCCACCGCGCACTTCGGGAAGTGGCACATGGGCGGCGGCCGCGACGTGGATGACGCGCCGCTGCCGCAGGCCTACGGGTTTGACGAGTCGCTTGTCTCGTTCGAGGGGCTCGGAGACCGCATCCTGCCGCCTGGGAACTTGTCCGAGCAGAGCAGGCGGCTCGGACAAGGCACGATCCGCGAGGTGCCCAAGCACGAGATGACCGAGATCTACGTGGACCGCGCGATCGACTTCGTCCGCAGGAACAGGGGCCGCGCGTTCTACCTCCAGCTATGGCTCAACGATGTTCACGACCGCTTCTCTCCCAAGCCGGGACTGCTCGCCAAGTTCGCGCGGTTCGCCGCGAATCCGTACAAGCAGCAGTACTTTGCGGTGATTGACGAGATGGACCGCCAGTTGGGGCGGCTCGTCCGCGCGGTCGATGGCAGCGGGCAGGGCGAAGGCACCGTCTTGGTGCTGGCCAGCGACAATGGCCCTACGGCGTGGAAGCGCTACTATGACGAGGGGTACGAGCCGCCCGGCGAAACAGGCGGCTTGCGCGGTCGCAAGTGGAGCCTCTACGAGGGCGGGATCCGAGAGCCCCTGATCGTCCGCTGGCCAGCCATGGCCCCCGCCGGCACGACGAACTCCAAGACGGTTGTCACTGCGGTTGACCTATTCCCCACCTTCTGCCGGCTGGCCGGCATACAGGCGCCGCAGGCGGAGTTTGACGGGCTCGACATGAGCCGCGCGTTTCAGGGGGAGGAGCCCATGCGGGGGCGAGCGATCTTCTGGGAGTACGGCCGGGAGCCGGGCTATTTGCGCCCCGGTCTCGCATCCGACCGCAGTCCGGCTTTGGCCGTGCGGGACGGCAGTTGGAAGTTGCTGATGAATCCTGACGGGGCGGGCGTCGAGCTGTACGATTTCAGCGCGGGCCATGACGAGACTGTCAATGTAGCTGACCGCCACCCCCATGTGGCCGGCCGGCTCAGGCGGTCTCTGGCCGCGTGGTGGAATTCGATTCCGAAAGCGATGTGACAACGGCCATGCGACCACTCATTGACGGCCACTTGGACATCGCTTGGAACGCCCTCTCCTACGACCGCGACCAGCTCCTGGATCTGGGCCGCATGCGGGAAATCGAGGCGGGAATGAGCGGAGGGTGCCGGGGCAACTGCACGGTGAGCCTGCCGGAGATGCGGCGCGCGAATGTCCGTGTGTGCCTCGGGACGCTGCTGTGCCGCTCTTTCCCGGCTGACCTGCCAGCTCTCGATTCGAATCTCGGGCAAATCGGCGAGCGCACCCACGGACCGGTCATCCTGCGCGAGGATCTGGACTTCGCCAACCAGACCATTGCTTGCGCGGCGGCACAGGGCCAGCTGGCTTACTACCGCCTTTTGGAGGAGCAAGGGCACATTCGACTCATTCGGTCCAGTGGCGAGCTGGACCGGCTCTGGGCTGAGACGGACGCTCCGCTAGGTGTCATCCTGAGCATGGAGGGCTGTGATCCGATCATCGAGCCGTCGCAATCTCGCTGGTGGCATGAACAGGGGCTGCGCACCGCCTGCTTGGCGCACTACGGGCCGAGCGCCTATGCGATGGGGACTGGCGGGGACGGCCCGCTGACAGCGCAGGGCAGGGAGCTCCTCGCCGAGTTCGAGAGGCTGGGCCTGATCCTCGACCTGGTGCATACGGCCGACACCGCAGTGGCGGAAGCGCTCGAGATCTACGGGGGCGCGGTGTTCGTGAGCCATGCCAACTGCCGCGCGCTCGTCGAGCATGACCGCCAGCTCAGCGACCGCCAGATTGCGGCCGTTGCGGGCCGCGGCGGCGTGATCGGCGTCGTCATGGATGAATGGATGCTGGTGCCCGGGTACGTCAGAGGGGATAGCCGCCGCCCGCGGGCATCGTTTGAGTCGGTTGCCGCGCACATCGACCACATCTGCTCGATCACCGGCAATGCCGACCATGTCGCCATTGGGAGCGATCTTGACGGAGGGTTTGGAAGCGAGCAGACTCCAATCGGCCTCAAGACGATCGCCGATCTTCACCGAATCGCAGAAGTATTGGCCAAGCAAGGCTTTAGCGACCAGCAGGTGGACCAGGTTTTCAGCGGGAACTGGCTGCGGTTTTTCCGCGGCGCCCTCGGGGACGACCGCGACCTGCGGCATTGAGGCGGATGCCGAGCATACGCCGGGCGCGGCGCACAGGCTGGCCTCTTCCCGTGGCGGCCCGGGCTGGATGGCCGCATAGCCGGCAGCGGGCCATGGCACGGCGGCAGGTTGGGCCGGCGAGCGTGCTTGGCGGTGTCGTGGCCGGCAGGAGTTCTGACGGCGGCCATCACGTTGCCCTGCGCCGTGATGGCCGCGGATGCTCCCGGAGTGGCTCTCAGCGCACCGCCGGCCGGCCTAAGGACCACTCCCAGGCCGTCTGGACGGACACGCCCAACGGCAATTCCTGCGGAAAGCCGCCCGCGGTCAGCGTCAGTACAAGCTTGCCGGCCTCCGGCATTCCGCTGCCGGCCGCTTGCAACGCGCGAATTTCCCGTGCAGCCGTGGCTGGGTCTGACAGGTCGGTGCAGACTTGTATGAGATCCGTCCCGCCATCCGGTCTGCGGGCGAGGAAATCCACTTCGAACCCCTCCCGCGTGCGGACGTAGGTGATCTCGCACCCTCGGCGCTCGAGTTCGAGAAGCACGGCGGTCTCCAAGGCATGGCCGTAGTTCGCCTTGCCGGTCCTGTCGAAAATTGGAATCAGGCCGGGGTCCGCTGGGTATGCCTTGCGGGGGTTCACCATCCGCTGCCGCTCCGAGGAGGATTCCATCCAGATCACCCGGATCAGGAAGCAGTCATCCAAGTATCCCAGCAGGGCATGCACCGAGTCCTTGGAAATCGACACCCCCTGCGACCGCAGGGACCGGTAGAACTTCTCGACGCTGAAGAGCGAGCCGGCGTTGCCCAGCAATTGCCGCACCAGCCAGCGCAGGCCTGTCACGTTACGCACGGCATGACGCTCGACCACGTCCCGGAACATGGCGACATCGACGTAATCCCGGAGCAACTGCCGGCGCACCGAGTCTGCTAGCCCCTGTGCCTCCGGGAATCCGCCGGTGCGCAGCCAGTCGGCATAGGCCCGCTCCATCCGCGCCCTGAGCTTGGCCGGCGGGCTGCTTCCGGCGGGCGGGATCTCCGTTCCGCCATGCCGCTGCGCCTCTTCGAAGCTGAACGGATGCAGGAGGACCTGCCACCCCCTGCCGCGCAGCGCGGTCGCGATTTCTCGCGAGAGCAGGGCTGCGGACGAGCCCGTTACGAAGACATCATCCCGCTCGGTCTCCAAGATCCGCCGCACGAATTGCTCCCAGCCCCTCACCAGTTGGATTTCGTCGAAGTGCCAAGCCGTGCAAGCCTCCCCTGCCATCGACTCGGGAAACATCCGGCGATACTCGTCC
Organism: Bryobacterales bacterium; assembly: GCA_965219605.1. Lineage (GTDB taxonomy): Bacteria > Acidobacteriota > Terriglobia > Bryobacterales > UBA6623 > VXMF01. The sequence continues at coordinate 786,677 of CBDCOC010000001.1, read as the reverse complement.
AACAGGAGAGTGAGATCGGAGGCGTCCAGGTCGGCGAGACGCTCGTCCTCGAAAGAAACGAAGGGCAGCAGGCTCAGCGGAGTGCCGTCTCGATGCTTCGCCGAGCGCAACTGGTGCAGGAATGTGGTCTTGCCGGCGCGCCGGACTCCCACGACGGCGCTAGCCTTGCCGGGAAAGTGGACTCTGCCGCGGACCTTGCGAGGTGTCAAGGGCGGCAGTGCCTTGCCGGCCGCATCGGCCAGCAAGTCGCGAAATATCTGCTTCAGCCTTGGCTGTGAAACAGTCATTCCTGCGGTATCGCCTTTTAATAAGGATAATATATCATCTATTTATCACCGCAGGGAGTTGATCATGGCGAAATTGGCAGGACACGGCCAGCCCAGATCCCGAACGGCCGAGACCGTGCGGCGAGGATTTCCCCGGCAATCCATGGCTGGTGCCGGTTCCCGACAACGCTATAGCGCGGGCCCGAGCATGCCTTCCGGCCCAGCGCCGGGCGCAGTGGAACCGGCCCGGGCCTGGGCAGCGGTACGGCTGTGCTTACGCTGCGCCGCGAGCGGCCGCGAGCGCAGCTTCGTAGTCCGGATGCTCGGCCACTTCAGGCACGTACTCCGCGTGGACGATCGTGTTGTGCTCGCTCACTACGAAGACTGCGCGGGACTGGATCTTGAGATCGTCGATCATGGTGCCCCAGGCGCGCCCGAAATTGCCGTCCTTGTAATCGGACAGCGGGGTCACCCTGTCTACCCCGGCCGCGCCGCACCAGCGCTTCTGGGCGAAGGGAAGATCGCAGCTCACGCAGTACACGGAAACGTTCTCCAAGGCGGCGGCCTCCTCATTGAAGCGCTTGATCTGAAGATCGCAAACCGGCGTATCCAGGGAAGGCACGACGTTGATCACCCGCACGCCGCTGGTATCGGCGAGCTTGACGGGGGACAGGTCATTGCCTGTCAGCGTGAAATCCGGCGCGGCATCGCCTGCATTCAGGGCGTCTCCCTGCAATTGGAATGGGTTGCCCTTCAAGGTGCATTGTCTGCTCATGTTGGCTCCTCGGGCGCTGCTGCCCAGAGCTTCCAAGCTAGCAGGTGTGCCGTGTCCCGGTCAATCACCGCCGCCCGCCCGCGCCGTCGCCCCCGGTCTTCGGCTGGAGCGTACTTGACGGGCCTGCCGGAATCGCAATAGATTCAAGAATAGGGGGGCAGCTCGCTCCGCGCCGCAAGCGCGCACGCGGGAGCTGCCCCTCGCATCAAGCACGAGCATGGCCACAGCAACAGAAGAAACCCGCAACTTTGAAGCGGAAACAAGGCAACTCTTGGATCTGATGATCCACTCCTTGTACACGAACAAGGAGATCTTTCTGCGCGAATTGATCTCGAACGCCTCCGACGCGCTCGACAAGCTGCGCTTCCGATCCCTGACCGAGCCCGATCTGCTGAAGGAGGGCGAGGATCTCGAGATCCGCCTCGAGGCGGATGCCGATGCCCGCACGCTGACGGTCCAGGACAACGGCATCGGCATGTCGCGCCAAGAGGTGATCGACAACATCGGTTCCATCGCGCGCTCGGGCACGCAAGAGATGCTCAAGAGTCTCGCCGCGCAGAAGGAATCCAAGGAGACGCCCGAGCTGATCGGCCGGTTCGGCGTCGGCTTCTACTCCGCCTTCATGGTTGCCGAGCAGGTCGTTCTGGAAACCCGCAAGGCAGGCGAGGAATCCTCGACGCTGTGGCGCTCGGAGGCGGACGGCACCTACACCTTGTCCGCGGGAGACCGCCGCGGGCAGGGCACCACCGTGACGTTGCACCTCAAGCCGGCTGACCCGGATGCCGGCATGGAAGACTTCACCAGCGAGTGGACGCTTGAGGGCGTGGTCAGGCGCTACTCCAACTTCATTGCCTATCCCATCCGCCAGCGGGTTCGCCGCGAAAAGAAGGAAACGGACGAGAAGGGCATTGTCAAGCCGGACGGCAAGACGACCTACGTGGTCGATGACAAGACCTTGAACTCGATGAAGCCCATCTGGACGCGCCCGGAATCCGAGGTTACGGAAGAGGAGTACAACGAGTTTTACAAGCATATCAGCGGGGACTGGCGTGACGCCCTGCTGCACATCCGCTTCAAAGCCGAGGGCGTCTCCGAGTACGAATCCGTGCTGTTCGTGCCGTCTGAAGCCCCGCCGGACCTGTTCGTCTGGGGCGCGGACTACGGCTTGCAGCTGTATGCCAGGCGCGTCATGATCATGGAGCGCTGCGACGCGGTGCTGCCCAACTTCCTGCGATTCGTGCGCGGCGTGGTCGACTCCTCCGACATTCCGCTCAACATATCCCGCCAGACGTTGCAGGAGAACCGGCACCTGGGGCGCATCAGCAAGTTCCTGGCCAAGAAAGTGCTGGAGACGCTGGGCAAGCTGCAGCGCGACGACGAGGAGAAGTACCTCGAGTTCTGGGGCAAGTTCGGGCGCGCGCTCAAGGAAGGCGTCGACTTCGATGCCGAGCACAAGAAGCGCCTCATGCCGCTGCTCATGTTCGAGTCCTCGAACGACCCCCAGAAGCTGACCACGCTGCAGGACTACGTCTCGCGCATGAAGGAAGGGCAGGACGACATCTACTACATCACCGGCGAGTCGCGGTCGATCGTTGCCAACTCGCCGCTGATCGAGGCCTTCATGAAGAAGGATTACGAGGTGCTCTTCCTGACCGACCCGGTCGACGAATTCTTGGTGGCCCGGCTGACCGAATTCGAGGGCAAGACCCTGCGCTCGGCGGGCAAGGGCGATCTGGACCTGGGATCGGAGAGCGCGGCCGACGATGCCAAGAGCGAGCGCAAGGGCCAAGAGCAGCGTTTCCGCGACCTGTTCGGCTTGCTCGGCAAGCACCTTGAAGAGCACGTGAAGCAGGTGCGCCTTTCGAGCCGGCTGACGACTTCGCCAGCGTGCCTGACGGTGGACGAGAACGACATGAGCCCGCACATGGAGCGCATGCTGCGCATGGCCGGCCCGAATATGCCCAAGCAGAAGCGCGTTCTCGAAGTGAACGGGGGGCATGAGCTGGTGAAGGGATTGCAGGAACGCTTCGAAGCGGACAAGTCCGACCCTGCGCTGGGCGACTTTGCCGAAGTGCTGTACGGTTACGCGATGCTGGCCGAAGGGGCGGAGATCGAAGATCCCGCACCGTTCAAGAAGGCTCTCGAGAGCATCATGATGAGGGCCATGTAAGGGCTTCCGCAGCATCATGGCGGCAGGCAGCCCACAGGCAAGGTTCGCCATCGGCGAGCTCGTGCATCACAAGCTTTTCGGGTACCGCGGCGTGGTCGTCGACGTCGACCCGGTGTTTGCCGGGGACGAGGCGTGGTACGGGCAGATGGCGCGTTCCCGGCCGCCCAAGGACCAGCCTTGGTACCACGTGCTGCCGCACGGGGCGCGGCACTGGACGTACGTCGCCGAGCGCAACTTGGAAGCCGACAGCACGCAGGATCCGATCGACCACCCCAGCGTCGAGCGTTTCTTCGAACGGCTCCAGGGCGGAGTCTACGTGCGGCGCTCGCGCGCGGTCCACTGATGCCGGCCGGGAATCCGCCGGCGCCCGCCTCAAGGCCCCTGCCGCTGGAACCACTCCACCGCCCGGCGCACGGCTGGCTCGACCGGCCCGGGGCGGAAGCCTAGCTCCTGCCTGGCTTTGGAGCAATCTGCGTACATCGGGCGGCGGGCCATGCGAACGCCGTCCAACGGTATGCCCGGCGCCCCGCCCGTGACCCGAGCCCATCCCGTGCTGCATGCCCCGGCGGCCCAAGCCGCGAAATACGGCAGCCGTAGCCGCGGGGCTCGCCGCCCGCTCGCCGCCCCCGCCAGTTCGAGGATTGCGCGCAGGGGCAGGTTCGCCGCTCCGAGTATGTAGCGCTCGCCGGAGCGCCCCTGCCGGGCCGCCAGCCAATGCCCCCGCGCGACGTCGCGCACGTCCACTACGTTCAAGCCTGTGTCGACATAGGCCGGCATGCGCCCTTCCAAGAAGTCCTTGATGATGCGGCCCGTCGGCGTTGGCTTGAAATCCCCCTCTCCGAGCGGCGCGGTTGGATTGACGATGACCACGTCCAGGCCGCGCTTGGCGTAGCGCCGCGCTTCGCGCTCGGCGAGGAATTTCGAGCGCTTGTAGTGCCCGGTCATGCTTGCCAGCGAGGACGGGGATCTCTCGGTTACGGCGGAGCCATCGTCGCTGGGGGCGATCGTGCCGATGGAGCTGGTATGCACGAAGCGTTGCACGCCTGCTAGCAGGGCGGCCTCGAGCAAGTTGCGCGTGCCTTGGAGGTTGGAGTCGTAGATCCTCTGCGGGTGCCTGTCCCAGAGGCTGTACTCGGCGGCGACATGGAAGACCATCGCGCAGCCGCGCACTGCCGCGGCCACGCTTGCCTCGTCGCGCAAGTCGCCGTCGAAGATTTCGCCTTCCAGGCCTGCCAGCGGGGCGCGGGCGCTGGAGGGCCGCACCAGCAAGCGCAGGCGCTCGCCGCGGCCCGCGAGGAAGCGCGCGACCTGATTCCCTACGAAACCCGTCGAGCCGGTGACTAGGATCATCGTGCCTGGCAGCGATTCTCAATGTGGAGTTTTGCCAGTCCCGTCCGCCAGCCTGGGCGGCCGGCGGCAATCCCCTACGGTACCCCGTGCAGCAATCGACTGGCAGCGGCTTCCATGCCGGCAAGCCGACGGAATCGTAGGATATTGATTCTAGGTCGTGCTCTGCGCTAGCGAGCTCCGGAAGCCTGTTAGCTCCAATTTGGCCGTGCGCAACGCCACTGCCCCCTACTGTACGGTAAGGCCATGAGCATTGATACTGGGTGGACTGTTGGAGCCGTGCTAACGGCGGCTTTCGCGCTTGCGGGGTTGATCTTGCAGCAGTCGAAACTCCTTGCGCGCGGACATCCGCGCGAACAACGTAGAGACCAATAAGCGCTTGGATTCGCTGGACAGCAGGTTGTGGACAGTCGAACAGGTGCAAGCGCAACACAGCATCAAGCTTGACCAGCAAGGCGAGCTGTTGCAGCGCTTGGCGGAACGTGAACTAGGCGTGGATGCGAGCTTGCCAGCCGAGGCGCCTGAAGAAACCTCCGCAACGGCTAAATTCGCAAATCCTTGATTCCAAGTATCTGCACGGGCACAGCGGGGCCTGCGCGGGGTGAAGATCTCAAGTGGGTTCCGCTCCGGGCAGGGAGCGCACGATTTCGCCACGCTGCGCAGCGTGCTATCGCTTGCACGCAAGCAGGGCCTGAACCGGATCGAGGTCTTGCTGCAGGTACCGGCAGCCCTGCTGGTGGAAGTGGAACCCCAGCCATCCCATTGAGCGGCAGGACTCGTGCTTACGGCTTACTTGGGCCGTTGCCCCTACACTGGAAAAGCTGGGAGGCCGACGATGAGACTCAAGCACACTGGCGCGGCGCTGGCCGTGATTGCGCTTGCGGCGCTATTGGCTTGGAATTGCGCCCCGGGCGCAGGCGGTCCCGAGAGCATGCGCTCGATCCAGGCCTCGCAGTTCGGGTCGATCGACGGCCGGCCGGTCGCGCTCTTCACGCTGACCAACGCTTCCGGCGCGAGTGTCGGCATCATCGAATACGGGGGCATCGTGGTCAGCCTGCAAGTGCCGGATCGCGACGGCAACTTGGGCGATGTCGTTCTCGGCTTTGACGATTTGGACGCCTACGTGGCGGGTGCGCCCTACTTCGGAGCGATCACCGGCCGGTATGCCAATCGAATCGCCGGCGGGAAATTCGCGATCGACGGCACGACCTACCAGCTGCCCGTGAACAACGGGCCCAACTCGCTGCACGGAGGCATCAAGGGTTTCGACAAGGTGATCTGGCAGGGAACGCCCGTCAGTGCCGGGGACGCTGTCTCGTTTTCCTACGCGAGCATGGACGGCGAACAAGGGTATCCCGGCCGCTTGGAAGCAACCGTGACCTACACGTGGACGGACGGCAACGAGCTGCGCATCGACTACCGGGCCAGCACGGACAAGCCCACTGTGGTCAATCTGACGAACCACTCGTACTTCAACCTCAAGGATGGCGGCGCCAGCTCGATCCTCGGCCATGTTCTGACGATCAACGCCGACCGCTACACGTCGGTCGACGAGACCATGATCCCAACCGGCGAGATTGCATCGCTCGCCGGTTCGCCGCTGGACTTCCGCGAGGCAACAGCAATCGGCGCTCGCATCGGCCATGAGAGCGAGCAGCTGGGCTTCGGGGCGGGCTATGACCACAACTATGTCCTCAACCGCGATGCGGGCGCGCTGGCGCTCGCGGCAACGGTCTTCGAGCCGCAGACTGGCAGGTCGATGGAAGTGCTCACCACCGAGCCGGGCGTCCAGTTCTACAGCGGCAACTTCCTCGATGGCAGCCACGTTGGCAAGGGCGGGGTTGCCTATCAACGCCGCAGCGGATTCTGCCTCGAAACGCAGCACTACCCGGATTCGCCCAACCAGCCGGACTTTCCGTCCACGCTGCTGCGCCCCGGCGACATGTACAGCACTTCGACCGTTTACCGCTTCTCTGCGAGGTAGATGTCGTGCAGGCGGCCAAGGCATTGATCGTTGGGACGCTTTGCACGCCGTGGCTGGCTGCCGAGCGCGCGCCGTCTCCGACAGGCGCGACCATCGTCGCCTCCGATGCCCGGTTCGAGCTGCTTTACACCCGGCCCGAAACCGGGGCGGGCGGGCTGACGGAAGGCCCTGCGGTCGCTCCGGACGGGTCGATCTATTTCTCGGACATCCTGAGCGGCGAGCGCCCCGGGCGGATCCACCGCTTCGATCCTGCCACCAAGCGTGTCGAGACCTTCGCCGCCGACAGCGGCAAGGCCAACGGCCTGACCTTCGGCCCTGACGGCTACTTGTACGCCGCCGAGGGGGCCGACCACGGCGGGCGCCGCATCTCGCGTTGGAACGTTGCGACCAAGGAGCGCTCCCCGGTTGTCGACAATTTCGGCGGCAAGCTCTTCAACTCCCCCAACGACATCACCGTCGACGATGCGGGCAACCTGTACTTCACCGATCCGCGCTATGTGGGGCACGAGCCGCTGGAGTTGCGCTGGCGGGCGGTCTACCGCGTCACGCCCGCTGGCGACGTGTCCGAGATCACCCGGGAAGTCAGCAAGCCCAACGGACTGGCCCTGAGCCCCGATGGCAGGACGCTCTATGTCGCCGAGACGGACAACGGCGATGACGGCCTGCCGGGCATGCAGCCGGGCAATCGCGGGCCGATGAGAATCTACGCCTTTCCGCTCGGACCGGACGGGCGGGTTTCCGGCGAGCGGCGGGTGTTTCACGACTTCGGCGCGCAGTTTGGCTGCGACGGCATGACTGTCGACGAGCATGGCAATCTCTACCTGGCCGCTCGTGAACCGTCCCGGCCCGGGATCCTTGTGCTTGATCCGCGGGGCGCAGAGATTGCCTTCCTGCCCACCGCCGCTGGCAGGAAGGCAGAAGAGAGGCCGCTCGTCGCAGGCGGCCTGCCCAGCAACGTTGAATTCGGACTTGGCGAGGGCGCCGACTTCTTGTACGTGACCGCGGGCCAGAGCCTGTACCGCATCCGCTTGAAGGTGCGCGGATTTCATCGCCAGCATGGCCGATGACCGTTTTGCGCGCGTGTTGCGGGGGTACACTGGGACTTGGCTGCCGCGGGCGGGGGGATGCTGCATGGATTCCTTGGCCGGGCCGCCAGCGCGCACATCAGCCCCGTTGCCGGATGACTGCGCCGGCTGGCCGGCGCCCGACGCTCCGGGCGCCAGTCGATCGGCGCGGTGCTCGCGCAGGAACCACCGGGGCGGGCTGCAACTAGGCCGGTTTCGGGCAGCGAATGGCCTCAGGAGTCACAGGCAAGGGCGGTGAAGGATGGACATGAAGCGCGCTCTCGGCTTCGCGCCGGGAATTTCTGACGAAGACCGGGCCGCGGAGCGTGACGAACTGCGGCGCTATGTGAAGCTGCGGATGGCCGCGGGCGGACTGATTTCGGACGACGCCGGGTTTGCCGGAGCCACTGCCAGCTTGCTGGCGACCTATCGGGAGCAAGCACGGCTGCTGTACGATCACCGCTGCGGGGCGGATCGGCGCATCGAGGATTTCCTTGCCGCGCACCTTGCCGAGGCGGGCGGCAGCGGACGGCATTGGCTGCCCGGGCGCACATTGGTCCTGGACCGGCACGGCATGGCGCGCGAGCTCTCGATACCGGAGCACGGAGATGCCTTCCACTCCGCCTACGTGAGCTCTTACCGGGTTCGCAACGGCGTGCTGCACAATCCCCGCCATGACCGGCGCACGACCAAGGGCACGTTCCACGTGGCCGAAGGCGGCCTGCCCATACCTGCCGACAAGAAGGCGGTGCCGAAACGCACCTTCGCGGCGCTGCTGCAGATCGCCTTGGACCCGCCCGATTCCGTGCTGTCCCTGCCGTTCGATCCAGCAGCCAAGGGATTCGTCTCGCTGTTGCTGCGGCCGCTGGTCGCGCCGGAAATCCCGGGACTCTCGTCCGCATTGCGCATGGAGACTCGGTTCTTCGCGCCGGGCGGCCTGGTCAGCAATCTGGACTTTGTCGAGTCGATCTTCGGCAATGCCGGCGATCCCTTTCTGCCCGAGAATGACGCCGGCCTGGATGTCGGCGGCTGGAGCGGCCACACGGGCGTCGTGATCCTGGCCCCGCATCTGGAGTCGGTCTCCAAGAAAGAGGCCGGCCTGCCGCATTTCCGGGAAGCCACGGAGCGCCAGCGGCGGGACGGCATGTGCTGGCAGGAAGAGGGCAAGATCTACAACGGCGGAAGCCCGTTCAAGCTCACCTGCCGCACGCGGGAGGGAGTGATCGTCACACTGATCTCGGACAACTACTACGGCTATTGCAAGAAGGAGGTCAAGACGCAGCTCAGCTACGCCGCCAATCTTCTGGGCAATGTCGAGGAAGAGCACTCCGGGGGCGCGATCGCGTTCGCCAGCTACAACCACGGCGAATCGGCATTCGCCCATTCGAGCAAGTACGGCTCGATCACGTTGGACGAGGCTGCCAAGCGCTACCCCGGCTCGATCGACCTGCAGCCGGACGGCTACGGGCGGGACAAGACCTACCCAGATCTGTACTACATCCCGCAAAACGCTGAGGTCAGCCTGCAGACGCAGGACGTGCGCTGGGTCAAGGCCGGCCGCGAGCGCTCCCTGCCGCTCGCCCCCGGCAAGATCTACATGGAGCCGTCGGGCTACCGCATCCGGATGGAGAAGCACCCGGCGGCTCCGACCTGGCGGCTGCTCGGCACGGCCCCCGAGGGTGTCTCGTGCCACAAGCCTTGCACCGTCAGCGGCGGCGGCAAGAGCGAGATCAGCAAGTCCCTGCGGGACTACATGCTGTACGGGCCGGTGTTCGTCTCTGACGTGGAGAAGGACTTTGACGCCGTGCAGGCGATCTTCGACCGGGACTACTCCGATCGCTGGCCGCAAGACTCGCCCTTGCGCAAGGTGTACGCCAGCCGCCCGAGCCGCCCCGTCCTGCACAGCGAGCGGTCGCTGGGCAGCGTGATCAAGCTGCTCACCCCCTCCTCGCGCTACACCGACGAGTTCAATGCCTGGCTGGGCAGCATCCCCAACCATGTCTATTCCATGGTGCTGGTCATCAAGCGGTTCTACCAGCCGGAGTGGGGGCCGCGCTGGCGGGATCATTTCCGCGTCGACATCTTCAACGGACTGCCGGGGCACGAACTGATCCACCATGACCGCAAGTTGGTCGGCACGTACTTGCGCGTCGGAGTGTTCGGCGAGCAGACTTGGCGCACTTTCAAATGCCGCCAAGACTTCGTGTCGGCCGAGAAAATCCAGACCGGGGACGACATCACCGCCTCGAGCGTAGTTCCGGCGCGGCACTTGGCCGGCTTGCCCGGCCCGGCAAGCTACAGCGTCAAGTTCGCGCAGAACTGCGAGTTCCGCCTGTTCCAGCGCCCTGACGACGCGATCCATCCGGGCTTGGACAAGCGCACCGAAGCGGACCTTTCCAAGGGGGGGGCCTTCCTCTCGAACTTCGAGCCCCTGTCCTTGCCCGCGGTGCGCAAGATGGTCCAGAAGGCAGCCGACTTGGAGCGCTTCAGCCAGCCCATGCGCCAGCTGCTTGTCGGCGCGGCCGCGGCCGAGAGCGGGCATGTGGTGTGCTCTGCCAACCCGCGCCTGATCGACGGAGCGCCGACCAAGAACCCGCGCTACCTGCAGGACCGCCCCGACATCGAAGCACCGCTGGAGCGCTACGCCGCCGAGATGGGCGCGCGCCTGTCGCGCGGGCTGGGGGAAGGGCAGCCCGTGCATTTCCCGGTCAGCGCCGTGATTGTCGGACGCAGGAACAACCCGCCCGACCAAGCCAACGGCATCCGCAGCCTGGCCGTCTACAACCCGATCCACTACCAAGATCTCCCCGAGCTGTTCATGGACTTCATTGCGTCGCTGACCGGGAAAAGCCCTTCCACGACAGGCTTCGGCAGCGAGGGAGCCTTGACCAAGGGCCCGTTCAACGCGCTGCGCCCGGCCGCCGACCTGAACTCCGCCTTCGTCGGGTACGCGCTGACCGGCCTGGGCGGCTTCTCCACCGCGGCTGGGCACATCGGGCCGGAGATCAAGATGTTGCACGACATCAGCCTGCTGGTGCCAGAGATCTGGTGCCGTATGTCGTCCGAGGAGCGAGATCCACGGTTCCTGATCCGGGAGGGCTTGCTCGACAAGCTCGAAGACTACGAGTACGAGGGCCAGGCCGTGCTTGCCAGCCGCCTCGGATACCGCATCAACGCCGCCTTCACGAGCCGCTTCGTGGCAAGGGTCTTTGACAATCCCATGAAGGTCTTCGACGACCCGATCCTGCGTCCCGAGGTGCAAGACCCGCGCTCCTTCGCGGATGGAATCCGATACATCGCCGAAGCCCATGCCTCGACGGCCAAGCTCTACTTTGACGATGGCTCGGCGGACGCGGTTTGCCCGCCCGTGCGGGCCCTGCTGTCGATCATGGCGTTCGGGGAGGATGACGGCCTGAAGATCGATTCGCCGGAATTCCGGAAGATGTTCTCGCGCGAGTCGGTGCTCGATAGCGAATGGTACTTGCGGCGGCTTGAGACCGCCCAGGCGCAAGCTGTCGCGCGCTGCAGCAGGCTGATCCGCCACGTCAACGACACCCGGGCCGCGGACGTGACCGGCGAGCTCTCGGCGAGGCTGGGCTTGGAAGCCCGCGCGCGTCGCGCGCAAGAGGAGTACGACCGGGTCAGCGGCCCGGAGTACCTGGATTTCCTGCGGGGCATGACCGGCGCGCAGCAATTCGACTAGGCCGTCCCTGCCGAAAGTTCGGGGGCGAGAGCGGGGGAGCCTGCCGGCACGCAACGGAGACGCAGCCGGCCCGGCCCTTGTGCTACTCTGTGATCGTCGCCGGGATCGAGACTGAGGGCCGCTGCCGGCGGCTTGCTGAGAGAGGCCACATGCTCATCAAGCAACCCAGAGGCTGGGAAATCCCGGAAAGCCACGCAACATCCGAAGATCTGTTCCGCTCGCGCCGCGAAATTCTCAAGGGCATGGGCCTCGCAGGCGCTGCAAGCCTGCTGCCCGCCGCCGCGCAGGCAGCGGCGGGCGATGATCCGCTGTATCCTGCCGGGCGCAACACCAAGTACACCTTGGACCGCCCCCTGACCGCGGAGTCGATCGCAACCGGCTACAACAACTTCTACGAGTTCACGCTCGACAAGGGCCAAGTGCGGCATCGGGTCGACCAGTTCAAGATCGACCCGTGGACGGTGAAGGTCTCGGGCTTGGTCAACAACCCCAGGACTTACGATATCGACGACTTGGCGCGGCGCTTCCCGCTGGAGGAGCGGCTTTACCGTTTCCGCTGCGTCGAAGCTTGGTCCATGGCGGTTCCGTGGACTGGATTTCCAATGTCGGCACTGCTCAAGGAAGCCGACCCCAAGCCCGAGGCCCGCTTTATCAAGATGGTCACCGCGCACAGGCCCAGCGAGATGCCGGGGATCGTCTCCCAGCCGCACTACGACTGGCCGTACCAAGAAGCCCTCAGGCTGGATGAGGCGATGAACGAGCTGGCGCTGTTCTGTACCGGCTTGTACGGCAAGCCGTTGTTAAAGCAGAACGGGGCCCCGATCCGGGCGATCATGCCGTGGAAGTACGGCCTGAAGAATATCAAGTCGATCGTGGCGATCGAGGTCACCAAGAAGCGCCCCCCGACACTGTGGAACAAGGCCGCGCCGACCGAATACGGCTGGTACTCGAACGTCAATCCGAAGAAACCCCACCCCCGCTGGTCCCAAGCGGAAGAGAAGCTCCTAGCCTTGGGGTCCGACGGCTCCTTGATGTACTCGATGCGTCCGACGCTGATGTATAACGGCTACGAGTCTTTTGTCTCCGAGATCTACAGCGGCAAGGAATACTGATCGATCGGCCAGGGGCCGCTCGGCCGGGAGCGCAGTGCAGGCCGAAGATTCCGCTGCGAGCGATGACTGAGGCGAATCGCGACTGGGAGCTCGACGAGCCGGGCAGCGATGGCGAATGGCCCGCTGCTGGGAGCGGTTGGACACTGCGCCAAGCAGTCATCCGCGTCGCGGCTCTTCTCTTGCTTGTTTCGCTGCTGGGGGGCTTGTTCCTGTCGTTGCGCGGGATCGAGGACATCTTGGTCCTGATCGGAGGGCTGCTCGCCGCCGGCCTTGTCGCCAGGATCGCCAAGAGGCGGCAGCCGCCCGAGACTCCCTATCGCTCGCAGGATCGCCCGCAAGCCCGCTAGGCCGGGATTCCCAGCCCGCTTACCGCAGGAGTCGGTCGAGATTTGCCGACAGTCGTCGCCGGTCGGCCTCGTGCATGCGATTGCCGGCTAGGTTCCTCCATTCCAGCGGGTCCGCGTCGTGATCGTATAGCTCTTCGCTTCCGTCGGCGTAGCGAATGTATCTCCAGCGATCCGTTCGAATCGCGTGATGCTTGCCTTGTCGCGTCGTCAGCGCCGGCATGCTGCGCGCCGCCGCCGGATCCATGAGCAGGGGCACCAAGCTTTCTCCGTCCAAGTCCGCCGGCGGGCTGAGCGACGTCAAGGCGGCGAGCGTCGGATAGAGGTCGATCAAGCTGACCGCGCGGCGCGAGACCGATCCCGCTATTCCGATTCCGGGCGCGCGGATAATGAGCGGCACGCGGGTCGCCTCCTCCCAGAGCGTGCCCTTGTGGTACTTTTGCTTCTCGCCGATGTGGTAGCCGTGGTCCGAGAGCAGTGCCACGATGGTGTTCTCGCTGTACTTGCTGGTGTCCAGGGCGCGCAGGACACGTCCGATCATCGCGTCCGCGAACGTTACCGCTGCGAGGTATCCCCGGGTCGCAGAACGCAGGGCGGCGTGCTTGCGGATCACTGCCTCGTAGCTGTCCGCACGTCGAACATGGCCGCGAGCGGCTGGCGGTACGTCCTCAAGGTCTGACGCGAGGATCGCGGGCAATTCCACGTCCGCGAGCGGATGCTTGCCGAAGTATTCGCCCGGGGCGTACTGGGGATCGTGGGGCCTGTAAATCCCGACCGCAAGGAAAAACGGCTTGTCATGCTCTGCCCGGAGTTGGCGCACTGCCCATTGCGCGGCTTGGCCATCCTCGGTCATGTCGTCCTCGAAGTCGATCGGCCCCCAGTCCCAGTGGTGGTCGATGCCATTCCTGTGCGTGCCGATCAGGAGCGGGGCCTTGGGCAGCTGAATCGTCCGGGCGGGGAAGCGCGCATCCCAGGCTGCGGGCTGGCCGAAACCGCTGCGCCCGGCGTAGGGCGCGCCTGCGGCGTGCGTCAGGGCGCCGCGCCGGCCGCCGTGATTGGCGTGGAAGATCTTGCCGGCGGCCGCCGTGTGGTAGCCCCTGCGGCGGAAGAACAGCGGCAGGGACTCCGAGTCTTCCAGCGAGTTGAATTCGCGCCAGTCATCCATGTTGCCGAACACCCCTGTCGTGATCGGGCGCTTGCCGAAGAGGAGCGCGGTGCGGGACGGGTTGCACAAGGGCGCGGCGCAGTGGGCGTTCGCGAACAGCACTCCCTGCGCCGCCAGGCCGTCGATATAGGGTGTTCGTGCCTGGGGGTGTCCGCCCAGGCAGCCCACCCAGTCGTTGAGGTCGTCAACAACAATGAGCAGGACATTGGGTCGTTCCCGGGCGAACGCCGCTAGCGGCAGCAAGGCCCATAGCAGTGCAAGTCGGGGCAACACCGCACCATTTTAGGCCGGGATACCCCGGCGATGGTCGTGCAATCCGGGATCGCAGCCGAATTTCGGGGCGCGCAGCTGACGAGACGGCGAGACGCAGTGTCCCCGCGGACATCCGGCTGCAAGGCAAGCGCGCATGGATTGGCCGCCTCGGCAATGCTGCTTGCGAACACTCAAAATATCTTGCAAGTATTTGAATAAAATCAACTTACACGCTAAGCAGACAATTTCTGGGCAGCATTGGTAATGTACTGTAGACCGGATAGGAAGCTAGCCGTGACTCCTTAGGGGGCCGGTGAGTCGGCTGCAAGGAGACTGGAACATTGCCGCGGAGCCGAGCGAGGTGTCGCAGTGGCTGGCGGCAACTGGCGCGCTCCGCGGGCGCGCATTCCTCGCTTTACTGGATCTGCATATGCTTACCAAGCTCAAGCTAGTGAATTTCAAGCGCTTTAGCAGCGTCGAGATCGAGCTTGGCAGCCCGGTTGTCTTTATCGGGCCGAATAATTCAGGGAAGACTTCCGCAATGCAGGGCTTAGCCCTCTGGCACATCGGGATCCAGCGCTGGAACGAGAAGCGAGGCGGCAGGAGTGCCCCCGAGAAGCGCCCGGGGGTTACCGTGAACCGCCGGGATCTGGTTGCGATTCCGGTTCCCGACGCGAACCTGCTATGGCGCGCCCTGCACATCCGCGATGTGCAGATGGTCGATGGGCGGCAGCGCACGAGCAACATAAGGGTCGAGATCGCAGTCGAGGGCATAACCGAAGGCCGGGCTTGGACTTGCGGGCTGGAGTTCGACTATGCGAACCAAGAGTCGTTCTACTGTCGGCCGCTGCGCATGGCCTCAGGCGGGGATCCCGGGCGCATGCCCGTTCCGGAGCAAGCCGGGCAGGTGAGGATCGCGTTTCTCCCGCCGATGTCGGGGCTCGCGGCCGCGGAGACCCGGCTCGACCCCGGCGCTGTCGATGTTCGCATGGGGGAGGGACGCACTGCGGAGGTGTTGCGCAACCTGTGCTGGCAGGTTCATGAGGAGCGACGAGAGGGCTGGGAGGAATTGGCGGAGCGGGTTAAGGCCCTGTTCGGTTGCGAGATCGAACCGCCGCGATACGTGCCCCAGCGCGGCGAGATCGTGATGAGCTATCGCGAGCGCGGGACGAAGCTGGATCTGTCCTCAGCCGGGCGTGGCATGCAGCAAACATTGCTCCTTCTGGCCTACATGTATGCGAATCCCGGAGCGGTCTTGCTCTTGGACGAGCCCGACGCCCATCTGGAGATTCTTCGGCAGCGCCAGACCTACCGCATGCTGGCCGATGTGGCGCGAGCGAGCGACAGCCAGATCATCGCCGCCAGCCATTCAGAGGTCCTGCTGAGCGAGGCCGCGGGCCGGGACATGGTCGTAGCCTTCGTGGGGCAGCCGCACCGTATCGATCACCGTGGAAGCCAGGTGCGTAAGGCGCTCCAGTCGATCAGCTTCGAGCAGTACTGCCAAGCCCCGCAGACGGGCTGGGTGCTCTACCTCGAAGGCTCGACAGATCTGGCAATCCTGCATGCTTTCGCGAGGCGGCTGAACCATGGGCAGGCCATGGAGGCGCTCGAGAAGCCCTTCGTAGAGTATGTCGGGAACAAGCGGCCTGCGGCACTCGAGCACTATCACGGACTCCGGGAAGCAGTCCCAACGTTGCGCGGAGTGGCCTTGTTCGATCGGCTCGAGACGGAGCCGAACGACACGGGCAAGGTTGCGTGCCTCGTTTGGAGGCGCCGCGAGATCGAGAATTACCTGTGCTCTCGCTCCACGCTGGAGGCTTATGCCAAGGCCGCGGTGATCGGAGCGGGCGGCCCGCTGTTCAAGGAGTCCGAAGCAGAACTGCGGCTGGACGCCATGCGGCAAGCGATCGATGAGGTCGCATCCGCGCTCAAGACACTGGGCAAGGCTTCTCCTTGGAGCGCTGACCTCAAGGCCAGCGATGATTTCCTCAAGCCTCTGTTCGAATCGTATTTCAAGAAGCTCGGCCTGCCGAATCTCATGGCGAAGAAGGACTTTTACGAACTGGCCGAGCATGTCCCCGACAACGAGATCGATCCCGAGATATCGGAGAAGCTCGATGCCATTGCGAGCGTTGCGGCGAGGGCCGAGCCAATCGAGGATTCCTCGTGAGCTTCGTTGCCGGACAACCGCCTCTTGAGATCGAGATCTCCCCGCATCCGCTAAGTTCAGGGCCAATCACTCGGAGCCGGCAAAGCCGGGATCCCAATACGGCGAAGCTGCACTCTAGGGCGGGGCAGGGCTAACGCGCCCGCGCTTCCTGGCTGGTTCGGCAACGGCGCTCGCGTCTTCGTGCGGCGGATCCGATGCGCCCGTGCCGCTCCCAAGGAAGCGTCCGTGCGTCAGTCGGGAAACGCTCCCGCGTTACACCCTCGGCTTTCGCCAGCCGCGCCGCGGCCGCGATCGGTACAGGGCATACCGGCCATAACGTGCATCGCAACTGGTGTGAAACACCCTAGCCCGCCCCTGCCCCCACAGCGTCCCGGGAAGCAGTTTGTGCAGTGTCGGGAAGCAGCTGGTAGCCGAGATCCTTAGCTGTCGTTTTGAGGTAGGCTAAGGTCCGTTGGCGATGGCGCTGCTCGTAGGCCGCCTCGCCCTCGTCAACGTAGTCCTGGCCGAAGCGCAGCATGCGGTATACCAACACCGCCAGCTTGCGGGCGGTGGCGAACACCGCCGTCTTCATCCCCTTGTGCCGCGCCTGGTGTGAAACACCCTAGCCCGCCCCTGCCCCCACAGCGTCCCGGGAAGCAGTTTGTGCAGTGTCGGGAAGCAGCTGGTAGCCGAGATCCTTAGCTGTCGTTTTGAGGTAGGCCAAGGTCCGTTGGCGATGGCGCTGCTCGTAGGCCGCCTCGCCCTCGTCAACGTAGTCCTGGCCGAAGCGCAGCATGCGGTATACCAACACCGCCAGCTTGCGGGCGGTGGCGAACACCGCCGTCTTCATCCCCTTGTGCCGCGACTGGTGTGAAACACCCTAGCCCGCCCCTGCCCCCACAGCGTCCCGGGAAGCAGTTTGTGCAGTGTCGGGAAGCAGCTGGTAGCCGAGATCCTTAGCTGTCGTTTTGAGGTAGGCCAAGGTCCGTTGGCGATGGCGCTGCTCGTAGGCCGCCTCGCCCTCGTCAACGTAGTCCTGGCCGAAGCGCAGCATGCGGTATACCAACACCGCCAGCTTGCGGGCGGTGGCGAACACCGCCGTCTTCATCCCCTTGTGCCGCGCCTTGCGGCGCAGCGCCGCCCCCAGCGCCGACTTGGACCGGATCAGCGCCGTCGCCGCCATGCGCAGCGCGTTCGACGTGCGCGTCGCTCCCAGCCCGCGCTGCCGCTTGCCCGCCAACTGCTGCCCGCCCGATACCGCGTGCCGCGGCGCCAGGCCCAGCCAGCTCGTGAAATGCCGCTCGCTCGGAAACGACCCCAGATCCGTCCCCACCTCGGTCAGGATCGTGCGCGCCGCCCCCGCGCTAATCCCGTCGATGCGCGTCAGATCCACGCTCGCGTAGCGGTACAGCGCCGTCCGCAGCGGCTGCTCACCCCGCCTTCGGATGGCTTTCTCCTTGGCCGCGTTCGGGTGCCGCGGACACTCCTCCGCGCTGCATTCCTCGCCCGCCTGCTGCTGCAGATCCTCTTGCAGCTTCTGCTCGTAACCGTCCATCTCGGCCTGCACCGCGTCGTACAGCCGCAGCGCACTGCGCAGGTTGAACAGGTGCTCCTCCCGCCAGTTGCCGCTCAGGTACTCCACGAACTGCTCCTCCGTGTGCTTGCAGCGCCCCGAGCGCAACTGCGCCAACTGCTCCGCATCGCGCTGCCCCGCCACGATCGCACGCACGATCGCCATGCCTGTCTGCCCCGTCAGATCCGTCACCGCCCGATGCACCTGCACGTTCATCTGATCCAGCGCCCGCTGCATCCATTGCACGCAGCGCGTGCGCTCCGCCACCAAGCTCTGCCACTGCCGGTGCAGCGCCCGCAGCTGCGTCACCGTCTCGGGCGGCCGGAACGAGCCCCGCAGCAGGCCGCAACTGTGCAGCCGCTGTAGCCACTGGCAGTCCAGCATGTCGGTCTTGCGCCCCGGCACGTTCTTCAACTGCCGCGCATTGACCAGCAACACCTCGAAACCGCGCTCCTCCAGCAACTCGTGCAATGGGATCCAGTACACATACGTGCTCTCCAGCGCCACCGATTCCACGCCTTCGGCCGCCAGCCAGTCCGCCAACGCGTCCAACTGCGCGGTGGTCGTGCCGAACGTGCGCACGTTGGGCCTGCCGTCCGCACGTGGCGGCCCGCAGGCCCAGTGCTCGCGGCTGCCGAGGTCCACCCCCGCCACCTGCGGGCGCTGCACCGGCAGGTCCCGCTCCGGCTGCTCTCTTGCCATATCTCCCTCCTGCTGCTCCTGTCTCACACACGGAAGGCCCCGGCCCGGGTTGGCAATTGCTCTGCAATGCTGGTGTTGAGGAGTGCTTCCGAAGAAACCTCGCTAGTGAATGATCGCTCGCCCGGACCCAGACTGGCTTTGGGGCAAATACTGCACCAATGAAATTACGGGGCTTGACTGCCGGAACCCTCCGCTCTGATTCTACGCCAAGCCACGTGTTTCCAACCGAATGATCCGGGCCCCGCCCGGGGGCGCGACTGGCTAGTTGATGGACTTGGCGGCTGCCTCATACGCTTGGTCCAGTAGTTCGACTACGTGCAGGACCTCCAATGGTTGCGCGGAGCGCCGAGTGCCCGCCTGAAGTTGCAGCATGCAGCCGGGGTTGGCCGTCACGATTGTGTCGGCCTTGGTCGATTCGATCATGCGCATTTTGTCGTCCAGCAGCGACATGGAAATATCCGTGTGCTCGACGTTGTACACTCCCGCCGACCCGCAGCACAGCTCGCTCATCGGCAATTCGTGCAATGTCACGCCCGGGACCGCTTGCATGAGCTGTCGCGGCGGTGCGGCGATCTGCTGGCCATGCAGCAGATGGCAGGAATCCTGGTAGGTCACGGTTCGCTCCAAGCGGCCGAAATCCGTGTTCAGGTCGATGGATGCCAAGAACTCGCTCACGTCGCGCATCTTGCCCGCGAAGCTTTCGGCCTGCTTGCGCCACTGCGGGTCGTGCTCGAACAGGTCCGGATACTCCTTCAGCACCGATCCGCAGCCTGCGGTGTTGGTGATGATCGCGTCAAAGGCCCCGGGGGCGATGGCCGCGATGTTCTGCTTCGCCTGCTCGCGCCCGATCTCTCGCAATCCGGCATGCACCTGCAGTGCTCCGCAGCAGCCTTGCCCCGCCGGAACCGTGACTTCGCAGCCGTTCTTGCGCAGCACGCGGACCGTTGCTTCGTTCAAGCGGCTGAAGAACACGTTCTGCATGCAGCCCGCCATCAGCGCCACGCGATGCTTGGTCTCGCCCTCGGCCGGGAACACTTTGCCAATGCTGGAAAAAAAGAAAGGGGCTTGCGCCTGCGGGGCAAGCCCGGCCAGTTTTCCCAGCCGTCCGAGCGACTTCAGGAATCCGGACTTGCGCAGCATCCGGTCGAGGCCGCTGCGTTGGTAGAGCAGCAGGCCCAGGCCGGCCGTTTTCAGCATCGGCGGGCTGCGCAGCAGCCTGCTGTACACCAGCCAGCGCACGAATCTTTGCGGGATGCTGCGGTGCGCGACGGCTTCGATTTGCGCCAAGGCCCCTTCGATCAGGCGGCCGTACTGCACGCCCGAGGGGCAGGCCGTTTCGCAGGACCGGCAGGCGAGGCACAGTTCGATGTGCTCGATGTAGTCGTCCGAGATCGGGCTGCGTCCCTCGGCCACTTCCACCATCTGGTAAATGCGCCCGCGGGGCGAGTCCATTTCGAGGCCGAGCTCGCGGTACGTGGGGCAGGCATTGAGGCAGAGGCCGCAATGCACGCACTTGCGCAGGTCGGCTTCTAGAGGGGCGTCCGCCGGGACAGCGGCCTCGGACGGCACTTGCGAGTGAAGCCCCACTTTCAACCGACCGGCACGCTACGCGAAAAGGTCGTCATGGATCAGGCCTGCGACATCGGTCAGGCGGAAATCCCGCCCCGAGAAGCGGTAGGTCAGCTTTTCGTGGTCCATTCCGAGCAGGTGCAGCAGTGTCGCGTGGAAGTCATGGATGTGCATCCGGTTCGCCTCCGCGTGGTAGCCGATCTCGTCGGTGGACCCGTACTGGAAGCCTTTCTTCACGCCTGCCCCCGCCATCCAGATGGTGTAGCCGTAGGGGTTGTGGTCGCGTCCGTCCCCGCCTTGGCTGACCGGCGTGCGGCCGAATTCGCCGGCCCAGACCACCAGCGTTTCGCCCAGCATCCCGCGCGACTTCAGATCCTTGAGCAGGCCGGCGATCGGCTTGTCAACCTCGGCGGCATTGGCGGTGTGGCGGTTGAACAGGTCGGAATGCTGGTCCCACTTGTAGGAGTGCGTGCATTGCACGAAGCGCACGTCGCGCTCGCTCAAGCGGCGCGCCAGCAGGCATTGCCAGCCGAAGTCGGCCGTGACCGGGTCGTCGAGTCCGTATAGCTTGCGCGTGGCCTCGGACTCTTTCTCCACCTCGAACGCTTCGGGCGCTTCCACCTGCATGCGGAACGCCAGCTCGAACGACTGGATGCGGGCTTCCAAGCGCGGGTCGAACTTGCGCATCTCGGCGTGGCGCCGGTTGACGTTGCGCAGCATGTCGAGTTCGTACCGCTGCTTTTCTTGCGACAGGCCCTTGTTCATCAGGTACTCGATCGGCTCGCCCTGCACGTCGGCGACGTCCAGGCCGGCATGGCCGATCGGCGTGCCTTGGAACGAGCCGGGCAGGAATGCCGACGACCAATTCTTGGCCCCGCCGTGGGACAGGGCAGGCTTGATGGTGACGTAGCCCGGCAGGTTCTTGTTTTCGGTGCCGAGCCCGTAGACCACCCACGACCCCAGGCTCGGGCGCGTGAACGTGCTCGAACCGGTGAAGGTTTGCAGCATCGCAGCGCCGTGGTCGACGCCATCGCCGACCATGGAATGGACGAAGCATATCTCGTCCACGCACTCTCGCACGTGCGGGAACAGGTCGCTGACCATGATGCCGCTCTGCCCTCCCGGCTTGAAGCTCCAGAACGGTTTCATGAGGGGCCCCGGCTTCTCGTCGTCAAAGGCCAGCGGTCGCTCGATCGGCAGCGGCTCGCCGTGATGCTTCTCCAAGTAGGGCTTGTGCTCGAACGTGTCCAGCGATGAAGGGCCGCCGTGCATGAACAAGAAAATCACGCGCTTCACGCGCGGCGCGAAGTGCGGCGGGCGGACTGCTAACGGATCGGACGGGTCAAGTTCGATGTTCGCCGCCATGGACTGGTTCCGCTCGAACAGGCTGCCCAGCGCGAGCATGCCAAACCCGCAGGCGGCGTCGCGCAGCATGCCTCTGCGGGTTGTCGGCTGGACTGCGTTCATGTGCGCGGCCATCTGCCGGTACTCCATCGCTTGCCCCCTTTGTCCGCGAATCTTCTCCGCACAGTTTTCGCTCAGCCCTAGTCTACGTAGATGAAGTCGTTCGAGGCGAGCAGGACGCGGCAGTAGCTTTGCCACGCGTCCAGTTCCCCCGCGCCTTGGAAACTCGCCGTGTAGCTGCCCACGTAGGACAGGGCCGAATCGATCTCGCCCGCGTCCGGCTCGCGCGTGAGCACCGCCATGTAGGCGCGCCTGACGCGGTCGGACGCCGCCCGATCCTCGCCTTGCAGCAACTGCTCGGCGAGGTTGCCCGCGCGCGATGCCACGAATTCGCTGTTCATCATGAACAGCGCCTGCGGGGCCACGTTGGTGACCGGCCGCTTGCCCAGCGACGTGGCCGCATCACCGAAATCGAACAGGTTCAGCAGCGTCGGCAGGTTTGCCCGGCGCAGGGGCAGGTAGACCATGCGCCGCTTCGAAGTGGCCGGATCGATGCTGAGCCGGTCGCTGGAGTTCTCGCGGTCGGTGCCGAAGCCCGATTGCAAGGTGCCGCCCATGGCTAGGTCGAGCGAGTTGTCGATCGCCAGCATGCCGTCCCGCAGTTCCTCGACATCGAGGCGGCGGCGGTTGAAGCGCGACAGCCACTGATTGCCCGGATCGATCCTAGCCGCCTCGGGGCTTGCCGCGCTGCTCATGCGGTAGGCGCGGGAAAGCATGATCTTGCGGTGCATCTGCTTGACCGACCAGCCTTCCTCGACGAAGGATGCGGCCAGCCAGTCGAGCAGCCCGGGGTGCGTCGGCGGCGCGCCGAGCGTGCCGAAATTACTCGGGGTCCGCACGATGCCCTCCCCGAAATGTTTCTGCCAGATACGGTTGACCATGACCCGGGCCGTCAGTGGGTTTGACGGCGAGGCGATCCAGTCGGCCAGTTCCAAGCGTCCGCTTCCGCTACCGATGGGTTCCTGCTCGAATCCCGCGAGGATCGCCGGGAAGACCTTCGGCGCGGGCTCGCCCTCGGCGTTGTAGTCGCCGCGCACGAACACCTTTTGGCGCACCACCGGGCCCTCTTCGACAGCATTCGCCATGGGCGGCTCCGGCAGGGCGTTCGCCTCCATCTCGGCGACCTCGGACTGTAACCTGGCGATGGTTGCCACGGTCTCCGGCCGCAGGATTTCGTTGCGTTCGTCACCCTCGAAGCGCAATGGGGCGCCCCTCGCGTAGTACACGTCATGGAAGAAGCGGTCCCGGCCGGGCAAGAAGCTGGGCTTGGGCGGCGGTGGCATCGATCCATCACGGATCAGATCGATGGCACTCGCCCGCCAGCGCCGGATCGTGTGGTGCCACTCCTTGAGCGTCTTCCGGAAGGATTGCTGGTAGGCCGCCGCCGTTGCGGCCCGTTCTGACGCTGCGCAGGCATGCCAGTCGGCCAATTGCCCTCGCGGGGCGCCAGCCGGCTTGAGGTAGCCGACCCACCTCTCGAGCTGGCCTGGTTCCAAGTCGCGCCGCAGAGCCAGTTCCGCCGCATCAGCGCCATCCTCGTAGACTTCGCGTGCTGCCAGCATGTAGTCCGCGATCCGGCCCGCAACCGATTCCACGTACTCCTCCAGTTCGATGTCGGCTAGGTTGTCCAGTTCGATGCGCTTGTTCTTGACGAGGCGCTGCTCGGCCTCGTAGCGGTCGTAGACTTCTTGCGCCACCAACGGCTTGAACAATATCGACGAAACGTGCGCCGAAGAATCCTTGAAATTGCGCGTCGAGGCGAAGATGCCGGCCAATGAGTAGTAATCCTTGGTCAGGATGGGGTCGAATTTGTGGTCGTGGCAGCGAGCGCAGGCCACGGTCAGCCCCAGCATGCTCTTGGAAACGACCTCGATCTGCTCGTCGTAGACGTCGTAGAGCATGCGGCGCTTGTCTTGCTGCGCGACTGCCTTCGGGCCCAGCGCCAGGAATCCGGTGGCGATGATGCCGCGCTGGTTGACTGCGGCGCCATCGTCGCCCGGCAGCAAGTCACCGGCGATCTGTTCCCGCACGAACTGGTCGTAGGGCATGTCGTTATTGAACGCCGCGATGACGTAGTCGCGATACTTCCAAGCGTACGGGTAGCGGTGGTCCTCGTCATTGCCCGTCGAGTCGGCATAGCGCGCCACGTCCAGCCAGTGTCTGCCCCAGCGCTCGCCGTAGAGGGGCGATGCGAGCAGGCGCCCGATCACCCGCTCGTAGGCTTGGGGGGATGTGTCCTTGACGAACGCCTCGGCCTCTTGCGGGGTGGGGGGCAGCCCGGTCAGGTCGAATGTTGCCCGCCGCAGCCAGGCCAGCTTGTTCGCCGGTTGCGCTGGCTGCAAGCCGTGCTCCTGCATTTTGGCGAGCACGAAGCGGTCGATCGGGTTCTGGTTCCAGTCGGCGTCGTCCACGGCCGGCGGTTGGCGCGCCGCCACCGGCTGGAATGCCCAGTAGGCTTCCTGCTCTTTGGTGAACGAGCCTTGCTGCCCCTCGGCGATGATCGCCGCGCGCCGCTCTGCCCCGGGCCAGGGAGCGCCGCGCATGACCCAGTCGCGAAGGATCGCCAACTCTTCCTCGGGCAGCTTGCCGCCGGGCGGCATCTTGACGCGAGTCTGGTAGCCGACGATGGCGAGCAGGCGGCTGGACTGCGGATCCTCGGCCGAGATCAGCCCCGCATCGTCGCGAGCTCTGACAAAGCCTTCCACGCCCGAAAAGTCGATATTGCCGCTCTTGAGCTGAGCGTTGTGGCAGGCTTGGCACTTGGCAGCCAGCAGCGGGCGCACGTGCTTCTCGAAATGCTCGAGCGGTTCGGGTTCTGCACCGAGTGCCGGCAGGCAGGCCAGCAACGCAACTGAACCCGTTCGGCACACGGTCTTCAAGTACCGGCCACAACCATACAGCGTTCGGGTACTCATCTGCTTACCGCCCAAACTGAATCATAGCGAAATATTGACTTCCGCCGTGCCGGCGGAATGAGAGCAGCCCAGGGCTGGACTGCTCTGGAAACATCGCGAAGCCTTGCAGGCAGGGCTGTTTGCGCGCGAGCGCGAACTACTCGGGCCTGCCCTGGACGATCGTCTTCTACGACCTGTCGAACACTCATTACAGCGGGCGCGAGAATGGCGGCCTGCGGCGCTGCGGCAAGTCGCAGCAGAAGCGCAACGACTGCCCGTTGGTCTCGCTGACCATGGCCTGGGATGGCTCCGGCTTTCCGCGCCGCTGCGAGATCTTGGCTGGTAACGTCTCCCAGCCGGGCACGTTGCAGCCGCTTGCGGAGCGACTCGACGCCGGCCGCCAAGAAGGTGCGCCACGCACGACCGTGGTGCTGGATGCCGGCTTGGCCGTTGCCGCCCGGGCGAGCGCTGGACGCGCCGCAGGCGCCGACGCAAGGGGGGACGCCTGGTCGAGCAGTACAAGGTCGAGGTGCTCGCGGGGAGCAGTACCGGGCGGCGGCGGTACGTTTCACACAGAATGCGCAGTACGTAGCGGCTGATGCGGCCGGCCGGGGCTTACGGTCTCTGCAGCAGCTATGTCGACTGGAATGTGGTGCAGGTGCTGCACACGTACTGGAATCCACGCTCCTGTGCCAAGATCGCCTGTGGCAACCCCAACCCCCGGCATGTCCTGCGGAAGCCTCGCATGCCCCCGCCGTTCTCCAGCCTCCAGTGCCCTTCGCCTGCCGCCTGACATCCAACACCCAAGCTAGGTAGCTACCAATCGACATCTAGTGTGAAACACCTAGCCCGCCCCCGCCCCAACGGTCTCCCTGGAAGCGGGCTGTGCCGCAGCGGCAACCAACTGGTAGCCGAGCTCCTTAGCGGTCGTTTTGAGGTAGCTCAAGGTGCGCCGACGATGGCGCTCCTCGTAGGCCGCCTCGCCCTCGTCAACGTAGTCCTGGCCGAAGCGCAGCATGCGGTACACCAACACCGCCAGCTTGCGGGCCGTGGCGAATACCGCCGTCTTCATCCCCTTGTGCCGCGCCTTGCGGCGCAGCGCCGCCCCCAGCGCCGACTTGGACCGGATCAGCGCCGTCGCCGCCATGCGCAGCGCGTTCGACGTGCGCGTCGCTCCCAGCCCGCGCTGCCGCTTGCGCGCCAACTGCTGCCCGCCCGATACCGCGTGCCGCGGCGCCAGGCCCAGCCAGCTCGTGCAATGCCGCTCGCTCGGAAACGACCCCAGATCCGTGCCCACCTCGGTCAGGATCGTGCGCGCCGCCCCCGCGCTGATGCCGTCGATGCGCGTCAGATCCACGCTCGCGTAGCGGTACAGCACCGTCCGCATTTGCTGCTCGCCCCTCCCCCGGATGGCTTTCTCCTTGGCCGCGTGCGGGTGCCGCGGACACTCCTCCGCCCTTAATTCCTCGGCCGCCTGCTGCTGCAGATCCTCTTGCAGCTTCTGCTCGTAACCCTCCATCTCGGCCTGCACCGCGTCGTACAGCCGCAGCGCACTGCGCAGGTTGAACAGGTGCTCCTCCCGCCAGTTGCCGCTCAGGTACTCCACGAACTGCTCCTCCGTGTGCTTGCAGCGCCCCGAGCGCAACTGCGCCAACTGCTCCGCAGCGCGCTGCCCGGCCACGATCGCGCGCACGATCGCCATGCCTGTCTGCCCCGTCAGATCCGTCACCGCCCGATGCACCTGCACGTTCATCTGATCCAACGCCCGCTGCATCCATTGCACGCAGCGCGTGCGCTCCGCCACCAAGCTTTGCCACTGCCGGTGCAGCGCCCGCAGCTGCGTCACCGTCTCGGGCGGCCGGAACGAGCCCCGCAGCAGGCCGCAACTGTGCAGCCGCTGCAGCCACTGGCAGTCCAGCATGTCGGTCTTGCGTCCCGGCACGTTCTGCAACTGCCGCGCATTGACCAGCACTACCTCGAAACCGCGCTCTTCCAGCAACTCGTGCAATGGAATCCAGTACACATACGTGCTCTCCAGCGCCACCGATTCCACGCCTTCCGCCGCCAGCCAGTCCGCCAACGCGTCCAACTGCACGGTGGTCGTGCCGAACGTGCGCACGTTGGGCCTGCCGTCCGCATGCGGCGGCCCGCAGGCCCAGTGCTCGCGGCTGCCGAGGTCCACCCCCGCCACCTGCGGGCGCTGCACCGGCAGATCCCGCTCCGGCTGCTCTCTCGCCATATCTCCCTCCTGCTGCTCCTGTCTCACACACGGAAGGCCCCGGCCCGGGTTGGCAATTGCTCTGGAATGCTAGTGTAGAGGAGTGCTTCCGAAGAAACCTCGCTAAGGAATGATCGCGCGCCCGGACCCAGACTAACCTTGGGGCAAATACTGCACCAATGAAATTACGGGGCTTGACTGCCGGAACCCTCCGCTCCGATTCTACGCCAAGCCCGTGTTTCAGCCTGAATGATCCGGGCACCGCCCGGGGGCGCGACTAACCACTGAAACGCTCGTCTTGTTCGTTCTGTTGGTGCCGGGATTTGTGTCGTCGGCCATTGTGAATGCTATCGTCGTGCGGTCGTCGAAGGGGCGAATGAGTCATGTCATCATCGAGGCGCTGGTCTTCAGCTTCCTGATCTACACGTGTCTCGCCCCGTTTTTTGCCGGCAGTCCGGTCAGCGTTGAGGTCCGGACAGAGGAGGGGCGGACGACGTATCAACCGAACGCTGATCCGGAGTTTCTGATCTCTGCGATAGCGTTGGCAATTCTGCTGGCGCTCATTGTAGGCGCTTCTATAACGCACGACCTTCACATGAGGTTGCTGCGCTGGATGCGGCTGACGCACCGGACAGCACGAGATAACACGTGGATCGACATTTTCATTGACCAGCGACGCTACATCGAGGTTACGCTCACCGATGGCAGGCGACTGTTCGGATGGCCTCAGTACTATTCGAACCATCCCGAGGAAGGGCTGCTCTACCTTTACGATCCTGCATGGATTGACAATGCCGGGAAGTACGTTGACCTCGACGCGCATGGCATCCTATTGACGAAGAAGGATCAAATCGAGTCGATCGTCTTCACCAAGCTTGAATTCGGCCAGGCTGCTAGCCGGCCGGTTGAGGATCGCACTTCGAAAGGAGGACAAGGCAATGGCTAGCAAGCCAACTCGTTCCAATGAGACCGCGATGGATCCAGTGGCCATCGGCAAGACCGGTTACAATCCGCCACCTGTCGCGAGGGTGTATCGGCCAGCTCCGTCACCTCCGTCGCCGCCTCCGCCACAACCTTTGTCGCCGCCTCCATCGGTGCCGAAGGAACGTTCGTAGTGTTCTCGTCCGCAATGGCTTGTTGCTCCATACGAGGCCCCTTACGTTACGTGTTTCTGCCGTCAGTCCACTTTTGCGCGATTTTCTGGCGCAGGATAGAAATAACTAGCGAGAAAAATTGCCAACTTCTGGTACTGAAAAACCCCCGATTATCTGATGCTGTCAACCAATTCATGCAAGTGATCATAATCGCAATACAATCTTTGGTGCAGCAAGCCAAGAACTCGAATTATCCACAGACTTATGCCCGGATTTCCATTCCTAGCATCCAACTACAGCCCGTAAGATTGCTTTTCATTGTCTGCGCTGCCTTGCTGCTTTCCACTAGCAGGTGCGCCTGTAGCAGAGTGAACAGTTTGGCCTGTAATTTGCGACCGGAACCAATTTGTTACAACCCGCGCAGCATGGCGCGGATATCATCCAGCGACTGCGGATCGAATGCAATGCGCTCGATATCAATTGGCTAATTGCGGATTTAAGACGACTCTCCTCGATTCTTGCCAGACGAAGATCGTAGCCAATGGGCTGGAACCGGGCCAAGGAGTGTCTGTGTGCCCAATCTTCGCTTTCGTCGATTGAAATCAACTCATTTATATACAATGATTTAGATACTTTTTCCGCAGGCGCTAGATAAGAATGGCAGGATTTTGCTATAAAGCAGATTGGGACGGATGATGAGCTTCTTCGAATCGCCAATCCTCAATTCGCCCTACGAGTACCCCTCGCGCCATTGGGGCTTGGACGCGAGCGGCCAGCCGACAAGTCAAGTCGTCGACCAGCGACGCCCGGTCACGCTGATCACACCGATCCCACAGCCGAGAAAGCATCGCCGGGGCCAGCGCCAAATGGTCTTCGACCAAAGCGCTCAGAAGCTCGACGAGGGCAGCCAGCAATACGATCTGACGCGAACGATCGACAAAGTTCGCGGTGAGGTCGACGCATGGCGGAAGCTAACCGATTCCAGGCAGTGGAAGGTGACGCCCGAGACGGCTCGCCTGCTGCGGCACTGGCGGCACCACGAATTCAACGGCCCGCGGCCGTTCTTCTGTCAGCTCGAGGCGGTGGAGACTGTGATCTGGCTGACTGAGGTTGCTCCGTCAGCGGGCAGGAGGGGCAAGCTGTTTCTCGAGCACCTAGAAGCGGCGAACGACGCGGCGAATCCGGGCCTCGCCCGGTTGGCGCTGAAACTTGCCACCGGTTCTGGCAAGACGATGGTCATGGCGATGCTGATCGCTTGGCAGGCAGTGAACTCGGTTCGCCATCCGAATAGCCGGCGCTTCTCCCGCGGCTTCTTGATCGTCACCCCCGGCATTACGATCAGGGATCGTCTGCGAGTGCTCCAGCCCAACGATCCGGACAGCTATTACCGGAGTCGCGAACTCTTGCCCAACGACATGCTGGCGGATCTCGACAGGGCGAAGATCGTGATCACCAACTTCCACGCCTTCAAGCTCCGTGAAACGATGGAGGTGTCGAAGGGGGGCCGTGCGCTTCTGCGCGGGCGCGGATCCGAACTGAGTTCGCTGGAGACTACCGGTCAGATGCTCCGGCGCGTCATGCCCGAATTGATGGGCATGCGGAACGTGCTCGTGCTCAACGATGAGGCGCACCACTGCTATCGCGAGAAGCCCGGCGAGAGCGAAGGAGATCAGTTGAAGGGCGACGAGCGCAAGGCTGCCGAAAAGAACCGGGAGGCGGCGCGGCTCTGGATCTCCGGATTGGAGGCGGTCCGCGAGAAGCTTGGCCTCAACCGCGTCGTCGATCTCTCGGCAACACCTTTCTTCTTGCGCGGCTCCGGCTATGCCGAGGGAACGCTCTTTCCGTGGACCATGTGTGACTTTTCGCTCATGGACGCGATCGAGTGCGGCGTTGTCAAGCTGCCGCGGGTGCCGGTGGCGGACAATGTGCCCGGCGGCGAGATGCCCAAGTTCCGCAATCTCTGGGAGCACATTGGCAAGAAGATGCCCAAAAAGGGCCGCGCCGGTTCGTCCGCCCTCGATCCGCTCGCCATACCGGTGACCCTGCAGACAGCGCTGGAGGCCCTCTACGGCCACTATGAGAAAACCTTTGCGCTATGGCAGGAAGCGGGTATCGAAGTCCCGCCCTGCTTCATCGTGGTTTGCAACAACACTTCAACTTCGAAGATAGTCTATGACTACATTTCCGGCTTCCGCCGGCAGAATCCGGATGGCTCTACGACCTTGGAGAACGGCCGCCTCAAGCTGTTCCGCAATTTCGACGAATCCGGGATGCCGATCGGACGGCCGCGCACCATTCTGATCGACAGCGAGCAGCTCGAATCCGGCCAGGCTCTCGATCCCAACTTCCGCAAGCAGGCCGCGGGCGAGATCGAGCGCTTCCGCCGCGAGATCGTTGAGCGTAGCGGCGACCGCCGACTCGCCGAGAACCTCTCCGATCAGGACATCCTGCGCGAGGTGATGAACACTGTGGGCAAGCCGGGCCGACTTGGCGGCGAGACTCGCTGCGCGGTCTCGGTCTCGATGCTCACGGAAGGCTGGGATGCGAACACGGTTACGCATGTGCTGGGAGTCCGCGCCTTCGGCACGCAGCTGCTTTGCGAGCAGGTGGTCGGGCGGGCGCTGCGACGCCAGTCCTACGATCTCAATGACAACGGCTTGCTAGATGTCGAGTACGCCGACATACTTGGAATCCCGTTCGACTTTACGGCCGAACCGGTTGTCGCTCTCCCCAAGACGCCCCAACGTGTTGCGCAAGTTCACGCGGTCCGGCCAGACAGGGACAATTGCGAGATCCGCTTTCCGCGCGTGGCCGGCTACCGTGTCACGCTTCCAGAGGAACGCTTGTCGGCAAAGTTCACTGAAGATTCGACCTTGGAACTCACGCCCGAGCTGGTCGGGCCATCGATCACGCTCAACGAGGGGATCATCGGCCAAGGCATCAATCTCGACTTGGTTCACACGGGAGGGGTGAGACCCTCAACTGTCGTGTTTCACCTAGCCAAGCGCCTGTTGGAGACGAAGTGGCGTGATGCATTCGATGTCCCCAAGTTTCATTTATTCGGCCAGATCAAGCGTATCGCACGTGAATGGATGGACAAGCACTTAGTTTGCACGGGTAGTACGTACCCGGCGCAATTGATGTACCCCGAGCTGAGAGATATGGCCTGTGAGCGTATTGAAAACGCCATCACACGGAAGGCCATCGACGCGGGAAGTCAGAACGAGTGTCCTGTCAGGGCAGTGCTTGATCCGTACAATCATGTCGGCTCGACCGCCGATGTCCACTTCGCGACTTCGAAAAAGATTCTCTGGAGGACGGATCCTAGTCTCTGTCATGTTAACCTAGCGGTCTGTGACAGCGACTGGGAGGCCGAGTTCTGTCGTGTTGTCGAGGCGCACCCCAAGGTGCGCAAGTATGTCAAGAACCAAGGCTTGGGGCTAGAAGTGCCGTATCGCCAAGGTTCGCGAAGCAGGATCTACATTCCTGACTTCATCGTAGTCTTGGGCAACAGGGGCGGCGAAACCAACCGTTTGAACCTGATCGTCGAGATCAAGGGCTACCGAGGCGAGGATGCCAAGGACAAGAAGTCTACGATGGAGACCTATTGGGTGCCTGGCGTCAATAACATCGGCACTTGGGGGCACTGGGCGTTTGCCGAGTTTAGCGACATCCATGCGTTGGAAGCTGAGTTCGGAAGCAAGGTGGAGTCCGAGTTTAACAGCATGGCTAGCCGCTTCCGCTCTCGCTCCGAAACCAAGGCTGCCGCGTGGCTGGCCGAAATTGCTGGAAGCATGCCTGGACTCGAACACATCCCGCGACGACGGAGTGAGCTTGCGGAATGATTCTTGTAGATACCTCAGTGTGGGTCGAGTACCTGCGCGGTGCCGAGCCTCTTCTCCAAGACGTGCTGGATGCGGGAAAGGTGATAATGCATGGGATGGTTCTCGGCGAGATCGCCTGTGGCGGTTTGCGGAACCGGCAGAGTGTCCTGCGGAGGCTTGGTGACTTACCAGCCATCAAGGAGCGCGAGCATGCCGAGGTTCTGGCGATGATCGAGCGGAAAGCGCTGATGCGTCGTGGGATAGGTTTTATCGACGCGCATCTTCTTTGCTCGGTGCTCGCACGCCCCAGTACTGCGCTTTGGACAAGGGACACTCGGTTGTGGCAGGTCGCAGATGACCTTGGCGTCGCCTATTCCACAAGCATGTGAGACAAGTGATCGAGATGGAGAAAAGAATGCTCGATTCGATCGGGAGAGATTGCCCAGTTTCGCCATTCGGGCATCTTGGAGAAAGACAATGATGCGGAGTGCCCCTCCCGAAGAGCCCCGCTCACTCGAATCGGCAGACCTTTGACACATGGCACGCACATCGAAAAAAAGCAAGTCCGTTGAGACCTTTACCCACAAAGCAGACTCGCGGCGCAATATTCCGACAGCTGAGTGCCACTCTGTTCTTTCGGATAGCGATAAGGCTCCGATCCGCGTGGCGTACGAGCGTCGCAACCGAGATCTTGACCCGCAACTCGTTTGGCGTGGCAAGGATGAGCAGGACGCGTCCGATCTTGTCGTCCAAGCACCGCCACTCTACATCCAAGAGAAGGTGCATCCCAAAGTACTGATAGATGACCTAGTGCGGGAAACGCAGGAACGGCGGGAGCAGGAATCGCCCCCACCGCCGGATCTCTTTGCCGATTTCAATGGACTGCCTAGTGCCGCAGCTCGCACTGAGTATTACCGCCATGATGCGAATTGGTCGAATCGGATGATCTTGGGTGACAGCCTCCAAGTGATGGCTAGCCTTGCCGAGCGCGAGGGGCTGCGCGGCAAGGTGCAGTGCATCTACATTGATCCGCCCTACGGCATCCGCTTCAACTCGAATTTTCAGTGGTCTACCACCAGCCGTGACGTTAAGGACGGCAAGACTGAGCACATCACTCGCGAACCGGAGCAAGTGAAAGCTTTTCGGGATACATGGCGAGATGGTATTCATTCTTACCTTACTTATCTTCGGGATCGGCTGATAATCGCACGCGAACTCTTAACTGAGAGTGGTTCAATATTCGTGCAGATCGGAGATGAAAATTCTCACCGAGTACGTGTAGTTATGGATGAAATTTTTGGAGATCGAAATTTCATTAGTCAATCTATATTTAGAAAAACTACTGGAAAAGGTTCATCTTATCTTGATAACACATACGATATACTTCTTTGGTATTCAAAAAATTCAGAAATAACAAAATTTAGAATGATGTATTTTAAAAGGATGGCATCTGATGATAATAACTATCGATTTGGCCGAAATTCTGTAGGAACATTAAGGCATCTAACAAAAGAAGAAATTGAAAAAATTAACAAAACCTCGATGGATGTATCTGTTGCTAGTGCAAATCCAATGACTTCACAATCATCGAGTGAAAGCACTCTTTTTGAATATACTATAAATGGTGTTAGATTCTTTCCAAAAAAAGGAGGATGGAAGACAAATTTAAAAGGAATGGAGAGACTTAATAAAGCTTCACGTCTGCATGGTATCGGAAAAACTCTCAGGTTTGTACGGCCTTTCTCAGATTTTAGAGTTCAATCTTATAACGATATTTGGGATGATACTCGACAAAGTGGATTTGGTGATGGCAAGGTCTATGTAGTGCAGACAGCGGTACGAGTGATTGAGCGCTGCATACTGATGACTACTGATCCTGGTGACTTGATCCTCGACCCCACCTGTGGCTCTGGCACAACAGCTTATGTTGCTGAACAGTGGGGGCGACGCTGGATTACCATCGACACCTCTCGTGTCGCACTTGCGCTAGCACGAATGCGCATCATGGGCGCACGCTATCCTTGGTATCTGCTTGCAGATAGTCCTGACGGACAACAAAAACAAGCAGAAATTTCGCTATGTTCTCCATCGAATGTAGCAACAAATGATGATATCCGCCAAGGATTCGTCTACGAAAGAGTGCCACATATCACTCTAAAATCCATTGCAAATAATGCCGAAATTGATATCATTTGGGACAAGTGGAAGAAAACTCTAGAGCCTCTGCGCACACGACTCAACACTGTACTTGGAGAAGCTTGGAAGGAGTGGGAAGTTCCCCGTGAGGGCAACAGGACATGGCCTGAAGACGCCAAAATTGTACATGACGAATGGTGGCAGGCACGGATCGCACGGCAGAAAGAGATTGACGCTTCGATTGCAGCCAAAGCTGACTATGAATACCTCTATGACAAACCCTACACTGATAAAGAACGCATTCGCGTTGCTGGTCCGTTCACTGTGGAGAGCTTATCTCCACATCGAACGCTGGCGGTAGATGAGAACGGAGAGTTCTTCTCCATCCTCGGCCATCAGAAACATGGCTACGGCGAGGCAGAGAATTTTTCTGAGATGATCCTCGAGAACCTCAAGGCTGCTGGCTTGCAGCAGGCACACAAGCAGGATCGCATTGCCTTCATATCGCTCGAGCCTTGGCCTGGGCAGTACATATGCGCCGAGGGGTGCTACATGGAGGGCAGCGATACACGTCGTGCCGGGATCCTCATCGGGCCAGAATTCGGCACTGTCACACGGCCTGACCTCGCAGCTGCGGCCCGCGAGGCTGCTGAAGCTGCCTTCGAAGTACTAGTTGCCTGTGCCTTCAGCTACGATCCCCACGTTACGGATTTCAACAGGTTAGGGCGCATCCCGATACTCAAGGCGCGTATGAATGCCGACTTACACATGTCAGATGACCTCCGAAACACAGGCAGTGGCAATCTTTTCGTCATTTTTGGTGAGCCCGATATCGATGTCTTGGACGATGGTGGAGAAACCATCAAAGTACAGATCAATGGCGTTGATGTCTTCCACCCTAGCACAGGTGAAGTTCGAAGTGATGGTCCTGACGGAATCGCATGCTGGTTCATTGATACTGACTATAACGAAGAAAGTTTTTTTGTGCGTCAAGCCTATTTTCTTGGAGCAAATAACCCTTACAAGTCACTCAAGACGACATTGAAATCTGAGATTGATTTTGACGCTTGGTCCAGTCTGAATGCGGATACATCCCGCCCCTTCAGCCGTCCTGTTTCTGGGCGAATCGCTG
Organism: Bryobacterales bacterium; assembly: GCA_965219605.1. Lineage (GTDB taxonomy): Bacteria > Acidobacteriota > Terriglobia > Bryobacterales > UBA6623 > VXMF01. Next base: position 751,740 of record CBDCOC010000001.1, on the reverse strand, counting down.
TTAAGGTTATTAACCATTTGGGCGATGAAGTCATGAAAGTGTTCCGCGTCTAGGGCGATTCATGCAGTTGTCTTTCGTGTCGATGCACACTCAATTTCTGTCAAATTCTTTCGGGTTGAAAGCGATATCGAGATAATCCCATGGTATCCTCGCGACCGCCTGTCCGAAGCTCCGGGAGTTTAGAATATGCACTACGCGTGATTTAGGGGCGGGAGTTTGGAAGGGCTGGCACAAGGCCTACTTGTGGACACGCCGGTAGTGTTGCAGCATGTTACTTGCATCAGTCCGCATGGAACCGGCTCAGGAGAGGTAGAGTGCCTTCCCGAATCCATGTCGAGCGAATGGTGACGGCAACCTGATCCGCAGGGCACAGGCCAGCTGAAACTTTCTAGACACTGGCGTGTTTCTTCTGTATGGGCGGTCCCTCGGCGCGAGTGGCATGACCGACTCACTCGAGTTCGAGAACTTCGTCCGGCGGCATCAGGACATGGTATTCGGCATGGCAGTGCGGATGCTGGGTGATCCCAGCGATGCCGAGGATATCGCTCAGACAGTCTTCCTCAAGGCCTACGAGCGGTTCGATGTGCTGCGTTGCTCCTCCGCTGTCACTGGCTGGCTCCGCACCGTGACAACCAACCAGTGCTTGAACCACCTCACCAGGTTTCGTGCCCGCTGGAAGCTCTTCAGCCAGTTGCGCGCCGCGGATGGCGGGCGCGACGACCGCCCGTACGAGGATACGCTCGTCGCCAAGGATGACCAAGGCGAAGATCTTGCGCGGGCCCAGCGGGACGCCAGTCTCGAGCGCGGGATCCGCCAGCTGCCGCCGCATCAGCGGATTCCTATCGTGCTGTATCACTTCGAGGATCGTAGCTATCTGCAGATTGCAGATGCCTTGGGGGTTTCCGTAGGCAAGGTCAAGACCGACATCCATCGCGGACGGCTGGCCCTGCGCAAGTTGATCGGAGAAAGCGATGACGCCAGCTGAACTAGAGTCCCTGTTTGCGCGACATGCGGCTAGGCTGCCACGGCCACGGGCGCCCCAGTCGCTCCTGCCGCGTGTCTTGGCATCCATCCGACACTGCCCGGCAGGGCCTTGGCATCGACGCGGGTGGCGTGCCTGGCCTGCTGCGTTGCAATTGGCCGCAGTTGCGCTTTGCGCCGGGCTTGGCCCGCTAGCGCTCTACATGTCGGACTTGATGGAATTCGCTTTCGCCCATGAGGTGCTGGTAGCCGTGGGCACGCTGTGGCGGCTTCTGGTGCAGCCGGTTGCTGTCTACTTGGCAGCTTTTGGCGTGACACTGGCCGCGGCCAGTGCGATGTGTGTGGCGGCATTGAAGTTTCTGCTCACGGAAAGAGGAGCCAATCATGAAGCTTTCTAAAGGGCTATTCGGCAACGTTGCCATTGCGCTGGCACTGCTTGCGACAGCTTCCGCTCAGATTCCAGACCGGCCGGAGGGCCGGGAATCTACGGGGCTGGCGCGACAGCCCGGATCCCCCGCCCATGTCCGGGTCGGATCGTCTCTGGAACTTCCGGCGGGAGATCGCGCAGAAGACGTGGTGGTCATTCTGGGATCCGCAACAATCAACGGCACGGCGGAAGGCGATGTGGTTGTCGTGCTCGGAACGCTCGCGCTTGGCAGCACCTCTGTGATTGAAGGGGACACGGTCGTTGTGGGCGGATCAATGAAGGTACTGCCCGGGGCGGTTGCAAAGGGAGACCTTGCCGTCGTTGGCGGCGCACTGGACGCGCCGCCGGAATTCTCGCCGGAGGGCGAGCTTGCCGTCGTTGGCGCCGGCCCTGGCCCCGCCGAGGTATTCGCCCCGGTCCTCGCGTGGGTCACAAAAGGCCTGCTGTGGGGGCGGCCTCTGGTGCCCCAACTGCTCTCGACGTGGATCCTGGTTGTGCTCTTTGTCCTTTTGTATCTAGCGACGAACTGGATCTTCGAGCGCCCGGTCCGTGACGCTGCTTCCGCACTTTCGTCTAAGCCTCTCACCTGTTTCCTCGTAGGCGGGGCGGTCGTTCTCTTGATCGGGCCAGTCTCCCTGTTGCTGATCACGTCATTCATCGGCCTGCCAGTCGTGCCGCTGCTGTGGTTTGCAGTCTTCTTGACCGTGATGATGGGCAGGGTTGGCGTGGCGCGCTGGATTGGCGGGCGCGTCATGCCGGAGCAGTTCCCCGGAAACCGGGCCGAGGCTGCACGGTCGGTAGCGATCGGATTTGCGCTGCTGTGCCTTGCCTACATGGTGCCCGTGCTCGGATTCACGGCATGGACGGTGCTGGGAGTGCTGGCCTTGGGAGCGGCAACGACCTCCGTCGCAACAAGCTGGCGCCGCGAGAACCCGAAGTCGGCTGAGCCGGACCGCGTCCCGACCGTGGCCGTTGCCCAGCTGGGCCGGGCAGACGCGCCAGAGCTTGACGTGCCGGACAGTGCCGCCGCTGACCGACTTGACGGTGAGTCCATCGCAGGGGAAACCACGCCGATCGACCGTACCTCCCGGGCGGATCTGCCCTTGGCTTCCTTTCCGGCCCGGGCCTGTGCCGTGGCTCTGGATCTCGTGCCGTTCGCTATCTTGGGCCACACGCTGGACATCCGCACCCTGCTGCTGGTGCTGTTATTCGTGATCTATAGCTCCGCGATGTGGGCACTGCGAGGCACGACTGTAGGAGGCATGATTTGCCGCATCCGTGTGATCCGTACCGATGGCTGCGAGCTAGCTCCAGCCGACGGCATCGTCAGAGGCCTGGCCAGCGTGGTTTCGATCGCGTTCCTAGGGCTGGGATGGTTCTGGTCGATGTGGGACGAGAAACGGCAGTCTTGGCACGATCGTGCTGCCGGTACGTATGTTGTGCGAACGAGCGAGTGATCGGTTTCAATGGCCGGCAGGGAACGTACTTCCGGACGTCTGCAATCCGGACATGACGGACACCGAATCGAGCCACCGTCGCCGATCTGGCATCGAAGCAAGCATCCGCAGGCGTATGATCTTGCAGGGGAGGAGTCTCCCGACTCTCGGTCCGTTTCCCATGAGACGTGTTTGCTTCGCCTGACATCTTTCGAAGCTGTAACGCCGGAACCACATGGGGCAATCTTCCAGCGGCTCAAGGGATGCCGGCGACTGCCGGCCGTCGCGGGCGAGTGCCATGCCCATGAGCCAAATCCTTGCCGTCAGCATTCAGAGACTTCTGGAAGGCAGCGGTGTCGAATCGCAGCGAGTCGAGTTCAAGGCGAGCTGGGAGCCGAACACAGTCGGCCGGCAGGTGCTCAGGACTATCTGCGCGTTCGCGAACGACTATCACAACCTAAACGGCGGGTACGTCGTTATCGGAGCGGGGGAGGCCGACGGGCATGCGATCCTGCCCCCATGCGGGATTGATCCTAGCCAGTCGCGCCCCCGGGCGGGGCCCGGATCATTCGGTTGGAAACACGTGGCTTGGCGTAGAATCAGAGCGGAGGGTTCCGGCAGTCAAGCCCCGTAATTTCATTGGTGCAGTATTTGCCCCAAAGCCAGTCTGGGTCCGGGCGAGCGATCATTCACTAGCGAGGTTTCTTCGGAAGCACTCCTCAACACCAGCATTGCAGAGCAATTGCCAACCCGGGCCGGGGCCTTCCGTGTGTGAGACAGGAGCAGCAGGAGGGAGATATGGCAAGAGAGCAGCCGGAGCGGGACCTGCCGGTGCAGCGCCCGCAGGTGGCGGGGGTGGACCTCGGCAGCCGCGAGCACTGGGCCTGCGGGCCGCCACGTGCGGACGGCAGGCCCAACGTGCGCACGTTCGGCACGACCACCGCGCAGTTGGACGCGTTGGCGGACTGGCTGGCGGCCGAAGGCGTGGAATCGGTGGCGCTGGAGAGCACGTATGTGTACTGGATCCCATTGCACGAGTTGCTGGAGGAGCGCGGTTTCGAGGTGTTGCTGGTCAATGCGCGGCAGTTGAAGAACGTGCCGGGGCGCAAGACCGACATGCTGGACTGCCAGTGGCTACAGCGGCTGCACAGTTGCGGCCTGCTGCGGGGCTCGTTCCGGCCGCCCGAGACGGTGACGCAGCTGCGGGCGCTGCACCGGCAGTGGCAGAGCTTGGTGGCGGAGCGCACGCGCTGCGTGCAATGGATGCAGCGGGCGTTGGATCAGATGAACGTGCAGGTGCATCGGGCGGTGACGGATCTGACGGGGCAGACAGGCATGGCGATCGTGCGTGCGATCGTGGCGGGGCAGCGCGATGCGGAGCAGTTGGCGCAGTTGCGCTCGGGGCGCTGCAAGCACACGGAGGAGCAGTTCGTGGAGTACCTGAGCGGCAACTGGCGGGAGGAGCACCTGTTCAACCTGCGCAGTGCGCTGCGGCTGTACGACGCGGTGCAGGCCGAGATGGACGGTTACGAGCAGAAGCTGCAAGAGGATCTGCAGCAGCAGGCGGGCGAGGAATGCAGCGCGGAGGAGTGTCCGCGGCACCCGAACGCGGCCAAGGAGAAAGCCATCCGAAGGCGGGGTGAGCAGCCGCTGCGGACGGCGCTGTACCGCTACGCGAGCGTGGATCTGACGCGCATCGACGGGATTAGCGCGGGGGCGGCGCGCACGATCCTGACCGAGGTGGGGACGGATCTGGGGTCGTTTCCGAGCGAGCGGCATTTCACGAGCTGGCTGGGCCTGGCGCCGCGGCACGCGGTATCGGGCGGGCAGCAGTTGGCGGGCAAGCGGCAGCGCGGGCTGGGAGCGACGCGCACGTCGAACGCGCTGCGCATGGCGGCGACGGCGCTGATCCGGTCCAAGTCGGCGCTGGGGGCGGCGCTGCGCCGCAAGGCGCGGCACAAGGGGATGAAGACGGCGGTGTTCGCCACCGCCCGCAAGCTGGCGGTGTTGGTATACCGCATGCTGCGCTTCGGCCAGGACTACGTTGACGAGGGCGAGGCGGCCTACGAGCAGCGCCATCGCCAACGGACCTTGGCCTACCTCAAAACGACAGCTAAGGATCTCGGCTACCAGCTGCTTCCCGACACTGCACAAACTGCTTCCCGGGACGCTGTGGGGGCAGGGGCGGGCTAGGGTGTTTCACACCAGCGGCGACCGGTACAGCGGGGTGCGGTGGTCGTCGCCGCCGATCGACTCGAGATCCATCAGGTAGATCACGCACTCCTTGCCAGCGTCCACCATCAGTTCCCTGCCCTTGTAGAAGAAGATCGCCGGAGTCACCTGCATGTCCAAGTCGCGCTTGAACAGCCACTCCGCATTGCTCGGCCCGTAGTAGTCGTAGAGCTCCAACTTGCCGGTTCCGGGATCCAGCTGCATGCCAATGATGCCGTTGCCGAAGACGCCGTTTTCCGGGTCCCACACACCGTCCCCGGTGCCTGTGTACATCACCTTCTTGGAACTGATCGCCGGTCCGGTGCGGCCCCACATGCCACCGCCAGCAGGCCCCCAGCTGCCCACCCTGTCCGTGCTCAGGTCGTAGACATACCCCATGTTGGGATTGCCGCCGCAGCGCTGGGCCGAATGGGTGTAGATAACGTTGTCCACCAGGTTCAGGGCGTAGGGCTTGCCATTGGGCGGCATGAACTTGGCGGCGGGGGCCAAATCCTCGCCATCGCCCAGGTCGAGACGGCGCAGCCGGCCGTCCCAAGAAGCGGCATAGACGACATACTCACCGGCTTCGGCCCCGGGCCCGATCACCGGCGTTGCCGTCATGCCGCCCGGGCACAACAGGTACGGCGGCCGCATTCCCGGATTCGGCTCCCAGTCGCGGTCGAACTGCCTGGACCACATCAACTGGCCGTTTGCAGCATCGATGGCGAAGAGGTTGTCGGACACGCCCGCGACCAAGACAACCTCCTTGGGGCCGCCCGCCGTGCGCACGTTCTCGGCAATCAGCGCCGGCAGCAGGGCGTGCATCTGACGGGGCTCGTTGTCGAGCTTGATCTTCCACAGCAACTTCGTCCGGGCAACATTGTCAGTCGTGAAAATGGTCTCGTCCTCTTGCCAGGCAGTGCGCTGCGGGTTGCCCCCGTCGGTCAACCAGTCCGCGCCGGAAGCTATGCCGGGCAGCAGGGCAAGAAAGGCCAGCGGCAGGAAGTCTCTCATCGGAGGCATGATCGTTGCACTATTCTAGTTCGCCAAACGGTATGATGCGAAAGACTGGTTCTGCCGTCACGCCGTGTCCGCCCACGCCATGCTCTCACGAAACGCCCCGCTCGCGATTTCCATCGCCGCCGCTCTGCTAGCCGCGCTGCCGGGGTTGTCGGATGACTGGACGACGGTAGGGATGGATGCCCAGCGCTCGTCATGGGTGCGCAGCGACCGCAAGATCTCGCCCGAGACCGCGGCAGGCCCCGAATTCCGGTTCCTGTGGCGCATGCAGACGTCAAACGAAGCCCGCAGCGGCACAGCGCTGACAGCACCGGTATTGCTGGATTTCCTGATCAGCCATCGCGGCTTCCGCTCTCTTGCCTTCGTGGGCGGAAGTTCTGGCGGGGTCTACGCCATGGACACGGATCTGGCGCGGATGGAATGGGATCGGCAGTTCGCGGCAGGCCCCGGCCATAGCTCGGCCGAATGCCCGGGCGGAATGAGCGCCAACGTCAGCCGCGACACGTCCGTCAAGATGCCTTCGATGCTAGGATTCGTGGCCCGCGGCCGCCGCTCGCCCGCGCTGAGCGGCGTCGGCCAACCGGGTGCTGGCGCGGTCACGCTGGCAGAGCTCCGGCCAGCGCCGATCGCCGGGCCGCAACCGACCGGGACAACCACGCGCACGCGGCCCCCCGCACGGTCCTCGCTGCGTGGCGTCAATTTGCTCCATGTCCTGCCCAACGACGGCAAGCTGCACAGCCTCTACGTTTCCAACGGCCGCGACCACCGGCCCCCGATGCCGTTCCTGCCAGCCAATGCACACGCCCGCGGGCTGATCGTGGTCGGGAACACGGCATTTGTCACAACTGTCAACCGCTGCGGCGGCGCGCCGGACGGGGTGTGGTCGCTGGACCTTGAGAGCGGCATGGTGCGGTCTTGGAAATCCGACGGGGGATCGATCGCGGGCGCGGCGGGAGCAGCGCTGGGGCCAGACGGCACGCTCTATGTCGCGACCAAGGAGGGAGCGCTGGTCGCGCTCGAATCCAGCTCGCTAAGCCTCGTGCAGAAGAGCCCGGCCGCCGGATTCCGTTCCTCGCCAGTGGTCTTCGATTTCAACGGGGCTGACCACATCGCAGCGCTCGCGAGCGACGGCAGCCTGCAGGTCTACGCCGCAGACAGCCTATCGGCACCAGTCACATCCGCCCCGGCTAGATCCGGAGGCGCAAGCGGCGACACCGCGCTCGCAGCTTGGAAAGACAAGTCCGGGACGCGTTGGATCCTAGCGTCGACGGGCAGTTCGATCACGGCTTGGAAGCTGGCTGGAAGCGCCGACGGGGCCTCGCTGGAAAGGGCTTGGGAGTCGGCCCCGATGATCGCGCCGCTGCCGCCGATCGTGGTTAACGGAGTGGTATTCGCCGCGGACGGGGGCGAAGCCGCCGGCCGGGCGACGCTGTACGCGTTCGAGGGCACAACGGGAGCGGCCCTGTGGGACAGCGCGGATTCGATCAAGGCGCCGGCCAGGGGGCACACGCTGGTGTCCGGACCCAGCCATGTGTATCTGACCGCGATGGATAGCAGTGTTTACGCATTCGGCATTCCGATGGAGCATTAGATGAGAGCAAACCGCGCTACGCTCTCGTGGGGGGCCTTGCTGACGGGGATCGCTGCGCTACCGGCGCAGGCGGATCTGCCGGCAGGGCCGGGCAGGGCCGAAACGGAGCGCTTGTGCCAGGGCTGCCACGATATCTCGCAATCGGTTTCCCTACGCCAAGACCGCAACGGCTGGAGTGCCACGCTGGTAAAGATGGTCGGCTTCGGCGTCAAGGCCTCCGACGAAGAGCTGGGTGCCATGGTGGAGTATCTGGCCAAGCACTATCCGGCTGGCGAACTGCCGCCGCTGGACGTCAACGAGGCGCGTGCGATCCAGTTGGAGAGCCGCCTCTCCCTCAAACGTTCCGAGGCGGCGGCAATCCTGCGCCACCGCGACGAGCACGGCCCGTTCAAGTCCCTGAAGGACCTCTTGGCCGTGCCGGGCATCGACACTGCCAAGATCGAATCCAAGCAGGGCCGGCTGGTATTCCGGATCCGTGCGGGGAACTGATCCTGCCCGCAGCAGCGGGGCATGGGCGCACTTGCCCCTTATGGCGGCCCGCTGTTCAGCCACAAGCTCGAACCGAGCTCGGCCAGCGCTGGATGGAGGCAAGCATTGAACGCGTTGAGTCCATCCAGGAGTTGCAGATGCTAGATCCACTTGACGTAGACGCGCAGCTCGACAAACTGGCTACGCTGCCAGATGGCTGGTGTGAAACACCCTAGCCCGCCCCTGCCCCCACAGCGTCCCGGGAAGCAGTTTGTGCAGTGTCGGGAAGCAGCTGGTAGCCGAGATCCTTAGCTGTCGTTTTGAGGTAGGCCAAGGTCCGTTGGCGATGGCGCTGCTCGTAGGCCGCCTCGCCCTCGTCAACGTAGTCCTGGCCGAAGCGCAGCATGCGGTATACCAACACCGCCAGCTTGCGGGCGGTGGCGAACACCGCCGTCTTCATCCCCTTGTGCCGCGCCTTGCGGCGCAGCGCCGCCCCCAGCGCCGACTTGGACCGGATCAGCGCCGTCGCCGCCATGCGCAGCGCGTTCGACGTGCGCGTCGCTCCCAGCCCGCGCTGCCGCTTGCCCGCCAACTGCTGCCCGCCCGATACCGCGTGCCGCGGCGCCAGGCCCAGCCAGCTCGTGAAATGCCGCTCGCTCGGAAACGACCCCAGATCCGTCCCCACCTCGGTCAGGATCGTGCGCGCCGCCCCCGCGCTAATCCCGTCGATGCGCGTCAGATCCACGCTCGCGTAGCGGTACAGCGCCGTCCGCAGCGGCTGCTCACCCCGCCTTCGGATGGCTTTCTCCTTGGCCGCGTTCGGGTGCCGCGGACACTCCTCCGCGCTGCATTCCTCGCCCGCCTGCTGCTGCAGATCCTCTTGCAGCTTCTGCTCGTAACCGTCCATCTCGGCCTGCACCGCGTCGTACAGCCGCAGCGCACTGCGCAGGTTGAACAGGTGCTCCTCCCGCCAGTTGCCGCTCAGGTACTCCACGAACTGCTCCTCCGTGTGCTTGCAGCGCCCCGAGCGCAACTGCGCCAACTGCTCCGCATCGCGCTGCCCCGCCACGATCGCACGCACGATCGCCATGCCTGTCTGCCCCGTCAGATCCGTCACCGCCCGATGCACCTGCACGTTCATCTGATCCAGCGCCCGCTGCATCCATTGCACGCAGCGCGTGCGCTCCGCCACCAAGCTCTGCCACTGCCGGTGCAGCGCCCGCAGCTGCGTCACCGTCTCGGGCGGCCGGAACGAGCCCCGCAGCAGGCCGCAACTGTGCAGCCGCTGTAGCCACTGGCAGTCCAGCATGTCGGTCTTGCGCCCCGGCACGTTCTTCAACTGCCGCGCATTGACCAGCAACACCTCGAAACCGCGCTCCTCCAGCAACTCGTGCAATGGGATCCAGTACACATACGTGCTCTCCAGCGCCACCGATTCCACGCCTTCGGCCGCCAGCCAGTCCGCCAACGCGTCCAACTGCGCGGTGGTCGTGCCGAACGTGCGCACGTTGGGCCTGCCGTCCGCACGTGGCGGCCCGCAGGCCCAGTGCTCGCGGCTGCCGAGGTCCACCCCCGCCACCTGCGGGCGCTGCACCGGCAGGTCCCGCTCCGGCTGCTCTCTTGCCATATCTCCCTCCTGCTGCTCCTGTCTCACACACGGAAGGCCCCGGCCCGGGTTGGCAATTGCTCTGCAATGCTGGTGTTGAGGAGTGCTTCCGAAGAAACCTCGCTAGTGAATGATCGCTCGCCCGGACCCAGACTGGCTTTGGGGCAAATACTGCACCAATGAAATTACGGGGCTTGACTGCCGGAACCCTCCGCTCTGATTCTACGCCAAGCCACGTGTTTCCAACCGAATGATCCGGGCCCCGCCCGGGGGCGCGACTGGCTAGGATCAATCCCGCATGGGGGCAGGATCGCATGCCCGTCGGCCTCCCCCGCTCCGATAACGACGTACCCGCCGTTTAGGTTGTGATAGTCGTTCGCGAACGCGCAGATAGTCCTGAGCACCTGCCGGCCGACTGTGTTCGGCTCCCAGCTGGTGTGAAACACCCTAGCCCGCCCCTGCCCCCACAGCGTCCCGGGAAGCAGTTTGTGCAGTGTCGGGAAGCAGCTGGTGTGAAACACCCTAGCCCGCCCCTGCCCCCACAGCGTCCCGGGAAGCAGTTTGTGCAGTGTCGGGAAGCAGCTGGTAGCCGAGATCCTTAGCTGTCGTTTTGAGGTAGGCCAAGGTCCGTTGGCGATGGCGCTGCTCGTAGGCCGCCTCGCCCTCGTCAACGTAGTCCTGGCCGAAGCGCAGCATGCGGTATACCAACACCGCCAGCTTGCGGGCGGTGGCGAACACCGCCGTCTTCATCCCCTTGTGCCGCGCCTTGCGGCGCAGCGCCGCCCCCAGCGCCGACTTGGACCGGATCAGCGCCGTCGCCGCCATGCGCAGCGCGTTCGACGTGCGCGTCGCTCCCAGCCCGCGCTGCCGCTTGCCCGCCAACTGCTGCCCGCCCGATACCGCGTGCCGCGGCGCCAGGCCCAGCCAGCTCGTGAAATGCCGCTCGCTCGGAAACGACCCCAGATCCGTCCCCACCTCGGTCAGGATCGTGCGCGCCGCCCCCGCGCTAATCCCGTCGATGCGCGTCAGATCCACGCTCGCGTAGCGGTACAGCGCCGTCCGCAGCGGCTGCTCACCCCGCCTTCGGATGGCTTTCTCCTTGGCCGCGTTCGGGTGCCGCGGACACTCCTCCGCGCTGCATTCCTCGCCCGCCTGCTGCTGCAGATCCTCTTGCAGCTTCTGCTCGTAACCGTCCATCTCGGCCTGCACCGCGTCGTACAGCCGCAGCGCACTGCGCAGGTTGAACAGGTGCTCCTCCCGCCAGTTGCCGCTCAGGTACTCCACGAACTGCTCCTCCGTGTGCTTGCAGCGCCCCGAGCGCAACTGCGCCAACTGCTCCGCATCGCGCTGCCCCGCCACGATCGCACGCACGATCGCCATGCCTGTCTGCCCCGTCAGATCCGTCACCGCCCGATGCACCTGCACGTTCATCTGATCCAACGCCCGCTGCATCCATTGCACGCAGCGCGTGCGCTCCGCCACCAAGCTCTGCCACTGCCGGTGCAGCGCCCGCAGCTGCGTCACCGTCTCGGGCGGCCGGAACGAGCCCCGCAGCAGGCCGCAACTGTGCAGCCGCTGTAGCCACTGGCAGTCCAGCATGTCGGTCTTGCGCCCCGGCACGTTCTTCAACTGCCGCGCATTGACCAGCAACACCTCGAAACCGCGCTCCTCCAGCAACTCGTGCAATGGGATCCAGTACACATACGTGCTCTCCAGCGCCACCGATTCCACGCCTTCGGCCGCCAGCCAGTCCGCCAACGCGTCCAACTGCGCGGTGGTCGTGCCGAACGTGCGCACGTTGGGCCTGCCGTCCGCACGTGGCGGCCCGCAGGCCCAGTGCTCGCGGCTGCCGAGGTCCACCCCCGCCACCTGCGGGCGCTGCACCGGCAGGTCCCGCTCCGGCTGCTCTCTTGCCATATCTCCCTCCTGCTGCTCCTGTCTCACACACGGAAGGCCCCGGCCCGGGTTGGCAATTGCTCTGCAATGCTGGTGTTGAGGAGTGCTTCCGAAGAAACCTCGCTAGTGAATGATCGCTCGCCCGGACCCAGACTGGCTTTGGGGCAAATACTGCACCAATGAAATTACGGGGCTTGACTGCCGGAACCCTCCGCTCTGATTCTACGCCAAGCCACGTGTTTCCAACCGAATGATCCGGGCCCCGCCCGGGGGCGCGACTGGTTTGCAACGAAGAGGTCAACTTCGCTTCCGCAGGAGTGTGGGGCGCGATGGCCAGTTGGCAGGACACGGATGGCAGCGTATGGGTGCTGGCCCCCATCTGGGGCCCGAAACATTCCAAGTTCCATGCCGCCATCGAGCACGGCGAGGTCACTGACGGCGCGATCGTCGCATTCAAGGTGGCGGAGCGCGAGGATGGCAGCTTGTGGCTCGCTCCGGAATGGATTTCTCGGGACATGAATCGGGCGGAGCCCCCGGTGGTCGCCAACGGCATCGTCTTCGCTTACGGCAACGGCGAGGACACGCACCAAGCGATGCCGGACGTGGGCCTCACGAACACGGCCGAGGAGCGGATCGCGGGATCGACCAATGCGGTGTTGTACGCGCTGGACGCGCGCACGGGCAGGGAACTGTGGAATAGCGGTGACCAGATCGCCAGCTGGAACCATTGGGGAGGGATCTCCGTGGCCAACGGAAAGGTTTACATAGGCACGTTCGACGGCTATCTTTACGCCTTTGGAATCGAGCGCTAGCGCGCTCACAATCCGGCCAGGAACTGCGCGTGATACAGCGGCCACATCTCGGCCTCTAAGTCCGGCTGGAGTCGCGGCCCCATAAGCGCTAACTTGTTTTCTAAACCGCTATTTTGTATGATGTTGGGCATGAATAGTACGGCAACCAAGGCGGCGGCAAACGAGGATTGGGAGTTGCTGCTGTCGTTTTTCCCCGACAACTGGCAAGCTCTGGCAGCCGAGAAGGGTGCGCTGAAAGGGCTGCGCAAGGACAAGTCAGCGGAGCACCTGCTGCGCACCCTGCTGCTCCATCTGGGGTGCGGGCATTCGCTGCGCGAGACGGTCGTGCGGGCGCGCCAAGCGAGCTTGGCAGATCTGTCGGATGTCGCCCTGCTCAAGCGGCTGCGCAAAGCACGCGAGTGGCTGTACGCGCTGTGCGTGGAGTTGTTCCGCGAGCATGGCATCGCCGTCTCCGCAGCGGCGGGCTTCCAAGTGCGGGCCTTCGACGCCACGACCGTGCAAGAACCGGGGCGGACCGGGGCTCTGTGGCGGCTGCACTACAGCGTCAACCTGCCTTCGCTGGGTTGTGATTTCTTCAAGCTCACGCCGACGGAGGGTAGCGGCACAGGCGAATCTTTCACGCAGTTTCCGATTCGTGCCGGGGACTACGTGCTGGCCGATCGCGGCTACTCGACCAGCGTCGGACTGCAGCACGTGGCGGCTGCTGGCGGGCACGTGATTGTGCGCGTGAACACCCGTTCGCTGGTGCTGGAAGCGGCCGACGGGCAGCCCTTCGACCTGCTGGCCTGCGTGGAAACCCTGCGCCAGCCCGGGGCCCTCGGGGTCTGGCCAACCCGGGCCGTGGCCAAGACCGGGCCCCCTGTCGCGGGGCGCATCTGCGCCCTGCGCAAGACCGCTGAGGCCATCGAGATCGCGCACCGCAGCCTGCGCCGCAGGGCCAGCAAGCGTGGCACGCAGTTGCAGCCCGAAACCCTGCGCTTCGCGTGTTACGTGATCGTCTTCACCACCTACCCCGCCGAGCAGTTCCCGGCCAGCGAGGTGCTGGAGTGGTACCGCCTGCGCTGGCAGGTGGAACTGGTCTTCAAGCGCTTCAAGTCGCTGGCGCAATTCGGGCACTTGCCGAAATCCGATGAGGCTAGCGCCCAAGCTTGGCTGTACGGCAAACTGCTAGTGGCCCTGCTGGTGGAGAAGATCGTCCAGCACGCGCAGTCGATTTCCCCCTGGGGCTACGACCTCCGCGCCACAACGCGCCCGCAGCCGCTGGCGTGATTTCAAGTTTGCTCTCAACCAAGTGCAGCGCGCCATCGAACCCGCCTTACCCCTAGAACGGATGATTGCGCACTGGGAGCACATCTCGACATCGTTGGCAGAGCCCCCGAGGAAGCGCTCCTATCAAGTCGCCAGTCATTTCGACGTCAACCAAACAAGTTAGCGCTTATGAGTCGCGGCCCCCCGTAGAGCTTCAGCGCGCGTCGGGGCTGGTAGCGCTGCAGGTACGAGCGCAGGCTGCGCGCGCGCGTGCGAGATCCGCTCTTGACTTCGACGGGCACGACCTCTCCGGCATGGTCACGCAGGATGAACTCCAGCTCGGACTGGCCCTGCTCCCATCCGAACGTCGGACAGAGGCCGCGGGCGGCCATCTCGGCCTGCACGAAGTTCTCAGCGATAAAGCCCTTGTAATCGATCTTCTGGGCGCGCTGGTCGGCATACGTCAAGCCGAGCATGTGCCCGAGCAATCCGACATCGAACAAGTAAAGCTTGAACATGTTCGGCCGGGCTTGCGCTAGCAGGGGTATGCGCGGCCGGCCATTGAGCGGGTGGCATTTGAGAACCAGGTTTGCGGCCTCGAGCCAGTCGATTGGGCCGCGCAGATCTTGGTAGCGCCGTTTGCGGTCGATTACGCCGGCGAACCGGAAGCGGCGAACGGAAGCGTCCCGGCTGCTCCCTAGCTGGCGGGGCACGTCAGCGAACACTGCACCGATGTGCTGTGCGTGCAGCGGGCCGGCATACTTGCCGAAGTCGCGCTCGAAGCCGGCGACGAGGAATTGGTGCGTGCGCTCGACCCGCTCGACCCGCGCCGGCAGGCTCCCGTGCTCGTCGAACCAACCCTGGACCGCCTCGGGCATGCCGCCCACGAAATAGTAATCCAGCAGGAGCGACCAGAGCTTGGCATGCGCGAGCTGGCTGCTGCGCTGCTCCCGCAGTGCCTCCAGCAGGCGGGGCTCGTCGGCTGCGATGACGAATTCCTCGAAGCACAGGGGCGAGAGCTTGACCTGCTCGATCTTTCCGACAGGGAACGAGTTCAGTAGTCCGATGTTCGAGCCGCTCGCGCATACGAAGGCGTTCGGGAGCCCTTCGGCGAAGTATTTCAGCGAGTCGACTGCCGGCTGGCACTCGCCGATCTCGTCGAAGAAGAGGAGGTCGTGTTGGAGGTCGACAGCGGCGTTGAGCCGCAGCTCGACGTTGGCAATGATGCGCCGAGGGTCGAGGCCGTCCTCGAACAGATCCGCCAAGTCCGGTTCCTTGCGAAAGTCGAGTGCGTGTACTTTCCGGAACTCCTTGGCCCCGAAGATTTGCTCGAGCAGGACGGTCTTGCCGGTCTGCCGGGCGCCATCGAGGAGCAAGGGCTTGCGGAGCGGCCTCTGTTTCCACCGCAACAGGTCGTTGATGCGCAGCCGCTGTAGCATTCTGATCGGCGCAGGCCAGGCTTCAGACGGGATGGAGCCGTGCGCCAATCGCAGGATAGCATATTTATCAAGATATAAGTGCTGTATAGTAGCATTTTTATCGCGATACATCTGTGATTTTTCACACTTAATAGGTAATTGAAGTGTGGGTGCGAGTGGGTTTCGCAGATGTGCCCGCTGGAGCACGGCTCGCGACACTCGCCGCTCCAAAGCCGCCGCAGGGCGGTGGCACGCGGCGGCTTGAATCGCAGCTCGTGGTTGCGCCCTTGGATCGGGCCTGTGCGGTTCGATCGCGCGTCATCCGCGCAAGTCCTTGGCATGCCTGGCCGGCCGCCAGCGGCCCCCCGGAATCTATCCAGCTCCCTGCGGGCAATCCGGCCAAGGCTTGATATGCTATTTCCCCTGGCACGACACCGCCCGCGCTGTGCAAGCCCGCGCAGGTCGGAAGCCGCGGCAAGTCTCTGGCATATGAACGTCGCAAGCAAGGCGGCCGTGACGTCACGGCAATTCCCAAGGCGCCGCGTACTGCAGGCGGCCGCTCCGCTGTTCATTCCCGGCACCGTCCTGGGGCTTTCCGGGGCGGTCCCTCCCAGCGACCGGATCAATGTCGCCGGCTTGGGGATTGGCGGCCGGGGAGAGCGCGATCTCGAGTCCTTTCTGGCCCAAGGCGACGTGCAGTTCCGGGCGATCTGCGATGCTCGCGACGAGCGGCGGGAGGCCATCAAGTCCAAGGTCGACAAGCATCATGGCAACAGTGACTGCCGGATGTACGGCGACATGCACGAGCTCTGGGACCGCCGGGACATCGATGCCGTGCTGATCGCGACCGGAGACCGCTGGCATACGCTGCTCTCGATTCTCACTGCCAAGTCCGGCAAGGACGTTTACTGCGAGAAGCCCTGCTCGATGACGATCGCTGAGAGCCGGGCACTGGCCGACGCATACCACCGCTTGGGGCGCGTCTATCAGGCCGGCACGCAGAGGCGCAACGGCACCAACTTCGAATACTGCATCCAACTGGCGCGCGACGGAACGCTGGGAGCGCTGACGCAGTTGCATGCAAATGCCGCGCCGGGTGGCCGCTACGCGCCCCTCACCACCCATGACTGGCTGCCAGCGGAACCCGAGCCGCCCAAGAGTGTCGTCGATTGGGACCGCTGGCTCGGGCCTGCGCCTTGGCGCCCGTACAATTCGCTCTATGTCAAGAGCCGCTGGCGGGGCTTCTTTGATTTTCACGGCGGGGGCATTCTCGAATGGGGGTCGCACACGCTGGACTTATGCCACGCTGCCGCCGGCTTGGATGAGACCGCGCCGATCGAATTCGTGCCTCACGTTGCGCGCGGTGTCACGCCGTACTCGGTTGAATGCCGCTATGCGAACGGGCTGCAGCTCGTCCTGCGCGACACTGGCTGGGAAGGCTTGGGCGCGTGTGCCGTTCGTTTCGAGGGAGATGCCGGGTGGGTGCAGACCGGGGACGCAGGCATCGTGGAGACCTCGGACAGCCTGCGGCAGTACCGCAGGAGCTTCGAAGATGCCCGCGAGGCCACGACCCGCCATGTGAGGGACTTCTTGAACTGCGTCAAATCGCGCCAAGAGACCCGCGCTAATGCACTGGCAGCCTGCCAGACCCATGTGGCCTGCCACGCGGCGTACATCGCATACCAGTTGGGGGAAACCTTGCAGTTCGACCCGGCAACGGACCGTTTTCCGAAGAGTGACGCTGCCAACAGGATGCGATCCCGTGCCATGCGCGAGCCATGGCGTCTCGTATGAGTGGAGCACGACGATGTTGAGGCGGACGCTCTTTGCCATCACGGCGGCGGCAGCGGTGGCCGGCAAGCGCCTTCTGGGCCAAGGCCGCGGCGAGCTGCAACGCATGACCGACGCGCAGCTGGCATCAACCCCCCACAGGGCGGCCGAGATCATGGGCCTAGGTTCGGCGGATCTCGTGGCTATTCTCGAGGACGCAGGCACCACGGAGTTTGCCAAGGCCAAAGCCTGCCAGCGGCTGGCCGTGGTGGGAGATGCCGGGGCGGTTCCGGCGCTGGCTGAACTGCTGGATGACCAGAGGCTGGCCCACTACTCACGCACCGCCTTGGAGCCAATGCCCGCAGGCGCAGCCGACCGGGCCTTGCGCGCCGCGCTGGACAGGTTGGACGGCAGTTTACTGGCGGGCGTGATTAACTCGATTGGATTCCGGCGCGATCCCTTGGCGCTGGCACGCTTGGCACAGCTGCGGCATAGCGACGACCGAGCCGTTCGCGAGGCAGCGACCGCAGCGATCAATCGGATTCGCCGGCCGTAGCGCATCGCACGGTTGCGCCAGCCGACGGCGATAAGGCTGTTCTGCGGGTGGGCACACCGCTGATCCCGGCGCTTGGCCCCATCTGCCTCGGCTGTCGTGCGGCCGGTCAGCAAACCTGCTGTGTCGCAGTATCGGCCGGATCTAGGCCGCGCTCCATCCGGGAACGCGGGCGCACTCAAGCAGTGCATCGATTTGAAGGTCCTGCCGCAGCGCACCGGCGACTTCGTCAATCGCCCTGTCGATCGCAGTTCCGTACTGGATTGACGGATCCGGCCTTGCGCCGAGCCTTTTCAGCCATTCGCGGCGGTACCTGTCGTTCGCCAGCAAGCCGTGCAGATAGGTGCCCTCGATACGCCCGTTCTCGCTGCGCGCCCCGTCCGGGCCGCTTTCCAGGTGCAGCATCGGATTACGCAACTGAGATCCGGATGTCTGCCCGGCATGGATTTCATAGCCGCAGACCGGTATTCCCGAGATCGCGCAGCGGCCCTTAGCACGCCTCACTGTCTTCTGCTCCACCATTGTCGTGGAGATGTCGAACAAGCCCAGGCCCTGCCCGACGGCAGCAGGGCCGTCCATGCCGCCGGGGTCACGAACACAGCGTCCGAGCATCTGGAACCCGCCGCAGATGCCGAGAACATAGCCGCCGTTCCGGGCGTGGGAGATCACGTCGTGGTGCCAGCCTTGGGATCGCAGGAACTCGAGCTCCGCGACTGTTGACTTGGTGCCGCAAAGGATGATGGCGTCGGTATCGCGAGGTATCGCGTTGCCCGGCTGCACGAAAGAGAAGTCCACGTCGGGCTCGAGGCGCAGCGCATCCAAATCGTCGGAATTGGAGATTCTGGACAGCACTGGCGCGACAACGAGCAGGCGCCCGTCCCGCCGCCTGCGCTTCGAGGGCAACGACATGGCATCTTCGGCGGGTAGAACGGCCGCCGCAGCGAGCCAGCGGACCACACCGAAGCAGCGCCAGCCCGTTTCCTGGCGCACGACAGACAGCCCGTCCTCGAACAGGGCCGGGTCTCCCCGGAATTTATTGACGATGAATCCGCAGATCTGGCGTCGGTCTGCTTGGTCCAGTACGGCGTGCGTGCCCACAAGCGTCGCGATCACCCCGCCGCGCTCGATATCGCCCACGATGCAGACCGGCACGCCAGCCCGTGTCGCAAAGCCCATGTTGGCAATGTCTCCCGGGCGGAGGTTGACCTCGGCCGGGCTTCCCGCTCCTTCCACAATCAGCAATTCGTACTCGCCTGCCAGCCTTTCCAGCGAACTCTTGATGGCGGGCAGCAGGGATTTGCCGTAGCCGCGAAAGCCGCTTGCGCCAAGCGAACCGCGGGGGTGCCCGTGGACGATGACCTGGGACTGGCAGTCTGCTTGCGGCTTCAGCAGCACCGGGTTGAAATCCGTACATGGCTCCACACCGGCAGCCATTGCCTGTACAGCCTGTGCCCTGCCGATTTCCCCGCCTCCGGGGCAGACGCTGGATTGGTTGGACATGTTCTGGGGCTTGAAGGGGGCTGCGCGAATGCCCCGATCCCGGGCGATCCGGCACAGCCCTGCCACCAGCAGAGACTTGCCGACATCGCTGCCGGTCCCTTGGATCATGATTGCTCTCGTCGCCACGATTGTTGCCGTCTCCAGGGCACGCTCAGGGGTGCCCCCAGCTTGCTCGCAAGCATGCCAGCATATGCGAGCAGCCAAGCAAGTTCATCAAGCGGCGGATCTTTCCGCCCTGCCAGTCCTGGCCCAGTCGAGTTCACCATCGGCGGCTGTGTGCCAACCGCACTGCCAGCTTGCGTAGGCGGCCGCCCGCAGCCGCCATGCCCGCTTGTCGAGGAAGGGATGCGGCACAGCTATGCCAAATCAAACAATAAGGCAGTCCAGTGATTGTAGAGAACAAGCCCGCTGGCGCGGCAGTCTCAGGGGGAGAAGCTGTCTCCTCGCCCCAGATCTTGCTCCGATTGCCGCTCCCGCTCAGGGTAGTCCGTCCCCAGCACCTTGTTGAGCATGCGCGCCACCGGTGCAGGCCAGACCTCTGGATCCGGCTCGGCGCTCCTGTCGAAGGGGTCATAGCCGGTAATGTCCTCGAGATGATACGGCTGCTTTGTCGGCAGCTGCATCTCCAAGACCCGCCGGACTCCTCTCTCTGTGCTCCTGCTGCCAGCACCGGCACCCTTTACCAGACTGTCCATTGACCCATTGACTGCGCCCGGCCGCGCTTCCACGCCTTGCTCAGTAAATCGAAGAGCCTCTCTTTAACTCCGAGGCTGTCACTGAGCACTCCGTGCATTTGCCGCCGCCACTCCCAAACCTCTCCTCGCCAATGCCGAACGTGCGGGCTTTCCAGGTCGTGCTGGATCTACAGTAGGTGCGAGATTACGTTCTTACAGAGCGAAGCCCATTCCTTCTCGCCACGCCGCCCAACGTCCCCGATCTCCTCGATGACATTGTCCCAGTCGATCGCGCAGTAGTCGCGCCTCCGCATGGCTGCGACCTGCTCGTGCGACCAAGACCAAGGATCCGCATCGTAGAGGCCTGGACTGCGCCCCCCGCCCAAGGCTGCAGCGGCCTGATCCTTGATGGATATCGCCGCCATGCCTGCATTGTAGTCGGTCAGATCGCTCGTGGGGGACTTCTGCCAATTGCAGCGCAACGCCCTCGTGCCCTTTCTGTCCCTGCGTAATGTAGCTGTACATGCAGTCTTGGATCTTGTTCCGCTTGCTCTTCTCTGGCAGGTAATGGCACACCGACAGACGCAGTCGAAACTTGCCCAGCAAGCCTTGCAACGCCAGCGCCAGGCCGAGCCGCAGGAAGATCGCTGGCGCGACGCTGCGGCGGGGTTCATGCGGCACGGCCCTCGATTACGAGACCCCGCCCGACGAATCGCAGCGCCTTGGCGACCAGACCGATATGGGAACGGTGGCGTGGATCGGTTAGACGGCCCACAGTGGTATCGGACAGTCCGAGCCGTTCCGCCAAGGCGTGCTTGGTGATGCCTTGGTCCCGCATGGCGGAGTACAACTCAAGTTTGGCCGCCATTACTGGGTCGACCGCCACGATTTCCTGCCCATCCAGTACCGGGCTAGGAACCGGGATAGCCTTATGGTCTTCCAAGTATCCTGCCAGCATGACCGAAAGCGCTTCCCCCGCTGCTTCTAGCGCCTCGGCGCGACTGTACCCGCTGGTCAGAGCACCCGGAACGTCTGGAAAAGACACCACCAGTTCATTGTCCGCGCAGGGGGTGATTTGACATGGGTATGCGTATCGCACTAGAACTCCTCCTTCCGTATTTCCAGTTCTTTGAGCATGGCGGCCAGCAGGCCCTTGCCTATCTCGGATCCCTTGACGGAAGTTGTCTTGCCACCGAGGCGCAGGCGGCCATGGCTGCCCTTTCCCGCGGATCGCTCGAATCGGAACTCCAGACCGGCGTTCCTAGCGTACCGCCTGACACGCCTGACGAACTCCGTTCCGCGCATGTCCTAAGATATCATGCATCGACTAGAGTTCAATTTTTTTAGGGATTAACTAGTGCCTGCGACAAAACCCCCTAAAATCCGATCTTCTCTAAAAATATGCGCCGATTTATGGACCCATTGGGGGCATCGTTCAGCAGAATTTCTCCCCTGATTGGTAAAAATATGTCAAGAAATCTGGCTGAGTTCGACTCACTGCCTGCTTCAGATACACTCCGCCCTGCCGGCCTTCTGCCAGCTCTCTTTTTTCTCTTTCCCGTCTCGATGACCGCTGCTATGCGGCTATCTTTAGCCGCTCTTTCTTCAGTCTTTCTCGTTCCCTTCTCTGGAGTATCAATCCTAGCCGATGCACGTTCGCTGCCACCACTGACAACCCAATCGCCCGCTCGAATCCTGCCCGACCGTGCTCTCGCACTCGATCCAGTCCTCGCTGCTCCAAGTTCGCGATCGCCGACTCCACTGCCGGATGCTGCCGCCGTCTCTCTACGTACTCCTGTGCTTCTTCCCGCTCTTTATCTGTCTCACTCAACCGCCCCTTCTTCGGCATCACGTTCCGCGCCAGCATGCCATCCAACCGCTGCCGATTCCCAGCACTGTAGTACCCCTTGTCAAAACTGCATCCCTGCAATCCCGGGTACTCACTCTGCACCTGTTCCACTATTTCGACCGCCACATCCACGTCCTGCTCCGTCCACATGATACGATGACCTAATATAAACTGTTCCGCGCTCTCCACGATTGTTACCGGCACTCCTAGCTCTACCATAACACCCGCTTTCCCTTTTACGCACCAGCGCGTATGATCTTCGAAAATCGAATACACTTTCTCCTCTTGTGGGATCGTCTCGCCTTGCAATATTCTCCGCTCCACTTGCCCCGCCAGTTTCCGCCCCAATCCCGCAAGCCGTTCTATTTCCTTGATCTCTTCCTTGCTTGCCCTGCTCTCCCGCAGATTTTCCAAGCTCCCCTCAGCTCGTTCTAGCAACCTTTCACACTGCTTCAAATACGCCTTCACCCCTTTCTCTTGATTCTTCCTCCTGCGCCGCGTCCGCACTCTTTGGAACAGTCTCCTCACCTTCCCTTCCAACTTCTTATGCTGCCGCCAGCCTGTCTCCCCTTGGGCCTCACTCGCCCGTGCGATCGTCCGTAGCAGACTCCTCATTGCATCCCACAGCAAACTTACATCCGTCGGATAATGCACGTCTGTCTCCACCACGAACGAATCGCAACGCGCCGCCAACTCTCCTGCCACATCCTTGCCTAGCACTTCGTAGCCAGCTCCCACCACCAAGCGGTTGACAGCCGCTAGTAACTGCGGAGTCAGTAGCGACACGTTGCGTGTGATCGTGCGGCAACTGGCCACTGTGCTGTCCCAGTCGCTGAGTCCCATCATGCGCCGCACACTGCGATGCTGTCCAGCTAATTCATGCCAGCGATCATAATCGCAATTCAATCCCTGACGCAGCAGTCCCAGCACCAATATGCTCCACAGACTCATGCCCGGACGACCGTTCCTGGCGTCCAAGCACGGCCCGTATGCTTGCCTCTCACTGTCTGCGCTGTCCGCCTTGCTCTTGTCCGCGAGCAGATGCGTCTCCAGCAGAGTGAATAGCTTGGCCCGCAACTCAGCATCCGACCAAATCTGCTGCAAACCGCGCAGCACGGCGGGAATATCATCCCGGGACTGCGGATCGAGTGGGATGCGCTCAATATCGATTTGGCCGATGGCTAATTGTGGATTTAAGACGACTCTCATGGGTGCCTGCCAGACGAAGATCGTAGCAAATAGGCCGCCAGCGGGCCAGGGCTAGCCAGCCGCTGTCATCTTCGTCGGCGTCGATTGCTATCAACTCATCTATTTTCAATCATTTAGAAGCTTTTGTCGCAGGCACAAATTAGCTGCGCGTGCAATCGCCAGGCATGTGCATCGCTCGCGCGGTGTGTTTATAATATTTGGCGGCGCTTTTACTTCAGGGGTGCCGTTTGTCAGGAACAGAGGTAAGCAAAATGATTCTTCAGGCTATTCTTGCTGTGGCGATCGCGGTGCTGCTCGCGCCGCCCTGTATCGCCCAAGCGAACTTGGCGACGCTGACCGGCGTTGTCACAGATACAGGCGGCGGTGTGATCCCCGGGGCCGAGGCCACCTTGATTAACACCGGAACCGCGATTTCCAAGGAGCAGTCGACCGGCGAGAGCGGCGGCTACACCTTCACGGCGCTGATTCCCGGCCAGTACGACTTGATCATCACTTCCGACGGCTTCCAACAGCATGTCGAGCAAGGCATCGTCCTGCGGACCGGCGACAACCGGCGCGTGGACATCGAGCTGCAGATCGGCCAAATCACGGAATCGGTGACGGTGGACGCCCAGCTCATCACGCTGAACACGGAAAACGGCACGATCAAGGGCGACGTGATCGTCCAGGAGGAAATCCAGGAACTGCCCTTGAACGGGCGCGACTTCACCGACCTCGCCTTCTTCGTCCCGGGGGTGGTCCCGGGAGCCAGCGCCCAGGGATCGTTCGCCTCCATCAACGGCGCACGGCCCACGAACACCAATTTCTACGTCGACGGCTTCGACAACCGCAACGTGCGGGGCGGGGCCGCCCAGGTGCGCCCGAACATTGACGCCCTGCAAGAGTTCAAGATGGAGGTTTCCGGCTACTCGGCCGAGTACGGGCGCATGGCCGGCGGCATCCTGAACATGTCGCTGCGCTCGGGGACGAACAAGATTCACGGCAACCTCAGCCAGTTCATGCGCAACGACGTGCTAGACGCCCGCGCGTTCTTCGAGCAAGAGAAAACCAATCTGCTCCAGAACCAGTTTTCCGCGACGGTCACCGGCCCGATCAAGAAGAACAGGACATTCTTCATGACCAGCTACGAGCTGCTTCGTCGCGACCAAGAGCAGACGCGCCTGTCAAGGGTTCCAACCCCGATGGAAACAGGCGGCGACTTCAGTCAGTCGATTGGCCTGAGGGCTCTCGACAACCAGTTGGACGTGACCGACGAGACCGTTCTCGACGACCTCCGGAGCAAGTTCGTCATCCGCGACCGCACGGCCAGAGGGCCATGCAACGCCAAGCGCTCGAATTCCTGCTTTCCCAATGACATCATTCCCATGAGCCGTGCCGACCCTGTGGCGCAGCGGCTGTTCCAAGAGTACCCGGTGCCAAACTTGGGCAATCGGAGGGATCTGTTGAACTACCTCGTGGTCGACAACGACACAGACCACTTTGACAGCATGATCGTCAAAATCGATCACAAGCTCGGCGAAAACAACCTAGCCGGACGCTTGCAGTACCGCGCCAACAACAACGAAAACCCGTTCGCGGGCAGCCCGCTGCCCCAGTTCGGCAACCTCAGCGATAACGACCGCTACTTGGCCGGCGCCGACTACACGCACATGTTCTCCCCCACGTTCCTGATGGAGATGCGGTTCGGCTTCAGCGGTAACGATGTGCTGACGCGCGGGGCCTTCTCGGGCCAGAACATCATCCAAGAGCTCGGCATGGCGGACTTCATCTCGGAGGGGGACCGGGAACTGTACCCGGGCATCGACGACTTCCCCACCGTAAACCCCGACAACCATGCCAATCTCGGGTCCGCTGCCGCCGTGCCGGTGATTATCAACGTGAGCGACACGCAGTGGGGCATCAAGATGACGAACATCAAAGGCTCGCACACGGTCAAGTACGGGTTCAACTACAACCACGTGCTGTTCAGCCAGCCGGGCGTCAACAACGCCCGGGGCAACTATCGCTTCCGCGGCTTCCGCACCGGAGGCTGCGGCTCGTCGAACTGCAGGCACTGGGGCAGCCCGATCGCGGACATGTACCTCGGCTGGCTGCACAACATCGACGTCCGGGAAGGGATCAACGCCCCCGACTGGCGGCAGGTCGCGATGGGCGCGTTCTTCAACGACGACTGGAAAGTCACGCCAAAGCTGACCGTCAACTTGGGAGTGCGCTGGGAGGTCAACCGGATGCCTTGGGACGTGAACGACAAGATGGGCAGCTACGTTCCCGAGTTCAACAAGATCGTCCTGGCCAGCGACCGCAACCTGCCCGACAATTTCGACGAGCTGCTCGGCGACTACAACCTCCAAGATCGATTCTTGACGGCGGAAGAAGCCGGTTTTCCCCGCTCGGTGGTCCAGACGGACTGGAACAACCTCACGCCCCGCTTCGGATTCGCCTACCGCGTGACCAACAAGACAGTGCTGCGCGCGGGCTACGGCCTGTTCGTGGCGGGCACGATCCTGAACCCCTTCCGCAACAATCTGGGCAATATTTTCCCCTACACGGTTAATACCGTCTATGTGGCCAGAAACCCAACGCCATCCCAGGCCCCCGAAGTGCTGCTCCGCGATCCGCTGGGCACGCTGGGGCGCGATGCCAACATTGGCGGAGGCTGGCTTGGCAACCGGCCGACAGCGAGCGGCTTCACGCAACGCCCCAGCCAGGCGTACCTGCAATCGTGGAACTTCACGCTCGAGCGGCAACTGCCGGGCGGCACCAGCGTGGAGATCGACTACCGAGGCTCGAAAGGAACCCACCTCATCCGCCGCTACGACCACAACCAAGCCATCCGCACGCGCGAGTGGTTCCTCGCCAGCCGGACCGCGGAAGGGGGCTACGCCGCGGGCCAGGATCCCCAGTCGCTGCGCCCGAACCCGGACTGGAACGCCATCAACTTCTACAACACCGGCTCGAACTCCAACTACAACGCCGCCAACATCTCCTGGCGCAAGCGCAGCCGCGGCGGGCTGTTCTGGCGCGTCAACTACTCGTTCTCCAAATCGATCGACGATGCGTCCCGCACGAACGGCTCGGGCGCCACCGACTTCGCCAACGCGCTGGACCGCAGGAACCTGAAACTCGAGCGCGGGCGCTCGACCTGGGACCGCCGCCACGTGTTCACGCTGGCCGGCAACTTCAACCTGCCGTTCGGGCGCGGGCGCCGCTGGGGGGCCCAGTGGGGGAGCGTCGCGCAAGCCATTCTCGGCGGCTGGCAGCTCTCGGGCACGCAGACCTCGTACTCGGGCTCGCCGTTCACTGTCACGGCCGCCAACGTGGACCAGAACCTAGGCGAGTCGCAACGCCCCAACCGGATTGGCCACGGCTCCCAGCCCGACGATCCGAATCTCGGGCTGACGCGAGGCACCGACTACCCGTTCTTCGACACGGGCGCCTTCGCGGACGTGCCCAGCTGCGTGGACGCGGACCCGGAAGCCGGCACGCCAGTGTCCTGCCCGGAGGGGGCCTTCGCGCTAGGCTCCGCAGGGCGCAACATACTCGACGGGCCAGGCCTGTTCGCCATGAACACCGCCGTGTCGAAGAACTTCCAAATCCGCGAAGGGATGCGCCTGCAGTTGCGCATCGAGTCGTTCAACTTCATCAACCGGACGAATTTCATCATGACGAACGAGTTCCGACAGTTCAACGGGGTTAGCGGCGGATTTTTCACGCGCACGGGAAACATCGGTCGCGGCGGAGGGCCGAGGATCTTCCAGTACGCTCTGAAACTGCGGTTCTAGGGGTAGCCGACTGAGGTCCGGACGCTTCCGTGCTGGTCATTGAAGCGCCCGGACATTTCCCAAGTTCTACTCGTACAGGGCCCGGCGGGGCGAGCTGCGCACTCCTCGCCCGCTAGCGCCCCCGTAGATGGCGCTAACGCGTGGCAGCCGGCGCCACCTGCCGGCGCCGGCATCGGCCCGCTCGGCGTGCCAAGGCGCACGGCCGAGCGGGCCGAATCTCGATCGGATCGCATTGTCAAGAAGGCTGCTTGACCGTCGTGGACTGCAAAGCATGCAGCGCAATCCTGAATCCCCGTGATACTACCGCGATGATCGCCGCGCCCTCTCGCCGCAGGTTCATGCAAGCGGCGGTCGGCGCACTGGCGGCTTCCTCGCCGGCCCGAAGCTTCGATCTCGGCCGCCTGCTCGCCATTCCCGGCCCGGGCCGGGTCCGAGCCGTGCTGGACACCGACGCCGGCAATGGGATCGACGACCAATACGCGATTGCCTACAGCCTAGCGTCTCGGCGTCGATTGTCCATCGAGGCGATCTATTCCGCGCCCTTCGTCAACGACCGCACCCCGTCGGCAGCCGCGGGACTGAAGAAGAGCCATGGGGAAATCCTGCGCCTGCTGGACTTCTTCCCCGATACGAGCGCAACCACCGTGCTTCGCGGCTCGATTCAATTCATGGCGCACAAGGGCCGCCCGGTCGAAAGCGCCGCCGCCCAGGACTTGGTAGAGAAGGCAATGAGGCCTCGCGAGGAGCCGCTCTATGTGCTGGCCATCGGCTGCCCCGTCAACGTCTCGTCGGCAATTCTCATGGAGCCGAGGATCCGAGAGAGGATCATTGTCGTCTGGCTCGGAGGCACGGCGCACCACTGGCCTGTCGCCAGCGAGTTCAACTTGCAGCAAGACCTGATCGCCTCGCAGGTACTGTTCGATAGTGGAGTTCCCCTAGTTCAGATCCCCGCCAAGGACGTCTCCGAGCAGCTCAGGACGACGGGCTCCGAACAGCGGCAGTTCCTGCGCGGGCGCTCGCGCGTCGCGGACTACCTGTACGCCCGGTTTCTCGAGTACCAAGCCGCCGGCTTCGCGCGGCGCGGCACCGAGTTCCCGTATTCCAAGGTTATTTGGGATCTTGCCGCAGTGGCATGGCTGATCAACCCTGCCTGGGTTCCTTCGCAAATCGCGCCAAGCCCCGTGCTGACCGATGACATGCGCTGGGAAGCCGCATCCGGCCGACACAGCATGCGGGTCGCAAGCGGTTGCAACCGCGATCTGATTTTCCATGACGTATTCTCTCGGCTCGCAAGCCCGCAGGAGTCCGCGGATCTCACGGCATGAGCAGCGCGAGCGAGGCCGCCGCGAGCGAGGCGAAGGCTAGCGCGGTCGAGACTAGAACCCTCTTCGCCTTGCGGTAGTCCGCGCCGCTGCCGGCCGCATCGTCGGACGGGTCGCCAAGCCAGGCGGTGGTGACCAATTCGCCTGCGGCCCAGATCGGCCCGGCAAGCCGTCTCTGCACCGCCCCGGCGATGGCCGCCTCGCTCCATCCGGCGTTAGGCCCGGGCACGATAGCGTGCTGCCGCCAGCCGATGCGCGCGGCCTTGCGTCCGGAGCAGCCGGGCACGAGCATCGCAATACCGGCCATGAGCAGATAGCAGAGCCGCGCCGGAATGAAGTTCAGCAGGTCATCGGACCGGGCGCCGAACCAGCCGAAGCGGAGATACTTCGGTGTCTTGTAGCCGACCATCGAGTCCATGGTGCTGGCGATCTTGAACACAACGATCCCCGGCAGGCCCGCAAGCGCGTACCAGAAGATCGGCGACAGGCAGCCGTCGACCAGATTTTCGGCAAGGCTCTCAATCGCGGTACGCCGGCAGCCGGGGAGATCCAGTCGCTCGGCATCCCTGCTCGCGAGCCGCGCCGCCGCCCTGCGCGCGGCAGGAACATCGCCGGCTTGCGCGGCCAGATCCACGTTGTCTCCGTGCTTGAGCAAGTCGCCGAGAGCGACCAGGCTGTAGAGCAAGAGCAGATGCGCCGCGGCAGCGATCAGCCAGTGCGCCTGCCCCGCCAGCACGACGGCGGCCAGCAGCGGGCCTGCCCACAGCGCAGACAGCGCTGCGAACAGGAGGCAGCCTCCGAGCCGCCCGTCCGCGCCGATACGGAACAGGCGCCCTTCGGCCCAAGACAGCAGTCCACCCAGCCGTCGTATCGGGTGCCATCGATAGACCGGATCGCCAAACAACAGGTCCAACACGACTGCCAGCGCGAGGAATCCGGCGTCGGGCCGGAGCGGGCTCAGGTCCATTTCGCGGCCCATCCCAAGGCGAGCGACCGCAGGACGAGCTCGATCGCATCGTCTGGCTGTGCTGCGAGTTGCTCGTAGAATCCCGGCCACTGCTGCCGCCGCGCTGCCAGGGAGCAGGCCAAGCAGGCGGCTTGCTGCCTGAGCGCATCGTTGGCAAGGCCCTTCGGCAACGTCCCGGCCGCTATCCGGTCCAATACCGCCGCAAACGCGTGCCCGGCGGCG
The DNA here is from genome assembly GCA_965219605.1 of Bryobacterales bacterium. Classification (GTDB taxonomy): domain Bacteria; phylum Acidobacteriota; class Terriglobia; order Bryobacterales; family UBA6623; genus VXMF01. The sequence goes on along the minus strand of CBDCOC010000001.1, from coordinate 722,778 downwards.
GCCACTCCCGGCTCGTAGAAGACTGCCTGCTGGTTTGCGACGAGCAGCCCGTAACTCCGCTCGGGCAGCAGCCTGGACAGCGATGCCAGCGCTCTCTCTTCGGTCAGGCCGAACCTGCCCAGCGCGTGGAACAGCCCGCGCGTGGAGGAGGGCTCCAGTCCGTTCTGCCAGCGCAGGGCCTCGCGAAGCGCATCCCGGACACTCGTGCCGATGATTTCGCCGAGCTTGCAGTGCGGGCCGGTCGATTCCCGGGAGCGGCGCTGGGCGCCGAGCGGCGCCGCCAGGCAGAATTGATCCGTGCCCGTGCCTGTCGCGATCGTCGCGGAATAGCGGCTGGGAACGGCAAGCTCGGCCAGAACGGACGATTTCGCCTCGGTTATCGTGACGACCGCCCGGGCCAGAGCCGCGGGCGTCACGGGGCAGTTGAGCAGCAGCATGATATTGATCGTGCCGATGTAGGGGGAAACCTGCTCCCACCCCGCGCCCGTTTCGTGCCAGCTCGCCGGATCGCCCGCCCGGGCAGCGTTGCCCGACACGCCCGCTGTGATGATCGCGTCGGCCCGCACGTCCTCGAACTCCGCCCCTTGATGGCAGGCATAGGACATGTTTGCCGCCGTGCCCATTACCGCCGCCTGATCCGGGCTGACACCCATTTCCGCACAGACCTCGCGATGGTACGCGACCAGCCCTAGCTTGGCAATGCGCGCTTGCCGCTCGGAATCGCTGCTGGCCTCGCAACTCTGGTGGTTCGCCAAGAAGCCGATGTCCGTGCGCTGGCCGCCATGATGCGCGGATGTGCTGATCACCCGGTGCGGCGCCAGCAGTTCGACGAGAATGTAGCGTCCGAACCTGCGCGCAGAGAACAGATCGCTGGCATGCAGGATCTCTGTCGGCTTGGGGGCGGGGTCGATAGTCACGGCTGCTCCTGTTCTTACTTCTTCCGATCGTATCGAGCGACGGGCCGATGCCGTTCTCGCGGTTCCGCCGGCTGGCCGGGCGGGGGCCGCCGAGCGGTCACCGGATTCCCGGGGCGGCGACAGTGTTGCGGGGCAGCCGGCAGCGCTGGCACCGCGAACATTGCAGCCGACCTCTGCACGCGGTCGGTTCTGATGACCCGTTGTGGCGAATCCACGGCTACACTAGATGTATACATGAGCGCATTCCTCGGTCCCGGCTCGAAACGGCACGTCCCTTCGTGGCGCCGGATCGCCGTTTGCGCAATCCTTGCGGCTCTCGCCGTCGCTTCTCTCGCCGGGCAGGAAACACTCCCGCAGCCGACCGGGTTCATCAACGACTACGCGGGCGTGCTCGACGATCGGGTGAGCGCCCGCCTGGAAGGGCTGTCCGGCGAGTTGCGAGCCAAGACGGGCGCGGAGGTCGCAGTCGCGGTGCTCGAGTCGCTCGGCGGCGAATCGCTCGAGGACTACACGAACCGCGTTGCCGAGCACTGGGGCGTGGGAGACCAAGCCGACCGCGGCGTGCTGCTGCTGCTGGCCATCCAAGAGCGACTCTTGCGGATCGAGGTCGGATACGGCTTGGAAGGCATCATCCCCGACGGCGCGGCTGGCGAAATCCGGGACTCCATGACACCCTACCTGCGGCAGGGCGACTACAACGCAGCCGTTGCAGTGGCTGTCGGCTCGATTGCCGCCACCATAGCCGCGGACGCGGGCGTCACGCTCTCCGGCGCAGCGGCGCGCCCTGCCCGGCGGCAACGCCAACGCGGCGGCGGCAGCTGGCTGCCATGGCTGCTCTTGGCACCACTGCTGCTCGTACGGCGGAGAACGGTCGGGGGCGGATGGCACGGCGGGCCGTTGGCCGCGGCGTGGATGATCGGCGGCATGTCCAGAGGCATCGGGGGCGGGTACGCGGGCGGCGGCCTCTCGGACGGAGGGTTCGGCGGTTTTGGCGGCGGGGGCTTCGGCGGGGGCGGAGCCTCCGGCAGTTGGTAGGCAGCACCATGGCGGACAGGCAGCGACTGCTCGACGAGCTGGTGCAGCGACTTTCCGCGGCCCTCGGCGAGGACTTGGTCAGCGTCGTTCTGTACGGCTCTGCCGCAGCCGGCGATTTCCAAGAGCGCGCCTCGGACCTCAACGTGCTGGCCGTGCTGTCGGACATCGGAGAGACACAGCTCGAGCGCGCCCGCGGGCCGGTCGGCTGGTGGATCCAGAGGAAGCAGCCGGCCCCCGTCTTGCTCTCGGTCGAGGAAATCGAAAACGCCAGCGATGCGTTCGCGATCGAATTCATCGATATCCGCGCGGCCTACCGCATCCTGCACGGGCAGGATCTGGTCACCTCCATAGAGATCGAAAGCGCCCACCACCGCCACCAAGTCGAACACGAGTTGCGCTCGCTGCTGCTGAGGCTGCGCGAGCGGTACTTGGGACTGCCAGAGGACAGCAAGGCGGTGCGCGCCTTGATGACGGAGTCGCTGCCAAGCTTCAGCACGCTCATCCGGCACGCGTTAATCCTGGCAGGCCAGAGTACGTCCGTGAAAAAGCACGAAGTGTTCCTCCAGGCGGCTCGAGAGTTCGGGATTCGCGCCGAACCCTTCGAAACGGTGCTAGCCTTGCGGGCCGGGGCCAAGCGTATCAGCAACGCCGAGGTCCGGCCGTTGTTTCTCGCCTACCTGCGGGAAATTACCGCGATGGCAGCTCACGTCGATCGCATCGACAAGGAAGCGAGCGGCGCGGAGGGCCGGCCGCACGGCCAGGAGTGATCCGGCGCACGCGCTGGCAGCGCTACGGAAGGAAGAGAACCTCATGAAATACGCACTCATCGCACTCGGCTCCCTGCTGCTGCTCGCATTGCTCCTGGGAGGTTGGTTCACCGGACACTACAACTCCATGGTCGGCCTGCAGGAGAACATCCGCGGCTCGTGGGCCCAGGTCGACAACGTCATCCAGCGCCGGGCCGACCTGATTCCCAATCTCGTCAGCACTGTCAAGGGTTTCGCGGCGCAGGAGCAGGAAGTGATCGGGCAGGTCACTGAAGCCCGCGCGGCCTTGGGCGGCGCTCGGACGCCATCGGAGCGCATCGCCGCGAACGACATGCTGGGCGGGGCGTTGTCCCGGCTCCTCGTCGTGGTGGAAAACTATCCGGACCTCAAGTCCAGCCAGAACTTCATGCGGCTGCAGGACGAACTGGCCGGGACAGAGAACCGGATCGCCGTCGAGCGGCGCAAATACAATGGCGCAGTCCAGGCGTACAACACCGCTATCGCGAGATTTCCGGCCAACGTCGTCGCCTCGGTGACAGGCTTCGCCAGAGAGGACGCCTATTTCGAAACCGACGAGTCGAACCGCGAGGCACCCCCGACCGTCGATTTCGGCACGGGCGGCTAGGACCCAAGCCCCCTGCGAGCGCGCGGTTGCGCGGAGGCGGCGGGGGAGCGGAGCGCATCCGGCGGGAACCGTCCCGGCCGGGTGCTATGATTGCAAATGCTCGGTGGAGCCCGTTCGGGCGTAACAGGGAAGTCCGGTGCAATTCCGGCACGGTCCCGCCACTGTGAGCGACAAGCCGTTCCGAGACACCACTGAGGCGACAGCCTTGGGAAGGTTGGGATGGCGTGCGCACCTCTCGTGCGCGGAGTCGCGAGTCAGGAGACCTTCCTCCGAGCGAGTGAAGCGCACACTTCCGCGAGGCACGGATGAGTGATCTGGAACCATTGTTGCCGCCAGGCGCAGGCTGTAGCTTGCCTGCGTCCGGTTTTATCAATTCCTCCCAGAGAGACTCGCCCGAGCATCGGCGCCCAGGGCAAAGCCCGCGCCGACGGCCTTGCGGCTAGGTGTGCCTTGTAGGCGGCCGCGGAGCCGCGTAGGAGGCAAACCAGTGAATACCCTAATCGGGCAGCGCGACGGTCGCAGGCCGCCGCGCTCCAGCAACGGCCGAGATCCCAGCCGCCGCCCTTGCACGTGGCGAGCGAACGGTCGCAAGCCGACAGATTGGATGCGCGGAGCATCCTTGCTGCCGGCCTTGGCCGCAGCGATCATCTTCGCGGCAATCCAGCCGAGCGCCCTCGGCGCAACTAGCCTGCGCGGCTTGATTTCCGCCCCTGACGGCGCCCCGCTGGCAGGGGCGCAAGTGCGCCTGTTCGACCGCGACAGCGGCCAGATGCGCAGCGCCGAGAGCGCGGGCGACGGCAGCTATCGGTTCCAAGGCGTTCCGGACGGGGCCTACCTGCTGACCGCGGAGTCCGCCGACGAGGCGCTGGCCGGCTACGCGCAGGTCGTGCTGCGGGGGGAATCCGAACAGGATCTGGAGCTAGCCGTTTCGGGCGGGCGGGTGGAAGTCGTGGTGACCGCCTCGAGCACGCCCCTGAACCGGCGCGAAGTCGCCAAGGCGCTTGACGCCGTGAGCTCGCGCGAGATCGCCGACCGGAATGAATTCGCCCTCTCCGAGGCGCTCCGCACGGTTCCCGGAGTCCGCATACGGCAGCTGCGCGGCCCCGGAAGCCTTACCACGGTGCAGACGCGCGGCCTGCGGAACCATGACACCGCTATTTTGATTGACGGCCTGCGCTTCCGAGACGCAGCCAGCACGCAGGGGGACGCGTCCGCCTTCTACAGTGACATGCACCTGGTGGGCACGGAACGGGTCGAGTTCGTGCGGGGATCGGGCTCCTCGCTGTACGGCTCCCATGCTCTCGGAGGGGTGATCAACGTCACCTCGGCGCAGGGCGGCGGCCGGCATGGCGAGTTGCGGGCCGAGGGGGGCGGGCTTGGCATGCTGCGAGGCGTCGCCAAGGTAGGCGGCGACCTCGCCGCCGGCCGCTTCGCCTACAGCGGCGGCGTGTCGCACCTGAACGTGACCGACGGATATCGAGGCCGCAGCCCTTCCCGCAACACATCCCTGAGGGGCTTCGGCAAGTATGCGATCAGCGAGAAGCTGTCGCTCAGCGGGCGCGCGTGGGGGGCCGACGCGTTCCTCGGACTCGCCGAGAGCCCGGCCTTTCCCGCTGAGATCGTGGCCAATTTCCCCGCGTCCGGCAGCGTGCCCGCGCGGGCCCTGCCCGTCGATCAACTCGACCTGTTCGAGCGCAAGCTGCCGTTCTCACCGGGCAGTGCCACATTCGTTCCCTCCCCGATCGATCCCGACAACCGGCGCTCGTCTTCCTTCGCGGCTACGGCGGTCACGCTGCGGCACCAAGTGAGCGCCGGGAGTTCCTACCGGGTCGCCTACCAACATGTCGCGAGCAGGCGTTCGTACCAAGACGGCCCTGCCGGGCCGGGGCTGTACGATCCCGCCTTCAGCAACGACAGCCGCTTCGAGGGCCAGACGCACCTGCTGCAGGCGCGCACGGACCAGAGTATCGGCAGTCGCAACCTGCTGAGCCTCGGATACGAGTTCGAAGCCGAGATGTTCAACAATTTCAACACCGACGAGAGCCCGCAGCCGACAGTGAGCGAAGCCCGGATGGACCAGATCAGTCATGCCGTTTTCGGCCAGGACCAGATCCGGATGCTGGACGGCAGGCTGCACGTCTCCTTGTCCGGCCGGCTCCAGAGCTTCGATCCCGGCTCGCCCCGCTTCACCGGCGCAACAAGCCCGTATGAGACAACTTCTGTCGCCAGACCGGGCAACGCCTACACGGGCGATGTCGCTGCGGCGTACTTCATCCAGGCCTCCCAGACGAAGCTGCGCGCCCACGCCGGCAACGCCTTCCGCGCCCCGTCCATATACGAGCGTTTTGGCGGCGCGTTCTCGCCCTTTTCGGGCGGGTTCGACTACTGGGGCGACCCGCGCCTTGGGCCGGAACGGTCGGTTGCCATCGACGGCGGCGTCGACCAGTGGCTGTATGGCTCCAAGGTCCGCCTGAGCGGGACGTTCTTCTACACGGACCTGCAGGAAACCATCATCTTCGACTTCGCCAATTTCCCGGCGGACGACATCTTCGGGCGCTTCGGGGGGTACCGGATGTCGGGAGGGGGGATCGCCAGGGGGTTCGAACTGGGCGCCCAGCTCGCGCCGGCTGCGGGTACCAGCCTGCGCGGCGCCTATACCTTCACGAACTCGGACTCGCGCGCCCCCACGATCGGGCCGGACTACTTCGCCGTTCCTGGCATCTCGAACCATGCGCTCGCCCTGACCGCTACGCAGTGGCTGCGCAAGCGCGTCAACGTTACGTTCGACGTGTTCGCCCTAAGCGAATACGTGCTCTCGCCATTCGGCGCCCAAGGGCGGAGGCTCGTGTTTTCCGGCCCGGTCAAGGCGGATCTGGTCGTTCGCTACGACCTGCCGCTGACAGACGCCAAGATCTTGGAAGTGTACGGGAAGGCCGAGAACGTATTCAACGGCGAGTACTACGAAAACGGCTTCGGCTCGCCGGGGCGGTGGGTCATCGGCGGCCTGCGGCTCAATTTCTGAAACGAGGGTGCCGGCCTGACGAGCGCTGGCCCGGGATACAGCATGAGGCAACCGAACCGGATCGTCGCGGCGCTGGGGATCATTCTCTGCGCGGGCCTGTTCGCGACAGCGCTGCGATTCGACGCGACCCTGCCCGGACCGCCAGCGGACCACGCTAGCCTCCCTTCGGGGAGTCGCGCTGGCGAGTTCCCCCGGCGCGCAGTTGACGCCCGCGGCCGGGAACTCTTGATCGAAGCGGCGCCGCAAGCCATTGGCTCCCAGGCCCTCGCAATCGACCACTTCGTGTTCGCGATCACTGCTCTGGACCGCATTGCGGCGGTAAGCTCTTACGCTACGGATCCGGGCTATAGCTTTGTCCACGAGATCGCAGCGCCGCTGGGCCGGACGACTGCTTCCGACCTAGAGTCCGTGCTGCGCGCAGATCCCGACCTCATGCTGCTGGCGCACGGGGCCAAGGCGGATTTCGAGGATGTGCTCCGGCATGCGCGCATTCCCACCTTCCGCATGCGCACGGTATTCGCGGACTTCGACCAGATTGCGGAGGAACTCGCCAAGACCGGCTTCGTGACAGGGGATGACGCAGCCGCAGAGCGCGAGATCCGCCGCCTTCGCGAGCGAATCGAGCGCGCCAAGCAGCGCAGGCCGCCGGAAGCGGCGGCGCCGCGCGTGTTGCCCTATTCAACCTATGGCAGCACCTTGGGGCGCGGCTCGCTGTTCGATCACATCCTGAGCGAGCTAGGGGCGACCAATGTCGCCTCCGCGCATGGCATCGGGCAGTATGCCGACATCAGCAGCGAGCAGGTCGCTGCGTGGGATCCCGACTGGATCGTGGCCCCGGCCGCGAGCGGATCCGCCGAGCAAGTGCGGGCACGGCTGCTTGGCGATGCCGGCATCGCTGTCACCAAGGCAGGGCGCAGCGGGCAGATCCTGATCGTGGAGACTCGCCAGTTCACTACCATGTCACAGCACGCGGTCAGCCTGATGGAAGCCATCGCAGCCGGGCTGTATGCGGGGGGCGCATGACGACGCATCCGCTCCCTCGGAGAAAAGTCCTTGCCGCAGGTGCGGGCAGCGGCCAAGGACTGCTATCCCCGGCGCTGGCTGTACTCACGGTAGTGTCGGCCCTGCTCGCCGCCGCAGCGGTGGCCGGGGTGGCCATCGGCAGCACAGCGATCCCTTGGAGCGTGACGCTGCGCGTCGTTGCAGCCAAGATCGTGCCGGCTGCTTGGATCGACCTCGGCGCCGTTTCCGAGTCCGACCACGCGATCGTCTGGTTGATCCGCATGCCCAGGGTCCTCGTAGCGGGCCTGGTGGGCGCCGCGCTGGCTGCGGCGGGAACCCAGTTGCAGGGCGTGTTTCGCAACCCTCTGGCCGAATCCAGCATCATCGGGGTAAGCCAGGGCGCGGCATTGGGCGCGGTGATCGCGTTCATCTCCGGGCTGACGGCGAGTTCGGCGCTTTGGCTGCCAGTGGCTGCGTTCCTAGGTGCATTCCTGGCCCTGTTCGCTGTCTACTTGATCGCCAGCCGGTCCAGCCGGGCGCCGGTGGCCACGCTCCTGCTCGCGGGCATCGCGCTGGGCTCCATGATCAGCGCCTGCTCGTCCCTGCTGATCTCGCTCAGCTTCGTTGACTGGCAGGTTGCGGGAGAGATTGTATTCTGGCTGATGGGCGGGCTGGACAGCCGGAGCTGGAGCCACGTGCTAATTTGCGCCCCGTTCGTGGCCTTGGGCTTGCTGGTCGCGTTCTGGCACTCGCGCGACTTGGATCTGTTGCTGCTTGGCGAGGAAACGGCGGCGACACTGGGCGTTGATGTGGAGTCCACTCGGAGGGCGGTCTTGGTCGGAGCGGCGCTGCTGACGGCATCCGCCGTTGCAGTCAGCGGAGTGGTCGGCTTTGTCGGCTTGGTCGTGCCTCATGCGCTGCGGCTCGTCCTAGGACCGGCGCACCGCACGCTGCTGGCAGGAAGCGTCGTGACTGGAGCCGCCTTCGTGATTGCGTGCGATCTACTGGCGCGCACAGTCAACCCACCGGACGAAATTCGCCTAGGCATTGTCACTGCGGCTTTCGGGGCGCCATTCTTCCTCTACCTGCTGCGGCAGAGACGCAAGGAGATCGGATACTTTTGAGACTCGCCCTGTGCAACGCTAGCATCCAGATCGACAGCCACTGCCTGATCCGCGATGTGTCTCTGTCGATCCAGCCCCAGCGCGTGACGGCTGTGGTCGGCCCCAACGGCTCGGGCAAGTCGACCGTGCTCCGCCTGCTGGCCGGGATCTGGAAGCCCACGAGCGGGCGGGCAGAGCTGAACGGGACGGACCTGGCCCGCGTGGCGCGGCAGGACATAGCACGGCAGGTAACCTTCGTCCCGCAAGACACTCGCCTCGACTTCGCCTTCACGGTCCGGGATGTCGTCGGCATGGGGCGCTATCCGCACGTCGGCCGGTTCGACGAGCTTGGCCCGGCCGACATCGAGGCTGTCAGCGCCGCACTGGCGCGAGCGAATGTGGAGCATTTGGAACGGCGGCGGGTGAACGAACTGTCCGGCGGCGAGCGCCAGCGAGTGCTGATCGCGCGCAGCTTGGCCACCGAGGCGAAGGCGATCTTGCTGGACGAGCCGACGGCCAGCTTGGATGTCCACCACTCGCTTGAAACTCTCGAACTGCTGCAGGAGCTTGCCGCTGCAGGCAAGGCCGTCGCTGTGGCCCTGCACGACCTCAACGCCGTGATGCGCTGCGCCGATCAAATCGCGGTGATGAATGCAGGCCGGCTGCAAGCTTGCGGAACGGCCGATGATGTCGTGCAGCACGACCTGATAGAAGCTGTGTTCAGCGTGGGTTTCGAGCGCCTTCGCCCGATAAGCGGAGGGGAGACTCTGCGTTTCCACCGGCTGTGCGCTACGCCCAGCAATATGGAAACTAAAAGCTAGGTTCGCAGCACGAGGGGGCATTCGATGGAACAAGGAGCCCGCCCGGGTTCCTGCACGGTCGTGGCGTCGACGGCCCGCACTTGGAAGCCCGCCCCTGCGCAGACGGCGATGCCCTGCTCGCGGAGCAGATGCACGCACAGCGCGCACAGCCAGTCGCACGCCTTGCACAGCCGCTTGAGCAAAGACATATTGGACAGATCCGCCGGACGTGCCTAGCGCGCCCGCATGATCGTCTCGCGCAGCGAATGCCCGCAGCCGAGATGGAGCAACCAGGTAGGAGAGTCGTTTACGGGACTCTCCTACCACGCCGACGAGAGCGAGTCAGCCGACAAAAAACGCCGGCATCACCGCACCTGCGTCAATCATAAAACGACCGCGAAGGCCCGCCGCTACCAGTGGGCTCCCGCTCCCGCCCGAGCGCCCCTAGCGGGTTCACATCCGTAGCCTGTTCGCTGTCTGACCGCAGCAGCAGACGTGCCATACTCAAGCTGGCGTGCGCAAGTTCAACCTCGAGGGCCCGGTGGAGGCCGGTCGGCACTACTGCATCCCGCCGCTCAGCCGCGTCAATCTGGGCGAAGTTCTCGAGCTGATTGCCGACCGGCGCTACTTCGTCCTGCACGCGCCGCGCCAGACAGGCAAGACCTCGACCTTGCTGACTCTGCAAGACCGCCTCAATGCGGCAGGCCGGTACCGCTGCCTGTACGTGAACGTGGAAGCGGGCCAGGCGGCCGGCGAGGACACCGCCCAAGCGATGCAAGCCTTGCTCGGGCAACTGGCCTCTCGTGCCCGCGACATCCTGCACGACGACTTCGTGGATCGCATGCGGGCGGCCATCCTGCAGCAAGAGGGGCCGCACGGCGTGCTCGGCGAGACGCTGGTGCGCTGGTCGGCCGCGAGTGCCAAGCCGCTGGTCCTGCTGCTCGATGAGATCGATGCGCTGGTCGGCGACACGCTCATCTCGGTGCTGCGCCAGTTGCGCGCGAACTATGACCGGCGCCCGCAGCATTTCCCGCAGAGCGTGATCCTGTGCGGCGTGCGCGACGTGCGCGACTACCAGATCTATTCCAGCCGGGAGGGGGCCAACGTCAAGGGCGGCAGCGCTTTCAACATCAAGGCCGAATCGCTGCGCCTCGGCGACTTTTCGCATAGAGAGGTGCGGGAGTTGCTGGCGCAGTACACGGCCGAGCGCGGCCAAGCCTTCGAGACGGCGGCGGTCGAACGTATCTGGGAGCTGACCTGCGGCCAGCCGTGGCTGGTCAACGCCTTGGCATATGAGGCCTGTTTGCGGGCCCAGCCCGGTGCGGACCCGACGCAGCTCGTCAGCATGCAAGCCATCGACTCGGCCAAGGAGGCGCTCATTGTGCGGCGCGTGACGCACCTCGACCAACTGGCCGACAAGTTGCGCGAAGAGCGCGTGCGGCGCGTGATCCTGCCCATGCTGGCCGGGTCTGCGGATTGGGACTACTCGCTGCGCGACTTGGAGTATGTGCGCGATCTGGGCTTGGTGGCTGCTAAGGGCGAAGTGCGCATGGCGAACCCGATCTATGCCGAGGTGGTGCCGCGCGAGCTGACCGCAGTGCTGCAATCGGGGCTTGAGCTGCAAGTCAAGCCGGAGTGGTACGTGCAGGCCGACGGCAGTCTGGATGTGGCCGGGCTGCTGCGCGCGTTCCAGGGCTATTTCCGCGAGCACGCCGAGTCCTGGGTGGAGCGCTACCGGCACGCCGAGGCGGGGCCGCAGTTGGTGCTGCATGCCTACCTGCAGCGCGTGGTCAACAGCGGCGGGCGCATTGGGCGCGAGTACGCAGTGGGCCGCGGCCGCACGGACTTGCTGATCGAGTGGCAACCCCGTAGCCCTAGGGGCCAGGCGCACCCGCGCAAGTACGTCATCGAGTGCAAGGTGTGCAGAGAGAAGGTCGGCTGGGAGAGCTTGCTGCGCCAGGGGCGCGAGCAGACGGCCGAGTACATGGACCGCTGCGGGGCGGAAGCCGGGCACTTGGTGATTTTCGACCTGCGCCCCGGACGCTCGTGGGACGAGCACTTGTTCCGCCGCGATCCGCAACCGGGCGAACTGCCGATCACAGTTTGGGGGCTGTAGCCCCTACCGTTGAGGCGGCCGTCCTTTTCGATCTGCCAGACCTGGCCGTGTGCATCGGCACGACACGCCCGTGCGCACCAGCGATTCCAGAGTTCCAAGCGCACGGGCTCGGCGGCCGCCAACCGATCCGACCTGCGCTGGAGCACCGGCCTCCAAGCCGCGCCAAGCATCGTGATGCTGTGATAGCATGATGCGATCATGCGCACAACGGTAATGATCGATGACGACATTCTGGCCATCGCTAGGGCGCTAGCCCAGCAGAACAAGATTAGTCTTGGCCGGGCGCTGTCAGAACTCGCTCGGCGCGGCCAACGCGCAACGGCCACAGCCGTCGAGAGTGATGGCTTGCCGGTATTCGCCATATCCCCTGATGCGAAGCCGATCACCAGCGACGATGTCTACAAGGCGCTGGTCCAGTGGCCATGAAGGCGTTGCTTGACATCAATGTCCTGATCGCACTGGACGGTCTATCTTGACCCAGATATTGCTGACCGGCTGCGAGGGTATCAGTAGGCCACAGACGCCCTGCTGCTGTCAGTCGCATTGCGGCATGGCGGATGCCTAGCCCTAGTTCGTCATTTGGTGACTTGAAAAATTCCGTATAGTATTGAAATACAAACAGTTATAGCGATGCGACCAAGCCGCTTGGCACTACACTTTTGTGCTCTTGAGCGTCAGCCCCGCGCGGCCGCCCGCCGCCGATGTGCGCGCACGGCCAGGCCCGCCGCCTGGGCGATGCGCACGGCCTCGGCCCCCGGCTGCACATCTTGGCGGCTGCACAGCAACTGCCCGTCTGCCGCCTGCACGCTGGTCGTCACCCGCATCCAGCCCGCCAAGCGCTCGCGCAGCGACTGCCAACTCCAATGCAGGCCGTGCGCCCGCAGTTGCGTGCGCAACAGATGCACGCCGTGATAGGCCAGCACGGCCACGAACAGGTGCGCTGCCACGCGCCGATCCAAACGGTGCCAGATCGGGCGCAGGCCCAATTCCGACTTCAACGAGCGGAAGCTGGCTTCCACTTCGCTGAGTTCCCAGTAGCTGCGCAGCACCTGCGCCACGTCCCAGTCGATATGGCTGGTGCGCAGCACGTAGGCCCCGGCCGCCGCATCGGCGGCCGCATACTGCGGATTCGGTGTGCAGCGGACGGCCGTCGCCCGCTCCTGCTCGCCGGCCAGCACTTCGACCTTATACTGCGCTGCCACCGCCTTGTACTGCTCGAGCAAGCGTCCCACCTTGCGCTGCACGGCCGCGAGTTGCTTCACACAGCGCGGTTTGGAGAGGCCCTCATGCAGGCTTTGCAGGGCCTGTTCAAAGCGCTCGCGCTGCCGCTGCAGAATCGACTCCGCCGTGCGCAGGCGGCCCTCGCTGAGTGCGTACACGCGCAACTCGGCCGGCTCCTGGCCGGCCTCCTGCGCCGCAGCCTGTGCTGTCTCCGCCGGCAGTGGCCAGGCCCGCACGCAGTAGCCGCCGCTGGTCTCCAGCTGGGCCGTCGGCTCGCCCGCCGGCGGCTGTGGCTTGGCCTCGCGGCTGACGCAGATCCAGTGCCAGCCCTGCTCCCGCAGCCAGCTCAGGTTCGCCGCGCTGGCCAGGCCCGCATCGCACACCACGGTCGGCCGCGGCGCCCCCTCTTGGCGCTCGTCGTCCAGCCGCTCCAGCAGCGGCTGCAAGGTGCCCGGCTCGGAGACATTGCCGGCTAGGATCTCGCAGCGGCGCGGAAAGCCGGAGCCGTCCAAGGCCATGGCCAGCGAGACCAACGGGCAGTCGTTGCGCTTCTGCTTCGACTTGCCGAAGCGCCGCAGGCCGGCGTTCTCGCGCCCGGTGTAATGCGTGTTCGACAGGTCGTAGAAGACGATCGTGCGCGGCAGGCCAAGCAGGTCGCGCTCGCGGGCGAACAGCCCGGCCTGCAAGGCTTCGCGGTGTTTCCACAGTAAGTCGCCGATGCGGTACAGCTTGGCCAGCGAGACGCCGCCGGAGGTGTCGAGTCCGAGCAGTTCGAGAGTGCTGCTGTGGTCGCGCAGCCAGCGCTGCGCTTCGCGTTCGGAGGAGGGATGCAGCATGCGCGCCATAACCAGGGCGGTGGCGATGGCCGCGTCGCGCTGCGAGGCGCCGGCCGCGCGCAGCAAAGCTGGCAAGCGCAGTTGCTGCAAGGCGCGCAGGGCCAGGCGTTCGCCGCCCACCGAGCGGGCGTCGCAGTGCGCCAGGGTATGCAACTGGACGCTGACTGGCTGCTCGGCGGCGGGCTGCTCGCTGGCGAAGCCGCGGGCGCGCAGGCGACGCACCAAATCCTCGGCCGCCAGGCGCACTTCGTGCGCCACCTCGAATAGGGCGCTCTGGCCGCGCAGCAGGCGCTCGGCGTGGGCCGCGACGTCGGCCCACAGCGCGCGCGGCACGGCATAATCGGTGCCCAGGTTGAGCAGGGTTTTCTGCTGCACCGCCGCGCCGCAGCGCACGGACTGCACGAGGCGGCAGCTGTAGCCGGGCTGGCCGCCGACGGAGTGGGTTTTGGTGGCACGGATGAACATGAGCGCTCAGTTGTAGGGTGGCAGAGGGGGCTAGGGGGTGTCAAGGGGGTCAAAAAAGAAGTTGGCACTACAAAAAGCTTTAAGAGAGCATCATAAGACTATAAAGCAAATAGATTACGAAGATAATAAATCTAAAGAAAGATTATCGGCCAGTTTGGAGCAGTAGCGGCAGCAAAAAAATATGCTCCGTGCCGGCAATTTGGGGGAAAGTGGCGAACTAGGGCTAGCAAAGCTTGACAGCCTTCTTGCCCTGCTTCATCCGCTGGACGAGCGCAATGCAGTCCTCCTGATCGCAGTGCGAGACTTTCCGTTCGACTGGCCAGCAGAACTCCCGCCGCGGAAACGATAGCTCGCCCGGGTGGCTAGCAGCGGGTTCCGTTGGCCTCACATCCACGCCTGCCGGAAGTAAGCTCGTGCCGCTCAACTAGGCCGAGCGGCTGCGCATTTGTCGCATAAGACGGAGCCGCTCGGAGCGTTGAGACACCGGAGTTGCTCGCGATTGCGACGACGGCAGGATGAATCACGAAAAAAAGGGATTAAATCCTCTTTTTTAGTAATTTTTCTTTAGCTAGTGCCTGCGACAAAAGCTTCTAAATGATTGAAAATAGATGAGTTGATAGCAATCGACGCCGACGAAGATGACAGCGGCTGGCTAGCCCTGGCCCGCTGGCGGCCTATTTGCTACGATCTTCGTCTGGCAGGCACCCATGAGAGTCGTCTTAAATCCACAATTAGCCATCGGCCAAATCGATATTGAGCGCATCCCACTCGATCCGCAGTCCCGGGATGATATTCCCGCCGTGCTGCGCGGTTTGCAGCAGATTTGGTCGGATGCTGAGTTGCGGGCCAAGCTATTCACTCTGCTGGAGACGCATCTGCTCGCGGACAAGAGCAAGGCGGACAGCGCAGACAGTGAGAGGCAAGCATACGGGCCGTGCTTGGACGCCAGGAACGGTCGTCCGGGCATGAGTCTGTGGAGCATATTGGTGCTGGGACTGCTGCGTCAGGGATTGAATTGCGATTATGATCGCTGGCATGAATTAGCTGGACAGCATCGCAGTGTGCGGCGCATGATGGGACTCAGCGACTGGGACAGCACAGTGGCCAGTTGCCGCACGATCACACGCAACGTGTCGCTACTGACTCCGCAGTTACTAGCGGCTGTCAACCGCTTGGTGGTGGGAGCTGGCTACGAAGTGCTAGGCCAGGATGTGGCAGGAGAGTTGGCGGCGCGTTGCGATTCGTTCGTGGTGGAGACAGACGTGCATTATCCGACGGATGTAAGTTTGCTGTGGGATGCAATGAGGAGTCTGCTACGGACGATCGCACGGGCGAGTGAGGCCCAAGGGGAGACAGGCTGGCGGCAGCATAAGAAGTTGGAAGGGAAGGTGAGGAGACTGTTCCAAAGAGTGCGGACGCGGCGCAGGAGGAAGAATCAAGAGAAAGGGGTGAAGGCGTATTTGAAGCAGTGTGAAAGGTTGCTAGAACGAGCTGAGGGGAGCTTGGAAAATCTGCGGGAGAGCAGGGCAAGCAAGGAAGAGATCAAGGAAATAGAACGGCTTGCGGGATTGGGGCGGAAACTGGCGGGGCAAGTGGAGCGGAGAATATTGCAAGGCGAGACGATCCCACAAGAGGAGAAAGTGTATTCGATTTTCGAAGATCATACGCGCTGGTGCGTAAAAGGGAAAGCGGGTGTTATGGTAGAGCTAGGAGTGCCGGTAACAATCGTGGAGAGCGCGGAACAGTTTATATTAGGTCATCGTATCATGTGGACGGAGCAGGACGTGGATGTGGCGGTCGAAATAGTGGAACAGGTGCAGAGTGAGTACCCGGGATTGCAGGGATGCAGTTTTGACAAGGGGTACTACAGTGCTGGGAATCGGCAGCGGTTGGATGGCATGCTGGCGCGGAACGTGATGCCGAAGAAGGGGCGGTTGAGTGAGACAGATAAAGAGCGGGAAGAAGCACAGGAGTACGTAGAGAGACGGCGGCAGCATCCGGCAGTGGAGTCGGCGATCGCGAACTTGGAGCAGCGAGGACTGGATCGAGTGCGAGAGCACGGTCGGGCAGGATTCGAGCGGGCGATTGGGTTGTCAGTGGTGGCAGCGAACGTGCATCGGCTAGGATTGATACTCCAGAGAAGGGAACGAGAAAGACTGAAGAAAGAGCGGCTAAAGATAGCCGCATAGCAGCGGTCATCGAGACGGGAAAGAGAAAAAAGAGAGCTGGCAGAAGGCCGGCAGGGCGGAGTGTATCTGAAGCAGGCAGTGAGTCGAACTCAGCCAGATTTCTTGACATATTTTTACCAATCAGGGGAGAAATTCTGCTGAACGATGCCCCCAATGGGTCCATAAATCGGCGCATATTTTTAGAGAAGATCGGATTTTAGGGGGTTTTGTCGCAGGCACTAATTTGGCAGCGCGGTAGGGGTAGAGCGAACCCGCGTTGCGTGCCGGGGCACCAAGTTCGGCCCCGGCGGGCCGAGCACCACGGGCTTGCAAGCGCACGTCGGCGCGTCAGAGCACCTCGTTGCCGCGATCGGGCGGGCTGGCGCTGGCGGGGCTGCCAGCTGATTATGCGGGCCAGCCCACCAGGTGCGGATGTCGGGGCCTAGCGTTGGCCGCAGTCGCACGCCGGGCGCGAGCACCTGCAGCTCGATCCGATCCGCACTCTCCTGCCTGTCCTGTCCCACACTCGCCCGCCCAGGTAGATGCGTGCAATCGTTCGGCAGGCTGACCAGCAGGGCGATTCTACAATAACGTTGCAATATGTTTTGAGTTGCCCTATACTTGTAATGCTGGAGTCGGACGGGGCTCCAGTCCCTGTCCGTGCCCCTCACCAGCCGTCGCGCCCGCCTCGTACTCAGCGCCGAGATGCGCTCGCGCCTGACCGCTGTGCTCTGTGCGCGCGGCGAGTCCGCGCAGCGTACGGAGCGGGCGCGCATACTGCTCGCCTACGCGGACGGCAAGAGCGTGTCGGCCATCGCCCGGGAACTGGAGACCAACCGGCCCAAGGTCGAGCGCTGTATCGACAAGGGGTTGCAACTGGGAGCGCTAGCCGCCTTGAGCGACCTGCCGCGCCAAGGCCGGCCGGGACACATCACTGCCGAGGCGCGTGCTTGGGTGGTGTCGCTGGCCTGCGCCAAGCCCGGGCAGTTGGGCTATCCAGAGGAACTATGGACCATGGGGCTGCTGGCGCAGCACGTGCGCGAGCACTGTACCGAGGCGGGCCATGCGAGTCTGGCGCAACTGGCTCGGGGCACGGTGTCGAAGATCCTGTCGCGAGCCCAGTTGCGATCGCACAAGATCGAGTACTGCCTGGAGAAGAGCGATCGCGAATTTGCACGGAAAATGGCCCAAGTACTTGTGGTGTATAAGCTTGTAGAGTTAGAGCACAAGCGGGGGCAAGTTCGCGCGCAGCCGGGGCAGCCCCCAGAAAAGCAGTTGACCGCGCACGTCTGCTACGACGACAAGCCGGGCCTCCAAGCACCGGCCGCAGTGGCTGCTGGGCGGGCCCCGCAGCCGGGCAAGCACACGGCCGGGGGGCGCGATTACGAGTACAAGCGGCTAGGAACGCTGACGCTGATGGCCGGGCTGGATCTGTTGACGGGGCGGATTCACCGGGCCGTGGTGGAACGCCACCGCAGTCGGAAATTCGTCGCCTTCCTGCGCCAATTGGATGCGGCGTATCCATCGGGAGTGCAGATCCGGCTGGTCCTGGACAACCACTCAGCGCATGTTGCGCAGGAGACGCGGGCCTACCTAGCGACGACGGCCAACCGCTTCGAGTTTGTCTTCGCGCCAGCGCATGGCTCGTGGCTGAACTTGGTGGAGTCCTTCTTCGCCAAGCTGATGAACAGCTTCGTGCGTGGCCTGCGCGTGGAGAGCAAGCCGGAACTGCAGGAGCGGATCGAACGCTACATCGACCGGCTCAACGAAGATCCGGTCACTTGCAGGTGGGCGTACAAGATGGACGAGATTTCAGTCGCCTAGTCGTTGATATGTTATTTACGAATTTTGCTGCTAGCGCTGGCCGGGGCATGTGCCGCGCGCTGCCTGGCGGTCTCGGAGATTCGGGCCGCGATATTGCTGGACGATGGGCTGCCGCACCCTGCCAGCGGCACGGCATCGGAGTGAGGCGGCGGGTTCGCGATGGACTCGGAAGCGCTCGGCGGCGTTGCGCATTCTCACCGAGAACGCTGCTGCGGGGCAAGCGAGGACAACTTGCCCCGGCTGGCCGGGCCGCGAAAATGATGCCCGCTCGCCCAAAGCCCGCCAGCGCTGGCCGGCTTTCGCGCCCGTTCCGATGCGCACAGATACTTGGCCCGCACGCCCTGCGATGAAGATCCTGCTTGTCACGGTTGGAAGCGCGGGGGACGTGCATCCGTTCGTAGGTCTCGCGCTCCGGCTGCGCCAGCGGGGGCATGAGGTCCGCATCGCTACGAATCCGCACTTCGCCCCGCTGATGAGCAGACTGGGACTGCCGCTTCATCCGCTCGGAACCGTCGGGCAGTTCAAAGCGGCGATTTCGAACCCGGGCCTGTGGCGCCCCATCCGCGGCTTCGATGTCATTGCGTCCTTGGTGCTGGACAGCATCGCCCAGGCATACGACTTGGTCAAGCGTGAGGCAGGGCGCGGGGACACGCTTGTCGTCAGCCACCCCCTGTCATTCGGCGCTCGGGTTGCCCACGATGCCTTGGCCGTGCCGCTGGTAACCCTGCATCTGGCACCGGCCGCATTTTGGAGCTTGGAAGCGCCTGCAGTGCTGGACATGCGGGTGGGCTCGATTGCGGGCTGGCCCCGGATTGTCAAGCGGCTCTTGCTCGGATTTGCCGACCAGTGGGCCGATCTCAAGCTGGGGCCAACTCTGAACAAGTTCCGCTCCGGCCTTGGACTTGCCCCCGCCCGACACATTGCCAGCCAGTGGTGGCATTCTCCGCAGCGTGTCGTTGGTCTCTTCCCTGACTGGTATGCCGCACCGCAGCCGGACTGGCCACCCAATGCATCGCTGACCGGGTTTCCGCTGTACGACGCGAGGTCCGTTTCTGACACACTTCCGCACTTGGATGCGTTCCTGCGCGAGGGCGAGAGTGCCGGCGAGTCTCCGATCGCCTTCGCTCCCGGCTCCGAGAACTCTCAAGCCCGGCCCTTCTTCGCAGCCGCTGCTGACGCCTGCTGCCGGCTCGGTCGTCGGGGTATCCTGCTCTCGCGCTATCCGGAGCAGTTTCCTGCGCGGCTTCCGCGCGAAGTGCTGGCGGCTGGCTATGCGCCATTCAGCACCCTGTTACCGCGGGTAGCCGCGCTGGTTCACCATGCGGGGATCGGCACTTCCGCCCAAGCACTGGCCGCCGGTTGTCCGCAACTGGTGCTGCCGATGGGGTTTGATCAGCCCGACAATGCGGCACGCCTCGTGCAACTCGGAGTCGCCCGGGCCGTGCCGCCGCGGCGCGTCACAGGCGTGCGCCTTGCTAGCGAGATAGAGCAGCTGCTCGGGGACTCTGCGGTTTCTCGGGGCTGCGCAGAAGCCGAGCGCCGCTTTCAAGGCGACGATGCGATTGGCCGCACGTGCGAGATCATCGAAGAGTGTGCGCCATGAGGCAGCGGCCGGCGGATCGGACGAGTGCCGGCGATCCTTATTTCCGGCCGCACGACAGCCGAGCACATCCGCCCGTCCATCGCACACTGCGCGACTCGCGAGACGAGGGGGGGTACTCAGTCAACCTCCGAGTCAGCGCCGTCATCGAGCGGTAACCTGTCGCGATGGAATAGCTTGGCGCGCATTATTTTCTGTAACTGAGGCGAGTGGGGCGAAGGATGAAGGGCACGGTCACGAGTGTTCTGCGGTTGCGCAAGCGGTAACGCTCTCGCCGCCTGCCGCTACGGCAGGCGGCGATGCCAAGGAATCCGGATCGATTCTGCGTTCATTTTGCGGGTATTATGCTTTCAAAATGTGTCATTAGTGCAATCACTATAGCTTCAATCCCGTGCGCACTGCAATGGTAACTGCTAGTGCTCGGAAATCGCGGTAGCAAGCGCTGACGGCATTGGCATGGCGCCGATAGATCCATCCGCTGGCTTGAGAGAAAACATCGGCTGATGATAGACCGTGAGATTTTGCCTAATCCGCCCTTATTATTGAAGAATGCGACTGGTTTCATTGGGTAGGTCTGACAGTGACTGTAACATGTGCCGGCTGGAAGTCGAACCTAGGCTCGGGGTTGCCGTTTTCTTTGAGTGCTCGACGTGCAAGCGGAACGCCGAGACCGAAGCGCTGGGCGAATCCGAGATGATGCATGATTTCCACGACTATTGGATTGCAGTAGTCCGTGTCTCCATCGCCGAAATTTTCCGGGTTGACCTTGCCGTACAGTCCCCCCGGGCTGGTGATTTGAATCCGGTCAGAATACCAATATATTCGTACTGGGGTGTTGGTGTCTTCATAGCTCCGGTGCATGACAGAATTCCACACGAGTTGCTGGAGTGCCGCGAGCGGATAGTCCGGCTGTCTTTGCTCTTTTGGGTGCGCACCCACTTCCGTATGCATCGTGATGTTCAGCTTGAGGACTTCACCCAATCTGTGCAAAAGGTCGGACATGCGCCCGGTCAACTGCTTCTGATCAAGGATGGGATCGGTGATTTCAGTACCTTTTATACGCAAGAACTGGACGTACGCGCCTGGAATCCATCCCTGCGGATCCAGCCCGATTCCGAGCAGCGCGCCCCAAGTCGCCTTGTTGTCGCGTACCAAGCGAAGGGAGCGGAGCTGCTGGCCGATAGAGCGTTCATTCTGCTCGAGGACTTTTTGCGCGACCGCGCTGGGCCGGTATTGGGATCTCGCATATTCGAGGTCGAAGTCTTCGACGCTCGAATGCGGGGCGGGGCGGTGGTCGAAAGGCAGGTGACCTGCTTGGCTGCGCTCGGCCAACCGTTGCTCTTCGTCCGGCGTTGCTTGGCGGGTGGATGGCCCTACCCGCACGAAAGCTCGTCCGCGGTAGCGCATCGGCGGGTGGAGCGCTGGTGCCACTTGGACCACGACCACGCTGCAATGCGAGAGAGTGCGCTTTTCGATTGCGATCGACGGAAGCGGTTGAAGGTTGCCATCGTCCCGCATGCTTGCCAGCTTGAGCAGCAATTCGTCCGTGATCTGCAGCCCGGCACAGGTTCCGTCGTTTCCGACACCGAGAAGGATCACGCCCGGCTGCCCGCGGCCGGCAAGGTCATTGGCGAAAGCGCAGACAGTGCGGCGAATGGCAGATCTGTCATCGGCCGACCGCTTGCGCACGACCAGATGAGATTCAATATCTGATATCATCGATTCCAGTTCGGATGTGGAATACAGACTTGACATGGTGGCGAGCGGCCCTAGCGGTCTAAGTTTAACCGAGGCTTCATTAGGCGCTATTGCGGGTCGGTCGCTCAGCTGTATTGGGCATGCTTGTACACCGTGCGGCAGAGCTATTCCTGCGAATTGGAATCGTCGTCGCCTGGCTACACGGAGCTGCCGTCTGTCCGAACCGAAATTGACGCGTTGGAAGCTGCATCCCGAGCAACTGGGCCCAGTCATTCTCGCTGCGTCGGCTAGGGCTGGCGGGCGCTCATTCACGGCCGTGCGCTATCAGTGCAGGACCGACTGAGAACCATGCGCGCTGCATTGCATCTTCGCCTGCGGGAACCCCGCGTCGTGCGTGCAAGGCCGGCAGATGCATCCAAGCCACTAGCTCGGCCGCCCAGCCAAGCGCGACACACCCTCTGATCCGCATGGGGGCCAGACAGAGCGGGCCTCGCTATTCCGTGCGGAAGACGGCTGCATTGCTCCTCACCCCGGCAACTGCGATTTGGATGCGGTGCTCGCCAGGCTCGAGATTTCCCGGCAAACCGATGACGACCACATAAATTCCAGCTTCAGATGTCGACAGGCGGCTGACCGTGACGTCGGCCGGGCGCTCGTCGATCCATGCCTCCGTCACCGCAACCACCGACTGAGGAGTTTCGCTGTCACCGGGCAGACCCGCCTTGCCAGCCGGGCTGACGGCGCCCAGTCCGGTGCAATGGACCTGCAGCATGCCTCCTGCCCGCGGCACTGGCCCGCTCTGGGATGTCTCGCCGCTGCCATCGAACCCGCGGATGCGAGCAGGGAAAATCCCCGGCTGCACGGCGCTCACCGGCAGGGGAAGGGCCGCACTGCGTCCATAAGGCGTGGCAACGCGAACACTGACCGCAGGGGCTTGCGCCCAGAACGGCAATTGGAACGTCACCTGCGAAGGAGATACCTGCAATAGCGGTGCGCTCACGCCGTCGACATGCACGCGAGTTACTCCGAGTTGGTTCGGCAAGGCAGTCTTGCCCTGCTCGGCCCCTCGCTCGTCGAAGGCGAGGCCTGAACCGTGCAGCGTGACCAAACTCCCCGGCGCTAATCCGCGCCCCGGGCCGGCCGCCACCTGGCTGGCGGCATTGATCGCCGCGGGAGATCCGAATGTCGGTGGCCCGGGTATAGTCTGGACCGTGGTCGAGATCGAAACCTCGGGAGCGTCCTTCAGGCGTGCCACGTACCCCCCGCCCGGCGGCGTTCCCAGCAGCCAGTTCACGGAGACCTGGCCGAAGGCGTCCGTTACCGGGGTTGCGATGACCGGGCTGCCGTCGGCCGCGGCCAGGAATTCCATCTCAATGCCGCTGTAGCGCACGTGATCCTCGTCCCGCAGCTCATACCGCAGCGGGAATCGCAGCTTGTTGCCGGACAAGCCGTACAGCTCTGGCGGATGCAGGCGCTGAAGCTGCATGCCCGTAAGGCCGGCGCGCACCTTCAAGCGGGTGCGGGCTTGGTCGTAGCCGGGCTCGGAAGCTTCGGCATCCAGCCGTGTCACGCCGGGCTCGATCCCGCTCATGTCGAATTCGGCATACAATGCGCCAGCCGGAATCGTTACCATCGCCGGCACTGTGGCGATCGGGTCGCCCAAGCTTAGCTGGACCGTCAGATCGGTCTGCCTAGCCTCGGCGATTTCGACCCTGGCCCGGCCCGCACCCTTGGCAAGCAGCCCGCCTGCGGGCCAAGTCGACAAGTGCAGCATCTGCACCAGTTCCGTGGCGGTCGTGGCGCGTCCATCGAGGTGTGCCGAGAAATAGCCGCGCCAGAGGCGGCGCAAGCGCTCCAGCCGCCGAAGCGTCTCCGGGGATGGGGCTGTTCCTTCGTCAACCACGAGCACGAACGCGTGGCGGAAGTGCCGTTGCGAAACCGACGTGTCAGGGCGGCGGTCGCCGTGCGCCGCGATGATGTCCTCGATGCGGACCTCCTTGCGCACTCCGTTGAAGCGCACTCCGACCTTGGGGGATCGCGATCGAGCGGCACTCGAGTCAGCCGAAGGCGCCTCCACGAGGAAGGAAGGGCCGACCTCGCTGGGGTCTAAAAATCCCATGAGGTACTTGTCCAAGGCGCTATAGGTCTGCGATGCCGCGACAGTCTCGAAGCGCGGGTTCGCCGCCGGACCGTTGTCGCGGATAGCGTTGCCTTCGAGCACCGACGCGTCCGTGTTGAAGTAAAAGCTCCAGTGGCTTAGCTGGCGCCCGAGCGTGGTCGGGTTGAAGTGCCCGGTCTCTGGATCCTTGAAGATCGCGTTGGCCAAGAACTGATGCCCGACCTCGTGGGCCAGCACTGTCAGCATCGAGCTGTCGGGGCGATACGAAATGGGGGCCAGTGGATTGTCCGGGTAGCCGGAAATCGATCCCATGTTGACGAAGGATCCCGTCCTTCGCGGCGAGCCGAAGTAGGGGCCTGAGTCGAACACACGCTTGCCGATCCCGGTGACCTCGTTCCGGACCGTGTAGGCGTGCGCCAACGCATGCTGGCTCGCCGTCAGGCCGATTTCATTGAATACGATCACCGAATCGTAAGCGTCTTGGTGGTCTCGCAAGAACTGGTGAAAGACCGCGAACTCGTCAATCGTCGTGGACGCGGTGAATACTTCGGCCAAGATTCCGGCCTCGTCGAAGATGCTTGACGCCGCCGCGCTCCAATCGACTGCCAGCGCGGGGCGCGTCACGTCTCCCGGGAACACCCCGACGACTGCCGCGGGCAGGTTGACGTCGCCGTAGCGGAACTCGATCGAATTGTCCGCACCTAGCGCGAGCTGGAATGTCTGCAGTTTGCCGATGCCGGTTTTCGCCCAGAGCGGAACCGCGTACCAGGTCACCACCGCGCGGTCCGATGTCGCGGCGTAGCGAATCTCTCCCGCCACGCTAGGATCAAAGTCTTCGAAGAGCGGTGCTATGCGCGGCGGCCCGCCCGCCGCCCTGGCGTAGTTGCGGTCATTGGAGCTCGCCTCCGGCGCGTTGAACGTCAAGTTGCCGTCGGAATGCACATAGGCGCCGGGGTATGTCTTCCCGTAGTAGGTGAACTCGAACGGCAGCTCGATGCGGGCAGCGTCGTCGTCGTCCAGATCGAGCAGCACCCCGGCAGGGGTGATCGGCGTTGGCGTGCGCGTGGCCGCCGCTTGGATGTGAAAACCGTTGCCGCTTGGCGTGATCAGGACACTTCGTCCCTGCAAGTCGAACTGATTCGGTGGCGAGACGATTTCGGCAGTAGCCTCGACGATCGCGATCTGGCCCACGGCGTTCGGAACGGCGGGGGCGTCTTGCGAGCGCGGAGTTGGCCAAGACGTGGAAGCGGAAGACAGCTTTGCCGGCGGCGCCACCCTCGGCACGCTGAATCGCTCCAGGCCGGAATCATGGAGGAGTCGTTGCTGGCGCAAGAAGAGGGTTTCCTCTGCGCTGCGCTGGGTGCCGCACAGGGCGATCCCGTCCGTGAAAGGGGCGGCCGAGGCCGACACCCCAAGCATCGCGGCCAGTGCCACGATGGCCGTGCCTAGGACGCGTGCGAATCCCAGCCTAAACCGAATACCCACCGCTTTTGATTGTTGCACCCAGAACGGCCGTGGTGCCGGTCGTGCCGCGCCGAGGCGTCTAGCCCGGATATCTCACCAACTTTGCTCGCAGCCGAGAATCATGGTCAGAGCGCCCCACAATAGAAACATTGGATAGTGCGCTTGTTGTACCCTGGTCACATAGCGCCGTTGACCACCGGCGCAGCGCCTGCGCACACGGGATCCTCAGCCGCTGGCCGCCTGGCGGGCGGCCTAGCGGCACGCTGTACGCACACCTGCCCCTGGAGCCGCCCTGGCCCCGCAGCGTCCCGCCTGTCTGCAGCGCGCTAGCTCGCCCGCAGGCGGGCCAGGCAGTGTGCGAACAGTTCCTGGCGGGGGAATAACGACGACAGCGACACCCGGATGCGGCGCACGCTCACCCGCACGCTGGCCGCGACCTTGAACAACAGCACCCGCAGCGTGCCGAACTGCGCCTGCGCCAGTTCCGTGCCGGCCAGCGCTACGCTGCGGATCTGTTCCAGCAGTGCTGCCGTGAACAAGGCCCAGTGCAAGCGCAACTGGTTCGCCCGCAGCGCACTCGCCGAGGTGCGGTCGGCGAACAAGTCCAACTGTTGCTCCTTGCTGCGGTTCTCCATGTCCCCGCGCGCACAGTACAACTGCTCGTACAACTCGCGCGTGCCCCAGCGCTGCCGACTCAAGCTCGTTACCACGAAACGCAGGTTGCTGTTGCGGCCCGGCCCCGGCAGCCATTCCGCCTTGCCTACCACGCGCCGCGTGCGACTCCAACTGCGCCGCGTGCGGTAGCTGAACTCGCGGTAGCAGCGCGCGCTCTGCCCGCTCACCAGCCCCCGCCGCCGCGCCCGCTCGCGCTGCTGCCGCACGGCCCGCTGCAGGCGTGCGTTCTGCGCCAGCCCGAACACGTAGTCCACGCCCGCCTGCTCTTCGCACCACGCCATCAAGGCCTCGCGGCAGAAGCCCGCGTCGCCCCGCACCAGCAGCCGCACCTGCGGCCAGCGCTCGCGCAGTTGGGCCACGATGCGCTGCACGTCTTCTAGCGCCCCCACTGCCGGATCCACATCCGCCGTGCGCAACTGCCCGCTCAGCACGTGCCGCCCGCAGGTCACATACAGCGGCAGGTAGCAATAGCAGTCGTAATAGCCGTGGAAGTAGCGCCCTTCCTGCTCGCCGTGCAGCGGATCGTCGCTGGCATCGATGTCCAGCACCAGTTCCTCCGGCTCCGCCGCCTGCATCTCGATGAAGAGCTGCACCAGCAGCCGATCCAACTGCTGCGCATCGCCCACGATGCGCTTGTAGCGATCCTTCGCCGCCTGCTCCGGCCGGCCCAGCTCGAAGCGGTTGAGCGTGCTCGAACCGGCCAGCGGATGCCCCTTGTCGCGCTGGCGCACGCGACTCTGGCCGGTCACGTCGGCACAGCCCACCGCCAGCGCCAGCAGGCTGTCGTCGCGCAGCGTGTCGTGATCGTTGAGATCCTCGTAGCCCAGGGCCAGGCCGAACAGGCGCTGGGCGCTGAGCGCCTGCACCGAGTGTTCGCAACGGCCCCGCTGGCGGTAATCCTGAAAGCAGCCTGCCAAGCGGGCGGTCAGCCGCAAGGCACGGTCGGCGGCTGCCAGCAGCAGGGCTCCGCCATCGTTCGACAGGCGCCCGCCGTCGAAGCAGGCGCTGACCTGGCGGCGGGCGTGCTTGGGAAGTTCGATCGTGGTACACTGTGTGGACATGAGGTGTGCTTTCGACAAGCTTGTAATTGCTTGGAAACAAAACAGCTTATCACGAAATCATGCCTCATGTCTACTCCCCGTGGTGAGATATCCGGGCTAGGAGGGCAAGGCTTACGGGATGATTGCGACCGTCCTTGCTATCTTAGACTGGTTTCGCCAAGGCTCTTTCCATGTCGTGTCCGAATCGCCCTAGGTCGGGTTTTGTTGGCCGCATGCCCCGGTCCGGGAGATCTCACCGCTGCCCAGCAATGACATCAGGAGGCACCTCGCAAGGAATTGGCAGTTTTTCTGGCAGCGGCACTCAGCGGGGCAGGAGCCCCCGGATAGAGGTTTCGCCGCTCGGGCTGGAGCTGGAGTGGCGTAGAAACTAGAGGAAGCGTGAACAATGATGAACCCTCACCGCTCGCAGTGCAGTTCGCCTCAGGCTGAGGTACCGGCTCCGACAGAGGCCGGGTGTCGTTCGAGACTTGATCGCCGGCGGTTTCTCGGAATCTCCGCTGCCGCGCTTGCGTCCCAGTCTTTCACGCCCGGCACCGCCGGCGCGGAAACGCCGCCGCCCAACGTGCTGTTCCTAGCCGTAGACGACCTCAACTGCTGGCTCGGCTGCATGGGCGGGCATCCCCAAGCCAAGACACCGAACATGGACCGCCTCGCGGCGCGTGGCTGCGTGTTCCACAACGCGCACTGCCAGGCACCGATCTGCGGCCCCTCCCGGGCAAGCCTGATGTCGGGCTACCTGCCATCCACCACAGGCATCTACGGCCAGATCAAGGGCAGCGATCTTCGGGCGGCCTCGCCGGAAACCGGTTCCACTCCGTTTCTGCCAGAGTGGTTCGCGCGGAACGGCTTTCACACCATGGGGGTCGGCAAGCTCTTCCACTCGGAGGCCCCGGATGGCAACTTCGCCGAGTCGGGCGGGCGCATGGCTAGATCCCGCCAGAAACCCGAGAAGCGCATGAACTGGGACCGGGTCGGAACAGGCACGGATTGGGGGCCGTTCCCCGAAGCAGACGAGCAGATGCAGGACTTCAACACAGCCCAATGGGCGGTCGAGCGCTTGCAGCGGCAGTATGACCGGCCTTTTTTCCTAGGCGCCGGCTTCTTTCGTCCGCATGTTCCTTGGCATGTGCCGAAGAAATGGTTCGACCTTTTCCCGCCCGAAGACTTGGAACTGCCGCCCTACCTCCCGGGCGATCAGGACGACGTGCCGGCGGTTTCCCGTGCGCTGCACGCCTTGCCGATGATGCCGACCGCGGACTGGGCGTTCGAGTCGGGGCAGTGGAAGTACATCGTGCAGGCGTACCTGGCCTGCATCGCGTTCGTGGACGCACAGGTCGGCAAGGTGCTGGACGCGCTGGATGCCAGCCCCTACGCCGACAGTACTTATATCGTGCTGTGGGGGGACCACGGCTACCACATCGGCGAGAAGAACCGTTTCGGGAAGCATTCCGTGTGGGAAGAGGCCACGCGGACACCGCTGATCGTGGCCGGCCCGGGGATTCCTGCCGGCAACACGCACAAGCCGGCAGGGCTAATCGACATCTACCCTACACTGCTGGACCTCTGCGGACTGCCGGAGAATCCTGCGAATGAAGGCCGCAGCTTGCGGCCTTTGCTGGAAGACCCGGATGCCGCGGAATGGCCGCATGTCGCCTTGACGACCTACGGGCGCAACAATCATGCAGTCCGTGACGAGCGTTATCGCTACATCCGCTACGAGGACGGGTCAGAAGAACTCTACGATCACGAAGACGACGCACACGAGTGGAACAATATCGCCGACGATCCAGCCCATAGGGAGGTCAAGGAGCGGCTAGCCACCCATTTGCCGGAGGTGAACGTGCCGTGGTCGAAGAAGTCGAGATACGACTACAACGACTATTTGACGGATCATCGCGAACGAAATCTGTAAACGGAAACCGAGCTGCAAAGTGACTGCCCAGCTTTCGAGCCCTCGGCGCTTGGGACTTCGGCAGCACCGTTGCCATGGCGCGTGCGGTGCCAAGGACATCCGAGTGCTGCTAGCCGACCGAGAGCAGTGGGCCGACTCAGCGTAGGGCGCGCCTGCTGCCACCGGTGGAGTCGGACTGCCGTTGAGAGTGAGCTACAGTCCCCACACAGTGATGGGCAGTTCGCCTGGTTGCGGATCGCGGCGGAACAAGCGCTCGTCCCACGAGCGGCCCGGGCGCAAGTCGAAAATCACCAAGTGCCCCGCTTCCGCCCCGCACCGGTCCATGTACTTGGCCGTCTGCTTGCGCCCCTCGTGCAGCAAGCTCTCCAACCCAACCTTCTCCCTGCGCACCTTGCACTCGACGACGTACTTGCGCGGGCGCACTTGTCCCCCCGGCCCGCTGCGGCGCCACTCGATCAACAGGTCCGTGCGCCCGCGGCCCACGGCGTACTCGCGCCCGATACGGCCGCCGCTGTTGACCACGCGCTGCAGGTAGGCATGCAGCACCAACTGCGGCCCTGCCTCGGCGTGCCTGTAGCGCTGCACCCACGACTCGGCATGCTCGCGGAAATAGTCTTGGAACGCGCACAACAGCCCGGCCATGTCCAAGCCCCCGTCAGGCTGCGCATACCAAGTCGGATCGACTTGGATCTCAAGCCCCGATTGCAGCACTGCGGTCAGCTCGCGCGGCACCACCTCGGCATAGATCGGGTTCGCGATGCGCACCTCGCCGGCGGGCGCGACCAAGCCCAGATCGCGGACATACTCTAAGTCGCGCAGCGAGTAATCCCAATCGTGAGAGCCGGCCAGCATGGGCAGGATCACGCGGCGCACGCGTTCTTCGCGCAACTTGTCGGCGAGTTGGTCGAGGTGCGTCACGCGCCGCACAATGAGCGCTTCCTTGGCCGCGTCGATGGCTTGCACGCCGACAGGCCGAGCCGGGTCCGCACCGGGCTTGGCCCGAAAGCAGGCCTCATACGCCAAGGCATTGACCAGCCACGGCTGGCCGCAGGTCAGATCCCAGAGGCGCTCGAGTGCCGCCGGCGCGAAGGCTTGGCCGCGCTCTGCGGTGTGCTGCGCCAGCAATTCCCGCACATCATCTGGCGAGAAGTCCCCTAAGCGCAGCG
The DNA here is from genome assembly GCA_965219605.1 of Bryobacterales bacterium. Lineage (GTDB taxonomy): Bacteria > Acidobacteriota > Terriglobia > Bryobacterales > UBA6623 > VXMF01. The sequence goes on along the minus strand of CBDCOC010000001.1, from coordinate 693,182 downwards.
ATTCGGCCTTGATATTGAAGGCGCTGCCGCCCTGGACGTTGGCCCCCTCCCGGCTGGAATAGATCTGGTAGTCGCGCACATCGCGCACGCCGCACAGGATCACGCTCTGCGGGAATCCGCCGGGGCGCATGTCGTAGCGCGCGCAATTGGCGCAGCACCGAGATCAGCGTGTCGCCGACCAGGGCATCGATCTCGTCGAGCAGCAGGACCAAGGGCCGCGTCTCACGCTCCGCCCAGCGCGTGAGGCATTCGGCCAGGCAGCTGTCTGGCCCGTACTCCGCGGCCAGCGCGGCCTTGGACTGCTCCACGAAGTCATCCTGCAGCACGCGCCGCGCACGCGTGCCAAGCTCGCCGAGGATGGTCTGCATGGCGCGCGCCGTGTCTTCCTTGGCGGCTTGGCCGCCCTCGACATTCACGTACAGGCAGCGATATTCGCTGGCCGCATTGAGGCGGTCTTGCAGTGCCAGCAAGGTTGAGGTCTTGCCCGTCTGGCGCGGCGCGTGCAAGACGAAGTACGCCATGTCCTCGATCAGTTCGAGGATTTCGTCCAAGTTGACGCGCTGCAACGGCGGGATGCAGTAATGGCGCTGCGCAAATACTGGGCCGGTGCGGTTGAACTTGCGCACGACAGCTTGAGTATGGCACGGATCGTCTGCAGCGTCTGCGGGCGGCAAGCGGACAAGCCACTAGACTGAACTGACCCCTGCCCCCCCGTCAGCAGCCAACGCCTTAAGCCCTGTGCCTGCGACCGCAGCGGGTTTCCGCACGAAGGGAAGCTGGATGTCGGCAGCGCGCGATTTCGCCTTTGTCGATTTCCTCGAGTAGCGTAGGCAGGCTATACGAACTGTCCTTAAAGACGGTGATGGCCATGCAGATTCGGGCGATGGTGTTCTTGGCCGCTAAACGTCAGGCGAAGAGCATCCGCTACCGGGACAGGCCGCCCCGATGCCGGGGTGCTAGGATTCCTCATCGTTATGCCATTGAATCTGTCGCATGCCCGTCTTGGGCGGCGGCGGCCAGTGGTGCCCGCGCTGGCTTGACAAGCCACGATTCGGCCCCGGGCGGAACTCCCGGTCGGGCAGGCCTGCCAACTTGCCGTCTCGCAGCCACGCTTCGTCACCGCCGTAGAGTTCGGCCATCAAGAGCTGTGTCAGTTCTCCGAGCAGGGCCTCGTGATCCGACCGACCGGCAAGGTCGTTCATTTCCGTTGGGTCGGCCTCCACATTGAATAACTGCCGCGCATTGCCCGCCGGGTAGTAGATCAGTTTGTGATGCCCCTTACGAATCATGCGGGTAGCGTGATGTCCTTCGCCGACCTCGCCATACAGCCAGTTGCGCGCTCGGTCACCGATCATCGAAACGCCCTCCGCGCTCTCGGGTACGTCAATGCCTGCCAAGTCCAGCAATGTCGGCATGATGTCCTGCAAAGCTACCAAGCGGTCATCAACGACATGGTGGCCGGCACGCTTGCCGCCTTGCGGGCCGACCAAGATCATCGGTATGTTCGCTGACGGCTCGTAGAAAAGGCGCTTCGCCCACATGCCATGCTGCCCCAGCATGTCCCCGTGGTCAGAGGTAAAGCAGATCGCCGTGTTGTCGAGCAAGCACTCTTCGCGCAAAGTGCCGATGACTACCCTGAGCTGGTGGTCGATGTGCGTGCAGAGAGCGTAGAAGGACTGCAGGGCTTCTTGGATCTGTCGCAGACCCATGTGCGCCGCTCGTCCCCGGACCGCTTGGAGCAGGTACGGCAATTCGCCGCGGCACCACAGCGCTTGGGGCGGCCAGCGCAATTCGAGGCCCCTGTACATCTCCAAGTACGCGCTTAGCGGAACCAGCGGTGGGTGGGGGTGTCGGTACGAAAGGAACCAAAACGCCGGACGGCTTGGATCCCGGCGCTTGATGGTGCGCACCATTTGCTGGGTTGCCCAGTTCGTAGCGTGCGTTTCTTCCGGCAAGTGCCACGGCCGGGTAGCGTAGTCGTTGTTGCTCATGCCATGGTCGAACTGCTGGCCCGCGTAGCCCCGGTCGGCTAGGAACGCCTCGTAGTCGTCCACCACACCGTACTGCGTGCGGCCCTCTTCGTCGAGGATCACGTCGTCAAAGCCGATCCGGTTGCGCTGCGGGTAGACGTGCAACTTGCCCACCGCGGTGGCTTGGTAGCCGGCCTCGCGGAACGTCTGGGCCATTGTCGGCAAGTCGGGCATGGGCTTGGTCTCGCCGAAATCGCGATCGCCATGGGCCTTTGGGCTGACTCCGGTCATCAGCGTGCGCCGGGCTGGAATGCACACGGGGCACTCGCTGTAGGCATTGCGGAAGCGCACGCCACTGCGAGCGAGCTCGTCCAAGGTCGGCGTGAGTATGTCGGGATGACCCGCTTCGCCGAGCAGGCTGGCGGGCCAGTGGTCGGTGGAAACCAGAAGAACGTTACAACGGCTTGCCATGGCGGAACGAGGCCCAGCGCGCCGGGAATGGTTCCCGGAGGTGGCGGAAGCTAGTGGGAGTCGAACCCACCCTTGACGCGGAGCGCCAAACAGCGGTTTTGAAGACCGGGCCCGACACCGGCCGGGATTAGCTTCCCTAGCCAGATTCTAGCAGCGACTCTGGCAGCATTTCCCTCCGGCGCCATGTGCTTGTGACGGCACAGGATCTCTTCAAGCGTTGGCCTATGCGCCGTATCGTGGCCCCACTCGGCTTGACAATGCATCGCCAGCGAGCGAATGCCCCCTGCGAGGGCGTGATCTCAAGTGATGTGCGCTCCCTGCGCTTCGACATAGACGGCATAGAGACTCTGGCTGGCCGTCATGAACAGGCGGTTGCGCTTTACGCCGCCGAAGCAGACATTGGAACAGATCTCCGGTAGCTTGATCAGCCCGATGCGAGCTCCGTCCGGTGCGAACACATGGACGCCGTCGTAGCCGTCTCCCACCCAGCCGGACGACGACCATATGTTGCCGTCTGTGTCACAGCGGATGCCGTCCGCGTTGCCGGCCTGTTCGAAGCCTTCCATCCTCATTGACACGAAACGCCTGCCGTTGCGCAGTGTGCGCCCGTTGTCCACGTCCCAGACCTTGATCTCGCGCTCTGCTTCCGGGTAGTGCGAGGCACCGGTGTCGGCGACATACAGCATTTTGTAGTCTGGCGAAAAGCACAGCCCGTTGGGCTTGAAGATCTCGTCGGTCACCTTTTCTATCGTTCCGCGCTGGCCGTCGAGGCGATAGACCGCCTCCTTGATCTCCAGCGGCCCCTTGTTGCCTTCATAGTGCATCAGGCTGCCGTAGCCCGGATCTGTGAACCAGATGTTCCCCTCCGGATCCACCACGACGTCATTAGGTGCGTTGAGCCTCTTGCCATCCCACCTATCAGCCAGTACCGTGACGCTGCTGTCATGCTCGTAGCGCACCAGCCGGCGGTTGCCGTGCTCGCACGACAGCTGCCGCCCCTGCCAGTCGAACGTATTGCCGTTGGAATTGCCGGACGGCTGGCGGAATACGCTCACATGGCCGTCCTCATCCAGCCAGCGAAGCTGTGCGTTGTTCGGGATATCGGAGAAGACCAAGTACTTGCCCACTGCGTTCCAAGCCGGGCCCTCGGCCCACAGCGTCCCGGTGTGCAGGCGCTGTATCGGCGTGTTGCCGAGCTTGTACTTGTCGAATCGACGGTCTAGGGAAACGATATCGGGGTCGGGATATCGCGTCGGCGTGGCATTCGTCCAATCACGCTGCGCAAGGCTGCGCACCGGCGCTGCCAAGCTGCCAGCCACCGTGGCCGCGAATGACCTGCGGGTAAGTCTCGGAAGCTGCATTAACAGGCAACTCTAACAGATCCGGGCATGCATCCCAGTGTCAGGCCGTCTCCTGTTCTCGACCTGACCTCAGCCGTTCTCGTACCACTTCTTTGCCTGTTTGGCACGGGCGGGGAATGGATCTTTGGTTTTCTGCCCCCACGCCTTGAGTTCGGCAAGCAACTCGCCCTGCAAGCTCCTCGATTCACTGGTGTTTGCAAGGTTGCGCATTTCGAGCGGGTCTTCCTGTAGGTCGAATAAACCGTCCACGATCGAGTACTCTGTGCGCACGTTCAACTTGTAGCGTTGCGTGATCAGCGCCCGCCAAGGACGCGGGTCGCTGCCTTGCGCGTTAAGCTGCGCATCGCGGTGGGGGCTTGAAACCTTGCCCTCGCAGTAGATCGATTCGACGCTAGGACCGGCGTCATCGGAAGTGAGCGTGCCCGCGAGATCCATGCCAGCGCAACTGGTCGGGGCAGGCACGCCGCACAGTGAGAGCAATGTCGGCATCAGGTCCAAGGAATTGAGAAGTGTTCGGGGCTCCGATCCAGCTGGAATGCGTCCGGGCAGTCGCATCATGAGGGGGACCTGCAGGGATTCGCTCTCGGGCTCTCCCTTGCGATACTTGCCATGCGAACCGGCCAGTTCCCCGTGATCCGCAGTGAAGATCACCAGCGTGTTGTCGCGCAAGCCGCTCTCGTCTAGGAAAGACAGCAGGCGCCCCATCTCGTGGTCCAAGGACTCGCACAATCCGTAGTAGCCTGCCAAGTCTTTGCGTGCTCGCGCGTGGTGTTCCGCAGGCACGTTCTTGCGCAGGACGATTTCACCCGGCTCGTACAGGTCGTGCGCCTCCGGCGGGCGGAAGGGTGTGTGCGGCGGCCCCCAGGACAAGTAGCAGGCGAACGGCTGGCCTTGGTTGCGACGCATGAACTGGATCGCTAGATCCGTCTGCAGCGTCGGTTCGTAGTACGGGTCCATGCCTGCCGCCATCCCAGCCAGCGGCTCGCCACTGTCATCAAAGCCCCAGTGCTTGTGGTAGCTGTGCCCGCGGTTGAATCCCTCAAACGTTGCGAAGCCCCTGCGGCGCCAGCCGGGCGGCACGTAACCCGGCCTCTCGTTGCCGTCCAAGTGCCACTTGCCGACGTAGTGGGTGGCGTAGCCGGCCTCCCGCAGCAATTCCGGCCAGCAGACTTCCTGCGGGGGCAGCTGGAGGTCGTTTTGGGTCATCCCGGTCTGGTGCGAATACCGGCCTGTCAGGATGCACGCTCGGTTGGGCGTGCAGACGGGATTGGCCGCGTAGGCCCTTTGGCAGTTCGCGCCCTGGCTTGCAAGGCCGTCTATGTGCGGCGTGCGCACGATTTCGTCCGAACCGCAGCCCAGCGCACTGCTGCGCCATTGGTCGGCGAGGATGAACAAGAGGTTGGTCGGGGCTTTCACCTCCCTGCCGCTGGCGGCGGCAGAGGATGCCGCGGCCAAGAATTCGCGACGGTTCATCACAGCCATGACCTCCATTCTAGCGGCGGAACGGAGGCATGGCTGCCCGCAGCCTCTTCCAATGCCAAATGAGCCTGACGGGCGGGATTGTTTCCAACGGGAAATGAGCCTGAAGGGGGCTCGCGCGGGGATGTGAGAACCATGGGAGGATGGTTTTGCATCTCAATCTGGACACGCACAAGACGCGCGCGGACATCCTGCGCTTCTTGGAGGGCAACGCGGCAGGCAGCGTCGTGGTGCCGGATCGCGCGGCGGCCTACGAACACAGCGGGCAGGTCTTGCGGCGGTTTTCGTACTGGCGGCTGAGCAAGCCGGACCGGGGGCTGCTGAAACGCTACCTGGAACGCACGACGGGCCTGTCGCGGGCGCAGCTGACGCGGCTGGTGAAGCGCTATCTGGCGAGCGGGCAGCTGCGTGCCGGGCAGCGCGGAGCCGGGCGGCGCTTCCAGCACAAGTACCAGCCGCAAGACATCGAACTGCTGGCCGAAACGGACGAATTGCACGGCACGCTGTCGGGGCCGGCCACGCTGGCCCTCTGCCAGCGCGCTTGGCAGCTCTTCGGCGACGAGCGCTTCCAGCGCTTGGCGCAGTTGTCGAACGGGCACCTGTACAACTTGCGGCGCAGCGCGCGCTACCTGCGGCGCTTAGGCAGCAAGGCCGGCACACGCCCGGCGGCGGTGACGATTGCCGAGCGCCGGCGGCCGCGCCCCAACGGTCGCCCGGGCTATGTGCGGGTCGATTCGGTGCATCAAGGAGACCGCGGCAAAGTCAAGGGCGTATATCACATTAACTTGGTCGACGAGGTGACGCAGTTCCAGTTCGTGGGCAGCGTGGAGCGCATCTCCGAGCACTTCCTGCTGCCGGTGCTGGAGGACCTGCTGGGCGCCTTCCCGTTCCGCATCTGCGGTTTGCATTCCGACAACGGTTCCGAGTACATCAACCGCCGCGTGGCGAGGCTGCTGGAGAAGCTGCGCATCGAGCAGTTCACCAAGTCGCGCCCGCGGCGCAGCAACGACAATGCCTTGGTGGAGTCGAAGAACGGCACGGTCGTGCGCAAGCAACTCGGCTACGGGCATATTGCGGGGCGGCACGCCGAGCGGTTGCACCAGTTCAACCGCGAGGTGCTCTCGCCGTACCTGAACTACCATCGTCCGTGCTACTTCCCGAGCGAGGAGGTGGACGCCAAGGGCAAGCTGCGCAAGCGCTACCGGCAGCAGGACCTATGCACGCCGTATGAGCAGCTGAAAGCGCTGCCGGAGGCGGCGGCCTGCCTGCGCGCGGGGCTGGACTTCGCGCAGTTGGATGCGGAGGCTTACCGCATGAGCGATCACGAAGCGGCGCGGCAGTTGAACGCGGCGCGCGACGAGCTGTTCGCGGCCATCCGTGCGGAGTAGTGCGGGCCATTGCGGGAAAAGAGCGGTTACAGGCTCACTTGGCGTTGGAAAGCGGGGCGGCCTCGCAGCCAGCGGTCGTGGCGCGGGGGCTAAGCCTAGGCGCGTGGCGGCAGCGCTCAAGGCCGGGCAGGGGCAGCCTGATTAAAACAAAATATAATGAAAATGTGCTGGTGGCTAGCCACCAGCACGCTCCCCGCTCTGCCCAGCCCCCGTCTCGAGCAGGCCTGTAGCGGGCAGCGCGGCTGCGCCTCCTCCCCCCAGTACCACCTCCCCACTGGGTGTATCATGAACTCACTCTCACTTCTTCTGCCCGGCCCCCCTTCAGGCTCATTTTCGGATTGGAAAGGACTCCCGCTTCCACAGCTACAGCAAGCGGAAACTGACCTCGATCTGAGCTTGGACGCGCACCGGCTTGCCGTCTTTCTTGCCGGGGCTGAAGCGCCATTGCTTGACCGCTTCGACAGCTTTCTCGTCCAGGCCCAGCCCGAGGCTGCGCACGACGCGGATGTTGTGGGCCAGGCCATCCTCCCAGATTTCCACCGACAGGCTGACCACGCCTTGGTACTTGGCCTTGCGCGCTTCTTCGGAATATTCCGGCTCGACCTTGGACAAGAGGCGCGGGCTCGATACCCCGCCGCCAATGCGGAACACCCCGCCCCCGATACCGCCTCCGGAACCCGGCCCCACTCCGGAACCGCGGCCCGACCCGACGCCCGTGCCGCGGCCCGATCCGATCCCCCCGCCGGTTCCCGGGCCAGCCGAGGGCGGCCCGTCAGCTCCGAACGGATCGCCGAACACCGATAGGTCTACGTTCGGAACGCTGACACTGGGCGGGACGCGCACTGTGGGCTCCACCGCCAGCTTCGGGTTGCGATTGCGGATGATCGGCGTGGGAGGGGCGAGCTGGGGATCCAGCGAGAACCGCGGCAGCCTCCCCCTGCTTGCCGGCATCGGGGAGTTCGCCCCGCCGCCGCCGCCCCCGCCGCTCTGGCCCGGGTCCGGGGTAGGAGGGGCCTGCAGCTGGGCCAGGTACGGCGAAACGTCGACCGGGATGACCAAGGTCACGGTTCCGGAACGGCTTTCGACGTATTCGTCGTCCTGGAAGCCGAACATCAAGATGGCCACCAGCGCATGCATGCAGGCCGTTGCGATCATGCCGTCCCGGCGGCGGCTGAAATCACCCCAGATCTCCTTGACCTGGACCGGTTTCGATGTCACCACCAGCGGAGGCGCGTTGCGCATCTCCTGTTCGAGGCGGTAGCTCTCCAGCAGTCCGGCCCACCACGGCATTGCCAGCGTGCCTAGGTTCAGTGGCGGCAACTCCGGCACTCCCGGCGGCGCGGGCGGGAATTCCTGCAGCGGCGGCAGCTTCGCGTATTCCCGCATCGCGGCCAAGGTGTCGAAGATCGTCAGCCACCACGGGCGGCCCAGCGAATGCACATTCGGATCGGCGAAGTCGTGCTCGCCGGGCCGGGCCGGGGGATAGTCGGGTATCTCAACGCGCTCTGCCGGGCTGGTCATCTCGGCAACCTCGTTGAAGAGGTTGCGCCACCACCCGACGTGCAGCGAATCGATTACCAGCGGGCCGAATTCCGAGCTGCCTGCGCCTGTCTCTGAATCCGGATCGCGGTACTCCAAATTCGGCATGGATTGCTACCAAGGATTTGACGCGGTTCCAGTGGCTTGCGTTACAGTTCGCCGTTGTCCGCCGCTGGCCGCCCGGCTAGTGCCGCACGTTCTCGCTCGCCACGCAGGCGGCTGCGGGCGGGATGTGCTGGCAGGGCAGGGCGCACTGGCGGCCGATCCATGCGCCAACTGGAGGGTCCTCGGCTCGCTCAGTCGCCCGCATAGGCGACGCAGTCGATTTCGACCTTGAGCCCCGTCGCTGGCAGCGCGGCCTGCACGGTCGTCCGAGCCGGCTTGGACTCGCCGAAATACTCGGCGTACACCGCGTTCATGGCTGCAAAGTCCCGGATATCGGCCAAGAATACGCTGCATTTGACGACATCGGCCAGCGAGGTGCCGGCGGCCTCTAGGACCGCCTTGATGTTTTCGAGCGTGCGCCGGGTTTCTTGGCCCACGCTGCCCTGGATCGGCTTGCTGGTCGTCGGATCGAGCGCCGCCTGCCCCGACACGTAGACAAACCCGCCCGCCTTGACGGCGTGCGAATAGGGGCCCTGGGGGCTGGGCGCCCCTCGGGCGGTAACGCGTTGGATCGCTGTCTCTCGGTTGCTGCTCACGTTGCCACTTCCTTCCCGTGCTTGGCTGTGCCGCGCCCTACTGGAGCTTGCCGCGGCCCGCCACCGGCCACTGCCGCTCGACGTTCTCGCCGCGCAAGCCATAGGCCGTTTCGTGCATGTTCACTGTGACGCACACATGGTTGGGTATGATCCGCAGCCGCTGCCCTATGCGCGGCGACGGCCCGTCATGCGCGCGCAAGTCGAGCACGCCATGCTCTTCGCTCATTGTATGGAATCGAACCAGCGGCATCCCCACCACCCGTCCGTAGCCGCTATCCCTGCCCGAGCGCAGCGGGTCGGACGTGAACGTCTTCGACCCTCCGTCGATGACCGCAGTGTGTGGCCGCGGGGTCGATACCACGGTCACCAGCACGGTGGCCGCGCAGTCCTGCCAAGTGCAGGCGCCGGCCGCGACTTGCATCCGGTCGTTGAACACGTAAGTGCCGGGCCGGATCTCCGTCATGCCCTCGATCCGGTGCGACTGAAACAGCGTGGGCGTGGACCCTCCGCTCACGACCTCGGTGGTCAGGCCGTCTGCCCGGAAGCTGTCCAGCACGGCGCGGAGTTCGCTGCGAAGCGTCGCGATCTGCCGCTCTCCCTCGTCAGCGGCGAGGCCGATGTGGCCCGGGTAGAACATCAGTCCTTCGAGCCGCAACCCGGCTAGGCTGTCAACGGCCCGCGCCAGCTTGACCAGACCCGGTCCCGGCAGCAGCCCGCAGCGTCGCATGCCCAGGTCGGCTTCGACTAGGACGCCTAGCGTGATTCCCGCCCGCCGAGCGTGGCGTGCCAGCCCGCTCGCGGTTTCCGCGCTGTCCAGCGCTACGGTGACTGCCGTAGACTTGGCGACCTCGACCAGGCGCGACCACTTGGCGTCCCCCCAGATTGGGTATGCCAGCAGCAGGCTGGGCAGGGACTTGGAAGTCATTACCTCGGCCTCGCTGACTTTGGCGACGGTCAGTCCCGCCGCGCCGCGGTCCAACTGCATCTGCCCCACGAATGGCGATTTGTGCGTCTTGGTGTGCGGGCGCAGGCGCAGGCCGTGCTGCCGTGCGTAACCGGCGGCCCGGTCCAGGTTCGCCTCGGTCCGCGCGAGGTCGATCAGGAGGGCGGGTGTGTCGAGGCTCGAGATGTCCATATTCTCGCGATCGAGGCGCTCCTTGCCGAGCGCGGCGCAACGCCGCAACGATGCCGCAGTCTATCATGGACATCCATGGGCGCTTGGAGTCTGTCGCGGCGAGCCGCCCTGCCGCTGGCAGCCCTGCTGGCCAGCGGCGAGCCGTCTCGCTCGCAGGGCCGCTTCGCCCCTTGGCACGAGTCCGGTTTCGGCGCGGCCGAAGCCCGTCAGTTGACCGAGCGCGAGCTGTACCCCGCCGGCCGCCCCGGCCTCCCCTACAGCCTCGATGCGACCGTGCTGTTCGACCGGCGCAGCCCTTGGACGCAAGCCCGGGCGATCCGCCAGTTGCGCAAGACGGCCGCCATCCTCGCGCCGTGCGGTGTCGCGATCGGCAACGTCACCTTGGCACGGCTGTCCTTGCCCGCCCCGGACCGGCGCATTGATACCGCCATGGCCGATCCACGCACGGGCGTGCCGCCGACGGTGGCGCGCTTGGCAGCCCGGCTTCCCGCCGCGGCAGCCTACCCGGCAGCCTTCCTAGTCGGTCGCGTGGCAGGCACCGCCTCGCTAGCGGTTTCCTACCGCGCAAGGCTGCCAGGCGATACGTCGGCCCCGTATTTCAACACTGCCTGGATCGCTTACCAAAGCCACTGGCTGCCGCGGCGGGACGACCGCTACTCGCCGCTGGCCCACGAGCTGGCGCACTTGCTCTGCCGCTGCGGGCACACCGAGACTGCCCGCGGCCACTTGTTGCACAGCGCCAGGAATTTCCTTTCGGCAGCAGTGCTGCCGGACGATTGCAAGCGTATCAGGCGCAGTTCGTTATTGAATCAAAATGATTGATAATAAATAAGTTAATGATTTATCACTCCAAGTAAGGAATCTGAATTCAGCCCATAAAAATAATCTTCTTGCTGATCCCCGGGGCCGTTCCCTAGAGTGGAATTTCAGGCAAGCAGGGGAACCTTGGCCTGGGCAAGAACACCGGCCCGGCAGCCGCTCGGAGCAGTTCCGGGCGCGGCTGGCAGGGGTCGACCACAGGAGGAAACCATGAAAAACTTCACACCGAGACTGCTGGCGCTCGCCTTGCTTGCGCTGCCGCTGGCCGCAGCCCCAGCGGCCGAGGGCGGCTCTTCCGAAAGCGCTGCAGTCGAGCAGGAGCTGCGCGACGAGCTGAGCTCGCTGCGAGCGCGCCTGCTGAAGCTCGAGGCGATGCTGGACTCGCTCAACGAGGGCGAAGAGGCCGTCCCTGCGCAGGCAGCCGGGACGGCGGAGGCCGCGGTCCAAGCCCCGGCGGCCCGCGCTGTGCCTCATGAGGCGCAGCCGCCCGTCGTGGCCGCGGCTGCGAGCCGGCCCGAGTGGCAGGGGCCCGCAGCTGTAAGCGACGCCGAGCCGAGCGAGGAAACGCCGGTCGGCGTGGCCAGCAGCGGCGGCCAGCCCATCTCCTTCACCGGCTTGCTGGACACCTACTTCACGCACAACACCAATGATCCCGAGGACGGCTACAACACGCTCTACTACACCAACCCGAACTCTCGCGGCTTCGGCCTCAACCAGGCCAAGCTCGAGATCGATGCCAGCGGCGACGGCCCGATCGGATTCCGCTCTGACATCTGGTTCGGATCCGGCGCCCGCCTGTTCCGCGACGGGCTCGAGCCCGGCCCGTTGGAAGACGTGCTCTACATCCAGCAGGCGTACGGCTACTACCAGTTCGCCAACGGGGCCGAGTTTAACGTTGGCGCCTTCGGCACGATCGCCGGGCTGGAAGTTGCCGAATCGCACCTGAACTGGAACTACACGCGCGGCATCCTGTGGGCGTGGAACGAGCCCTTTTCGCATGTCGGCGCGAAGATCAGCACTCCCATCACCGACACGGTCACGGCAACGTTCATGCTCGTCAACGGATTCGACAACGCTTGGGACCAGAACTCGGGCAAGACCTACGGCGCGCAGATCTCGCTGGCGCCGAACGACCGCTTCAACACCACCGCGACCTGGATCTCCGGCCAAGAGGGCGACCAAGGCGAGACCGGGCTGCTAAAGAACTTCAGCTGGAACATGTACGGCGGGCTGCACGAGCGTTTCGAGGTCATGGTCAACCTGGATTACATCTCCGTTGCCGACCCCATGGGTGTCTATTCCACGTCCTGGGGCATGGGCGGCTATGCCCGCGTGCATCTCTCGGATCAGGTTCGGCTGGCCAACCGCATTGAGTTCTTGGACGACTCCGAGGCGCGTTCCACGGGCGTCAACCAGAACCTTCGCGAGAACACGCTCACCTTTGAAGTGCAGCCGGTCAAGGACGATCCGCGCTTCCTGACCCGCATCGAGTACAGGCGCGACTGGTCCGACGTGGCGTTCTTCGGCTGCCCGTCTTGCGACGGCGGCTTTTCGATGGACCAGAACACGTTCACTGTCGGCTTCATGTGGGTCTTCGGGCCGAAGGAATAATCCCGCCGCCAGTGATCGCCAGCGACGCACCCACCACCCTGTAGCTGGCACCCCGGGCCGGGCCGAGAAGCGGGCAAGCTTCGGGCCCGGCCCAAGCACTTGCTCTCGCGGGCTCTGCCGGGCCTTGCATTCAGTGGCCCGTCTTGTCTAGTACAATGGGCGGTCGTTCGGGGAAACCGCGCTTGCAACGTCGCGATTGGCTCAAGTCCGCCTTGGCAGGCACCGGCGCCGCGGCTGCCGGGCCGCTGGTCACCACGATCCTGCCTGCCCAGTCCGCAAGCGCCCAAGCTTCGGCCGCCGCCTCGTGGCAGCCCATGCTCTTTGACGAGCACCAGAACGAAACGGTCGTGGCTCTCAGCGAGTTGATCATCCCGGCCACTGACACGCCCGGCGCCAAGGATGCCCGGGTCAACGAATACATCGACCTGATGCTGCACGACGTGGCCCCGGACCGCGGCCATGCCTTCCTCAAAGGGCTGGGCTGGCTGGACGGCCATGCCATCGGCTTGCACGGCGCGCCGTTCGTGGCGCTGGAAGATGCCCAGCAGGTCGCGATCCTGGAATCGCTGGACGGAAGCGAGGATCCCCGGCTGAAGACCGGGGCGGAGTTCTTCGCGCGGCTCAAGCGCCTGACGGTCGAGGGTTATTACACGTCGCGCATCGGCATTGCCGAGTTGAACAAGCACGGCGTGCCAGCGAGCTTTGGCTGCGACGGCCGCAACGTCGACGCCTAGTGCGCTAACGGCCCGGCCGCGCCCGGCCGAGACTCACCCTCTTGCTGCTTGATGCCGTATGCGCGATGCACGTCAGCCAGGCTCAGCGTGCCCAATAGGCTGCTGGGGTTGACTCGGCTTGTGACTGGCAGCACCGGGTAGATTGCCAGCTTGCGCAGGGCTTGGTCCAGTGGCAGGTCCGGATAAGTGCGGACCACGGGCCACATCTTCAGCCTCTCGCGCAGCGTGCCGGCCTCGTCTCCGTTGTCTAGGGCGCGCTGCAGCTCGCGCCTGCCGATCCAGCGCCATTGGCCGTGGCGGATCTCCACCAGCAGCGCTTCCGAGCGGGCCGCGTCCATGGCGCTTAGCGCCGCGCTGACCGTGAGCTGGTCCGAGACGACCATCTCCTGCGTGCGTCGCATGGCATCCTCGACGCTCATGGCGGGCGTCTCGCGGCGGTCTTCGAGGGATGGCAGGTCCAGTCCGTCCTGGTAGGCGGCCAAGTGGAACACGGAATCGTGCTCCATGCGCCGGGAAACCAGGACGGCGATCGTGTTAGCGATCATCACGGGCAGGATCACGACATAGCTGGCGCTGATCTCGAACACCATGAATACCGACGTCATCGGGGCCCGGAACACGCCTGCGAAGAAGACCCCGATCCCGACCAGGACGTAAGCCGCCGCCGAACTTGTTGACAGCGGCCAGACCAACTCGGCAAGTCCCGCCACGCCGCCGCCCAGCATCGCGCCCACGAACAGCGTCGGCGCGAATAGCCCCCCGGGGGTGCCGCAACTGAAGCACAGCGCGGTGGAGAGCAGCTTGAGCATGCCCACCAGCAGGAGCATTTCCCACGCAAAGCGGCCGTGCAGCGCGCCGTCCACCTCTTGGTAGCCGGCGCCGAGCGTTTCCGGCACGAACGTGCCGATGACGCCCACGGCCAGCCCGGCCGTTGCGGGCAGCCACAGCCTGTCGCGCGCGCGCAGCTTGAGGATGCGGCCGCGCAGCTTGATGGAGTGGCGGCAGAACATGGCCGAGAGCCACCCTCCCAGCGCTCCGATCGCGGCATAGAGCAGCAATTCGGAATAGTCGCCGACCTCGATTTCGGGCACTCGGAACAGCACCTCGTCGCCGAGGAACCAGCGGCTGACCACTACTGCCGAAACAGAGGAGATCACGATCGAGCCCAGCACGCCGACGTTCCACGCCGCCATGACCTCCTCCATCACGAACAGGACGGCGGCGATGGGCGTGTTGAAGGCCGCCCCGATGCCGGCCGCGGCGCCGATCGGAGCGATGAGGCGCATGTGCTCGCGGGTGAGGTGAAAGATGCGCCCTAGCAGCGAGGCGATGCCCGCGCCCATCTGCAGGGCCGGATCTTCCGGCCCCATCGGATTGCCCGTCCCGATGGACAGCGTGCAGCTGAAGAACTTTCCCCACACGCTGCGGAACGGGATGTAGCCGTCCGACGCGTAGACCGCGGTCTTGGTGTAGTTCACGCCCGTGCCGCGGGCCGTCGGCACGGCAAAGTGGACCAGGGCGTAGGCGACCAAGCCGCCCAGGGCTGGCCAGAACGGCGTCATGTAGCGTGCGCCCGCGGACAGCGAATGGATGGTGACCCAGTTCAGCAGCTCGATCGAGACATGGAAGCAGACGACCACCAATCCGGAGAACACCCCGATGATGATCGACAGCAGCAGGAAGCGCTGCGGCTCGTCAAGGACAGGCCCGGACTTCCCCATTGCGGAGAGCTTGGCTAGGATCTGGCGGGCAGCGCTCATCTTGACAGCTTGGCCATCACGTGCAGCAGGGGCGGGTCCGGCGGGCTTGACGCATCGCAGAGGGGTGCGGCCTGTTGCCAGAGTTCCTCCGCGATCAGCGTGTTTGACTCAACCGCCTTTTCACTCGCCCTTCCGGGCGCTCCTGCGAGCGCCTTGTCGGCATTGTCTAGGGCTGCGCCCAAGCCTGCGGGCAATGCCTTGAGCGGGCCGATGAACGAGTCTCCGCCCGGATTCCGGCAATGCAGCGCCGCCGCGCCGGCGCGCTCGATGAGCGCGCGACTGCGCCGGAAGCGCTCCTGCAGGCTGATGCCCCGGCGGGTGGGGTCGAGATCGACGATCCGGTTGCAAAGCGCGATGCGCTCGTTCGTGGCGCTGTCGTCGTGCAGCAGCCGGGCCTGGTTGTAGTGCGTGCGCGCGGTGAGGTAGTTGCCCAGCTGGAATTCCGCCTCGCCGCGCCCGAGCAGGGCCGCGTGATCCTGCGGGTTCGCTTGCAGCAGCATTGCGAACAGCGAGGACGCGCGATCATACAGCCCTGCTTTCAGCATCAGCGCTCCCAGCTTGTGCTGGATCTGCCGGTCGTCGGGAGCGATCTCGGCGAGCGCGATGAGTTCCGCCGTCAGCTGCTGGTCGTCACCGGATGTCTCCAGCAGGTCGACCAGTTCCACGCGCAGTTGCACGCGCTTGTCCTCGGGCTCGCCTTCCCACCGGCCGTGGATTGCCGTCCTGTAGTACGACACGGCCTCGTCCACATGGCCTTGCCGGACTGCCAGCTGCGCCAGCAGATAGTTCAGAATTCCCGCGGTTGGATCTTGCGCGCGGAGCTCCGCCAAGTGATTCTCGGTCTCCGCATAGCGCTTGTCCAGGAACAGCGCCTGGGCTAGGCCCAGGCGGTAGTGCGGCTCTTCCCGGGCATAGGCGAGGGCGTTGCGGAATTCCTTGATGGCGTCCGCGTACTCGCCCTTGGCCAGCAGCTGCTCGGCCACTCCGTAATGGTGCTGCCCCCTGCTGCTGCGCCTCTCTTTGAAGGACTTGGCGTAAAAGCCGGTCACCGCGAAGACAGCGCACATGACCGCGAAGACCATGCCGAGGATGCGGGGCGAGGCCCCCTCGGCAATGACGGAGCGGGCCTTGCAATACGGGCACTCCGCATTCGGATGGGCGATCTCATTGCTACAGACCAGGCAGGTGAAGCGCTTTGCCATTGCGGGCAACCAACGTGCCTTCATTCCAGCATAGGAAACCGCGGTGCAAAGGGCCTCGGGCGCTCGCGAGACTCTTGCCGCGGCCCGCCGCCCGCCCATGTGGCGGGGATTGCCGCTAGTGGCGGGTGTCTCGCAGTCTGCCCGCGGTTACTTCTCGATCCGCAGCACTGAGACGGGCCCGGCCAGTGTTTCCCGGGCGAGCTCTGCCAGATGGTCGTGATGCGTGAAAAAAATGACCTGGCAGCGCCGTGCCAGCCCATGGAGCAGCTTGAAGCCGGCCGCGGACCGCGCATCGTCGAAATTGATGAACAAATCGTCCGCCATGAACGGCATCTGGGGCGACTGCTCTAGGTAGTCTTCCAAGGCGGCCATGCGCAGCGCGAGGTATAGCTGGTCGGCAGAGCCTTCGCTCATGCCGCTGGTCGGCACCCGCTCGCCCGTTTGGCGGCAGCCAACGATCTGGGCCCGGTCTTGCTCGTCGAAGTCGAGCTCGAGGTGGTCGAACGAACCCAGCGTGAGCGTGGCGAACAACTCCCCGGCGCGCTGCAGCATGGGGCCCTGCCGTTCGCGGCGATAGCGATCGATCGCCCAGCGCAAGAGGCAGGCGGCCGTGCGCACTTGGAGGAACTGCTCGGCAATCTCCTGGATCTCGGCCAGCGCGCTTTGGCGCGCGCTCTCTGCGTGCGCCGCTGCAGCGCTGCTGCCTACCTTGCTGAACTCCGCCTCGGCGTCCCGGAAGCCATCCTGCGCTGCCTCGCGTCTCTGTCGCAGTTCCTCTACGGAGGCTTCCAATTCCTTCTTTTGCCGGGCCAGGTCGTCCAAATCGGCATCCGCGCACTCCGCCACGAGCTGCTCCAGCGGCAGGCCGTCCCCGCCCTGCTGGATCTCCTCTTCCAGATCAGCGACGGACTTGCACAGGGATGCCCGCCTCGCGGCCTTCTCGATTGCCTCGCGCAGGCCCTTGACGTCGGCTGCGCCGGCCTGTGCTTGCAAGTTGTGTATAGCGGTTTGCGAGGCCTGCTGGCTCGCCTTGAGCTCGCCGACCCGCTTCTCGAGAGTTTGGATATCTGATTGCTTCGTGTCAGCCTCGTGCTTCGCCGCCTCGGCTGCTGTGAGGCGGAGCTTCAACTCGTCGATCGCCAGGCCGGGGTCTTGGCCGGCAAGGTCGGGCCCGAGCGCTTGAGCGAGAGCCGTCACCTCCGTGCGGAAGCGCTCGATGTCCCGTTCGATTTTCTCGATGCGATCAGCCCGCAGTTTGCGAATCGCGCTCGCTTCCGCCCGCATGTCGCCGAAGGTGTTGAGCATGTCGATCGCTGCTGCTTGCGATGCTTGCGGATCGATCGCAAGCTTGCCTGCCAAGGCGGCCCATTCCCGTTCAATGCGCCCCAGTTCGGCCTCATCGCTTTCCATCTGCGAGCGCTTCGCGGCCGCATCGGCCTCGTCTCGCCGCCGGGCTTCCTGCAGCCTCTTGCCGGACTCCGCCATGCGCGCGTTTTCCGCCTGCACCTGGCCTGCCCGCTCCAGCACGATCGCCAGGCGTTGCCGCGCCAGCTTCTTGCAGTCCTCGCCGAGTTGCCCCAGCTCCTTCGCCAGCGCCTGCACGGCCTGTGATTCTTGATCGCGCAGGGCGGCCAAGCGTCGCCTGCTCTTCTCCGACCGGGCGACTGCCTCGCTCAGCCGGTCTCGCGTAGCGAGCCATGCGAGCATGCGATCCGGCCCGTGCGGATTTACGGCGAACGCACTCCAGAGGGCGCTCCACTCGGACACCATCTGGCGATCTTCCTGCGCGAGTCTCTCCAGTTCCCGCTCCGTGCCGGCCAGATCGGACTTGGCAGCTGCGACCCGGCGCTTCGCCTCTGCCACCTCGGCGGTGGACCGCGCCGTGTCGCTGCGGAGATCGCCAAGCTGGTCAGCTCGCGCCACTTCGTTTTGGTACTGATCGGCCAATCGCTCGGGGTCATTCTCCAGTGCGTCCGTCTCGGCGCGGCCTCGGGATCCCTTGTCGATGAACCTGTCCCTTAGGACAATCCAGAGCTTGTTCCGGCTTTCGCGGGCCTCGAGCACGTGCTCGAGAGTGACCGGCTCCCCGTCAGCGACCAACTGCCGGATGGCCTCTTCAGCAATTGCCAGTTCCTTTGTCTGCGCTGCCTGCCGCTCGCGATGATCCCTGAGTCGCTGGTCCAGGTCCCGCTTGCGGTCGCGGAACAGAAGCACCTCCGCCGTGCTGGGGGTTGCCAAGGCCAGCGCAGCTTCGACAGAATCCGGGCGAGGAGCCAGATCCGAGTAGAGGCGTTCTACATCCGCTCTGTCTTCCGCTGCTTCTGCGCGGGATCCCGCTATTTGCGATCCGATGCCGCCGTGCTCGTTCTTGGTTGCTGCTAGCAGGTCCGTCAGGGCGCGTGTGTCCTGAGGCACGCCGGCAGCCTCGAGTTCGCGACGGATCTCCGCCAAGCGCGAGGCCACTTCCTCTGCAGATGTGCGGCTGGACTTCGCTCGCGTGCGCTGCTCGCTCAAACTCGACAGCAGCGTGTGCGCCGCTTCCACCCGCGAGCGGGGCGGAATTTTCTCAGCGATGGCCTCGGCATCCGAATCGTGCCAGCCGCAATCAGCGGCCATGGCGATCAGGCGCTCTTGCCCCTCCGCGAGCTCGCGCCCTAGACCGGGCAGGTCGTCAGCCCCCTTCTTGACCGGCATCCTTTGCTGATGCAGCCGATCGATGTCGCTCTTGCGGCGCAACAGATTCTCATCCCACCGGATAGATTCCCGCGCTGCCCTGGCCTTGCGCAGTTCGGACTCCTTGTATTCCAGTTCCGGGGTGGATCTGCTGAGACTGTCTTGGGCATCTTGCAGCCTCTTCGCGGAGTCCGCGGGGATTTCGGCCACTCGGCCGAGTCCCTCGATTTCCTGCCTGTGCCTGGATCTCTGGCCCACGGCCCGGGCGACGAGGCGAATGCGGCTGACCTTGCGCAGTTCCTGGTCCTGCTGCCGGATCCGGCCATCAAGCCGATCGCGCTCTTGCGCGCTGTCCTCGTATGCTTGCCGCAGCTTGCGCCACCGGTCCGTGCTGACCGCCTTCTCGCGCAGTCGGCTCTCGGCCTCCTTCAGCCTGTCGTGCGCGATATAGTACTTGCGCGCCCCCGCGCGCCGCTTCGTCCACAGGCTGCCGGCCTCGTCGTCCAGCTCCTTCAGCCTCCTCTGCAGCCCGCGGATGCCGGAACCGGCCGCGAACAGCTTCTCGCCCGCGCCGTCGGCATCGCCGTGCAAGATCTCCTCGCCCCCCGCTCGCAGCTGCAGGTGGTCGAGGCTGAACATGCGTTCGAAGAAGCCCCGGTCCGCGCCTTGCAGGAAAGGCCTGAGCGCCTGTTCCCCCGCCGCCAGCCGAGAGTCGTCCGCAGCCAGCAGCGTGTCCCTGTTGCCCTTGCGCCGGCGCACTTCCAGCGTTTCGCTCCCTGCTTCGAGAACCGCCCCGATGCGCATGCTTCCGTACTCGTGGAGGAAGTCGAGCGTGGACCGCGCCGGTATCCCGAAGAGCAGGTCGCCGACGGCGCTGCGCACGGTCGACTTGCCCGCCTCGTTCGGCCCGACCACGATGTGAAAGTCCGGCTTGCCGGCCGGCAGGTCCAGCCGGGCCCCGGTGAAGCGCCCATAGCGGATCAGGTCCAAGCGCCGCAGCCGCATCGTTCAGCCTGCGCGCCCCGTCAGCCGGGCCATGGCATAAGGGCGGGCCAATTCGATTAGTTGGGAGAAATCGCTCTCCCGCGCGGCGCGCAGCAGCTGGCTCTCGGCGGCGTTACGCACTTCGGGAGGGAGCTTGTGCACGAACGGTGCGATCTGCTCCCTGAGGTCGCGCAGCAGCGCCTCGTCCTGCTGTGCCAGCGCGACATCCCCTAAAGCCCCCGCCAGTGCGGGATCAGGAGCCGTCTCGGCAGGCCGGGCCGTCTGGACGAGCAGCTTTTCTGTCCAAGCTGTCTCATCGCCGAGGGCCGCGGCCGCCGCCTGGGCCTCTGCCAGAAGATTTTCGCGGGCCGCCAGCAGCGCGTCGTGGGCCGGCGTGCGCCCGGACAGTACGATGCGGCAAGCCAGCAGCCGGCCGTCGGACTGCTCCTCGACCGCTTTTTCGATCGCTGCGCGGATCCGCTCGTTGGCGTCATAGACGCTCTCGGCGCCATCCAGGCCGACCTCGACGAGCGCCCATCGCACCACGTCGACGTGGAAATGCTCCAAAGCGCGAGCAGCGCCGTCTTCGACCGTGACGAGCATGGCTCCCCGCGGGCCTGCCTCGCGGATGTGGCGGCCTTGCAGGTTGCCCGCAAAGACCACATGGGGATCCTCGCTGAGTACCTCGGGCTTGTGGATGTGGCCCAAGGCCCAATAGTCGTACCCCTTCTGGCGCAGTTCTTCGAGAGAGCACGGGGCGTACGGCGCATGCCCCTCCGCGCCCGCCAGGCCGGTGTGCAGGATCCCGATGTTGAACGCGCCGCGGACCGCCGGGGGATACGCCCGCGCCAGGTTGGCCCGGGTGTCGCGCTCCTTGAATCCCTGGCCGTGCAGGGCGACGTCGATCCGGTCGATCCGGAACGTGCCGGGCGAACGCGTCGGGAAGACGTGCGTGCTGTCGGGCAGCGTGAGGCTGCGCGTGATCTTGCTCTCGGCGTCATGGTTGCCGTAGATCAGGTAGGCCGGGATGCCCGCGTCGCGCAGGCGCCCCATCTGCCGCACGAAGAACAGGCCGGTCTGGTAGTCGCGCCAATCGCCGTCGTACAGATCCCCAGCGATGATCAGGAAGTCCGCCCGCTCCTCGACGGCGCGGGTGACCAGAGCCTCGAACGCCTCGCGCGTTGCCGAGCGGATCAGAGCAGCCGCCCGGCCCTCCAGATTGGCTAGGCCCTTCAGCGGGCTGTCCAAGTGGATATCGGCCGCGTGAATGAAGCGAAAGTCGGGCAAGAGCGGCGTCCTGCTCGATTCTAGCCGACGGGAGGGCCGCGGCCGGTGCGCCTTCCGGCCGGCCCGCGCTACGTCAGGGCGGCTGCGCCATCCGAGTTCAAAAGATCCGCTCCGCCGGGCGCAGCGTGCCGAAGGAGCCCACGTTCGCGATCGCCAGGCTGATGCGGATTTGGTTGTCGCTGCGGGCGTTGCCGATCGAAAGCCGGCGCAGTTCGACGTTGAAGCCGCAGCAGTCGGTGTTGTAGGTCAGTTGCGAGACCGCGTAGAGGAAGATGCCTTGGCGGTAGTCATAGACATTGTGCAGCGTGGCGTTCCAGCCGCGGCGGTTGTAGTCCCCGTAGCGCACTCCCAGCAGCAATTGGTTGCTGGCCGGGCTCAGCTCGCCGGGCACGCGCACGGCGCGGTGCCCGGCCGTCGTGTAGACCTTCGAGTTCACCTGCACCGTCGCGTCGGCCATGGTATTGACGATCCGGCCGCGCAATGGATCGAGGTCGTTGCGCCAGCGCAGCGTCCAGCGGCTGGCCGGGGAGACATTGAGGGATGCGGCGATCGGCGAGTAGTTGCGGGCCTCCGACAGAAACGCGAACGGGGAGAAGTCCAGGCTTGAGCGGAGCACGTTGCGGTAGCCGGGCACGATCGCGCCGCCGAACTCGGGCTCGAAGTAGCGCCGCTGCCAGATCTCCAGGCTGGCTAGCTCGCGCACCCGCCCGGTCGAGTCGCTCTTGGAGTACAGGCGGTTCGTCACTGCGATCTCGGCTTCATTGGTGTTGTGGACCAAGTCCTTCGTGTCGAAGCGGATCACGCTGTCGAAATCCTTGGCGCCGCGCGTGTAGCGGTAGCGCAGCCGCGGTTCGATCACATGCTTGACCCGGTCGCCGAGCCATTTCGGCGCGCGGTAAATGCGCTCCAGCGCCGGGGCCCTGAGATCGGCTGAGAACTCGCCCGTGCGCCGGTACAGGTTCTGCCTGGACAGCCCGTCGGCGGCACGGCGCTGGCCGTAGGCCATCGCCTTGGCCCCTAGCGTCGGGGTGAGCGTGAAGCCCTTGAACGAGAGCCTGCTCGACACCCTCGGGAAGAACATGGCGCGCTGCACGAAGCGCTGCGTCTGGAAGCTGCGCTGGGTGCGGCTGATCAAGTCCAGCGACGAATCGAAGCTGAGCCACAGCGGCAGCGATCGCGGGCCGAGCGGTTTGGGCGAGCTGTTGAACTCGATGGCGGGCAGCTTGCGAATCACGACGTTGTCATCGCGGGCGACGCTCTGGAAGTGCTCGCTGCGCAGCAGGGAGACGTTCAAGGAATAGGAGGAGAAGTTCTTCGACACGAACCCGATGGACCGGATCTGGGAAAAGACCGCCTCTTCGTAGGTCTGGGTGAAGGCCTGGCGGAACTCCAGGGAACTCAAGTAGTGCAGGTCGGCGACGCCGCGCCAGCCGTTGCCCAGCACTACTTGCCCGCGCATGTCGAAGGAGTTGCCCCCCTGCTTGAGCCTGTTCCCGTCGTCCAGCTCGCGGCCGCGGTCCCGCATGTCGAAGAAGACGGCGTCGAAGCTTGAGTTCTTGCTCGGGCGGCCCCGCAGGCTGGCATTGGTCGCGATGCCGCGCGAGGTGTACAGCGTGGCGCCCACGGTGGTGTCGTAGCTGCGATTGATGGCCCAGTAGTAGGCCTGCCCCAGGATCCGGCCGAAACGGGAACTGTTGCCGATTGTCGGCGTCAGGAATCCGCTCTGCCGCGGCATGCGCTTGAGCGATTTCCGGAAGTACGGCAGGTAGAGCAGCGGCACGCCGCGCAGGCGCAACAACCCGCTGCGGACCTTTGCCGCGCCGCCCGGCGTGAGCTCGGCCTTGGACGAGCTGAGCGTCCACCACGGCTTGTTGGGGTTGCAGTTGGTGAGCGTGCCGTCGTGGATCGTGTAGTGCTCGCCCGCCTTGATCACGAGCCGCGCCTTGAACTGGAACGGGTTGTCGGTCGTGAGCAGGCGGGGGCCGCCCTGGCTGGCGACCGCGGCCCGGCCGCGGGCTTCGTAGAACGTGCCCAGCTCGCTGCGCAGGTTGTAGGAGAGCTTGCGGGCTTGCAGGTCTTGGCTCCCGTCCAAGGTGCGGTAATGGACGTTCCCCCCGGCCTCCAAGCTGCCGGTCGCCTCGTTGTACACCACCTCGTCGGCTGTCAGAACCATGCCCTTGAAGCGCAGTTCGACATCCCCGGTCGCGACCCGTAGCGGGCCGTCGGCACGTTGCTCGTGAGACCGGATTTCAACGGCGTGGCGGGCGAACGGAGCGCTGCTCGCGGGAGGCAGGCCCGCGCTGCCAGCCAAACCCTGGCTAAACGCGGCTCCCGCCCAGCAGGCGGTGAGCGCTAGCCGAAACCAATGCACGCGGCGCATCAGCGGTGCGGGACTGGACGCCTAAAGAGCGCTCAACGCAAGCGATCGAGGCGCTCTCAGTGCCAGCCGCAGCTCCTTCGGCAAGTCTAGCTTGAAGTGCGGTCGGGCTTCCTGCGCGCTCGCCGCGGCGAGCGGGAGATGCCCTGGCATGCCGCAACCGCGGCTGCCTGGGTGACGGATAATGGAACACCGAGCGGGAACCACGCCGGGCAGGGAGGCCCCCGGAAGTGAGCGAGTACCAGTACTACGAATTCCAAGCCATCGACCGGCCATTGGACGAATCCGACAAGGAAGCGCTGCGGTCGATCTCGTCGCGGGCCGAGATTACCGCGACCCGCTTCACCAATGTCTACCACTACGGCGATTTTCACGGCGACAGCAGGAAGCTGATGGAACGCTGGTTCGACTTGCACCTGTACTTGGCCAACTGGGGAACGCGCCAGCTGATGCTGCGGCTGCCCAAGCGGCTTGTCGACCGTGCCGCGCTCGATCCGTTCGTGAGCGCGGTTGAAGAGGTCGAACTGCTCGAGGCTGGCGAGAACCTGATTGTCGACGCCTGTTTCTACGGCGAAGACGGCGAATCTTACTATGCCATCGATGGCGAGGGCGAGGGATGTCTCGACTCGATCGCCCCCCTGCGCGACAGCGCGCTTTCCGGCGACTTGCGCTTGTTTTACATCTTCTGGCTGGTGGCTGTGGAGAAGGGCGCTGTTCCTGCTCGCGCGGAAGAACCCCTGCCGGGCATCGGCCCGCTGACCTCCCCGCTCGCGTCGCTCGCCGAGTTCTTCCGTATCGATCAAGACTTGCTGAGCGCGGCAGCCGAAATGCCGTCCGATGCCGACGGCGGCTGTTCCTTTGCCGACGTATCCCGCGCGACGCTCCAAGCCGTGCCGGACAGCGAGAAGACCGCATTGCTCCTGCGTCTCGTTGACGGGGATCCCCATGTGGCGGCGGAGGTCCGCGGCAAGGTGCGCACGGCTTGGGCCGTGGCGCAAGGGCAGTCGAACTGCAGGCGCCGCACGGTCGCAGAACTGCAGGACCGCAGTCGCATCGTGCGCGACCGGCGCATGGCCGAGGAAGCCAGGCGGAGGGAAGAGGAACGGCTGCGCAAGGAACGGGAGGCCGAACGAGCGAGGCGCAAGCGCCTGGATGCCACCAAAGCCCGGGGAGCGCGCGTCTGGGACGAGGTCGAGGCCCAGGTTCAATACGTGAACGCTCCGGGCTACGACCGGGCCACGGAGTTGCTCGTCGACCTGCAAACGCTTGCGCAAGAGGCGGGCGAGATGCACGAGTTCGCAAGGCGCATTGAATCCATACGCCGGCGCCACGCACGCAAGCCAGCCTTCATCAAGCGCCTGGACAGGAATCGGCTCGGCTTGGGGTAAGCATGCAGCCCGGGCCGGGGACCTGTCTCAACCGTTGTGCGCCCGGCCCGCCGCGGCTACAGGTCCCCGCTGCGGGGCCCGCCGTAATATAATCCTCGCTAGTGCCAGTTGCCAGCCAGACTCCCTCGCCCGCTCGCCCCCGGCCGCAGGCACCGCCTGCGCTCGCTGCGGCGAAGGCTTCTCGCCGTTCGTTCCTGGCGCTCGCTGCCGCACCTGCCGCTTCGCGGGCCCTCGGGGCCAATGACCGCATCAACGTGGGCGTGATCGGCACTGGCTCGAAGGGGCGCTCCCACCTTCGCCGGCTGCTGGCCCGGGCCGGCGAGCAAGGCGATGTCCGCGTTACCGCCGTCAGCGATATCTACCGCAAGCGGCGCGAGGAAGCGCTGCAGCTGGCGCAGCTCGGCGCAAAGCGCGGCTATGTCGACTACCGTGAATTGCTGGCGCAGCCGGACATTGACGCTGTCTGGATCGCGACTCCGGATCACTGGCATTCGGCGATGGCCCTCGACGCGCTCGCCGCCGGCAAGGACATCTACCTCGAAAAGCCGATGGCCTACACCATTGACGAGGCGCGCCGGATTGCCGAGGCGGTCGAGGCCTCGGGCCGGGTCCTGCAGGTCGGCAGCCAGCATGTCTCGGATCTGCGCTATCACGAGGCCCGCAAGGTTATCGACCGGGGCTGGATCGGGCCGCTGCTGTGGGCGCAGGACACCTATTGCCGCAACTCGCTGCACGGCGAGTGGAACTACACGGTGGAGCAAGAGGGCACGCCTGCGAATATCGACTGGGAGCGGTTTTTGGGGACCGCGCCAGCGCGGCCTTTCAGCGCCGAGCGCTTTTTCCGCTGGCGCAAGTACTGGGACTACTCCGGGGGGATCGCAACCGATCTCTTCTATCACCGGCTGTCCCCGCTGATGTTGATGATGGGCAAGCAGTTTCCGACCCGCGTTAGCGGCCATGGCGGGATTTACGTGCATCGCGAGCGCGAGGTCCCCGACACCTACGCCACGGTCATCGAGTACGAGGGTCACTTTGTCAACCTCTCCGCTTCCATGGCGTCTTCGGCGGGCAACTCCGGCATGCCGACGACGGTGTACGGGCACGAAGGGGCGATCACGTTCCTGCCGCATGCGATCGAGGTGCGCCCCGAGTACCAGTTCGCAGCGAAGTTCCGCGAGGCCGCCGGCTCGGACGTCTTGCGGATCGAAGTCGAGCAGGCCGACATTAGCACCGACCACATCGCCAATTTCCTCGATTGCATGCGCGACCGCTCCAAGCCGGTCTTCGACGCCCATTTCGGCTACCAGGCCATGGCGGCGATCCGCCTTGGCGTGGACGCTTATCGCGGCGGGCGGACGATGTCGTTCGACCCCCGCGCGCAGCGGGTGCTTCCGTTTGCCGGGCCGCGGCCGGCATACGAGGGTTCCGGCGAGAACTTGGAAGAGCCTCCGCGGCGGCCGCCGCGCAACCAGCGCCAGAGCGGCGCCTAGCGCGGCTGCCCGGGCGAAGCGCTGCCCAAGGCAAGGAATCCGGAGCGGCCGGCAGCGGCGCGCGCGGCTTTGCTACCGTTGCTTCATGACCTATCGCTGGATCGCGGCCTTGCTGCTGCTCTGCGCCTCGGCCTCTGCCCAAGAGAAGCTCAACGTCTTGTTCATCGCCACCGATGACATGAACAACGACCTGGGGACCTACGGACACCCCTTGGTCAAGACGCCGAACTTCGACCGCCTGGCGCGGCTTGGCGTCCGCTTCGACCAGGCGTACTGCAACTACCCGGTCTGCAATCCAAGCCGGGCGTCGCTGATGACGGGCCTGTATCCCGACCAGACCAAGGTTCGCAACAATTCGCGCCATTTCCGCAACACGATCCCGGGCGTGAAGACGCTGCCGCAAATGTTTCGCGACAACGGCTACTTCGTGGCGCGGGTGGGCAAGATCTACCACTACGGGGTCCCTACGCAAATTGGCGAGAACGGTCTGGATGACGAAGCGTCCTGGGAAGAGCGCGTGAATCCCCGCGGCCGCGACAAATGGGAGGAGGACCAGATCTATTCGATCGATTCCGTCAGCGGGAACCTAGGCGGCACCTTGAGCTGGATGGCCCAGGATGGCACCGACGAGGAGCAGACGGATGGCATCGGCGCCACGGCGGCCATCGAACTGCTGTCGCGGCCGCATGACCGCCCGATCTTCCTGGCGATGGGCTTCTACCGCCCGCACACCCCGTATGTCGCGCCGAAAAAGTATTTCTTCCAGTACCCGCTGCGACTGGTGCGCCTGCCTGCCGAACCGCTTGACGACCTGGTCGACATCCCTCCGGCGGCGTGGGTCGACCGCCCCTACCAGCTCAATCTCCCGCAACGCAAGCAGCGCGAGGCCATGCAGGCGTACTATGCCGCCATCAGTTTCGTCGACAGCCAGCTCGGCCGCTTGCTGGATGCCCTGGAGCGGCTAGAGATGGTGGACAACACACTCATCGTGTTTTGGTCCGACCACGGCTATCACATGGGCGAGCACAAGCTCTGGCAGAAGACAACCCTGTTCGAGAATTCGGCGCGCGTTCCGTTCTTCATCGCCTCGCCGGCGCACCGCAGGACCGCCGGCTTGAGCACGCGCTCCCTGGCCGAACTGGTGGATGTCTATCCGACACTGGCGGAACTGTGCGGCCTGGACCCTCCCCGGCACTTGGCCGGCAAGAGCTTGGTGCCGATTCTTGAGGATCCCACGCAATCCGTCCGCCAATCGGCCATCACCACGTTCGATACCCATGACCGCGTGCAGCCGCGCCGGCCGCTGCGCCCGAAGGCTGTTGGCTACACCGTGCGAACCGAGCGCTGGCGCTACACCGAGTGGGGGCCCGACGGGCAGGAAGGGACTGAGTTGTACGACCACTGGCACGACCCGGGAGAGTATGTGAACCTTGCCCGCGCTCCTGGCAAGCAAAAGACTGTCTCGCGGATGAAAGAAGTGCTCCAGCGGCGAATTGCCGAGTCCACGGCGCCGCCGGACCTGTAGGCTCCTGCCATGGCATTTAGCGCGTGCGGGGAGACTTTGGCCGGCGAGCTTGGATGGCGGGCGCTTGGAAATCAACAGCTCGGGGGCCGGAGAAGATTCCTTCGCGCAGGCCGGCAGACGCAAAGCCCCAATCGGGGGCGAGGGGCAAGGCTAGGTCGCGGCCGACGGTTTCACCCGGCGACCGGGTAGCGGCGCAACGCGAATATTGACCAGCCGAAGAGACAGGCCGCGACGAGCAGCACGAGTAGGGCGGCACTGCCTACGCGGCTTGCGATGACGCTGCCGGGTTCGCCGCGGTAGACGAAGCGCGGCAACTCGCCGAGCCCCGCCGCCGTGAATTCGGCCCGCCGGTAGACTTGCGGCAGGAAGTGTGCCTTCCATTCGCTGGCGAAGCGCTCGGTTTCGCGCTGGAAATGCGCGAAGCGCGCGTAGCCGGTTCCGGCCAGATCGTTCAGCGACTGCTGCGTCAGCACGGCGGGGGACAGGTACTGGAGCTTGGAGATGACCGCCTGCTGGCCGCGAATCTGGGCCTCGAAGCGGCCGCTGAGAGGAGCGACTAGCTTGGCGACTTCTTCCTCGATGACGAACTTGCGCGAATAGTAGTCCCCCGCGTCGATCTCGCCCTCGGGGGCCAGCTCCGGATGATCGGCGAAATAGGCGCCGAGAAGCTGGGCGCCGCGCGCCGAGGCGTCTTGGGTTGCCGTGCGAACGGTTTGGATCATCTCAACACGCGAGGGTACGGGATAGAGCGTTGACGCGAGCAGTGCGACGGTAGAGGGGATCACCAGTGCCAACACCAGCCATGCCCCCGCCAGCACTATCGCGTTCGTCGCGGAACCGCGCCCGAACGCGTTGACCAGCAGTGCCAGGCTGAACCAGAACGCCCCGTAGACTGCGGTGATGCCGAAGAAGGCAGCCAAGGCGCCGAGCGCGCCGGGCGCGTCGAGATCGACGCCGGCGGACAGGGAGCCCAGCAAGGTGAAGGCGCAGGTCAGTCCGACGGCGACCGCCCCGCGCACCAAGATCTTTGCGGCCGCCACCTTGCCAAGTGACACCGGCTGGGACAGTGTCAGGGCCAGCGTTCCGTTTTCCTTCTCTCCCGAGAGCAGGTTGTAGCTCAGCGCCAGAATTACGAGCGGGTACAAGAACACGATCACGAACGCGACGTCGATGCTGCCGGCGAGCAGGTTGGCGGGGTTCTCGAGCTCGTCGCCAGCGAACATCGCCTCCCGGCTCTCGAGGGTCACCTTGTAATAGCTCGGAAGCAGGTCGCTCTGCCCCACGGACAGCGGCGCCAGGGGAGAGCGGGGCAGCAAGGCGTAGGGGGCGGCGAAAGTCTGGCCTACTTGGGCGGGATTGCGCGGGTTGTGGAAGCGCCGCTCTGCGCCCCCGCCAGCGCGAGTCTCGAGCAGTTCGGCGCGCGCGTTGGCGATGCGCTCCTGCTGCTCGGCCATCAGTTCGCCTTGCCGGTCGGTTTGGAGCGCCGCCCAGCGCGCCCCGTTGAAGGCCCCGAAGAACAGCACCGAGGCGAGCAGGGCTGCGACCGCCCAGAGCGTTCGGTCGGCGGCCAAGCCGCGCCATTCGTTGCGCGTGACTTGCCGGAGCATGGCTAGACGGCCTCCATGCGGAGGGCTCCCCGCCAGGCCCAGACTCCGGCGGCCAGGAACCACGCCAGCAGCGCAGCCAGCGAGACCGACTCGCCGGACAAGGCCCAGCCGGCATCGGGCGCGTCATAGGCGAATGACGGCGCCTGCTTCCAGAACGCTTCCGTCTGGGTATAACCGAAGCCTTGCGGCCCCGCGTTGTCGCGCAAGTCAGAGTTCAGGAAAGCAACCAGTTCGCGGCGGTACAGCTCGGCTTCCTCGGCAAAGCGTCGGAAATGCGAGAAGTCCGTGCCGGCCAGTGCCATCGAAAGCGATCGGACAGCCAAAAGGGGCGCCGCAAAGCCGGCGTTCTGCCGCAGCGCGTCCTGGGCCTCGAACTGATCCCACAGGCGGGCGTAGTGCCGGTCGAAGAACTGGTTCGCGTACTCTTCGCTAATTTGGAGGCGCCAGCCGGTGTAGTTGATCGGCAGGTTCTCTACGCGCTCGACCCCGTGCTCGGCGAGCAACTCCGTCCTGCGGCGCTCCAAGTAGTCGTCGTAGGTCACGCCTTGGATGCCGTCTTGCCGGTCTTCCGCCAAGGCTGCGGCAAACTCCTGGGCAGAAGGCGTGGGGTGCATCCTCCTAGCGAGATCCGTGGCCGCCCGAGGCGCCATCAGGCAGACGAACACCCAAACCGCGAGCAGCGCGACCAAGGCGAACTGGGCGGAGCGCGCCCGGGCCGAGACCGCCAGCGTGACGCCGACGAACAGGCCCAGGTAGATCAGATAGGCGCCGGCCATCGCCAAGGCGCGTAGCAGGCCGCCCGAGGCTGCGTCAGCCTGCGCGGAGGTTAGCGCGGCCGCGCCGAGCAACGTTGCCGGCACGAGCAGCAAGCCCAGGGCGGCCGCGACACCCAACGCCTTTCCGAGCGCGAGATCCCGCCGCCTGACGCCGAGGCTCAATACTTGGCGCAGTGTTCCCGACTCGCGTTCCCCTGCGAATGTCGAGAACGCGAGCAGGATGATCAACAGTGGGATCAACAGCTGCAGCACCGCGGCGGCGGTCAGCTCGCCGAAGCGCTGTAGCGTGTTTCCGTCGCGCGCGGGGCGGTAGAGGAACTGGTTCTGCTTGTGCCCTTCGAGAAATACCGTGACGCCGGTGTAGGCCTCCGTACCGGGATCGACAAACGACAGACGGCCGGTCGGCTTGAAGGCGTAGACCCCGTAGTGCGCGGCGGAATGGGGGTTCTTCTCTCCTTGCGACTCCCAAGTCTGACGCTCTTGGGCGATGGCGGCCTCGTGCGCGGCCGTCACCTCTCCGTGCCGCTGCCAGCCCAGCCCGAGCGAGACCAGCAGGAGCGCAAGCACCATGCCCCCGGCAATCCGGAAGCGCCCGTCGCGGGCCATTTCTAGAAACTCCTTGCGAGCGATGCGAAGCAGCATGAGAAGTCGTCTCCTATCCGCGCATGTGTTCGAGGTAGAGGCGCTCCAGATCGGCATGGCCGACCTCTTCGGCAGCAAGGCGCTTGACAAGGCGCCCCTGATTCATGATTCCGATGTGGGTGCCAGTCTCCTTGGCTCGGAACAGGTCGTGCGTCGCCATCAGGACCGCCACTCCTTCTGCCCGCAGCCGCTCCAGCAACTCGGAAAACTCGTTGGACGCCTTGGGGTCAAGCCCCGAAGTCGGCTCGTCTAGCAGCAGAGCCCGGGCTTGCTTGGCGAGCGCGATGACGATCCCGACTTTCTGGCGCATGCCCTTGCTATATCCCGAGACGCGCTGCTCGATCGCCTCCGGCGGCAGCCCGGACTGGATCAGCAGCAGCCGGAGCTGGTCCCGCGAGATCTCCTCGCGGCCCGCGAGCGCGGTGAAATACTCGACGTTCTCGAGGCCCGAAAGATTGTGGTAGAGCATGACCTGCTCCGGAATGTAGGCCAGGCGCTTCTTGGTCTCAAGCGGATGCTCGGCGACGTTCATGCCATCCACAAGCGCTTGCCCCTCCGAAGCTTCCACGAAGTTCAGGAAAAGGTTGATGGTGGTCGTCTTGCCGGCTCCGTTCGCGCCAAGCAGGCAAAATACCTGGCCCGGTTCGATTAGCAGGTCCAGAGAGTCCAATGCGCGGACGCCGTTGTAGGACTTGGATAAGCTGATCGCTTGAAGCATGACGGATGACGACGCGCCCTTTGATTCTTGGTGCGAGCATAGCAAGGCGTTTTCTGGATTGCATAGGGTTTCGGGCCGGCGGGCAATCCCAGTCTTTGAGCGGGCGGCAAAGCGGCGGCGAGCGGCTGCCCGGAACTGGCCGGCTCGGGATTGCGAGTTGTGCCGCAGCCGCAAGCCGTTGAGGAGCATCACCAGCGCGACGCCTATGTCGGCGGCGACCGGGCCGCTCCTGCCCCCTCCGTCCGCACAAGCCCGAAACGAAGGAGAGGGCCGCCATTCCGTATACAGCCTGACGTAACCGAAAGTCGGATCCGATCCCGGGTTCTATCCTGCTGGCGCACGCGCGTGCCGTTTTTTGACTCCACCGAGGAGAACCATCCTCCCATGGTGCCCACATATCCTCCCGATCCCTCGTCAGTCTCATTCGCACTGGAAGAGGCTCAGGGTAGCGCCTCCAAGCCATTGCAGTACCATTGACAGGTACCGTGTCGGATGTGCATGCCGAAGCGATCCGCGTTCCGCATGGAGGTTGAGAGAATGCAACTGGCTCCCAGTACCATCAATCGCCGCGGTTTCCTGGCCGCCCTCTCCGCGAGTTTTGCGATCCCCGTCGCGGGTAGTGGCGAGGAAGGCTTCGAACCGCTGTTCAACGGCCAAGATCTCATGGGCTGGGACGGAGATCCCTTCTTGTGGAAGGCCGAGGGCGGCATGCTGGTCGGGCGGTCGCCGGGCATTGCCTACAACGACTTCCTCACCACGACCAAGGAATACGCGAACTTCATCCTGCGCTTCCAAATCCAACTGCTCGACAATGCTGGGAACAGCGGAGTGCAGTTCCGAAGCCGTAGGGCCCCGGGTTCGATGGAGATGATCGGGTACCAAGCCGACGTTGGCCCGGGTTGGTGGGGCGGTCTGTACGACGAATCGCGCCGCAACGTCATGCTGGTGGCGCCTTCCGCGTCCACGATTAAGAAGGCACTGAAGCCGTCCGGCTGGAACGATTACGAGGTGCAGGCCATCGGCAAGCGCATTGTGCTCAAACTGAATAGAACCGTGACGGTGGACTATGAGGAGGAGGACGAAACCATCGAGCAGGCGGGTATCATCGGGCTGCAAGTTCACTCTGGGCCTCCGCTGGAGGTCAGATTCCGCGATATCCGCATCAAGCAGATGTAGGGCATAGCCAATCGTCGCAAGGACAGACTAGTCTCCTTATCTCGGCGCAAGGTTAACGATTGAGTCAAGTTTCGATCCCCTGCGGGGTCTCTTGTCGGTCTGTGGCGCAGCCTCGCTAGAACTTGGCTTAGCTGCGGATGCTGTCCACGGGCGACCCGGATGCTTGGCTCCCGGCAGGCAGGTGTTTGTGGCGTCGCACGTTTGAAGCGAGCTGGCCGCTAGGGCGGTTTCGATACCGGTCAGCTTCGGCTAGCGTGATTCGCTATACTTCCCTGAAGAGTGTGTTGGCCTAGACCCTTATCAGCGGCGCTAGGCGAAGCCACAAATTTCCAGAACCCATCTCAGTGGTCCATTCCGAAAGACACAGTGAGCACGCTTGATTACGGAGATGACATCAGGATTGCAATCAATCGGATCCTCGCAGCGACAGAGCCAGACGAGATCGCAGCGTCTCTAGCGATGGGCGGCTGTCGTGCCAGTGCAGATCGCATCAGGGATCTTGTCGAGATGGCAAGAGATGACGCTCTAGATGGTACAGATGTCGTGCTTGCCTCCCTGTGTGAGCTAGCACTTTTCCTTCTCAGCCAGCGCGCGCTTCCTAATCCAGAGATTGGACTGAGCCCAAGCGGGCTCCTGCTGGCAGAGTGGGCCTCGGACGAACGGGGCGTCTTAGCCATAAAGTTTCTGCTCAACGGCATGCTCCAGTTCGCACGTGTCTCTGCGCGCCAAAGCGCAGGCTGCGGATTCCGTGTTCACGGTGAGCTTCCCAAGGATCGTGCTATGGATGCCGTGCGAGCATTTATTCCCTAGATCGCTGACCGAGGTGTATTGCGTGTCATTGCCTGACGATCATCATTTGTTACGGTACTGCAAACCGATTGCCGTGAGCCATGATGGCTTTCCATTAGCAGCTGCATTTGAGATTAGGCAAGGCGAGGAGCATTTGTCTGTTAATTGGCTTGAATACTGCAATAAACAGGATCTTGGTTCTGCTTTTGTGGGTGTACCCATAGGATCGTGACTTTGATGGCTTGGAGCCGGCTGGCTTCGTTGGTGTGCTTGCTGATTCTGTTCTCCCTGCGTGCCGGTGCTGTCGAAATCGTGGCCCATCGCGGAGCTTCCTACGACGCCCCCGAGAATACTCTGCCAGCTGTCAATCTGGGCTGGGAGCAAGGCGCGGATGCCGTGGAAATCGACATTCACGCCACGCGGGACGGGAAGGTCGTCGCGATCCATGACAGCGACATCAGGCGGGTAACCGGCCGGCGGGGCAGCGTGGCGGACATGCGCTTGGATGCGTTGCGCCTGTTGGACGCTGGAGCTTGGAAGGGTGCGGCGTGGACTGGGACCCGGATTCCGACCCTCGGGCAGGTGCTGGAGACCGTGCCGCGCGGACGGACGCTGGTGGTCGAGATCAAGTGCTCCCGAGAGGTCCTGCCGGAACTGGAAAGAGTGCTGGATGCCTCTGGCAAGCGCTCGCAAGTCATGTTGATCGCGTTCGACTACGAGACGATCCGGGAGGCGAAGCGACGCATGCCGGATCGGCGCTGCTATTGGCTGTACGGATTCTCAGGGCGCGAGGCGGAAGCTTACCGCGTGCGGTCGCAGGCGGATCTCCTGCGACGAGTGCAGGAGGCCGGCCTCGACGGGCTTGACGTTCGGCACGATGGCATGTGGACAGCAGGGTTGGCCGCTGCCTTGCGCGAGCTGGGCAAGTCTCTCTATGTCTACACCGTCAATGATCCCGAGCAAGCGCGCCGGCTTCGGGATCTGGGCGTGGCTGGCATTACGACGGACCGGCCTGCATTCCTGCGCAAGGCGGTCGCCGATTGATGTCCCGGACACTGCTGGCCCGGCTCGCGGTGCTCGGCGCGGCGGCTGGCGTCACGAACGTTTTCTTCATTCAATTCTGCGACCTGTTGTACCGCTGCGGTTGCGAAGCTGTCTGGGCCGGAGCTGCGATGCACTGCAACATTCACAACGCTGCGCCTCCTCATTGCCCGTGGTGCTCGGGAGAGGGGGCGCTTGGCAACTGGTCTTTCGGGGCTGTCATCGCCGCGCAATGCGCCTTGGCGCTATGGCCGGGCAAGTTCGGTGCCATCCGGGCGGGCGCGACATTCCTAGCCTTCCCGGCAGTGGGGGCGATTGCCGGCGTCTTGGTGGGACTCGGCACGGGATATTGGCAGTAGGCGCGCTGCGCATCTGCCGGCAGAGCCCCTTCGCTCAGATCTCTTGCGGCACCACGTATGGCGCCCGGTACCGGCGCGATAGCATCTCGTTTGCCATCCCGTTGCCGGCAAACAGGCCGGTTGCCCGGTCCATGTGCAACTTCTGCTGGCAGCGGTAGCTGATGTTTGCAAGGTGGCACAGCTCGGCGGCCGCCGCTCCGATCTGTATATCGGCGTTCAGCGCGTTGTGGCTGCGCGAGCGCACCGCCTCGACGAAGTTTGCCATGTGCGGCCGAGGGTCCCAGATCTCGTCTTCATGCGGCGCTTCCTCGTGGGTTTTCTCCCGCTCATCCCCCATGAAGACGCGAAAACCGTAGGGATCGACCACCATGTAGCCCTGGCTGCCGAAGAAGATGTTCCCCACGTAGTTGCTGCCGCGCAACGGAGCGGCGCCCTCGTTCGGGCTCGATAGGTTGCGCACGTCGAAGACGATCTCGTGCGTGTCGAAGAGAAAGTGCGACTGCTGCGTGTTGGGCGTTTCTTGGTCATCCTTCCAAACGAACTTGCCGCCGCTCGAGGAGATCGTCTTGGGCCTGCCGTATTCGGCTAGGCCCCAGCGGCAGATATCCATCTCATGCACGCCTTGGTTCCCGATGTCGCCGTTGCCTGTGTCCCAGAACCAATGCCAGTTGTACGCGAAGCGGTTCTTGCTGTAAGGCCGCATCGGGGCCGGTCCTAGGAAAGCATCCCAGTCCAAGCCTGCCGGGACCGGCTCCTCGGGGGTCTGGCCGATCGATTTCCTGCGTCGGAAGCATAGCCCGCGGGCCATGTATACCGTGCCGATCACGCCCTCGCGAAGCATTGCGATCGCCTTGCGCTTGTGACCGATGGAGCGGCTTTGGGAGCCGACCTGCACCATGCGCCCATACTTGCGCGCGGTCTTGATCATCTGCCTGCCCTCGAAAGGGTTGTGGCTGGCCGGCTTCTCCACGTAGACGTCCTTGCCGGCCTGGCAGGCCCAGATGGTGGCGAGTGCGTGCCAGTGATTGGGCGTTGCTACCGAGACGGCGTCAATGTCGCTGTCGTCCAACAGTTCGCGCATGTCCGCGTATTGCTTCGGCGTGCTGCCTTGAAGCTTGCGCACGAGAGACGAAGCGCGCTCCCGTGCCGCTTGGTTGACATCGCAGATCGCCGCGATTCGGGCGCCGGGCACATCGGAGAAGAAGCCGAGATGGCCGCGCCCTCTTCCGCCGGTGCCGATAACGGCCAGGTTGACGGTGTCGTTGGCGCCGAGCACGGGGAAGGCGCTGCTCGCGACGGCCGCACCCGCCCCCCGAACGAACGCGCGGCGGTTGGTCTTGATCATGGCGTATAGGGTACTACAGGGGCGCCGCGATCCGGCCCGTCGCGCCTGTATTCACTTGCTGCCTGCGGAGCATGCACTGCGTGCTTGCTGCTGGCCAGCGTGGCGGCACAGCTTGCCGCCGCGGCCGGCCTTGGACGCATTGAGGCGTCTGTGCGCGTGTCGCGATCTCTTGCCGTGCGGGCGAGACGCGGATCGAGGCAGCGGGCCCGTGCGCATTTCCCTTGCGATCTGCCTCCTCAGCGTTTTCTCCGCGCACACTGCTTGCGGTCGAAGCGGAGTTGTTATTGGTGCGCCGGGGGCGGGGAAGTGTCGATTTTCCGGGAGAGGAGGCGTGGGCCTGCTTTCTTACGGTGCCGCTCGTTTTTACGCGTCCGCGACAGCTCTCGTGCCGGCATGTGAGAACCGCTCGGCGGGATGGGAATCCGATCCACCTCGGCGCTGGCCGTTCCAAGCAGGCGGCTTGCGGCTCGTTGTGCCCGAGAGAGGCGGCAGCAGGGCAGATGGCATCTGGAAACCGGGCGCATGTGCAAGAATTGGGGGTGGATGATGCGTATGAGCAGAAAGCGTGCCATATCGGCAGCCTGCTGTGCCCTCCTGGCTGCCTCTTGGGGCGCTTTCCCGCTCCTTTCTGCGCCAGCGCAAGGCCACCTGGCTGCCTGTGCGAATCCGCGCACCGCGGGCGAAGCGATCTTCTTGGCCCGGCAGCGGCGTGTGTCGCAAGGCAAGGCCCAACCCAAGCCTTATGCCCAGGCCGGCCCTTCGGTGCCGACCAGCGTGGACGGCATCGCCATTATCGAAGCTACTCCTGAAGTCCTCGCGCCGCCGCATCCGTTTGACTTGGCCGATTCTTCGGTCATGATCACCCCGGATCTGGAAAGCTTGCGTGTCGAGGTTTCTAGATTTCCGGAAGGGGCTCCGCTGCTGGAGCAGGGGACGCCCTTGGATTTGGAAGACGACGACTTCGAGTTGATCGAGTTGCCCTTTCCCTTTCCCTACTACGGCACGTCCTATGACAGTCTCTACGTCAATTCGGACGGCAACCTGACTTTTGTCCGCCCGGAGGCGAGCTCGCTGCCGAGGAGCTATTCGCGCGCTTCATCGGGCCCGCCGCGGATCGCTCCGCTGTTCCGCGACGTGGATCCCAGCAGGGGCGGCAGCGTGCGCCTCACGGCGAACCCCGAGTCTCTGACCGTGGCATGGCACGCCGTGCCGCTGTTCTCCGAGACGACTCTGGGCGCTCCGCAGTCTTTCCAAGTCACCATCCGCCCAGATGGCAGCATCGAGTTCCGCTACGCAGCAGTGGACCTTCCCAGTGCGGTGGTGGGCGTGTTCAGCGGCCAAGCAGTGAGCGAAGTGGTGGCCGTCGATTGGAGTTCGATTGAATCCGAGTCGTTCGCTGCGGGTAGCATCCTTGCCGAGGTTTTCGTGAGCGAGCAGGAGATTGATGAATTTGCGGTCGCGCATTCGTTCTACCGCTCCCACGAAGATGCATACGATGCGCTGGTTGTTTTCAACGACCTCGACCAAGGCGCCAGCCAAACCGCACTCGCCCACGCCTATACCGTGCGCAACCAGATTCGAGGCATCGGCGAGTTCATCTACGATAGCGGTCGGACTTTCGGCTCGCCGCGGCGCCTTTCCTTGTTTGTCAACATGGGCGCCATGTCCGGCTACCCTGCCAGTCCGGCAGCTCCCATCCAAGGCCTGCCGCACTCCTCCCTGCTCACGATTCTCGCCCATGAGATCGGGCATCGATTCCTGGCCTACGTCTCGTTCAACGACCCCGAGACCGGCATGCCGTCCGATGCCCTGCTGGGGCGCCAGGCAGCGCACTGGAGCTTTTTCCTGAACTCGGGGGCCTCTGTGCTTGAGGGCAACGCCATCAAAGACAACGGGGAAGGGGCCGATCCCCGCTTCGAGACTATCGCTGCCACGCAGACGTACAGCCCCCTCGACCTGTATTTGATGGGCCTGAAGGACCCCGCTGATGTGCCGCCGACGTTCTTGGTGACCAATCCCACCTCGGCGCTGCAATCGCTCGGCAGCGCGTCGCGCACGCCAGAAGTCGGAATAGGGTTCAACGGAGTCCGCAAGGAGATCCGTGTGGAGCACATCATCGACTCGGCGGGTGTGCGCCGGCCGGACACTTCCGTGTCCCAGAAACACTTCCGCCAAGCGTTCGTCCTGCTGGTGGAACCGGGCGCCGAGCCCAAGCCGGAATCGCTGCGCACGCTGAGACAGCTGCGCAGGTGGTGGCTCGGTTTCTTCGACCTGCATTCGGAATCCAAGGCGGCGAGCTCGGCCGACCTTGTGCGCATGTTGCACTTGTCAACTTGGCCCGCCGGCGGATTGCTCGTCGGTGAGACCGGTTCGGCACAGGTCATGATCTCAGCGCCACGCGACACGGACCTTGTTGTCAACCTCCAGATGGACAGCGCAATCGCCGCTGCCCCTGCTTCCGTGACGATCCCGGCCGGGGAAGTCCAGGCGAAGTTCGAGCCGCGCGGCCTGGCGGCCGGCACGACTACTCTGACGGCTGAAGCGGCGGAGGATGGCTACGACCGATCCGTGAGCCGCTTGGCGGTGCGGGACGACGCCGGCGAGCTCACGATCGTCCCCCTCCACGCTTCCGAGCAATACGGCACGGCCGGGGCGTCGCGGGAGCGGCCGTTGCTGTACTTAGTCCGCGACGAGAATCTGGTGCCGTACAGCGGCGTTGAGTTGGAATACCACCTGAGCGGCGAGGGGGCCGCCACCCTCGCGCCCTCCCGCACGGACGCGTCCGGCCAGGCAGGGGTTGACTGGCGGTTGCTCTCCTCGCCCGGCAGCCAGACGCTGACGGCCGTGATCAAGGGCGCACCTGCCAGCGCCCAAGAGACACAGGTTCAGGTGTCCGAGTTCCCCCCCGCGCTGGTGGCCGCTCGCACTGCCAACGCGGCTAGCGGTGAGACCGCGGAGACCAGCGATGGATTCGCCCGCGGGAGTTTGGTGACAATCTACGGGAACGGCCTTGCCTCCGGCCCGGCCAAGGCAGATACGATTCTGTCGCTCGGCAATCCCAAGCTTCCAGTGTCTCTGGGCGGGACCAGCGTGCATGTGGGCGGGGTGGCCGCGCCGCTGACAATGGTATGCCCGACCGAGATCACTTTTCAGATGCCCTTCGTGATCGCTGCGGACGCCGCTGAAATCGTGGCGTCCTCGCCGTTCGGCCGGACCGATCCCGTGACGATCCCCTTGGCCAGCGCCCAGCCGGGCATCTTTCCGGATCGCGTCAGCGGAGGGGATGGCCGCGCCGTGCTCGACGACGGGAATTCGCAACAGCGTGTGCTGCCGAGGGCCGGCGGACCGCTCGCGATCTATGCTACCGGCCTTGGAGCGGTCAGCCCGCCGGGCCGCCCGGGCCGCCCCGGCCTCTCCATCCCCCCGCAGCGGGTCGTTGCAGAAACGCACGCATGGGTCGATGACCGGCCCGCCGAAGTCACCCTCAGCGCACTCGCCCCCTTCGAGGCGGGCGTCTATTTGGTCACCTTGGATCTGCCGGGCGACCTTAAGGCCGGCAGGCACGAGGTCAAGATCGCAGTGGGCGGGAAAGAAAGCAACTCTGTCGAGTTCGAGTCGGAATAATCTGTCGCGCCATGTCGCTACACTCGTACCATGCTGGGCGCAGTTCCGCGCCGGAGCCTTCTGGCCGGGACTGTCCGCGCACCGAGCTTGGCCCCGCTCCTGCTCTTCGAGCGTCCCGCCGTTCGTTTGCCAGCAGTGCTGCCGCAAGGCTCGGCGGGCGGACCGCCCACAGCTGTCATTTTCGGGCTGCCTGAGGGCTTGCCGTTTGTAGGAGCATGTCCCGCTCGCCCCAGGTGCTGACGCTCACTACCGACTTCGGCTATCGCGACCACTACGTCGGGGCGATGAAGGGCGTGGTGGCGAGCTTGGCCCCGGGCGTGCGAGTCTGCGACATCACGCACGACGTGCCGAGCTTCGACATTGCCGAGGGAGCGTTTGCGATAGCGCAGGCTTGGCACTTCTACCCCGCGGGCACTGTCCATGCCGTGGTGGTGGATCCGGGCGTGGGATCCTCGCGGGTGCCCATGGCAGCCGCGGCGGGGGGGCACCTTTTCGTTGCGCCGGACAACGGCGTGCTTTCGCACGTCCTGGAGTTGGTCGGAACCTTCAGCCTGCGCCGCATTGCCGCCCGGCATGGGCTCGGGACGCTCAGCCGCACCTTTCACGGGCGTGACTTGTTCGCCCCGGTTGCGGCACGGCTGGCTGCCGGGCTGCCTTTCAAGGACGTGGGACCGCGCTTGGCCCGGCCGGTCCGGCTTGCACCGCTTGCCGTCGCTGACGGCAGGGGGTGCGTGCTCCATGTGGACCGGTTCGGGAATCTTGTCACCAACTTTCGGCCCAGCGATCTGGGCGCTGGAACAGGCTTGGCAGTCGGGGGAACCGTGGTCGGCTTGCGCGCCGATTCGTATGCGGAGGCTCCGCGGCAGGAGCTGTTCCTGATCCTGGGAAGTTCCGGCTATGTAGAGATTTCAGTGAACCAAGGCAGCGCTGCGGCCGAGCTGCAAGTGAAAGCGGGCAGCAGTGTCACGCGGTCTAGGCTCCCGGGCTCATGCGAGCAATGATTCGAAAGCGGCGATGGCGGCGGGGCCGGAGGGCGCAAGATCTGGCCGCCCAGCTAGCTCAGCCCCGCTACCAAGCCGTCGTCCGTGATGCGGATCGATTCTGCGGCGGGCACGCGCGGCAGGCCGGGCATGGTCACCATTGCGCCGCAGATCGCCACCACGAAGCCTGCGCCGGCAGCCAGGCGGACCTCGCGCACGGGCACGGTATAGCCGCGCGGCGCTCCCGTCAGCTTGGGGTCGGCCGAGAAGCTGTATTGGGTCTTCGCCATGCAGACCGGGAGATTGCCGTAGCCGGCATCGCTCCAGCGGCGCAGTTGCGCCTCGATTTTCTTGTCCACTTCGACGCCATCGGCGTGGTAAACCTGCCTGGCCACGATTTGCATCTTCTCCAGCAACGGCGTCTCGTCGGGATATAGCGGGGCGAACTGCGCTCCGCCCGTTTCCAGCATGGCGGTAACGTGGCGCGCAAGCGCTTGCGCGCCAGCCGAGCCGTCGGCCCAATGCGTGCAGGGGATGGCTTCGACGCCCCGGGTTTTCCCGTAGGCCTGGATGGCGGCGATCTCTTCATCGGTGTCTGCCGAGAAGCGATTGATTGCCACGGCGATCGGCACGCCGAATTGCGCGACATTGTCCATGTGCCGGCCCAAGTTGGCGCAGCCCCTCTCGACAGCGGCGACATTCTCGGCTGCGAGGTCCTTCGTTCCGACGCCGCCGTTTGCCTTCAGGGCGCGAACCGTGGCGACGATCACGGCTGCCGCAGGGTCGAGGCCAGCGCTGCGGCACTTGATGTTGAAGAATTTCTCGGCGCCGAGATCCGCGCCGAACCCCGCTTCGGTGACAACATAGTCGGCGAGCTTGAGCGCCGTCTTGGTGGAGATCACGGTGTTGCAGCCGTGGGCGATGTTTGCGAACGGGCCGCCATGCACGAAGGCGGGCGTGTTCTCGATGGTCTGTGCAAGATTGGGCTGCAACGCCTCCCGCAGCAGCACAGCCATCGCGCCGGCAGCTCCGATTTCGCGGCAGCGGACGGGTGAGCGGTCGCGCCTGTAGCCGACCACGATCTCCCCAAGCCTCTGCTGCAAGTCCCGCTGGTCCAGCGCCAGGCACAGGATGGCCATGATCTCGGAGGCAGCCGTGATGTCGAACCCAGTTTCGCGCGGGAAGCCGTTGCCCACGCCTCCGAGCGAGCAGACCATGTGACGCAAGGAGCGGTCGTTCACGTCGAGGACGCGCCGCCAGACCACGCGCCGTGCGTCGATTCCGGCCTTTGCGCCCCAGTGGATGCTGTTGTCGACCATTGCGCTGAGCAGGTTGTGCGCGGCGGTGATCGCATGGAAGTCTCCGGTGAAATGAAGGTTGATGTCTTCCATGGGAACGACTTGTGCGTACCCGCCGCCGGTAGCGCCCCCCTTCATTCCGAAGCATGGGCCGAGCGAAGGCTCGCGCAAGCAGATCGCGGTTCTCTTGCCTATCCGGCGCATGGCGTCGCCTAGGCCGACCGTAGTCGTAGTCTTGCCCTCGCCAGCCGGTGTCGGGCTGACCGCAGTGACCAAGACCAGCTTTCCATCCGGACGTTCCGCGAGAGAGTCGATGAACTGGCTTGACACCTTTGCCTTGTCGCGGCCGAACGAGATTAAGTGTTCGCGCCGAATTCCGAGCGTCGCGGCAATCTCTTCAATCGGCTGCAGGCTTGCGTCCCTGGCTATTTCGATGTCGGTTCTGTGCGAATCCATTAAGCTCCTTATTACGGCGCAAGTTTGACGATTGAGTCAGATTTCGATTCCCCGGACGATTCTTGCCGGTCCGAGGCGCAGCCTCGCTAGATGTGATCTTCGAAAATCGGATTCCCTCTTCCAGAATACGTTATGCGAGGCAGAAGCATGTGCGCCTCCTCCTCCGGTTCCGGTCGCGTGCTGTCGCACCGGAACTGGCGACCGGCGCAGCTCGGGTTTCGCCGAACTCGTCTCCAAATCGGCCGGGGCAGCGACTTCGCTTGCCGGATCCCAGCGTTGCCTCGGCAGACCGCTTGGCAGGCGCACGGTGCTGGAAAACTGGTTCAAGCGGTCCAACTGGGCTCGGATAGATCCCGCCCGGGTGGCTTGCCCCGACAGGACAGACTGCCAAGCGACCTGGCCAGTTGGCGGCCGGGGCTAGTCGGCTAGCGATAGGGTGTAGTTGTTTGGCGCGCTGTTCAGGTAGCGGTAAGGATTGACGGAAAGGCCGTTGGATTCGACCTCGTAATGCAAGTGTGCGCCGGTCGTGCGCCCGGACGATCCAAGCAAGCCGATCAACTCGCCTCGCTGAACGGCCTGGCCTGTGCGGACAAGGCGTTCGTGCAGGTGTCCGTAGATCGTACTGAAGCCGCTTTTCCCATGAGATACCTTGACATAGTTTCCAAGACCGGAAGAATCCCATCCGGACGCCGTGACGAATCCGTCGGCAGTCACCCGAACCAGTGATCCGCGATCTGCGCTGATATCGATACCGGAGTGAAAGCTGCCCCTTCTGCTGAAGGGATCCAAGCGTTTTCCGTAGGCGCTGCTGATGCGGCCCTTGACCGGCCAGATCGATGGCGTTCTGTTCGCCAGCAGATCTGAACCTCCGCTCGATGACCAGTGCAGTGCGTCTTGCAGCCGGTCATATTGGATCAGCGATGCATGATAGGCGGAAACCGGATCCGAGCCGAACGCATCCTCTGCCTCGCGGGAATCTCGCTGGATGCCGTAAGCGATCGAGATTTGGTACGCCAAGTCGCTCAGCGACGCGACCTGCCTGTCGCGCTCCTGCGAAGTGAGGGCCAAGCTTTCGTACCGCTCGTGCAGTACCTCGTTCTGAGACAGCAGCTGCTCATTCTCCTTCGCCTGCCGGAAGTAGCTCCCGGCTAATCCGATCACAGCTAGAAGAGCGAGAGATGCAAGGCCGGCGGCAACGCGCAATCCTACCTGCGAGATGCTAAACCTGTTGATGCATCCTAGCTTCGGGTGGGCGATAATGATCAGGAACCGATTGTCTGTCATGCAGACCCTAAGGC
Organism: Bryobacterales bacterium; assembly: GCA_965219605.1. Taxonomy (GTDB): domain Bacteria; phylum Acidobacteriota; class Terriglobia; order Bryobacterales; family UBA6623; genus VXMF01. The sequence goes on along the minus strand of CBDCOC010000001.1, from coordinate 649,179 downwards.
TTGCAAGCCAAGCTCACCGATGGCATTAGTAGATACGGCAGCTCAGCATTTAAGCGTCGCAAGGTAAAGTTTATCGAAGGATGCGCTGTCATGTCAAGTTTGCGCGTGTCAAGAGCTTGTCAAGCCGCGGTGCTGCTACGGACGTGCATCTCTTGCCAGCATGCCGCCGGCCATGGAAGATCAGATCATCCAGATGATCGCGAAGCTTTGGGCGGCACGGGACACTCCCAGCGTTGCGCTCGCCCCGGGCGATGACTGCGGCGCACTGCGCGTGCCGGGCGGTGATCTGGAATGGCTGGTCACTGCGGACCAAGTGGTGCAAGGCCGCCATTTCGTCCGGGACAGGCACCCGCCGCGCGATCTGGGCCGCAAGGCACTTGTCCGCCCTCTCAGCGACATCGCCGCCATGGGCGGGCGGCCGCTCTGCTTCCTGCAGACCGTGTGCCTGCCCGAATGGGCGAGCCGCTCCGCTTGGCACGAGGAATTCCAGACGGGAATGCGTGCGGCCGCCGAGGAGATCGACCTCCCCGATCTGGCGTTGCTGGGCGGGGATGTCGCATCCGGCGATCTATTCGTCGCAACTGTGACGGCCATCGGCCAAGTTGAGCAAGGCACGGCGCTACTGCGCAGCGGGGCGCGCCCCGGCGACCAACTCTACGTGACGGGCAGATTGGGTGGATCCGCGCAGGGCTTGGAGATCCTTCTCGGCCAGTCGCCCCCGCCGCTCGACCACCCTGCCGTGCGTCGGCACTGTGCCCCTAGCCCAAGGCTGCGCTTGGGGCGGTCGTTGCGGGAGCTTCCCGCAACCGCGGCCTTGGACATCAGCGACGGACTTGCGATGGATGCTAACCGCTTGGCCACCGCGAGCCATGTCGCGCTCGTGGTCGAAGCGGAGCGAGTGCCTCTCTTTCCAGGTGCGAGGCTTGATGAGGCACTGGTATCCGGCGAAGAGTACGAACTGCTCTTTACGTGCGCTCCCGGGTGTGCTGGGCTGGGCGGGTTGGATGTGACTAATATAGGCAGGGTGGAAAGCGGATCGGGCGCTTGGCTGGAGTCCGGCACCGAGCGTCAACGGCTCGCCCCGGAAGGGTTCGCCCATTTCTGAATATGCCGGGTTCGACTGCGATCTCAGCAGTGCAGGCCGTGCTGCTGTACCGGGCCTGCTAGGCGGCCTTCCGCCGCGGATGCTGGCGATCGTCACCGTCTCCGGGCGCGTGCCATCTTTGCGGCCTAGGCGCCGCAGGTTGTACAGGTGCCCGCTAGTGCCTCACTTTGCTAACCCGACCGATCCCGGCGGAGCGCCGCTAGCGCAGGCGGTGTTCACGCCAGTGTGCCTCGGTCAGTCCACCTCCAGTTGTACGCTCCCGCACGCGATCCGCTGTATCAGGAGGATGGCGAGAGATGCGAGGAGCGAGTGCTCATTTCCAAGGGGGTTCCCTGGCTTCGAGAACGGAATACGCCTCGGCGTAGGTTTCCGACATGCGCTTGTCCCATGCCGCTGCGATGGACGGATCCTCCGGCTGCTCGCCCATGTCCCCGGTGTGCCGGATCCAGAGATCCAGAGCGGATGCCATGCGCGTGAGGATGGGTTGGTGCTCCGGCGATGAAGCAAGGTTCTGCAGTTCGTTCGGATCTGCCTCCGTGTCGTACAGCTCCTCTTCGGGGCGCTTGTGCGCCAGAAACGGATTCCCGCTAACGCTGGGGTCTCCCTGCTTCTTCAGCCTCAGCAGCTGGCGCCAGATGGGATACGACACCTCCTTGTAGCGGTTCAACTGCATGTAGGGCCGGTCCGGATAGTAGTTGCGGATGTATTTGTAGCGCTTGTCACGCACTGCACGGATCCGGTCGACCGTCTCGTCGCAGCGATCCCGCGCCGCGAATACGTACTCCCGGGAAGCCGTCTTGCGCTCGCCTAGGAAGACGCGGCCCTGCATGTGGGCGGGCACTTCGATCCCGGCGATGGCCAACGAGGCTGCCGACAGATCGATGCTGCTGACCAGCTCGTCCCGCACGCTGCCCGGCGCGATCTGGCCCGGCCAGCGGATTACGAGGGGCACGCGGATGCCGCCGTCATAGAGGAACTGCTTGTCGCGAGGCATCGGCCGCCCGTGGTCGCCGAAGAACACTACGACCGTTCGATCTGCGACGCCGTCCTCTTCCAAGCGGTCGAGCACGCGGCCTACCTTCTCGTCGAGCATGCGGACGGCATCCAAGTACCCGGCCCAGTCCTTGCGCGCGATCTCGTCTTGCGGGTAGTACGCTGGCGGCGTCACCTGCGCGGGATCTGTGGGCGCTTCTATGCCGGCTGCAAAGTCCCAAGGTTCTGTCGGCCCGCCGCGGTGCGGCTCGAAGATATTGACCTGGGCGTAGAACGGTTGGCCCGCAGCGCGGTCTCGCCAATCGCTGCCGTCGAATGCCCTCTTGTGCTGGAAATTGAAGTCGGTCTTGTTGCGCCCGCCCAAGCCGCTCCCGTGGTCATTGACGGTATAGTAGCCTGCTTCGCGGAAGTATTCGGTGATGAGGCGTGCTGGTGCGGGCAGGGTATAGCCATCCCCGCGGTGGCTCCGGTGCGCGTGCGCTCCGATGCTGGTCTGGTGCATGCCCGTGATGAGTGCGGAGCGGGAAGGCGAGCAAACCGGGCAAGTGACGTAAGCGTTGGTAAAGCGGGCCCCTTCGGCGGCGAGGCGGTCAATGTTTGGGGTACTGACCTCCGTGCTGCCGTAGCAGGACAGATCTGGTGACAGATCGTCCGCAATGATCCAGACGATGTTCCACGGGCCGGTCCGCGAATCGCCGCATCCGGCCAAGCTGGCCAGTGCGCTTGCGGTGGCGATGCCTCCAAGAAATTCCCGGCGTGACTTGATCATGGCTGCGGCAGCATGCCCTGGCTGGACAGCGCAGGGATTCCGCGCTCGCGCCTCAAGGATTTCGGATATTGTACAGGAATGTGAATTGCAAGCGGATGTCCCCGCCTAGGTATTCTTCCGGCAGTGGAGGGAAGGGGTTTGAAGCGCTCACGCCAGCCACGGCGGCGCGATCGAGGGGCGGCGCCCCGGAACTCTTGGCGATCACGAGCTTTGGCACGCTGCCGTTGCGGGAGACCGAGAACTGGATGAGCGTGCGCCCGCGGCTCATGCCCAGGCGTGCGCTCTCGGGGATGACCGCGAACCAGTTGCGCCGCACGGCTGCCAGCACTTGAGTTAGGTAGGGGCGGAAGTCGACACCGCGCGGATCGCTGAGCAATTCTACGAGACTGCCCGATTTGCCCGGGCTGGTTGGCAGCGCGGCCGTGGAACTCGCCCCCCCGACGCCGTCGCCGACCGCTTGCTTGGGCGGCCCGCCGTGCCGCATCTGCTCGATGGCCCCGGAGATGATTTGATCGGGCCGGGGAGCGAGATCCAAGACCCCCAGCCGAGTGCTGCCCGTGCGGCTGGGCATGCGCGCGGGCGGGTTCTCCAACTTCAGCGCCGCACGCTTGCGGGTTGGAGCGACCGGCATCGGCAGCAGCCTTGGATCGCGCTCCTGCGCCATCTCCCTGCCGCTGCGGAACTCTCCCGGATCAGGGCTCCGGGCCGGTGGCGCGTCGCGTTCCGGAGGGGTCTCGTTCTCTTCCAGCGCCGCAATCTCAGGCTCTCTCTCAGGCTCGTCAGCCTCTATGGGCTGCGCCACCGCGGCGGTCTTGCCGGGCTCGGATTCCGGGGCCGGCTGCGGCGCAGGCTCCGGCCCGGGGCCTGGATCTGGCGCGGGCATGGGCAACCCGCGGAATCCGTCGCGGCCCTCGCCGGATATCCCCGCCTGGTTGTCCAGTGGCGGCAGATCGTCCAGCGACGGGGCCATCAGCGTGACTTGGACAGTATTCCAGTCCGCCGGCTCGACAAGGTCTAGCGGCAAGGTTCCCGGCATGATCAGCGCTGCCAAGCCGACTGCGTGCAGCGCGGCCGAGGCTGCCTTGGCCAGCGTCGGGCGCGACTGGAGACCTTGCTGCTGCGGTTGGATTCGGGCTTCGAACCTTGTCCCGAAATCTGGCGGCCAGATGCCGCTGCCGGGGGCGTTCTCGTACCGCCGCCGCGCGTCGAAGCGGTCGGCGCGGAATTCCGGGGCAGGCCCGGGTCCCAGCCGATGCGGCCTTTCCGCGCCGTGCGCGCACTGCCAGGCATGCCGCTGCTCAAAATCCGCAGCCAGCAGCCACAGCGGACGGCAGCTTGGCGGCAGGGCCGCGTTGCGCGCCTCGCCGGCGCGGGCCGCCAAGCTCTCGGCATAGTCCTCGAGCAAGAGATGCAGTCGAACTTTGTCCGGGCTCGGCAATTAACTCAGGCTGGCCAATGTTTTCGAAACCAATTGCGAATGTGCCTTGATCGCCTCTCTTATTCTAAGTGCGAGTTGCAATGCGGCGAGGGCCTCGCGACCCGTCACGCGGGGCTGGGAGCGATCCCGGACGCAGCGCAGGAAGGACTCAAGCTGGGAGCGCAGAGGCTCGCCCTCGCCGGACGCCAACGGCAGGATGCGCAGCCCCGCAGCGCTGTCAAGCTCGATGCGGACTCCCCGCCGCTGGATATAGTCCAGCGAAATATACTCGCGCGGCTGGAAGAAGCGCAGCTTCCGGATCTTCTCGGTGGACACCCTGCTAGCTGTCAGGTTTGCCACACAGCCGTTCGCGAACTGGATGCGCGCGTTGGCGATGTCCGTGCTCTGGGAGACTACGGAAAGGCCGCTGGCGGCCACTTCGCGCACCGGCGCGTCCACCAACTTGAGCACTACGTCCAGGTCGTGGATCATCAAGTCGAGCACGACGTCGATATCGAGACTGCGGGGGCTGAACGGGCTCATGCGGTGGATCTCGAAGAACAGCGGCAGCGTGGCCGCGCGCGCCGCTTGCTCGACGGCCGGGTTGAAGCGTTCCAAGTGCCCCACCTGCAAGACGCGGCCGGCTCGCTTGGCAGCCTCTACCAAGTCGCTCGCGGATTCGATGTCGGGGGCGATTGGCTTCTCGACCAGCAAGTCCACCCCCCGCGCCAGCAGCGACAGCCCCACGCTGGCATGGTGCTGCGTCGGCACGGCGAGGCTCGCGGCGCGCACCTCGGCGGGCAGGGCGCTTGTGTCGGACAGGGCCGCGCCGCCATGCTCGGCGGCGACTTGGCGCGCGCGGCCTGCGTCGCGATCGACTACCGCGACGAGCCTTGCCGCGGGCAGGGAAGCGTAGACGCGGGCATGCTGCCGCCCGAAATTGCCGGCGCCAACGACAGCGACCGGGATAGCCTCAACCGCGCTCACAGCAGTTCCGCAACCGATCCAGCCGGCTAGCGCAGATCGTAGGCCACCAGTTCCGTTTGGTTGCGGACGAACAGCAAGCCCTCTGCCATGGCCGGCACGTTCCAAGTCTTGCCCGGGATCGCCTCAAAGCGGGCCAGCTCCCGATACTCGGCCGGCGTTGCCTCCACCAGGGCCAGATCGCCGTCCTCGCTGACGATGATCAAGTGACCGGATGCGGCCAGCAGCTGGCCGTAGCGGTATCGGCCCTGTTTCCACAGGCGCTCGCCAGTGCGCACGTCCACCGCCGCCAGGATTCCCTCGTCCAGTCCGTACACCACGCCGTCAACCAGCACGGACGGGTTGTACTTGTTCTTCATGCTCAGGTTGGACCAGACCTCTGCGGCCGCGAAGCTGCCGCCCGCTTGCGAAATCTGCAGCAGGGCTGCCCCATGGCCGTAGCCGGACGAGACGAACACATGGCTTTCGTCCACTACCAGAGGTTGCGAGCAATTCGCGTCGAAGCTTGTCTCCCAGGGATGGCTCCAGAGCTCGGAGCCGTCCTCCAATGACGCGCCGAGCACTCGCGTTCCGCTGACGATCAGCAGCTGCCGCTGTCCTGCCAGCGTCGCCACCTGCGGCGAGACGTACCCGGCTTTGTCATCGAGGCTCGACCACAGGATGTCGCCGGTACGCTTGTCGTAGGCGAAGATCGATTTCCCGTGCGTGCCGCCAGGCAGGGCGATGAGCATGCCGTCAACCGCCAGCGGCGCCGCCGCCATGCCCCACGTCAGGTTCGGTGCGCCGGCATCCTCTAAGATGTTGCGCTGCCAGAGCAGCTCTCCGCTGTTGGCAGCAAGGCAGACGAGATCGCCGTTCGCGCCTTGGGCGTAGAGCCTTCCCTCGGACCAGGTTGGCGTGGCCCGCGGGCCGTCGCCCCCCATCGGCTCGCGGAACCGAGACTTCCACGAATGCTCCCAAGCTTGGCTGCCATCCTGCGACCTGTAGGCGGCGACCACTTCCCGGTCTCGGCGCTGCTCGATCGTGAATACCAAGCCGTCCGCCACGACCATCGAGGCGTAGCCGCCGCCGACCTGCTGGCGCCAGAGCTCTGGCGGGCCGTCGGGCGGCCAGTCGGTTCGGACTGGCGATTGGGCGTAAATCCCGGCCCGGCCCGGCCCCCGGTATTCCGTCCAGTAACTCGCGGCTGCGGGCACCGCCTGCCGGCCCGCCGCAGCGGGCCTTGCCATTTCCGGCGCTGCGCCGTGGGAGTCGTCACGGGCCGCCATGCCGCCATTCCGACGCCGCTCCATCTCGCGCAGGCGTGCCGGGGAATCGGTGTGCTCGACCACCAGGCTCCGGCCGGAGCCGGACAGGCTAATGGATGCTCCAGACCAGCGCAGGTACAGCCAACCTGCCAGGACGGCCCCCGCCAAAGACATGAGAAGCCACACGAAACACCGGCGCAGCCCGAAGGCTCTTTTCCTCGGCACTGGCGATCTCTCCCTTTGCCGCGACACGCTTGGGCCGCTGCTCTTAGCCTAGCGGACGTGTCGCTGCGCGATCGGGAACCGGCGGCCCATTCCGAATGCCTTGGATGTCACTCGCAGGCCCGGCGCGGCCTGCTGGCGCTTGTATTCGTTGCGGTCCACCATGCGGGCGATCTCGCGCACCATTTCGAGCGGGTGGCCCAGTCGTGCGGCGATTTCCGTGGCTGCCAGGCCCTCCTCGATATACATCTGCAGGATCGGGTCCAGCACTTCGTAGGGCGGCAGTGAGTCGGAATCCTTCTGGTCGGGCCTGAGCTCGGCCGATGGCGCCTTGTTCATCACAGACTCGGGGATGCCGCCCGGATGCCGCTCATTGGCCACTCTCGCCAGCTCGTAGGCCAGCGTCTTCGGCACGTCGCTGATCAAGGCCAGGCCGCCGCACATGTCGCCATAGATCGTGCAGTAGCCAACCGCCAACTCGCTCTTGTTGCCGGTGGTGAGGACCAGGCTGTCGAATTTGTTGGACAGGGCCATGAGTGTCGTGCCCCGCAGCCGGGCTTGCAGGTTTTCCTCGGCTATGTTCGGGGCCAGGCCCTTGAAGGCGGGCGCCAGCTGCGACTCGAACGCCTCGTAGGCGGGATTGATGCTGATGGTAAGCAACCGGACTCCCACCGCCTCGGCCGTGCGCCGTGCGTCCAGCAAGCTGCCGGCAGAGGAATACGGCCCGGGCATTGCCACCCCGGTCACGTTGGACGCTCCGAGGGCATCGGCCGCGATCACAGTCGTGAGTGCCGAGTCGATCCCGCCGCTCATGCCGATGATCGCCGTGCCGAACCCGCACTTGGTCACGTAGTCGCGAGTGCCCAGCACCAGAGCGTCGTATACGGCACGCGCATCGCCTGCGCTATCCTCGCCCGTCCAAGTGTCCCGCGCGGTCTCGCTGGCGGAACCAGTGTCCCAGCAGACCAGATCCTCGGCGAAGGACCGTGCTTTCGCACGCAGGTTCCCAGCCCTGTCCACGGCGAAGCTCGCCCCGTCAAAGACGAGTTGGTCATTGCCGCCGACCTGGTTTACGAAGGCTGTGGGAACCTTGTGCCGCACTGCCATCGACTTGAACATCGAAAGCCGGAATCCGCGCCGCCCCACGTGGTAGGGGGAGGCCGACATGTTGAGTAGCAGGTCGATGCCTTGTCCTGCCAACTCTTCGACCGGATCCCTTGCATACCGCGAGCGCTCCCAGAATTGCTTGTCGTTCCAAGCGTCCTCGCATATCGTGATGCCAATGCGCAGCCCTTGGAATTCCCATACTGCGGGCCGGTCGCCGGGCTGGAAGTAGCGCGCCTCGTCGAAGACATCGTACGTCGGCAGTAGAAGCTTGCGCTGGCTGAAGACGATGCTGCCGCGATGCAGGCATGCCACGCGATTCGTAGCCTTGCCCGCTTCCGAGGCCGCGCCGCAATAGCCCACCACAACGGCGGTCTGCAGGTCGGCCGATTCCCGGGCCAGTCGCCGCAGTTGTCTCTCGTTCGCCTCGCGGAAGCCTGCTGTCGTGACGAGGTCGAGCGGAGGGTAGCCGCAGATGGCCAGTTCGGAGAAGACCGTGATGGCCGCGCCCCGGCCATTCGCCTCCCGGGCGCAGGCCAAGATCCGATCAGCGTTCGCCTCCAGATCCCCGACGGTGAAATTGAGCTGGGCGAGTGCGACTCGCATCGGAACAAGCCTCACTCTACAATCCGGGCAAGCTTGGCCGCGGGAAATCTCCCGCGCCGGACTACCGTGCGGTCAATTCAGCCGGGCCCGCGCGGCATTTTCCGCTGCTGCCTAGAACGTATGACCGTCGATCAGTGTGAGACGGAAGGGATCCTTGCGCAAGCCTGACGCCACGCCGTCGATCCTTAGCATTGAGCCGGTCCGCAAGCCCGATCGGAGGCGGTTCTCCAAGTTCAGCACGACTTCGGTCGCGCCTCCCGGCTCGCTGGCCAGATTGATAGTCGCCGGTCTCTCAGGCGGGCTGGCTGACACCACGTAGAGGCGCATCTTCGGCGTCAGCTTGCCGTTGAGGTCGGACCAAATGGCATCCCCGCCGGGCTCAAGCAGGCGTGTCTTGAGATCCTTGAATACCCACAGCTCCGGGTTCTCCTTGCGTGATTTCGTGTCGGCCTCGTACTGCAATTCCTCGGTCGACTTCAGTTCGATTCGCGCGCTCGGCAGGGCCTCGGCCTTGGCCATGGCCTCGAACTTGGGCCAGTAAAGGTCGTAGGCCGCCTGGCCGTAGTTGCCGAGCAGCAGTTTCTGCACGTACTCCAAGACCTGCTTGCGGTCCTCGGCGGGCATCGCGTTCTGGCCGTCATAGAGCGCGGCGCGGGCGAACGACATGAAGGCCATGTCATATTTCGAGGCATCCTGCTGCGCGAGCACGACCTGGCCCAGCCAGTACGAAACTTGGCCGCGCGACGGGTCAATGGAAAGAACTTCGCGGAACGACTTCTCGGCAGCCACGTTGTCCTTCTGCTGCATGCGCCCCCAGCCGATTGTCAGGTGCGCCGACACCAAGGCTTGCTGCTTGGCGTTGTCCCAGGCCTCCTGCGCAACCGCCTCGGGCTTGTTCGCAAACTGCTTGTCGGCGAGCGCGAGCACTGCATTGGCCGCCTGGATGCCGTCGTTCAGCGTCTGCTTGTCGGCTTTCCCCAAGTAGGGGCTCGAAAGCGTGATTACGTAGTGCGCGGTGAACTCCTCCGGCACCTTGCCCAAGAGTTGCTTCGCGGCTTCGACAGCCTCTGCGGTGCGGCCGGTCTTCTGGTAGCTGTCGAGGTAGAATCTGATGCGCTCGACATCGTAGTCTGTTTCCGGGTACTTCTCGGCCCACTCATCGAGAAGTGTGAGCTTGTTGCTCGGGTCGGCCTCGCCATAAACCTTTGCGATCAGATCGTATTCCGCTCGGTCCTTGTAGTTCTTCTGCTGCGGGTTCGGAATGGCGATTGCCGCCACCAGCAGAAGCAGGCAGGCTGTGAGCGCAAGTTGCGCGGATTTCTTCAAGATCATTTCCTGAACTCCGAAGCCGTCGGCTGACGGCATAGCGAGAATAGCGGCACGTCTTCGCCAGCCGCGCAATGGCTCCAAGCGAGCGGAAGCATGCCCCCTTACCAGTATCTCGCATGAGTATAGCTATCCGGGGCGCTGCGGTGCAAGCGACCGCGACTCGCCGCCCCGGTATCCGCCGGCCGTCTGAACGACAGCGACAGGTCCCGGCATCCCTCCCTCTGCCGGAGCGGCGCCGGGCGGGCGGCGCACGCGCTGAGCAAGCTGGGGGCTGCCCGGCCGAGGCCATCGTCGTGCATTCGCCCGTCTCGCCAGTGCAGCGAACCGGATACTCCCGGATGGAATCTGCTGAAGCTGTCCCGGCCCGGGGCTTGGCGAGCGATATTCGCCTCTCCGGGAACGAATCTGCGCGACACTTCCCAACTGCCGGCAAGCGGCTTGACATGCGAAGGTTTCCAGAGGCCGAGACTCCGCGCGCCGGCTGCAGCGCTGGCCGCCTCGTGCGCCGCTGGCCAGTTGTGCAAACCGTCGACAAGTGCGCTTGCAGCGCAGCAACCGTGCTTCTTGCGCCACTGCCGCCTTGCCCCGCAGCGCTGCCAGCACGACTTTTGAATTGTCTGCTTGACATACTTCCGGATAACCTGCTATTAGTTAATTAATGGTCATCTAGGCGGCTGGTTCAACTCGGTCTGGCCGCACAGCTATCGCTTCGCAGAATTCAATTGATGCAGTCGATGCGAGCCTCGGATGGCACTACACCTGAAAGGAGAAACAATTCCACAATGGAAATCGATACAATCCTCAGCGAGCTGAAAACGGACTTGGACCAAACCAACACCGCTATCACCGCCCTTCGCGGCTTGCCGTCCGGGCGTGAGAGCAAGAAGGTCCTCGAGGAATTGGAAAGCAATCGCACAGTGACGGAAGACGCGGTTGTCGCCCTTGCAAACCTTGAGCGCAGCCGGGGCAAGCGTCGCGGCCGTCGACCTGGTTGGATCGAAGCGATCATCCAATCTAAAAGCGCCAGCTAGGCTCCCGACCACGGGCGGGACGCTTCCGGTTTGCCCTTCGGGACTTGCGGGATTACAGCGCTAATGGGCGACCGTTCGAAACCCTGATCGACAGGCTCTCTTTTTAGGGCATCCCGTCGGGCCGAGCTTGCGCTTGGAGACTTTTGGCTGCATATCCTTGCTGACGAGGCACGGGCAGTCGAGCTCTCGCAGCGCAAGCGCGGCTAGGAAGCCGTTGCGCCCTTGGCCTCATTCCCCGCATTTGAGGCGTATTCGCGCATGCCTGCCTGCGTCTCGTGCTTCGGCTACGAGCTAGGCAGGCAGGCTGCCTCTTTGGCGCCGGGCAGCGTGCGGATCCCGTGTTGCGCCTCGGCACGCGCGCAATATTAAACCCAACTTACCCCAGCTAAGCCGGAGTTGTACGCCAAGGTGAAGCACAGCTTCGAATTGATGTAACTCGCATTTAATCAATTACTTAAGTAACTTGTTCGAGTTCCTTCCGGGGGCCTGGTCGGGCGCTTGCCAAACAGGCCATTGGTGACTAGGTTGGTGTCGTGGCCGGCGCACTGGCAGCGCTGCCTGGCGGCGGTCTCGGGGCCGGTGCCGGGTGGGGCTGGCAGCCGAGCAGGGCGAACACGCGCTCGTGCAACGGCTCGAGTTGACTCAGCGTCGGCACCCCGTAGCCGGGCAGCTGCGGGTACTGCAACTCGGCGGCGCAGAGCGTGCCCAGCCCGGCCAACAGGTCCGCCAGACTCTGCAGCGGCAAGCTGCCATCCTCGCTCTGGCGCGTGCGATCCTTGCGCTGGGCGGCGGCGCTGCGCTGCAGCGGGCCGACTGGCCCGCCCGCATGTTGCGGTTCGTCTTCCTCGCTGAACAACAGCGGTGCCAGCCGGCGCCGCAAGTGCCATTCCAAGTAATACGCCAGCATGCACAGCAGCAGGTGCGCCCGCACCCGCTCCGCCTTCCAGTGGAAGATCGGGCGCACGCGCAGCCCGCTCGTCTTCAGGGAGCGGAAGGCCCGCTCGACCCGGGCCAGACTCTTGTAGGCGCGCACCACTGCGTCATCGTCCAGCTCCTGCGCGGTCAAGCTGGTGCGCACGATGTAGAAGCCGTCCAGGCGCGCCTCGGCCGCGATCGATGCCTCGTTGCGTGTGGAGGAAAAGGCCGCGCTGTGCTCGTCGAACGACCACTGCAAGTGCTTGCCCATCTTGCGCCGCCGCAGCGTGCCCAAGCGCCGGTTGAACTCGTCGCGTTCGAGCTGGCCCGCGGCGTAGGCCGCCGCCAGGGGCGCTAGGTCAGCCTCGGTGCTGGCCAGCAAAGCCAAGCGCTTGCGGCGCCGCTCGGCAGCCACCAGCGGGTTGTAGCACACCAGCAGGCGCTCGCCGGGGAACTCCGGCACCGTGATGGCCGCCAACTCGTGCTTGTCGAACAGCGAGGGCTGGAAGTGGCCCTGCTCAGCTAGCTTGCGGATGCTGTCGTGGCGCAGGGCCGTGATCCAGTCCAAATCCGCAGGCTTGAGCTCGGTCGCGATGCGCGTCTGGGCCAGCATGCCGCGGTCGCCGACCAGCGCCAGGCGCTGCAGGCCGAAGCGCTGGCGCAGCTTGTTGACTTGTGCGCTGAGCGTGCTGGGATCGGCCGTGTTGCCGGGGAAGACCTCGACCGCGACCGGGCAGCCCTCGGCGTTGCACAGCAGGCCGTAGTTGATCTGCGGTCGGTCGGCGCGGTGGTCGCGCGAATAGCCGCGCTCGGCGAGCGGGCAGCAGGAGCCTTCGAAATAGCTCGAAGACAGGTCGTACAGGGCCAGCCCGCCCTCGTGCAGGTGGCGGCGGGCGAGCTTACGCTCGATGGCCGGCTGGCGCTCCAGCAGCCAGTCCATAGCCTCGTAGAGTTCGTCGACGCGCGTGTCGGCGATCTCGAGCAAGGGGGCCAAGGTGGTTTGGCCGGTGGGTCCGAGTTCGCGTTCTAGGCGCAGCTTGGCGCCGGGCTTGAGCAGGCGGTGCAGGATCAGGGCGAGGGCCAGCGAGCGCTGGCGTGAGGGTTTGTAGAACAGCAGGCGCTCGAAGCGCAGGCTGCGGGCCAGGCCGAGCAGGGCGGAGACGGCGCCGTGCTGGCGGACGTGGGCGAGTTGGGCGGGCGAGTCGGGGCTAGTGAGAGGGAGTTGGCGGTCGAGAGCGGCCTTGAGCAGGTCGATGAGCGGCTGGGGCAGGGCGGAGAGATTGGCGAGGGTGCGCTTTTTGACCTTGCCGTGCTGCCAGTAGGATTCGCGCAAGAGGTGGCAGGGGGACTTGCGGGCGAAGCTGGAGGTGATGTGCATTGTATGACTAGGAAAAGGTGGGCCTGTACTGCGATAAGAGTAACACATAGATGAATCAAAGTCAAGATGTGCAAGATAAATGTATGACTAGGAAATCAGAAAATGGAAGAGCAATTTGGGGGTATTTTGCGAGGGCTGCCAGCAGCGTATGTTGGCTAACCGGTTGAGGGTAAAGAGGTTAGCTGTCAGAATTCAGGGGCGTAAAGCCCCGAGACCCCAAAATGGACAGTGTAAGTTGGGGCTACAGTGCCCTGACGAGCGCTACGCTGGGCCATCAGGTCGTCATCGCGGGCGGCCGGCACCGGGTCTTGGCAAATCCGGAATAAGACCTTGTTCTGTCCCTTTTATGGCTACAAGGGAACCCTAGCCCGGCGGGGAGCATTAACGGATGATCGAACCGGGCAAGAACAGGTGCCGAAGCGGAAGCGTCGCAAAGGGGTGCTGCGAGGCAGGTTGCTTCGCGAAAACAGGCATCCGGTTGACATGGATACTATTTCCTGCGGTTGTCGATCTCGCGCTGGAATTCGACGCTCATCTCCTGAGCCCGCATGACCTGTTCACGCGTCATCCTATCATCTGACAGCAGATCTCTAGCTTTCCGGGCTTCTTCGCTACCCTGCGCACCGGCCAGATTAAGCCAAGCGTAGGCAAGTATATAGTTCTTTACAACGCCCCTGCCGGTGGCGTACATGCCCCCGAGATTGCGCTGGGCAGCGGCATGACCCTGCTCCGCCGCCGCGCGAAACCAGCGGACGGCCTCCCTGTCGTCCTTCGGAACGCCCTCGCCGGTGGCGTACATGAACCCGAGATTGTTCTGGGCAGCGGCATGACCCTGCTCCGCCGCCGCGCGATACCAGCGGACGGCCTCCCCGTCGTCCTCCGGAACGCCCTCGCCGGTGGCGTACATGCCCCCGAGATTGCGCTGGGCAGCGGCATGACCCTGCTCCGCCGCCGCGCGAAACCAGCGGACGGCCTCCCTGTCGTCCTTCGGAACGCCCTCGCCGGTGGCGTACATGAACCCGAGATTGTTCTGGGCAGCGGCATGACCCTGCTCCGCCGCCGCGCGAAACCAGCGGACGGCCTCCCCGTCGTCCTCCGGAACGCCCTCGCCGGTGGCGTACATGAACCCGAGATCGTACTGGGCAGCGGCATGACCCTGCTCCGCCGCCGCGCGATACCAGCGGACGGCCTCCCCGTCGTCCTCCGGAACGCCCTCGCCGGTGGCGTACATGAACCCGAGATCGTACTGGGCAGCGGCATGACCCTGCTCCGCCGCCGCGCGATACCAGCGGACGGCCTCCCCGTCGTCCTCCGGAACGCCCTCGCCGGTGGCGTACATGAACCCGAGATCGTACTGGGCAGCGGCATCACCCTGCTCCGCCGCCGCGCGATACCAGCGGACGGCCTCCCTGTCGTCCTTCGGAACGCCCTCGCCGGTGGCGTACATGAACCCGAGATCGTACTGGGCAGCGGCATGACCCTGCTCCGCCGCCGCGCGATACCAGCGGACGGCCTCCCCGTCGTCCTCCGGAACGCCCCTGCCGGTGGCGTACATGAACCCGAGATTGAGCTGGGCAGCGGCATCACCCTGCTCCGCTGCGGTGATTAATGCTTGCAAGCTGTCGGTTGCAATCTCTTGCGCATAGACCGACGGTGGTGACAGCATGTTCGTGATGTTCGTGGCTGGCAAAAGCGCCAAGAGGGCAACACTCGCCAGTGGCTTCGCGATCATCGTCGTTCGTTCTCCTGCACAAGCGCAATTATAGTCGCGAGTCTGATGTTCAGCGATCCGGAACTGGAATTCTTGCGGGACTACAGCTGCGAGTACGGGCTGGCCGCACCGGACAGCTTAGGCCCGGCGGTACGCCTAGCCCTAGTTCGCCACTTCCCCCCAAATTGCCGGTACGGAGCATATTTTTTTGCTGCCGCTACTGCTCCAAACTGGCCGATAATCTTTCTTTAGATTTATTATCTTCGTAATCTATTTGCTTTATAGTCTTATGATGCTCTCTTAAAGCTTTTTGTAGTGCCAACTTCTTTTTTGACCCCCTTGACACCCCCTAGCCCCCTCTGCCACCCTACAACTGAGCGCTCATGTTCATCCGTGCCACCAAAACCCACTCCGTCGGCGGCCAGCCTGGCTACAGCTGCCGCCTCGTGCAGTCCGTGCGCTGCGGCGCGGCGGTGCAGCAGAAAACCCTGCTCAACCTGGGCACCGACTATGCCGTGCCGCGCGCGCTGTGGGCCGACGTCGCGGCCCACGCCGAGCGCCTGCTGCGCGGCCAGAGCGCCCTGTTCGAGGTGGCGCACGAAGTGCGCCTGGCGGCCGAGGATTTGGTGCGTCGCCTGTGCGCCCGCGGCTTCGCCAGCGAGCAGCCCGCCGCCGATCAGCCAGTCAGCGTCCAGTTGCATACTCTGGCGCACTGCGACGCCCGCTCGGTGGGCGGCGAACGACTGGCCCTGCGCGCCTTGCAGCAACTGCGCTTGCCCGCTTTGCTGCGCGAGGCCGGTGCCTCGCAGCGCGACGCCGCCATCGCCACCGCCCTGGTCATGGCGCGCATGCTGCATCCCTCCTCCGAACGCGAAGTGCAGCGCTGGCTGCGCGACCATAGCAGCACTCTCGAACTGCTCGGACTCGACACCTCCGGCGGCGTCTCGCTGGCCAAGCTGTACCGCATTGGTGACTTGCTGTGGAAACACCGCGAAGCCTTGCAGGCCGGGCTGTTCGCGCGCGAGCGCGACCTGCTCGGCCTGCCGCGCACGATCGTCTTCTACGACCTGTCGAACACGCATTACACCGGGCGCGAGAACGCCGGCCTGCGGCGCTTCGGCAAGTCGAAGCAGAAGCGCAACGACTGCCCGTTGGTCTCGCTGGCCATGGCCTTGGACGGCTCCGGCTTTCCGCGCCGTTGCGAGATCCTGGCCGGCAATGTCTCCGAGCCGGGTACCTTGCAGCCGCTGCTGGAGCGGCTGGACGACGAGCGCCAAGAGGGGGCGCCGCGACCGACCGTGGTGTTCGATGCGGGCCTGGCCAGCGCGGCGAACCTGAGCTGGCTGCGGGAGCAGGGCTGGCACTGGATCTGCGTCAGCCGCGAGGCCAAGCCACAGCCGCCGGCGGGCGAGCCGACGGCCCAACTGGAGACCAGCGGCGGCTACTGCGTGCGGGCCTGGCCGCTGCCGGCGGAGACAGCACAGGCTGCGGCGCAGGAGGCCGGCCAGGAGCCGGCCGAGTTGCGCGTGTACGCACTCAGCGAGGGCCGCCTGCGCACGGCGGAGTCGATTCTGCAGCGCCAGCGCGAGCGCTTTGAGCAGGCCCTGCAAAGCCTGCATGAGGGCCTCTCCAAACCGCGCTGCGTGAAGCAACTCGCGGCCGTGCAGCGCAAGGTGGGACGCTTGCTCGAGCAGTACAAGGCGGTGGCAGCGCAGTATAAGGTCGAAGTGCTGGCCGGCGAGCAGGAGCGGGCGACGGCCGTCCGCTGCACACCGAATCCGCAGTATGCGGCTGCCGATGCGGCGGCCGGGGCGTACGTGCTGCGCACCAGCCAGGTCGACTGGGATGTGGCGCAGGTGCTGCGCAGCTACTGGGAACTCAGCGAAGTGGAAGCCACCTTCCGCTCGTTGCAATCGGAATTGGGCTTGCGCCCGATCTGGCACCGTTTGGATCGGCGCGTGGCGGCGCACCTGTTCGTGGCCGTGCTGGCCTATCACGGCGTGCATCTGTTGCGCACGCAACTGCGGGCGCACGGCCTGCATTGGAGTTGGCAGTCGCTGCGCGAGCGCTTGGCGGGCTGGATGCGGGTGACGACCAGCGTGCAGGCGGCGGACGGGCAGTTGCTGTGCAGCCGCCAGGATGTGCAGCCGGGGGCCGAGGCCGTGCGCATCGCCCAGGCGGCGGGCCTAGCCGTGCGCGCACATCGGCGGCGGGCGGCCGCGCGGGGCTGACGCTCAAGAGCACAGAAGTGTAGTGCCAAGCGGCTTGGCCGCATCGCTATAACTGTTTGTATTTCAATACTATACGGAATTTTTCAAGTCACCAAATGACGAACTAGGGCTAGTGGCGCATTTGGGCGGCTACCGCGCTCGCAACACGATCCGGAACCGGGCCACCAGTTGATGCGGCGGTACGGCTACGAGACGCTGACCAAGGCCGCCTTGCGGCATCAGATTGCCCTCAAGCGCGCTCTCGACACCGCTACCAAGCGCTAAGTGGCCGCTGTTGTCAGTTCCTATTTGTGGCTACACGGTAGAGCTAGCTCCCGCCCTCGCTTGCCGTATCCTGCCGCTCGTCTGCCGCCGGGGGTTGCGGCGGATCCTCGGTCAGCGCCTTCTGCAAGTCGATCGGCATTTCTGCGAATGCCGTGTCCAGCGCATCGGTGGTCAGGGCGCCCGCCTCGTTGGCGGCGTTGACATACAGCGTGTCGAGTGCGCTGCCGAAGGGGGAGTCGCGGGAGAATTCCGGCGGTTCCCCGAAAATCAGCAGGCGCATGGCGTCTGTCAGCCGCGATGCCCAGATCCTGGCCAGCAGCTTGGCGTCATCGGTATTGGCCAGCGCCATGTCGTCCGCGGTCACGCTGACGATCTCTAGGAAGTCCGGTGAGTCCGTGAATTCCTTCTGGACTATGGTTTGCAGCTCCTCGGCTGCGCCCGCTTGGATCGTGATGACTTGCGGCGGGTTGGCGACCAGTTCGTCGAGCGCTTGGGTCAGGTTTGCCACGACCTGCTTGGAGCGGGCCGCCCCCGCAGGGCCGGAGACTGGATCGCTGATTTGGAACAGCAAGAAGCTCCCCATGCGGATCGCGACCGGCACTCCTTCGGTAACGCCTTGATTGGGCAGGAGTTCGAAGCGCACCTCGGGAACTTCCAAGGTCAGCGCGCCGGGATCTTGCTGCAGGTAGAACACCAGCCCGATGACGACAACTCCAAGGCTGATCGCAACTAGCGTGACCGGTTTGGCCAATATCTGCTTGAGCGACTCCTGCTCCGCGCCGGACGCCAAGGCATCCAAGGACTGGCGAGCTGGAGGTGCGGCTCCGCCCCGGGGATTCGCTCGGGGTGTCTCGGTTTCCGGCATGCTTGTCAAGACTAACTATCTTATCGCTAGCGGGATTGCCGCTCAGAGCGACTCGAAGCCCCCCAAGATCGCCCGAATCGTCAACCTTGCTGCATGGCAAGGAAGCGTGCCGTATGCTTCCCCGCACGCTGGCAGGCGCATGCCCGGGAGGCGCAGGCCCTGCCGTGGCGAACGAAGGGAATCCAATCCGGCGGTGGCCTGCCATGACTTCCGGGCGCAAGCGAGAGAGGTTGCGACAAAGACTGCGACGTTCCTTTGGGGCTGTTCGTGTCTTGGACGCGCAGTGAAATCACAGCCCGGCATCCGTTGCAAAGCAGACTCTCGATCAAGGGTGCCAGCTTGCCTTCGCAACGCAGACCGGTAGCGAGGCAAGCTGGCGGCAAGCCAAGTCGCGGACGACCTGCACGCGGCGAGTCGCGCAACCATTGCATGCCTCCGGAGCTTGCAGCAGCCGGACGCTTCCCGTATAGTAAGCCCGTGTCTGTGACGAGTGCGCAACTGGCGGAACGAACTGCCGCGGCAGCGGACATAGCGGCTAGCGAGATTGACTACCCCGACCGCCAGTCGGTCGGGCAAGGCCTGCGGCACAATGCTGCGATGCGGTTCGCCATTGGTGCCTTGGAAGAGTATTTCCTAGCCCGCAAGGATGTACTCGTGGCCAGTGAGTTCGTGATGTACTACCAATGCGGTGACAACCGGTCTTGGCTACAGCCGGATGTGCTGGTGGCATTCGGCGTGCCGAGCGCGAGCGAGCGCAGCGTGTCCGAGGGCAGCGTCTACAAGACGTGGGAAGAGGGCAAGGTGCCGGACTTCGTCTTGGAGGTGGCCTCGCCGTCGAAGGCCCGGCGGGACGCGGGGTTCAAGGCCCTGAAGTACGCCGCGCTGGGGGTACGCGAATACTGGTGCTTGGATCCAGATCCGGCAGGGCGGCTGATGGAGCGGGATCTGGAGGGCTACCGCTGGCAGCAAGGGAGCTACGAGCCGGTGGCGGCGGTCGAGCGGAACGGGGGCGAGGCGCTGCGGAGCGAGGTGCTGGGATTGGATCTGCGCGTCGCGACCCAAGGCCGGGGGACGTTCATGGTGTTCCGGGATCCTCGGACCGGCGAGGAGTTCGATGGACGGCCCGAAACAGCGCTACAGCAGCGCAGGCTTGCCGAGGAAGAGTTGATCGCTGCAAGAGACGAAGTGCGGGAATTAAAGCGGCAGATCCGAGAGATCAAGGGGCAAGATTTCTAGCGCGACGCGGTCGCAGCTTGGCGGCTTTGCCGCTTGACCGAAGATCGAGTGCAGCCGCGCTTCAGGCCAGCTAGCACCGAGGCGCAACTGAGACGCCTGTCTTAACTTGCGCATGCCCAATCCAATATCCTGAGATTCGGCGGCAAGGAAATCTCCTCCCAGCGGGTTTGCACCGACTCCGTCGTAGTCATGCAATCAGGCGACCTCCCCGCAAGCAGTGCAGGCGCGGGCCAGCAGGTTTACGCCATGCGTGCGCGCACCATTCTGAGCCCGACAAGCGGCTTCATCGCGTCTGCCGGTTTCACGCACTCCCTTACGCCTGCCCGTAACTGCCTGTTCGGCTGCACGTACTGCTACGTGCCGACGCTCCGTGTTTTCGGCGGTCTCAAGCCAGTCGCGCCCCCGGGCGGGGCCCGGATCATTCGGTTGGAAACACGTGGCTTGGCGTAGAATCAGAGCGGAGGGTTCCGGCAGTCAAGCCCCGTAATTTCATTGGTGCAGTATTTGCCCCAAAGCCAGTCTGGGTCCGGGCGAGCGATCATTCACTAGCGAGGTTTCTTCGGAAGCACTCCTCAACACCAGCATTGCAGAGCAATTGCCAACCCGGGCCGGGGCCTTCCGTGTGTGAGACAGGAGCAGCAGGAGGGAGATATGGCAAGAGAGCAGCCGGAGCGGGACCTGCCGGTGCAGCGCCCGCAGGTGGCGGGGGTGGACCTCGGCAGCCGCGAGCACTGGGCCTGCGGGCCGCCACGTGCGGACGGCAGGCCCAACGTGCGCACGTTCGGCACGACCACCGCGCAGTTGGACGCGTTGGCGGACTGGCTGGCGGCCGAAGGCGTGGAATCGGTGGCGCTGGAGAGCACGTATGTGTACTGGATCCCATTGCACGAGTTGCTGGAGGAGCGCGGTTTCGAGGTGTTGCTGGTCAATGCGCGGCAGTTGAAGAACGTGCCGGGGCGCAAGACCGACATGCTGGACTGCCAGTGGCTACAGCGGCTGCACAGTTGCGGCCTGCTGCGGGGCTCGTTCCGGCCGCCCGAGACGGTGACGCAGCTGCGGGCGCTGCACCGGCAGTGGCAGAGCTTGGTGGCGGAGCGCACGCGCTGCGTGCAATGGATGCAGCGGGCGCTGGATCAGATGAACGTGCAGGTGCATCGGGCGGTGACGGATCTGACGGGGCAGACAGGCATGGCGATCGTGCGTGCGATCGTGGCGGGGCAGCGCGATGCGGAGCAGTTGGCGCAGTTGCGCTCGGGGCGCTGCAAGCACACGGAGGAGCAGTTCGTGGAGTACCTGAGCGGCAACTGGCGGGAGGAGCACCTGTTCAACCTGCGCAGTGCGCTGCGGCTGTACGACGCGGTGCAGGCCGAGATGGACGGTTACGAGCAGAAGCTGCAAGAGGATCTGCAGCAGCAGGCGGGCGAGGAATGCAGCGCGGAGGAGTGTCCGCGGCACCCGAACGCGGCCAAGGAGAAAGCCATCCGAAGGCGGGGTGAGCAGCCGCTGCGGACGGCGCTGTACCGCTACGCGAGCGTGGATCTGACGCGCATCGACGGGATTAGCGCGGGGGCGGCGCGCACGATCCTGACCGAGGTGGGGACGGATCTGGGGTCGTTTCCGAGCGAGCGGCATTTCACGAGCTGGCTGGGCCTGGCGCCGCGGCACGCGGTATCGGGCGGGCAGCAGTTGGCGGGCAAGCGGCAGCGCGGGCTGGGAGCGACGCGCACGTCGAACGCGCTGCGCATGGCGGCGACGGCGCTGATCCGGTCCAAGTCGGCGCTGGGGGCGGCGCTGCGCCGCAAGGCGCGGCACAAGGGGATGAAGACGGCGGTGTTCGCCACCGCCCGCAAGCTGGCGGTGTTGGTATACCGCATGCTGCGCTTCGGCCAGGACTACGTTGACGAGGGCGAGGCGGCCTACGAGCAGCGCCATCGCCAACGGACCTTGGCCTACCTCAAAACGACAGCTAAGGATCTCGGCTACCAGCTGCTTCCCGACACTGCACAAACTGCTTCCCGGGACGCTGTGGGGGCAGGGGCGGGCTAGGGTGTTTCACACCAGTCGACTGGCAGCGCTGGGGCCGGCACACGACGATGAAGGCAAACGCCGCCGACCTGCTCCGGGGCCAACTCGCCTCCTCGCAGCGCATATATTGCTCCCCGCTCGTCGATCCCTATCAGCCGGCCGAGGCCCGAGCACGACTTATGCCCGCTATCTTGGACCGGCTGTGTCGTCAGCCTCCCGAGGTGTTCACGTTGCAAACTAGAGGCACATTGATCCTGCGCGACCTTGATCTGCTGCGGGATCTGTCGCAACGGACTCGACTGCGGGTGAGCTTCTCGCTGACTACGGACCGCGACGAAGTGCGCCGGCTCTATGAGCCGCACTGCGAACCGATCGAAGACAGGTTGCGTGCTATAAGCTGCTTGGCCGATGCTGGAATCGCGGTGTACTGCACACTGGCCCCTCTGCTGCCCTGCGATCCGGTCCGCCTGGCAGAATCGGCCTTGCAGGTCAGCGGGCAGGGCGTGATCGCCGATCCCCTGCACAACCGCGATAGCAAGCCCGGCGGGGCGACCACCCGGCCGGAAGGGCTGCGCGTCAGCATGGCGAATGGCTACGCGCAATGGCACGAAGCGGACTTCCAAGCTGGGGTCGTCTCCGCGATTCGGTCCCGTGTCGAGGCGGAGGGCAGGGAATTCGGAGTAGGAATCGACGGCTTCCGCATGCTCTCGGCCTGATACCCCCCCCGCCCGTTGGCTGGATTCGTTTCCGGCCAGGATCAGCGGGGGGCTGACGTGCTCAAAGTCGCCTGCAGCCGGATGGTCGCTGATGCTGCGGGAGACCGCCTCGCCGCTGTGATAGCGTGGGTTGAGGCGCAGGAGCTGATATGAGTCAGCAATTGAGAATCATCCCCCTCGGGGGCCTCGGCGAGTTCGGCATGAACATGCTGGCCTTGGAGTGCGGCGATGACATGATCCTGGTCGATGCGGGCGTGCTGTTCCCGGGTGCCGAGCACCACGGCATTGACGCGATCGTGCCCGATCTGGCCTACGTGCTCGCCCAGCGCGACAAGCTGCGCGGGCTGGTGCTCACGCATGCCCACTTGGACCACATCGGCGGCGTGCCCTACCTGCTGGAGCAGATCGACTCCGTGCCGATCTACGGCACCGCGTTCACGCTGGCCATGGTGCGCAAGCAGCTCTCCGACTTCACTCTGCTCAAGCCCCCCAAGCTGACCACGATCGAAGCCGGGGAGGAGATCCGGCTCGGCTGCTTCTCGCTCGAGGGCATTCACGTCACCCATAGCACCGTGCAATGCCTGGCCCTGGCCATCAACACGCCGGCAGGCTTGCTGCTGCACACCGGGGACTTCAAGATCGACCAGACCCCGCTGGACGGGCGCGTCTTCGACTTCGAGACGTTCGCCGAGTACGGCAAGCGCGGGGTGCTGGTGCTGCTGGCCGACTCGACCAACGCCGACGTGCCCGGCTTCAGCGCGTCGGAGCAGACGGTAGGCCCGGTGCTGGACGACATCTTCCTCAAGGCCGAGGAATCCTTGTTCTTCACCTGCTTCTCCTCGGCCATCCACCGCGTGCAGCAGATCGTGGACCGCGCGGTGGCCTACCGTCGCAAGGTGTCCTTGGTCGGCAGGAGCCTCGACAGCGCCTGCAACATCGCCATGGATCTCGGCGTGCTGCGGATCCCGCCCGGAACGCTGGTCAAGCCGGAAGACATCGAGTCCTACCCGCGGCGCGACAGAGTCACCATCATTGCCGGCTCCCAGGGCGAGACGCGCTCCTCGCTGACCCGTGCCGCCATCGGCCAGCATAAGTGGGTCGACATCGAGGAAGGGGACACCGTGGCCTTCAGCGCCAAGATGATCCCGGGCAACGAAAGTGCCATCTTTCGTGTGATCGATCATCTGTACCGGCGCGGCGCGAAGGTCCTTTACGGCGATGTTCGCCCGGGATTGCACGTCTCCGGCCATCCTTGCCAGGAAGAGCTCAAGCTCATGCTCAATCTCGTGCGCCCCCGCTACTTCGTGCCGATCCACGGCGAATACCGGCAGCTGGAGCAGCACCGGGCGCTGGCGCTGCAAGTGCGCGGCAGCGACTTGCAGGATGCGTTCACACTGGAGAACGGCAGCGTGCTGCAACTTGACGAATTCGGGGCGCGGCGGCTGCCCGACAAGGTGCCCGTGGGCCACCGGCTGATCGATATCGGCACGCGCAGCGAGGTCATCCATGGCGATGCCATGAATGACAGGCGGCGCTTGTCCTCGTTCGGCGTGATCGTGCCGGTGGTCACGATCGACGAGCGCACCGGCCGGGCTGTCGAGATCGAAATCTTGGACCGCGGCTTCGCTGTCTCCGAGGGATCCGAAGTGATGCTGGGCGGCGCGCAGGACGTGATCGGCGAGGCCGTGCGCTCGAGCAGCAAGGAAGAGCGCATGGATGTATCGCTCATGGAGGACAAGATCCGGGACGAGTTCCGGCGCTACCTGGCCCGCAAGACCTCGCGGCAGAGCCAGCCGCTGATCGTCCCGGTGGTTCTCGAAGGCTGACACCGCCGGCGCCTAGCTGCTCTTGGAAAGCTTGCGCAGCCGGTCCCACTCTTCCAAGTACTCCGCAAGGTGCTCGTTGCCGGGGGAGGCTGCGCGCTCTTCCAGGATCTTGCGCAGCAGCTTTCGCTCGTCTTGCACTTGCCGCGCGGACAGGCGCCCTGCGAAGAATGCGATCTGCAGCCAGAGCAGATAGGTGGTTAGCGCGTCTTGCTCGTTGTATTGGACGATGCCCTCCACGTCGCCTGCCAGCCATGATTCGGCGGTGCTTGCGCCGTCTATCCCTCCGACCTTGGCGGGGATGCCCGACGGGCGGGCAAGTTCGTTCAGGGATGTCCTGGCCTTGCCCCATTCCCCGACAGACTCGAGCAGGTCGACGTGCCAATCGCTGTACTTGGCGAAGTAGTCCACGCCTTCCCACGGCTTGTCGGGCCGCTCGCAGAATCCTGATGCTTGGATGCCGTGGATGATGCCGCGCTGAATGAAGATCGGCAGGTCCGAACTTTTTGAGTTGAATCCCACCAGTTGCGGGCGCTTCTTGCCGACGCTGTCGAAAAAGTGGCTCAGAAGGGCAGCCTCGTCGCAATCGGCGGGCTGGACGGGGAGCTTGGGCTGCGAGCGGAGTTCCAGCGTGATATCGCCGAAGCGATCCCTCTTGCGGCGCACGAAGGCGATCGAAACCACCCGGCAGAGCGCGAGCTTGAGATACGGGCGGGGGTTTTCCTCGGTCGCCCCGTTCCGAGCCCACATTTGCTCGACGACTTCTGCCTCGGGCATCTCCGGGGGCAGTTCGTAGAGCACTCTGCCGGCGCTGGCGTCCGGCACCCATTCCGCGTCAAAGGCCCAGACCTCTGCTTCGATGGTCTTGAACATCGCGACTATCGTTGCACAGGCCGGAGACAGCGCCCGGAGCGTGGTTCGCCGCCCGGCGGGGGATCCCGCCGCACGGGGTGCTAGGCCGAAACCAGCGTCTTGCGGTAATCGGCCAGGAATTTCTCCAGCCCGATGTCCGTGAGCGGGTGGTTGAACAGCTGGTCGAACACCTTGTAGGGCAGGGTGCTGACGTGAGCGCCGGCCAGGGCCGCCTGCTTGACGTGCAGCGCGCCCCGTGCCGAGGCAGCCAGCACTTGCGTCGCATAGCCGTAGTTGTCGTAGATCGTGACGATCTCTTCGATCAGTGTCATGCCCTCGGCGGAAATGTCATCCAAGCGCCCGATGAAGGGGCTGACGAGGTAGGCCCCCGCCTTGGCTGCCAGAAGCGCCTGCGTCGGGGAAAAGCACAGCGTGACATTGGTGCGGATGCCCTCCGCGGTCAGTCTGCTGACTGCTTTGATGCCGTCGCGGATCAGGGGGATCTTGACCACGACCGAATCATGGATCTTGGCCAGCTCGCGCCCCTCGGCCACCATGGCGTCAGCTTCGGTCGATACCACCTCCGCACTGATGTCCCCTCCGGCGAGGATGCCGCAGATCGCCCGGATCTGGTCATGGTGGTCATGGCCCTCTTTCGCGATCAGGGACGGGTTCGTGGTGACGCCGTCTACGATGCCGTAGGCCGCGGCCTGGCGGATTTCGTCCAGGTTCGCGCTGTCAATGAAGATCCTCATGAGGTGCTCCTTGTGTCCTGCCGGGAATGCCGGACAGGCGTTTCACTCCGCACGCTGGCGGCCGCGCCCTTTTTCGGCCATCGAGACTTCCGCCGCGGCCAGCTTGCGCCGCAGCTTCTCGACTTCGCCGGCGTCGTGCTCCGCGGGGGCGGACCGCTGCCACTCCTCCAAGCCCCGGCTCCAATGCCGCTTGGCGTCGGCGATGCGGCCCTGCTTGTAGTAGACGTCGCCCAAGTGGGAATGCACCACCGGGTCGTTCTTGTACTGCTCGAGCGACCGCTCGAGAAACCGGGCGGCCAGATCCAGCTTGTTCTGCCGGTAGTACAGCCACCCGAGGCTGTCGAGGTAAGCGCCGTTGTCGGGCTCCAGATCCAAGGCGCGCTGGATCAGATCGTGCGCCTCCTCGAGGTTGATGCCGCGATCGGCGAACATGTACCCGAGGTAGTTCAGCGCCGTGGAGTTCTCGGGGGCGACCTCGAGCAGTTCGCGAAAACTGGCTTCTGCCTGCTCGTAGCGCTTGGATCGCTCGTACATCGAGCCGTAGGCGAACAACACGGCGACGCGCGCCTCTTCGGAATCGGCCAGCTTGCTGGCCTGGTCGATCAGATCCTCGGCCCGCTCGAACTGGCGCCCCTTCTCGTAAATCCGGGCCATCGCCAAGGCCGTGTCGATCTCGGACTGCCCGGCGTCGCCTATGCGCTGGATGACCTTGATGGCCTCCTTGGTCTTGCCGCGGTCCGAGAGAGTGCTCGCCAGCAGGTTGGCGAGCACCGGGTCATCCTTGTACTCGCCCGCCGCGCGGCGCGCCTCCTGCTCCGCGCGGGCGAACTCCCGGCCCCACAGCCAGGTCTGAACGACCTGCGCCAGGATTCTCGGCTCCAGATCCGGGTCAAGGGCCAGGATCCGGCGAAAGGTCTTGACCGCCTCTGCGGTCTGCCCTTGGTCGCGCTGGAGCATGCCCAAGCGCTCTAAGAGGATCAGGCGGAGCCTTTGCTCGTCCGGAGGGTATTCGTCCCTGCGGGTGAACTTCAAGAGTTTCGCCAGCTCCTCGATGGCCTGCTCCGGGCGGCCCTGGGCTTCCAACAGGTTGATGGCGGCGAAGCGGACCTGTGCGGAATCGGGATCGATCGCGCGCGCCGCTTCCAGTGCCTCCCAGGCGCTGTCGTAGTCCCGGCGCTCGCTGTGCAGCGCCGCGATGCGCAAGAAGTGCCCGGCTTCGCCAGAATCGAGATCGGCCAGCACCTGGTACTGCTCGAGCGCCTTCTCGAAATCGCCCGAGCGGAAGAGGTTCTCGGCCAGCCGCTGGCGCTCCTGCAGTGTGTTGCCGCCCTCTTCTAACAGGCGCTGGTAGAGTTTCGCCGCGTCCTTGGGACGCCCTGCTTGCTCGTAGGCCCCGGCCAGCGCGTTGATCTGCTGCCGGCTCGCAGGCCCCTCGCTGACCACTTGTTCGAGTTGCCCGATGGCGCCATCGATCTCGCCTGTCTCCAGCAGGATGTAAGCCAGGCTGACCCGGGCGTCGGAATTGCCGGGCTCCAGTTCGATGGCGCGCTGCAGTGACTGCTTGCCCTCCTGCACTTCGCCCAGCAGGGACTGCATGCGGCCAATCTCCAAGTGGTGGGCGGCCTTGTCCGGCTCGAGATCCACAAGCAGCCGGAACTGTTCGATGGCTTTGCGCAAGAACTGCGGGTTCGGCGCCTCGCGGTTGGGGCCTTGGCGTTGCTTGGAGTAGTACGAGCGGTAGATTTCGCCCAGTAACTGCCGCACCTCCACGTTCCCGGGGTCGCGTGCCGTGATCTCGTCCGCCAGGGCGACCGCCCGCGCGAGCCGGTTCGTGCTCGCGAACAGGTTGATCATCTCGATCCGGATCACCAGCGAGTCGGGATCCTTGGCCAAGGCCAGCTCGTACTCGCTCTGCGCACGGTCGATGTACTCCGTACGGCCGAACTGCTGGGCGAATTGGTGGTAGAGGTGGCCCAGCGCGAAGTGGTAGTAGGACTGGCGGCGATCGCGGCCGCCGGTATCGCCGGTTGCAGCCGGGAATGCGGGCTGCAGGGACAGCGCCGCCGCGAGCAGCGCTGCGCACCCGCGTGCATTCAGAGCCATGCGCAGGGCGGCGCCGCGGCTGGAACTCCGGTTTCGGGATGCCATCGGCTAGCGTTAGTATAGCGATTCCGGGCCCTTCGGCGGCAGCTGGCGAGGCGCTGCACAGCCCATGCCGATATTGCGCGGCGATGGACAGGCGTGGCTGCGATGAGGTCTTTGGCCGGCACGTAGGGAAATATTGCGAACCAGGCCGCGGCGCCTTGCCGGCTTGCTCGCAGTTCCGCGATCCAAGCCTCCTTGCAGCAGGCCGCGCATGCTCCGCTCCGGAATGGTCCGCAGACCGAGTTGCAAGAGCATCCTCCGCCGCTCTCGACACCCTCGGCGCAGGCTGCCCCGGGCTCATTTTCATCCGTTTGCAACATCGTCCGTTTGCCCCCTCCGGAAGAGGCTGCAGATGCTAGACTGTGGCAGGCCAGCTTGGCTCGGGGCGCAGGTTGCGAGTGCATGGCAAGACCGGATCGCGAAGGCGGTGGCTCTGGGGAGCCGTGGCCGGCAGTCTCGCTGTAACGTTCGGAACGCTGACGAGCTTCGCTGTCGCGTTCTTGCTGCCGTCGCGGCGCAGAACGCGCGCCCAACGCGTGTTCCTGGGATTCGCGACGTCCTTCGCGCCAGGGCTGAGCCGCGTGTTTGAACTGCCCTCGGGCGACCATATGGTGGTCACCTGCACTTTGGACGATAGGGCCCCGGGCGGCCTTGCGTTCCGGGGCTATTCGGACCGCTGCCCGCACTTGGGTTGCCGGGTGCATTTCCGGGCCGACCGGGGAGACTATGCCTGCCCGTGCCACGCGGGCGTGTTCGACGCGGACGGCAAGGGTGTCTCGGGGCCTCCGGCCCAGGCCTCCCAGCGGCTGCAGAGCTATCGGCTGGAACTTGACGGCAACTCGCTATACGTAGCGATCGAAGTGGGCTGAGGGCTATGTCGGAGAGTGTCACGGGCTGGTTGCGGTCGAGGTTCCCGGTAGACCAAGAAGCGCTAACCGCTATCGGAAGCGAGCCGATTCCGGGGCATCTCAGGCGTTGGTGGTGGTGCATCGGCGGAACACCCGCCTACCTCTTCCTGGTGCAGGTTGTCAGCGGCATCCTGCTGACGTTCTACTACGTTCCCAGCCCGGAATTCGCGTACGACAGTATCATCGCCATCAATGAAGAGATCCGCTTCGGCGGCTACTTGCGCAGCGTCCACAAGTGGTCGTCGCACCTGATGATCATCACGCTCATGCTGCACATGCTGCGGGTGTTCTTCACCGGCGGCTACCGCGTGCCGCGCGAATTGAACTGGATGGTGGGCTGCGGGCTGTTGCTGCTGACTCTCGGCGCCGGCTTCACGGGCTACTCGCTGGTATGGGAGCAGCTCTCGTATTGGGGTGCGACCGTGGCGGCCAACATCCTCTCCGCGATACCTGTCTTGGGTGATCAACTGGCGAGCTTCCTGCGCGGCGGCGATACGGTCGGCCAGAACATGCTCACGCGACTGTTCGTGCTGCACATCGGGGCGATTCCAACGCTTATGATCGGCTGTGTCGCGATCCACATCTACTTGGTCCGCGCTCACGGCGTCTCGCAGCTCGGCCGGCCGGACACGGCCGATTCCAAGCCGTTCCCGTTCTTCCCCGACCACTTTCTCACAGAAGTCGCCCTAGCGCTGTTCTTGATGTTCCTCCTGACCTGCCTGGCGCTGATCTTCCCGGCCGGGCTTGGTGATCGGGCAGATCCGCTGGAGACGCCGGAGCACATCAAGCCGGAATGGTACTTCTTCTGGGCGTTCCGCTGGCTGAAGCTGATGCCGGACCAAGCGGCCGTGCTCACGCAAGGTCTGTTTTTGTTGCTGATCGTGCTCTGGCCGGTGGTTGACGGAGAGATCCGCAAGCGCCGGCCCGGGAGCGAAATTAGCATGGCGATCGGGGGTGCGGCAGTCGTGCTGCTGCTGGCACTGACGGTGTGGGAAGCCCTGTACCTGCTGGGCTAGGAGGCTTGAAATCATCATGACGCTGGAACGCAAGCAGGCGCTGATCGTCGGACTGGCAGCGCTCTTCATGATCTCCCTTCTGATCGTGGCGTGGGTCGAGGGCGGGCGCCGGCGCATCGTGCGGGCGCCCGACGCCGTGGTGACAAGCGAAAACGCGGACTGCGTCGAATGCCACCGTGTCAAATCTCCCGGCATCGTGGGCCAGTGGGAGATCAGCGCGCACGCCAAGTCGGGCATTGGCTGCTTGCAGTGCCATCAGGCGCAGCCGGGAGACATCGATGCCTACGAACACGAGGGCACCCTGGTCGCGACCATCGTCACCCCGCCCGATTGCGCGGAATGCCATGCCCAGGAGACCGCCGAGTTCGACGCCAGCCACCATTCCCGCGGGGGCGAGATCCTAGGCAGCCTCGACAACGTGCTGGCAGAAGTCGTCGAGGGATTCGTCCGCTTTGACGGGGATGGCAACAAGGTTGAGACATCGGCCGCCGCGGTCAGCGGCTGCCTGCAGTGCCACGGTTCCGAGGTCAAGGTCTTGGAGAACGGCAAGCTGGATCCAGCGACCTGGCCGAATACCGGCATCGGGCGCATCAACCCGGACGGCTCTCGCGGCTCCTGCACGGCGTGCCACTTGCGCCATGACTTTTCGCGGGCGCAGGCCCGCGCGCCGGAGAACTGCGGGCGCTGCCACCTGGGCCCGGACCACCCCCAGCTGGAGGTCTACCAAGCGTCCAAGCACGGCATTGCCTTCGAGGCCAATCGAGCTAGGTTCGAACCGATGATGGAAGAGCGGGACTGGATCCCCGGCCGCCATTTCGAGCAGGGCCCGACCTGCACGAGCTGCCACATGGGCGCGACTCGCGACCTGCCGCTCACGCACGATGTCGGCGAGCGCATCTCTTGGACGCTGCGGCCGCCGGTATCGCAGAAGATCGATGCCGCGGCGATCCAGCAGGGCAAGCAGGTCAAGTCTTGGGAAGATCGCAGGCGCGACATGCGCAATGTCTGCGAGAGCTGCCACGGCCCCGAGTGGGTGGACAATTGGTACAAGCAGTATGACGATCTCGTGACCCTCTACAACGATAAGTTCGGGCGGCCGGCCACCGAGCTCTTCAATCTGGCGCGCTCGAGCGGACTGCTCAGCAGTGTCGAATTTGACGAAGAGCTGGAGTTCACGTACTTCTTCCTCTGGCACCACGAAGGGCGCCGCGCGCGGCACGGCGCGGCCATGATGGCCCCGGACTACACGCAATGGCACGGCATGTACGAAGTGGCCCACCGCTTCTACATGGAGCTCGTGCCGCAGTTGCGAGAGCTGGTCGAGCACAACCGGACGGGACCGCGGGCGGCCGCTGCCAGACAGCTTGAGGCCAAGCTGGATTCCATCCTTGCATCGGAGATGCATCGCTGGTTCCTGGGCCAGACGAGCAGTGCTGAGCAGGCAGCCCGGCAGGCAGCCAAGGAGGCGTTCAGCAAGCGCTACGCCCGGTGATGGCGCAGAGCCTCAGGACTCGCAGCCTGCTGCCCCTCGGCAGCCGGCTTGGAATGGCTCGGCCGTGGGTGCGGGAACGGCGGCCCTGCCGCCAGTCCGCTCGATCCGGGGATTCCGGCGGCCTCAGGCGGCCTGCTCCGGGGGGCGCGTCTTCCAGCGGCGGTGAATCCACAGCCACAGTTCCGGATGAGCTCGCACGCGCTCCTCGATCGCCTGCTGGAAGCGCTGCGTGTTGACGGCTATGTCGCGCTCGGCAAGCCCGCTGCGCACGATCTCGATCTCAGGCCCGTACTCGACCACATGACGCTTGGCCGAGGCATCCCAGCGGGCGATCGCGGGCACTACGGCCGCGCCGGATCGCAGGGCCAGCTGGGCGAATCCCTTGTGGGTTGCCGCGGGTATCCCGAAGAATCTCACGAACACGGCCTCGTCCGGGGCCGCGTTCTGATCCGCCAGGATTCCGACCGTGCCGCCGGCCGCAAGCGCCTTGAGCACCTCGCGCGCCGCATTGCGCTTGGGGATGACCCGGTTGCCGTGCGCTGATCGACGCGCCTCCACCAAGCGGTCCACGCCAGGATTGGCGATGGGCCGCACCATGACGCAAATCGGCCCGACCACCGCTCCGTGGGCCAGTGCGCCGAGCTCCCAATTGCCCAAGTGTGCCGTCAAGAGCAGCACGCCGCGGCCCCTTGCGTGGGCGGCGCGGAAATGGTCAAGACCTTGGAAATCGACGTTGCGGCGGATTGTGCGCTCCGACCAAGCGGGCAGCTTCGCCAATGCCAGGGCAACGCGCCCGAGGTTGCGCCACAGGCCGTAGCGCACGCGGCGGCGGGCGGCGGTGTCCAGTTCCGGCAGGGCGCGCCTGAGGTTCGCCTCCGCCGTGGCCCGCCACTTGGGAACGAACGCTCCGCAGGCCAGTCCGGCCACCTCCGCAGCAGGCAGGGCGATGCGCAGGGGCAGGCAGCGGAGCAAGCCCAGCAGCGCGGCGGCCGCTAGGTACTCCATGCGCGCTGTCGCAGCGGGGGCCGGATCTGCCACGCTTACCTGTTCCGTCCCGGGCCGAGGCCAGGGCGGGTTCGCCGCCCGCAGCCGCCTAGGAGGCCATCTGGAACGCGCGCGGCTGGTACAGCCATTCCACAATGTTGCCTTCGTGGGGTTGCAGCCAATTCAGCTTGACAGTCGGGATCGGCCCGATATTGAGGCGGTCGATGGTCGGGCAGGTTACCAGCCTGCGCCGCAAGGATTCGTCGTCGGTAATCGCGCTGCAGACCAAAGTCGGGCCGATACGCCCGAGTATTTCGTCCTGAGGGCATTCGACTACGCTCACGAAGGGGAACATGAACTCGCGGTTGGCCAGCGGATGCTCGGCCGATTCGCAATGCACCACGGTGGGAAGCAGGTACGAGCAGTGCGCGCGCGTGACGGCGCGCTGGCAGTCGCGCATCGCAGCGGTGACATCGGTGGCGCCGCCGCGGGCCAGCTCGCCATCGATCATGCCGGAAATTGCCTCGGCCACGCCGGCAACGGTGAAGGCCGCCAGCGAGGCGCTGGGATCGCGCGGGTCGAGCGGGCGCACGCCGGCTAGGCGCTCGGCTACGGCTTGGGCGATCTCGCGGGCATGGCGCGGCACCCAGATGGAAGAAGCATTGATGCAGCTGCGCCCGCTGTTGAGGAAGACGCTGTCCACCATCATGTCCAAATATCGCGGCCAGTCGTCCGCCGCGTCTTCCCCGATGATGATCTTGCTGTAACCGGGGCCGTGCACCTGCACGCCGGGATTTGCCTTGTACAGGTCGATGGTCTGCTGCCCGCCAAAGACCATCGCTCGCCGGCAGCATTGCACGACGGTCTGGCCGACGGCTTGGCCGTGGTAGACAGCCACAGCCTCGCGCGGTATGCCCGCCTCGATCATGGCGACGGCCATGCGATAGGGCGCCCACGGCTCTTGGGAGCCGGTCTTGAGGCAGAGGCCGACCTGCAGGGGGATGGCCGGAATCCAGAGCGTATGCACACCGGGGGAGTTGCTCGGCAGCACGGCGCCCAGCACGTCGGTATTGGCGTGGTAGCTCAGCATCCGCCCGGCGCTGTCGACACCGTACCCGCGCGCGAGGATCTCGAAATCCAGGCCGCGGGTGAGAGAGTCCATGATCTGCCCCAGCTGGCGGCACACGCCCGCCAGCTTGGCCATGTTGGCCCGGCACATGGCCTCGGGCAGGCCGGTCGTGGAGGACTGCTGGCGGATGAACTCGGACGGGGTCTGGCTGCCGGAGCCCAGCGGCAGCTCGGCGCTCACGAACAGCTCCCCGGCGCGCTGGACGCGCTCGATGATCCGGGCCGGCGACTCGGCGCGCAGGGCCGCTTGCGCCCGCGGCGCAAGCTTCAGGTCGCGCTTGACCATTGCCGGCAGCACTTGGCTGACCGTTGCGATGGGGTCGCCCGTGTCGAAATGCACCGTCCGGACGGTGTCAAGGCTCTCGTAGGGCTCTCCCCAGCGCAGGGCGGGCAGGTGGATCATTGCGTATCCTGTGCGCTGTCGCGATCCGGCGTGCGCTGGCTGCGGCTGGCCATGGGCGGGTTCCGGGCCTATCCGAAGTGGTACGTGCCCTCGGCCTGGTTCCAGTAGACTTTCTTGTTCTTGCGCAGGGAGAGGGTGGCGAGGTGCCCCGTCACCGCGGCCTCGTGGCCCAGTTGCGCCGGGCAGTTCAACTCGGCCCCGTGGGCGATGGCGTCGATGAAGTTCTTGATGTGGTCATTCGTGGAATTGCTCTCGTTGAAGTCCTCGCGAGCGTCGAAGTGCATTTCCGGGCGAGAGGTGACCGCTTCCGGCAGGCCGCGAGCTGTCTCGGGGTAGACGTTGAGGTAGCGCATGTTCATGATCTCCATCGTGCCCTCGCTGCCGCAGAGTTGCTCGCCATACCCGTAGTGCGCGGTGCTGAAGGCGGCCGAGTAGTTGATGTGGAAGTGGCCGTCGTACTCAAAGCCGGCCGTCACCGTGTCCGGCACCTCGCGGTCATCCTGCGTCCAGTAGTGGATTCCGCCGTTGCACATCACGGATTCGCAGAAATGCCGGCCTGTGATCATGTGGATGGCGTCCGTCTGATGCACGAGCAGGTCGGTGGAGATGCCGCCCGAGTAGTCCCAGTAGAGACGCCATTGGAAGTAGCGCTGCTTGTTGAACGAGGTCGCCGGGGCCGGGCCGAGGAACTTCCCGTAGTCGGTGTTGCCCGGCTCGGAGTCTGCCGGGATGTCGTAGCGCCAGGCGGGGCGCGTCAGGGGGCTGTTGCGGTACCAGAAGGCCCGGGCGTAGACCGTCGTGCCCAGCGCCCCGCTCTGGTAGATCTCGCGGGCCTTCGCGTACAGCCTCGAGCTGCGCCGCTGGGTGCCGACCTGGAAGAGCTTCTTGCTGGCCTCGACCGCCTCGAGGATCTCGAAGCCCTCCTCGATCGTGTGCGACAGGGGCTTCTCGCAGTAGACGTGCTTGCCCGCCTCGAGGGCGGCGATCGCCATGTCGCGGTGCAGGTGCTCCGGGGTCATGATGAACACCGCGTCAATGCCGGGATCGGCGAGCATCTTGTAGTAGTCGCTGTAGGTCTCGGGCGCGCTGCCTTGGTCGCTGATGACGTCGTCCTTGGTCTTGGCGAGCCGCGGCGCGAACGTGTCGCAGATCGCCTTGACGGTCGCGTCGTCCTTGGACACCTTCAGCAAGGTGCGGATATGCTTGCCGCCGCGATTGCCGAGGCCCACCCAGCCCACGCGCACCTTGCTGCCAGAGGCCTGTGCGCCGAGGATGCCGGGAGCGGCCGCGACTGCCGCTGCGAAGTGTCGGCGGGAGATTGGATTGTCCATGGTTCATTCCATCTTAAGCCATCAGGCTGACGCACGGTGCGCCAGCGGCTCGCAGGAAGCAGGCAGCCCTGCGCAGGTGCGCAGGGCTGCTGGGGGGCTACCACTCGATCAAGGGCTTGATCACGCCTTCGCGATAATCCGCCATCATCTCGAACGCCTCTTGCCCCCGCTCGAGGGCGAAGCGGTGGCTGATGATGTCCTGCGCGCGGACCAGCCCGCGCTTGAGCAGGTCCAGGGCCTCGTGATCGTTGCCGTTCGAGCGCTTCTGGACGAGGATTGTCGCTTCGCGGTCGAGGGCGGCCCACAGGTTGACCGCGACGGCGCGCTCGGACGGTATGCCCACCAGCACAAGCCGG
The DNA here is from genome assembly GCA_965219605.1 of Bryobacterales bacterium. GTDB lineage: Bacteria > Acidobacteriota > Terriglobia > Bryobacterales > UBA6623 > VXMF01. The sequence goes on along the minus strand of CBDCOC010000001.1, from coordinate 613,838 downwards.
CCGCCCGGCCGCAAGCAGGCGATGGCGTTGTTGATGGACTCGCGCTTGCCGGCGGCGTCGATCACCACATGAGCGCCGCGCCCGGTCAGATCCATGACCGCGGCGGCTGGCGAGTCGCGCTCGACGTTCACCGCCGCGTCCGCTCCCAGCCTCCGCGCGCATGCCAGCCGATGCTCGACTCGGTCGGCAGCGACGATCACCGCCGCCCCGGCCAGCTTGGCGAGCGCGACCGCAATCAGGCCGATCGGGCCCGTGCCCATGACGGCGACCGCCTCTCCCATGCGCAGCCCCGACAGCCGGTAGGAGTGGAGCAGCACCGCAAGGGGCTCGACGAAAGCCGCGTCGGCAAAGGTCATGCCGTCGGGGATTCGCAGCAGGTTGCGACGAGGCAGGACGGCGTACTCGCGCAGTGCGCCCGGTATGTCGCGGCCCATGAACTCGTTTGCCAGCGCTAGGTTCTGGCGGCCCGTGCGGGTGAATTCGCACTCCGCGCGCACGACGAACGGCTCGACGGCGACTCTTGCGCCCGGCGCGAGGTCGCCGACGCCCGGGCCGACTGCGGCGACCTCGCCCCCGGGCTCGTGACCCAGCACGCAAGGGTAGTCGGCCTCCGCGCCGGCGATGGAGCCATCGCGGAAGGTATGCACGTCACTGCCGCACACGCCAGTGGCGCGCAGGCGTACCAAGACCTCGCCCGGCCCCGGCTCGGGCGGGTCGGGCAATTCGGCCATCTCGAGCCTTTGCGGCGCGACCAGTTGCAGTGCCTTCATCGACCAAGAGGCGGCCCGCAGGGGCCGCAAAGCGGCGCGGGCGTCGGAATCATCATAGTCAGGGTTGTCGCGCTCAGGCTTCCGCGCCGCTCTGGCGGCCGATCGCGTATGCCAGCGCGCAGCCGAGCGCCGCCAGGGCCGCGGCGCCGGCGGCCTGCGGCAGCGTTGGCAATACTAGCGCGGCCGTGTCCGTGCGGAACGGCCAGAGGCCCAGCACCGCGCCGACAAGCAGTCCTAGCAAGAATCCCAGCATCAGTGCCCGCTGCCGTTCCAGCAGCATGTGCAGCAGGCTGGACAGGCCGACCAGCGCGGCCAGCGTGCCGGCCGCGAACGGGGCCAGCACTTGGGCGGGGGCTGCCAGCGCTTGCCACTGCAGGGCGGCGCCGGCCGACAAGGCGGCCTTCAGGCGGTCGACTGCATCCAGCACCGGCACGTACTGGCCGCTGAGCACGAGCAGGTAGCTTCCTGACAGGCCGGGCAGCAGCATTGCCCCGAACGCTGCCAGGCCGGCCAAGAACAGGGCAGCAGGCGAATGCTGACCGCTGGCGGCCGGGCTGAGCGGGACGAGCAGCGTGGCAAGCATGCTCGCCAGGCCTGCGCTGAATCCGAGCCAGGTTCTGGCGTCGGGGCGGTCGATCAGCCGCCACAGGGGCGGAACGCCGCCGAGCGTTGCTCCGAGGAAGACACTGTAGGTCATCCAGCGGTGCATGAGCACGAGGTCGCGCATCGTGCCCGCCATGAACAGGACCACTGCGGCGGCGGACACCGCGATCGCGGCGAGCAGCGCAATCGCGCTGCGGTCCGGGCGCAGCGTCGTGAGCTTGGCAATCGCCTCGATGCAGTGCGGGTAAATGCCGGCGGCCAGCAGCATCGTGCCGCCCGATACGCCCGGGATGAGGTTGGCCAAGCCCATCAGTGCGCCTCCCGCCAAGGCGCGAGGCAGCGGTGTTCGCGACGGCTGCGAGCGGGGGGCGGGCATGGCGGGCACAGTGCTCCGGGGCCGGCAGCCGGCCCGCACGCGGCTAGCGGCCGGTTCTCGATGCCGTGGCAGCCATGTCCGAGACGGCCTGGGGAACGGGCGCTTGCGGAGGGGCTGGGTTCGGCCTGTACAGCGTTACCAAGCAGCCGCCCAGCGCAGCGCAGGCGATCCCGGCGAAGAACTGCCAGCGAATTCCGCCCAGGCCGCCAGCCGGCGGGTGCAGCGCCATCGATACGACAGCGTTCACGATCGGGGCGCCGGCGAAAATGATCGACATCACCACGGCCGGCGTGCCCTTGGCTCCGAACGCTAGCAGCACGCCGAATGCTCCCACCGCGCCAACCGTGCCGGCGACTAGCGACATTGCCATGCCCCGCGCAGGATAGCTCCAATCCGCCCCCGCGACGGCTAGGATCGCCAGCGGCGCCAGCACGGCAACCAGGAAGTAAGCGATCCCGACGAACAGGAATGCCTTGTAGCGGCCATGGACCGGATCGGCCATGCCCAGCTGCCCGCTGTGCAGAAAAATGCCGTACAGACCCCAGCACGAAACGGTCAGCAGTGCGAATGCGAGCCAGCTATAGCCTGCTTGATTCATTCGGTAACTCCAATGTGTTGTACAGCTTGCAATGCCTGCTTGAACTGTTGCGCGAGAGCTTGGCAGCTAGGATGCCGCACGGTGCCGCTCGAAATCCCAATGCATCATCGCGCCGCTCTCCGCCGAGGCGTTGACGAGGTGGGCGCAGGCGGCGGCGTGGTGCCCGGCCCAGGCGTCCTCGATGTTGGCCCCGCGATTGCGGACGGCGGAGAAGAAGTCCGCGAGGTGGGCCACTGTCGGGGCTGGCCCGGTGTCGCGGTAGATCTCTTCCGCAAGCTTGGAGGGATGCAGTTCCGCGCGTCCTTGCGGCGTGGAATAGTAGGCCTCCTCCAGCTTTCTCGGCCACGCCCCGACGATCCAAGCGTTGCTGTCGTTGCCCGGGTCGGGATACAGCGTCAGCGTCCGGCCGGCCAGCTGGGCGGCGCCCTCCGTGCCCAGCACTTGGAACCGATAAGAGCCGTCCGCGCGGCTGTTGAATGTCGAGCTGAGGTTGACGGTGAAGCCCTCCTTGTAGCGCAGCAGGGCGTTCAGCGTGTCCGGGACGTTGCGGCTCTCTCGCCACCGGTACAGGTCGCCCATGGCGACCACGTCAGCCGGCATCACGGCGCCGGTCACGTAGTGGATCGTGGTGCAGAGATGTACGAAGAGGTCGGTGGCGATACCGCCGGAGTACTCCTTGTAGCAGCGCCAGCGGAAGAATCGCTCGAGGTCGAAGTCGCGCTTGGGCGCGGGGCCCAGAAACGCTTCCCAATCCACCGTTTGCGGCGATGCGTTCGGCGGGATCGGGTAGAGCCACGCGCCGCCGCGGCTGTTGCGGTTGTACGCTGCCCGCACCATCGTGATCTGGCCCAGCTTGCCCGCTTGGATCCAGTTGCGCAGCATCTTCGTGCTGTCGCCGCTGACCGTCTGGCTTCCCACCTGCAGGATCTTGCCGGCGCGTTCTGCCGCGGCTGCGATCTCCAAGCCTTCGTCAATGCGGAAGGTCAGGGGCTTTTCGCAGTAGACATCCTTGCCCGCCTCCAAGGCTTCGAGGACCATCTGACGGTGCCAGTGGTCGGGCGTGCCGACAGTTACGGCATCAATCGATGGATCAGCGAGTATGTCCTTGTAGCTTGAGTACTTCTTGGCCCTGCCTCCGGTCCGTTCAATGGCCCGCTCCACGCGTCCTGCGTAGGCATCGCAGACGCCCGCGATCTCGGTCCCGTCGACTTTCTTGATGGCCTCCAGCAATTCGTGCGATCGCGAGCCGACCGCGATCATGCCGACGCTGATGCGATCACTCGGGGCTGCGGCCTGGGCCTGGGCCAGCACGCCCGCCCCACTGCCGAGAAAAATCCTGCGGGTCAGCGCCATGTCTCACTTCCAGCGATCCGAGCGTTTCGCTGCGCCAGTGCGGTTGCAGTTCGGGCACGAAACCCCGACTGTCCTGGCCGAGAAGTTGGCGGGGCAGGCAGCGGGAGTTGTCGGCTCAGGCGTGACGCAAGATGCAGGTCGCTGACCTGAACAGTATACATCGACGCTCCGCCGCCACCGGCCGCCGATCTGCGACCATATGGATCGGGTCGCTCACCTGCGCCGCAGGCTTGGCGGGGCGCTGGCGGGCTGTCGCGCTCAGGCACCGGCAAGCGCGGTATCGCAAGAGCGGCCGGGGACCGCCATGGAGGAACGATGACCGAGCCGCGCGGCAACACGTCCGAGGTCGTGCTTAATGCTGAGCTGGCGGCGCAATTGCGGCGCCACGGCCTCGAGGCCGAAGCCGAGCAGTCGCTGCGCCTCAAGGCTGGCCGCCACCAAGTGGACGTGCTGGTCGAGCTCGGCGAGATCGCGGTGGCCATCGAGGCGGAATTCGAACCAGGCCGCACGGTGTTCGACGACGCCGAGAAGCGCCTGCCGGAAAAGCCCCTGCCGTGGCGCGGGTTGACGGTCGACTATGTCTTCGCGCTGATCTACCCCAAGCAGCTGCAACGCTTGCCAGAGAGTCGCGCCCGGGCCGAGTTGCCGCGGCGCAGCGATCTGGTTTTCTGCCTGCTCGAACGCCGGGAATCGGGCGGCGCGCAGCCGGTTGCGCTGCCCGCGCACATCGCCCGGGGCCGGCAGAGCGGCTCGGTAGCCGGCTTGGCGGAACTGCTGCACAATTTTTGGATTCGCAGCGCCAAGGGCGGCTCGGTGCAAGAGGCCGTGGAGGAAGCGTCGCTGGCGATCGAGCAGGCCAGCGCGATCCTGCAGCGGGTGCCCCGGCCGCACCCGCTGCGGGATGTTGACAGCGACCCGGCAGCGACCAGTGCGCTGATCTGGCTCAATGCGCTGCTGTTCCAAGAACTGCTGGCCCAGAACTTGGACAAGGCCAAGCTCCCGCGAGAGTTCCGCAAGCGGGCCATCCCGCGACCGGATCCCAGCGGGAATGCCTGCGTGTTGGGAGCGCAGTGGGATGCGATTTTGGAGATCAATTGGTGGCCGATCTTCCATGTTGCGCGCGAGGCGCTGCAGGCGACGCCGCCGTACTGGGCCACGTCGGCCTTGCGCGAGTTGGGGGCCGCGGCTGCCAGCATCGCAGCCAAGGGCGTGCTCCGGCAGCATGATGTGGCGGGGCGCATCTTGCACCGCTTGCTGGACAGCCGGAAGTTCTTGGCCACAAACTACACCACTATTCCGGCCGCGGTGCTGCTGGCAGGCTTGGCGCTGGACGCCCGCCATCCTGTATGGGCGGGGGTGGACTGGACGTGTCCGTCGCGGCTGGGGCAGTTGCGCATAGTCGATCCGGCTTGTGGCAGCGGGACGCTGCTAATGGCAGTCTTGCAGGAAGCACTCAAGGCCATGCGCCGGGCGGGCGGCACTCCTGAGAGCCGGCACGAGGCGACCCGGGCGCTGCTGGAGCAGTCGTTGCACGGCTACGACGTCGTGCCGGCGGCGGTGCATTTGACAGCGGCAACGCTGTCGATGGCCGAGACCCGCCAGGTGCTGGGCAGCATGCCGCTGTTCTGGATGCCGCACGATGTCCACGAGGGCCGCGCCCGGCTGGGCAGCTTGGATTTCCTGGCGCGCTCGCCCAGTCAAGGCATAGCTCAGAAACTGCCGGCCTTCGTGGACACCGAGCAAGAGGCCGGACGAGTCACCGGGCGGGGCGAGCGGGTCTATGACGCCTACATGCCGGAGGATTGCGATTTGGTGATCGCGAATCCGCCCTACACCCGGGCGGGCGGCCCCGGCACGCGCGACAGCACTGACTGGAACCCGATGTTCGGATCGGCGCTTGGCAAGGGCGATGCCGAGCGCATGCAACAGGCGCTGAAGAAGGCGTTGCAGCCCACGCCAGCCAGCCTGTATGCCGGCCTGGGTTCTGCGTTCATGGTGCTGGCGAGCGAGAAATTGCAGCCGGGCGGGCGCCTTGCCTTCGTACTGCCGGCCACGGTGCTGACCGGTAGCCGCTGGCGCCGAATCCGCGAATTGCTGGTGGCAGGGTTCTTCGTGGACTGGGTCGTGGTCAGCCATGACCCTCGTACTCGACATGCTCGCGGGGGACTGCCCGGGCGCCTGTTCGTATCCTTTTCCGAGTCAACCCGCATCGCCGAGGCGCTGATCGTCGCGACCAAGAAGAGGCCTGGGTCTGCGCGGCAACCGAGCCAGACCCGCTTTGTCAACCTGCGCCGCAATCCCGACGAGCCCATCGAGTCGATGGCGCTGACCAAGGCGCTGCTGTCAGTCTCGCCTTCCCTGCCAGACGGAGGGCGCTCGGAGGTTATCGCCGGAGACGTGCTGTGGGGCGAGATCCAAGCGGTCGACCAAGCGGACCTGGGCGGGGAGCCATGGAGCTTGGCGACCTTTGTCCAAGGACGCCTGGCGCAGCTTGCCAGAACGATCGCCGAGCGCGGCGTTTGGCAGGAAGGGCGCAGAGATTTCCGGCTGCCCGTTGCCAAGCTGGGGTCGGGTTGGGCGCTGGGGCCGTATGAAATGCAGATCAAGAACCCCGCCCAGGGCTTGTTCGATATCGCGGACACCGACGATCCGACCCGCAACGGCCATCCCGCGCTTTGGCACCATCGGGGCGATCGCATCCGAACTCTGGGCGTTTCTGCCAACGCGCGGCTCACCGAACGCCGCGGCAAGAGCGCCTCCGACCAGGCTGCGATGCTGGCGAAGGCGGGGCGCTTGCAGATAGCCCGCGAAGTGAGGCATGCCCCGCAACGGTTGGCAGCGGTGCTGAGCGACCAGGAAATGCTGGGAGTACGGTCTTGGATTACGCTCAAGCAGCGAAAGCCTTTGCGCGGGGGCGAGGAGGCGCTCTGCCTGTGGCTCAATACCAGCCCGGGCCTGCTGCTGCGCATCATGCACGCCAACCGGCCGTACCTGGGGCGGAACTCCTTGCCGCACGAACTGGCCAGAACGCTGCCGGTGCTGGATGTGGCGGCACTGTCGGAAGCGCAGCGGGCCGCCGCGTGCGAGTTGTTCGAAGATCTGAAGCATCGGCCGCTGGAAGGTTTCGCGCGGCTTGCCTCCGATCGCGCGCGCCGCGAGCTGGAGCATCGCTTCTTCAAGGAGGTGCTGGGCTACTCGGCCAGCGCCGAATTGGACATGCTGGCGCAGATGCTGAATCGAGAGCCAGCCCTGACTACGAGGCATTGAACGTCCAGATCCGGGGCAGTCTCTGGGGGTGCCGCGCTTGACGCGATGCGCACCGCTGCGCTGGCAGGCCGTCGTTTCCAATCCGGCATAGTGCAGATCATCCCCGCCGAGCCTGCCGGCCGCGGCTTCAGGCGGCGGCGGGCACCGGCCAGATCTGCGCAGGCGTGGTCTTTCTGCCTCCAGCGTTACGAACCGATCCGGACATGCGTCAGACTCATTGCTGGCGCCGTTGGGCAGCGGTTTGAACTGTCCTCGAATGATCCGCTATGTTGGAATCTTTCGGCGGTCGTCAGGCCGGGCATGCGCAGGCGCTGCCGGGAGCCAGCCCTCGCACGGCTTGCGCCGCACTCCGAAAAGCATCACGAACCATGACGGCCACACAGGTCTCCGCCGCCATCCAAGCCGAGAAACTCGGCAAGTTCTACGGGAACTTCGCTGCCATCCGGGACGTGTCCTTCGAAGTGCCGCGCGGCCAGGTAGCGGCGTTTCTCGGGCCGAACGGTGCCGGCAAGTCCACGACGCTCAAGATCCTGACCGGATTCCTGCAGGCCACCAAGGGCAGCGCGCGGATCGCCGGCTTGGATGTTGTCACGGACCGTATCGAAGCGGCCTCCAAGATCGGCTACTTGCCGGAAAACGGGCCTCTCTACCCGCAGATGACGCCGTTGGAGCTGCTGCGCTTTTTCGGCGAGGCCCGCGGTCTCGCCCCGGCGCGGTTGTCCATGCGGGTTGATGCTGTCGTCGAGCAGTGCAACCTGGAAGCAGTGCTCGAGAAGGCCGTCCACAAGCTCTCCAAGGGCTACCGCCAGCGCGTGGGCATGGCGCAGGCATTGCTGCACGAGCCCGATATCTTGATCATGGACGAGCCGACCGCCGGCCTCGATCCCAACCAAATCCGCGAGGTGCGCAGCTTGATCCGCGACCTGAGCGCCTCGAAGACCGTGCTGCTGTCAACGCATATCCTGCAAGAGGTGGAAGCCGTGGCTGACCACGTGATCATCATCCACGAGGGCCGGATCGTGTTTGACGGCACTCCGGCCCAGATGTCCGACGGCAGCGGGTTGGAGGCGGCGTTCTATCGATTGACGCAAGGCGAATCCGCGGATGCCGCGCAGGCCGCGCATCCTGACGCGCACGGGCCCGAGGCCGGCGGCGCAGCGACCGCTGCGGAAGCCGGTGTCGGCGGAGGCGCGCAATGAGCCAGTCGTGGCATGTCTCAAGGGCGGTGCTGCGCCGCGAGCTGACATCGTATTTCAGCAGCCCGACGGGCTATGTGTTCCTCTCGCTGTTCGTGTTTCTCAGCGCTGTTGCGGCCTTCTGGCAGGAGGCGTTCTTCGCCAGCAACCTGGCGAACCTTGAAGCGCTGAATGGCTACTTCCCCTACCTGCTGATTTTCCTCGTCCCCGCGCTGACGATGGCCGCTTGGGCCGAGGAGCGGCTGCACGGCACGGATGAACTGCTGCTGACGCTGCCAGCCAAGGATTTGGAGATCGTGGCCGGCAAGTATGCCGCGTACCTGGCTGTGTACTCTGTCGCCCTGCTGTTCTCCCTCAGCCACGTGGTCGTCCTAGTCTTTCTCGGCAGTCCGGATCTCGGGCTTCTGTTCGCGACATACGTGGGCTACTGGCTGATGGGGGCTGCCCTGATCGGGCTCGGCATGCTGGCCTCGCAGCTGACCGCGAACCTGACCGTCGCCTACATCCTCGGCGCCCTGCTGTGCGCTGTTCCGGTCTTCATCGAGCATGCGGGCAGTATCGTCAGCGGGGGCGTGCGGCGCCTGCTGGAAAGCCTGTCCTTCATCGAGCAATTCCGAGATTTCTCTGACGGAGTGATCGCGCTGCACGGCGTTCTCTACTTCGCCGGGTTCGCCGGCGCGATGGCGTACCTGAACATCGCCGCGCTGGGGCGGCGCCACTGGGCCACCGGGAGGGACGCCCCGAGGCTGGGCTGGCACTACGCCGCGCGCGGCGTCGCGCTACTGGTGGCTGTCGCGGGTGTGACGGTCTTGGTCGGTCGCCTCGGCGGGAGGCTGGACGCTACCGCGGAGCGCCTGCATTCGCTTTCCCCCGACACGCGCGAGTTGATCGAAAGCCTCGCTGCGGAGCGCCCGGTCTTCGTCCAGGCCTACCTCAGCCCCGAGGTCCCGCGCCGCTACGTGCAAGCCCGCAGCAACGTGATCTCCCTGCTGCGCCAATTCGACTCCCGGGGCGGTGGCAAGATCCACGCCAACATCATCGAGACCGAGCCGTTCACGGCGCAAGCCCGCGAGGCGAGCGAGCGTTTCGGCATCCGAGCCCGGCCGGTGCCGCCCGTGCACCAGACGCAGGGCAGCCCGGATCAGATCTTCTTCGGGCTGGTCTTCAGCGCCGGCGGCGACGAGTTCGTGATCCCGTTCTTGGATCCGGGCCTGCCGGTCGAGTACGAGCTCATGCGCTCCATCCGCGTGGTGGCCAACGCCGAGCGCAAGAAGATCGGCGTCCTGCGCACGGGCATCGAGATGTTCGGCGGCTTCGACTTCCAGACACGCCAGCAGACCCGCGCCTGGTCCATCGTCTCGGAACTTGAAAAGCAGTACGACGTGGTGCAGGTGCCGGCCGCGGCGGACTACCCCGCAGATCTGGACGTGCTGCTGGCGGTGCTGCCGAACACACTGCAGGCGGACGGCATGGACCGCCTCGTCGAATGGGTCGAAGCAGGCAACCCGACGCTGCTGGTCGTCGACCCGCTGCCCGCGTTCGATATTTCGTCCTCCCCGCACCAAGTGCCGCAAAGCCCGTTCCAGCAGGGCCAGCCGCAACGGGTGCCGACTGACACCAAGCCCTTGATGGACGCCTTGGGCGTGGTCTGGGAGACGAGCAGCATCGCCTGGGACAAGTACAACCCGCATCCGACTTTCCGCAACCTGCCGGAGGAAGTGGTCTTTTTGGGAGCGGGCAACGGTTACGAGGGCACGTTCAATCCGGACGATCCCGTCACGTCCGGGTTGCAGGAGGCGGTCCTGCTGTACGCAGGCGTCCTGAAGCCTGCCGAAGAGGGCGAGGCAGCAACCGAATTCACGCCCCTGCTGCGCACCGGGACCGATTCGGGCACGACCTCGTGGTTCCGCCTGGTGCAGCAATCGATGTTCGGCACCCAGCTGGCCACCAACCTGCCGCACGACCCTGACGAGGAAAGCCATGTCGTGGCGGCGCGCGTGTCGGGAGCGGAAGATGGCGATCCCGTGCATGCGATCGTGATTGCAGACGCCGACATGCTCGGGGAGCAGTTTTTCGAGCTTCGCCGGCAGGGCCTTGAGGCCTTGAGCTTCGACAACGTCACATTCCTGCTCAACGCAGTAGACCGGCTCGCCGGCGACGACTCCTTCATCGCACTGCGCAAGCGGCGCCGCGCTCACCGCACGCTCGAGGCCGTGGAAGCCCAGACGCGCAGCTACGAGCAGGGCCGGCTGGAGGAGACGCGGGTTGCCGAGCAGGAGGCGGAAGACAAGCTCAAGGCAGCGCAGGAGCGCTTGAACGCGGCCGTCCAGGCACTACAGGAGCGGACGGACTTGGACGCGCAGACAAAGCGCATCATGATCTCGAACCAAGAGCGCATCGAGAACCGCAGGCTCTCGGTGGCCCGCAGCAACATCGAAGACGAGAAGGAGCGCCTGATCGAGGCCGCGCGGGGCGACATGGAAGCCGCGGTGCGCAGGATCCAGAACACTTACAAGCTGCTGGCCGTGGCCCTGTCGCCGGTGCCGGCCTTCGCGCTGTTCCTCTTCGTATCGGTCAAGCGGCGCAAGCGCGAGCAGCTCGGCGTCGCGCGGCATCGCTTGGTGGAGACCGGCAAGCAATGAACGAAACGACCAAGACACTGTACTTCGTGCTGGCGGCGGTCGTCCTGGCAGCCGCCGCGGTGCTGGTCGACCCCAGCAAGTCGACACCGGACATATTCGATGACGTGGGCGACCAGTTCTTCGCCGGCTTCACCGATCCGCAAGCGCCCCGCTCGATCGAGGTGATCGACTACGACGAGACAACGGCCACCGCCACGCCGCTCAAAGTCGAGTTCACCGGCAACAGGTGGGTGGTCCCCTCCCATCACGGCTATCCGGCCGACGCCGGGGAGCGCTTGGCCACGACCGCTGCCGCGCTCATCGAATTGCGCAAGGACCGCGTGGTGTCGGACCTGGCGCAGGATCATGCCGAGTACGCGGTGGTCGATCCGTTAGACGAGCAAGCGACCTCGCTGGCCGGCCGGGGCAAGCGGGTCAAGATCCTCGACGGTGACGCGAACGTGCTGGCGGACCTCATTGTCGGCAAGCAGGTCACGGACAAGAGCGGCTATCGCTACATGCGCGTTCCAGGCCAGAAGCGCACTTACGAGGTCAAGACGGATGCCGACGTTTCGGCAAGGTTCCAGGACTGGATCGAGACGGATCTCTTGAAAGTCTCGCCGTTCGACCTGCGCCGCATAGAGATCAACAGCTACACGATCAATGAGAGGCTGGGCCGCATCGAAAACCGGCAGCAGACGACGCTCACGCAGAAAGACGGCAAGTGGCAGCTGGCGGGGCGCGAACCGGACTCGGAGACGATGGGCGACTTGACCAAGGCGCTGGACAACCTGCGCATTGTTGACGTGCAGCCCAAGCCGGCCGGGCTGAGCGCGGATCTGAAGGCGCGCGAGGGGATCCAGCCCACGATGGAGAATTTCCAGTCCCTGCAGGGCAAAGGCTTCTTCCCCAATCCCTACACGGGCCAGATCCTGTCCAACGAGGGCGAGATCTTGGTCGATTCCAAGGACGGCCTGCGCTACACGCTGCGCTTCGGCGAAGTAGCCCGGGGCGGGGCAGGGGCCGGCAGCGGCGAAGATGCCGCCGCTGCGGAAAGCGAGGGCGAGCGACGCTACCTGATGGTGAGCGTGAGCTTTGACGAGGGCCGGGCGGAAGGCTACGAGGGGGATGCAGAACAGGGCGAGGAACTAGCCGGCGAACTGCGCTCGCGCTTCGCCGACTGGTACTACGTGATTTCCGGCGCGGACTTCGCGAGCCTGCGCCCGAGCCGGGCCGACTTGCGATAGCCGGGCGTCCGCGGCATACTGCGGAAGTGCAGTTCGCCAGCGCGTGAACTGGAATCCTGGTGTGAAACACCCTAGCCCGCCCCTGCCCCCACAGCGTCCCGGGAAGCAGTTTGTGCAGTGTCGGGAAGCAGCTGGTAGCCGAGATCCTTAGCTGTCGTTTTGAGGTAGGCTAAGGTCCGTTGGCGATGGCGCTGCTCGTAGGCCGCCTCGCCCTCGTCAACGTAGTCCTGGCCGAAGCGCAGCATGCGGTATACCAACACCGCCAGCTTGCGGGCGGTGGCGAACACCGCCGTCTTCATCCCCTTGTGCCGCGCCTGGTGTGAAACACCCTAGCCCGCCCCTGCCCCCACAGCGTCCCGGGAAGCAGTTTGTGCAGTGTCGGGAAGCAGCTGGTAGCCGAGATCCTTAGCTGTCGTTTTGAGGTAGGCCAAGGTCCGTTGGCGATGGCGCTGCTCGTAGGCCGCCTCGCCCTCGTCAACGTAGTCCTGGCCGAAGCGCAGCATGCGGTATACCAACACCGCCAGCTTGCGGGCGGTGGCGAACACCGCCGTCTTCATCCCCTTGTGCCGCGCCTTGCGGCGCAGCGCCGCCCCCAGCGCCGACTTGGACCGGATCAGCGCCGTCGCCGCCATGCGCAGCGCGTTCGACGTGCGCGTCGCTCCCAGCCCGCGCTGCCGCTTGCCCGCCAACTGCTGCCCGCCCGATACCGCGTGCCGCGGCGCCAGGCCCAGCCAGCTCGTGAAATGCCGCTCGCTCGGAAACGACCCCAGATCCGTCCCCACCTCGGTCAGGATCGTGCGCGCCGCCCCCGCGCTAATCCCGTCGATGCGCGTCAGATCCACGCTCGCGTAGCGGTACAGCGCCGTCCGCAGCGGCTGCTCACCCCGCCTTCGGATGGCTTTCTCCTTGGCCGCGTTCGGGTGCCGCGGACACTCCTCCGCGCTGCATTCCTCGCCCGCCTGCTGCTGCAGATCCTCTTGCAGCTTCTGCTCGTAACCGTCCATCTCGGCCTGCACCGCGTCGTACAGCCGCAGCGCACTGCGCAGGTTGAACAGGTGCTCCTCCCGCCAGTTGCCGCTCAGGTACTCCACGAACTGCTCCTCCGTGTGCTTGCAGCGCCCCGAGCGCAACTGCGCCAACTGCTCCGCATCGCGCTGCCCCGCCACGATCGCACGCACGATCGCCATGCCTGTCTGCCCCGTCAGATCCGTCACCGCCCGATGCACCTGCACGTTCATCTGATCCAGCGCCCGCTGCATCCATTGCACGCAGCGCGTGCGCTCCGCCACCAAGCTCTGCCACTGCCGGTGCAGCGCCCGCAGCTGCGTCACCGTCTCGGGCGGCCGGAACGAGCCCCGCAGCAGGCCGCAACTGTGCAGCCGCTGTAGCCACTGGCAGTCCAGCATGTCGGTCTTGCGCCCCGGCACGTTCTTCAACTGCCGCGCATTGACCAGCAACACCTCGAAACCGCGCTCCTCCAGCAACTCGTGCAATGGGATCCAGTACACATACGTGCTCTCCAGCGCCACCGATTCCACGCCTTCGGCCGCCAGCCAGTCCGCCAACGCGTCCAACTGCGCGGTGGTCGTGCCGAACGTGCGCACGTTGGGCCTGCCGTCCGCACGTGGCGGCCCGCAGGCCCAGTGCTCGCGGCTGCCGAGGTCCACCCCCGCCACCTGCGGGCGCTGCACCGGCAGGTCCCGCTCCGGCTGCTCTCTTGCCATATCTCCCTCCTGCTGCTCCTGTCTCACACACGGAAGGCCCCGGCCCGGGTTGGCAATTGCTCTGCAATGCTGGTGTTGAGGAGTGCTTCCGAAGAAACCTCGCTAGTGAATGATCGCTCGCCCGGACCCAGACTGGCTTTGGGGCAAATACTGCACCAATGAAATTACGGGGCTTGACTGCCGGAACCCTCCGCTCTGATTCTACGCCAAGCCACGTGTTTCCAACCGAATGATCCGGGCCCCGCCCGGGGGCGCGACTGGCTAGAGTTTCGGCCGTATTCCGCGGCTGGCCAACCGCCGGCTGTTTCCTACAGCCGGATGCGAGTGCTCTTGCCGCCATGTACCGACGGTTCTGCGCACCATTTTCTCCGTAGGAGATCTAGCCCTGTTTCCAAAGCAGGGTCCAGTTGCAGGACACTCGCACTTCCGAACAGCAACTCGCGATCCAAGGACATGCGTGTCTTGTCACGGTAAGCCTCGTTTGCGGGAAGGAATTCGCGCTCCCTGTAGGCTTCAAATATCCTCTGGCAGTGATCTGTTTGATCATCTGTCAAGGTACGGATATCGAGGACAGAAAGTCTGGGAGATGCAGAGATCGATAACCGTGATCGGCCCGCCTGTTGGCGTGTTCCACTCCACCAGTGCATGATCAATCCCAATGTTGAGTTACACCAGAGTAACAACGGAATTTCATAGCAAATTTTGATAGGAATGATATTTGGCCAAGCGCTTCCCCCGAGACATTTTTCTGGTGTGAGGCATAGAGCTAAAGATTGGGAATTCAATCGAAAATCTTGATTCATATGAAGCTTTGATGCCGTACTATTCCAAACATTTTCTGCTTTCATTTCATATCCATCTTGAATATCTGCGCAAGTATCGATGTCTACCACTAACTTACGCTCGCGCTTTGCATTGTGATTCCAGAGAGCAGGCCAAGTTGGCACCTCTTCTTGATGAAGTGGGCGAATCCAGAACGGCGCATTTGACAGGATTTCGTGCTTGCCGCTAGGGGTTAATCGACCGATATTCATGCTATGAAAACCTTGAATTGCTACTTTGCCTAGCCGAACCATTGGAAGTGCTAGTGGCTTAGAGTGACGAGGAAGGAGTAAGCGGCTTTTCTGTAAGTTCTGAGCTGTCGTGATGATATCTGATGAACGAACTCCAGCAGCGCCCGCATTCAGAATACTACCTTTTGAAGTCGGCTTCTTTACTTTTTTAGCTGTTATCGACGCATCAAGAAGAAACGCCGGCCTCGCATCAAGGCTAGAAAAAATAGCGCAATTGTTCTTCTTGGCTTTTTTGGTTGCGATCAAGAGACATTCCGCCATACCTGTGTCTGCTGAAAATGCACACTCTTTTAAGCCAGTTTTAGCAATCGAAAGTAAGTGAATTTCGCTATAATTATTGTTCAAAGAAAGTCGAGCATTTTCCCATGATTTTCCCCGTGCAAATGTAAGTGGAAGCACCAAGGCAAGAATACCTCCTTCTTTGAGTTTACGATGTGCCAAATCCATGAAATTGGATGCTAATCCGGCATACCCATGTCCAAATTTTGCTTTGGACATCTTGAGTTTTCTTGCCATTTCTCGCTGCTCGTCAGCTGGTGTTCTGAACCCAGCGAATGATGAAATTGGAACTCCTTCGATAACACCTTCATGCCCCATAGGTCGTGTAAATGGTGGATTCATGATGACGAGATCATATGAAGTATTCTTAATCATTACAGAGTGTTCCCTGTAGCTTTCAGTCTCCTTACTTCCTATTGATTCACCCCCCGTAGCAAATAGCGAGTAAGAGTATTCAGAATTAAGCAGATCCAATGCACCAATGTGCGTTTCTCCCCCTTTGATGCCATAAGGCATCGTGTGAATTTGCGATTGCCCATATTCAAGTGATGGGTGGGCACTGGACAGCATTGAACAAGTCAAATGGGTCGCGGCCGGCATGATATCTAGTCCTGTAAGTCCTCGTTCCATCATTGCGGCATGTAGTGTCTTATCATCTAGACCTGCCCGTCGACAGCGACGATAGATAGCGCGCTGTGCGGCAGATAAAAGTGCTCCGGTACCACAGGCGAAATCAGCGATTCGCAACCGCTCGATTGCCGCTCGATCTGACCACTTTACCTTCAATCGATCCGTTGCTAGTTCAGCGAGAAGACAAGCAGATGTCGGCAAGGTATAGAAGCTCGCAAGGAACTTACGATCCGTGATAAGGGTTTGAAACATCCTTCCGGTAAGATCGTGATATGTTGTTGCTCCCAATCGGGATAACTTGGGAATCCACTCCGCAATTCGATCCATGACCTTCGCTACGGAAACAAGAGGTAGTTCCCACACTAATTCACGTGCAGTGCTGAAAATTGGCCAGTAGTTCACTGCCAAGATTGTGTCCCAAGTCCTCAGAAGATTGCCCTTGTCAATCGATCCTGCCAGCGGTACAGGAGGAATTCCGTCTTGCTTGTCGATTGCTGAGTGGAACACAAAAGCTGAGACAAATATCGCCGCCACCATGCGCTCGGTTTGCTCACCCGCGCGCTGGTGCAGTTTGGTAGCGATACGAGCCAATGCAGGCTCCCCTGAATATTCGGCTAAGAGTGCAGCAGCGTGGCGGACTACCGTCTCAAGAGCAGTTGTCCCGACATATAGCTGTCGTTCCGATAGCGAGAGGTGCTCGATTGCATCGGCGAGATCATCAATACTACCTGTCAGCCACCCTTGTTGAGGCCATCGAGTATCATTCCCTTTTGCGTTCAAGTAGTGTGTCGCATAGCGAAATTCAGCACTGGCAATGGTTTCGAGGTTCGCTGTACGTAGCTGTTCAGGAAGTACAACAGCTAGGACACCCTCGACATCTGCTCCGCTACTGTGTAATTGCGTTCTCAGCCTAGCCGTTGCGTCTTGTTCAACCGTATGGGCAGGTGCAAACTCTGTTTCGATGATAACCGGTTGCCGGCGTGCCGGCGAGACGACAATATCCGGACGTTTGGCCAATCCTGAATTGTCCGCTGACTGTTGAATCACGCGGCTTTGTTCCGCTGCGCAGGTGTCGCTGGTCCAATCAGGATTGCGCCGTCTCAGCGCGCGTGCCAGTTCATAATTCGCCTGCGGCTCGGCATTATGAGCGTTTTTCATGGGATTTGGCCTCCTTGGGGCAAAAGATTTGCCAGCAGCTCGTGCCGCCGCCGCATTGCCTGCCGATACCCTTTGATTGAAGCACAGCGCATGTGGTAATGACCAACCCAATCATCACTTCGACTTGTCATCGACCGTGTCGGCATAGGCGGGTTCTGCCAAGCTCTCGACGAATTTGCGATGGACCGCTATCGAATGCTTGTGCGTCGTGCAGTCTTTGGGCAGGGCCACGCCGGCGACACATGCCGCCAGCCGGCGCTCCATGCCCTGCTCGCGCAGGTTCCGCAGAGCCCATCCCAATATCTCCTGCTGCGTGCGGCGAGGGATCCGGCGGCGCGTGCGGGCAAGCGTGGAGCACGCCGGGACCGGCTCGTGCAGGGCGTATCCAAGGAACCCGCGCACGCTCAGGCTGTCGCGGGCATACAGGGCGAGCGAGCGTTCGGATTCCACGCCGGTCAGGTAGCTGAGAAGCAGGAGGCGGAAATACACACTGGGCGGCATCGACGGGCGGCCCAGGCCTGCGGTGTAGTACGGGCGGCACGCCAGCTCTACATACCGGTCAAAATCTATGCTCTCCAGCAGGTCCTTGAGTTGGTCGTAGAAGGGCAACTTTGGTGCTTCCGGTAGCTCCATTGTGCTGATTAAGAGAGATTGAGGCGACTTTTTGTGAATACCCATTGCCATGCGTATAGTATACTACGTTATATACCTGATATCTTGGCTCGATTGCTCCTGTCGATCGACTGAGGCCCCCTAGGTTGCGGCAAGACCGCTCAGCGGCGCGGTGGAATTCCAATCATGCGCACTCGTGACGATCCCGCCGTTTGCCGCGCTGCCTGCGCCTGAGGTGCGCCCCGATTTTTTTGGCCTCCTTGCCGCTTTGCCTTGATGCGGCCAGCCGCATGCCAGCGAGTTGCCGTACCGCTTCTGCGCAGGCAGGGATTCCCGAAGGCAGCGAGGGATCGTGCGGGATCAGGCAGCGGCTCGCCGCTGGCGTTCTCGAGCGAGGTCGTAGGCCGACTGGAGACGCATCCAGTACTCGGCGTTGGACCAGCCTATCCGTTCGAGATCAAGAGCCAGCTGCGGAGTAAGAGCGGCCTCTCCGTTGAGGAAGGTCGCTAGTTTGGCTTCGGCGATCCCCAATCGGTCGGCAATCTCAGCCGCGCTGTGCCCTTCCATCCAGAGGTCTCGGATAATCGGCCCAGGGTGCGAGGGATTAAGCATTGGCAGTGACACCCCCTAGTGATAGTCAACCAGATTGACGTCCACAGCGCCACCATCCCCAAAGCGAAAGGTGATTCTCCAAAGGCGCGAGACATGGACGGCCCAGAAGCCCGCTCGGTTACCTTTCAGTGTGTGCAACCCAGGTAGGTTAGCTAAATCGCGGAGACTACCGGCTTGGTCGATGGCGGACAAGACGCGATCGATGCGGGTAACCTGATCCGGCGGCAGACCGCGAGGATCGTCGTGCTCGGCCAGCCTGCGGAGGCCCTTGGCCGAAACGAGCGAATCACGGGCCAAGCTACCCAAGCATCAAACTCCCGTTGTAGCTGCCAAGCTTCCGCATTGGATGCTAAGCGGTTGGCGGCAAAAGCTGCGCGGCCAACCGGCCAGCATGCGTGCCCGGCCGCTGCCCGCGGCAGGCTTGCCGCGAGTCAGAGTTCCTCGCCGCAAATCCGGCAGAACTTGGCATCGGCGGCGTGCCCGGTGGCTCGGCAGCCCTTGCAGGCCCGCCCGTGCTGCGAGGAGAACTCCGAGCGGGCCATCTCCGCCGACACGATCCCAGTGGGCACCACGATCATCGAGTATCCCAAGATCATGAGGACACCGGACAGCAGGCGGCCAAAGGCGGTGGTCGGAGCCATGTCCCCGTAGCCGACCGTGGTCATGGTCACGATGGCCCAGTAGATGCTGGTCGGAATGCTGGTGAAGCCCGACTCGTCCCCTTCGACCAGATACATAACCGTGCCGAAGACCACGGCGATGCAGATCACGCCGGAAACGAAGACGGTGATCTTCTGCCGGCTGGCGTAAAGTGCGGCGGCCAGCCCCGAGGCCTCGCGCACAAAGCGCACCAGCTTGAGCACCCGGAACACCCGCAAGAGGCGGATTCCGCGCACGACTGCCAAAGATTGGGAACCCGAGTAGAACGCGCTCAGGTAGGTCGGCAGGATGGAGAGCAGGTCGACGATGCCCAGGAAGCTCAACGCATAGGAGCGGGGATGAGCGACCGTCCATAGCCGCAGCAGGTACTCGATCGTGAAGATAATCGTGAAGCACCACTCAGCGATCCGCAACGACCTGCCGTGCCTTGCATTGATCTCGGGAACGCTCTCGAGCACTACGCAGGCAACGCTCAGCAGTATCGCCACCAAGAGCGCTAGGTCGAACGCCGTACCGGCGCGCGTGCCCACGCCGAAGATGATGCGGTGCAGGCTGGAGCGCAGGCCGCCCCTGCGAGGCCTGTCAGCGATGGGGTCCACTCGCCTAGTGTATGCAACGTCTGCTGCAGGCCGGTCATTCTGCGGGTGCGGGGAAGGGAAGGTTGCAATATGCGCGATCCGGGCCATGCGGCCGGCGGGGATTGACCGAGCGCAACTTCGAGACCGCACTCGCCTGCATTGCCGTGTCTCGCGGGGACTTTGCGACAATCAAGGCTATGGCGAACGAAATCCTACTGGTTGCCAACGGCGACCTCCGGCTCTCTGCGAACCGCATGTGCTGGCCGGCGCAGCGAGACATGGAATCCAAGCTGACGGCCGCGATAGAAGGCGCGGGCGGCAGCGTGCGCCGAGCGCACGAATACGATGCCACCAAGGAGCACGGCTTCATCGACAGCCAGAAGCGCGGCCTTGCGGTGTTCCGTTCGATCGATCGCAAGGCCCCGCTGATCGTGGCAGAGGCCGTCTGGCAGTATTCGCAGCACATTCTCGCAGGCTTGATGCAGCATCAAGGACCGATTCTGACGGTGGCGAACTGGAGCGGCCAGTGGCCGGGCCTGGTCGGCATGCTCAACCTCAACGGCAGCTTGACAAAGGCCGGCGTGGAGTATTCGACGCTGTGGAGCGAGGACTTCACCGACGACTTCTTTCTGAGCGCCCTCCGCCGCTGGATCGGCGGCGAGCGGGTCGCGCACCGATCCCCGCACGTCCATGCCGGGCAGGATCTGGTCCTGCCGCACGCGGCCATGCTGGCAGGCGGCGAGGTGGCCGAGGAGCTGAAGTCGCAGCGGGCCATCATGGGGGTGTTCGACGAAGGGTGCATGGGCATGTACAACGCCATCATTCCCGACGAGCTGCTCAACCCGACGGGCGTCTTCAAGGAGCGCCTCAGCCAGTCCGCGCTGTGGGCCGGCATGCGGCAGGTGAGCGATGGAGAGGCCCAGCAGGTGCGCGACTGGCTCGATGCCAAGGGCATGCGCTTCAAGACCGGCACTGACGAGGCGGCGGATCTCACGGATGCCCAGATCCTGCTGCAGTGCAAGATGTACATCGCCGCGCTGCGCATCGCCGATGAGTTCGGCTGTGACACCATCGGCATCCAGTACCAGCAGGGATTGAAGGACATCTGCCCCGCCTCCGACTTAGTCGAAGGGCTTCTCAACAACGTAGACCGCCCGCCCGCCAGAAGCGCGGACGGGCGGGTGCTGTTCGAAGGACAGGCTCTGCCGCACTTCAACGAGGTCGACGAATGCGCCGGCTTGGACGCTTTGGTGACGAACCGTGTCTGGAACCGGCTGGGCTACGACCCCGAGACCACCTTGCACGACCTGCGCTATGGCGAGTCCTGCACGGTGCGCGGCCGCGAGGAATTTGTCTGGGTGTTCGAGATTTCAGGCTCGGTGCCGCCCAAGCACCTGATCGGCGGGTACGCCGGGGCGGTCAGCGAGCGCCAGCCGCCGATGTACTTCCCGCTCGGCGGCGGCACGATCAAGGGCATCAGCAAGCCCGGCGAAGTGGTCTGGAGCCGCGTCTTCGTCGAGGACAACTGCCTGAAGGCGGATGTGGGCTTGGCGGAAGTCGTGGAATTGCCGCAGGAGGAAACCGAGCGTCGCTGGAATATCACCACGCCGCAGTGGCCGATCATGCACGCCGTCACGAGAGGGGTCAGCCGGGACAGGATGATGGGCAGGCATAAGTCGAACCACATCCAAGTGGCCTACGCGCCCGATCTTCCGGCGGCGCGCTTGGCCCTCAGCGCCAAGATCGCAGCGTTCCGGGACATGGGCATCGAAGTCTTCGTTTGCGGCACTGGCCACGAATTGGTGTGAGCAGTCCGCCGGGGTCGTTGCGGCGCCGGGCGCGACTGGCTTGCCCCGGGGGAGCCGCCGCCTGCGTCCGGTACCCGCTGCCTCGCAGATGCATTGCCGGGCGCGTGCGGGCGCCAAGGCCCGCGCTCGCTTCGATCCGTAGCTGATTCCTGAGAGCGAGGCGCTGCTCCCTCTTGGCTGGCAAGGACCTTCCAATACCCATGAATCGGCTGCGGCTTTTATATCGGTTGGTTTTCCGTCCCTTGATCCGGGATCCATTCCGCACCGCGCTCACCGCCGCGTGCGTGTCCCTGGGCGTGGCGGTAGTCGTCGCCATCGATTTGGCCGGCGAGGCGTCTGTCGGCTCCTTCGAGTCCTCGCTGGAATCGTTGCAGGGCGCGGCCGACTACGAGATCGCGCAAGTGGGGGGCATCCCCGAATCCGTCTTCGGCGAATTGGCCCGGCTGCCGGGCCCGCAGCGCTTCTCGCCCCGCATCGAGGGTTACGCCACGGTCGAGGCGACAGGAGAGCGCCTGCCGCTGTTCGGGGTGGATCTGATCGGCGACCGATCCATGCTGGGCGGCATGGGGCTGGAAAGTCCCGGCGTCGCCGCGTTCGATGACGAGCGCGCGGTTTGGATCTCTGAGTCGGCCGGCGTGCAAGCGGGGGAGCGAATCGAGCTCGGCATCAATGACCGGGTCGAAGCTTTCACCGTGCTGGGCCTGCTCCGCTCCCGGAGCGACAGCGGCAAGCCTGCCGCCAGCATGGCCGTGCTCGACATCGCTCTTGCCCAGCGGCTGCTCGGCCGGACTGGATTCTTGGACCGCATCTATGTCCACGTCCGGCCGCAAGACGAGACGGATTGGGAAGCCCTGCTCAAGGAACACCTGCCAGCGGCGGCGGAGGTAAGCGCATCGGGCACGCGGACACGGCAGAACCGCAAGCTGCTCAATTCGTTCCAGTGGAATCTGCGGGTGCTGAGCTACATCGCCCTGATCGTTGGCGCGTTCCTGATCTACAACACGATCTCCGTATCCGTCGTGCGCCGGAGGAGCCAGATCGGGACCGCGCGCGCGCTGGGCGTGACAGCCCGACAGGTGCAATGGGCGTTCCTGGCCGAGGCCGGATTCTTCGGCCTGCTGGGAACGCTGTGCGGCCTCGCCTTGGGACGCGCGCTGGCGGTGGGCGCGGTGGGCTTGATGGCGAGCACTGTGGCGACGCTGTATGTCGACAGCCGGCCGAGCGAGATTGGATTTCGCCCCGGGGTTTTCCTGGTTGCGAGCCTGGCGGGCATCGTCGTGTCCATGCTGGCGGCTTGGCGGCCTGCGCGCGAAGCCTCGTCGGTGGTGCCGGCCGAAGCGATGGCTAAGGGCAGGGAAGAGTACGCCGTCGCGGCCACCCGAAACGCGTGGGCCATACGGGCTGCGGCGCTGGGCAGCTTGGCAGCGGCCCTGTGCTTCGTGCCGGCTTGGGACCGGCTCCCTTACGCCGGATTCGCGGCAGCTGTATCCCTGATCGGAGCGACAGCCATGCTCGTGCCGTTCTTCGCTCGATTCTGCCTTGCCCTTGCGGGGAGGCCGGTGCTGCGCCTGCTCGGGGTGGCGCCGATGCTAGGCGTGCAAATCCTGTCGCAATCTCTCAGGCGCACGTCGGTCATCGTCGCGGCGCTGGCGGTTGCGACGGCCATGATGGCCAGTGTTGCAATCATGGTCGGCAGCTTGCGCGACACATTGGCGGTGTGGATGGGCAACCAGTTGCAAGCCGACTTGTACATCCGCTCCGGGGAATCTCTCGGCACAGAGGACTCGGCCACGTTCGCGGAGGAAGTCGCGGCCATGGTCGAGGCGTTGCCCGGGGTCGATGCGGTGGACCGCTTCCGCCGTTACCCGATCAGCTACGGCGGCCTGCCCGCAAGCCTCGCCCTCGCAGACTTCCGGGTCCATCCCGGGCGCTCGCAGATGCAGATCTTGCACGGTCCGGACATCCCGGCAATGTGCCGGCAGCTGGTCAGCTCCAAAAGCGTGATCATCAGCGAGCCCTTCAGCAACAAGCATGGCCTCGCAGTCGGCAGCACGCTGGCGCTACCGATCGGCGCTGGCGCGGAAGAGTTCGAGGTCGCGGCGATCTACTACGACTATTCCGCCGAGCAAGGCTACGTCATCGGGCATCGCGACGTGCTGATGGAGTACCTGCCCGACCAGCGGCTGACCAGCGCGGCCGTGTACTTGGACAGCGCTTCCGACCTGGAAGCGACTCGCTCCGAGATCGTCCGAGCCGTGGCGGGCCGTCGCGTGCAGGTGGTCCGCAACCGCGAGCTCCGGGAACGGGCGAATGAAGTGTTTGACCGCACGTTCGCGATTACCTACGCACTAGAGGCGGTGGCGATCCTCGTGGCAATTCTGGGCATGGCGGGCGCGTTGCTGACCTTGGTCATAGACTGCCGGACCGAGCTGGGCGTGCTGCGCATCCTAGGCGCCACGAAGAGACAGATCCGCAAGCTCGTGCTGGCGCAGGCCGGCCTGCTGGGGCTGCTGTCGAACATCGCCGGCCTCGCGCTGGGCGGAGCGCTCTCGGTGATCCTGATCAAGGTCATCAATAAGCAGTCGTTCGGCTGGACGATCCAGTTCCACTGGCCGGCAGGCTTGCTGCTGGCGGCGACCGCGCTGATTCTCGCCGCGAGCGTGGTCGCGGGAATATACCCGTCTCGAATCGGGGCCGGCCTCGACCCCGTTGATGTATTGCACGAGGGGTGAAACCGGATCCCGCTCGGCGGCCGTCCCCTCTGCTTCCCGGAACGCACTCGCGGCAATTCGATCGAGACAGGCGGACATGCCGAACGGCCACTTTCGACGCGTGGCAGCCTCCGCGCACGGCGAGCGCCGTGATCGACTGGCGGCGCCCGCTGCCCGCGTCGGCTAGGCGTCCGGCCGCTTGCGCTCGAGACGGAAGCTGATGTCTGCTGCGGGTGCGGAGTGGGTCAGCGCCCCGACCGATACGTAGTCGGCGCCTGCTCGGGCATAGTCGCGGATTGTCCCCAAGCGAACATTCCCGGAAACTTCCAATTTGGCGCGGCCGGCAACCCGCTCCGCGGCCTCGGCAACCTGCCGGGGGGAGAAGTTGTCCAACAGGAGATGGCGGATTCCGCAACGTAGCGCTTCGTCCAATTCTGCCAAGCTGCGAACCTCAACCTCGACGGCCCGGCCCGCAAGCCGGCAGTTCTCGACCGCCTGCGCGATGCTGCCGGCTGCATCAATGTGGTTGTTCTTGACCAGCACCGCGTCGAAGAGCGCGAGCCGGTGATTCGTTCCGCCCCCCGCCCGCACGGACAGCTTGTCGAGCACGCGCATGCCCGGGCTTGTCTTGCGCGTGTCCAGCAGCGTGCAGCACGTTCCCCGGATCTCCTCGACGAACCGGCGCGTCATGGTGGCTACGCCGCAGGTCCTTTGCAGGAAGTTCAAGGCGGTCCTCTCCAGCGTCAGCAGCCGGCGGGTTGCGCCGCTGACCCGGGCGAAGATCTTGCCGCTAGGCACGTCCGTGCCATCGCTGTGCAGGATGTCAACCTTTTCTTGGTGAAAAAGGAGGGGCAGCAGTTCCGTGCCGGCCAGTGTCAAGTCCTGCTTGGGAAGGAAATATGCCGTTCCGCGCGCCGCGGAGGGCACGCAGGCGTCGGTCGTAATGTCGCCGGGGCCGATGTCCTCGGCAAGGGCGAGGCGAATCAGTTCGCGGACTTGCGGGTGGTCCCAGCGCAGCATGGTCTGTGGTTCCGATTCGTTACGAGGCCGATGCGACACGCCTAGCCCTCAGACTGCCCTGCCCGGTCTCCTGCTGGAAGAGGAGCCTGCAGGCAGTGTCGATCACTCCGAGCGTCGGCGCGGGGACGTGATATCGGGCGGCGAGTTCCAGCACCGCGCCGAGCAGGGCATCCAGCTCGGCAACGCGTCCATGCTCTAAATCTTGCAGCATGGACGGCTTGTGGCATCCCGCGGCGCGCGCCCCGGCGATGCGGCGGTCGTTCGAGAGAGAGACTTGCACGCCCGCGGCGGACGCCACCGCGCGCACTTCATCCATGACGGATTCCGCCAATCGCAACCCATGAGGGGAATTCGTGATCTCTGCAAGCGTCTTGCGCGTCAGGGCGCTCAGCGGGTTGAACGCCGCGTTGCCCATCAGCTTGACCCAAAGCTCGTGCCGGATGTCTTGGCGCACCGGCGCCTTGAGTCCAGCCTGCCGCAGGGCCGATGAGAGCAGGCGCGTCCGCTCGGTACGCTCGCCGGAGGGCTCTCCGAGCGGCAGGCGCAGGCCCGAGCTGTGGAACACGATTCCGGGCCTGTCCATGGAGCACGAGAGGTAGGCAATCGCTCCCACGGCCAGCTGTGCCGGGACGTGCCTGGCAATCACGCCGCTAGGATCGACGCACCGGATCGGCTCGTCCTCGCCGGGCAGTCCGTGGAAGTACCACCACGGCAGGCCGTTCTGTATCGACACAAAAGTCGTGCCGGGACCCCGCAAGGCTGCAACGAGCGGTGCGATGCGCGGCAGGATGCCGGCCTTGACCGCCAAGACCACATAGTCCGAGGGGCCGACCTCCGACGGGGAGGAAGCGGCCTGCACTTCGTAGCGCTTCTCGCCGAACACCTCGCTGCGAATTAGGAGCCCTCGCTCCCGCTGGGCAGCCAGGTTCGCTCCGCGCGCGATGAAGTGGACTTCCTGGCCGCCCTCGAGCAAGCGAGCGCCCAGGAAGGCGCCCACGGCACCGGCCCCGTAGATCGCGAATTTCATCGCGCGGCCTAGCCTAGCGCTTGGCGCACGGCGTCCTCTAACCCGTCCAAGGCTCCGGCGAAGAAGTGATCGCTGGCTTCCACCCAGGTCAGCTGCTTGGGCGGTCCGGCCATGGCGAAGACGCGCTCCATGTTGCTGCGCGAGCCGTACTCGTCCCGGGTGCTATGCACGAAGTGCTTCGGGCAGCTGCATGCCGTCAAGAAACTCGTACCGCCCCGGTTCACAGGCGTCCCAACGGCGATGACGCGCTCAATGCCGGCATCGCCGCAGCACACGCGCAGGCTGACCGTGGATCCGAAAGAGAAGCCCCCGGCAGACAGGGCGAGGCCGGCATAACGTTCGCGCATGTACTGCATTGCCGCCCTGAGGTCGTCCTGCTCGCCCCGGCCGCCGTCATACGAGCCGGAACTTGTTCCGGCACCGCGGAAGTTGAAGCGCAGCACCGCCGCCCCCCTGCTGCGCGCAGCCCTCGCCATGCGGAAGACGACCTTGTTGTGCATCGTGCCGCCATGCTGGGGGTGCGGATGGCAAAGCACGACGGAGCGCTCGATCCGGCTGGGCGCCTCGGGCTCTTCGAGCAGCGCCTCGAGTCGGCCGGCCGGGCCGCCGAGAGAAATCGACTGCAGCTTGCGAGCCATGACTGCCGGGGAACAGGAAAGAGCGCTTGCCCCGCGCCGGGTGAAGCCCCGGGCTTGCCAAGGGCTGCATCGGTCTGGTCGGGACTTGCCCGGTGCTTCGCGATCCGAACACCCATTATGGCCGTTACCCGTATCCGGGACTGTCGCAGCGCGAAACGCACGACAGGGCACGACCGGAGAGAAAGCCTTCAAAATCTCAGGAGAGATGGCAGGGGGCCTCGGCTTCCGCCCCTTCACGCGACCGGCCAAGCTGCCTGCCGCGCAAGCGTTGGGGCGGGGGCGTGCCTTTGCCCGGTTGCAGACTGGCAGTGCTTGAGAGTCGTGGCACCCCATGGAAGGCGGTTTCCCGCAGGCGTCGAGGCAGCGCGGAGAGAGCAGCCCCAGTCCGGTATCGCTACACTGGCCGGAGGCCTCGGCCCAAGGTTGTCCCCCTAAGCGCCGGCTTGTGCAGGGATAGCTCGGCAAGGTTGCAAGGAAAGGAGGCGCGATCATGTCAAGGCGATGCGATGTGAATAATTCTCATGGCCGGAGGGCCGCATTCGCGTTGGGAGAGGTGGCGCTATGGGGCATGTTGGTCGGCGGCCTTGCTGGCCAGCCATATCCGAGACCTGAATTTGAGCCGATCGTCGATGATCCTGCTTTGCCGCGAGTGATGATCATCGGAGACTCCATTTCCATTGGCTACACACTGCCGCTTCGCGCTGCGCTGGAAGGTATCGCGAACGTGCATCGCCCGCCAGTGAACTGCGCGCACACTTGGAGAGGCCTCGAGTCCATCGACGGGTGGCTCGGAGATGGAAAGTGGGATCTGATCCACTTCAACTGGGGATTGCACGACCTCAAGTACGTCGACGAGCAAGGAAGTCTCACCCTTCCGCCCAGCGGCAAGCAGGTTAGCACGGTCCGCGAGTACGAAGCGAACCTGGAGAGACTCGTCCAACGCCTGAGGCAGACTGGCGCAACGCTGATCTGGCGTCCCACCACGCCGGTGCCTGAGGGCGCCGCCGGGCGGGTGCCAGCGGACTTGGCTAGGTACAATGCCGCAGCGAGGGAGGTGGTCCAGCGCCACGGCATTGCAGTTGACGACATGAATTCGTTTATTAGAGATCGCAACATACCGCATGTTCGGCCCGACAACGTTCACTTCTCGAAGGCTTCCTCGGCACTGCTGGCTAAAAACTCCGCAATGCTGATTCGCCGCAAGCTCAGATCGAAATGAGCGGCTAGGCGTACCTGCCGAGCGGCTGGCGGGGGAGATGGGCAGCCAGCTGCGGCCGAGAGAGACAGGCGCGCGGAGCGCTGGTGAGTGGCAGGTTCCTGCGGTCGTCTCCGCGGGCGGGCAAGAGTGGTTGATGGTTCTCGCCTTGCAGTAGAAGCAGTGGATTGCGACAGCACACGCCGCCTGACATGGCGTGAGACAGCCCGGGGCCGGTTGCGGACGATTGCCCGTGGCGGTCATCTGTTGCCGCGCGCATTCTCGTCCTGACGGGCCCGTGGCGGCTGTGCGGATCGTGTCCATTCCCCGGCGAGACCTCCCCGGGAGCGCCCAAGTGCCGCGCTCACTTGCAAGGGCCGAAACGCCAGCTGTCCGGGTTCAATCGGCCGTTCAGCGCTTCACGATCCCCTCTTGCCAGTCGCGGCGGAAGTGCCGTCGCAATAGCGCCCCACAGGGCGGGTCATGACTTCAAGGAGTCTCGTCAGACGCAGTGCGCGAAGCCCCTCTAATATCTGGGAACTGAGCGCAATCCGCGTTGGGGAGAGGTGGTGGAGGCGGCGGGAATCGAACCCGCGTCCGAGAAAGGCCTCTGCGAAGAGACTACATGCTTAGTCCGTTCCAAGATCTCAACTGCAGGCTGTGAACGAACAAGCTACCTGCGGTCCAGCCTGATTGGTCTCGGCTGCCAGACTCCAGGCGGAAGGCTGGCAACCTATCTCGCAAGATGACGTCCTGTGCCGACGTGCGAGCCCGCCGGCCAAGACGGCTGCCTATAGCTTAGGCAGCGTGTGCAAACTGCATGTCGTTGGCAGTTCTTGTTTTCCGATCGTTTAACGGGTGCTCGGAACCCGGCATGCCTCTAAACAGCGACTGCGATCTCGTCGAATCCTGTGCGCCCCCTCCTCAGCCCCGCAACAGGCGGCGGCTGCCCTCTAGTATACATGTCAAGAATCCCAGTTGCCCGCTACCCGCGCCTCGGCCTGTCCTCGCTGCGCTGGATCGCGGCCGGCCTGCAAGCAAGCGGCCCGGGCGGCCATCGGCCCGCAACTACAATGTGGCCATGCTTCGGGCGAAATTGGAACTGGGTCTCAACGGTCGCGAGTTCTACCTTGTCGTCGGCGATATCACGAAGATCCCTGCCGATGCGATTGGTAACGCCGCGAACGCCCGCTTGGCAGGCGGAGGCGGCGTTGACGGTGCGATCCATCGTGCCGGCGGCCCCGCGATCATGCAAGAGCTGGACGAAATCCGCCCGCAGGTCAAGCAATGCCCGGCAGGGGGTGTTGTTATCACCGGCGCGGGCAACCTTCCGGCTCAATGGGTGCTGCATGCCGTCGGTCCCGTCTACAAAGACGGGCAACACGGCGAGGCCCAAGCGCTGCGGTCTTGCTACCAGGAGTGCCTCGCCCAATCGGGTCAGCTCGGGGCGCGTACGCTTACCTTGCCAGCCATCAGCACCGGTGTGTATGGCTACCCACTGGCTCAAGCTGCTCGCATTGCAGTGAGCACCGTCTGCGACGCTCTGCATAAGTCTGAGACGACGCTCCAGCGTGTAACTATCGTGCTATTCGACAAGCCGGCCTTCCGGGAGTTTGCCACGGCCGCCTTCGACACGCTAATGCCCCTTGCCCCTGATATCGGAAACCGCCCGGCCTGAGCGGCGAGGCGCGGCCTCGTTCCCTTGGCGGGTGAGTGAGGCATGGGTATTGCGGGGGGCTGCACTTGCGCATCGCAGGCGTCATGCCAGATGCCCGGTGATAGACTCGGCATTGGACAGAAAGACAGCCACACTGCTCGCGGTTGTCGTCGTTTCCAATGCCGTAGGGAATGTCGCGCTCGCCTACGGGATGCGAGAAGTAGGCGATATCAGCGCGTACTCCCCGGCCAGCTTGCTCGCCTCGGGCGTGGCGGCGTTCGCCAATCCGTGGGTCGCACTCGGCACGGGCCTGCTCGTGCTGTTCTTCGCGGCCCACACTTTGCTTCTGAGCTGGGCTGACCTGAGCTACGTGCTGCTGGTCACCTCGTGCGGCTATGCGCTGGTTGCGGCGCTCGGCGCGCTCCTCATGGACGAGTCGATCTCGCCCGCCCGCTGGCTGGGGATAGCGCTGATTTCATCTGGCGTGGCGCTGGTTGCCGCAACTCCGGCGTCGACCTCCCGGCAACAGCCATGACGGCGTTCCTGCTAGCGCTGGTGGTCGCGGGCGGGGTTTTCGGAGACCTGCTCAAGGCTCACGGCATGCGCCGGCAGGGCGCGCCGAGCGCGTTCGGCGGCCGAGCGCTGCTCCGGTTCGGCGTGGCCACCATGCGCAACGCGTGGTTCTTGCTGGCCCTGCTCGCCTATGCTGTCTCGTTCTTCGGCTTCATGGCCTTGCTCTCGATCCGGGACGTGAGCTTCGCTGTCCCTGCGACCGCCCTGGGCTACGTCTTGGAGACGCTGCTCGCCCGCCTGTTCTTGCACGAGCGTCTGAGCGCGCGCCGCTGGGCCGGCGCCGCGCTGGTCGTTGCTGGGGTCGCGCTTCTCGCCTGAGGCGGTTCGCGCGGGCGCTGCCCCTGCGCGACACTCGCTGGCTCCCGGTGTCCTCGGCCTCAGGCCGCGACCGCCGGCTGGCCGGGCGGCGCGATTCAACGCGTGCGGGGCGGCCCGCACCCGATTCGCTCGAGCGCTGTCTGGCCGGGCGGCCGCCATTCCTTGGCGGAGCGAACCTGCTGTCTCCGGAGCGTCGCTCGCCTGGCAGGCGCGAACCCCGCCCGACCCGCCTTGGCGGGGATTGCTCGGGCTGCCATCCGGAATTCCGGCCGGTGCGCTCCGGGACGGGCTTATAGTTCAACAGCCGCTCGATCTCGCCCGGGCGCAGCTCGCGGACTTGGCGCGGCTCGAGATCCCTAAGCGACAGGCTGCCAATGCTCACGCGCCGGATTTTCTCCACCAAGAAACCGATCCGCTCGAACATGCGGTGGATCTGCCGGTTGCGCCCGTGGATCAAGGTGACCTCGAACCATGGGTTTTCCGCGTCGCGGATCAGCCGGATCGATTCCGGCCTGACCAGTATCCCGTCCAAGCGGATTCCTTGGCGCAACTTTTGGATGCCCTCTTCCGACGGGAATCCGCTGATCTTCACCTGGTAGGTCTTGGGAATCTTGTTTTTTGCTGACAGGATCTGGTTGGAAAAATCGCCGTCGTTGGTCAGGATCAGCAGCCCCTCGGTGTTGTAGTCGAGACGTCCGACGGGGTACAGGCCCTTCGCAGCCTCCGGGCCGAGCAGGTCCAGGACAGTGGTCCTGCCCTCGGGATCGTCGGTGGTTGTCACGCACCCTTTGGGCTTGTGCAGGGCCAGGTAGCGCCTTACCCCGCTGTCATGCACGACTTTGCCGTCAACGCATACTCTGTCGCTGGCAGAATCGGCCTTGACGCCGAGTTGCGTGGCAATCTCGCCGTTGACGGTGACGCGGCCAGACAGTATCAACTCCTCGGCCTTGCGGCGCGATGCGATTCCCGCTCGCGCGATGATCTTCTGCAGTCGCTCTGACATGCTGTGTCGACTCCTCGCGAGGGCTCGCCCCCGCATCGCTGATGCGGCCGTCCGGGCCGCCTCTGACGCCTTTTCGCCCTGGCGCGCGCTACGCCCTGTCGCCTGAATCGCCGTCGCCCGCGGCGACTTGGTCGTCCTCGTGCAGCGCGGCATGGGCGAGAGACTCCATTTCCTTGAGAGTCGGCAATTCGTCAAGCCCGTTGAGGCCGAAGTGCAGCAGGAATTCGTCCGTGGTCTTGTAACGCATCGGCCGGCCGACGATCTTCTTGCGTCCTGCTGTGGTGATGAGCTTGTGCCCCAGCAGTGTGTGGATCACGCCGCTAGCGCTGACCACGCCCCGGATGGCCTGGATTTCCGGCAGCGTCACCGGCTGGCGGTAAGCCACCACGGCAAGGGTTTCCAGCGACGCCTTGGAAAGCCGCAGCTTAGGCCTGACCGTTCTCACGAACATTCTCACGGCCTCGTGGTGCTCGGGCTTGGTGTACATGCAGTAGCCGCCGCCCACCGCCCGGATCTCGACCCCGCGCAGGCCGGTCTCGTACGATTCGCACAGTGCGGCTAGGTCGCTCTCCAACTGCTCCTTGGGCAGGTCCAAGCCTTCAGCCAGTTGCTCGACCGTGGGCGGGTCTTCAGCGGCAAAGATAACCGCCTCCAGCAGGCTGATGCGCTGCTGGCGGGACAGTTCGCCCTCGGGATCCGTGCGCTGGCCCGGACCATCCGGCTCAGGGAACGTCATGATCGCCTCGGTCACGCCAGATACTCCAGTTCGCTGTCGGTCGCGGGCAACAGCTCGCCGCTACGGAAGGCTTGGTCGAAATTGCTGTGCTTCTGGATCAGGATCTCGCCGAACAGTTCCCCTTGGCGGAGTTTGACAGCCTGGGCCTTGACCATCTCCAACAGAGCCAGAAACGTTGCGATGACCACCCGCGGCACCGGCTGGCGCAGCAGGATATCGCGCAATCGGACCGGGCAGTCATCGCTCTGCAGCAAGTTCTTCAGGTAGCGGATCCGGCTGGCAACTGAAACGCTCTCGCCCTGCATCTCGATCACCGGCTGGCTCTCAAGCCGTTCCAAGACCTCCGCGAACGTCTGAACCAAATCGAACAGGCTGACGTGGAGTTCCGGCGCTTCATGCTCATCGTCGCCAGCATTGGCGGCCGCGGCCGTCCAAACGTTCTCCTCGATCACGCGCTTTTCGCCGAGCATCTGCGCGGCCTGCGTGAACTTCTCCCGCTCCAGCAGCAGTTCCACTAAATCCTCGCGAGGATCGGGGGGGGGCGTCTCGTCCGCTGTTGGCGGAGTCGGCAGGAGCACTTTGGACTTGATGTGAATGAGCGTGGCTGCCATCAGCACGAATTCCGCATTCAGTTCGACATTGAGGGATTCCGCCCGCCGCAGGGACTCGAGGTACTGCTCGGTCAATCTCGCGACAGGGATGTCCAGAATGTCCAAGCGCTGGGCCTTGATCAAGTCGAGCAGGGCGTCGAGCGGGCCTTCGTACTGCTCAAGATTGACGGTGAACTCGCTTGGCGAGGAGGCTGCCGCCGGGATCTGCGGGTCGGATGCTTCCGCGTGCGAGCGAGCGCACTGCTCGTCCGGCGCTGGTTGGGTGGTCGGCATCGCCTACCTAGGGGCTGAGAGGATCTGAACGCCTCGCTCAGATCCAGCCGTGCCAGAGCAAGCTTCTGGATCGCGCCACAGCAGTACATTCTAGCACCCGTGGCCGCGGCTGGAAGAATTGACGGCGCGGCAGATCCGCCTTGGCGGCGGACTCGCTCGGACCCGCGCGCCGTCGCAGATTGCCTGCACGGCGATCTGCTGTGGACAGGGCAGGCAACTCGGGGAGCGGCCCCTGGCCTGCGCCGGGACGCGCCATTGCCGCAGGATACAATCCCTGTTGCCATGGATCAGCATGTTTCGAGACGCTCGCTCGTAGCCGCCGGATTTGCGGCCACGGCTGTCGCCAGCGCGCTCAACGCGCAGGCCGGCGCGCCGCCCCGGGTCGGGCTGATCGGCTTGGGAAACCGCAGCCGGGCGCACCTCGCCGCCTTGCGGGCGCTTGGCAGCGTTGAGGTCGCCGCCCTTTGCGACGTCGAGTCGGCCCGCATGGCCGTCGCAAGATCCGGTCCTGCGGCCGCCGCCGAGACCTACACCGACTACAGCGAGTTGATTGCAGACGAAAGCGTGCAAGCCGTCATTGTCACCGCACCGAACTACCTGCACGCAGAGATGGCGATTGCTGCGCTGAGGGCTGGGAAAGACGTCTTGGTGGAGAAGCCGATCGGCCTCACCTACGGAGAAGCGGTGCGGGTCGCGCGAGCGGCCGAGGCATCCGGACGGGTCTTGGCCGTCGGCATGCAGCGCCACTTCAACCCGGCCTACCGCAGGATCATCGAGGCGGTCCGGTCCGGGGCGATCGGCAAGCCGCACCTGTTCGCGCTCAACGAGTACCGGGGCGACTGGCACCCCCTTTTATGTTGGAATAGTGCCCGAACGAGGAATGGCCGCCACGCCCGTGGAGCCTCTGCCAGCACGGTCGCAGCTGGCGCCAGCCAGCGCTGCGACAACTCACAGTTTCCTGCCCGCCGCAGTGCAGGCAGGAGTGTGCCAAGGGGGCCTGGCCAGGCCCCCTTGGCAGCGACGGGTCGGACCGTTCCCCCCTCGGATTCTAGGTCCGTTCGTGAGCTTGGTCGGCCCGTCGCACCCATTCCTGCGCGTCCTGCACGGAAGCGTGGGTACAGACCCGTATCGCAAAAGGATAGGAACCCAGGAATGACCACACCCACTCCCATCGTAGTCGTCGGCATCGATGTCGGCAAGGCGTACCTTGACGCCCACCTGCTCGACACCGGCCTCGACTGCCGCTATGCAAATACCAAAAGCGGCCGGCGCGCTTTGTGCAACCGGCTGCGCAAGCACCGCGTCACCCGCGCCGTCTTCGAACCCACCGGGCGTTACCACCGCCAACTGCACCAATGCCTGGCTGCAGCTGGCTTGGAGACTGTCCTTGTCAACCCCTTGCGCTCGCGGCGCTTCGCCGAAGCGCTCGGCCAACTCGCTAAGAACGACCGCGTCGATGCGACCATGCTGGCTCGCTTCGGCCGTCTCGCCGACTTGCAAGCGACCCCGCCACAAGCCGCCAACCTGCGACTTCTCCAGGATTTGCTTGTCGCTCGCCGCAAGCTTGTCGAGCAACTCGGCACGCTGCGCAAGCTAACCGCCGAACTCGACCCGCAAGCGACGCGCCGCTTTTCCAAGCCGCTCGCCAGCCTACAGGCCGCCCGCGCCGCCTGCGACCGCGACCTGCAAACTTGCCTGGCCGCCGATGCCGTGCTCGCCCGCCGCGCCGAGATTATCCAGTCCATCCCCGGCTTCGGTCCGCTCAACGCTGCCTGCCTCTGCGCTACCATGCCCGAACTCGGCTCGCTTGGCCGCCGCCCAGCTGCCGCGCTACTGGGGCTGGCTCCTTTCGACCGCGATTCCGGCCAACGGCGCGGCGCTCGCTCGATTCGTGCCGGGCGCGCCCAGCCGCGCCACTTGCTCTACATGGCCGCCCTGTCCGCCACCCGCTGCCAGCCCGCCGCCCAAGCCTGCTACCAGCGCCTGGTGGCTAACGGCAAGCCCCACAAGCTCGCCCTCGTCGCTGTCATGCGCCGCTTGGCCGGCCTGCTCGACACCCTCTTGCGCGAAGACCGCCTCTGGCAACCCGAACCACCCGCCCGCCCTGCCGAGGTCGTCGTATGAACTGCCTGCTCCTCTCTACCCAGCACTCCACGCTAGGCCCCCTCGCCTGCCACTGGCAACCTCTTTTCCCGCTCCTGCCGCTTGACTTTCAACACGGAAGCTCACGTGGCGCTGGCCCGACCCGCAGCGCCGCGGTGCTACGCCTTGGCGGCATCTGCGGCAACTGGCCGGCTCCAGCCTGCTCGAATTCTCGGTGCATTCATACGCTTTCCTGTACGAGATGATCGGCCAGCCCCTGTCCTTCTGCGCTGCCACCGGGGGCGCGCTGCATTGGCCCGAGCGCACCACGGAAGACAACGTTTCCGTCGTCGCCGAGTTCGGCGACGTGCGCCTGCAGCATACGTATTCCGGCTCAGCACCGGGCGCTAAGTGGCAGCTGACCGTGACTGGTAGCAAGGGATCCCTGCAGTATGACTTCAAGGAGGCCACGATTCGCCTGTCCGGCACTGCTGCCAAGAGCATGCGGCTTTCCGCGATCGAAATGCGCAAGGGGGCCATGGAAGAGGACATGTACCGCGACTTTTTCCGCGCCGTTCGCGATCGCTCGCAACCGGCTCTGCACGCGCAATTCGCAATCGAGGCCAGCAAGCTGGCATACGGCGCATGGATCAGCATTGACGAGCGGCGGGTCGTCACCGCGGCTGATTTCGCCTAGACCATGCCGCGGCCCGTTGCGCCCCACTGCCCCCATGTTGAGTCTGAGTTCGCCTGCCGCGGCTTGCAAGCACGCTCGCCCGGGGCACGGCGACTGTGCTAGCCTTTGGCTGCAATGGCAAAATCCAAGACTGGTCGACTCTCCCGCCGGGGATTTCTCGCGCAAGGCCCCACAGCGGCCGCGGCTGGCGTTGCAGCCGGCGGACTGGCCGGCTGCGCGGCGCCAAGCCAAGCCGGCCTGTCTGGAGGCATCTGGGAGCGGCCGCCGAATCAGCGCGGCAAGGGCAACCGGCAGAACCTCATTTTTCTCAACACGGATACGTTCCGCGCCGACAATCTCCAAGCCTACGGCGGCAACGGCTTGGTCAAGTGCCCGCGCTTGGACAGGTTTTCCGAAGACTGTGTCGTCTTCGAGGACTGCTATCCCGAAGGCATGCCGACAATTCCGATCCGCCGGGTGCTGATGACCGGCCGCCGTATCGTGCCGTACCACTACTTCCACCAGCACGAGCTGGTCCAGACTCCCGGCTGGCACGAGTTGTATTACGAAGACCAGACGGTTTCCGAGACACTCCTCGAGGCGGGCTACAACACGGCCCTCATCGCCGACATCCCCCACCTGCAGCGGCCCGGCAAGAACTTTCACCGCGGCTACAACTACTACGAGTGGGCGCGGGGGCACGAGGCAGATTACTACGAGCAGGCTCCTGCAAGCCTCTCGGACGACGAAATCGTCCCGCAACACTACCCGCGCGAGTACTGGGATCGCTGGCTGGAACTGGATCCGGGGCGGCCGGATTTCATGCGGCAGTTCCTGGCCAACCGCAAGCGCTACGAGAGCGAGTGCGAGGCGATCATTGAGGTCACCGCCAAGAAGGTGATCGACTGGCTGCATCGGAATCACGACAAGGCGCCGTTCTTCCTGCACTTGGAAGCGTTCGACCCGCACGAGCCGTGGGATCCGCCCCAGCGGTTCCTCGAGGAATACATGCCGGGCGCGGCAGGCCCGACTTGGTGGGAGCCGCCGTATGCCGACATCGAGGTCCCCCAGGCCGGCATTGACAGGCTGCGGGCCAACTACGCCGGGGAGTCGATGTGCGTCGACTACTGGATAGGCGAGATCCTGGACGCCGTGGAAGGGCTGGGCCTGTTCGACAACTCAGTGGTCGTGTTCTTCTCCGACCACGGCACACTGCTGGGCGAGCAGGGCGAGTTCTTGAAGGGGCCGAAGAGGATTCGCAGGCAGGTCACGCACAACCCCTTCTTGGTACGCCTGCCCGGCAAGGAGAAGTCCGGGACCCGCGCGTCCGGTTTCATCCACCATCCGGACGTGATGCCGACATTGTTCAGCTTGCTGGAACTGAATCCGCCGCCGCGGGCGACGGGCCGGAACCTCTGGGGCCTCGCCAGCGGGGATCCCAGCCCGCACGACAGCCTAGTCCAGGCATACGGCTGGGTCGGCGCCGTTCGCACGGCGGAATGGCAGTTTTCCAAGGTCATCGACCGCGACCGGCTCGGGTATGACTACGATCCGCAGTTGTACGACAGAGCCGCCGATCCAGACGAGCTGACGAACGTGGCCGGCCAGCATCCTGACGTCGTGGCAGATCTCGGAGCGAAGATCGACAGCTACTTGGACTCGGGCGCCGAGATCACGAAGGGGCATTTCCACGCCAAAGAAGACTCGGCGCCGAGCCGCCAGCCGTAACTAGGGGTGGCGGCGATACGCCCTAGCTTCAGCAACGGAGGGCCAGCATGCAGAGAAAAACGGCCGGTGATTTCCATCCCGAGGTCTTACGTCTGTTCGATGCCTACGTGCATGGCGGCATCAGTCGCCGTGCCTTCATCGACAGGGCAGGGCCGTTCACGGCCGGCACGAGCGCTGCCGCGGTCTTGGCGAGCCTCAGTCCGAACTATGCCCTGGCGCAGCAAGTGCCGGAAGGCGATGCCAGCATCCGGGCGGAGCGCGTGGCATACGACTCGCCGCACGGGCACGGATCGATCCGCGCCTATCTGGCGCGACCGAGCGCGGGACACGGCAAGCTGCCAGGCGTGGTGGTTGTCCACGAGAACCGCGGCTTGAATCCGTACGTCGAGGATGTCGCCCGGCGCTTGGGGGCCGCCGGCTTTCTCGCGCTCGCTCCCGACGGCCTCACGCCGAAAGGCGGCTACCCGGGGAACGACGATGACGGGCGCAGGTTGCAGGCCGAATTGGACCGCGACAAGTTGGTGGAAGACTTCGCCGCCGCCGTCGGGCACTTGCAGGAGCATGCCGATTGCACGGGCAAGGTAGGGATTGTCGGCTTCTGCTTCGGCGGTTTCGTAGTCAACGCGATCGCGGTGCGCAACCCTGAACTTGCCGCCGGCGTGTCGTTTTACGGTCGGCAGCCGCCAGCCGCCGCGGTCCCCAAGATCGGCGCACCGCTGATGCTGCACTACGCCGAGCTCGACCGCAGGATCAACGAAGGCTGGCCCGCCTTCGAGAGTGCGCTGCAGGCGAACGGGAAGACGTACGAAGCACACATGTATGCCGGCGCCAACCATGGCTTCCACAACGACACGACGCCACGCTTCGATGAAGAAGCCGCGAAGCTGGCATGGAAGCGATCGTTGGACTTCTTTGCAAAGCACTTGCGCTAGTTCTCAAGCGGCCCGACCCTCGGCCGCAGCAACGGGCAAGGCCGTGTTCTGGCTGCCAGCACTTGCTCTGCCGCTAGCCTTGCAGTGTCGGTTCGACATCAGGTATTTCGCTGTGAAATTGCTGGGCGCGGGAATGCACTGACACCTCCCTCTCCCCCGCTGTCGCGGGTTTCTGAGTCCGAGCAGCCAAGGTTTCGAGAGAAATCGTCCACCAAGCGAGAGTTGGCGGACTTGGAGAGCGGGTTCGTCGCGAACATTAAAAAGCCTTGGTGTGTCGGAGCGCAAGCAAGGCTGGGGGATCTCAGCTTATGAGTGATCGCGCCAGCAGCTCGCGGAGGTTATCCCCTGGGTGGATGCGGATCGTTCCCGTAGGAGTCGCGTTCGCGGATCCGGCCATCGCGCCCATGCACGAACAGCTCCGTGCGCTGCGTGCGCGCAATTTCGCGTGCCGCATCGACAGCTGCCCTCTGGGTCGAATGCACCGAGGTGGCTCGCTGCGAACCCGCGCCGCGCACCGCCCAGCCGTCCTTGTGCCGGATGACGTGCTGATTGCGTTTTGTCATGAACTTGACCGGCCTGTCTTGGTTTACTGTTTCGGCTCCCATGATAATATGTAAACCGGCCTAGGGCAACGGAGGTCGTCGTGTTCGGTGAGTGTCTCAAGCTGGCCCGCAAGCGCTCAGGTCTTTCACTGCGCGCGCTGTCCGACGCGATCGGAAACCGCGCCAGCGCTCAGGCTATCGGCAAGTACGAGCGCGGCGAAATGATGCCGGCTTCGGACGTGCTGGACCTCTTGGCGAAGGTGCTCGATGTGTCGCCGCAATACCTCATGAGCAACCAGGTGCTCGAACTGCGCGATATGGAATTCCGCAAGCGCTCCGGCACCTCCGCACGGGATCGCGCCGCTGTAGAGGCCGCGGTCATCGAGGAACTTCAGCGCTACTGCGCCATCGAACGAATCCTCCGGCAGGCGAGCCCCGAATGGCAGGTTCCCCGGCTCGGCCGAAGGTTCTTGGGGTGTCTCGAAGAGGCGGAGTTCCTTGCCATGGAATTGAGAAGGGAATGGCGGCTGGGAATCGACCCCATCCCGAACATGACCGAGTTGCTCGAAGAGCGAGGCATCAAGGTGCTCCTCATCGAACTGCCGGACAAAGTTTCCGGCCTCACTTGTACGGTGAGGCAATCCCAAGACAACGCCCTGCTGTCCGTGATTGTCGTCAACGCCATGCACTCGCTGGAACGGCGACGTCTGACCCTCGCGCACGAACTTGGGCACCGTGTGTTCGACATGGACTCTCCGGTGGACCACGAAAGGGCCGCCACCGAGTTCGCCGGTGCGTTTCTCGTGCCCCGCGAACACTTGGAAAGCCAGCTCGGTTCGCGCAGGAACGCTTTGAGTTACGACGAGTTGGTGCAGTTGAAGCGCCAGTATGGCGTCAGCGCGGCAGGCCTGCTGGTACGGCTCAACCGGTACGGCATCATTGACGTCCAGACACTGACCTATGCTTTTCAGACATTCGCCAAGGGATGGCGGTTGGAAGAGCCCGAGCCGATCGAGACTGCCGAGCTACGTGGGCAAGTTGAAAAGCCCCGCCGGTTCCGACGACTCTGCTACCGGGCGCTTGCCGAGCGCTACATCTCTCCGAGCAAAGCCATGGAACTGCTGAAAGAACCGCTGGATCGCGTTGAACAAGCTATGCGAGGGCCGGAACTCGTCGATGCCCACGCTGGTCGCTGATTCCTCATGTGTGATTGACCTGCACAAGGTGGGCCTCCTGCTCTCGCTGTTCAAGCTGCCCTACACCATCGTCATGCCACAGGCTTTACTGGACGATGAACTCATTCGGCTGACCAGCGATGAGAAATGCGAGATGATCGATCGGGCACTGCGGGCGCGACATCTCGAAGCCGCCGGGCTCGTTCAGGCCGAGCGGTATTTCAGCCGTTATCCCGCACTGTCTTGGAACGATTGCCTTGCGCTGCGGATGGCCGAAGAGACCGAAGAAGCAATCCTGCTGACCGGCGACAGCCTCCTGCGACGCATCGCAACACAAAAGGCCATCGATGTTCACGGAGTGATCTGGGCGCTGGATGAAATGCATCGGCTCGCGGCTGTCAAGCCGGCTCGGCTGGCGGTGGCGATCCAGACTTTGATAGACGATCCACTCGTCTTCCTGCCGGATGATGAACTGCGCCAACGCATACACCGTTTTCGTACTTGACCAACGCTGCCAGTTTTCAGTTTGCGCTTGCCCCTGAGAGACGAAGCAGTGTCTGGCGTGGTGTCGCCGAAAGGTAACTACCTCCTCTACCCGGCGCATGGGCGGCTGCTTGGCCGGCAATTGAGCAGATCCCCGCTGGCAGATGCGAGAGGCGCTGCTTGAGAGCCCACCGCAGCGGATCCTGTGGCACAATTAGATCGCCATGCCTGCCTTGGTCACGAAGGAGCGGTTGCTTCCGACCCTCAGCCCCCCTTGGGAGGAGAACGAGTACGGGACGCAGTTCTGCCCGGTCCGCGTTCCCGTCACGGCGCCGAACCGGTATATCTCGTACCAAGCGGCTCTCAACCTGCGCCTTCCCGACGAACACACGGGAGACTGGCACCAAGATGATTCTTTCTTCACGACGCCGGACAATCCGCACGTCTTGACGCTTGCCGGGCCGGGGGGCTGGGGCGATTCCACGCCGAGTCTTGGCAGCAAGGGCGTGCGCAACATGGCGCACCTACTTGCTAACTGGGTGATTCCGGCAGGTTGTGGCCCGGTGTGGGTGGCAAACCACTACCGGGCGATCGCCGACTACGCAGTATTGGACACTGCGGATGCGCTTGCCAGAAAGACAGCAAGGTACTGCCCCGTTTACACCATCAACCAGTGGTTGGACACCGAAAAGCAAATCGAGCATTTGGTGGAGGAGTATCTTAAACCACTAAGCGAGCAATTCACTCCAGAGATGAGAACGGTACATGAAAAATGGCTGTCTACCGTAATATTTTCTTGAAGCCGCATCAAGCGCTCCATGAGAGTGTGATGCGAGCAGTGCTGGAGCGACTCCAGTCCACGCCCTATGTCTTCAAGGGAGGAAGTTCCCTAGCTTTCCTCTACGGCTTGGATCGGCACTCAACTGATCTTGACTTTGACGCCGAAGGGCCTGTTCCAACGAGGAGCTTCATCGCTGCTGGGCTGCTCGACGTAGGAGCCGAGCTCGCAAGTTTCATCGTCGGAAAGGATACCGACATCGGCCAGCGTTTCAAGGTTCATTACAAGCATCCGGCGGTGCCGGGGGATCGTCTCCTAAACATAGACCTGAGCTTTCGCGAGACACCCAACGAGGATGACGTGGTGACAATTGAAGGGATCCGCTCATACAGAGTGCAAGCGATTTTTGATCAAAAGATGAAGGCATCTGTTGGGCGCAAGCGGGCACGCGACTTGTTCGACCTTGGATTCATTGCCGACAAATACGGCGATATGCTCTCGGCAGAGCAAATCCGGTCGGCCGATACGTACACCCGAGACTACGAGGCGCTTGCGGATGACTACCGCCAAGCGTTCCCGCATGACAAGCTCCTTTCGGGAATCACGACGGCGGAGGACCGCGCCCTCAAGTTCCGCATTTCCATTGAAGAGCAGCTCCACAGGAGGGGCATGCACTTGATCGAGCAGGCGAGGCCCGCAGACCAGCCGTTGGCCGCCGTCCTTGCATTGCACCAAATCTGGCTGGGATCGGACGGCCAGCGTGGCCAGCGGGCGGATCTGAGCGGCGCGAATCTTCGCGGCAAGGTTCTGGTTGGCATCAATTTCCGGCAGGCCGTTCTGGAAAAGGCGGATTTCACCGACGCCGACCTGCGCAACGCAGACTTGCGGGAGTCCAGCCTGCGGGGCGCGATTCTTGCAGGGGCGAACCTAGTTGGCGCTGACGCGACCGGAGCGGATTTGCGAGGCGCCAAGCTCGAGCAGACGATGCTTGGACCCTCGACCAAGGGGGTTGCCGAAGCCGTGGCGAGCGCACGCAGCGAACGTACGGGAGCACACCCGGCCCGAGTGCCCGTTCCATCGGGCCAGCCCAGAAGAGACGATCCGGATCTTTCCTGGTCTCGATAGCGCCGCGGGCCGAATGCCTTGCATCTTCGCGCTGGCCGGGCTGCGGGCCGATGCGCTTGCGCGCGAGGGGCCCGCGCAGCGCACCAAGCGGTAGTGTCTGCCTGCAAGCCTTGCTACGATCATCGGGGCGGTTTTTGATGTATCGACGGCATGCATGTACGCTTGCTGCGACTGGCGGGCTGCTGATTGGGATCCCGGCAGTTGCGCAGCAGGGCCAAAACGGCAAGATTGCCACCTATCGCAGTATCATCGGCCAGCATTGCGTAGGCTGCCATAACTCGGCGGCCAAGACGGCCGGGCTGGACCTCGAAAAACTGACTGGCGCGGATGTCGCGGCCGACACTGAAGCGTGGGAACGGGTCGCGCGCAAATTGCGGGGGCGCCAGATGCCGCCGGCGGGCCTGCCACGGCCCGCCGAAGCCGAGTATCGGACTGCGCTCGCGACGTTGACGTCGGAACTGGACCAATCCGCCGCCTTGGCGCCAAACCCGGGGCGCACGCCGACCTTCCGGCGGCTGAACCGCACCGAATACCGCAACGCGATCCGCGACTTGCTCGCTCTGGATGTCAACGTTGGCAACCTCTTGCCCGGCGATCAGGCCAGTCACGGCTTTGACAACATCACCGTAAGCGACCTGCCGCCACTGTTGCTGGAACGCTATGTCGCGGCCGCTGAGAAGATCTCCCGCTTGGCAGTGGGCCGCGCGGGCCCCCGGCCGGATGCTGTCACGGTCCGGCTGCCTCCCGATCTCACGCAGGAGCGGCACATACCGGGCCTGCCGCCGGGCACCCGCGGCGGTGCCTTGGTGCCGCACGCTTTCCCAGTTGACGGAGAGTATGAAATCGCGGTGCGCCTGGCGCGCGACCGGAACGAGGACATCGAAGGGCTGACCAGGCCGCACCAGCTGGAACTTCTGGTGGATCGCGAGCGAGTGGCGCTGCTGGATGTGGACCCGCCTCCCCGCGGGGACGACCACCGCAATGCGGACAGGCACCTCAATGCCCGCGTCACGCTGCAGGCCGGCCCGCACGATATCGGCGCTACGTTCCTAGCGGATTCGTCGTTCCTGGCCGAAACGCTGCGCAAGCCCTACCAAGCCCGCTTCAATTTCTACAGGCACCGCCGCCTGCAGCCCGCGATCTTCTCCGTCACAATCACGGGGCCCTACGCAGCAAGCGGGCCAGGCGACACTCCCAGCCGCAAGAAGATCTTTACCTGCCTGCCCGTGTCGCAGGGCGGGGAAGCGGACTGTGCCGAAGAAATCGTGCGCAAGCTTGCGGCTACGGCCTATCGCAGGCCGGTCTCGGCCAGTGAAATGGATGGACTGCTGGAGTTCTACAGGCAGTCTCGCGCGGCGGCGGGCAGAGCGGGAGGTTTTGAAGCCGGCATTGAGCGCGCTGTTGCAGCCGTGCTGGCGAGCCCCCATTTCCTGCTGCGGGTCGAGCGAGATCCGCCGGGCTTGCCGCCCCGGACAGCCTACCCCGTTTCCGACTTTGAACTGGCCTCGCGGCTTTCATTCTTCCTGTGGAGCAGCTTGCCGGACGCCGCCCTTCGAAAGAGCGCCGCGCAAGGACGGCTGCGCGTGCCTGGCGTATTGGAAGGCCA
Organism: Bryobacterales bacterium; assembly: GCA_965219605.1. Lineage (GTDB taxonomy): Bacteria > Acidobacteriota > Terriglobia > Bryobacterales > UBA6623 > VXMF01. The sequence continues at coordinate 569,784 of CBDCOC010000001.1, read as the reverse complement.
CGTGCGCCGGATGCTGGCGGACCGGCGCTCAGCTTCCCTGATCGACAACTTCTCGTCGCAATGGCTGCACCTGCGCAATCTGGCCTCCGCGCGGCCGGACATGCGCATCTTCCCGGACTTTGACGACAACCTCCGGCAAGCCTTCCGGCAGGAGACCGCGCTGCTGCTGGAAGATGTGATCCGCCAGGATCGGAGCGTGCTCGACCTGCTGCGGCCCGGATACACTTTCGTCAACGAGCGCTTGGCGAAGCACTATGGCATCCCGCGCGTCTACGGCAGCCGGTTCCGGCGCATCGATCTGCCTCCCGGCAGCGTGCGAGGCGGCCTGCTGCGCCACGGCAGCGTCCTGACCGTGACCTCCTACGCCACCCGGACGTCTCCGGTGATTCGCGGCAAGTGGATTTTGGAGAACATCCTGGGCATGCCGCCGCCACCGCCACCGCCGGACGTGCCCGACTTAAAGGACAACACGATTGCCGGCAAGCTCTCCGTGCGCGAGCGACTGGCCGAGCATCGTGCCGATCCGGCCTGCGCCAGCTGCCACAACCTGATGGACCCGCTGGGATTCGCGCTGGAGAACTACGATGCTGTCGGCCGCTGGCGCGCCGTTGACGGCAGCGCACCCATCGATCCCTCGGGCATGCTTGCCGATGGCACGCATGTCGGCGGAGTCGATGACCTGGAGCAGGCCCTGTTGGGCCGCCCGGAGCTGTTCGCGGGCGCACTGACGGAAAAATTGCTGACATTCGCCGTAGGGCGAGGGGTCGAGCACTATGACGCACCGGCGATCCGGCAAGTCGTGCGTGATGCGAAAGGGCACGATTTCCGCTTTTCGTCGCTTATCCTAGGCATAACCTCGAGTGTGCCGTTCCAAATGAGGAGGTCGCGATGATCGTCACGAAGAAGGCCCTGCCTCGCCGCACGTTCCTGCGCGGCGCCGGAGCGACGCTGTCGCTGCCCCTGCTAGATGCCATGGTCCCGCCCTTGAGGGCCCTCGCCGATACGCCGGCCGAGCCCGTGCGGCGGCTTGGCTTCGTCTACATGCCGATGGGGTGCGATATCTCGCGCTGGACGCCTCCCGGCGCTGGCGGCAGGCTCGGCGAACTGTCTCCAGCGCTGGCCTCTCTCTCCCCGGTGTCCGAGCATCTCACGGTCCTCACCAACATGGAGTTGAAGAATTCATATCCCGGCACGCACGCCACATCCAATGCGGGCTTCCTCAGCGCAGCCAAGGCGAAGTGGACCGAGAGCACGGACTACCACCTAGGCACCACGGTCGACCAGATCGCCGCGCAGAGGATCGGCCGTGAGACCCGCTTGCCGTCGCTCGAGTTGGCCATGGACCTGGTGTCGATGGTGGGCCAGTGCGACAACGGGTTCGCGTGCGTCTATCAGAACAACCTATCGTGGTCTTCACCGACCACACCCCTGCCGGCCGAAGCCCACCCGCGGCTAGTGTTCGAGCGCCTCTTCGGCGAGGGCGGCAGTTCCGAGGAGCGCCGGGAGGCGCTGCGCCGCAAAGCCAGCCTGCTGGACTGGGTCATGGAGGACACGGCGCGCTTGCAGGCCCAACTCGGCTCCGAGGACAGGGCCAAGGTCGACCAGTACCTTGACTCGATCCGCGAGGTGGAGCGCAGGATCCAGAAGGCCGAGGCCGAGATCGAGAGCGATCAACTGCCCGATCTGGACCGCCCGGCCGGGGTTCCGGCCGAGTACGCCGATCATGCCCGGCTGATGTTCGACCTGCAGCTGCTCGCACTGCAAGCCGACATCACGCGAGTGATCACATTCCAGCTCGCGCGCGAGACAAGCACCCGCACGTATCCAGAGGCCGGCGTGCCCGAGCCGCACCACCCGCTGACGCATCACGGCAACAACCCCGAGAAGATCGCCAAGGTGTCCAAGATCAACGCCTTCCACGTGTCGCTGTTCGCAGGCTTCCTGGAGAAGCTCATGTCCACGCCTGACGGAGACGGCTCGCTGCTGGACCACACGCTGTATCTCTACGGCAGCGGCATGGGCGATCCGAACCTCCACGACCACACCAACCTGCCGATCGTGGTGGCCGGCGGAGCGGCAGGCAGGATGCGAGGGGGGCGCCACATCAAGTACAGCGAGCCCACGCCGCTGGCAAACCTCCACTTGACTCTGCTCGAGAAGGCCGGCGTGCATCTCGACAGCTTTGCGGATAGCCAGGGAATGGTTGACGAAATGATGCGCCCGCTCGACATCTGAGCCCAGCGGCGTCAAGGCGGTCGGGATGCGAGGACTGGCACAGCGGGCTGTCGGCTCTGCCCTGCGGTGGTCCCTGCTCGCGGCTTCAGTGCCAGCATGGGGCGCGCAATCCCCGCTGGCAAATGCCGCCGAGGCGGGCCGTCAGCAAGCCGTCCGGGACCTGCTCCGACAGGGCATGGATCCGAATGCGGCTCAAGCTGACGGCATGACTGCTCTGCACTGGGCCGCTCATGCAGATGACACGGCGCTGGCGGAGCTGCTGCTAGCATCCGGGGCACGGCCGGGGATCTCCAGCCGCTACGGCATCACGCCTCTGTTCCTGGCTTGCCAGAACGGCAGTGCGCCGATGGCGGAACTGTTGCTGCAAGCCGGCTCCGATCCGAACGCCGCGCGGCGCGGCGGCGAGACCGTGCTAATGACCGCTGCACGGGCCGGCGATCTCCAGACCGCGAGGGCATTGCTGGCGCATGGCGCCCGCGTGGGAGCGCGGGAAGCAATCGGCGGGCAATCCGCGCTGATGTGGGCTGCGGCCGAAGGCCATGCGGATGTCGTCCGGGAGCTTCTCCATGCAGGCTCCGATATCGGCCTGCGTCTGGCGTCGGGATTCACGCCGCTGCTGTTCGCCGCGCGCGAGGGGCACCTGGACGTGGCCCGGCTCCTGTTGGCCGCCGGGGCAGACCCCAACGATTCGATCCAGCCGCCGCCGGGCGAGCCCAGCCGCGCTCGGAGACAGCACGGCGCACCCCCGTTCGGGGCCAGCGCACTGCTGATCGCTGTCGAAAACGCCAATTACGAACTCGCGGCCAAGCTCGTGGAAGCCGGGGCGGACCCAAATGCGGACAAGCCCGGCTATACCGTGCTCCACGCGATTGCTAGGGTGAGAAAGCCCGGCCGGGGCGACAATGACCCGCCGCCCCAAGGCTCGGGCAAGATGACCAGCCTGCAATTCGTCGAGTGGATCGCAAGGCGCGGCGCGGACCTCGACCGTAGGATGGTCAAGCACGTGAATCTCGGGAACACGAGGCTCAACAAGCGCGGCGCAACGCCTTTCTTCCTAGCCGCCCAGAGCGCCGACGCGGAACTGATTCGAACGCTTGCGAGGCTCGGCGCCGACACTTCCATCGGGAACGCCGACGGCAGCACTCCGCTGCTGGCCGCCGCGGGGCTGGGCACGAGGTCGCCGGGCGAGGATGCCGGAACTGAGCCCGAGGTCTTGGAAGCCTTGGATGCGCTGCTGGAACTCGGCGCGGAAATTAACTCGGTAGATGCCAAGGGCGAGACCGTGATGCATGCCGCAGCCTACAAGAACCTGCCGCGAGTGGTCGCGTACCTCGACTCGAAGGGCGCGGACATCAAGACTTGGAACCGCGAGAACCGCTTTGGCTGGACGCCGCTGACGATCGCGCTGGGCTACCGGTTCGGGAACTTCAAGCCGTCCCCAGTCACGATCGAAGCTCTCCGGCGCGTAATGCTGGCGCGGGGCGTGGCACCGCCCGACAATGCCGCGGGGACAACGCAGCAGATCTATTGACGGGGACTGAGTCGCTCGGCAGCTTGGAGGGCCTTGCGTCGTCGCCGCTTTGCTGCAACGGATGCGGCCGGAATCCGTGCAAGAGGGGGAGCGCAGCCGGCCGTCCCGCGGATGATCTCAGACTGGCCCGACGGACGAGACACCTTGCGCGCGGGGAATGCGTCCGTGTCCGCGGCTTGCGCGCCGCCGGCGAAGACGGCCCTTCTTGGCGAGCGCGCTTCGAACGCGATCGACAGCACGGGTGTGCAAGCTAGAATGAAGGCAAGCGCGGGTTCGGACGCGAACTGTTTCGCGGCACCTGCGCTGGGGGGATGCATTGGCAGGGTTCCGTCGTAAGGATCTGAAGCGAGACCGGTTCGTCGAGGAAGTCAGCGAACGCGTCGAGTACTTCTCGTCGCACCGCAAGCAGTTTATCGCTGGCGGGGCGGCCGTTGTGCTGCTGGTGGTCGGCGGGGTGGCATATGGCGGCTATGCCCGCCAAAGGGCGATTCACGCCCAAGCAGCCCTGTTGAAGGCCATCACGCTATATGGCGGGGTGGTGAGCACCGAACAGATGCCTGGCATCAAGACGTTTCCCACGGAATCCGAGCGGATCGCGGAGGTGACCCGCGCCTTGGACGAGGTGAACGTGGAGTACGCCGGCACGCCTGCAGCTACGGGGGCGGATTACTACGCCGGACTGTTAGATCGAGAACAGGGCAACTCTACCGAGGCCAAGGCACATTTCGAGATGGCAGTGCGCGGGAAGGGCGGCGAGTACCCGGCTCTGGCAAGGCTTGCCCTAGGAGGCATGCTGCTCGCAGAGGGCAATGCGGAAGCTGCGAGGGAGCATTTCCAAGCGATCGCGGACAATCCCACGCGAGTCATATCCAAGGAGCGCGCATCGATCGAGATCGCGCGCACTTTCGTGCATAGCGACGCGCAGCGGGCCAGGGACATGCTATCGGAGATTCAAGCAGGGAACGGTCCGGCTAGCGCTCTGGCGGCAGATTTGATGGAGACGCTGGGCGAGGGCAGCTGACCTTCAGGAGTGCGATGCTTTCCCAACTCCGGTTTCCGGACGAGCAGTCCCTTCTGCGCAGGCACGCAGAGCTCCCCGACCCTGATTCCTACCGCGGGCCGTTCCAGCATGACCGCGACCGCGTGATTCATTCGCGGGCGTTCCGGCGCCTGGCTGGCAAGACGCAGGTCGCTACCCTGCCGAACTCGAATCACAGCCGGACCCGGCTGACACATACCATCGAAGTGTCCCAAGTCGCGCGCACGGTCGCGACGGCGCTGGGCCTGAACGTGGATCTGGTCGAGGTGCTGGCGCTGGCCCATGACTTGGGCCATCCGGCCTTCGGGCATGCCGGGGAGACCGCCTTGGACGCGCAGATGCGCCTGCAGGGCTCGTTCTTCGACCACAACTTCCACGCCCTGCGCATCGTCGAGCACTTCGAGCGCCGCTACGCGGCTTTTCGCGGCTTGAATCTCACGTTCGAAGTACGCGAGGGGCTGCTCAAGCACTCGCGCGAATTAGACCCCGCCGAGCCGGCCCACCGAGAGTACTTTCCCGAATTGCGGCCGACGCTGGAGGCCCAGCTGCTCGACAGCGCCGACGAGATCGCCTACTTGAGCGCCGACTTGGAAGATGCCGTGACCGACAAGTTCCTGACCGTCTCCGACATCTGCGCGGCCGTTCCCAAGTTCGGAGAACTGCGCGCGGATGTGAAGGCAAAATATCCGGGCGCTCCCGCCCGGCGGATCCTGAACGAAGCCCAGCGACGGCTGATGGCAGGGTTCGTGCGGGGCCTTGTCGAGGGCACGCGCTCGGCGGCAGCGGCAGCCGGGGTGAGCTCTTGGCAGGACGTTCGCCACCTGCCGGCGCGCATAGCTGTCCCAAGCGAGGAAACGGCCGGCACCATGCGGCAATTGCGCTCCCTGCTCTACAGCACCTACTACCGGGACAGCGCCCGGATCGCCCGCGAGCGCGGCTTTTCGAGTCAGCTCACAGAACTTTTCCAGCACTATCTCGAGCACCCGGAGGCGCTGCCGAGCAGCTATGTCGAGCAACTTGCCAGCGAGCCACTGCACCAACTTGTGTGCGACTACATCGCTGGCATGACCGACGAGTTCCTGATCAAGTGCCACCATGCGCACCTCGGAGGCGGGGGGCATGAAGCGCTCGCGCAGGCGCGGAGCTAGATTCCGGGGGTTCCTGGCAGTCGAGGCGCTGCTGCTTGTGTTCTTCTGCCTCGTCCCCATGGTGCCGATGCCCGTAGTGGAGTGCCCGTGCGACCACGCCAAGGCAGAGAGCATGGCCAGCCGGGCCTGCAGTCTTTGCAGCACGGCGGAGCAGTCCACGGACGAAGTCTACTTCCTGAAGGACAACAATCCCCACAAGCCGAATCGATACCTGGCGTTGCCGAAAGCGCACGCAGCGGGATACCAGTCGACCCACGACCTAAGCCCGCAACTGCGGGCCGAGCTTTGGCGCAGGGCGGCCGCCCGCGCGGAGGAGCTGTTTCCGGGCCGCTGGGGGTTGGCGCAAAACAGCAATTTCTTCCGCACGCAGTGCCACGCCCACGTGCATATCGGCCCCCTCAGCTCGGAAGTCGAGGACATCGGCGGCACCTTCTATGCCAGCGCCGGGGAGATTCCCAATGTCAGCCCGGGGCAGGGCATCTGGATGCACCCCAAGCAAGGCCGCTTCTGTGTCCACCTTGACCGGGATCTAGCCGAGATCGTGCTGATCCGCTAGTGTGTGCGGGCCTTGGGCGCAGGGGAACTTGCAGCCACGCTCCGATCTGTCTCTATAGCACGCTCACTCCACACAGAGTCCGTGCTGGCACAACCTTGCCATGCTCGTAACGAAGTTTTCACGCGGTAGGATGGAATCGCGATTCAGAGCTTCCGGTGTCGAGATTGCCGAACGCTCAGTGTCTAGGGCAGGTCTCCGCAGGGGGGGGATGAGAGGGCAGTGATGCACCAACCGCATCCAAGGCCGACCATCGGTCGATCGGTGGTATGCACCATAGCTGCGCTGCTCAAAGCGACGGGGGTGGAGGCATGATGGAATACAGGGGGTACTTGGCCGCGGCGGAGTTCGACGAGTCGGACGATGTCTCGTGCAGCCGGAGAGCGAGCAGCGGGCCGTGTCCGATTGCAACCTTCGACACGAGAGACGGAAAGGAGCCTCACCAAGAGTTCAAGCGCTCGATTGACGAGCGCCTCCCTTGCTGCGAGGAAGACAGCGTCGAGACGAGGAAGCCGTTCCCCGGTACGTTGAACGTGCGCCTGTGTGCAGAGGATATCGAATGCCCACTCTGCGATAGCAGCTCGGTTGAAACAACTTTGCATGACCACGAGTTCGAGTACGGATCCGGCAAATCAGCGGTCACGCTTCGAGTCGAGCTTCCTGTTCGGCGATGCATGGACTGCGAGTTTGAATTTATCGACGATGAGGGTGAGCGGCTGCGGCATGAAGCTGTATGCCGGCACCTCGGGGTACTAACGCCTGCTGAAGTGCGTGAAATCCGGGAAAGCTACGGAATGACCCGTGCCGCATTTTCCGAGGCTACCGGCCTCGGCGAGGCTACGCTGGGCCGCTGGGAGAGCGGTGCGTTAATCCAGAACAGGGCAAACGATCTCTACTTGAGACTGACACGCTCTCCGCAAGGGATGGCGCTTCTCAAGGATCTGTCAGTTCGTAAACCAGAAACCGCTCCGCAATCCGGAGGATCTAGGCCACGCTTCCAGAAACTGGTTCTCAGCAAAGGAATCCGCCAAGCGCAGGAAAACTTTCAGATCCGTCCGGAGCAGCTTCCGATGGAAAACTGATTCCGATGTACGTGACGACGTTCTACTCTGCCGATATTGCCACCAATATCGGCGGTATCGAATTGTTCTTGCTTTCTCTCATCCTGAAGAATTCCTGAAACAAAACGCGCATAGCTCGCCTGTCAGCGGTCCGTGGGCATGAGGCAGGCCGATGGCCTACCTACACCATGTTGCGATCGCTTCGAACGAAGCTGTATTGATAAGTTGTTTTTTAGTGAGTTACTGATTGTCTGGATTGTTCTTGGCTAACTCCGCGGGCGGTTCGCCCAAGCGTTCCAATATTCGGCCTTGCGTGACTTCTACCGCCCGCAACCGATCATCGAAGGAATCCAGCCGCCGCACGATGCGCCCTGCACAACCGATGATCAAGCCTGCCAGCGCTAGGCCCGCCGGTAGCACGATTCCTATGAACCACTTGACATCGCTGCTCATGCCAAGCATGCTCGCACCTCTGCCGCTTGTGCAGATCCGCCTTATACGGATTCCCAGCCACCGGATTCGGCTGAACGGAACAGCGCGTCGATGATGCGCATTCCCCGCACGGCGTTCTCCATCGGAAATTCCAGGGGCTCCGCTTTGCGAATCGCTTGCGACATCACCTCCCCTTGAACCGTGTACTGATCCGTCACGGGCATTTCTTCGGTCTGGACGCCCTTGTTTCCGGGAGTGCTGCCGTCGTCGACGAACAACCGGCAAGGGGCGTCGACCGGAGCATTGAAGGGGATTTCGATTTCAACCCGCCCTGCCGTGCCCAGGATTTGCATGCGCTGGTACGGGGTGATCTGCGTTGCGCACGTAAACGTCGCATGCCCGGCCGGGAATGCGAGGATCGCCGAGGTCAGCCTGTCAATGCGCCATCGCGGATCCCGCTCGATCAGGCTCACCACACGGTGCGGCTCGGCCTCGAAGAGGAATCTTGCCCCAGTGACCGGATAGCAGCCGATGTCATACAGGCCGCCGCCGCCAAGGTCGGCCATGTTGCGGATATTTCGCGGGTCCCGGTTGTTGTAGCTGAAGAATCCCTGGATCGAGCGCAGTTCCCCGATTGCGCCGGAACGGACCAATTCGCGGGTGCGCAGCCACTGCGGGTGGTAGCGCACCATGAAGGCCTCTTGGATCAACACTCCGGTGGCGTCCCGCACCTCGATCAGCTTGCAGGCTTCGCTCGCAGTCAAGGCCAGCGGTTTCTCGCACAGCACATGCTTGCCCGCCCGCGCGGCTCGTATGGAGAGCGGCACGTGCAGGTGGTTCGGCAGGGGATTGTAGACCGCCTCGATCTCCGGGTCGGCCAGCAGGTCTTCGTACGAGCCATAGGCCTTGGGAATGCCCAAGGCGGCGGCCGCTTCGCGCGCCTTGCCCGCATCCCGGGAGGCAATCGCGACAATGTCGCAGCGCTCGGAGCGCTGCATGGCCGGAATGACCTTCTGGATGCCGATCTTGGCCGTGCTGAGGATGCCCCACCGGACCGGCTTCATGCCGACACCTCGCAGCCGGCCAGAATTACGGTGCGCTGCCTCACGGACGCTACATGTATCCGCCGGTCTTGCCCGCGACCGCCGGCTGCGGCGCGCCCATCTCCGTTCGAATCGAGCGGAACCCATTCAGCAGAACGGACATATCCGTGCCGCAAACCAAGAAGCGCGCCCCGTGCTCCCGGGCGCGTTGGAGCATCTTGGTATTGGCGAAGTGAACGCCCGGGGCGACTCCGGCCTCGTTGCACGCCTTGACCATGCGATCGAACGCTGCCCAGAATCTTGGGTGCTCGAACTCGCCGGGAATCCCGAGCGACACCGACAGGTCGAACGGGCCGACCATCGTCGCGTCCACGCCCTCCACGGCGACCATCTCCTCGATGTTGTCGACGCACGGCTGTGTTTCCATCTGGATGATGACCATCGACTCGCGGTTGGCAGACTCCATCTCGGCGGCGGCGCCCTTGAAGTCGAGGTCCGTCACGATGCTGCGCAATCCGTAGCCTCGCCGGCCTTGGGGCGGGAATTTCATCGCGTCAACGATCTTGCGCACCTCCTCCACCGATTCGGTGCGGGGGTTGATGATGCCCATTGCGCCGACGTCCAGCATTCTGGCCAAGAAGAAGTACTCTGACTGGGGCACGCGCACCAGCGGCACCACGTCGGTCGACTTGGCGACGCGCACGAAGGATTGGACATCGTCGAAGCTGGTGCGAGCGTGCTCGCTGTCAATGAAGAAGAAGTCGAGGCCGGCAGCTTGGATGGCAACTACGATCTCCGGGTTGAAGCAGTCCGAGACGCAAGTTCCGAGGACCGACCCTCCGGCTTGGAGAGTTGCCTTGATCGTGTTTTGCTTCACGAAAACCTCACAGCCGCCCCAGCATGCGGCGCGCCCGGATCGCGCCGGGCAACGGAATGGCGGGAGCGACGAGACTCGAACTCGCGACCTCCGGCGTGACAGGCCGGCGTTCTAACCAACTGAACTACGCCCCCGCGCAGGGAAAGAAGTGGACAGACGTACCGCCACCTCTATTTGCTCATCCTAGCACGGCGCTGGAGGCACTCGCCCGCTCTCCGGCTGCCCGTTTCAAGTTCGCCACCACGTGCCTCTGTGCCGGCCGCAGTCGCGCCGACCTCGCGCGCAGCCACTTGCGCAGCGCTTGGAGCCTCCGTCTTGCCCGGGGGTGACTGCACGCTTTACTTCGGCCCCTGCCCGGCAGGCAAGGCGCGGTCTCGCCACGGGCCTTGACGGCCAGCGCCGGCCGTCAGACGCCGGGCATGGCCTTTTTAAGTGGCTTCAGCAAGCCGGCGAGGAGGGCGCCCACCGCGACGCACATTGCCCCGAGCACGGCGAAGAACACCGAATGCGGCCAACGCGTCCAGAACACGCCGATGGCGGTCAGCTTGTTGCCGATCGCCGTGGCGGCGAACCAACCGCCCATCATCATCCCCCGCAGCCGGTACGGCGCGACTTTCGAGACCAGCGCGAGGCCCATCGGAGAGAGCAGCAGCTCGCCCAGCGTGACGATTCCGTACGAGGTGATCAGCCACAGGGGCGACACGCGATAGTCGTATATGTTTGCAGCGGTGACAGACGCCTCGCCGACCTTGGCCGCCGCGTAGAGCACGAAGAAGGACAGGCCGGTCAAAAACATGCCGATCGACATCTTGGCCGGGGTCGACGGTTCCTTGCCACGCCTGCTGAGCCAGCCCCAGAACTTCACCAAGGGGAACGACAGCAGCAGGATCCAAGCCGGATTGATCGCATTGGAGATCGTCCCGGATACGTCCCAGCGCGTGTTGTCGTTCGCGAAATACGTCAGGGTCGAGCCGCTTTGGTGGAATGCCATCCAGAAGACGATCACGATCAGGAAGATCACCAGCAGCGCGATGATGCGCCGCGATTCGGGCACCCTTGCAAGCTCGCCGATCTCAGTCCGCCCGGCGGCAGCCTGCTCGGCCGGGTCGTCCACCATAGCGACATGACGGCGCCACAAGTACAGGGTTGCGAGCGAAACCACCATGCCCCCGCCCGCGACGGCGAAGGCAGGGTGATAGCCTGCCTGCCTCTTGATCAGCTCCATCGCAACCGGAGCCACGAAGGCGCCGACGTTGATGCCGAAGTAGAAGATGACGAACGCTTGGTCCTTGAGCGGGCTGCCGTCCGGGTACAGGTTCCCGACCATCGTCGATACGCTGGGCTTGAACAGCCCGTTGCCGATGACGAGGCAGGCCAGCGCGACGTAGACGATCGTGATCGAATGGAAGGACAGCAGCAAGTGCCCTGCCACGAAGAACAGCGCCCCGATCAGGGAGGTGCGCAGGTAGCCCAGATAGCGGTCGGCCAGCAAGCCGCCGACGAACGGGCTGGCATAGACGAAGGTCAAGTACCACGAGTAGAGGCTGATCGCCTCAGTCTCTGTCCATCCAAAGCCTTCCACCCCGTCCCTGAGGTAGAGCGTGAACAGCGAGAGCATCGAATAGAAGCTGAAGCGCTCCCATGCCTCGGATGCGAACAAGACGTACAGCCCCTTGGGGTGCTTTGCGGGGGTAGGTGAGCGCGATGGTTCCATGCTGGGACGAAGCGGAGGCCTAGGGCCGGGCAGGGAAGCTCCCAGCCGCAGCAGCAGCCGCTTTCGTGCAAGTCTAGCAGCGTGCCCGCACCGCCCGCGGACGCCGCAACCGGCCGCCCGTGCGACAGTGGCCGCCCGGCATGGCTGGGCGCAGCCCGGATCGCGGCTGCCGCCGCCCGCGCGTGTGGCAAGATAATGTCTGGGCGGCCAGTGAGCACGCCCGTTCGGGGCGAGTCCCCGGACAGCCGATGGACTTTTCCCGCAAACGACGCAAGCCAGGGCTGCTCATTCGCACGTTCCAATCCTTCCGCTACCGCAATTTCCGCTGGCTGTGGTTCGGCGCGTTCACTTCGACAACGGGGTTTTTCGTCGCGCAGACCGCCGAGAGCTGGTACGTCTACGAGCAAACCGGATCCGAGAGCCTGCTCGGCCTGACCGCCTTTCTGAACGGCTTGCCGATCCTGCTGTTCTCCGTGCTGGGCGGGGTGCTCGCCGACCGCATGGACCGCCGGCACCTGCTGGTCGGCTCGCAGGTGCTGCAGATGCTCGCCTCGCTCGCGCTGGCCCTGCTGTTCTACGCCGACCGGGTCGCCGTCTGGCACATCTTGGCCGCCGCCTTCCTGGCCGGCCTGGGCCAGGCGTTCGGCGGGCCGGCCTACCAAGCCCTGATCCCGTCGCTGGTGCCCAAGAAGCACCTGGCCAACGCGATCGCGCTGCTTTCGATCCAGTTCAACCTCGCCGGTACCGTCGGCCGCCCGGTCGGCGGCGCGGTCTTCAAGTTCCTCGGCCCGGCCATGTGCTTCTTGGTCAATGCCCTGAGCTTCCTGGCGGTGATCGTGTCGCTGCTGGCCCTGCGGATCCGTTTCGTGCGCAAGCCAGGCCACGAGAACATCCTCCGCAGCTTGCTGGACGGGTTCCGCGCGATAGATGCCAGCACCGCCCTGCGCTCCTTGATGCTGCTCTCGGTGGTCTGCGCATTCTGCGGAGTCCCGATCAGCCTGCTGCTGCCGGTGTTCGCGCGCGACGTCTACGGCCTCGACGCCGGCGGCTACGGACTCATGGGGTCGGTGCTGGGAGCGGGGGCGGTCCTTGGGGCGCTGTACGTCGCAAGTTTGGGAAACGCTTCCAGAAAGGGGCGCAAAGCATTGAAGATACAGTCATTTTTAGGATTTTCTATTATAGGTTTCGGGGTCTCGAGCGCACTCTGGCTCAGCCTGCCCCTGCTGCTGTTCGCCGGCGGGGCTATCCTCGGCGTGTTCACGCTGGTCAGTTCCCTGATTCAGCTCAACCTTTCCGAGGAGATGCGCGGGCGGATCATGAGCGTGTACAACACTGCCTTCCGCGGCGTCATGCCCCTGAGCAACCTGTGCTGCGGGTTCGCGGCCGACAAGATCGGGGCCCGCGGCGTGCTTGCCATCAATGGCGCGATCTTGATGGCGGTCTCGCTGCTGTACGTAATCAGCGGAAATGCCGTGAACCTGCTCTAGCAGACCGCGGCCGAAGTCGGCTGGGGCCCCGGCTGCTCCTGCTCGTTCGCGGCTTCTGCGCGGCCTGTCAGTCTCCTGCCAGGTCTCGCATGTTCGGGCCGGTCTTGATGTCCACGAGCAACGGCACCTGCAAGCTGGCGACGGCCTCCATCTCGGATTTCAGCAGATCACTCACGGCCTCGACCTCGTCCTCCGGAGTTTCGACCAGCAGCGAGTCATGGATCTGCAGGACGATCCGCGCTCGCAGCCTCTCCTGCCGCAGCGCGGCATCGGTGGCGAGCATGGCCTTCTTGATCAGGTCGGCCGCAGTGCCTTGGATGGGCGAGTTGACGGCGATGCGCTCGGCCATGCTGCGGGCCGCGTGATTCTTGCTGTCCAAGCCCGGCACGGGCCGCCGTCGGCCGAACAGCGTGCGGCTGAACCCAGTCCGCTTGGTCTCCTCGATGGTGGCGTCCTTGAATTGCTTGACCCGGCTGTAGCGCTGGAAGTAGAGCTGGATGTAGTCGCGAGCGTCGCTTTGGGGGATGTTGAGCTGCCGTGCAAGGCCGAAGGCGCTGAGGCCGTAGATAATGCCAAAGTTCACGGCCTTGGCGCGGGCGCGCTCCTCCGGGCCGACGAGCATCGGCGGGACGCCGAGAACTTCCGCTGCCGTGCGCCGGTGGAGATCCTCGCCGCTGGCGAATGCCGCGACCAGGGCGGGGTCGCCCGACAGGTGCGCCATCACGCGCAGCTCCACTTGGGAATAATCCGCCGAGACGAACTGCCAGCCGGGCGGGGCCACGAGCGCCTTTCGGATCTCGCGGCCGAGGGGCGTCCGGGCGGGAATGTTCTGCAGGTTGGGATTGAGCGATGACAGGCGCCCGGTGGCCGACCCGGTCGGATTGAAGGTGGTGTGCAAGCGGCCGTCGCTCCCGGCCAGCAGGGGCAGGGCATCGACATAGGTGCTCTTTAGCTTGGCGTGCTGCCGCCAATCCAGGACCTTGGCGACGATCGCATGCTTCCCGCGCAGCCCTTCCAGCACGTCGGAGGCGGTGGACGGGGCCTTGGTCTTGCCCCGCTTCTGGGGCTGCGGCAGTCCTAGATGCGTGTAAAGCATGTCGCCCAGTTGCTTGGGGGAACCGATATTGAAGCTTCGTCCGGCAAGTTCGAAGATCTCGCCGCTCAGTTCGCCGATCCGGCTCTCAAGCTGGCCAGAGAGATCCTTCAAGCACTGCGAGTCGAGCAGCAAGCCCTTGGCCTCCATGGCGGCCAGGATCGGAGCCAGCGGCAGCTCGATCTCTTCATAGACGGAGCGCAACCCCATCCGCTCGATATCGCCGCGCAGCGCGTCGCGCAGGGCAAGCGTTTGGCTGGCCGCCAGGCTCGCGTCATCGCTGCTGCCGCCGGCGCTTCCCAAGCGCCGCTCGGCAGTCTTCTCCAGGGCATAGTTCGTCCGGCTCGACTCCGTCAGAAAGTCCATCAGCATGGTGTCGTCGGCGGCCCGCGGGAAGCTCACTCCCAGTTCGCCCAGATCACGGATCGCTGACTTCCAGTCATGCACGCAGATATCGCGCTCCCCCGATTCGAGCAGCGGCTTGGCCGCGGGCAGCAGCTCCGGCGGAAGATGCCACGCCTGGCCCGGCTGCGCCGCGAACCCGATATGCAACTGCCGTTCCGCGAGCGAGCCGCTGCCCCCGTGCAGCACAGCCAGCGCGAGCGGGCCGCTGGAAGCGGCCAGCCAGCGCTCGAATTGCGCGGCCGATTCGAACGACTGCGAGTCGACCTGCGGGGGCGGCCTGTCACTGCCGGATTCGAGCTGGGCCGCCAGCTTGCTGAACTCCAGCTCGCGGTAGCAGGCCAGCAGCTCGCCGGTATTGCGGTCCTTGCGCCGCACGCCTTCCAACTCCAGCCGCAGCTTGCCGGAGGTGTCAAGCGTGGCGAGGCGCTTGCTGAGCCTGATTTGATCGGCATGGTTCTGCAAGCTCTCGCGGTATGTCTTGCGCTGCACCTCGGCGGCGTGTTCGATGATGCCCTCGATGTCCCCGAAGTCCGCGATCAGCTGCCGGGCGCCCTTGTCTCCAATGCCAGGCGCCCCCGGGATGTTGTCGGCTGCATCGCCCTTCAGGGCGAGCAGGTCCGCGACTCGATCCGGGCTCACGCCGAGGAATTCCCGCACGTCCTCTGCTCCGTAGAGCATGTCCTTGCCCGGGTTCCATTGCGACACGCCTTCGCGCACGACCTGCATCAGATCCTTGTCCGACGAGACGATCACCGCTTCAACGCCCTGCTCACAAGCCTGCCGGGCAAGCAGGGCGATGGTGTCGTCGGCCTCGTAGCCGTCTTCCGACAGCACGGCCACGTTCCAAGCCTTCAGGATGCGCTCGATGAAGGGCAGCTGCAATCCGAGGTCTTCCGGCATCGCGTCGCGGTTGGCCTTGTACTGCGGGAAGATATCGTCCCGGAACGTGGGGCCGCGCCCCTCCCACACGGCTACCACATATTCGGGGCGCTTTTCTTCGAGCATGGCCCTGAGCATGTTGTTGAAGACGTAGACCGCCTCGGTCGGCAGCCCCGCAGAGGTGCGCAGCGAGCTGACTGGCGAGCGCGCGCGGCCGTAGTACGCCCGGAAGATCAGCCCGAAGGTGTCCACCAGGAAGATGCGCGGCGCGGCGAGGCCCATGAGCGATTTAGTGTACGCGATCGAATCCGCGCGCAATGCACGCTCCGAGGCACGGAGCCGGGATGAGAGTGCAATACTAAGGAAACAGGGTTCATCGGTGGGGAGGGAGCATGATCAAGCCCACGGCAAAGATCTGGCACAACGGCGATTTCATTGACTGGGACGATGCCAAGGTGCATGTGCTGACGCACGCGCTGCATTACGGCACGAGCGTGTTCGAGGGCATCCGCTGCTACGAGACGAAGAACGGCCCGGCGCTGTTCCGGCTGCACGAGCACGTGCGGCGCATGTTCGACTCGGCGAAGATCTACCGCATGGAGGATCTGGGCTTCTCCCGCGAGGAGTTCGCCCAGGCCTGCAAGGACGTGACGCAAGTCAACGGCCTTGCGTCGTGCTACGTCCGGCCCGTGGTGTTCCGCGGCTTCGGCGATGTCGGCGTGCGCGCGCTCGGCAACCCGATCGAGTGCTACATCGCCTGCTGGGAATGGGGCCGCTATCTCGGCTCCGAGGCCTTGGAAGAGGGCGTTGACGTGTGCGTCTCCTCTTGGACGCGGATCGCGCCGAACACCCTGCCGGCCATTGCCAAGGTGGCCGCCAACTACATGAACTCCCAGTTGATCCTGATGGAGGCCAACCTGCACGGTTATGCAGAGGGCATCGCTCTCGACACGGCCGGATACGTCTCCGAGGGCAGCGGCGAGAACATCTTCCTGGTCCGGGACGGGGTGATCTACACGCCCCCGCTCGGCACGTCGGTGCTGCCGGGCATTACGCGCGATTGCATCATTCAGATCGCGCGCGACCTCAACTACCCGCTGCGCGAGCAGGCCATCCCGCGCGAATGGCTATACATCGCCGACGAGCTTTTCTTCACCGGCACTGCGGCAGAGGTGACGCCGATCCGCTCGGTCGACAAGATCAACGTGGGCTCCGGCCGGCGCGGGCCGATCACCGAGCACATCCAAGCCGACTTCCTGGGCATTACCGCCGGGACCAAAGAGGACCGTTACGGCTGGCTCAGCAGGCTGGACGCCCGTAGCTCGGCCGCGGCCTGAGGCGGGGTTCTGCTTGCCTGACGAACCCCGTGACGGCCTGCCCGCGGCAGGCGGGCCGGGCTCCGATCGCGCAGTCGACCGCTATGCCGGGGTGTCCCTGCGCCCCGTGGGCGCCCTTGCGCCGCTGCGCAAGGGGCCGGCCCAGTGGATCGAGGAGGGCCTGCCCGAGCGGCTGCCGCAGATAGCGCAGCCCAAGCAGAGGGTTTTCCTCAGTGCCGTCCTGTTCCTGCTCACGGTCGCTTCCACCAGCTATTTCGTCTCGCCGACATACTCCGCATGCCTGCTGTCGATCTTGGTGGCGCATGAATTCGGGCACTACTTGGCGGCCCGCTACTACCGAGTGCCCGCCACGCTGCCGTATTTCCTGCCGGCGCCGTTTCTGTTCGGCACGATGGGGGCCGTGATCCGCATGTCGCCGTTCATCCCCAATCGCAAGGTTCTGTTCGACATTTCGGCGGCCGGGCCGCTGGCCGGCGCGCTGCTCGCGATTCCGATCTCGTGGGTGGGCGTGACGCTCTCGGCGCGCCTGCCCATGGAGGGATCCTCCCAGCTGGTGCTCGGGGAGCCCGTGCTGTTCAAGCTCTTCGAGCGGGCTTGGTTCGGTGCGCCCGAAGAGGGCTTGACGCTGGTCCTGCACGACGTGGCGTTCGCCGGCTGGGTAGGCCTCTTCATCACCGCGCTGAATCTGATCCCAGTCGGCCAGCTCGACGGGGGGCACATCTGCTACGCCGTGTTCGCGAAGCGCAGCTTCAAGGTCGCGGTGGCCGCCTTTGTCGTGCTGCTGTCGATCAGCATCGCATCGCGGGCCTCTTACGCACTGCTCTTGGTGCTCTTGTTCGTCACGGGCATCCGGCACCTGCCCACCATGGACGACTCGTCCCCCATCGGCCGCGGCCGGCAGCGCATTGCCGCGCTTCTGCTGGTCGTCTTCTTGCTCTGCTTCGTCCCGGTGCCGATCCGCATCGGCGAATAGCGCGCCGCGGATTGCGGGCAGATATCAAGCGGGCATAAGTCCGGCCGTGCTAGCATGCTCGGCATGAGCAGCGATGCAAAGTGGGTCGTAGGAGCCGCCGCGACGCTGGCAGCGCTGATCGTAACCGCTTCATTGGCCCTGGCGGGGCTGATCCTTCAGCAATCGAACCTGTTGCAAAACCGAATCAGCGGCATAGACGCCCGGTTGCGGACAGTGGAAGAGGTGCAAGCGCAACATAGCGTCAAGCTGGATCAACATAGTGTCAAGTTGGATCAGCATAGCGTCAAGCTGGATCAACTGTTGGGAGGGGGCCGGCCTGTAGAAACCAGAACTTTAGCGCAGTCCGCAAGTGACTGAAAAACAAGCGAATGCCATGGCCTGCAATAAATTCCGCAAGAGCAAGGGGCCGCTAGTCGAGCTTGACGACGGCCTTTCCGATCACTTTCCTGTCGGCTAGATCGCGGATGCCCCGGGGCACGGCTTCCAGCGGGTAGGTCGCGCTCACGGGCGGGTCGATCGCGCCAGCCCGGAACATCTCCGCGAGCTGGTCGTGGAGCGAACGCATGTAGCCGGGATGCTCGTCGCAGTGGCGCCCCCAGAACACGCCTACCAGCGACATGTTCTTCAGCAAGGCGCGGTTGGCGGCCAGCGAGGGAATGCGCCCGCTGGTGAAGCCGACGACCAGCAGCCGCCCGCCGGGGGCGATGACCTTGGTTGAAAGGTCGAAGACATCCCCGCCGACCGGATCGTAGATCACGTCGGCGCCGCACTTGCCGGTGATCCGCCACACTTGCTCGACCCAGCCTCCGTCCCGGTAGTCGAGGGCGTGCTTGGCGCCGTGCCGCTTGCAGAATGCGAGCTTCCGCTCGCTGCCCGCAGTGGCGATGACGCGCGCCCCCATGGCCGTGCCGAGCTGGATCGCCGCCAAGCCCACGCCGCTGGCGCCGGCATGCACCAGCAGCCACTCCCCGGCCCGCAACTGGGCGCGGCATTGCAGCGCGAACAGCGAGGTTTGGAACACCACCGGCATGGCCGCGGCCTGCGCGAAAGACATCCCGGCAGGTATCGGGTAGGCTTGCGACTCGCGGACAACGGTGCTTTCGGCGAAACCACCCCTGCGGGGCACGGCAAGGACGCGGTCCCCGGCACGGATGCCCTCCACGCCGGGGCCGACGGCGTCAACGACACCCGCCACCTCCGCGCCGATAGTGAACGGGAAGGCCGGCTTGGATTGGTACTTTCCCTGGCACTGCAGCAGGTCGAAGAAATTCAGCCCGCAGGCCCGGTTGCGGATGCGCACCTCGCCGGCCGCGGGGGGCCGCGGGCCGACTTCCGCCAGTGTCATCTCTTCCGGTTCGCCGTAGTGCGTGACCTGCCAGGCCCTCACTCGGGGTAGGTTAGCAGACCGCCGGATGGCGGTGTTGCGTTGCCGCGCGGCCGGGAGGGAAGCCCTACTTCTTGGCTATGATCTCGTCGACCAGTCCGTACTTGCTCGCCTGCTCGGAATCCAGGATGAAGTCCCGCTCGACGTCTCGCTCGATCTGCTCGATGTCCTGGCCGGTGTGCGAAGCAAGCAATGCGTTGAGGCTCCGGCGCATGCGCAGGATCTCGCGGGCGTGGATGTCGATGTCAGTGGCCTGCCCGGCCAGCCCGGAAAGCGAGGGCTGGTGCAGCAGGAAGCGCGAGTTGGGCAGGGCGAAGCGCTTGCCCTTGGCGCCGGCCGCCATCAGCACGGCCGCCATGGATGCGGCTTGGCCGATGCAGACCGTGGTGATGTCGGGCTTGACGAACTGCATCGTGTCATAGATTGCCATGCCGGCCGTGATCGAGCCGCCGGGCGAGTTGATGTAGAGCCAGATGTCGCGCTCGGGGTTCTCGGCCTCCAAGAACAACAGCTGCGCCGTGATCAGGTTGGCCATCGCATCGTCGATCGGGTACCCCACGAAGATGATGTTGTCCTTCAGCAGGCGCGAGAAGATGTCATAGGCACGCTCGCCGCGACTGGTCTGCTCGACCACCATCGGCACGAGGTTGGCCCTCGGCTGCGCTAAGTCTGGCATGAACGCTCCTTAGTCACTCGTCCCGGCTGGCGTCTTCGGCGAGTTCGATCTCGGCCCCGGCCTCGCCGGAATCCGGCGCTTCCGTCGTTTCCGCAGGCACGCCCGCATCGATGACGACTTGCATCGCCTTGGCACGGCGTCTCTCTATCCACGCTTGGTGGAGCATGCCGGAAGACTCCATGGCCAGATGAGCGCGCTCCAGCGTGACCTGCTCGGCTTGCGCCCACCGCTGGACCTCCTCTTGCAGGTCTGCCGCGTCGACCGTGATGCCTTCAACATCCGCGATGCGGTCCAGCACCTGCTCGGTGCGCAGGATCAGGACTTCCTGATTGGCTCGCTGCGGTGTCAGCTGCCGCGCCGCCGGCGAGTTGCCCTCCCGGCGCTCCAACTCGGCTGCCAGCCGTTGGAGGCGGTCTTGGAAGTGCTGCTTGGGCAGATCCATCGGATGAGACTCTGCCAGCTTGTACATAATTTCGCCCTCGGTGCGCGCGCGGGCCGCCAGCGCGGTTCGAGTCTCCAAATCCTGGCGTACCGCAACCCGCAAGTCTTCCAAGCACTTGAACTCCGAGTTCACGTCCTTGGCCAGCTCGTCGTCCACTGCGGGCAAGTCGTATTGCAGGATCGAATGCACGGTGGCCGAGCACTTGACGGTTGTCCCAGCCAACTCGGGAAGGGGGTAGTCTGCTGGCAATTGGCAGGAAATTTCCGTTTCCGCGCCGGGTTCGAGCCCCATGATCTCGCGCACGAACGGCCGGCTGAAGGGTTCGCCATCTTCGCTGACCTGGCACTTGGCTTCCCGGTCGAAGAACGGCAGCCATCCGCTGTCCTCGACGGAGCTGAAAGTGACCGAGACATAGTCGTCGATCTCGACTGGGCGCGGGTCCAGCGTGCGCACGGGCGCGTGGCGCAATCGCAGCCTCTCGATCTCGGCTTGCACGTGTTCATCCGTGACCTCCTCCGCCTCGTAGAGGACACTGAGACCCCTGTACTCGCCGAGCTCAAAGGGCGGGAACACCTCGTACGCTGCACTGATCTCGAGCGATTCGCCCTCGGTGAAGCGGACATGCGTGACGTACGGGGCGGCGGCCAGTTTGACGTCCATGCCGCGGATCTTCTCGCTGAGTGCTTCGGGAGCCAGTCGCTCCGTGAGGGCAATGCTGATCTCATGCTTCATGTGCTGGTTCAGGACACCGTCCGGGACGCGTCCCCGGCGGAAGCCCGGCAGCTTCACGGAGGGCCTGGCCCGCCGGACGTAGTCCCTTCGCTCCCTCTCGACGACCTCCCAAGGGATCGTGACGGTAAGCGTGCGCAAGCACGGATCTTTCTGGTCGGCCGCTGCTTCCAAGTCCTGCTCCAACTATGCGGCTGGAGCGCCAAAGACTCCGCCTATACCTATCAGTTTATAGCAGCGCCCCTAGCGGCGGCCCCCTCGCGAATAGCGCTGCCTCGCTACACTACGAGCCAATGCGGGCCGGAGCCAAGCTGGGGCAGCACTTCCTGCAAGACGAGGCCGTTCTCGCCAGCATAGCCGCGGCCGCCGCGGCACCCGGCGACACAGTCGTCGAGATCGGCCCGGGCAGGGGAACGCTCACGAGGCACTTGCTCGGGACCGCCCGGCGGGTAGTCGCGATCGAGCTGGACGAGGGGCTGGCCGCCGCGTTGTCGCAACAGCGCCGCGGCCGCCAAGGGCTGACAGTCATCACGGCGGACATACTCCGCGTGGATTTCCCCGCGATCCTGGCAGAAGACGATCGGGAGCGGACGGTAATCGTCGGAAACCTGCCATACTACATCACATCGCCGATCCTGCGCGCGGTGTTCGCGGCGCGGCACTTGTTCCGTTGCGCGACGTTTCTCATGCAGGAGGAGGTCGCGGACCGTGTGGTGGCTGCCGGCGGAAGCCGGTCTTTCGGCTTCCTGAGCTGCCTGTGCCAGTTGCAGAGCCGGCCGGAGAAGCTGTTCTGCGTGCCGCCCGCCGCATTCGCGCCGCCCCCGCGCGTGCGCTCTGCCGCCGTGCGTTTCGACCTGGCAGGGGAACCGCCGCCCGCGGGGCTGCTGTCTTTCCTGAGCGCCTGCTTCTGCCAGCCCCGCAAGACGCTGAAGAACAACCTGGCGGCTCGCTACCCGACCCAGCTCTTGCGCGCTGACCGCTGTGCCGGAATGAGGGCGCAGCAGCTCTCGCTCGATGCGCTGCGGGCAATGTGGGGCCGGCTCGAAGCGCGCTGAGAACCCTGCCGGACGCCGTGCGCAAGCGGCGCGATCCGGAAACCGCTGCAAGCGGTAAACGGCGGTTGTTCGCCGGCGGGGAAGCGGGCGTTCAACACTCCCCGCAGGCCGGCCTGCGGTCCGGCCTGCGATGTGCTTCAATAAGTCATGAGGGAAGCGATGCTGGCAGGAGCGCGATCAAGAGTGCTGTTCCTGAGCATTGCTGCGCTTGCCGCATCCGGGCAAGCGCAATTGATAGACCGGACCAGCGAGCGGTCCGGGGTCGATCCGGCCGCCAGCGAGCTCAGCGCGGAGCGCCGCGGCGATATATACATGGCGCGCAAGATGTACCGCGAGGCGAGCGACACGTACAAGGAGGCGCTCCGCCGGGAGCCCGATTCGGCCAAGCTTATCAACAAGCTGGGGATTTCATACCACCAGCTCCTGATGCTCGGCAGCGCGCGGAGGGAGTACGAGCGGGCCTGGCGCGCGGACAAGACCTACGGCCAGGCGCTCAACAACCTCGGTGCGGTCCACCATGCCGAGGGCAACTACGGCAAAGCCGTCCGGGCGTACAAGCGGGCGCTGAAAATCTCCCCGTATTCAGCCTCGATCCACAGCAACCTGGGCACGTCGCACTTCGCGCGGGGCAAGTACAAGCTCGCCACGCAGGCGTACCTCAAGGCCTTGGATCTGGATCCCAACGTCTTCGAAACCAAGGCCGCGTTCGGCACGATGCTGCAAGAGCGATCGGTCGGCAACCGCGGCAAGTACTACTATTTCATGGCCAAGGCCTACGCTGGCGCGGAGATCTGGGAGCGAGCGGTTCTCTATATCCGCAAGGCAATCGAGGAAGGTTTCGCAAGCCCGCGCAAGGTGGCAGCTGAATCCACCTTCAAGCCCATGCACGAACTGCCGGAGTTCCAGAGGATCGCATTCCCCGAGACCATGGCTTCGGCCGGCAGCCCGCCCAAGAACCCGTAGGCCGTTGCGCGGGCGGCGGAGAGCCGATGCTGCCGGGGCCGGCCTTGGCGCGCGCCCGGAACGACTTGCCCCCGCGCTTGGCAGGTAAGATAGGACGCTTGCAAGAAGCGCCTCATCCGTCCGGCTCCGAGGCAGCGCGCGCACCCCGCGACGCTCCCCGCTGGAAGCGGGCATACGCGCTCGTCCTGGCCCACCTGGCGCTGTGGATCGCCGGTCTCTGGGTGGTTGGCCGCCTGTTCGGCGGCGCCTTATGAGCGGTCTCGACTGGGCAGTCCTGGCCGTTTCCCTAGCGGCGATCCTAGCTTTCAGCCTGAGGCGCTCGCGGGGCGACCAGTCCGTGCAGGCCTATGTTTCCGCCGGCAAGCAGATGCGCTGGTGGGTGATCGGCCTGTCGATCATGGCCACGCAGGCGAGCGCGATCACGTTTATCGGCACCACGAGCCAAGGCTACGCGGACGGCCTGCGCTTCGTGCAGTTCTACTTCGGCCTGCCGGTCGCGATGGTGCTGATCGCAGCCTTCGCCGCTCCGGGCTTCCATCGCAGCGGGGTGCAAACGGCCTACGAGCTGCTCGAACGCCGCTTCGACCGCAAGACTCGCACGCTGGCCAGCGCCGTGTTCCTCGTGCAGCGCGGCTTGGGCGTCGGCCTGGCCGTCTATGCCCCAGCCGTGGCCCTGTCGGTCATCCTCGGCCTGCCGGAAGCCCCCACGATCCTGCTTACGGTCGTGCTGGTCGCCTCCTATACCGTCTTGGGCGGCATCCGCGCCGTGATGCGGGCGGACGCGGTGCAGATGGGCGTGATGTTCGCTGGCATCGCTGTCGCCTTCTGCTTCGCGTGGGGCGGGCTGCCGTCCGAGGTCTCGTTGCGGAGCGCTCTGGCCCTTGCGGGCAGCGCGGGCAAGCTGGCGGCGGTGGACACCTCGCTGGACTGGAACAGCCGCTACACGCTGTGGTCCGGCTTGCTAGGCGCCACCTTCCTCTCGCTAGCCTACTTCGGCACCGACCAATCCCAGGTGCAGCGCTATCTGACGGCGAAGTCGCTGTACCACAGCAGGGTCAGCCTGCTGTTTAACGCAATGCTCAAGGTTCCCCTGCAAGCGTTCATCTTGCTGACCGGCGTGCTCGTGTTCGTCTTCTTCGTGTTCGAGCCGCCGCCGCTGCTCTTCCACCCCGGGGAGCGGGCGCGCCTCGAAGGCGCCCATGCCGACGATCTCCGGCGCCTCGACACGCGCTTCCAAGAGGCCTTCGAGCAGCGCCGCAGCGCCGCAGCCCGGTTCGTCGGAAGCAGCGGCGCCGCCGCCGACCGCGCCGCGTTCGCCCGCGCCGACCAGCGCCTGCGCGCCGTCCGCGGCGCGGCGGTCGAGCTCGCCGAGCGGCAGGGCGCTCCCGGCTCCTACAGCGACACCAACTATGTCTTCCTCACGTTCGTGCTCGGCTACTTGCCGCCGGGCCTGGTCGGGCTGATCATGGCTGGCGTGCTGGCGGCCGCCATGTCAACGATCTCATCGGAGTTGAACTCGCTCGCCACGTCCACCGTCGTGGACCACTACGCGCGCTACGTGCGGCCCGGGGCCGGCGAGCGGGCAACCCGCAGCGCCCTGCGCTGGGCAACCTTGGGCTGGGCCGCCTACGCGGCGATCTTCGCCAGCTTCGGGGGCAGGCTGGGATCCCTGATCGAAGCGGTGAACTTCGTGGGGTCGCTCTTCTACGGGCCGATGCTGGGAGTTTTCGCCCTCGCCTTCCTGTTCCGGCGGGCCACGGCGAACGGCGCTTTTTGGGGCACGGCGTTCGGCCTCGCCGCCGTGTGGCTGACCAAGCTCGCCTTTCCGGGCCTCGCCTTCCTCTGGCTCAACCCGCTCGGCTGCTTCGCTACCATACTGGCAGCTGTGTTCATCTCAGCCACTGACGGGCAGGCGGGCGCCGCGCCGGGCGCGCGGACGCCTGCCGGGAGGATGTGATGCGAAATCTCGCGCTCTTTGCCGCCTTGGCCCTGGCCGCGCCCGCGACCAAGGCGGAAGTTCCGAACGTTCTGTTCATTGCGGTTGACGACCTCAACGACTGGATCGAGCCCCTGGGCGGGCATCCCCAGGCCAAGACGCCCAACCTCGCGCGGCTGGCGCGCCGATCCACGCTCTTCCTGCGCGCCTACACCGCGGCGCCAGCCTGCAACCCGTCGCGGGCGGCGCTCATGACAGGAGTCGCCCCGCACCGCTCGGGGGTCTACCACAACGACCAAGCCTGGCGCCCGGCCATGCCGGACGTCGAGACCCTCCCGCAGGCCTTCATGCGGCACGGCTACTGGGCGGGAGGCGCGGGCAAGATCTACCACGGCGTCTATCCGGACCCGGCCTCTTGGAATGACTACTGGCCGTCGAAAAAGATCCAGCGCGACGCGGATCCGACGCCCCCGGAGCGCCCCGCGAACGGGATCCCGGGGACCGGCGGCTTCGACTGGGGGCCGCTGGACGTGCCGGCCGCCCGCATGTCTGACGCCAAGGTCGCGGAATGGGTGTCCGCCAAGCTGGGCGAGGCGCACGCCAAGCCGTTCTTTCTCGCCTGCGGCATCTACCGACCGCACCTGCCATGGCATGTCCCGCGCAACTACTTTCGCAGGTTTCCGCTGAAACTCATTGAAACCCCGCCGGTTTTCAGTTCCGACCTAGCGGACGTCCCGGACGCTGGCGTGCGCATGGCGCGTCCCGAGCGCGATCATGCCAGCGTTGTCGAGCACGGTCAATGGAAGCATGCGGTGCAAGCCTATCTGGCCTCGATGAACTTCGCCGACGACATGCTCGGCAGGGTGCTGGACGCGCTCGACGAGAGCGGCTATGCGCACAAGACCATCGTCGTGCTGTGGGGCGACCACGGCTGGCACCTGGGCGAGAAGCACCATTGGCGCAAGTTCGCCCTGTGGGAAGAGGCTACCCGCGTGCCGCTGATGATTTCGGCACCGCCCGGCACTCCGAGCCTGCCAGAGGGAACGCGCGCCGGGTCTCGCTCGCCGCGGCCGGTGAGCCTGCTGGATCTGTACCCCACGCTGCTGGAACTGGCCGGCCTTTCGCCCGCTGGCCAACTTGACGGCCGGAGCCTGGTGCCGCTGCTGCGCAATCCGGAGTTGCCGTGGTATCCCGCCCTGATGACGCACGGCCGCCTGAACCATGCCGTGCGGTCGGAGGATTTCCGCTACATCCGCTATGCCGACGGCAGCGAGGAACTCTACGACCACCGCGCGGACCCGCTGGAATGGACCAACCTGGCCGGCGATGCGCTCTATGCCGAGGTGAAGCGGGATCTGGCCGCCCGCCTGCCGGCATTCAATGCCGAGGAGCGCCCCGAGCAGCCAAGCGACCGTCGGAGCAACGAAGCGGCAGTGCCGCGCTGACGGCTGGCGCCTTGGGTCTCGCCCGCCGGGCGGTCGCAACTGCGCAAAAAGCGGCCCGGGATCCGCTACGCTATAAGCATGCGCACTTGGATCATCTCCTGCATTCCGGCCCTCCTGCTGGCGGCACTCGCGGCGGCAGAGCCGACCAAGCCGGTGAACTGGGAAGAGTTGCCCGAGCCGTTCCACACCGAATCGGCCTCGAACCGGCCGAAGGTCATCGAGCAACCGTCCGGTGCCATGCTTGCGGTTCCGGAGGGCTTCAAGGTCGAGGAGTACATCACGGGCGAATTCAAGCGCCCGCGCTTTATGCTGCTGGGGCCCGGCGGCGAGGTGGTGTTCAGCGATTCCGGCTCGCGGAACGTCGCGGACGGCGTCGTCTACGCGCATCACGACGGCATGACCCGCAAGCTGATCGAGAACTTGGACCGTCCCTACGGGCTAGCGTTCCACGGCAAATGGCTGTACGTGGCCGAGCCAACCTCGGTCAAGCGCTATGTCTACGACGCGGATGCGATGACGGCGGGGGCGGGCGAGGAAATCATCTCCTACGAGGGGCATGGCAAGGGCCACTGGACCCGCTCGCTGCTCTTCAGCGAGGATCATTCGAAGCTGTACGTCACGGTCGGCTCGGGCTCGAACATCTCCCTCGGCGAGGATCCGGTGCGCGCCGCGCTGCACCGCTACAACCCTGATGGCAGCGGGCACGAGACATTCGCCACGGGCCTGCGCAACATCATCGGCCTACAGTGGTATCCCGGCTCCGCGGAACTCTGGGCCGCCGTGCAGGAACGCGACGGCCTTGGCGACGATCTTGCGAGCGATTTCTTGGCCAACGTCAAGCAAGGCGAGTTCTACGGGTGGCCGTACGCCTACAACGGCCCGCACCCCGAGCCGCGCCACGACGGCGCCGGCGCCGACATGGTGGCCAAGACGCTCTATCCCGACGTGCTGCTCGGGGCTCACGTTGCCGTGCTGGGCATCCGCTTTTATACCGGCACGCAGTTCCCTGAGGAGTACCGGGGCGGTCTCTTCCTGGCGTTTCATGGATCGTGGAACCGCTCGGTGCGGACCGGCTACAGCGTCACGTTCATCCCGTTCAAGGACGGCCGGCCGCAATCCGGCCCGCAAGATTTCCTGACCGGCTGGATGCTCGGCGAGGACAAGGCCGAAGTCTGGGGGCGCCCGGTAGGCTTGCTGCAGCTGGCGGATGGCTCGATGCTGGTCAGCGATGACGGCGGTCGCAAGATCTGGCGCATTAGCTACGGCGAGTAGGATCGCAGCCTGTCTAGGTCGGTCATCGCATGGGCCTGCTGAACTGGTTCCGCCCGAAGTGGAGGCACTCTGACGCTGATGTGCGGATCGAGTCCTTGGCGCAAGTCTCGGAGCCCGAGACGCTGGCCGATATTATCGTTGCCGACTCGGAATGGTTCGTGCGGCACGAGGCATTCGCCAAGTTGCGCTCGCTAGCTCCGGACCAGTCTCACTACGCGCGCCTGATGCGCGAATCGGATGACGAGGAGATTCGTCGCAAGGCTGTCAAGATCATGACCGACGTGACCGAGTTAGAGCGGGTCGCCAAGGAGGACAAGTACCTCTACGTGCGCGATGCAGCTCAGCACCGGCTGGAAGAGATTCGCACCGGGGTCTGGGGCCAGCCTGCCTCTTAGCGCGGGCTGCCCGCGCCTCGGCTGTAGTGTGGGGCTTAGCGCGTCTGGCAACCGCCCGGGCATCCCTGAGCTTGCCGCGCATCGCCGGCGGACGCGGCCAAGCCTGTCGGCGAAGATAGCGACGAAGCGGGATCCGGTGGCGATCGAACCTGGCGGAACTTGTTCCGGTGCAGCTGCCCCCGTGCCTTCCGGGCCGGCCGGACTCGCCACCCGCCACCGCGAAGCATTCCTGCTTCTTCTGGCCACTCACTTTACAGTGGACTGCTTTTCCTCGGCCCTGCCGACCCTGCAGCCATTGCTCGCGACACGCTTCGGGCTGACGCTGGCCCATGCCGGCCTGCTGGGCGGGTTGTGGATGCTGGCATCATCGGTCATGCAGCTGCCGTTCGGCCTGCTCAGCGACCGCTGGCACAGCCGTATATTCACGGCCATAAGCCCGCTGGCCGCAGCGGCATTCCTGTCCGCTATGCCGCTTGCGACAGGATTTGCAGGGTTAGTCGGCCTGTTGCTGCTCGGCGGCATGGGCGTCGCCGCATTCCATCCGCACAGCACCAGCCAGGCTGGCCAGCTGGGCGGGTCGCGAAGAGGCATGTCAACCGCCATCTTCATTACGGCCGGCACGGCTGGGTTGGGTTTCGGGCCGCTGTATCTAGCCGAGGTCAGCGAGCGCTATGGTTATGAAAACCTCTGGGTCGCGGCGCTGCCAGTGGCAGCGCTCAGCCCGCTCTTGGTGTGGCGGGTGCCCCAGCCCGTGATCGATCCCCAGATGAAGCGACGCGGGGTGGACTGGAAGGTCCTGCGGCGGCAGAGGCGGCCGCTGCTCGCGCACTACGCATTGGTAGTGCTGCGTTCCATCGTGCAAGTCGGGCTGGCCCAGTACCTAGCGCTCTACATGGTGCAGATCCGCGGCAGCGATTTCAAGTCCGCAAGCGTCGCGCTGTCCGTGTTCTTTGCAAGCACGTCTGCGGGGTCTTTCCTTGGCGGTTGGCTGGCAGACCGGCTTGGCGGGCGCAGGGTCATCATCGCGTCTTGCCTGGCGTCCGGCCCCCTGTTGGCATGCTTCCTGGCCATGGACGGCTGGCTGTCGCTGCTGGCGCTGTTCGCTGGCGGCGCGGTACTCCTGTCCACGATTCCGGTCAACGTTGTCATGGCCCGGGATCTGGTTCCATCGCAAGCCGGCACGGCTGCCGCGTTGATGATGGGCTTCGGATGGGGCCTGGCCGGCATCGCCTTCGTGCCGGCAGCAGGCCTGATCGCCGATTACGTCGGCTTGGATCTCGTGCTCTGGGGCTTCACGCTGCTGCCGGTACTTGGCCTGCCGCTGGCGAGGACGCTGCCGGAGCGGGTTCCCGACCGCTGCGCCGAGGCTGGCGCGGCACCCGTCAGAAATTGAATCTCAAGCCCAGCTGCTGCTGGCGCGGCAGCCCCAGCGTCGAAGTGATCTTGCCAACATCCGGGCTGGAGAGGTTCGTGTTCGGTGTCCCGTACGACGGGTGGTTGGTGACGTTGAACGCTTCCCAGCGGAACTGCAGCCGCAGTCGCTCCGTGAGTTGGAAGTTCTTCATCAGGCCGACATCCCAGTTGAAGATGCCGTCCTCTTGCAGCGAGTTTCGTCCCAGGTTGCCGAACGTCGGGTTGCCCGCCCCGTCGCGCGGGATCTCGAAGGCGTCCGGATTCAGCCACAGGTTAGGCGTCGGGTTGGCCAGCTTGTGGTCGCCGACCACGTTCGGCCGCCATGCGCCGACCCCGTTCGTGCCGAGTTCGGCCGTCGCGTTGGCGATCGTCAGGTCATAGTACTGGCCCGTCTGCAGGCTGAGGATGCCGGTCATCTGCCAGCCGCCGAACACGGCGTTGACGAACCCGCCGCGGTCCAAGAAGCGCTTGCTCCGGCCGAAGGGCAGGTTGATCATGTAGCTGTTCACCAGCCGGTGGCGGGTGTCGTTGGAACTGGACCCCCGCTCGCAAGAGAAGCAGGAGATGTCCTGCGGGCCGCCGTTGTCGCCGGAGACGAACAGCTCTGCGGTCTGGCTGATGGCGTGGGACCAGGTATAGGCCGTCGTGAACGAGACGCCGTTGGCGAGCCTGCGAGTCAGGGTCGCCTCCAGCCCGTGGTACGAGGCATGGGCCGCCGGCGTGCGGTAGGTGAGGCCGTTCAGGCGGGAAAAGTACGGCCGGCGGGCGCGCTCCGTGTCGGAGGGGCCGATGCCGGGCGCGTTGATGTTGTAGGAGAACTGCTGGTTCAACGACGAAGAGCCGACATAGGCGGCCGTCAGCGCCATCGCGCCCGTGAGCTGGCGCTGGGTGCTGAAATTCCACTGGTAGACCATCGGCATCGGGAAATCCTTGGCCCAAGTGCGTATCACCGAGTTGTTGGGCAGGTCGTCGACCGTGCGGACCGGTTTGGAGAGGTCGCCGAGGAAGTCCGCGGGAAAGCCGTCCTGGAGCAGGAACACCGGCTTCGCGGACGAGCCCCGCTGCTGGACCACTGCTACGAACGGGAAGTTGCGCAGCATGCGGGCACCGGCTCCCAGTCCTTGCGATCCTCCGTAGAACACGCCGGCGCTGCCGCGCACTGTCCATCTAGACCCAGGCTGCCAGGCGAAACCGATTCGCGGGGCCCAGTTGTTCTTGTCGAAACTGATCAGGGCGCGGTCAGCCTGCGAACTGCCCAGCTCGCCGGCGCGGATGACGCGGCCGAAGTCGGGACCGGCCTCGAAGACCACCTGGTTCATGCGGTCCTGCTGCTCCACCCAAGGCGTGGTCAGCTCGTATCGGACGCCCAGGTTCAGCGTGAACGTCGGCATCACCTTCCAGTCGTCTTGGAAATAGAACATGTAGCTGTCAAAGTTCATCTGGGCGTCGATCGTCGTGCCGGAGGTGCCCCGGTCGACCCAGCCCAGCAGCGCGTCGCCCAAGGCGATGCCCGTGTAGCGGCTGTTGAAGCGGAACGTGCCCGTGGCACTCTGCGAGCCCAAGATGTCCGAGAAGTCGTGGCGGTAGTCGGCCCCCATCTTGAGGCTGTGGTTACCGCGGATCATGGTCAGGTTGTCTACGAACTGCCACGTGGTGCTGATCTTGCCGTTGGGAAGGTTGTTGCTGCCGCCAAGGCCGAGATGGGCCAGCCCCCATAAGCGCTAACTTGTTTGGTTGACGTCGAAATGACTGGCGACTTGATAGGAGCGCTTCCTCGGGGGCTCTGCCAACGATGTCGAGATGTGCTCCCA
The DNA here is from genome assembly GCA_965219605.1 of Bryobacterales bacterium. Classification (GTDB taxonomy): domain Bacteria; phylum Acidobacteriota; class Terriglobia; order Bryobacterales; family UBA6623; genus VXMF01. The sequence continues at coordinate 538,456 of CBDCOC010000001.1, read as the reverse complement.
GTGCGCAATCATCCGTTCTAGGGGTAAGGCGGGTTCGATGGCGCGCTGCACTTGGTTGAGAGCAAACTTGAAATCACGCCAGCGGCTGCGGGCGCGTTGTGGCGCGGAGGTCGTAGCCCCAGGGGGAAATCGACTGCGCGTGCTGGACGATCTTCTCCACCAGCAGGGCCACGAGCAGTTTGCCGTACAGCCAAGCTTGGGCGCTAGCCTCATCGGATTTCGGCAAGTGCCCGAATTGCGCCAGCGACTTGAAGCGCTTGAAGACCAGTTCCACCTGCCAGCGCAGGCGGTACCACTCCAGCACCTCGCTGGCCGGGAACTGCTCGGCGGGGTAGGTGGTGAAGACGATCACGTAACACGCGAAGCGCAGGGTTTCGGGCTGCAACTGCGTGCCACGCTTGCTGGCCCTGCGGCGCAGGCTGCGGTGCGCGATCTCGATGGCCTCAGCGGTCTTGCGCAGGGCGCAGATGCGCCCCGCGACAGGGGGCCCGGTCTTGGCCACGGCCCGGGTTGGCCAGACCCCGAGGGCCCCGGGCTGGCGCAGGGTTTCCACGCAGGCCAGCAGGTCGAAGGGCTGCCCGTCGGCCGCTTCCAGCACCAGCGAACGGGTGTTCACGCGCACAATCACGTGCCCGCCAGCAGCCGCCACGTGCTGCAGTCCGACGCTGGTCGAGTAGCCGCGATCGGCCAGCACGTAGTCCCCGGCACGAATCGGAAACTGCGTGAAAGATTCGCCTGTGCCGCTACCCTCCGTCGGCGTGAGCTTGAAGAAATCACAACCCAGCGAAGGCAGGTTGACGCTGTAGTGCAGCCGCCACAGAGCCCCGGTCCGCCCCGGTTCTTGCACGGTCGTGGCGTCGAAGGCCCGCACTTGGAAGCCCGCCGCTGCGGAGACGGCGATGCCATGCTCGCGGAACAACTCCACGCACAGCGCGTACAGCCACTCGCGTGCTTTGCGCAGCCGCTTGAGCAGGGCGACATCCGACAGATCTGCCAAGCTCGCTTGGCGCGCCCGCACGACCGTCTCGCGCAGCGAATGCCCGCACCCCAGATGGAGCAGCAGGGTGCGCAGCAGGTGCTCCGCTGACTTGTCCTTGCGCAGCCCTTTCAGCGCACCCTTCTCGGCTGCCAGAGCTTGCCAGTTGTCGGGGAAAAACGACAGCAGCAACTCCCAATCCTCGTTTGCCGCCGCCTTGGTTGCCGTACTATTCATGCCCAACATCATACAAAATAGCGGTTTAGAAAACAAGTTAGCGCTTATGGGGCCAGCCCCCCGGTGAGTTGGATGCGCGGCAGGCCGAGGATCGACGGATCCTCGTTCAGGCCCTTGAGGCCGTACTGGGCGTTGAGCTCGGCCTGCGGCGGAGCTTCGGACTGGACCTTGTTCACTTTGAGGTACTTGTAGCCGAGCCGCACCTCGTTGACCAGCGTCTGTGACGCGACATGGGACCACGAGGCGGTCATATGCCGGCCGTCGTTGTCGTCCAAGGCCCGGTCGTTGCCGACCCCGCCTCGCCCGACGCCCGGGATCGGCGCTGCGCGCAGATTGTCGTAGCGGTATTGGCTGTAGCGCACGAAGAAGTTGCTCTTGGCCGACAGCACTTGGTCGTAGCGGAAGTCGACCTGGTCGCGGTCGGTCTGCCACGGCGGGTTATTGGTGAAATTGCGGCGGGTGTTGTCGGAGAAGTTGGGGCTGGGGTAGAGGTCGACCAGTTGCGAGAAGGCGGAGTCGAAGCGGCTGCCCGGAATGGTCGCGTTGGGGAAGGGATCGCCAGTCGGATCCTTCAGCTGGCTCAGGCCGGCTGTTTGGCTGAAGTCGCCGGCACGCTCCAGGCTCGACGGCACGATCACGATGTCCGACTGGGACTTGCGCAGCTTCCACGCCTCCCAGCTGGCGAAGAAGAACGCCTTGTTGCGAGCCACGGGGCCGCCGAAAGTCGCGCCGAACTGGTTCTGGCGCAAGATGTCGGGATCGGCACGCCCGTCGCCGTCCCGATCATTGCGCGCGAACGCCTCGCGCGCGTCGAAGAAGTCGTTGCGCAGGAACTCGTAGGCACTGCCCCGGAACTGGTTCGTCCCGCTGCGGATCGTCACGTTGACCACGGCGCCGGCGTTGCGGCCGTACTCGGCCGAGTAGTTGCTGGTCTGCACCTTGAACTCTTGGACCGCATCCATCGAGGGAATGATCGCCTGCGCCTTGCGGTCCTGCTGGCCCATGACCGTGGAGTTGTTGTCAATGCCGTCAATCAGGAAGTTGTTCTGCCCCACTGCCTGGCCGTGGCTCACGAAGCCACCGCCAAGGCGCGAATCGCCGAGCGGCCCGCGGTCGCGGCCGCCGATCTCGGGCGCCACGCCAGCGGTGAGCAGGGCGAGCGACTGGTAATTGCGTCCGCTGATGGGCAGATCTTCGATCTGCTGGCGCTTGACGGTGTAGTCCAGCACTGCCGACTCGGTCTTCAGCAGTGGAGTCGAACCGGTGACCTCGACAATTTCGACAATGTTGCCGATCTCGAGAGAGAAGTCGATCCCCAAGCGGTCGCTGGGATGGATCTGTACGCCAGATCGAACGGACTTCTTGAAGCCCTCGGTCTCGACCGTGAGCTCGTAGACGCCGAGCCGGAGGGGGCCGGCCACGTAGGTGCCGCTGGCATTGGACTGCCACACGCTGGAAACACCGGTGTTGGTCTCCCGGGCGGTAACTCGCGCACCTGGGATCACGGCGCCGGTGGAGTCGGAGATGGTGCCGGTGATCACCCCTTGGTCGGACTGGCCCCAAGCCAGTCGCGCCCCCGGGCGGGGCCCGGATCATTCGGTTGGAAACACGTGGCTTGGCGTAGAATCAGAGCGGAGGGTTCCGGCAGTCAAGCCCCGTAATTTCATTGGTGCAGTATTTGCCCCAAAGCCAGTCTGGGTCCGGGCGAGCGATCATTCACTAGCGAGGTTTCTTCGGAAGCACTCCTCAACACCAGCATTGCAGAGCAATTGCCAACCCGGGCCGGGGCCTTCCGTGTGTGAGACAGGAGCAGCAGGAGGGAGATATGGCAAGAGAGCAGCCGGAGCGGGACCTGCCGGTGCAGCGCCCGCAGGTGGCGGGGGTGGACCTCGGCAGCCGCGAGCACTGGGCCTGCGGGCCGCCACGTGCGGACGGCAGGCCCAACGTGCGCACGTTCGGCACGACCACCGCGCAGTTGGACGCGTTGGCGGACTGGCTGGCGGCCGAAGGCGTGGAATCGGTGGCGCTGGAGAGCACGTATGTGTACTGGATCCCATTGCACGAGTTGCTGGAGGAGCGCGGTTTCGAGGTGTTGCTGGTCAATGCGCGGCAGTTGAAGAACGTGCCGGGGCGCAAGACCGACATGCTGGACTGCCAGTGGCTACAGCGGCTGCACAGTTGCGGCCTGCTGCGGGGCTCGTTCCGGCCGCCCGAGACGGTGACGCAGCTGCGGGCGCTGCACCGGCAGTGGCAGAGCTTGGTGGCGGAGCGCACGCGCTGCGTGCAATGGATGCAGCGGGCGCTGGATCAGATGAACGTGCAGGTGCATCGGGCGGTGACGGATCTGACGGGGCAGACAGGCATGGCGATCGTGCGTGCGATCGTGGCGGGGCAGCGCGATGCGGAGCAGTTGGCGCAGTTGCGCTCGGGGCGCTGCAAGCACACGGAGGAGCAGTTCGTGGAGTACCTGAGCGGCAACTGGCGGGAGGAGCACCTGTTCAACCTGCGCAGTGCGCTGCGGCTGTACGACGCGGTGCAGGCCGAGATGGACGGTTACGAGCAGAAGCTGCAAGAGGATCTGCAGCAGCAGGCGGGCGAGGAATGCAGCGCGGAGGAGTGTCCGCGGCACCCGAACGCGGCCAAGGAGAAAGCCATCCGAAGGCGGGGTGAGCAGCCGCTGCGGACGGCGCTGTACCGCTACGCGAGCGTGGATCTGACGCGCATCGACGGGATTAGCGCGGGGGCGGCGCGCACGATCCTGACCGAGGTGGGGACGGATCTGGGGTCGTTTCCGAGCGAGCGGCATTTCACGAGCTGGCTGGGCCTGGCGCCGCGGCACGCGGTATCGGGCGGGCAGCAGTTGGCGGGCAAGCGGCAGCGCGGGCTGGGAGCGACGCGCACGTCGAACGCGCTGCGCATGGCGGCGACGGCGCTGATCCGGTCCAAGTCGGCGCTGGGGGCGGCGCTGCGCCGCAAGGCGCGGCACAAGGGGATGAAGACGGCGGTGTTCGCCACCGCCCGCAAGCTGGCGGTGTTGGTATACCGCATGCTGCGCTTCGGCCAGGACTACGTTGACGAGGGCGAGGCGGCCTACGAGCAGCGCCATCGCCAACGGACCTTGGCCTACCTCAAAACGACAGCTAAGGATCTCGGCTACCAGCTGCTTCCCGACACTGCACAAACTGCTTCCCGGGACGCTGTGGGGGCAGGGGCGGGCTAGGGTGTTTCACACCAGCTGCTTCCCGACACTGCACAAACTGCTTCCCGGGACGCTGTGGGGGCAGGGGCGGGCTAGGGTGTTTCACACCAGCTGCTTCCCGACACTGCACAAACTGCTTCCCGGGACGCTGTGGGGGCAGGGGCGGGCTAGGGTGTTTCACACCAGTGCTCCAGCCATGAGCGCGACAACTAGCCAACGGGTCGATTTCTTCATCTCGGCTCCTCTTGTATTCGCTCCAGATATGGCCAGGCCTGCATTGGAGGGATGAATCTTGCAACGGCAGAAGCGGGCCAGCCCGGAGCCGATCTCAAAGCGCTCAAGATTGTACACCCTGCCGCGGGCAACTCCGGTTCGATTCTGCCCGATCGGGCAGAATCGGGGGATCCTGAGCATCGCCGGTCACTTGAGATCTGGATCGAGAACACGGTTTCCGGTGCCTTGAGGCTTCCGCGACTTGCCTCTCTTGGATGCAATGCGGCTCAATCCGCAACTAATGCTTGCGATAAAAGAACCTATGTCATTGAATTTCAATTGTTTGCCGGCAATCAATGCAGGCAGGGATTAAACTGGCAGCGGCCCGCTTGCCTGGATCCGGACCGTTAACTGCGATCTTCGCCTAGCGGCCACCAACGGCGAGTTGTTCAGCCTGTTCCAACAAATAGCGAACCGACACAGCGCCACCGGATGGATCTTGCTATCCTTGAATTACAGCAGCCTTGAGGATTGATTCAAGCCTTCCCGCAACTTGCATTCGCAAGGGCTGCAGGCGAGAGTCTTCCCAGACTTCAGGCTGTACCGAGCAAAACCGCACCATGTCACGAATTTGCGTAGTTACCGGCAAGCGCCCGCGAACGGGCAACAACGTTTCGCACGCGCACAACAAGACGAAGCGGCGCTTCCTGCCCAACATCCAGGACAAGCGCTTCTGGTCCCCGCGCCGCAAGCGCTGGATCAAGCTGCGCATCAGCGCCAAGGGCATCAAGATCATCAATCGCCGCGGCATTGACCGTGTCTTGGACGAGTTGCAGAAGCGCGGCGTCAAATTCAAGTGACACCGGCCGGAACGACCGCATCCGGAATTAGCTGGACTGGCGGCGCGGTGCTGCTTATAGCTTGATTGCCTTGGCGAAGGTGACTGCATTCATGCGGTAGAGGCTTTCCAGCACGGCGTCGGACAAGCGTTGGTCCGTGCGCACGAACGCCACGGCTTCCGCCGGTCGGTCGCTTGCCGCCCGCTCGCCCCGCCCCAGCGAGAAATCGGCGATATTGATGCCCTGTTCGCCCAGCGCCGTGCCGAGGCGTCCGATCACGCCTGGCACGTCCTGATTGCGGACATAGAGCAGCGACCCGCTGAGCAAAGCTTCGACATAGATTCCGTCAATGCTCAAGAGGCGCGGAGAGCCGTCGGGAAAAACAGCCCCCTCGACGGTGTGATCCATGTCGTCCGTCTTCAGTGCGAGCTTCAGCGAATCGCTGAAATGCGCCTTGCCTCGTCGCACCTCGCTGCAGCCGATGGCGCGATCGCGTGCGATCTGCGAGGCGTTGATCAGGTTGGCCTTGCGGGACAGGAAGCAATTCAGGATGCCGGACAGGGCAGCGTTGCGAATCATGGCCGTGTCGGCTTCCCCGAAATCGCCCAAATAGGTGAGCTTGACCCGCACCGGGCGGCCTTTCGAGGTCTGGGCTACCAGTGATCCCAAGCGCTCGGCAAGCTGTAGGTATGGTGCCAGCCGGCCATACTGCTCGGCGCTCACAGACGGTGTGTTCACGGCGTTCACAACCACGCCGGAGTTGAGAAAGTCGCGCACTTGGACCGCGATGTCGAGGCCGACCTTCACTTGCGCCTCAGCTGTGGAACCACCGATGTGTGGTGTGGCCACGACCTGTTCGTGCGACAGCAGCGCGGTGTTCGTCGGCGGCTCGCTCTCGTAGACATCCAGCGCGGCGGCGCCAACCTTGCCTGACCGTATGGCAGCATCCAAGGCCGCCGAGTCGATCAATTCGCCCCGGGCGCAGTTGATGATGCGCACGCCGTCCTTCATCTTGTCGATCAGCTCTGCATTGACGATCCCGGCCGTCTCCGGGGTGAGCGAAAGATGGAGGCTGAGGTAGTCCGCCCGCGCTAGCAGCGCGTCCAGGGCGAGGAGTTCCACGCCGGCACCCTTGGCGGCATCGATGGACACGAACGGGTCGTATGCGACCACCTCCATGCCAAACGGGCGGGCGCGTTCGGCGACTTGGCGCCCTATGCTGCCGAAACCGACGATCCCGAGCGTCTTGCCGAAGACCTCGCTGCCCTTGAACTTCTTACGCTCCCAGCGGCCTGCCTTGGTCGATGCATTGGCGGCCGGCACCGACCGCGCTAGCGACAGCATCAGGGCTAGGGTATGCTCGGCCACCGCGGTCGCATTGCCGCCCGGGGTGTTCATCACGACGATCCCGCGCTTGGTAGCCTCTTCGCAATCGATATTGTCCACTCCCACGCCGGCGCGCCCGATCACCCGCAAGCACGGCGCCCGTTCCATCACGTCCGCCGTGACCTTGACCGCGCTGCGCACGATCAGCGCCGTGGCCGTGCCTAAGTGCCGCTCGTACTCCTGCGGATTGGAGACGACGACATCGAACGCATCTTCCGCCCGCAGCGTCTCGATCGCCGCCGCATCGACGGCATCGGCCACCAAGACTTTCACGACCGGCCTCCGTCAGCTGCATCCAAGGCCTCTAGGTAGACAGCTTGCGCCGCCCGCACGCCAGTTCCGAACTCAACCCGGTGGCCGAGCTTATGGAGGATGATCTCCAGTTCGGCGATGGTTGCGAACAAGTCGTGGAAATCAAAATACCCTAAATGGGCGAAGCGAAAGATCTGCCCCTTCATCGATCCCTGTCCATTGGCGATGACGGCCGCGAAGCGGTCTTTGTAGGCGCGCACGATCTCGCCTGAGTCCAGGCCCCCGGGCGCCCGGATCGCCGTCACAGCGCCCGCCGGGGTTGCGTTCCGGGCGAACAACTCCAAGCCGAGAGTGCGAGCGGACTCGCGCGCGGCACGGGCGAGAAGCTGAGCGTTCTGGATCAACTCGTCTCGGCCCAACTCGCGGATGTAGCGCAGCACCTCGGCAAGGCCCAGCAGCAGGGACGAGGCCGGCGTCCACGGCGAATCCCCCTGCGGCCCTGCTTCGATATGCTTGCTCAAGTCGAAGTAAAACCTAGGGTTGCTCGCGCCTTCCGCGCGACGGCGAGCCTTCTCGCTGACGGAGCAATAGGCCAAGCCGGGCGGAATCATCAAGGACTTCTGCGAGCCGCCGATCACCACGTCCAAGTTCCACGCGTCGATTTCCAAGACACTGCTGCCGAGTCCCGTGATCGCGTCGACCACGAGGATCGCGTCCGTCGCGGCCACTAGTGCGCCCATGTCTCGGACGTCGTGGGAGATGCCCGTGGACGATTCGGTCGCTTGCACGAACACCCCTTGGGCATCGGGATGCCGGCGCAAGGCAGCCTCGAGTTCCTCCGGCCGCACCGCCTCGCCGTAAGGCTTGGAGAGCACCTCGACATCAAGGTTGAACGCCTTCGTCATCTGCACCCAGCGCTCGCCGAACTTGCCTGCGGCGCAGACGATGGCCTTGTCGCCGGGCGAGAACAGGTTTGAAACCGCGGCCTCCATGGCGCCGCTCCCCGAAGAAGCGAACAGCGCGATGCCGTTGTCCGTGCCCATAAAGTAGTGCAGGTCAGCGATAACCCCGCTGTAAGCCGCGCGGAACTCCTTCGTGCGGTGATGCAAGTCAGCGGCGGCCATCGCCCGCACGGCGGAGGGCAGCAGAGGCGTAGGGCCGGGCGTGAGCAGGCGGCTCTTGCGAAGATGCATGGCGGTGAGTTGGCGGGCGGGCAGCAGTCCTGGCCCGGATGGTGGGGAATCGGGCCGTCGCCCGGGCTTACAGGCCTCAGCGAGACGAACTTCGCTCTAGGCCGGCATTGCTAGGACAGTCGAGACTCTGGACGGCAAGCGCGGGAGGACGGCCGCTAGGCACGTTCCTCTCTGTAGTCTACCGTAGCAGCCTCCCTGCGGCATACCAGCCAAGCAAAGTTCCAGTTGGTGGCAGACGGACAGGGCGGGGAGTTTTCCGTTCGCTGAAGACGAGCGGGCTGCGCGTGCGCCCGATCTTCCACTGGAAGGCGGAGCGGGTGCGGGCGCACTTGCTGCTGTGCATGCTGGCGTATTACTTGGAATGGCACTTGCGGCGCCGGCTGGCCCCGCTGTTGTGCAGCGAGGAAGACAAGCCGCAACATGCGGGCCGGTCGGCCCGCTGCAGCGCAGCGCCGCCGCCAAGCGCAAGGATCGCACACGCCAGAGCGAGGATGGCAGTTTGCCGCTGCAGAGTCTGGCGGACCTGTTGGCCGGGCTGGGCACGCTCTGCGTCGCCGAGTTGCAGTACCCGCAGGTGCCCGGCTATGGGGTGCCGACGCGGAGTCAACTCGAGCTGTTGCACGAGCGTGTGTTCGCCCTGCTCAACTGCCAGCCCCACCCGGCACCGGCCCCGAGACCGCCGCCAGACAGCGGTGCCAGTGCGCCGGCCACGACACCAACCTAGTCACCAATGGCCTGTTTGGCAAGCGCCCGACCAGTCTCCCGGAAGGAACTCGAACAAGTTACTTAAGTAATTGATTAAATGCGAGTTACATCAATTCGAAGCTGTGCTTCACCTTGGCATACAACTCCGGCTTAGCTGGGTAAGTTGGGCTTAAGCATCGGGGCCTTCGCTCGCAATCCAAAAAATCTTATCCAGGGATCAGGGCCCAGCACCACCCCCAACTGGGTGTATCATGAATTTACTCTCAATTCTTCTGCCGAGCCTCTTCAGTTTCATTTTTGGATTGGAAACAACTGCCTGCACAAGAAAAAGTACTAGAATGCTTGGCATGAGTAGCGATACAAAGTGGATCGTAGGAACCGTGATCACGGTTGCCTTGGGGTTGGCCGCCTTGATCCTGCAACAGTCGAACCAGTTGCAAAACCGAATCAGCGGCATAGATGCCCGGTTACGGACAGTCGAGCAGGTGCAAGCGCAACATAGCGTCAAGCTGGATCAGCAGGGAGAGATACTCCAGCGGCTAGCTGATCGCGAGCTAGGAACCGCCACTTTGGCTAACATCTAAACTACTGAAAATAAAATAACTTATCACAATAGCTTTGTTCTGATCGATCCAACTAGTTCAACGGTGGCGTGGCAGATCTCCAAGCCCGGTCACGAACCCGCTTATCGCCGCGTTCGTTTTCTGCGAACGGATGGGCGAGTTGACTTGATCAAGAGTACTGCCGTCGCTCTTTGGGTAGTTATGAGACTAATCCCACGCAGAATCAAGTCCCCGAGGCGGTTCGAGTGCTTTCTGGTAGGCAAAATCCAATGCGCTCAGAATCACCTTTTCGGTCAACATAAAGGAAAGTTATAAGCGAGGCACTCCCTCCATCATCGACAGGTATTGCATGTTGCGCCTGGACGCAACGGCAACCACACCCGGAATCACGGTAATTTCGTGCTCGAGCCCGAGACTTGTCGTTCTTGGCCTGTGCCGCATGCCGGTCTGCTCGACGGAGTCATTCGGAACGCTGGCGGATTTGCTGATGCACACGGGCTACTTGCCACATGTAATTGCTGATTTGCTGCAGCCGCACGGCCCGCGCGATGTGCTCGGCTGACTTCGCCGCATCGCCGGAAGCCTCGTAGTACAGCCCGAGATACAACTGGGCGTAAAACGCTGGCGCTGTTCCGCCGTTGGAGCGTACCGCGTCGGCGGCTGCATCCAGCACGTCCCCTGCGCTCCCGCTACCGCCGAAGAGGGCGAAGATCTCCATCATCGGCACGCGGCTATCCCTGTCAACGGGGATCAGCCCCGCCCGGGCCGCCTTGAAGCCCCGGGTGGCAGCCACGCACAAGAAGTGCCAAACCGAGTTTTCCACGTCCTGGTGGTTGACCGTGCGGTGGATGTCGAACAGGGCTGCGCAGCCTGCGAAATCTCCCGCGTAGTACTGCGAGATGCCGAGTTGCCAGAGCCGTGCCCGCGAGTCGCTCTCCAACTCGGCCACGCGCTCGAAGGCAGAAATGGATCCCGCCATGTCACCGTTGCGGAACCTTGCCGCTCCAAGCTCAAGGCTCGCTCGGGCACTGTCGGGTTCGAGACGTGCCAACCATTCGTAGTCTGTCACGGCGGCCCGGTAATCTCCGAGCTCGGTGCGGGCTTGCGCCCGAAGCCAGTAGGCCGCGTGGGCTGGCCCAGCGGCTCCGTCAAGCACCTCGTTGGCCAGTTCGGCGGCGCGAGCCGCATCTCCCGCACGGAGGGATGCAATGGCATCTTGCAGCGGGCGTCGATCCTGCTGCGCGTCTGCGCTCCATGCGCATGAGGCAGCCACCGCGCAGATGATGGCAAGGAACGGTCTGGCCAATATAGAGGTGCTCCCGTGGATCTGCAGTGTAGCGCTCGCTGCCATGTCGCTAGCAACGCTTTCGCTTTCCTATAATTATGGTTCTGTCCCGACCGACCGGACTATGCCCGCACTTAATTCGAACCCGGGCCTCGTCGAGGCAGTAGTCGAATCCTGTCGCAGGCGCATGGCCGGGCAACTTCGCACACGCGAGGGCTGCTTGGCGCTGGCCGTTTGCCTGATCGGATTCTGTAGCCTCCTGCTGCTGGGAACGCGCTATGTTCCAATCGTCACCCTCCCGCTCATGGCCGGGCTCGGCGCGTGGATCGCCATCCGACGGTTTGGGGATCGCTTGCCGGCCAGTTACAGGGTGGCCCAGCTTATCGACGCAAGGGCAGGGCTGAAAGATGCCCTGTCGACGGCCTACCACTTCAATGCCGCCAGAGGCGGCTGGCAGCCCGCGGACATCGCGCACGCCCAGTACGAGTCCGCTTCCAAGTTGGCAGCCGGAGTGGATCCCGGGCGAATATTCCCCCGAACAGCGTCGCGGGCCCAGCGTGGCAGCGTGTGGCTGCTGGTTGCTGCCGTCCTTCTCTTCGGGCTGCGCCTCGGTCTGCAGCGTGACCTCTCGTTCGAGCTGCCGCTCGCCATGCTGGTGCTGACGGCGATTTTCGGCCAGCAGCCAGGCCCCCCAGCGGGCCAACTGCTAGGCGCGGCAGAAATCGATCGGCCGCGCACGGAACAGGTTTCTCCGAGTGACGAGGATTTCCTCGAACGTCCCGCCTCTCAGCAGGATGCCCCGGATTCGGATTTGCCCGGCGAAGAGCATGCGCGGTCGTCCGAGCAAGCGGACGAAATGCCAGAAGTGGAGGGCCTGACTACAGTGCCGCTGGATGTGCAGGGATTTGATGGGCTGGCCGACGATTCAACGCAGGAAGCCAAGGCAGCGAACTTGGCAACAGAGGGCGAAGGTGGCGATATGCCTGCTGATGCCGGCAGCGATGCATGGGACGAGGACGCGCAGAGCTTGCTCGACAAGCTCAAACAGGCATTCGACAACATGCTGCAGACCTTGGACATGGCCTCGAACGAGTTCTCTAGCTCCGAATCGGGGCAAGAGCAAGGCAGCGGCAGCACGGAAGAAGCCGCTTCGTCGGGAAGCCCCGCAGATTCCGGCGAAGCCGAGCAAGATCCGTCGGCCCAGGCCGCAGACGCCTCGATGGAAGGCGGCGAGGCGGGCCCCGAGACGGGCGAGAGCGCATCAGCCGGATCCAATAGCGGCGAAGACAGCTCCGGAGACAAGGGCGGCGGAGAGAACGCCTCGGCGGCTGGGACTGGCGATGGCGACAAGGAACTGGCCGAGGCTGAACAATTGCAGGTCCTCGGCGCGCTCGAGGAGCTCTACATGGAGCGAGCTGAGAAGATGAGAGGAGAAGTCACTGTCGAGACTCGCCTGGCCGAGCAGTCGGCATCAGTGCCGTACAATCAGCGTTCCACCGTGCGTGGCGAGGGCGGGGGAGTGGTCAGCCGGGACGAGATTCCGGCACACTATCGGACATATATCCAGAACTACTTCGACACGCTCAGAAGGACTGCCGAATAGATGCCAGGAGCAGAGGCCACCTTGCCCGGCGCAACGGCGCAAATCGACAGCGTTCGGGCGCAGATCCACCGTGTCATCGTCGGCCACGAGCGGGTCGTGGACGGTGTCCTGAACGCGCTGCTGGCAGGGGGGCATGTATTGCTGGAAGGGGTTCCGGGACTGGGCAAGACGACCTTGTTGCGGACGCTCGGGCACGCCCTGCACTTGGACTGCTCGCGGATCCAGTTCACGCCTGACCTGATGCCCGCCGACATCTTGGGCAGTGTCGTGATGGACACCACCGAACTTGGCAGTAAGTCGCTGCGGTTCGAGAAGGGGCCGGTCTTTGCCCACCTCGTGCTGGCCGACGAGATCAACCGCGCCACGCCGCGCACCCAGTCAGCGCTCTTGGAGGCCATGCAGGAAAAGACGGTCACTAGCGGAACGACGACGCACGCCCTTGACGAGCCTTTCTTGGTCATGGCGACGCAGAACCCTCTGGAGATGGAAGGGACATACCCGTTGCCAGAGGCCCAGCTGGACCGCTTCCTGCTCAAGTTGCTCGTGGAATACCCCGAGCGGGAGGACCTGGCGGCTATTGTGGACCGCACGGCCGACACGACTCCGCTGGAGATCGATGCCGTGCTGGATCGGGCGCAGATTTTGGAATTGCGGCGCGCCGCGTCCCAGACCTTGGTGGCGCCGCATGTCCGCGACTACGCCATCAGCGTGGTTCTGGCCACGCAGCCCCGCCCGGGCAAGGAGCACGCCTTGGCGTGCAAGTATGTGCGCTACGGCAGCTCTCCGCGCGGAGCACAGGCGCTCGTGCTGTGCGGGCGTGTCAGGGCGCTGATGCAGGGGCGGTTGCACGTCAGCACGGAAGACATCCGGGAGTTGGCTCTTCCAGCCCTGCGCCACCGGATCATATTGAACTTTGACGCGCATGCCGATGGGCGGACCGAAGACGACATCCTGCTGGAAATGCTGGAATCGCTGGCCGCCCCAGCGGCAAGCTAGCGTAGCCAGCGTGGAACATGCTGACTGTCTGCGCTAGCTTGCCGCGCTGTGCATTTCCGAGATTGGCTGTGCGCGGGATCGCTTTGCATGCCAATGCTCGCCCGGCAATCGGCTATGCGGGAAACGTTATGTCGATCTCGCCGGCCTCGAGAGCGTTCATGTAGGCCAAGCAGAGATCCCGCGAGCGAAACGTGCCGTAGTCGTTGATTTCTTTCTCCTCTACGATCGGGAACATGGAATAGACGAACCGGACGTCCGCACGATCCGTGACACCGTACAGCAGGAAGTACGCCGCGTCGAGCTTGGCCTGCAGGCTGAGGCGACGGTCCGCGCTCCACGGGAAAGGCGGCTGCACACTGCCAGCTGGATCCAAGTAGCCCATCTCGCGAGCGAACGGAGCCATGTCATGGGCGGTATACGTGAGCTCCAACACTGCTTCGCGGACGATTTCCCCGGGCGTCTTCCGACCGAATCGCACCGAGTCGTAATCTGCTGGCGGGACGACCGGAAGCTGCTCCACCACGAACCAGTTGAGGTGCTGTCCCTGAATCTTCTCGCGCGCCACGAAGTCGAACAGAATCGCGTTGAAGTTTGCCAGCAGGAGCGCCGCGTCGTCCGCTGAGTTCCCGTCGATCGAAACGTCTGGCAATGTGTTTCCCCTGCCGGAGCGCGGGACTAAGGCGGCAATCATCGAACGCATGTTCGTGGGGGATGTCACGTCCTTGAACACGAGCGAGAATTGCTCGTCCTCGCCATTGGCAGTGCTCGCCAGCACCCAGTACTGCGGATCAGGAAGCCAGCTTGGATCCCGATGCTGCTCCAGCGTCGTCACGCATGGCTGGGCGGGTCTGTGACGATTGTCAGGATTGACGACGATGCTAGCGGCGCGGTGATCGTAGGCCTGCACCATTTTCCCCTCGTACAGCGGTACCCACTCACCCTTGGCACTGCCATAGCGGTTATTTTCGGCAGGCCACGCACCTTCGCTCTCCTCCAATTCACGGCGCGTGCGGAAAAGCTTGGAATCATTTGTCATATGGAACATGCAACGGTACGTCACCGGCCACGCCTTCGCTACATTTGTTCCCGAGCGATCGACCAGTACCGGCACTCGCCCGTAGATGGAGTCTGTGATCTCGGCGGCTCTGCGACTGCGGAGGACCGGGGCCGTGCCCGTATTCGGATTGATCCGGGCGAACTGGTTCGCAGCCATCGGAAACCAACGCTCGGGATCCCGCATCCCCTCGACGCCTTGGAGGAAGAACGCGCATCGCGCCGGAGCTTCGGGCGGCAGTGCTCCGCCAACCGCTTCAAACGAGACTGGCGGCCTCGACTTGCTGGCAACGAACACGCAGAATTTGAATCGCGTGTCCACATCGGGAAAAAACGGCGGCAGGCCGTAGTCCGTCCGCCGGTTCTCGAAATCGTACAGCGCCCGCAGCCGCCCCTCGGTCGAAACGCTCCTGAAAAAGGCCGCGGCTGTCAGGTCTCCGGCGATGCCGGAAGGCGTGAGCAAGCCCAGCACGCCATCGGGGTTCAGCAGGGACATCGACCGCTCGACAAACAGCGAGTAGAGATTGATGTCTCCACGTCCGAGCAGGGGGAACTCTCCTCCGCGAGCGATTCTCATTGCAGCGTTGGCACGCGCGCTCGCGGATGCGTAGTCTTCCCACAACGGATCCCCGTTCTTTTCCAGATCGGCAATCATGCGCTTCCGATCGGCAGCCCTGCTTGCCATCGAGATCGCAGGACGACGGGAGGCGAACCATTCCACCTGCTGCAGCTTCATGCGCTCCCACGGCGGATTCCCCACGATCGCGTCGAATCCGCCGTGCAACTCCTCGCTCTCCCAATCTTTCCAAACGCCGGGGAACGCCACCTGCCAGTGCAGGAAGCGCTCTTCAGCCACCAACTGGAACGACTCCTGCAATAGCTCGGCGAGCCTTTCCGATTCCGGGCCGTTCGGCACGACCTGCGATTTGCCCATGGCGATGTCGATGGGATCACCGCATGCGCCTAGGAAGTAGGCGTTCACGGCGTCCCTGTCCTCGCGGCTTTGCACGTTCAGCCAGTCGAAGGCATGCACCAGCGAGAGAAACGCGTGCAAGGGCGCGGTCCGCTCCGCCACGTCGGCGTAGATCGCGGCGGAGCGGTCCGCTTCCGCTATCTCGGCATCGGACACTCCCTCGATCACGGCAATCGCTTCCTGCGCTCGGGCTGCCCGCTGGATCGGCTCGCCCAGAAAGAACATCGGATCGGCGCGCGCCCTGGCCTTGTCAATGCCGTTCCGGACCCAAGAGCCGAATAGGCTGTCACCGCAGCGCAGGTGGTGGTCTAGGAAGTTCAGCGGCGCACCGACCGTGAACGTGTGCAGCCATAGGGCTACCTTGGCCAGCTCAACGGCCATCGGGTTCTTGTCGACGCCGTAGATACAGCGCTTGAGGACGATCCGGCGCACGATGTGGTAGTCGTCCAGCTTTGCTTGATTGGTGACCCAGCCGTATTTCTTGGCATTCATCTGGATCGTCGTGCGAATATCTTGAATTCGCGCCGCCAAGGGCGAGGTGTATCCATGCACGGCTGCCTCGGCGTCGGCCATGGCTGCGATTACCCGGTCGGTCAGGTAATCGACGACCCGCACCAAGAAATGGCCCGAGCCCATGGCCGGGTCGCAGACCTTGAGCTTGAGAATGCACTCGGCCGGATCCCATCGCTCCAGATCGCCCATCTTGCCGGGCGCGGACGTCTCCCTCGCCTCCGCTTCTGCCACTGCCCTGTCGAAAGCATCCAGTCGAGCCCGGACCAAAGGGCCGAGCGTCTCGTCGACGATCAAGCCGACCAGGTCGTCGGAGGTGTAGTAACTGCCGCTGGCCTTGCGGGCGAAGATATTCGGCCGAACTTCGATCTTGGGGCCGTTCCGGACGATCTCGTGCTCGATCAACCGCTCGTAGATGGAGCCGAGCTGCTGGACGCTTAGCTTGCTGTAGTTGATGTACTTTCGGGGCTTGCGTGGCGAGCGCTGGAAGGAGAGAGCGTCGATCGCGTCAGCTAGCGCTGCATCGCAGAGGCACACTTTTGAGAGCAGCGGCACGCGCTGCCGGTTGAAGAGTCCGCCATCATACGGCGGCAAGCCCAAGGACTCGTCGCCGGTATCGATCAGTCGGCTGAGATCGTCAATGTGGTTCCAATACCGTGTCGAAATGGTTGAGAATTGGTCCCCGCAGTCCTTCCGCTCGCCGACATCCTCGCGCACTTGCCCGCGGATCGCCCATTTCTTGTAGCGCCGATTCGCGACAGGCAGCAGGCTGCGATCCTCGGCGTAATGAATGAAAAGCAGCCGGTAGAGCAGAATCAGGGCAGCTTCGCGGATCTCATCCAGCGGCGCTTCCGGCGCGCATTCTGCAATGGCCGCGGCTAGCCCGGGAAAGACGCTGCCGAACACCAGTTGCGAGATGTCTTCGGCAACCTTCGCCTCGAAATACCGACACTCGTCGATCGCGCGCTGGTGAAACGTGCCGGGCCGCGTCCCGGTCTTGGCGAACGACTCGCGTCGCAGGAACAGGACAATGACCCGGAGGCAGTGCCTCCGGACCCGCTCGCCCGGCCTCGGAAATATATCGCTCGCATACTCGGCGAGGCCGAAGAGATGGCAGAAGTCGAACTCGAAGTAGTCTTCCGAGACCGAGTGCGCGCCTTGGTAGTAGAGCCGCCAGCGAGCGCCATTGGTGAGGATCCCCCAGCGCAGCCAGCCGGTGGTGAGATCTTCCACCCTCCGCAAGTAGCGGAGTATCTGCGTGGAGGGAGCGGCCTCCTCGCCTGCGCGTTGCGAACGGCCGTCCAGCGGCCGCAGCCAGCGCTTCGCCTCGACCAAGACCGTCCCGAGCTCGTAGCGTCGCCACTCCTCGTCGAGGCTGTTCGCGCGCCGCTTCGCCTCGGCATCTGTGAACAAGAGGCCGTCGGGCACGTCCTCCCGGCCTCGTGTGGAGAGGTTCTGCTGGCGAAGGCTCTCGGTCCATCCGAATTTCGCTAGGATGGGCCAGATCAGATCGTTTTCGGTCTGGCTCTCATTCGGCGTCCCCTGTAGCGGGAAGCTCTCGAAAATCGAGACGAGTTCCGCTTCCAAGTCGTCAAGCTCTTTGTCACTGATCGATTTCCACTCGGCAGATTGAGTGATGGATTCGGCGAGAAAATCGCGTGCGAAGAGAGACCCGCTAAATATTTCCCCGGGGGTCATGGTTACCTCTCAGCATAGCAAGGATGCATGAATAATGACAAATATTCCCGAACAAGGAGGCTATGCGTGATTTTAGGGAGAAATTATTCATCCATCGAGATCCTTGCCCGGCAGACAGGGCCAAAGCGAGTCCTGCGGCTTGGCAGGCACGCGACGCGCGAGCGCCGGGCAGTCGGGAGCGCTGGGACTTCGTCCTTGGCGGCGGCACGGATGAGGCGGCATCCGACGCGCAACTGGGCCGCGACTCCTGCAACCTGGCGCAGGCGGGTGCGGAACGGAACAATTGCTGCGCCAAGATCGCCCCCGTTCCTGCGCATGGGCTGCCGGCCGTGCAACGTTCGCGAGCCGCGATAGTCCTTTCCAAACCAAAATGAGACTAAAGGAGCCGAGCAGAAGAAGTAAAGAGTGAACCTATGATACACCCAGCGGGGAATGTGGTACTGGGAGAAAGGGCGTAGCCGGGCTGCCCTCTACAGGCATGATCGAGACGGGTGGCAACGGAGACTCGGGCACGTGCTGGGGGATTGCCTTTCTTATGCCTGTCCAGATGAAGATGCAAAACCATCCGCCAATGGTTTCCACATTTCCTCTCGATCCCTCGTCAGTCTCATTCCCGTTGAATGAGGGCTCGGCCCCTCGGGATGGGAGCTTGGGGCTAGACTCAGGGGTATGAGCGCTGAGACCAAGTGGCTCATCGGGATCGCGCTGGCGCTAGCCGGACTGATCCTGCAACAGTCGGCGAGCTTGCGGGCGGAGATGCGGGACCTAAGGGCGGAGGTTCGCACGGAGTTGCAAGCCTTGGACAGCAGGCTGCGAGCGGTGGAGCAGGGGCAGGGGCAGCATGGCCTGTTGCTGCAACTGCTGGCCCAGCGCGTGCTGGGCATGGATGCGGACTTGCCACTGCCCGCCGAGACAACCGGGACCAGGGCAAAGGAGCGGGAAGACGGCATCGATGGCCGCGCGGCGCTCGGGCCAGGCCAAGAGGGCTAGTTTTGACCGGGCCAATGTTGCCCCCCCCCGGGGGCAACATTACTCCTTGTCTACAGAACTGCAACTGTGTCACCTCGTCGACCAGGTTGCTGGGATCAACGCCCGTAACTTCATTGCAGCCCCCTGCTGCGCTGTAGCGACACGCAAGTAGCCCGGGTGACCGTTGGGGCGCCGACAATCGGCAATCGCCACCACTGCCGGGCGCTCATCTCCCCGCTTGCCAGATAGCGCTTCACCAGCCGTGCTAACTGGGGGCGGCAACCGGTCCGTCGTGCGCTCCAAGTAGCGTTGCAGCAGCCCCCGCTCCGGCTTGCTCAGCCGCCCATGCGAGAGCCGCCGTAACGCCTACCCGCCTCATGGACCGCCACAAAGCGCAGGATGTCTTCCCAGGTCTTGTGCCCGTCCATCTGGAGATGCAAAACCATCCGCCAATGGTTCCCGCATCTCCAGTCGCCCCTCATTGCCCGATGAGAGGAGGCTGCGATTTGCGCCCAGACCGCGGCATGGGGTAGTATGACAGGACCGGACCTTCCTGTGGTCAGGCGGGCCGGCTTCTCGCACACCGCGCCGCGCCGCAGCGTTCCTGCGGCCCTAGGCGCGGTGCTCGCACATCCACGAGGGACGCGCAGCGAAGGACCTTTTGCGGACGGGTGGCCGAGCGGTCAAAGGCAACAGACTGTAAATCTGTCGGGCTACGCCCTACGAAGGTTCGAATCCTTCCCCGTCCACCACTCTCCGCGGCGGACTTGGTTTCGCGGCTTGATACGCAATTGAAGGGGACACACAGGCATGGCAAAGGAAAAGTTTGATCGTTCGAAGCCGCACGTGAACGTGGGCACGATCGGGCACATCGACCACGGCAAGACGACGCTGACGGCGGCCATCACGCGCGTGCTGGCGAAGCACGACGCGGCGAACGAGGTGCGGTCGTTCGATTCGATCGACAACGCGCCGGAGGAGCGCGAGCGGGGGATCACGATCGCGACGGCGCACGTGGAGTACCAGACGGCGAACCGGCACTACGCGCACGTGGACTGCCCGGGGCACGCGGACTACATCAAGAACATGATCACGGGGGCGGCGCAGATGGACGGGGCGATCCTGGTGGTGGCGGCGACGGACGGGCCGATGCCGCAGACGCGCGAGCACATCTTGCTGGCGCGGCAGGTGGGCGTGCCGTACATCGTGGTGGCGCTGAACAAGGTGGACATGGTGGAGGACGAGGAGTTGCTGGAGTTGGTGGAGTTGGAGGTGCGGGAGTTGCTGAGCGAGTACGACTTCCCGGGCGAGGAGGTGCCGGTGGTGCGCGTGTCGGCCTTGCAGGCGTTGGACGGGGCGGCTGCGGCGGGGCCGGGGATCGAGGAGTTGATGCAGGCGGTGGACGACTACATTCCGACGCCGGCGCGGGACGTGGACCGGCCGTTCCTGATGCCGATCGAGGACATTTTCTCGATCTCGGGGCGCGGCACGGTGGTGACGGGGCGCATCGAGCGGGGGCAGGTGCGGGTCGGGGAGGAGATGGAGTTTTTGGGGATCCGGGAGACGCACCGCAAGGTGATCACGGGCGTGGAGATGTTCAAGAAGCTGCTGGACGAGGGGCAGGCGGGGGACAACGTCGGGCTGCTGGTGCGGGGGCTGGGCAAGGAGGAAGTGGAGCGCGGGCAGGTGGTGGCGAAGGCGGGGAGCATCACGCCGCACACGAAGTTCAAGGGGCAGGTGTACGTGCTGAAGAAGGAGGAGGGGGGGCGGCACACGCCGTTCTTCAACGGCTACCGGCCGCAGTTTTACTTCCGCACGACGGACGTGACGGGGGTGGCGCAGTTGCCGGCGGGGACGGAGATGGTGATGCCGGGGGACAACGTGGAGTTGGAGGTGGAGTTGATCGTGCCGATCGCGATGGAGCAGGGCTTGCGCTTCGCGATCCGCGAGGGCGGGCGCACCATCGGCGCCGGCACCGTCGCCTCCATCGTCGAGTAGGGTTCGCAGAACGGAGGGGAGCATGGCGCGCGAGACGATTACGCTGCAGTGCACTGTCACTAAGGACAGGAACTACACAACGACCAAGAACAAGCGGAAGAGCCCGCAGCGGCTGGAGCTGATGAAGTACTCTCCGCGGCTTCGCAAGCACACGCTGCATCGCGAGATGAAGTAAGCTAGGAGAAGCGGTCCAGCCTGCAGGGGCGTCGGTTAACGGTAAACCAGCGGTCTCCAAAACCGCCAATGGGGGTTCGATTCCCTCCGCCCCTGCCACCCGCCCGGCGCCTTGGCGGCTCCGGGAAGGCGATCGACCCCGAGGAACAGCAATGGCAAAAGCGCTGAAGAAAAAGGACCGCCAGGCGGCCCCCCTGCCGGTGCGCGTTCGTGCGTACCTGGACGGGGTCCTGCGCGAACTGCGGCTCGTCACATGGCCGGGCAGGCAGCAAGTGCAGGCCACCACGCTGGTCGTGCTGGTTACCGTATTCGCCTTCGCCGTGTTCTTCGGCGTGGTCGACTACGTCTTGGCCTGGGGCCAGCGCCTGCTGTACCAGACATTCACGCAGGCGGGCTAGGTGATCGTGGCAGCAGAAGAGACATCCAGCAAGGCCGCGACGGCCCCCGCGGAGCAGCCGAGCCTGCCGTGGTACTTCATCCACACCTATTCCCGGTTCGAGAACAAGGTGCAGGAAAACCTCCGCTCGCGAGTCGAGGCGCTGGGCCTGGAGCAGCGGGTGGGCCAAATCTTGGTGCCCACCGAGGACGTGGTCCAGATGCGCAACGGCAAGAAAGTCACGAGCAAGCGCCTGCTGTACCCCGGCTATGTCCTGGCCCAGCTGGATCTGGACGACGATCTGTGGCACGCGGTCAAGAACACGCCGAAGGTGACCGGATTCGTTGGCGAGGAAAAGCTCAAGAGCGGCGAGCGCCGCCCCCCGACGCCCCTGACCGAGGCCGAGGTGGACCAGATCCTGAACCGCCAGAAGCGTTCCGAGGAGCAGCCCCGCCCGCAAGTCGAGTTCATTCGCAACGACCAGGTCAGCATCATTGACGGCCCTTTCAGCGGCTTCACGGGCAAGGTCGAAGAGGTCAACGCCGACCGCAGCACGCTCAAGGTGATGGTGACCATTTTCGGGCGCGGGACGCCTGTCGAGCTGGAATATTTCCAGGTCAAGAAGGGAAGCTAGCCGGCCGCGCCCAGCGGCGCGCCGCCAGCGAGGAGCACATCCATGGCGAAAGCGGTAAGCAAGCCGATCGTCCAGAAGATCAAGCTGCAGATCATGGCAGGCAAGGCCACGCCCGCGCCCCCGGTGGGGCCGGCCCTGGGCCAGGCCGGCTTGAACATCATGCAGTTCTGCAAGGACTTCAACGCCCGCACCTCGACCCCGGAGCTCGAGGGCCTGATCGTGCCGGTGGTGATCACCGTCTACCAGGACCGCTCGCACGACTTCGTGACCAAGACACCGCCGGCCGCGGTGCTGATCAAGCGCTATGCGAACCTGGCCAAGGGGTCCGGCGAGCCGAACCGCAACAAGGTCGGCTCGATCACGCTGGCCCAGCTCGAGGACATCGCCAAGCAAAAGATGCCCGACCTGAACTGCCATACCGTCGAGCAGGCCATGGCCTGCGTGCGCGGCACGGCGAGCAGCATGGGCGTGCAGGTGGTATAGTAGGAGAGATCCCGTGGGAGGCCCTCCAGCCCCAGCGCTAGAGGGCCGCTTGCACCAAGGTGACGCATGGCAGGCAAGAAGTATCGCGCTTTCGTCGAAAAGCTGGAAGACCGGGCATACGACCTCAACGAGGCGATTCCGCTCCTCCAGCAGCACAAGGTCTCGAAGTTCGACGAAACTGTCGAGGTTCACCTCAACCTCGGCGTCGACCCCCGCCACGCTGACCAGATGGTGCGCGGCACGGTGGTGCTGCCGCACGGCCTGGGAGTGTCCAAGCGGGTGCTCGTGCTGGCTTCCGGCGACAAGCTCGGCGAAGCCGAGGAGGCCGGGGCGGACTTCTTCGGGGGCGAGGAATACGTCAGCAAGATCGCCAAGGAGGGCTGGCTCGGCTTTGACGCCGTGGTGGCCACGCCGGACATGATGCGCGTCGTCTCGAGGGTCGGCAAGATACTCGGCCCGCGCGGCTTGATGCCGAACCCGAAGACCGGCACCGTCACAGTGGACGTCGCCAAGGCGGTCACCGAGGTGAAGGCGGGCAAGGTCGAGTTCCGGGTCGACCGGGGGGCGGTGATCCACGCGCCGGTCGGCAAGCTGGGATTCCAGGCCGAGCAGATCGCCGAGAACGCCGGCACGCTGATCGGGGCGGTGCTCAAGGCGCGGCCGGCAGCGGCCAAGGGCCGCTACTTGCTGAAGGCCACGATCTGTTCAACGATGAGCCCTTCGCTGGCGCTCAATGTCGCCGAGTTCGGCGCGTAGCGGGGAAGCGATGAAGACCAAGGCGCAGAAGCAGCGGATCCTGGCCGATCTGAAGAGCGAGTTCGCGAGCAATCCCGCCGTGGTGGTGTGCAAGTTCGAGGGCCTCACCGTGGAGCAGGACCAAGAGCTGCGGGGCGTGGTCCGCCAGTGCGGCGGCTCGTACCAGGTGGTGGCGAACCGCCTGGCCCTGCTGGCGGCCCGCGACACGCCGTTCGAAGCGGCCCTCACGGGCCAGCGCGGCATGACCTCCCTGGCTTTTTTGGGCGAGGACCTGATTTCGACGCTGAAGGCGCTGGTGGCCTTCGGCAAGCAGGAGAACAAGTTCTCGCTGAACTGCGGCGTGGTGGATTGCCGCACGGTGGATCTGGAACAGCTCGACGCATTGTCCAAACTGCCCGACAAGTCCGGCCTGCAGGTCCGCGTCCTGTTCTTGGTCAACTCGTCGGCGCAGCGCGTGATGGGCGTGCTCAACGCGCCGGCCCGCAACCTAGTTGCGGTGCTGCAACAGGCGGTGGAGAAAGAGAGATTCAACGCGTAGCCCACGGCGATGGGCGCCTCCGGCCGTGCCGGGCGGCGAAATTTCGCTCGAAAGCATACACAGGAGGGGAGTACTATGGCAGACATTGCTGCAATCACGGAATCCATCAAGGGCCTGACCCTGATGGAAGCCGCGGAACTGGTCAAGAAGCTGGAAGAGGAGCTTGGTGTTTCCGCAGCCGCGGCCGTAGCAGCCGCTCCGGCCGCAGGGACGGGCGACGCGGCTGAGGAAGCTGCGGAGCAGACCGAATTCACGGTCATGCTAACCGGTGTCGGCGGCCAGAAGATCAAGGTCATCAAGGCTGTGCGCGAGATCACGGGCTTGGGCCTCAAGGAAGCCAAGGATCTGGTGGACTCGACACCGACAGCCGTGAAAGAGAACATACCCAAGGAGGAGGCTGACCAGATCGGCGCGAAACTTGCCGATGTGGGCGCCGAATTCGAGGTGAAGTAGGAGTGCGGCAGGCAAGGGCTCGCGGGCGGCGCATGCCGTACTTGCGAGTTCCGTGCATGGCCAGCGCCGCGGACTCCCGACGAGTTCCTGCGGCTGCTGTGTGCGCTGCAGTCCGGCACCCGTCCCAGCGGGACAGATTTTGCCAAGACTTGGTTCGCCGAACCGGCCCGAGGCACCGCTTTCCCGGCAATCCGCCGGAAGAGAGCAGCGGTGCGCAGCGGGCCGTTTCCGGCGTATCTTCGATGCCGCCGCAGCCCTGCGGCGGCGGGGGCGCGTCATTCGGCGCAGCCGTTAGACCAGTGCCTGAGGTGGCAACAACGTGGCAACTGTGAACGAATCGATGGCTCAACTAACGAACGGATCCGCGCTCGGCGCGGCGAAGGGGCGGCGGGACTTCTCCACGATCCAGTCAGCGATCGCGATCCCCAGCCTGCTCGCCATGCAGCAGGAATCCTACAAGCGCTTCCTGCAAATGGACCTCCTGCCCGACGAGCGCGTCGAAGACGGCCTGCAGGCCGTCTTCAAGTCGGTGTTCCCGATTTCCGACTTCCGCGAGATGAGCCGGCTGGATTTCGTGTCCTACTCGATCGGGGACTGGGCCTGCAAGTGCGGGTCCCAGATCGGCCTGAGGCACCTGCGCGTGCGCTGCCGCCACTGCCGCGCGGGCATCCGCACGGATCCCAAGGGCCCGCCCGAAATCCTGTGCGAGCTGTGCGGCAAGCGCACGCCGAACGAGGTCACGTTCTGCGAGAAATGCGGCGACCCGGTCGGCCTCAAGCTCAAGTACGACCCCGAGGAGTGCAAGCGCCGCGGCCTGACCTATTCGGCGCCGCTGAAGGTCAGCATCCGCCTGACCGTCTTCGAAAAGGACGGGGCGGGGGACCAGAAGACCATCCGCGACATCAAGGAGCAGGAGGTCTTCTTCGGCGAGATCCCGCTGATGACCGAAGAGGGCACCTTCATCATCACCGGCACCGAGCGCGTGATCGTGTCGCAGCTGCACCGCTCTCCCGGCGTGTTCTTCGAATCTTCGGCCGACAACACCTACTACCTCGGCAAGATCATCCCTTCGCGCGGCAGTTGGATCGAGTTCGAGTACGACACCAAGAAGCCGGCCGGGCAGCGCCTGCTGCACGTGCGCATCGATCGCAAGCGCAAGTTCCTGGGCACGGTCTTCCTGCGGGCGCTGGGCCTCGAGAGCGACGCCGACATCCTGGGCCGCTTCTACCGCACCGACGCCATCAGCCTGGACGAGGCCGGAGAGTTGCGGCGCGAGATTTCCGAAAGCTTGCTGCACACGCGGCTGGGCGCGGCCGTGACCGGCCGCAGCGGCAAGGCGCTGGGCCGCAAGGGGCGCAAGATCAGCGCGCGCCTGCTGCAGGACATGCGGGCGGACGGCGTGACGACGCTGCCGTGCTCGACGGAGGACCTGGCCGAGGCGGTCTTCGCCGACGACCTCTTCGACGAGGAGAGCGGGGAAGTGCTCAAGGACTGCGAGGCGAACGCGCCGGTCACCGAGGACTGCATGGCCCGGATCCGGGAGAAGGGCATCCGCGAGTTCAAGGTGGTCTTCCCGGAGAGCGACGAGTGCGGGCCGATGCTGTCCGAGACGCTGCGCAAGGATTCG
Organism: Bryobacterales bacterium; assembly: GCA_965219605.1. GTDB lineage: Bacteria > Acidobacteriota > Terriglobia > Bryobacterales > UBA6623 > VXMF01. Next base: position 512,767 of record CBDCOC010000001.1, on the reverse strand, counting down.
GTCAAGAGCAAGGAGCAGGCCTTGCTGGCGATCTACCGCAACCTGCGCCCGGGCGATCCGCCGACGCGCGAGACGGCCACCAAGCTCTTCAACGAGATGTTCTTCGACGCCCGCAAGTACGACTTCTCGCGCGTCGGGCGCATGAAGTTCAACATCAAGCTGCACGGCGAGGAGGAGGCCACGCCGCTGGAGCGCCGGGTGCTGGATGCCAGCGACTTCTACGCGACCATCGGCTACCTGTTCAAGCTGCGGCGCAAGATCGGCGCGACGGATGACATCGATCACCTGGGCAACCGGCGCGTGCGCTCGGTCGGCGAGTTGCTGGAGAACCAGTTCCGCATCGGGCTGATCCGCATGGAGCGGGCCATGCGCGATCGGATGACCTCGCACCAAGACATGTCCAGCGCGATGCCGCACGACCTGATCAACGCCAAGCCGGTGATGGCCGTAGTGCGCGAATTTTTCGGCTCCTCGCAGCTGTCGCAGTTCATGGACCAGATCAACCCGCTGTCGGAAATCACTCATAAGAGGCGGCTTTCGTCGCTGGGTCCGGGCGGCCTGTCGCGTGAGCGGGCAGGCTTCGACGTGCGCGACGTGCATGCCACGCATTACGGCCGCATCTGCCCGGTGGAGACGGCCGAGGGGGCCAACATCGGGCTGATCAGCTCGCTGTCGTGCTTCGCCCGGATCAACCAGTACGGCTTCATCGAGAGCCCGTACCGCAAGGTGGAGAGCGGGCGCGTGGTCGACGAGGTGCGCATCACCTATGCCGGCGACACGCAGTTCGCGCGCGGCCAGGTGGTGCGCCGCGAGCAGGCGCGGCAAGCCAACGACGCACTGGACGCGGGGCAGGAAGAGGCGCAGTGGGAGACGCACTGCGACTACCTGTCGGCCTGGGAGGAGGATCGGCTGATCATCGCCCAGGCGAACATCCCGGTGGACGAGAACGGCTACATCGGGCGCGAATTCGCCAACTGCCGCGTGGCCGGGGACACGCGCCTGAAGCGGCGCGAGGAAATCCAGTACCTGGATGTGAGCCCGAAGCAGCTGGTGTCGGTGGCCGCGAGCCTGATCCCGTTCTTGGAGAACGACGACGCCAACCGCGCGCTGATGGGTTCGAACATGCAGCGGCAGGCGGTGCCGCTGCTGCGCGCCGAGTCGCCGATCGTGGGCACCGGCATGGAGCGCATCACGGCCCAGGACTCGGGCGCCGTCGTGCTCTGCAAGCGCAGCGGCGTGGTGGATTCGGTGGATGCCGAGCGCATCATCGTGCGGGTGGAGGACACCGGGCACGAGGAGCAGCTCTCGCGCGAGGTGGGGGCCGACATCTACCCGCTGGTCAAGTTCCGGCGTTCGAACCAGAACACGTGCATCAACCAGAAGCCGATCGTCAAGATCGGCGAGCGCGTGGGCAAAGGGCAGGTGCTGGCGGACGGGCCTTGCACGGATGCGGGCGAGCTGGCGCTGGGCCGCAACGTGCTGGTGGCGTTCATGCCGTGGCGCGGCTACAACTTCGAGGACGCGATCCTGGTCAGCGAGAAGCTGGTCAAGGAGGACTACTACACCTCGCTGCACATCGAAGAGCTGAAGATCGAGGCGCGCGACACGAAGCTCGGCCCGGAAGAGATCACGCGGGACATCCCGAACATCGCCGAGGGCTTCCTGGGCAACCTTGACGAGAGCGGCATCATCCGCACCGGCGCCACGATCAACCCCGGCGACATCCTAGTCGGCAAGGTGGTGCCGCGCGGCGACGTCCAGCTGACGCCGGAGGAGAAGCTCCTGCGGGCGATCTTCGGCGACAAGGCCGACGATGTCAAGGACGCCTCGCTGCGCTGCCCGGCAGGCGTGGCGGGCGTGGTGGTAGGGGCCAAGGTCTTTTCGCGCAAGGGCGTCGAGAAGGACTCGCGGGCGAAGGCCATCGAAGAGGAAGAGATCCGGAGCTTGGAGCGCAATCTGGAGGACGAGAAGAGGATCCTCTACGACCAGCGCGTCGAGCGCCTGGAGGAGCTGCTGGGCGGCAAGACGGTCACGGCCGACCTGCACGACGAGAAGACCAACAAGCGCCTGGCGGCGGCCGGCGAGGTGCTGGGCCGGGAGCACTTCGAGCGCATGCGCGCCAGGGATCTCAAGCGCCTGCGCCTGGCGGAGCAGGTCGAAGATCTCGACGACCGCGTCGAATCGCTGGAGCAGATGACGATCCGCCAGATCGAAGTGCTGGAGAAGCTCAACAAGGAAAAGGTCGACAAGCTGCGCCAGGGCGACGAACTGGCGCCGGGCGTGCTCAAGGCGGTGACCATCTCGGTCGCCATGAAGCGCAAGCTGTCGGCGGGCGACAAGATGGCGGGCCGGCATGGCAACAAGGGCGTGATCGCGCGCGTGATGCCGGAGGAGGACATGCCCTTCCTGCCGGACGGCACGCCGGTCGAGATCGTGCTCAACCCCTTGGGCGTCCCCTCGCGCATGAACGTGGGGCAAGTCCTGGAGACGCACCTGGGCTGGGCCGGGCGGGCGCTGGGCTTGAAGTTCGCCGCGCCGGTGTTCGAAGGGCCCGGCGAGGAGCGCATCAAGCAGCACCTGCGCGAGGCAGAGCTGCCCGAATCAGGCAAGACGTGCCTGTTCGACGGCCTGACCGGGCAGGCCTTCGAGCAGGAGGTGACAGTCGGCATCATCTACATGCTGAAGCTGAACCACTTGGTCGACGACAAGATCCACGCGCGGTCGATCGGCCCCTACTCGCTGGTGACGCAGCAGCCGCTGGGCGGCAAGGCGCAGTTCGGCGGGCAGCGCTTCGGGGAGATGGAGGTGTGGGCGCTGGAAGCGTACGGCGCCGCCCACATCTTGCGCGAGCTGCTGACGGTCAAGTCGGACGATGTCGCCGGGCGGAGCAAGATCTACGAATCGATCGTGAAGGGCGAATCGGTCATGAACCCGGGGCTGCCCGAGTCGTTCAACGTCTTGGTGCGCGAGTTGCAGGCGCTTTGCCTGGACGTGGAACTGATCGACAAGCAGAATTCGAGCGAGCGCGGTGCGAGCCTCGGCCTGTTCGACCCCAGCGTGGCTCCGGCCCCTCTGCCGGCCGGCGACCTGAATCCCGCCCTGGGCGGCTTCGCCGGGCAGAACCCGTTCGCCGCTGCGGCCGCGCAGCGTGTCACCGCCATGCCGGATTTCGACGCGGTCAAGATCGGTCTCGCCTCGCCGGAGAAGATCCGGGGCTGGTCGTACGGCGAGGTCACCAAGCCTGAAACCATCAACTACCGCACCTTCAAGCCCGAGCGCGGCGGCCTGTTCTGCACTGCCATTTTCGGCCCCGAGAAGGACTGGGAATGCCTGTGCGGCAAGTACAAGCGGATGAAGTACCGCGGCGTGATCTGCGAAAAGTGCGGCACCGAGGTGACGCACAGCCGCGTGCGGCGCGAACGCCTCGGGCACATCGAGCTGGCCGCGCCGTGCTCGCACGTTTGGTACTTCAAGGTGCTTCCGAGCCATCTCTCGCTGCTGCTCGACATCAAGGTCAGCGACTTGGAGCGAGTGCTCTACTACGAGGCCTCGGTGGTGGTCGAGTCCGATGACCCGGGCATGCTGGCGATGGGGACGGTTCTGGCTGGCGACGACCTGTCGAACTCCCGCGACGAAAACGAGCGCCAGTTCGACTTCGCCCCGCTGGCGGGGCACGGCCGTTACGAGGTCCAGCCACGCCTCGCAGCCGGTGCTGGCAGCTTTCAGGTCACGGTCCTGATGGGGGCCGAGGCAATCCAAGAGCTGCTGCGCCGCATCAGCCCCGAGGAGCTGGCCGGCCAGTTGCGCGAGGAAATGAAATCCGAGACTTCGGTGCAGAAGCGCCGCAAGACGGCGCAGCGCCTGCGCGTGGTGGAATCCTTCCGCAAGTCCGGCAACAAGCCGGAGTGGATGATCCTGCAAGTGCTGCCGATCATCCCGCCCGAATTGCGGCCGCTGGTGCCGCTGGACGGCGGCCGCTTCGCGACCTCCGATCTCAACGACCTCTACCGGCGCGTGATCAATCGCAACAACCGCCTGAAGCGGCTGCTCGAGCAGCGCGCGCCGGACGTGATCGTGCGCAACGAGAAGCGCATGCTGCAGGAGGCCGTGGACGCGCTGCTGGACAACGGGCGGCGGGGGCATGAGCTGCGGGGGGCCAACAAGCGCCCGCTGAAATCCCTGGCCAACACGCTGAAAGGCAAGAGCGGGCGTTTCCGCCAAAACCTGCTGGGCAAGCGCGTCGACTATTCCGGGCGGTCGGTCATCGTGGTCGGCCCCGAGCTCAAGCTGCACCAGTGCGGGCTGCCCAAGAAGATGGCCTTGGAGCTGTACAAGCCGTTCATCTACCAGCGCCTCGAGCAGCGCGGGCACTGCACCACGGTCAAGCAGGCCAAGGAGCTTGTCGAGCAGAAAGATGCCATCGTGTGGGACATCCTCGACGGCGTGATCCAGGATCACCCGGTGCTGCTCAACCGCGCTCCGACGCTGCACCGCTTGGGCATCCAGGCCTTCGAGCCGGTGCTGGTGGAGGGCAAGTCGATCAAGATCCACCCCTTGGTCTGCACGGCCTTCAACGCTGACTTCGACGGCGACCAGATGGGCGTGCACGTGCCGCTGTCGCCGGAAGCGCAGATCGAGGCGCACGTGCTGATGCTCAGCGCGAACAACGTCCTCTCGCCGGCGAGCGGGCTGCCGATCACGACACCGTCGCAGGACATGGTGCTGGGCGTGTACTACCTGACCGGCGTGCAAGAAGGGGCGCGCGGGGCAGGGCGCTCGTTCGGCAGCGTCCGCGACGTGCTGCTGGCCTACGACATGGACGAGGTGGAGACCCGCGCGCCGATCAAGCTGCACTACAGCGGCCCGGTGATCGACCTGACGCTGGCCGGCGACAGCCAGGACGTGCGGCAGACCGTGCCCGTTTTCTACCACAAGCAGATCTTGGAGACGACGGTCGGCCGGGTGCTGCTCAAGGACCGCCTGCCGGCGGAGATGCCCTTCGTCAACGGCTTGCTGAAGAAGAGGGGCCTGAGCGACCTGGTGCGCTTCGGCTACCAGCAGCTGGGTCGCGAGAAAACGGTCGAGATGCTGGACGAGTTGAAGGACCTGGGCTTCCTTTACGCCACGCTGTCGGGCATGTCGATCGGCATCGACGACATGATCGTTCCGGAGCAGAAGGAAAAGCTGGTCAGCGATTCGCAGAAAGAGGTCATGACCGTCGAGCAGCAGTATCTCGACGGCGCGATCACGCACGGCGAGCGCTACAACAAGATCATCGAGATCTGGTCCTCGCTGACCGACAGCGTCTCGCGCGAGATGTTTGAAGGGATGCGCTCGTCAGAGCGCCCCCGGAGCGCTCTGAACCCGATCTACGCCATGGCCGATTCGGGCGCGCGCGGATCGGAGACGCAGATCCGGCAGTTGTCCGGCATGCGCGGCCTGATGGCCAAGCCGAGCGGCGAGATCATCGAGACGCCCATCACGGCCAACTTCCGCGAAGGCCTCAACGTGCTGCAGTACTTCATCTCGACACACGGAGCGCGCAAGGGCTTGGCGGACACGGCGCTGAAGACCGCCAATTCGGGATACCTGACCCGGCGGCTGGTGGACGTGGCGCAGGATGTCATCATCACCGAGCATGACTGCTGCACCGCGGATGGCATCACCAAGGGGCCGCTGGTGGAGAACGGCGAGATCCGCGTGCCGCTCAGCGAGCGCATCATCGGGCGGGTGATGGCCGAGGACGCCTTGGATCTCGAAGGCGAGCTCATCATCAGCGCCGGCGAAGAGGTCACGGACGCGATCGCGCGGGCCATTGAGAGCGCGAACATCAACCAAGAGGTGAAGGTGCGCTCGGTGCTCACCTGCGAGACCGAGCGCGGGGTCTGCCGGCTGTGCTACGGCCAGGATCTGGCGACCGGCCGCATGGTGGAGGAAGGGCAGGCCGTGGGCATCATCGCGGCCCAGTCGATCGGCGAGCCCGGAACCCAGCTGACCATGCGCACGTTCCACGTGGGCGGGACCGCGACGCGCGTCGGCGAGGACACGCGCCAGACGGCGAAGTCGGCCGGTTTCGCCAAGTACGAGAACGTGAACCCGGTGCGGGACAAGAGCGGCCAGCTGGTGGCCATGGGCCGCAACGGCTTCATCACGGTGGTGGACGGCAAGGGCAGGGAGCGGGAGCGCTACCAAGTCGTGTACGCGGCGCGCTTGCGGGTGGAGGACGGCGCGGAAGTGGCCCCGCAGCAAGTGCTGCTGGAGTGGGATCCGTTCACGCGCTCGATCCTGACCGAGTCGGAAGGCCACTGCCGTTTCCGCGACTTGCAGGAAGGCGTGACGCTGCAGGAGCAGGTCGACGAGATTTCGGGCCTGTCGCAGTGGGTGGTCAGCGATCCGGAGGACGGCAGCAAGGCTGGCGAGCCGCGCATCGAGATCCTCGACGGGGACGGCAAGCTGCTGCGCCGCTACCTGATCCCGACGACGGCGCACTTGATGGTCAAGGACGCCGAGGCGGTCAGCGCGGGCGACGAGTTGGCCAAGATCCCGCTGGCGACAACGCGCAACAAGGACATCACGGGCGGCCTGCCGCGGGTGGTCGAGCTGTTCGAGGCGCGGCGGCCGAAATCCCCCGAGCCGGCGATCATCTCCGAGATTGACGGCACGGTGAGCTACGGCAAGCTCAGCCGGGGCTACCGGCTCATCACGGTGTCGGGCGCGGGCGGCGCGGAGAAGGAGTACAAGATTCCGCGCGGATCGCACATCAACGTGCAGGAAGGCGAGTTCGTCAAGGCCGGCGAGGCGTTGATGGAGGGGCCGCGGGATCCGCAGGACATCCTGCAGATCCAGGGCGAGGCCGCCCTGCAGAGCTATCTGGTCAACGAGATCCAGGACGTCTACCGCCTGCAGGGAGTGGGCATCAACGACAAGCACCTCGAGGTGATCGTGCGCCAGATGATGCGCTGGGTGCAGATCGAGTCGGTCGGCGACACGGAATTCTTGGTGGACGAGGTGGTGGACAAGTTCCGCTTCCGGAGCATCAACCGCGAGGTGGAGGCCGGAGGCGGTGTGCCGGCGACGAGCCAGCCGCTGCTGATGGGCATTCGCAAGGCCGCCGTGTCGACGGATTCCTTCATCTCGGCGGCGTCCTTCGAGACTACGACCAAAGTGCTCACGGAGGCAGCCGTGGCCGGCCGCGTGGATGATCTGCGGGGCTTGAAGGAGAACGTCATCGTCGGCCGGCTGATTCCGGCCGGAACGGGTCTCAAGACTCACCAGCGGGTGCGCATCGCCGGCGAGGACGAGCCCGAGAAGCTGGTCCCGGAGGTGGAGTACCTCAACGACATTCCGGGTTACAGCGAGGACGCCGCGCAGTTGTTCGAGGGCGATTTGCCGATGGGGTTCGGGGAAGGTTTCGACCTGGATAGCATCAATCTGCCCTCGACATCGCGGACGGACAGCGGCGAGACGGACAGTGCTGCCCCGACCGATCCGGTGATTCCCGACTAGCGGCAGAGATGCCGCTGGCGACGGCCGGGAAACGAAGCCGGGACGGCTCGGCTGTCGTCGCTTGACGCCAGCGAGCCTAGCTGGTCGGCGTGCAGCACCGGCCGTTATTCGTAGCGCAGGATCTCCGCTGATTCGACCTTGGTGGCATTGCCGGAGGGGTAGATCGTGATCAGGTAGCTGATCACGATCGCGGCCAAGGCCACGTACAGACCATCCAGCGGACGGGGCGCGAACGGCACGTATTCCAAGCCATAGATCTCCGGGTCCAGCGCGATGAGCCGGTAGCGCTCGCAAAGCCAGCAGGTCACGTGCCCGAGGATCAAGCCGGTCACCGTGCCGACCGATCCGATCAACAGCCCCTGCCACATGAAGATCCGCCGAATTTGAGACTGCTTCGCGCCCAGCGACTTGAGGATGGCGATGTCCTTGGTCTTCTCCACGACCATCATCACCAGCGAGATGAGGATGTTGAGCGCGGCGACCAGCATGATCATGCCGATGATCATGGCGGTCGCCAGCTTCTCGGTCTCCAGCGCATTGAACAAGACCCGGTTGCGCTCCATCCATGTGCTGGTAGTGAAGCGCTCGCCGGCTTCGGCCTGAATGGCGGCGGCCGTCGCGTCCGACGCCTCTAGATCGTCGAGCCGGAACTCCAGCGAGTTGACCACATCGCCGAGCGAGAGCGCGCGCTGGGCCTCGCGCAGGAGCGTTACGCTCCAGAGGTTGTCCAGTTCGAATAGTCCGGTTTCGAAGATCCCCGCCACCTGGAAGCGCTTGAAGGCGGGGATCCGCCCGAACGGCGTCATTTCGCCTTGGGGGTTGAGTATGGTGACGATTGTCGACACCCGGGCGCCGATGGCGTCGGCAAGGCGGCGCCCGAGCAAGATGCCGGGATACTCGCCATCGTGCTTCGCAAGGTTGTCGACCGACCCGTCGACAATGTTGGACAGCAGGTCGGAGACACGGCCTTCCGCCGCCGGGTCGACGCCCTTGAGGATGCAAAACTTGGCCCGCAAGGGCGTCGTGATCATCATCTCGCCGTAGAGCGTCGGCGCGACAGCCTCGACGTGCTCGAGGCCGCTCAGCTGGTCGCGCAGCGCCTGGTAGTCCTCAATTCCGAATTCAGGGGTCTTCTCCAGCAAGTTGATGTGGGAGCTGGCGCCGATCAGGTGATCCCGCAGGCTAGCCTCGAAGCCGTTGCTGATGGCCATGGCGATAATGAGCGCCAGCACCCCGGCCGCGACGCCCGCGACAGAGATGACGGTGACGATGGAGAAGAACCTGTCCCGGCGCTTGGCGCGCAAGTACCGCTGGGCTACGTAAAACTCGAACCGCACGAATCCACCAGTTCCACGCCCGTTCGTTGCCAGCGCCGCATAGCCTAGCGGTCAGCGAGCCGCGCCGACACGATGCCCCAGTCGGCACTCCGCGTGAATCGCCGAAACGGCCGTCCGCAAGTCTTCCTCGTTCACCACGATCGCAATCGTCAGCTCGCTCGAGCCTTGGGCGATGGCGATGATGTTAACCTGCCGCTTCGAGATGGCGGTGAACAGGCGGCCAGCCAAGCCCGGCGTGCCGCGCATGCCCTCGCCGACAGCGGCCAGCAGGCCGACGCTGTGGTCCACTTCGATCGGGCGCAGGTAGCCGTGCGCCAATTCCAGGGCCAGTTCCTCGCGCAAGTGCTCGAGCACGGCGGCCACGCCTTCGGAGCGCACCAGCATGCAGAAGTTCTGGCGGAAGCTGGAGCGCGTCATCAGGAGCACCTCGACCTTCGCGCGGGCGGCGCATTGCAAGGCCCTCGCCATCAACTGGGCGCCGGACAGAGACAGCCCGCTCGCCTCGATCGCGATCAATGCGACGCCGGACAGCGAAGTGATCGCTCGCGCGCCGGGCTGCTCCACGCGGTGCTTGAAGATGCGGGTTCCCGGACGCTCGGGGTGGAAGCTGTTCTTGATGTGAACCGGGATCTCGCGCTCGGCCAGCGGCGCCAAGGTGCGCGGGTGCAAGATCTTCGCGCCGTTGTAGGACAGCTCGGCCGCCTCGTTGTAAGTCACATCCGCCAGCAGCCGCGCATCGTCAGCGATCGCGGGGTCGCAACTGAGGATCCCGTCCACGTCGGTCCAGATCCACAGTTCCGCAGCTTGCAGCGAGGCGGCGATGATCGCCGCCGAGAAATCGGATCCCCCGCGGCCCAAGGTCGTGGCAACGCCGTCACGGGTAGCCGCGCTGAAACCTGTGATGACCGGGACACTCCCGCCATCCAGCATCGGAACCAGCGTGGCGCGAGCTTTTTCGGCGGTCTCTTCCAAGTGGGGGTTGGCCCCGCCGAACACCGCGTCGGTGACGATCAAGTCGGTGCCCGACACGGGTTCTGCCGGCACGCCGGCGGCGCATAGCACTTCGCTGACGAGCAGCGCCGCGATTCGCTCCCCGGTAGGGGCGGCCTCATCAACCGCCCGCGGCGGCCGCTCCCGCAGCAGCAGCATCCCGCGGGCTACCCGCTCGAAACCGTCCAGAATCTCGGCAATCCTGCTCGCCACCTCCGCCGTGCGGCTGGCGGGCAGCAGCGCGGAGCAGACGGCCAAGTGGGCGCTGCGCAGCTCCCGCAAGTTGGACTCGACAGCTTCGGCATCGCCCCGCTCGCCGGCTTCCAAGGCGGCCAGCAAGCGATTGGTCACTTGCGACATTGCCGAGACCACAACGGCGACCGGCCGGATTCGCGCTTGCTCGGCCGCCAGCTGCGCCGCGCGGGCGATGGCCGCGGGCGAGCCGACGCTCGTGCCGCCGAACTTCATCACCAGCAGGGAAGTGGGCTTCACTGGCATGCCTCGGGACCGTGTTCCTGCGCAGCTGCTAGCAGGTGCCTGGAATGCTCGGAGCTGCCGTGCGGCCGGCACAACGCTCAGGGCGCGGGGTCATGCATTTGGCGCTGCAAGTAAACACCGTGCTTTTTGAGCTCATCCTCGTAGTAGTTCCGGTGCAGCGTCTGCCACTCCTCGCTGCCCTCGGGGATCTCGCGCTGCTGCGAGGTGATCTTTTCCTTGGCGCGCTGGTCGCTCTTGGCTTCCAGCATCAGGATGTCGGTGAGGTGGCGCTGGATCTCCAAGCGGGTCGCGTTCCAGCCCTTGTTCAAGCGCGTGCCGGGAATGCGCGGCAGCATGGTAGCCATTTTGTGCGAAATCTCCAGCACCTTGTCGCGCGACAGTTTCATCTCGCGCGCCCCGCGACCGGCCGCAGCTGCCGAGACGACCTGGCGCTCGGCCAGGATCTTGCGCTTCACGCGGCTGAACATGTCCTGATAGGAAACGTCCTGATGCCGCATGTACTCGCTGTACTGCGACAGCAGGGCGCGCGCCTCCGCGTTGATCTCATCCTCCAAGCTGAGCTCATCGAGGACCAAGTCTTCGAGATCCCTCGCGACACGCTGTTGCGACTTGATAACGCATGTCTGTGCCCCGAGGCGCTTGGTCACCTCTTTGGCCAAGAAGGTAATGAACGGTGCCGGGATCAGCATCCCTCGTCTTCACCATTGTAGCGATTGCGGCACGTGCTTGTCCATGCCACGGCTGATTCTTTATCGAGAGGGGTAACCAGAGGGGCGAGAAGTTAGACAGAGGACTGGCTATTTTCGGCGAATTGCTGTATGAGTAGGATATGGCAGAGCAGTTGGCGGAGGCCTTGGCCGGGGCTGGTAGCGCCGCGGTGGAGCTGCGGCGGGTGCTGCGGCAGGAGGTCGTGGTGCGGCTGGCGCGGGCCGACGAGCGGCTGCGCTGGGATACGCTGATGGACGCCCAGCACCCGTTGGGCTTCAAGCAGTTCGCGGGGCGCGGCCTGCGCTATGTGGCCGAGTGGCGCGGCCAGTGGCTGGCGCTGCTGGGCTGGCAGACAGGCGCGTTCCAATGCCGCCCGCGCGAGCGCTGGCTGGGCTGGCACAAAGCGCTGCAGTTCCGGCGCTTGCACCTGATCGCCAACAACACGCGCTTCCTGCTGTTGCCGCTCGGGGCGGGCGTGAAGAATCTGGGTTCGCGCGTGCTGGGCTTGAACCTGCGGCGCTTGAGCGCGGACTGGGAGGCGCAGTGGGGGCATGGCCTGGAACTGGCGGAGACCTTCGTCGCATCGGCGCACTATAGCGGCACGGTGTACCGGGCGGCGAACTGGATCAAGCTGGGATTGAGCAAGGGCTACGCGCGCTCGAACGGCAAGTACACCGCCAAGCACGGGCAGAAGAAAGTGATGCTGGTGTACGAGTTGCAGGCCGGGGCGCGAGAGCGGCTGGCGGCCGCAGAAGAGCAGCCGGGCTGGGCCTGCCGAGCGGTGGATGTGCGCTACGGGGCCAAGGAGTTGCGCTCGCTGCGCGCGCATTTGGGCGACGTGCCGGACAGTCGCAGTGCGCATGGCAAGCGCCATGAATTGGCGGTGGTGCTGGCGCTGCTGGTGCTGGCGAAGCTGGCCGGCCAGCATGGCGGGCGGGCGGCGGAAGCGTATGCGAAAACGTTGAAAGAGCATGAGTTGCGAGCGCTGGGGTGCCGTTGGAACGGGCGCGAGCGGCAGTACGAAACGCCGTCGGACACGACCTTTCAGCGGGTCATGGAGCGCACCGATCCGGCCGCGCTGGAACGCGTCATCCAGCGCTGGACGGCGCCGCTGGTGCAGCAGCCGCGCGCGCTGGCGGCGGATGGCAAGCGCATCCGCGGCGCGAACCGGCTGAACGGCCGCGGGCAGCACTGGGAGACGGTGACCTTGGTGGAGCATAGCTCGGGGCTGCCGGTGGCCAGTCGCAGCTACCGCGAGCAGGGCGGCGAGCAGGGGGCGCTGCGCGCCTTGCTGGAGGAAGTCGATCTGCAAGGGCTGGTGGTGACCATGGATGCGGGGCACGCCGGGCAAGAGATTCAGCAGGCGATCGTGGAGCAGCACGGCGGGCAGGTGCTGGTGCGCAGCAAAGGCAACTGCGGGCAAACCTGGGACACGCTGACCAACCTGAACTGGGCCACGGGGGCACAGCGCCGGTGGCAGGAGCTGCGGTGGCAGCGCTCGCACAACGGGCGCTGGGAGCGGCGCGAGATCGAAGTGTTCACGCCGCACAAAAAACTGCTGCCGTTCCCGCATGCGCGACAGGCGTACCGCATCACGCACCGCAGTTGCCAGCGGCGCAACGGGCCGCAGACAGTGAGTTACAGCTATGGCCTTACCTCGCTCAGCGAGGAGGCGGCCAGTGCGCAGCAAGTGCTGGAGTTGCAGCGCGGGCATTGGCAGGTGGAGAGTGGCAATCATTATCGGCGGGACATCTCGCTAGACGAGGATAGCAGCCGCATCCGGACCGGTCACGGCCCGGCCAACGCCGCCGCACTGAACAACTTAGCGCTAGCGCTGCTGCGCTCGCAACGACCGCAGGACACGCTGCCCCACGCGCAGATCTACTACGCCGGCAACCGCGACGAGGCGCTGCAACTGCTGTTGCGCCCTTGCCCTCCGCCGGCCGGGCGCTAGCCCGGCACAGCGGTCGGCCCGGCGGGCCGCCGAGCGGCTGGCGCAGGCCGCCAGCGGGGCTGGCGAGCGCGCTTCCCTCGTCTGGGCCGCCCAGTCCCCGCAGCAATTGCCCAAAACCGGCAAAATCCCCGCTGCGGCGGCGCGCGCAACTGCACTTCGGCAGCCCCTAAAGCGTGGTTATGCACCATCATAGCCCCCACCATCCGATAAAGAATCAGCGGTGTTGTCCATGCACACACCCGTCCGCCTGTCCGGTTGGGGGAGGCCGCATAGCCTCTGGAGCGTCGTCCTCGCTACTTTCGGACAATGGCGGAGGTCACTTCCTGCCTCCCTGACAGCGACGGGTCGGGCCGTTTTCTCTTCGGATTCTCGGCCCGCTTGGCAGCTTGGTCGGCCCGTCGCATCCATTCCTGCGCTTCCGCAAGCCCTGAACGCAACGGCTAGCCGATGTCGAGAACACTCTCCCGGACCCGCTCTTCCGGCACGGTTATGCCCAGTCCGGGACCCTCGGGCACTGCAACTTGGGCGCCGTCCATCTGGATGCCGTCCGCGAACAGGTCCGCCAGGAATTGCGGGCCGTTCAATTCGGGCGGCAGCAGCAAGTCCAGTGTCGAGTACAGATGCACCGACGCCATCAGGCTGACTCCGGCGTCGGTCAGCCCGCTGCCCAGCAAGCCTAGGCCGTGAGCCTCGGAGACGAATGCGCTTTTCGCGCAGTTGGTGACACCGCCGCTCTTGCAGACCTTCAGCACGACCAGGTCGGCCACGCGCATCTCGGCCGCCCGGGCCACGTCGAACGAGGAAAAGCAGCCCTCGTCGATCGCCACAGGCAGCGGACTCTTCTCGCGCGCCCGCCGCAGGCCCATCCAGTCCTCGCTGCGCACCGGCTGCTCGAAGCAGCGAACTTGGCCGAATTCCGGCAACGCGGCGAGGAAGCGCTCCAAATGGACCGGCTGGTACGACTGGTTGGCATCCAGCCAGATGTCAATGTCCGGGCGGGCCAGCGCGATGGCTTGCAAGCGCTCGATATCCCCGTCCGCATCTCCGGAGACCTTGACCTTGAAGGTCCTGCAGGCCGGCCAGCGGGCAACCTCTTCTGCCATGGCGCTTGGCGAATCAATGCTGACGGCATAGCAGAGTTCGACGCTGTCGCGCAGCTTCCCGCCCAACAGCTGGTGCAGCGGCACCCCGGCCACCTGGCCGGCAAGGTCCAGGAACGCGATCTCGAGCGCGCTCTTGGCGAACGGGGCTCCGTTGCTGACCGCTGGGCGGATGGCCGCGTCCATGCGCTTCTTGAGCGTGTTCCACTCGAACGGCCCGTGGCCGATGGCGAGTGGCGCCAAGTGGTGGCGCAACGTCCCCACAACCGCCTGGATGGTCTCGTACGACCATGCTGGCAGCGTGTTGGTCATGCCCCAGCCAAGCTGCCCGTCCTCGGTCTCAGCCCTGACCATGACGTATTGGCCGGGCTTGCCGTCGTCGCCGACCGTGCCGACGCCGATCTTGAACGCCGAGCGGAACGGAATCCCGATCGGGAAAACTTCAACTTTGCCGATCCGCGCACCCTTGCTGGCCGGGGCGGCGGACAGGCTGCGCCCGGCCATGGAACTGATGCCAATTCCAGCCAGCAACTGTGTGAAATGGCGGCGATTCGATGACATGGCGCGGGCTTGCCGGATGTACTCCGGCACCGAGGCGTTACGAAGATTGTACTGTAGCCGAATCTAGATTGCAGACCCGGCAAGCAGCCTGGCGCGGCCGAAAAACAGCGGATCCGGTGCCGGGATGCTAGAAGGAACCCTCGGGAAGGATCCTCCAGCCGTCGCGCTCGACCTGGATGAAGCGGGTTTGTTGCCGGTCCCCCAGCGCGTCTTGCAGCTCACCGTTGAGCACCAGGTGAAGCGCCCCGGCGTCAACGGTACTGAATTGGAGACGCTCCCGGGCCCTGAGCATGCGGCTGCCGCCAGCTTCCAAGATTTCCTCTTGAGACGGCCCGCCATCCAATACCAGCCGCACCCAAACGCTGGCGGCCGCTCGTAGCTCGACATCGAACGTATCGGACGGGATTGCCGCCGCCAGGCTAGCCGCCCGGGCAGTCTCCTGTGCAGGCGCTGCCGCACCCGTTGCGGGTGCGGCAGGGGTTTCAGAACCGGCCGTATCTACGGTGGCGGGGGTGGTGGCCGCTCTCGGCTCGCTCGCGTACCACCAGCCAACAGACCCGACGAACAACAGGCCCATTGCGACAACCAGATTGGCCCGCTTGGCCATGAGTTCACGGACCCAGCGCCGGATCTTCTCGTAGGCTGCCAGGCGGATCGAGGAAAGTGGCAACGCGGGATCTAGCTGGTGGATCGTGACAGGGAATGCAGCCGCGTCCGCGAGTTGCTGGCTAAACATGCTCACCAGATCGTCGCTCGGGAGGCCTAGGGCATTCGCATACTGACGCAGGAAACTCACGGCATAGATGCGGGCAGGGAAGGCCGCATAGTCGTTCTGCTCAAGTGCTGTGAGATAGCTCCGGTTGATCCGCGTGCTTGCGGCGAGACTCTCTATGGACAGGCCCTGCGCCAGCCGAGCGTCTTGGAGTTGCCCGCCGATGGACTTCGCATCGACCATTGCCTTTGCTAATTCTACAGGATGGCCGGAAAACCGCCCGCCCCGCACCGAGCGCTCGTTTTGTGTGCCGCCTGGCGTTACAGGCCGCTCGATCCGATCCCCGAGCAACTGCTGCTCCTATGCGCCCTCAGCAGGCGCGAACCGGTGGCAATGCCGGTACGGAACCGAGCGCCGGCATGCTTCCGCTACCGTGGAGAAGTGAAGCGGCCTGCCTGTTCGCCAGCCGACGAACGTGCCGCGGCCAGCGTCCCCCATGGCCCGGCCCCGAGCGCCGACGCTGCTTCGCAATCTAACCCGCGCCGCTTTGTCGAGCGAATACGCCAGCTTGCTACGGGCACGTGCCGGGCCGGCGGCATAACGCGTGCAACTGCGCAAGGTTCCCCGGCCGGATCCCGCTGCGGGGCAGGGCATCCCCATTCGCGCGGGCGCCGCCCGGCAGGAGCCGCACCGTGACGAACGCACGCAGAGGGGTACGCCCGGCGCTCCTGCGGTTGCTCGTTGCGACGGCCTTGTGGAACGGCATCGGCTGCGCCCAGCAAAGCGGGGGCGCAATGCCGCCGCCAGAGTACCTGCAAGCAGGCCGGCGCGCCATGGAATGGACAAGGCGGTTCGTCGAGTTGGGCAACCGGCCAGCCGGCTCCGGCCAGCTGCAGCGGCAGTCCGAGATGATCGTCAAGCACCTGGAGCGACTCTCCTGCACCGTGGAAGTTGATCGATTCGTGGCCGCGACACCGCTCGGCGAGGTGCCGATGCGCAACATCGTCGCTCGCTTCGACACACGGCCATCCGTGCCCGTCACGGTCATTTCCGGCCACTACGACACCATTGCCGACCCCGCATTCGTCGGCGCTAACGACGGCGGCTCGTCGGCCGCTTTACTGGCGGTTCTGGCCGAACGGCTCGACCGGTCAGGCCGGGAGGGTGTCTGGCTGGCCTTGTTCGACGGCGAGGAGGCGGCCGTGGAGTGGAGTGACGGCGACCACACCTACGGCAGCCGGCGGTTGGCGCAGCGCTGGGCAGCTGACGGCACGGCGGACCGGATTGACGCGTTGATCAACGTGGACATGATCGGCGATAGCGACTTGGATCTGCTTTTCGAGGGGAATTCTGATACTGCCCTGCGGGAACAGGTCTGGGATATCGCCGCGGCGCTGGGCTATGCGGCCTCCTTTCCCCGCAACTTGGGCTACGTGCAGGACGATCACATTTCATTTCTTGCGGTTGGCGTGCCGAGCCTCAACCTGATCGACTTCAACTACGGCCCGTGGAACTCCTACTGGCACACGCCCCAGGATTCCTTGGACAAGCTGTCCGCGCGAAGCTTCGCGACGGTACTGCACGTGCTGGAAGTGTTTCTCGGGCAGGGCCGGGCGCAACAAGGGCGGCATCAAGCGGCAGAGCGCTGAGCGCGCCGGGGGCGGTTGAAGATTCGGCCAAGCTTGCGCGCCCCGAGCCGCTCTCGCCGGCCGAGCCGCGCTGCTACCGTATCGGATATGTTCGCGCATGTCTGCTCTCGGATCGGATGCCTGTTCTTGGCGTCCCTCGCCTGCGCCGCTCTGCGCGCGGGCCAAGAAACCGCGGCGCCGAAGGCCCCGGAGCGAACGGATGGCGCGATGCCGGCCGTTTCCGAGCGCCGGGGCGCCGGGGCCGCTGCCGACGCCCCCCAATCCGGCGCAGCGGGGAGCGAAGAGCGGACGCGGCTGAACCTGCTCGGGGAGGTGAACTCGGAGTCGGGGGAGGCCCGCCGCAACGAGAACGTACGGCTGACGCTGATTGACAACAATGTCTTGAAGGAACTGCTGCAGCGAATGGGGGCCACGGCCACGGTCGTGGAGAATTTTTCTGCCGAAGCGTCGTATTTCGGACTCGAGTACGGCGGATCGCCGAAGCCCAGCTTGCACTTGCGCAGCACCCGCCAGGACCGCATCCGCGGGGAATTGTCTTGGAGCCACGAGAACAGCGCGCTGGCGGCGCGCTCGTTCTTCCAGGCAGGCGGCGTCCGGCCGGCGCGGACGAACGACTACGGCATCGATCTCGGCCTGCCGCTGAGCGGGCGGACGGCGCTGACCCTGCAGATGAGCCAGCGCCGGCTGCTGGGGCAGGTCAATGGCAACGTCCTCGTCCCGGCCGCGGACGAGCGAGCCGCGACCAGCGCCGACCCCGCCAAGCGCGCGCTAATCCAGCGGGTGCTCGGAGCCTACCCGGACGAATTGCCCAACCGCACGGACATCAACGAGCGCGCGTTGAACACGAACGCTCCGCAGAAAATCCGCAATGACCGTGCCAGCGCCGTGCTGGATAACGCATTACGCGGCAATCGATTAACGTTGCGATCACTAGTGTCGCGTTGAGCACTTAGAGAATTGCACATAACTTGTTATTTTTGAATGGCTTACAATCGATTTCCGGGTGTCCGAGACTTGAATTCATAACGGCCGGTTGATGTGGCACTCCCCCGGCGCACAGTCCGCATTCTACTACTGTGTCGAGATATGTATCAGGGCCAGACGGTCTTCGCTCAACTTATGCAGTTCATTCCTTGGCGGGCGTTCTACCGCATCGTCGCTCGGCACGGTGGCGACCGTGGCGTGCGCCAGCTGAACTGTGCCCAGCAGTTCCGCGCCATGGCTTGCGCCCAACTCACCCACCGCAGAAGCTTGCGGGACCTGGTCGCTTGCCTTGAGGCCGTTCCCGCCAAGCTCTACCACTCCGGCTGCACCGCGCCGCTTAGCTTTTCGACCCTCGCCCGCGCCAACGAGCGGCGCTCCTGGCAGATCTACCAAGACTTGGCCCAGCACCTGATCACCCGGGCCCGCCCGCTCTACGCCGAAGAGGATCTCGGCCTCAACCTCGACGACACTGTTTATGCCCTCGACTCCTCCACGGTCGACCTGTGCCTGTCGGTGTTTGGCTGGGCTCCCTTCCGGGCTACCAAAGCTGCCGTCAAGCTCCACACTTTATTGGACTTACGAGGTTCGCTGCCCTCCTTTATCCATATTTCTGACGGGAAATTGCATGATGTCAAGGCGCTGGACCTGATCGGACCCGAACCCGGTGCGATTTACGTCATGGACCGGGCCTATGTTGATTTTGGCAGATTGTTCCGATTGCATCAGGCAGGCGCCTGCTTCGTCACGCGGGCGAAGAAGAACCTGCGTTGGCACCGGGTCTACTCCGCCCCCAAGGATCGCACGGTCGGCATCGAGGCGGATCAGCTGATCGCCTTGGATGGCAAGCGAGCGCGGCAAGCCTATCCCCTGCACCTGCGCCGCGTCCGCTACCGTGACCCTGCCTCCGGCCAGCGGCTCGTCTTCCTGACCAACCGCCGTGACCTGCCTGCCAGTACGGTGTGCGCTTTGTACAAGCAGAGATGGCAGGTCGAACTCTTTTTCCGCTGGATGAAGCAACACCTTGAGATTCAACGCTTCTTCGGTACCTCCGAGAACGCTGTGAAGTCGCAAATCTGGGTGGCAGTGGCCGTGTATGTCTTGGTGGCGATTGTCCGCAAGGAACTCGGCATCGAGTTGTCTCCGTACCGCATGATGCAGACCATTTCGGTCATGCCGTTCGAGCAAGTCCTGCTCCCTGAGTTATTTACCGAATCCCGATCAGTGCCCCGACCGGACTCGTCGGGGCAGCAGCAGTTGCTGTTCCAGCCCTGACCGCAGCTATCCGCAGTCTGCGTGGCTGGGGTGTGCAGGCACGCAGACCAGTCTGCCGGGGCGCGGTAACGCTTCTGCTCGCGTCGCGTCTGCCCGCACCATGACAGGCTCCGAGACGCCAGCTCGTAGCAGTTCGCCAACCCCGTCTAGCGGAATCGCTGACTGTTCGAAAGTGCGTATCGTGTTTCGAAATCCTACACTTTTTTCGGCCCGCTTTGCCTTGGGCTAAAATTCTAACTCATTGAAAACAAAGCAGTTGCAAAACGACACTCCCGAGAAGCCCCCCGCTCAATTTTTAAGTCCTTTGTTTTCAATAACTTCAAACGCGACACTAGTGCGTTGCGATATAACGTAACCCTGCAACACGTGGAGGCGTTCCAGCTGGTGGGCGGGCAGAACCCCGACACGACGACAAAGAGCCATGGCGCCCGGTTGACATGGAATCGCGCATGGGGGCCGAACGGCACGGCGGACGTGAGCGCGGGCTTCGAGCGGATCAGCTCGCTGCTCGTGCCCGAAGAGACGTCCCTCGGCCCCTTTTTCCTGTTCAGCCGCATTCTGCAATCGATCGGGCCCAGCGGCAATATCCCGCTCGACCGGGCGCAGAACGTTTTCCGCTACAGCGCCCGGCTGGCGCGGCGGGGAGGCCGCCACGACTTCGTCTTCGGAGCCGAGGCGCTGCGCAAGCAGGTCAACGGCTCCGAGAGCAACAACCACCGCGGCACGTTCAGCTTCCGCGCGGATTTCGGCCGGAATGCCGTGGAAAACCTGCTGGCAGGGACGCCCAGCGAGTATCGCTTCGCCATCGGCAACGCCCACCGCGGCTTTCGCAACCACTCCGTGCTGGCATACATGCAGGACAGCTGGCGGGTCACCCCCGAATTCACGCTGCAGATCGGCCTGCGCTACGAACCGGTCGCTTCTCCGGCCGAGGTCAACTCCCTGAGCGAAATCCCCTACGACGGCGACTGGAACAATTTCGCCCCCGCGCTGGGCTTTGCCTACAGGCCTGGCGACCGCTGGGGCGTGCTGCGCGGGGCGTACGGCCTGCATTACGGCCAATTGTTCAACGCCACGTTCATGCAGGCGCGCTTCAACACGCCGGGCGTGCTGTCCATAGCGGTCAATGCTCCGGATCTGCTCGACCCGTTGCGCGAGTTCTCTCCCGCCGATCTCGACCCGGACGCACGAAGCACACTCTACCGCCTCGACCGCGAACTGTCCACGCCGTACTCGCACCAGTACAACCTTTCCTGGGCCTTCCAGCCGAGGCCGGGCTGGACGCTCGACTTCGGCTATGTCGGCAGCCGTTCGCATCGCCTGCTCAACCAGCGCTTCACGAACCGCGCGCGCCCCGTCCCCGGCGTCGCCCAGCTCACGCGCACCATCAACCAACGGCGCCCTGATGCGCGCCATTACGACGTGCTGCACGTCGTGAATGGTTCGATCGGCTACTTCGACGCTGCCAAGATCTCCCTACGAGTCCCGGGACTGGCCGGCCTGAACTTGGATGCTTCGTACTGGTGGAGCAAGGCGATCGACCTGGGATCGGACTACACCAACACCGCCTCCGGCCGTGACGGCCGCATTGCGCGCAGCCCGACGGAATTCGACGCCTGGGTCCACATGAAGGCGGTCAGCGCGTATCACCAGCCGCACGCGGCGCTGTTTCGGCTCAGCTATGCGATGCCTGGAACGCGCCGTTTCCCGCGCCGCTTGCGTCCGATCTTCGCCGGCTGGCAGGCGAGCGCCGTCATAGTGTGGAAGTCCGGGACCCCGTTCGGGATTCGCGCCGGGTCGGACTCGCCCGGGATCGGCAACGTAGATGGGGCCGGCAGCGACAGGCCCAATATCCTCGATGCCTCGTTGCTGGGGCGGGCCGTGGATCACCCGGACCGCTCCAAGTCGCTGCTGCCCAGGAGCGCGTTCGAGTTCATCCGGCCCACCGACGCGGGCGGCAACCTCGGCCGGAACACGTTCCGCAAGGACAGCGTCTGGAACGTCAACGCAGCGGTCTCGCGACAGATCCGGCTGCCCAAGCGGAAATCCATGCTGTTCCGGGCCGAATCGCTTAACGCTCTGAACCATCCGCAGTTCGCCGAGCCGGACATCAACCTGGCCTCGCGGACTTTCGGGGCAATCACGAACACGCTCAACGACGGGCGCGCCTTCCGCTTCACGGTGCGCGTCGGCTTCTGAGAGGGCGGGGAAGGATGCCGGCCCCCGCCAGCCGGAGCCGGCACCCGTCCTTCAAAACCCTTGCACGCTAATCCGGTAAACCCCGGTCCAAACCTCGCCGGGCCGCACCACCGGAAGCTGCGCGTACAACTGGCGGTGGGCCAGGTTGAATGCGTTCGTTATGCCGGACATGGGCTCGAAGCACAGGAACTGCTGGCCATCCCCGCTGGGCGCGTAGACGACAGCGACCGGATACCCATCCCCATACTCCACCGTCAGTCGCTCGCCCGCGGCGGAAACGCTGAATCGCGCCCAGCCGTCCGGATCCGCCTGCAAGTCGCCGAACACGTGGTCGAGGGATTCGCCGCGCAGCAAAAGGTCGGCGGCGACCGGGAACATCCTGGCCGCGGGGGATTTCGACCCGGTCGGCGTAAAGCGCTCGTTCAAGTCCCACACGCTGTCTGCCGCGAGATGAACTCGCCAATCGTCGCGCCGGCTGCCGTGCAGTTGGAAGTACGGATGGAAGCCGACAGAAAGCGGCATGGGCTCCGCGCCTTGGTTGCTGATCTGCGTGCGAACCTCAAGTCTCGCGCCCGCCAGTGTGTACGTCATGGCGATGCTGTGCGCGAAAGGGAACTGCGCCATCAGGGCCGGAAAGCGGCTGAATTCCAGGCGGCTCGTGACCCACGCCGCATCCGGCCCCGCACCGATGTCCACAACTTCCCACTCGCTGGCGAAGAGCAGCAGGCCGTGGATCGGCTGCCCGTCCGGATCCAGCGAGTAATTGCCGATCGAGCGGTTCAGCTCGTAGCGCCTGCCCTGCGCGTAGAACGCGTGCTCGTCCAAACGGTTCGCCCACGGCGCGAGAAACGGGTTGCCGCACAGTTCGGGAGCGGCCGCGAACTCGCCAACCGAGCCGAACGGGAACCAGAACGCATTCTTGCCGTTCACTGAGAATTCGTATGCGTTGTTGCCGATCTTCGGCGCGACCGAGACGGCCACATCACCCGGGCCGCCCAGCTGGATGACTTCAACCCCCTCGGAATCGGTCCGTCTCGCAAAGTAGGTCGGCGCGGCTGGGGCGGGCATGGGCGCGGGCGGCCCACCAGAATACCGCAAGGCGGCGCGGCTTGCTACTCGCCGGGAAGCTCGCGCAGGTCCGTTTCGCCCTGGCAGCACATGCACGGTCCGGGCTCGTGCGTCGTGATGTGGCAGATCTCGCAATAGTACGTCACGCGGTGCAACTCGCCGTCCTTCACTGTGAAGATTTTCTCGACGACGAAGCGGCCGTCGTCCTGGCGCTTGCCGCGCACCTCCCACAACCGTCCCGCCAGCCGCAGGTCGCGCATCGTGAGATCCAAGCCCTCGTCCAGCGCCAGCACCGCAGTGCCGCCGCCGGTGAGAGACAGACGCAGTGCCGCGCCGTCCTCCGCCGGAAGCAGGCGCCCTTGGAGCGCAGCTCCCGCCGCCAGCGCCGAAGCTGCCAAAACCATGGCGCCAAGAGCCGCGATTCGCCGAATTATAACTTCTGATAACATGTATTATGTTAACCCAAGGGTCTGGCGGCAGGCCTGCGATCCAGCCTTAACTATAGCTCATAGCATCCTGCCAAGCCGAGCCTTTAGGCCTGTCTGGACCGGCTTGGAAGCTCCGGCCCGCGGGCCGGAGACATCGTCTGCGGCAAGCAGCCGGGGCGCTTTTTCGGGTCGCGCCGAGTCTGGACCGCACAGGCGAAGCTATAATATCAGGCAAACGGCAGAATCTTAGGAAACACTGCTATGCAAAGACCCTTCATCATCGGACACCGCGGCGCCGCTGGGCAGAAGGAGAACACTGTCCCCGGCTTCGAACACGCGCTGGCGCAAGGTGCCGACGGGTTCGAACTTGACGTGCGCCGTTCGGGAGACGGCCAGCTGGTCGCGATGCACAGTCCCGTGGCCGGCCGCCACTCCGTCGGATCGGCCCCTTACGAGGAATTCCGCGACTTAGGCGACGGCTACTCGATTCCCCTGTTCGAAGATGTGCTGAAGCGCTTTGCGCGCCGCGCCTTCCTCGACGTCGAGCTCAAGGAGCCCGGCTTCGAAGAGCAAGCCCTCGATCTGATCCAAACGCACGGAGATGTCGGCAGGACCATGATCAGCGGCTTTCACACCGAGATGTTGAACAAGGTGCACGACCTGCTGCCCGAGATCCAGACCGGCTTCATTTTCAACCGCACGCAGGACGAGGAGATCCGGCATAACAGTCCGATCGATTTCGTCATTCCGCAGTTCCGCCTCGCCTCCCGCAATTTCATCGAGGAAGTCCACGACGAAGACCTCAAGGTGCTGGCATGGACGGTCAACAGCGAGGCCGAGATGCGGCGCTTGCTGGATCTGGGCGTCGATGGCATCATCACCGATGAGCCGGGCTTGCTGGCAAGCGTCCTCGGGCGCTGAACGATCCGGCGCGGGACCGCTGGCCGACATGAACCCCGGCGTGCGAAAACCGGCCCTCGCGCGAGAAAGAGCGGCTATCCTGCCGCGCCAGTCTCGCCGGCGACGGGCTCTTCGACCACCTTGGCAGACAGCAGATCTTCGATCTTCTTCACCGGGTACTTGAGAGACTTGAGAATTTGGCGTGTGTGCTCGCCACGCCTAGGGGCGTCGCCGGCAATGTAGCCGGGGGCGTCCGACAGCTTGGGAAACACTCCCAGCTGCTCGTACACCTCGCCGTCCTTGCCGCGAATCGGGGTGATCATCCCGCGCTGGCCCGTGCTGTCGTCTTGGACAGACCGCGGGAGATCCCGGACCTCGGTGACGCACGCGTCGAATTCGGCAAAGATCTCCATCCACTCGCTAACTTGCTTCTTCTGGAAGATGCGCGTCAGCTCCGCGATCAAGATCTCTTGGGCATGCCCCTCGACATATTGGTCTTGGATCAGGTCCTGCCGATCGATAGCCGTGCACAGTGCGGCCCAGAACTTGGGCTCCAGGGCGGCAATCGCCATGAAGCGCCCATTGCGCACCGGGTAGATGTTGTAGCAAGCATAGCGGCCGAAGAGGCGCTCTTGGCCGCGCCGGGGCCGGCACTTCGTGGCGGTGTAGTTAGCAACCTGCACGGGCATTAGTCCGAGTAATGAGTCGAACATCGAGATATCAACCATTTGCCCGCGCTTGCTCTTGGCGCGGTGCTGCAGGGCCAGCAAGACGCCAATCACAGTTGGCAGCGCTCCGGCTGCGACATCGGCGATCTGGACCCCTGGCATTAACGGCACGCCGTTTCCGTCGCCTAGCAGGTCGAGCATGCCCGACAGCGCGATATAGTTGAGATCGTGGCCCGCCTTTTGCGCGTTCGGCCCGACCTGGCCATAGCCTGTCAGTGCCGCGTAAATGATCCGGGGGTTGATCGCAGCCAGCTTCTCGTAGCCGAGGCCCAGCTTATCCATCACGCCCGGGCGGAAGCCATCCAAGACCACGTCTGAGCGCCCCACCAAGGAGCGGAAGATCTCCTTGCCGGCCGGCTTGCGCAGATCTACGGCCATGCTGCGCTTGCCACGATTGATTGTGAGGAACGTCGCGTTGAGATCCTGCGCTTGCGGCTGGTATTCGCGCAGGTAGTCCCCTTCCCCGGGCTTTTCGATCTTGATGATGTCGGCGCCGAAGCTGGCCAGGATGTGGCTGGCGTACGGGCCGGGAAGCAGGCGGCTCAAGTCGAGCACGCGGATGCCATCCAGCGGACGGCGCCCTTCCTTGACCTCTTTCTGCTCCGCCGACTCAAGCTTCTCGTGCGTTGTGGTCTTCTCGATCGACTTTTTCGGAGCCCGCTTGATCTCCGGCCCGGGCAAGGGGGCGCGCTTGGCGCCTTTCAGCCCTGTTGCCGACGGGGACTGCTTGGCACGGGCCTTTGCCGGCCGGCCGGCATCCTGGGAGCGGCCGGGCTGCTCCGCAGGCGCGGCAGGCTGCGGGGCCTTCTTCGCCTGCGCCTTGGGCTTCGGCCCAGACTTCTTGGCCGGCGCAGCCGCCGCGTCCTTGCTGGCGGATGCCGGCTCTTTGGCCTTCCTGCCGGCGGACGCCTCCTTGCGAGAGGCCTGCTTGGTGCCAGTCGCGGTTGCCGCGCTACCGGACTTGGCCGGCGCTTTCGAGGCAGATGCTCGCTTGCGAGCGGTCTTGGCCTTGCCGGCGGCGGCATCCTTTGCGCCGCCAGCCGGTTTCGCTGCCGCGCTCCGGCCCTTCTCGGCTGCGGGCGCCCCTACTGCCGCCGCGCTGGAATTATCTGTTTTGCTTGCCATGGGAAGTTCGGTGGACTCCTCTGGCTGAAGCGGGAAGCCGGCCTCGGCCGGCGATGCTCGCTCATGGCAGGCTGCTGATGTTCAAGGAGCACCGCGCAGGCACCAATGCGAGGACCGGTTTCTTTTGCCAGCGGGATCCGGACAGTCCGCTACGAATCTATCCTTGGATCCGTGACCACTTAAGACATGACCAGTATATCAATAAAGCCGCTTGCTCTGCCATCCACCGCGCATCGCGCGCTTGAGACTTGCAACCCCGAGCCGGCGCAGGATGGTCAGCGCCACATTGCCGAGCGCTGCCGCGCCCCCCTCTCCCCTGCTCCGCGAATTGTCCGAAGCGGTGCCTCGGGCTCGCTGTGCCGCCAACTCTCGGCGCTCGGCGCGGCCCGCCGATTCTCAGCTGCCGGTCGGGCTTGCCGCGCCACGGCCTTGGCGGCCGTTTGGCCGTGAACCGCGATCTGGCGCTCCAATCCGCAAGCTCGGGCGGTGCCAGCGAGCGCAACGCTATCGGAATTAGCGATACACTCAATTTCTTGCAGTCACTCTGCAACCTGGTGCAACGGTCGTGCGTCAAAACGATTCACGTGACTGGGATGACAGGATTGACTGCAGGAGAACAGCGTGGTCCGGTGAGTTGCGTCACTGGCGCGCGCTCAGGTTGCTTCGTGTCGTACGGGACTGCCTCAGAAGCAGAAATCGTGCATCGCGCCAAGGCCGGCGACGAGGAAGCGTTCGCGCAGATAGTCCAGCGGCATCAGAGCATGGTCTACAGCGTCGCTCTCAGGATGGTGCGGCGCAGCATTGACGCCGAAGATCTGGCCCAGCAGGTGTTCGCCAAGGTCTTCTTCGCGCTAAAGCGGTTCGACATGCGCTCTTCCTTGTCGACTTGGATCTACAAGATCGCAGTGAACGAGACCTATGACTACTTGCGCAAGGCCAGGAGCCGCCGCGTGGTCTTCGAGGGCGATCTGGGGGAAGATGTCGACGAGATCGTGGAAAGCTCGGCAAGGGCGGCCGACACAGCCCCGGGAGCCGAAGAGCAGGCATGGCGCCGAGACTACCTGCTCAAGCTGCTGGAACACATTTCCGAAGAGGAGCGCACACTGCTGTTCCAGAAGGAAGTCGAAGGGCTCACCGTCGACGAACTAGCCGCCAAGACGGGCATCAATGCAAATACGATCAAGGTCAAGCTGTTCCGCGCCCGCAAGAAGCTCGTCAAGGCGTCCGAGCGGTTCCGCGAGCCGGCGCTCGGCGAAACTCTGTAGGATGTGTGAGAGGAGGGGGCAAGCATGGACAAGTACCTAGAGCGGAACTTGGAGGCCTATCTCGCCGGCCAGCTCGGCGAGCATGGCCGCCGCGAGTTCGAGGAGCGCTTGGCCGGCAATCCGAGCGATCGCGAGGTTATCAGGCGGATGCAGAGCCTTGCCGGCTTGTTCAGCAGTTTCGACCTACCCCTCGATGCCGGCCCCGGACCGCGCCCCGGCTTCCACCGGCAGGTCCTGCGCGCCATAGAGGAGCAGCGGCGGCTGCCATTTTGGGATATCTTCTTCCGGCCGCTTGTCGCCCGCCGCTTGGTACTGGCGGCTTGCGCCTGGCTGCTCGTGCTATTCGCTGCCACGGCCTATCGATCCGCGGCCGAGCCCCAGGTGAGAAACATCGCACAGAGCGTTCTCGCCGAACCGCCCGAGAGCGCGGACTACTGCAACGTGCGGCTAGGCTGCGATATTGACCTGAACCGCAGCACGATGCTGGCGGCCGTGATCTATTCCGGGGGCTCTGCGCGCTAATGCAAAAGTGCTCGGCACTCTCGGTGGGCAAGGCCATTGGTGTGCTCGCCGTTATTTTCTTCAGCGGCGTTGCGACAGGCCTGCTCAGTTCGAACCTGATCGAGTCCTTTACGGAGGATCGCAGCACGCAGTTCCGCATCGAGGCAACGCTGCAGGACTTGGCCGAGGAGCTCGCGCTGAACCCGAGCCAGATGGAGCAGATCCGCGCCATTCTCGACGATGTGATCATGCAGGAAGCCGAGCTGCTCGGCGAGCTGAAGTGGAACCAGCATGAGGCGCACCAGCGCATTACTAAATTCCTGACGCCCGAGCAGAACCACCTCTTCAACCAGCTCATCCGCGTGGCGCACCAAGGCCAATGATCGTACGCGGCGTCGCCGGGAAGGCGGTATTCTCGGAACGCAAGATGGGCAAGGCCGACCTGCTCTCAGGCGAGCAGGTGTTCTCGGGATTGAATTGCTTCCTGCCGGGACAGGGCCACCAGTTGCACACCCATGCCGGGCAAGACAAGCTCTACCTGGTACTGGAGGGCTGTGGCGATGTGACCGTAGGCGAGCGGACGGAGCGTGTCGAGAGCGGAGATCTCGTGCTGGCGCGAGACGGCGAGCCGCACGGCTTGGAAAATCCCGGCCCCGGCAACCTCGTGGTCCTCACGATCATGGCACCCCCTCCCGGATCCAAGGCGAAGCGCTAGGAACGCGGCCAGACGTCCAGCCCAAGCACGAGGCGCGCGGGCCAGTCGCCCTCGCCTGGCATGGGGCTTGCCGTCATTCTGACGCCGGCTCGCGGCCCATCTGTTCGATCTCGGCGAAAGCAACCTTGCGCTGCTCGTCCATGGCTAGGTTGGCGAGCATCACGGCCACAGAGTCCTGCAGGCCGACATCGATATCGGCCCGCGGGCGCGAACCGCCGGCTACGTCCTTGAGGAAACTCGATAGCTCGGCGTACTCCGGATCGACATCCTCCTCGGGCCGCAGGATCCCTTTGTTGTAGGCCCAAGTCTTGGCGTAGAAGATCTCCTTGTCGATGAAGCTGACTTGGTTGGGATCGATCGCTTCCGGGTCGATCGGGTAACCGTCCCCCTGCTCGGCGGTGTCCATGCCCACGGTGGCGCCGGCCACCCAGTTCTCGCCGTCATCCTTCTGCTTGGCCTGGTCTTCCATCTTGACCTTCATCACGTCCGGATAGATCATACCGTCGCCGTAGGGGATCAGAGTAATCTCGATCGCGCCATCCGTGCCGAGGATAGTCTCGCGACAGCCATCGCCCGGCACGCGGCGCCCTGCGATGTGGCGGTTGGTCATGATCGAGCTGTACTGCAGCTTCTGGCCGCCCGGGTATTCAAAGATGAGCTGGATATTGTCGTAGATATCGCGGCCATCCTTCCAGTAGTCGAGGCCTCCCACGCCCATCACGGATTTGGGGTGCTGCCCCAAGATCCAGTCGGCCACATCGACTTGGTGGGACATCAGCTCCGCGCAGAGGCCGCCGGAGTACTGGCGATAGAGGCGCCAGTTGAACTGATCCTCGAATTCCGCGGCTGCCTTGCGGCGCCAGTTCGTGTTGCGGTGCCACTGGGCCTGAATGTGCGTCACATCACCGATGGCGCCGGCATCGATGAGATCCTTGGCGCGTTGGTAGAGCTTGCTGTAGCGCCGCTGCAGGCCGACCTGGATGAGCTGCTCGGGGCGCGCTTCGTGCAGGGCCCGCAGGGCATGGACCTCCTCTGGCGTGAAGACCAGCGATTTTTCGCAGAAGACATGCTTGCCCGCCTCCAAGGCGGCCTTCATGACCGGAAAGTGCAGGAACAGCGGAACCGTGATGAAGACGGCCTCGATGGATTCGTCCTGAAGCAGCTCGTTGTAATCGGTGTAGCCTTTGGGTGTCCCGTCGAAAACTTCAAGCGCCCGCTCTAGGTTTTTTTCGTAAATGTCACACAGCGCAACACATTCGCCATGCTCCATATGCACCAAGTGACGTTCCAGCAAGCGCCGGCCGCGGCTGCCTGGCCCGATCATGGCGTACCTGACCACCCGGTCGGACGCTTTCGCCTTCCGAACGAGGGGAGCGTGGCTCACAGCAGCCGCGGCCATGCCCAGCGCGGCGGCACCCTTTGCGAAGTCACGTCGATCCATCTGCGTGCGGGTAGCTTTACCTTCTGTCATATGTCACTCCAAGAGATTGGCCTCATTGGTCGAAACAGTGTATCATGAGCCGGCAAGGCGCTCCCGATGGAATGGGCACGTTCGCACGTTCAAAGTGCCCGCGCTTGATGCGAAGAGCGCCCGGGTGATGCGCACAATCCGTTGAGCTACGACCGGAGGCCATGGAAATTAGTAGTTTCCACCACTGCGGTATCCGTCGCAACCAGCCAATGCTGTCCTTGGCGACCGGTTGGTACTGTGGAGGGCTGCCGTCGCGACTGGGTCTAGCGCACTCTAACTCTAATCCGCCAGAATGGCGTGGACAGACGCACGGTAGGCGTTCAACTGGCAGTCGAGCACGCTGCCCTGCCCCGCCGAAATGGACTCCGCGGATGCGCCATGCGCCACCGGACGGTGGTCCGCTTCCAGCGCCCACCGCACGATGCCATGGCCGGCGTAAGCGAAGCGGGCCGCGTCGGGTGCGCCAGTGGGGACGCGATGGCACGAGTCGCGAGCGTAGCCCAAATTGCAGCCATTCAGCAGCAGCTGTCCAGCCGGACGGTACGGCTCGTTTGAATCTGCCCGGCAGACGCCTTCCCACGGCGCACCTAGCGGCGGGCGAAACTTGCCCGGCCAAACGGACCAAGGCAGCCGGGCGGTTGGTTCAAAGCAAGGGCAAGCCAAGCAGTCCAGTGTACTCCGCCAGTTGCGCTGGCTGTCGTTGCTATGCTGGATATCCTCAGCCATGGATCGAATTGACGCTCTCCGGGCCATGCTTGAAGCCGACCCAGCCAACCACTTCGCGCGCTATGGCCTAGCTCATGAATTCGCCAAACGTGGAAACGACAGCAAGGCGCTTGAAGAATTCGGGCGCATCCTTGAGGAAGATCCTGACTATCAGGCTGCCTACTATCATGCGGGCAAGACATTGGAGCGCATGAACTGCACCGCCAAGGCACGTGACACCTACCAGCAAGGTATCGACGCATCGCACCGCACCGGCGATGCCCACGCCCGCGCCGAACTCGAGGAAGCTCTCGCGCTTCTCAGTGATTGAGTCCTTGCACGGTGCGGGATGCGCAGCCCGGCCGCCTCACACCCGCAACCCCGTCTCCCCCGCCCTCCGCTTGCGCTCATTCGCTGGGGTATCTATTCCTGAGGACGGAATGCGACCGGCGTCTCGGAGCTCTTCCCTTCTTCGTCCATCTGCTCTGCAGCCGCCCCGTCCACGGTGGCTGGACGGAAGGCAACAGGCGTCTCATCTTCCGGCCCTTTAGCGGTCTCTCCCGATGTGTCAGTCCAAGCGTCCGCCATGCTCTCTGGATCAGAGGCGGCTGTTGTTTCAGCGATCTCTGGCAAGGGGCCGAGAGCATCCACCTCCGGGCCGGCCGTGTCACCGTAAGCGGGCTGTGGCGGCCACGCCTCGCCTTCGGGGACGATCTCCACGGCCACGGCCCCAGTGCGGATCTCCTCCATCGCGATCTTGGTGGACTTGCGAAGTGTGGTGTTGATCAAGGGGCGCTGGCCGCTCTGCAACTGCCGTGCGCGACGGGCGGCGGCCAGGATGAAGCGATAGACGCCGCCTTCCCCATCGCTCGGGATCGTCCATTTCTGATCGGGCCCTTTCTCATAGCCCTCGAAGAGTTTCTGCTGCGAATTGCTCATTCGGGTTCCTCCGGGTCAATGCCAAATTCTTCCAAGATTGGCTGGATGGGGCCAGCCATCCGCCCACGCTTGCTGCGTTCGGCCGCAAGGATCATACGTAGGGCCGCTACCGAAGACTCGATGTCATCGTTAACGATGACGTACTGGTAGGCTTGGTACTGCCTGACTTCCTCAGCCGCCGCGCCCAAGCGCCGCTCGACCTCATGCGCCTTTTCCGAAGAGCGGTTCCGCAACCTCTCTTCCAAGGCATGGCGCGATGGCGGCAGGATAAAGACCGTGACGGCCTCGGGCAGCTTCTTGATTAATTGTGCCGCACCCTGCACGTCGATGTCTAGCACGATGTCTCGACCGCGCTCGGAAGCCCCTTCAAGCGCATCCTTCGGCGTGCCGTACAGGTTTCCGAACACCTCCGCCCATTCAAGAAACGCTCCGTCCGCGACCATACGGCGAAAGCGCTCGGCGGACACGAAGCGGTACGCCCGGCCCGGAACCTCTTGGCGGCGGGGCGGGCGGGAGGTGGCCGAGACTGCGAACTCGAGATCGTCGTCGCTGGCTACTAGGCGCTCGACCAAGGTGCTCTTGCCGGCTCCGGACGGCGCTGAGATCACCAGTACTACTGACATGAGCAGCGGAAATGCCGAATCAATCGCCCAGCATCGGGCGGCAACCGCGGTGTGCCGGCAACGCTGGACTGCCCTCAGTGTAGCGCCGTCCAGTGGGCACGCAGGCGGATTGGATCCATGCTCCCAGCCCCGGCAGCAGCGGTCGTCTCGATGGCACCCGCGCGCATCTCAGCGACGGCTCCGCAATCACCGCCGCCGGCATCGCCGCTCACGGGCCGGCGTTCGCAACTCGAGGACACGCCAAATGCGGCCATCCGGCTTGTCTCGCAGCCTACTCCGCCACGGCTTGCAACTCGACCAGCCGGCGGTAGAGTCCGCAAGTCTCGACAAGAGATCCATGCGTGCCCCGGTCGACAATGCGTCCGCCATCAATTACAAGGATCTGACTCGCCGAGCGGATGGTCGACAGCCGATGGGCGCTGACGATCACGGTGCGGCCGTGAATCAGGTTCGAAATCGCCCTCTGGACGAGGATCTCGGCCTCGCTGTCCAAATGCGAGGTTGCCTCGTCCAGCAGAAGGATCGGGGCATCCTTGACCAAGGCCCGCGCGATCGCGATGCGCTGCCGCTGGCCGCCGCTCAGTCGTTGCCCGCGCTCGCCGAGGTTTGTCTGGTAGCCCTCGGGCATCTGCCGGATGAAATCTGCGGCATAGGCGGCCTCTGCTGCGGCGTAGACCCGTTCCGGGTCGATTTCAGCCTGGCCGTAAGCGATGTTGTTGAAGATCGTATCGTCGAATAGGAACGTCTCCTGCGTGACGATCGCCACTTGGTCGCGGATCGACCTCAGTGTGACCGAGCGCAGGTCCCTGCCGTCGATGCGCACGGCCCCGGACGTCGGGTCGAAGAATCGCGGCAGCAGGCTCATCAAGGTGGTCTTGCCGGCCCCGCTGAGACCGACCAAGGCCACGACCTCACGGGCGCGGACGGTGAGGCTGACATCGTCCAGCGCGGCATCGTCCGGATGGCCGGGATAGCAGAACCGCACCCTGTCAAACTCGATCGCTTCCTGGATCGCGGGCAAGGGGGCCGCCCGGGGCGCTTCTTTGATGTCATGCGGGTGGTCCATGTAGGCGAATGCCCGCTGCACTGCGCCCAATGCCTGCTGGAAGATGTTGTGGATGCCGATCAGGCGCTTGACGGGCTGCAGCAGCATGCCGAGAGCGACAAGGAAGCTGACCACTTGGCCGGCCGTCATGCCACCGGCCAGTGTCTTGCCGCGCACGTAGACCAAAAGGCCGAGGATCATCGTCGCGCCGAGCACTTCGATCAACGGTGAAACGACGGCCTGCTGCCGCACCATGCGCATGCTGGCCCCGAACCAGCGGTCGGCGCGGTCGCGAAAGCGCCGGATTTCGAAGCCTTCCATGCCAAAGGCCTTGACGATGCGATTGCCCGAGATCGTCTCCTGCATGATCTTCACCAACTGCGCCAAGTGCTCTTGGGCCTTGCCGGAGGTCAGCCGCAGCCGGCGGCCGATGCGAGAGGCCGGCAGCAAGACCAAAGGCAGAACAACTACGCAACTGGCGGTGAGGAGCGGGTCGTGCTGCAGCAAGACGAGCAGCAATGCGAGCGTGGTGAACAGTTGCCGCAACAGGTCGGCCAAGAAATGCGAGCAAGCGGATTGGATCCTCTCTATGTCGCTGACTAGGGAGGAGATCAATTCACCGGTGTGCTTTGTCTGAAAGAAAGCGGGCGACTGGCCCAGCACCACGCCGTACATCTCGTTGCGGATGTCACGCACGGCCGAGAAACCAGCATGGTTCACTAGGCAGCTAGCGGTGTAATCGCACAATCCCTTGGCCACGGCGGCCAACAGGAACACCCAGCAAAACAGGCCGAACGTCCCTGCCCGGTCGACAGGCAGCAAGTCGTCCAGCATGATCTCCGCATCGATGAGCGGCACGTTGAACAACTTGACCGGATCGGTTGCGGGATCAGGACTCAGAAACCGGTCCAGCAGCGGCTCCAACAGCAGCGCGAACAGGCCGTAGCAGGCTCCCACCACCGCCATCAACACTACGGCGGCGGCGATGTGCGCGCAGTACGGGCGAACGTAGCCGAACAGCCGCGCCAGATCGCCCACGCGTTCATCATGGCACAGTGCCAGCCCCAGCCGGACAATGCACACAGGCCGGCATGCGATAGCGCAGGTCTTGGCAGTCTTCACCGCCCCTTCACCGGATTTCATGCAGGACTGCATGAATCGGATCCATCTAACTGCATGCAATCCAGTTCCGCTCTGGCCGTTAGCAGGCAGTCCCGCCTGCCAGACCGAGCGCTGGCAGGTGCCGCAAGCTCGCCCGGCGCTGCTTCTGCCCGTGCCAGACTGCCAGGATTGAGATGGCGCAATCGGATGCCGGCAGGCAGCGGGCGGCGCGTCATTGCCCGGCCGCAGGGCTGCCACGAAACGCAGCGGTCCTGCTGGTCCTGTGATATGTTGGGCCAACTCGCCACGTCACCTGAAATCCAGCGGCGGGCACAAATGCATCGATCCGATCCACCCCGAGAGTTGACGTTCCGGGCGGTCGTGATCGGTCTGCTGATCGGCACCGTGCTCACGGCGGCGAACACCTACCTCGGGCTGTATGCGGGCATGACCGTGACCGGCAGCATCCCCGCCGCGATTGTTTCAATGGGCATCCTGCGCGGCCTGCTGAAACGCGGCACGATCCACGAAAACAACATCGTGCAGACTATCGCCTCGGCAGGCGAGGCTGTTGCTGCCGGGATCATCTTCACCGTGCCAGCCATGCTGATCGCAGGAGTCTGGGTGGAGTTCTCGTTCTGGAAGGTTTCCCTGATCGGCCTGTTGGGCGGCCTGCTGGGCGTGCTCTTGCTGATCCCGCTGCGACGGGTGCTGATTGTCGAGGATAAGGATCTGATTTATCCCGAGGGCGTGGCCTGCGCCAAGGTGCTCGCGGCGGGCGAGTCCGGCGGAAGCTCGATGCGCGCGATCCTCTTGGCCCTAGGCGGAGGCTTGGCGTTCAAGTCGCTGGTGGGCTTGGTATCGGTGTTCCGCGGCACGGCCGAGGTCGCGGGGAGGCTGGCCGGCACCGTGCTCTATGCCGGCACGGATGTATCTGTCGCGCTCTTGGGCGTCGGGGTGATCGTGGGCGTCGAGATTGGTATCGCGGCACTGCTCGGGAGCGTGATCGCCTGGGTGTTCGCAATCCCGGTCCTCTACTGGCAGAACCCCCTGCCGGAGCAATCAGCCATGGACGCCGCGTGGAATCTGTGGAGCGGCCAAGTCCGCTACATGGGCGTAGGGGCCATGATCATCGGCGGACTGGCCTCCATGTGGAAGATCCGCGGCGGCATCGCCCGGGCGGCCAACCACTTGCTGAGCGGCATCGGCCGAGGCGGCCAAGTCTTGGCCCGCACAGACAAGGACCTGCCCAACTCCGTGGTCGGCGCCGCATTCGCACTGGTCGCCATAGGCACCTTTGTGCTCTATCGATCCGTGACAGGCTCGGCCTCCATCGCAATCACCGCCGGCGCGGTCATGCTGATGAGCTCGCTCTTTTTCGTGGCCGTGTCGAGCTACGTTTGCGGCCTCGTGGGATCGTCGAACAACCCCATCTCGGGCACGACGATCTGCGCGCTGATGTTTTCGTCGGTTGTCTTGTTGCTGCTAGGCATGACCGGCAGCGCCGGGATTCTCGGCGCACTGGGCGTGGCCAGCATCGTTTGCTGCGCGGCAGCGACCGCCGGCGACACATCCCAGGATCTCAAGACCGGCCAGCTGGTCGGGGCGACCCCGCGCCTACAGCAAACGGGCCAATTCATAGGGATCTTGGTGCCCGTTTTCACGATCGCTCCGGTTCTCACGCTGCTGCACGAGGCCTACGGCATCGGCACCGGCGGGCCGAGCGCCTTGCTGGCGCCGCAAGCCACGCTCTTCGCTTCGATCGCGAAGGGGTTGTTCGCGGACTCGAGCATCCCTTGGGGCATGGTCTGGACCGGAGCTGCGATCGCAGTCGCGATCCTGCTGCTGGACGGCTTGCTGGAGCGCTCGGGCAGTCGATTTCGCGCTCATGTCATGCCCGTCGCGGTGGGAATCTACCTGCCGCTGTCGCTGATGGTGCCCATTTTCCTCGGGGGCCTGGTCTCGCAGCGCCTGAGCCGCCACTCCGAGGGCGCGCAGCACAACGGCCTGCTCATCGCTTCCGGGCTGATCGCGGGCGAGGCGCTCGCGGGCATCCTGATCGCGATTCCCAAGACACTGTTCAGCGAAGCGGAGATTCCCCTGCCGGTGGCCGACAGCCTGTGGCTGTCGCTGGCAGCAGTAGCCGCCGCGATGTTCCTGATCGACTGGCTCGCGTCACGGCATGCCGGCCGACCGTCGCACTCAACGCGTCACTCCTAGGTTCCGGAGACTAGCGCCTTGTGGCTTAAATACAAGTAATTAGTGCTTGCGACAAAAGCATCTATGTCATTGTATTAAAAATGGTTGTGTGCAATCGACGCAGACAAAGATTCGTCGGGAGGCGGCCCGGTAGCTGCGATCTTCGCTTGGCGACAACCCCCTGTGCGTCGTTCAGCCTGCTGCGGCGCCCGCTGGGAGCTGCGGCAAGTCAGCATCTAGCTCGCGATGGGCTGCTAACTTGAGCAATATGCTGTGCTGTGCCTGCACTTGCTCAACTGAGCGCAACCGTGCCTCCAGTCCGTCAAGCCGCTTTGCCGTACTATTCTGGCCAATCAAAATCAGAGTTCCGAGGCCGATTCCAAGGGCTGCCCCCACGCTGAACATGGCAATTAGCAATGTAGTTACTTCGCTACTCATGCCCCTACAGCCTAGCGCAAGCCATAAGTACGTGCTAGCGCGGCCTGTGTAACTACTCACGCCCGGGCTGAAGGATTTGAGAGTTTTGGGCTGAGGTCAAGTGGGTTCCTGCTGCTGTGGGGAGTGGGGCCGGTGGCGCAGCTTGGTGCGTGGCGCGGTGGGCAGCCGGCGCTGGTACGCTTGACAACCCGCACTGCAACGGGTCTATGCCCTAGGGCTTGCGGAGTCAATTTCAACAGGCGCTGGCACGAATTCCACAGAAACCCACAGCCTCCGCGCCAAGCTTGCCGAGGAAAATGTGGAAATCTGGCTGGCAAGCCGCCTGGATCGAAGCGGATTTCCACACCTGCCCTACCGCGATCCGGCCATGCCGCGCCTGTTAACAACAGCAGTTCAGCGCCAATTTCCACAACTCGCACAAGATTTCCACAATCACGGAGTGCGTTTCCGCACATCGTCCCCTGCCGAGCGCCAGTCCTGCGATAAGCGGCGTATCAAGAATGCGTCTCCAATCCGTACCGCTTGCGCTTGGCCCGCAGTGCTAGGTACTCACGGGCTTCCTTCGCCAGTCGTCGGCGCTCCTTGCCGTCCAAGATGGCCTTCCTCACGATGCGCCAAGCCGCTCTCGGGCGGAAGTAGTACTCGTCATAGAAACGCTCGACCCATTGCATGATTTCTTTCTGGTCCAAGTCTTGGTAGCGAATGTTCGGCAACTGGTGGCCCGCCGAGTCTGTCATGGAATCCTCCGTGAGCCAGCCGTTAGCCATGGCTTCGTCAAAAAACGACGTGCCGGGATAGGGGTGGGCCACTGACACTTGGATCGTTTCCGTGTCGAGTTGCTTGGCGAACTCCAAAGAGCGCTGGATCGTCTCGCGCGTCTCGCCCGGCAGGCCGACAATAAAGTCGCCGTGGATTGTAAGGCCGGCTTTATGGGCGTCCCGGGTGAACTTCAGGGCGCGCTCGACGGTCGCGCCTTTTTTGATGTTTCTGAGAATCTGCGGATCTCCGGACTCGTAGCCGACAATCAGCAGCCGGCAGCCGGCCCCCCGCATTGCCTTCAGCGTCTCGTAATCGACGTTGACACGGGAGGTGCAAGACCAGGTGCAATCCAAGGGCTTGAGTTTCGCGCATAGCTCCAGCACGCGGTCCTTGCGGATGTTGAACGTGTCGTCGTCAAAGAATATCTCGTTAATGCCGGGGAAGTTCTCCAGCGTCCAGCGCACCTCGGCGGCCACGTCATCGGCCGAGCGGGTACGCCACCGATGGCCGGAAATAGTTTGCGGCCAAAGGCAGAAAGTGCATAGGGCGGGACAGCCGCGCTCGGTGTAGAACGACACGTACGGGTACTTGAGGAAAGGCACGTTGTAGCGCTCGATGTCCAGGCAGCGCTTGTAGACCGGCGTGACCCATGGCAGCGCGTCCAAGTCCGCGATCTGTGGCACGTCGGGGTTATGGACCACCTCCCGCGCCGCATTGCGATAGCTGACACCGCCAAGTTCGGAAAACGGCTTGCCGTTGGCAAAATCAACGACTTGGAAGTCAAACTCCTTGCGCACGACGAAATCTATCGACGGACACGCCTGCAAGCTCTCGGCCGGGCGCGCGCCAACGTGGGGCCCGACGAAGCAAATCTCCAGGCCGGGGTTGAGTTCCTTCATCGACTCGGCCAGCAGGCAATCGTTGGCGAATCCCGGGGTCGATGTGAACAGCACCATGAACTCATGCGATCTCGCCAGATCCCTCACCTCCGCCGGCTTGACCTTGTGCGGCGGCGCGTCGACAACAGTGCTGTCCGCCAGCATGCCGGCGGGATAGCACAGCCAGACCGGGTACCAGTAGGATTCGATCTCGCGTGTCGCGGGCCAGCGCGAGCTGGCGCCGCCGTCAAAGCGCTCGTAGGACGGCGGGTTGAGGAAAAGCGTCCGCTTCGGCATCTTCGCGGGGCCCCGGCCTGGCAGCGAGCGGTCCAGAAGGCCTGTGGATGTTCCACTGTAGCGCGGAAGGGCGGGCAGATCAGGCCTTCGGGTGCGCCGCGTCGTAGACGCCCATCAAATCCTTCATCGACAGTTGCGTGTATTTTTGAGTGGTCGACAGGCTGGCATGGCCGAGCAGCTCTTGGATCGCGCGCAAGTCGGCCCCCTCGGAGAGCAGGTGCGTGGCGAAGGCGTGCCGCAGCGAATGGGGGTGCAGGACTGAGTCGCCATTCAGCAATCGCGCGTATTTCTTGACGATCAAGCCGACGCTACGGGCGGTCAAGCGTCGCAGCCGCCCGCCCCAGCGGTGCAGGAGGAGGGCCTGCTCCGTCCCGGGCGCGTCCAATTTCGCGCGGGCCGCCAAGTACCGCTCCAGCGCTTCGTGGGCTCGCGCCCCGTACGGCACCTGGCGCTCCTTGCGCCCCTTCCCCCTTACCGCGATCCAGCGCTCGGCCGTGTCGATGTCGTCTAGGTCCAGGCCGACCAGCTCGCTGACGCGCAGCCCGGCCCCGTATAGCAACTCGAAGATGAGCCGGTCGCGGAGAACCTTGTCCGGGAAGCGGTCCCGCTTGCTTTCGAACCGCACCTCGTCAATGATCCGATTGGTATCCTCGGCGGTCATCACCGGGGGCAGTTTCTTAGGGATCTTAGGCGAGGCCAGGCTGCGGGCTGGATTGCTGGGCAAGCCCTCCTCGCGGACCAAATACTCGAAGAAGCCCCGCAGCGCCGCCAAGCGCCGCGCCGTCGTGGCCGCCGACCACCCCTTCGCGCGCCCTGCGGCCGTGAAGGCGCGGATAATCGGGCGGGTGACCTGCCCGACTGCGGGGGCCTGGCCGTCGCAATAGCTGGCGAACTGGCTCAAGTCCCGGCCGTAGCAGGAAATCGTGTTCGGCGACGAGTTGCGCGCGCGCAGCGATGCCAGGAACCGCTCCGCCGCCGCTGCGATGCTGTCGTCAGGCTGCTGCTTGGCAGTCATTGAGAAACTCGTCGAGCGCGGCCAGCCCCATCTCGCACTGCTGCCGCCGCCGCTCCCGCTTGCGCTTGCCGTGCTTCCGCCGCAGCTCGGCCGAGGGCGGCGGAAGCAGGTCGAACGTGATGTTGGCAGGCTGGTAATTGTCCGGGGAGGCCCCGGAGATATAGCGGCAGAGCGATCCGTGGGCCGTCGCCGGCGGCCAGCGCAAGGGATCCCGGCCGCGCGAAAGACGCGCGGCATTCCAGCCGGCCGCCAGGCCGGTCGCAATCGATTCGACATACCCCTCAACCCCCGAGAGCTGCCCGGCGAACAAGATGTTGGTGTGTCGATTCCACTGCAGCGTCGGAAGCAGCAGGGCGGGCGCGTTGATGTAGGTGTTGCGGTGAATTTGCCCGAACCGCAGGAATTCGGCATGCTCCAAGCCCGGGATCATGCGCAACAGGCGCTTCTGCTCGCCGTAGCGCAGATGGTTCTGGAAGCCGACGATGTTGTAAGAGCCAGCCCGGGCGTCTTCCTGACGGAGCTGCACCACGGCATAGGCGCCGCGACCGGTCCGCGGGTCACGCAGGCCGACCGGCTTCATCGGCCCGAAACGGAGCGTGTCCGGCCCGCGCCGGGCGATTTCTTCGAGGGGCAGGCAGCCCTCGAAGTAGTTCGGATTGTCGAAATCGCTCGACCGGTGCTGCTCGGCAGCGAGCAGCGCGGCCAGGAATCGCTCGTACTGCTCCTTGGTGAACGGGCAGTTCACGTAATCGCCGGTGCCGTCAATGGAGCGCCCGTAGCGGGAGCCGCGATAGGCCACGGACATGTCGACGGTCTCGGCGTCGACGATGGGACTGATCGCATCGTGAAAATACAGGCGCTGCCTGCCGGTCCGCTCGGCGATCGACGCTGCTAGCGCATCGCTGGTGAGCGGCCCGGTCGCGATGACCCAGATCTCGTCATTGCCGGCCGGCAGCTCCGTGACCTCGCCGCTGTCGATCTCGATCAGCGGTTCGGACGCGATAGCCGCGGTCACCCCCTGCGCGAACAGCCCGCGATCGACCGTTAGCGCCGTGCCGCCCGGGATGCGCGCCTGCGAGGCGATGCGCATCGACATCGCACCCATGCGGCGGAGCTCTTCCTTCAGCAGCCATGGCGCACTGCCCTCTGTCTCGGTCTTGAGCGAGTTGCTACAGACCAACTCGCCGCAGGCATCGGTCTGATGCGCCGGAGTCCGCTTCGCGGGCCGCATTTCGTGCAGTACGCACCGCAGGCCGTGCCGGGCGATCTGCCAAGCCGCTTCCGGGCCTGCCAGGCCGGCCCCGACTACATGGATTGGGGATGGCATCACGCTAGCTCGAGGCTTGCGGGTTCCGGACACAGGCGCAAGATCTCGCCAATCGCCACTGCCCTGTTATGAGAATCATTCCCGCCCTAGCCGGTTCCCGGCGGAAATATCCAGACCTCGCTGCTGTGCTACAGCCAAGCGGCACGGGATGCGCAAAACTCCGTCGCTGCCCGCGCGGTGCGCTAGCTGTCCTTGGCGGTGCCTGCCTGGGTAGCACCCTGGCCCTCTTCCTCGCCGGACTTGAGGGAAGTCTTGAACTCGCGAATGCCCTGCCCAAGACCCTTAGCCAGTTCGGGGATCTTCTTGCCGCCGAAGATGATCAAGGCAATCAGCAAGATGATCAGCAGCTCTTGCATGCCAAGCGGCCCCATGAAAAGAGCCATGGTTGGTTCAAGGTGTGCCATGTTGTTTTTCCGTTAGTATAGCAGGTCCGCAGGCACACTGCGAAAATCAGCCTCTTCCAATGCGAAATGAGACTGAAGGGGTCTCGCGAGGAGATGTGGGAAGCATGAGGGGCATTTCAATCTGGACAGGCACAAGACGCGGGAAGACATCCTGCACTTTCTGCAGGGCAGCTTGGCGGGCAGCGTTGTGGTGGCGGATCGCGAGACGGCTTACGAGCACATCGGGCAGGTCTTGCGGCGGTTCTCGTACGGGCAGCTGGGCAAGCCCGACCGGGGGCTGCTGAAACGTTGCTCGGAGCGCGCGACGGTGCCTCGCTCTCTGCCCCCGTCCCCCATGAAGTGTGTCATGGATGCACTTCCACTTCTTCTACCCGGCCCCTCTCAGTCTCATCTTTGGATTGGAAAGGGCTGCCGCACAATCCGAAAAGCGCTAGAGTGACAGGCATGAGCAGCGATGTAAAGTGGTTTATTGGAATTGTGCTAACGGCGGGACTGGCACTTGCGACATTGATCGTAGGGTGTGCAGGGTACATTGTGCTGCGGCTGGATTCGCTAGATGCTCGGTTCTGGACAGTGGAACAGGTGCAAGCGCAACATAGCGTCAAGCTGGATCAACTCCTAGCCGCTGAATCATCTGTAGGAACCGAAACTCTAGACCAATCATTAAATAACTGGAAATAAATAATTTAGATCGATTTTCCATTCTAAGCGATCTAGGGGTATATCTAGATCCCATCGCCCTACCCGTTTATGTTGGAATAGTGCCCGAACGAGGAATGGCCGCCACGCCCGTGGTGCCTCTGCCAGCACGGTCGCAGCTGGCGTCAGCCAGCGCTGCGACAACTCACAGTTTCCTGCCCGCCGCCAGGTACATTTTTTAGTCGGTGCATGCTGCGTGTGAGGGGAGCGGATCGCGTCTGGTGAGGCTAGTGGAGCAGCGCGCAGGAGTCCGCACAACTCGTTGCGCAGGCGCTGGCGCAGTATTGGCTGGGCTTGGACCGGGTGGCTGGGCCGAGTAGGCGCAGCGGGAGTGTTGCCAGCACGGTGCGGCTGCATTGGACGGGGCTGGGGCCGGGCTAGTGGCGGGGTGGTTGTAGCAGGCAGTCGAGGGCCTCCTGCGGGCGGGCCGCGAAATGGCGGTTAGCCTGCGGCAGGTAGCGGAATTGCGGCAGGCCGCGGATGATCGAGATGGCGGTGTTGGTCAGGCAGGCCAGATTGCGCGGCAAGTCGCGCACATACACGCGGCAGCGGTCCTCGTCGTAGGTGAAGTCGCGCACGTAGTGCAGGCGGTTTTCGATGTGCCAGTGCTTGCGCAGCAGTTGCGCGAGTTGCGCGGGCGTGGCTTGCGCAGGACTCAGCGAAGTCAGCGCGTAGGTCACTTCGGTGCTGCACTTGCCGGTCTTGACGTGCGTGCGTCGGCGCTCGACGCGGATCGCCTGCTGACGACCGTACAGCTTGGCAGAGCCATCCCAAGCCGCAGCGCTGATGTCCTTGACTTGGTAGCTGCGGTGCTCGCTACGGCCATGCTTGCGGTCGCTGGTTTCCACCAGCGGGCAGTCGCTGAAGTCCATGCTGCGCAGGTCGGCGAGGATGGTTGGCTGGTTGCCCTTGATGGCGGTGATCAGGTACTCGGCCTGGCACTCGTCGAGCACGCAGCGCGCCGTCTTGTGCTGGGCGTGCAGCGCGTCGCCGGTCACCACGCGGCCCTGCAGCGGCAGTTGCCGGGCCAAGTCGCAGAAGGCCGGGATCTCGTTGCTCTTGCTGTCGATCTCGAGCTGCCCCAGCACCACGCCGCTATCCTGTTCCACGGCCGCGAGCAGCATGCGGCGCCCCCGCTTGGTCTGCTTCGAAGCCCCGCGCACGTCCTTGCCATCCAAGCTCACTGCGGGCAGCTGCGCCGGCCCGCTGCCGGTCGCCGGCGCCGCGTCCGCCGCTGGCCGGG
The DNA here is from genome assembly GCA_965219605.1 of Bryobacterales bacterium. Taxonomy (GTDB): domain Bacteria; phylum Acidobacteriota; class Terriglobia; order Bryobacterales; family UBA6623; genus VXMF01. The sequence continues at coordinate 469,424 of CBDCOC010000001.1, read as the reverse complement.
CTTGGATGTGCGCGCTCTGCTGGCCGGCCCAAGCGCGCGTGGCTTGTTCCAGCGTCTGCGGCTCCAAGCTCGCCAAGATGTTGTGGAAGGTGGTGATCGAAGGACTCGTGTAGCAGTCCTTGCTGGGGCTGCGGAAACACTCCACCGCCGCCCGCTGGCCCTGGTCCAGCAAGGCTGCGAACTGGGCGCAAGCGGTCACGCCGCGGTAGCCGCACAGGCGCGCCGCCACGGCCAGTGTCAGCACGCAGCGTAGTTCGTAGCGCTTGCCGCGAGCGTGCCGGTACTCGGGCACCTCGCCCAGAAACTCGAACAGACTGCGCAGCGTCTGCGCGTCCGGTGGTTGGCTGCGCTCGGGCCCCGCCCAGCACGGATCGTCCGCGCTGTGGGCCAGTTGCTGCGCCGCATGAGCTTGCACTTCGTACACAAACACCTCCTTGGGTTGACCGTGGCGGCGCCACTGCGGCCTGGCCGCCGGCACGCGCGCGTAACCGCCGCTCTGCCCCAGCCAGCGCCAGTTGGCGGCCCGGTAGCACGTGCCGGCGAAGCGTTGCTTGTCGACGAACGACTCCGCCAGCAGGATCGGGAAGCCATGCGCCGCCAGCATGTCGTCCGACAGCCGCCGCACACTCAAGCCCAGCACGCGCGAGGCCAGATTGGGCTGGCCCTGCCAGGCGGGCAGAATCACAAAGCGCGAGTTCTGCAACACCAGGTGCAGGCGCTGGCGCCGCTGCTGCGCGCTCCAGCCGATCCAGCGGTCGCGGGCCGCCAGCTTGAGCGCGGCGGCCTGCCAGCCCAGCAAAGCGATCCACTGCTCGCCGAGCGTGGCCACTTGGCGCAGGGCCTTGCCGAACAGGCCCGTGAACGACAGATAGTGGTGGGCCGCCATCAAGCGATCCCAGCGCCGGTGCTCGCGCGCCCCCTGCGTGGGACGCACGCGCACCGTGCGCAAATCCAGCTCGCACCCGCCGCTTGGCACAGCCATTACAAAATGGCCCTGTGCCCGCCGCAGTGCAGGCAGAAGTGTGCCAAGGGGGCCTGGCCAGGCCCCCTTGGCAGCCACGGGTCGGACCGCCCCCTCGGATTCTAGGTCCATGTCTGAGTTTGGTCGGCCCGTCGCATCCATTCCTGCGCGTCCTGCACGCAAGCGTGGGTACAGACCCGTATTGCAAAAGGAATAGGAATACAGGTAGGCCCCCACCCACTCCCCTCGTAGTTTGTCAATAAAAAGGGGATTATATAATTTGACTTGACATAGCCTCCTGCCTCCCTTAGGCTAATGAAGGCCTAAGATGAGAAAAAGGCCAACGCGCCAACGGGATGTAGGCAGCTCGGGGCCGAACTGGGCCAATCGGACGCTGTACCACGAGGACAACCTGAAGTCCCTGCGGTCTGGTTTGCCGCGTGCGCCAGAGGCAAGCAGACAGACGGCGCAGAAGAACGCCTAGCCGCCAAGCAACACCACTACAGAGTCCATGATTCTAGGATAAGTACGGGACTCTATGCAACGCCCTGACTACGGAGACGCGACGCCCGGCGATCTAGCCCGCGCCTTACTGCGGCCTAGGAACGCGCACCGGAAGACAGCCCGTTCTCCGCGACCAGATCCCGGCGCAGCAGACGCCTCCCGGCCAGACCCGCCGCCAGAGCCGTCATCTGCGCCAGCGTGTCCAGATCGCGCACGTTATGCTTCCCGGCGAATTCGGTGACGTAGCGGTTCAAGTGCTTGGCGCTGATCTTGTGGAAGGTGCCGACGTAGGCCCGTTTGAGCATCGACCAGAACGACTCGATGCCATTGGTATGCGCCTGGCCCCGCACGTACTCTGCGACGGAATGCTTGACACTCGCGCGCCTGCGCGGCAGGCCGTCCTAGGCGTTCGCGTCATCCGTGTACACGATGGCGTCCTCTGCCGTGCGCTCGGTCACGAAATCTTGCAGCGTGCCCGCCTTTGTATCCGCAACCACTTTGGCCGCCACCTGATTCGTGCCGCGATCCTTGGCGCCTACCACTGCTATCTTGCCGGACGAGCCACGGCCGGTCAACCGCTCGCGTTTGGACTTGGGCATGTTCTTGCGCTTGCCCCGAAGTAGGTCTCGTCCACCTCGACGGGGCCTCGGAACTTAGCGGCCTGCGGGCGTTTCCAACCTTCGCGGATCCGCTGCAGCATGAACCAGGCCGTAGTCTGCGTGACGCCGATATCGCGGTGGAGCTTCATGCTGCTCACACTTTTCAGGCTGGTAAGTTCCAGATAAAGCGCGATGACCCACTTCCGCAGCGGGATATGCGAGCGCTCCAGCGCGGTGCCTGTGCGCACGCTGAAGTAGGAGCGACAGTCGCTGCACCAGTACGGCATGGGCCTGCCGGACGGAACCTCGCGAGTGCGGCTGCTGCCGCAGTGTCCGCAGCAGCGTTGAGCGCCCCACAGCTGGGATTCGAACCAGCGCGTAGCGACTGATTCGTCCGGGAACATGTCCATGAGCGCGACTAGCGCAATACCCTCGCGGTGCGCACGTCCAGGGGATTTAACTTCCTTGTCTGCCATGACTTACCTCTACATTCATAGTAGCGGGAACGAGAGGCTATGGCCGGGTAGAGGAGGTCGTTGCCGAGCCTCCTCCCCCTCAGACCCGAGCGTGCGGGTTGCCGCACTCGGTTCCTCTGATGACAGCTTCGCTCAAGTGGCGTAGATCGAATGCACGACTCTGGCCGCTGGCAGCGGGTAGCGCTCCAGCACCTCCGTCATGCGCGCCCAGTTCACGCGACTCTTGCGGCTGCGCCGCCCGAGCCACTTCCGCCAAGTGCGCACGACTTCGTGCCGGAATTGCCCCAGTCGCTTGCCGTTCCCCGTGAGTCCGTAATAGTTGCAATGCCCCCGGATCGCGCTGGCGAGTCGCTTCTGCTGCTCTGCCAGCGGTGCATGGCGGTGCCTTTTGCACCACTCCTGTACCGCCCGCAGTCCGCGCGCGAAGCGCTGCTTGGACGTGATCTGCCGCACCACCCAGTAGCCGCGCCTCGACCGTCCCCACACGTGGGTGAAGCCCAGGAAATCGAAGCTGGCGGGCGACTCTTGGCCGCCAGCGCCGCGCGGTGGTCGGAAGTCCACGTAGTGCGTCTTGGCCGCATTGAGCGTCAGCCCATAGCGCCCCAGTCGCTGGCCCAGCACGGCCAGCACTCGCTGGCCATCTCCGGCAGTGGCAAAGCTCATCACGAAATCATCGGCAAACCGCACTAACTGGCTGGCCCCGCGCAACCGCGGCTGCGCCGTCTCGGCAAACCACCGATCCAGCACATAGTGCAGGAACAGGTTGGCCAACAGCGGTGAGATTACGCCGCCTTGCGGGGTACCACTGTCCGTCCTGTGCAGCGTGCCGTTTTCCAGCACTCCTGCCCTCAGCCATTTGTCGATCATTCTTCGGACTACGCCATCCTTGATTCTCAGGTCGAGCAAGTCCCGCAGCTGGCCATGGGGGATGCTATCGAAATAGCCCGCCAAATCGGCGTCGATCACCCATGTTTGTCCCTGCCACCCGAGGCACTGGCGCATCTGCGCGAGTGCCTCGTGGGCCGACCGCCCACGCCGGAACCCATACGAGCACGGCATGAAGTCCGCCTCGTAGATCGGTTCCAGCAGCATTACGATCGCACGCTGCGCCACTTTGTCTTCCAAGGTCGGGATGCCCAGCGGGCGTAGTTTGCCGTCCGCTTTCGGGATGTACTGGCGGCGCACCGGCGGCGCGTGGTAGCGGCCCGACTTGATGCGCCCCAGCAGATCCAACAAGTTGGCCTCCAAGTCGCGCTCGTAGTCGGCTGCCGTCACGCCGTCGATGCCTGCCGCTCCATCCTTACGCGTGCGACGGTACGCCTCGCGCATCCATTCCTCGTCGATCAGCTGGTGCAGTGCGTTGAACACCCGCTCCGGGTGCTTGCTCGCCTGCTCGGCTATCCATGCTCGTTTCGTAGACGTGTTTGTGCAGCTCTGTGTCTGCTCCATCGTTTCCCTCGCATGGTTCTGTGCATCAGGTGCCCCGCTTCCCTCGGGCGGGTCCCGCTGAGCACGGTTCCCCGCCGTCTGTCAGTACTATCAAGGCACTACGACTTCCTGCCCTGCTTCCCTTCGGCTTATTGCTTCGCCAGCCGGTACCACGCTTGCCTGTCGGTTCGTGTTCGCCGTAGCGCTCCCCCGCAGTGCAGGCGGGCTGCGAGAGCCGGGGCCTTGCTGTAGCCGGGCATCCCATTACGACTATTGACACGTGGACAGGACAGGACCTCCCAGGTTCCCTGGCGAGCCATACTGCAGCTTTGCCCACGCTCTTCGACCCCGGCCGGCCCGTGGCGCCTCGCCGTTGGCGGCGCTTCCGGTGCGGCCCCCAGGACTTGAACGCTGAAGGCGCCGACATTGACTATCTCGAGGCTCGATACCGCAGCTTCGCTGCCCGCTGTGTACGCTTCACGACGGGCGTTGCCGCACGCCATGCAACACGCGCTTCCGGCTGGTGGGCTGCACCTTTGCCGGGCGGGAGTTGAACCCGCTGGCTCGCAATGAAAGGTTTCAGTTCATCACTTCCTTCTCTCCAGGACTTGTCCTGGCGCAATCAAGTCAAGTATATAATCCCCAATAAAAATGCACCTGCTGCAGAAAAATGTGGTATCCTGCTCGCTGCACGGTCCCGGCGCCACGTTTGCTCTGCTGGGATCGTCCAAGGAGTACCCTCATGCCAAAGCAATCCCCCCCCCCCCCCCCGGAGATTCTGATACTTCGCGGGCGGCGGCGCTCGTTAAACGGTCGCCGACACTCGCCGTCGCGCTGGCAACCCTGATCCTCGCCGCCCCGCTCGCGCTCCATGCCCAAACCCCACCCCCAATGCAATGCACGCTTCAGGATGCTAGGATGACGCAGCTCTGGCCAACGCCTGGCAGCCCTCTCCAAGAAGGTGGTGATGTCATCCTTAGCGTCCATTTCCCGAATAACTGCCTAGCCCACGCCAAGCCACTGACGGTCTGCTTGGACGTGTGGGACACAACCGCCTGCCCTCTTGGAGCGGATCCGAGCCAGTGTGACGGGCGCATACGCGGCAATGCCGGGATTCTGCTGAGCCAAAATCTCGGCTGGGTGAAAGCCGGTGGCCCGAGGATCTGCAACACGAGGCTCCTTGAGGGATTCGAAATGAACGGGGTAACCCAAGCTATCACCTCGGCACAGCTTCTGATCAACACTTTTAACGACACCACCAAGGCCAACCGGCAGAACCATATCCTTGCCGTGATGTACGACCCGTTTCTTCAGATCGTGCACATTCCCATCATCGACAATGACTGAGGACTGCCAGCAAGCACGCAAAGTGTAGCTCCTTGCGCCCGGCTGCGGCTGAACGTGTTTTCCTGCAAGGCGCCGGGTAGAGGAGTTCGTCCCCGCTATCGAAGACGAGCGGGTGCCAAACACGTACAGCGCGCGGCCGAGGCCTTCGGGCGCGATCTCGCTGACCGCTGCGCGGAAGCGGTCCAGTGTGCCGAGTGCATCGCCAAGAACGGCAGCCGCATGTGCTTTTCCGAATTTCGCCAGCAGGGCCTGTGCGTCGGCTCGGGAGCGGCATGCGCACCGGGCTCTGCCGCCCCGATCACATCGCCGGCTCAATGCACCGGCGGCTCGTCGCGCTTGTCACGGTTGCGCATGTAGACCTCGAATTTCTTGCGCGCCTGCCGGAGCTGCCACTCCCTGTACCGTGCCTGCGGGTTCCAAGATGGCAGCGACAGCTGGGGCAAGCCCGCCCGGCGCCGGGCGAAGTAGTACCCCAGCGCCATGCCCGCGAGATGCACGGTGAAGGCCGTTGCGGCCGGATTCCCGCCGCGCGCGAAGTCCTGAACCGCTCCCAGCAGGTTGATCGCGGCATAGGCGACCGCGACCACCCAGGCCGGCACCGGCAGGATGAAGGAGATCAGGATCGGGGTGTTGGGATACCGGACCGCGAAGGCCGTTACGACCGCCAGCACCGCGCCCGACGCCCCGACGGTCGCGACTCCGCCCGAACCGGCCAGGAGGCGCAGCGCCACGTCCAGCAGGGCGGCGCCGGCGCCGCAGGCGAAATAGAAGTGCAGGAAGCGCTGGCCGCCCCAATCGCGCGCAAGAGTGCCGCCGAACATCCACAGCGCGAACAAGTTGAGGCCGACGTGCCAGAGACCGCCGGGGTCGTGCAGGAACATGTAGCTGAGCGGCTGCCAAACGGCGCCGCGCACGAACATGTCCGGCGTGAGGCTGAGCCAGCGGAACAACGCGATGACAGGCCCCAGCCCGACCGCGAAGGCGACCGCGAAGGCGAACCAAGCCCCGAAGTTCGCCCACAGCAGCTGCTTGATGGCGCGTGGCGTCGGAGGCATCATGCCGAAGCCTGAATGGCCCCCGAACTGGCGGTACGTGTAGCGCATGCTGCTTCCTTGAGTCTATGCCAGCACGCCGCCCGTTCGGATCTCAGGCCGCGCAACCGGCGTGCCAACGCGGTGCGGCGCAGTACTACGCAGCCAGCTGGCTGGCCTGGCGCACGAAGCCCCTGTAGCGTTCCCGAAAACCGTTTATGAACCCGTAAAGCACCTCATCCGGAGCGCCTGGCGGCAAGGCATCGGACAGGCGGACAGGCGGGAATATCTTCGCCGCCAATCGATGCCTGGCGATCTGCTTGTCGAAGTTGGCCACGGCGATGGGGACGATTGCCGGCTCGGGTGCGGCGCCATGCACGATCCGGAAGGCTCCTGCGCGGAATGGCATCGGCGACGATTCTGTCGTGGTCGAGCCGCCTTCCGGGCAGATCACGAGATTCTGTCGCGCGGCGATGACCGCCCGGGCATCACTCAAGAATCGAGCGCGGATCCGCTCGAGTTCAAGGTCGGTCCGCTGCGCACCTCGTGACACCGACCCGGCGGTCACGGTGATGTAGCCCAGCCGGTCGAAATACCTCCTGTGCCCCTCTTCGTCGGGCTCTGCCTGGCGGACCACTCGCACGGGAGGCGCGCCGTATCGTTCATACAAGATCATGGCGCTGACGAAGTGCGTGTCCAGCGTCAGTTGAAACTCATTCGGCAGGATGTTCTCCGGATGATTCGACAAGTGGTTCATCAGCACCACGAAACCGGGCTCTGGGGGCAGGTTTCCCCAGCCCTCGATCCGGTAGTCAGTCAAGGCGTATAACTTGCGGAATTCGTCGCAGCAGGTCTTGCGGATCTCTTTTGGCGAGCTCGTGCTCGGGGCTTGAGCGACAGCGTCGTAGATCCTCTGCAGCTGGCGGAAAACCCGTGCCTCGCGCTCCGTCGTCCGGGCCAGCCTGCGGCACTCCGCGGCAAGCTCTCGCTCGGCAGGGTTCCCCGCCTGCTCCAGCTCGTCCAATAGGTCGAAAGCGTCCGGGGCTGTGAGCCGGCTTTCCAGGTAGACCGGGATCTTGTACAACGGCGAGTTGACCCCTAGCGTCCCGCCTTTCTTCGCCAGCAGCAGCCGCACTTGGTCCGCTTCCCGCGAATGGCGCCGCGAAGCCAGCTGCGCCCGGCTACTGCCCAGGCGGTCGCCCAGAGCCCAGAGAATGCGCCGGATGAAGACGATCCCGAAGCGCGGCCGCTGCTGGCAGCGGGATTCGACGAGTTGGCGCTCGAAGGCCACGACCCGTGTGGATTCAAGGGCCGTGGCCGTAGCCCGGCAGCGGTAGGGCTCGACCATCGCGGACCAGCCGATCAACGCCCCCGGCTCGTTGACGCGGTGGATCTTTATGCTTTCGTGCGACGCGTCCAAGCGCGGGTCCATCTCGTCCGCAGCGTGCGGCGCGAGCAGCGAAAGCTCCACCGTGCCGGAAACCAAGATGTAGAGGCTCTGCGCAGGTTCCCCCTCTTTGACGATGCAATCGCCCTTGTGGAACGTCATCTGGTTCGCGTCACACGCGAGGGCTACCAGATCTTCGTCCTCAAACACGTCGAAGAAGGCCGAGTCCCGCAACAAGTCGAGCGGTCCTTGCATGAAAAGCCCTGCTCCCGGCGAGCGGGTCGCGACGACCGCCACCATCGCGCCTGAGTGCCCGAATGGTAGCATTGCAGGACAATTGCTCCTGTCGTTATGAAGCCAATCAAATGATTCTTTAGTGATCGTTGAGCGGCCGGATGTTCAGGTTGGCACGCTCGCATGGACACCAGTCCCCCGCCCCCCCCGCCACTGACCACTCCGCCCCGGTTTTGCCAGTTCTGGCACGAGACCTTGGACGAACTGCGGGCAACGCCGCCGGACATCGAGGCGGAATCTTTCAGCTATCCCGCCTACCGCCAGTTGCAGGGGTGCCGGCTGCGCTTTGCGTCGCTCGGACGGGTCAAGTTGCGGGGCTACTCGATTGCATGGAAGGACGACGTTTCACGGCCGCTGGTCATCCACGCCCACGGCTACGGCGGCCGGGTCGCGGAGCAGTGGCTGTGGGCCCTGAGCGGTTTCAACGTGCTCGGGTTCGACGCGCGCGGCTTCGGCGCGTCCAGCGGCGCCCTGCCCGAACGTTCGGAGTGGGGCTGGATGCTGACCGGGATCGACGACGCCCGCCGGTACGTGCTGCGAGGAGCGGTCTGCGATTACATACGAGCCAGCCAGGTCGGCGCGGAAATGTTCGGCGACAGGACCCGCCGGACAGTGTTCCACGGCTTCAGCTTTTCGGGGGCCTTGGCCCTAATGGCACAGGCCGTCACGCGCTCCGCCAACGTGCTCGCCGTGGGAGTGCCGACGTTCGGGTGGCACGAAGGCCGCCTGAGGCTCGTCGAGCGCGGCAGCGCGGTCGAGGTTCGGCGCTACTTGCGGGAGCGGCCTGCTGACGCGGACAGGGTGATGCGAACGCTCAGTTATTTCGATTCGATGAACTTCGCGCCCCTGATCCGGTGCCCCACGCTAGCCGGCTACGGGCGCAGGGACATTGTGGTGCCCCCGGAGACCGTGCTGGCGATCCTGTCTCGCTTGGAGTGCCCGCGCGAGACGATGTCGCTTCCGGTCAGCCATAGCGACGATCCCGAAGAAGCTGCTTGGAAGCACTTCGACGGGGCTTGGATCGAGATGGCCGCGCATGGCGTGCCGGAGGGTTTCGGCCATGGCGCGCCCGTGTACCATATCGATACGGAAGGCCGGATGTAGGCTTGCAGGGCACGTCACCGCGCGGTTCGTGCCGCGCCGCCTGGCAATCGGCATGGATGTCAACGGAACCTGCTTGTGCCGGATTTCCGCAGCAGGCTGTCCTACGATTTCCGGAGACCGCAGCCGAAGGCTACGCTACCTTTGATGCCGCAGAGCCTGCCAGGGGCGGCCCGGGCAGGTTAACGCCCGGCGCTCACGTCTTCGCGCTTCCCGCTCGTTGGCAGCCTTCCCCGTAAAAGCGGCGGGTCGGCCTCGGCATCAGTTCCTTGAAGCCTGCCCAACGTTCACTGCTCGTTGTGGTCTGCACGCTCGCGGCACAGCCCAAGGCGGCCCGTTTACAGCGGAATGCTTCAGTCCGTCTCATTTCCTCCTCGCACCGTTCAGGCTGCTGCCAGTTGGAGCAACCCCGCCCTTCAGTCTCATTTCGCATTGGAAGAGGCTTGTGTTTGTAAACCTGCCAGCGCAATTGGCATAATGGCAGGAGCGTCCAAGGTCGCAGCCTGGCGGCAGTGAGTTAGCTCCGCCCGCCCTGCTGTCGGTTGCCACGTAGGCCGCTCGCCCCACTCCAGCCTGTCATGAGTAGGCACCTGTACTTGGTTCTGAAGAACCTGCGCCGCAACCGGCGCAGGTCCGTTCTGACAGTGCTCAGCACGACCGTGTCCGTCTTCTTGATCGGATCGTTGATCTCGGTCTATGCCATGTTCTTCGCGCCCGAGAGCAGCGAAGTCCAGGCGCTGCGGCTGGTCACGCGCCACCGGGTGTCGCTGACGCAGGCATTGCCCTATTTCTACGGCTCCCGCATCGCCGCGATCGATGGCGTCGACAAGATGTCTCCTGTGAATTGGTTCGGAGGCACCTACATTGACCAGCGTCCGAGGCACATGTTCCCCCGCTTCGCCGTCGATCCGGATGCGATCTTCGAGGTTTACCCCGATCTCACGCCCCCGCCCGAGCAGCTCGAGGCGTTCAAGCGGGACCGGCAGGGGCTGGCCGTTGGCAAGTCAGTCGCCGACAAGGTGGGCCTGAAGATCGGCCAGCGCATCACCATCCAAGGCGACATCTACCCGGTCGATCCGGAGCTGACCGTCCGGGCCATCTTCGAGGGGCCGGATGACCTGCAGGCCTTCTTCCACTTCAAGTACTTGGAAGAGATGCAAGAGGCTGTCGGGGCCGAAAGCAGCTCCCAAGTGGGCGTCTTTACCCTAAAGCTGCGCTCGGCGGCGGATGCCACGCCAGTTGCCGAGGCCATTGACGAGATGTTTCGCAACTCGCCCGAGCCCACCAAGACCGAGAGCGAGGCTGCCTTCCAGCTCGGTTTCATCAATCAGCTCGGCAATATCAAGCTGTTCTTGCTGTCGATCGCTTCCGCCATCATGTTCAGCATGCTGATGGTCACCGCGAACACGGTGGCGATGTCGGTCCGCGAGCGAACGCGCGAGATCGGGGTCCTCAAGACATTGGGCTTCCAGCCCGCCTCCGTGCTTGGCATCGTGCTCGGCGAAGCGATGCTGATCTCGCTGGCAGGGGGAGCGCTGGGCGCCCTGGCAGCGGGCGCATACGCGCAAGCGATGTCCAATATGAGCATCGCTTACTTGACTGGATTCCATCTCCCGGCCTGGGGTGTCCTGGCATGTTTCGGGGCGGCGATTCTCCTGAGCGTGGGCAGTTCGCTCATTCCGGCCACGGTCGCGGCGCGCGCGAACATCGTGGACGCGCTCCGTCACACCGGGTGATCGCGAGAGGCGAGCGTGCTGATCCCTGTCGCCTACAACCTCCGGAACCTGTTGGTCCGCAAGACGACGACCGTCATGACGGCGCTGGGCATCGCCCTGACGGTGGCTGTCATGCTCGGCATCGGAACGCTCGTCGAGGGCCTGCGCAGCTCCCTCGCCGCGGGCGGCGATCCGTTGCACTTGATCGTCATGCGCCAGGGATCCACGGCGGAGCTGGTGAGCATCGTCACCAAGGGCGATTTCGACGTCATCAAGTTCAGCCCTGGCATCGCGCAGCTCGACGGCGAGCCGATGGCGTCCCACGAGGTCATCTCGGTGGTCAACCTGCCCTTGCGCGGCGATGCCGGCTCCAAGGCCAACATCAGCGTGCGGGGCCTGTCTGCGATGGGCATCCAGATGCGGCACGACGTGGAACTGCTGGAGGGGCGCTGGTTTACCCCGGGCAAGCGGGAGATGGTCGTGGGCCAGGGCGTCAACGGCAAGCGCGCCGGCACGGATATCGGCGACAAAATATTCTACGGCCGCGACGACTGGGAAGTGGTTGGCGTCTTCTCGGCGGGCCAATCCTCGTTCAACAGCGAGATCTGGGTTGACGTGAACTTGGCGAGTTCCGATCTGGGCCGGGGCGGCGCCCGGAGCAGCGTGCTGGTGCGCGCCGAGGACAGCGCCGCAGCTGCCGCATTGCAGAACTTGGTCGCCGACGACCAGCGGCTGGGACTCGAGGCCGAGCGCGAGAGCGAATACTATGCCAAGCAGATGGCGTCCGCCGATCCGATCCGCTACCTCGGCATGTTCGTGGCGGTCATCATGGCCGTCGGGAGCTGCTTCGCGGCGATGAACACCATGTTCGCCGCGGTGGCCAACCGGGCGCGCGAGATTGGCGTCCTGCGCCTGCTGGGCTTCTCGCGGGCCAGCGTGCTGGCAAGCTTCATGGTCGAATCCATGCTGCTCTCGATCCTGGGCGGGGTGCTGGGCTGCCTGCTGGTGCTGCCCTTGAACGGGCTGCAGGGGCGCATCGGCAATTTCACGACCTTCGCCGAGACGATATTCGAGTTTCGCCTTACTCCTGACTACGTCTTGGGCGGCCTGCTGTTCGCGGCAACGATGGGCATCCTGGGCGGGCTGCTGCCGGCCTGGCTCGCCTCCCGCCGGGAAGTCCTGCAATCGCTGGGAGACCGCTAGCCGAACGCCATGCCGGACGAACGCTCATTCGACCAAGCCCTCAAGGGCCTGAAGATCGACCGATCGCCACAGGCCGGGAGACGGCGCCCGAAGGCTGCTGCGGCGTGGATAGTTTGCGGGATTGCCCTGGTGGGCGCTGTCGCGGCGTGGCGCATCGCGGCTGCGCTGCTCGCGCCCGTGGCAGTCGAGACGTTTCGCGTCGTCGCTCCGCGCCGCGGCGCATCCGGCGATGCCATTGTCCTGCAGGCGGCCGGCTACGTGATCCCGCACCACCGCATCGAGGTCGCATCGAAGGTCGTGGGCCGCGTGCGCTGGATGGGTGTCGACAAGGGCGACCTCGTCACGTCCGGGGACGCCATCGTGCGGCTCGAGACCGACGAGTACGAGGCTCGCCTGGCGGAATCCCTCGGCAGCCTGCAGGCCGCCGAGGCCCGGCTTACCGAACTGGAAGCGGGGTCCCGCCCCGAGGAAATTGAACGGGCGGAAGCGGACTGGATCGAAGCCCAGGCCCAGCTCAAGCAAGCGGAGGCCGACTACCGGCGCGGGCGCGAGCTCCACGAGCAGGCGCTGATCGCCACAGCGGAGTTCGACGAGGTGCGATTCCGCCGCCAAGGGCTGGCAAGCCGGGTCGAGTCGCTCGCGAGAACGCTGAAGCTTCTCAAGCTCGGCCCGCGCCAGGAGGACATTGACTCCGCCCGCGCCGAGGTGCAGCGGGCGCAGGGCAGCGTTGCGTACAGCCAGACCTTGGTCGACGCTACCGTGATCCGCGCCCCCGTTAGCGGCACGGTGCTCGAGCGCAACGTTGAAGTCGGCGAACTCGTCACGACCGGCTTCGTGGGCGAGCGCGGCGCGAAAGGCTACGTGATCGCGATGGCGGATCTGAGCGACATCCAAGTCGAGCTCGACATCAGCCAGGACGACTTCGCAAGAATCTTCATGCACCAGCGGGCCGTCATTGCCACGGATGCCTACAGGGACCGCGATTACTCGGGCGCGGTAGTCGAGATTTCCCCGGAGGCGGACCGCCAGAAGGCCACAGTGCAGGTCAAGGTTCAAATCCTGGAACCCGACGACCTGGTCCGGCCGGAAATGAACGCGAACGTCGCCTTCCTGGCCCCGGCTGCGGGGGAGGGGGGCGGCGAGGGAGGAGCCGCGAGCGCTCGTGTCCGCATCCCGGCCGCAGCCTTGGTGGGCGGCAACAGCGTTTTCCTGTACGTTGACGGCAAGGCCGTCCGCCAGCCTGTGCGGGTCTCGCGCACGACAGCGGCGGGCGTTGAGATCGAGGAGGGGCTGACAGGCGGAGAGGACTTGATCCTCTCGCCCCCGGACGACCTCGAGGACCAGGACAACGTGCAAAGGGAGAACGGAGCATGAACCCTGCCGCAGTCTCCATGGCGAGCGTTCTCAAGGAGTACAAGCGCGCGGAATACTCCGTGCGCGCGCTGGACCACATCAGCATCGAAATCCAAGCCGGCGAGTTTTTCTGCCTGATGGGGCCGTCAGGCTCCGGGAAATCGACGCTGTTGCACCTTGTGGCCGGAATCGACCGCCCGACAAGCGGCGCGATCGAAGTCCTCGGGGCCGCCATCGGCGAGATGTCCGACCGCGCGCTGGCGCGCTGGCGCAGCGAGAATATCGGCTACATCTTCCAAAGCTTCAACCTAGTGCCGGTCCTGACCGCGACGGAGAACGTCGAATTGCCCCTGCTGCTCACCAACCTCCCCCGCAAGGAACGCCGCGAGCGCGCCCGCAGCGCTCTGGGGATCGTTGGTTTGGGAGACCGTCTCGACCACCGCCCGCAGCAGCTTTCCGGCGGGCAGGAGCAGCGCGTCGCGATCGCCAGGGCGATCGTGACCGATCCGTCCATCATCCTGGCCGACGAGCCCACGGGCGAGTTGGACGCCGAGTCTGCCACGGACGTGCTGAACATCCTGAAAACACTCAACGACCACCATGGCAAGACGATCATCATGGTGACCCATGACCCGCGGGCGCGCAAGTACGCCAAAAAAAGCCGCTATCTCGACAAGGGCAAGATGGCGGAGATGCCGGATCCGCAGTAAGGCGCCGTCACACAGGCGCGCGAGGGGAATCGTTTCCCCGGGCCGTCGCCGGATTCGACGGCAGCCGGCAGGCCGCGCCCGAACGCGGCATGGGTCCTCGGTTCCCATAGGTGTTCAGCGGCGTGCGTCGCGCTGTGCAGCGAAGGCAGCATGGGCGGGCCGCGCGGACTAGCGCGGCGCGGGTATCGTAATCTGGCAGATCATGCCCGTGCGCCACAAAGTGCTGGGATTGCTGTTTGTCCTGATGCTGGTCACCTACTTGGACCGGGTCTGCTTCAGCACTACGGCCGGGGCCATGGCGGAGGAGCTGGGCCTTTCGCTGGAGCAGATCGGGATGGCCGGCTCATCCTTCGTCCTAGGCTACGTCCTGTTTGAAATCCCGGGCGGCTGGCTGGCCGACCGCTACGGAGCCCGACTGATGCTGACGCGGATCGTGCTCTGGTGGTCAGCATTCACCGCTCTTACCGGCGCAGCTTGGAACTTCGCCGCGCTTGTGGCGATCCGCTTCCTGTTCGGCTGCGGCGAGGCGGGAGCGTTTCCGGGGGCGGCCTCGTGCATCGCAAGATGGTTCCCGCGACACGAACTGGGCCGCGCCCAGTCGATCGTTATGTTCGGGAGCCGCATTGGCTTCGCCATGACCTCGTGGGTGGTCATCGCCCTCATGACAGCCCACGGCTGGCGGGCCGTGTATTGGATCTTCGCCGCTCTCGGCCTGGCTTGGGCAATCGTATGGAGCGCGTGGTTCCGCGACAGGCCCGAGGCGCACCCCGCACTGGCCGGGGAGGAGCTGTCTCTGATTCAAGAGCACCGCCCGGCTTCTGCCCACAGACCGAGGGTGCGCTGGGGGGTTCTGCTCGCGAACCGCAACGTTTGGGCGCTGTGCGGGATGTACTCGGGCTACACCTGGGGCCTGTACTTCTACATCCAGTGGCTGCCGACCTACCTGCAACACGCCCGCGGCCTGGCACTGCAGCAGATCGGGCCGACGGCCGCGGCGGTGCTCGTCTCCGGCGCGGCGGCCAACCTCTTGGGAGGGTGGATCAGTGACCGCTTGCTTCCCCGCCGTGGCATCCGTGCAGCTCGCAGAATCCCGGCCATCGCAGGCTTGCTTGCGGCCGGCGTCTTCCTCGGGTTGGCGGCGACTGTCAGCGACTCCGCCTTGGCCCTGCTCTTCCTCGCGCTCAGCTTCGGCTCCGCCGAACTGATCTTGGGCGTGACGTGGGCCACCTGCCTGGACATCGGCGGCGACGCGGCCGGAGTGGTGTCCGGTACCATGAACTCGATCGGCCAAATCGGCGGTGCGCTGGCGCCGTGGCTGATCGGCTCGATGGTCGACCGCACCGGGGGTTGGGAGCGGCCCCTGCTCGTCTCATCGGTATACTACATTGCCAGCGCGCTGCTTTGGCTGCTGATCGATCCGCAGCGCCGCTTGCGATTCACCGATGCCCGCTCGAGCGTTTGAAGATGCACCGTACGCCGCGCCGCCGGACGAGACCGACGTTAACCTGCGCGCATACTTCGACTCGATCAGCACGAGCAAGCTCGAGCGCTTGGACCCGGATTGCAACGACGAGGAGTTGCGCGCCTGGGACGGGAATTTCCGGGCGGACGGATCGCTGATGATGGTGTGCTGCGATCGGGACGTCGGGATCGACGAGTACCGTCAAGTGCTGAAACATTTCCTCGCCTTCCGCAAGTCTGCGGGGCAGTCGCGCGGCGGGACGGCGGATGAGGCGCGAGAGGCTTAGACTGAGCGGAGGATCCCTCGCTCCCCGCAAGGCACCACAGACACCCAGCGTCGGCAGCCAGCCTCGGATCCGTTCCTTTCGACCAGCGATGAAGTCCAGCCAGACTCAACCTCCCTTGCTTGTCGCGCTGGCACTCGCCTGTGCGCTGCTGCCGGTCGGGCCGTCCAACGCCCAAGTGTACGATCCGGTGCAATGGCGACTAGAGCTTGCATCCGACGAGCATCCGCCAGGGGCGACGGCACTGGCGAGGCTGACCGCAAGCATCGAGGATGGCTGGCACATCTACTCGACCACCACACCGGAAGGCATACCGCTGGCCGTTGGCATGGCGGAGTCCGAGGCAGTGACCGGGTGGAGGGCGCACCAGCCGGCCCCCGAAACCGTCTTCGATCCCAATTTCCAGGCCGAGGTCGAATGGTACAGCGGAGAGGCCGTCATCCTGATCGAGATCGACCTAGCCGAGGGAATTTCCGGGGAACATCCGATCGAGGCAGTGGTGCGCTACGGGGCGTGCGATGACCGCCAGTGCCTGGCCCCCAAGCGCAAGAGCGCCGCGGCGCTGGTCCGGGTGGAACCGGCAGCCGTTGCGACGACAGTCGCGTTGCCGCCGGACTACCGGCCCGCGCAAGTCAACCCGGTCGGCCGCCCCCGCCCCGCTGGCGGCGGCGCGGGCGCTGCGCAGGCCGATGCCGAATTTCAAGCGGAAGATCAAGGATTGCTAGGGTTCTCGCTGCTAGCGCTGGGCTTCGGCTTCGTCGCGATCCTCACGCCATGCGTCTTCCCGATGATTCCCATCTACATGGGATCGTTCATGAGCGACGCAAACCGGCCGTGGGGAGCAGTCTTGCGCCAAGCGGGAACTTTCTGCCTCGGGGTGATCGTCCTGTTCACGGCCTTGGGCGGGCTGCTGAGCGCCACGCTGGGGCCGTTCGGCCTCAGCCAGATCGGCTCCAACCCGTGGGCCAACCTGCTGATCGCGGCGGTGATGTTCTTGTTCGCGCTCAGCATGCTGGGCGCATTCGAGATCACGCTGCCCAGCGGCTGGGCCAGCGGCGCTAGCAAGCGTTCCGCAGGGTCGGGCCTGGCCGCCACCCTGATGCTCAGCCTGGTGTTCACCTTGGCCTCGTTCGCCTGCACCGGCCCGTTCATCGGCTCGCTGCTGGCCGGCTCGGTGGCCAACGGCAACCGCGCCTATCCCGTGATCGGCATGACGCTGTTCGCAACCGGCCTGTCCGCGCCTTTCCTGGCGCTGGCCATGTTCCCCGCCCTGCTGAACAGGCTCCCGCGCAGCGGCGGCTGGCTGCTGCTTTCCAAGCGGACTGCCGGAATCGTCATTGCCGCGGTCGCCCTGAAATATCTCGGCAACGTCGACCGGGTCTTGGGCTGGGAGTTGCTCTCGCGCGAGCGATTCCTGGCCGTCTGGATCACGCTCTTCGCCGCGGCTGCGCTGTACCTGTGGGGTCTGCTGCGCATTGGCGAAAGCGCGGGCACGCAGCCGATCGGTCTCGCTCGCTTCGGCATCGGCGCTGCATTCCTGGCGCTGGCGGTCAGCCTGCTGCCCGGCATGGCCGGCGGTTCGCTGGGCGAGTTGGAAGCGCACGTGCCAGCAGGAAGCGTCCGCGCCTGGGGCGCGGGCGGCGACAGCTCGGTCACCTGGATCAAGGATGACTACGACAGCGCTGCGGCCACCTCTCGCAACGCCGGCCAGCCCCTGCTGGTCAGCTTCACCGGCTACGCCTGCTCGAATTGCAAATGGATGAAGGCCAATATGTTCACCAAGCCAGAGATCGATGTGTTGATCCGAGACTTCGCGCTGGTAGAGCTCTACACTGACGGCCTCGACGAGGCCAGCGAGAGGAACCAGGCCTACCAAGTCGAACGCTTCCGCTCTTCGAGCATTCCGTTCTACGCCTTGATCCGGCCCGACGGATCGGTGGCAGCCACGTTCTCAGGTCAGACAAGGGACGTCGAAGAATTTCGCGCATTCTTGCTGAGCGCGGATTAAAGGTTTGCTACCAGCTCAATCACAGCCAGACGAAGGATGTCAGCCGATCTGTAGGCAAGGTCTTGCGCCAGTGCGTTCGCCCACCCCGACCCGCCGTGCGCTCGCCGGCCACGCGGCAGTCCGTTCACAAATAGCGTCACATCAGGCCGCCGATTGTACTATCCCTCGATCACCGGGAACCGGTTCACAGCCAGCCAGCAGCACATTGTCGTAGCTGCCGCTCTCCAGCACCGACCCTTTCCGGCGGCCGACACTCAGCCCATGCGGCACGGCGTGGCCCAGCCTCGCAAGCCATTCGAGCGCGGCCTCCTCGACAACGAACTCCGTCAAGACGCTCAAGGGCTGAATTCGCCCATTAGATTCACGATGAGACGGATCATCAGATCCTTGCTTGACGGCGCACTTTCCGCGATTAGCAGCGTGAGCGCGGTCAGGGCTCCGGGATCGGGCTGGTGCTCGACACCTCCTGTGTCAGGTATAGCAGGAACAAGAGGGCGCCGATGCGCTTGTTGCCGTCGGTGAAGGGGTGATCCTTGATCACGGAATAGAGCAGATTGGCCGCTTTTTCCTCACGGCCCCGGTAGACGGGTTCGCCAAACATGGTTTGCTCGATGTTGCCCAGTATCGCCTCAAGTGCATCGCCGCGTGGATTGCCGAACAGCGGCGAAGCTTCGCCCTTGGCAGCCAGATCACGCCTGAATGCGCTTATCGCAGTGCGAACGCTATCAAGATCAAGGACGCTTGTAGCTGGGTAGTGTCTCAGTTTGAAATGTTCGAGATTGTCCCGTGCAATTCAGACAGACGTCCGGCCCCCGTCTGCCTGTCATGGTCCAGGGGCCGCGCGAACTGGTCGCGCGGCCCCTGGCGGTTCGTCCCCTTGCCGGCCAGGGCCAAGCGATGCCGCCTCCTGCTGGGCTGACCGCCGCCGGCGGCGGTCAGCCCGCGGTGGCGTGTCGCGGTCGCGTCACTGGATCGACCCGTCGGTCTAGCCCCACGGGTTGACCCGCGCGCAGCCCTTGCCGCCCATGAACAGGAAGTAGGCCCCGCCGGCGTGCGTGTACTGACCGGGGGCCTTGGGCGGATCGACGTCCACGATCACCATCGGGCCGGGGCCCTGCATGGGATTGCCTGCCACCCTGTTGCTCCAAATGCGGGCCCCGGCCTTGGGGCGCACTTCGATGATGTTCCCGCCAAGCTGGCCGCCGGCAAAGAGTATGGAGCTGGTCCCGCCATTCACATTTGTCCATCGACCAGAGTTCACGTCATCTCTGCGCCACTCCCAGTCGGTGAACTCGGCACCGGCGCGCTCCTGATTGCTTGTGCTAAACAACCCCACAGAGGTGTTAAAGCTTTGTCGCGTCACATTGGGGTTGTTGGACGAGAGGGTCAACCTCATTTGCCCCGGCGTGGCGTGCTCGCCGCAGCCGTCGACGACAATCCGGCCGCGAACCGGTTCAAGCGTGACTGTGCAGATGCCAGTGTGGCATCGTGGTGGTGTCTGGGCCAGCACCGCGGCGGGCAGGGCCAGCGTCAGCAGGGTGCCGACAAGCAGTGCCCGATTAGGGGGGGGGATTGAGTCATGATGAGTCTCCTGTTGATTTCATGATGCTCTTCTTCCAATTAAGAAGACTACTCCCATCCTATCAGATGGGGCGGTCGGCTGTCAAGGGCAAGCCTCTTCCAATGCCAAATGAGCCTGACAAGCGGGATTGTTTCCAACGGGAAATGAGCCTGAAGGGGCCTCGCGCGGGGATGTGAGAACCATGGGAGGATGGTTTTGCATCTCAATCTGGACACGCACAAGACGCGCGAGGACATCCTGCGCTTCCTGGAGGGCAACGCGGCAGGCAGCGTCGTGGTGCCGGATCGCGCGGCGGCCTACGAGCACATCGGGCAGGTCTTGCGGCGGTTTTCGTACTGGCGGCTGAGCAAGCCGGATCGGGGGCTGGTGAAACGGTACCTGGAACGCACGACGGGCCTGTCGCGGGCGCAGCTGACACGGCTGGTGAAGCGCTATCTGGCGAGCGGGCAGCTGCGTGCCGGGCGGCGCGGAGCCGGGCGCCGCTTCCAGCACAAGTACCAGCCGCAAGACATCGAACTGCTAGCCGAAACGGACGAATTGCACGGCACGCTGTCGGGGCCGGCCACGCTGGCCCTCTGCCAGCGCGCTTGGCAGCTCTTCGGCGACGAGCGCTTCCAGCGCTTGGCGCAGTTGTCGAACGGGCACCTGTACAACTTGCGGCGCAGCGCGCGCTACCTGCGGCGCTTAGGCAGCAAGGCCGGCACACGCCCGGCGGCGGTGACGATTGCCGAACGCCGGCGGCCGCGCCCCAACGGTCGCCCGGGTTACGTGCGGGTCGATTCGGTGCACCAGGGAGACCGCGGCAAAGTCAAGGGCGTATATCACATTAATCTGGTCGACGAGGTGACGCAGTTCCAGTTCGTGGGCAGCGTGGAGCGCATCTCCGAGCACTTCCTGCTGCCGGTGCTGGAGGACCTGCTGGGCGCCTTCCCGTTCCGCATCTGCGGCTTGCATTCCGACAACGGCTCCGAGTACAGCAACCACCGCGTGGCGGGGCTGCTGGAGAAGCTGCGCAGCGAGCAGTTCACCAAGTCGCGCCCGCGGCGCAGCAACGACAATGCCTTGGTGGAGTCGAAGAACGGCACGGTCGTGCGCAAGCAACTCGGCTACGGGCATATTGCGGGGCGGCACGCCGAGCGGTTGCACCAGTTCAACCGCGAGGTGCTCTCGCCGTATCTGAACTACCATCGTCCGTGCTACTTTCCCAGTGAGGAGGTGGACGCCAAGGGCAAGCTGCGCAAGCGCTACCGGCAGCAGGACCTGTGCACGCCGTATGAGCAGCTGAAAGCGCTGCCGGAGGCGGCGGCCTGCCTGCGCGCGGGGCTGGACTTCGTGCAGTTGGATGCGGAGGCTTACCGGATGAGCGATAACGAAGCAGCGCGGCGGTTGAACGAGGCGCGCGACGAGCTGTTCGCGGCCATCCGTGCGGAGTAGTGCGGGCCATTGCGGGAAAAGGGCGGCTACAGGCTCATTTGGCATTGGAAAGCGGGACGGCCTCGCGGCCCGCGGACGGAGCGCGGGGGCCACGCCTGGGCGGGCGGGGGCAGCGGCCGCCTGATTAAAACAAAATATAATGAGAATGTGCTGGTGGGCTAGCCCACCAGCACGCTCCCCGCTCTCCCCAGCCCCCCGTCTCGAGCAGGCCTGCAGCGGGCAGCGCGGCTGCGCCCCCGAGTACCACCTCCCCCACTGGGTGTATCATGCATTCACTCTCACTTCTTCTGCCCGGCTCCCTTCAGGCTCATTTTCGGATCCTTCAGGCTCATTTTCGGATTGGAAAGGACTGGGCAAGCCTCTTCCAGGGTGCAGGACATCAATTTTGGATGGGTGATATTGCGGAAGGGCGCATAGCGATTTCTCCCATTCTGATTTGGGTTGTGCGCCGCTTTCTTTAACTGATATCGTTAAAAGCGAGGAGGCCCGATGCCAGACACCCCCACTATCCCCGCTCTCGAACAGCAGCGCGAGCGCATCCTCGGCGCACTCGCCACGCTCGGCGACATGCGCCCCGGCTCCCTGGTGCAGCGCTACATGCAATGCGGTCGCGCTACCTGCCACTGCCAGCAGGAGGGCGATCCCGGGCATGGCCCCTATTTCGTGTTCGTGCGCGATGTCGACGGCAAGCGCACTTCGCGCTCCCTGTCCAAAGCCGCCGCAGCGATCGTCCAGCCCCAACTCGCCGAGTACCAGCGCTTCCGGCGGCTGAGCAGCGCTCTGCTCGCGGTCAGCGAGCAACTCGCCGACGCCCGCTTGGCACAGCGCGGCGAGGAGACCCCCGGCGCGCTAAAAAAAAGCCTGCGCACAGGAGTTTGTCCCCGCCATCGAAGACGAGCTCGCCCGCTTCGTAGCACCCGGGGCGGCCGACACGGTCGCTTGCGAGGCGCTCGAAAATCGTCTGCGGCAGCGAGCTCTGGAACTGGCTGCGCGGGCCGTCGAACGACGCTGGAATGAGGATCGCAGCGATCACTGCGGCCCGCAGCGGCCTTGCGCCTGCGGGCAGACGGCGCAGTATGCCGGGCGACGCGCCAAGACTTGCACCACGGTGTGGGGCCCGCTGACGCTACAGCGGGCCTACTACCACTGCCCGGCCTGCCACCATGGTTGCTTCCCGCGCGACGCAGCCTTGGGCCTGGCCCACACGGATTTGTCGCCCGGCGTAACCCGCATGACCGGCACGGCGGCTGCCTTGGTCAGCTGCGCCCAGGCCAGTGCGCTGCTGGACGAACTGGCCGGCGTACAGGTCGGCTGCAAGCACGTGCAGCGCACCGCCGAGGCCCTCGGGCGCGAGTTGGCCGCAGTGGAGCAGCAGGCAGCGCAGGACAGCGTCGCGCCGCCCGCCCCGACGGTATATCTGGGGGTCGACGGTACCGGTGTGCCGGTGCGGCCCAGCGAGACCGTCGGGCGAGCCGGCAAACAGCCTGACGGCGCGGCCCGCACGCGCGAGGCCAAGCTGGTCGTGGTCTGGACCGCCGAGTCGCGCGATGCCGCGGGGCGGCCCGTGCGCGACCCCGGTGCGGCCAGCTACAGCGCTGCAATTGAGAGCGCCGCCAGCCGCGATACCGATGCGGAACCCTCCCCCTTCGCCCAGCGCATGCGCCGCGAGGCCGAGCGCCGCGGCTTCCCGCAGGCCGAGCGCCGCGTCATCCTCGGTGACGGAGCGCAGTGGATCTGGCGCAGCGCCGGGGAAGACTACCCCGGCGCGCTGCAGATCGTCGATCTGTGGCACGCCAAAGAGAAACTCTGGGACGTGGCCAAGGCCCTCTACGGCAGCGCCAAGGCCCAGCACCAGCCGTGGGCCGACGCCCGCTGCGACGATCTCGAACAGGGACGCATCGACCCCCTGCTGGCCACCCTGCGCACGCACGCCGACCGCTGTCAGGAAGCGGCCCAGTGCGCTGACTACATTGCCAACAACCGCAGCCGCATGCGCTATCCCGAGTTCCGCCAGCAGGGTTTGTGCGTCGGCTCGGGAGTCGTCGAGTCCGGCTGCCGCAGCGTGGTCGGACGCCTCAAGCGCTCGGGCCTGTACTGGACCGTTGCCCATGCCAATGCCATCCTCGCTTTGCGCTGCTGCCTGCTCAGCGGCCGCTACGAGGATTTCTGGGCCAACCGCGCCGATAACCCCCGCCCCCAACCATCAATCCAAACATAGTGTCCTGCACCCCTTGCAAACTTGCAAACTGGGATACTACCTGTAGCTGGTTTCGCGCTGGTGGGAGCTTTGAGGCGGTCCTCGTCGCACTCGAGCAGCAGGCGCCACGTGTCGGCATACGCGGCGATGATGCGGGGCACCACGCGTCCCGTTTCGTCCACGAGCGCCTGGTTCTTGAGCGTTCGGGCGAGCAGCTCCAGAGTTTGCCTTGCCTCGTCGAGGCCGCGTTCGACCAGCCTGCGCTCATTCAGCGTGTGTCCATGCACTATGTGCTGACGCAGCACACGGGCAGCCCACTGACGAAACTGTACCGCTCTGGTGTGAAACACCCTAGCCCGCCCCTGCCCCCACAGCGTCCCGGGAAGCAGTTTGTGCAGTGTCGGGAAGCAGCTGGTAGCCGAGATCCTTAGCTGTCGTTTTGAGGTAGGCCAAGGTCCGTTGGCGATGGCGCTGCTCGTAGGCCGCCTCGCCCTCGTCAACGTAGTCCTGGCCGAAGCGCAGCATGCGGTATACCAACACCGCCAGCTTGCGGGCGGTGGCGAACACCGCCGTCTTCATCCCCTTGTGCCGCGCCTTGCGGCGCAGCGCCGCCCCCAGCGCCGACTTGGACCGGATCAGCGCCGTCGCCGCCATGCGCAGCGCGTTCGACGTGCGCGTCGCTCCCAGCCCGCGCTGCCGCTTGCCCGCCAACTGCTGCCCGCCCGATACCGCGTGCCGCGGCGCCAGGCCCAGCCAGCTCGTGAAATGCCGCTCGCTCGGAAACGACCCCAGATCCGTCCCCAACTCGGTCAGGATCGTGCGCGCCGCCCCCGCGCTAATCCCGTCGATGCGCGTCAGATCCACGCTCGCGTAGCGGTACAGCGCCGTCCGCAGCGGCTGCTCACCCCGCCTTCGGATGGCTTTCTCCTTGGCCGCGTTCGGGTGCCGCGGACACTCCTCCGCGCTGCATTCCTCGCCCGCCTGCTGCTGCAGATCCTCTTGCAGCTTCTGCTCGTAACCGTCCATCTCGGCCTGCACCGCGTCGTACAGCCGCAGCGCACTGCGCAGGTTGAACAGGTGCTCCTCCCGCCAGTTGCCGCTCAGGTACTCCACGAACTGCTCCTCCGTGTGCTTGCAGCGCCCCGAGCGCAACTGCGCCAACTGCTCCGCATCGCGCTGCCCCGCCACGATCGCACGCACGATCGCCATGCCTGTCTGCCCCGTCAGATCCGTCACCGCCCGATGCACCTGCACGTTCATCTGATCCAACGCCCGCTGCATCCATTGCACGCAGCGCGTGCGCTCCGCCACCAAGCTCTGCCACTGCCGGTGCAGCGCCCGCAGCTGCGTCACCGTCTCGGGCGGCCGGAACGAGCCCCGCAGCAGGCCGCAACTGTGCAGCCGCTGTAGCCACTGGCAGTCCAGCATGTCGGTCTTGCGCCCCGGCACGTTCTTCAACTGCCGCGCATTGACCAGCAACACCTCGAAACCGCGCTCCTCCAGCAACTCGTGCAATGGGATCCAGTACACATACGTGCTCTCCAGCGCCACCGATTCCACGCCTTCGGCCGCCAGCCAGTCCGCCAACGCGTCCAACTGCGCGGTGGTCGTGCCGAACGTGCGCACGTTGGGCCTGCCGTCCGCACGTGGCGGCCCGCAGGCCCAGTGCTCGCGGCTGCCGAGGTCCACCCCCGCCACCTGCGGGCGCTGCACCGGCAGGTCCCGCTCCGGCTGCTCTCTTGCCATATCTCCCTCCTGCTGCTCCTGTCTCACACACGGAAGGCCCCGGCCCGGGTTGGCAATTGCTCTGCAATGCTGGTGTTGAGGAGTGCTTCCGAAGAAACCTCGCTAGTGAATGATCGCTCGCCCGGACCCAGACTGGCTTTGGGGCAAATACTGCACCAATGAAATTACGGGGCTTGACTGCCGGAACCCTCCGCTCTGATTCTACGCCAAGCCACGTGTTTCCAACCGAATGATCCGGGCCCCGCCCGGGGGCGCGACTGGCTTCGAGTTCACCCGGTATCCAACAGAGAGAACGGCATCGAGGTTGTGGTGCGCCACTTCGCGTCTGACCCGCCGCTCCCCTTCGGATCGAACTATGAAGAAATCCTTCTTGGTTGCCTCCCGATCTATCTCGCCGGCAGCGTAGACGTTGTCCAAGTGCATGCCGATGTTTCTGGGAGTCGTGCGAAATACATCAGCCATCTGCCGCCGTGTCAGCCAGACAGTCTCCCCGTCCAGTCGCACATCTAAGCGAATCTCGTCATCAGAAACCCGACACACAATGATCTCGCCTCTGGGCTCTGCTGCAAGATTGTTCGTGGCCACAATCATCCTCCGCGACTACCGGTGTCGAAGCAGATCCGGAGCGGGAAGGAAACTGTCTCGGAATTCATGGATTATGCGCACGGAATCTCGGCTTGCTCCAGAGTGCGCCTCCAACGTTCCATCCTGCCATCTTGGCACCCATCATGGCTTGAACGGTCGGTATTCGATCACAGAGGGTCGGCCGAGGATGTCATCCCCGGAGCAGCAAGCCGATCTTCGAGGCGGCCAAGGCAGTACGGTGTGCCATCACCGTAGCCAAGGAGGCCAACGATGACGGGGCTGCCGCGGATGTTGAGCTCGAGTGGGAGGAGAAGGTGCTGCCAGAACTGATACGGACGCCTGGAGGGGAAGCACCAGCTGTCGAGAAGCGACTCCGCAACTTGGTCGACACGCATAGCTTTGCTACGACGAAGTGGTCGTCTTGACGCCGCACGGCGCGGATGCCCAAGTAATGAGATCTTGCAGACTCGCCAGCGATTCCAAGCCCTAGGCGCGCCGCTTGGCTGGTGATCTCCGATAGATCGGGTGGCAGCAACAAGGAGCTTCGCCCCCGGCTGGGCCAAGCCCGCAGCCCGGCAACCTCGCTGCCTCCGGCACCACGCCCCAATCGCGCCCGCAGATGCCCCGACAGACAGGCTGTCGCCCCGGCATGCGCCAAAGCTTCCGAGCGGATTGCAATCGTAATGCCACATGCAGCAGGGGCGGGACAGCACGGGATTCTCTTGGCGCGGGTTGGCCGACGGAAGGATCGGAGCAGTGGCCCGGGCGCGACTCGCCGGATAGCTCTGTTGACAAGCTTTCGCTTCGATTTGATGCTACATTCAGCTAATGGCTGGATCCGTTGCATCGCGAGACCGCCGCCATGGCTGGGCAGTTCAGCCCGCAATGCCCTCCGCCGGCGACGGACAGATGGAGGAACCAGTCCGGGGCCACCGATGCAGGAGGTCGGCGAGCACCTGTGTTTGCCAGCAGTTCCAAGCGTCCTCCGATCACCGCACGGAGGCCGGGCGGCGCCTGCCGCGGTGGCGGCCGATTCGTCATCTGCCCTTGTCGCCGCACCGTGCGCAGCATGCACTGGCAGCCGTCACGCTGGCCGCGTTGGCGCTGCACCTGGCGGGCTTGATCCCTTCCGCCAGCAGCCAGGCATCGAAACCGGAAGTGGTGTTCGGGGTGTTGCTCGACAGCCAGCCGGGCGAAGCGTTGATCTTGGACACCTTTCGAGACGAGATCACGCAGCTGATCGGGCCCGAATACTCTGCCCGTTTCGCCCCCGAACGGGCAATCCCGGCAAGCTCCGGCTCGGCAGCAGTCAATGCGTCGCTGGATGCGCTGATGTCCGATCCGGATGTCGACATCGTGCTCGCCCTAGGCGCGCTGAGCTCGGCGGTTGCCGCCGGCCGGCCCGCGCTTGCGAAGCCGACAATCGCCCCTTTCGTTGTCTTCCCGGAACTGGGGGGCATCCCCGTGACTGCCCGGCGCGGCGCTCCGGCCGCCGGCAGCGCCCGGACGGAGTACCGTGTCAGCGGTCGCGAGAACCTCGCTTACATCTCGGTCCGCGACGACTTCCGCCCGAGCTTCGAAGCGTTTCTGGAAGTGGCCCCGTTTCGCCGGCTCGCAGTTGTCATCATGGAGCCGATGCTCGAAGCGCTACCCGTGATCCGCCAGGGTCTCGAGTCTGCCGCGGCGCCGCTGAACCTTGCGCTGCACTTCGTTGCGGACCAAGGACGCATCGAGGACACCGTTTCGCGCATCCCAGCGGAGACCGATGCGGTTTACGTCGGCCCCTTGCTGGGAGACGATTCGGATATCCGCAAGCTCGCCAAGCTATTGATCGAGCGCCGTCTCCCCAGCTTCTCGATGGTGGGCCGCGAGGAAGTGGACCAAGGACTGCTGGCAAGCACCTACCTGCAGACCGATCTCCGCCGCGCCGCGCGCCGCACCGCGATCATCGCGCAGCGCATTCTCGGGGGAGAGCCCGCCGCGGAGCTGCCGGTCGACTTCGACGCAGAGCGGAGATTGTCGATCAACATGGCGACCGCCCGGGCCATCAATGCCCGCCTCAGCTGGGCGACCTTGACGGAGGCCGAGCTGCTGCACGACGAGCAGCGCCCGGCGGCCCGCGCTCTGTCACTCGCCTTGGTCTTGCGAGAAGCCGAGCGGATCAACCTCGACCTAGCGGCCGCCGACCGGACTGTCGCAGCCGGGCTGCAGAGCGTGCGGGTCGCCCGCTCGCAGCTACACCCCCAAATCGAGGCCTCCGGGAGTAACGCGGTCATCGACTCCGACCGGGCAGCAGCCAGTTTCGGCTCGCAGGGTAAGAACAGGCTGGCGGGATCGCTGGGCATCAGCCAAGTCCTGTACTCCGAGCAGGTTCGCGCGGGCTACAGCATCGAGCAAAGGCTGCAAGAGGCGCGCGAGCTCGAGCGCGCCCAATTACGACTTGACATCATCCTCGAGGCGGCGCAAGCCTACCTGAACGTCCTCCGCACCAAGACCGTGGAGCAAATCCGCCGCCAGAACCTAGAGCTGACGAGGCGCAACCTGGAGCGGGCGCGTGTCCGGTTCGAACTGGGCGCCGCGAGCCCCGGCGAGGTCTATCGATGGCAGAGCGAGATCGCAAATAACCGCCGGAACCTGATTACCGCGAGCGCTGTGCGCAACCAAGCCGAGATCGAGGTGAACCGTGCCTTGAACCGCCCGCTGGAAGAGCCCTTCGCCACGCTGGAAGCGGCGATCGACGATCCAACGCTTGCCATCAACTACGAAACATTCCGCCCATACGTCGACAACCAGCAGGGCTTCCAGCTATTCCGCCGCTTCATCGCGCTGCGAGCGATCGCTGCGTCCCCGGAAATCGGCCAGGTCGACCGGGCCATGGCAGCGCAGGAGCGCTTGCTACTTGCCGCCAAGCGGGCGCTGTTCGTGCCCGTCGTCGCCGCCCGGGCCGAAGTCGAGACTTTTCGCAACAGCGGGGCCGACGTCAGCGATCAGCTTGGCGAGGCCTTGGGCGAGGGGGGCGAATTCCCGACAATCGACAGATTGAACTGGAGCATCGGCCTGCAAGCATCGCTGCCGCTGTTCCAAGGAGGGGCGCTGCGCTCGCGCCGCTCGCAGGCGCGCATCAAGCTCGACGAACTCACGCTCAATCGGGAAGCGCTCCGGCAGCGCGTCGAGCAGCGCGCGCGGGCCGCCATGCACGCCGCCCTGGCATCCTGGGCAGGCATCGATCTCGCCCGCCAAGCGGCCGCAGCCGCCAGAAGCAATTTGGATCTCGTGGCGGACGGCTACTCCGAAGGCGTGGTGGATATCGTGACCTTGCTCGACGCGCAGCGGCAAGCACTGAACGCCGAGCTTGCAGCGGCCACTGCCAACTAC
The DNA here is from genome assembly GCA_965219605.1 of Bryobacterales bacterium. GTDB lineage: Bacteria > Acidobacteriota > Terriglobia > Bryobacterales > UBA6623 > VXMF01. The sequence continues at coordinate 440,643 of CBDCOC010000001.1, read as the reverse complement.
GATTTCTTCTCCGACATGATGGCCATGCAGCGCGCCACCGGGAGGTTCGACTTGTTCCGCTCCGACGAGGAGCGCCTGCAATTCCTCGAGAGTGTTCGGAACTTCTTTGCGGAGGAAGGCTATGAGCCTTAGGTCAACTCTATTACTGTCATCATTGCTGGCAGTCGGCTGCCAAGCGGATGTGGAAGAGCCGGCCGCTCCGCCGCCGCGGCCCGTGCGCTATGCGAGCGTGGAAGCGGTCGATGCGGGCCGGGCCCGCATCTTTGCCGGCACGGCCGCCGCTACCGCCCAGAGGAGGCTCAGCTTCAAGGTCAGCGGCACGATTGTCGACCTAGCGGTCGAGGTCGGCGACATGGTGCAGCAGGGACAGGTCATCGGCCGTGTCGACCCGATCGACTACCAGCTGAGCGTCGAGAGGATCCAAGCGTCGCTCGCAGATGCCGAGGCCCAGTTGCGCAACGCTGAGGCGACCTTCCAGCGAGCGCAGGCGCTTTACGAGCGCGACAACATAACCCAGAACGATTACGACGCCGCCCGTGCTGTTGTCCAGTCCGGGCGGGCAACGGTGCGATCCGTCCAGAAGCAGCTCGCGCAGGCGAGACTACAGGTTGAGTACTGCACGCTCGAAGCACCCGCGGCGGGCCAGGTCGCAGCGGTCAACTTCGAAGTCAACGAGAACGTCCAAACCGGCAGCCCGGTCCTGATCCTCAACAGCGCATCTACGCCCGAGGTGGTCGTGGGCATCCCGGAGCTGCTGATCGGGGAGATCCGCCGCGGCGCTCGCGTCGAGAAAGTCGTGTTTTCGGCCCTGCCGGGGCAGGCGGTGCCCGGCGTGGTCCGCGAGATCTCCCCGACCGCCGCCGCGGGCACGACAATCTACCCGGTCCGCATCAGCCTCGCGCCAGGCACCGAGGGAGTCCGTCCGGGCATGGCGGCCGAGGTCGAGTTCCGTTTCGGGGAAACAGACGGCCCGCAACGGCTGGTCGTCCCCCCGCACGCTGTAGGAGAGGACAGGGACGGACGGTTTGTCTGGGTTGTTGTGGGGGGACTTTCGAACGGCGAGGCAGCGGTCTCCCGCCGCTCTGTCAAGACCGGTGCCCTGACTTACAGCGGGCAGTCGAGCGCTATCGAGGTCACTGCCGGCCTGCAGGAAGGCGAACTTGTCGTAACTGCCGGGCTGAGCGCTCTTGCCGAAGGCCAGCAAGTGCTCGTCCGACCCGGAGACCGCGGCTGATCCGCGTCATATCGCCGTGAGCATCACCGAGCTGTCAATCCGCAAGAACCGCGTGGCCTTCGTTGCCCTGGCCGTGGTATGCGCGGCCGGTTACCAAGCCTACGTGACGATGCCGCAAGCCGAAGATCCCGGCTTCACCATTCGCACGGCAGTCGTGGTTACGTACTTCCCGGGCGCCAATCCGCAAAGGGTCGAAGACCTTGTCACCGGCAGGATCGAGGAGGCCGCCCAAGAACTGCCGGAACTTGATTCTGTTCAGAGTAAATCCTCTACCGGTGTATCGGTCGTGACGGTGAATATCAAGGAAGAGTACTCGGAGATGCGGCCGATCTGGGACAGCCTGCGCCGCAAGATCGACAACGCCCGGACAGATCTGCCAGCCGGGGTCCAAGGCCCGTTTGTCAATGACGATTTCGGTGACACGCTGGGAACGGTGATCGCCATCACCGGAGAGGGCTATTCCTACTCCGATCTGAAGGAGATCGCCTCGACGGTGCGAGACACGCTCCTGCGGCTGGAAGACACCGGTCGCATCGAACTGCACGGGGTGCAGGAGGAGCGGGTTTTCATCGAGTTCGACGCCCCGCGCCTTGCCGAGATCGGTGTTTCGGTCGGGCAGCTCCGGCAGCAACTGCAAGCGCAAAACATCTTGATCCCCGGCGGCAATGTATTCACCGGTGTCGAACGCATCGAGCTGGAACCTACGGGAGCATTCGAGTCCATCGAGGATCTCGCCTCCACGGTGGTTCGTACCGCGGAGCAGGAGCTGATGTACCTTGAAGACATCGCCGATGTCTCGCGCGGCTACCGCGAACCTCCCGCGGCTTTGATGCGGGCCAATGGGAAGCCAGCAGTCGGCCTAGCCGTGGCGACCAAGTCCACCGGGAACATCGTCAGCCATGGGCAGCAGATCCAAGAAGCCCTCGCCCGCCTTGAACGCGAGTACCCAGTCGGCGTTGAGCTGTCATTGATCGTCTTCCAAGCGGATGTCGTGGAGCGCAAGGTCGACGAATTCGTCGATAACGTCCTGCAATCGATCGCCTTGGTATTCGTCGCCATGCTGATCATGCTCGGCCTGCGCACGGGACTGGTCGTCGCCAGCCTGATCCCCTTTGCCATCCTGCTGTCACTGGCAGTGATGGCGCAGCTGGGAATCGGCCTCAACCAGATGTCGCTCGCGGCTCTCATCATCGCCTTGGGGATGCTCGTGGACAACGCCATCGTGATGTCGGAATCGATCATGATCGCGCTGGCGGCGGGGCAGGACGCCGTCACGGCGGCAGTGTCCTCGGCACGGGAGTTGCGGATCCCGCTTCTGACGTCCTCGCTGACAACCTCAGCGGCATTCCTGCCCATCATCCTGGCCGAGTCGGTGGTCGGGGAGTACACCAACCAGCTCTTCAGCGTTGTGACGATCGCACTCCTCTCGTCCTGGCTGCTGTCGTTGACGATCATCCCCCTGCTCTGCGTGTTCTTCCTCAAGGTCAGGCAAGCTCCCGAAGCTGACGCCTTCGACAGCCGGGCCTACCGCGCCTACCGCGGCGCATTGATCGCGGCACTGCGCTTCCGGTTTGTCACAGTTGCAGCCGTTGTCGCGATCTTCTACCTCTCCCTGCAAGGCTTTGCCCATATACCGGCCCTCTTCTTCCCGCCGTCGGACAGGCCTGTTTTCACTGTTGAGATCGAAGGTCCCACGGGCACTGCGATCGAGCGCACCGAGGAGCTAGCCAAGGCCTTGGATCGGTTCATTCTCTCGGATCTCATGGCCGGAGAGGAGCAAGCCGAGGGAGTGGTCAGCTGGTCGACGTTTATCGGCCAAGGGGCGCCACGCTTCACGCTCAGCTACGGCCCTGAGCAAACGCGCCCGGAGTACGCCTTCTCGATCGTCAATGCAACGAACGCAGAGGCAATCCCCCGCCTCCGCCAGCAACTGCAGGACTTCCTGGCGAATTCGTTCCCGGAAGTCCGCGCCATGATCGAGCCTCTCGGCAACGGGCCGGTTGTCAAGCACCCGATCGAGGTGCGCCTCATGGGTGACGACACCGACGGTCTCTTTGCCATCGCGGACGCGCTGAAAGGGCGGCTGGGCGAAGAACCCGGCGTGCGGGGCATCGGAGACGACTGGGGCAACCGGATCAAGAAAATCGTCGTCGATGTCGACAGCTCCCGCGCGCGGCGGGCCAACCTGTCCAACGAAGACATCGCCATTTCCCTGACTTCCGCCCTCGCCGGCTTCGCCGTGACGGACTACCGCGAGGGAGAGGAGGTGATTCCGGTCACGATTCGGTCCCGCGGCGATGACCGCCGCCAGATCGCCCGCCTCGAGACGCTCAGCGTGCATTCGCAGTCGAGCGGGCGCGCCATCCCGCTCCAAGCGGTGGCGGACTTGCGGGTCGAATGGCAGCCAGCGAAGGTGTTTCGGCGCAACGGGCTGAAGGCAGTCAGCGTGTACGCGAGCCTCGATGCGGACACAACGGCGGCGGCAGTCATGGCTGCGATCGAGCCGTGGATCGAGGAGCAGGCGTCCGCTTGGCCGCTCGGCTTCCGCTACGAGCTGGGCGGCGAGCTCGAGGCCTCCGGCGAGGGCGTTCAGTCCATTGCGGACAAACTGCCGATAGCGGGCCTGGCAATCGTACTGCTGCTGGTGGGGCAGTTCAACTCCATCCGCAAGCCGCTGATCATTCTGCTCACCATTCCGCTGGGCCTGATCGGCGTGATCGTCGGCCTGCTCGTAACCGGTTCCTATATGGGATTCATGACATTTTTGGGGATCATCTCCTTGGCCGGCATTGTCATCAACAATGCGATCGTGCTCCTCGACCGCATCCGGATCGAGATCGAGGATCGCGGACTGCCGCCGGACCGGGCGGTTGTGGAAGCGGCCCAGCGACGGTTACGGCCCATCCTGCTGACGACTATCACGACAAGCGGAGGCCTCATCCCGCTCTGGCTGGGCGGGGGCGTTATGTTCGAACCGATGGCGATCGCGATCCTGTTCGGCCTGGCATTCGCAACCGTCCTCACGCTAGGCGTGGTGCCCGTGCTGTACGCCATCCTGTTCGGCGTCCGCTTCAGGGGCTTCAAGTGGGAGGCTTCTACGGCGAGCAGCCCCAGTCGATAGGGGAGACTGAGGGCGTAGAAATCCGGGAGCCGTCGCTGTGGGAAGCGCCCGGTCGATCAGGGATTCGCCTAGCAGCTCGCTTGTGGGACTCTTCCGCGCGATTCTTGGCGGGTTCTTCTGTCTCCGAACACTGTTCGGCACTCTGGGACATAGGAACGGCCGGATGCCTTCTGCCGGGCCTGCACATGCGTGATAATTGCGTCGATGTCGTTGGCAAAGCGGGCTGCCAGCTTGGCACGAACTGCATGGATTTCACCGACGATGGGATCATTCATTCGATTCTTCATGGTCATGCTTCCGCAAGTTGCATCGACAAAGCTATCTGCTCAATACCTTCGATTGTATCTTAGTGATTCCAGCGACTGAATTCATAGATACAGAGCAATACCAATTTGTCTTGTTCTCCGAGTCCAGCGGACTGAGTGAAAAAGTCAACCATGGCCAGCTCTTGGGCGCTTGGATCGGTAAGATATATGTATGGGTTAGATGTCCCTCTTTAGCCAAAAGCAGAAAGCACAGGGCTTGACCTAGCAGATCTAAACACATTGTCAGTATTCCCAAGCTGTTCTATTTTTCGAAAGAGCTCAAGAGTCGCAGGAACAGACCAGATATCTTTCATGTAAGGCATGTAGTTGTAACTCATGATATTTCCAGAAACTGGAACATGATATAGTCCAAGAGCATGTCCGATTTCGTGGAGAACTGTTAGGTAGATCGCATCAACTGCCGCATAAGAATGAAAGCCATCATGTTCCAGTATTTCTTCCAAATCAACCAAGTATGGGCCAAATTCTTCCCAATCCGTGACATTGATATACATATCAGCCTCAGCTGTGGAATTATCATCTGCCCATCTCCAACGAGCAAATCCTCCGCCCCGTGGATACTCTCCGCCATTGCCCTTGAAGTAAATGACTGATTGTCGATCATATACAAGATCTGTGGAGTAATCATTGGAACTGTCATCATCCCAATCCACTGCCCAAAAATTGTCAGGCAAGAAGTAGTTTCGAGGCCTTATTTTTGTGATCTCAATGATAGGTTCCTCATTAAATCCAATGAGGGCCTCGTTCCACTTGTCAACTGCCATTTCAATGATCTCTGTGTGCTGGTAGGCTCCCTCTCCCAAGTAGAGTTTCATTGTGTCCGTCCACCCAGAATGAGCATACTCGGAACAAAGATCAGTTCTTCGCGCAAGAAACCCCAAGTCCTGCGAGCGTGGCTCCAATGGAGCACGACTCGATGCTTGCGGTGTACTAACTTTTACACCCCCGCATGTAGGCATCCCGCTTGGGACTGGAATCTGAGCGCTGGCAGAAAGCGCTAGTGAAAGCGCCAAAATTGCCACAATAGAGCTAGTGGTCTTCATCTCAATTGGAATTATAGCAACTACCCGGGCAGGCACTTGCGCTGTGAACCGGGTGCGTATCGTCCTGCTGCACGCGCAAGGTCTGCGCTAGCAGGATGGCTGTCGCATAGAACGCAGAAGGCGCGATCTGCGTCCTTGACGCGCCGCACCACGCGGGCCAGGTGCGTGTGCGGCGCAGTCGGCAGGCGGGCAGTTCCCGCTCGGCGCAGTGTGCTGCCGATTTCATGACACTGCGCAGCGCACTGTCCACGGCCCGCAAGCAGGGGCTGAACCCAGCGTGGTCTTGCTGCAAGGCCCCGATGCCTTCTGGACTACACTGCGAGCCACCATAGCCCGCTGAACAGCCCCCGCCCCTCTAGCTGGGCAGCTACGAACGAAGGAACCAGCCTCGGCTTGTGCTACTTTAGGTGTCAGGTCGTCGCTCCACTGCTACGGCAGGCATGCCTGCCTAGTCCCGCTTTATCCCTGCCAAGTCGCAACGGCCCCCCATTGCTGCCATGATTCGAAGTTTTCGTGGCGCTCGGCCGATCATAGCGCCCAGCGCTTACATTGATCCAAGCGCCGTGCTGGTCGGGGACGTCCGCGTCGGCGCGCGGTCCAGCGTGTGGTGCAACGTGACTGTACGGGCGGATACGTCTGCAGTCACGATCGGCGAAGGCACCAGCATCCAAGACAACAGCTGCCTGCACGAAGATGCCGACGCCCCTCTGACAATCGGCTGCCGCGTTGTTGTCGGGCACTCCTGCACCGTGCATGGGTGCGTGGTCGAAGACGACTGCCTGATCGGCATGGGCGCAACCATCCTCAGCAAGGCCCGCATCGGGGCCGGATCGATCATTGCCGCCGGAGCGGTGGTCCTGGGCGGCGCGGACGTGCCTGCTCGCAGCCTCGTGGCAGGGGTGCCGGCCAAGGTCAAGCGCAACGTCAGCGACGAGGAACTGGAGCGCACCCGCGAGAACGCCAGGCAGTACGTCGAACTGTCGCGCCAGTACTTGGACCAGAGCTGATGCCAGAACAAGAGCCAATCGCTCCTCGAGCGCAGCCTTTGGGCGATCTCGAGCGGTCGCATTACTGCGGCGAGATCAGCGAGTCCGACATTGGCAAGCACGCGGTCCTGATGGGCTGGGTGCATCGCAAGCGAGACCTCGGGGGCCTGCTCTTCCTGCACCTGCGCGACCGCAGCGGCATCTCGCAGATTGTCTTCAACGCCGAGACGCATCCCCGCACGCACGCTGTCGCCGAGGCCCTGCGCAACGAGTACGTGATCGCGGTCGAAGGGCCTGTCATCCGCCGCTCCGAAGACACCTACAACCCGAATCTCGGCACCGGCACTGTCGAGCTGGTCGCGGAGAGGCTGACCGTCCTGAACACATCCAAGACGCCGCCTTTCCAGCTGGATGAAGAGGAGCGCACGAGCGTTGGCGAGGACACGCGCCTCAAATACCGCTACCTCGACCTGCGCCGCCCCCGCATGCATCGCAACATCCGATTACGGCACCAGATCAACGCTGCCGTTCGCAAATCCCTCAGTGATGAAGGGTTCTTGGAGATCGAGACACCCTTCATGACTCGCTCGACGCCTGAGGGGGCCCGCGATTTCTTGGTGCCGAGCCGTATCCAGCCGGGCGCGATGTATGCCCTGCCCCAGTCCCCGCAGTTGTTCAAGCAGCTGCTCATGGCGGGCGGCTGCGATCGATACTTCCAGATCGTACGCTGCTTCCGCGACGAGGATCTGCGAGCGGACCGCCAGCCGGAGTTCACGCAGATCGATGTGGAAATGTCATTCGTGAACGAGGACGGGGTGCTGGCCGTCATCGAACGCATGATCGCAGGCGTCTGCCAAGCCGCCGGGGCCGGCACGGTCAAGCTGCCGCTGGCGCGTCTGACGCATGCCCAGGCAATGCAGGGCTACGGGAGCGACAAGCCTGACTTGCGCCTGCCGCCGATGGCGGTGGTGACAGATCTGCTGGCGCCCCAAGACCTGCCTCGGCAAGGCCCGCTGGTGGCGATCCGCACGCCGCGCGCCGGGCAGCTCACGCGGCGCGAGCGCGAGCAGTTCCGCGCATACGCCGGCGAGCAGAAACTGAGGATCTTCGACGATTTTCGCGGCTTGGCGAAGAAGATGCCGGCGCAGATGCAGGCGGTCAAGGAGCGCTTGGGCGCAGACGAGGATGATTTCCTGATGCTGGCGACCGGCGCGGAGGCCGCTGGCGGGCCGCGCCCCGAGCAGGCCGTGCTCGCCGCGGCGGGCAGCCTCAAGCAGCATGTCGGCGCAACCTTTGCGGATCGGCACGGCCTGCTGCGAGGCGATGACCTGCGGATGCTTTGGATCACGGACTTCCCGATGTTCGAGTGGAACGCCGGCGAGGGGGCTTGGACAGCGGCCCACCATCCCTTCACGGCACCCCACGATGATGACATCGGCATATTGACTTCCGACCCGGGGGCATGCCGCTCGAAAGCTTACGACTTAGTCCTCAACGGAGTCGAGCTGGGCTCGGGATCGATCCGTATCCACCGCCAGGACGTGCAATCCAAGGTTTTCGAGGCTCTGGGCATGCCTCCCGAGGAAGCCGGCCATCGCTTCGGCTTCTTCTTGGAGGCGCTGCAGTACGGCACGCCGCCGCACGGCGGGATCGCGCTGGGATTGGACCGGCTCACCATGCTGCTGGCAGGCGAGGACTCGATCCGTGACGTGATACCCTTCCCTAAGACAGCCAAGGGCACCGATCTGATGTGCGAAGCGCCCAGCACGGTTCCCGAGCGACACTTGGCCGAGGTCGGCATCGCGCTGCGCGCGCGCCCGAAAGGCTAGCAGGGCGGCCGGGCCGCTCGCGGAATCCAAGCATGAACCGGGTATTGGTGATCGGCGGCACGCTGTTCATCGGCCAGGCGCTGGTCGCGCGGCTGCTCGAGCGTGGCGATGAGGTAACGATCCTGCATCGCGGCCAGCGCAATCCGTTCGCCGGCCATGTCAGGGAGATCCGCTGCGACCGCAACGATACGGCCGCGATGGCCAAGGCCGTCAAGGGCGCCTACGACTTGGTGTTTGACAACGTCTACGACTGGCAGCGTGGCACGACCGGGGCGCAAGTCCTTGCGTCTGCCGCAGCCTGCGGGGGCAATCTGCGGCGCTACGTGTTCGTCTCCAGCTGCGCGGCCTACGGAGATGGCCTAGATCGCAGCGAGGATTCGCCGCTGGCACCGCCCGACTGCCCCGATGCGTACTGCCGCAACAAAGCGGATTCCGAGCGGGCGCTCTTCCGCCTGCACGACGACAAGGGCGTACCGGCAACTACCCTGCGCCCGCCGTTCGTCTACGGCCCGCACAATCCGTTCTATCGCGAAGCATTCTTCTGGGACCGGCTCGGCGCGGGGCGGCCGGTTCTGGTACCGGGAGACGGCAGCCGCTTGATGCATTTCGTGCTGGTCGGAGACCTGGCGCGCGCCGCCCTGCTGGCCGCCGACACGCCAGCGGCCGCAGGGCGGGCCTACAACATCGCGCATGCCCAGGCGGTACGGCAGGACGACCTAGTACGGATGCTCGGCGCGGCGGCGGGGGTCGAAGCCGACCTGCGCTACATACCGCGAGAGACCGCCCTGCGCCTGGGCGGCCAGGTATTCCAGCCTCCCTACTATTTCGGGCAGTACTTCGACATGCCGCCCATCACGCTGGAAGTCGCGCGGGCGCGGCAGGAGCTAGGCTTCGAGCCGGTGCCGATGACCGAGGGCTTGCGGCAGACATGGCAGTGGCACAGCGATTCCCAGCGGGAAAAGCGGGATCGACCGGACTTTTCGTTCGACGAAGCCGCGCTCGCAGCGCTGGCCTGACCCGCTATCGCAAAGGCGCTCGCGGGCTTACCTCGTAAGATTCTCGAACAGGAAAACGCCGCCTTTCCCGGCGACGACGATATCCATATCGCCGTCCCTGTCGATATCTACGACCGGTATCTGCATGCCGCCTCCGACACGCCCGCCGTAATGGATTATGTGGCGCAGCCACTCCCGCCGCTTGCCGGTATCGACATACTCGTACCAGTACAAGCCGAGAGGCTCACGCCCGCCTTCGTCGCGGCCGTTGTGCGCCAGCAGGCGCTTGCCTGTGATGAGTTCGGGGCGGCCGTCGCCGGTCAGGTCAGCCATCGTCGAGGCATGCGCCTGGGACCAAGCGTCATCGATCATTTGGCGCTCCCAAGTCCGCCCGCCGTCGGCCCCCCGTGCCTGCCGGAGCCAGTAAATGCCATAGCTGTGGGCATGCGGCGTGAGGATGTCGTTGAGGCCGTCGCCATCGACGTCCAGCACATGCAAGAAGCCCGCGTGCTCGTGGATTTCAAATTCGGCGTGCATGGCCCACGGCGTCTTGCGCGGATCTGGGGGGCCTTCCAGCCAGCCCCTGGGCGTGAGGATATCCATGCGTCCGTCGCCATTGACGTCGCCAGCGCCGATGCCATGCCCGTCAGCTGCGGGTTTCACGGTGTGCTCGACCCACCGGCCATCCTGGCGGGGCGATTCAAACCACGAGGTTTTGTCCGCTGGCCGGCCTCCGAATTGCGGCAGCACCTCCCGCGCCAGTCCATCCCCGTCCAGGTCGACCAAGAGCGCGAACTCGACCGGCAGCCCTTCGTGGATCGGCTGCTCGACCCATGCGCCGATGGCTCGCCCGGGGTTGCGCCACCATGCGATTTTGCGCTCGCCCCAAGAGACGCTGACTACGTCAACATGGCCATCCCCGTCGACATCGAACGGCATGTCGCTGAAGTCGTCGATGTAGTTGTTGAAGACATGGAACTCGCGGAACCGCTTCAGCTGGAATTCCGGGCCGCGGAACCAGTTCTCGCCGGAGACGATGTCCAAGTGACCGTCCCCGTTGAGGTCAGCCACGGCGCAGGCCTCGTTGCGGCCCAGATCGATCACTCGCTTCTGGAAGGGGATCTCCGGCAAGGATCCGCCGGCCAGCGCGGGGCACGCGGCAAGAGCTAGCAAGCAGCCACTCAATTTCGCTTGGGAGCGCATGACGGCTACATCATGCCACAGCCCCGAGCTTGGCAGCCTCGGCAAGAGTGCCGCAAGCGGCAGATCCGCCTCTGGGCCACGCAGGCGCGAGGCGAAGGCGAGCGCCCAAGTGCGTGCAGGAAGCCGGCTTGACGCACCCGGCGGTTGCTCTCAGTCGACGCCGCGGCGGCGGCGGCAGCTGAATTGATCGGCATGTTGGGCGTAGGCACGACATCACTGTTTGCGACGCCTGGCGCTGGCGCGGCTGCTGGGCACGCTCCAGGGCTGTTTTTTGCGAGCATGCTGGGTCCTGTGTTCGCCGCTGCGGCCACGCCGAGGCAGGCCCGCAACTAGTGCTGCATGCCGACCTGCGCCCGGGTCGATCGTGGGACAAACGGCTGTTCCGGATCGACCCTCAACCTACAGAGGTTTTTGTCACGGCTTGGGGGCTGCAGTCCTCGCCGCGCAGCGACGTGCCGGCCCGCGGGTTGCAGCAAGCTTGCCCTGCCGGATGGACTCGTAGAGGCGGCCGGGTGGCCGACTGGGGATTTCTGGCAGGCGGCAAGTCCGGCCGGCCGCTATTCCGCGAAGTATCCGGGTCGCGCCCGGACCTGCGCCCCGGGCAAGCCGACCTTGACCTTCACGCGCCGCCAGCTTCCGTTGAACTCTTGGTCTGCCGGATAGTAGGCGATTTCGTACACGCTGCGCATCTCGCGCGCCAAAGCGGGCAGGACCGGCTCGATGTCTGCCACGGAACGCGCCGTGAACAGCCGCCCCCCGGTCCTTTGTGCCAACGATTCCAGCAGCCTGCGCGCCTTCGCCGCCCAGTTCCGCCCGAAGCGTTCCCCGGAGAGCAGGAAGATCGGATAGATGCGCGTGTCCATCTCAGCCGCAGCCTGGATCAGGCGCGACGCTGACAGGATGGACGGGGCATTGTGGCCGCTGATGCGATTATCGATCCCGTCGCTAATAACGACCAGAGCATTCCGCTCTCCGGGCAAAGCCGCCAGCTCATCGTCATAGGCGAGAGCAATCGTGTCCCAAAGTGGCGAACCGCCAACTGGATGCGGCAATTTCTTGAGGTGTTGCGCAAGGGTATTCCGGTCCGAAGTCAAAGGCGTGATCCGATGGAACATGGCATCTGTCATCGCGTACAGGGCTACCTTGTCGTTAGGCCGCGCCAGCGCCACCAGGCGCTTGGTTGCCTGGCGCATATGCTCCAAATCGGCAGCGGTGCTGCCGCTGAGATCCAGCAGCACGGCGAGATTGAAAGGCGACTCTTCGGGATCTGCCACCCGGATTCTCTGCCTTTTCCCGCCCTCCTCGACGACAAAATCGTCCTTGCTCAAGCCAAGCACGGGGCGCCCGTCACTGTCACTTACAGCAACGCTCATGCTGACCATGCGGACCTCGGAGCGGAAAAGAGACCGCCCGGCGTCCTGCGCGGATTCCGCGGTCCTTGCGGGCCGGGGCGGGCCGGTCTCGGGCGGCGGGCCGCTCTTGGGGCGGCGTCGGGAGCGTGTTTCCAAGCGTTCCACCACAGTCTTCGAGGCGGCGTGCGGCCTGAGGGGCCAGGACTTGGGGATCTCCCAGTCGCGCACGCGCACGACTTCGGGGGCGTGGAGTTGCGCCCCGACGGTGCCATAGGAGCGCTCGCTCGCGCGATTCTTGCTCAGCAGCCGCCAGACCCGCAAATTGGGGCCGATGCGTCTGGAATCCAGCGGCAACACTCTCTCGGAAGCGATGTCCACCACACTCGGGCGCTGGCTCGACTCCAAGCTCAAAAACGTCACACCCAGCGGAACACTCAGGAAAAGCGATCCGCGCGCCGAGCGCAGGTCGGCGCGCTTGACCATTCCGCGCAGGCGGATGTCCCCGCCGTCCGTTCTGGCAGCGAAGGGCAATCCGAGGGGCAGGCGGGCCTCGATGTCCGGGCTCCGCCCCGCGGGCGGGAGCGCTTCCGCCAATACCCCCGCCGAAGAGCGGCTGATGGCGATGCCCTGCTCCTTGCCGGCTTCCGCCTCGGAGCGCCTTAGCTGAACACGGCTTCCCGGAACGATCTCCACGCTGATGCCGCCGTGGAGATTGACAATCTCCAAAGGCTGCGCGGCGACGGCCGCGACCAGCAGTGGCAGGCACAGGACGCGCGCGGGCATTGGAAGCGGACTGCCTTCATTCTGTACTAACCGCGCAGTCCGGCGTATTCGGGGCAGGTCCGCACGCTACATTGGAGCGAGCGACTCCATGCCTGGCCCCGGACAAAACGTCATCGTCGGCACCAGTGGCCACATAGACCACGGCAAGACCTCCCTGGTCCGCGCTCTGACCGGCACCGACCCCGACCGCTGGGAAGAGGAGAAGCGGCGCGGCATTACCATCGACCTCGGCTTCGCCAGCTTGGACCTGGACGATGACCTGCGCATCGGGTTCGTGGACGTGCCCGGCCACGAGCGCTTCGTCAAGAACATGCTGGCCGGGGTTGGCGGCATCGACATCGTCCTTCTGGTCGTGGCCGCGGACGAGTCGGTGATGCCGCAAACCCGCGAGCACTTCGAAATCTGCCGGCTGCTGGGGATCCGGCGCGGCCTGATCGCCCTGACCAAGGTCGACACCGTGGATGACGAGATCCTCGAGCTGGTCAAGCTGGAAGTCGAGGAATTCGTGTCGGGATCGTTCCTGGAAGGCGCTCCAATGCTGGCGGTCAGCAGCGTCACCGGCGCGGGCACCGAGGACTTGCGCCAAGCCTTGCGGGCAGTCGCCCGCAGTGTCGACGGGCGTGACGACAGCGAATTGCTGCGCCTGCCGATTGACCGGGTGTTCACGATGAAGGGCTTCGGCACTGTCGTGACGGGCACGCTGGCCAGCGGCCAGGTCGGTGTCGACTCTGCGGTGGAAATCCTCCCCGCCAAGCGCCGGGCGCGCGTGCGCAAGCTGGAGGTGCATGGCGAGGCCGTTGAACTGGCCCGAGCCGGCCAGCGGACCGCGATCAATCTGGGCGGCATCGCCAAGGCCGACTTGCAGCGCGGCATGTGCCTCGTCGCACCGGACACGCTGGCGGCGACCGCGCAGTTCGACGCGCGCATCGAACTGCTGCGCTCCGCCAAGCCGCTCAAGCACGCGGCTCCGGTCCACGTGCATCTCGGCAGCGCCGAAACAGTGGGACGAGCCTACCTGCTCGAGGCCGCCGGCCGCCAATCCAAATTGAAGCCGGGCGAGTCGGCTTTCGTCCAGTTTCGCTTGGACCACCCGCTGGCGGCCGTCTCGGGAGACCGCTTCATCGTCCGGCAATTCTCCCCCCTGACTACTATCGCGGGCGGCACGGTGCTGCACCCGCTCGCCATGCGGCATCGCAAGCAGGAAGACTGGAGCCCCGCGCTGACAGCGCTCCGGAGCGGAGATCCGGCCGCAATCCTAGAAGCGCTCTGCGCGGAGCGAACCTTCGGCATGGCTGGTTCGGACCTGACCGCGATCACCGGCCGACGCGAGTCGGCGTGGCATGCGGCGGCGCGCGCCAGCGAAAAGGTCCGGGTGCTGCGCGCCGAGCCGCTATGGATCTGTGCCGAAGCGCATGCGAGCGCAGCTGCGGAACGACTGCTGCGCTCGCTGGCCCGATTTCACGAAGCCAATCCTCTGGAGCCGGGCATCCCAGTCGAAGCCGTGCGCAGCAGCGAGTTCGGCGCCGCGCCGAGCTTCTTCGCAGATCACATCTTGCGCACGCTCGAGGCCGCCGGGAAGGTGAAGCTGGACGGCGAACTGGTCAAGGCGGAAGGCCACGCGATCCGCCTGGGCCATGACGAACAAGCGGCCAGGCAGCAGCTCATTGCCGCTTTCGAGCAAGCCGGGTTGCGCGTGCCGCTACTCAAAGAACTGCTGCCCACGCTCCCCATTGACAGCAGGCGCGCCCAGCGCATTCTGGCGGTCCTGCTGCGCGAGGGAGTCTTGGTGCGAATCAATGCCGAACTAGTCTTCCATAGCGATGCCGTCGATGCACTGCTAGCCCGGCTCGCCGCGCTGCGCGGCCAACTCGTCGACGTCGGTGACTTCAAGGCCCTCGCCAACGTCAGCCGTAAGTACGCCATACCGCTGCTGGAGCACTTCGACAGGCAAAAGGTGACGCTGCGAGACGGGAGCAAGCGCCGGGTCCTGTGATACCGGCACCCCTCGCCGGGGCCTGCTACGATTGCTGCACCGCGCAGGCGGGATGATCGCATGTCCGACTTGGTGTGCAGCCTGGCTGGCGGCAGCGTGGGAGCGGCACAGGGCCGTCCATGGGCCGCCCTCTCGGCCAAGCCGCAGCGACGGCTCGCGATCCTGCGCCGCTTCCGCCGTATCGCGCTGGTGGGCGTCTCGGCCAATCCTCTGCGTCCGAGCCATTTTGTGGCGGTTTACCTCGCCAATCGCGGCTACGATATCGTGCCTGTCAATCCGTGCGCAAGCACTGTTCTGGGACGGCCGTGCCACCCCAGCTTGCATGCGATACCGCAACCGGTCGACATCGTCGGCATCTTCCGGCCGCCCCGCTTCGTTCCCGCCATCGTGGAGCAAGCGATCCAGGTCGGGGCAAGTGTCGTCTGGATGCAGTTCGGCATCGTGCATGAGGAGGCGGCGCTCCGCGCCTGCGATGCAGGATTGGAAGTCGTCATGGACCAGTGCCTGAAGGTCGAGCACGCGCGCTTCTTCGGAGGCCTCTCGCCGCTGGGCCTCAACGGCGGCGTGATCTCGTCCCGCAGCTGGTCGCCCGAGGATGGCCGGCACAGTCTGGGATAATGGCGGCTCAGACCGCATAGGAGTTTTGCCAAGCCATGCAATTCGGAGTCAACACACTGATCTGGTCCGGCTCGTTCGAGCCTGACAAGTACCCCATAGACGCGCTCAAGGAGGCCGGTGTCGACGGCATCGAAATTCCCGTCTTCGTGCCGTCCGAACTCGACACCGCGGCCGTGCGCGAGACCTGCGCGCAGCACGCGCTCGCCGTCCATTTCTGCTCGGTCAACCCCGAAGGCATGAATCCCATCAGCGAGGACGCGGCGGTGCGCGCCAAGACCGTGGAGCACTGGAAGAGCGTGATCCGCACCGCGGCCGAGGCCGGCGCAGGCCAGATCGCAGGCCCCACCCATGCGCCCGTCGGCTACCTGCCCGGGCGGCGGCGCACCGCGGATGAGTGGAAGCGGGGCGTCGAGTTCCACCAAGCCTTGGCCGACGACCTCGCCGATGCGAACGTGACCATGGCTGTCGAGCCGCTGAATCGCTTTGAAACCTACTTCCTCAACACCGCGGCAGATGCCTGCCGATTCGTCGACGAGATCAATTGCGAGCGCATCGGCATCCTGCTGGACACCTTCCACCAGAATATCGAGGACAAGGATCTGGGCGATGCCTACCGCACCTGCGGCAAGCATTTGATGCACGTGCATACCTGCGAGAATGACCGCGGCACGCCAGGCTCCGGCCATGTCGACTGGCCTGGCGTTCTGCGGGCGATCAAGGAACTCGGCTACGACCGCTGGCTGACCATCGAGTCGTTCAACGCGCACATTCCCGAGTTGTCGGCCGCGACTGCGATCTGGCGCGACTTGGCCGCTTCCATGGACGACATCGCCATCGAGGGCACGCGTTTCCTGCGCGACATGTGGGCGCGGGCCTAGCAGTCCGTCAACCGTGCGGGCTGGTGCTGCGACCGTTTCCAGACGCGTTCCGGGCCATTTCCCCGAAGAAGTGCGAACCGGCCCCGGAGTGTGCCCAAGCGGACCGCTCGAAGCACCCTTGGAAAGGCAGTCCCCGCCTGCGTCGATTGCACGCAACCGTTGCCATGCAATGACATAAAGGATTTTTTCACAAACACTAACCGGCTTCCCTGCCCTTCCGTCTGGCTGCGCGGATCGCCATGCTTGCTATCCTGCTTGCTGCGGCAGCCCGCCTCTGCGCCAACACGATGCGCGGCGGCTGCCTCCCGCACCCCATGGCCATCCAACTCAGCCAGCCCCATGACGGTCTGTTCCGCGCCATCCTCGCCGACCGGCAGCGCGCGGATGCCATCCTGCGCACCCATCTCCACCCCCATCTGCTGCCGCTGCTGGCCGATGCACTGCCGCAACCGCTCGAAGGCAGCTTCGTCGACGACGCCTTGCGCGCCAGCTACGGCGACAAACTGCTGCAAGTCCAACTGCGCGATGGACGCACCGCTTTCGTCTACGCCCTGCTCGAGCACAAGTCGTATTCCGATCCGGGCACCGCCCTGCAAGTGTGGGATTACAAGCTGCGCATCTGGAGGCAATACGCCGGCGACTCGGCGCGCAAGCTGCGCACCCTGCCGCCCATCGTGCCGCTGGTCTTCTACCACGGGCATGAGCCGTGGAACGCGCCGCCCTCGATCGCCGCCATGCTGGGCACCGAGGATCAGTTCCTGCAAGCGCTGGAACCCAGCTTCGGGTATTTCCTGCGCAACCTGAACGAGCTGCGAGAGGAGGAATTGGCGGCCGATCCGGCCGCCCGCGCCGGCTTGCTGCTGCTGCGCCATTCCCATCGCAGCGGCCCCGAGGCCATGCAGCGGAAGCTGGCGCTGCTACCGCAAATCCTGGCCCCGCTGCCGGACGGTTCGCACTACCAGCGGCAGGTGGTGGTGTATGTTATGAATGTTTGGCACGTGCCGCATCCAGCCGTAAGCGTGGCCGCCGAGGAGGCCCTGCCGGGCCGGGGAGAGACGATGGTAGGACAGGTCGTACAGGAACTGCTCGATCAAGGTGAAGCCAAGGGCCGTGCCGAGGGATTGGCCGATTCCTTGACATGGCTGCTGGAGGATCGCTTCGGACAACTGCCGGAGGTGCTACGGAACCGCATCGCAGATGCCTCGCAGGGCCAACTGCGGGCTTGGTTCACAGCCGCGCTGGGTGCATCGTCGTTGGGAACGGTGTTCAACGGCCACGCCTTGGATTGACCGCAATCGCTTCGTTGCAAGCGGCCGCCAGTGAAACGATCCGCGACCGTTGCAGCCTCGCAGGACTCTGCTCGCGCCCCATTGCCACGGCCTCGGGCCACAGCCGGCAGCGGCCGGAACGGGATCAAGACTTGCTCGCCTGGCCCGCAGCGCTCCGATTCCAGCCAGAAACGGCCCTCTCCCTGCGGCTTCATCCCTCGTGCAAGCAGCGCGAGTCAGATAGCAGAGCTGCAGTAGAAGCCACTGCTCGTGAGAGATGCGCCCGTAGCAGCCGCCGAGGGCCGGCTGCGAGTCTTTGGCGGGAGGCCAATCGACTGTTTCCGAGTGGAATGGCATAGACTCGAATTGCTTCTGCTCCTTTGCGATTTTTGCCACGGCTGCTAGTCTCCGAGCCGGGTCGCGGCAGGCGGCAGTGCGGAGCAGCAGCCGGGCCGGCACGGAATGGCAGGTAAGCACTTCAGGAGTTCCGAGCCATTGGGGCTGGCCTCCGTCTTGGCTTGCATAGCGGTTGCGGCCATGCGGGGGTTGAACCCGATCGCCATCAAGGTCGTGCTGCTTTCGATGCCCCCGTTACTGGGGGCCTTCCTGCGCGTATCCGTCGCCAGCGCAGGTATCGCGGTCTTTGCGGCAATCCAAAAGACCAGCCTCAAACCGCGGAAATCCGAACTGCTGCCTCTCGCCTTGCTCGGCGTGATTTTCGCAGTGCAGATCAGCGCGAACCAGACGGGAGCGGATTTCACGTCCCCCGTGCTGCTCTCCATCCTGTTCAACACCTACCCGATCACAACGAACCTGATCTCGGCCCTGGTGGTGCCCGCGGACCGCCTCAGCCCGCGCCGCGCAGTCGGTCTCGCAACCTCGTTCTGCGGTGTGGCGTGGGTGGTGACGGCGAGCGCCGCGAGCCCTCTGGCCCCCAATCCTGCGCTCGGCAACACGCTGGTGCTGGCCGCAGCCACGCTGCTGGCTGCCCGCATGGTCTGCACACGGCAGCTAGCGCTGCGCATCGACTATGTGAAGACCGTTTTCTGGCCGTTGGTGGGATCCCTGCCGATTTTCCTGCTGGGCTGGTGTGAAACACCCTAGCCCGCCCCTGCCCCCACAGCGTCCCGGGAAGCAGTTTGTGCAGTGTCGGGAAGCAGCTGGTAGCCGAGATCCTTAGCTGTCGTTTTGAGGTAGGCCAAGGTCCGTTGGCGATGGCGCTGCTCGTAGGCCGCCTCGCCCTCGTCAACGTAGTCCTGGCCGAAGCGCAGCATGCGGTATACCAACACCGCCAGCTTGCGGGCGGTGGCGAACACCGCCGTCTTCATCCCCTTGTGCCGCGCCTTGCGGCGCAGCGCCGCCCCCAGCGCCGACTTGGACCGGATCAGCGCCGTCGCCGCCATGCGCAGCGCGTTCGACGTGCGCGTCGCTCCCAGCCCGCGCTGCCGCTTGCCCGCCAACTGCTGCCCGCCCGATACCGCGTGCCGCGGCGCCAGGCCCAGCCAGCTCGTGAAATGCCGCTCGCTCGGAAACGACCCCAGATCCGTCCCCACCTCGGTCAGGATCGTGCGCGCCGCCCCCGCGCTAATCCCGTCGATGCGCGTCAGATCCACGCTCGCGTAGCGGTACAGCGCCGTCCGCAGCGGCTGCTCACCCCGCCTTCGGATGGCTTTCTCCTTGGCCGCGTTCGGGTGCCGCGGACACTCCTCCGCGCTGCATTCCTCGCCCGCCTGCTGCTGCAGATCCTCTTGCAGCTTCTGCTCGTAACCGTCCATCTCGGCCTGCACCGCGTCGTACAGCCGCAGCGCACTGCGCAGGTTGAACAGGTGCTCCTCCCGCCAGTTGCCGCTCAGGTACTCCACGAACTGCTCCTCCGTGTGCTTGCAGCGCCCCGAGCGCAACTGCGCCAACTGCTCCGCATCGCGCTGCCCCGCCACGATCGCACGCACGATCGCCATGCCTGTCTGCCCCGTCAGATCCGTCACCGCCCGATGCACCTGCACGTTCATCTGATCCAGCGCCCGCTGCATCCATTGCACGCAGCGCGTGCGCTCCGCCACCAAGCTCTGCCACTGCCGGTGCAGCGCCCGCAGCTGCGTCACCGTCTCGGGCGGCCGGAACGAGCCCCGCAGCAGGCCGCAACTGTGCAGCCGCTGTAGCCACTGGCAGTCCAGCATGTCGGTCTTGCGCCCCGGCACGTTCTTCAACTGCCGCGCATTGACCAGCAACACCTCGAAACCGCGCTCCTCCAGCAACTCGTGCAATGGGATCCAGTACACATACGTGCTCTCCAGCGCCACCGATTCCACGCCTTCGGCCGCCAGCCAGTCCGCCAACGCGTCCAACTGCGCGGTGGTCGTGCCGAACGTGCGCACGTTGGGCCTGCCGTCCGCACGTGGCGGCCCGCAGGCCCAGTGCTCGCGGCTGCCGAGGTCCACCCCCGCCACCTGCGGGCGCTGCACCGGCAGGTCCCGCTCCGGCTGCTCTCTTGCCATATCTCCCTCCTGCTGCTCCTGTCTCACACACGGAAGGCCCCGGCCCGGGTTGGCAATTGCTCTGCAATGCTGGTGTTGAGGAGTGCTTCCGAAGAAACCTCGCTAGTGAATGATCGCTCGCCCGGACCCAGACTGGCTTTGGGGCAAATACTGCACCAATGAAATTACGGGGCTTGACTGCCGGAACCCTCCGCTCTGATTCTACGCCAAGCCACGTGTTTCCAACCGAATGATCCGGGCCCCGCCCGGGGGCGCGACTGGCAAGCAATGCCCGACTACATGCCGCGAGTCGACCACGACTGGCGGACTTGGGCAGCCCTGCTGTTCCAAGGGCTGCTTGTCGGCGGGGCCGGCCAGCTCGCCTGGGTCTATCTGATCCGCAGGCATACTCCGGGCACGGTCATCGCGTTCTCGTTCATCACTCCTGTCAGCGGGGTCGCCCTCAGCTCGGCCTATTTCGGCGAGCCCCTGCCGGGCCGCTTGCTGGTCGGCCTTTGCCTGGTCCTGCTGGGCATCGGCTTAGCGGCGCGCACGGCCCGCCCGAACGGGTCGCCGCCCCCGGCCGGCCTGGGCGGCGCCGCTGGAACTCGGCAGCGGAGCTAGTTCCGGACGCCGTCTTGCACCATGGGAACGAACCGCACGGGGAGCCGCCGCTGGTAGCGCAGCTTGCCGGCATCGTCCTTCGTCACCAAGGTCAAATATTGCGTGTCGCGGGAAGGCCCTACCGGTACCACCATGCGCCCCCGCGCTGCCAGTTGCTCGACCAATGCGCGGGGGATTTCCGCCGGGGCTGCAGTGACCATGATGCGATCGAACGGGGCCTGCTCCGCCCAGCCTTGATAACCGTCGCCCTGCTTGAGGGCGACGCGCGCATATCCAAGCCTGGCCAAGACGCGCGCGGCGCGCGCGGCGAGTTCCGGTACGATCTCGACGCTGTGGACCACGTCGGAAAGGCTCGCCAAGACGGCCGTTTGGTAGCCGGAACCGGTGCCGATCTCCAGCACGTTGTGATGCCGCTCGACTGCGAGCAGCTCGGTCATGAAAGCGACGATGTACGGCTGGGAGATGGTTTGGCCGTAACCGATCGGAAGAGCTGCGTCATCGGTTGCGCGTTCGCGCATCCCGGCAGGGACAAAGCGCTCGCGGGGCACGCTGCGCAGCGCCTCCAAGACTGCTGCCGACTGGACGCCGCGCGCTTCGATCTGCCGGCTTACCATGCGCTTGCGCATCTGCTTCCAGCGGGCATCCGAGGGCTGGCCGCCGGCGCCCGGGGGATAAGACAGAAGTGCAGCCCATGCCAGCACGCCAAGTACCGCGGCCCGTACCCTCGCCGCCCATAATGCTATCAGTCGCGGCCAGTGACGGAGCAAGTCCCGGAACTGCGCATCAGTCTCGGCGAGCGCGGCCGGAATCAGCCCAGCAGGCCCCGGATGCGCTCCAAGGCCAGCTCGATCCGCTCCAAGTCCGTGGCGTAGCTGAAGCGCAAGTAGCCCTCGCCATAGGCCCCGAACGCGCCGCCCGCCAAGCAAGCCACGCCGGCATCTCGCAGGATCCGGTCGGCCAGTTCATGCGAGTCGAAGCCTGTGCCGGTGATGTTCGGAAAGGCATAGAACGCGCCGCCAGGCCGGGCGCAGCGGATGCCCGGGATGCCGTTGAGGCCAGCGACGATCGTGTCACGCCGCCGCCGGAACGCGCGCACCATCCGCCGCACGCCGTCTTGCGGCCCGCGCAGCGCTTCGATCGCTGCGCGCTGGGTGAAACTCGCGGCATGCGAGGCCGAATTCACCTGCAGAAGGCACACGGCATCGACCATCCATTGCGGGAAGACGCCGTACCCGATGCGCCAGCCGGTCATCGAGTACGCCTTCGAGAATCCATCCAGCACGATCGTCTTCTCCGCCATGCCCTCGAGCGAAGCAATCGACACGGGCGCCCCGTCGAACGCTATGAGGCTGTAGATCTCGTCGGACAAGACAATCAGGTCGCGGTCGCGCACCAAGCCCGCCACCACTTCCAAGTCTCGGGCGGGAATGATGCCGCCGGTCGGGTTCTGCGGCGAATTCAGGATAATCAAGCGGGTGCGGTCGGAGAGCAGGTCGGAGAAGCGATCCACGTCAATCGAGAACCCTTGGCTCTCCAGCAACGGCAAGGGCACGGGCTTGGCGCCGCAGCCGCTGATCACCGATTCGTAGATGGGGAAGCCAGGATTCGGGTATATCACCTCGTCGCCCGGTTCCAGCAGGGCTAGCATCGCGTAGAAGAGCACCGGCTTGGCTCCCGGCGTGACCACGACTTGCGACTCGCGGACCGGGATGCGCCGGGTCGACGAAACGTGATCGGCAATGGCCTGGCGGAGTTCCGGATCGCCCTGCGTCGGGCCGTACTTGGTGTGGCCGTCCGCAAGCGCTTTCTGGCCCGCGGCGAGTATATGGGCGGGCGTCGGGAAGTCCGGCTCGCCAATCTCCATGTGGACGATGTCCCGGCCGCTGGATTCCAGCGCGCGGGCGCGGGCCAAGACCTCGAACGCGCCCTCTCCGCGCATGCGTCCGATCCGCGATGCGACCTGTATGGCCAAGGTGCGAGTGTAACAGTCTCATGCGCCATCCGAGCGCGGGCGCGATGAGAGTCCTTTCCAATCCGAAAATGAGCCTGAAGGATCCGAAAATGAGCCTGAAGGGAGCCGGGCAGAAGAAGTGAGAGTGAATGCATGATACACCCAGTGGGGGAGGTGGTACTCGGGGGCGCAGCCGCGCTGCCCGCTGCAGGCCTGCTCGAGACGGGGGGCTGGGGAGAGCGGGGAGCGTGCTGGTGGGCTAGCCCACCAGCACATTCTCATTATATTTTGTTTTAATCAGGCGGCCGCTGCCCCCGCCCGCCCAGGCGTGGCCCCCGCGCTCCGTCCGCGGGCCGCGAGGCCGTCCCGCTTTCCAATGCCAAATGAGCCTGTAGCCGCCCTTTTCCCGCAATGGCCCGCACTACTCCGCACGGATGGCCGCGAACAGCTCGTCGCGCGCCTCGTTCAACCGCCGCGCTGCTTCGTTATCGCTCATCCGGTAAGCCTCCGCATCCAACTGCACGAAGTCCAGCCCCGCGCGCAGGCAGGCCGCCGCCTCCGGCAGCGCTTTCAGCTGCTCATACGGCGTGCACAGGTCCTGCTGCCGGTAGCGCTTGCGCAGCTTGCCCTTGGCGTCCACCTCCTCACTGGGAAAGTAGCACGGACGATGGTAGTTCAGATACGGCGAGAGCACCTCGCGGTTGAACTGGTGCAACCGCTCGGCGTGCCGCCCCGCAATATGCCCGTAGCCGAGTTGCTTGCGCACGACCGTGCCGTTCTTCGACTCCACCAAGGCATTGTCGTTGCTGCGCCGCGGGCGCGACTTGGTGAACTGCTCGATGCGCAGCTTCTCCAGCAGCCCCGCCACGCGGTGGTTGATGTACTCGGAGCCGTTGTCGGAATGCAAGCCGCAGATGCGGAACGGGAAGGCGCCCAGCAGGTCCTCCAGCACCGGCAGCAGGAAGTGCTCGGAGATGCGCTCCACGCTGCCCACGAACTGGAACTGCGTCACCTCGTCGACCAAGTTAATGTGATATACGCCCTTGACTTTGCCGCGGTCTCCCTGGTGCACCGAATCGACCCGCACGTAACCCGGGCGACCGTTGGGGCGCGGCCGCCGGCGTTCGGCAATCGTCACCGCCGCCGGGCGTGTGCCGGCCTTGCTGCCTAAGCGCCGCAGGTAGCGCGCGCTGCGCCGCAAGTTGTACAGGTGCCCGTTCGACAACTGCGCCAAGCGCTGGAAGCGCTCGTCGCCGAAGAGCTGCCAAGCGCGCTGGCAGAGGGCCAGCGTGGCCGGCCCCGACAGCGTGCCGTGCAATTCGTCCGTTTCGGCTAGCAGTTCGATGTCTTGCGGCTGGTACTTGTGCTGGAAGCGGCGCCCGGCTCCGCGCCGCCCGGCACGCAGCTGCCCGCTCGCCAGATAGCGCTTCACCAGCCGTGTCAGCTGCGCCCGCGACAGGCCCGTCGTGCGTTCCAGGTACCGTTTCACCAGCCCCCGATCCGGCTTGCTCAGCCGCCAGTACGAAAACCGCCGCAAGACCTGCCCGATGTGCTCGTAGGCCGCCGCGCGATCCGGCACCACGACGCTGCCTGCCGCGTTGCCCTCCAGGAAGCGCAGGATGTCCTCGCGCGTCTTGTGCGTGTCCAGATTGAGATGCAAAACCATCCTCCCATGGTTCTCACATCCCCGCGCGAGCCCCCTTCAGGCTCATTTCCCGTTGGAAACAATCCCGCTTGTCAGGCTCATTTGGCATTGGAAGAGGCTATGAGGCGAGGGGCAATCGATGCCATGCTGGAATGTTCGGTGCGGCCGCGTGGCATCGGCGCGGCGCGAAGCCGCGCCACTGCACGCAACGGCGGGGTATAGCGTCCTATGTTGAGAGGCCAGCAATCGCATGAACGCAGCAGCCCTGCACGGCTTCGGGCCCGCGCTGATGCCCGTTGAACAGCCAGCGCGCGAGGGGGCCGGGGCGCACGCGGAGTCGGCGCTGGCCGGCGACGCCCTGGAAGGGCACATGCGGCGGATGTTCCGGCTGATCTATCGGATTGTCGGAAACGTGCCCGATGCGCAGGATCTCACGCAGGACGCCCTGCTCAAGGCCCTCGGGCGCAGGGAGCAGCTCAAGGATGGCCGCAAGGCGATCCAGTGGCTGAACCGCATCGCCGTGAACACGGCGCTGGACTTCGTGCGGAAACGCAGCCGGGTGGCCTTCGAGGAGATTGACGACTCTGCCGCAAGCACGGCAACCAGTCCCGAGCAAGACACCTTGCGGTCCGAGACGCGCGCTTGGATCGAGGGCGGCTTGCAGCAACTGTCCGAACGCGAGCGCACGGCGCTGCTACTAAGGGACATCGAGCAAATGCCCGCCGCGGAGGTGGCACAAGTGATGGGGTGCTCGACGGCCACGGTGCGCTCGCACATCGCAAACGCGCGAGTCAAGTTCAAGCGCTACCGGGAGGAGACGGATCGATGAGCAAGCTGCGATGCCGCCTCTACGAGCGCACTATCGCCTTGCACGCGGGGGGCGATTTGCCACGCCTAGGGCGCTGGCTGGCGGATCGGCATCTCGCCAGTTGTCCGCAGTGCCGGGGCGCGATGGACAGGTACGAGGAGCTGCGGGGCACGCTCGCCAAGGGATGGCCGGTACCTGAGATCGATTTCGACGCCTTGGGTCACAGGGTACGGGCAGCCGCAGCGCAGTCCGACCCCGAGCGCGGCCCGCAAGCGCACTGGCGCTGGCCGGCCGCAATCGGGGTGGCCGCAGCCGCAGCCGCCATTGCGGTGCTGTCGCTGGCGCCCGGCTCCAATGCCCCGCAGAGCGATCCGAGGCTGACCGCCGCCCCAGTCCCCGCAGCGACGACGGAACTCGGGCTGCCGGCTGGCGCCGATGTGGAATTGACCAGCGCTGGCAGCTTGCGCGTGCAATCGTTCCATGTCGGTTCGAGCACCCTGACGATCACCGATTACTACGCACCATGAGGCCTTTCAAGTTCGACTGCGCACTGCTGCTGGCCGCTCTGGCAGCGGCTTGGGCCCCGCAACCGGCACACGCGGAAATTCCGCAAGTTGCGGTTGCGGTCCCGCATGGCGTCCCTCTGGAAATTGCCGCGAGCGAGTTCTCGGACAGCGAGTTCGAAATGCGCGGGGGAGTGCTGGTGATCCACCTGGCAGGAACGGTGCGCTTCCGTCACCAAGGCACGGATCCTGTGCGCGCCATCGCGCTACGCGTCGCGGCCGGGGCCGCGACCCTCGGCGGGCGCGCCACCGTGACAGTCCCCAGCTTGCACGTAGCCCGGGACGAGCATTTCGAAGTGCCGCTGAACCTGCGTCTGGTGCGCCCGCTGCCCCTCGGACGGGGGCCCGCGGTGCAGGTCGAGACCGATGCAGTGCTGTTCGCCTCGCTGGCGGCTGCGGGCCCCGACCAGCTGGACTCGATTCGCAAGCTGACCGTGCTGGAAATGGAGGCGCGCCGCGACCGGGGCCACTTCTTGGCGCTGTGGCAGCGCGGGGGCAAGGCAGCGTTGACCGCGGCGATGCAGGCAAGCCTGCGCCGCCAAGCGGCCCGGCCCCGCGTTGAGGTGCAATTGGCAGGCCAGGGGCCGGCGACAGCGGTGGTCGGCCCGCCGTCTCGCGAGCTGGAAATCGCACTCGTGGCGCAGCCGGACGCTCCGCTGATCCTAGAATCTGGATCGGCCCATGTGCGCGGGTTGGTTTCCGACGCCCCCCGCTTCCTGCTGCGCAGTCGCGCAGCGCGGGCCGTGCGGCATTTTGACATCGGCTGGCTCGTGCGCGGCAGCGACGGAGCGCTCTATTCCATAGGATCTGCACCGGTCGCGAATCCGCCAGGCGGAGTCGGACGCCAGCCGCAAGAAACAGCGGGAGAGGGCAAGTACTTGATCCGTCCACAATCCGGGCGCGGAGAGACTGGCATTGACGCGATGCTGGCCTACCTGCGCAGCGCCCAATTGGATGACGGAACGGTCTGGGTGCCGAGCCGCGCAGCATTGGAAGCTTCAAGAATCGACGAGGTCGTGCCTGTCTCGGCGGAAGAGCGGCGCCTGAGCGAACTGTACCGCGAGCGAGGGGCGAACGCTATCGCCCGGGAACTGCTTAAGCTCGTGTCATCCGCGCCGGACGCTCGGGATCGCTGACGGCAGGGGCAATCACGACCCCGGCGAAGCCCGGCCGCCCGGCAGCGCCCACTGCGGCGCGCCGGGATCTGGCCATTGCCTCATGCCAACCAGCATTCGGCCTGCCCGGCCTGCTTCTCCGCCCCGCTGTCGAATCACGCGGACTCGCCGCCCGCTCGGCGAATGCGCCGTTCCTCGCCCGCGCAGTCCGCAGCCAAGGACCGCTTGGATTGCGTGACGCTTGACCTTCTCCAGAGTTTGCCAATATAGTTAGTGCCTGCGACAAAAGCTTCTAAATGATTGAAAATAGATGAGTTGATAGCAATCGACGCCGACGAAGATGACAGCGGCTGGCTAGCCCTGGCCCGCTGGCGGCCTATTTGCTACGATCTTCGTCTGGCAGGCACCCATGAGAGTCGTCTTAAATCCACAATTAGCCATCGGCCAAATCGATATTGAGCGCATCCCACTCGATCCGCAGTCCCGGGATGATATTCCCGCCGTGCTGCGCGGTTTGCAGCAGATTTGGTCGGATGCTGAGTTGCGGGCCAAGCTATTCACTCTGCTGGAGACGCATCTGCTCGCGGACAAGAGCAAGGCGGACAGCGCAGACAGTGAGAGGCAAGCATACGGGCCGTGCTTGGACGCCAGGAACGGTCGTCCGGGCATGAGTCTGTGGAGCATATTGGTGCTGGGACTGCTGCGTCAGGGATTGAATTGCGATTATGATCGCTGGCATGAATTAGCTGGACAGCATCGCAGTGTGCGGCGCATGATGGGACTCAGCGACTGGGACAGCACAGTGGCCAGTTGCCGCACGATCACACGCAACGTGTCGCTACTGACTCCGCAGTTACTAGCGGCTGTCAACCGCTTGGTGGTGGGAGCTGGCTACGAAGTGCTAGGCCAGGATGTGGCAGGAGAGTTGGCGGCGCGTTGCGATTCGTTCGTGGTGGAGACAGACGTGCATTATCCGACGGATGTAAGTTTGCTGTGGGATGCAATGAGGAGTCTGCTACGGACGATCGCACGGGCGAGTGAGGCCCAAGGGGAGACAGGCTGGCGGCAGCATAAGAAGTTGGAAGGGAAGGTGAGGAGACTGTTCCAAAGAGTGCGGACGAGGCGCAGCGCAGGAGGAAGAATCAAGAGAAAGGGGTGAAGGCGTATTTGAAGCAGTGTGAAAGGTTGCTAGAACGAGCTGAGGGGAGCTTGGAAAATCTGCGGGAGAGCAGGGCAAGCAAGGAAGAGATCAAGGAAATAGAACGGCTTGCGGGATTGGGGCGGAAACTGGCGGGGCAAGTGGAGCGGAGAATATTGCAAGGCGAGACGATCCCACAAGAGGAGAAAGTGTATTCGATTTTCGAAGATCATACGCGCTGGTGCGTAAAAGGGAAAGCGGGTGTTCTGGTAGAGCTAGGAGTGCCGGTAACAATCGTGGAGAGCGCGGAACAGTTTATATTAGGTCATCGTATCATGTGGACGGAGCAGGACGTGGATGTGGCGGTCGAAATAGTGGAACAGGTGCAGAGTGAGTACCCGGGATTGCAGGGATGCAGTTTTGACAAGGGGTACTACAGTGCTGGGAATCGGCAGCGGTTGGATGGCATGCTGGCGCGGAACGTGATGCCGAAGAAGGGGCGGTTGAGTGAGACAGATAAAGAGCGGGAAGAAGCACAGGAGTACGTAGAGAGACGGCGGCAGCATCCGGCAGTGGAGTCGGCGATCGCGAACTTGGAGCAGCGAGGACTGGATCGAGTGCGAGAGCACGGTCGGGCAGGATTCGAGCGGGCGATTGGGTTGTCAGTGGTGGCAGCGAACGTGCATCGGCTAGGATTGATACTCCAGAGAAGGGAACGAGAAAGACTGAAGAAAGAGCGGCTAAAGATAGCCGCATAGCAGCGGTCATCGAGACGGGAAAGAGAAAAAAGAGAGCTGGCAGAAGGCCGGCAGGGCGGAGTGTATCTGAAGCAGGCAGTGAGTCGAACTCAGCCAGATTTCTTGACATATTTTTACCAATCAGGGGAGAAATTCTGCTGAACGATGCCCCCAATGGGTCCATAAATCGGCGCATATTTTTAGAGAAGATCGGATTTTAGGGGGTTTTGTCGCAGGCACTAGTTACTGGCAATAAGAATATTGGCAAACGATTGCCGGCCAGGAGAGCGCCCCTGCTGCCGCGCATCCAGTCGGGCTAGGGTCGCACGGCTCTTCCCTTCCCTTAACTCATGCACCCATGCATCTTTCCTTCCAGAAGCGTCGCAGGCGCTTCGCCGCCGCCCGCGACCTTGAATTCACGCCTTTCCCGCGCCGGCACACCCTGCTCGGTCTTGAGTCGATGCCCGTCGCTCGCCATGAGCCGCTGATTGGCGGCGCTGCCGCGGGCTTGGTACACTAAGCCCTTGGATGAGGGGAGCATCCCCCCCACGCAAGCAGAGCCAGCCTGCAGACACCTCTGCACCGGGAATTTACGAGGATTGAGCCTCTCATGGGTCTTCTGATCGCAATCGCCGTTTGGGCCATCACCGTCGCCATGGCCCTCCCCTTCGTCACCCGCACCTGGTGGATGCCGGAGGCGATCACCGAGCTGGGCCAGCAGATCGACGGGGCCTTCATGTTCACCCTGGTCGGCACCGGCATCATATTCCTGCTGGCGCAGGCCGCCCTCGGCTACACGGTCTGGAAGTTCAGCCGACCCAGCAGCAAGCCCGTCTGGGACTCGCACGGCAACAACAAGCTGGAGGTGCTCTGGACCACCGCCGCCGCCGTCATCTTCGTCAGCCTTACCTTCTTCGGCTACTCGGTCTGGGCCGAGACCCGCTTCATCGAGCAGAAATCGATGGCCCCGTCGCCAGACCGTCTCGTCGTGGAAGTGACCGGCCAGCAATTCGTCTGGAACATGCGCTACGCCGGCGAGGACGGCCAGTTCGGATCGACGGACATCGCCCTGATCGATGACGCCGCCGGCAATCCGGTGGGCGTGGACCGCAGCGCACCGGGTGGGGCCGATGACATCATGGTGCCTGAAATGCGGGTGCCGGTGGACCAAGAGGTCGAAGTCGTGCTCAAATCCAAGGATGTGCTGCACAACTTCTTCGTCCCGGAACTGCGCATCAAGCTGGACACCGTGCCGGGCCTGGTAGGCAAGCTCCGCTTCACGGCAACCAAGACGGGCACGTACGAGATCGTGTGCTCGGAGCTGTGCGGCTTGGGGCACTACAAGATGCGCAGCTTCCTGCACGTGGTGACCCCGGAAGAGTACGACGCATGGATTGCCGAGCAGGCCTCGTACCTGTTCTGACAACTTGCCAGCGGAGGCGGTGAGGATTTGAGCAAGCTATGACTGAAGTTCAACTATCCAAGGAAGTTGCCGAATACACCGAGGTGCATCGGCATCCGGAGCCGAAAAGCTTCCTCTGGAAGTACATCTTTTCGATCGATCACAAGGTGATCGGCATCCAGTACCTGCTGCTGGCAGTTGTCTCGGTTTTCGTGGGCATGGCCCTGAGCTTGCTGGTGCGGCTGCGCCTCGTCTGCCCGGAGTGCTCCTACCCGCTGCTCGGGCAGCTGTTCCCGGTCGGCGCGCCCGAAGGCGTGATGACTCCCGAATTCTACCTGGCCATGCTGACCATGCACGGTACGGTGATGGTGTTCATGGTGCTGACAACGGCTCCGCAGGGCGGCTTCGGGAACTATTTCCTGCCGATCCAGATCGGCGCTGCGGACATGGCCTTCCCGCGCCTGAACATGCTCTCCTTCTGGACGACCTTCGTGTCCTTCCTGCTGCTGATGGCCGCGTTCTTCGTCGAAGGGGGGGCGCCGATGAGCGGCTGGACAGGTTACCCGCCGCTCAGCGCGCTGCCGGAAGCGACGGTCCGCGGCATCGGCCAGGATCTCTGGCTGGCGTCGATCGCGGTGTTCTGCGTCGCCTCCCTGCTGGGAGCGCTCAACTTCATCGTCACCACGCTCGACCTGCGCGCCAAGGGGCTGACCATGATGCGGCTGCCGCTGACGTGCTGGACCTGGTTCATCACAGCGATCATCGGCCTGCTGGCCTTCGGCGTCCTACTGGCCGCCGGCGTCCTGCTGCTGATGGACCGCAACCTGGGCACCAGCTTCTTCATCCCGGCCGGGCTGGTCGTGAGCGACAAGGTGATCGACCACTCGGGCGGCTCGCCGATCCTGTGGCAGCACCTGTTCTGGTTCTTCGGCCATCCCGAGGTGTACATCGCCATCCTGCCGGGCATGGGCGTCACCTCGCACGTGCTGGCGACATTCGCCCGCCGGACGGTCTTCGGCTACAAGGCGATGGTCTACGCCATTGCCGCCATCGGCGTCCTGGGCTTCGTGGTCTGGGGCCATCACATGTTCGTCAGCGGCATGAGCCCCTACTCGGCCTTCGTGTTCTCGGTGCTGACGATGTGCATCGGGGTGCCTTCGGCCATCAAGACCTTTAACTGGATCGGCACGATGTGGGGCGGCAGGATCCGCTTCACATCGCCGATGCTGTACTCGATCGGATTCGTCTCGCTCTTCGTGTCGGGAGGGCTGTCGGGCATCTTCCTCGGCCAGCCGACCGTCGACCTGTACTTCCACGACACCTATTTCGTGGTGGCGCACTTTCACCTGATCATGGGCGTGGCGGCCATCTTCGGCATGTTCGCCGGTGTCACGTTCTGGTTCCCGAAGATGTTCGGCAGGATGATGAGCGAGCCCCTCAGCAAGATCCACTTCTGGCTCACCTTCGTCGGCGTCTACGCGATCTTCGGCCCGATGCACTACCTGGGCCTGCTGCCCCACCCGCGCCGCTACGCCGAGATCACCAGCGTGGACTACCTCGAGGCGACTGGCGCCGCGGATTTGCACATGTTCATCACGGTCGCGGCGGTGCTGACCGTGCTGGCCCAGTTCGTGTTCCTGTACAACTTCGTCAAGAGCATGTTCGCCGGCCAGGAGTGCCGCGAGGAGAACCCGTGGGAGTCGACGACGCTGGAATGGGTCATTCCCTCTCCCCCGCCGCACGACAACTTCGCCGGCAAGGTGCCGCACGTTTACCGGGGCGCTTACGACTTCAGCCTGAAAGGCGCCAAGCGCGATTTCGCGATGCAGTGCAACGACGACAAGGCTGTGTTCGGCAGCCCCGCGCCGCAAGCGTCCGGCGACTGAGCGATCCCGACGATGCCCGCGATTCTCAGTCCCAGCCAAGCACGGCCGGTCACCGAGGCCGGTGGCGGCGACTTCGTCACTCTGCCCCCGCCGCAGGACGGCGACTGGCGCAATCCCGGCGGCAATAATCGGGCGGTCCAGCGCTACAAGCTCGGCGTATGGATCGGCATGTGCGGCATCCTGATGTTCTTCGCCGCCCTGACCAGCGCGATG
Source organism: Bryobacterales bacterium (assembly GCA_965219605.1). Taxonomy (GTDB): domain Bacteria; phylum Acidobacteriota; class Terriglobia; order Bryobacterales; family UBA6623; genus VXMF01. The sequence continues at coordinate 408,458 of CBDCOC010000001.1, read as the reverse complement.
ATCGTGAGACAGGGATTGTCGGGCGACTGGGTGCCCGTGTCCCTGCCCCCGGTGCTGTATGTCAGCACCGCAGTCCTGCTCGCATCGAGTTTCACAATCGAGCGCGCCCGGCGCGAGGCCGTGCTCGGGAACGCTGCCCGGCTGCGGCACTGGCTGAACCTGTCGGGCTGTGTCGGCCTGGCGTTCCTGGCCTGCCAGCTCATGGGCTGGCAGGACTTGGCGGGGCGGGGCCTGTACCTGGCGTCCAATCCAGCGAACTCGTTCTACTACCTGCTCACCGCCGCGCACGGCCTGCACTTGCTCGGGGGCATCGCTGTCATGGGGTACGTCTGGGCGCGGACCCGCTCTGCCCGGCCCTGGCCAACGCGCCTCGCCGTCGTGGAAGGCGCTGCGCTGTACTGGCATTTTCTCGACGCCCTGTGGATCTACATCCTCGGGCTGCTGATGTTTTGGAGGTAAGCGGATGTCGGAAGGACAAGCGGCCACGATGGCGGCAGCAACCTGGCAAGGCGGCGGCACGCCGCTCGCTGTCGGCCACAAGAAGCTCGGGATGTGGCTGTTCATCATCTCGGACTCGCTGACATTCTCGGCACTGCTGCTGGCCTACAGCTACGTGCGCGTGGCGAACGACTGGCCGACGCCATTTCACTTCTTCCCGTCGATCGTGTTTTCCACGGTCATGACCTTGGTGCTGCTGACCAGCAGCCTGACCATGGTCTACGCGGTCTCGGCCGCCCACCACAACGCGCGGCGCAAGGCCGTGAAATGGATATGGGCGACGGCTTTCTTCGGCTCGCTGTTCGTCGTGCTGCACGGCTACGAGTGGTTCCACCTGATGCATGACGAAGGCATGTACCCGTGGGCGAACGAGTACGGCACGCCGCTGTTCGGCGGCACCTTCTACCTGATCACCGGGCTGCACATGTTCCATGTCGTCACCGGCGTGGCGTACCTGGCGATTGTCGCGCTCGGCTACCGCCGGGGCAAGTGGCTGGCCGAGGATGTCGAGGTGGCCGGCCTCTACTGGCACTTCGTGGACTTGGTCTGGATGTTCGTCTTCCCCTTGATCTACCTGCTCTCCACGAGCGTGGACTAAAGCGAGCGAATCGACATGCTGCTATCCCTGATCGGCTATCTCTTCTGCCTGGGCCTGGGTGCCTGGGGCTTTCTCACCGCTGGCCAGCTGCTCGCCTCGGGGCACATCACGGCCACCTTGGACAACCTGTTCCTGGGAATGGTCGCGGGACTGCTGGGCGTGACCTGTTTCAGCTACCTCGCCTGGCGCTTCTATCCGGCAATCGCGGCCGGTGCCGGCGGCGCCTCCGCGCCGGCCTACAGCCTGCCCGAAGATCCGCCCTACACGGATGCGCACCTGCCGCTATTCAACAAGATCTGGATCGGCCTGCTCGTGCTGACGGCTATCGAAGTGGTGCTGGCTTACGTGCAGATCGCGGGACTGCTGGTGATGCTCGCGATCCTCCTGCTGCTCTCGCTGGTCAAGGCGGCCATGATCATGGCGACTTTCATGCACCTGCAGTTCGACAACAAGCTGCTGGCCATCATCGTCGTCATTCCGGCACTGGCCTGCATCTTGACCATGTGCGGCTATTTCTTCCCCGACAGCTTCCGGCTGATCGACCTGCGACCGTGACCGAGCCGGGCAGCGCGCCGCCGCGGCATCCGGCGCCTGCGGCGTGCGCTGCACTGGCCGCAATCCTGCTGGCCGCAGCACCGATCCCCCTCCCGGCGCAAGGCTGCTCGATGTGCCGCGAGACAGCGGCGATGCAACAAGACCGAGCGTCGACCGCGCTACAGCGGGGGATCGGCGTGCTGGCCGTGCCGCCGCTGGCCATTGCCGCGGGCTTCGCGTGGCTGGCTTGGAAGCGCCGTAACCGATTTGCCGGCGAGTAGGCGCCGCCCGGCGCACTGACGCTCGGCCTCATACGGGACGCCTCCGCAACCGGCGCCGCTATTCCCCCGCAACACTTGACATGACCGCTACACGTTGCATTATCATTAAGAAAATTAAGAAATGGTTAAAAAAGTTGCCTGCTGGTCGCGCTGCTGCTGCCTCCGTGCGCCGTCGGCAGTCCATGGAGGGTCTGCGTCACAGACACCTCGGAACTGCTGACAGCCCCGGTGCGGGGCGCGGCAATGCGAGAGTTCCACGCCCTGCTGGGCGCTCAAGGAGCGGCGCTGTCCTTCAAGAAATGCCCTGAGGGCGGCTCCCGCGTCGACCTTCTCATCACAGACGAGCCGCCGCGCGGCCTGGAAGGAGTGCTGGGCTTGGCCCGCCGCGCGGGCCAGACGATCGAACCCCCGCTGCAGGTCTTCTACGGGGCGCTGGTGCGCCACCTTGGCCGGCCGGGCAAGGCCGAGGCCCTGGGACGGGCGCTGGCGCGCGTCGCGGCGCACGAAACCGCGCATTTGCTCCAGCAGCAAGCGGCGCATTGCGCGCACGGGCTATTGCAGGCCACGCTGCCCGCCTACGAGCTGCTGGCAGCCGACCCTGCGCCGTTCTTCCTTGACGCGCATTGCGCGCACCGCGCTTCCGACTGACGGCTTGCAGGCACTCCCGCTGTGCGGATGCGCGGAGCAGGCCCGCTGCCCGGGGCCGCAACCGCTCCCGGCCTGGCCGGCAAGACACTATGCCTGCTCGGCTGGCCCCTGGCTGGCAGTCCTGCCCGTCTTGGCATAAACCAGATAGGCGTGCATGAAGCGATCCAAGTCGCCGTCCAGCACGCGGTCCACATCGCCCATCTCCATCTGGCTGCGCAGGTCCTTGACCAACCGATAGGGGGCCAGGACATAGTTGCGAATCTGGCTGCCGAAATCGATGTCCAGCTTGACCGCTCCGATCTTCTGCGCTGCCGCGCGCTTCTTGCGCAACTCGAAGTCATACAGCCTGGAACGAAGCTGCTTCATGGCGGTGGCCTTGTTCTTGTGCTGCGAGCGTTCGTTCTGGCACTGGACGACGATGTTCGTCGGCCTGTGCGTGATGCGCACCGCGGAATCGGTCATGTTCACGTGCTGGCCGCCTGCTCCGCTGGCGCGGAAGGTGTCGATGCGCAAGTCATCCGGCCGAATCTCGATCTCGATCGTGTCGTCGATCTCGGGAAAGGCCGCGACCGATGCGAACGAAGTGTGCCGGCGGGCGTTGGAGTCGAACGGCGAGATGCGCACCAAGCGGTGAACGCCCGCCTCGGAGCGCAGCAATCCGTAGGCGTTCTCGCCCTTGATGGCCAGCGATGCCGACTTGATGCCAGCTTCTTCCCCGGGCTGTTCGTCCGTGATCTCGTACTTGAAGCCCTTGCGCTCAGCCCAGCGCAGGTACATGCGCTGTAGCATCTGCGCCCAGTCCTGGGCTTCGGTGCCGCCTGCCCCGGCGTTCAGGTTGAGGATCGCGTTCGCGCCGTCGTGCTCCCCGCCGAGCAGCGACTCGGTCTCGATTTCGTCAAGCCGCGCGGCCAAGGCCTTCAGGCCCGCCGCGCACTCATCCTCGACCGGCTCGCCCTCGCAGGCCAGTTCTAGGAACGCCTCCAAGTCCTCGACGGCGGAAGCGATTTCCTGGTCGGTCTCGACCACGCGGGCCACGCGCTTGCGCTTGCGCAGCACCTGCTGGCTGGCAGCGTTGTCCGCCCAGAATCCAGGATCGGCGATCCGCTTTTCGATCGCCCCCAGCTCGCGACGCCCGTCCGCGGCGTCAAAGATACCCCCGGACGACACGGGCGCGGGTGCGCACAAGCTCAAACTCACGCTGCAGTTCGTCGAGAATCATGGTTCTGGCCAATCTGCTTTCATTATCGCAGGGCTCTCCGACGCGCTACGGCACCGCCCCATCCGAGCCGCATCGCGGTGACGAGCACGCAGAGCAGCCAGAGCCACTGGCCATACCGCACGAAACCGGTCAGCTCGGCGCGGTATTCGAATCGCACGTCGAGCGCGCCTTGCACGTAGGAAGGCAGGCTGCTAACGACCCGGCCCGCCGGGCCGATCGCCGCGGTGACTCCGTCATTGGTCGCGCGCAGTATCCAGCGCCCGTTCTCAACGGCCCGCATGCGAGCGATCAAGAGGTGCTGCTCGCGAGCGGCGCTGCGCCCGTACCAGCTATCGTTCGAGATGTTCACCAGCAATTCTGCGCCGTCTCGCGTGAACTTGCGGATCGAGTTGGCAAAGGCCGACTCGTAGCAGATGAACGTGCCGATCCCGCGGCCGTCCAATTGCGCGACCGAGATGCGCTTGCCGGGCCGGAACATGCCCGCCTGCAGGGTGATCTTCCGCACGAAGAAGTGGAACGGCCAAGGCACGAATTCGCCGAACGGGACCAGGTGGATCTTGGAATACGAAGACAGCATCTCGCCGTTGCGGCCCAGCGTGACGCTGGAATTGCGGGGCCTTGCGCGGTCCCCGCCCTCGAAGGAGATCGTGTTGAAGATGAACGCGGCCCCGGACTCCTGCGCCACGCGCTCGAGGAAGCCCCGCGATGCCTCATCGTCGAAATAGTAGGCCGGGACAGGATACTCCGGCCACACCAGCAGATCGGGCGGCTCTCCAGCAGCGGCAGACTTGGACATTTCCAGCATCCTGGCCAAGTGGGCAGTGCCGTTCTCGGCCAGCCATCCTGACCGGACTAAATCGGGATGGACGTTCGGCTGGAGCAGCCTTGCGGTGTCCATCTGCGGCCCGGGCGAGGCCAGGGGCGGCAGCAGGAACAGCCCGCCCAGCGGCGCAAGCGCCAGCAGCGGCCGGGTCGATCCCTGCAAGATCGCAACCGCGATCGCGGCATTCGCCAAGGCAAAGACCAGCGAGGGGCCGTAGGATCCGGCCCAAGGCGCAAGGCGCAGGATTTGAGGCAGCGGAAAGTCAAGCGCGGCCGTTCCCAATTGGATCCACGTGAAGAGCAAGTACTGGTACGTCCCTTCCAGCGCGACCCACAGCGCGGCCGCGAAGGGGGCCGCCCACGGCCGTTGCAGGAGCGGGCCGGCCAGTGCGCCGAAGGCACCCGTTTGGAGCGCCATCGCGAGAAAGCACGCGACGTACAGCAAGCCGGCGATCGCGGGGTGAATCCCGGCATAGTCGCGCATCACCGCGTAGACCCAGTAGCACGTGCCTCCCCAATAGACGGATCCGGCCAGCAGGCCGGCCGCGAACCGCGACCGCAGGGCCAGCCCCGGCAGGGCCACCAGCAACGGCACCAAGCACAGCGGGGCGAGCCAGGCCCACGAAAAGCGCGGAAAGACAAGCACCTGCAGCAGTCCTGAAAGCGCCGCCGCGGCGAGTGCGCCCCAGCAGCTGAGCAACGGCTGCCCGCAACGGATCATTGCCTTGCCATGATCTCTGCGTCGAGCGCTTCGGCCATGTAGGAGCTCCGCACGAAGGGCCCGCTGAACACGGCCCGGAATCCAATCGACTTGCCGAAGTCCCGGTAGCGGTCGAACACCTCGGGGCGCACGTACTCGTGGACAGGCAGGCGGCGGCGACGGGGCTGCAGGTACTGCCCGATCGTCGCCACATCCGTGCCTGCCGCGCGCAAGTCGGCCAGCAGGCCCCGGACCTCGGCCTCGGTTTCCCCGAGGCCGACCATCAGTCCGGATTTTGTCAAGACCGCAGGCGCGTGCGACCGCGCAAAACGCAGCACTTCCAGCGAGCGGCCGTAGTCGGCCTGCGGGCGCACGCGCCGGTACAGGCGGGCGACGGTCTCCACGTTGTGGTTGAAGACGTCACAACCCGATGCCAAGACCCGCCCAACAGCGTCGAAATCGCCGAGGAAATCCGGCACCAGCACTTCGACACGGGCCTTGGGCAGCGCGCGCTTGACCGCCCGCACGGTATCGGCGAACAGAGCCGAGCCGCCGTCCGGCAGATCGTCCCGGTTCACGCTCGTGATGACGACCTGCCGCAGATCCATGGCACGCGCCATCTCTGCGACCTGTCCGGGCTCCTGCAGATCCAAGGGTCCCGGAAGCCCCTGCGGCACGGCGCAGAACCCGCAGGTGCGCGTGCAGGTATTGCCCAAGATCATGAAGGTCGCCGTCCCGCGCGAGAAGCACTCGTGCAGGTTGGGGCAGCGCGCGGACTCGCAGACCGTGTGCAGACCGCGCTGGCGCAGTCCGGCCTTCAGCTCGTGGACCGAGGCGAAGTCCGTTGCAGGCTTGCGCAGCCAAGACGGCAACCTGCGCGCGCGGTCGCCGTCCGGCGCGGCCCCGATTTGAATCAGATCCACCTCACGCCTCGCTAGCAGGCGGCCGCAAGATCACAGGACACCGCTGTAGAGAGCGCTGGTGAGATAGCGCTCGCCGGCATCCGGCAAAATCGCCACGATCGTCTTGCCTTCGAATTCGGGCTGGTTCGCCAGGCGGCAGGCAACGGCTACCGCCGCTCCGCACGAAATGCCGCTGAGCAGCCCTTCCTCGCGCGCGAGGCGCCGTGCGTACTCGATGGCCTCATCGTCGCTGACGGGCTCGACGCGGTCCAGCAGGTCCAGATCCAGCGTGCCGGGAATGAATCCCGCGCCAATGCCCTGTATGGCGGTGATCCTCGGCTCCAGTGCCTCGCCGCAGAGGTGCTGCCGGACGACTTGGCTGCACTCTGGCTCCACGCCCACGCTCAGGATCGCCCGCTTCCGTTTCTGCTTGAAGTAGCGCGAGATTCCGCTGATCGTGCCGCCGGTGCCGATCCCGGCCACGAGCACGTCGACTTGGCCGTCGGTGTCATCCCAGATTTCGGGGCCGGTCGTCTCGTAGTGGATGCGCGGATTGGCCGGATTCTCGAACTGCTCCAGCATCAAGTAGCGCCCCGGATTGTCACGCACGAGCGCGCGAGCGTGCTCGAGCGCTCCATACATGCCGTCCTCTTCCCCGGTAAGCTCCAAGTCGGCGCCGAGCAGTTTGAGCACCCTGCGCCGCTCGACGCTGTAGTTGGAGGGCATGGCGATCATCAGCCTGTAGCCACGCGCCGCGGCCACGAACGCCAGGGCGATCCCGGTGTTGCCGCTGGTGGCTTCGACCAATTCCATGCCCGGCTTGAGCGCGCCGCACCGTTCTGCATCCCAGATCATGGACGCGCCGATGCGGCACTTCACCGAATAGGCCGGGTTACGGCCCTCGACCTTGGCCAAGACGGTAGCCTTGGACTGGCCGACGACACGCTGCAGGCGGACCAGCGGAGTGCCGCCGATGGCCATCGAATTGTCGGAGTAGATGCGAGCCATCCTTAGATCTGCCAGTTGGGAACGCCCTTGCTGCGCCGGTGCCGCCAGCGCTCCACCAAGTCGGCGAAGGTCGTCCGATCAATCACGCACGACAGGGCCCGCTCGACACGATCCCACATCTCGGGGAACGGGGAGTCCGCAGGCTCGTCGTCGAACGGGCGCTTCGCGGGCTGGAAAGGGCCGTCGATCTGGCGCAGGATGTCGCCTACCGTGATCTGATCGGCAGGCCGGGCCAAGAAGTAGCCCCCGTCAACGCCGCGCCGCGAACCGAGATATCCGCCTTGCTTGAGCTGGGCGAGGATCATTTCCAAGAACTTCTGCGGGATTTTCTGCCGCTGCGCGATCTTGGCGATCTTCAGCGGCTCGGACCGCACTTGGCAAGATAGCTCGAATACCGCCCGCAGGGCGTACTTGCCTTTAACGGAGACATCCATCCCGAATCTCTACCATTCTACTAGGGATTCGGGCCGCAACCCTGCCGGGCAGTGTTTTTCAACTGTTGACCGGGAACTTTGATCGTGCCGCGCGCACAAGCAAGGGCAGCAGTCCGATGCCCGCTCGCAGCAGTCTGATGCCGCGAGGAGACAGCTTGCCCCCGCCGAAGCAGCCCTGCCTCGTTGCCCGGATCCCAACCGTCTCCGCTTGAACGGATCTGTGCATCCCCCTGCCGTCAGGCGATCGCCGCCGAACACTTGCGGCACTCGCTGCGACGCTTCGCGTTCATGGCGCCGCAGGCCGGGCAACGGTTGTAGGCCACTTGGCAGTAGATGTTGGTGGCAACCACGCCGCTGCCGAGAATCAGCACCATGAATCCGGCAAGCACGAGCAGGTCCAGCACGCTATACAGCATGCCACACCGTGCGCGCCCCGCGCCCGGCCAGGCCTAGTACGTCCAGCGCCACAGCGACACGCCCGCGGTGAATCCCGCCCCGACGGCCGCCATCAGGACCAAGTCGCCCTTCTTGAGCCTTCCCTGTTCGATCGCGTCGCGAGCGGCCAGCGGGATAGTGCCCCCGGTCGTGTTTCCGTAGCGGTCGATATTGATGAGCGCCCGCTCCAAGGGCAGGCCCATGCGCTCAGCCACGGCCGTGATGATGCGCCGGTTCGCTTGGTGGGGGATCAGCAAGTCCACGTCGTCGGCCGTGTAGCCGTTGCGCTCAAGCACGCTGACGCACAGCTCGTGCATCTTGCCCACCGCGTAGCGGTACACTTGCCGTCCATCTTGCTGCACGAAGTGCAGGCGGGCATCGACTGTCTCGCGGGTCGCGGGCCGGGCGCTGCCGCCCGCCGGCATGCGCAAGAACTTGCCGCCGGAACCGTCCACCTCGTTGATAAAGTCGAGCAATCCGCCCTCTTGGTCGGGGGCAGGCTCGACCAGGAAGGCGCCCGCGCCATCGCCGAACAGGACGCAGGTCGCGCGATCCTCGTAATCGATGATGCGCGACATCGTGTCGGCCCCGATCACCAGCACTCGCCGGTGGCTGCCGGAAACGACCAGTTGCGCCGCGGTCGAGAGACCGTACAACAGCCCCGAACACGCTGCCACGAGATCGAAGCCCCACGCCCCCTTGGCCCCGATTCGGTCCTGCACCAGGCAGGCGGTTGCCGGGAAGAACATGTCGGGCGTCACCGTGCAGACGATGATGGCGTCAATCTCCGCCGCCGGCACGCCGGTCTTCGCCAGCAACTCCAAGGCCGCATTGGCGGCCAAGTCCGATGTGGCCATGCCGTCTTCGGCAATGTGGCGTTCCTCGATGCCCGTCCGCGTCCGGATCCACTCTTCGGTGGTGTCGACGATGCTCTCGAGATCCTTGTTGCTGAGGATCTTGGGCGGCACGTAGCAGCCAACACCGGAAATCGTGGCAGGCATGGAAAACGGGGCGCGGCCAGCAGGCCGCCTGGCGCTGGCCGAATCGGACGCGTCTAATATGATACTTGCACGGGGCCTGAGCATACTGGCACGAGCCAGCGCCTCGCTGGCCGCGCGAATCGTTCCGAGCAGCACCGCGACCGATGTGGGTTCCGAAGTGGCAGCGTGACCGGGCGAAGGGGGTGGACTCGCCGATCCCCACCCAAGTGGTGTCCAACGAAGAGATCTGGCCGCGGCCGCAGAACCGGGTCCAGGCGCACTGGGAGCACCGCCTTGGCGAGCTGGCCACCGCGAACGCCAAGCGCGTCGGCATGGACCGTCGCGCCTTCCTGCGCAGCCCGCTGGGCATCGCAACCGCCTTCTGGGCGGCGAACGAGGCGCATGGCGAGAGCTACTGGGACGTTGATGCAGCCGAGATGTTCGAGCTGTCTGCCCACGCCGAGAAGTGGCCCCGCGGCGAATACTTCGTGTTCGATGTGCAGGCGCACTTCACCAACGGTTTCGCACTGAACTTCCGCCAGTCGGAATTCATGCGCGGCATGGGCTTCGACCTTGCAGCCGACGCCGAGGCCTATAGCTTTAACACCTTCTTCAAGGAGATGTACCTTGACTCCGAGACCGACATGCTGGTCATTTCAGGCGTGCCGGGCCGCGAGAAGAGCCCGTCTGAGGAACGGGCGGAGCTGGCGGCGCGCGCCGCCAGCGGCGAGGCCGCCGATCCCCTGCTGGTGCGCGGCGGGGGCATCCTGCCCAGTTGGCTGATGGCCCGGCGCCGCGACGACATCAACCAAGCCGCCGGCGGGCAGCGCGCGCTGTCGCAAAGCAACTGTGCGCCGAACCACTACTGGAATCCGGCCACCGACCGGCAGGACCGGGCGGCCCTCAAGGAGCAGATGACCCGCGAGGCGCAGGAGTACGGCAACGCGTCGTGGAAGCTGTACTGCCATTTCGACCCGGCCCGGACCGGGCGCGGCTTCCGCCTGGACGACGACGCCACGGCCTACTTTTACGAAGTTGCGCGCGAGCTGGGCCGGACCACGGTCAGCGTGCACAAGGGCTTCGCCTCGCAATCGCGCCGCTTCGGCCATCTTGCCAATCCCGCCGACGTCGAGCGCGCCGCGCTGGAGAATCCGGACATCACGTTCGTGATCTACCACTCGGCGCTCAAGCACGGCCCGACAGAACCGGCGTTCTCGGAAGCGGGCTTCTTCGATCCGACCACGGGCGACTTCGCCTGGCATGACATCTTGATGGACATCAAGCGCCGCAACCCCGGCCTGGACAACGTCTATTGCGAAATCGGCAGCGCCTTCGCAACGCTGGCGGTCTCCCATCCGGTGCTGTGCATGCACCTGATGGGCAAGAACATCAAGCACTACGGGGTCGATCGCGTGCTGTGGGGCACCGATTGCATCTGGTGGGGCTCGCCGCAGTGGTGCATCGAGGCTTTCAAGCGCTTTCAGATCAGCGACGAAATCTGTGAGAGGTTCGGCTACGCCAAGCTCACCAAGCAAGACAAGGCGCGGATTTTCGGCCTCAACGCGGCCGAGATCTACGGCATCGACCCCACGCAGTCTCGCAAGGCCATGCGAGCCGACGCCCTCAGCCGGATGAAGGCGGACTACCTAGCGGGCGGGCTGGAGCCCGACAACGCCGCCCACGGATGGGTGCGCGCCGACGCCTGAGACTGCCACGGGCGAGCGCAGCACCGCCCCCCTGCCCTACTCCGAGGCTTGGATCACGCCCAGCATCCGCCACTCGTGCAGCTTGCGCTTCACAGCCTTGACGTTCTGCGAATCGGGCTCGCTCGAGGCGCTGATGAATGTGCGGTACTGGCCTGCCGCCTTTTCGAACTCGGCACGCTGTTCGTGGATCATGCCCATGATCTGGAAGCTCTGGGGGAACTGCGCCGAGCCGTCGCGGGCTTGCATCGACAGCACGATCTCCTCCGCCTTTTGCGGCTGGCCGGTATTGAGGGCGGCCACTGCGGTCAGGAACCGCACGTTGCCAGCCTGGGGATTCAACTCCAGGTACGCGCTGCCCAGCGTCTCCAATTCCGCCCAGTCCTTCCGCTCGACCGCCATCCTGATCAGCGGCTCGTACGGCTTGAGGTACTGCGGATCGGCGCCGACCGCCGCGGAGTAGGCCTCCCGCGCGCCGGCCGAATCTCGCGATGCCAGCTTGGCGTCGCCCATGGCCGCCCATGCGGCGGCGAATGCAGGGTACTGCTCGACAGCCTTGGCGTACTGCGCTAGCGCCTTTTTGTAGTTCGGCTTCTTGCTGCGCATCTCGCGCAGGCCGCTCTGGTACGCCTTCTGGGCCGACTTCGGCGCCTGCAGCGTTAGTACACTGACCACGCTGCCGACCAAGCCATCGATGCGATGCAGCACAATCAAGCCGACATCGTTGTTGCCCATCGAACTGTACATCCCGAGTTGGACGTCATCCGAGAGATATCCCGACAGTTCCGCACGCAGGACGCACGCGCTGAGGTCGAAGCGCCCCAGGCCAACCTCGCGAATACCATCGGCGGTGTAGGAGCCGGAGCCCGTCATCGCCCTCTGTCCGAGGCGCGCGCCCGACACGCTGGCATCACTGGTTAGCAGTGACACGTCGCCGCCCACTTGGAAGCTGAACCTGCCCTTGCTGTCTGTGTAGCCTTCGGGGTAGGTGTTGCCTGTGCAGACGCGCTGCACGAGGACCGGCTCGTTGGGGGGCATGCCGTCATCGGTCAGGACGCGCCCGTGCAAGTAGAGGACCCGCCGCTGCTGGCCGAACGGGTCGTTCCGCTGCTGGCCGAACGGATCGCTCCGGCGCGTGTTGTCGGTGCCATAGCTGCCTTGGTCTTGGGATTGCCCGGCGCCGCCGCGCGTGCCGCCAGTGCTCGCGCCGTTTCCGCTCCCTGCCCCGCCGCCGCGCTCCGTGCCTCCTCCCTGCTGCTGGGCGGTGAGCGGCCCGGCGGCGGCAACGGCCAAGAGCAAAACCGGGATCAGTCTAGGAACGCGCATGGCCTTCTCACCCGCAAGCAACGGATGCCTCCTGCAAGCAGGCTATCACAGGAAACCCCCGGACGGAGACAGCAAGCCTGCCTGCGAGTGCCATGAACGAATCCGGCGCGGCCCGCGCCGGACGCGACCAGTCCGGGGCGCTGATCGGCAGCTCGATGTCGCGCCGCTAGAATGAGGTGTTGAGCCACGTGCCGTTTCGGGGCGTCTACGCCCCGCTAGCCACTCCGTTCGACCATCGGGGAAGCATCTACTGGTCGAAGCTTGAGCACAATTTCAAGCAACTGCGCCGGACCAAGCTGGCGGGCTTCGTCGTGTGCGATCGCTGGGGAGAGGGCCCGCTGCTCTCGGCGACGGAGCGCGCGGAAATCTGGCGGCGAGTCGCCTCCCTGGCAGGTGCGGACGCGCAAGTCTTGGCCGCAGTTTCCGGTGGCGGCGTCGCGAATGCCCGGGAGGCTGTGGCGGCGGCGGCGGCGGCGGGCTGCACATCTGCCGTGCTGCAAGCCCCGGACCTGCAAGCGCTAGCGCCGCAAGACGGCGCGGCCGAGCTGTTCTTTCGGGCGGTGGCCGACACGGCGGCACTGCCGCTAGTGGTCGAAGCGCGGCTTGCAGGCGGCGGCCGGCTGACAGCGCAGCAACTGGCAGTGCTGGCACAGCACCCCGCGATCACCGGAGCCTTGCTGGAAGCTGGCGGAGTGGCTGAGGTAGAGAGCGTGGCAAAGGCTTGCGGCCCGGACTTTTCCGTCCTCGTGCGCGATCTCGCGGTCACCGTGCCCAGCCTGCGCGGCACTGCCAGCGCAGCGGTTCTCGCACTTGCCGCGGCGGTGCCCTTCCACGCCCTGTCCATCGAGGAGGCGGTGCGTGCGAGGGACTTCGACGCCGCCGCCGAATTGGCCGGGCGGGCAGCCGAGTTCGAGCGTCTGTTGCAGTCTCACGGCGCGCCGGCGCTCAAGTGCGCCATGGATCTGCGCAGCTGCTATGGCGGCATTCCGCGCCTGCCCTTGCTGGGCGTGTCGCGAGCAACCGCCGCCGCCGTCGAGCAGGCGCTGCGAGATCTGGCGAGCTGAGCAGGACGGCGAGTTCGACCCCACTGGCTGCAACAAGTGACGGGCGCGGTTGGAGGCGGGCCCGCAGCGCACGCTCGGCGGCAGGCCGCCTGAGACTCGAAGCCAGTGCCGCGCAGTGCGGTCGGTTCTACTCGACAATGAAGGCATGTCCGAGCTAATTGACCCCCGCCCGGTGTTCACCATTGTGATGGGCTGCAATGGCGTCGGCAAGAGCGCTTGGAAGCGCAAGAACTACGACTTGCTGCCGACACGCTATTTCGACCAAGACTCGATTGCTGGCGGCATCGGCGACTGGAACAGCTCGGAAGCCCGTGCCCGGACGAGCGTGTACGTTGAGGCGCAAATCGCGGAAGCGATCCAGCAGCGGCTGGACTTCGGCACGGAAAGCACCTATTCCGGCCAGCCCGGGCCTGCCCTCGTGAAACGCGTCATCGCTGCCGGTTACCGTGTCGAGGGGCTGTACTTCGGCACCAACGATCCGCAGATCAATATCGACAGGATCGAGCAGCGCGTGTTTGCGGGCACCGGGCACAGGGTTGACCCGCAACGAATCCCCGAACGCTGGAGGTACTCGCTATCCAACCTGCGCCGCACGGTCGAGCGATTCGATCAGCTCCGAATACTCGACAATTCCGAGCATGACAATTTCCACCTGCCCAGGCCTGTCGAGCAATGCCGGCTAGAGGGAGGCAATGTCTGCTGGCAAATCGCCAGTCCGGCCCCATGGTGCATCGATTGGTTGCAAGGGCTTGCCCATCGGCAGGCCGAACTCCGGCGGCACGAGGACAAGTCGGCCCGCAAGTCGTGACCGCCCCGCGCCGCCAAGCCGCTGCCTGCGGAATCCAGCAGCGCAGCAATCCCTAGGCGGTGCAGGGGGCAGCGCGGCGACGGCACGGTCCGGGCGGCGCTCGCTACGGCTTCAGCCGGCAGGCGCAGGCAGCCCCACGCGCCTCATCTGGACGAAAGCTCCGGCCCGGCAAGCAGCGGACACCGGCCGGCCGATCTCCATCGGTTGAGCGCCGGCGAGGCGGTGTTCCGCCGAACTCAAATCAAAGCCGGCCTGCGTCCGGTGCATCGACACAGGCCGGAGCGAAGGACCGCTACAGGCACCGGGCGCGGCTTGCAGAGGCAGCGCGAGCCGCGCCCGGTGCGGCAAGCCTAGAAGGAGTAGCGCAGGCTCAGCTGCACGTTTCGGTTCGAGGACTTGCCTGTCACCATCCCGAATGTCGCGCTGAGCGGGTTCGTGTTCACGCCGCCAAGATTGGGATGGTTCGGGAAATTGAACATCTCGCACCGCAGCGTGACCTTCTGGCGCTCGGTAACGCTGAAATCCTTGAAGATCCCGAGGTTCCAGCTCTGGCGGCCCGGCTGCCGGATGTACTGGTTCCGATGCTGCGTTGCAGAGAACGTGCCGGGGTTCGGCGCGCTGAAGAGCGGGTTGCCGGACGAGTCCCTGGTGCGGAAGAAGAAGACGTTGTCATCCCGCCCCTCCGAAAAGCCCCGTTCGCCGCGGGGCAGGGTCGGGTCGCCGCTGACCTCCCACGGCTGGAACGAGCTGTCGCCGATCCCGGCGTAATCGCTGTTCCTGCCCACCGTGCTGGGAAAGCCCGTCTGGTATTGCATCACGCCGGAAACGGTCCAGCCGCCCATCAAGGCCTTGGCCGCAGTGTTGGAAGAGTTCCGCATCAAGGGCACCTCGTAAACCCAGTTCAGCACCAATGCGTGCCGGATGTCGTAGTCCGACGGCCCCCAGAAATTGGAATCGTCCGCGCTGTTCCAGATGCGGTCCCGCCGATTGTCGGCGTTGTCCCACGACGAGGAGTAGGTGTAGGCGGCGCCGAAGCTGAGGCCGTCGCTGAACCTCCGTGTCAGGTTCAGCTGGAGCCCCTGGTACTCGGATCGCGCCGCGTTCTCGCCGAGGATGATGTTCGCGAAGCCCTTGTACTGGCGCAAGTAGTTGGGGTTCACGCCCTCCAGCTCGGGTCGCAGGAGCGTTCCCAGGGGCAGCTGGTTGATGTCCCGGACCCGCTCCATGTGTGTCGCCGTGCGGCCGACATAGCCCACCTCCATGAGCGTCTTGAAGCCGACGTCCCGCTGGAAGGAGATGTTCCACATGTACGATGCGGGGATGCGGTACACCGGATCCTGCGTCATGAAGAACTGGGGGAAGCCCGTGGCATCGCCCGCTCCCGGATTGTCGGCCAGGCCGGCGGAGACGGAAACCATCGGCTGGAACGGCGGGTTGCCGCCGAGGAACACGTTGTCGGCAACCCCCGGACGGGCGAGGTAGCGCCCCAGCCCCGCGCGCAGCACGTTCCGGCCCGAAATCTTGTAGGCGAGGCCGAACCGGGGCTGGAACTCCTTGGTCTGGAGCTGGCCCCAGTACTTGCTGCCGCCGGTGAACAGGTGGTCGAACTCCCCGCTGTCGGCGATGGCGACCCGGCCGAACGCGGCCTCCGGCCAGCCCTTGCCCGGGATCCGCACGCCGTTGTATCGGTCGCCGCTGACCACGTTGCCGCTCCGGGGGTCCAGGACGGCGGCCCTGGCCGGATCGTAGCTGGCCGGATCGAACACCGCCATGTTGCGCCAAAGGCTGAAAAAGTACGGCGTCATGATCGAGTACCGCACACCCATCTCGAGGCGCAAGTTCGGCGTCGGCTTCCAGGAGTCCTGGACGAAGAACTCGCCCATGATCCCGCGATACGGGGTGTAGGCCCGCTGGCCGATCTCGGCATACGTGGAGAACAGGCCCAAGCCCGCGTTGGCGACGGCCACGCCTGTCGACGGCGCTCCCAGGCGGCGGTCGTCGAAGACGAACCGGCCGTTCTGGTTGTTGGTGCCGCCCGGCACGCCGGCAACGTTGATTTGGTCAAAGTCGTTCTGGCCGGCCCTCTCGAAGCGGCCGCCGAACTTGATCGAGTGGTTGCCCACGATCTTGGTCAGGTTGTTCGAGATCTGGTAGATCGGCCCCGACGAGAATGCGGGATAGGGGCCGCCGTCCACCCTCACCATGTCCTGGATGTTGATGGTCGGTATCTTGATCGGAATCTCCTTGCGGTCCGGATAGATGTACGGGTAGTCGATGCCGTACGTCCCCCGGTCGAGGCGCGAGGTGACCGGAACCTCGAGGTAGACCCGGTCGTAGCTGATCGAGGCCAGGAACTCGTTGATCAGCGTCGGCGAGACCGTCCAGATATGGTTCGCCGTGTAAGTGCGGTTCGGGCGGTCGATCGTCCGGATGGCGCGGTCGGTGCCGCCGCGGAAGGCCTCCGGCTCGAAGTAGTTGTAGTTCTGGAGGCGGAAGCGCAGGTTCTGGTTATCGGCCGCGTTGTAGTCGATCGCGACGGTGTCCTTGCGCTGGTCCGTCGGTTGCGGGCGGGTCTGGATGAAGTTGCTCGTGCCTTGCAGGAATCCGGGCACCGGTTGCGGGTAGGCTGCCAAGAATCCCCGCCCGTTGCGGCTCAGCCTGGCTTGCGGGATGGTGTTGTTGGCGAAAGGCTCGCCCGTTTCGGGGTCGGCTAGGTTGCGCACCCTCCTGAAGAAGGCGTTATCCGCCGACAGCAGCTCGGAAAAGTCCCCGTCGCGCATCGGGAGCGACGGGACCGTGATGATGCTGGTCCTTTGCCGCCGCCGGGTGACCCACTCCTGGCTCCACAGCCAGAACAGCTTGTTGCGGTCCTTGTTGAAGCGCCCCAGCGTGACCGGCCCGGAGAGCACGTAGCCGAACTGGTTGAACCGCTCGGCCTCCCGCTCCCGGCCGGCGCGGTTGCGCGACCACGTGTTGGCGTCCAGGGCGTTGTTGCGGAAGTACTCGTAGAAGCTTCCGTGGAACTCCCGGCTGCCGCTCTTCGTCACGAAGCGGATCTGGCCAGCCATCCCTCTTCCGTACTCGGCGTTATAGTTGGCCGTGAGGATCTGGATCTCCTGCACCGTTTCGAGATCCGCCGTGCCGATGCTGGTGCCGTTGGAACGGGTTCGCATGTTGACGGAGCCGTCGAACGAGATGATGTTGTCCTGGCGGCGGGAACCGTTGATGGAAAGGCCCCCGCTGGTCAAGCCGAAGCTGAAGCCGCCAATGGACGAACCCGACGTGACGCCCGGCTTGAGCAGGGCAAGGAACAGGGGGTTGCGGCCATTGAGGACGATGTTCTTGATCTGCTTCTCTTCGACGAGGCGCCCGACCGTGGCCGTCTCCGACTGCAGTTGCAGAGCCTCTGCGGCCACCTCGATCGACTCGCTCACATCCCCCAGTTCCAGTTGCAGGTCGACCTGCATGGAGATGTTGGAGTCGAGCTTGTTCTGGGGCCGGAGGGTCCTCTTGAACCCATCGGCCTCGGCTGCGACGGTGTAGTAGCCCGGCGGCAGCGCCAAGGCCACGTAGTAGCCCGACTCATTCGTCTGGACCGAGCGGGTCAGCTGGGTTGCCTCGTTCGTGATCGTGACGGCGGCGCCCGGGATCACGGACTCTGTGGCATCTCGGACGAAACCCGAGATCTGGGCTGTGTCGGCCTGGCCGAACAGCTGCGTTGCACCGCATGCGATCAAGGCGGCAGCCGTGAGCCAGCGGAATTTCCGTAAGTTCGTCATTAACTTTTCCCTCCCATTCCAATCTGCTGCTGCTTGGAGCGAAGCAACCCCCAAGCCCAGTTCCCGCCACGTTTCCGAGCGGGGCGAGTATAGTGTACTCCAAGTTCTCTGTAAAAAAGTTGCAATATTGCGTCTTCGCTCTCAGGAAAATTCGTTTGGCAGCCGAATGGAGGGGCGATCTAGGCTGAAGTTCCAAGCCAAGCACCAAGAGAAGTCCTTATAATACATCAATTTAGCTGGGTTCGGAGGTGTTGCTTACTGGGAACAAATGGAGGTGCGGACGAGTTCCAGCGCCCGCTGCTGCAAGGCGCTCGGCTCGGTCAGCCGCTCGATGGTGGGTCCGTGCTCATCGCCGTGCAGGCGGCATTGGTGCCGACAGCGCGTGCCCAGCATCTCCAGTAACGTGGCCAAGCTGTGCAGGGGCAAGCCGGCCGCCGTACAACCGCCGTTCTTCTTCGCTTGCAAGGCTGCCCGCGGCTGGGCTGGGGCCACCGGATCGCGCACGGCCTGCTGCGCGGCCAACTCCTCATCGGCAAACAGCAGCTCGGCCAAGGCTTGGCGCAGGTGCCATTCCACGTAATAGGCCAACACGCACAGCAGCAGGTGCGCGCGCACGCGCTGCTCGCGCCGGTGGTAGATCGGGCGCACCCGCAAGTCCACGCTCTTCAGGCAGCGAAAGGCGTTCTCGACCCGCATCAACTGCTTGTAGGAACGCACCACATCGGCGGCCGCTAGGTCGCTCTGGCTGGTGCGGATCACGTACACTCCGTCCAAGGCCGCCTCGCGCTCGATCGAGCGCTCGTCCCGCTCGTACTGCAAGCAGCCGTCGGCGATCTCAACCTGCACGTGCTTGCCAACCTTGGAGCGCTGCTTGGCCCGCCCCACTTTCTCGGCGATGGCAGTCGCCGACAGCGGTTTCTTGGTGCGCCGTTCCACAGCGCGCTGGATGCGCGCCAAGTCCTCTTCGAGATCGGCCAGCAGCTCCTCGCGCTTGCGCCGGCGGCGCTCGGCCAAGGCCGGGTTGCAGCACACGATCAGGCGTTCGTCGGGGTACTGCGGGGAACTCACCTCCGCCAAGTTGCGCTCGTCGAATAGCGACATCTGCACGGTCTTCTCCTCCGCCAGGCGGCAGATCGCGCTGTGGCGCAAGGCCGAGATCCAGCCCAGCCCGGGGTCCTTGCGCAGCGTCTCGATCTGCGTCTGGGTGAGCATGCCGCGGTCGCCCACCAGCACCACGCGCTGCAGGCCGAATTGTGTGCGCAGAGTCTGCACTTGATCCGGCACGGTGAGCGGATCGGCGGTGTGGCCGGGATAGGCCTGCACGGCCAGCGGTCGGCCTTCACGGTCAGTCAGCAGGCCGTAGACCACGATCGTGCGCCCGCGCTTGCCGTCGCGGCTGTAGCCGTAGCGCATGAGCGGGCAGCTGTGGCCTTCGTAGTAGCTGCTCGAGACGTCGTAGAGCACTTGGGCGCCCTCTTGCAGGTGGCGCTGGGCCAGGCGCTTCTCAATGCGCTGCTGGCGCAGCAGCAGCCAGTCCAGGGCCTGGTAGAGGGAGTCTGCGGTGGTGTCTTGCAGGTCGAGTTCGGCGGCCAGCGTCGTGCTGTGCCAGAGGCGCGTGGTGGCGAGTTTGGAGGCGGGCTGCAGCAGGCGCTGGGCGATCATGGCCAGCACGGTCGAGCGCTGGGGGGAGGGGCTGCGGTCGAGCAGTTGGGGCAGGCGCAGGCGGCGGAAGGCCTCCAGCAGCAGTTCGACATGGCCGTGGGGGCGGGAACTGACGATGGAGAAGGCTTGTTCGGGACTGACGAGGGGCTGGTTCTTGAGCAGTTTGCGCAGAGCGGCGACCTTGGCGGGGGGCCAGGCGGAGAGGTTGGCGAGGGTGCGCTTACGGACCTTGGCGCCTTCGCGCCAGCCTTCGCGGAGGAGGATGGCGGGGGGCGAGTTGCGGTTGGGGACGGTTTCTACGTACATGGGAACATGATAGCAGAAGAAAGATTGCAAGTCAATGCCAAATAATACAAAAAAAGAATCAATATTGAAATTACATGGGAACAAAATACAGAGCCGGAAGGCGAGCTAATGCGGTTAAGCACTCTATTTTCAATGAGTTAGGCCCGGCTGAGCAGGGGAAACGGCTCGGAACTTCAGTCTAGGAGCGGAACGTCGCCGGTGTCAAAAGCCGTCCGCAATGCGGTACGCTCGCCGGCCAGACCATGCGCCAGTTCCCCAAGCGCGCGTGCCGCCAGTCCTGGCAAGGGTGGAACGAGCGCGGTACAAGGCGCATAGGACGCGGCAGCCGGCGCAAAGTGGATCTCGTGCGGGGACGGGCCTGCCAGCGGGCACGGCGATTACAGGCAGAGCAGCTTGTGGTCGGCGCTGCCCGGTTCGACCGCGGCGCGGATGTCGTCGACGAAGCGGGTCCCGAACGTCGCGACCAGCGAGAGCGCGCAGTAGACCCGCTCCTGCATGTTCTCCCGCGGGTAGACCCAGTCCGCCAGCTTGGCGGCGTGTCGCTGCGCCCTGGGCCCCCGTCGCAAGGACTCGCGCGCCACCTTGCCCTCGGACTTGTCCAACTGGTATTCGATCTTGCGGCGGGAGAGGCCGAAACTTGCCGCCAGCGTCGGATCGAACGCGCGCAGATCCGATTCGATTGCCAGTAGCCGGCCTTCGATCTCGGCACGGCCCGCTGCCAGCTTCCGCCCCAGCGAAGGGGGCACCAGCGAATTCGCGATCAAGCCTTCGAATTCGCGCCGCGGCACGAGGCACTGGGGCGCCGTCAGGCCGTATTTCCGCAACAGCTTCGCGGATGCCCCGTCGAGCACCGTGAACGTGGCGCGCGGCAGCACGGCGGGCATGCGCTCGAGCAACTTCTCGTAGAGCACCGAGGACTGCGCCAGGTAGGCAGCTTCGGACGGCCCGGCGATCAATGCCGCCGTGGGCAGCAGGAAATCCTGCATGACGGGGCGAAGCAGCGCGCTCGGCGAGATGTCGAGCGGCGAATGTTCCAGGCGAGACACCAGATCCTCGCTGCTGTAGGCCCGCGAACCGGACAAGAACGAACCGTTCTTGCGCTTGAGGGCGATGCGCCGGGCGCGCTCGAAGAGCATCAGCAGCGATGTCGACTCTTGGAAATGCACCTGCTCGTGGTAGCCGCCAGACCTCAGCTGGCCGCCCCTGCGCACAAGCGCGTCGGCCAGCTCCGGCGCGCGCCGGATCGCGCTGCGCAGCACCGGCACAGCCAGTTGGCGGATTGCAGCCGCCAGCGGGCACAGGAACAAGATGCCTGTGCCCTCCAGCAGATGGCCGTACAGCGCCCGGAAACCTTCCCCGAACCCCGTGCCGGCGCCATAGGAGCTACGCGCCAGGGCCAGCGCCTCGCGCGCGTGCGGCAGGCCCTCGCAACAGGCTTCCAACTCACCCAGGCGGGCATCGCTGATCTTGACCGTGCCAACGGCGGCTCCGGCTACGCCGGCAGACTGCGCATCGATTCTTTGCGGTCCGGCCGTTGGCGAATAGGCCCATGCGTGATTCACTTCCGCAAGGTCGTGGTCTTCGGTCGCAAGCCAGAACACCGGCACGGCCGGAGTCCCCCGGGCTGTCAGCTCTTCCGCGCAGCGCACCGCCGTGAGCGCCTTGTAGAGCGTGAAAGCCGGGCCGCCCAGCAGGCCTACCTGCTGGCCTGTCGCCACGACTACAGTACCCGGGCGGGCGAGACGGTCAAGGCTGGATTGCGCGGCGCTGCCGCCTTCCCGGTTCTGCTCGGCGAGCGCGTCCGCCAACCGTTGGCGGCGGCTCGCCTCCAAGCGGACCGCGCCGGCAGCGGCACGGGCGGCCTCCAGCGATGGCGGATGGCAGTAGAACTCGCCCACGCGCGAGAAGCGATACAGCAAGTCCGCGAACAAGGGCCGGATGCCCGGTAGCTCGGACTGTCGGAGTGCAGCGTTGACCATCTCTCTCAGGCATAGCCCCTGGCGTCAATCTTCCAGACTTCCTGCACGTCGTCGCCGCGCACGCAGTACATCCGGTCGTAAAGGTTGACGTTCGGATCGCAGTGGGGCACGACCAGTTCGATCTTGTCTCCCAGCGCGACCTCCCGCTCGCCAGCGGCCAGCGCCAGCGCGCCGTGCTCGTCGCCGCGGAACGCATAGGTCAGTCCAGCCGGACGGGCGACCTCCGGGCCAAAGTCGCGATCTGTCGCGAAAGCCTTCAGGCCCGCATCGACCGTAGCGATGTCATCGTGGTTCTTGCTGACCACGGTCGCCAAGACATGCAGCGCGGTGCGGAAATCGTCGTAGGTGTCGCCGCCCTTGCCCCCGATGATCCGGTAATCGACGTCCATCAGCGCGTACGAGCCGACTTGCAGCTCGGTCATGCCGTCCAGCGCGGAATCTATATTGTAGGTGCCGGTACTCGCGCCGGACATGATTTCGGCCGGCAGGCCCTTGCGCCGCATGGCCGCGAAGCTCTCCAGCACCGGCCCCATGTAGCGCTCCGAATGCTGCATGCGGGCCGCAAAGCCCTTCACGTGCGAAGAGGCGCCGCAGTAGCCGTGGACACCGCGCAGCCGCAAGTTCGGCAGCCGCTCGATGGTCTCGGCAAGCCGCAGGGCCCGGAGCCCGGGCGGAACGCCGGTCCGCCGGCCGAGCGGGTCGATGTCGACGAGCGCATTGAGCCGGAGCTTGGCCGCGCCGGCCGCCGCGTCCAGTTGCGCGGCATTGTCTGGGTGGTCGATCACGACCATCGTGTCAGGCTGCTGCGCGGCCAAGCGAACCAAGCGATGGATCTTGTTCGGGCCGACCGCCTCGGAAGTCAGCAAGAGGCCGCCGATTCCGGCCGCCGCCATGGCCTCCAACTCGCGGATGGTCGCGACGCATACGCCCAGCGCCCCGAGGCGGACCTGCCGGCGGGCGATTTCGGAGCACTTGTGCGTCTTGGCATGCGGGCGCAGGTGCAGGCCTGCCGCCTTGGCGTGCCCGGCCATGCGCTGCAAGTTCGCCTCGAACGCATTCAGATCCAGCAACAACGCTGGAGTGGGCAGGTCCTGCTTGGTCACAGAATCGATTCGCGAGCCGGACGCCAGGCGCTCTTCGATCTCGTCAACGGAGTAGGCGCTAGCGTTAGAGGTCATGATGATCGGTGCCGCCATCGAACGCATACCCGTGCGGAGCCACTCTCTGCGGGACGGTTTCATCAGCAACTAGCCCTGAATATAATCCCCATATAGATCATAAGGGGGGTGACTGCTCACACACCAGCAGGCAGCGGGCCATAGCGTTGATCGAGCATGAGCGACAGGCTGGCAGCGCGGGCAATCGAAATGCTGCGCAGCGTGCTGTCGGCGGCGCACAGGCAGGGCCTGAGGCGCCTCGCGGTCAGGTACATTTTTTAGTCGGTGCATGCTGCGTGTGAGGGGAGCGGATCGCGTCTGGTGAGGCTAGTGGAGCAGCGCGCAGGAGTCCGCACAACTCGTTGCGCAGGCGCTGGCGCAGTATTGGCTGGGCTTGGACCGGGTGGCTGGGCCGAGTAGGCGCAGCGGGAGTGTTGCCAGCACGGTGCGGCTGCATTGGACGGGGCTGGGGCCGGGCTAGTGGCGGGGTGGTTGTAGCAGGCAGTCGAGGGCCTCCTGCGGGCGGGCCGCGAAATGGCGGTTAGCCTGCGGCAGGTAGCGGAATTGCGGCAGGCCGCGGATGATCGAGATGGCGGTGTTGGTCAGGCAGGCCAGATTGCGCGGCAAGTCGCGCACATACACGCGGCAGCGGTCTTCGTCGTAGGTGAAGTCGCGCACGTAGTGCAGGCGGTTTTCGATGTGCCAGTGCTTGCGCAGCAGTTGCGCGAGTTGCGCGGGCGTGGCTTGCGCAGGACTCAGCGAAGTCAGCGCGTAGGTCACTTCGGTGCTGCACTTGCCGGTCTTGACGTGCGTGCGTCGGCGCTCGACGCGGATCGCCTGCTGACGACCGTACAGCTTGGCAGAGCCATCCCAAGCCGCAGCGCTGATGTCCTTGACTTGGTAGCTGCGGTGCTCGCTACGGCCATGCTTGCGGTCGCTGGTTTCCACCAGCGGGCAGTCGCTGAAGTCCATGCTGCGCAGGTCGGCGAGGATGGTTGGCTGGTTGCCCTTGATGGCGGTGATCAGGTACTCGGCCTGGCACTCGTCGAGCACGCAGCGCGCCGTCTTGTGCTGGGCGTGCAGCGCGTCGCCGGTCACCACGCGGCCCTGCAGCGGCAGTTGCCGGGCCAAGTCGCAGAAGGCCGGGATCTCGTTGCTCTTGCTGTCGATCTCGAGCTGCCCCAGCACCACGCCGCTATCCTGTTCCACGGCCGCGAGCAGCATGCGGCGCCCCCGCTTGGTCTGCTTCGAAGCCCCGCGCACGTCCTTGCCATCCAAGCTCACTGCGGGCAGCTGCGCCGGCCCGCTGCCGGTCGCCGGCGCCGCGTCCGCCGCTGGCCGGGCTTGGATGTGCGCGCTCTGCTGGCCGGCCCAAGCGCGCGTGGCTTGTTCCAGCGTCTGCGGCTCCAAGCTCGCCAAGATGTTGTGGAAGGTGGTGATCGAAGGACTCGTGTAGCAGTCCTTGCTGGGGCTGCGGAAACACTCCACCGCCGCCCGCTGGCCCTGGTCCAGCAAGGCTGCGAACTGGGCGCAAGCGGTCACGCCGCGGTAGCCGCACAGGCGCGCCGCCACGGCCAGTGTCAGCACGCAGCGTAGTTCGTAGCGCTTGCCGCGAGCGTGCCGGTACTCGGGCACCTCGCCCAGAAACTCGAACAGACTGCGCAGCGTCTGCGCGTCCGGTGGTTGGCTGCGCTCGGGCCCCGCCCAGCACGGATCGTCCGCGCTGTGGGCCAGTTGCTGCGCCGCATGAGCTTGCACTTCGTACACAAACACCTCCTTGGGTTGACCGTGGCGGCGCCACTGCGGCCTGGCCGCCGGCACGCGCGCGTAACCGCCGCTCTGCCCCAGCCAGCGCCAGTTGGCGGCCCGGTAGCACGTGCCGGCGAAGCGTTGCTTGTCGACGAACGACTCCGCCAGCAGGATCGGGAAGCCATGCGCCGCCAGCATGTCGTCCGACAGCCGCCGCACACTCAAGCCCAGCACGCGCGAGGCCAGATTGGGCTGGCCCTGCCAGGCGGGCAGAATCACAAAGCGCGAGTTCTGCAACACCAGGTGCAGGCGCTGGCGCCGCTGCTGCGCGCTCCAGCCGATCCAGCGGTCGCGGGCCGCCAGCTTGAGCGCGGCGGCCTGCCAGCCCAGCAAAGCGATCCACTGCTCGCCGAGCGTGGCCACTTGGCGCAGGGCCTTGCCGAACAGGCCCGTGAACGACAGATAGTGGTGGGCCGCCATCAAGCGATCCCAGCGCCGGTGCTCGCGCGCCCCCTGCGTGGGACGCACGCGCACCGTGCGCAAATCCAGCTCGCCCCCGCCGCTTGGCACAGCCATTACAAGCTAGCCTGACAGATGGACAACAAAATGTCCAGCCCCCTGTGGCCCATTCCGCTCGGCAGCCGACCTGCGAGCGGCTAACCGCCAGGCACCGCCCCTATCCCTCCTGCCGTGCTCTGCCTCAAATCCGGACTAAAAAATGGCCCTGGCCTCGCGGTCTTGTGCCAAGCTCGGACGCTCTCCGGGCCAAACTGGCATCCCTGCCAGCCCGCTGAACAATGCCTTGCCCGCGCAGCGCTCAGAGGGCTGCCCGGAATGAATCACTTCGACCGACCTTTGAGCCAATTTCTCAAGCCGGCACAGGGCCGACGAGAGCGCTGCCGACACGCTGGCCCTGCCCGCGCCGACACCGCCAAGCATCTATAGCGGCGTGTCTATTTGTCAGGATGGAATACAATTCCACACTAGTGTCGCGTTTGAAGTTATTGAAAATAAAGAACTTAAGAATTGGGCAGGTGTCTTCTCGGGAATGCTGTTTTGCAACTGCTTTGTTTTCAATGAGTTAGAATTTTTGCCCACGGCAAAGCGGGCCGAAAAAAGTGTAGGATTTCGGTAACTGCCCAGCTAGTGAGCAGGAGCAGCACAGATCAGGGATTGGCCGAGGTGGGCCGGGTGACTAACTTGGACCAGAAGGCGGTCGGCCCTTGCGCCAAGGTCTCGATGCGGTTCAGGCCCTGCTTGCGGGCGGTCGACAGCACGCTGCGCAGAATGGCGAAATCCGCAGCTCCCTGGGTCGAGCGGAAACTGCCCGAAATCTTCATTCTCAACTTCATCATGCGCAGATCCTGCTCGGCCTGATTGTTGGTGAACGGCACTTTGGCGTCGTGCAGAAAACGCAGTGCCTCCGCCCGCCGCCGCTCCAAGCGCAAGGCTAGATTGTGTCCCTTGCAGCGTTTCGGGCGCCCCCGCCGCCCGGACGGCAAGGGCGGCTGCGCCGCATACTCCGCCAGCGCCGCCTCCAGCACTTGGTCATAGCGCCGCTCCAGGCGCATCAGCAGCGAGCGGGGCAGTGGTATAGCCCGCTGCCGCACGCTGTGCATCACGCGATTGGCGCGCTGCAGCAACCGCTGCAGGCGCCCCGCCCAAGCGGCCCCGTCGAGGTGCGCCACCGCCTCCAACTCGCGCAAATGGTGCGCGTGACACAGCGCGTGCTGCACCCCCTGGAGCGTGAAGTACGGCGCCCAGTGATCATGCACCAGCAGCCCGCGCAGGCCCGCCAGCAGGCTGCCGCGCCGCTCACTCGTGCGGTAAAACGTCAGCCCCGCCGTGCTCAACACGTGCAACCACTGCGTCCGCCCATTGATGCGCATGCCTGTCTCGTCCAAGTGCTTCACGCCGTCCGCATTCACTAGCAGATCGCGGATCTGCTCCGTGCAAGCCTGCCAGCGCTGGGCTGCCTTGCGCGTCATGCCCGCCAAACTCGCGCTGCACAACTGGACGCCGAACAAATCGGCAAACACCTCGGCCAGCCGCTGCTCGGGCAGCAACTGCGTGTTCTGCAGGTAGACGGCCGTGGCCGCCAAGCGCTCGCCGTACTGCGCCGGGGCGTTCACGCCCGCGGGGAACACCGCCCGTGTCACACTGCCACACTGCCCGCAGCGGCAGGCTTGCGCTTGATGCTCGGTCACTTCTAACGGCGGTGGCGGGGGCAACTCGAACACCTGCCGCCGCTGCGGCTCGCCGACGATGTCCGCGGCCGACAAGGCCGCGCCGCACTGCGCACAACTCGCCGGCAGGTGACTCACCGTCCGTTGCGGGCTGTCACTCTGCCGCAGCGTCGTGCCGCGGTGTCCGCGCTGCCCGCCGGGCCGCTTGCCGCTCGGCCGCCGCTGGCTGCGCGTGCGCGGCGCGGCCGGCGGCTTGGCCAAGCCGTCGCTCGACGGCGGCTTGCCGCTGTTGCTGCTGTTCAGCCCCAAGCGCCGTTGCAGTTCCTGCACTTCCTGGCGCAGCGCACACAGTTCCTCCTGCAACTTCGTGTTCTGGGTGCGCAACTTGCTGTTGTCCGTGCGCAACTCGTCACGCTCCGCACACAGTTGCGCCAAGGTTGTGGCAGGCTCCGCCTGTAGCGACCGCTCACGCTCCGCCAAGATCTCGCTATCGCCCGCCATTCAAGAACACTTTCTAGTTTACATGTTCTGCCACGCCCTGTCAACTAGCTGGGCAGTTACGGATTTCGAAACACGATACGCACTTTCGAGCAGTCAGCGATTCCGCTAGACGGGGCTGGCGAACTGCTACGAACTGGCGTCTCGGAGCCTGTCATGGTGCGGGCAGACGCGACGCGAGCAGAAGCGTTACCGCGCCCCGGCAGACTGGTCTGCGTGCCTGCACACCCCAGCCACGCAGACTGCGGATAGCTGCGGTCAGGGCTGGAACAGCAACTGCTGCTGCCCCGACGAGTCCGGTCGGGGCACTGGCCGGGATTCGGTACATAACTCAGGAAGCAGGACTTGCTCGAACGGCATGACCGAAATGGTCTGCATCATGCGGTACGGAGACAACTCGATGCCGAGTTCCTTGCGAACAATCGCCACCAAGACATACACGGCCACTGCCACCCAGATTTGCGACTTCACAGCGTTCTCGGAGCTGCCGAAGAAGCGTTGCATCTCAAGGTGTTGCTTCATCCAGCGGAAAAAGAGTTCGACCTGCCATCTCTGCTTGTACCAAGCGCACACCGTACTGGCAGGCAGGTCACGGCGGTTGGTCAGCAAGACGAGCTGCTTGCCGCAGGCAGGGTCACGGTAGCGGACACGGCGCAGGTGCAGGGGATAGGCTTGCCGCGCTCGCTTGCCATCCAAGGCGATCAGCTGATCCGCCGCGATGCCGACCGTGCGATCCTTGGGGGCGGAGTAGACCCGGTGCCAGCGCAGGTTCTTCTTCGCCCGCGTGACGCAGCAGGCGCCTGCCTGCTGCAGCCGGAACAATCTGCCGCAATCAACATAGGCCCGGTCCATGACGTAAATCGCACCGGGTTCGGGTCCGATCAGGTCCAGCGCCTTGACCTCCTGCAACTTCCCGTCAGAAATATGGATGAAGGAGGGCAGCGAACCTCGTAAGTCCAATAAAGTGTGAAGCTTGACGGCAGCCTTGGTGGCCCGGAAGGGAGCCCAGCCAAACACCGACAGGCACAGGTCGACCGTGGAGGAGTCCAGGGCGTACACAGTGTCGTCGAGGTTGAGGCCGAGATCCTGCTCGGCGTAGAGCGGGCGGGCCCGGGTGATCAGGTGCTGGGCCAAGTCTTGGTAGATCTGCCAGGAGCGCCGCTCGTTGGCGCGGGCGAGGGTCGAAAAGCTAAGCGGCGCGGTGCAGCCGGAGTGGTAGAGCTTGGCGGGAACGGCCTCAAGGCAAGCGACCAGGTCCCGCAAGCTTCTGCGGTGGGTGAGTTGGGCGCAAGCCATGGCGCGGAACTGCTGGGCACAGTTCAGCTGGCGCACGCCACGGTCGCCACCGTGCCGAGCGACGATGCGGTAGAACGCCCGCCAAGGAATGAACTGCATAAGTTGAGCGAAGACCGTCTGGCCCTGATACATATCTCGACACAGTAGTAGAATGCGGACTGTGCGCCGGGGGAGTGCCGCATCAACCGGCCGTTATGAATTCAAGTCTCGGACACCCGGAAATCGCTTGTAAACCATTCAAAAATAACAAATTATGTGCAATTTTCTAAGTGCTCAACGCGACACTAGTGACAATTCCAGTTCATGCCCATAACATTGCGAGGATGGTTTGCCGCATTGCCGACGCATCGCCAAGCGGACGGTGGGATTGACCTGGAAGCGATCGAGCGCCATGCGGAGTTCGTTCTGGGACAAGGGGCCAGCGGAATCGTGCCGTGCGGCGGGACCGGCGAATACTTTGATCTGGCTCTGGCACAGAGGAAGGAGATTGTCGAGCACTTGATCCCGATCGCCAGAGGGCGCGGGCAACTGCTCGCGGGCGTCGGTTCGGGCTCGTTCGGGGATTCGGTGCAGCTCGCACAGCACGCGCTGAACAAGGGCGCCGACGCGGTCCTGCTGCCCCCGCCGCACTTCTATAGCTAGTGCCTGCGACAAAAGCTTCTAAATGATTGAAAATAGATGAGTTGATAGCAATCGACGCCGACGAAGATGACAGCGGCTGGCTAGCCCTGGCCCGCTGGCGGCCTATTTGCTACGATCTTCGTCTGGCAGGCACCCATGAGAGTCGTCTTAAATCCACAATTAGCCATCGGCCAAATCGATATTGAGCGCATCCCACTCGATCCGCAGTCCCGGGATGATATTCCCGCCGTGCTGCGCGGTTTGCAGCAGATTTGGTCGGATGCTGAGTTGCGGGCCAAGCTATTCACTCTGCTGGAGACGCATCTGCTCGCGGACAAGAGCAAGGCGGACAGCGCAGACAGTGAGAGGCAAGCATACGGGCCGTGCTTGGACGCCAGGAACGGTCGTCCGGGCATGAGTCTGTGGAGCATATTGGTGCTGGGACTGCTGCGTCAGGGATTGAATTGCGATTATGATCGCTGGCATGAATTAGCTGGACAGCATCGCAGTGTGCGGCGCATGATGGGACTCAGCGACTGGGACAGCACAGTGGCCAGTTGCCGCACGATCACACGCAACGTGTCGCTACTGACTCCGCAGTTACTAGCGGCTGTCAACCGCTTGGTGGTGGGAGCTGGCTACGAAGTGCTAGGCAAGGATGTGGCAGGAGAGTTGGCGGCGCGTTGCGATTCGTTCGTGGTGGAGACAGACGTGCATTATCCGACGGATGTAAGTTTGCTGTGGGATGCAATGAGGAGTCTGCTACGGACGATCGCACGGGCGAGTGAGGCCCAAGGGGAGACAGGCTGGCGGCAGCATAAGAAGTTGGAAGGGAAGGTGAGGAGACTGTTCCAAAGAGTGCGGACGAGGCGCAGCGCAGGAGGAAGAATCAAGAGAAAGGGGTGAAGGCGTATTTGAAGCAGTGTGAAAGGTTGCTAGAACGAGCTGAGGGGAGCTTGGAAAATCTGCGGGAGAGCAGGGCAAGCAAGGAAGAGATCAAGGAAATAGAACGGCTTGCGGGATTGGGGCGGAAACTGGCGGGGCAAGTGGAGCGGAGAATATTGCAAGGCGAGACGATCCCACAAGAGGAGAAAGTGTATTCGATTTTCGAAGATCATACGCGCTGGTGCGTAAAAGGGAAAGCGGGTGTTCTGGTAGAGCTAGGAGTGCCGGTAACAATCGTGGAGAGCGCGGAACAGTTTATATTAGGTCATCGTATCATGTGGACGGAGCAGGACGTGGATGTGGCGGTCGAAATAGTGGAACAGGTGCAGAGTGAGTACCCGGGATTGCAGGGATGCAGTTTTGACAAGGGGTACTACAGTGCTGGGAATCGGCAGCGGTTGGATGGCATGCTGGCGCGGAACGTGATGCCGAAGAAGGGGCGGTTGAGTGAGACAGATAAAGAGCGGGAAGAAGCACAGGAGTACGTAGAGAGACGGCGGCAGCATCCGGCAGTGGAGTCGGCGATCGCGAACTTGGAGCAGCGAGGACTGGATCGAGTGCGAGAGCACGGTCGGGCAGGATTCGAGCGGGCGATTGGGTTGTCAGTGGTGGCAGCGAACGTGCATCGGCTAGGATTGATACTCCAGAGAAGGGAACGAGAAAGACTGAAGAAAGAGCGGCTAAAGATAGCCGCATAGCAGCGGTCATCGAGACGGGAAAGAGAAAAAAGAGAGCTGGCAGAAGGCCGGCAGGGCGGAGTGTATCTGAAGCAGGCAGTGAGTCGAACTCAGCCAGATTTCTTGACATATTTTTACCAATCAGGGGAGAAATTCTGCTGAACGATGCCCCCAATGGGTCCATAAATCGGCGCATATTTTTAGAGAAGATCGGATTTTAGGGGGTTTTGTCGCAGGCACTAGCTACTGGGACGGCTATCTGGAGCAGTTTTTTCGTACTTCCGCGCGCGCTATCGGCGGGCCGGTCCTGATCTACAACCTAGCTGCCTTCGTCAGCGAGATCCAGCCGGCTCTCATTGCGGAGTTAGTGGGCACAGAGACGCATATTATCGGCGTCAAGGATTCAAGCGGGAGACTGGAGACCCTCCGCCTGCTGACCAGCTGCGAAATATCCTGCGCGCGGATCCAAGGCCATGACGCTCGGGTCCTGGAATCGATGGAAGAAGGTCTGCTCGACGCCTCAATCTCGGGCCCGGCGAGCGTAGTGCCGGAAGCTGTCCGCGCAGTGTTCCAGGCCTTCGCTCGAAGTGACCGGCCGGGCACTGCCGGGCCGGATGGCCGCACCGTGTTCCGAACCGTCGCCGACAGGGATGCATTCTTGCGGGCCGGCGGGCAACTGGAAGAGTTCGTGAAGCAGAGCAACCGCTTTCCCTACCCTTGGGTCATAAAGTGGACGGCGCAGTACCGCGGCCTAGGCCCGGCAACCCTGCCGGTCCCGTTGAGCGAGAGGCAAGATCAGGGCCGGCGGGCATTCTTGGACTGGCTGGCAGCATGGCTGCAGAACATTTCCCAGCCGCACGCGCCAGCCAGCAAGCACTGACGGAGCCGCCGGCCCGGCAATACAAGGGCGGCAACACAGCACGGAAGGAGGTCGCCTCCGGCCGGCATGGCAGGAAACAGCTAGCGGGCCTGCGGTGCGCCCGCCTGCACCGGCGGCGGCACGGTTTGCTCAATGAACGTCCGGGCCGCCTCCACCGTTCCGCTCGTCTCGTCTGCGGCTGGCACTAGTTTCGCGAACTTGACCATGTCGGCCTCCTGCAGGAAGTCCCGCAGCAGAGCCTGGTGGTTGCGGCCGATGTGCGGTCCGTGCAGCATGGCCGCAAGGAACTCTTCGGTCGTCTGCTCGGGAGCACGTAGCGAGAACTGCTTCTCGATATAGTGCCGCACGATATCCGACAGCCGCGAATAGAACAGACCGACAGCGCCGCGGGCGAGCAGGCCCTCGGCCAGCAGCGTGTCCAATGCCGCCAGGGCTGTCTCGTGAGGCAGCACCGCGGGCGGCGCTGCCAGCTTGTCCCTGCGTCGTTTCCACCACCACAGGACCGCTCCGGCGAGGATGGCGAGCAAGAGCGCTCCGAGTGCCCACCACCACCAAGGCAGCGGCACGTCGACAGGTGCAGTGATGTCCAACAGCTCGGCGGACTCAGGGTCCGGCAGTACGCTCGCGACAGGGATGGTCAACGCCTCGGAAGAAATCGTCTCGGAACCATTGAGCGTCACCGTTAAGCGTGGCAATTCGTAGTCGCCCGGCAGGAACGGCTGCAGGACGTACTCGCGGACACGCTCCACCCGCCCGCCGTCCAACAGGCGCTCGGAAACTGCCTCGTCACTGACCACGGCGAATTCCCCGAAGCCGTCCTCGGAATCCGGAAACTCGACGGAATCTCCTTCGCCCGCCTCGACGGTCAGCCTGAGCACGGCGCTCTCGGCCGTGGTAAGAGACGAGCGATCCAGGGCAAGCTCGAGCCGCCCTCCCGCAGCTTCGTAGGTGTTGGCAATCGCCGGCCGCGAATCCTCTGGCCCCCCGGTGCTGCATGCCAGCCACGCGAGGGCCAGAGACGCAAGCAAGCATGCAGCGGCCCGGCTGGCAGGTCGGTTGCGGGCGGTCTTTCTCGCTGGCATCATTTCCGCTTCTCGCGCTTTCGGAATAATGTCCGCAAGTCGCGCACGTAGTCATGCCCGGTCTGCACCTCGACCTCGTCAATGCCCGTGCTGCGGAAGAATGCGCGCCTGCGGTCGGCACGTTCCCGGGACCGGGCGGCGTACTCGCGCCGCACTCGCGCGCTGGATGTGTCCAGCAGCACGCACGCCCCCGTCTCGGCATCCTCGAGTTCGATCAGCCCGACGCTCGGCAGCTCCTGCTCGCGCTCGTCCCCTACCGCCACGGCGATCAGGTCGTGCCGCCGCGCGAGGACTCGCAACTGCTTTCCGCTTGCCTCCTCGAGCGTCCCGGTAGTGAGGAAATCGGAGACCAAGAACACGACGCTGCGCTTGTGCGTCACACGACCCAAGTACTCCAGCGCGACAGAAAGGGCCGTGCCGCGTCCGCTAGGCCGGAAGCCGAGCAGCTCGCGGATCAGGCGCAGCACGTGGGTGCGGCCCTTGCTGGGAGCGATCGCCAATTCCACAGCTTCCGTGAAGACGACCAAGCCGACCTTGTCGTTGTTGCGTATGGCGGCGAAGGCGAGCAGGACGCAGAATTCAGCCGCAACTTCGTTCTTGAGCTGGCTGCGGCTGCCGAACGCGCCGGACGCCGACATGTCCACCACTAGCCACACCGTGAGTTCCCGCTCCTCGACATAGCGCTTCACGAACGGCTTGCCCATGCGGGCCGTCACGTTCCAGTCGATGCTGCGAATCTCATCTCCGGGAGCATACTCGCGCACCTCGTCAAACTCCATCCCGCTGCCCTTGAAGACGCTGCTGTACTCACCAGCCAGCACGTCGTCAACGGCCCT
This sequence comes from Bryobacterales bacterium, assembly GCA_965219605.1. Lineage (GTDB taxonomy): Bacteria > Acidobacteriota > Terriglobia > Bryobacterales > UBA6623 > VXMF01. The sequence goes on along the minus strand of CBDCOC010000001.1, from coordinate 374,845 downwards.
GTTGGTCTGGATCTCGATGAGCCGGATCTTCTTGGCAACGTTGCGGGTGAATTCCTTCACATCCGTGGGCATACGCGGCTCGCAAGAGATTTTCGACGGTCCGGGCTGCGCGGGTTCGGGTTGGACGCGGAGGGGGCTGCACGGCGCAGCTGCCGCCTCATGTCGATCGCGCCAGGCCGTCGGCCAGCACCCGCCGCCACCTACTTCCCATCGAACTTAGCACGAACCCCTGAGCAATGCCCGTCCGCTGCGAGCGGCCCGCTGCGGCATGGATCGTCCACGCGCCGCGCAGCGCGGCATTCCGCTCGCTCCGCCCAGCTGCGCGACGAGCGTTGCTCCGCAATAAAGGAGCGGTCGATGCGCAGAAACCGGCTCAATCTGCCTCCACATCGTGCCGAGGGCGGTCAGTTGGCCTGCGGGCACAAGGCAACACCCATGGCCGCCGGCAGTGTGAAGATTCAATAATCTTGGAGTTCTAACCCATTATTTCATGATATTTTGGAACATGTGTTCAACCGCTCCCTCCATTTGCCAGCGACGGGGACCGAGACATTCTTCCTTTGGGGGCCGCGTCAGGCGGGCAAGACCACGCTTCTGAAGCAGCGCTACCCCCGGGGCCGCTGGATCGACCTGCTGAGAAGCGAGGAATTCCGACGGTATGCCACGCGCCCCGAGCTTCTGCGGCTAGAGATCGAGGCGGAGCCCCCGGATCCCGCTCGACAGATAGTCATCGACGAAATCCAAAAGGTGCCCGCTCTCTTGGACGAAGTCCACGGGCTGATCGAAGGCCGGAAACTGTGCTTCGCCCTTTGCGGCTCCAGTGCCAGAAAGGTCCGAAGAGGGGCGGCCAACCTGCTTGGCGGCCGCGCCCTGCGGTTCGAGCTGCTTGGCCTGACGGCGCATGAACTAGGATCCGCATTCGACTTGGAGCGGATCCTCAACCACGGCTACCTGCCTCGGATCTACGAGTCAGACCGCCCCGCAGAACGGCTGGATGCCTATGTGTCGGACTACCTGCGCGAAGAAATTGCCGCCGAGGGCTTGGTTCGCAACCTGCCCTCGTTCTCGGATTTTCTGGACGTGGCGGCCTTGAGCGATGGCAGCATTGTCAGCTACACGAGCATCGCCCGCGATTGCGGGGTCTCAAACAAGACCGCCAAGGGCTATTTTCAGATTCTCGAGGATACCTTGATCGGAGCCTGGCTGCCCGCCTACCGCAAGCGCGCCAAGCGTCGTCTCGCGGTGTCGCCGAAGTTCTACTTCGCCGACGTGGGAGTGGTCAACTCGCTTGCCCGTCGCGGGCAGGTGCGTCCGGGATCCGAATTGTTCGGCAAGGCGTTCGAGAACTGGGTGCATCACGAGATCCGGAGCTACCTGGCATACCGCAGGTCCAGTTCCGCATTGGCGTACTGGCGCCTTCCGAGCGGCCTGGAAGTTGACTTCGTGATCGGCCACATCGATCTCGCCGTCGAGGCAAAGGCCAGTTCTCGTATCCATAGCGGGCACTTGAGGGGGCTGAAGGCGCTGGAACAGGAACTGGCAGTCAGCACACGGCGGGTAGTAGTGTGCCTGGAGACCAAGCCGTGGCGCACCGCTGACGGCATCGAGATCCTGCCGGCCTTAGAGTTCGCCGAGCGCTTGTGGGGTGGAGACCTGCTAGAAAGCTGCAACTGACAGCGTTGCTGCGCGCCTGCTCTGTGCGCATCTGGCGCAGCTAGCGGGCACCGAACCCGCACTGGATGACGGCTGGCGTATCGGAGCTGTGGGGAGTGCAGTTCCTGCGTCGACCAATTGATCTCCCCACACGCTGCAGCCCTTGGACATGGACAGGTTTGCTGCCCGAGCCAAATCGACTGGGCTACTTGACCAAGTCGGCACAAGGCAAGCGCTTACCGCCCTTTGAAATCCGGCCCACGGTGGCATGGGCATGGCCATGCCGAGAGCGGCTGCACGAGATCCCGCAGACCAGCTGACTGGGGGCTGCCCGGCACAGGCCACGAGGATCGCGAAGGGGCAGAAGATGCGCTAGCGCTGGTGGCGCAGAACCGGGCCGAGGGCAGGCGCATCGACGGCAAGCGCCAGCGGAGCGCTTGTATTGATGGACGCAGTGCTCAGAACGATGGAACGCTCATAGGCCGGATCAATGCCCGGGCGCCCAAAGCTAACCGATCTGAATGACGCTGCATTGATGAAGTTTTAGGCTGCGTGAATCAATTTTTCCAAGGGTCGTCATTAACCAGATATGTTCCCAAAAATCCTTCAAGAATTCGATCATGAGCATCTTTCCATCTCTCCTTTGCATCAACTGATGTTTGATCCCATACCTGTGCCCAAAAAATGCAAGAATAAGTTCGAATTTCCTCATTCTTACCTGCATCATGTATAGGGCGAATGGCAGTAATCACTTCTGTGTCATCAAGGGGAACATTGTACGGAATACGGGCAAGTTGAAGTGCTTTAGATTCTTCAAGATAGCTTGTATAACGCGAGCTGTCATCGTCGCTATCCCCACCACTCGGCACTGGAACCTGACGCAAGATCATGCTTTCATCAAACACCGCTATTTCGAACGTGTAGTAAGGCTTTTCACGCTCGCGTCTTCCTCCGACCAGAATCTTCTCGTACCAGCAGGGAGGATTATGGCCTTTCGTGCGTAACACGTCGAAATTCCTGCTAGACTGTGCTGCTTCTTTCCGCGCCTCATCTCGATCAGATTCGGCCATAGTTGCACGCTTCTCGGCCTCTTGTGCCTTCATTTCCTCTCGCTGTATAGCCTCGGAAGCTGATTGCAACAATTCTTCAAGTTGCTCCACTAAATTATTTTCTGGTTCCTCCACTGAGCTTTCCAATACCGTGCGCTCATTATTCTCTGCTTCGACCAGCGTCATTGCCTCTTCGGGCACAGGTATCAATTTCCTGTGCTTTTGAACAACATCCCGCACATCATTGAGGGTTGACTGTGCTTCTTTTAGCTGCAGTTCTACATCTGTCTCTGGCAGACTTGGGGGCATAGTTTCCCATTCTTGCGCTAAAGCGAGAAAAACCAGCATTAAAAGAAATAGCAAAAGTATGAAGACCTCGGCTACTGTAAGCCCAAGCACTGTACCACGCCTGTACGCGGTATCTGAATCTTCTCCTATAAACTGGTCACGATCTTCCGGCACATTTCAACCCCTTCGTGCCAGCCGTTTCATCTTATTCCATATTACGCCTGTCCCCCATTTTGTACGTGAGGAGGAAATACTTCGGTGCTGTTCCCGAGCAACCGAAACATCAGCTAGAGATTCCCTCATTTTCTGGATCACGGCCAACGATTGATCCGCCTCTTTCGAAATGGCTTCTCCAAGAGTTCTCACTGCTTCCGCATTGCCTATGGCCTTTTGCAAGCGTGCCTCAGTGATCTCAGTGATCGTCGTGACGGACTTCAACCATCTTGCACCGTCTTGCTCTAACTGATCACGTGAAGATTTGGTGAATGTGATGACAGATGTCTCGTATTGAGTTAACTGGTGCAAGAATTTTGTTGTATGACTTGCAAGCATTTCGGAAGCTCTGCTGGCTGCACCGGCAAGGTCATCCAACCGAGACGTGGCCGCGGAGGTAGATGCAGCAACCGATTGCGTGCTTTTTTCCACAGACTCTAAGCCGTCAGTTAGTGAGTTAATGGCTTGATTTGTGTCAATGATTCTTGTCGAAAGCGTTGCTGTTTCGCTAACGACTCCTCGCAATTGACCTCGCATGGATTGCATAACTTCATTGCTTTCTGTAGTAATGGATTCCAGTGATTTACGCCATGATACCATGACTTCAGAAAGACCGCGTTCTGCTTCAGTCGACATTCGCGCGTTGAATTCGCTAATCAGTTGTTCCGAATGCACCTTGACTTGTTCCGCTTGGCTCTGCGTAATACGCGTGAAGTGGCTGAAGGCGTCAACCGCTTCGCGTAACTTTTGACGCAACGTCAATACGGATTCGGATACGCTTGGTAGTGCTTCTCCAAACTGTCTGTCAGGCTGTTTGTCATTGCGTTCATAGCTTAGATATTGAAATAAAATACGTCCAAGAATTCCGACCATTGTCGATATCAAAGCTATGCCAAAGTTGCCGATCAAGTCGTGAGTACGTCTCCTCAATTCATCATTATCTTGTTGCAAAAGAAATAGCTGAACTAGAGCAAAACAGAGAGACAGCAAAGTAAATAAGAGGCCAAGGTAGTAGATATTATCTCCGGCTCTTCGCAAATCGGTTTGGGATCGAGAGCGATAGTATATGCCGAAACATGCAATTATTATCAGTGCGATCAGCACCGAAAAGATGGCAGAATATGTGCTTTCGTCTTTGAAGAACATAATTCGCACGCTAAAAAGTGAAAAAATCCAGCGGAAAATGCTATAAGAAGTGGGTAAAACACTAGATGGACTCCTGATAGACAACTTTGCCGCCGAACTCTTGAATTAGCTTCGTCCACCAGTAGTAGTGATCCGTCGTTTGCCAATGCATATCGCCGCTACGCTCCAAGCGGTATAGGCTAACTTCGACGCCGGAAAGATCTGTCTGTAGGTGACGGAGGTTTTTCTTGACTTCCGTGGGCGATGGATATATTCCATACTGTGACAAGTGCTCAGAATGTTGCAATAAATCCGAATATAAAATCAGATGCACGGGAGGAGCCAAGGCCGAATTCCGCTGACTCGTTGCATGGCGAGGAACGATGACGCCAAGGGTCTCAATGATCGGGGAATACGCTTGTGACGGGGTGTCTGTACGTTCAAATAGCGGTTCCACTGCCGCTACAAACTGTTTCCAGCGGCGTATTGCGATCTCTTGCCCTTTAGTTAGTGCCTGCGACAAAACCCCCTAAAATCAGTTCTCTGCTAGCAAAACGGGCCGATTGGTGAGCGGAATAAAGGCTTGTTGCAGCAGGCTGAACAACGCGCAGTGGGTTGTTGCCAGGCGAAGATCGCAGCTAATGGGCCAGATCCGAGCCAACGGACCGCCGCCCGCCGAATCTTCGCCTGCGTCGATTGCCCGCAACCGTTTTGAATACAACGACATGGATGCTTTTGTCGCAAGCACTAGTTAAATCATCGTAACTGCCCAGCTAGTGAGCAGGAGCAGCACAGATCAGGGATTGGCCGAGGTGGGCCGGGTGACTAACTTGGACCAGAAGGCGGTCGGCCCTTGCGCCAAGGTCTCGATGCGGTTCAGGCCCTGCTTGCGGGCGGTCGACAGCACGCTGCGCAGAGTGGCGAAATCCGCAGCTCCCTGGGTCGAGCGGAAACTGCCCGAAATCTTCATTCTCAACTTCATCATGCGCAGATCCTGCTCGGCCTGATTGTTGGTGAACGGCACTTTGGCGTCGTGCAGAAAACGCAGTGCCTCCGCCCGCCGCCGCTCCAAGCGCAAGGCTAGATTGTGTCCCTTGCAGCGTTTCGGGCGCCCCCGCCGCCCGGACGGCAAGGGCGGCTGCGCCGCATACTCCGCCAGCGCCGCCTCCAGCACTTGGTCATAGCGCCGCTCCAGGCGCGTCAGCAGCGAGCGGGGCAGTGGTATAGCCCGCTGCCGCACGCTGTGCATCACGCGATTGGCGCGCTGCAGCAACCGCTGTAGGCGCCCCGCCCAAGCGGCCCCGTCGAGGTGCGCCACCGCCTCCAACTCGCGCAAATGGTGCGCGTGACACAGCGCGTGCTGCACCCCCTGGAGCGTGAAGTACGGCGCCCAGTGATCATGCACCAGCAGCCCGCGCAGGCCGGCCAGCAGGCTGCCGCGCCGCTCACTCGTGCGGTAAAACGTCAGCCCCGCCGTGCTCAACACGTGCAGCCACTGCGTCCGCCCATTGATGCGCATGCCTGTCTCGTCCAAGTGCTTCACGCCGTCCGCATTCACTAGCAGATCGCGGATCTGCTCCGTGCAAGCCTGCCAGCGCTGGGCTGCCTTGCGCGTCATGCCCGCCAAACTCGCGCTGCACAACTGGACGCCGAACAAATCGGCAAACACCTCGGCCAGCCGCTGCTCGGGCAGCAACTGCGTGTTCTGCAGGTAGACGGCCGTGGCCGCCAGGCGCTCGCCGTACTGCGCCGGGGCGTTCACGCCCGCGGGAAACGCTGCCCGTGTCACGCTGCCACACTGCCCGCAGCGGCAGGCTTGCGCTTGATGCTCGGTCACTTCCAACGGCGGTGGCGGGGGCAACTCGAACACCTGCCGCCGCTGCGGCTCGCCGACGATGTCCGCGGCCGACAAGGCCGCGCCGCACTGCGCACAACTCGCCGGCAGGTGACTCACCGTCCGTTGCGGGCTGGCACTCTGCCGCAGCGTCGTGCCGCGGTGTCCACGCTGCCCGCCGGGCCGCTTGCCGCTCGGCCGCCGCTGGCTGCGCGTGCGCGGCGCGGCCGGCGGCTTGGCCAAGCCGTCGCTCGACGGCGGCTTGCCGCTGTTGCTGCTGTTCAGCCCCAAGCGCCGCTGCAGTTCCTGCACTTCCTGGCGCAGCGCACACAGTTCCTCCTGCAACTTCGTGTTCTGGGTGCGCAACTTGCTGTTGTCCGTGCGCAACTCGTCACGCTCCGCACACAGTTGCGCCAAGGTTGTGGCAGGCTCCGCCTGTAGCGACCGCTCGCGCTCCGCCAAGATCTCGCTATCGCCCGCCATTCAAGAACACTTTCTAGTTTACATGTTCTGTCACGCCCTGTCAACTAGCTGGGCAGTTACAAATCATCTCGAATACTCCAGTCATCAGGGTCACCACCTGGATTGCACACTCTGATTACAGGCTCGATATTAGCGAGATCTTGAGTGAGATCGTATACGATCAAAGCCTCCCCGGGTGCCACCAGAAAGCCATCTTTGCCACTCCCCCTTGCCCCCGTGAGTTCGTCCACGAGGCGCTGAAGTTCTTCTCGCAACTTAGGCGTAAGCGGGTCGGATGTGTCCAGAAGGAGAACGGTCGTCCGTAATGGTTCTCCGTCTGCCGGACAGAGGTCGTCGTCAAGACGCTCTGAATTGCATGACACGAACGCGAGCATGACGCTCAGCGCTAGCACTCCGAACGGGAAAAATTCGAATTCCTCCCTAGGTCATGCATCAATCGTAGAATCCTTTTGAGCAGATTGTTCGGAAAGCTCATCAAGGGAGCAGAACTTACCACAAGACTCGCGATAAAAGACCTGTAGTTCGCTGATAGCAACATGCACCTGCTCCATTATTTCCTGGATGGCAGTCGCCGAAGACGGCGTGAACGATGGCGGTTCAAGAATTGCCAAGTCCATACTTACCTCTGTCTCGAAGTGAGGCGGTGCTGGGCTTGTTCGCACCCTCTGGTTGGCTGCTCGATAAGCCTTGAGGAGATACTCCAAGTCGTGCTGGTATTGCTCAATGTTAACCGGGTACTCTTGCACCAAACGTGTGCCGCGACCGCAGATCTCTCTCCATTTGCTTTGCTTGGCCCGAATCTGATGCCGGATGTCTTCCAACCGAGACTCGCAGCTTTGATAGGGCTTGTCCAATTCGTCCTGCACTTGGTCGTACTGCCGCACGTAGTCCTGCTCTGCCTTTTTGAGCTGCCGGTACTTGCGACCGTATTCTGGATAGACGTCGTCTCGCTGTAGCCACTTCCATGACGAAAAACCGAAACAAGATATCCCTAGTAGAATCAATAGCACTGAATGGAACGAATCTAGGCCAAAAGGATTTTCGATCAAGCGATCCAGTGTGTCAGAACCAATCTGGAATACATCCGCTCTTCGATCAGATTAAGACAGCTTGAATACTGTCCCGGAAGTGACCGACAGTGAGATTGAATACGGCCGCAATCAGCGCAAAAGAACCGAATAATACCGAACAGATAACCACACGCGACCGCTGCCAGTGGTGAGTATGACGCAGGAGTTCTCCTGCAGGAAACCCTAAAATGAATACATTGACACCGCTGATCAAAATCATCTGCCCGATGGCACCCAGTAGCCCAGTCGGGATTACGTCCATAAGTAGCGACGCATTCAGCGCGGCCTCGATGAGAAGGCAGCTGAAGATGACAGCCAAAGCATTGGATCGATGCGAATCGTCCGGAAGGCGAGTCAATCCAGCTTCCTTCCGGAAGGCTTCAAAGTCCGTGCGGAGGTTGAAAATTTCTTTCTCCGGTACAGCAAGCAAGTTCTTTCCATCGCGGACCTTGCGCTCAAGATCGAGCTCAGTGTTCCGCTTGGTCTCCTGCACTTCCTGACCTAAGGCGACCAATTCCTGTTCGTCATCCAGATGTGCCAGTTCGCGTTCCAAATCCGATAGATGCCGCACGACATCCTCGCGACACGTGCGTCCGCGAGAATTGACCCAGTCCACGATTTGCGACTCGGTATCATCAAGACTAGAGGCGTCAGACATGGGCTGATTCGCTTTTCCCTGCTTCTCGGCCTTCTTGCGGACATTGCTGGCGCTTAGCCATCCCTCCAAGTCGGGTCGCACATATTTTTCCGCTTTGGAATCGAAGCCGGATGCGTTGACCTGTTCCCGATCATTGAAACTGGCCCAAGCCATTCCATGAGTATACGACAGACCGAACCGGCCGATCCAACAACGGGCCGGTAGTTTTCAAAATTCCTTGGTTCCTGTAGCGTGCCTGCGCGGGCAGCGAAGCTACGGTCTAACGCCCGGTGCAAAGCAACCCCTTGCTACGAGATCCGGGTTCCCGCCGCAGAGCAGTCCTGTTGCTCGAAACGGCATTGACAGGCCGATCTGCATACTGGCTGTTGGCAAGCACTGAATTTCTCTCAATGACGGGCTTCCGAATTGCTTGCCCGCATAGGCAGCGGAAACACCTTCGCTACGTTAGGCAGGAAGCGGGCGGGGTAGCAGGGTGCCATGGAGGGGCAACTCGAAACACCTTGTGCCTGCGGGGATAGGTCATGAAGACACGACGGAACTGCCTGAAAACGCAGGCTTCGCCAAGCGGCGTGCAATTCCATTCGTCCCGGAAGCCCCCCCACGGCTGATTCTTTATCGAGAGGGATAACCAGAGGGGCGAGAAGTTAGACAGAGGACTGGCTATTTTCGGCGAATTGCTGTATGAGTAGGATATGGCAGAGCAGTTGGCGGAGGCCTTGGCCGGGGCTGGTAGCGCCGCGGTGGAGCTGCGGCGGGTGCTGCGGCAGGAGGTCGTGGTGCGGCTGGCGCGGGCCGACGAGCGGCTGCGCTGGGATACGCTGATGGACGCCCAGCACCCGTTGGGCTTCAAGCAGTTCGCGGGGCGCGGCCTGCGCTATGTGGCCGAGTGGCGCGGCCAGTGGCTGGCGCTGCTGGGCTGGCAGACAGGCGCGTTCCAATGCCGCCCGCGCGAGCGCTGGCTGGGCTGGCACAAAGCGCTGCAGTTCCGGCGCTTGCACCTGATCGCCAACAACACGCGCTTCCTGCTGTTGCCGCTCGGGGCGGGCGTGAAGAATCTGGGTTCGCGCGTGCTGGGCTTGAACCTGCGGCGCTTGAGCGCGGACTGGGAGGCGCAGTGGGGGCATGGCCTGGAACTGGCGGAGACCTTCGTCGCATCGGCGCACTATAGCGGCACGGTGTACCGGGCGGCGAACTGGATCAAGCTGGGATTGAGCAAGGGCTACGCGCGCTCGAACGGCAAGTACACCGCCAAGCACGGGCAGAAGAAAGTGATGCTGGTGTACGAGTTGCAGGCCGGGGCGCGAGAGCGGCTGGCGGCCGCAGAAGAGCAGCCGGGCTGGGCCTGCCGAGCGGTGGATGTGCGCTACGGGGCCAAGGAGTTGCGCTCGCTGCGCGCGCATTTGGGCGACGTGCCGGACAGTCGCAGTGCGCATGGCAAGCGCCATGAATTGGCGGTGGTGCTGGCGCTGCTGGTGCTGGCGAAGCTGGCCGGCCAGCATGGCGGGCGGGCGGCGGAAGCGTATGCGAAAACGTTGAAAGAGCATGAGTTGCGAGCGCTGGGGTGCCGTTGGAACGGGCGCGAGCGGCAGTACGAAACGCCGTCGGACACGACCTTTCAGCGGGTCATGGAGCGCACCGATCCGGCCGCGCTGGAACGCGTCATCCAGCGCTGGACGGCGCCGCTGGTGCAGCAGCCGCGCGCGCTGGCGGCGGATGGCAAGCGCATCCGCGGCGCGAACCGGCTGAACGGCCGCGGGCAGCACTGGGAGACGGTGACCTTGGTGGAGCATAGCTCGGGGCTGCCGGTGGCCAGTCGCAGCTACCGCGAGCAGGGCGGCGAGCAGGGGGCGCTGCGCGCCTTGCTGGAGGAAGTCGATCTGCAAGGGCTGGTGGTGACCATGGATGCGGGGCACGCCGGGCAAGAGATTCAGCAGGCGATCGTGGAGCAGCACGGCGGGCAGGTGCTGGTGCGCAGCAAAGGCAACTGCGGGCAAACCTGGGACACGCTGACCAACCTGAACTGGGCCACGGGGGCACAGCGCCGGTGGCAGGAGCTGCGGTGGCAGCGCTCGCACAACGGGCGCTGGGAGCGGCGCGAGATCGAAGTGTTCACGCCGCACAAAAAACTGCTGCCGTTCCCGCATGCGCGACAGGCGTACCGCATCACGCACCGCAGTTGCCAGCGGCGCAACGGGCCGCAGACAGTGAGTTACAGCTATGGCCTTACCTCGCTCAGCGAGGAGGCGGCCAGTGCGCAGCAAGTGCTGGAGTTGCAGCGCGGGCATTGGCAGGTGGAGAGTGGCAATCATGATCGGCGGGACATCTCGCTAGACGAGGATAGCAGCCGCATCCGGACCGGTCACGGCCCGGCCAACGCCGCCGCACTGAACAACTTAGCGCTAGCGCTGCTGCGCTCGCAACGACCGCAGGACACGCTGCCCCACGCGCAGATCTACTACGCCGGCAACCGCGACGAGGCGCTGCAACTGCTGTTGCGCCCTTGCCCTCCGCCGGCCGGGCGCTAGCCCGGCACAGCGGTCGGCCCGGCGGGCCGCCGAGCGGCTGGCGCAGCAGGCCGCCAGCGGGGCTGGCGAGCGCGCTTCCCTCGTCTGGGCCGCCCAGTCCCCGCAGCAATTGCCCAAAACCGGCAAAATCCCCGCTGCGGCGGCGCGCGCAACTGCACTTCGGCAGCCCCTAAAGCGTGGTTATGCACCATCATAGCCCCCACCATCCGATAAAGAATCAGCGGTGCCGCAGCAGGGCGGGGGTTGGGTGTAGCATGAAAGGCATGCGAGAGAACACTTCTAGGCGTCGCTTCTTAGCGACCGCCGGCACCGCAGCCTTGGGCACAGCGTGCGCCACCCCCCAGCCCGCAGAGGAGCAGCCCCCGCCGTCAATGTCCGGGCGCCGCATCCGATTGGGGGTTTCCACTTACTCGTACTGGCACTTCACCGAGGAGAAGTACCCCATCGAAAAGGTAATCGACCATGCCGCAGCGCTCGGCTTTGACGGGGTCGAGATCTTGCATCGCCAGATGGACAGCGAGACACCCGAATACATGAACGGTCTCAAGCGCCGCGCTTGGAACGAGGGCTTGGATCTGATCATGCTCTCGATCCACCAAGACTTCGTGGACCCCAGCGCGGAGAAGCGGCAGGAAGCCATCTCCCACACCAAGCATTGCATCGACCTAGCCCACCAAATGGGCATCCCGGCCATCCGCCTCAACACCGGACGCTGGGGCACGATTCAGTCATTCGACGACCTCATGGCAGCCAACGGCAACGAGCCGGTCATCGAGGGGTACACCGACGAGGACGCCATCGGCTGGTGCGTGGACTCGATACGCGAGTGCTTGCCCCACGCTGCACAGGCCGGTGTGGTGATGGGCCTGGAGAACCACTGGGGGCTTTCCACCAAGGTCGAAACATTGCTGCGGATCCACCAAGAGGTCGGCGATCCTTGGCTCGGCATCAACATGGACACGGGCAACTATGTCGGTGATCCCTATCCGCAGATCGAACAACTCGCCCCGCACGCAAACATCGTGCAGGCCAAGACATATCCGGGTGGAGGCGTCTGGTACACCCTAGATCTTGATTACCCGCGCATCGCCGGGATTCTGCGGGATGCCGGATACAAGGGCTACGTGTCGCTCGAAATGGAGGGTAACGCCCCTGCCGAGCAGGCGGTTTCCGAAAGCTACCAGATCCTGCGCGACGCATTCGGATAGGCATCGCCACCCCGTGCTCGTTGCAGGCGGTGCCGCACTCTCTGGCAGGGCACGAAACGCAAGCGCGCGCTTCCATGGCCGCGACGGGCACTCTCAGTCGGCATGCGCTAACGCTTGATCCGATCATGGGCTGGGCCGGCACATCGGGCCGATGAAGGCGCTTTCCGTTCGGCAGCCCTGGGCGAACCTGATCGCGGACGGGAGCAAGACCATAGAAGTCCGGACTCGGCCGACAAAGTACCGCGGCCCGCTGCTCATCGTGTCGGCCAAGCGTCCGGACATAGCGCCGGCGGGTTGCGCGCTGGCGGTGGTAAACCTCGCAGACAGCAGGCCCATGGCAGAGGCCGACGAGCAGGCAGCGATGTGCAGGTGGCGGCCCAATGCGTGGGCATGGATCTTGGCAGACGTTCGCCGCATCAAGCCGCAGCCGGTCCGCGGTCAGCTCGGACTGTTCGAAGCACCGATTCGGTTGGAGGATCCCGACCGCTAGCCGTGAGCGCAATGGCGGGTCGCGAAAAAGCGGCCGCCGGATTGGCACGCCAAGCCTTGGCTCGTGTATCGTCGTAGTGTGGCCGTGCACCAGCGAGAGCGAACAGTGACGAGGAACTCCGGTTCGCGGCTGCGGGCCGCCTGCTGCATTCGCCGCGACAGCATCGCATCGAAGACACTCTGAAAGAAGGAAGCTATGGCGAGACACGCAGCCTGGGCTATCGAAGAGCAGCAAGCCGAGAGTGTCTCGCAGCCATCGGGACCGAAGCGAGTCGCACGCTCGAAGATCGAGTTGGAGCGACATCTAGAAGACTGGATCGCGAACGACGTGGCACTGATCGCTGAGGACTTGACGTTAGTCGGCCGTCAAATTACGATCGACGACGGACGCCTCGACCTACTGGCCATCGACTCAAGGGACCGCTGGGTGGTAATCGAGATCAAACCGGGAGCGCTCGATTCTGGCGCGCTGGCACAGGCGCTCGGCTACGCTGCCTCCATCGCGCGGCTGAGCGCCGACAACCTCCGCGACAAGCTGGAAGACCGCCTCGGCGAACTGGGCGATGCGAAGAAGCTCTCCGAGAGAGTGAGGCAGCAGCTAAAAGGTGAGGAGGGACAGGAGGGGCGCAAGATCGCCATGCTGCTCGTCGGTGCCGGAATCGATTCCGGATTGGAGCGTATGAATCAGTTTTTGGGCAGCTTCGACATCCCGATCAACATCGTGAGCTTCGATGTATTCCAATTGGATGGCGGCCCGAAGTTGTTGATCCGCGAGATCGTGGAAGAATCGATGACGCCACGCCCTGCCCGCCTCCAGTGGACAGTGGATGCGATCCGGCGCGAGGCCGTTGACGCGGGCGTCGGCAAGCAGTTCGCCCGCTTCGTGAACATGGCAGAGAATGCCGGCCTCGCGGTCCAGCCACAAAAGGCATCTGTGAGGATCGCGCCGATGGCCAATCACACGCGTCTCTTGATGTACGCGGCGCCATGCACCGGCAGCAGCAGCGGCCAACTGGGCATCTGGGTCAGCCCGAGCGGGTTTTCCGAATTCTTTCCGCACGTAAGCGAAGAGTATGTCATTGACGCGATTGGCCGGTACGAGGACGGCGCGTTCTTGTCCGGCAGCGCACTCGACAGTCGACTCGATCAGATCAAGCGCTTCCTGGCCGACAAGATCCAACGGCCGGATGTACTGCAATCATGCTGACTTGTTGTGTGTTTGAGGAGACATACCGGAACAAAGCACTTTGGTGCAGCAGGCACTCCTGACCGTGGCCTTCCTCTTGGCAGCGTGGCCCATATCTGGCTCAGCGAGTATGCCAGCTCCATCCCCCGTGATGTTGGGCTTATCTCTCCCTGTCACGAACGGGCGTCTGCGGACGCATCCCTTTGGCACCAGCAGGGCAACCAGACAGGCCTGGAGTCCGGTCTCAAGGCCTTGATGGAGACAAGCGTCTCATCCGAACAATTGATGACTCCGGCAACCACCAGATGACTGTCTTGCCCTCTTGCGCCCCGCTCACGGCCATGGGGGCTCCGGGCGCGAATCTGTGGCTCCTCGGCCTGCATCAACGGCACGGATCCCCGCGTGGAACACTATCTATCCAGAGGAAATCCGCATGAAACCATCGACCGAATCCAACTTCCTCGGGAACGTGCGCAGATCGCTCGACCGTGCGGCCCGGGCACTCGCTGTGGCACCGGACATCTTGGAGACCATTCGCGACTGCAACTCGGTGATACAGCTGCGCTTCCCGGTCCGCTTGCGCGGCGGCTACCAGACTTTCTGCGGCTGGCGCGCGGTACACAGCGAGCACCGGCTACCAGTCAAGGGCGGGATCCGCTACGCGCCCTTTGTCGATCAGCAAGAGATCGAGGCGCTCGCAGCCCTGATGAGCTTCAAGTGCGCTCTGGTCGACGTGCCGTTCGGCGGGGCCAAAGGCGGCCTTGCAATCCGACCGAGCGATTATTGCGAAGAGGATCTCGAACGGATCACGCGGCGCTTTACGGAGGAACTTGCCAACCACGGCTACATGAGCCCGAGCCGTAACGTTCCGGCGCCCGACATGGGAACCGGCGAGCGCGAAATGGCATGGATGGCTGACGAATACCGGGCGCTCAACCCAGCCGACATTGACGCACTGGCCTGCGTAACCGGCAAACCGATAACCCAAGGCGGGATTCCTGGCCGCCAGCAAGCCACTGGCCGCGGCGTCCACTACGTGGTTCGCGAGTTCTTCCAGCATCCGGACGACGTCTCTCGCTGCGGACTGGCCGGCGGCCTGGAAGGCAAGCGCATGATCGTGCAAGGGTTCGGAAACGTCGGCTTCCACGCCGCTCGCTACCTCACCGAGCACGAGGGCGCCCGACTCGTCGGGGTCGTCGAGCGCGATGGCGCCATTCTCTCCGATACCGGCCTCGCGGCCGATGCAGTGGCCGAGCATCTCAGTCGCTCGGGAGGGGTCAAAGGCTTCCCCGACGCTCGCTTCGTGGCCGACGGCTCCTCTGCGCTCGAGGCTAGCTGCGACATTTTGATACCGGCCGCCATGGAGTCTCAGATCACAAACTCCAACGCATCACGGATCCGCGCACCCCTGATCGTTGAGGCCGCCAACGGCCCGGTCACCTTCGCGGCCGAGCGAATCCTGCTCAAGCGCGGCACGGTCATCCTCCCCGATCTGCTGGTCAACGCCGGAGGCGTCACGGTGAGCTATTTCGAATGGGTTTCCAACGTCTCGCACATGCGCTTCGGCCGGCTATCACGCCGGCTCGAGCTCCAGCGCAACCAGCACATCGTCAAGATGCTTGAAGCCGTGACTGGCCAAGCCGTCCCGCACGATCTCAAGGCGCCGCTGATGCGCGGTGTTGACGAGCTAGACCTCGTTCGCTCCGGCCTCGAGGACACCATGCGCACGGCCTATTGCCAAGTCCGCGAGACCTTGCTTGCGTCGGACGCGATCGAGGATCTGCGGACGGCAGCGTTCGCGGTCGCGCTCGAGAAAATCGTGCGGTCCTACCAAGAAATGGGACTCGCCTGATCCGCTCTCGCCAACAGCCGGCCATCCGGCACCGGGCCTGGCCCACAGTGCCCGCACCCGCTTGCAACGCTGTTGCAGCCGTGCCCGCAAGGGAGCGCGGCGACCCGGGGAACCGCAGGCCGCCGCCTTTCTACCCGGCCCCGTCGAGCCGATCGGCAATCGAAGCAGCGCCAGATCTCTCCACCTGCGGCCAGCCCCATTCGCGAATGGCCGGCAGGTGTCTTGCTCTCAAGCAGGGCAGTTGCCTAGCCTTGTACCAAGTCCAAGACCAATTCCCTGCCCGCAGGGGGCTGCGAAGAGATACGGAAGGCATCCTCGACCAATTGCCTGGCCTCTTCGAGATGCTCTTCGCTGTTGTAGTACAGAGCGCACAGGCGAGTGCCGTTGACGACCTGCTGGCCGACCTTCGTCTCCAAGACAACCCCAACCGCGGGGTCAACGCTATCGTCAGCGCTGGCGCGACCGGCCCCGAGCATCACTGCGGCCCGCCCGATATCCTCGGCGTTGATGCGGCTCACGTAGCCGTCGCGCGGAGATGTGACCGGTTCGGCGCCCGCCGGATTGGGCAACTGGGCGAAATCCGCAAGCACCGCCGGGTCGCCGCCCTGCGCCTTGATCACATTTGCCAGCATCTGCAAGGCAGAACCGTCCTGGATGACCTCATTGGCGCGCTCGCGCGCGTCTTCGATCGAGATGCTGGTATCGGAGAGATAGATCATGCGGGCCGCCAGTTCGACCGCCAGGCCGGACACGTCTTCCGGCCCCTGCCCCTGCAATGTCTGGGACACTTCCATGATCTCCAGAGCGTTTCCAACCGTGTACCCCAGAGGTTGGTCCATGTCGGTCAGCAGCGCTTGCACCTTGCAATCGTGCTTCCTGCCGATCGCGATCATCAGCTGGGCCAGCCGCCGGGCTTCATTGCGGCCCGAGAGCAGCGAGCTCTTGCTGACCTTGATATCCACCACCAGCCCCCGAATTTCCTCGGCCAGCTTCTTCGACATGGCCGAGGCAGCAATCAGAGCCAGCGAATCCATGGTCGCGGTCTCGTCGCGGAGATCGTGCAAGCGCTTCTCGGCGGGTGCCAGCGCGTTGCTCTGCTGGGCGAACGCGAGGCCATGCTCAGCCACAAGACCGGCAAAATCGGAGACTTCTAGATCCGTCCGAAACCCTGGTATCGAACCCAGCTTTTCCAGCGAGCCGATGATGTGGTCAGATCCCCGCTCAGCGATCACGGGCACGCTCACGCCAGCGGCCGCGGCGATCGGCGCTACGATCAGGGGCGTCTTGTCGCCAACGCCGCCGGTTGAGCAGCAGTCCACCGTCGGCCGCCCTCCCTCGGGAAGCTCTAGCCGTTCGCCACAGCGAAGCATCGCTGTAGTCAGGGCGACCGCTTCGGCATCCGAGAATCCCATGCACGTCCCGGCCATCAGCAGGGCGCCCATCTGGGCGTCTGAAATCTCGTTCAAGGTGTAGCCGTTGATCAGCCGCTCAAAATCTGCCAGCGTGAGGTCAGCCCCGCGCCGCTTGCTTTGAATCAGGTCTACAATGCGATCCATATTCACTTACCATGCGAAGGCAAAGAGAGAGGGATACCCGCCTAGCGAGCCGTGCAGGCCGGGCCGGCTTGTCCGTCAATGCTGATACGCAGATTTTCTAATTTATCACAGCGGATGCGTTAAAGTCCACAGAAGCTTGCGTTTACTGTGAAACTGGCTGATCGGAGAGACGCGAATACCCCTCCCCGCTCAGCGGCGCTGAGCGGCAGCCGTGCGCTCGCCGTACCGCGTCTCGGCACGCCGCGGCCCGGGCAGCCCCGTCCTATGCCCGCACTGCACATTGCGACCGCAACAGGCCAGCGCACGTGCGTCTCAAACGGATGCCGGCATCATCGCACGGCTCACCACCGCGCAAGGCGGTGCAGTTCCAGCGATCATTCTCACACTTCTTGGCTTGTGCAAAATTGACCAGCGGCTACGAAGCGCTCCCGACTGGCGGCAGCGCGTGCCTGTGATGGCCGCTCGACACCTCGTCGAAGAGTTCCAGCAGCGCTCCGGTCACCTTGCCGTTCGTGGCGACCATATGCCGGTCGCCGGGATGATAGCGCTTGCGTTCAAAGTCGCAGTATTTCCCGCCAGCCTCGGAGAGCACGACCAGCCCCGCGCCCACGTCCCACGGCTTCAGCCCGATTTCCCAAAACCCCTCGAAATGACCTTCCGCCACGGAGCACAGGTCCAGCGCTGCCGAGCCCATTCGCCGGACGCCGTGTGTGGCCATGGCCACTTGATGGAAATAGTGCATGTTCGGATTGGTCGCCCGGATCGCACTGGGGAACCCGGTCGCGAACAATCCGCGCCTGAGATCGCCCTCGCCGGACACTCGGATGCGGCGGCTGTTCAAGTACGCACCGGAGCCCCGCTCCGCCACGTACAGGTCCTCGCGCACGGGATCGAAGACAACTCCCGCCAGCCCCTCCCGGCGCGACCACAGGCCGATGCTCACGCAGAACCGCGGCAGCCCGTGGGCAAAGTTGGTCGTTCCGTCCAGCGGGTCGACGTACCACACGAATTCACCGGCCCCCTTGAAGTTGCTGCCCTCCTCGGCAATGATCGAGTGCTCGGGAAAGCGCGCGCGGATGCGTTCGAACACGCGGCGCTCCGACGCCCGGTCGGCGGCCGTCACGGTATCGAAGCTGCCCTTGTACTCCACTTGGACGTTGCTGTAGTGCTGCATCAGTATGCGACCGGCATCCAAGGCTAGCTCGGTCGCGAAGGGAATGTAGTCGGGAGCGGCGATAGGCATATCGTTCAGGCTACCAGCCCCGCCCTCGATTCGAATCCGAGCGAGGCGGGATCTTGTTACGGGCCCGGCCGGATGATCGGCGCCCTGCGACCGGGCGTGCGCCTCGGCGGACGCGTGACCGCCTCGGGCGCTTCCGGCGCCTGGTCGTCCTCAGCACCGGCCTGCGGCACGGTGCGCAAGTGGATCCGCGCGACGGTTCGGCGGCGCTTGATCGGTCGCTCGACAGGGCTCTTGGCAAAATAGCCGTTGCGCACCAACACGGCAGCACCTTCTCGGGCGACGCGCACTTGCACCTCGCGGAAAGCATCGGCGGAAGTGAACTCGCCTTCCGGCGGATAGTAGCCCAGCAGGTATTGCGTCCGCAGGTTGCGCAAGATCTCGCCGAAGGCGGCATCCAAGTCTTGGACGTCATGCTGCACGAAGGCTTCGCCGCCGGTATTCTCGGCAAGCGCAATCAAGGCGTGCTCTCCACCCCGATTGCGGCCGGCATCACTCCGGATCGGCAACACGATCAACGGGTAGATCGCGGCTTCGGCCGCATGGGCTGCGCGCAGCGCATCGGCGAACCGAAGACTGCTGGTGGTATCACCGCCGTCGGTGATCAGGATAATGACCCGCCGGCCTTCGCGATCCTGCAATTCCCGCGAGGCAAGCATGATCGCGTCATAAACCGACGTGCCGTTCTCCGGCCGGACACCCCCCAAAGCGGCGGCAAGCTCCTCGTGGTCATGCGTGAAGCCGGCCAGGACTGTGGTTTCGCTCGAGAACGAAAAGACGGCGGCCGCATCGGCCGGCTGCGATCCCTGTCCCAGCAGGCGCTCCAAGAATCGGCCCGCAGAGTCCTTTTCGTACCGCAATTCGACGGCCGTGCTGACGCTTGCGTCCAGCAGCAGTGCGACGGACAGGGATCTGTCGGTGCGCCGTTCGAACACCGCGATCTCGCGGGGCTCGCCCGCTTCCAACACGCTGAAATCCTCGCGCTCCAAGTCACCGACCGGCGCGCCTTGGGCATCCTTGACCGTCACAGGAAGGGACACCAAGCTGACATCCGCCGTGAACACGGCGGGATCGGATTGCTGGGCCGTGGCGCAAGCGGCAATCCACAGCGAGCAGAGAATCAGCCCGCGCTGGCGGCCGAGTACCTGGCTACCGAGGGATCCCAATTTCCTTCTACCCACACCTCGCCATCGGCGAAATGCTCCTTCTTCCAAACCGGAACGCTGCTCTTCACCGCATTGATGGCGGACAAGCTGGCCTCGTACGCGGGCTTGCGGTGCTCGGAAGCGACCACGATCGAGACGCTCGGCTCGCGCACCTGAAGCCGGCCCACGCGATGCACCAAGGCGATGGCATGCACATCGCAACGTCGCAAGATGCCGCAACCGATCTCCTCGAGCTGGCGCACGGCCAAGGGGACGTAGCAGTCGTAATCGAGGTGCAGCGTCCGCCGCCCGCCGGTGTTGTCGCGCACGACGCCTTCAAACACCAGCACCGCGCCGTCGCCATTCCCCTGCACCCTGCGCACCAAGCCTGCGCTGTCGATCGGTTCGCGCGTCACAGCGGCGAACACGCCGTCCCGATCAGCGCTAGCGAGCCAGCCGGCGCCGCCGCTCACCGGCGGCATGAGCGCCACCTCGTCACCGTCCTCGATCGCTTCGCTAGCTGGCGCAAAGCGTTGATTGCGCGCCATCGCCACGCTAGCGGCCATTCCTCCAAGCACGGGGTGTTGAGACGCATAGTGCCGGAATACCGTTCCAAGCCGCGCGCCCTCCGGGAACTCGGCCTCATCCGAAGCGCGGCCGACCACATCCCTGAGCTGGCCGAAGAAGAGCACGCGGACTTTCATGCCACCCTCCATTCTTGCAAGACAGGTCCCGGCTTGCAGGCCGGCACCGCGGCGGGGACGATTCAATCCTCGCCGCGGGCGGGACGCAACGGGGAGTCTTCCCCGCCCCGGTCCCAGGCCTCGAGGTATTTCAGCCCTGTGCCGGTGTTGAAAATGACAAGCTCGTCGTCCGCGGCAAGAAACCCGTCGCGCAGCAGGCGCTGGGCGGCCGCGACGCAGGCTGCGCCTTCGGGGGCGCCGAATATGCCTTCCGCTCGTGCCAGCATCCGCCCTGCATCCAGCATTTCTTGATCTGAAACCGCTACTGCCGTGCCCCCGCTCTCGCGGATACCGTTCAACACCAAGAAGTCGCCGATCGCCTTGGGGACGCGCAGGCCGCTAGCCACCGTGGCAGCGTTCTCCCAGTACTGCGATTCGCCGGCGCCGGCATCCCAAGCGCGCACGATCGGGGCGCAGCCGGCCGCCTGCACGGCAATCATCTTGGGGCGCTTGGAGCCGATCCACCCCAAGCTCTGGAGTTCGGAGAACGCCTTCCACATGCCGATCAGGCCCACGCCCCCGCCCGTCGGGTAG
The DNA here is from genome assembly GCA_965219605.1 of Bryobacterales bacterium. Lineage (GTDB taxonomy): Bacteria > Acidobacteriota > Terriglobia > Bryobacterales > UBA6623 > VXMF01. The sequence goes on along the minus strand of CBDCOC010000001.1, from coordinate 353,994 downwards.
AAGACCGCGTCCGGCAATCGCCAGCCGAGTTGCTCGGCGAGCTCCAGCCCCATGGTCTTCTTGCCCTCGATGCGGTAGGGCTCCTTGAGCGTCGAGATTTCGAACCAGCCTTCGCGCGGGCTGCGGGCGGCAACGATCCGTCCGCAGTCGCTGATCAAGCCGTCTATCAGACAGACATTGGCCCCCATGGCCCGGCACTCGACCACGTTGGCGCGCGGCACGTCGCGCGGCATGTACAGGTTGGCCTCCAGCCCGGCCCGTGCGGCATAGGCCGCCAAGGCGCTGGCCGCATTGCCGGCAGACGGCGCACCGAATTTCTTCACGCCCAGCTCGTTGGCCATAGAAACGGCAGCGGCCATGCCGCGCGCCTTGAAAGTCCCGGTTGGATTCGCACTTTCATCCTTGACCAAGGCCCGGCGGCAGCCCAAGCGGGCGGCGAGGCGGGGCGTCTCCAGCAACGGCGTCATGCCCTCGCCGAGCGTCACAAGGTGCCGCATGTCGCGCAGCGGCAGCAAAGCGGCATAGCGCCACAACGACTGCGGGCCGCGAGCTAGGCGGTCGCGGTCAAGCTCGCGCCTTGCGCGCTCCAAGTCGTAGCGGACCAACAGCGGCGCGCCACAGGGCGAGAGGTTGGCGAGCACGCCGGCGGGCAGCCGGGCGCCGGTCTTGCTGCACTCCAAGTGGGATACGTACGTCTTATGATGCAAGTAGGCAAGTATGCAACAGCGCTTCGGCTGGCGTCTACTCGCCTCGCTGCTGATCGTTTCGGCAGCGAGCCGGGCGGATACCGTAGTACTGCGCAGCGGATATCGCCTAACGGCACAAAGCTACGAAGCGCATGGCAGAACGGTCCGCCTGCTCATGCCGAACGGCGGCTGGATCGCCGTGCCGCAAGCCGAAGTCGATCGGATCGAGGCTGATCCGGCGCCGCAACCGCGCGCGGAACGGCCCGCAACAATCGACCGCGCCGCTCCCGGCGGCCCCGAGCCGCTGGCGGCAGCAGTGGAGCGGCTGGCCGCCGCGGCCGGCCTGCCGGCAGAACTGGTCCGGGCGGTCATCTGGGCGGAATCAGGCTTCCGCCAGGAGGCGGTCTCTGCCAAGGGCGCGGTCGGGCTCATGCAGTTGATGCCTGGAACAGCTGCGGAGCTCGGTGTCGACCCGCGGGACGTAGCACAGAACCTGCAGGGTGGCACCGCGTATCTACGCCAGATGCTGGAACGCTTCGAGGGGCACCAAGACCAGCTCGTGAAGGCATTGGCAGCGTACAACGCCGGCCCGGGACAGGTGGCCAAGCACGGCGGGATCCCTCCGTTCCCGGAAACCGCCGCATACGTCAGGCGCGTACTGCGCCGCTATCTGGCCGACAGCGCGCAACCCGCCGCCAGCCCGGGGCAAGACACGCCAGCGGTCAAGCTTTCCGAGACGCCGCCCGCGAACTGACGGCCCGGCCCAAGCCGGCACGGGCCGGCAAGCTGCTGCAAGCACCGCATCCTATACTGGGCACTTATCCTCAAAGCAACCCGCGATGAAGCCTCAAACAACTCTCGTGCATGCTGGCGACCGGCAGCAGCTAGGCAATTACATCCCCGTCTCAACCCCGATTTTCGCCTCGTCCAGTTTCTTCTACCCGACCATGGGCGAGCTGGCGGACGTGTTCGCCGATCGCAAACCGGGCGAGACCTATGCCCGCATGGGCAACCCCACCAGCAGCGCCTTGGAAGAGCAGGTCGCCGCTGTCGAAGGCGGGCATGCCGCCATCGTCACTGCGTCCGGAATGGCCGCCGTGCATCTGGCGCTGATGACAGGACTGCTGGACCGCCGCCAAGCCATTGTCGCGGCGGACGTGCTGTACGGCGGCACCCTTGAGCTGCTGCGGACCGTGCTGCCATCCGAGGGCGTCGAGGTCCGCTTCTGCGACTTTTGCGACCTGCAAGCGGTCGAGGCCGCGGTGCGAGAAGTGCGCCCGGCGCTGCTGCTGACCGAGACAATCTCCAATCCTGCGTTGCGTGTGGCCCGGCTGGGCCGCCTCAGTGAAATCGCCAAGGAAAGCGACGCGCTGCTACTGGTGGACAACACCTTCACGCCCCTGTTAATCCGGCCGTTCGACCACGGCGCGGACATGGTCATCCACAGCGCGACCAAGTACTTGGCCGGCCACGGCGACGTGCTGGCCGGGGCGGTCGTAGTCCCCGAGGAGCATCAACAGGCCATGCAGCAGACGCACCGCTGCCTTGGCGCAAACCTAGGGCCGTTCGAATCGTTCTTGGTAATGCGCGGCATCAAGACGCTGCCGCTGCGCATGAGGCGCCATTGCGCCAACGCTCGCCTGGTGTTCGAGGGGCTGCAAGGCCATCCCAAGGTCGAGCGGCTCATCTTCCCCGGCGACCCGCAACACCCGGACCTCGCCGCCGTGCGCGAGTTGATGCCCCCCGGCGAGGCGGGCGGCGCGATCGGCATTGACGTCAAAGGGGGCAGCGCTGGCGCTTGCGCATTCTTGGACGCGCTGCAGCTGGCCGCCACCTCGGCCAGCATCGGCGACCTCACGACGCTGGCCCTGCACCCCGCCAGCGCAACGCACCGCATGCTCGCACCGGAAGCCCGGAACGCATTGGGCATCACCGACGGCCTTGTGCGATTGTCCGTCGGGGCCGAGCATATCGATGACATCCTTGCCGACCTGCGCCAGGCGCTAGAGCGAGCATGAAACAGCAGACCATTGCCATCCACGCCTGCGCTCGCGCCGCAGGCGAGAGCGAGCGCTTCGTGCCTTCCGCGCCACCGCTTGAAACAGCTGCCAGCTTCCACTACCGGAGCGCGGCCGATCTGACAGCGGTGGCGAATGCCGAGATCGAAGGCTTCGTCTACCAGCGCTACGGCAATCCGTCCGCTGACGCCCTCCAGCGCCAGATGGCCGCTCTCGACCACGCCAGCAGCGCACTGGCATGCAGTTCCGGCATGGCCGCGATGCACATCGGGCTGCTCACAGCCCTGCGTGACCGGCCCAAGACGATCCTCGCGGCCAATGTGTTGTTCGGCCAGACATTCCAACTGCTGCAGTTGATGGAACAGCAGGGATTCACGGCGCGGTTCGCCGACTCCAGCGACCTAGCCGGGTTCGAAGCAGCGCTGGACAGGGCCGAGACCGGCTGCATCTTGGTCGAGACCGTTTCGAATCCGCTTCTGCGGGTAACTCCGATCGGCGAGATTGCAAGGATGGCCGCCAAGCGCGGAATACCAGTGCTCGTAGACGCCACATTTGCGCCGCCTGTGATGAACCGCCCGCTCGAATGGGGCGCAACCGTGGTTGTTCACAGCGCGACCAAGTACTTGGCCGGCCACGCCGACGTGCTCGGCGGGATGGCGGCCTGCGGCGAAGCGGAAGCCGAATACATGCAAGAGCTTGGCCGGCACTTCGGCGCAAACCTCGGGCCGTTCCAGTGCTTCTTGACCGCCCGCGGTGTCAAGACGCTGCCGATGCGCATGGAAGAGCACTGCCGCAATGCCATGATCGTCGCCAAAGCACTGGAGCAGCACCCCCGCGTAGGAGCCGTTCATTATGCCGGTCTCGCCAGCCACCCTGACCGGGCGCTGGCGGAGCGATTGTTCGATCGCGACACGGAAGGGGCTCTCATGTGCGGCGGGATGGTCAGCTTCGAAGTGCAGGATGCGGACCAAGCGCGGACGTTCCGCTTCTTGGACGCCTTGCGGCTCGTGGTCCGCACCCTGAGCTTGGGCGACGTGCATTCGCTCGTCACGCACCCGGCGACGACCACCCATCGCAACCTCGGAGAGAAGCAACGCCAGAGGCTGGGCATCCCCGACAGCCTGGTGCGGTTCTCTGTCGGCATCGAGGATCCCGAAGATATCGTGGCGGACGTGGTGCAGGCACTCGAGTCGTCCTGAGCCTCGGGCCTTATGCTCCAATGCGGCCGGAGACGAGGCCCAGAGTGGAGGCCCTCGGCATCCATGCTCTCCGTACTTGTTGATCTGCCCTTGGCCTGTGCCTGTACCGTCACTTCCGCCACTGACGGCCGGCATTCAGGGTGAGCAACTCGTGCAAAGCGTCTTTAGCAGAGATGCCAGCGGGCTAGTCGTACGCGGCAGCGACTGCGGCATCAAGGGCCAATCTGGGCCCTCGGCCAGAAGTCCCACACCGCCAGAAGTCCCTGCCTCGACTGACAAAATTCCAAATTGAGAAGTGCTGATTGGAAAGGACTCGTTTCAACGCCGCTGCTACAGTCTAAGAAGCAACATGTGAGATAAGGAGACACCAACAGTTCCGGGCGAACCTCCGAAGCCGGGATTCGCTAACGGGAAGGCGCTGGCCAAGGTTCTCGACCCGACGGGCTACGAGATTGTTTTTGACATCTACGCATGGGAGCATATCAGGGGCAAGCACCCAGAGATTGAGGACCTTAGCTTGGTGTGCCAAGCATTGCAGTCTCCCAATCCAGTGCAGGGGTCCGATCCCGACATGCGCTTCTATTGCCGTCTCGTGGACAGTGGCCGGCGAAAGGGGCTGTACGTGACGGTAGTAGTTGAGACGGAGATTGATCTGTCCGGATTCGTAAAGACAGCTTATTTCTGCCGCAAACCGAGATCGAACGGGGAACTGTTATGGACGCACCGATGAATCTTACGTACGACCAGAAGAGGGACGTGCTGTATCTGTACTACGGAGAGCCGCGCCCCGCAATCTCCGAGGAGATTGAGCCGGGATGCTTGATCCGCAGGGACTTCGAGACGGACGAAGTCGTGGGGGTGACCGTAATCGGGTTCGCAAAAAGGGGGCAGTGGCAACTGCCCAACCTGCAAACGACCGATTCGATCGATCTTGTGGCGCGTAGTGTCCGAGCAGCGGACGCGCATTAGCCCCAGTCCCTGAGGGCCGCCCGTTGGTAGCGCTCAGATCCCTGTATCACAGGCGCTTGCCTTGCATCCCCGCCGCAGTCTCTCCCATCTGGTTCATGGTGTCCAGATCGTGGGCGTTGTGACGGATGGCGAACTCCTGCACGGTAACTACTCACGCTTCGGGGGGCATGGCGTTCGCCGGCCAAACTGCCGACATGGTCAAGAAGTACGATGGCCCGATGCTGCCCGAGGCGTGAGTAGGTGCCCCTTGACTTCTACATTCCGGCGACGCCATCCTGCAACCATGACTTGGCAGGTCCAGATTGCCGAGGAGTTTGAACCCGAGTTTTCACTCTTACCCTTGGAAGTGCGCAGGGCGATCCTTGCCCATTCGCGGCTCCTTCAGGAATATGGCTCGCAGCTTGGGCGACCACGCGTGGATACGTTGAATGGCTCGCGGCATGCCAGAATGAAGGAGTTGCGGTTCGGTGCGGCAGGCGGAGAGTGGCGGGTCGCCTTTGCATTCGACCCCGCACGTCACGCCATGCTTCTGGTGGCGGGGGACAAGTCGGGCGGCAGCGGACGGCGGTTCTATCGCGAATTGATCCGCAAGGCCGATGAGCGGTTCGACCGCCACTTGGCCCGGCTGGCCGGAGAATAGAGAAGGAGAATCGTCATGGTGCTGGATGTAGAAGACGTGATCGCGGGGCTCGACCCCGCCGAACGCCGCAAGGTGGAGAAAATGGCTGCCGGGCTTATCGCCGAAGAAATGACCTTGCGCGAGCTGCGCAAGGCTCGCGAGTTAACCCAGGCGAGCGTCGCACGCGAGCTTGGCATCGGTCAAGACGCGGTTTCGCGGCTGGAGCAGCGTAGCGATCTCCTGCTTTCCACACTGAAGAGGACAGTCGAGGCGATGGGCGGCACCTTGTCGCTCATTGCCCGCTTTCGCGACCGCCCTCCGGTCGAGATCTCCAGCATCGCCGAACACGACGCCTGCGATCGATAGCAACGCGAGGGCGGTCGTCGTCCGCGAGAGAGGAAAAGGCTGAAACTGTTGCCGAGACACTGTAGTGGTCTGGCCGGGTAGAGGAGGTCGTTACCGAGACCCCTCCCCCTCAGCCCCGAGCGTGCGGGTTGCCGCACTCGGTTCCTCTGATCGCAGCTTCGCTCACGTGGCGTAGATCGAATGCACGACTTTGGCAGCGGGTAGCGCTCCAGCGCCTCCGCCATACGCTCCCAGTTAGCTTGGCGCACTCGCAGGCACTGAGTAATGGAATAATTTTTATCTAAACTAAAAATTGATGGGACGCGAGTGGAAATTCTACGGACGAAGCGCAGAACTAGGCTCGGTGCTCGCGTCGATGAGGAAAAATCGCTGGTTCTTCGGAGCCATTCGTGGCCGTCGGAGAGTTGGCAAGACAACTCTAGTGCGGCAGGCACTTGAAATCCTCAAGAAGGACAAACAAACGCCCTGCCAAGCGATCCTAGTAGAGCTTCCAGATAGCACTCCCCGTGACGCCACCACGATCTTCCGAAGGGCGGTCCGCCAGGCAGGCCTCGAGGCGCACTTCAAAATTTTGATCAGGTCACGGATCTTGCCGGCATGGCTCTCGCTATCGATGTGCTTTGCCGGCAGGGTGTCATCGTCGCGATCGACGAGTTTCAGGTGTGCCTTCGGAGTCCACTGCGCGGTTTGCCTTCGTTGCTGAAGGAACGCGTGGATCGGTTGCAAGGCATAGAAGGTGGGGGCTTGATTGTCCTCGGGTCGGTGCAGGCAGAGATGCATGCGTTGATCCACGACCGCCAGGCGCCTCTATTCGGAAGGGAGGCTTTCAGCTTGAACCTCGGCCAGTGGGATATCGGGACTGTCCTGCAGGTGAGTGCCGAGCATGGTGTCGGAGACCCTCATCAATGCCTCACTGCATGGACACTGTTCGGAGGCGTCCCCAAGTACTGGCGGCACTACGCTGAGCTGGAGGGTCTCGATCACAGCTTGCAGTGGTCAGACTGGGCGTCCGAACTCTGTGAGTCGTTGTTCATGCGTCCCACAGCTCTGTTGTTCGAAGAGGGGGATGCGCTGCTAGGCCGAGAACTGAATCGTAACTAGTGCTTGCGACAAAAGCATCCATGTCGTTGTATTCAAAACGGTTGCGGGCAATCGACGCAGGCGAAGATTAGGCGGGCAGCGGTCCGTTGGCTCGGATCCGGCCCATTAGCTGCGATCTTCGCCTGGCGGCAACCCACTACATACCGTGCAGCCTGCTCCAACAAGTCTTTACTTTGTTGACCAATCGGCCCGTCTTGCTAGTGGAGAACGGATTTTAGGGGGTTTTGTCGCAGGCACTAACTACCGTGCCGTTCTGCGGGAAATCGCAAGCTGCGGCCCTTGCACTTACGCTCAGCTGCGCACAGCACTGTCGGATCTCAAATCGTTCAGCCCGTACCTTACCTCCTTGGTGCGAGATCTGGGGCTGGTACAGAGAGAGCTTCCGGTATTTGCGAAAGACAATTCGAGAGTTGCTCGCTATACCGTTGCCGATCAGTTCTTGCTCGCGTGGCTTGACGCGATCGGCCCTGCGCGTCGCTATGCACGCTTCGCCACGTTCCGGGAAGTCGAGGCTGCGTTGCTTCCGCGGCTGCGCACTCTGGAAGGGCAGTCGTTCGAACGGATGGTTCGCCAAGCCACTGAAGAGGCTTCCTGCACTGGCACGGGCGACTTTCCTCTCGGTGGGCTTGTTCGCGGGTACTGGAATCGCCTTGGCCCCAAGACGGAACCCATCGAGATCGACTTGGTGGCTTGGAGACCGACACGCCGCACGATACGGTTCGGTTCGTGCAAGCGGAACTTTGCAAAGCACACCCCGGCATCCAGAAGAGCGCTTCGCGAAAATGCCGAGCGCTTCCTGTCGATGCGCGAGGGACGGAAGTTTCGAGGCTGGCACCACGAGTATGTCCTGTATTCGCCTCGAATTTCGCGAGCAGCGAGGCGGAACCCAGAGGACGAGGGTTTCTCTTGCATCGACCTGCTGGATCTGCGCGACCTTCTACACGACGCAAGAAGAGGCAGCAGGGGCGAGATTGAGGTATCGGACAGGCTCTAGCGAGGATGCATGGACAAACATAACCCAAAACTTGGCTTGACTGTTCTAGATGGCGACTGGGGCACGACCAGCCTCAGCGCGATTCTCGGCGTGCTCGAGTCCGTCTTCAGGGAACTCTCGATGGTGACGGGAAAACTGCCAAGCGACCGGCTTGAGGTTGGCCGATGGACGCGGGACTACCCGATGACCGTGCAAGGCCGGCGCCCCTATAAGGTCTACCTAGTGCCTGCGACAAAAGCATCTATGTCATTGTATTCAAAACGGTTATGTGCAATCGACGCAGGCCAAGATTCGGCACGAGGAGGCCCGTTGGACCGAATCCGGCCCGGTAGCTGCGATCTTCGCCTGACGACAACCCACTGCGCATCGGGTAGCCTGCTCCAAGAAGCCTTTATTCCGTTCACCAATCGGCCCGTTTTGCTAGCGGAGATCGGATTTTAGGGGGTTTTGTCTCAGGCACTACCTAACCGCAAGGGATACCTACTGGTCCCAGTACGTATACCAGTTCTCCCACGAGCTTTGCCACGTGCTAATCCGATTCGACCGGTTCAATCACAAGCACAAATGGTTCGAAGAAGCCCTATGTGAGGCAGCTTCTCTGTTTGTGTTGCATCGCTTGGTCAGTGCTTGGGATCAAGCTCCGCCCCCTTCTGTGTTCAAGGCAGCGGAGTTTGCCCCGAACCACGGAACGTATGCGGGGCGTGTCGCGAAGCTGCATGCCGCGAACTTAGAGGCACCGCTCCCGGAGTGGTTTCGTGACCACTGCGAGGAGTTAGAATCCCACCCATACAATCGGAAGCTCAATGGCGTCGTAGCGATCGCCTTGCTGAGCGAGTTTCGCAAGAATAGTTCACTTTGGCGTGACTGCGCCGCGCTGAACTCATGGGATGCGAACCAAGACGAGGAATTCGGGGCGTATCTGATCTCGTGGTCTTCAAACCTGGGAGGTTCGAATGTAAGTGAGTCGCTCCCAGGTGTCTTGGCGAAACGCTTGGAAATCACGGGTGACACCAAGAGAGCTTGAGAGCGTCACTGCACTATCTTGAGGGTTGGACGGGTGGCTTCGGGTTGTCGTTGGCTAATTCCCGCCTATACGCGGGATATCTCCCATCCACCATCAGCCTTTTGCAAAATTCCTGAAGTAGCGGATTTTAGGGGTGTGGTGTCGCAGCGCTAGCTGCGTGTGTCGCGCAACGATATACGCACCACTGCGGGAGTCGTTTCCAGTCCAGAGATGTATTTGAAGGATGGCGGGCAGAGGAAGTGGGAATGAGCTGGAGACACCTCCGTCACTGGCGGTCGGCATTCAGTACGAGCAATTCGCGCAAAACATCTTCGGCGGAGATGTCAGCGGGCCAGCCGTACGCGGTAGCGACTGCGGCATCAAGGGCCTCGTGCGCATCGGCGAGCCACTGCGGCCGGGCATTGTACAAGTTGGTCAGCGTCCGCTTCTTGAGGAACTTTGCCACATCCCCGTCGCGGGCGACCGGCCGCTTGGGGTAACCCGGCACCGGCTCGTCCACCCATTCGACCCACTCCGGAGGGTTGAGCCATCGATCGCGCAACTCTACCAGCCGTCGAGCTTCCGCGGCTATAGCCATTGCTCGCGGATCGGCAGCATAGTCGGCAGCTGGAATGTTGGGCACTAGGCCCGACGGGAACGGGAATGTTTCGAACGTGGTACTCGGGGTGTAGCGCGGGTCGTTGCCCTTGCCGAGCCAAGTGCAGAGACGGAGTGACCAGATCTCGTGGAACCGGCTGTGCAAGATACCGAAAGTCGTGTCGTCGTCGCGAGCGAAGATGGTCTGTGAGGAATCGGGGCAGATTCGCGAGTCGGACCAGACGAACAGCCGGTGTTTGGCGACCCGCGGCGTTGCAATATAACGTTGAAGCTCGTCCAGCGCCCGCCACATGCCTTGTCTCGGCTCGCCATGTCGCCACCAGTGCTTGCGGTAGGCCGCCCGGCGGTTGTGGCGGCGCGATGGATAGACATGCTCCTGTACCCATCGAAACGGCTCTTCATACAGGGCGGCTTCAGCTTCAGACTTCCGCCAACCAAAATCAACGATCCACTTGCCAGCGGGACGACGGGTCAGGTCCATGCCGTTCCGCCAAGGCTTGAGGACATCCGCATTCGTGCGGCCGTTCGGGTTTGCTGGCAGACGAAGCCACTCGTGCGCTTGGTCGCAGGAAACGTCGAACGCACCATGTTTAGCGTCGCCGATGAAGGCGACATTGGCGTTGGCTGGTAGACGCCTGACAGCTGTGAGGTCGATTCCGACTGTTCCCTCGCGACGTGCCGTCAGATCCGCGTAGATCTCGTCGACAGACTGCCCGTCGAGACGAGCGCTCAACACGGAGTTGTCATCGGCACTCGAAAAGCAGATCAGCGACACCCTCACGGCGGCCCCGTCGATGACCCATGGCTCGTCGCTCCACGCCTCGATGATCCGTCCTCCGTCGGTTGCCGCATCTAGGGCCCGCCGATTCGCGCCGCCTCGAATTGAGTTCGTCGCTACAAGGCCTACTCGTGTCGCCTTGCCAGTCCGAATCTGAGTGGCAGCCTTCTCAAACCAGTAGCAGACGAGATCGGCTTGTGCGGGCAACCGACTCGCGTAGGTCTTCCGCAGGCGTGACACGTAGTCGCTTCCGAGATGGCGGATCAGCAGCTTGTCGCCGAGGAACGGGGGATTGCCGATCACAACGTCAGCCCTCGGCCACTCTGGTTCCTTGCAGTCCGAAGTCAGGATCGCATCGCGGCACTCGATCGTGTCCATGGGCTTGAGAATCGGGTCGCGCGCCTCTGCGAAGCCGTTGCGCCGCATCCACTGGATCTCGCCGATCCAGACCGAGACGCGGGCCAACTCGGCGGCATAGGGGCTGATCTCGATGCCCTTGACATTGGCCGGGCCGATCTCCGGAAACGCTCTCTGGAAGCCAAGCGCCTCAGCCTCGAGCTGTATCCGGTGCTCCAAATCCTTGAGCGCTTGCAAGGCGAGGTACAGGAAGTTGCCCGAGCCGCAAGCCGGATCGAGCACGGTGAACGCTCTCACCCGACTCAGGAATGTCCGATAGCGCTGTTCAGCGTTGCTCCGCCGCTTCTTACGGGTGGCCGGTGTCTTGGCGGATCCTGCCTGCTCTAACTCGGAGGCAATCGCCGCCTTCTCTTCGGACCACTCGGAGAGCCAAGGTCGGATTACCACCGGCTCGACGAGCAGCATAATCTTGTCACGATCGGTATAGTGCGCACCCAGTTGGGCGCGCTTGCCCGGATCGAGACCGCGCTCGAACAAGGTGCCGAGGATCGACGGATCGATTTCCGACCAATCGAGACGCGAGGCACCCAACACGGTGTCGATATCCGCCTTATCCAGCGGTAATGACGCAGCGTCATCGAACAGTCCGCCATTGAACCAAGCGACCGTCTCGAAACCGACCCGCCCGCCGGAAGCCATGACCCGAAACAGCTCGCCAGCAAGATCAGCAAAGTGCGCTGGAGTGCGCTGCGCTTGCTCCAGCATGCGCGTGAACATGTGGCCCGGCAGCAGTCCCACATCATCCGCGAACATGCAGAAGACGAGCCGATTGACGAAGTGAGCAACGGCATGCCCGTCGTGGCCTCTTTGGCGCAACGACTGGGCGAGCGTCGCGAAAGATGCCGCGACACGCTCCGTGAGCGCCTGCCTGGTCTCACCGGGTCGCAGTCGCTCGGGTTCGGAAAAGGCCCACTTGAGCCGATCGCGGGTCGCGGCGTCGGCAAGATCGTTCAGTCCGAACTCATAGGTCTTGCTAACGCAGTTGGTCCAGTTGGTGCGAATCCGGAACCGGCGCATGTCGGAGACAATCAGCAACGGCGGGTTCTCCAGCGCCAGCGCGTAGTTCCGCAGCTGCCGGAAGGCTTCGTCGAGATCCGCTCGCTGCCCCTTGTACTCCCACGCGAAGTGGTGGCGCTTCCAGACATCCGCCCAGCCGTCCCCGCCGGTATCCTTGCGAGCGCCCCGCTCGAAGCAATACGTCTCGCCGGTTGGGTCGGACTCGGCCGGCGTCTGCTCGCCGAGCAGGCGGCACAGGTCGATGAAGTGCTCCTGCGACGCGGAGCGCTCCTTCAACTCGGAGGCGCTCCACTTAGCGATGAACTCGTGCGGTGTCATGGGCGCGTGCGGCAAGGCCCTCTACGGCGAGCGGTCGCCGTGCAAGCTTGGCTCTGGACTTCCTCCCGGCCCTTCAACGCGGCCCCCCTGCGCTTCTTGCACGGCAGTCCGTAAATCCAACATACGCCACCTTCCTTCGACTCATGCACAACTTTAGGCCATTGCCCAATTTCTGATGCCCCTGCTGGCAGTGTGGATCCTGTGTTCGGCAGGTAGCCTCCTCCAACGCAAAACACCCCCTGCATTCAGTCTCGCTTCGCGCTGATAGAGTCTCAGACTTGACAGGGGCGGCTGTTTTGGCTGAACCTAACGCATATGCGAAGACGCGAATGGATCATGGCCGCTCTGGCTTCCGCCGGGCTGCCCCTGCAAGGCGATAACCACAAGATCGAGCGGGCCATCATTGACAGCATGCTGCCCGAGGACCTGCCGCTGGTCGACCGGTTCAAGCTGGCCGTCGAGGTCGGGTTCCAGTCGATGGAGGTGCGGACGGTCGAAAACGACGCCGATGCACAAGCAATCAACGATGCCGCCCAAGCGGCCGGGCTGCGCATCCACTCCGTGATGAACCAGACGCACTGGCGCCATCCGCTGTCGTCCCCGGATCCCGCCGATGTCGAAGCCTGCGTGGTCGGCGTGAAGGCGTCCATGCGCCAAGCCCGGATGTACGGCGCAAACGCTCTGTTGCTAGTACCGGCGGTGGTTCGCTCCGACACGACGTACGAACAGGCCTGGGAGCGTTCGCAGGCGGAGATCCGCAAGCTCATCCCGCTGGCCGAGAAGCACGACGTGATCATCGCCCTCGAGGATGTCTGGAACAAGTTCCTGCTCACGGCCCGCGACTTCCGGCAATACATCGACGATTTCAACCACCCTCTGATCCAGGCCTACTTTGACGTGGGCAACATTGTCCACTACGCGGTGCCGGAGCACTGGATCCGGGAACTCGGCAGCCGCATCGTAAAAGTCCACCTGAAGGACTACTCGCGCCGCGACGGTTTCGTCAACCTGGGCGACGGCGATGTCGATTGGCCGGCGGTGCGCGAGTCATTGGCTGCCATCGGCTACACGGCCGAAGCGACCGTGGAGTTGCGCGGCGGCGACCACGCCTATCTGTCCGATCTCGGCCAGCGGGTGGATCGCCTGCTCGGCCTCTAGCGGCCTGCCGTGCTTGCCCAGCAGAGAAACAGCAGAGGACCGGAATGAACTGGCCGTCGGCAACGCACGCGCTGCTGCGCATCATGACCGGCTTCTTGTTCGTGCCGCACGGCGTGCAGAAGTTGTGGGGCCTGGGCGGTGTCGGCCCCAAAGAGGGCGCGCTCATCCTGATCGCGGGTTGGATCGAGGTGGTCGGCGGAGCCTTGGTCCTGCTTGGCTGGCATACCCGCTGGACAGCTTTCCTCTGCTCGGGGCTGATGGCCGTTGCCTATTTCATGGCACACGCCTCCGGCGGCTTCCTGCCGTTATTGAACAGGGGCGAGACAGCGGTACTCTACTGCTTCATCTTCCTGTACCTGTGGGCCAGCGGTTCCGGCGACTGGTCGATCGACAGCTGGCTCGCCAAGCGCAAGCGCGCATAGCCGCCCGCCCCGTGCCGGCGGGCTAGCTCAAGTTGTGCAGGCGCTCGAGCGCGAATGACAGCGCCTGCTCGCGATCCGCGAGCTCGCCCTCGTGCTGTAGATCGCGAACCTCGGCGAGAACCTTGCCGAACGCCGGCCCGGGTTCGTACCCGGCCGCGATCAAATCCTTGCCGGTCAAGAGCGGCACGAACGGCTCTTCCCGCTGGAATTCATCGCGCCGCTCCGCGGCAAACGCATGGTTGTCTAGCAGGCCGTGGCTTGAGACGCAATCCAGCCGGTGCAACTCCAAGTGATCGTCGAAATCCCGCCGTTCTACGAACGCCCGCAGCTTGGATCTGCGCATCCCCCGCACATGCGCGAATCTCATATGGTTCGCCACGAGCGCTTTCACGCCCTCCGTGTCGGCGTTGGAGAAGCGCAAGCGCCTGCAAATCGCATCGGCAAGCTCGACACCCCGCTCGGCATGCCCGTGAAAGCGAATGCGGTCCGCCCGCATGAACGTGTCGGGCTTGCCGATGTCGTGGAGCAGCACGCCCCAGGCCAGGCGCAGCGACGGCGTTCGCATTCCCTCCAGCATGATCATCGTATGGGTCCACACGTCGCCCTCCGGATGGAACTGAGGCGGCTGCTCCACGCCCCGGAGCGCAGAGACTTCGGGCAGCAGGCGTTCTAGGAGACCGCTCTCATGCAGCAGTTCAAAGCCTCGGCGGGCGCTGCCCTCGGTCAAGATCCGCCCGATCTCGTCGCGCACGCGCTCGGGCGCTACCTGTTGTATGGCCGGCGCGTTGCCACAGATCGCCCCCATCGTGCCGGACTCGATCTCGAACCCCAGGCTGGCGGCCAGGCGCACCGCCCGCAACATGCGCAGGTGATCTTCTCTGAACCGCTCGCGGGCCGATCCGACGGCCCGGATCACTTTCTCGCGCAGGTCTTCCTCGCCGCCCGCGAAATCCAGCCGCTCGCCCGAGATCGGATCGCAGAACATGGCATTGACCGTGAAGTCACGCCGCTTTGCATCTTGCTCGGGATCGTCCGTGTACTGGACCTCGTCGGGTCGGCGGCCATCGCTGTAGGCTCCTTCCCTGCGGAGCGTCGCCACCTCCGTGAACCCGTCGCCGTCTCTCGCAAACACTACACCGAATCGCTCGCCCGCACGGCGAGAGCCTGGAAAGAGGTCCAAAACCTGCTCGGGATGCGCGTCGGTCGCCACGTCGCGATCCTTGACGGGCCGTCCCAGCAGATCGTCGCGCACGCAGCCGCCTACCCAGTAAGCTTTGAACCCCTTGGATTGGAGCTTTCGCACAATCCGCTTGGACATGTCTCTCCAGGACGCGACTCGGCCAGCAGGGCTAGAGCTTCGGCCGGTAGCCCGCCCGCGTGCGCACGCGATAGCGCTGCATGTCCGGGCCGACCAGTTCGACCTGTATGCTGCGCCAGCCGCGATTGGGGTTCGCCTCGGGGTAGTACGTCAGGGTGTAGGAGCTGGCCAGCTCCTCGCGGATCTCGACAAATGCCTCGGATTGGCGCTGCCAAGTCTTGGCGAAATACGCCTTGCCGCCCGTCCGCTGCGCGATCCGCCGGAAGGCGTTGCTCGAAATCGGGTCACGGTTCAGCGCTCGGGTGCTGATGACATAGATAGGCACGCCCTCGTCCTCGGCGATCGCGCCGACATCATCCGGAGAGATCGCGCTGGCATTGTCAGGGCCGTTAGAGAACACGATGATGACCTTTCGCCCGGACACCTTGGCTGCGTCCCGCAAAGTCAGCAGGAGGCAGTTGTACAGCGCCGTCTCATCTCCGGCCACCGACCGCCGCAAGCCGCGCAGGGCGTCGTCGTGCTCGGCCGACAGCCTGGAATGCCGGGTGAGGTTGCGGCTGAACGCGTACACTGCGACCGAGTCTGCGCCGTCCAGCCCGCGAATGAAATCGGCAATGGCGTCCTCGGCGTACACCAAGCTGCGGTACATGAAGTTGCTGGTGTCGAACAGCACGAAGACATTCGTGCCCACCAGCTGGCCGGAGATGGCCTCGGGGATGGAGAGTTCGGCCTCGCCCGCGACCGGCCCCGGGCGCACGCCTGTCCTAGCGACGCGCGTCGGCGCGGCATTGCCGGCGCCGAACGACGCGATCGACTGCTGCACGCCGTCCTCGGTGATCCGGAAATGCTCCGGCTTCAACCCTTGTATGTAGCGGCCCCGCTGGTCCGTGACGGCGATGTTCAGCATCACGAGGTCGACTTCGACCTCGAACAATGCCGCCGGCGCGCCAAGATCCGCAGGCTCCTGCGCCTGCAAGCCGGACGCCCCCGGCCACAGCCCCAAGCACGCGGCGGCAAGGATCCGCACCGCCCGGGCAGCGCGCGTCCGGGCTTGATGCACGGCGCACGCTGGCATCCCCCCCGCCTCTGCTCTCGCGCTGGCAAGCATCGGTCAGCCGCCCCCTGCCGGCGCAGGCGCGATGCCTTCGCGGCCGATCTCGCGCCGCACTTGGGCAGCTACGATCCGCAGCGAGCGCCATAGCGCGGGCCAATCGTCCAGGTGGGTTGCAAAAATACGCTCCAGCGTGCGCTGGGTCCACTGGGGTACCAGCAGGTTGAGCTGCGCCGGAGCGATGTGCAACTCGTCGGACAAGGCGGCCCAGAACAGGTTGTTCGACTCCCAGCTCTCCGCGAGGATGCGGCTCGAGAATCCCATCAGCGTCGGGAACAGCGGCAGGTGCAGCAGTTCCAAGCGATAGGAGTGCGCCAGGCGTGGATGCGGCATCCCGAACAGCCGGGCGGTCCGGCGTTCGTTGAAGCGCTGCGGATCCCGGCGCTCCAGTTCCGCGATAGCGCCGAGATAGGGCTGCCCCACGGCGTCGATCCGCTCGCCATGGGACGCGCGCAACCGGTGGGCCAGGCCGAGGAGTTCCGACGGCGTGACGATCTCGATTCCCTGGCGCACGCGCCCGCGCCGGAACGAATCTTCGATCTTCCAGATGCGCGACGGCTCCACCCGCGTGCGCAATTGGGCCAGGACTATCCCGGCAAGGCCTTGGTCCAGCGCGGCTTGCGCCAGCAGCGAGCGTGCCAGCCTCAGGTGCAAGCCGACGTAATGCAAGTCGGACGTCTGGACGCCCCACCAGTGCGGAAGCGTGGCGCCGAGCAGCATCTGGGGGGCGAGATCCTGCCAGATCAAGGCTTGCCGCTCGGAGGGGACCATGAAGTTCTGCTCGGCCGACGCCAGCTCGTAAGGCAAGGAGACCAGCGATCCCTGCAGGCGCCCGCCGCCGCTGCTGGGCCAGCCGGTGGACTGCATGCGCGTCCGCGACCAGCTGTACTTGCCTTCCGGCCCGAGGAAGTCGTGGCTCCGCACGAACAACGGATTGGCGCGGATCAGCTCCGCGCCGGGCGGAGAGTACAGGGCGTACACGATGCCAACCAGCGAATCGCGTAAGATGGGCGCGAGTTCGCCGCGAATCGCCAGCAAGCGCTTGGGATTGCCCTGGGCGCGATCCACCGCCCGCCGCAGGTTGAGGCTGCGCTGCCTCTGGATGTGCCGGTCCACCCAGTGGCCGCGCGCGACGGCATTCGCTTCCTCGGCGGACAGCAGCGAGCGCGGCAGCCGAATGTCCGAAATGCTCTCCGAGAGGCGGTTGGCCATGGCCACGTTGAAGGCCTCCCCGCGCGAGACCCGCTCGAGGTGGTCGGCGAGGTCGAACAGCGTGTCCAACGGTACCAGCCGTTGCAGCGCCAGGAGTTGGCCGACGCGTGCCAGCACCTCCTCCCGGGCGGGCTGCTCGCCCTCGGCGGCGGCCCCCACCAGCAGGCCCAGCAGGGCCTGCTGCGGATGGGAAGCGTCGCTCCCGGCCGCCTGCAACAGCGCCAGCACGCCCGCGCGCCCCGCGGCGAACACCGCTTGCGGCTCGGTCGCGCCAGTCACGGCCGAGAGGATCGCTTGCATCGATGCATCGGCCTGCTCGTCCGGGACCGCGCCGTTGCGGCGCAAAACTTGCCACAGCGCCAGTTGCGCTTGCAATACGCCGATGGCGTCGGCGCGCCGCAGTTCGCTGCCAATCCTGTCCAAGCGCAGCATGGCGTCCAAGTGGGCGGTGATGGTTTCCTCGCTCAGATCTGGCGAGTCGCTGTACAGCGCGAACTGATGCCCGTAATCCGGGAAGGCCCGGATCATGCGTCCGACCACCTCGGGCGAGAGCGGCGTGGCCCGCTTGCGGTCCAAGTCCGAGATCGCCAGGAACATCTTCAGCGGCTCGTTCTCGATCACCTTGCGCGAGAGAGCGAACATGGCTTCGATGACGTCGTCCGCTTGCGTCCAACGCGTAGCTGAATCCGTCAGCTTGCCGTCGTACTTGCCGTGCGGATGGACGACGAACAAGTCCTTCCACGGCTGGATGCCGCCCGGTATGCGCGGCGCGCCCGCGGCGGTGAAGGAGAGCCGCGTTGCGAGCAGCAACAGGTCGGAGCTAGCGCGAAAGATCGGCCGGGCCGGGCCGGGGCTGGTGACTCGCCCGCGCACGGCCCGGTAGAAGCGCTCGATGCGCTGGGGGGCGAGGAAATATGCCCGCGCCGCACGCCCTTGGACCCGCGCCAGCGCGTCGTAGTATGCCGCCATCCAGCCGTCGTCCGAGCGGATCAGCCCGCGGAAGAAGCGGCCGCCCTGGCCGGCGCTCTCGCCGACCAACCGCTCCCATGCCGGCCGCGCTCGCTCGCCGCCGGGGATCACTGCCGCGCCATCGCGGACTTCGAACATCGCCCCGAAGAAATCGAGAACGGGAACGTAGTCTTTCAGCTCGCTCAAGGGGGCCGCGGCCCGCAACGCCTCGGCTGTCGGCCGGTGCAGGTTGTACATCGCAAAGTAGAGCCGCGCCAAGCTCGGATCGTCAATGAACGCGTCGAGGAAGCCTTCTCGCCCGCTCCGGCTGGCTCCCAGCCAGTAATCGCGCCCGAACAGGACGGGCAGCCGTGTCGGGCCGAACTCGTAGGAGAAGGGCTCCCCGCTGCGGAAGGCAAGCTCCAGATCCGCCACGGGGAATGCCGAGTCGATCGCGAGGAACGCCCGGGACGGGTTGACCGTCTCCAGCACGGCTGCCGGGCCGCACTCCCCGCGCAAGCGGTAGCCGATGATCTTGAGCAGCTGGGCGGTCTCGGCCGATTCGCAAACCTGGACTTCGATGGTGTTGTCGGCCCCGGCGAACGCTGCCAGTTCCTTGGCTTGGCTCAGATATTGCTGGAGCAGGCGGAGATACTCCGTCGGCTCGAACGTGGTACCCCCGCCAGCAACATGGTAGCCGCCGGTGAAGATCGTGCGGCCCAGCGAGGGAAGGACCAGTTCGGGAGAGAGGTCCGTGGAAAGCGCCGCCATGCGGCTGAACGAGTCCAGCGTGCCCGGCACGTCGATGAAGTCCGCGGTGCCCGGTTCCGCCTGCGGTCGCAGCAGGCTATCGACGCCCGGGCCGCCTTCGCCCGCGGCCTTCAATGCATTCAGGGCCACGCGCGCCTGCTCCGCATCGCCGTGCCACAGGGCAGCCAGCGCGATCCGGCGGCGTAGCTCGGCTGCGGTCAGGCCGTCCTGCGGGCCGAGCGCCCGCAGCGCCCGCAAGTACGCCTCGATAGCGGCTGGGTCGCCATGGCGGTCCAAGAATTCGGCGTTGGCCAGCAACGCCTCGCGGTTATCCGACTGGCCGGCGGCCGCGGCCCGGAGCACTCGCCGGGCCGCGGCAGGCTGGCCGCTGCGCTCAAGCTCGCGCGCTCGCTCGACCGTCGCATGGAGCGGCCCGAGGCACAGGCCGGCCGCCCCGATCAAGACAGCCAAGCGAGGGATCCGCGCGCACATTCCACTTGCCAGAAAGTGATTGTACAATGGCCGCCGCCTTCAGCAAGATGATGAGCTGGCGGCGGCCGTGACCAGGGTGCCGGTATCTTCGAGGAGGATCTTGCAAGTCGGTGTCAAGGCCCATTCCGGCCTGAACACGCAAGCATCTCGATTGGGAAAGACGAGCAAGCTTGGAAGATTCCGTGCCGGGCTGGTCTCGCCTTGTCTCGATTGCCGCCATTCAAGACCGCTCTCCGTCCGAGCGCCGGGCCATGTCCCGGAATTGTTCCCACAGCCGGCGCACATGCGCTTCGGTGGTGTTGATGTTGGCGATCGAGACCCTGATGGCGTAACGGCCTGCCAGCTTGGCATGGGAGAGGAAGAACTCCCCCCTGTCGTTCACGGCTTGCAGCAGCCGCTCGTTTGCGGCATCGATCTCGGCTTCGCTCGCGCCTTGCGGTTTGTAGCGCAGGCAGACTAGCGAGAAGTCCACCGGAGCCAGCAGTTCGAAGTCCGGCGCGTGCTGGACCCAACTGGCGAGCAGTCCGGCCGAACGGATGTGCTCCCGCAGGATGGCCGACAGCCGTTCGATGCCGAAGGCGCGGAACACGTACCAGAGCTTGAGGGCGCGAAATCGCCGGCCCAGCGCGATGGAATGCTCCATGTAGTTGACCGCTCGCGGGTCTTTCCGGCTGCGCAGCACCTCGGGGGTCAGCGCGAAGGCGCTGCGCAAGCATTCCGGACGGGCCGTGTAAAAGGCCGAACAGTCGATCTGCACGAACAGCCACTTGTGCGGGTTCATGACAAAGGAGTCGGCCCGGTCGCAGCCAGCGAAATGGTGCCGCATTTCGGGCAGTATCGCGGCGGCTCCGGCGTACGCCGCATCCACGTGCAGCCAAAGCCCGTACCGAGCCGCGATGTCCGCGATCGGCTCCACCGGGTCAATGCCCGTTGACCCGGTCGTGCCTATGGTGGCGGTGACCGCGATCGGCGAGAGGCCCGCGCGGAGATCAGCGGCAATCGCCCGCTGCAGCTCGTCCGGGCGCATCGCATAGCGGTCGTCGCACGGGATCTTGCGGCATGCGCCCGCTCCGCGGCCAAGTGCGCTCATGGCTTTCTCCACCGAGGAGTGGGCTTGCTCGGAGGTGTACATTACGATGCGGTTCAGATCCAGCTCGGCCCCTGCGGCGCGGGCCTTGGCGGCGGCATGCTCGCGGGCGGCTATCACCGCGTGCAAGGTGGATGTCGAAGCCGTGTCGTGGATCATGCCGAACCACTCGGCGGGCAGGCCCATGGCGGTTCCCAGCCAGCGCATGGTGACTTGCTCCAGTTCGGCCGAGGCCGGCGAGGAATACCACAGCAGGCCGACATTGTTCACGGCCGCCGAGAGTGCGTCGGCCAGCACACCGGGGCGCGAGCCGCCTGCGGCGAAGTAGGCCATGAACCCCGGATGGCTCCAATGCACTAAGTGGGGAGCCACCAAGCGCTCGAAGTCTGCCAGGATCTCCTCCTGCGAGGCCCCTTGCTGCGGTGCGCTCGCGGGGAGCTTTTCCAGCAGCTGGCCGGGGCTGACATCGGGGCGCACAGGCCGGCGCTCGGGATGCGCGAAGTAATCCGCGATCCAGTCGACGATGGCATGCCCGGCCTGCCGAAAGTCTTCCGCGGACAGGTCGTGGCCTTGGAGTCCGCCCTGGGGCCCGGTAGCGGGATGTTTCATTCGATTCCGGCCCCTGCAAGCACTGGCGGGAACAATCCAAGCTTATCCGATGCTGCCATACTGTAGGCTAGATTCAGGCTACGGCCGACTGCATCAGGAGTTTCGACCATGACAAGCAAGACACTTCGCGGCTGCGTCCTCGCGGCTCTACTTCTCACGTTCCTCGCCTCGAGCGCGCTGGCGCAGACCGGACAGCTGCGCGGCAAGGTGTCCGGCGAGGACGGCCAAGGCTTGAGCAATGCCATGGTGTTCATCGAGCGTGTCGGCGTGCGCGGCAACTACAAGGTCAAGACCAACAAGAAGGGGAACTACTTCCATGCCGGGCTGCCGCTGGGCCAGTACACGGTGCGATTGGAGGTCAACGGCAAGCAGGTCTACAGCGTCAACGGCTACCAGATCAAGCTTGGCGATACGAAGCCCTTGGATTTCGACCTCGCCGCAATCCGGCGCGAAAACGAGGCCGCCCAGGCCGGCGGCGGCCCGACCAAGGCCCAATTGGAGGCCATGACCGACTCGCAGCGCAAGGCGTATGAGAAGGCGATCAAGGACCGCCAGCAGCAGATCAGCAAGAACAAGCAGTTGAACGAGATGTTCAACGCGGGCATGGAAGCCAAGCGCGTGGAGGACTACGCCACAGCGCTGGGGCATTTCCGCAAGGCGCTGGAGATCGATTCCGAGCAGCACGTGATCTGGGGCAACATGGCCGAAGCCTTGAGCGGCTTGGTCAGCACCAAGAGCGGGGCCGAGCGCGAGCAAGTCGGCGAAGAGGCGATCGCGAGCTACCGCAAGGCGCTGGAGCTAGAGCCCGATCCGGCGTACCACAACAACTTGGGACTGCTGCTGATCCGCCTGCAACGGCTGGACGAGGGCACCGCGGAGCTAGAGAAGGCCGCGCAGATGGCGCCCGAACAGGCCGGGACCTATTACTTCAACCTCGGCGCCACAATGGTCAACACGGGCAACACGCAGGGCGCGATCGATGCGTTCCGCAAGGCTACCCAGGCACAGCCCGACTACGCAAACGCCTACTACCAGCTGGGCACGGCATTGGTCGGCACGGCGGAGATGAAGGAAGACGGCTCGATCATCCCGGCCGAGGGCACGGTCGAGGCGTACAAGAAGTACTTGGAGCTCGAACCCGCCGGAGCCTACGCGGCTAGCGCGCAGGCCATGGTGCAGAGCCTTAGCGGCAAGCTGGAAACCACCTTCGAACAGCCCAAGAAAAGGCGTAAGAAGTAGGCATCGAGGCTGACACCGCCCGCCGCGGGGATTCGCAGCCGCGATTGCTGGAGAGGCACCGATGGGGATTCGCAACATTCTACTGCTCGTGGCGGGCGTGATCGGCCTTGCCGTCGTGCGCAACCTGATCCGCGAGATCAGCCGGCTGGTGCTGCGCGCGATGAGGCCTGACAGCCGCGGCTCCGCGGCGCGGCGGGATGGTTCGAGCGGCAAGGCTGGCAGCGGCAGGCTGGTCCGCGATCCCCAGACAGGCACCTATATCGATCCGGCGCACGCAGTTCGCGCGAAGGTCAGGGACACAGTGCATTATTTCGAGTCCGAGGCGAGCAGGGACGCCTTCCTCAAGGCGGACGCCTGACTGCGGGCGGGGCGGCGGCTTGGAAGCCGGGCCCGTGCGCGCCGTGCGATGATGGGGGTCGGCGGGACTCGCGCAGCAGGCGGGACCGCAAGGCTCCTTACCCAAAGTGCCCATGAGCGAAACGAGAACGTACCCCAATTACATTGACGGCGAGTGGGTCGCAAGCGACCGCTTGTTCGAGAACGTGAACCCGGCCGATTCGGACGACATGGTCGGTCTGTTCTGCAAGGCGAACCAAGCCGACGTCAACATGGCAGCCGAGGCCGCCCGCGAAGCCTTCCCCGCTTGGGCCGCGCTAGCGGCCCCGGCGCGCGGCGCATACCTGTACAAGGTAGCGGACATCCTTGAGCGCAATCTGGATACGCTCGCGAGCGAGATGACCCGCGAGGAAGGCAAGACGCTGGCGGAAGCCAAGGGCGAGACGATGCGCTCGATCAATATCTTCCGCTACTTCGCGGGAGAGGGGTCGCGCATGCCGGGCATCCAAGTCCCCTCGGAGCGGGACCGCGTGTTCATGTACGCAGTCCGGCGCCCGCTCGGCGTGGTCGCGCAGATCAACCCTTGGAATTTTCCCAGCGCCATTCCAGCGTGGAAGCTCGCCCCCGCCCTCGTGGCGGGCAACACCGTCCTCGTCAAGCCGGCGACTCTGGCGCCGCTGTGCGCCTGGCGGCTCGCCGAGGCCTGCAACGAAGCTGGCGTCCCCAAGGGCGTGGTCAACCTGATCTGCGGCTCGGGCGGAGAGGTCGGCGAGGCAATGGTGAGCGCCGAGCCGGTCAAGGCGGTTTCTTTCACCGGATCCGTTCCCGTCGGCCAGGCCCTGCACGCCCGAGCATCGGAGCGGCGCCTGCGCATTCAATTGGAGATGGGCGGCAAGAACCCGACCATCGTGCTGGCTGATGCCGACATCGAGAAGGCCGTGGCGAACACGATCAACGCCGCGATGTTCTCGACCGGCCAGAAATGCACGGCCACCAGCCGTGTGATTGTCGAAAGTTCGATTCACGACGAGTTTCTCGCCCGCGTGGTGACGGCCGCCAAGAATCTCAAGGTCGGCAATGGGTTGCACCCGGGCGTGCAGGTCGGCCCGGCGATCGACCGCGAGCAGCTCGCGACGAATGCGAGCTACTGCCGCTTGGCCGCAGAGGAAGGCGCGCAGCTAGAGTGCGGCGGGCACGCCCTTGCGGACGGCGAGTACGCCAAAGGCCATTTCTTCCAACCCACGGTCTTCAGCGGGGTTGCCGAGGACATGCGGATCGCGCAGGAGGAGGTGTTCGGCCCGGTGCTTGCCGTGTTGCGGGCGGCCGACTTCGAGGACTGCATGCGCATCGCGAACAAGACGGAATTCGGCCTCTCGGCGTCGATCCAGACGCGAGACGTGTCCCGGATTTTCGAGTACGTCAACCGCATCGAGGCAGGCCTGATCACCGTCAACCTGCCCAGCGCAGGAGTCGAGTACCAGCTTCCATTCGGCGGCTCGAAGGAATCAAGTTTCGGGCCGAAGGAGCAGGGCCCGGTGGCCTTGGATTTCTACACGGACTACAAGACCGTGTACCTGGGCTACTAGGAGATCTCCCTCCCACGGCGGGGAAACTTCCAGCCGCACGGATGAGAGAGGCTCCCGGCGAGAGTGACATGCCCGCTTGGCCTAGCGCTTTCCGCGTCCACGCACGGCATGGCATCATAGCAGGCAGGAAGATGCGCCATCACGAGCAGGAGTTGTGAATGAAGCAAGGGACGACACAACCGGGGGATCCAGAGCGACCTAAGCCAGCCCCGCTGGATTGGGACCTGATGGATCTTCGTCCGCCGCGAGTCGACGGCCCGGCCGTGCTGTCGCTCGGTCGCAACGAGCGCGGACGGGATCTGGTGGTTAGCGACATCCACGGGCAACGAGAGACGTTCGAGCACTTGCTCGCCAAGGTCGGCTATTCCGCCAGTGCAGGAGACCGCCTGCTGCTGCTCGGCGATCTCATCGACCGCGGGCCGGATTCGGCTTCGATGCTGGAATGGCTGCAACGCGACGATGTTACCTGCATCCGCGGCAACCACGAGCAGATGATGCTGGACTCGCTGGAAGGCGACCGCATGTCTCAGGAGGTCTGGATTGGCACGAATGGCGGTGAGTGGTCCACCTCGCTGACCGCTGCTCAGAAAGATGCTTGGCGAGAGAGAATTCGCTCCATGCCGCTGGCCGTGGAGGTCGAGGGCGGGCAAGGCCCTTTCGTCCTGGTTCACGCCGAGATTCCGATCGAGACCCCTTGGTGGGCAATGAAGGCGTGGCTCGACGAGGGGGACAAGTGCGCCGGAGTGCGGGCGCTATGGGCGCGCGACAGGATCAACGGGCGCAGCGGGCAGGACAACGGCGTGCCTGACGTGTGGCGCACATATCACGGGCATACGCCTCTCAAGGAATTTGTGCAAATCGCGAACATGCGCTGGATCGACCTCGCAGCAGCATACGCGTATCGCGTCGAGACTGCATCCATTGCCTGTGTACCGATCGGGCCTGACGGCGTGGAGCATGACCCGGTCGTGGCAAGAGTGCTGGATGTGGACCCCCGGCAGTTTCGCGGGGAAACAGTTCCATCTGAATACTAAGTTTTTTTATATTAATATTTTGTGGACAGTACCTTGGTCCCGGGAAGTCGCCGGCGACTAGCTGCCGGGACGACTTCGTGGATCGGGTGCGACGGGGAGGATCAGCCGGGAGCGGACAGATGCATGCATGGATAGCTGCGCGGCGGAGGCTAGCACTTCGTGATATTCGACCTACGCCCGGGCCAATCGTGGGAGGATCGCTTGTTTCGTGTCGATCCGGAGCTGGGACAGATTCCTGTCCCAGCTTGGGGCGTGTGGTTCCTCCCTTGGCGCCGAGGCAAGGGCGGCCATTCTAGTTGTCACGACCTGCCAGAGTAATTGTCGCCGGCCGAACCGCTGTGCGGAATCCTCTCTATGCAGTGGCGCCAGCAAGCCTCTTGGTCGGCGGGATCCAAGTGGCGAGACAGCCTTGCCAGGATTATTCAATGTTCGCGGTGCGGAGTTGAGCGGCAAAGCAAGTTGCGGCGTGAGACTGGACAAACAGGCTGCAGGACTCTGATTCTGCCTCTTCGGGCGACTCATGACTGCTGGCCAGCGGCCCCTCAGCGCCTCGCTTCGACTCCCCAACCTTGTGCGGCCCGAACATTGAATCTGTCTGGTTCGCCGGGCGCTAGGCCCGTCCCAGTACCGCGTTGGTGGTGGGGCACACCGGCTTGCCGCAGTGTGCGACATGCACAACGGTTATGGCGGACAGGCACTCCCGGCGCTAGTTCGCCAGCCGGCCCGCGCCCAAGCGCGGGGCGTCGTGGCACAACCGCTGCTGTGGCTAGCAGAGACTGGCAAGCCAGTGCAGACCGGCTCGGTTAGCGCTGCCGCAGAAATTTTCGACTGGGGACGCGGGCAGCGTGGCTGCTAGGGGTGCGTGCCGCCAAAGGCGGCCAGCACTACAGCCCCCACACCGTGATCGGCAGTTCGCCCGCTTGCGGCTCGCGGCGGAACAAGCGCTCGTCCCACGAGCGGCCCGCCCGCAAGTCGAAAATCACCAAGTGCCCCGCTTCCGCCCCGCAGCGGTCCATGTACTCGGCCGTCTGCTTGCGCCCCGCGCCCAGCAAGCTCTCCCAGCTGACGTTCTCCCGGCGCACCTTGCACTCGATGACATATTTGCGCGGGCGCACTTGGCCCCCCGCCCCGCTGCGCCCCCACTCGACCAACAAGTCCGTGCGGCCGCGGCCCACCGCGTACTCGCGCCCGATGCGCCCCCCGCTGTTGACCACCCGCTGCAGGTAGGCATGCAGCACCAACTGCGGCCCCGCCTCGGCGTGCCCGTAGCGCTCCACCCATGACTCGGCGTGCTCGCGGAAATAGCCTTGGAACGCGCTCAGCAGCCCCGCCACATCCAAGCCGCCATCGGCCTGCACGTACCACTCCGGATCGACTCGGGGTGCCAGCGCGGACTGCAGCACTGCGGTCAGTTCCCGCGGCACCACCTCGGCATAGATCGGGTTCGCGATGCGCACTTCGTCCTTGGCAGCCACCAAGCCCAGATCGCGCACATACTCCAAGTCGCGCAGCGAGTAGTCCACATCGTCCGAGCCCGCCAGCATGGGCAGGATTACGCGCCGCACGCGCTCTTCGCGCAGCTTGTCGGCGAGTTGGTCGAGGTGTGTCACGCGGCGTAGAATAAGCGCTTCCTTGGCGGCCTCGATCGCTGGTGCGCCGACGGGTTGCGCCGGGTCTGGACCGGGCCCGGCTCGAAAGCAAGCCTCGTAAGCCAAGGCGTTGACCAGCCACGGCTGGCCGCAGGTCAGCTCCCACAGGCGTTCGACCGCTGCCGGCGCGAAAGCTTGCCCGCGCTCGGTGGTGTACTGCGCCAGCAAGGACTGCACCTCGTGCTTGCAGAAGTCTCCCAAGCGCAGCGATTCGGCCTTGATGTTGAAGGCACTGCCGCCCTTGACGTTGGCCCCCTCCCGGCTGGAATAGATCTGGTAGTCGCGCACGTCGCGCACGCCGCACAGGATCACGCTCTGCGGGAAATGCTGCGGCCGCCGGTCGTATTCGGCGCGCAACTGGCGCAGTACCGAGATCAGCGTGTCGCCGACCAGCGCATCGATTTCGTCGAGCAGCAAGACCAGCGGCTTGGCGCTCGCCGCCGACCAGCGCACCAACGTCTCAGCCAGCGCCCCGTCGGGGCCTTCGCTCTGCAGGTAGTGCGCCCGCTGCTGCTGCACGAAATCGTCCTGCAGCACGTCCAAAGCGCGTGAGGCCAAGCGCCCCAGCAGCGCCTGCATCGCCCGCCCGGTATCCTCCCCCGCGGCCTGTCCCACTTCCAAATTCACGTACAGGCAGCGGTACTGCCCCGCCGCATTGAGCCGGTCTTGCAGCGCCAGCAAAGTCGAGGTCTTGCCCGTCTGCCGCGGTGCGTGCAAGACGAAGTATTTCTTGCGGGCGAGCAGGGTGCAGATCTCCGCAAGGTTCACGCGCCCCAGCGGATCGATGCAGTAATGCTCAGCCGCATCCACCGGGCCCTCGGTATTGAAGTAGCGCACGCCAGCTTGAGTATGGCACGCAGCGCCGGCGGGCGGCAAGCCCAGCGACTAGGGTTATTCAATGTTCGCGGTGCGGAGTTGAGCGGCAAAGCAGGTTGCGTCGTGGGACTGGACAAACAGGCCGCAGGACTCTGATTCTGCTCCTTCGGGCGGCTCATGACTGCTGGCCAGCAGCCCCCCAGCGCCGCGCTTCGACTCTCCAACCTTGTGTGGACTGAACATTGAATTTGCCTGACAGCCTTGCCGCTCGCAATTCACATGCCGCCGAGGGCTGTACAATCAAGAGATGCGCTGCTCCCGCAGAACCCTAGGCCCGGTCTGGCGAGACTCTACGAAAAGCGTTGCGGATCAAGTACGCAAGGGCACGTAGCTCAGTTGGTTAGAGCGCCTGCTTCACACGCAGGAGGTCCCCAGTTCGAGTCTGGGCGTGCCCACCATCTTGGGACCGGCCCGAGCTTGGCTCCACACTAACGTGCCTTGGGTGGCAGTGGCGCAAGCCTTGGCCGGCTATTGCCCCGATCTCTCCGCAAGAGCGATGCGAGGCCGCTGGCGGCCGACAGGCAAAGCTCAATCCCTGCGAACAACCGCCCGCTGCAAGACGCCGGGGCGGTCGAAGCCACTTGCGATGCCCCCCGACTGCGGTTGGCTCGAGCCGGCTCCAGCGCTGTCCCTGCGCCTCCTCTGGACGGTAGCTTAACGTGACGGCCCGCATTCCCTGCCCGGCCCGGTCCGGCGCGGGAGCGGGTCGTAGCGAAGACGGGAAGATCGACTGGGCTTGGCGTCCTTCGAAAGTGCCCCGGCAAGCCCCTTGGCTGCCGGCCCAGCGTTGCAATTGCGCATTGAGATATCCGTGAGGTCCGCCCCGGAAAAATCAGTTCCCCACAGGTCGGTGCTATCCAACACCGCCCCGCTGAGGTCGGCGTTCCGAAAGTTGGCATTCCGTAGATCCGCGCCCGAAAAATCGGCCCTGCGCAGATCCGCCCGCTCAAAGTTTATGCCGCATAGCACAGCCCCGATGAATTTCCCATCGCTGAGATCGGCCCGGGATCCTTGCCGCCCATCCGATGCGAGCCAGATATTGTGCAGGGCAAGCGTGTCCGCAAGCGACGGTGCGCTGGGGACGGACTGTTCGATGATCTGCTGCCCGCGATGGTGCATCTGCTCAACAATCGCAATCCTGAACGCTAGCGCTCGATCATCCGCTGTGGTTATGCCTCTTAGCAGCGCGTCATCTTGGAATGCGGGGCGATACCGATCGGCCAAGCGTTTGTAGTCCCTGCTGAATCGGTCAGCTCGCAGAATTTGCCCGGTCGACAACCCACCCCCGTAGGAATCCGCCAAGAATCCGAGGTCGTACAGGTCTCTCGCTTTCGTGCGGTTGTCGGCAGCATTCATCTTCTGGTCGAACAGAGCCGGGATCTTGTAGGTACGGATCCCTTGCACGATTGTGATATCGCTGGCTTGCGGCACGGTCCTAGAACTCAACTCCACCTTCAGCAATCGATCCGTATTGTCTGCACTGTGGATGTAGTGGACATGGAATCGCCGTCCCCGCCACATGGGGCGCCCCCGCCGGAAAGCAGACATCGGAACATCGATCCCGCGCAGGCCGCGCAGGACCCGGCCACGTATGGCGATCCGCTTCGCACCGCCGCAATCGAAATCGAGGTCGACAGAATGACGGTCCAATCCGTAAAGCAACGCCAGCGCGGTCCCGCCCTTGAGCACAAAGGGGGTGTCCTGCATCTCGAGCGCGATCGCTCGCATTACATGCTCGTGCAGTGCTTGTTCGGGGTTCAGCCGAACACTACAGTGGGGAGCCATGCGTCGTGGAGTTCTTTCTCTTCGGGGGACAGTTGGTTCCGGAGCGGCTTAAGGTACTCCTCGACCAAGTGCTCGACATGCTCCGGGGCGAAAAGCCATTGGTTGATGTTGTCAACCGGGACATGCCTCGGGAATTCGGCGCACCAGCAGCCTTGGGTATCGACAAGCACGAAATCCGCAATCGCGCGATAGTGGTTCGCCACCCATACCGGACCGCAGCCGTGCGGGATATACCGGCCCTCAATGATGTGGGCCATGTCGCGGACGCCCTTGCTTCCGAGGCTCGGAGTTGTGTCCGACCAGCCGCCCGGCCCGGCAGGTCTCAGCGTGCGCGGATTGTCGATGGACGTGACGAACGGCACGTCGCCATGCCAGTCTCCGGTGTCCTCGCCGGGGAGACGGAGATTAAGCGCGGCTGAGTACGACAAGTAACGTGTCGGTGTCGTGACCGGAATTCGGACAGCCTGGTGGTACTCGCCAATCCCTGGATGCCAGAAAGTGGGCAGAAGATCGTCTGGCCTGGAATCGGAACCGGGCATTCTCAGTTCTATTTCAGCATATTCTATTTCAAATGGCAACCATTTAGGCAGAAAATTTCATGAAATTTGTCGTTTGTTGCAGAAATCACCTCAAATAGATTATTTTGCCTCTGTGCGGGTGAACTCCTCCGCGCGATTGGGCAAAAACCGTGCTACGGGCCGGCACCCACGCCAAGGCCGGTGACTGAGATCCAGCGCCGACAGATCACTTTCGGCCCCGAGAGACACTTCCTCGGCTGTGCCGGCCGCGTGGCGACCATAGCGTGGGCCAGAGCGCCCCCCTGCATCGTGGCGCTGCGCACCGATTTCACCGGTCGCATGCCGGCAGCGGACGATGCCGGCGAAGTATTGGATGTCAATTCGTAACTGCCCAACTGGGTAGTTAGTATCTGCGAAAAATCTTCTAAATGATTGGAAATATATGAGTTGAGAGCAATCGACGCCGGCGAAGATTCGTCGGGAAGCGGCCCGTTGGCCTAGATCCGGCCCGGTAGCTGCGATCTTCGCCCGGCGACAGCCCACTGCGCGTCGTTCAGCCTGCTCCAACAAGTCTTTACTCCGTTCGCCAACCGGGCAGTTTTGCTAGCCGAGAACTGATTTTAGGGGGGGCGCAAGCACTAGTTACCCCCCTTCACTGAGTCGCAAGCAACCGGAGCGCACATTGCCACATCTCGGCCTCATGTGGCTATTGCTACGTCGTCTCCCTGTTTGGCATCGATACGGATGGTTACTCTGAGTTCGCCATCGAGCAAAGAGAGCATCTTCATCAGCCGGTCGGGCGTGAAGCGCCCAAGGTCGGCATTACGGATGCGCGAGAAGTCCGCCGCCGCAAACGGAGTCACGGCGGCGGCCTTACGTGTCGACAGGCCGCGCCTGTCCAGCGTTGCGATGATGCGGGCGGCGAGAACGGCCTTGGCGTGCTTCAGGTCCGCTTCGGGATCGCCCAGATCGCGGTAGACGTTGCCGCTTCCTTCGATCAGTTCAAATTCGGATTCGCTCATTACAGCACCTCCCGTTTCAATCGGGCCAGCCGGGCCGCGATCAGATCGATCTCGGGCTTCGGCGTCCTGATGCCTATTGCGGCAGATATTCACGCTGCGACTGCCGGATGCCGGATGACTCGTGCTGTACTGTAAGTGAGTCGCCGGCTTCGGCTATCCCTCGAGATACGGAAGCGCGACGGGCGGAAGCCCCGAGGCAATCCATGGCAAGCACCGGAAAATGGCCCACGGAGATCAATCTCGGCTTTGCCGAGGAAATCTACTACGACTACCTGCGCAACCCGACTTCGGTGTCCGACGAATGGCGCACCTACTTCGAGTCGATGGCAGCCGATCCAGCAGTGCTGCCGCCCGCGCCGTCAACTACCAGCCCGGCCAGCAGGACTGATCCCTTGGCGGCATCCGATCCGGCCGCCAGGGCCCGGCGCGAGGCTTCCAGCGAGGCAGCGCTGCAGCACTGCGTCGACAAGATCGTCAGCGCCTACCGCATCCGCGGGCATATGGAAGCCCAAGTCGACCCACTGGGCATGCGCAACCAGCAGGCCGCCCCGGAGCTTGACCCCGCCTTCTACGGCTTGCAGCCCGAAGATCTCGATCGGCAGATTTCTCCCGAGACGCTTTCTGGCTGCTCCCTGTCCACTCCCCGCGCGGTTATCAAGCGCCTGCGAGAGACCTACGCCCGCTCGGTGGGCGTGCAGTTCATGCACATTGACGACCTCGAGGTCCGCGAATGGATTCAGAAGCGCATGGAATCCGTCGGCAACCACGTGCAGCTGAGCAGGGCCCGCCAGCTGCGCATCCTCACCAAGCTCACCGACGCAACAATCTTCGAAGATTTCATCCAGAAAAAGTTCGTCGGGGCCAAGAGCTTCTCCTTGGAAGGCTGCGAAACACTGATCCCCCTGCTCGACCTGCTCATCGAGCGGGCCGGCGACCACGGCGTCAATGACATCGTCATCGGCATGGCACATCGCGGGCGCCTCAACGTGCTGGCCAACATCCTCGGCAAGAGCGCCCGGCAGATCTTCCGCGAATTCGTGGACCCGGACCACGAGAGCTACAAGGGGCGCGGGGATGTCAAGTACCACCTGGGGTACCGCAGCTGGTGGCAGGGATCCCACGGCGAGCAGCTGCGGTTATCGCTGTGCTTCAATCCCAGCCACTTGGAATACGTCGACCCGGTCGCGGTGGGCCGCGTGCGGGCGCGACAGGACCGCAAGGGAGACAGGCATCGCACGCGCGGACTGTGCATCCTGCTCCACGGGGACGCCTCGTTCGCCGGCCAAGGCATCGTCCAGGAGACGCTCAACATGAGCCAGCTGCCGGGCTACAGTGTCGGCGGGACGATCCACATCATTGTCAACAACCAGATCGGCTTCACCACCAGGCCTGGCCAAGGGCGCTCGAGCATCTACGCTGCCGGCGTGGCCAAGATGCTGCAGATCCCGATCCTGCACGTCAACGGCGAGGACCCGGAGGCGGCAGCGCAGGCCGTGCGGCTCGCGGTCGACTTCCGCGGCAAATTCCACCGCGACATGGTGATCGACATGTACGGCTACCGGCGCCGGGGCCACAACGAAACCGACGAGCCGCGCTTTACCCAGCCCCTGCTCTACGAAGCCATCAAGCAGCGCAAGCCGGTGCGCGAGGCGTACTTGGAACACCTGCTGAGCCAAGGGGGCGTGACGCTGGACGCAGCCGACCGGATCGCCTCCGAGCGACACCGCCACTTGGAAGAAGAGCTGGCCTCGGCCAAGAGCGAGCACTACATCGACGTCGGCGACCAAGTGGCCGGCGACTGGACCGCGTTCAACCGCGGTTCCGATGCCGAGGTCAGGGAAGTCGACACCGGTGTCACGCCCAAGCGACGGCTCGTGGCAATCCTAGAGACGCTGAGCAAGACGCCGGCCAGCTTCCAGCCCCATCGACAGATCGCGAGGCTGCTCGAACAGCGCGCGCAAATGGCCAAGGAGAAGCGGCCGATCGACTGGGCCACTGCCGAGGCCTTGGCGTTCGGGGCCCTCTTGCTCGAGGGCCACCATATCCGGCTGACAGGCCAGGATTGCGAGCGTGGGACGTTCTCCCATCGTCACGCGCTGCTGCGGGACTCCAAGACGGGAGCGGCCTACGTGGCCTTGCAGCACCTTTCGCCACGCCAGGCGGGGTTCGAGATCCATAACAGCCCGCTTTCGGAGGGCGGGCCGCTGGGATTTGAGTACGGCTACAGCATGGAATGGCCGGACGGCCTTGTCCTCTGGGAAGCCCAGTTCGGTGATTTCGCCAATTCGGCACAGGTGATCGTCGACCAGTTCATCTCCAGCGGCGAGGACAAGTGGAGCCTGTGGAGCGGGCTGGTAATGCTGCTGCCGCACGGCTTCGAGGGCCAAGGCCCCGAACACTCCAGCGCGCGCTTGGAGCGCTACCTGCAACTTGCGGCCGAGGAGAACATCCAGGTAGTCAATCCCACCACGCCAGCGCAATATTTCCACCTGTTGCGGCGGCAAGTGCTGCGCGCATGGCGCAAGCCATTGATCGTGATGACACCCAAGAGCCTGCTGCGGCACCCCGCAGTGGTGTCGCCCATGGACGAGCTCGCCTCCGGAGGCTTTCGCAGGGTCATTAGCGATCCGGTCGCGGACCCGTCCGCCGTAAAGCGCGTGATCGCCTGCAGCGGCAAGATCTACTACGAACTGGCAGAAGCAAGCCGGGCGTCCGGACGAGACGATGTCGCGATGATCCGGATCGAACAGCTGTACCCGCTCAGCCCGGACGCACTCCGCTCCCACCTGAAGGCGTATCCCCAAGCTGACTTGGTCTGGGTCCAGGAGGAGCCCCGGAACATGGGCGCGTGGCGGCACCTGCAGATGCGTCTGGGCGGCATTTTCTCGGACGCGATCTGCCGCCCCGAGTCCGCCAGCCCAGCCACGGGCTCGCCCGGCAGTCACCGGCACGAGCAGCAGCAGATCGTCGAACGAGCCTTGGACTTGGGCTAGAGTGGAGGATCAGCCATGCCTGTCGAGCTGACAATCCCCGAGGCGGGAGAATCCATCAGTGAAGTCCGAATCGGCGCCTGGCGCAAGCCGGAGGGATCGCATTTCGCCGTGGACGAGGTCACCGTCGAGATCGAAACGGACAAGGCCGCGATTGAACTGCCCAGCCCGGTGGCAGGCAAGCTCGTCAAGATTCTCAAGCAAGAAGGTGAGGATGCGGCCCCTGGAGACGTGATCGCATTGCTCGAACCGGGCGGCCAGGCCGCGCCTGAGGCGCCAGCCGCCACTCCGAAAGCAGACAGCCCTGAAGCCCGCACATCGGTGCCGGAAGCCAAGGCCGAGGCCGCGCAGCAGCCTGCGGCCCGCGTGATGCCCAGCGCCCGCCGCGTGCTCGGCGAAGCGGGTCTCCCGCCCGAGTCAGCGGAAGGCACCGGCCCCGGCGGCCGGGTCTTGAAGGAAGACGCGAACCGCGCCGTGCAACAGATCCGGGCGAAGCCCGCGCCGGTCGTAGCCGACGAGCGGCCATCGCCGCCGCCCGCCGAGCCCCCCGCGGGCAGGCAGCCGTCCGCGCCGGCCACGGACCGCGCCGAGGAGCGGGTGGCCATGTCGCCGCTGCGCAAGGTGATCGCGCGCAACCTTGTCGCGGCGCAGCAGCAGGCCGCCCTGCTCACGACGTTCAACGAGGCGGACATGACCGCGGTCATCGACTTGCGCCGCCGCTACAGCGAGGGATTCCGCGAGCGGCATGGAGTCAAGCTGGGGTTCATGTCGTTCTTCGTCCGCGCCGTGGTCGACGCGCTGCAGGCGGTCCCGGCCGTCAATGCCCGCATCGAGGACAGCGAGATCGTCTACAGCAAGCACCAAGACATCGGCATCGCAGTGGGCGGCGGGCGCGGGCTGGTGGTGCCCGTGCTGCGCAATGCCAACACGATGAGCTTTGCCGAAATCGAGCGCGCCATCCACGATTTCGCCATGCGGGCGCAACGCAACAAAATCGACCTCTCGGAGTTGCACGGCGGGACGTTCACGATTTCGAACGGCGGGATTTACGGCTCCATGCTCTCGACGCCGATCGTCAACCCGCCGCAGAGCGGCATTCTCGGCATGCACGCCATCCAAGACCGCCCGGTCGCGCTGGATGGCGCGGTCGTAATCCGGCCCATGATGTATCTGGCGCTCACCTACGACCACCGGATCGTCGACGGGCGAGAGGCTGTAACCTTCCTGAAGCGCATCAGGCATCTCGTCGAAAATCCCGAGCGGATTTGGCTGCAAGTGTGAGACATAGCTGCGCGGGCTGGCCGACCACGGCGTAGACAGGCAGCAGAGTGGCACAGGTGCAATCTCACGACTTGATCGTCATCGGGGCCGGCCCGGGCGGCTACACGGCCGCCATCCGCGCCGCGCAGCTCGGTCTCGACGTGGCCTGCATCGAGCGGGAAAAGGCGCTCGGCGGCACCTGCCTGCGGATCGGCTGCATCCCGAGCAAGGCATTGCTGGAGTCCTCGGAAATCTACGAGCGCGCCTCCGCGGGCTTCGACCAGCACGGCGTGCTGGCCGCGGACGTGAAACTCGACCTGGCGCGGATGCTGGGGCGCAAGGATCGGGTGGTCGCTTCGCTAACGCAGGGCGTGGCAGGGCTGATCAAGAAGAACAAGATCACGCGCTACACCGGCACTGCTAGACTCGCGTCTGCCTCGAGCGTGGCCGTCGCTGGCGCGGGCGGCGAGCAGGAGATCGAGGCCGAGCACATCGTGGTCGCGACTGGCAGCAAGCCCGCCACTCTGCCGGGCATCGAACTGGACGGCGACCGCGTGGGCACGAGTACCGAGGCACTGTCATACAGCGCGGTTCCTGCCCGGCTGGCCGTCATCGGCGCCGGGTATATCGGGCTGGAGATGGGCTCTGTCTGGCGCCGCCTCGGCGCGGAAGTCACGGTTTTCGAGTACTTGGACCGCATCTTGCCGGGCATGGATCTCGAATTGGCGACAGCCGCCCAGAAGATCTTCGCCAAGCAGGGGATGCAGTTCCGTCTCGGGGCCAAGGTGACCGGCGCCCGAGCGGAGGGAAACACATGCATGGTCGAATCGGCCGGCCTCGATCCCTTGGCATGCGACCGCGTGCTGGTCGCGGTGGGGCGCTCGGCCAACACACAGGGACTCGGCCTGGAATCTATCGGCGTGCAACTTGACGGGCGCGGGCGGATCGAAGTCGGGGATGGATTCCAGACATCGGTGGCAGGGATCTACGCGATCGGCGATGTGATCCGCGGCCCGATGCTCGCCCACAAGGCCGAAGAGGAAGGCATCGCGTGCGTGGAGCGCATTGTGACCGGATACGGCCATGTCAACTACGAGGCCATCCCGGGCGTGGTTTACACGAATCCGGAGATCGCATCCGTCGGGCGGACGGAAGAGCAGCTGGCCGAGGCAGGAATCGACTTTCGCAAGGGCGTGTTCCCTTTCATGGCCAACGGACGAGCCAAGGCCATCGCAGACACGAATGGTTTCGTCAAAGTGCTGGCTGACCAGCGCACCGACCGCGTGCTCGGAGTGCATGTGATCGGCCCGCACGCCGGCGACCTCATTGCCGAAGCGGCCGTGGCCATCGAGTTCGGGGCCAGCAGCGAGGACATTGCGCGGGCCAGCCACGCACACCCTACCTTGTCGGAAGCGCTGAAGGAAGCGGCGCTCGCAGTCGACCAGCGCACAATCCACTTCTAGCCGGCGCGCAAGCTCGCGCTAATCGCTAATGCCGTGCGGACCTGCCCGCAACGTCCTAGCAACTCGCGCCGCTGGTCACGTCCAAGCAACGGAGGCCGTATCGCCCCGGCAGGAGGCACGCCGGGATGCGGCATCCGCGAGACGGTGGTGGCCAGGGACGGAGTTGAACCGCCGACGCCGGCCTTTTCAGGGCCGCGCTCTACCACCTGAGCTACCTGGCCAAGCCTCCATCGTACATCACGCCCTGCCAAGGGTCAAATCCCGGCCATCCCGGCCGGATATGCCGCTAACGGCCTGCAGCGGCGCAAGCCCTTGGGCGTTTCGGTTGCCCGAGGCCAAGCGGAGCGCTGGAATCGACCGATCTCCCGGCAACCGGACAGTGCGTCGTGCGGGCATCAGCCTTCGCGGGTCAATCCAGCCCTCTGCCCGGGACTCCACCCTCAGCAGAAAGCCCTTCGCGGCTGCCAAAACCCCCTGCCGAGGATTGCGACGGCCACCGGCCGGCCCGCAATACCGGCCCCAAGGTTCCGGGACCAGGCCGGCCCAAGCGCCAGACCCGCATTCCACCCTGCCGCGCAGTCCCCTCGGGAAAGCCGCGCCTCCGGCGAGCGGCAGATCCACTGCGCGACGAAACGCTCGCGCTAACTGGTGCGCCGCGCGAGGCGGCTCCGTTGCGGGGGGAAGCGCACGGACGCCTGTGCCGCAGTCCTTAGAATTCGTACCGCAGGAACAGTTCTACCCGCCTCGCGCCCACGAGTGTGTCGGTGATCCGCCCGAACTGCGTCGAGCCGATGAAATGCGATCCCGTGAAGAACGACGGCCGGTTCATGACGTTCGCCACCCGCGCTCCCGCCTTGACGGCGTGGTGCTCGGAAATCCTGGTCAGCTTGCTGACCGCGACGTCGAACGCGATCGCGCTGGGGGCGGAGAACATGCGCCGCTGGAGCGTTCCAACCTCGCCCGGCCCCGGGTGCGAGAACGACTGCCCGAGGAACCTGTCTGCGCCGTCGATCGCCACACCGCTGTTATCGCGCGCATTGATCGCGCCCTCGGAAATCATGAACGGCCCGTCGTCGGTCATCCGGAACCGCACGATATGTCCGAGCTGACGCTTGTTCAGAGAGCTGGAAGCCGTGTTCTCGCCTGAACGCCCTCGACGATTCAGCGTGCCGCGCCCTGACAGTATGGACAGCGGGGAACCGCTTTGCAACGTGACGATGGAGGACACCGTCCAGCCTTGGAGCAAGCGGTTGGAGGAATTGAAAGGCAGCCCCCAAATGACGTTGGCATTCATCACGTGTGTGAGGTCGAACGTGGCGCGGGCGCGCTCCAAGCGCGGCTGCTCGAGATCCAAGAATGGCGCGAACCGGTGCGAGCTTTCGCCACTCGCGTCCGTCAGCACCTTCGAGAACGCGTAGTTGGCCTGGAACTGCACGCCGCGCGCCGCGCGCCGGCGCACCTCGAGCTGCAAGCTGTTATAGCTGGAATTGGAGTAGTTCGTCACCAAGTCGCTGACGAACGCATTCTGGTTGGGCCGGAATCTCACGTCCGTTCCCTCGGTCAGCCCGTTGAGGATGTACAGTTCGGCCAGGCCGCCCGGCTCTCCCTGGCGGATGTAGTTCTGCACGATCGGCAGGAAGATATACCCCCCGCCGGTGATCCTCGGAAACACCGACAGTTCTTGGCTGCCTTCCAATTCGGGGTTGTAGGCCGGGTCGAACGAGCCCGTCGCCGCTTGCGCCAGGAAGCCGTTGCTGCGGGCGCGGATCACATCGTCCAGGAAGCCGTTCTCCCGGATCATGACCTGGTTGTAGTCGAACCCCCGCACGAGCTTGGTGCCCTTGTTCCCCACATAGCGGGCCTCGATCACGGTCTTCCAAGGGATCTCCCGCTGCAAGCTGAAGTTCCACTGCTGCACGTATGGCGAGCGGAAGTTCGGATCGATGGAAAACACCGCCGCGTTCGGATCGATGATCTGATTCTGGCTCACCCGGCGCGGCACGGCGTAGGCGGGCGGGTCCACGGGGACGGGACCGTCGACGAGAAACGCGTCCAAGTCTTGCAGCACCGTGGATCCTTGCAAGCCATCGTTGTTGGACGTGGCGTTGTCCGCGCTGGCGATCGTCTCGTCATTGACGTAGTTAATGCTGTACCCCGCGCGCAGGGATGTCTTCCCATCGCCGGAGATATCCCACGCGATGCCGATGTTTGGCGCGAAGTTGTTGCGGTCGGGGTTCCACAGGGACCGCCCCGTAGAGCCGCCGGCGAAGTCCAGCTCGGCGTCAGAGAGCAACGTGTTGATCAGCGGCCCGGGCCCGGGCACCGGCAGCAACATCAGGCCGTCGCGCTCGTCCAGCCGCCCGAAGTATTCCCACCGCAACCCCAGGCTCACGGCGAGCCGTGGCAGGACCCGGACGTTGTCCTGAGCGTACAGCGCGAACGAATCGTAGCTGTAACGCCTGCGATTTCCCTGCCCTGGGATGAAGCCGGAAGTCTGGCTTCTCACGTTGAACGACTGCGACGCGCTGGAAACGATGCCCGCCAGCGAGGCCAGCAAGGACTGCGCCGTGCCCAAGTCCCCCGAATCGATCCCGCCCGGGAACAGCGCTCCCGGGATTTGGTACTCGCTGCGCACGCCCAGGCCGATTCCCATCTCGGGAACCACGCCGAAAGAGTCGAAATTCTCCACGCGGACCTGCTGGACATCCACTCCGAATTGAAGCGAGTGCCGTCCGACCAGCGCCATCGCGTTGTCGCGGATGTTGAAGGTGTCGGTGTAGCGCCCTTGCCGCGCGAAGTTGACATTCGGGTTCGAATACAGCATGCCCGAGACTTCGTAGTCGGTCGGCGCGGCGCTGTTGCGAAAATCACCCGGCGCGAGATTGAACCCGAAGCGCGCTTCGTTCGTCCAGCGCGGCCCGAAAGTGCTGCGCCACGCCGCCGAGAGGAATTGCGTTTGGACGAAAGACTGCACCGGCGGCACTTCCCGGAATCCCACGCCGGCATCCGGCCGGTCGTTGGTCTCGTCGGTCAGCTTGTACGTCACGGCCAGCGACCCGCTGCGGCTCGCGTTCCAGTCGGCACGCGCGGTAATGGCCTCTCTGTCGTCGTTGTCACGCGTGAGGAAGCGGTATCCGGCCGTGTTGAGCTGGCGCTCGGCGGTACTGTCCCCCCGGT
Source organism: Bryobacterales bacterium (assembly GCA_965219605.1). Taxonomy (GTDB): domain Bacteria; phylum Acidobacteriota; class Terriglobia; order Bryobacterales; family UBA6623; genus VXMF01. The sequence goes on along the minus strand of CBDCOC010000001.1, from coordinate 313,849 downwards.
CAAAGTTGTTGATTTCGCTGGGAGCGGGGATCCGGCCGAGGATCTCTGCCGCCACCGGATCGGGCTCGAGACCTTGAAATCTGAGAAGGTCAACCTCGCGCAGCGTACCGCTCAAGTCCAAGTACTGAAAGATCCCCTGAGCGGCGGGGGGCGTCAGCACCGTGGCGTTGACCAAGGATTCGCGCCGCTCCGCCGTCACCTCGTAATTCGCGAAGAAGAAGACACGATTCCTGACCGCCGGCCCGCCCAGCGAGCCGCCGTACTGGTTGAACCTCAGCATCGGCTCGTCCAAGCCCTGGCGGTTGGAGAACCAAGAGGCGGCGGCGAGCCTGTCGCTGCGATTATGCCAGTAGGCATTGCCATGGAACTGCGGGCCGCCCGAGCGCGTCGTGAAGTTGACCTGGGACGCCCCCATGCCCACTGCGGACGAGCCGTTCTGCGTCGTGATGGCGAACTCGGAGACCTGGTCGATCAGCGTCCGGCTGGGCAAGAAGTCAAGCGCATTGCCGCGCAGGAAGTTGTCTTGGATATTGATACCGTCCAGCGTGACGTTGGAGTACGACGTGCGCTGTCCATTGATGACCGTATTCGCGCCGCCGCCGTAGGCGACGCCAGCTTGCAAGCTGACAAAGCTCAAGGGGTTCCGGCCAATCAGGGGGAGTTCTTGAATCTGGTCTGTCGTGACGATCGAGGTGACCTCTGCGTTGGAGGTCTGCACGCGAGCGATATCACCTTCCACGACCACGACTTCCGCGGCCGCTCCGATCTCGAGGATAATCGGCGGCAGGGACGTAGCCAGCGCCACGTCGACTTTCTGGCGATTCAGGGCATAAGTGCGAAAACCGTCCGCATGGACGTTGATCGTGTACAGGCCGGGGGCCAGGGAGCTCACGCTGAAGGCGCCCACGACATTCGTCTTCAGCTCGACCGTCGCGCCGGTAGACTCGCTCCGAACCATTACCGACGCGCCCGGAATAGATGCTCGTGTCGCATCTAGCACAACGCCATTGAGACGCCCGCTGCCTGTCTGGCCGAAAGCAACTGGTGCCCATGCCAAGGCCAGCACGGCCAAGTAGTTAGATATACGGGATAAGGTCATTCACTCAATCGTAGCTAAATTGATGCGCCGGGCTACGACGGGGTGGCAAGGCTGGCTCGGCCGGCGAGCAGCCCTATCCGAATCCGAACACGAGCGAGCCTAAGCCGTATACCGCCGTCGGCACAATGAGCAGGCCGATGATGTCAAGCAAGACGCCCGCTCGGACCATTTGCGGGATCGTAATCCAGCCGCTGGAGAAGATGATCGCGTTCGGCGGGGTCGCCACGGGCAGGGTGAACGCAAACGAGGAAGTGACGGCCATCGGGATCAAGAGCAGATAGGGGTGCATGCCCAACTCGCCAGCCATGGCGGCGATGGCGGGCGAGAGCATCAGCACGGTCGCGACGTTGGAGGTGGCCTCTGTCATGGCCGTGGTCAGCACGCACACGGCAACGACCAGCATCCAGCTGGGCAACCCGCCCAAGGACCCCAGCCATGCGCCAATCCATTCCGCCAGGCCGCTCTCGGTGATGCCCGCCGCGAGGGCGAATCCTCCTCCCAGCAAGAAGACAATGCCCCAGGGAATGCCGCTCGCGGCCTGCCGCCAATCCAGCAGCCGGCGCGCGGATCCGTGCTCTCCCGAGGGCAGCATGAAGAGCAAGATCGACATCGCCATGGCCACTGTCGAATCGTGGACCGCGCCAGGGGCGGAGAACAGTTGCGACCAGCCCGGCAAGCGGAAACCGCCCAGATCGATCGGCGCTCGCAGGATCCACAGCAGGCTGGTCGACACGGCCACGGCCATAACGCGCCTCTCGGGCCCCGACATCGCGCCGAGCGCGGCGCTTTCGTCGCGTATCACGCTCTGGCTGCTCGAGAAGCGCACGGCCGACAAAGGAATCGGCGTGCCGAACTGGCAAAGGTAGAGCCAGGTCAGCGGCAGGAATACAGCGATGATCGGCAGGCCGACCATCGACCACTGCGCAAAGCCGATGGGCGGCAGATCCGGAAACGCAGCGGCGGCGAACCCAAGGAAGGCTACGGTTGTCGGCGAGCCCACCACCGTGCCGAGTCCGCCGATGCTCGCGGCGTAGGCAATGCCGAGCAGCAACACCGGCCCAAAGGTCTCGCGGGCAAGCGCCGTGGCGTCCGCCCCTGCGGGAGCGCCGCTGACCTGGGCCGAGCCCACCAGTTGGTTGACGACGGCCATGGCCATGGGCAAGAGCATCATCGTGGTCGCGGTGTTAGAAATCCACATCGACAGAATCGCGGTCGCCACCATGAAGCCGAGCACGATCGGGCGCGGGCGCGAGCCGAAACGGGCAATGATCGCTAGTGCGATGCGGCGATGGAAATTCCAGCGCTCCATGGCCTGCGCGATGAAGAAACCGCCGATGAAGAGGAAAATCAGGTGGTTGCCGTAGTGGCCAGCAACATCCCGGCTTGACATCAAGCCCAGCAATGGATTGAGCGCTATAGGCAGGAAACCGGTGACACCGATGGGCACAGCTTCGCTGATCCACCAGCAGATCATCCAGACCGCCACGGCGGCCGTCTTGTGCCCCTCGGCGCTCATGCCCGCCGGGGTCGGCAGCAAGAGAATGATCGCGAATCCGAAAATTCCGCCGAACAAGCCCAGCGTCTGGCGCTGCAAACCAAGCATGGTGACTCAGCCAACTCCCGGCCGAGCGCTTCGGAAACTGCCTTCCAGCCTGTGCGGGCGGCAAGGCCAGGCATGGCAGCGCTACGGGGATTCGAACCCCGATCTGAGCCTTGAGAGGGCCCTGTCCTAACCCTTAGACGATAGCGCCGTACAAGCCCACAGTCTAGCAGAGCCACGCGCGGCCGCCGCGCCGCCAGCGCTGCCTCACGGTGCGGCAGCCGGATGTCGGCAGCTTGCCACTGCGCTGGAAACGATAGGCCGCCAGCGGCGCGGACAGGCGGGCTGGGATAATAACTGCTCGGCCCGGCCGGCGAGGCATGCGCATCCTAGACCGACATGTCTTCCGCGAGGTGGCGGGTGCATCGCTGATCGGCACCGCGCTGTTCACGCTCGTATTGTTCCTGCAGCAAGTCGAGCCGGTGATGGAACTGCTCGTCGGGCACAAGGTGCCGGCCGGCGCCATGGCGCACCTGTTGGCACTGACGCTGCCGCAGTCGTTGCCCTTCACCATCCCGATGGGCGTGCTCACGGGTGTCCTGATCTCGCTAGGACGGCTCTCGAGCGACAACGAGGTTCTTGCGATAGTGGCCTCGGGTCTCCGCAGCCGCTCCCTTGCCCGGCCCGTCTCGATGGTCGCAATCCTAGCTCTGCTGGTCTGCGCCTTGGCGACGTTGTGGCTCACGCCCTGGTCGCTGCGCGAGCAAGCCCGCATCGCCGAGTCGCTGCAGATCCAACTGGCGGGCACGGAAGTTGTCCCGCGAGTGTTCATCGAAGACTTCCCGGACCACGTCATCTGGGTGCAGGACGTTGCCCCGTCGGATGGGATCCACTGGAAGGGCATATTCCTAGCCGACATGCGCACTGCCGGACGGCGCGGCTCGATCAGCGGCCCCGACATGGATGTGGCCGGGCCGCGCATCACCCTCGGGACCGAAGCGTTCGTGATTCCCCGCCCCGAACAAGGCCGCGTCCAAGTGCGTTTCCCGCAGACGACCACATATGAGCGCTCCCGCAATCCGGAGCAATACTTGGCATTCCGCTCGGCCGCCGCCGATCAAGTCCTGCAGTCCCGCCCCCCGCGGTTCGACCCTGGCGCCAAGCGGTTGAACTCCATGTCCACCTCCGAACTGTGGCGGGCGGTCTCGCAGGGCAGCGAACCAACCGCGGCGGTACTGCTGCACGACCGCTTCTCCCTGCCGTTCGCGTGCTGGCTGCTACCCCTTGCCAGCCTGCCCTTGGCCATCTCGATCCGAAGGCCCAGCCGTGCTTCGGGTGCCGTCCTGGCCATGCTGCTGTGCTTCTCGTACTGGATGATTTCTCTAGCGGGGACTGCTTTGGCCGAGCGGGGAGATCTGCCACCGGCGCTAGCCTCGTGGTCTGCCAGCGGGATTTTCGCGATAGCAGGGCTAGCCTTCCTAGCGCGAGCGGACACCGCGAGGCAGCGCGACGGGCAGGCGGCGGGCGACGGGCGGTGGGCGCAAGCGGCCAAGCGGCTCATGCGCAGCACAGAGACGCATGACGGCGAATCCGCCCCCAGGCCGGTGACCCGCGATCCCTTGGACGTCTTGGTGCCGGTAGTCGACCGCTATGTGTTGCGCAAGTTTCTGTTCTACCTCGCGATGCTAATGCTCGCGTTTATCTCGCTCTGGTACGTGTTCAGCTTCTTCGAACTACTCAGCGACATGCTGACCCGCGACAAGTTGGGGAGTTTCGTCCCCTACATTTATTTCCTGACGCCGTTCTTGGTCTACAACACCGCGCCGCTTGCCGTGATGGTCTCGACGCTGCTCTGCTTCGGCGTCATGGGAGCGCACAACGAGATCATCGGATTCCGCTCTTGCGGCGTCAGCCTGTACCGGCTCGCCCTGCCCATCCTAGTCGGCGCTGGGGGGCTGAGCGCCGGCCTCTTCGCCCTTGAGGAATCGCTGCTGCCCGGAGCCAACATGCGGCAAGACGCGTTGCGGGACGAGATCAAGGGCCATCCGCCGCGCACGTACTTGCGGCCGGACCGCCAGTGGACGTTCGGACTCGCGAACCGCATCTTCTACCATCGGGCGTTCGATTCCCGGAGCGAGACATTTTCCGGCATCAGCGTCTTCGACCTCAGATCCGAGCCCTTCGAATTGCGCCGCCACATCCATGCCGAAAGCGCGCGCTGGGATGATGAGTCCGCGGCTTGGGTCTTCGAAAACGGCTGGGTGCGCGAGCTGAGCGGGATCAAGACCGATGCGTTCGAGACGTTCGCTGCAAGAGCGTTTCCCAGTATCCGGGAGGAGCCTGCCTACTTCCTGAAGCAGAACCGGCACGACCAGCAGATGAACCTTGCGCAGTTGCGGGCATACATCCGCGACCTCACCCAGAGCGGTTTCGATACCGTTCGGCTGCAAGTGAGCATGCACAAGAAGCTGGCGTTTCCTCTGTTTGCCTTCGCCATGGCCCTGGTGTCCGTCCCGTTCGCAATGCAGACCAGCCAGCGCGGCTCCCTGTGGCCGGTCGGTCTCGGCTTGGGGCTAACCGTGGCGTTCTACGCTGTCACCGCTTTCAGCGAGCAACTCGGGCGGGCGGGACAGCTCCAGCCGCCGCTGGCCGCTTGGGCGCCATGCCTGCTGTTTGTCCTAGGGGGCGGCTACTTTCTGCTGCGGATGCGGACCTGACCTCCGCCAGCCGACCCGGGCCAGCGCTCCCAAGGACCGACGCCAGGCAAGTCCATGGCATCTTCGCGGCCTGTCCCGCGAGCAATCGCCTAGCTGGGCATTCGCGCCGGCCCGAGAGCTGGCGCTAGCTCGCAGGCACGAAGCGGATGCACATCGGATTCGGCACTGCCACGCTTGCGCCGGTCGGCTCCAAGCGACCCGTCTCGAGGTCGACACGGAACACATGGACGCTATCCGAGCGCTGGTTGGCCGCCAGCAAGAAACGCCCGTCCGGAGCGAGGCGGAAATTCCGCGGCCAGTCCCCCCCGGTCGGCACGCGCTCGACTGCCTCCAAGCGCCCGTCGCCGGGACTGATCGCGAACACCGCGATCGTGTTACTGCCACGATTCGAACCGTACAGGAAGCGACCGTTGGGATGCACAAGCACCTCCGCCGTGGTGTTGCCGGGCCCCGCGTACCCCTCAGGCAGCGTGCCAATCGCCTGGACCGCCCGCAACAGCCCCGCCTGCGGGTCGTAGTGCATGACGGCCACCGTCGAAGCGAGTTCGTTGATGACATACGCCCAGCGGCCGTTGGGGTGGAACGCCATGTGCCGCGGACCCGAACCCGGCTCCATGCGGGCCTGGGGAGCCGGCGCGCGCTCGAGCCGTGCCGTCTGCGGGTCCACCGCATAGCGGACCAGCTCGTCCGTCCCGAGATCGGGCACGATCAGGAAGCGACCATCGGGCGTGAAGTTGGCGGAATGGGGGTGCGGCTCGCCCTGGCGCGTCGGATGGACGCTCGACCCGCTGTGCGGCATGTCCGCCACAGTCTCCCCGAGCAGGCCGCTGGGCCGGAGGGCAACCGTCACAGTATTGCCGTCCCCGTAGTTGACCGCTGCGAGTACGGTCGCATCAGTGTTGACCGCCACGTGGGCGGCGCCCCGCCCTGAGGTCGACGCTCGATTCAGTTCGCTCAATCGCCCGGATCGGCGATCAACGGCAAAGGCAACCGCCACGCCCTTGGGCGGGGTGCCCCGCTCGACCTCGCGGCCCACAGCGTAAAGGATCTCTCCGCCTGGGTGCAGCGCCAAGAAACCGGGACGTCCGATACCGGCCGCCTGCCGCGGCGCTCCCAGATCGCCCGTCGCTGCATCGAACGAAGAGACGTAGACATGGTCTGCGCCAGTGCCGAAGTAGACCCAATGCTGCACCGCATTCACCTCTTGCCCGCAGGCGGCCACCGACCACGCGCCCAAAGCGCAGGCGGCCGGCACCAAGTGCTTCCCAGATCTCATGACTCTGCCTCCGCCAGCACCGTCGCACCAGTTCGGCAAGGCGAAAGCGAACGCAGCGCGCCCGGCCGGCCTCGCATTTGATTGGCGCAGCCGCGATCCGGCCGCCGAGGCAGCACTCCGCCTGTCGGTCCAAGGCGTAGGAGCGCCTTTCCCTGCTGCCGGGGCGCGGGACGTTGCTAGCTGTGGTCAGGATACCCCAACCAGGCACCTCGATCATCAAGGCTTTCCGCTCGTTCGAGAGCGGTGCCCAAGCGGTCGAGCACCTAGCGGCTGACACCTTACAGCCAGCCCCTTACTGTCTCTCCGGACAGAAAAGGCCGAATCAACAAGTTCTGGCCATTGCACGGCCAGCGGCCCGGCCGGGCTAGAATGATGCACTCGTGCGGGCGGTGGTGCAACGGGTGAGTTCGGCCGCGGTCACGGCGAACGGCGGGGCCGCGGGGCGAATCGACAGCGGCCTGCTGGTGTTGGTCGGCGTGGGACAGGGCGATACGGCCGAAGACGCCGCCTATCTGGCTGGCAAGACGGCGGGCCTGCGCATCTTCGAAGGCCCTGACGGACGCATGACCAAAGCCGTGCGGGAAATCGGCGGTTCCGTCCTGGCTGTCTCGCAGTTCACCCTGTTCGGGGATGTTCGCCGCGGTCTGCGCCCGAGCTTCGGCAGCGCCGCCGATCCCCAGGCGGCTGAGGCGCTATACGAAGAATTCGTGGCACAGCTGCGCCAGGAAGGACTGGAAGTCAAGACCGGCGTCTTCCGGGCGAGGATGCGCGTCGAATCCGTCAATGAAGGACCGGTAACGATCCTGCTCGACTCCCGCAAGCGGTTCTGAGCGATCGATCCGGCAGGAGGGGCCGCGCCCGCGGTTACAGAGCACGGGCAACCTGCGGAATTTGCCTTCAATCACCGCTAGGACTGGCCGCGCAACCGTCCGGCGCACCGGAAATCCAGCGCCATGCCCGGACGGCGGCACGCCGCGAGCGAATGGCCGCCCCGAGACCCAGCGCAGGCATCCATGAAGAGACGGGGCATCCCGGAACTCACAGGCCTGGCTTGGCATGGCCCACGGCGTGCTTGCCCCGCGAGCGGGCGGCCTCGCGCTCGGCTGGATCCAAGGTGCGGTTGAAGGTGGCGCCGAATCCGTCAACCTGCCGGTATGCGTAACCTTGCCACGGATCGAGACCGGCAATGCGCGGATCTTCGCCCGCGCGCAGGATCGCTTCCAATCGTTGGGCCAACCCGGCCCGTACGGCCTCATGCGCGGGATTACCGGCCAGATTGTTGACTTGGTGCGGATCGGCACGGCAGTCGTAGAGTTCTTCCGCCGGACGCTTGCCGAGGCCGGCTGCATAGGCTTGGGGAAAGCGCTCGCGTGTTTCGGGGAGCAGCAGGAAATCCTTGAATGGCCCGTCATCCAAGTCCCCGTGCGGGGCCTTGTTGGAGGAGATGAATTCGGGTCCGCCCGAGGGCCAGCGATCCGGCTCGAAATTGCGGATGTAGAGAAAGCCATGAGTGCGGATCGCCCGCATCGGGTAGGTTGCCCCCGCGGGCCGGCACCAAGTGTGGCGCTCCATCGCAGTGACCACGTGGTCCCTGCCGGGCTCGATCCGCCCTGCGCCGGGGGCGGACAGCAAGGGCAGCAAGCTGCGTCCGTCATGGGACTCTACTGGATCCAGGCCCGCGGCTTCGAGGAATGTCGGCGCGAAGTCGACATGGCTGATGAAATCTTCGACGCGCCGGTTGGCGGGCACGCGGCGGCCCCAGCGCACAGCTGTCGGCATGCGCGTGCCTCCGTCATAAAGCGTGGCTTTCGTGCGGCTGAAGGGCATGCCATTGTCCGAGGTCACCACGACGAGTGTGTTGTCCAATTCGCCAATCCTGTCCAACATGTCGAGCATGCGGCCAAGGTGACGGTCGAAATGCTCGATCTCGCAGTAGTAGTCCAGCAGTTCGGAACGCACCTCGGGAGCGTCTGGGAGATACGGGGGCACCACGACCTGGCCCGGGTCCAGCCCGCTGCGCTCGCCGATCCCGGTCTCGTAGTCGCGATGCGGCTCGGTCGCTCCGAAGAAAAAGAAGAACGGCGCCTCGCCGGGGCGATCGGCGAGGAAGTCGCCAAAGTTTGCGGCGTAGTCCCGCGTGTCGATGCCCCGTGGGGGATCTGGCTCCAAGCGGGCGCTGTATTCGGGTCCGAAGGGATGCCGCTGCAAGCCCGCCGCGCGCCAATCGCCGGGAGCCCACGGCTTGCCGACGAAGCCAATGTGATAGCCCGCATCCTGCAGCAGGTGCGGGAACAGCGGGTACTCGGGAGGCAGCGTCCCGTATAGCACACCCGCTTCGCCGATGCGCCAAATCGGCCGCCCGGTCAGCAGGGCCGAACGCGACGGCGTGCAGGAAGGGCAGGCCGTGTACGAATGCTCGAATAGGACGCCCTCCCGGGCGACGCGGTCGAATGCCGGCGTGCGGACCACGGGGTCGCCGAGGATCGAGGCATGCGGATACGATTGGTCGTCCGAACACGCCAGCAGTATGTTGGGGCGGCGGCCCGGCGGGCGAGAAGCACATGCCGCAGCAGCAACCGGAACAGCGAGCAAATCGCGACGCGTCAACAAGTTCATCAGGCTATTCCCCCGCCTCGTCCAGCCCGGCTTGCAGGATGGCCTGCTTGCCCTGTCCGCCCTTCGCAAAGCTCGGCAGCCGCGGCAGCAACATCTGGAACCACAGGCACCCTGCCGATTAGGATACGGGGTTACGGGAGGAACTGGAATGAGCTACCTGCGCATTGCGCTGATGCCGGGAGACGGCATAGGCCCGGAGGTCACCGACGCGGCAGTTCAGGTGCTGCAGGATCTGGAAGCGAAATCCGACGACCTAGTGCTACGCTTCGAGACGCTGGCGGCGGGGGCCGGCGAATACCTGAACTCTGGAAATCCGCTTCCGCCAGGAACGCTGGAGCGGGCGCGCGATTGTGACGCGATCCTGCTCGGCGCGATGGGACTGCCCGACGTGCGCTGGCCCAACGGTACCGAGATGGCGCCGCAGATCGACATCCGGGAGCATCTCGACCTCTACCAAGGCGTCCGCCCGGTTCGCCTCTACCACGATGCGTTGACACCGCTGCGGGGCAAGCGGGCCGGAGAAATCGATCTCGTGATCTACCGGGAGAGCACGGAGGGCCTTTTCTGGGGGCGCCGGGCCAGCCATGACCCGCAGGACGACTATGTCGAAAACGTGCTGCGCATCTCGCGAAGGAGCAGCGAGCGGATTGTCGAAGCGGCCTTCGCGGCCGCCCGCCGGAGGCGCGGCAAAGTAGCCTTGGTGGACAAAGCGAACGTGCTGCCTGCCATGGCGTTCTTCCGCCAAGTGTTCGATCAGATCGCCGCAAGTCATCCCGACATCGCTACGGAGCGGGTTCACGTGGACGCGGCCGCCCTGTTCCTAGTGCAGCAACCGGAGCGGTTCGACGTGATCGTGACCGAGAACATGTTCGGCGACATTCTCTCGGATCTGGCGGCGGGCATCGTTGGCGGCATGGGCATGGCGCCTTCGGCGGATATCGGCACCAAGCACGCGGTGTTCCAGCCGGCCCACGGCAGTGCGCCGGACATTGCAAGGCGTGATACGGCCAACCCTCTGGCGGCGATCCTGTCCGCCGCACTCATGCTCGACTGGCTGGGCCGGGAGGCCGAGGGAAACACAATCCGCGGCGCAGTCGCCGCCACCTTGCAAGATCCGGCGTGCCGCACGGCCGATCTTGGCGGCCGGATGTCCTGCGCGCAACTGCGAAACGAGGTCATCTCGCGCCTGTAGAGCGGGAACCGGCCGCAACTGCTCAGCTGGATGGCCAGTGGTCCGGATGTTGCAGCGGCTCGGGCAGGATCGTGCTGCGGTCGCCGCGGGTGCCGAATATCTGCTCCGGCGTCAGATCTTCGGCAGTGCGCAAGTCGGCGCCGCGCAGGTCGGTATCGGCGATGTCGGCCCCGATCATGCGAGCCCCCACCAAGTTCGCGTTACGCAAGTCGGCCCCCCGCAAGTCGGCCCCCGATAGATTCGCAAGGACCAGCGTGACCTCGCGCAGATCGGCTTCGCGCAGATTGACCAAGCGCAGATCTGACTGCGTGAGATCGCCGCCGCGAAGGTCAACGCGAACAGCGGGATTTTGCGCTCGCCATTGATTCCACTTGTCGACATCCGCGCACAACATGCGCAATTGCAATGGATTGGCCATGCTCGTCCCGCCAGATCGCGGCATATCGTGAAGAGCGCTTGCCGCTAATGAACTATTAGAGCAGATTCCGCGCCAGATCCCTGCCTGGCCGCGCAGCAACCGGCACAGCGACCACGGGGCCTGGCAATCCGCGCACCTCCCTGCAAGAGATCTCTCGCCCGCTTGCCACTGAGCGGTCAGCCAGCTTCTAGAGCAAGGAGCCGATACTCACTGCCTCGGCTGACGCACGGCCCATTCCGCGCTGCTAAATTAGTCTTAGCGCGGTGATGAGTCGAGCCTCCTTGCCTTTAACAATAGAAGTTAAGTTGAAGTCAGGCAGGGCGCAACACAAGCAGAACGCGAGAGATAGCTACGCGCACTTCCTAAATAGTGCCTGCGACAAAACCCCCTAAAATCCGATCTTCTCTAAAAATATGCGCCGATTTATGGACCCATTGGGGGCATCGTTCAGCAGAATTTCTCCCCTGATTGGTAAAAATATGTCAAGAAATCTGGCTGAGTTCGACTCACTGCCTGCTTCAGATACACTCCGCCCTGCCGGCCTTCTGCCAGCTCTCTTTTTTCTCTTTCCCGTCTCGATGACCGCTGCTATGCGGCTATCTTTAGCCGCTCTTTCTTCAGTCTTTCTCGTTCCCTTCTCTGGAGTATCAATCCTAGCCGATGCACGTTCGCTGCCACCACTGACAACCCAATCGCCCGCTCGAATCCTGCCCGACCGTGCTCTCGCACTCGATCCAGTCCTCGCTGCTCCAAGTTCGCGATCGCCGACTCCACTGCCGGATGCTGCCGCCGTCTCTCTACGTACTCCTGTGCTTCTTCCCGCTCTTTATCTGTCTCACTCAACCGCCCCTTCTTCGGCATCACGTTCCGCGCCAGCATGCCATCCAACCGCTGCCGATTCCCAGCACTGTAGTACCCCTTGTCAAAACTGCATCCCTGCAATCCCGGGTACTCACTCTGCACCTGTTCCACTATTTCGACCGCCACATCCACGTCCTGCTCCGTCCACATGATACGATGACCTAATATAAACTGTTCCGCGCTCTCCACGATTGTTACCGGCACTCCTAGCTCTACCAGAACACCCGCTTTCCCTTTTACGCACCAGCGCGTATGATCTTCGAAAATCGAATACACTTTCTCCTCTTGTGGGATCGTCTCGCCTTGCAATATTCTCCGCTCCACTTGCCCCGCCAGTTTCCGCCCCAATCCCGCAAGCCGTTCTATTTCCTTGATCTCTTCCTTGCTTGCCCTGCTCTCCCGCAGATTTTCCAAGCTCCCCTCAGCTCGTTCTAGCAACCTTTCACACTGCTTCAAATACGCCTTCACCCCTTTCTCTTGATTCTTCCTCCTGCGCTGCGCCTCGTCCGCACTCTTTGGAACAGTCTCCTCACCTTCCCTTCCAACTTCTTATGCTGCCGCCAGCCTGTCTCCCCTTGGGCCTCACTCGCCCGTGCGATCGTCCGTAGCAGACTCCTCATTGCATCCCACAGCAAACTTACATCCGTCGGATAATGCACGTCTGTCTCCACCACGAACGAATCGCAACGCGCCGCCAACTCTCCTGCCACATCCTGGCCTAGCACTTCGTAGCCAGCTCCCACCACCAAGCGGTTGACAGCCGCTAGTAACTGCGGAGTCAGTAGCGACACGTTGCGTGTGATCGTGCGGCAACTGGCCACTGTGCTGTCCCAGTCGCTGAGTCCCATCATGCGCCGCACACTGCGATGCTGTCCAGCTAATTCATGCCAGCGATCATAATCGCAATTCAATCCCTGACGCAGCAGTCCCAGCACCAATATGCTCCACAGACTCATGCCCGGACGACCGTTCCTGGCGTCCAAGCACGGCCCGTATGCTTGCCTCTCACTGTCTGCGCTGTCCGCCTTGCTCTTGTCCGCTAGCAGATGCGTCTCCAGCAGAGTGAATAGCTTGGCCCGCAACTCAGCATCCGACCAAATCTGCTGCAAACCGCGCAGCACGGCGGGAATATCATCCCGGGACTGCGGATCGAGTGGGATGCGCTCAATATCGATTTGGCCGATGGCTAATTGTGGATTTAAGACGACTCTCATGGGTGCCTGCCAGACGAAGATCGTAGCAAATAGGCCGCCAGCGGGCCAGGGCTAGCCAGCCGCTGTCATCTTCGTCGGCGTCGATTGCTATCAACTCATCTATTTTCAATTATTTAGAAGCTTTTGTCGCAGGCACTAACTAGTGCCTGCGACAAAACCCCCTAAAATCCGATCTCCGCTAGCAAAACGGGCCGATTGGTGAGCGCAATAAAGGCTTATTGGAGCCGGCTGAACAACTCGCAATGGGTTGCCACCAGGCAAAGATCGCAGCTCATGGGCCAGATCCTGGCCAACGGGCCGCTGCCAGCCTAATCTTGGCCTGCGTCCATTGCACACAACAACTTTGAATACAACGACATAGATGCTTTTGTCGCAGGCACTAACTACGTGCTGCAAACCAACGACCCGCAGGGCATCAACGCCGCCGGCAAGGGTTCGAACTTCGGCCCGAACGTGGTTTTCAAGTTTGCGGCCGAGATCCTTGAGCGGGCATGGCGCGATAGCGGCGAGGAGAAGTATCTCGCCGGACTGCTGGAAAAGGCCGAGAAGATCGTCGCGACCGGCGACGCACGGCTCAAGGTGGTTGACGACCTTGGGCACCGCATCGAGTTTTTCCACGACCTGCTGCCGCGCGAGGAACTTGCCGGGCTGGACGCGGACTCGGAGCTGGGCAGGCGCGGGCGAGAACTGCTGCCGGCGTTCCGGAAGCAAGCCGAGCGCGACCTGCGGCGGCTGCTGGCATTGCAGCAGGAGGACGGGTCGTGGGGATTCGACCTGGGCGTGCATGACCAAGCCGCGGACTCTTGGCAGCGGATCGACGAGGACGGGGATCCGGCGCCCACGGCGGTATCCCTGATCGCGCTGCGAGCCGCGGGGCACGGCCCGGACAGCCCGCCCGTCCGGCGCGCCGTGCAGTGGCTGCTCGGCAAGCAATTCGAGTACGGCCTCTGGAACCGCTCGGCGCAGACCGGCTTCGTCACCAACGCCTATGTCATCCGCGCCCTCAGCCGCCTGTTCCCGGGCGATGCCCGGCCGTTCGAACGCAGCGAGTTCGAACCGCAACCCGGCGAATCCCCGCTGCAACGGCTGTCGCGCGCGCGAGCGCTGCAAGCCACCGGAAGGGCCGACTTTGCTGACCTGATGATCGACGCCAGCGCGGACGAAATGCCCCAAGTCCGCTACTACGGCTATCTCGGCATAGGCGGAGCGCTAGCCGCCAGCGGCATTCCAGCGCTAGTCGCAGGCCTGTCCGACCCGGTCAAGGCCTGTCGCGAGGCAGCCTTTTGGTCCTTGCGCCAGCTACTTCTGGATGACCAAGGCTGGCCGGCCGCGCTGGCCGCCTACCGCGGCGGGGACGAGCGCGCGCGCCAGTCGGTCCTGCAGGCGCTGACCATGCGGGCCGATCTCGCCGGGCCGGGCTCGCAAGTGGATCGTAACGAACTGGCCTCCCTGCTCGCCGACGCCATGCGGGATCCCTTCCCCGGCGTGCGGGCCTATGCGTTCAAGTCGGCCTGGCGCCAGTGGGTCTGGAACCCGCCCTTGCGGCAGCGCATCAACCGCGCTTGGGTCAGTGCCCTGCTCCGCCCGGAACGGAATGGCCACGTCGAGAACGCGATGCGCTACTCGACCGCCTCAATGCTCATCGTCAACGGCCAGATCGCGAATCAGACCGGCCGGGACAACCGCGCGCAACAGTATCGCGAGTTGGAAGACCTGTACCAGATGCTGGCGGCGGCCCGTTTGCGCGAGGGAAGCCGCCGTGACCTGCTCGAGCAGCGCCTGGCGGCTGTCGCGGCGACCCATTTCGAGGAGCGCGGGGGTGATGGCGGCCCGGGCCAGCTCGGCTATTCGACACCAGGCGCGACCGAGCTGATCGGGGACATCCTGCTCAACGTCTACCAGACGCGCAGCGACGACGGGCAGGTGCCGTGGCGCTCTATCGCGCTACAAGGGGCCGCCAACGTGAATTCAGCTCCGTTGCAGGGACACCTGCTGCAACTCCTGCAAGGCGACGATTTGGAACAGGTCGCGGCGGCGGCCAAGGCGCTGTCCAATCCCAGCGCCCTGCGACTCCGCGGCGATGCCGGCACGATCCGGCCGCTGCTCGCCAAGCTGGACGCATTCCTCGCGGCCGGACGCCAGGCCGATGCCGAGGCGCTCGTCCGTTTCCTGTCCCGGGTGCGCTGGCAATTCGGCGAGGGAGAGGATAGCGCGGAGACCGAGCGCGAGTTCTTCAGGCTGCTCGTCCCGGCGGGGCGGCAGCCTCCGATCGCCGCCGCGCCGCACCTGCTCGGTCGGCCGGCTCCTGGCGCGCAGGGCCGCTCCGCGGCGCAAGGCGATAGGGCGGCGCTGCTGGGCAATGTCCTAGGCGACAACCCCACGCTCCACCGTCGCTCCGCCTTCGACCATGTCGGCGGGGATGCGCTCTTCTGGCTGCCGTCAACCGAATGGATGCTTCGCTACCAAGAAACCGGGCCGACGCTTGAAGAGGCCGTCAAGGGCGCAACCGAGGGCGAGGATCTGGAAATTTTGGATCTGACTGGCGGGCGGACGACCAAGCAACTCGTGCCGGACGGCCTGGCAAGCCTGAACACCGTCCTGTGGTGGCGCGAAGGACTGCCGGGAAACGAGCTCACATTCGGCGTGCATGCACCCGCAGCCGGCCGTTACGAGCTTGTCGCAGCGTTCCTGCACGACCGCGAAATGGGCATCGTCCAGCCGTTCCTCAACGGCGAGGGGATCGGAGGCGCCATTGACCTCTACCGTGCGCAGCTCACCGCTCTTGGCCCCGTGTCGCTGGGCGTGCAGGAGTTCCGCGAGGGGCGCAACCGGCTGACCTTCCGCATGGTCGGGGCCAGCGACGAAGCCGAGCCCAACTACATTTTCGGGCTGGACTACCTGAAGATCGAGCCCGGCGAGATCGCCGGCTCGCTGTTCACTACGGACGAGCTGGGCGTGGACGTGATCGACCCCATCAAGGAGGCCAAGGACAGATTGATCGGTATGTTCACGGCCTGGTTCGCCGCGGACTCCCCCGAGAGCGTGCGCAAGCAGGCAATCGCGCTCGCCAACAAGACCGCCCTGCGGCGCCACCCCGAGGTGTTGCGGGCCCTGGCGGCCTGGATCGAGCACGAACCAAGCCCGGTCTACCGCAACCGCATCCAGAACATCCTCAACAGCGATGACAAGATCTACGGCAAGCGCTTGCGCGAGATCATCAGCGAAGGCAGCCGCGGGCAACCTGGCAGCGCTGTCCGCCCGCTATCCGACACCGACGAGTGGATCGCCGACATCATTCACTTCCGCGACTACGTGTTCACAGAGATGACGCGCATCGATCCGCGGGACAACCGCGCCTGCATCTCTTGCCACGGCGTGCCGGGGCGCGTGCCGACGCTGTACTTGGAGGCTCCGGACGCAGCCGGCTACATCCCGCCCGAGGCGCTGCTGGGCAATTACCGGCGCATGCAAGAGCGCGTCGACCTGCACGACGTGGAGAGCAGCAAGTTCCTGCGCAAGCCGCTGAACATTCAATCTGGCGAGGAAGACGGGCACCAAGGCGGCGTTCGCTACGAGGCGAGCGACCGCGGTTACGGCGTAATTCGCGAGTGGGTGCTCAAGCAAGCCGAGTTGCAGCGCGGCGGCTGATCAGGCGGATTGCGAGCCACCTGCCTCGGCTTCGGCATGCCGGCAAGGTGCTGCGCTGCTTAGTAGCGGGCAGTTACGAGGCGGCAAGCACCGCACACTGGCTGCACCTCAGCAGTAGGGGCTTCCAGCAGGGCACCCATGCTCGGAAAGCGGCCGCCTCTGCTATCTTTGTCTACCTGTGCATGTAGTCTCCGAGGACCACGCGATTAATCGCGACCGCCGGGAACAGGTCAAGTACGTCGGGTTCACGGCGGTCGTCGGCGTCCTGCTGCTCCTGAACCTATCGGGCCTCTTCGATTCCCTGCTTGGCATCGACACCGCGATCTTGCTGGCAGTGCTGGCAGGATACAAGACCTTCTACCGGGCGATTGCCGAACTGCTCGACCGCAAGATCTCGGCCGATCTCGCGATCGTGATCGCTGCCGGCGCCGCCCTCGCCATCGGCGAGTACCTCGCCGCCGCCGAGGCCATGTTCATCATGCTGCTGGGCGAGGGCCTGGAGGCCTGGGCTGCCGGGCGGACAGAGCGGGCGATCCACCGCTTCGTGGACCAGCTGCCGCACCACGCCCGCGTGCTGCGCGCAGGCAAGGAGGTCGAAGTCCATGTCGAGGACTTGGCTCCCGGCGACGTGATTGCCGTCCGGGCCGGCGAGCGCATCGCCGCTGACGGCACGGTCGAACGGGGCGCATCATCGGTCGACGAGAGCCCGATCACCGGCGAATCCGTGCCCCGCGACAAGGGTGCGGGCGACGAGGTGTTTTCGGGCACCCTCAACGGTCACGGCCGGCTCCACATCCGGGTGACGCATGCCGCCGAGGAGTCCACGCTGGCGCGCCTGATTCACTTGGTAGAAGAGGCCCGCGACCACCGCACGGCGCCGGTGGTGCGGGCGGCCGACCGCTACGCCCGTTACTTCCTGCCGGCCATCCTGCTGGCAGCCGGCGCGGTGTACCTGCTCTCGAGCGATGTCGAGACAGCGGAGCGCACGCGCCGGGC
The DNA here is from genome assembly GCA_965219605.1 of Bryobacterales bacterium. Lineage (GTDB taxonomy): Bacteria > Acidobacteriota > Terriglobia > Bryobacterales > UBA6623 > VXMF01. The sequence continues at coordinate 296,272 of CBDCOC010000001.1, read as the reverse complement.
CGTGGCCGTCCTGATTGTCGGCTGCCCCTGCGCTCTGATCCTGGCCACGCCAGCCGCGATGGTCGCCGCCATCGGCGGCTTGGCGCGCCGGGGGCTGCTCGCCCGGGGCGGACAGGTCGTGCAGGCGGCCTCCCAGATCGACACCATCGTCTTCGACAAGACCGGCACCCTGACCACCGGGGAGTTCGAGATCGTCGATATCCTGGCCGCTCCGGGCCACACCGAGGAGCAGGTGCTCGCACTGGGGGCGGTCGCAGAAGCAAGCTCGGACCACCCTCTGGCCAAAGTTGTCGTGCGCGCCGCCAAGCAGCGCGGCCTTGCCGTTGGCGAGTTCCAAGACGCGCAGATCGTGCCGGGGCGCGGAGCCCAATGCCTGCACGGCGGACGGATCGTCCGCGCCGGGAACGAGGCGTTCCTGAACGATCACGGCATCTGCGGTCTCGAGAGCTACCTGTCTGCCTCCGACCGCGCCGGCGCGACTCCCGTGCTGGTCGCCCGCGGCGACCGCTGCGCTGGCGCCATTCTGTTGCGCGACACGCCGCGCCATGGCGCCCATGCCGCGATCCATGAGCTCGAAGATCTGGGCATCAGCAACATCATCCTGCTCACCGGAGACCGCCGCAAGGCAGCGGATGCGATGGCCCGCGTGATCGGCATCACGCACGTGGAAGCCGAACTGCTGCCAGAGCAAAAGCTTGACCGCATCAAGCAGCTGCAGTCCCAAGGCCGCAAGGTCGCCATGGTCGGAGATGGCGTCAACGACGCACCCGCCCTGGCGGCTGCCAATGTGGGCGTCGCCATTTGCGGATCCGGGGCCGACATCGCGGCCGAGGCGGCCGATGTCGTGGACCTCAACCCGGGTATCGGCAAGCTGCCCAAGCTGTTCGGGGTTTCCAAGCGGTCAGTTACGACCGTGTGGCAGAACATCATCCTCTTCGCCGGAGTGGTGAATGTCGTCGCCGTCTACATCGCCGGCATCGGCTGGATGGGGCCGGCTCTGGCTGCCGGCGTCCACCAAGTCTCCTCGATCTTCGTCATGCTCAACTCGGTGCGCCTGCTGCGCGTCGAGCGGCCGGCAGGCCAGGCCTCGCGCTGGGGCCGGCTGCTCGCCCAGCTCGGGAGCGCCCCGCTCTGGCAGTCGGCCCTGAACGTGCTGCGCAGCGTCGATCCGGCCGCCGGCTTCGCCTGGCTGGTCGAGAACCGCAACCTGCTGGCCAAGCCCGCCACGGCCGCCCTGCTCGCCCTGTGGGCGTCCACGGCAGTCTTCACGGTCCGCACCGAGGAGGTTGGCGTGGTCGAGCGTTTCGGGCGCCGGGTGCTGCCCGATAGGGAACCGGGCCTGCATGTCAAGCTGCCGTGGCCCGTTGACCGCCTGACGCGCGTCCGCGCACGGGAGATCCGCGCCGTTGAGATCGGCTTTCGCACCGCGCAGGCCGCGGCCTTCAGCCAGCCGCCAGCCTACGAGTGGAACATCCAGCACCGCGACGGCCGCATCCAGCTCGAGGACGAAGAGACCCTGATGCTGACAGGCGACCAGAACATGATCGAGATGACCGCCGTGGTGCATTACGACATCGAGCGGCCCGCCGATTACATCTTCCGGCAACTGGACGCCGAGGCCGTCATCCGCGCCGCCTCGGAAGCGGCGTTGCGCAGCGTGGTCAACACGGTCGCGCTCGACGCGCTCCTGACCAGCGGGCGGCGCGCGGCCGAGCAGCGCGCCGCTGAAGATCTGCAGCAGAGACTCGCGACCTATGGCACTGGAGTGCGCGTGCGCCAGGTGCGCTTCCAAGACATGCATCCGTCGGTAGAGGTCGTCGATGCCTTCCGCCAGGTCGCCGGGGCCTTGGAGGAAAAGATCCGGATGATCAACGAGGCCGAAGGCTACGCCAACGAGCAGGTCGCGCTTGCCCGCGGCCAAGGCGAAGCGCTGGTGCGAGAGGCCGAAGGCTACATGGCCAGCCGCAAAGATCGAGCCGGCGGCGACGCGGCTCGCTTCCAACAGCTGGAAACGGCCTATCGAACAGCTCCCGGCCCGACCTCCACGCGCTTGTACCTAGAGGCCATGGAAGAAATCCTGCCGGGGCGCAAGAAGCTCATCATCGACTCTTCCGGGGGGCGTCGCACGCTGTGGGCCATGGAAGAAGGCGTGCTGCTCGCGCCGCCCGCGGCCCGGACGCAGCAGCCTCCGCCGCCGTTCGAACCGGCCGCACTGGGGGAATAGACCATGCATGACCACCACCATGCCCGCGAGCACGGCTCGCCCGCGCTCGCACGCCGCCACCGGGCCCCGCTCGCCTGGCGCGGGCTGTCCGCGCGCTATCGCAAGCACCTGCTTGGGCTGGCAGCCCTGGTCCTGGCTTGGTCCTCCCTCTTCACCGTGCGAGAGACCGAGTTCGCCCTGGTAACGCAGTTCGGCAAGCCGATCCGCACCGTGACCGAGGCCGGCCTACGCTTCAAGGCGCCCCTGCTGCATCAAGTGCAGCTGTTCGACCGGCGCCTGCGCGTCTACAACCCGCCGCGCTCCGAGTTTCTGACCAAGGATAAGAAGAACCTCAGCATCGACACCTACGCCTTGTGGCAAATCGCCGACCCGCAGTCTTTCGTGCAGGCCGTGGGCAACGAGAGGGCGGCCGAGATGCGGCTGCACGATCTGGTCTGGTCAGGCCTGGCAGCGACGATCGCCGGTCTCGACCTGGAAGAAATCGTGTCGGCCGCGCCCGGACCGGTCAAGGCGGAGCAAGTGCTCGACCAGCTGGCCGCCCGCAGCGGAGCGGCAGCCTTGGCGGAGTACGGCATCCGCATCGCGGATGTGCGCCTCAAGCGCCTGAACCTTCCCGAGCAGAACAAGCAGAGCGTGTACGCGCGCATGCGCGCCGAGCGCGAGCGGATCGCCCGGCAGTACCGCGCCGAGGGCGAGGAACAGGCCCTGCGCATCCGAGCCGAGGCCGACCGGCAGCGGGAGGAGATCTTGGCCAAGGCCTACAAGGAGGCCGAGACGACGAAGGGCGAGGGCGACGCGGCGGCCGCTCGCGTCTACGGCGCGGCCTACTCCCGCAACCAGTCTTTGTTCAAGCTGACCCGCACGCTGGAAGCCTACCGCAAGGCCCTGGACGAAGATACGACCGTGATCCTCAGCGCCGATTCAGAACTGCTGCGGCTGCTGACCAAGGGGCAATAGCAGCGGCCAATGCACGAGCACGCGCACCCGCGGCCGTCGGCGGCCGGCGCAGCGCCCGGGCGCCTCGCCGCTGCCCTGCGGCAGATCTCCGGCCCCCGCCTGTCTGCCGCGCTGGCGGCGCTGTGGCTGGCCTCGGGCATCTACGTGGTGCGCACGGAGCAGCAGGCCGTGCTCACGACTTTCGGCGCGCTGGCGGATGATCGCGTCATGCCGGGCGTGGGCTGGCACTGGCCGCGTCCGGTGGGACAGGTCTACAAGCTGAAGGTCCGCGAGCTGAAGCGCGCGTTCATCGGCGGGGAGCTTGCCGACGAGGCCAATGCCCTGCCCTCCGATCCGGCGCTTGCGCAGTTTCTCAGCGGAGACCAGAACATCCTCGGCGTCCGGGCGGTCGCGCAGTACAGCATTGCCGAGCCGGCGAGGTACCTTTTCCGCGCGTCCGCAGTGGACCGGGCCGTCGCGAACGCGGTGGAGGCCTCTCTCGGGCGGCAGGTTTCCACGCGGGCGGTGGACGAGATCCTGACCACGGAGAAGATCGCGATCCAAGAGGCGGTGCGCCGGCACGCGCAAGAGCTGATCGACCGCCACGAGCTGGGCGTGCTGGTCTCGACGGTGAATATCCGCTCGGTGACGCCCCCCGCCGAGGCGGCCGACGCGTTCCGGGACGTCGCGTCGGCGCGCGCCGACGCGGCGCGAATCGTCAACGAGGCCCAGGGCTACGCCAATGACCTTCTCCCCCGGGCCAGGGGCCGGGCGCAGCAGATGCTGTCGGCAGCCCAGGGCTACCGCGAGCGCCGTATCCAGCAGGCGCGTGGGGATGCCGCCCGGTTCGAGAAACTGGCAGCCGAATACGCCCGCAACCCCGAGGTGACGCGCAGCCGGCTGTTCCTCGAGACGATGGAAGAGATCTTGCCGCGCCTGCGCAAGACCATCGTGGACGAGAACGGCAACCTGGACCTGAATATCGTCCGGCGCGGCAGCGGCCGCCAGGCAGCGCCATGAGCAAGGACGCCAAGGCGCAAGCCCTGACGGCCACCTTCATCCTTGCCGGCTTGGCCGCCATCGCTTGGTATCGGGGCGGTTTCGATTCCCTCGGCTTTGGCGGCAGCGCCGGCGGCCGCTTTTTCGGCCATGGCGATTCCAATGCATCCGACGAGCCGCGCGATGTCATCTACGCCATGCTGGATGCGGCCCGCGATGGCCTGGTGCATGACTATCTGGCATGCTATGCGGGACAGCTGGAACGCACGCTCCGCCAGAGCATGGAGGAAATGGGCGCCGAACGCTTCTCAGAGTTCCTCCGGGAGCGCAACGAGGATATCAAGGGGATCGCCATGAACGCGCCCGAGAAGTCTGGCAGCAAGGCCCGGGTGCGGGTGGAGTATGTCTACGCGGACCGCAACGAGGTCCAGCAGGTTTACCTCGAGGCCGCGGGGAGTACTTGGAAGATTGCCGGCGTTAGCGAGGTTCGGCGAGTCGAAACGCCCGTCCCCTACGGGACGCCAGTCTATTGAGGGGCGGGCGGCCGCCGGTGTCGCAGGCTGCCCGTACGCTACGGTCCTGTGATCCGGGCGCCGAACGCGCCTTGGAGCATGTTCCATTCGAACGTGCCGGCCACCTCGCGGTGGTCGCGGCCCAAGAATCTCGCCGCAATCTGGTTGCGCGAGGTGGCAGACTCGAAATAGCCGTCGAATACCGGAATGCCGCGCCACTCCATATCGCCCCGGCCTTGGCCGCCCGTCAGGTCGACGATTTCGGTGAAGGCAACCGTCGCCTGCAGGTGAGTCGCGCTGCTCAGGCGGATACTGGCGCGGCCGCGGACCAAGTTTCCGTCGGTTGCCGACCGACTGATATCGATGCCGACCATCTCGCCTGCCCAAGTGGCATCCACAGCGGGCGGATTGGACGCAGAGCCGGTGCCCACCATCATCGCTGCGGACGTCAGTCGATGGCCGACGGTGTCTTCGCCGGCGCTATAGCTGCCGGCCGCGCCGAAGTAGCCTTCTTCCAGCCACCCTCCAAAACCGCGGACAAGGCTGCGGATAGAAGACGTGTCATTCCCCGCCGCGCCTTGCGCATGGTCCAATCGCTCGACCTGCACGCCTTCGATTGCCACGCCGCTGGGATCCGCGGGCCGCGCAGCGACCAGCAGTCTCTCGATGGCTGCGACCTGTGCATTGGCAGCGGCAGCACTGCCACCCCCGGCAGGAGTGAGCAGAGGAGCGCTCACAAGCAGCTGAACGTCTTCAGCGGCGGGGCTAGAGGCGGCCTGTCGTCGTGGTGGCGGCGGAATATCTCGGCTCGTGGCAGAGGCGGCGAATCCTCCCGACAGCCCTTCCCATTCGAAGATGCCGGCCACGTTCGCGCCGTCCGCTCCGGCAAAGGCTCCCTGCAGCAGGTTGGCGCCATCCTTGACAACGAAATTGCCCTTAGAGAGCGGGATCGATGTCCAGGAGATGTCCTCGCGGGTGCGCATCACGCCTTGGTAGGCTAGATCCGAAAACTCGACAACTACTTTCGGCTCGGACTCGAGATGCACGCTGATCGAGACAGCCCCGCGGACCTGATTTCCCTGCCAGCGGGAGGCACTGGTGTCTTCCGCCTGCAGCACGCCGCTCCAGCGGCCGACGCCCCCCGTCGGATTCGCCAAGCGCCCGAACCCGCCAGCGGTTAGTGTTGTAGTCGCATCAAGGCCCGGCAGCAACAGATCGCCCCCCTGCGGGGCGTCAAACCCGGTCGTGTTGGTGATCACCGAATATCCCGCCTGCCCGCTTCGGCCAGCTAGCGCGTCAATGCGCGAGACCAACGCGGCAGGTGGCAATTCGTCAAAGCCCAGATCAAGCCGGACTGTCATGGACATCGCGCCGTGCAGCGCTTCCTCGCTCTCCACAACACCATGCACCCGCAAGCCCATCGCGCCGATGTCAAACGCTCCTTCCCCCGCGTCTGCTTCCAGCACGGCAAACGCTCCTTCCATCGAGTCTGCTTCCAGCACGGGTCGAGGGCCCGAGGGGGAAAACCAACCGCCCTGCCGTCCAAGCACCGCTTCGTGGAGCACCGGCGGCCCCTCCAACACAACGCCCATGAGCCGGGTCGCCGCGTTTGAGGCGCCGGCAAACGGGCCGCGGGGCACGACTACGCCTCCGAGCATCTCAGGATGCTCGCGCTGGGCGCCGAACGCACCGGCAAGCCCGTCTGCCCGAAAGATGCCCCCGGCACCGACATGGCTTTGGCCGTAGAACCGGCCTTGCACCCCTTCGCCGGCCGCTACTGCGCTGAACACTCCGTCTCGCACCGGTACCTCGGCCCATCCGATTGCCGCTCTTGACGCGCCTGTGTTGAGATCGACCAAGTCGAGGAGCGAAATGCTGGCGTGCGGGTCCGCATAGCTTGCGATCGAAATCTCCACCTCGCCGATGACAGCGTGCCCCTCGGTCTCGTTCCCGCTGACGTCGCGCGCGAGAGCGCGGCCGGACCAAGACAGCAAGCCTGCGGAAGGATTGGTGCCGGCGGGATCCCCGTGAGAAAACGCCCCAGGCAGGCTTATGGGCAGGAATAATCCATTCAAGGCTCTCTCGACCCCGAAACTGCCGAACTGGAATGATCCGACCAAGGCGTCCATGTAGAAGTCGAAACCTTCCTGCGAAGCTCGCGTCCGACGCACTTCCCAGCTGGCAGCATCGGCCATGATGACCGAGGACAATGTGTGCGCCTCAGCGATCGTGGCCTCGGCGACAAGGGCCGGGGCTCCCGCTTGGGCCTCGGGCGACTGGGCGGGCAGGCCGGACACAGCGAGGGACGCGAGCAGCGACTGCAGGACGATTGCAGCAGGCGGGAGGCGCTGCCTCGGAAAAGGCGTGGCAGGCATGCCGCAAGTATAACAGCTTGCGGCATGCCTGTGAGGCACGAGGCCGCGAAGCGAGCGCCCGCGGCCCCTCAACAAGAGCGGGCGGTCTCTCGCCCTAGAATCGCAACGTCAACCCGAACTGGAACTGCCGCTGATCCGAGGCCGCGCTCTGCACGCGGCCGAAATTGCGATTGGAAACGTCCCCGTTGGGATTGTTGAAGTGCGGTGTGTTGGTGAAGTTGAACGACTCCAGCCGGAACGTCAGGGCCGCGCTCTCGCCCAAGGCCGCGACCGGAAAGCGCCGGAACACCGAGAAGTCCCAGTTGAACAGGCCCGGCCCGTCCAGGATCTCGCGGCCGGCATCGCCGAGGGTGTCCTGCTTCGGCACGGCGAAGGCGTCGGTCGTGAACCACAGGGCGGTCCCGTTCGGCCCCGCGATTTCCCCAATGCGGGTCGGCGTGCCAACCACGTCGGCGCGCTGGCTGTTGCCGGCGGCGTTCAGCGTCGAGCCGGGCGCGGTGACAGTGAAGGGCTCGCCGCTCATGGCGCTCACGATGCCCTGCAACTGCCAGTCGCCGAACAGCCAGCGTCCGGGCCCGCTCTTCAGGAACCGCTTGCCCTTGCCGAACGGCAGTTCGTAGGTGTAGCTCGACACCCACGTGTGCCGGCGGTCTTGGTTCGTGCGCCCCTTGTTGGTGTGGAACGCGCCGGTGATGCCGTCGACCTGCAGCCCGCCCGTGTCGTCGCTGAAGTTCAGGCCCTTGCTCCAAGTGTAGGCGTTCGTCATCGAGAAGCCCTGGCTGAAGCGGCGGTTGATCTTCATCTGCAGCGAGTTGTAATAGGTGTGCGTGCCGATCCGCGTGCTGGTGTTCTGCGTGCGCCCGAAGAGGACGTTGAGCGGACGGGTCGCATTGCCCGTGCCCGGCGTGGTCGCGGCGTTGTACTCCCAATTGCTCTGGTTGTTGACGCCGTGGTTACCGACGTACGCCAGATCCAGCGTGAAGTCGTAGACCAGCGTGCGCTGGATCGCGAAATTCCAGCTCTGCACATAGGGCCGCCTCATGTCCGGGTTGACCCAGTTGAAGTTCTGCCGCGCAAAGAGGGCGTTCTCCGGCGCGCTCAAGTCGATCAGCCCGTTGTCGGGGATGGCGAACGCTTGGAACGCGGGGAATCCCTCGGCCATGGCGCCCGACGCGGTGAACGAGTTCGGCGCCACGAAGGCGTTGTTCTGCTTGACCGGGAAGTTCTGCTGCCCCATGATGCGGTTGATGAAGCTAATGCCGTAGCCCGTGCGCAGCACGGTCTTGTCGTTCAGACGGTATGCGATGCCGAGGCGCGGCCCCCACCCGAGGTCCGGCCGGATGCCGTTGTCCTCCGGCCGGCCGCCGATGCCGCTCAGCTCCAGCGCATTCGTGAGCGGATTGTAGTTCGAGTAGCTGCCGGGGAAGCGCGGCTTGGAGGGGTTCTCGCGCTCCAGGCGCAAGCCGAAATCGAACGTGAGCTTCGAGCTGGCCTGCCACTTGTCTTGGATGTACCCCGCCAGAATCAGCTCGCGCCGCGTCGGGAACTGGACATCCAAGTCGCGGCCGTGGCCGCCCGGCTGGTCAAGCAGGAAGGCGGCGAAGGCGTTGGCGATGCCCAGCGTCTGGTTGGGCCCGTCGCACTCGGCGTTGCAGGCGGTCTGGCCGCGCGCGAAGGTGAACCGGCCGCGCGGGTTGAACGTTTGCGTCTGCAGCAGGTCGTTGCGCTCTCGCCGCACCTCGAACCCGAAGCGCGTCACGTGGTTACCGAACGTCTTGGTGAAGTTGTTGACAATGCCGAAGAACGTGACCGACCGCGCCCACGGCAGGGATGGCGAGAAGCCGACCAGAGGCCGGTCCAAGCCGTTGACCCGAACCTCGGAGAGGCCGCTTGTCCACTCGTTGATGTTGACGCCGGGGATACCGATTTCCTCGGATGTCCGCAAGCCGGTGTCGGCATTGATGGCGTCGTTGCGATTGCGGACGATGCCGAAGCGGCCCTCCCAGACGAACGTCGGCGAGAACACGTGCGAATAGGAAAGCATCGGGCTCTGCGTCCGTGCCGGGCCGCTTCCGGAAAAGCCGTTGTTGCGCGGGCCGCCGTAGATGCCGCAATTGGGGCCGTAGAGGCCGCAATCCGTCACCGTCGCCTTCTGGTAGCTATAGCGGAACGTCAGCCTCCCGCTGGGGTTCACGACATAGTCGTACTTCACGTCGAATGCATTGATGTTCTTGATGCGGACGACCGGGATCTCCTGGTTGCGGGAACCGATCTCCCCGGGACGGTTGGGCTGCGGGATGAAGCCGACCATCGCCGCCGCGATCGGGCTGATGCGGCTCGCCGGGAGCGTGTTGCCCATGAAAGCGGTGCGTCCGTTACCCTCGCTGTCACCGGTCAGAGGGTCGTAGATCGTGGCCCCTTCGCCCGAGAAATCGCCCGTGCGGAACGGGGTGGTCGGGATGCGGTCCAGCTCGACCTGGCCGAGGTGGTCACGACTGCCTTGGTAATCGCCGAAGATGAACATCTTGTTGCGAATGATGGGGCCGCCTGCCGTGAAGCCGAACTGGTTGTACACGGTGTGCGCCTTGCTCGTCGCGAAGACCTGCGTAGCTTGGGCGTTCTCGTTGCGATGGAAGGCGAACACGCTTCCGTGGAATTCGTTGGTTCCCGAGCGGAGCGTGACATTCACGACGGATCCGCCGGCATTGCCGAATTCAGGGTCGAAGTTGGAAGTGGAAATGTCGACCGTCTGGATCGCTTCCGCGGGTGGCACCAACGCCGTCAGGTTGCCGTTGTCGATCTTGTTCTCGATCCCTTCGATCTGGAAGTTGTTGTACTGGCGCCCCTGGCCGTTGACACGCACCGCCAGCGAATCCTGCGAGTTGTAGAACTGCGAGTGCGGACGTGTCAGCCGACCCACGCCGGGCACGGTGGCCAGCAGTCCCTGGTAATTGCGGTTGAAGAGCAGGGGCAGCTCCTTGAGCTGCTTGTTCTCGATCTTGACGCTGGTGTCGGAGCGGTCGGTCTGCAACACCGGCGGGGCGCCGGTCACGGTGACGGTCTCGGTCACCGCGCCAGGCGTCAGTTCCAAGTCGACTCGCACGGTCGAGTTCGGCTGCAACTCAACGCCCCCTCGCACCGAGGTGCTGAATCCGTCGGAAGCGACTTCGACCCGGTACATGCCCGGGTCAAGATTGGGGAACACGTACAGGCCGCTCTCATTGGTCTCGCCTGCGCGCGCGGCGTTCGTGTTCGTCTCCATCAGGGTGATGGCTGCCCCGGGAATCACCGCACCCGACGGATCGGTAATGGTCCCGAGAATCTGGCCCTTGAGAACCTGCGCATCAAGTCGCATCACTGGGGTGCTTGCCAGCAGTGCCGCAACAGCGAGCAGGCTCAAGTTGCGTATAATCCTGCGCATCTTGCATACTCTCCTTTTACAGTCTAAATAGCATGTCTGGATATCGAAGCGACTGAGATCCGACAATCCAGAGTGTCGCCCCCACTGGCAACAGCGGAAGTGTAGCACACCGTAAAGCGGGATCTTACGCCAGCCATCTCGATGACAGGCAAATTCAATGTTCGGTCCGCACAAGGTTGGGGAGTCGAAGCGAGGCGCTGAGGGGTGACAAGCGCGACGAGCCACCGGTACATTGAGCCGGCGATGTGATCGCGGCAGCAGGGCCCGGTGCGCATGCCACTCCCGAGCCGACGCACAGGCCCTGCTGGCGGAATTCGGAAAAGCACATGCGGCTGCCGTTCTTGGCGATGCACTCGGCACACTGGACCGCTTCCGCGCAGCGGTCAGCGAGATCGCGCCCGAAGGCCTCGGCCGCGCGCTGTACGTGTTTGGCACCCGCTCGTCTTCGATAGCGGGGACGAACTCCTCTACCCGGCGCCTTGCAGGAAAACACGTTCAGCCGCAGCCGGGCGCAAGGAGCTACACTTTGCGTGCTTGCTGGCAGTCCTCAGTCATTGTCGATGATGGGAATGTGCACGATCTGAAGAAACGGGTCGTACATCACGGCAAGGATATGGTTCTGCCGGTTGGCCTTGGTGGTGTCGTTAAAAGTGCTGATCAGAAGCTGTGCCGAGGTGATAGCTTGGGTTACCCCGTTCATTTCGAATCCCTCAAGGAGCCTCGTGTTGCAGATCCTCGGGCCACCGGCTTTCACCCAGCCGAGATTTCGATTTTGGCTCAGCAGAATCCCGGCATTGCCGCGTATGCGCCCGTCACACTGGCTCGGATCCGCTCCAAGAGGGCAGGCGGTTGTGTCCCACACGTCCAAGCAGACCGTCAGTGGCTTGGCGTGGGCTAGGCAGTTATTCGGGAAATGGACGCCAAGGATGACATCACCACCTTCTTGGAGAGGGCTGCCAGGCGTTGGAAAGAGCTGCGTCATCCTAGCATCCTGAAGCGTGCATTGCATTGGGGGTGGGGTTTGGGCATGGAGCGCGAGCGGGGCGGCGAGGATCAGGGTTGCCAGCGCGACGGCGAGTGTCGGCGACCGTTTAACGAGCGCCGCCGCCCGCGAAGTATCAGAATCTCCGGGGGGGGGGGGGATTGCTTTGGCATGAGGGTACTCCTTGGACGATCCCAGCAGAGCAAACGTGGCGCCGGGACCGTGCAGCGAGCAGGATACCACATTTTTCTGCAGCGGGTGCATTTTTTACTCCAGGCAAATTCAATGTTCAGTCCGCACAAGGTTGGGGAGTCGAAGCGAGGCGCTGAGGGGCTGCTGGCCAGCAGCCATGAGCCGCCCGAGGGGGCAGAATCCGAGTCCTGCAGCCTGTTTGTCCAGTCCCACGCCGCGACCTGCTTTGCCACTCAACTCCGCACCGCGAACATTGAATTTCCCTGGGGATCTTACGCCAGCCATCTCGATGATCTTCCGCACAGTGGCTCCCAGAATCGAGCGCTTCACGCCCCGGCCCGGCCGGGCGAGCAGGCCCGTCAGCCCCTGTTGGTCGAGGTGCTGAGACCACTTGCGGACGCAGGGCGCGCTCACGCCGAATTGCCAGGCCGCTTGGCGCAGCGAACAGCCGTCAGACCGCCACAGCACGATGCATGCCCGCAGGCGTTCCCGCTGGGAAGCGGTCGGAGACTGCACACGCCGCTCCAACAGCTGCAGCTCCTCGCTTGCCAGTTCGACCATCGAGACCGGCTTGGCCATGCGAGCTTCTGCTGCAGGGGATGGGCCACGGACGCCGATCCACACCTATCCAAGAATCAGGTCCAGATCACGATTGGATTCTCCTTCGAACCCTGCCCCCAGCGGCCGGCCCTAGCCCGGATATCTCACCACGGGGAGTAGACATGAGGCATGATTTCGTGATAAGCTGTTTTGTTTCCAAGCAATTACAAGCTTGTCGAAAGCACACCTCATGTCCACACAGTGTACCACGATCGAACTTCCCAAGCACGCCCGCCGCCAGGTCAGCGCCTGCTTCGACGGCGGGCGCCTGTCGAACGATGGCGGAGCCCTGCTGCTGGCAGCCGCCGACCGTGCCTTGCGGCTGACCGCCCGCTTGGCAGGCTGCTTTCAGGATTACCGCCAGCGGGGCCGTTGCGAACACTCGGTGCAGGCGCTCAGCGCCCAGCGCCTGTTCGGCCTGGCCCTGGGCTACGAGGATCTCAACGATCACGACACGCTGCGCGACGACAGCCTGCTGGCGCTGGCGGTGGGCTGTGCCGACGTGACCGGCCAGAGTCGCGTGCGCCAGCGCGACAAGGGGCATCCGCTGGCCGGTTCGAGCACGCTCAACCGCTTCGAGCTGGGCCGGCCGGAGCAGGCGGCCAAGGATCGCTACAAGCGCATCGTGGGCGATGCGCAGCAGTTGGATCGGCTGCTGGTGCAGCTCTTCATCGAGATGCAGGCGGCGGAGCCGGAGGAACTGGTGCTGGACATCGATGCCAGCGACGATCCGCTGCACGGCGAGCAGGAAGGGCGCTACTTCCACGGCTATTACGACTGCTATTGCTACCTGCCGCTGTATGTGACCTGCGGGCGGCACGTGCTGAGCGGGCAGTTGCGCACGGCGGATGTGGATCCGGCAGTGGGGGCGCTAGAAGACGTGCAGCGCATCGTGGCCCAACTGCGCGAGCGCTGGCCGCAGGTGCGGCTGCTGGTGCGGGGCGACGCGGGCTTCTGCCGCGAGGCCTTGATGGCGTGGTGCGAAGAGCAGGCGGGCGTGGACTACGTGTTCGGGCTGGCGCAGAACGCACGCCTGCAGCGGGCCGTGCGGCAGCAGCGCGAGCGGGCGCGGCGGCGGGGGCTGGTGAGCGGGCAGAGCGCGCGCTGCTACCGCGAGTTCAGCTACCGCACGCGGCGCAGTTGGAGTCGCACGCGGCGCGTGGTAGGCAAGGCGGAATGGCTGCCGGGGCCGGGCCGCAACAGCAACCTGCGTTTCGTGGTAACGAGCTTGAGTCGGCAGCGCTGGGGCACGCGCGAGTTGTACGAGCAGTTGTACTGTGCGCGCGGGGACATGGAGAACCGCAGCAAGGAGCAACAGTTGGACTTGTTCGCCGACCGCACCTCGGCGAGTGCGCTGCGGGCGAACCAGTTGCGCTTGCACTGGGCCTTGTTCACGGCAGCACTGCTGGAACAGATCCGCAGCGTAGCGCTGGCCGGCACGGAACTGGCGCAGGCGCAGTTCGGCACGCTGCGGGTGCTGTTGTTCAAGGTCGCGGCCAGCGTGCGGGTGAGCGTGCGCCGCATCCGGGTGTCGCTGTCGTCGTTATTCCCCCGCCAGGAACTGTTCGCACACTGCCTGGCCCGCCTGCGGGCGAGCTAGCGCGCTGCAGACAGGCGGGACGCTGCGGGGCCAGGGCGGCTCCAGGGGCAGGTGTGCGTACAGCGTGCCGCTAGGCCGCCCGCCAGGCGGCCAGCGGCTGAGGATCCCGTGTGCGCAGGCGCTGCGCCGGTGGTCAACGGCGCTATGTGACCAGGGTACAACAAGCGCACTATCCAATGTTTCTATTGTGGGGCGCTCTGACCATGATTCTCGGCTGCGAGCAAAGTTGGTGAGATATCCGGGCTAGGCGTGTAGCTGCCAGTGTGAGGCAACAACGAAAACGTTCTGAGAGCGTGCCGGCCAAACCGTAGCCCGCACCAACTGCGGCAGGGGCTGTCAAGCGCGCACGCCCGATCCCGGCCCGGGCGACATGCTCGGCCCATGCTTCGGCGGTCGCATGGGTGGATGGCGTGCTGGCCGATGTCCGGGACTGGCAGTGTTCGGTCGCTTGGGCAGCGGTTGCGCCTGCGGCGCTCCCAGCCATGGCGAGATTGCGGCTGCGGCCCGCGCTCTTACCGTAAGCTGGCCATGCGAAGACCCAGACAATGAAGAGGCCTATTCCGGCCGGGACACCGCGAAATCCGGTATCGGAAAGCTTGGCAGCGGCGTATCCCGCAACATTTTCCATTCCCGGCGGAGGTCTTCCAGCCAGGCGGGAGCGGAGGAGAGACGCAAGCGCAGCTGCGCCGCGAACAATGATGCCGGCTCGACGGCCGTGCCATTCGATTCAAGGATCTCCAAGCTCCGCGTGTTGAAGGTGGCCGGATTGCCATGGAATCCCACGACAATGGGGTGCAGAAAGCGGAGGTAGCCTTGCCAAAAGTCGTAGTAGCGGTCATCTCCCCCGTGGTTGAAATTCCAGAACACCAGATGCCTGAGGTGGTGCGGAGGGACGCCGCCGCCGCTGCTGCCATAAAGCCTGCCGCCGGCAACTTGGTCGTACAAGTTCGCATAGGACGGCTTGGTCTTGTGGATGTCGAGCGACTGCCCCGGGTGCATGTCAAAACACCAGAAGACGGTTCCCGTGGCACCGTGGCTCGTGCCGGCGCCGTGAAGGTGGCCTGCAAGATCTTCGGAGAGGCCCGTCCATATGCCGTAACTTTCCTGGCTGTTAATGGCAGCATGGCCTAGGTTGCCTGCCAGCGTCACGTGGTAGACGGACACGGCCGCACTGCTCGTTATGTTCACCGCGCGATTGGTGTTAGCAAACGATGTGCGCCGAATCCAGCAATTCACGCAACGGTTGAACCTGAGCAGGCTCCAGCCGCCGTCATGGATGGCATTCTTGTGATGCACGAATTTCTCTAGGAACGAGCCATGAAAGCTGATGTCTTCTATGCCGATCTCTTCCAAATGCGGAAAAGAATGCACGCTCCAGCCATGCTCGGAGTTCACATTGGCGTGGAGGGGTTCAGCCAGGCGGATGCGATTGCCTTGGATCTCTGCAATGCTGTGCAGTTCGCGGATGTCGAGGCCTCTGGCCCGGAGCAATGGGTTGAGGTCGTCCGGCGAACGGGGGACGAGGAACTCGTCGACCGCGGCGATGCTGTTCATCCGCACCTGAACCCGCTGGCCCAAGCTCAGCCTGGCACTGCTGTTGACTTCGAGCCAGAATGTCTCGCGCCCGGCGTTCTGCGTAACCCTCGCCAGCGCGCGGGACGATGTGCTGGACGGCCTGGCGTTGAACATGTAGGGAGATGACCATAGATTGTTGCCGGTTGGCGGCATGTGGTTGACCTGGCGGATGACCGTGCCGCCCTGTCGGCTTCCGCTGCCGCGCAGGACAATCCTGCTGCCGCGGATGTAGATCGGGGTCAATGCGCCGCTGGCGTCCCGGTCGGCATCGGTGTTGACCAAGAACTCTCCTGGCGGAAAGAAGACGATGCCGCTGCCATTGGCCTCGGCCGCGGCAATGGCGCTGGCGATCGCAGCCTGATCCGAGCGGTCGTCATCGGGCACCGCCCCGTAACGGGTGACATCGAAGACTGGATGGATGGCGTCGGGAACCTTCTTCCGGAAGTAGTGGTAGCCCGCGTAGGAAAAATCGGGCAGGATCGGTTCCGTTCCGGCTTGGCTGGCAGAGACGAACTGCTCCCAAGTTCGCGAGACCCCGCCTTGCCGCAAGTCTGCCAGCCAGCGCCTCCGACTGTGCCCGTAGCCGGCCACTTGGGCCGCGATCAGAATTCGCTCCGGCCCCTCCTGCTCATCGAGCAGTGCGGGCGGGATGGGCACGAGGGCCTCTCTGGCCAGGTACATTTTTTAGTTGGTGCATGCTGCGTGTGAGCTTCCGTGTTGAAAGTCAAGCGGCAGGAGCGGGAAAAGAGGTTGCCAGTGGCAGGCGAGGGGGCCTAGCGTGGAGTGCTGGGTAGAGAGGAGCAGGCAGTTCATACGACGACCTCGGCAGGGCGGGCGGGTGGTTCGGGTTGCCAGAGGCGGTCTTCGCGCAAGAGGGTGTCGAGCAGGCCGGCCAAGCGGCGCATGACAGCGACGAGGGCGAGCTTGTGGGGCTTGCCGTTAGCCACCAGGCGCTGGTAGCAGGCTTGGGCGGCGGGCTGGCAGCGGGTGGCGGACAGGGCGGCCATGTAGAGCAAGTGGCGCGGCTGGGCGCGCCCGGCACGAATCGAGCGAGCGCCGCGCCGTTGGCCGGAATCGCGGTCGAAAGGAGCCAGCCCCAGTAGCGCGGCAGCTGGGCGGCGGCCAAGCGAGCCGAGTTCGGGCATGGTAGCGCAGAGGCAGGCAGCGTTGAGCGGACCGAAGCCGGGGATGGACTGGATAATCTCGGCGCGGCGGGCGAGCACGGCATCGGCGGCCAGGCAAGTTTGCAGGTCGCGGTCGCAGGCGGCGCGGGCGGCCTGTAGGCTGGCGAGCGGCTTGGAAAAGCGGCGCGTCGCTTGCGGGTCGAGTTCGGCGGTTAGCTTGCGCAGCGTGCCGAGTTGCTCGACAAGCTTGCGGCGAGCGACAAGCAAATCCTGGAGAAGTCGCAGGTTGGCGGCTTGTGGCGGGGTCGCTTGCAAGTCGGCGAGACGGCCGAAGCGAGCCAGCATGGTCGCATCGACGCGGTCGTTCTTAGCGAGTTGGCCGAGCGCTTCGGCGAAGCGCCGCGAGCGCAAGGGGTTGACAAGGACAGTCTCCAAGCCAGTCGCGCCCCCGGGCGGGGCCCGGATCATTCGGTTGGAAACACGTGGCTTGGCGTAGAATCAGAGCGGAGGGTTCCGGCAGTCAAGCCCCGTAATTTCATTGGTGCAGTATTTGCCCCAAAGCCAGTCTGGGTCCGGGCGAGCGATCATTCACTAGCGAGGTTTCTTCGGAAGCACTCCTCAACACCAGCATTGCAGAGCAATTGCCAACCCGGGCCGGGGCCTTCCGTGTGTGAGACAGGAGCAGCAGGAGGGAGATATGGCAAGAGAGCAGCCGGAGCGGGACCTGCCGGTGCAGCGCCCGCAGGTGGCGGGGGTGGACCTCGGCAGCCGCGAGCACTGGGCCTGCGGGCCGCCACGTGCGGACGGCAGGCCCAACGTGCGCACGTTCGGCACGACCACCGCGCAGTTGGACGCGTTGGCGGACTGGCTGGCGGCCGAAGGCGTGGAATCGGTGGCGCTGGAGAGCACGTATGTGTACTGGATCCCATTGCACGAGTTGCTGGAGGAGCGCGGTTTCGAGGTGTTGCTGGTCAATGCGCGGCAGTTGAAGAACGTGCCGGGGCGCAAGACCGACATGCTGGACTGCCAGTGGCTACAGCGGCTGCACAGTTGCGGCCTGCTGCGGGGCTCGTTCCGGCCGCCCGAGACGGTGACGCAGCTGCGGGCGCTGCACCGGCAGTGGCAGAGCTTGGTGGCGGAGCGCACGCGCTGCGTGCAATGGATGCAGCGGGCGCTGGATCAGATGAACGTGCAGGTGCATCGGGCGGTGACGGATCTGACGGGGCAGACAGGCATGGCGATCGTGCGTGCGATCGTGGCGGGGCAGCGCGATGCGGAGCAGTTGGCGCAGTTGCGCTCGGGGCGCTGCAAGCACACGGAGGAGCAGTTCGTGGAGTACCTGAGCGGCAACTGGCGGGAGGAGCACCTGTTCAACCTGCGCAGTGCGCTGCGGCTGTACGACGCGGTGCAGGCCGAGATGGACGGTTACGAGCAGAAGCTGCAAGAGGATCTGCAGCAGCAGGCGGGCGAGGAATGCAGCGCGGAGGAGTGTCCGCGGCACCCGAACGCGGCCAAGGAGAAAGCCATCCGAAGGCGGGGTGAGCAGCCGCTGCGGACGGCGCTGTACCGCTACGCGAGCGTGGATCTGACGCGCATCGACGGGATTAGCGCGGGGGCGGCGCGCACGATCCTGACCGAGGTGGGGACGGATCTGGGGTCGTTTCCGAGCGAGCGGCATTTCACGAGCTGGCTGGGCCTGGCGCCGCGGCACGCGGTATCGGGCGGGCAGCAGTTGGCGGGCAAGCGGCAGCGCGGGCTGGGAGCGACGCGCACGTCGAACGCGCTGCGCATGGCGGCGACGGCGCTGATCCGGTCCAAGTCGGCGCTGGGGGCGGCGCTGCGCCGCAAGGCGCGGCACAAGGGGATGAAGACGGCGGTGTTCGCCACCGCCCGCAAGCTGGCGGTGTTGGTATACCGCATGCTGCGCTTCGGCCAGGACTACGTTGACGAGGGCGAGGCGGCCTACGAGCAGCGCCATCGCCAACGGACCTTGGCCTACCTCAAAACGACAGCTAAGGATCTCGGCTACCAGCTGCTTCCCGACACTGCACAAACTGCTTCCCGGGACGCTGTGGGGGCAGGGGCGGGCTAGGGTGTTTCACACCAGCGCCGCGAGCGCAAGGGGTTGACAAGGACAGTCTCCAAGCCAGTCGCGCCCCCGGGCGGGGCCCGGATCATTCGGTTGGAAACACGTGGCTTGGCGTAGAATCAGAGCGGAGGGTTCCGGCAGTCAAGCCCCGTAATTTCATTGGTGCAGTATTTGCCCCAAAGCCAGTCTGGGTCCGGGCGAGCGATCATTCACTAGCGAGGTTTCTTCGGAAGCACTCCTCAACACCAGCATTGCAGAGCAATTGCCAACCCGGGCCGGGGCCTTCCGTGTGTGAGACAGGAGCAGCAGGAGGGAGATATGGCAAGAGAGCAGCCGGAGCGGGACCTGCCGGTGCAGCGCCCGCAGGTGGCGGGGGTGGACCTCGGCAGCCGCGAGCACTGGGCCTGCGGGCCGCCACGTGCGGACGGCAGGCCCAACGTGCGCACGTTCGGCACGACCACCGCGCAGTTGGACGCGTTGGCGGACTGGCTGGCGGCCGAAGGCGTGGAATCGGTGGCGCTGGAGAGCACGTATGTGTACTGGATCCCATTGCACGAGTTGCTGGAGGAGCGCGGTTTCGAGGTGTTGCTGGTCAATGCGCGGCAGTTGAAGAACGTGCCGGGGCGCAAGACCGACATGCTGGACTGCCAGTGGCTACAGCGGCTGCACAGTTGCGGCCTGCTGCGGGGCTCGTTCCGGCCGCCCGAGACGGTGACGCAGCTGCGGGCGCTGCACCGGCAGTGGCAGAGCTTGGTGGCGGAGCGCACGCGCTGCGTGCAATGGATGCAGCGGGCGCTGGATCAGATGAACGTGCAGGTGCATCGGGCGGTGACGGATCTGACGGGGCAGACAGGCATGGCGATCGTGCGTGCGATCGTGGCGGGGCAGCGCGATGCGGAGCAGTTGGCGCAGTTGCGCTCGGGGCGCTGCAAGCACACGGAGGAGCAGTTCGTGGAGTACCTGAGCGGCAACTGGCGGGAGGAGCACCTGTTCAACCTGCGCAGTGCGCTGCGGCTGTACGACGCGGTGCAGGCCGAGATGGACGGTTACGAGCAGAAGCTGCAAGAGGATCTGCAGCAGCAGGCGGGCGAGGAATGCAGCGCGGAGGAGTGTCCGCGGCACCCGAACGCGGCCAAGGAGAAAGCCATCCGAAGGCGGGGTGAGCAGCCGCTGCGGACGGCGCTGTACCGCTACGCGAGCGTGGATCTGACGCGCATCGACGGGATTAGCGCGGGGGCGGCGCGCACGATCCTGACCGAGGTGGGGACGGATCTGGGGTCGTTTCCGAGCGAGCGGCATTTCACGAGCTGGCTGGGCCTGGCGCCGCGGCACGCGGTATCGGGCGGGCAGCAGTTGGCGGGCAAGCGGCAGCGCGGGCTGGGAGCGACGCGCACGTCGAACGCGCTGCGCATGGCGGCGACGGCGCTGATCCGGTCCAAGTCGGCGCTGGGGGCGGCGCTGCGCCGCAAGGCGCGGCACAAGGGGATGAAGACGGCGGTGTTCGCCACCGCCCGCAAGCTGGCGGTGTTGGTATACCGCATGCTGCGCTTCGGCCAGGACTACGTTGACGAGGGCGAGGCGGCCTACGAGCAGCGCCATCGCCAACGGACCTTGGCCTACCTCAAAACGACAGCTAAGGATCTCGGCTACCAGCTGCTTCCCGACACTGCACAAACTGCTTCCCGGGACGCTGTGGGGGCAGGGGCGGGCTAGGGTGTTTCACACCAGCTGCTTCCCGACACTGCACAAACTGCTTCCCGGGACGCTGTGGGGGCAGGGGCGGGCTAGGGTGTTTCACACCAGCGGCCCGGAACTGATCGACTTCGCGAGCGAGTCCCAGGCGACGCTGGACCTGTACGGGGCCCGGCCCGGCGAGAAGTCCTTCGCCAACAACTGCCTGCTGGCGCGGCGCTTGGTCGAGCGCGGCGTGCGCTTCGTGCAACTCTACCACTCGAGCTGGGATCACCACGGCGGCCCGGGCGAAACCCTCGACAAGGATCTGGACGAAGTCTGCCTGTCCACTGACCAAGCATGCAAGGCGCTGGTCATGGACCTCAAGCAGCGGGGCATGTTGCGCGACACGCTCGTGGTGTGGGGTGGCGAATTCGGGCGCACGCCGATGGGCGAGGTCCGCGACACGGTTGGCAGAAACCACCACATCGACGCCTTTACGATGTGGTTCTCGGGCGGCGGCACGAAACCCGGGCAAAATATCGGCGAGACTGACGAAATCGGCTTCGCGGCTGTCAAAGATTCCGTGCACGTGCGCGATGTCCACGCCACGCTCCTGCACTTGCTGGGCATAGACCACGAGAAGCTGACCTTCCGTTTCCGCGGCCGGGACTTCCGCCTCACGGACATCGGCGGGAATGTCATCCGGCCGCTGTTGGCCTAGCTCTGGCGCGGGACCGGCCGAAGCGCCGGCGTGCGTTCGGCTACCGGTAACGGCTCAGGCGGGCCTTGACGCGCTTGACCAGGTCGAGGATCTCCTCGGCCTTGCGCACGCTTCCCAGATCCACCGTGTGAAACTCGTTCTTGTCGATCTCTTGCTGCAGCTCCGTCGCGAGTTCGATGACCCGAGCCATGTCCGCGCTGGATTTCTCGGCATCCTTCTTGAGTGTCATCAGCGTCCGGGAGTGGCCGCTTGGCAGTGTGTCGCCAATCTCGCCGCGGCCCCAGCCACTGCGACTGTCCCCGCTCTGCGCCGCGGCGGGCGCAGCCAGCGCTAGCAAAGTGATCGAGCGTCGTGTCATTGGCAGGCTTCATGATACCCTCAAAGGAGAGGGAGTCTTGCGTTTCCGGCCGCTCTGCCGGTGTGCTAGACTCGGGGTTTCAGGCAGCGCGGCCGCATTCAGTGGCGGCAGCGAAACGAATGCCTGCAGTGATTTGGAATCTGTAGGGGAGAGGGGTAAACAATGGCCTATATCATCGCGGAGCCGTGCATTGGCACCAAGGACACTGCGTGCGTTGACGCTTGTCCGGTAGACTGCATTCACCCGAAATCGGATGAAGACGACTTCGAAACGGAAGAGATGCTCTACATCGATCCTGAGGAGTGCATTGACTGCGGCGCGTGCGTGCCGGTCTGCCCTGTTTCGGCGATCTTTGCGGAAGAGGATCTACCCGAGGAGTGGACTGACTTCACCGAGCGCAACGCTGCCTACTACGGTTAGCGGGACATTGCGACCGCGCTTTGAACCAGCGCTGGGCATTTGCGGCGGGCGGAGCGGAACGGCATCTGCGGTTCCGGGCCGCCCGCCGGCTTATTTGTTTTTCTTCCGATGGACATCGTGGCATGTCTTACACCCCGTTGACATAGCCTTCAAGCCTTGGTTATAGCCGTCCATGTCCATGCGGTAGGCCCCTAGCATGGCGCCCTGCGCCGCCTCGATCACCTGAGTCGCCCCGTCGCGCCATGCCTCGTCCTTCGTGCGCCCGCCCATCAGTGTGAGCTGCGCGGCTTCGGTCACCATGGAGATGGCGCCATGGGCAGACTGCCACTGCTTCTTGCCCTGCGGGCCGCCGGCCTCGCGGTATTGCTTGATCTTGGCCATGGCCGGCTTGACCATGTACTCCATCAGGTCGTGGACGGTCGCAGCTTTCTCGTACTCGTGCTCTCCGTGCTCGTCGGCGTAGCCAGTTCCGGCCAGCGCGCAGGCGATGACGGCCACGGTGCAGGTTTTCCTCATTCGGTGCCTCCTTGTCTCGGATGATCGGAGCAGG
This sequence comes from Bryobacterales bacterium, assembly GCA_965219605.1. Taxonomy (GTDB): domain Bacteria; phylum Acidobacteriota; class Terriglobia; order Bryobacterales; family UBA6623; genus VXMF01. The sequence goes on along the minus strand of CBDCOC010000001.1, from coordinate 273,920 downwards.
TGCGCTCGGCGCCCATCTGCGCTCCCCGCAGGATTATATCGAACCGGCCGACGCTAGCCGCCTGTACCTCGAGCGCTGCACCCGGGCGGGGCGCCGGCCTCACTCCCAGGAGTGCTCCCGCGCCGCAAGAAACTCGTCTCCTTCCTTCCATGTCGGAAGTTCCGGCTGCTCGGCGACGATCCTGCCCAGTTCGAAGCCGAGACGCGCCAAATCCGCGACTCCGGCAAAGTCCCAGTCCTCGCGGAACTCGTCCGAGGGTTGGTGGTAGTGCCGCTCACGGTAGCTGGCGATTTTCGCCGCGCCCCAGCCGGCGGGCCGTCCCGGGTATTGGGAACCGCTCTTGACCGAGAAGGCGGGCACGCCGCGCTTGGCCAGGCTGAACTGGTCCGAGCGGTAGTAGTAGCCTTGCTCGGGATGCGCCTCGGGTGTCAGCGCCAGGCCGAACTCGGCCGCGAGGGTTTCCACCGTCGCGCTGATGCTGGTGCGCTCGTACCCGGGCATGGACGCGTCGCTGGATCTTCCGAACGGGTACAGGCCGTCGTAGTTGATGTTCAGGGCCGTCTTGCCCATCGCCACCACTGGATTCGCGGCATAGTGCGCAGACCCTAGCAGCCCGCTCTCCTCTGCCCCGACGAATGCGAACAAGATCGTCCGGCCCGGGGCCTCGGCCAACTCTCCGAAGGCTTGCGCGATAGCGAGCAACACGGCACAGCCGGTCGCATTGTCCACCGCGCCGTTGTAGATCGGATCCGCCCCCTCGCCGTGCATGCCTAGGTGATCCCAATGTGCCGTGTACAGAACGGCCTCGCCGGCCATGGCGGGGCGGCTCCCGGGGAAGCGGCCCAGGACATTGCGGGTCTGCACCGGCACGATCGAGCTGCGCAGGTCGGCCTGGATTCGCACTCCCAAGTCGATGGGCCTGAAATCCTTGCGATTCGCCGCGTCGAGCAGCGCGCCGAGCGTCATCCCGCCGGTGGCGGGGGATGCCTGGAAAAGCCTCGCGGCCGCATCCGACGAGAGCCAGCCGGCCAGCGCCAGCCTAGGCTCGCCCGGCAGGGCCTCGGTATAGGGCTGGGGGCCGCTCCAAGAATTGCGCACGACCGACCATGGATAGCCCGCCGTCTCGTCGGTGTGAACGATCAGCGCTCCCGCTGCCCCGCGCCGGGCGGCCTCTTCAAACTTGAAGGTCCAGCGCCCGTAGTAGGTCAACGCCTCGCCTCCGAAGAGGGCCTCGTCTTCAGAGGGCGGTTCGTTGGTAAACAGAACCAAGAGCTTGCCTCGAACGTCAACCCCCTTGAAGTCATCCCATGCGAATTCCGGGGCAGCGATGCCGTGCCCGACGAAGACGACGTCGGCGTCGAACGCTTCCCTGCCCGTCTGGCGCTCATTGTTGCCCACATAGTCCGTCAGCGGTTCCAGAACACGTCCGGCCAGGCGCACGCTGGAACTCGCCTGTGTCTCGACCTCCACCAGCGGCACGGCCTGGAAGTACGTGCCGTTGTCGCCGGCCGGCTCTGCGCCCGCCAGTTCCAAATGCGTGGCTAGGTATTCGACGGTCAAGGCCTCGCCGCGCCCGCCGACCCCGCGCCCTTCCAGCAGGTCATGGGACAGGAAGCGCACATGCGGCGCTAGGTCGCCGGGCGCGATCCGCGGTGCCTCGGGCGCCCCGGCGCCACACCCAGCAATGACCGGGACGATTGCGGCTAGCCAGCGCATAGCGAGCAGATACGGATGCAGTCCGGCATGCGAAACAGGCCCGGCGCTACCAGACTACCGCCCGGTGCGGGGCGGCTGGCGGACGCACTTCCAGGCAGCCCTTGCCAGTGGGCAGGATCTTGCCGGGGTTCAGGCGGCCGTCCGGATTGAAGATGCGCATCAGCCGCTCCATGCGCTCCAAGCTGTCCTCGGCGAACAGCAGCGGCATCAGTTCATTCTTCTCCATGCCCACCCCGTGCTCGCCCGTGATCGCGCCGCCCGCTTCGATGCAGTACCTGAGGATCTCCTCCCCCGCCTGGCGGGTGCGCTTGGTCTCGTCCTCGTCACGAGGGTCGAACAGGATGATGGGATGCATGTTGCCATCGCCGGCGTGGAAAATGTTGCTGATGGTCAGGCCGTACTTCTCGGAGACCCGGTAAATGTGCCGCAACGTGTCGGCGATGCGCGTGCGCGGGACCACCCCATCCTGCACGTAGTAGGTCGGGCTCACCCGACCGACCGCGCCGAAGGCGTTCTTGCGCCCTTTCCAGAGCAGGGCGCGCTCTTCGGGGCCCTTCGCTACGCGCACCTCGCGAGCCCCCGCTTCCAGGCAGATGGCGTTGACGAGTTCCAGCTGCTCGGCGACCCCTTCCCGCACGCCCTCCAGCTCGATCAGCAGCACCGCCTGGGCGTCCAGCGGAAACCCGGCATGGGTCGCTTCCTCGACCATGCGGAGCATCACCCCGTCCAGCATTTCCAAGGCCGCCGGCGTAATGGCCCGCTCCGTGATCTCGCCCACGGTCTCGGCGGCATCCTCGGGCCGATCATAGATCGCCAGCAGCGTCTCAACCGCCTCGCTCGCCCGCATCAGGCGGACGACGACCTTGGTCACCAAGGCCATCGTGCCCTCGGAGCCGGTCAGCAGGCCGGTGAGGTCATAGCCCGGCAAGTCCTGCTCCTTGCCGCCGCACTGGACTACGGTCCCATCGGGCAGCACAGCCTCGATGCCCAGCACGTGGTTGGTGGTCACCCCGTAGATCAGGGTGTGCGGCCCGCCGGCGTTCTCGGCGACGTTGCCGCCTATAGTGCAGGCCTTCTGCGACGAAGGATCGGGAGCGAAGTAGTACCCGTGTCCCTGCACCGCCCGCGTGATGTCCAAATTCACGACACCCGGCTGTACTACCGCGCATTCGTTCTCAATGTCGATCTCGAGGATCTTGTTCATGCGCGCGAAGCCGATCATGATCCCGCCTTGCCGCGCGATCACGCCGCCGCTGAGCCCAGTCCCAGCGCCCCGGCCGACGATCGGGAGGTCGTGCTCGGCCGCGATACGCAGAATTTCGACCACCTCTTCGGTGCGGCGCGGGAAGACCACGCAGTCGGGGCGGCTCTTGTCGATGCTGGCGTCGTACTCGTACAGCAGCAGGTCCTGCTCGCGATGCAAGACCGCTCGTTCGCCGACGGCAGCCCTCAATTGGCGCAGGATTGGCGGTGCCAGCACGATCCTATGGTAGACGAAGGCCTTACACCGCAGCAGCGGGCGGATTCGCGGCCTGCATGGTCGCAGCGGCAAAGCTCAACAGGTCGCGGCGCCGGCGCGCCACCTCTGCCAGCCGCTCGTAATCCCGCGCCATCTGGCACAGCTGCAGGGCATTGGGGCAGGCGAGGAACTGCGGGTCGGCCTCGGAGAGGTGTTCCAGCGCAACATCGGCCGCCTCGCCGGGGCACTCCAAGCGCACCAGAAGGTTCACAAGAGCTTGGGCCGGAGCGGTGCCCGCAACATTGGGATCGCAGGTCTCGATCTTGCGCCGGAAGTGCTCCAAGCCGGTCTCGACATCCCGCCGCAGCACCGTGCTGATGTACGTGGCGTAGTCCTCGAAGACGTTCTCAAAGGGCGGGTTACCCGGAAACTGGTGCATTTCGCTGAGCTGGCATCCGTAGCGCGCCAAGCCGAGCAGCAGCTCCAAAGTGCGCTCGCGCTCGAGCGAAGGGGCCATCTGCACCAGCGACGCAACATGCGAGGTGTCCAAGTAGCACGCATTCCCCTCGAAGAGCCAGGCGCGGCGTTCCAAGATTGCATCCAGATCGTCGCCGTCCGGCTCCTGGCCCTCCTTCTGCTCCACGGCGTGCTTGATGCTCGCCAGCAGTTCGGAGTGGACGCTCTCGACCAGCATTTCTGCGCAGTCGGCCCGGCCTTCCTCGACCGGGTACTGCGAAAAGTTGGTGATCGCGCGACAGGTGCCGTAGTGCTTGAGGATCAGCTCGAAGCCCTTCTTGGGATTCACTTGCTCGTGATAGGCAACCTCGACGATGCCGTCCAAGGCCTCCCCGGGCGCGGCGTCGCCGCACTCTTCGATAGCCTGCCGAATGCGGTCCTTTTCGCCAATGGCGCGGAAATACGGCCACGCCCGGGCGATCTCGCCGTCTTCGAGGAACAGCGCTCCCACCTCGCGAGCGGCTTCGACCGTGGCTCGTTCGTAGGCGGCTTGGCAGCTCTCGCTGAGGCCGTTCCAAGTCTCGGTCTGAATGAGCGGCATGCCCAAGGCGTGCCGCTCTTGCATCAAGCGCGCCTCGAAGATCAGCGGGTAAGACCCCTCGGCACGGAAGCGCTCGATGGCCAGTGCAAAACCAGCCTTGGTGTCTCCTGCGACGAGGGCCTCCCGCACTCGGTCGAACAAGTCCATGCCACTCTACCTCCCGCCATTATGGAGCAATCTCGGGACCTGCTGCGCATGGCCGGCAGGCAACCGGGCAATCCCGCGGCTCCCAGCGGCCTCCGACGCGCCTTTCGAGCGCGGCCGAATCACCGCCCGGAAACGCCGAAGAGCAACCCTTGCGAGTCGCAAGCGGAGTTCTGCCGCTAAGGCAGCCGGGCCGGCGGAAGGCGGCAATGAGACGCGGGCTGGCGCGCCTGCAAGCGTTGCAGTGTCTCGGGGACGGCCGCGGCGCGAGACGTCTGGGGCGCATGCCGGCGATCTGCGGCCAGTGCTAGTAGCGATTCGGGAGCGGTGTCCTGTAGCGGGCCCAGCCGGCATAGACCAGTGCGAGCGATCCCAGCAGCATCAGGCCGTGAGCCTTGAAGCCTTCCATCCCATCAAAGCGGTAATCGCTCCGGAACACGGCCCAAGCCAACGTGAGGAACAAAGCGACGGCCCACAGCAGGAGGGGGGCGCGCAGCAACTTGCCGCCGGAAAGCGCGAGCAGGGAGGCGGCCGCGGCGAACGCTCCCAGCAGGAGCAAGGCCAAGGCCGCACTTTCCGGGGGAACCGGGGCCAACGGCACGAACATATCGCCGCCAGCGATCAGACCTAGGATACCGAGCGCGCAAAAGTAGAGGCCGAGGAGTAAGTTGGCGACCGCTCCCAGCCATCCCCAAGCAGTCCTGAACACGCTCGGCCGGTCGTTGATGGTCATGGCATTGCGCACCAGTCGGACATTCTATCACTCCGTCACGCATGCCGCCTGCCAGCATCGCAGCGGATTGCCCCGCATCGAGATCGGGCGATAATGGGGCTGCATGGCGGGCAGGCCCAATCCGAGCGCGGATTCCGGCGCGCAGATCGTGCGCGGCATCCATCCCGGAACCGGCGAGACCATCGCCGTCCGCACGGACGCCAGCCGGATCGCCGCTGTCGAGACCGGTGCGGGAAAAGCATCGCAATACGTCTCGCCGGGATGGATCGACTTGCAGGTCAACGGTTTTGCCGGTGCGGATTACAACGATCCGCACGCACCTGCCGAGGAGATTTCCCGCTCGATCGACGCGCAGCGGTCGACCGGTGTGGCGCGCCTCTACCCCACGGTCATCACCGGCTCCGAAGCAGGCATGCGAGGCTCGCTGCGCAACTTGGCGAAAGCGAGGAGAACCATCCCGAATGGCTCCGCGATGCTGGGCTTCCATGTCGAAGGACCGTGGATCTCGCCCGAAGACGGGCCTCGCGGAGCACATCCGAGGCACCACGTGCGCCCGCCCAGCATCGAGGAATTCGAACGCTTGCAGGACGCGGCAGAAGGGGGCATTCGGATCGTCACCCTTGGGCCGGAGCATGACCGGGCGCCGCGCGTGATCGAGCACATGGCAGCCCGTGGCGTGGTCGTCTCCATAGGGCACACCAACGCCAGTTCCGGACAGATCGCGGACGCTGTCGCAGCCGGCGCGACGATGAGCACTCACCTGGGGAACGGGGCCCACGCCAGCCTGGCGAGGCACGACAACTACATTGTCCACCAGATGGCCGACGACCGCCTCTACGCCGGCCTGATCATTGACGGCATCCACCTGCCCCCGCCGTTTGCCAGGATCGCCCTGCGGGCCAAGGGCACGCGCCGGTCGATCCTTGTGACGGACGCGGTCGCTCCCGCCCATTGCGAGCCAGGCATCTACCAACTCGGCGAGCAGCAGGTGGAACTGCTGCCGGAACGCCGTGTCGAGCTGACCAGCACCCGGCGTCTGGCGGGATCCGCGCTGAGCATGGACCAAGGGGTGCAGAACGCCATGCGATTCGGCGGGCTGACGCTGCTGGAAGCCACCCGGCTGGCCGCCTCGAATCCGGGGGCCGCGATGGGCCTGGAGGAACGCGCGGGATACCTCACCCCCGGGCAGGCGGCCGATTTCACCCTGTTCCGCCAAGAGAACGGCCGGCTGACGGTGATCGGCACTGTCACCGCGACGGGCTGAAGGCATACGCGGGCAGCGATATAATCGCAGCTTGGCGGGGCCTGGATTCTTCGTCAGCATCGAGGGAATCGACGGGTGCGGCAAGACAACCCAGGCCCGGCTGCTGGCCGCGCGGCTGGCTGCCTTGGACGTGCCGGCGCTGCTTGCGCAGGAGCCTGGAGGAACGGCAGTGGGAAAGCTGATTCGCAGCGTCTTGCTCGACTCCCGCAATCACGGCATCCGGCCGATGACCGAGCTGCTGCTGTTCTTCGCGTCCCGGGCCCAAAACTTGGCAGAAGTCATTCGCCCCGGCTTAGATACCGGCCATGTCGTGCTGTGCGACCGCTTCACTGATGCGAGCGTCGCCTACCAAGGCTATGGCCGCGGCCTAGGCCCTGCTGCGGTGCGGCAGTTGAGCGAGGTCGCCTGTCGCAATATCCAGCCTGACCTGACGCTGTGGCTGGACATCGAGCCGGCGGCCGCGCTGGCGAGGGTGCGCCAGCGCAACTCCGGGCAGGGCGCTCCCGCAGACCGCTTGGAGGCGGAAACCTTGGACTTTTTCCTGCGCGTCCGGGACGGCTATGCCCGCATCCAGGCCGACGAGCCGCAGCGAGTTCGGCGCGTCGCCGCCGATGGCCCGGCCGCAGAGGTCTTCGAGCACGTGCTGGCGACAGTGCTGGAGGGCATGCGCGAGCGGGGCTTGGGGCCTCGGATCGACTGATGCCGGCCCCTCGGTTTATCGGCCACGAGCGCATCGCCGCGTCATTGTGGCGCATGGTATCCGAGTCTCGGCTGCCGCAGACGCTGCTGTTCGCGGGCAAGCATGGCATCGGCAAGGCCACGCTGGCTCGGCATTTGGCAGCCGGCATGAACTGCGCTTCCGGGCCGGGCAAGCCCTGCGGGGAATGCTCGGCTTGTATCAGGATTTTCGAAGGCGACCTGTCAGCGGAGCAATTCCGAGAGCAGCTCGAGCGCCGACGCAAGCTAACGTCCGACAAGCGCAAGGCCGAGCCGCTGGTGTTCGCACCGCATCCAGACGTTCTTATCTTCCCGCCCGATGGCCCGATGCGGCTGTTTTCCATTGACCAGGCCCGCCTATTGCGCGAGTCGGCGCAATTCGCCCCCGCCGAAGGCCGGCGCAGGATCTTCGTCCTGGAACACGCTGACCGCGCTACCTTGGAAGCCTCGAACGCACTATTGAAGAGCCTTGAGGAACCGGCGCCGAAGCTGACGATCATACTTACGTCGGAAAATCCCTTCGCCCTGCTGCCGACGATACGCTCGCGCACGATCCCGTTCTACTTCTCGCCTCTCGCGCGCCGCGAAATGGATGAATTCTTGCAGTCACGGAAAGATGTCGGCTCACAGCAGCGGGCCTTGGTCAGCGCTTGGGCCGAAGGCAGCCCCGGCGCGGCGATATCCCTCGACATGGAGGAATTCGCGCGACGCCGAGAAGCGATGCTGTCTCTGCTGCGGACGGCTTTGAAGCAAGGCGGATTCGCCAAGCTTTCCGCTGATCTCGGCTCCCTTGGCAGGGGCGAATCGGGCCAGATCGACCGGCTGGCCGCGATGCTGACCTCGCTCTTGCGGGATTTGCTGCGACTGCGCGTCAAAGCTGCGGGTGATCTCGTGCATGACGATATCTCCGACGAAATGGCGCAACTGGCTCGGAGGGTCAGCTTTCGATGGCTGGAACGGGCGGTGAAGGGGCTGCAGGAGTTGGAGCAGCTCCAGCGCATGAATGTGCAAAAGCAGATCGCAGTCGAGGCTTACGCGCTGGATCTGCAAGGCTAGCGCGGCGCGCTGCCGATCACCGGCTTTCATCCGCATACAGCACTAGCACTGGCGGGTGCCGTCGTATGGTCTTTGCGGGCCTCCAAGGCAGGCCAATCCAGTGGCCGCGGCGACACGCTAGCAGCTATCCACAAGGCCGCATGGTCGAGTACGACAAGGTCCGGCGGGCCGCCTTGCTCTACATAGCCGCTCTGTCCACCACCCGCTGCCAGCCTGACGCCCAAGCCTGCTACCAGCGCTTGCTGCACAGCGGCAAGCCCCACAGGGTCGCTTCGTTCGCTGCAAGTGTGTTTGCATGCTATTCTTGGCTCTGGCAATTGAGCAGACGAATCGACGATTCTGCGCAAGTTCGTTCCAAAGTGCTACGTTCCCGACCGTCGAAGGGGAGTACAGAGATGCAAAAGCAATTCACCGATTCGACTCAACCCATCACGTTCCGCAACAAATGTCTAGATCTGCTTACTGACATAACACCGAAAAAGGGCATCAAATTTGAGCAACTCGTCGCTTTGGTTCTTCCGCGAATCGAAGTGTTGGAAGTTGAAGATGCTTGGCGGTGGATTGACGTCCCGTTGGATGTAAAATCCCAGATTTTTCCACATGACGATGGCCAAGATACCGGAATTGATATCCTTGCAAGGAGATTCGATAGATCGTATATCGCACTACAGCTCAAGTGCTACCAAACCGATCGCGTGCTAAAGCAGGGTGACATCAGTTCTTTCCTTGCAAAAACCGGAGGCCGTTCTGAGATCGCACGTCGCATGATCGTCGCCACTTGCGGATTCTCGCGTAACATCAGTAAGGGGTATGCTGATTGCACTCTGATTCATGCCCAAACGGACCCAGATTGGGCCAATGTCCCAATTAGCGCCGGCATGTCCGTTCACAAGCCCAAAGAATTGGATACTCTACAGCGAAGAGCCTTACGGAACGTAGTCACGGGCTTGGAGATACATGACCGTGGCCAACTCATCATGGCCTGCGGCACCGGGAAGACCCTCGTTTCCCAACGAGTATCTGAGTTGATCGTTCCAAGTGGCGGTACGGTGCTTTACGCGACCCCGAGCATAGGACTCACAGCACAGTCTCGCAGGGAGTGGATTGCAAATTCCAAGACTCCAATTCGAACCGTGGTTGTCTGTTCAGATGTCACTGCGGGCAAAGGAGGCGATCAGACAGGCCGCGTGGACGAAATAGAATCACCCGTTAGCACCGACCCGATAACAATCGCACGAGCTGTCAAGAAGGCGCGACTCAGCCTGCCAAATGGTCAAGGCATAGTCTCCATTTTCTCGACATATCAGTCCATGGATCGGATTGTTGAATCCCAACAGTTAGCGGAAGATCCTTTGCCAGAATTTGATCTCGCCATCGCAGATGAAGCTCACCGAACCACAGGAGGAAGAAGTAAAAACAATGCAGCAAGTAAGGCCATGGATGGAGCTGGTATTTTCCAACTGATTCACGATAAAGTCTCGGCCCGAAAGCGACTTTATCAGACGGCCACACCAAGAATATATTCACGTCGAATCAGTCGCAAAACCATCAATCAAATTGTGCAATGGGAGCAAAGCGATGTTGAAGTCATTGATATGTCAAACGAGCAATTCTACGGTCCGGAGCTGGAGAGAATTAGCTTCTCAGAAGCTCTAGAAGTGGAAAATGAGAAAGAAAGGCGGCTCTGTGACTATCGGGTCATCATTGCGACAGTCTCGGACGACTACGGGGTGCTGGCTACAGAAATGGCACAGGTTGTAAAAAACACTTCGATGTCTATTCGCTTAGTATCCTTGGCACTCGCTATCCAAGGGATGAAGGCAAAATCCGGGGGGGGGGGGGGGGGGGGGGGGACTCCCGATATCTCAAGCTGCATCGCTTTTTGCAACACACTAGCAAAGGCTAGAGGCGCGACCAAAATTCTCGGCTCGCAAGAACTGAATGACTGGGCGTACGACCGGGCACAAGCCGCACGCCCTGACCTTTCCAGCAAGAAATCAGTCACCGTAGGTTATCTCGATGGTACCAGCCCGGTCCAAGACCGCCGGTTGGAACTAGACAAACTCCGAGAAGCGAAACAGGCGGGAACAAAGCACATTACCACCAATGTCAAGGTTCTTTCGGAAGGTATCGATGTTCCGGCCCTAGACGCGATTTGCTTCCTTGAGGAACGCAAGAGCGAGGTTGATATTGTCCAAGCAGTGGGGAGAGTCATGCGGCGCCCCCCGAATGGCGAGAAAGAATTTGGCTATATTATCGTCCCCGTCAGGATGAGCCCACAGCTCAACTTTGAAAACACCTTGAGCATGTGGGATCAGGACTGGAGCGTGCTCGGTCAGGTTCTTCGAGCGTTGAAAGCGCATGACCCGCGCATCGAAACAAATCTGCATGAGCGAATTATCATCATCGATCCACCTCCCGAACCTCCGGGCCCCGGCGGCGAGACTGGCCCCATGGGTTTTTTTGACCAGCTCCGAGCAGGCAAGTTTGACTCCTGGGCACCTGCGCTGATGGAGTTTTCCGGCATTCAGCCCACCACTCAGGAAACTACGAATCTGATCAAGAACGCTGTTGCGGATGCAACCCAACACTTGGCAGCCGAGACTGGCCTAGGAAAGCGGCTAATGCAGATCGCTGGAGTCGCCGACAAGAAGGACAAGCCTGAACGAAGAGCTTGCTCGGCTTGTGCCTTATACCTAACGAACGCGCTTCTAATGCATCAACGCCTGTACGACACTAGAGACAAGGCAGAGAGCAAGGATGGAATGATCTCCATCTCGAGCCTCGAAGAGGTCCAGAAGAAAAAGAAACCAGAGCAAATCCTAGCACGAGATTGGAGGCGAGTGCTCAATGTGGACTACGCCGCAATCTTTCGGCCTGCCATCGAAACCATCGAAGCGGCCAGCATCAAAGGCGAAGGCATAGAAGGCCTTCGCATCGCACTCCGGATGCTTTCCCGGCACTGCGCTGAGATCGCCGAGCGCTACGTTCAGCAGGGCATGGACCATGCGGGCGAACTGTTCCAAGCAGCCATGGACAACCCTGACTCAGACGGTGCCTACTATACGCTGACTCCTGGCGCCATGCTGCTCGCCGAACTGGCCTGCGATGCACTGGCTGACCCCGATGATCAGCGGTGGAGTTCTCTCGAGTATTGGCAGCAGAACACTGTCTTGGATCCAGCGTGCGGCTCGGGCACGCTGCTTACCGCGTTCGCAACTGCCGTACGAAGGAGGGCTGAGGCCCAAGGTGCATCGAAGAGCGATCTCGATACGTTGCAGCAAGTGCTGGTAGAAGACAGCTTGACTGGAATGGACATAAACCGCCAAGCGCTGCAAATCGCAGCGTCACAACTCGCAATCGGTACATCTGGGCGCAACCTGACCCGAATGGGACTTTATGCGATGGACCGCAACAACCCGAATGGCGAGGCTCGGTTAGGTTCGCTCGAGCGCCTCACCACTCATCGTGATGGAACGACACTGGCCCAATCGGACATGCTCTTCCATGGAACGAAGGATGTAAACGCAGCCAAGGGGGAAAACGTTGATGTCGCCGAGTCTGGCACCCCGAACCGTCTAGGCGAACGCTTGGCATGCACTGCGGTGGCCATTTCTAACCCGCCCTTCTCGAATTCGGCTAAGGAAGGCGGTGCATTAGTTCGAGACCTTCAGCTACAGAACAAGAAAAGGAAACTGCTACTCAAGAAGACACTGGTCGCTGACGATTCAGCACTTGATGGCGTGTTGAACCCAAACAGCATCAGCCCTTGGTTCACGGCGTTGATGGACAAGCTTGTTGATCAGCAAGATGGCGTATTGGCGAAAGTCCTTCCAACGACTGCACTAACTGGAATCGGAGGTGCAGCAGAGCGCCGGTTCCTCGCCAACCGATTCCACATCCAAGCCATCGTTACGCTTCACCATCCTCGCGATCTTAACTGGAGTGTCGACACGAGAATCACAGAGTCTCTTCTGATCGCTAGGCGCCGCAGCAGCGATTGTGAATCGAAGCCGACACGATTCATTGCACTTCTCAGGCGTCCAGTAGGCGTCGAAGAATCGTTGCAGCTTCATTCTACTATTAGATCTGGAAAAATTCATGCTTGGGGCCGGGAATGCACTTGGCCCATAGATCGGATGATGGAAGGTGATTGGTCGCCAACAGTTTGGACACAATCCAAGCTGGCGGAAGCCGGACGTCAAATTGAAGAGTTCGCTCATCAATTGGATTGGATTCGCCTAGGGCAACAGTTTAATGTGACAACCACTAAGGAAATCGTGGGTAAAGAAAAATGGACTTGGTGCGAGGAAAACGAATTAGGCGAGATGCCGGTTGCTAGATTTACAGGCATGGATGCACAGACGAGGATAAATGGCAGGATTGATCAATATGCAAATCGCGCTGAGAAGTATCACAACAATGAAAGTGTCTTTAGCAACCTCGATAGCAAGAAGAGCCATCTCTTAATAACAAACTCACAAAGGAGTGACACTGGTCGCTTGACTGCGATAGTCATGACAGATCGCGCTGTCGGAATGGGGTGGACCCCTGTGATTGGGGTCTCTGTATCGGAAGCTAAGGCGCTGGCAGTCTATCTCAATTCAACCCTTGGTCGGATTGGAATGAGAAGATATGGTGCAAGAACGCTTTCCTGGCCAATGTATCAGCCTGCCGCCATTGAGCAGTTCATCGTGCCCAATCTCTGTAACCTTGGTGGCCAGAATAGGATGTCGATACTCTGCAATGCATACGATTCGACTTGGAAAAATGAGGTACCCATGTATAGGGACGGGTACAGCGAAATTCGACGTTGTTGGGACGACGCTGTAGCCAAAGCTTGCGAAATCGATAGGCACTGGATTGGCCAACTAGCAGAATTACTTCATGACGAGCCAATTGTTACCGGAAAAGCCCCTCCACTCCAATCATGAATCGACACCATTCCAACCTGATCTCGCCGTTAGACCTGTCGTCCCTCCGTGTTGAGTCGAAAGTGGTAGCGAAGCTGCCATTCCGGCCGATGTAGAATTCCGAACTCGGCGAGTCTAGCGCGGCTTTCTTGGCTGCCATCACGACCAGCTGTCACATCAGCGATGCATACTCGAAGTGCCGAGCAACCTGAGCACGGTGTCGCAGGCGGCCAAGGCGCTTCGCTCAGCAATTCCGACAAAAGGTTGCAGCACACACGTCGGGCCTTATGGTGAGCTGGGAAGGCCCGGACTCCTTATGTCTTGCGATGACGGTCCCGTTGCGCTCAGGAGCGGATAGCTACTGCCTGCGCCAACGGCTGTATGCTGACAAGCATGAGAGCCAGCGCACATCTGGATCTGCCATGGCAGTGACGGCCTCCACAGCGACGGAACTTGAGGCGGTCACCGAAGCGGACGCAAGCCAGCCCGCCGCAGTCGAGTACCCGGAACGGCAGTGGATCGCGCAGAGCGTGGGGCACGGCGACGCCGTCAGGCTGGCCACCGCAGCCTTGGAGCACCAATTCCGGCAGGGCGCCGACGTGCTGGTGGCCATGGAGCTAGCGGTCTACTACGAGCAGGGCAACAGCCTGGCTTGGCTGCGACCGGACGTGCAGGTAACGTTCGGCGTGGGGCGCGGCAACCGCAGCGTGTTCAAGGTGTGGGAGGAAGGCAAGGCGCCGGATTGGGTGCTGGAGGTGGCCTCGCCGTCGACGGCGGGCAAGGACGCGCGGCACAAGGCGCGACAGTACGCCCGGATCGGGGTGCGGGAGTACTGGCGGCTGGACCCGGAAGGGAGCATGATGGGTGCGCCGTTGGAGAGCTACCGGGCCCGGAACGGCCGGTATGAGCAGGTAGAGTCAGTGGCAGGCGCGAGCGGGTTTAGCCCGGATATCTCACCAACTTTGCTCGCAGCCGAGAATCATGGTCAGAGCGCCCCACAATAGAAACATTGAATAGTGCGCTTGTTGTACCCTGGTCACATAGCGCCGTTGACCACCGGCGCAGCGCCTGCGCACACGGGATCCTCAGCCGCTGGCCGCCTGGCGGGCGGCCTAGCGGCACGCTGTACGCACACCTGCCCCTGGAGCCGCCCTGGCCCCGCAGCGTCCCGCCTGTCTGCAGCGCGCTAGCTCGCCCGCAGGCGGGCCAGGCAGTGTGCGAACAGTTCCTGGCGGGGGAATAACGACGACAGCGACACCCGGATGCGGCGCACGCTCACCCGCACGCTGGCCGCGACCTTGAACAACAGCACCCGCAGCGTGCCGAACTGCGCCTGCGCCAGTTCCGTGCCGGCCAGCGCTACGCTGCGGATCTGTTCCAGCAGCGCTGCCGTGAACAAGGCCCAGTGCAAGCGCAACTGGTTCGCCCGCAGCGCACTCGCCGAGGTGCGGTCGGCGAACAAGTCCAACTGTTGCTCCTTGATGCGGTTCTCCATGTCCCCGCGCGCACAGTACAACTGCTCGTACAACTCGCGCGTGCCCCAGCGCTGCCGACTCAAGCTCGTTACCACGAAACGCAGGTTGCTGTTGCGGCCCGGCCCCGGCAGCCATTCCGCCTTGCCTACCACGCGCCGCGTGCGACTCCAACTGCGCCGCGTGCGGTAGCTGAACTCGCGGTAGCAGCGCGCGCTCTGCCCGCTCACCAGCCCCCGCCGCCGCGCCCGCTCGCGCTGCTGCCGCACGGCCCGCTGCAGGCGTGCGTTCTGCGCCAGCCCGAACACGTAGTCCACGCCCGCCTGCTCTTCGCACCACGCCATCAAGGCCTCGCGGCAGAAGCCCGCGTCGCCCCGCACCAGCAGCCGCACCTGCGGCCAGCGCTCGCGCAGTTGGGCCACGATGCGCTGCACGTCTTCTAGCGCCCCCACTGCCGGATCCACATCCGCCGTGCGCAACTGCCCGCTCAGCACGTGCCGCCCGCAGGTCACATACAGCGGCAGGTAGCAATAGCAGTCGTAATAGCCGTGGAAGTAGCGCCCTTCCTGCTCGCCGTGCAGCGGATCGTCGCTGGCATCGATGTCCAGCACCAGTTCCTCCGGCTCCGCCGCCTGCATCTCGATGAAGAGCTGCACCAGCAGCCGATCCAACTGCTGCGCATCGCCCACGATGCGCTTGTAGCGATCCTTCGCCGCCTGCTCCGGCCGGCCCAGCTCGAAGCGGTTGAGCGTGCTCGAACCGGCCAGCGGATGCCCCTTGTCGCGCTGGCGCACGCGACTCTGGCCGGTCACGTCGGCACAGCCCACCGCCAGCGCCAGCAGGCTGTCGTCGCGCAGCGTGTCGTGATCGTTGAGATCCTCGTAGCCCAGGGCCAGGCCGAACAGGCGCTGGGCGCTGAGCGCCTGCACCGAGTGTTCGCAACGGCCCCGCTGGCGGTAATCCTGAAAGCAGCCTGCCAAGCGGGCGGTCAGCCGCAAGGCACGGTCGGCGGCTGCCAGCAGCAGGGCTCCGCCATCGTTCGACAGGCGCCCGCCGTCGAAGCAGGCGCTGACCTGGCGGCGGGCGTGCTTGGGAAGTTCGATCGTGGTACACTGTGTGGACATGAGGTGTGCTTTCGACAAGCTTGTAATTGCTTGGAAACAAAACAGCTTATCACGAAATCATGCCTCATGTCTACTCCCCGTGGTGAGATATCCGGGTTAGGTACCTGCGGAGCCGGGTGCTGGGGCTAGACCTGCGCAGCGAGCGGCGGGCGCGGGCGACGGTGCTGGTGCTGCGGGACCAGCGGACGGGCAAGGAGTTCGACGGCGCATTCGACGATGCCTTGGAGGAATCCGAGCGGCAGCGAAGGCTTGCGGAGGATCGGGTGAGCGCAGCAGAGAACCAGCTGACTGTGACAAGAGACGCGTTGAGCGCCTCGCGGGAGAGAGTCCGGGAATTGGAGCAGCAACTGCGGGACGCGACGGGCCCGACCCGTCCAAGCGGGCGAGATTCCCAAGGTTGAGTTACCCATTGGCCACAACGGGCTGCACCGACCGTGGCTAGCCGGGCATCGGCACACGGATTCGAGGCTGATTCTCCCAGCTTGCCATCATGACCGGGCCATCTCGGATGCGCAATGTGCCCGCGTTTGGCGCGAGGCCGATGGGGCCCGTTACAATGATGGCTCATACAGCCGCCCTCATCGGCCCGAAGCAGAGCTAGAACCTAGCGAGGCATTGCACTAGCCGGGCAGTTAGCGGCTGCGACGAAGCGTACATGTAATTCCCATGTATTTCCTGCCCACCCTGCCCCTCCGCCTCCTGCCCGTGGCTGGAACTTCTGAGCAATCAGGATTTATTGGGGAGAGAGACCCAAGCGCCTGAGGGGAATCCGGTGCCGGCAACAGCTCAAGGCGACCTCCCGGACATGCGCGCTCCGGCCGGCGGCCATTTCCTGATCGGCAATTGTGACGCGAGCGATGTCCTCACCCCCGAGGATTTCAGCGAATCACAGCGGCAGGCACTGGCTACGTCCAAGCGCTTCGTAGAGGCGGAGATCGTGCCGCGAATTGCGGGACTCGAACGAAAGGAGCCGGGCTTGGCCCGGCAGCTGATCGAACAGTCCGCCGAACTGGGGCTGCTCGGAATCCTAGTGCCCGAGCGGCATGGCGGGCTGGAACTGGACATCTCCACGCAAATGCTAGTTGCCGAGACGATGGGAGCCTACGCGTCGTTCTCGACCACTTACGGAGCCCACGCGGGCATAGGCACCCTGCCCTTGGTTTTTTTCGGCACCGAGCAGCAGCGGCAGCGCTACCTGCCCCGCTTGGTCGCCGGCGAGCTGCTGGCGGCCTATTGCCTCAGCGAGCCGCAAGCCGGCAGCGACCCGCAAAACTCGCTCACGCGCGCTGAACTCTCCGCGGATGGCAGGCATTACTCGCTGAATGGCCAGAAGATGTGGATCTCGAACGGCGGCTGGGCGGACTTGTACACGGTATTTGCGAAAGTTGACGGCGATAAGTTCACGGCGTTCTTGGTCGAGCGCGGGTTCGCCGGCGTCAAGCTAGGGGCGGAAGAGCACAAGATGGGCCTGCGCGGCAGTTCCACGACGGCTCTCTACCTGGACAATGTCCGCGTCCCGGTCGAGAACGTGCTCGGCGAGATCGGGCGCGGGCATGTGATCGCCTTCAACGTCCTCAACATGGGCCGCTTGCAACTGGCGGCCGGATGCGTCGGAGGGATCAAGGATTCGCTCTCCGACTCGGTCAGCTATGCGCTGCAACGCAAGGCCTTCGGGCAGCGGATCGCCAATTTCGGGACAATCCGCCAGAAGCTCGCCGACATGGCCGTGCGGGCCTTCGCCAGCGAGTCCGCGGTCTACCGTGCGTCAGGCATGATCGACGCGCGGCTGGCCGGCATGTCATGGGACCGCCCGGAGGCCGCGCCACGAATCCTCAAGGCCGTGGAAGAGTACGCCATCGAGTGCTCGATTGCCAAGGTGTACGTCTCCGAGGCGCTCGACTTCGCAACTGACGAGGCCGTCCAGATTCACGGCGGCTACGGCTACCACGCGGACTACGCCGTCGAACGCAATTATCGCGACGCCCGCATCAATCGCATTTTCGAGGGCACGAACGAAATCAACCGCCTGCTGATGACTGCAATGCTTTTCAAACGGGCCGGCCAGGGACGGCTGGACTTGCTAGGTGCGATCGCGAGGGCCAGCGAGCGACAAGGGAGCGCCACGCTCGCGGGCGGCGGCTCGGACGGTCTGGGCCGGGACCGCGGCACTGTCGCCCGCATGAAGCAGGCCGTCCTGGGCATGGCAGGCCTGGCGCACCGAAGATTCGGCAGATCGCTCGAACGACAGCAGGAGGTCACTGCGGCCATAGGCGACATGGCAACGGCAGTCTACGTTTCTGAATCGACACTGCTGCGAGCCGAGAAGCTGGTGGCGCAAGGCCGCGGCAACGGCGCTCGCGACCTGCTCGCCATACTGCTCCAACAGTCGATGGACACAGTGCGGGAGCGCGGCGGGCTCGTGATCGGATGCTCTAGCGACGGCCCTGAACTCGCAAGCGCGTGGAGCGCCTTTCGGGAACTGACCGACCAAGCGCCGCCCGACCTTCCAGCGACCCGGAGCCGGATCGCGGAGCGGCTGTTGGAGGCGGAGGGCTACTCGTTGTAGGCAAGCGCCGCTCGCCGCCGCCGGATTGGCGGCTCACCCGGCACGCGCGGACGGCAGAAGAACCGGTCATGGGCTTCGCAGCAGCATCCGGGGCGCTTGATACGATGAATGGCGTGCTACGGCTGCTGATCGCGTGCTTGACACTGCCCGGACTGGCTGCCGCCGGCGAGAACTGGCCGCAATGGCGCGGGCCGAACCTCGACGGGACGAGCAGTTCCACGGGACTTCCAGTGCGCTGGAGCCAGTCCGAGAATGTCGCCTGGCGCACGGAATTGCCCAGTTGGGCGGCTGCCACGCCGATCATTTGGGGCGACACCGTTTTCGTGACATCAGCGGAGCGGGGCTCGAGCCTGAACCGGCCCAATTCATCCTTGTCCGAGGGCGGAGACGCCGGCTTGGACCGTCTCTACCTGATCGCCGTGAACCGCCGGACTGGCAAGATCCGCTGGCAGCGGCCTATCGGGCGCGGGAACCGCATCGGCAACAAGCAAAACATGGCCTCCCCGTCTCCCGTGACCGATGGCGAGCGCGTATGGGTGATGAACGGCAACGGCGAACTGCGCTGCTTCGATTTCGCAGGCAGCCAGATCTGGTCGCGCGATCTTCAGGCCGAATACGGCAAGATTGGCGTCCAATTCGGATACGCTTCGTCCCCCCTTCTGCACCAAAGCGTCCTGTACGTCCAGAACCTGCAGGGCATGTACACGGACGACCCCTCGTACGTGCTGGCGGTCGATGCTGCATCCGGCAAGACGCTGTGGAAAGTGGACCGGGCGACAGATGCCGAGCACGAGACGCCTGATTCCTACTCGACAGCCACGCTGGCCAAGGTGGGGCAGTCCTTCATTCTGATCGTCTCGGGAGGAGGGTACGTCACCGGGCACGATCTCAAGACAGGCAGGGAGATCTGGCGGGGCGGCGAGCTGAACCCTAACAACGCCAGGAACTATCGCACGATCGCTTCGTCGCTGGTGGTCGGGGATATCGTGCTCGTACCCTCGCGTCGGAGGCCCTTCATCGCGTTCCGCACCGACGGGAGCGGGGACGTGACCGAGTCCAAGAGGCTCTGGTCAACGGATTACGGCCCGGACGTGCCCACCCCGACCAGCGACGGCGAGCGGCTCTACATCATCGACGACAAGGGCATCGCGCTGAACCTGCGCGTGAGTGACGGCAGCACGATCTGGGACCGCACCCGCATCGAGCCCGGCACCTACTCGGCCTCGCCCCTGCTGGCTGACGGCAAGCTCTACGCCATCAGCGAAGAGGGCACCACTACTGTGCTCAAAGCGGGCGACAAGTTCGAAATCCTGGCCGTCAACCGGCTTGACGGCTACACGCTGTCATCGCCTGCGGCGGCTGGCAGCCAGATATTCATCCGCACGGCTGAATACCTGTACTGCATCGGAAAGCCTTAGCCGCGGCCGGGCCGCGCGGCAGGCTGGAGCCGGCAAGCGCGCTGGGAACTCCGGCAACCGGGCGGAGCGCTCAGCCTCCGCTGTCACCCGCTGCGGTTTCTTGGAGCAGCCGGAACAGCCCCGCCGTCTGCCGCAGCTCGAATTCGTCAAGCAGGCCCTCCGGCATGATCGAGACGTCCGATGCGCGCATGTCGACGATGCCCGCGCGCGGGATCGACACCGGCCGCTCCAGATCGGGAAGCAGAATCGTGACGCTCTCCTCGTCCTCTTCCAAGATCATTGCCGAGTACACATCGTCGCTGGTTTCAATGCGCCATGAGCCGTACTGGTCCGAAATCTCCCGCGACGGCCAAAGCACGGCCTCCAGCATGTCCCGGCGCGTGAAACGGTTGCCGATCGTGCTCAGGTCCGGGCCGTAATCCTCGCCTCGGCCTCCCAAGCGGTGGCACCTCGCGCAGGCTTGCTCGAACACTTCCAGCCCTTGCTCCCTCGTCGCCAGCGTGGTCATCGGGTCATACATCATGTATTCGAAAATTTCCTGCTCGCTGTACAGGTTGGTGCCGGTCTTGCGCGCGAACACATTGGGCTGGACATGGCCGTCCCGCCGGCGCAAGGAGGCCAGCAGCGCTTGGTCATCGACCGGCGCGTATTCCGGTATGGCAGCGTATGCCGCCCGGCGCTCCTGCTCGTCAAAGAATTCCAGCGACGACTCGAAGAGGCGGTTGATGAAACCGGGAAAACTGGCGCCGCCGCGCCAGTGCCTCGCCTCTCCGAACCAGGCCAGCAGCGTCCGCTTCTGGTTCGCTGTCCAGCCTTGCTTGATTTCGCGCAAGCAGTAGACATAGTGAATCTGAGACTGCTGGCCTTCGCCGCCCTCGCGCATCCAGGCCAGAATGGCGCCGATCGCCTCCGGGCGGTTGGCGTATGCCATCGTCCGGGCGTACTCCCTGTTCAGTGCTTCATCAGCGCATGGGAAGCGCGCGGAGACGATGTCGTAGATCTGGCCGCGCAGGCTGCTGCGGCAGCCTCCCTCGCGCTCGAGGCAGGCGAGATGAAACACGCGCAGCAGCCCGAGTTCTTGCTCAACATCCAAGGCATTCGACCTGAGCATATGCAAGGTCTTCTCGAACACCGCTTCAAGCTCGCTGGGATCCCGCGCCGTGCGCACCAGCGCCAGCATGCCGGTGGCGGCGGCTGTTGGATCAGTCTCCGCAAGCACCGCATCCGCCCAGGCATCTCGCGGAGCGGCCTCCAGCGCCACGCGCCCCGCCCAGCGTACGAATCGGTCGGCGTCACCGACGAGGGCATACAGGGCCGGCAATCCGGCAAAAGCCGGATCCCCCATGCGCACCAGCGCCTCCGCGGCCCGCCGGCGCACGAAAGCGTCCCCGCCTGCCAAGCCCTCGGCCGCCAAGGCCTTGGCGCGCTCGCTGCCGTGCTGCCCGACTACATACATAGTGCTTGCGACAAAAGCACCTATGTCGTTGTATTCGAAGTGGTTGCGTGCAATGGACGCAGGCGAAGATTAGGCTGGCAGCGGCCCGTTTGCCCGGATCTGGCTCGTGAGCTGCGATCTTCGTCTGGGGACAATCCACTGCGAGTTGTTCAGCCGGCTCCAATAAGCCTTTATTGCGCTCACCAATCGGCCCGTTTTGCTAGCGGAGAACTGATTTTAGGGGGTTTTGTCGCAGGCACTACATAGCAGCGGCCCGCAGCGACGCGCCCCCGCTCGCAAACGCGCTCCGAATCAGCTGCGCATCCGGCTGCGGGCCGTAGCGCTGGAGGAGGTGGAGCGCTTGCGCTCGATCGCGATCCTCCGCGGCGCGGTCCCGGACCAAGGCTTGGAGCCCTGAGGCCCAAGCTCCGCCCATCGCGCTTTTCCGCTCCTGGAAGTAGGCATGGCTGAAGGATGATAACGGCTGGGGCTGGCGGACGACGGACAGGACCCCCGAGTCGGGCCGGTACGCTCGGTTGTCTCGATGCCCCTTGTACGCGACTCGCAGCAATCCGCCCTGCGTCCCCCGCCCGCCCATGGTGAAATACACCATGCCGTCCGGCCCCACCGCCAAATCGGTCACATTCAGCGGCTCGCCGTAGATGAAATCAGACGCCGGCCCGGCCAGTTCGTACGTCGCGCCGCTGCGCCTGAACTTGGACAGCACGACCCTGCCGCGCGACCAGTCGCCCTGCAGGAACGCGTCGAAGTACTCGGCAGGATAGGCGTGGCTGTGGTAGAACTCGACACCAACCGGGGAACCCCGGCCCAAGTCGTCCACTGGCGGCAGGGAGTCGATGTAGTACGCGGGGAACTTCCCGGATCCCGTGCGCCAGCCGTAGTCCGCGGACGGAACGCCATGCACGGACCGGACTTCGCGGTACCAGGGCAGATTGATGTCCCACTCCATGTCGGAATCGAACGTGAAGGACTCGCCGTCCAAGTTGTAGGCGTGATTGTACGGGTTGCGGAAACCGCCGAATTGCAGCGAGAACGACCCGCCGTCACCATTGATGCGGAACAACGCGCCGCCCGGGGCCAAGCGGCCCGCGGCGTGCCCGCGGGCGTCCATGTAGCGATCGAGAAGCTGCGATTCCCGGTAGCCCCGCATGGGAGAATCAGGCGCTATGCGGCCGGCGGGGATGAAAGCGTGGTTGCCCAGCAAGACCGTGATCGCCCCGTCCGGCGCTCTGCGGATGTCATGGGGGCCGTGCTCGCCGATGCGCCCCGTGTACTGCACGAGAATTTGCCGCTCGTCGGCAATCCCGTCGCCATCGGTGTCCGGCAGGCGGAAGAGGCAAGCTTCGCCATCCTCCGGATTGGTGCAGTTGGCATACAGCGTGGGGCCATCGAACCAGATGCCTTGGCAGTCCTCAACCTGATCGCTGATCACCTGCTGCGTTTCGAACGTGCCGTCGCCGTCGCGGTCGAACAAGCGCACGGGATGGCCGCGCTCCTTGGAGACAACTGGCAGGCCTTTGGCGTCGAATGCGACCTGGATCAGAGATCCCACCTGCGAGTCGTTGGCCAGTGTCTGGACCACGAAACCGGGAGGGACTTGGTACGGCCCTTCCAAGACCGGTTCGGCCACCTGGCATCCGCATGCGGCGAGAGCGAATCCGAGGCAAGGCAGCTTATGCACTTCGCTAATAGTCTAGCTAGTGCTTGCGACAAAAGCACCTATGTCGTTGTATTCGAAGTGGTTGCGTGCAATGGACGCAGGCGAAGATTAGGCTGGCAGCGGCCCGTTTGCCCGGATCTGGCTCGTGAGCTGCGATCTTCGTCTGGGGACAATCCACTGCGAGTTGTTCAGCCGGCTCCAATAAGCCTTTATTGCGCTCACCAATCGGCCCGTTTTGCTAGCGGAGAACTGATTTTAGGGGGTTTTGTCGCAGGCACTAGCTAGAGCGCTGCCTGTGAGCGCTGGTCGAGCGACGCACAAGCCAGGACAAGTGCCACCCACAGAGCTTGCGCGGCTAGGAGGTGGAGGATCTGGAGCCACCCAGGCGCAGACAGCGCGATGCTGAAAAAGCCGAGAGCGACTTCTGCGGCCGCCAGGTACATCGCCGACCGCGCCCAGCGGCTGGCGCCGGACTCAGTCTCGAGCAGCCAGACTAGGTAAGCCGCCGCGACAAGCGCCAGCGCCGGGTGCAGGACGCGCAGCCGCACGAGGAAGTGGCTGCTGGCTGAGATGTCGTCGCGGAGTTCGGACAGCAGCCCCGCTCCGACCGTCACCCCGCGCGGGAACAGTGTGTCCCCGAGCGCTGTGACCGCCCCGCTCATCGCTGTGAGAACCACGACGGCGAGCGCCAGCGCGAACGCCAGCCGGCGACGGCCGGCGAAGGCTGGCGGCCGCTCCAGCCCGGACCACCAAGCAGCAAGGGCCGCAAAGGCTGTCAGCGCCAGCGTGTTCGTGAGATGGAGTGCGATGACCACAGCACGGGCGACCGAGTCGTCATTCGCGACGAGTTCCGCCAGCACCAAGCCGGCCCCGATCGCCCCCTCGAAGACGATAAAGAGCAGCGTCAGCGCTACGGCCCGCGTTACCCTGCCCCAGCGGAAGCGCGCCCAAGACCAAGCCAGCAGGGCCAGGCCGAAAGCGCCGCAAAGACCGCTCGTTACGCGGTGCGTGTATTCGATCAATGTCGCCGCGCTCGGCGCGGTCGGGACGACCTCCCCGTGACAAGTCGGCCAGTTGCTGCCGCAGCCGTCCCCGGAGTGGCTGATGCGGACCCACGCGCCGAACAGGATGACAGCCAGCAAGTAGCCCAGGAAGATCCACGCAACCAGAGTGAAACGCGCATCACGCCCCCGCACCGGCTCAAGACCTCAGCACGATCAACAGGTCCTTGGACTGGACTTGGCTGCCGGCCGCGACTAGGATTTCCTTGACCGTGCCCGCCTTGGGCGAGTAAATCGTGCTCTGCATCTTCATTGCCTCAAGCGTGAGCAGCTTGTCGTTGGCTTCGACCTCGTCGCCGGCATTGACGAACAGCCCAGTCACCAGGCCGGGGGTGGGGGCGCCCACGTGGTCTGGGTTACCGCTGGCCGCCTTGCGCGCCGCGGGCCGGTCGGCTTGCAGCGAATGATCGCGCACGCGCACCTCGCGCGGCTGGCCGTTGAGCTCGAAGAACACCCGGCGCGTGCCGTCCGGCAGAGGTTCGCCGCAAGCGAGGAACTTGACGATGAGCCGCTTGCCCGGCTCGATGTCGAACACGCACTCCTCGCCTTCCTGCAAGCCGTAGAAGAACACCGGCGTGGGCAGCACGCCCACCTCGGCGAACTTCCGCCGTGTCTCGGCGAACTTCGCGAACACCTCCGGATAGAGCAGATAGCTCAGCGCATCCGACTTCCTAGCCTTGCGCCCCAGCAGCTTGCCGGCCGCGGCAGCGGCCTTGTCGAGATCGGCGGCCGGCAGCTTCTCGCCCGCCCGCCCTTCGATCGGCTGCTTGCGGCAGAGCAGGATTTCGCGGATTGCGGGCGGCCAGCCGCCCGGCGGTTCTCCGAGCGAGCCGCGCATCATGTCGATGACAGAGTCGGGAAATCCGACGTTGTGCTTCTTGGGCAGCTTGCGGACTTCGTCGCAGGTCATCCCCTTGGCCAGCAGGAAGAGCGCCAGGTCGCCGACGACCTTGCTGGACGGCGTCACCTTGACAATGTCACCCAGCAGTTGGTTGACGTCGGCATACATCTGCTCGACATCGCGCCAGCGCTGGGCCAGCCCCATGGCCGCCGCCTGCTGCTGCAGGTTCGTGAACTGCCCGCCCGGAATCTCGTGCGTGTACAGCCGCGCACTGCCCGACCTGGGGGCGTTGTCGAACGGGAAGTAGTACGTGCGCACGGTCTCCCAATACAGCGAGCAGTCGCCGAGCGCTCGCATGTCAAGGCCAGTGTCGCGAGGCGTGCCCTTCAACGTGCCGACCAGTGTGTTGAGATTCGGCTGGCTGGTCGATCCCGACAACGCCGCCACGGCGGCGTCCACCACGTCAACCCCGGCCTCGGAAGCCTTCAGCAGCGTGGCCGCGTTCAGGCCGCTCGAGTCGTGCGTGTGGAAATGCACCGGCAGGCCCAGCTCGCCGCGCAATACCCGCACGAGCTCGTGGGCGGCATACGGCCGGCACAGCCCGGCCATGTCCTTGATGCCGAGCATGTGCGCGCCCATTTCCGCGAGCTGCCTGGCGAGATCCAAGTAGTAGTTGAGGCTGTACTTGGGCCGCTCCGGATCGAGAATGTCGCCGGTATAGCAGATCGCCGGCTCGCAGATCGCGCCGGTGCCCTGCACGGCGTCCATGGCCACGCGCATGTTCCCGACATCGTTCAGCGAGTCGAAGATGCGGAACACGTCAATGCCCTCGCGCGCGGCCTCGACAGTGAACTCGCGCACGACATTGTCGGGGTAGCTGGTATAGCCAACCGCGTTCGAGGCGCGCAGCAACATCTGGAAGCAGATGTTAGGCACGGCGCGGCGCAGCGCGCGCAAGCGCTCCCAAGGATCCTCGTAGAGGAAGCGCAGCGCAGAATCGAACGTCGCGCCGCCCCACATCTCCAAGCTGAACAAGCCCGGCAGGCGCTTGGCCACGGCGGGAGCGGTGGCCATCAGGTCGTGCGTCCGCACGCGGGTCGCGAGCAGGGACTGGTGCGCGTCGCGGAAGGTTGTATCGGTGATCAGCAGGCGCTTCTGGGCCTGCACCCACTCGCAGAACTTCTGCGGGCCGAGCTCCAGCAGCCGCTGGCGCGTGCCCGGCTGGATTTCCAGGCCGGGATCCAGCGGCACGGCCGGCGGCGAGTCAAAGCGCTCGGGACGCCGCCGGCCGGCCACCGCTGGGTTGCCGTTGACAATGGTCTCGCCCATGAAGCTGAGCAAGCGGTTGGCGCGATCGCGGGCCGGGCGGAAGCGGAACAGCTCCGGGGTGTCCTCCAGGAACTTGGTGGTCACATCGCCAGCTTGGAAGCTGGGATGGTTGACCACGTTCCGCAGGAACTGGATATTCGTCTTGACGCCGCGGATCCGGAATTCCTGCAAGGCCCGGTCCGTGCGCGCGCAGGCTCGCGCCAGAGTCGAATCCCAAGCGGTCAGCTTCACCAGCAGCGAATCGTAGAACGGGCTCAAGACGGCGCCGGGATAGGCCGTGCCGTCCAAGCGGATGCCCAAGCCGGCGGCCGTGCGGTAGGCCTGCAACCGGCCGTAATCCGGCGAGAAGCCGTCGGCCGGATCCTCGGTCGTGATCCGGCACTGGACGGCGAAGCCGCGGCACACGATCCCGTCTTGGCGCGGCACGCTGAGCGGGGCTTCGTGCAGCCGGCCCCCCTGCGCGATCAGCAGCTGGGAGCGAACGATGTCAATCCCCGTGATCGTCTCCGTCACGGTGTGCTCGACCTGGATCCGCGGATTCACCTCGATGAAGTACCAAGCCCCGGAATCGGCGTCCACGAGGAATTCCACAGTGCCTGCGTTGCAGTAGTTCACCGCCTTGGCCACGCGGATCGCCGCGGCGCAGATTTCGCCGCGCAGGGAGTCCGGCAGGTTTGCGGCGGGCGCCAGTTCCACGACTTTCTGGTGCCGCCGCTGGACCGAGCAATCGCGCTCCCAGAGATGGACGACCGATCCGTGCGCGTCGGCGAGAATCTGGACTTCGATGTGGCGCGCTCGCGAGATATATCTCTCCAAGAATACGGAGCCGTCACCGAAGGTCCTTTGCGCTTCCGTGCTGGCCTCCTCCAGCCGCTTGGCAAGATCCTGCGGGCCATGCACGACGCGCATCCCGCGCCCGCCGCCGCCAAAGGACGCCTTCACGATCAGCGGGTAGCCGATTGCCTCCGCCGCGCGCCGCGCCTGCTGGGGGTCGTCCGGCGCCAAGCCCGTGCCGGGAATAATCGGCACGCCCGCCTGCTCGGCGATCCGGCGCGCCTCGGTCTTGTCGCCGAGCCGGTCCAAAAGTTCGGGAGACGGTCCTACGAACGTGATGCCCGCCTCGGCACAGGCCCGGGCGAAGGCGCTGTTCTCGGAGAGGAAGCCGTAGCCGGGATGGATCGCGTCAATGCCGCGCTCCTTCGCCAGCGCGACGATACCCTCGATGTCGAGATACGCGGCAACCGGCCCCTTGCCGCCGCCCACCTCGTAGGCCTCGTCCGCCTTGAAGCGGTGCAGGCTGAGGCGGTCCTCGTGGGAGTATATGGTCGCCGTGCGCATGCGCAGCTCGGCTGCCGCCCGCATGATGCGGATCGCGATCTCGCCTCGATTGGCCGCTAGCAGCTTGCGCATGCCTTCCACGCCTTTAGGCTACCAACCATCTTCCGGGCGGTCGCTGTCCGCCCGCATGGCAACCCGCCGCCCGCCGGGCTGCAGCGCACCCGCTGCCTCGCCAGCGGCCTTTCGCTTCCGCCGGGCAATTCCCGGCCGCGAGAGATCTGCACCGCGCACGGCCGGCCACTCTGCCGTTGCTACGGAGCTGCGCTTCCGGGTTGGGAAATCTTGCCGAGCACGACCGGCCCGTCCGCCCCGGTGGCCGACGGCAGGTTGCCGGGCCGGCCGTGGTACGACTCGTACGCCAAGAGGGCGAAGGCGATCGCTTCCTTGGCGTCCGAGCCAACGCCGAGGTCATCCGTCGGACGGACGCGAGTGCCGGGGAGGCCGGCCTTGAGCGGCCCCGTGAGGGCCGGATTGCGCCAGCCCCCGCCCGAAACAACCATTTCGTCCACGGGCATGGCCGGGCGCACGAAGCGCTCCACGCCCAGCAGGATGCTGCACACCGTTAGGCGCGCTGCGGTCGCGACAGCGTCCTCTGGAGACAGGCCTCGCCGCAGGAACCGCTGGGCGAAGTGATCCCCGAAGCGCTCCCGCCCCGTGCTCTTGGGAGCAGGCTGGGCGTACCAAGGATCGGCCAGCAGCTCATCGACGAACGTCTCGTCGGCGGTGCCGCGCAGGGCCATCCGCCCATCGCGATCGCAGCGCTGCTCTCCGTCGGTGAGACATGCGACCAACCGATCCATCACCATGTTCCCCGGGCCGGTGTCGCAGGCAATCACCGCCCGGGCCGGCCGGCCGGCCGGCAGCGCCGACAGATTCGCGATGCCGCCGATATTGAGAATGACGCGATTGGCCGCCTCGCTGCGGAACAGCAGGTAGTCGACGTACGGCACCAGCGGGGCGCCAACGCCGCCCGCGGCGATATCCGCCGACCGGAAGTCGGAGACCACGGGCGCACCGCAGGCACGGGCAATGCACGCGGCCTCGCCAAGTTGCATCGTGCTCGCGATGTCGAAACCGTGCCAGTGCTGCGCCGCGCCTTGGTGATAGATCGTCTGGCCGTGCGATCCCACCAAGTCCAATTCGCGGACCGCCACGCCCGCGCCGTGGCAGGCCTCGACCACTGCCTGCCCGAACAGCCGGCCCAGCAAGAAATCGAGCCGGCTGATCCGTGCGGTCGCCACAGTGGCATCCGAGACGGCCAGCACCTCCGCCCGCACCGCAGCGGGGAACGGGGTCTCGTGATACGCGACCAAGCGCAAGCTGAGCGCGGGCGGCTCTCCGCCGATCTCGACCAAGGCGACATCGATGCCGTCGACTGACGTGCCGCTCATAATGCCGGCAACCAGCATCAACGCTCCCCCCTGGCAGGCTAATCCAAGGCCTGCATCCCCGGAGCCGCGCAATCAGCCGCCCGCGTCAAGGCTCTCCAAGGCAGCGAGCAACTCCTCGTCGCGCAGAACCTCTCTCAATGCGTCAGCGATCACATGCGGCTCGAAGCCGGCCCGCGCCAGCGTACCGCACAAGCGATTCAGCTCCCGGCGGCCCTCGATCTTGGCATCGTCGAGATTCCGCCCCAGCTTGCGCCGCAGAAAATCCCTCGCCAGCTGCCCCTCATCGGCTTCCGCATAGGTTTCCTCCACGGCTTTTCCCGCGATCCGGGAATCCACTCCCCGCCGGCGCAGCTCGTGCAACACCCGCTTCTGGCCGACCAATGCGTAGTCCCGGCGGAATTCGGAATGGCTCGCGGCCACGGACTCGTCGTCCAGATAGCCGTTGTCCCGAAGCCTGTCCAGCACGCCTTCCACATCGACTTCCGGGCCAGAGCGACGAGCCAGCTTGGCCCGCAACTCGGTCGAAGTGTGCGGGCGCTTCCCAAGCGCCCGCAAGGCGTACTCGTAGAGCCTTTCGGCCCCCAGCTTGCTGGCTGCATGGGGCGTGCCGGCCATCGGCATCCCCTTAGCTTACGCCCGTACGGCAGCGGGGCTGGCAGCCGGCGGTTGGGCCCCGGCCAGCCGGGGACAATCTGCCAGCTCGCAGCAACCTACAATAGAGCGATGCTCAGCGGAATGGGAACGCGGCTCGGCACGATGATGTTCCTCCAATTCTTCATTTGGGGGGCATGGTACGTCGGGGCGCCCCTGTACTTGGTCAAGATCGGATTCAGCGGCGACGATCTCGGCTGGACCTATGCCGTTGGGCCGCTGGCGTGCATCGTCTCGCCGTTCTTCGTCGGCATGGTCGCGGATCGCTTCTTCGCGACCGAGAAAATCCTGTGCGCGCTGCATGCGCTGGGCGGCGGCTGCATGTTCCTGGCCGCCTCGCTGATGGACCCGGCCGCGCCGGCCGCGCCGGCCACCATCAACTTCGTATTCCTAGCTCACACTCTGTGCTACTTCCCCACGCTCGCGCTGACCAACTCCCTCGCGCTGCACCACGTCACCGACGCGCAAAGGCAGTTTCCGCGCATCCGGGTCTTTGGCACCATCGGCTGGATTGCCGCTGGGTTCGCGCTGGCATGGATCGGCTGGGGGGATCAAGTCCACATGTTCCGCTTGACCGGGGCCGTCGGCCTGCTGATGGGCTTGTACAGCCTGACGCTCCCGCACACGCCCCCGCCTTCCAAGGGCAAGGACTTCTCGCTGCGCGAGCTGGCTGGCGCGGATGCTTTCGAGCTGTTTCGCAAGCCGTCGTTCATGGTGTTCATGCTGAGCACCTTCCTGATCTGCATCCCGCTGGCGTTCTACTTCCAGCTAGCTGCCAAGGCCGTCCAATTGGCCGGCATCGCGGATGTCACGAGGGCAATGAGCTACGGGCAGGTCTCGGAGATCGTATTCATGCTGCTGATGCCGCTGTTCTTCCGGCGGCTTGGCGTGAAGTGGATGCTGGCGATCGGGATGCTGGCCTGGCTGCTGCGTTACACGCTCTTCGCCCTGGGCACGACAGACGCCGTGGTGTGGATGATGTACGCGGGCATAGTGCTCCACGGCATCTGCTACGACTTCCTGTTCGTGACGGGCCAGATCTATACCGACATGGCCGCCCGCAAGGAGATTCGCGCCCAAGCGCAGGGCATGCTCGTGCTGTTCACGCTGGGCCTCGGGATGCTGATCGGAGCCCGCGTGGCAGGGGTGTGGGAAGAGCGCAACACGCCGCAAGAGTCGCGCGCCTTGAGCGCTGAAGTGCAGAAGCTGGGCGCCGAACTGGCGCTGCTACAGGAGTCCGGCGCAGCCGAGTCCGAGATCCAGGCCCTGCGGGCCGAGCAACGATCCAAGCTCGACCAAGCCCAGGGCCTGATCGACTGGCAGGCAATCTGGGCGCTGCCAGCGGGGCTTTCCGCCTTGGTGCTGGCGCTCTTCTTGGCGATATTCCGAGATCGACAAGACCCGGCCCAGCCTGCGGGCTGAGCGCGCCAGCCGCGGGCGTCGCGAACTGCTGTGGCGCCCCCAGCGGCGACCGTGGATCCCAGCAGGCAGTGCCTTGCCAGCGGCAGGGGGCGGGACGGATGCGGGCTAAGCGCCGGCCAGCATGTCCGACAGGGCCCGGGCGGCGTCGCTGGCCAACCTCGCAGCGTGCTTGGATTCGTTTGGCAAGCCGCCCAGCGCAGCCTCGACCCGGGCAGCGTCGATCAGGCGCAGGTCCGCGGCCGGAATTCCTGCGAGCAGGCCCATCAGCACCGAGCCTGCGGCAATCGACGCCGTGCAGCCGCGCGCCTTGAAGCGCACCTCGCCTACGACACCGCAGACCACCTCCGCAGACAGTGTCATGATGTCACCACAGACCGGGTTCTCCACGCAGACCGTGACGGCGGGCGGGCCTAGCGAGCCGACGTGCCGCGGGTTCTTGAAGTGATCTAGGAGCGTCTCGCTGAACACTGGCGGCGCACCTACTCGGCGGCAAGGCGGATCTCGGTCTTGCGGCTTTTGGTGTCCACCGTGCGGAAGACAAGCTCGCGGCGCGCGTCGAGTTCGTGCTTGGGGATCTCGAACCGCGCGGCAGTCAGGCCGCGGAACACTTCGCCGGGTGCGATGTAGCGTTCATCCAGCAGCGGCTCGTCCTTCATCCCGCCCAGTGCCGGGTAGTACTTGAACAACTGCTCGACATCGAACACACTCAGGATCCGGCCCTGCCTGGCATTGCCCGCCCCGTCGACGACCTCGATCTCGCGGTAATTGATCGCAAGCTCATAGTTCGAAGCATTCCTGGCCTCGAAATTGACAATGGCCACGGAACTTCGGCCGTCCATGCCCAATGTCCGCACAGCGGTAATGCGGCCTTCCAAGCGCGGCGTCGCTCCCCAGTTGTAGCCGATGATGGCAGCGGCTACCAGCAAGGCCCCCAGCAATCCACCGCCGGCGGTCGTACGATTCCATCGCATGCGGCACGTCCGGGCGCGGACATGGGACCCGCGCCCTGCGTCTATCGTTGCACACAACCATGGCCGCCCGGCCGATCATGCCGTTCCGGTACGGCGCCGCTCGATGTCGCGAGATGCCGCCCCGACACGGCCCGGTTGCGCTCGCCAGCGGGCCGGGCGCGGCGCCGCGGACCTAGGCCTCACCGTCAAGGTTGGCGAACACCGCCGTCTTCCAGCCCGTATGCACGGTGAACCCGCAGCCTTCGAAGAAGCCGGGCTCGCTCGTGACCGCGAATAGCTGCCGGACCTTGCGTTCCGCTCCGCGACGGCGGCAGGCGTCCACCAGCTTGGCCGCGATCCCCCGGCCGCGAAAATCCGGGTGGACCGCCAAGCTCCGCACCTCCGCCAGCCGCAGCGAATAAACCTGCAAGGCGCAGCAGCCGATGACCGAGCCGCCGCTCTCGGCCACGAAAAACGCGGACACGCGCGGCAGTTCGTCCTGGACCAGCTCGCCGGGATACAGCCGGATCAATCGCCGGATGGCCGGCAGCTCGCCCGCCCTGGCCGGGCGGATGCGGATCCCCGCCCGCCCGCGTTGCGAATCTCGCCGTGTCATTCGGCCCCGGGGCGGCCTTACGGCGTGGCGAAGAGTTCGCCCGGCTCGGTGACGGGCCGCTCGCACGCGTAGTTGCGGCAGACGTAGGCAGTGGGCTGGTCCTCGACCATGCCGCGCCCCTTGAGCAGGGGGATCCGTTCCGCGCCGGGCAGCCCGCCCCTCTCTGCCCGCGCCAACACCTTGTTCGGCCGAAACTCGGCATGCACTCGTGCCAGCATGGCTTGGGTGCGTGGATCCTGTGACGGCCCGACGACAGCGATCTCATCCCAGCCTTGGTGCCAAGCGTCCAATGCGCACAGCAGGCGCTCTTGCTGGAACACCGTGCGCAGGGACGGATCGGCGAACAAGCGCAGAACAGCGCCGGCCTTCTCCCGATAGTCCGGCCGGCCCAGCAGAACGGCCAGCTTCTGCAGGCATCCCGCCATGACTGAATTCGACGACGGAGTGGCCCCGTCTTGCAGGGTCTTGCTGCGCAGCAGCAGATCCTCGTGGTCCGAAGCCGTCAGGAAGAAGCCCTCGCCGGCGGTGTCCCAGTAGTGCTGGACCAAGATATCCGTCAAGCGTTCCGCCTCGAACAGGTACCGCTGCTCGCCGCCCCACTCGTAAAGGGCCAGCAGCCCCTCGATCAAGAAGGCATAGTCGGTGCTGTAGGCCGCGAGCCTTGCCTGCCCTTTGGCGTATGTCGCCAAGAGGCGGTCGTCGCTGCGGACATGTGCCAGCAAGAAATCCGCCGCCCGCGCGGCCGCCCGGCCGTAGCGGGACTCGCCCAACACTGCCGCAGCCCGCGCCAAGGCCGCAACCATCAAGCCGTTCCAGCCGGTCAGCACCTTGTCGTCCAAGCCGGGCCGCACCCGCCGCTCGCGTAGCTTGAACAGTTTCTCCCTCGAGCGGGCCAGTCTCTCCTCAACCTCCGCGACGGGCACTGCATCCAACTTCGCCAGAAGCGCCGCGGGCCGCACCACCTGTAGCACGTTCTTCGGGCCGCCTGGCACGTGGGCGTCGCCGGGATGGGTCCAGTTGCCGTGCTCCGATACGTCGTAGTGGGAGGCGAACAGCCGCGCATCCGCCGCGGGCAGCGCGGCGTCCACCTGTTCGCGGGTCCAAATATAGAACTGGCCCTCCTTGCCCTCGCTGTCCGCATCCTCGCTCGAGTAGAACGCGCCTTCCGGACTGCGCAAGTCGCGCAGCGCGTAGTCGCAGATCCCGCGCGCATGGCTGGCGAAGAGTTCTTTCTTCGCGGGATCCCCCGAGGCCTGCCAGGCGTCCACCAGCACCGAGACCAACAGAGCCTGGTCGTAGAGCATCTTCTCGAAGTGCGGCACCAGCCAGGCGGGATCGGTCGCATAGCGGTGTAGGCCGCCGCCGAGCTGGTCGAAAATGCCTCCCAGGCAAATGCGCTCAAGGGTCAGCTCGACCGCGTCGCGGTAGCGCGCCCGGCCAGTGGCCCGGAACGCCCGCAGCAGCAATTCCTGCGACAGGCTCTGCGGAAACTTGTTGGTTCCGCTGGCCATGCCGCCGCGGCTGTGGTCGAACGCCCGATAGATGGCTTCCGCCGCTTGCTCGACGCAGTCGGGTCCCGGCAGCTGGCCGGCCCCGGATGGCTCGCCCAGCATCTGGCGCAGGGCGTCGTGCACCTTCCCGGAATCCCGGACCAGCGCGGATTCCTCGTCCTGCCATTTCTGCCGCAGGACGTGCAGCACGGTCTTGAACCCCGGGCGGCCATGGGCGTCGCGCGGCGGGAAGTACGTGCCGGCGAAAACGGGCTTTTGGTCCGGTGTAAGAAACACGCTCATGGGCCAGCCGCCTTGCCCGCCCGAAAACAGCATCGTCGCGGTCATGTAGATCTCGTCCAGGTCGGGCCGCTCCTCCCGGTCCACCTTGATCGAGACATAGTGCCGGTTGAGGACTTCCGCGACGGACTCATCCTCGAAGGACTCGTGTTCCATCACGTGGCACCAGTGGCAGGCCGCATAGCCGATGCTGAGGAAGATCAGCTTGTTCTCGCAGCGGGCCTTCTCCAGTGCCTCCGCGCCCCACGGGTACCAATCGACGGGATTGCTGGCGTGCTGCCGCAGGTACGGGCTGGTCTCGTCGGCAAGTCGATTGGGCATTGTCTTCCAAGCCTGGCTGCCAGCGGCGCGGCCGGGCCGCGGCGGGGGCGGGCTAGAAGGAGAGCCCCACGATGATCTCGACGTGGTTGCGCAGCGTGTTGGCCAAGCCGATCTCGAAGGTTTTTTCCTGCCAGCGCATGTAGCGCCCCTCGACGCTCAGCTTGAGGTTGACATCATCGATCAGTTCGAAGCCGAGCCCGCCGATCAGCCCCAGCGTGCGGTCCGTCGCGACATCGGGCGTGCTGGCGACGATCTCGGTTTCGCCGCCGTCTATGTCGCCGATCTCGCGCCGGGCGGCGGCGTTGCGCACCAAGCGCATGCCGACCCCGCCCGAAACGAACGGCCTCGCCCGTTGGCGCGGGCCGTTGAGGTAGTACCTGGCCGTGACCGGGACATCCCAGTGGTTGGCCTCGGTGACCACAAACTCGCTCGACAGCAGCTGGCGCCCGCGCGTGGCGGTTTCCTGGCGCTCGACCCGCGTGCCCGTCTTGAAACGGAGACTGTGGGCGATCAGGTCGATCGTCACGCCCCAGCGCGGGAACAGGTTGACTTGCGCACCGGCGCCGATGCCCCAAGAGTCCTGCTGGGGCTCGGAGGTCGTCATGAACCGTGTCGGGGGGTTGGTGGACCTGTTGTTGAAGGTATGCTCCCCCTCGGTGGCTTGGGCCGTGACGTGATAACCCAGCCGGACACCGAAAGAGAAGCGCTCGAATTCCGTGCGCGGATTCCGCCGCTGCTGCGACTGGTCCTGCTGGCCCAGCAAGCCGAGCGGGCACAAGGCTAGCGCCGCCACCGCCAGCGAGGCGCGCAAGCATTCGCTGCTAAGCATCATTCGTTGTAATGCCCCCTTCGTCAGATTCGCACAGAAGCCCGCTCAGTTGAGCTCCGCGATCACGGGCGCGTGGTCGGAGGCCGTCATGCCGTCCACTTTCTTGCGGTAGTCGCGGTCCACTCGCACCGCCGAAAGACGGTCGGAGATGGCCTTGGTGCCGAGCAGGAAGTCGATCCTCAATCCTTGGTTGCGGTAGAACGAACCGGCGCGATAATCCCACCAAGAGAACATTTTCTCGCCGGGATGCTGGTGGCGGAACAGGTCGACCAGCCCCCATTCTAGCAAGCGCGCGAAACGCTCGCGTTCCGGCGCGGTGTGAAAGATGCTACCGGCCAGCCGCTCCTCGTCCCACGTGTCGAGCGCGGCGGGCACGATGTTGAAGTCGCCGCACAGGACGGCTTGGCCGCCCGGCGCGTGGCACTCGGCGAAGTGCTCGCAGAGCGTGTCCAGCCAGGCCAGCTTGCCCTTGAAATCCGGATGCTCCAAGTTCTTGCCGTTGGGGACGTAAACCGTCGTGAAGCGCACCCCGGCCACGTCGGCGCTGAGCAGCCGGGAACCGAATGCTTCCTGCCCCGGCAAGCCCACCTGCCGGACATGCGCTTGCTGGCGGCTCAGGATGGCCACTCCGTTCCAAGCCTTCTGGCCGTGCGTGACCGCGCGGTACCCGGCAGAGGCGAACTCATCCGCCGGGAATTGCTCGTCCCGCATCTTGAGCTCTTGGAGGCCGACGATATCCGGCTGCCTGGAGCGCAGCCAGTGCAGGACGTACTCAAGCCGCGCACGCAGGCCGTTGATGTTCCAAGTGGCGATGCGCAATTCCTAATTACAGCACGACCGGCGGCGCGGGGGCAGATCCGCGCGGCGCGAAACGGCACTGGCGCACGAGCGCTGCCCGCATCACGGGAAAGACAGGCCTCGCCCCCTACCTCACGCTCTCCCAGCGCTTGCTGGCAAACGCCCTTGCCGCGGCATCCAAGACCTCTTGGTTGCGCACGCCATCCCCGAAATCCGGATGCGTGGGCCTGCCCGCCGCGACAGCGCGGATCCAGTCGTAGAGGGTGTGCGTGAAGCTGTGCTCGTAGCCCAGCAGGTGGCCGTCGAACCACCAGTTGTCGGCGTACGGATGCTTGCCCAGCGAGCAGGCGATGATATCGTGGAAGCCCTGCGCATCTCCCGCGTCGTCGAGCGAGAAGTAGCGCAGATGATTGAGACTCTCCAAATCGAAGCTGAGCGAGCCCTTGCTGCCGTTGATCTCAAACGTGTTGTGGTTCTTGCGGCCGGGCGCGAAGCGCGACGCCTCGACGGTGCCGATCGCCCCGTTCTCGAAGCGCACGCACAGGGCGGCCGCGTCGTCGACCGTGACATCGGCCATGGCGCTGGAGCCCGGGGAAACGGCGCGCTGTTTGATGAACGTCTCTTCGGTGCCCGCCAACTCCGCGATCTCGCCGCACAAGTACCGCCCAAGATCGATCACGTGAGCGCCTAAGTCGCCCAGCGCGCCGCTGCCCGCCTGCCGGGCATCGAAGCGCCAGACAAGTTCCAAGTCGGGCGAGGCGGCCCAGTCCTGCAGGTAGCGCGCCCGGAAATGGTAGATGTCGCCGATGCGGCCGTCGTCCACCATCCGCTTGGCGAGCGCCACGGCCGGCACGCGGCGGTAGTTGTGCATGACCAAGTGGCGCACTCCCCGGGCTTCCACGGCCGCGAGCATGCGCTTGGCATCGTCCAGCGTGTTGGCTAGGGGCTTCTCGCAGATGACATGCTTGCCGGCCTCGGCGGCAGCCAGCACCATGGCGCAGTGCATGTGGCCGGGCGTGGCCACGTCAACAATATCGATGTCGTCGCGCGCCACGACCGCCTGCCAGTCGGTCGAGGCCTCTTGCCAGCCGAACGCCTCTCGCGCCTGCTCGGTCTCGCCCGGGTTGCGCCCGCAAATCACAACCTGCTCCAGCTTGGGAGCGTCCGCGAAGTACATGTTGACGTTGCGGTAGCCCTGGCTGTGCGCCTTGCCCATGAACTTGGTGCCCAGCAACGCCACGCGGTAGCTGGGGCGGGACGCGGATGTCTGTTCCTTAGGTTTCAAACCGTGCTCTCCCTTCGTCGATCTTGGCCCGGAGCTTGCCTAGAGGAACATCTCCTCGTCCGCAGAGATCCGCGCCGGGTCGCGCCCGCGACTGCCGGCAAGGGTGCGCATCGCGGCCGAGAGTCCGGCACCGATGGCCCGCAACTGGTTGGCAGGGGCGCGCAAGGCTTGGTTCAGCGCCTGGGTGGCGGCGTTGAATCTCTCCACGGTCGCCTGCACGGCGGCATCAACGCTCTCTGCATTGCGCTTCGCGATGTCTGCCAAGCCTGTGAGCGAGGTTTCGACATGCAGGGACTGCTTGTGCAAGCTCGCCGCAAGGCCGTTCAAGCGCTCGAGCAGCTCGCCGGACCGCTCCGAAAAATCCCGGACGGCCTGCCGGGCTTCGGCGGCCACCAGCTGCCACTCTTCTAAGAATTCCGCCGAGCGAGACTCGACCCGCCGGGCGATCTTCCAAGCGCCGTATGCGAAGCAGGCCATGGCAACCATGGCAAGCGAGCCGACCACGGCGCACGCCGCAATGGCCAGCGTTAACAGCGGAGCGTCCCCTAACCCCTGCATCAACGGCACCACCTACAGCGCAAGCCTGCCAGCCGCTCAGCGCGGCACTCCCGCAGTACGGCGGTACGCAGAAACGCCTGCCGCAATGGCGGCTTGAATGTTCCCGCGCTGGGACTCTGCCAACTCGCGCCCTTTGCCCCCCACCGTGCCTGCGGTATCGCGCAGCGCCTCGCGGGTCGCGGCACCCCGCCTCGGCGCGAACAGCAAGCCGGCTGCGACACCCACGCCAAGGCCGGCAACAAAGCATGGGAACCGAATGCTCATTGTGCTCTTACGTCGCGGCAAGCAGCCGGGATACCGCTAGTATACCGTCACGCACTTGGCGCGGAGGGCCGGATCCGTCTCGCCTCGCATCGCCTGCTGCAGCCTGCGGGGCGCAGCGCCCTGCAAGCCCGCCGGCGCGAGCCGAAGCGAGAGATCTTGCAGCAGCCGTCTTTCGCACTCGGAATCGCAAGGCCAGTTTCTCGCAGGCACATGAAATCCTTTGGGGCTTATATACCAAAGTGCCCAACCCTGAGGTTAGGCGGCTTCGGCATACGATTCTGGAGCTACGCCCGGCCCAGCGGCCCACGTTGACGCTCCGGCGGCTAGCACCCCCGCCGCCAAGATGTTGATCGCGGCGTTCACGTCGCGATCCAGCACCAAGCCGCACGCCGCGCAACGGTAGGTCTCCGAGCGTCCCGGATCGTTCCTAGCGTGGCAACGACTGCAATCTTGCGATGTGAACTTCGGATCGACTTCCACGTACTCACGCCCGGCCCATGCTGCCTTGTACTTGAGTTGGCTTCGTAGGAGCGACCAATTCTGGCTCAGGATTTCACGGTTCAATCCTCTCTTCTGCGGGACATTCTTGCCGGGGGCGTCTAGCGTCCCCTTGGCCGAACGAGTCATATTGCGAATCTTCAGCTTCTCAGCCGCTACCAGGCCGTTGGCCCGGATAATCTCGGTGGTAGCCCGGTGGCAAGCGTTGCGCTCTTGGACGAACTCCCGGCGCTGCAAGCGGCCTAACGCCGCTCCGCGCTTGCGCCGCGTGGCACTCCCCTGCTTGCCGCGCGCGATGGCACGTTGCAGCTTGCGCCGGCGCTGCCAGTCCCGCCTGGCACGCTGGTAGCGCTTGCCGTCCGAAAGCGTCATGCGCTTCCGCACGCCCAAGTCGATACCCACCGCCTTTACGCTCGCTTCCAGAGCTTCTTTCTCGACCTCGTAAACCAAGCTCGCTTCCCACTTGCGGCCCCGTTTGGTCAAGCGCAGCGACAGCGGCCTGCCAGCCGGCAATCCGCGCGGGCAGTGCAGCTTGATGCGCGGGAAGCCCTTGACCTTGATGCGCCCGCCCTTCAGCGTCCCGCTGCTGATGACAGTCAGGTCGATGGTCACGCAACGGCTCAGCGGGCGGAAGCGCGGGAACCCGGGAGACTGCCCGGCCTTGACGCGGCGGAAGAAGGACTTGAACGACTCGTCCAAGCGCTTGAGCATACCGCGGCCCGCGCCGGTCGACAACTCGCCCAAGCCGCGCTGGTTCCGCGCCCGCAACTGGGTCAGCCACTTGCATTGATCGTAGAAGCTCAGCGTCTCGCCATGCTCTTCATAAGCCGTCTTGCGCTCTTCCAGCGCTTGATTGTAGAGCCAATTCAAGCGGCAGCGGATATCATCCAGCCGAGCGTAGCCCGCAGGACTAAGCTCGCATCGCGCCAAATATGTCGAATGCGCTTGCACTGATTCCTATTATAATACTCAACTTGGGTACTTTGGTATATAATCCCCAATCCTTTCGCCTCACATCATCTTAGGAGCCGCTGGGAAGATCCTCGCGTAGTGGGTGTCCCAGAACTTGACAGCCTCCCGACTGGTCAGAGAATGATCAGAAGATCCCCAGAAGTATTCAATGTTCGCGGTGCGGAGTTGAGCGGCAAAGCAGGTTGCGGCGTGGGACTGGACAAACAGGCTGCAGGATTCTGATCCTGCCCCCTCGGGCGGCTCATGACTGCTGGCCAAGCAGTCCCTCAGCGCCTCGCTCCGACTCCCCAACCTTGTGCGGCCCGAACATTGAATTTGCCTGAGAGGCGCCCACGTCGCGGCGGTAGACCACTTGTCACACGGTCGGATATTGCTCAGCGCAAGGAGAGCGAGCGCAGATCGATCTCTGCGCCGCGCGGTCAGTGCATCAAGACCGATGCCGGCAGCGGCAAGGATTTGCAGCGCATCGTCGATTTTTGGCGGTCGGCCCTGCTAAGCGAAGAGATCGATCTGACCACGTGCATTAAACTCCGCGATCTCCATCGGCGACAGATCTACCCCCGAAAAGAGAGTCGTCCAAGCAGCTTTCCCGACCGCCTTGGCAAGTAGCGGAGGGACCGCGTTGGCGACTTGACTGAACTGACTCATCTCGGCCCCAAGGAAGCGAAACGAATCTGGAAAGCTCTGCAATCGCGCACCCTCCCGGACGGTTAGTCGGCGGCGCCGTCCGTCTGGCAGCCGGAGACGTAGCATGTCTCCCGTGGCGCCGGCAAGGTTTCGGCAAGTGACCGTGCAGCTCGGTGTGTCTAAGTGGAGGTCGCGAGGGCGGATGCACATCGATTTTTCTTCGTACCGTGCCACGTATTCGTCCATGTTCGGCGTCAGAAATCGCGCATTAGGCGGTACGGAACGCGCCATGGCCCCGAGAGCATCGCCTGCCATAAAACGCCGGTCGCACTTCTGGGGGACGAACGGGGCTCCCTTGTGTGCCGCCACGAAAAGGCGCTCCCGACGCTGAGGTACGCCGAAATCCACGGCGTTGAGGAGAAACTTCTCCACGGCGTAGCCGAGCGACTTGAGATCTTCCTCAATTCGATGCAGGTAGTCCCTATTGCGGTACATCATGCCGCGGACATTCTCGAACAATGCCAGTCGCGGCTCGCACTTTCGAACCGCAGCAAGGAACGCCGGGAATCCGTCACGTTTGTCCTGCTGCCCGCTCTGGAGGCCCCCGACGCTGAAGGGTTGGCACGGCGGCCCGCCAATCACGGCCACGATGCCGGCCGGGAACCTAGATTGCGAGGTCAGGAACACCTCGTGGCAATTGCCGCGGAGATTCTCCCGGTAGGTCGCGCAGGCGGAGGGGTCCATTTCGTAGCCCTCGGTTCGAAACCCGACCGCCTCGAAACCGAGGGCAAGGCCGCCACAGCCCGCGAAGAGATCCAGTACGAGCGGGGAATCCGACCCTGCGCGGAATTGGAGTTCATGCTCTAGGTAGTCGGCGTAAGGCATCGAGTGCAGGCCGTCGGCGCCCATGTTCGAACGTGCGATCGGCGATGCGGGCAAACTACTCCCTGCCACTAGGTCAGGCACCCCCGGATTCGGTGTGCGTAGTGGCGTCGGAGACTGACGGCCGATCTCCTGAATTCCGAATCTTTCGCCGCTGTGCGGGCAGAACGATGCAGACGTCGCCTACAGCGTTGCCCCCCGGCAGGCCCCGGCCGAAGCGGCTCTTCATCGGCAGCCTGTCCTGCACCGCCGTCATCAAGTCTTCCCCGGTTGTCAGCTGCGGATCCGTGGAAACCGCCAAGGCCATGGACTCAATGCTACTACTTGCGCGTTTTCGAAGACGATTGTCCTGGCCGCAGCCGAAGGCAGGGGGATCGCACCGAGCGGGCAGCTCTGCAGGCGGGCAGGTCAGCCGCAGATTCCCAGCACGCGGGGGCCGCAAGGACCATCTGCACGGCAGCTGCCGCGGCTCGATCGGCCGCTATGCATCGGAGGCGGCTTGCCGCCCGGTCGCTGGCAAGGCCGGCAACCCTTGCGCGACGAGTTCGGCAATGTCCCGCACCGGCATGTCAGCCCGGCCGGCCTGCGCGGCGGCATCATTGAGCATGATCGGGCAGTACGGGCAGGCCACAGCAATGGCGTCCGCGCCTGTCTGCCGCGCTTCCTCGAAACGCTTGTAATTGACGCGCCCGCTTGGCGGCTCGGCACGGTCGTCGGCGATGTGGAGCTGGGATCCGCCAGCCCCGCAGCAGAACGTGCGGGCCGCGTTGTGGCGCATTTCCAAAAGTTCGGCGCCAGCGGCGCGCAGCACCTTGCGGGGCTCGGCCACCACCCCCCGCCCCCGCGCCAGATAGCAGGGATCGTGCAGCGTCACCTTGCTGGCGATAGGAGCCAGTGGCAATGATTCGACCAGACTTGCCAGCAGCTCGGAGTGGTGGGCCACCTCGATGCCAAGCTTCTCGAAGCCTTCCAACTGCCGGTAGTCCACATCGAACATGCGAGCGCAGTGCGGGTCACAGGTCACCAGCTTGCGCACGCCCTTGGAGCGGAATTCGGAGACTAGCCGCTCCGAGAGCTGCAGGTACAGATACTCGTTGCCTGCGCGCCGGGCAGGCTCTCCGCAGCAGGTCTCTGACGGGAACACGCCCCAAGAAACTCCGGCGGCCTCCAAGATGCGCTGCATCGCGATGACGACCTGCTGGCCGTGGGGGTCGTAATTGCAGCCGCAGCCAAGCCAAAACAGCCACTCTGCCTGCGCTCCGTAAACCGGCAGGCCTGCAGACTCCACGAACTTGCGGCGCACTTGCTGGGAAGCGCCCCAAGCGTTGTGCGGAGAGCGCTCCATCGTCGTGAACATGTCTGCCAGCTTGTCGTTGCTCGTTCGGCCCTCGCTGACCAAGCCGCGGCGCAAATCAAGGATCTTCAAGCCGACATGCTCGATGCCCACGGGGCAAGCCTGCTCGCAGGCGCCGCAGGTGAAGCACTGGAAGAGGTCTTCCTCGGCAATCCACGCTTCCCCCCTGTCCACGGCCGCCGCATCGGAGGCAATGACTCCTCCGCCCGCCAGCAGCCCGCGCTGGAGCTGGAGCACAATCCGCTTCGGATCCAACGAGCCACCGGCCAGATTCGCGGGACAGCTGTCGGTGCATCGGCCGCACTCCACGCACGCATTGACGTCCAGCACATCCTTCTGGGAGAGATCTGCGAAGGAGAGCATGCCGAAATCGTCGTCATCGTCCGCACGCAGCGCCCGCATCGGACTGGTGACACGGCCCCGGAAGAAAATGGCCAGCGGCCCCAGCAAGAGATGCAGGTGCTTGGAACTCGGGATTACCCAGAGCATGGCGAGCAAGGCTGCGGTGTGCGCCCACCAGTTCGCCTTCCAAGCGTCGGAGCCAGCTTGCAGCAAGCGCCAATCCGCCAGATACGTCACCATCAGCACGATGATCAAGAAAGACACCAAGGCCGAAGTCAGCGAAACGTGCTGCCCCAGAGATCGCGGACGCAAGGCGAAGCGGCGGAAGCTCAGCCCCCCGATGCCCGCCAGCACTGCAACTGCCCATGCAGCGGCAAAGTCCGAGTACCAAGAT
The DNA here is from genome assembly GCA_965219605.1 of Bryobacterales bacterium. GTDB lineage: Bacteria > Acidobacteriota > Terriglobia > Bryobacterales > UBA6623 > VXMF01. Next base: position 230,652 of record CBDCOC010000001.1, on the reverse strand, counting down.
TCCCCGCCCGCCGGTGCCTCAAAGCCGGCCAAGCCGATGGCGAAGTGCTCTAGGCTGACCCAAGAGAACGCGCAGAAGCCCCACATGACCAGCGCATGGAGCACGCCTGTCACCGGCCGCTCACGGATTACCCTTGCCTGCAGCATCACCTCTGCGAACACGGCCCAGAGCCGTGCGGGCAAGCGGTCAAGCCTTAGATTGCGCTCCTTGGCGTGCAGCATCGGAGCCAAGCGCTTGGCAACCGCTACGGAGAAATAGGCGAGGCTTGCCGTGGTCGCGAGGGCTATGAGGATGGCTTCGCTCACAGCTAGATCTTAATTTGGGGCGGTCCGCTGCGTTTCGCCTGCTGGCCGGTGCAGGCGGCGCATGCGAGGCGCGCCGCGCGATGGCCCTTCCCCGACCCCACTCCTCCCTGCCCCTCCCGGCGGCTGTGACCGCCTCGATCAGACGGCCGCAACCCGCCGCTCGCAGTGGCACAGGGAGAAAGCCACGCGCTGCCAGCAAGAGACCGGATGCGGTCTCCCCGCACTCGCCCCCGGCGAAGCGGCGCGCATGCCGGGCAGGAGAGCGCCGGCAACGCCCCCGCTCCTCCTGCTCCCCCTGCCGGCCCCAGAATGGCTCATTTTCATCCGTCGGAAGAAATGGCTCATTTTTATCTGTTTACGACAAGCTCTCGATTCGCCTTGGCGCAACACGGCCCCAAGTGCGACACTAACCAAAATCGGTTCGTTCCATGAGACTCTTGCCATTCGCGCTGTCCATCCTGTGGCTTGCCCCGGCACTCTGCCAGGGCGAGAGGCCCAACCTTGTGATCGTGTTCGCCGACGACCTAGGGTACGGCGACCCGCAATCCTACAACCCGAGATCGAAGATTCCCACGCCCCACATCGATGCCTTGGCACAGCGCGGCATGCGCTTCACGGATGCCCATTCCGCGTCATCGGTCTGCACGCCTTCGCGCTACGGGCTGCTGACCGGGCGATACCCTTGGCGGTCTCGCCTTCCGTCCGGAATCGTCAACAGTTGGGGCGGGCCGGTCATCGACAAGGGCCGCCTGACCCTCGGCAAGGCGCTACAGGATCTCGGATACAAGACCGCGTGCATTGGCAAGTGGCACCTTGGCTGGGATTGGCCGCTTGCCGACGGCGGCCATTTGTCCGACGAACTGGACGTCGTGAACGTAGGCGGCGACCGCGAAGCCTACGGGCAACGGGTAGATTTTTCAAGACCCGTCCCGGAGGGGCCGACCGCGCGCGGCTTCGACTACTACTTCGGCGACGATGTGCCGAACTTCCCGCCATACGCCTTCATTGAGAACGATCGCGTGCTGGGCAAGCCCACGGATCGCATGCCAGCCCGGAAGGGGCTGCGGAGCGGCCCCATGCTCCCGCGCTGGGATCTGTGGGCGGCGCAGCCGACGATTACGGCTCGGGCGCTCGCTTGGCTCGAACAGCAGGCGGCGGACCCGGACACGCCGTTTTTTCTCTACATGCCGTTGCTCGGCCCGCACACCCCGATCGTTCCGAATGCAGCGAACCGCGGCTCCAGCGAGGCAGGGCCGTACGGGGACTGGGTCCATCAGATGGACGCGATCCTCGGCAAGGTGGTGGAAGTTCTCGAGCGCACCGGAGCGATCCGGAACACGATCGTACTGTTCACGTCCGACAACGGTTCGCCCGCCCGGAGTGGAATCGGGGGCTTCGGCGCCGTCTCGACGGTGACCGAAATGTACTCCCACGTCCCCAACGCACCGTGGCGCGGGCTGAAGGCCGATGCTTGGGAGGCCGGCCATCGTGTTCCGTTCGTGGTGCGCTGGGACGGCCATATCAAGGCCGGGAGCGTCTCCGACCGCACTATTTGCCTGACGGACGTATTCGCCACCATCAGCGAAACCGCCGGGTTCGAGATACCGGCGGATGCCGGCGAGGACAGCTTCAGCCTGGCCCCGCTGCTATTCGGCCAGGGATCATATCGGCGGGAGCAGGTCGTCCACCACAGCCAGCAAGGGGTGTTCGCAATCCGCAAGGGGGGCTGGAAGCTGATCTTGGGGGACGGCAGCGGGGGCTTTTCCCCACCCCGCGGGACGGTGCTGCGTCCGGATCAGCCCAAGCGCATGCAACTCTACCTCCTGAGCGAAGATCCCCGCGAGCGTAGAAACCTCGCGACGGCTCGCCCGGGTGTCAGGGCGGAACTGCTGGCAGCACTGCTGCGAGTGATGGAACGGGGGCGTTCCAAGTAGGCGCAACCTGGCCTGCACCCGAGTTCGCACCAGCTTGGCGATCCGCGCCGATTGGCTAAACTGGGCCTCATATGGACCCGCAGATGCTGGCCTTGGGAGGGCTGTGGTATGTCGCATTCCTCCTGTCGCTCACGTGCCACGAGGCCGCGCACGCACTGGTCGCATCGTGGGGCGGGGACGACACAGCTGCAGCTGCCGGACAAGTTACGCTAAACCCGCTCCCGCACGTACGGCGGGAGCCGATCGGCACCATAGCCGCCCCTCTGCTCACGTTCGCCCTCAGCAACTGGATGCTGGGCTGGGCCTCGGCTCCTTACAACGCATTGTGGGAGCAGCGCTACCCAAGGAGGGCTGGGGGGATGGCACTGGCCGGGCCGGGCGCAAACTTTCTGCTTGCCCTGCTAGCAGCCGTTGTGGTCAACGCGGGAATAGCGGCGGGAGTATTCAGCGTTCCTCCTTCGATCACTTTTTTTTCTGTCGTCGAGGGCAGTGGCACATATGCGCCCATAGCGCAGTTCGTCAGTATCTTGTTCACCCAGAACCTCTTGCTGATGGTGTTTAATCTCATGCCTGTGCATCCGCTGGACGGAAACACTGTAGTCGCGTTGTTCGTGCCGGAGAGATCGGCAAGACGGTGGTTCGACATCACCCGAGACCAGACCTTCGGCTTCATGGGCTTGATCCTCGCATGGTACGTGTTCGGTGAGATATTCTGGCCGATTTTGCGAGTCGCAATCGGCCTGCTGTATTGGATCTGACAGGCGCAGCCCGCCACTGGCTTGCTCGGTTGCGGCCGCCAGCCCGAATGCGGCCGCAACGACCTGTTGCGGTTTTCGCCAAATGCAACCTCAGCCGCCGGGTGGCCGTGGGCCGAACGCGCACGATCGACACATTCGGCTCCTCGGATGGCAGGTTCGCTCAAGTTGCGCGGGTCGAATGCACGAGCTTGGCCGCTGGCAGGGGATACCCGCTGGGAGCGCCTGCGCCATGCGCTCCCAGCGAACGTGCCCGTCGCGGCTGCGTCGCGAGCGCCACTTCTCCCAAGTGCGCGCGGCTTCGCGGCGGAATGGCCCCCGTCGCTTGCAGTTGCCGCCCAGGCCGCAGTAGCCGCAGTGCCCCGGATCGTGCTGGCGTGGCGCTTCTGCCGGGCTGCCAGCGTGACGGCCTTAAAGTTGGCAGGCAGGTCCGTGACGAATCGGTGTCGCGTGCAAATTGGGTCAGAACACGATCTTGGTCAGCATCTGGAACGTTCTGGGAAACCCCCGGGTTCCGGGGATACTGCCGAATGCATCGGATCCGTAGACCGTTCCGGGGCCTCGCCAATTAACTTGGTTTAAGAGGTTTATAAACTCAAACCTCAGGGATAGGTTGATATCTTCGCGAATCTTTACGCCCTTCGCCAAAGCCACGTCCCAGTTCACCAGCGGCGGACTGCGGACAGCTTCAGTCGTGTGCGCGGCTTGGCTCAATTGCAGGCCGTCAGTCGGCACGACAGCACTTGCAATCAGGTATCGGCGCGGATTGCGGGCCGGATCTCCGCCGCTCCTGATGTCAACAGCTTGAGGGCGCTGGTGGCTGAAACCGTAGGAACTGAGCGGATTCTCATTCTGCGTGATGACGAGCGGAAAGCCGCTGCGCAAGATCGTGGACATGGAGGCGGACCAGCCGGACAGCAGCTTGGAACGCCCTCTCGTCTGGTACATCAAGTTCAGATTCAGCAAGTGGGGCGCATGCAGCCGTGACAGCGAATAGTCGGACTCCAACACCGGGCATTTGCCAACCGAGCACCCGTCCGGCGTGTTGTAGACCGTGCTGGTCAGGCTCTCCAGCAGAGTGTTCGCCTCGTAGATGTTGTCGCGGTGCCTTGTGCGCGTGTAGTTCAGACGCGCACCCCAGTCCCGCCCGAAGCGCCGTTCGAATTCGAACCGAAGCCCGTGGTACGTTGACTTGCCCGCGCTCACATGCCGGGCGTAGACGTTCCGGAAATGCGGGAATGGCCGCAGCAGCTGGCCTAGCGGCAGAGTCTCCTCTGCTGCGAACGATCCGAAGCGGGTATCGCCGAAGAAAGGGTTGGCATGGCGCTCGTTCAGCCGGTCGCCAGCGGACAGGTGCTCGTCGGCGAGCTGGTTGATGTTGACAACCGAGTCGAGGGTTCCGCCGAGCGGCAGGTTCTTCCCTTGGCTGCCGACATAGCCGATCTTGAGGGCGACCCCTCGGCCGATATCCCGCTGCAGGTCCATCGACCACTTCCTGATATGCGGAGAATCGCGGTACTGGTCGTTGAAGTAGACATCGCCCCCGATGTTCTGCAGGCGGCCATTCGCGTTCCCCACCGGATCGAGGATTCCGCGAGGGAACGGATTCGAGGCGGTTGACTCTCCCGGCGTGATGCCGTCTACGCTGGCCGCGACATCGGTTACAGCCGTGTATCCGTAGGTGCCGGTCTCCGAAGCGCCAGTCCCGGCCGGGATCGCATACGGGGCCCAGAACACGGCGAAGCCGCCCCGGATGACAGTGGAGCCGTTGAAGGAATAGGCGAACCCCACTCGTGGGCCGAGTTTGACCGCGGGCGGGTTCCATTGATGCGTGGGATTGCCGTCTAGGCCGGCATACATCAGCCCCCCCTTCAAGGGAAAGCCGGGCAATCTTCCCTCGAGGCTGGGCGGCGGGCCGACCTGCACGGGAAACGGGCCTTGGCGGTCCCAGCCGACCGCGAAGCCGTCCGAGCCTTCCCGCAGGCCCGTTTCGTGCTCGACCCGGAGGCCGAGGTTCAGCACCAGATCCGGCGAGACCCTCCAGTCATCTTGCAAGAATCCGGCGTAGTAGTCGAGAAACAGATCCGCGGGCGCGGCCAGCGTGGCAGAGCCGCCGTCGGGGATTCCCAGCAGCAGATCGGCCAGTGCGCTGCCCGAACCCGTCACGGGATGCGTCGGATCGGGGCCTTGGGTGAACTTCTTGGCAAACCTGAGTACCATTCCGTTACCGAAGTTGGCCGCGTGCAGCCCAAGCCTGCGCCACTGCCCTCCCCACTTCAGAGTGTGATTGCCTACGAACTGCCCGTACGTCGCGCTGATCTCGCGCGACAGCCACTGGACATCGTCGTTGCTGTTCCCGCCCAAGGCATCACCGTTGTCGCCGAAGTCCGCGACGAAAACCTTCGGGAATTGCCCCTCGTAGCCCTCCTGCGCGTAGAGCTTGTCCAAAAAGCCGCCACGCATCCCAAGCTGCGCGCCGAACTGGTCCTTGCCGAACGCAGGATTTCGCCAAGAGTCGTTGAAGTACGTCTGGCCGTAGCGCACGGTGAGTACCGAATTGGCAGTCGGGAGGACGGTGCCGTTGATGGCAACGGCATGCACGTCGCGGCCGAGTGTTGACGAACCGATCCCGAAAACGGGACGGGTGGCGGAGTTCAGCAGATCTTGGTAGTGCCCGAAGAGCGGTTCCGTGGACCGGTAATGCAGGTATGTTCCGGAGAGGCGCCAGCGATCATTGAAGGCATGGCTCAGATTCGCCGTGGTCTGGATCGCACGCACTACCTGCACCCCGGATGTCGAGATCTGGCCGCCCGGCCCCAAGTTGGCCAGCAAGCCAGGTACATTTTTTAGTCGGGGCCTGATGCGTCTGAGCTTGCATGTTGCAAGTCAAGCGGCAGGGGCGGGCAGCGGATCGCGCCTGGTGAGGCTAGTGGAGTAGCCAGCAGGAGTTCCAACGACTCGTTGCGCGGGCGCTGCAACGGTACTGGCCAAGCCTGGGCCGAGTGGCCGGGCCCGAGTAGACGCAACGAGGGTGTCGCCAGCACGGTGCGGCTGCGGGGGGGGGGCGGGGCTGGGGCCGGGCTAGTGCTGGGGTGGTTGTAGCAGGCAGTCGAGGGCCTCCTGCGGGCGGGCCGCGAAATGGCGGTTAGCCTGCGGCAGGTAGCGGAATTGCGGCAGGCCGCGGATGATCGAGATGGCGGTGTTGGTCAGGCAGGCCAGATTGCGCGGCAAGTCGCGCACATACACGCGGCAGCGGTCCTCGTCGTAGGTGAAGTCGCGCACGTAGTGCAGGCGGTTTTCGATGTGCCAGTGCTTGCGCAGCAGTTGCGCGAGTTGCGCGGGCGTGGCTTGCGCAGGACTCAGCGAAGTCAGCGCGTAGGTCACTTCGGTGCTGCACTTGCCGGTCTTGACGTGCGTGCGTCGGCGCTCGATGCGGATCGCCTGCTGACGACCGTACAGCTTGGCAGAGCCATCCCAAGCCGCAGCGCTGATGTCCTTGACTTGGTAGCTGCGGTGCTCGCTACGGCCATGCTTGCGGTCGCTGGTTTCCACCAGCGGACAGTCGCTGAAGTCCATGTTGCGCAGGTCCGCGAGTATCGTTGGCTGGTTCTCCTTGATGGCGGTGATCAGGTACTCGGCCTGGCACTCGTCGAGCACGCAGCGCGCCGTCTTGTGCTGGGCGTGCAGTGCGTCGCCGGTCAGCACGCGGCCCTGCAGCGGCAGTTCCCGGGCCAAGTCACGGAAGGCCGGGATCTCGTTGCTCTTGCTGTCGATCTCGAGTTGCCCCAGCACCACGCCGCTATCCTGTTCCACGGCCGCGAGCAGCATGCGGCGCCCCCGCTTGGTCTGCTTCGAAGCCCCGCGCACGTCCTTGCCATCCAAGCTCACTGCGGGCAGCTGCGCCGGCCCGCTGCCGGTCGCCGGCGCCGCGTCCGCCGCTGGCCGGGCTTGGATGTGCGCGCTCTGCTGGCCGGCCCAAGCGCGCGTGGCTTGCTCCAGCGTCTGCGGCTCCAAGCTCGCCAGAATGTTATGGAAGGTGGTGATCGAAGGACTCGTGTAGCAGTCCTTGCTGGGGCTGCGGAAGCACTCCACCGCCGCCCGCTGGTCTTGCTCCAGCAAGGCCGCGAACTGGGCGAAAGCGGTCACGCCGCGGTAGCCGCACAGGCGCGCCGCCACCGCTAGCGTCAGCACGCAGCGCAATTGGTAGCGCTGGCCGCGGGCATGCCGGTACTCGGGCACCTCGCCCAGAAATTCGAACAAACTGCGCAAGGTCTGCGCGTCCGGTGGCTGGCTGCGCTCGGGCCCCGCCCAGCGCGGATCGTCCGCGCTGTGGGCCAGTTGCTGCGCAGCATGAGCTTGCACTTCGTACACAAACACCTCCTTGGGTTGGCCATGGCGGCGCCACTGCGGCTTGGCTGCCGGCACGCGCGCGTAGCCGCCGCTCTGTCCTAGCCAGCGCCAGTTGGCGGCGCGATAGCACGTGCCGGCGAAGCGTTGCTTGTCGACGAACGACTCCGCCAGCAGGATCGGGAAGCCATGCGCCGCCAGCATGTCGTCCGACAGCCGGCGCACACTCAAGCCCAGCACGCGCGAGGCCAGATTGGGCTGGCCCTGCCAGGCGGGCAGAATCACAAAGCGCGAGTTCTGCAACACCAGGTGCAGGCGCTGGCGCCGCTGCTGCGCGCTCCAGCCGATCCAGCGGTCGCGGGCCGCCAGCTTGAGCGCGGCGGCCTGCCAGCCCAGCAAGGCGATCCACTGCTCGCCGAGCGTGGCCACCTGGCGCAGGGCCTTGCCGAACAGGCCCGTGAACGACAGATAGTGGTGGGCCGCCATCAAGCGATCCCAGCGCCGGTGCTCGTGCGCCCCCTGCGTGGGACGCACGCGCACAGTGCGCAAATCCAGCCCGCACCCGCCGCTTGGCACAGCCACTACCGGCTAGCCTGACAGATGGACAACAAAATGTCCAGCCCCTGCCGCCCATTCCGCTCGGCAGCCGACCTCCGAGCGGCTAACTGCTAGACACCGCCCCTATCCAGCCTGTCCTGCTCTGCCTCGAATCCGGACTAAAAAATGGCCCTGCCCAGCAAGCCTGCCAGCGCAGATCCGGAAGGGTCCTTGGAGCTTGCCGGGATCCGGCCGTTAGCGAAGGACTTCCTGCGACCGTCGGAGACGAGGCTGAACGGGTCGTAGATCTCGTTCTTGCCCTGCGAGAAATCGCCCGACGCCTCGGCAGGTGTCGGCACGGTGACGGTCGTGTTACCGATTGCGTGGTCGGAATACCCTTCGGCCGCGAGCCAGAAAAACGTCCGCTCGGCTGCGATTGGACCGCCGAAAGATCCCCCGAAGAGGTTGTACGGAGCTTTCTCTAGATCCTGCGGGAGCAACAGCCCGCTATCGAAGTCCTGCTGCTGGAAATAGGCCAGCTTTCTCCAGAAAGTGTTCAGCTCTCCCGGGCGGAACTGGTACAGAGCGCTGCCGGCCCAAGCATTGCTGCCCCTTCTGTGGATGGTATTGAAAACGCCCCCGCCGGTTCGGCCCATCTCCGCATCGTAAGTGTTGGTCTGGACCTTCATCTCCTGGACGGCCTCGAAGACTGGGATGATCACCGAACGGTTGCGCAAGTCGGTCATCGAAACGCCGTCGATGGTGTAGTTGTTGCCTCGCAGAGGCCCGCCGCCGAGCGATAACAGGGACGAATTCGTTTGGTCGGACTGCTTGACCCAGACCGGGTTCCCCGTATGCACGACGTTGGGCGTTGTCACGGCAAGGATGAACACGTTGCGGCCGGGAGAGGGCAGGGCCTCGATCTGCCCGCGGTCGATGGTCGAGGCAACTGACGCCGTGCCGTTCTCGATGAGGGGAGTTTCGGCGGTAACTTTGACAGTCTCCTCGACCCCGCCGACGGCCAGCGCGATATCCAGCACTAGGAACGCGGAGATCCCGATCGTCAACCTCTCGGCCATGAAGGAGCTGAAGTCTTCGAGGTCTGCGCGCAGGGTGTAAACCCCGGGCTGGACGTTCGCGAAAGAGTACTCTCCAGCCGCGTTGGACGCGGTCGACCGGGCGAGGCCGGTCTGGTCATTCACCAAAGACAGTTCCGCGCCGGGGATAAGTCCACCGTTCGCGTCCTGCACGATACCCCGGACACCGCCTTGGAATGTCTGCGCGAAAGATCCGGAGGGGAACCACGGCAGGCTCGCCAAGAGGCAGGCAACTGGCAAAACGGCCCGCAAAGCATTGCTTGGGCGTCGTGCGCACTTGACGAGCCATGGCGTGGTTTCAACACGCATAAGCCTGCCTAGCAGCGGGGCAGGATCCGGATTCAAAGCCGCATGCATGGGAGTCCATGTTCCACTACAGCACGGGCAAGGCCCGTTTTGCTAGCGGAGAACTGATTTCAGGGGGGTGTCGCAGGCGCTAGTCACACACTGCACGGCTACGCTTGGACGATAAAGCACCGGCCGTGGAACTGTCTTGGCAGCACTGTGGGCGCGGCTGGCGCCGCCGGGCCAGCAGTCGGAGTCGATTCGCGAACTTGCCGTGGCTTGTGGAAGTGCGTGACTCTCGCACGAGCTATCGAGAAGCTGTGGAGGAGAACCGCAATGTCGCGCCGTGTGAACACCATGACAGACGAAGGGGCATGGCAAGCGATTGAGAGCTTGCCGCGCGGTAGCCGGAGCCACGCCGCCAAAGCGGCGATCCGGGAGTGGTCCCGAACCTCCACGAGGTGGGCGGCCGCCGCACGGATGGATGCGTTGCTGTCTCGGCTGACCGCCGTTGAAACCGACCGGATCGTCCGGTGGATACGGGATCGGCGGCTCCCGTGATTGTCACCCTGAACGCATCGGTTCTTCCCAAGCGAGGTCTTCCAGTCGACGACGAGCAGAACACCGTCTCATGCTAATAATCCAGCCCGAAAGCAGCCGGCTTCGGAAATTTCCGGATCGGAGAATACCGGACGTATTCGTCCCAAATCCTGCCGTCACCAGTGGCGCGCGGATCGTCTGTCTGCAGTAAGTAGTGCCTGAGACAAAACCCCCTAAAATCGGTTCTCCGCTAGCAAAACGGGCCGATTGGTGAGCGGAATAAAGGCTTGTTGCAGCAGGCTGAACAACGCGCAGTGGGTTGTTGCCAGGCGAAGATCGCAGCTACCGGGCCGGATCCGGGCCAATGGGCCGCCTCCCGACGAATCTTCGCCTGCGTCGATTGCGCACAACCGTCTTGAATACAATGACATAGATGGTTTTGTCGCAAGCACTAAGTAGGCGTCAAGCTCCTCGCGCAAGGCTCCGAGCAGGTCTGCGTGCTCGGGATCGCCGGCTAGGTTGACGATGCAGCCCGGGTCTGCGGCGAGATCGAATAATTCCTCCGCAGGCCGCTTGCCCACAGCCAAGTCAAGGTAGCGCCCCACGCCTTGCTCGTCCCTGCCCTCAATCAACGCGGTGAGTGTCGGCGAGGCGTCAATGTCGTGATACGCCAGGTGCATCTCTTCAAGGCCGCGCCCGTCGGCGCGGTACTTCTGCGGCGCTCCCGCCGGCCAGCGCTGCGGCTTGAAATTACGGATGTACAGGTGTTGCGGTGTGCGCATCGATCGCTGCGGATACGTCAGATTGTTCCAGCGGGACGAGGAATGGCGCTCGCGCCCCGAGAATGCCCGCGTGCGGCTCGAGTCCACCACCCCTTCCTCTGCGGATTCCAAGATATTGCGGATGCTCCGCCCGGCCAGAGCTGTCGCTCCACCCGGATGGCCCGCGTTGGCAACATCTAGGATCGTGGCCGTCAAATCCACGAACTGCACAAGATCGTCCAGCACCCGACCGGAGCGGCCCGCACCGGCCCAGCGTATGGCCAGCGGCATATGGATGCCGTAATCGTAGAGATTGGCCTTCGCCCGGGGGAAAGCCATCCCGTTGTCAGCGGTGAAAATGACCAGCGTATTGTCCAGTTCCCCCTGCTCGGCCAGAAAATCCAAGATCCGCCCCACCTGTGCGTCGAACCACTCGATCTCAACCGCATAGTCCAGCAGATCCGCGCGGATCTCCGGCGTGTCGGGCAGAAAGGGCGGCACCTCCGCATCTTCAAGACGCTTGCCCGCGGCCTGCCACGAGCCTTTTTCGAAGCGCCGGTGCGCCTCGCTGCCTCCCACCCAGAAGCTGAACGGCTGCCCGGCCGGCTTGGCCTCGAAGAACGCCTCGAAGTTCCCGGCATAGTCGCAGTCCCAGATGCCGCTATATGGCGGCTGCAGCCTCCGCTCAAGAAACCCGGGCCCCGCCGGGTTCCGCGTCCTGCCCGATTTGTCCCAGCGGCCCGGCCCCCAAGGCTTGCCGGTGTAGCCGGTCGCATAGCCTGCTTCTTCCAGCAGATCTTGATACGAGACGTACGTCGCTGGAAACGAACTTGCGTGCGTGCCGGCTTGCTCGATCATCCAGATGTGCCGCCCCGTCAAGAACGCAGCGCGGGTCGGACTACAGCCCGGTGCAGGGGCATACGCGTTGCGGAATAGGGCACCCTCAGCCGCGACGCGATCGAAGGCTGGCGTGTTGACCATCCTCGAGCCGGACGCCGAGACATGCGGGAAGGAAACGTCATCCCAGATCGCAAACAAGATGTTCGGTCGCTCAGCAGCGGGCCGGGCAGAACACCCCGCCGCGACCAAGCATACAACCAAGGGCGCAAGAGTGAGTCGAGTCATCGACAGCAGTGTAGCGAACACCCGGGCCGCCAGGAAATAATGTCGCGAGATGGCTGTCCCGATAGGCCTGCGGGGGAGTGCTCAGTACGTTCCCGTAGGATCAGGGCATGGCGGTAGCCTTTCTCGTCTCATCCGTACGGGGCCTTGCGCACTGGGACCCGGAACGTAGCATACTCTAGCTCGCGCGTGCCGGCTAAACTGCGTGGGTACCTCGAAGCGATGAAGTCGTACTTCCCGTTCTCCCATTGGGGCAGATCACCACGACGGAAGGTGTGCATGCTACCGTGGCCCAACCGCCCGGCTCTATCAAGAGCGACGCCGACCTACTTTCACACCTTGCCGTGGGGGGCGATCCCAGCCGCTTTGTCATCGCCATCACCGGCACCGTACCGCACGGCCCGGCAGCCGCAGGGACTGCGAATAGGCGCGGTTACGGGCGGCGATCTGTCAGAAACGCTACCCGAGGCACAATCTTGAATCGCTTCTGCGCTCGGGCGTGTCGCGCCAAGGCCCCTAGCGGTGCTAGCCTACCGCTGCATGAGGGGGACTACAGCCCCCACACAGTGATCGGCAGTTCGCCCGCTTGCGGCTCGCGGTGGAACAAGCGCTCGTCCCAAGAGCGGCCCGCCCGCAAGTCGAAAATCACCAAGTGCCCGGCTTCCGCCCCGCAGCGGTCCATGTACTTGGCCGTCTGCTTGCGCCCCTCGCCCAGCAAGCTCTCCCAGCCGACGTTCTCCCGGCGCACCTTGCACTCGATGACGTACTTGCGCGGGCGCACTTGGCCTCCCGACCCAACTTGACCCCACTCGATCAACAAGTCCGTGCGCCCGCGGCCCACCGCGTACTCGCGCCCGATGCGCCACCCGCTGTTGACCACCCGCTGCAGGTAGGCATGCAGCACCAACTGCGGCCCCGCCTCGGCGTGCCGGTAGCGCTCCACCCACGACTCGGCGTGCTCGCGGAAATAGCCCTGGAACGCGCTCAGCAGACCGGCCACGTCCAAACTGCCGTCGGCCTGCGCATACCAAGTTGGATCGACTCGGGGTGTCAGCGCGGACTGTAGAACTGCGGTCAACTCGCGCGGCACCACCTCGGCATAGATCGGGTTCGCCATGCGCACTTCGCCCTTGGCGGCCACCAAGCCCAGATCGCGCACATACTCTAAGTCGCGCAGCGAGTAATCCGCAGCGTGCGAGCCGGCGAGCATGGGCAGGATCACGCGCCGCACGCGCTCTTCGCGCAACTTGTCGGCCAGTTGGTCGAGGTGTGTCACGCGCCGCACAATCAGCGCTTCCTTGGCCGCCTCGATCGCGGGCTCGCCGACCGGTTGTGCCGAGTCTGGACCGGGGCCGGCCCGAAAGCAAGCCTCGTAGGCCAAGGCGTTGACCAGCCACGGCTGGCCGCAGGTCAACTCCCACAGGCGCTCGACCGCCGCCGACTCGAAGGCTTGCCCGCGCTCGGCCGTGTACTGCGCCAGCAAGGACTGCACCTCGCGCTTGCAGAAGTCCCCCAAGCGCAGCGATTCGGCCTTGATGTTGAAGGCGCTGCCGCCCTTGACGTTGGCCCCCTCCCGGCTGGAATAGATCTGGTAGTCGCGCACGTCGCGCACGCCGCACAGGATCACGCTCTGCGGGAAATGCTGCGGGCGCCGGTCATAGTTCGCGCGCAACTGGCGCAGCACCGAGATGAGCGTGTCGCCGACCAGCGCATCGATCTCGTCGAGCAGCAAGACTAGCGGCTTGGCACTCGCCGCCGACCAGCGCACCAGCGTCTCGCCGAGCGCGCCATCCGGACCCTCGCTCTGCAGGTAGTGCGCCCGCTGCCGGTCCACGAAGTCGTCCTGCAAAACATCGCGGGCGCGGGAGGCCAACTGCCCGAGCAACCCTTGCATCGCCCGGGCGGTGTCCTCGCCGGCCGCCTGGCCCACCTCCAAATTCACGTACAGGCAGCGGTACTGGCCCTCTGTGTTGAGCCGGTCTTGCAGCGCCAGCAGGGTCGAGGTCTTGCCCGTCTGGCGCGGCGCGTGCAGCACGAAGTAGCGCCGGTCGTCGATCAGTTCGAGAATTTCGCCCAGCTGAATGCGGTCCAGTGGTGGGATGCAGTAATGGCGCTGCACCTCGACCGGGCCTTCCAGGTTGAACTTGCGCACGCCAGCTTGAGTATGGCACGCAGCGCCGGCGGGCGGCAAGCGGAGCGGCCGCTGCACCGCGCCCGTCAGCCCACCCGCAGGGCAGCAGGGCCGGAACCTGCGTTGCGGCCCCGCTAAACCCGAATTGCGGGCTGGCAGGATGCACCCCGCAACGCACGGCCGGGGCCAACTCGCCGGGCGCTAGGACCGTCCTAGCACAGCGTTGGCGCCGGGGCGCACTGGCTTGGCCCCAGTGTGCGAAACGCGCCACGGCTGTGCCAGACAATCATTACTTGCGCTGGTGCGCCAGCCGGCACTGCCGCTGCGCGGCAGCGCCTACAGCCCCCACACAGTGATCGGCAGTTCGCCCGCTTGCGGCTCGCTGCGGAACAAGCGCTCGTCCCAAGAGCGGCCCGCCCGCAAGTCGAAAATCACCAAGTGCCCGGCTTCCGCCCCGCAGCGGTCCATGTACTCGGCCGTCTGCTTGCGCCCTTCACACAGCAAGCTCTCCCAGCCGACGTTCTCCCGGCGCACCTTGCACTCGATGACATACTTGCGCGGGCGCACTGGGCCCCCCGCCCCGCTGCGGCCCCACTCGATCAACAAGTCCGTGCGCCCGCGGCCCACCGCGTACTCGCGCCCGATGCGCCCGCCGCTGTTGACCACACGCTGCAGGTAGGCATGCAGCACCAACTGCGGCCCCGCCTCGGCGTGCCGGTAGCGCTCCACCCACGACTCGGCGTGCTCGTGGAAATAGCCCTGGAACGCGCTCAGCAGCCCCGCCACGTCCAAACTGCCGTCGGCCTGCGCATACCAAGTTGGATCGACTCGGGGTGCCAGCGCGGACTGTAGCACTGCGGTCAACTCGCGCGGCACCACCTCGGCATAGATCGGGTTCGCGATACGCACTTCGTCCTTGGCGGCCACCAAGCCCAGATCGCGCACATACTCCAAGTCGCGCAGCGAGTAATCCGCAGCGTGCGAGCCCGCCAGCATGGGCAGGATCACGCGCCGCACGCGCTCTTCGCGCAGCTTGTCAGCGAGTTGGTCGAGGTGCGTCACGCGGCGCACAATCAGCGCTTCCTTGGCCGCCTCGATGGCGGGCACGCCGACCGGTTGCGCCGGGTCTTGACCCGGCCCGGCCCGAAAGCAAGCCTCATAAGCCAAGGCGTTGACCAGCCACGGCTGGCCGCAGGTCAGCGCCCACAGGCGCTCGAACGCCGCCGGCGCGAAGGCTTGCCCGCGCTCGGCCGTGTACTGCGCTAGCAAGGACTGCACCTCGTCTGCCGAGAAGTCCCCGAGACGCAGCGACTCGGCCTTGATGTTGAAGGCACTGCCGCCCTTGACGTTGGCCCCCTCCCGGCTGGAATAGATCTGGTAGTCGCGCACGTCCCGCACGCCGCACAGGATCACGCTCTGCGGGAAATGCTGCGGCCGCCGGTCATAGTTCGCGCGTAACTGGCGCAGTACCGAGATCAGCGTGTCGCCGACCAGCGCATCGATCTCGTCGAGCAGCAAGACCAGCGGCTTGGCGCTCGCGGCAGCCCAGCGCACGAGAGTACGGCTCAAGGCAGCGTGCGGGCCGTACTTCTGCAAGTGCTCCGCCATCGTCTGCTCGACAAGTTCATCCCCCAGCACCTCGAGCGCCCGCGACGCCACATCCGCGAGCAGCGTCTGCATCGCTTGAGCGGTGTCCTCGCCGGCCGCCTGACCCGCTTCCACGTTCACGTACAGGCAACGGTACTGCCCTGTAGCATTGAGCCGGTCTTGCAGCGCCAGCAGGGTCGAGGTCTTGCCCGTCTGCCGCGGCGCGTGCAAGACGAAGTAGCGCCGGTCGGCGATCAGTTCGAGAATTTCGCCCAGCTGAATGCGGTCCAGCGGCGGGATGCAGTAATGGCGCTGCGCCTCGACCGGGCCTTCCAAGTTGAACTTGCGCACGCCAGCTTGAGTATGGCACGCAGCGCCGGCGGGCGGCAAGCGGAACGACCGCTGCACCGCGCCCGTCAGCCCACCTACAGAGCAGGGCCGGAACCTGCGTTCCGGCCCTGCCCAACCCGGATTGCGTGCCGGCAGGATGCACCCCGCAACGCGCGGTCGGGGCCAACTCGCCGGGCGCTGTGCCAGACAATCATTACTTGCGCTGGTTCGCCAGCCGGCACTGCCGCTGCGCGGCAGCGCCTACAGCCCCCACACCGTGATCGGCAGTTCGCCTGCTTGCGGCTCGCGGCGGAACAAGCGCTCGTCCCACGAGCGGCCCGCCCGCAAGTCGAAAATCACCAAGTGCCCCGCTTCCGCCCCACAGCGGTCCATGTACTCGGCCGTCTGCTTGCGCCCCTCGCCCAGCAAGCTCTCCCAGCCGACGTTCTCCCGGCGCACCTTGCACTCGATGACGTACTTGCGCGGGCGCACTGGGCCCCCCGCCCCGCTGCGGCCCCACTCGATCAACAAGTCCGTGCGCCCGCGGCCCACCGCGTACTCGCGCCCGATGCGCCCGCCGCTGTTGACCACACGCTGCAGGTAGGCATGCAGCACCAACTGCGGCCCCGCCTCGGCGTGCCGGTAGCGCTCCACCCACGACTCGGCGTGCTCGCGGAAATAGCCTTGGAACGCGCTCAGCAGCCCGGCCACATCCAGACTGCCGTCCGCCTGCACGTACCACTCCGGCTTGACTTGCAGCTCAAGCCCCGATTGCAGCACTGCAGTCAGCTCGCGCGGCACCACCTCGGCATAGATCGGGTTCGCCATGCGCACTTTGCCGGCGGGCGCGACCAAGCCTAGATCGCGCACATATTCCAAATCGCGCAGCGAGTAGTCCCAATCGTGCGAGCCAGCCAGCATAGGCAAGATCACGCGCCGCACGCGCTCTTCGCGCAGCTTGTCGGCCAGTTGGTCGAGGTGTGTCACGCGCCGCACAATCAGCGCTTCCTTGGCGGCCTCGATCGCGGGTTCGCCGACCGGTTGTGCCGGGTCTGGACCGGGGCCGGCCCGAAAGCAAGCCTCGTAGGCCAAGGCGTTGACCAGCCACGGCTGACCGCAGGTCAACTCCCACAGGCGCTCGACCGCCGCCGGCGCGAAGGCTTGCCCGCGCTCGGCCGTGTACTGCGCCAGCAACTCCTGCACCTCGTCTGCCGAGAAGTCCCCCAAGCGCAGTGACTCGGCCTTGATGTTGAAGGCGCTGCCGCCCTTCACGTTGGCCCCCTCCCGGCTGGAATAGATCTGGTAGTCGCGCACGTCCCGCACGCCGCACAGGATCACGCTCTGCGGGAAAGACTGCGGCCGCCGGTCATAGTTCGCCCGCAACTGGCGCAGTACCGAGATCAGCGTGTCGCCGACCAGCGCATCGATCTCGTCGAGCAGCAGCACCAGCGGGCGCGGGCTGGCGGCCGCCCAGCGCACGAGAGTGCGGCTCAAGGCAGCGTGCGGGCCGTATTTCTGCAAGTGCTCCGCCATCGTCTGCTCGACAAGTTCATCCCCCAGCACCTCGAGCGCCCGCGACGCCACATCCGCGAGCAGCGTCTGCATCGCTTGAGCGGTGTCCTCGCCGGCCGCCTGGCCCGCTTCCACGTTCACGTACAGGCAACGGTACTGCCCTGTAGCATTGAGCCGGTCTTGCAGCGCCAGCAAGGTCGAGGTCTTGCCCGTCTGCCGCGGCGCGTGCAGGACGAAGTACTTCTTGCGGTCGATCAGGGCGAGGATCTCGGCAAGGTTGACGCGCGCCAGCGGATCGATGCAGTAATGCTCCGTCGCATCCACCGGGCCTTCGGTGTTGAAGTAGCGCACGACAGCTTGAGTATGGCATGGAGCGTCGGCACCGGAGGCGGCCGCCAGCAATTCCCACCGTGGCTTTTTCCGTCGCGCACACCGCTGCGCGGCTGCTAGCAAGGGCAAGCGGGATGCAGATCTGTCGTGCGCTGCAGGTCGCGGCCCTGCTTGCCCAGCCGCCCATGCGAGAAAGCGCAGGATATCCCGGGCAGTTACGTCGCGGGAACTTTATAGTGGAATGCTGTGGCACCGATTCGATTGGGGCTGGCGGCTGCGATGCTTACGCTCGGCGTGTTGGCCGGCCGTGCGCAGGAAGGCGGGCCGCCAGCGGAGGCGCTCGTCCGGCACGGCTTGCTGGCGCTGCAAGCCCGCGATCTGCCGACCGCCCAAGAGTATCTCGAGCGTGCCGTCGCGACAGATCCCGATGAGCCGCGCGGCTGGATCGGGCTGGCCCGGACCTACTCCATGCTCAACCTGCATGCGCAGGCTTCGAGGCATGCCGCAGAGGCAGCCCGCCTAGGGGGCGAGGACCCCGTCATCCAACACGCATTAGCGATGTTCCACATTAACTACGGCAACTGGGCCGAGGCCGCGGCGTGGGAGGAGAGATTCGCCCGCCAATCGGGCCAGGATCGAGAAGCCTACCTGCGCGCCGTTTCGCTCTACCTCCAAGCGGACATGCCTAAGCGCGCATTGAAGGTCGGCCAAGATGCGCTCGAGCACGGAGAGTCCGCCCCCTTGCACAACTTGCTCGGAAAAGCGTACGCCATAGCCGGCGATCCCGAGCGCGGGCTGCAGCATTTGCGGCTGGCGGTCGAGCAGAGCCCCTACGAGGAATCGGTGCATTACGATCTGGGCTATTTCCATCTCCGGCAGCAAGACTTCGATGCCGCGACAACGGCATTTCAGGCCGGGAGCAAGTACTTTGACAAGAGCGCCGCCTTGGAAATCGGGCTAGGCATCGCAGCGTACGGCCAACGCAGCTTTAAGACCGCCGTAGGCCACTTTCTGCGCGCCGCAGAGCTAGCGCCCGCACTTGAGCAGCCGCACGCGTTCCTCGGGCGCATATTGCAGCATGCGCCCGACCGAATGGAAGAAGTGGTCGCACGCATGAAGATCTTCTACAGCGACCATTCCAAGACCCATTTCGGACCGTTCTTGTACGGCCAAGCACTGCTGGCCAAATTGAAGGCAAGCAGGGACAAGGCCGCCATGGCCCGGATCGAGTCTCTCCTGCGCGAGTCGATCGAGCGGAACGGCGAATACTGGGAATCGCACTACGAGCTGGGCGTGCTACTCGAGAAGAAGCGCGATTTTGCCGCGGCCGAGGAACATCTCGAGAGGGCCGTTGCCCTCAATCCCGACTCGTCCAAGCCCCATTACCGACTGGCGCGCGTATACCAGCGGCTGGGCAAGGCCGGGGAGGCCAGGCGCGCGCGCGAACTGCACAAGCAAATCGCCGAGCGAGAGCGGCAGGCAATGCAGGCCGGAGATCTGCCCGCAGAATTCTCGGACGCCGGCTCGACGCCCTAGGCTTCGGACAGGCCCTGCGCGGCCATGCGCCGGATCGGCAACTGTTCGACGATCTGGATTCCGAAACCCTCGAGCCCGGCCACGCGACGCGGCCTGTTGGTCAGCAGGCGAATGCGCTTCAGGCCGAGATCCTTGAGGATTTGAGCCCCGAGACCGACGCGATACTGGGATAGCGAGCGGTGCCCGGCGGTCGAATCGGGGACGAGCTGGGGATGCGGCCGGATTTGACCGCCGCCCGGGACGGCGTCCAAGCCGAATCCCAGCGCCCGGTGGTGAAGGTAGACCAACGCACCGCAGCCCTCGCTAGAAATCATCCGCAGCGAGTCATGCACCTGCCGGTAGCCGGGATTGGCTTTAGAGCCGAAAACATCCCCGAAGAGGTCGTGGGAATGCATTCTCACCAGCGCGGAATCGGCAGATGCCACGTCTCCCTTGACCAGTGCCAGATGCACTTCTTCGTCCAAGTCCGTGCCATAGGCAAAGACGCTGAACTCCCCGAATTCGGTATCGATGGCGCCGTGGCCGACGCGATGCACGCATGTCTCGTGCTCGAGCCGGTAGCGGATCAGACTCGCCACTGTCAGCATCTTCAGGGCGTGCGTCGTGCAAAAGTCGAGCAGATCAGGCACGCGCGCCATGGTGCCGTCGTCCTTCATGATTTCGCAGATCACTCCGGCCGGCATCAGGCCCGCCAGCCGGGCCAGGTCAATGGCGGCCTCGGTCTGGCCGGCCCGGACCAAGACTCCCCCGCGGCGCGCCCGCAAGGTTTGGACATGGCCCGGGCGAGCCAGGTCGTCCGCTCGCGTGGCAGGATCGATGGCGACGCGAATGGTATGCGCTCGGTCCGCCGCCGAAATGCCCGTAGTCACCCCTTGCGCAGCGTCGATCGGCTCGCTGAAGGCGGTGCCGAACATCGACGTGTTTCTCTGGGACACGAGCGGAATCGCCAAGTCATCAAGACGCTGCTCTGTCAGGGCCAGGCAGATCAGGCCGCGCCCGTGGGTAGCCATGAAGTTGATTGCCTCGGGCGTCGCGTGCTCGGCGCACAGGGTCAGATCGCCCTCGTTCTCGCGATCCGCATCGTCAACGACTACGATCATTCGCCCTTGCCGCAGTTCCTCCAGCGCACTTTCGACAGGCACGAATGACACGAGTCGATCTTATCAAGGGGCGCGCTGCGCAGCCTTGGGCAGGCGCGAGTGGGCCGCCAACGACGACCGGGCTGTGCCGCTGTGCCAAGAGGCAGGGCGCGTAGCATGCTAGGCTTGTGGTTCGGGACCCGGGCCGTCCGGTGCCGCCCTTGCCGAGCCGCTGCGGCGGCCCGGCCTGCTTTCCACGCGAGGAAACCGTATGTCTGTCATCACCAGCCTGAAAGCACTAGAAATACTGGACTCTAGAGGCAACCCGACGCTCCAGGTGACAGCCGAACTGGCATCCGGGGCCAAGGGCTCCGCGCGTGTCCCGTCTGGCGCGTCCACCGGCATCAACGAAGCGGTCGAACTGCGTGACGAAGACCAAGGACGCTATGCGGGCAAGGGCGTCCTCAAGGCCAGAGACCATGTCAATGGCGAGATCCTAGCAGCCTTGGAGGGGTTCGAAGCCGGCGAGCAGCGAGCGGTTGACGACCGGCTGATCGCCATGGACGGCACGCCCAACAAAGGCCGCCTGGGCGCGAACGCAATTCTCGGCGTATCGATGGCGGTGGCGCATGCGATGTCCGCGGAGCAGGGACTGCCGCTCTACCAGAGTCTCGCCAGATCCGACCGTTACACGCTCCCGGTCCCCATGTTCAACATCATGAACGGCGGCCAGCACGCCGACAACAATGTCGACATCCAAGAATTCATGATCCTGCCCGTCGGCCTGGGCACGTTCGCGGAAGCGCTGCGGGCTGCGGCCGAGACGTTCCATGCGCTAAAGAGCATCCTCAAGGCCAAGAACTACGGCACTGCGGTCGGCGACGAAGGCGGCTTCGCCCCGGAGCTGCAATCGAACGAAGAGCCGATGGAACTGCTGGTGGATGCCATCGGCAAGGCAGGCTACAAGCCGGGAGAAGAGATCCTCATCGGCCTCGATGCCGCGGCAAGCGAGTTCTACGGCGATGGAAGCTACGTCTTCGACCAATCCGACGGCAGCCGCCGCGACGCCCGAGAGATGGCAGCGATGTGGTCGGACTGGGCTGCCAAGTACCCGCTGATATCGCTGGAGGACGGCTTCTCCGAGACCGACCACGACGGCTGGAAATCCGGCACGGAGCGCCTGGGCAAGCAGCTGCAGCTTGTTGGCGACGACCTGTTCGTGACCAATCCGAAGATTTTCGAAGCGGGAATTTCCGACCGGCTGGGCAACTCGATCCTGATCAAGCTGAACCAGATCGGCACAGTCACCGAAACCTTGGACTGCATTGAACTGGCCCGCGAGAACAACTACACCTTCATCATTTCGCACCGTTCCGGCGAGACAGCGGACACGACCATCGCAGATCTGGCAGTGGCCTGCGGCGGCGGCCAGATCAAGACCGGCTCTACCTGCCGCAGCGACCGCGTGGCCAAGTACAACCGCCTGCTCGAGATCGAATCCGAGCTGGGATCGCGCGCCGCCTATGCCGGCAAGTCGGCCTTCGCGTCGTGGCTCTGAACAATCCCGCGTGCTGTGTCGCGCCAACTTGGGCAGTGGTGCCAAGCGAGACAAAGCGACCTGTCCGGCGGGGCCGTGCGGGCATCGCCCGGACAGCCGGGCCGCCCTGCAACGATGCCAGCAGATCGAGACTGTGGAACAATGAAGGGTAATCGGAGCAGCAAGTGAATCCGGAAGTCCCAGCGTTGCCTCCCGACGCCGCGGCAGACACTGTCGCGCCGACGTTGCAAGAGCCCCCAATCGAGAGCACCCCGGCCGAAGCCGTGCCAGCCGTTAACGACCAAGACCAAGCCCCGGGCGAGCCGCAAGCGAAGCCCGCCGAGAGTGCCGCAGCCAGCCCGGCCCAGCCCGGCCTGCCGGCCATGCCGGGCGAGCCGCAAGACGACGATTTCGCGGATGACGACGACATCGAGATCCCCGATGATGTCGGTTATGACCAAATCGTCAAGACAACGGCGGCCAGAACGGAAGAAGCGCCAGAGACGCGCAAGGAACTGGTGCGCGGCACGGTGGTAAGCCAGCGCCACGACGGCGTCTTTGTCGACATCGGACGGAAAGCCGAGGCGTTCCTCCCGTTCGAACCCGGCAAGCAATCCGCCGCGCAACCCGCGATCGGAGATTCAATCGAAGTTATCGTAACGGGCCAGTCGCGCCAGGGCTACCTGCAGTTGAGCAACCTGCAGACCCAACGCCCGAGCAGCTGGTTCCAGCTCGAGGCCGCCTTCAACGCGGGCAGCACGGTTCTCGGGAAAGTGACGAGCACCACCAAGGGCGGGCTTTCCGTTGACGTCGGCGTGCGGGCATTCATGCCTGCATCCCGCTCCGGCGAGAAAAGCGAGGAAGGGCTGCAAGCGCTGGTGGGGCAGGAGATCCGCGCGCGAATTGTCCAGTTCGACGAGGCCGACCGCAACGTCGTGCTCGACCGGCGGGCCGTGCTGAACGAAGAGCGCTATCGTTCTCGGGAAGAGGCCTTGGCCACTCTAAACGTCGGGGAGGTCGTACCCGGCATAGTGCGCAGCATGCGGGACTTCGGAGCATTCGTCGACATCGGCGGCATTGACGGGCTGTTGCACGTCAGCGACATCGCGTGGTTCCACGTGAACAGCCCAAGTGACGAGCTGCACATAGGCCAGAGGCTGCAGGTCAAGATCCTGAAGATCGACCGCCGGTCGCAAAAGGTCGGTGTCGGCCTGAAGCAGACACTTCCGGAACCGTGGAGCCAGGTCGAGGACCGCATCCGAGTCAACGACACCATCGAGGGCACTGTGACCAAGCTCAAGGATTTCGGCGCCTTCGTCGAGGTGCTGCCCGGGGTGGAGGGCTTGGTTCGCATCTCGGACATGTCGTACGCCCAGAGGGTCCGGCACCCGAGCGAAATAGTCCAGCCCGGGGACACGGTCAAGGTGCTCGTGAAGAATGTGGACGTAAAGCGCAAGCGCATCGGCCTAAGCCTCAAGGAGGCGCTCGGCGATCCGTGGAAGACGCTTGAGCAAGAACACCCGGTAAACAGCGTGACCACCGGCACCGTCCGAAAGATCATGCACTTCGGGGCGTTCGTGAGCATCGTCGACGGCGTGGACGGCCTGCTGCACATCTCGGACATCACCAGCACCAAGCGGCTCAACAGCCCCGCTGAAGTCCTGCGCGAGGGGCAATCTGTAACCGTCAAGATATTAGAAGTCAATTCCGAGGACCGCAAGCTCAAAGTCGGCATGAAGCAACTGGAGCCGACCGAGGCGGAATCGGCCATGGCCCAGATGGCAGTCGGCGAGGTGGTGACGGGGCGGATCGCCAAGATCGAGGGCGGCAAAGCGACCGTTGAGATCGGCGACGGCGTGACAGGTGTCTGCGCAATCAAGCCCAAGAGCGGCTCGCGAAAAAGTGTCACGCTGGGGCAAACCTCAGACTTGGGATCCCTGAAGACCATGCTGGAGTCGGCTTGGGGAGACAGTAACGAGGGCGGGCAGCCAACTGCAGCTTCGGAAGACGCGGGTGCCGCACAGGAGCCACTCACGGCGGGTTCGGTCCACTCCTTCAAGGTGACGAAACTCGACAAGGACAACGGCCTGATCGAACTCGCCCGTGTCTAGCCCGAGTTAGCAAGGCCGTCCTGGCAGTCAAGGCAGGGGTGGGCTGCGCGACGATCGAGCGGTGGTTGCAGGGCGAGCGACACAGACACTGGCAGAGAGTTCTGCTCGGGCGCTCCGCCAGTCGTCGGGGCAAGCTTCACTTCGCGCCGAACCGAGTGGCGACGTACTCCTCGACATCCGCCCCGCCGAGTCGCACCGTGCCGGGGCCGCTGCGGACATAGAGATCGCCATTGGCGGCCTTCTCGAGTCTCTTCCAGCGCAGGTAGACCGGCTCCGGACTCCGCTGGCAACTCACGAGGCAGACAGTCTTACCCTCCACGACCTGGGTTCTAGAGTCGACGCAGGTGCTGGCGCGGTCCCCGAGGCCGTTGCGCACGGCCTGGGCCAGATGGCGCATGAACTTGTCCTCGCTCTCCAAGCGGTCATGCTCGATACCCAGCACCTTGCGGTCGTCGTCCACGCCGATCAGCAGGTCGCCACCCTCGGTGTTTAGGAATGCGGCGATAGACTTGAGCGCTGCATGGGTCACATTCTTGTCATCCTTGCGGTCCTCCCGCAGGTTCCAGCGCAGGCTGGACTTGAATTCAAGCGTCTTCGACTCCTGTAGCTTGAGCAGTTCTTCCGCTCGCCGGTGCCGCTGGATGTAGTCGTCGAATAGAAGGTTCTTGAGCGCCTGACCGAAGATGGCGTCGTCTGTGATGCGCTTGTAAAGGTTGAAGTTCGTCTCGACGATCTCTTGGATCTTGTCCTCGACCTTGGGATCGAATGTCAGGCGCACGTTCTCGCGGGTGTTCACCCGGGCGCTGGCTTCGAGGCTGGCGTCCTTGTCGAGGGCCGAGCGGATGTGGTCGAGCGTGACGCGGTGCTCGGAACCGAGGTTGAGGCCGAATCGCTCGTTCAGGGCCGCAATGATCCTTGAAAGCACCTCTAGCTCCGGCTCACCCGGGCCGCCACGGGGCTTGCTCCCGGCGGGCTCGAGCGGCCCCCCCTGCCGCTCCAGTGCGATCCGGCCGCGGCTCGTGCGCTGAATGCGGAAGGACTCCATGTCGATGTTCTGCTGGACCTCGCGAGGGAGATCCTCGCGATCGACTGGCAGCAGGCGCCGGAGATGACGGGTAAAAACGTAGAGCTTCTCGAGATCCGTGTCGGCGAACGGAAGTACTTGGGACAAGAACGAGTACAGGCGCATGTAGTCGGTGAGCTGGCCGCGGAAGTCGCGCCTCTCTTCAATGGTCAGCTCCTTAGAACGCTGGCGAGATGTCTCGAGTGTCGCGTACAGCCTGTCTTGTGTCGCCTTGGGGTTGAAGTAAACGCGTGCAAAGGCATCGACGTCATCCGTAGTGAACACGCCGAAGTCGGACAGCCTGCCTTGAATCTCGTACAGGAGGTTGGGGTCGGTTGCCTCTGAAAGCAGTGTGGTCTCGTAGTACTGCTCGAAGGACTTCTTAATCTCCTCGGCGTCGTTGGCAAAGTCTAGCACTGTCGTTCCCTGCTTACCAAGGTGCGTGCGATTCAGGCGGGACAGCGTCTGGACTGCATTCACGCCGCCCAGCTTCTTGTCAACATACATCGCGTAGAGCAGCGGCTCGTCAAAACCGGTTTGGAACTTGCTGGCGACCACTAGGAAGCGGTACTCGGGCTCCCTGAACGCGGCCGCTGTTTGCCGATCGCTAATAACTCGCTGCTGCCCGGCTGAGTTCATGCCGGACTCCGTGTACGATGCGCCCTTGTCTTTCACCGTGCCCGAGAAGGCGACGAGCGCTTTCCACGGATAGCCCTTCTCTGCCAAGTAACGATCAAGGGCCAGCTTGGAGCGCACGGCATGCAGGCGGGAGCGCGTCACGATCATGGCCTTGGCCTGCCCTCCGATCTCGCCCGCGACTTGCTGGGCGAAATGCTCGACGCAGATCGCAGTTTTCTCGCGGACCGCGTGCGGGTGCAGTTCGACGAAGGACTTGAGCAGGTACTCCGCCTTGGACCTGTCATACCGCGGGTCTTGCTCGATCTTCTTCAGCAGACGCCAGTAGGTCTTATAGGTCGTGTAGCTCGCGAGCACGTCGAGGATGAATCCTTCCTCGATTGCCTGGCGCATGGTGTAGCGATGGAAGGGCTCAAACTTCCCGTCTGACTGTTTCTGCCCGAAGAGTTTGAGCGTCTTGGGCTTTGGAGTCGCCGTGAAGGCGAATGTCGAGAGGTTGGGCTGCGGGCCGCGGCTGCGGATCTCCGCGAGCACACGGTTGTCGAGTTCTTCCTCCGATGACTCGGCTCCCTTGTCCTCCTGCTCGGCCTCCTCCAAGCTCCCTGCCGCAAGGACTGTTTTTAGGCCTTTCGTGCTCTCGCCGGATTGCGACGAATGGGCCTCATCTACGATGACTGCGAAACGCTGCCCCGCGAGCTGGACAATCTGTTCGGCAATGACAGGGAATTTTTGTAGGGTGGTGACGATGATCGTCCGACCCGCCTCGAGTGCCTCGCGCAGCTGGCGCGAAGTCTGGTCGATGTTCTCCACCACGCCGAGGGTCTGCTCGAACTGCCGGATGGTGCGCTGGAGCTGGCGGTCGAGAACACGCCGGTCGGTGACCACGATGACCGAGTCAAAGACACGGCGGTCGGCGTGATCATGCAGCACGGAGAGCTGGTGCGCCAGCCAAGCGATCGTAAAGCTCTTGCCACTGCCGGCCGAGTGCTGGATCAGGTAGCGCTGGCCGGGGCCGTGTTCTTGCGCATGGCGTATCAGCCGGCGCACGCAGTCGACCTGTTGGTAGCGGGGGAAGATCAGAAAGCGCTTGCCTGTCTTCCCCCCGCTATCATCCTGCGCCTCGACCTCGTGAATGAATTGGCGAATGAGGTCGAGAACGCTGTCCCGAGCCCAGATCCGTTCCCACAGATATCCGCTTGGGAACCCCGGACGTGTGGGCGGCACGGGCGGATTTCCGGCACCGCCGAAGCGCCCTTGGTTGAACGGCAAGAACCGGGTCCGGGTCCCGGCCAGCTGGGTGGTCACGAACACTTGCTCCGGGTCCACGGCAAAGTGGGCTAGGCAGCGGCCGTAGGCGAAGAGCGGCTCGTGCGGGTCACGGTCATTGCGATACTGGCGGATCGCGTCCTCGACATCCTGACCGTTGAGCGGGTTCTTGAGCTCGGCCGTGAAGATGGGAATGCCGTTGAGAAAGAGCGTGAGATCAAGGCTCTGCTCCCCGTGCTCGCTGAAACGAAGCTGGCGCACAACAGCAAAGAGGTTGGCCGCGTGCAGTCGTTGCAGTTCCTCGTTAAGCCCGCTTGCCGGCCGGAAGTACGCCAGCCGGAACTTGCAGCCTGAGTCTTTGACGCCGTTTCGCAGCACGTCGAGCGCTCCTCGCCGGGCGATCTCGCGCGAGAGCCGGCCTAGGAAACGCAGCTTTATGTCGGCCCCGTGGTGCTGCTTGAGCTTCTGCCACTCCTTCGGCTGGGTGGCTAAGAGAAAGTCGACGACATCGGTCGGAATCAGGCAGAGATCGCGGTCGTAGTCCTGCGGCAAGCGCTTGAGGTAGCCGCCAGGCACCGAGATGTCTGTGTGGTCGAATACCGGATCCTCCGCAACCGCCTCGTGGCCAAGGCAAGCGTCCGGCCCGTGGCGCAGGAGGGCGCATTCGATCGACTCTTCAAAGGCTTGCTCGGATATATTGGAGATCATGACATTTCCCTCTAACCCTTTGGTGTCTCACTGGAAGATGCTCGGACATCGATCTTGCCCGTGACTGCCGCAGAAATCAGAGCTGTGCGAAATTCCTTGAGAAGGCCAATGGCGTAGCGAATCTTGGTGATCACGTGGTCGATTCGCGCTGTCTCTCGGTCAAGGAAAGTGGCGATGGAGATCTGCTCGGAAAGGGGTGGGACACACACCTCCAATGCACCTAGTTTAGTATCTGAAATCGCAGGATACGTAACTCCAACTGATTCTGACATAACGAGGTCTGTAAAGTAATCGCTTTGACAAAGGTACCCCACGAATCGCGAAGCCGTTTCATGAGTGGGATTCAGGACCGCAAATCCCGTTAATGCGATTAGATTTTCGACCGGTTCTTTTGGACTCCATACCGCCTTAAGGTAAGTTCGTACTGTTGAAACAATCGTATCTCCTGTCCTGAGAACCCGGCGTGCCCTAGATGGTGCGCTTCGAAATGAAATACGGGTTAGATCAGCCGTTAAGAAACCAGTCCCCACTGCCCCAATATCCACATAGTCGAAGGTATAGTTGGGATCCGTATCATCCGGCAGTACGATTTCATTAATACGTAGCCAATTTTTTAGCCGTCGCATCCTCCAATGCACGGGAATCTCCCCCAACCACTCGACGCCCGAGTCCTTCATGGGGACATGCGGGTCGAGACCCCGCGTGACCGCACGGGTGATGACAGCGGTGCGTTTCTCCTGAAGCAGATCGATCAACCGCTCCTGCCGCTCCACCAATTCATCTATCCTCGTTGCCTCACAGTCGAGGAAAGCGGCGATAGCACGTTGTTCATCTGGCGGTGCCATCGGCATGCGAATGGCCCCAAGGGTAGAGCCGTTCAAATTCCCAAGCCCCGTTGTAGTAGATGAGAGAAACACAAGCTGCTCGCGGGCAACCGGACAGTTCATGAAGTACCAGAAGAACTGTGGTACGTGTTGGGCAGAGACACTCAGACGCTGCATGAAGTTGGAATAGCAACAGTTGAGGGCCGCTATTGCCTCATTGACTACGGACGTCTTGCCGATATGATTTGTACTTCCACTCGACTTCGTCACAAGCAGATCTCCCACGCGGAGCCTAGCATGAGCTGATTCGCGAGCGCTGAGTCGCCTTCGAGCGGGCTCTCTGATTCTCCACCTGCCATCCACAGTTTGCTCGGTGGACCGCAGGACAATAGTACCGTCGTCATCGAAATTTTCACCCCAAACACCGCTGTCATTGCGAATCAGCGCCGCCTTAACCGGCTTCACCTCCCAATGCACCGGAATTTCTCCTAGCCACTCAACGCCGGAGTCCTTGTATGCTGAGTATCGTGGCCGGTGCCGCAGCCGGGTCTTCGTTATCCGCTCAAGTGCCTCAGTCACCGTGCCCCTCCTTCGCCCCGGGCCTGAATCCTCGGTCTCCAAGGCCCTCCAGCAGGCCAAGCCAGCATGAAGTGGCTGTTATTGCTTAAGCTGTCATAGACAGGCCCCAAGAAACGGCACAGTTCCTCACCCACATCCACGAGTCGGGTCGGGACGTCTGGGCTCGTCTCGACCTGCCGCTGTAGTTCGCCCCAGCGCTGCGCCCGGACAGCGTCCTCGTAATATTCTGGGAACAAAGCTACCGGTCTCTCGGTCGCGAACGGCGTCCGGCGACGACGGAAGGTTTCCGCGATCGCTGTTCGCAGTGTCTCGCCGTCAAATGCGAAGCGGCGCGCTAGCATCGCAAGGTCCCAGAGATCTTTCACCCGGGAGTTGGACGTGCCCAGTCGCACCATCACCTCGAACTTCTCAGCTACCAGCGTCTCGCGTGGGTATGTCCAAAGACGCGGGACCGGCAGGTCGAGGAGCGTGGGGTAGTCCTGCTCGTCGCACTCGGGTGTAATGGCATCGCCGAAGCCGATGTCGATCTGCAAGGGAAGTCGAGCCTGGCCCAATCTTCCTTGGACTCGCACTCGCAAGCCACCATACATCTGCTCGTCCCGGATCGTGTCGATCCGGATCGTTGCCGGATTAAAAACGACGCCGTCCTCGGGGCACGGAATGGCGCAAATGGCCTCCAAGGCAGTGCGAATCTCGGCATCGCCTTGGATCCCGACGGCAAGGAAGTCGACGTCCCTCGTCGGCCGTAGATCTTCGACGGCCCACACTCTGAAGAGCGCCGCGCCCTTCAGGATGAACCGGTCCACTTCGCCCGAGGCCGCGAGACGAAAGAGAAAGCGCTCGGCTGCGTAGTGCTGGAGCATGAGGTTGTAGTCCAAGCCCCTCTCACGGGCGAGGCTCAGGAGGCGGTCACGGACAGAGGCGGCAATGTCCGAGATCTGCTTGGGCGGTGTCATTGTGACAGCGCTTCCAGCACCGGGCCGACTAGCGACTTAGCACGGCAGGCCTCGGCCGCGCGCCAAATCTCGGCAACGCTCGCCCTGCGCTCGGACAGGGCGTCGCGCAGCGCCTCGAACGCCACATCCTTGCCAACAATCCGGCGGAAGCGAAAGCAGTCCACAACAGTGCGGGCCGGGCTCGTGATATAGGCCGGAACCCCATCGAAGTCTGTTCTCTTGACCCCGTAGCGCAGAGACGTTCCGGAAAAGTGGATCACCCTGACCGGAAGCTCGGGGACGCGGGGGGCGCGCGCCTTGTGCGGGATGGCGATCCAGACATCCCGCGGCAGCTGGGTGCCGAGGTCGTAGACAGTCAGGGCAGACAGAAGGCAGACGATAGCCCCTGGGACCCGTGCGGAAACGGCGGCGAGAGTGTAGCGCTCGGTCAGTTCAGCATCCGCGAGGCGATAGAGGCCGCGCGCCACACGCTCGACAGATCCAGCGTCCACCATGCGCCGCAGCCGGCGCGAGTCAACTCCGAACTCAGCCACGTCGCA
Source organism: Bryobacterales bacterium (assembly GCA_965219605.1). GTDB lineage: Bacteria > Acidobacteriota > Terriglobia > Bryobacterales > UBA6623 > VXMF01. The sequence continues at coordinate 200,245 of CBDCOC010000001.1, read as the reverse complement.
CGCCCGGAAGAAGGTCTTCGTGCCGAGGTTGTACAGGAGGGAATCGCTCGGTCTGGAATTTTGCATCGAATTGTCGGCAGGAAAGCCTGAGTGCCGACGTTTTGAATCAATCATCCTGCCTAGCATACCCTATTGCGCGGGGATTGAGTCAAATTGAAGGCAGCGATTCACAACTCCCTGCATTCAAGCACATCAGCCCGCCATCTCTTGCAGCATGGTCACGATCTCCTTCCCAACCTGCTGGATGCTCGCTTCGATCTCCTCCGGCGGGCGTGGTGGGCAGTAGGCATAGAAGTACCGGTTGAAGTTGATCTCATAGCCCACTAGACCGACTTCACCGTCATGAGGATCTCGGCGTGTCATGTCGATCCAGGCGTCTGGCACGTGGGGCTTGACCTCGCGCTCGAAGAATGACTCGACATCTTCCGGAAGAGGCACGTTCTCCGTGTCGCGCAACTCCGGATCGGGTTCGGGCCGACCTTGGCGATCCCGGCAGATCTCCGCTCCGCCATTGCGCTCGGACAGCGCGGAGAGAATAGCCTTCCTGACGGGTGCGGCAAGCTTGAGATCCGCCTTTTGAGCTGCCCGGGAAAGCGCGGTCTCGAAGTCTGCCCGATCTAGAAAGAGTTTGTCGGGCAGTCTCTGCAGCAGGCCTCGGATAGCAGCTTGCTGCTCCCGGCCCGCCTCCTCGTCCCGTGCCTTGGCGGATCCCTTCTTGCGCGACACGGCCAAGTTGACGAAGGCACGTTCGTCCTCAAGCCGCGCGATCCGCTGGGAACTGGCCTGGAAATCAAGCCTGAGTGGCCGTTCGACGGTGATCTTCCGAAAGCCAAAATGATTGGTCGGATAGATACGGCTGACAATAACTTCGCGATCCACGCCTTCCTGCACCACATCACGGGTTGCTCCGTCCTCAAAGTCGGACAGCAGCTGTAGGATTTCTACCCTTCGCTCAGGCGGAATCTCGTGGCGCTTATCGCCCAAGCTCTTGCGCAGCGGTGTCCAGAATGAGGTGGCGTCGATGAGCTGGACCTTGCCGGCCCGCTCAGGACGCTTCCGGTTCGTAAGCACCCAGATATAGGTCGCGATGCCCGTGTTGTAGAAGAGCTGATCGGGCAGCGCGATCAGCGCTTCGAGCAGGTCGCTTTCGAGGATCCAGCGGCGAATCTCGCTCTCCCCGCTACCAGCATCGCCGGTGAAGAGCGGCGAGCCATTCATAATGATCGCAAGCCGGGAGCCACCAAGGGCGAGATCCTTCCTGTGCGCGAGCATGTGCAGCAGAAAAAGAAGTTGGCCGTCGCTGATCCGCGGCAGGCCCGGTGCGAAGCGTCCCGCGGCGCCCAGGTCCTGCTCGGCTCGCACGGCATCCTGGTCGCGCTTCCAATCCTTGCCGTATGGCGGATTGGCGATCATGTAGTCAAAAGTACCTTGGGCGTGCCGGTCTTTCGAGAGAGTGCTTCCGAACAGAATCCTCTCCGCGTCGCGGCCATCTTCCGACTTCATGAAAAGGTCTGCCTTGCAGATGGCAAAAGTCTCCGGATTCACCTCCTGGCCGAACAGATGGACGTCAGCATCAGGATTCACGGTATTGCCATGAAGTTCGTCCCCGCATCTTTCTCCGACGGTGGCATGCTCCTTAGCGATGGTGAGCATGCCACCGGAGCCGCAGCACGGGTCATAGACGCTCAGCACGACTCCTTTGGTCCGAAGTCGTTCCTCGTCACCAGCCAGCAGGAGGTCGACCATGAGATGAACGACGTCGCGGGGTGTGAAGTGCTCGCCGGGGTTCTCGTTCAGCGCCTCGTTGAATTTCCGGATGAGCTCCTCGAAAATCGTGCCCATCGTGAAGTTGTCGATCACGTCCGGGTGCAGCTGCACCTTCGGATCGCCGAACCGCTGCACGACCATGAATAGGAGGCCTGCCTCGTCGAGCTTGCTGATGGTGTTGTCGAAGTCGAACTTCTCCAGCACGTCGCGCATGTTGGGGCTGAACCCGGCGATGTAGTTGCGCAGGTTCTGAGCGATATGGGGAGCGTCAGCAAGCAGCTTCTCGAAATCGAAGCGAGACGTGTTGTAAAAGGCGAACCCGGAGGCACGCCGAAGCTGCGGGTCGAGATTCTCGATCTTGTCCTTGTACCTAGCCTGGACTGCCAGCACCCGTGCCTTCGTAGGTGCTAGCACACAGTCGAGCCGGCGCAGCACGGTGAACGGTAGGATCACGTCTTGGTACTTGCCCCGCTTGAAGTCGTCGCGGATCAAGTCAGCCACACCCCAAATGAAGCTGATAATCTGGCTGTGGTTCATGCCTCTCCGTTCCGAATCTAGCATTTTGCGCACACCTGCCCGAACGATGCAACGACAGCGACGGGAGCCGGCTCTCACGGGATAACGACTGCTAGCCCAAGTGCGCCTCCGCCCACTGCGGCTTCCAGTGGTAGATCGGGCGCAGCCCCAACTCGCTCTTCAGCGAGTAGAAGTTGGCCTCTACCTCGTCCAAGGACTTGCCGTTCGTCAGACCGTCTCAGCCTCGAATCGTGTCAGGTTGCGGGTCTCGGCACTGAATTCCAGCCCTGCCAAGTGAACCGGTTCCCCGCGCCCGCGATAACGGTCCGCGTACCCCCGTTCCTGCAGCTGCCGCAGGGCGGCCCCCGGTCTCGACCGCTGCCGCAACTTCAACTCGAACACATAGACCTGTCCGAACCCCCGCACGATCAGGTCCGCCCGCCCCTGACTCCCGCTCTCCTCCGCCCGCACCTCCGCCTCTGCGGCGACAAAGTACGCTTGCAGCAGACTCGCATACCAGCCCTCGTAGCTCGCCATCGGGTTCTGCCCGTGCCACTGGTGCGGGATGCCGGCCAGGAACGCCCGCAGCTCGGCTTCCAAGCCCGCCAGATCGCCCCGCGCCAGCACTTCGCGCAGGCGCGCTGCCTGACTCTCCCGCTCCCCCTCCTTGCCAACTCCCAGCACGCCGCTGAGCAAGTCCCGGTTCAGACTCTGGCGCACCTCCCGGTTCGGGTATCCCAGCCGGTAGCGCGCACTGCCGCCCCGCTCGAGCCGTTCCAGAACGGTCAGGTAGCCGGTCTGGAACAGCAGCGCCTCCGGCGCGATGGCCCCCACGTCGAACTGCGAGAGCAGATCCTCCGTCCGCACCATGCCGTCCAGGCAGTGCCAAGGAAGGCCTTTCTCCAGCAGCAGCTTGACCAGAAAGGCCGAGTTGCCGGTCTCGCACCACCAGTTCTGGAACTGGCGCTGCTTGAGCAGCAGGAGCACGTCGCAGGGGTTGTAGACCCGCTCCGCCCCAGCTGTAGCCGTTGTACCATTCGCGAATCCGCGCGCGGTCGAGTCCTTGCAACTCGGCGGCGAAGACCGTGTCGAGGTCGCGCTCGGTGTAGCCGCAGATGGAGGAGTAGCGCGCGGCAAGCGTGATGTCCTCCAGGTTGTTGAGTCCCGAGAACAGGCTGACTTTCGAGAACTTGCTCACGCCGGTGAGGAGGCAGAAGCCGACGTGTTCGTCACAGCGCTTGATGACCGCATACAGGCCGCGCAGGTAGTCCCGATTGGCCCGTGCCGCCGCCGCATCGTCCAGCACGTCGAGGATCGGCTTGTCGTACTCGTCCACCAGCACCGCCACCCGCTGCCCGGTCTGGTAGTGGACGGCTTCCAGTAGCTCTGCGAGACGCTCCGCCGCGTCCGGGGCTTCGAGCGTGACGCCGAATCGGCGTTCGTGGGAACGCACTTGCGAGCGGATATTGCGACACAGTCCGCCAGGCCTGTCCAGGCCGGCTCCGCTTAGGTCCAAATGGACGACCGGGCGAGGCCGGGACCAGTTCCAACAGGGCCCGATCGCCAAGCCTGCGAACAAATCCCGCTCGCAGGCGAACAGGGACTTGAGCGTGCTGACCAGCAGGCTCTTGCCGAAGCGTCGCGGGCGAGACAGGAGGTAGCGGCTCCCGGATTCGAGCAACTCCTGCAAGTAGCCGGTCTTGTCCACGTAATGGCATCCCTCCTCTCGCAGGTTCCGGAAAGTCTGAATGCCGATGGGGAGCATGCTTGCCACGACCCGTAGTCTAGCGGACGGCTGGCAGAGTCCTGGCTGAGAAGGCCATTGTCATGCCATCCGGCCTCGGACTGGCAGCACACCGAGAAAGCGAGGAAACGGGATGATGCGGGCCTGCTTCGCCCTGATTCCTTCGCCATGCCGGGCACCATGGAGCAACCTCCTACGGAGTAGCTGCCCCTTGTCCGCCCTGCCTGTCCGCCATTTCGCAGCCACTCCAACCACGGGCTGCTAGCTTTCGGCATCTGACGACTGCTCTTCTCTGCCGCCTCTTCTACGAGGGGCTAGAGGGTCGCTCCGAACATACCCGTCTCTCGCCTATCAAGCCGGCATGTGGATCTGCCCCCGCGCCGGTAGCGCGGCACCGGGCAAAAAGAGAGCGGACGAGACGCGGGACGAATCCTACAGCGCAAGCTCGCCGTTGTAGACCATGTCCTTGAGGCGGAACTTGCGCTTGATGTCCTTGCCGAACATCGCCGCCGCCATCGCGCCGGCGCGACCACCGGATCTGGCTTGCTGGCCGCCTCGACCGGCCCCTTCTCCCTGCTGGCGCTGGCCGCCTTGTCTGCCTTGGCCGCCCGCACCCTGTCGCTGCGGACGCATCCCAGCCATCATCTCCCGCTCGAACCTCATGAAGAACTCCACTTCTTTGTCCTCAAGCATGATCGGGTCGGCCTGCGAGAAAAAGTACGTCAGTGTCGCTCGCTGATCAGCGCGGACCTCGACCTTCGCCGGGTAGATGTCGTCCTTCTTCTTCCGGCGCAGGCGAGCCGTCATGGCGAGTTTCTCCGGCTCGTCCTCAAAACGGGCAAAGATGGCAGGCAGTCCCTCGACTTCGACGATGTAGTAGGGCTCCTGCACATCCAAGAACTTCTGCATCTCGGGTGTCAGCTCGGCGCTCTCGCCCATATTGAACTTCACTTTGGCGCACTTGATCGGAGCGGCTTGGGCGAAGCGAACCTGCAGTGCCAGCGTCGGAACCATCTGAACTGCCTGATTTCCGCCACCACCACGACCGCCGCCACCGCCGCCACCAGCGCCACGACCTTCGCCACCACCACGACCGCCGCCACCGGCGGAGACTGGCGATCCCATCGGAATGTTAATGCGCTTGGCCCATGGCGAGTCGAGGTACATTTTCTGCACTTCCTTGGGCGTCCATTGTTTGAAGTCCTTGGTATCCCAGAATCCGGCGCCGTACAGGGCGGTAGCAAGAACGGCCAGCCCGAGCAACTGCGTTAGAACGATTCGCGAACGTGATGAAGCAAGGCGAGACATGACAATAGCCTAACCGATTATGGCGTAAGCCCACCTGCCGGGTTACGAGCCAATGCTGCCTCCCTCGGGACTGCGGCGCCTGCTTCCTCGGGACAGGAGCTGGGCGAGGAGCGCAGCGTAGCCCGCGGGGATGCAACAAGCGCATGATATGGTTGGGGTTAGCCCCCCATGAGCATCAAGCCAAGGCTTTCTCGAGGACTGCGCGACCTGCTGCCCGATACGATGCTGGCGCGGCAGCTCCTGATAGACAAGGTCCGCAAGGTCTACGAAACCTACGGCTTCGCGCCCCTTGATACTCCGGCGATCGAGTATCTGGACGTGCTCTCGGGATCGGCAGGGCAGGAAGCGCAGCAGTCCATATTCCGGGTTTCGAACCCCGAGGAGGAGCAGCTCGGCCTCCGTTTCGACCTCACGGTGCCGCTGTCCAGGGTTGTCAGCCAATACCCGCAGGTCACGCTGCCGTTCCGCCGTTATCAAGTCTCGCAAGTATGGCGCGCCGACAAGCCGCATCCGGGACGCTTCCGGCAGTTCACGCAATTCGACCTGGATGCGGTAGGCGCGCCTTGCGGCACGGCTGACACTGAGATCCTCGCCGCCATCTGCGATTCGCTGAGCGCCATTGACGTCGGGCCTTACTTGGTGCGCTTTTCCAGCCGGGAAGTGCTGAACCTGCTGCTGCGGCACGCAGCTATCGGCGCAGACCGGGCGGAGGACGTCTTCCGCGCCCTGGACAAGCTGGAGAAGATCGGTCTCGAAAAAGTCAAGCTGGAACTCGCGCACGGTTACCGCGACGAGTCGGGCGACACGATCCGTGGCGTCGGCCTCAGCGAACCCCAAATCTCAGCCATCGAGGAATTCCTCTCCATTACGGGCAGGGACCGCGGCCATGTCCTGCGACAGTTGCGCGCACTGTTCGCGGGTGTTGAAGGCAGCGCTGCGCAACTGGACGTGATCGAGAGCATTTCGTGCGACCTCGATGCATTAGGGTACGGCAGCGATCGCGTGGCGCTGGACCTGAGCATCGCCCGCGGGCTGGCCTACTACACCGGGCCGGTTTTCGAAGCGACACTGCTGGACGCGCCCCAGTTCGGATCGGTGTTCGGCGGCGGCAGGTACGACAACTTGGTCGCTCGCTTCGGCGGCCCGCCCATTCCTGCGACCGGGGCGTCACTGGGTGTCGACCGCCTGCTGGCAGCCATGGAGCATCTCGGCAAGGCCCGGCCGGCCCAGACCCCTGCCCAAGTGTTGGTAACGGTCATGGACGAGGCGCTCAGGCAAGGCTGCCTGCAACTCGCATTCGAACTCCGCCGGGCCGGGATTCGCACGGAGATCCACGTGGGATCGGGCAGGCTCGGCAAACAGCTCAAGCGGGCCGACAGGCTCGGCATACCTTACGCCATCCTAATGGGCAGCGACGAGGCCGGGCGGGGGGTGGTCACCCTCAAGCAGATGGCGGTCGCCATCGAAGCCGGCGTCGCGATCACAGCGCACAAGGACTGGAAATCAGCTCGTTTCGGGCAGCGAGAAGTCGCTCGGACGGATATAGTTCAGGCCCTCAAGGCGCTTCTTGCACCAAGGCGGATAGCGCGCGGCAAGAAGTCCTGAACGAGCGGATCGGCTTCGGATTGCGTGTCGGCCCCTCCGGCGGCCCGAAATCAAGCCTTGCCGCGCCCCGGCCCGGCATGCCTGCGACGGTCCGGAGAGAATTCCGGCGAGCAAGGCAGCGTTCGCTAAAATGTCACTATTAGCCCGGGCCGAGCCTCAAGGCTTGCCGCCCCTTCCGGGTTGCTTCCGCCGCAATGCAAGTCGATAGGTTCACGTTCGGCGTCGGTGACCGCTTCGCCCACCAGGCGCGCCCGCAACTGCGGGCCTGCATGCTGGCAGCCGAGCAAGGCGTGCGGGTGATACCGACTTGGAACAAGTCCCACCGCGAGCACCTCACTGTCGGCACGTCGCCCCCCACCGTGCGCACCGCGGCTGACGCGGCCGTCCGGGAGCTCGCTTGGGATAGCCCTTACTTTGTCGATGCCGACCACATCAACCTCGACACAGTCGATGGCTACCTCGAAACCAGCGACTTCTTCACGCTGGACGTCGCGTATGCCATCGGCAAGCCCGCCAGCGCCTCTGCGGTCGAGCGCTTGCTGTCCGCCCACCCCGAACTTGTCGGCAGGATCGAGATCGAAGGCATTGACAGAGCCTTCGAGACCACCAAGGAGGGCGTCGAGCGCACCGCCGCCCAGTTCCTGTTCGCCGTGCAAGAAGCGGGGCGGATCTACCGCCGCATCGAGTCCGCCAAGGGGCGCGGGAACTTCGTCACCGAGGTTTCGATGGACGAGACCGACGATCCGCAGACTCCGGCCGAGCTGTTGGTGATTCTCGCGGCCATCGCCGACGAGGGCATCCCGCTCCAGACCATCGCGCCGAAGTTCACGGGCCGCTTCAACAAGGGCGTCGACTATGTCGGAGACGCTGCGCAGTTCAGCAAGGAGTTCGCGCAGGACATCGCCGTGATCCGCCACGCCGTGGCTGCGTACGCTTTGCCGGCGGATCTCAAGCTCAGCGTCCACTCGGGTTCGGACAAGTTCTCGATCTACGGCGCCATTCGTGACAACACCCGCAGATTCGGGGCGGGCGTCCACGTCAAGACGGCCGGCACCAACTGGCTGGAAGAATTGATCGGCCTGGCCGAGGCAGGTGGCGAGGGCCTGGCGCTGGCCAAGGACGTCTACGCCGCGGCCTTTGCCGCTCGCGAGGGCTTGTGCGCTCCGTATGCGGCTGTCATCGACATTGACGCAGCCAAGCTCCCGTCCCCGGCGGAAGTGGCCGGCTGGGATGCCGGCCGCTACGCCGCGGCCCTGCGGCACGACCAGAGCTGCCCGCAATACAACCGGCATCTGCGCCAATTGCTCCACGTGGGCTACAAGGTCGCGGCCGGGATGGGCGGCCGTTATCTCGGCATGCTCGGCGAATGTGAGGAGACGATCTCCAAGAACGTCACCGAGAATCTCTACGAAAGGCACATCAAGCCACTGTTCCTCTCGGCTTGACCGTCCCGGGCCGAGATCTCACGCCAGCCAAGAGTGTGCAGCCCGAAGTGACCAGCGCCAGAGAGAAGGAGCAAGCCCCCGCCCCCTTGCTGGCACCACACGAGCCGCCGCCCTACCAGATCGAGAATCGCGAGGGCCGGGCGCCGCTGCTGTTCACTTGCGACCACGCATCATGGGCCGTTCCGGAGTGCCTGCGCAACCTCGGCCTGCAGCCCCGCGACCTGCAGCAGCACATCGGTTGGGATCCAGGCGCCGCGCAGGCGACGATCCGGCTGGCGAGGCGATTCGACGCCCCCGCGATCATGACTCAGTACTCACGCCTGGTGATCGATTACAACCGCGCGCCGCGCACCGCCGCGTCGATCCCGGAGGTCAGCGACCACACTCGCATCCCGGGCAACACGGGCCTGTCTCCGTCCGAAGCGGCAAGGCGCGAAGACGCACTATTCAAGCCGTATCACGCGGCAATCACGAATTTGCTGGACAACATACGGGAGAGCGGCGCGACACCGATCTACATCGCCGTGCATACGTTCACGCCAAGCATGAACGGCTTCCCGCGCCCGTGGCACTTCGGCGTCCTGTGGGACGATGACAGCAGGCTTGCCGAGCCATTGATGGCGCAGTTGCGGCGCAACCCCGGCATCATAGTCGGCGATAACGAGCCCTATTCCGCCAAGGGGAAGTTCGACTACTCCCGCATGCGGCACGCCTCAGCTGGCGGTCTCCCCTACGCTCTGGTCGAGATTCGCGAGGACTTGCTGTCCAAGCCGTTCCGGATCCCATATTTCTCCAACCTGCTCGGCAACGCGCTGGAGCGAGCCTTGGAAGAGGCCCGCTGCGACTGGAGGGCGCCCTAGTGCCACTGCCCGAGCCAAGCTTCAGCATCGGGATCGAAGAGGAGTACCTGCTCGTTGACCGCGAATCGCGCGACTTGGTCGGGGAGCCGCCGGCAGGTCTCATCGAGTCATTCGAGCGCCGCCTCAAAGGCCACTACAGCACCGAGATGCTGCGCACGCAGGTCGAAGTGGGCACTTCTGTCTGCAACTCGATTCCAGACGTCCGGGACGAGCTGGTGCGCCTGCGGCGCACGGTGGCGGATCTCGCGGCCGAGCATGGCCTGGCCCCGATCGCCGCATCGACGCACCCCTTCGCCCGCTGGAGAGACCAAAAGCGCACGGACAACGAGCGCTACCACGTGCTGCAGCAAGACATGCAGCTCGTCGCGGACAGGCTGCTGATCTGCGGCATGCACGTGCATGTCGGCATTGAGGACAACAACACCCGCATCGACACGCTGAACCAGATCTCGTATTTCCTGCCGCACCTGCTCGCCCTGAGCACTTCGTCCCCGTTCTGGGAAGGCACCGAGACCGGCCTGCGGGCCTACCGGCTGTGCGTCTTCGACGACCTTCCGCGCACCGGCCTGCCCGAACGCTTCGCGAGCTACGGGGAGTACCGCCGCGCGGTCGACTTGATGATTTCGGCGGGCTTGCTGGAAGACGCGACCAAGATGTGGTGGGACGCACGGCCGAGCGCTCGCTTCCCGACCTTGGAAATGCGCATCACGGATATGTGCACGCGGGTCGAAGACGCGATCTGCTGCGCCACTTATTACCGTTGCCTGTGCCGCATGCTCTATCGCTTGCGGCGGGACAACCAGCGCTGGCGGGTCTACGCGCGAATGCTCGTCGCCGAGAATCGCTGGCGTGCGCAACGCTACGGCATTGACCGGGGCATGGTGGATTTCGGGCGTGGCGAGATCGTGCCGTTCACCGATCTCATGGAAGAGTTTGCCGTGCTCCTGCGCGATGATGCCGAGCATTTCGGCTGCAAGGAAGAGATCGACCACGCCCGCACGATTCTTTCCCGGGGCACGAGCGCGCACCGCCAAGTCGAAACGTACCAGCGGGCGGTCCAGTCCGGGGCGACGCGCGAAGAAGCGCTCAAGCGTGTCGTGGATTGGCTGATCGAAGCTACCGTGGCGGGCTGCTAGCCGCACTGCGGCCCAACCCCGCTGGACGCGGATGCAGGCACGCCAAGGCTCATCCAAGCACCTGTTCCGCGGCCAGTCGCCCGCGCATTCCGGACAGCGCATCGACCGTAGCCTCTGGCAGCAGCGGCCGGCGGAATGACTGGGAGCGTGCAGGACGGGAGCTTCTTCCCCTCCTCGTTTGGGGCGGCTGACATGCTCCGGCCTCGCGGCCCACCGCTGATTCTTTATCGGATGGTGGGGGCTATGATGGTGCATAACCACGCTTTAGGGGCTGCCGAAGTGCAGTTGCGCGCGCCGCCGCAGCGGGGATTTTGCCGGTTTTGGGCAATTGCTGCGGGGACTGGGCGGCCCAGACGAGGGAAGCGCGCTCGCCAGCCCCGCTGGCGGCCTGCGCCAGCCGCTCGGCGGCCCGCCGGGCCGACCGCTGTGCCGGGCTAGCGCCCGGCCGGCGGAGGGCAAGGGCGCAACAGCAGTTGCAGCGCCTCGTCGCGGTTGCCGGCGTAGTAGATCTGCGCGTGGGGCAGCGTGTCCTGCGGTCGTTGCGAGCGCAGCAGCGCTAGCGCTAAGTTGTTCAGTGCGGCGGCGTTGGCCGGGCCGTGACCGGTCCGGATGCGGCTGCTATCCTCGTCTAGCGAGATGTCCCGCCGATCATGATTGCCACTCTCCACCTGCCAATGCCCGCGCTGCAACTCCAGCACTTGCTGCGCACTGGCCGCCTCCTCGCTGAGCGAGGTAAGGCCATAGCTGTAACTCACTGTCTGCGGCCCGTTGCGCCGCTGGCAACTGCGGTGCGTGATGCGGTACGCCTGTCGCGCATGCGGGAACGGCAGCAGTTTTTTGTGCGGCGTGAACACTTCGATCTCGCGCCGCTCCCAGCGCCCGTTGTGCGAGCGCTGCCACCGCAGCTCCTGCCACCGGCGCTGTGCCCCCGTGGCCCAGTTCAGGTTGGTCAGCGTGTCCCAGGTTTGCCCGCAGTTGCCTTTGCTGCGCACCAGCACCTGCCCGCCGTGCTGCTCCACGATCGCCTGCTGAATCTCTTGCCCGGCGTGCCCCGCATCCATGGTCACCACCAGCCCTTGCAGATCGACTTCCTCCAGCAAGGCGCGCAGCGCCCCCTGCTCGCCGCCCTGCTCGCGGTAGCTGCGACTGGCCACCGGCAGCCCCGAGCTATGCTCCACCAAGGTCACCGTCTCCCAGTGCTGCCCGCGGCCGTTCAGCCGGTTCGCGCCGCGGATGCGCTTGCCATCCGCCGCCAGCGCGCGCGGCTGCTGCACCAGCGGCGCCGTCCAGCGCTGGATGACGCGTTCCAGCGCGGCCGGATCGGTGCGCTCCATGACCCGCTGAAAGGTCGTGTCCGACGGCGTTTCGTACTGCCGCTCGCGCCCGTTCCAACGGCACCCCAGCGCTCGCAACTCATGCTCTTTCAACGTTTTCGCATACGCTTCCGCCGCCCGCCCGCCATGCTGGCCGGCCAGCTTCGCCAGCACCAGCAGCGCCAGCACCACCGCCAATTCATGGCGCTTGCCATGCGCACTGCGACTGTCCGGCACGTCGCCCAAATGCGCGCGCAGCGAGCGCAACTCCTTGGCCCCGTAGCGCACATCCACCGCTCGGCAGGCCCAGCCCGGCTGCTCTTCTGCGGCCGCCAGCCGCTCTCGCGCCCCGGCCTGCAACTCGTACACCAGCATCACTTTCTTCTGCCCGTGCTTGGCGGTGTACTTGCCGTTCGAGCGCGCGTAGCCCTTGCTCAATCCCAGCTTGATCCAGTTCGCCGCCCGGTACACCGTGCCGCTATAGTGCGCCGATGCGACGAAGGTCTCCGCCAGTTCCAGGCCATGCCCCCACTGCGCCTCCCAGTCCGCGCTCAAGCGCCGCAGGTTCAAGCCCAGCACGCGCGAACCCAGATTCTTCACGCCCGCCCCGAGCGGCAACAGCAGGAAGCGCGTGTTGTTGGCGATCAGGTGCAAGCGCCGGAACTGCAGCGCTTTGTGCCAGCCCAGCCAGCGCTCGCGCGGGCGGCATTGGAACGCGCCTGTCTGCCAGCCCAGCAGCGCCAGCCACTGGCCGCGCCACTCGGCCACATAGCGCAGGCCGCGCCCCGCGAACTGCTTGAAGCCCAACGGGTGCTGGGCGTCCATCAGCGTATCCCAGCGCAGCCGCTCGTCGGCCCGCGCCAGCCGCACCACGACCTCCTGCCGCAGCACCCGCCGCAGCTCCACCGCGGCGCTACCAGCCCCGGCCAAGGCCTCCGCCAACTGCTCTGCCATATCCTACTCATACAGCAATTCGCCGAAAATAGCCAGTCCTCTGTCTAACTTCTCGCCCCTCTGGTTACCCCTCTCGATAAAGAATCAGCCGTGACTCGCGGCCCGGCAACAGCCATTCGTTGCGTAGAGCGATGCTAGACTATGCATGTCCTTGGCTGACGGCATCCAAATCCTGCCACAGCAGGGCCCTAGCCGGGTGAGTGCTTTGCAGGTCACCGCTTCCTTCAAAGTGCAGAAGTTCGCGCCCGTAGACTTGCTGGGGCCTCTCAACACGGCAGAAAGCAAGTTCGCGCCAAAGGCGCTGTATGTGATCGGCGATGAAGCCCTGCTGCGGTCCGGCCGGCGGGTTTCCGTCGTGGGGACGAGGGCAGCCTCGCCTGATGAGATGAAGAGGGCTAGGAAGCTCGTGAGAGCTCTCGTATCGCATGGTGTGACGGTTGTAAGCGGACTTGCGGCGGGAATCGACACGGTCGCTCACTCAACGGCCATCGAACTGGGCGGGCGCACGGTCGCTGTCCTAGGCACCCCAGCGGACAAGGCGTACCCTGCTGCAAACAGAAACCTCCATCAGACGATCGCCTCAGCCCACTGTGTGGTGTCGCAGTTCGCGGCTGGGGACCCTACCCGCCGCGGCAACTTCCCCATGCGCAACAGGACCATGGCGCTGCTTTCGGATGCAACCGTAATCGTGGCTGCCGGCGAAACCAGCGGAACGTTCCACCAAGGGTGGGAAGCGATTCGTCTCGGGCGAAATTTGCTAGTGCTCGAGTCCCTCGTCAACAGAGGCTACGCTTGGACAGATAAGCTGCGCCGCTACGGAGCCGCAGTGCTGAGCGACAAAAACCTCGAGATCTGGCTGGACTCGCTGCCAGAGCGCATAGTCCTCGACGACGCTGCGCTTGCGTTCTAGCTTGCGATGGGGTTGCTGCCTGATGTCTCGTGCGTTTCATGCCTCATTTACGTACCAAGAAGAGTAGGTGGCGGCACGGTTGGCACCAACTCTAGAAAGCTCTGCTATGCGCTGAAGCGAGGCGATGCCAGCACTATCGCAAAGATTGCCGAGCGCATCGGACAGCGCCATGACGAAGACAGTGTCCTTGGTGTTCTCAGAGAGGATGCCGCACTAGTGCCGATGCCTAGGTGCGCACCGCTCACTAAGTCTGCTGTCTGGCCCGCGCTCATGCTCGCTGAGGCTATGGCAAGCGAAGGTCTAGGCACATCCGTACTCCCAATCCTAAAGCGGAGGCTCGCAGTCCAGAACTCCGCCACAGCCGCGCCAGGAGAGCGGCCGACTGCACGCACTCATCTGGACTCCTTCCAGGTCGATACCAGTATGGTCCCGATCAGCCCGATATTGATCGTGGACGATGTTGTCACCAGCGGATCAACCATACTGGCAGCGATTTCGGCAATATCCGACGCGATCCCTGGCCCACAGCCGAAAGGGTTCGCCCTCTTTCGCACACATCCCGAGCAAGATCTCCAGAGACTATGGAGTCCCGTCTGCTCGCGCATCACGCTGCACTCAGGGAACCGGACGCAACGGGCCCCATAGCGAGAGCCCATGGAGGGGCGGCTACAACCGAACTTGCGGGGGGGGGGGGGGCGTATGATGGGAATTGTAGCGGAGCAGCCGGGTGCCGTTCATCCACGAAGATTTCTTACTCCAGACCGAGCAGGCCAAGCGGCTGTACCACGGCTACGCCGAGGATCAGCCGATCCTCGACTACCACTGCCACCTGCCGCCCGCGGACGTGGCCTCGAACCGCCAGTTCCGGAACCTGTTCGAAATCTGGCTGGAGGGCGACCACTACAAATGGCGCGCCATGCGGGCCAACGGCGTGGGCGAGGCCTGGTGTACCGGCGAGGCCGATCCGCATGAGAAGTTCATGGCCTGGGCCAGGACCATGCCGCACACGCTCCGCAACCCTCTCTATCACTGGAGCCACCTCGAGCTGAAGCGCTACTTCGGCTTCGACGGCCTCTTGGACGAGTCCAACGCGGAAGAGGTCTGGCGGTCCTGCAACGACCTGCTGGCGACCGACGGCCTCCGGGTGTTCGGCATTCTGCGCAAGTTCGATGTCCGAGCGCTCTGCACCACGGACGATCCGACGGACAGCCTGGCACACCACCGCGAGATCGCCGCATCGGATTTGGAAACCAAGGTCTACCCCGCCTTTCGCCCGGACAAGGCGCTCGCGGTCGATCGGCCGGACGCCTTCAACGCATGGGTTGCGCGGCTAGAGCAGGCCGCGGACTGCGAGATCCGCTCTTTCAGTCAATTCATGGATGCTCTGGAGCAGCGCCATGAATTCTTCGACAAGATGGGCTGCCGGCTCTCGGACCACGGCTTGGATCACGCCCTCAGCGACTTCCCTGCGGAGTCGTCCGCCGCCAGCATCTTCGGCGCGGCGCGGCGCGGGACCGCAGCCACGCCCGAGCAGCACGGCCAGTTCGCGGCCCACATGATGCTGCGCTTCGGGCAGCTCGATGCAGCCAAGGGCTGGACCAAGCAGCTGCATCTCGGCGCCCGCCGGAACAACAATTCCCGCGGATTCCGCACCGCCGGCCCGGACACGGGATTCGACTCGATCGGCGACTGGCCGCAAGTCGACTCGCTGGGGCGCTACCTGGACCGGCTGGACCGCGAGGATGCCCTGCCCCGGCTGATCTTGTACAACAACAACCCCAACGACAACTACACTTTCGCCACCATGCTGGGCAACTTCCAAGACGGGAAAATCCCGGGCAAGATGCAATTCGGGTCGGGCTGGTGGTATCTCGACCAGAAAGAAGCCATGGAATGGCAGCTGAACTGCCTCTCCAACGTCGGCCTGCTGTCGCGCTTCGTGGGCATGCTGACGGATTCGCGCTCTTTCATGTCCTACCCGCGCCACGAATACTTCCGGCGGGTGCTGTGCAACCTGCTCGGCAACGACATGGCCAACGGCGAGCTCCCTGACGACGAAGCGCTCGTGGGCGATCTGGTGCAGCGACTTTGCTTTCGCAACGTCCGTGACTATCTCAGGCTCGCAGGTGTCTAGCCCCCCGCCCGCCCCGCGGGCTGCGGCCCGGCCGCAGCCCGGCAAATCATGATCTCGCGCCGGAAGTTCGCAGCTTCGCTGCTCGCCGGAGCGTCTGGCGCGGGACTCGGCTGCGGCCGGGGGCCGCAGCCTACGGGCAACGGGCGGCGGGTCGTCGTACTCGGCCTAGACGGCCTTGACCCGAAGATCATCCAAGCCCTGATGGATGCGGGGCGGGCGCCGAACTTCCGCAAGCTGGCGGGCATGGGATCGTTCCACAAGCTGGGCACGACCATGCCGGCTCTCAGCCCGGTGGCCTGGAGCACCTTCATTACGGGCACGGATCCCGGCAGCCACACGATCGCAGACTTCATCATGCGCGATCCGCTGACGTACGAGCCCTATTTCTCGATCTGGGAATCCAGCCCGCCGGCCCGCACGTTCAGCCTGGGCGATTACGAGCTCGCCATGGGCGGCCCCGGCATCGTCAACAAGCGCGTGGGCGTGCCGTTCTGGACCTACCTCACCGATGCCGGCATCCCCTCCGCCGTGATCAAGATTCCGACCAATTTTCCGGTCGACGACACGGCGACCCGCGCCCTGAGCGGCATGGGAACGCCGGACCTGGCGGACTCGTTCGGACGCTTCAACTACTTCACGACCGACCCCCGGGAGACATATCCCGGCCTGACCGGCGGGATCGTGCATCATGTCACGCTCAGCGCGGGCCGGGTTGCGGCGGAACTCGCCGGCCCCGAAGACTCCCTGCGCAAGGACAGGCCCGCCACTTCAATCCCCTTCACCATCGACGTCGACCCGGTCAACGCTGCCGTGCTGATCTCGATCCAAGGCCAGCAACACCTGCTCCAAGAGGGCGAGTACAGCGACTGGGCGCGGGTACGGTTCGGCATGGCAGCCGGCTTGGTGGGCGTTGCCGGCATCTGCCGCTTCTACCTCAAGCAAGCGCACCCGCACTTGCAGGTGTACGCCAGCCCGATCAATATCGACCCGGCGGCGCAAGCCATGCCCGTCTCCCATCCGCCGGAAGTCGGCGGCGAGATTGCCGACGCGATCGGCCCGTTCTGGACCAAGGGCCTGCCGGCAGACACGAAGGCCCTCGACTACCGCATTCTGGACGACGAGGGCTACGCCAAGCAGGCCGATCTCATCCTTCAAGACCGCATCCGACTGTTCGAGCACGAATGGGAGCGCTTTCGCGAGGGCTTGTTCTTCTTCTACTTCTCCAGCACCGACCAAGACGCGCACATGCTGTGGCGCAACATGGACGAGACGCATCCGATGCATGGCGCGAGCGATGTCCGGTATGCGGGCTACATCCACCACCTCTACGAGGAAATGGACAAGCTGCTCGGGCGCATCCTGCCCGCGGCGGACGACGACACGTTGCTGCTGGTCTGCTCCGACCATGGCTTCGCGCCGTTCAGCCGCCAGTTCCACCTCAATTCATGGCTGCGCGAGCAAGGCTACCTGACAATCAAAGACGAGGCCGCCCGCAAGGACAAGGCCAGCGTGCTGGATATCGACTGGGCCAAGACGGCAGCATACGGCATCGGCTTCAACGGCCTGTATATCAACCGCCTCGGGCGGGAGGGCCAGGGCATCCTGGGGGATGACGAGGCGGCGCGGCTGGCAGGGCGGATCGCGGGGGAGCTCGAAGCGATCCGCGACCCGGACAGCGACGAGCGGCCAATCCATCGCGTATACCGCAAGGAAGAGGTTTACAGCGGTGAATTCTCCCGCGAAATGCCCGAGTTGCTGGTCGGCTACACGCCCGGCTTTCGCTCGTCCTCGGAGTCCGTGATGGGAGAGAGCGGCGGCGAGATCCTGAACCTCAACCCCTGGGCCTGGGCCGGGGATCACTCCATGGCAAGGGACTTGGTGCCGGGCTGCCTGTTCAGCAGCCACGCCATCGGCGCAGAAAACCCGAACATCATCGACCTGCCAGCTACCATCCTCGATTTCTTCGGGATAGCGCAGCCTTTCGGCCTCAAGGGGCGCGTCCTGCTATAGCACCGCGTCAGCCTTGGGCAAGCTCTTCCGAGCGTTCGGCGGCCGCCTCCACCGCCGCCAGCAAGGCCCCGCGCACTGCGTGCGCTTCCAACTCGCGCAGCCCCGCTATGGTCGTCCCTGCCGGAGTGGTGACCTGTTCCCGCAACAAAGCCGGGTGCAGTTCTTTCTCAAGCAGCAGCTTGGCCGAACCCAGCAGCAACTGGCATGCGATCTCCCGTGCCAGGCCGGGCGCGATCCCCTTATGCACCGCACCCGCGGCCAAGCCCTCCACGATCAGGCTGACGTAGGCAGGGCCGCTGCCGGCCAGGCCGGTTACGGCATGCATCTGGCGCTCTTCCACGCGAAACACCCTTCCCACCGCGCGGAAGACTGACTCGACCTGCGACACCTGGCTTGCAGTCGCGAACGGGTTCGGACAAATCGCGGTGGCGCTTTCGCCGACCACCATGGCGAGATTGGGCATGGCACGGATCACCGGCCAATCGCCAGGCAGTTCGCGCTCGATGCGGGCAATCTCCACGCCGGCGGCCACCGATACGACCGGGCAGGCAGGCGGCAAAGCGGGCCGGGCTTCCGCGAGCGCCATTGGCAGGATGTGCGGCTTGATGGCAAACACGAGCATGTCAGACTGGCTGGCAACCTCGGCCACGCTCGCCGCAACGAAAGCCGGGCCCAAGCGCTCCCGAAGCTCTGCAAGCCTTGGCTGGGCAACGTCGAACCCGACGACGCGTGCAACGGCGCCGGCCGAGAGAGAGCCCTCGGCCAATGCACCGCCCAGATTGCCAACCCCGATGACACCGAGTGTCAGATCACAACTCATGCCCTCAAGTGTACGATGCGGGCATCGGCCTTAGCCGACTGCAGCCGGGAGAATCGCGATCGTTTCGATTGAGACAGCGCGGAAGCTGATTTCACGGCACGGAACGGGCGTTGCCTCAGCCCGTCGGGCCAAGGAATTCCAATTCCCAGCCCGCATGGTCGCACTGGCTGCGAATACGCCATGCCAGCAGCGCGTCGAGCAGTTCCCGCTTCCTTGCCTGGCTGCCGGGATCGCTCCAGAGGTTGCAGACTTCGTCCGGATCCGCGGCGAGGTCGAACAGCTGGCCGTCCTCCGCATCCAAGAAGTGGACCAGTTTCCAGTCGCGCGTCCGAATCATCGTCTGGAAGTCGTTGGTAGTGAAGTTCACGTCCCGAGCTGACTCGCAGAACACTTGCTCGCGTCCATTCCAAGCCTGGCCCCTGAGCGCGCCCAGCAGGGACTCGGCCTCCATCTTGCGCGGCGGTTGCAGGCCTGCCAGCTCGAGGATCGTGGGCCCCACATCCAGCAGGGAGCACAGCCCGCCCATCCTTCGTCCGCCGCGAAAGCGCCCGGGCGACCACGCGATCAACGGCACCTTGGTCACAGTGTCGTACATCGTCCACTTCTGGCTGTGGCCGTGGTCCGTCAAGCAGTCGCCATGATCCGACGTGAAGATGACAACCGAGTTGTCGAGGTATCCCGAGGCCTGGAGCGCATCCATGACCCTGCCGACCTGCTCGTCAATCAGCGTCACGTTGCCGCAGTAGTGAGCCCGCTGGCGGTGCCGCGCCTCGCGCGAGGGATGCCACTGATGGACCACGGAGTCGTGATCCACCTCGCAATTATGCTGGATCATGCCGCGATACGCGGCAGGCTGGCCGTCGAGCTCGTCCTGCGTGACCTCCAACAGCGGCAGATCCCGGTCCATGTACGGATCGGAATAACGGGCGGGCGGGTCGTAAGGGGGGTGCGGCCCTGGAAACCCAATTTCCAAGAACAAAGGCTCTGTTCGGGGATAGCTTTCCAACCACCAGGCCGCCGTGTCGCCCACGAATGCGTCCGGATGCATGTCTTCGTCAATGGGCCACTCAAAGGCGCCGAGCCGTTCGCGGTAGTCGGGCATGCTGCGATAGGAGAGGCGGCCCGGCTTCTTCAGCCCGCGCGCCTTCAAGGCCTTGTCCCACTCGTCGAAGAAGTACCGGCCCTCTAGGTGACGGTCCTTGTTCTCGACCGGGTAGCGCTGCCGGAAGCCGAACAATTCGTTGTACGGAAAGGTGTGCATCTTACCGATGTTGACGGTGTTGTAGCCGGAACGCCGCAGGTGTTCGACCCAGCTGTGCCGCCAGCGATCTCCGTTGCGCAAGACACCGTGGGAGTGCGGGTACTGGCCGCTGAAAAGGCTCGCGCGGCACGGCGCGCAAGACGCCGCGGGCACGTGGCAGTCGGTGAAGGTCACACCCTCGCGGACAAGGCGGTCAAGGTTGGGTGTGTCCATGTGGCGGAAGCCCAGCTCGCGAATCGTGTCGAAGCGCTGCTGGTCGGTGATGACGAAAATGATGTTCGGCCGGGGATCTGGCATGCGCCTCGTATTCTAGCCGGGGCGCTGCCCGTGCCTTGCCTCGGAGGCGTGTCGGGCCGGAGCCAGCATCGGCGGCACTCGCCGGCTTGGATTTGACAGCACTCGGCCGGACTGCTACCTTACCCCTCTAGTCGCGTTCTCGCGGTACATGCCGCGGGCGAGCCCCATGGCGGCAACCGCAAGCCAGTCCGCGCCGCGGCGGACACCCCTGCACAGCACTCACCGCGAGCACGGAGCTCGCATGGTCGACTTCGGCGGCTGGCATATGCCGGTGGAGTATGACGGGATCGCCGCCGAGCATAGCGCCGTGCGATCCGGGGTCGGCTTGTTCGACGTCAGCCACATGGGCGAGGTCGTGATCCGGGGGCCCCAGAGCGTCGACTTGATCGACTCGCTGTGCTCCAACCGTGCCGCCGACTTGCAGGACGGGCAAGCCCAATACTCGGGCCTGCTCAACCCCGATGGCGGCTTCGTGGACGACTTGCTGGTGCATCGGATCGCCGCCGATCACTACTTCCTGTGCGTCAACGCGGCCAACCAGGACGGGGATTTCGCCTGGATCCGTGACCGCAACTCGCTCGACGCGGAAGTAACGTTCGCCAGCGGCGATTACGCCCAGCTCGCGATCCAAGGGCCGCGGGCGCTAGCCACCGCATCGAAGCTCACCGGGCTCGACCTCGCCGGGATGCGATACTACTGGTTTGGGTTGGGCGAGTTCGCCAGCGTGCCTGCCTTGGTCGCCCGCACCGGGTACACCGGCGAGGACGGTTTCGAAGTCTACGTAGCCTCGGAAGAGGCTGCCCGGGTTTGGCAGGCAATCTTGGATGCGGGCGCGGAGCACTCGATCCGGCCTTGCGGCTTGGGAGCGCGCAACACCCTCCGCCTCGAAGCCGCCATGTCTCTGTACGGACACGAGATCGATGCCCGGACGACGCCCTACGAAGCAGGCCTGGGCTGGATCGTCAAGCTGGGCAAGGCGGCGTTCTGCGGGCGCGAAGCGCTGGTCCTCCAGAAGCGGGAAGGCGTGAAGCGCAAGCTCGTCGGCTTTGAAATGACTGGGCGCGGGATCGCCCGCGACGGCTACCCGGTGCTGCTCGGCGGGGCCGAGTCCGGCCGCGTCACGAGCGCGTCTCCCGCGCCGTGGCTGGGCAAGAA
Organism: Bryobacterales bacterium; assembly: GCA_965219605.1. Lineage (GTDB taxonomy): Bacteria > Acidobacteriota > Terriglobia > Bryobacterales > UBA6623 > VXMF01. The sequence goes on along the minus strand of CBDCOC010000001.1, from coordinate 179,010 downwards.
TGTCGGGCTTTGCATGGTGCCCGCAGAGCACGCCCGGCCCGGCATCGCGATCGATATCGAGATCCGGGGCCGGGCGGTCAGCGCTCGCACCGTCAGCACACCGTTCTACAAGCGCAAAAGGCAATGAATCCGATGGAATATCCAGCCGAGTATCAGTACACCCGCGAGCACGAATGGGTGCGGATCGCCGGAGCGACGGCCACGGTTGGCATCACGCATCACGCGCAGGACCAACTGGGCGACGTCGTCTTCGTCGAACTGCCCTCGGTCGGCACCAAGCTGCAAGCAGGCGGGCCGTTCGGCGCGGTCGAGTCGGTCAAGGCCGTTTCCGATGTCTACGCGCCCATCAGCGGCGATGTCGAGGCAGTCAACGAGGCGCTCTTCGACGCTCCGGAGAAGCTCAACGAGGATCCGCACGGCGAGGGCTGGCTGGTGCGCCTGGCCGTGGCCGACAGCAACGAGCTGCCGCAGTTGATGAGCGCGGCGCAGTACGCTGAATACGTCGCTGCCGAAACCACTGGATAAGCCAAGGCTTCTCCGTGCGCTACCTGCCCAAGTCACCGGCCGAGCGCGAGGCGATGCTGGCCGAGCTGGGCCTGCAGTCTGCCGAGGATCTCTTCGCGAGCATCCCCGCAGATCTGCGCCGGCACGATCCGCTGCCGATTCCGCCGGGGCAGTCCGAGTACGAAATCAGGGACTATTTCGAGGCTCGGGCGCAAGACTCCGCGCGCGGCTACGCATGCTTCCTCGGCGCCGGGGCTTACCACCACTACAGGCCGGTCGTGATCGACTCGGTCGTCACACGGGGCGAGTTCTTGACCGCCTATACGCCCTATCAAGCTGAGATTTCGCAAGGCATCCTGGCCGCGATCTTCGAATTCCAAACGATGGTGGCGCAGCTGACCGGAATGGACGTGGCCAATGCCTCGATGTACGACGGCTCCACCGCCGTTCCAGAGGCAGGCATGATGGCCGCGCGCATCACGCGGCGCGACCGCCTGCTGGTGGCGCGCTCGCTCCATCCGGAGTACCGCCAGGTGCTGGACACCTATTCCCGCCACCAAGGGCTGCCCGCGGACACCGTGGCGTACAATCCGCAGACCGGCCAGCTGGATCTGGCGGATCTCGAAGCCAAGCTGTCCGCGGACGTAGCGGCCCTGCTGGTGCAGTCGCCCAACTTTTTCGGCATTGTCGAGCCCATCCGCGAGGCTGCCGAACTAGCGCACAAGCACGGCGCACTGCTAGTCGTGGTCTTCTCCGAAGCAGCATCGCTGGGCATCCTGCAGCCGCCGGCCGAGGCCGACATTGTCGCGGGCGAGTTGCAGTCCTTCGCGCATCCGCCCAGTTTCGGCGGGCCGTACGTGGGCATCCTCGCAACGAAGGCCAGGCACCTCCGCCAAATGCCCGGCCGATTGGCCGGAGAGACTCTCGATGCCCACGGACGGCACGCCTTCTGCCTGACCCTGTCGGCACGCGAGCAGCACATCCGCCGGGCCAAGGCGACCTCGAATATCTGCACCAACCAAGCGCTGGTCGCGCTCATGGCGACCGTTTACATGGCCCTGCTGGGCAAGCGGGGCTTGCGCGAGCTGGCCGAGCAAAATCTCTCGAAGGCGCACTTCCTAGCCGACGCGCTGCGCTCGGCCGGCGCGGAACTTCCATTCTCCGGGCCGTTCTTCAACGAGTTCGCGGTGCGTCCGAGCGCCGTCCCGGCCGGCGAGGCCAACGAGCGAGCCCTGGCGCGGAAGATCATCGGCGGCCTCGATCTCGGCCGCTTCTACCCTGAAATGGCGGGAACGCTGCTGGTGTGCGCGACTGAGACCGCCAAGCGAGCGCAGATGGAAAGCTACGCCAGCTGTTTCGAGAAGGGCGCCGATGGCTAGGATCCGCCAGCATCAAAGCTTGGACGAGCCGTTATTGTTCGAGCGGTCCTCGCCGGGCAAGGTCGGCTACCAATTGCCGCCTTTGGACGTGCCGGCGGTCGCTCCCGAGCAAGCGCTCGGCGCGGAGCGCGTGCGCGCGGAAATCGCGGGCTTCCCTGAAGTCAGCGAAGTCGAGGTGGTCCGGCATTTCACCCGGCTTTCGAGTTGGAACTATGCCATCGACCTAGGGATGTACCCGCTTGGCTCCTGCACCATGAAGTACAACCCCCGCCTCAACGAGGCGGTGGCGCGCATTGACGGCATCATTGACGCCCATCCCTACCAGCCGGAACGGCTGGCCCAAGGCATGCTGGAGATCCAGCGGACGCTGGAAGCGTACCTAGCGGCGATCTGCGGCATGGACGCGGTCACGCTGCAGCCGGCAGCCGGGGCTCACGGAGAGCTGACAGGGCTGCTGGTAATCCGGGCATGCCTCGAGTCGCAGGGCGATCCGCGGCGGGTGGTGCTGGTGCCAGATTCGGCCCACGGCACGAACCCCGCCACGGCTCGCATCGCCGGCTACGAAGTCTTGGAGATCGCCTCGAACAGCCGCGGCATGATCGACCTGGCGACACTGCGCAGCGCTGTCAACGACTCGGTGGCGGCGCTGATGGTCACCAATCCGAACACGGTCGGCATCTTCGAACAGGACATCGCGGAGGTCGCTGCGGTGCTGCACGAGCAAGGGGCCCAGCTCTACATGGACGGCGCCAACATGAACGCCTTGGTCGGCATTGCCCGTCCGGGCGACTTCGGCGTAGACGTGATGCACCTGAACCTGCACAAGACGTTCTCGACCCCGCACGGAGGAGGCGGGCCGGGAGCAGGGCCGGTGGCGGTCAAGAGACACTTAGAACCATACCTGCCGCTGCCGCGCATCTGCGAGGATGATTCCGGCTTGCGATTCGATTGGGACCGCCCGGCATCGATCGGGCGCGTGCGGGCTTTTTACGGCAATTTCGGGGTGCTGGTCCGCGCGCTGGCATACATCCTTGCCCATGGCGGCGACGGCCTGCGCAATGCCACCGTGGATGCGGTATTGAACGCGAACTACGTGCGCAAGGGGCTGGAGGGCCACTATGCCCTGCCCTACGACGCCCCGTCCATGCACGAATGCGTCTTCAGCGACAGCCGTCAAGCGCGGCAGGGCGTGAAGACAGGCGACATCGCCAAGCGGCTGATCGACTACGGCTTCCACCCGTACACAGTCAGCTTCCCGCTCATCGTGCGCGGAGCTCTGATGATCGAGCCGACCGAGACCGAGGGCAAGCACGAGCTTGACGAGTTCATCTCTGCAATGCGCTGCATTGCAGCGGAGGCGGAGAGCGATCCTGGGTTGGTCCGCGCTGCCCCGGCAACGACCCGGGCAAGCCGCGTGGACGAGACCCGAGCGGCGCGCCAGCCGAGGCTCACATGGGAAGGGTCCGAGCAAGGGCAAGAATAGGGAGATTACAGGAAGCACCGCCTTCGGCTAGCGCCATTTACGCTCAGGCCTACTTCCGTCTCATCTGAGGCTCTTGCAAAATCCGTGCCGCATGGCTGGGATCGCCGCAATTGCCCAGGGTTAGGATCGAGTTGCTGGCGGATTACCGGATCGAGGGGTTATCCTACAGGCTGCAAGGCAGCGAGCATTCCCAATATGGATTCGTGCGCCTTGGCAGGTCAAGGTGTTGTTCCTGTCGACGACTTGGCTGCAAGCGGAATTGGCATCCACGAGGCAGGCAGGCGAGCAAGAGACCGGTAACGGAGGCGTAGAACAATGGCAGTCTTGCTGACGGATGCCGAGTTCGCGGCCATCTTGGCGGACGATGAGAAATGGATTCGGGGCAATATCGCATGGGGCAAAGACGAGGACCATTCTCCGGCATGGGAATTCCGGGCAGAAGTCGAATCGCATAAGGGATGGCCCCTCGTTGTCAAGGGCCGCTACAATCGGGATGCAGAAACGTTGAACTATGCGCTCATTCTCAAGACGGCGGGTCGGATCTATGGTCTCGACATGGGCAAGGAGCATCACAACCCCCAATGCCAGCAGGTTGGCAGCAAGCATAAGCACCGCTGGTCAGAGCAGTACAAGGACAAGGAAGCGTACGTGCCGGATGATGTGACGGCCTCCCTAGCGGAGCCAGTGGCCGTATGGAAGCAATTCTGTGCCGAGGCGCGTATTCGACATGAAGGGAGCATGAGTGCGCCGCCATCGGATCAAGGGGATCTCTGGTGATGTCCGATTGCCGTTTGTGCCATGACTTTCAGCAGGGACTCGAAGCTTTGTTCACCTGTTCAAGCAGAGGCGCTTATCAGCGCATCCGCACGCCCTATCTCTATCCTGACGGCGATAACATTGATGTGTATTGCAAAGTTGACGGCGATGAGGTGGTCGTTAGCGATCTGGCAGAGACCACGGGCTGGCTGCGCATGCAGTCAGCGAGCCCGCGCCGATCAAAACGGCAACTGCGGCTCATTGAAGATGCCTGCTTGACACATGGCATCGATTTCTATCGCGGGATGCTCCATGCACGATGCCAGACACGCGAAGAACTGGCGCAAGTTGTTACCCGGGTGGCGCAGGCGGCACTGAGAGTATCGGACCTGTGGTTCGCTTCCCGGATGCAGGCAGTCCAATCCATCACAGACGAGGTGGCCGATTTTCTAGCCGAGCGGGAATTCACATATGATCGGGCCAAGCAACTAACCGGCTATTCCGGGCATAACTGGACAATCGACTTCCAAGTGAGAACCGAGCACCGCAGATCCCTCGTCCATGTCCTGAGCACGGCAAACCGTGCGGCGGCGAACCGAGCCTGCGAGCACGTATTGGCTGCTTGGCACGACCTGCGTCACCTTGCCAGAGGACCGAAAGCGCTGGCCTTCGTCTCGCTGTTCGACGACACGGCCGATGTCTGGGCGGATGAGAACTACAAGCTGGTCGAACCGCTATCTGCAGTCTTGCGCTGGTCGCGCCCGGACGAAATCTCCCGCGCCTTGGGCAGGACGGCGTGATCATGGATACCGCCTGGAGCGGCCCGGGACGCCGGATCCACCAGTAGGAGTGCCTGTAGTGACGGCCGTCGTGTCAGTCTACGCTTACGCGACGAGCAGCCAATGTCTGTCCTATGTCGCCAGATGTAATATACGGGCTTGAGGCGACTTCGCTTGTTTCGTCTCCGTACACGCTGATGGACATCACCATTGACCTCTACCACTGGCCTCGGCATGTGCGGTAGGGCAGCAGCGTCGAGCGAAACTGGATCGGCCACCCCCGGTCCAGTGGGCAGTATGCGCCGCGATCTCGGCTTCCAAGGCTTGAGCTAGCAGCGCTTGCGATCAGCTGCACATCAGCTCGATGGGCACTTCCCCGCCGGTGCCGCTTCCCCGCCCGCGACCGTTGCTATAAGCGCCCGTATGCCACGATACCATAGTGGAAGGCTATGCGACTCTGCACGTTCGAATTCGCCGGAACGACCGAGGCGGGCATCCTCAAGGACGGCGGGATCGTGCCTATCAGCCAGCTCAACGCCAAGCGCGGAGCGAAATTCCCGCGGTCTCTGCTCGATCTGATTCGGGAGGACACGGCACCGGCACTGCAGGCTTTGGCAAGGGGCTTGGAGGCGGAAATCCCGTTGCAGGAGGCTTGCCTGCGCATCCCGTACGCAAATCCCGGCAAGGTGTGGTGCATCGGCTTGAACTACCGCTCCCACGCCGAAGACCTGCGCGAAATCCAACCGGAGGAACCAGGCAGCTTCATGAAGCCGTCGTCTTCGTTCTTCGAGCCAGGCGGCGCGATCGAGCTGCCGCCCGAAGAACTGACCTCCGATGTGGACGCAGAAGGCGAGCTGGCGCTGGTATTCGGCAAGCGCTGCCGGGACGTGCCCCTCGAAGAGGTGCCGAACGTGATCTTCGGCTACACCACCGCGCTGGACATGACCGCGCTGGACATCCTAGCCCGCAACACGCGCTACCTGCAGCGTTCGAAGAGCTTCGACACCTTCTTCTCGTTCGGGCCGGTCATCGTCACGGCAGACGAGGTCGACGACCTCGACTCGCTCGTGGTCCAGACCATGCATAACTCCGAACTGTTTTCGCAGGACTCCGTATCCAACATGAAGCACAGCCCGTTCAACCTCGCGGCGTTCCACTCCCGTGTGATGACCTTCGAGCCGGGTGACATTCTCTCCACGGGGTGCCCCAAGGGGGCGCGGATCGCGCCAGGCGATACGGTGGAGGCCCGCATCGAGGGCGTGGGCAGCCTGCGGGCAAGTGTCACGCGGCGCGCGGCAGGGCGATAGCCCGGCCGGAATCGGAATGCGGCCTCAGTCCGCCAAGGGCCGGACGCTGACCTCGCGGAAGCGCACCACCGAGCGGTCATCGTGGTTCTGGAGTCCGATGTAGCCGAAGTCCGGGCGTGGACCGCGCTGGGGCTCGAACCATCTCTTGCGCGCGGGCACTTCCTGCGCGCCGTCGAACTCATTCACCGCCTGGCCGTTGACCGAGACCCGCGTGATCTGTCCGTCAAGCATGATCTCCATCGTGTTCCAGCCGTCATCGCTGGCAGGAAATTCGGACGCGGGAGCCAGCGAATAAATCGAGCCGGTGCGGTGAAACTCATCGCCGGTGTCCTGGATCTGCACCTCGTAGCCCTTATGCACGGCGAACCAAGGGTCCCGGGGCCTGTCCGGTACGCGAATGAACACCCCGGCGTTCGATTCCGGGGCTTCGGGCTTGTAGACAACCCGCAGTACGGCATCGCCGATCGCTTTGCTGTCGTAGACCAGCAGGCCCATGCCGCCAGATGTCCTCAGCAGGCCGTCTTCGACCAAGAATTCGCCGGGGCCGACGTGGCGCCAGCCGGTGAGGTCCGTGCCATTGAACAACTGCTCAGCCGGCGGCTCGGGAGATCCACAGGCGAGGCATCCCGCCAAGGCGAGCGTTGCAAGGTTCGGTCTCAGCATGGCACTAGGATAGCGAGACTGGGCGAGGGCTGCCCAAGCTCCAGGCCAGCCCGCTCTCGGAGTGCCGCATGCATGCAGCGCGCGAAACCGGCGGATAGCGCTGCTAGCCTGTGAGTGTATGTCAGAACTCACCGCGCTTGCGGCGACTCGGCTGGCGCGACTCGTCGCCAGCGGCGAAATCACCTCGACGGAACTGGTCGAAGCCCACTTGCAGCGGGCAAGCGATCTCAATCCGCAGATCAACGCCATCACCGATCTTCGAGCGCAACAAGCGCTGGAACTGGCGGCGCAAGCGGACGCGGACCTCCGGCGGGGCAGGCCCGCGCGGGGCGGGCTCGCGGGAGTGCCCGTCACCGTCAAGAGCTCGATCGCGGCCAAGGGCTTCCGGCACGAGTGCGGGACACGCCTGCGCCGCGGCGAAATAGCGCAGGCGGACGCGCCGCTGGTCGCAGCCCTCAAGCGCGAGGGAGCGATCGTCCTCGGCACCACGAACGTACCCGAGTTCTTGATGGCCTACGAAACGGACAATGACCTCTACGGCCGGACACGCTCGCCGCTGGATCTGGGCTTCACCCCGGGAGGGTCGAGCGGCGGCTGCGCCGCGGCGGTGGCGGGACAGCTCGCGGCGGCCAGTTTCGGCAGCGACGCCGGAGGCTCCGTGCGCGTACCGGCGCATTTCTGCGGGCTCTACGGCTTCAAGCCGACACCGGGTGTCATCCCTCGCACCGGCCACTGGCCGCCCGTGGCCGGGCCTTCCGTGACACTGGCAGGCGTGGGGCCGCTGGCAAGGACAGCCGACGACCTCGCCTTCCTTGCCGCGGCAACGTCCGACCGGCACTCGGATGACATCTCTTGCGTGCCGGGCTTCCAGCCGGCTCGTCCTCCGACGGCTGCTATCAGAGAGTCGCGCGTGGGCTGGTTCGACCACGCTTGGAAGATGCCCGTAACGGCCGCAACGCGGGCTGCCGTCAAAACAGCGGTGACGGCGATGCAGGAACGGGGCTTCCGCATGGAGCGCATCGAACCGTCCGGACTGGAGCGGGCGCCGGGCATCTGGCGGCTCATGTTCAGCAAGTGTCTCAGAACGCTCATCGAAGGGTCCGTGCCGGAAGGCTACCGTCTCCATGCCCTGTCCTACGAAGCCATGGCGACGAAGCGCGAAATCGCGGCCACAACCTACGAAGACCTGCTGCTAGGCTGGGTTGCCCAGGACCAATTGCGCTGCAAGTTCGGGGAGTTAATGCAAAGATACCGGTTCGTGCTCTGCCCCGTTGCCGCCATCCCGGCCTTCCGCCACGGCGAGCGGCGCTGGGCGATCGCGGGAGAGCGTGCGACCTATCCCGAAATCTTCGCCTACAGCCAAGTCTTCAACGTGCTGGGCGCGCCCGCGGCCACGATCCCGGTCGGCAGGTCCGGCGACGGGCTGCCGATCGGTGTGCAACTGGCCGGCCGGCCGCATGACGACTGGGCCGTCCTTGACGGCGTCCGGGAGGCGGCGGCGGCGCTGGGGCAAGACTGACCGGCCGCAGGGGGCGCCCGCTCAAGCCCTGCCCAGGTAGCTGCCGTCCCCGGTGTTGACCCGGATCGACTCGCCCGCCTTGATGAACTGCGGCACCTGCACGACAAGCCCTGTCTCCGTCTTGGCAGGCTTGGTGACATTGGTGACCGTGGCGCTCTTGATGGCAGGCTCGGTCTCGACCACTTCCAGTTCCACGGATGCCGGCAGATCCAGGTTAAACGGCACCCCGTCCAAGAACTGCACCCTCACCAGCGCGTCGGGGATCATGTAGTTGACTTGGCCGCCGAGCTGTTCCGCCGAGAGTTCGATCTGCTCGTAGTTCTGGGTGTTCATCAGGTGATAGCTGCCGCCATCCGCGTACAGGTACTGCATCTCCTGCGACTCGAGCATGACCTTGGGCAGGAACTCTTCCGACGAGAGCTTCACCTCGACCATCGCCCCCGAGCGATGATTGCGCATTTTGGCCTGCACGAAGCCGCGCTTGTTCCCCGGCGTGCGATGCTCCGTCTTGTGAATCGTGCAGATGTCGCCGTTGTAACGGATCACCATGCCGGGGCGCAGTTGCGTGGCCTGTACGTTCAATTCGCCTCTCCTGGCCGGGCGGCGCGGCAGCCGGCTAATGCCATTGTATATTCCAAGCCCGCGTCCGGGCCGCGGATCTTCGATCCCGCGCGACTACTGCACGGAGAGCTCGAACGGCGCCATGTACATGGGACCGCCGCCCAGCCTGCTGGCGATGCGCTCCAGCTCGGCAGCCGGACGGCGGGCGAAGCCAAGCTCTCGCGGCACGAGCAGCCGGGCCGCCGCAGCCCGGAAATCGCCGTCGAGCAGCGACTCGAACAGCGATCGCCGTTCGGGATACGTGACGATCTCGACGGTTTCATCGGGATCGATCTCGGCGATCCGCTTGACGCGCTCCACGGCGTCTAGATAGCCGCCGAGCTCGTCGACCAGACCGTTGCGCACGGCCTGCGCGCCGATCCAGACGCGCCCTTCCGCCAATTCGGCCACGGATTCCGCGTCATGGCCGCGGCCCTCCGCAACCCGATCGACGAATGTGTCATAGATCGAATCGACGTACCCTCGCAACTTTGCCCGCTCCGCGCTGGACATCGGGCCGTAGTCCGATTCCAAGGCGGCGAACTGGCCGCGCGTGAGGATCTCCTTGGTGATGCCGAGCTTGTCGTACAGCGAGCGCAGGTTCAGCCGGATCGTGAACACGCCGATCGAGCCGGTGTAGGTTCCCGGATAGGCCAGGATCGGCGCGTCCGGCACGGCAGCGATGTAATAGCCTCCCGAAGCGGCGACATTCGCCATCGAGACCACGACCGGCTTCTCCTCGCCCAACCGGCGCACGGCGTGGAGCATCTGCTCGGAGGCGATCGCGTCCCCGCCGGGGGAGTCGATGCGCAGGATCACCCCATCAATGCTCTCGTCCTCGCGCAAGGAGTCCATCTGCGCGATGAAATCGCCCGCTGCCAAGGTGTCGGAGGAATCGGCGAATGGCATCGGGTCGGAGTAGCCGCTGCGGATCGTCCCGGAAGCATGCACCATCGCAATCCTCGAGTCTCCCCGCGCTGTGTCTGCGGCCGCATCCAGAGCGTAGTGCGACATGCTGACGCGGCCGATCTTCTCGACATCGACGGCCGCGCTGAGCTCTTCGTAGAACCCGTCCTCGTACATGACGTCGTCGCTGAGGCCGTGCTCGCGGGCCTCGTCCGCGCTGAACGGCCCTTCGTCCAGGACAGCCCGCCAATGCTCCGCGTCTTGGCCGCGCCCCTCGGCAATGCCCGCGAGCAACTGGACGTAGAACTCGTCCAGCATCTCTTCGAGCACCTGGCGCCACTCGGGCGACATCTCCTCGCGCGAGTAGGGCTCGCCCGCGCTCTTGTAGCGGCCGGTGCGGATCACGTCCGCCTCGACCCCGAGCTTGTCCAAGGAGCCCTTGAAGAACATCACCTCCAGCCACAGGCCGCTTAGGGAAAGATAGCTCTCGGGCTGGATCACGATGCGATCCGCCAGCGCCGCGATGTAGTAGTCCTCCCGGCCGGCCACTTCCATGAACGCCCAGACCGGCTTGCCGGACTCCTTGAAGGACTGGACCGCCCAGCGCAGTTCCTGCGCCTTGGCCCAGCCGGACGACGAGCCATCGCAGCGCAGCACCAAGGCCTTGATCCGGTCGTCTTCCGCGGCGCGGCGGATCGCGCGAACCTGATCGAACAGAGCAGCTTGGTCGGGTTGGTCAAAGGCGAGGAAATCCGGCAACTCCTGGTCGATGTACTCGGGGATGTCCCCGCTCAGCGACACGACCAAGGCGGAATCCGGCCGTATTTCGGGCGCGCTGCTCCCGGACACAGCCGACACCGCCAGGCCCACGGCTAGGAGGATAAAAAATCCTCCCACGACAACCAGCGCAGCGCCGGCAAGCAGTCCCTTGACGAATTGGCTCATCCCCGGCCCTACTGCCCCCATTGTACAGGCAGCGGGCCGGCCCGCTGCCCGCGCCGCTGGGCCCGCGCGAGGCCGCGATACATGCCAGTCGCGCCCCCGGGCGGGGCCCGGATCATTCGGTTGGAAACACGTGGCTTGGCGTAGAATCAGAGCGGAGGGTTCCGGCAGTCAAGCCCCGTAATTTCATTGGTGCAGTATTTGCCCCAAAGCCAGTCTGGGTCCGGGCGAGCGATCATTCACTAGCGAGGTTTCTTCGGAAGCACTCCTCAACACCAGCATTGCAGAGCAATTGCCAACCCGGGCCGGGGCCTTCCGTGTGTGAGACAGGAGCAGCAGGAGGGAGATATGGCAAGAGAGCAGCCGGAGCGGGACCTGCCGGTGCAGCGCCCGCAGGTGGCGGGGGTGGACCTCGGCAGCCGCGAGCACTGGGCCTGCGGGCCGCCACGTGCGGACGGCAGGCCCAACGTGCGCACGTTCGGCACGACCACCGCGCAGTTGGACGCGTTGGCGGACTGGCTGGCGGCCGAAGGCGTGGAATCGGTGGCGCTGGAGAGCACGTATGTGTACTGGATCCCATTGCACGAGTTGCTGGAGGAGCGCGGTTTCGAGGTGTTGCTGGTCAATGCGCGGCAGTTGAAGAACGTGCCGGGGCGCAAGACCGACATGCTGGACTGCCAGTGGCTACAGCGGCTGCACAGTTGCGGCCTGCTGCGGGGCTCGTTCCGGCCGCCCGAGACGGTGACGCAGCTGCGGGCGCTGCACCGGCAGTGGCAGAGCTTGGTGGCGGAGCGCACGCGCTGCGTGCAATGGATGCAGCGGGCGTTGGATCAGATGAACGTGCAGGTGCATCGGGCGGTGACGGATCTGACGGGGCAGACAGGCATGGCGATCGTGCGTGCGATCGTGGCGGGGCAGCGCGATGCGGAGCAGTTGGCGCAGTTGCGCTCGGGGCGCTGCAAGCACACGGAGGAGCAGTTCGTGGAGTACCTGAGCGGCAACTGGCGGGAGGAGCACCTGTTCAACCTGCGCAGTGCGCTGCGGCTGTACGACGCGGTGCAGGCCGAGATGGACGGTTACGAGCAGAAGCTGCAAGAGGATCTGCAGCAGCAGGCGGGCGAGGAATGCAGCGCGGAGGAGTGTCCGCGGCACCCGAACGCGGCCAAGGAGAAAGCCATCCGAAGGCGGGGTGAGCAGCCGCTGCGGACGGCGCTGTACCGCTACGCGAGCGTGGATCTGACGCGCATCGACGGGATTAGCGCGGGGGCGGCGCGCACGATCCTGACCGAGGTGGGGACGGATCTGGGGTCGTTTCCGAGCGAGCGGCATTTCACGAGCTGGCTGGGCCTGGCGCCGCGGCACGCGGTATCGGGCGGGCAGCAGTTGGCGGGCAAGCGGCAGCGCGGGCTGGGAGCGACGCGCACGTCGAACGCGCTGCGCATGGCGGCGACGGCGCTGATCCGGTCCAAGTCGGCGCTGGGGGCGGCGCTGCGCCGCAAGGCGCGGCACAAGGGGATGAAGACGGCGGTGTTCGCCACCGCCCGCAAGCTGGCGGTGTTGGTATACCGCATGCTGCGCTTCGGCCAGGACTACGTTGACGAGGGCGAGGCGGCCTACGAGCAGCGCCATCGCCAACGGACCTTGGCCTACCTCAAAACGACAGCTAAGGATCTCGGCTACCAGCTGCTTCCCGACACTGCACAAACTGCTTCCCGGGACGCTGTGGGGGCAGGGGCGGGCTAGGGTGTTTCACACCAGGGTGTTTCACACCAGCTGCTTCCCGACACTGCACAAACTGCTTCCCGGGACGCTGTGGGGGCAGGGGCGGGCTAGGGTGTTTCACACCAGGCAGCAGCACTACCACTCGTTGTACGGCGTGCCCGTCAGGGATGTCTTGTCCGATCCGCTGCGCACGTCGAAAAGGCCCGACTCCCCGGTGGGCCCGGTCTCGTTGATCAGTTCCCAAGTTTCCCGGGAATTGGTGATCGGATCGATGGGAATCTCGCGCAAATAGCCCTCGTCGACCAAGTCCGCGAGCGACTGGGGCGGCATTTCCTTGTCGTAGGTGTACTGGTCAATCACGGACCGGATGGTGAGCAGGTTCGAGCGCAGCACGCTCTCGCGCGCCCTGACGATGGCGGAAGAGTAGAACGGCACGGCGATCGAGACGATCGTCACGATGATCGTCAGCACGACCATCATTTCGAGCAAGGTGAAGCCTAGGCGCGGCTTGGCCGGGGCGCTGCGCTCGCCGGCTACCATTCGCTGTACCTCGTGCCGTCGAGCGCGATGCCTTGGCTCAACGAGTAAACGTCGAACACGTTGCGGCCGCTCCAGCTCCGCCCTTGCGGATCGTCCGACACGGAGAGCAGGCCCCACTCCTTGCGCCCGGTCATGGGATCGACAGGGATCGAGCGGAGGAAGCGGACAGCCTGCGGATTGCCTTCCTCCAGTTCCGGCGGATCTTCTGGCAACGCGCCGAGCAGCCCTTGCCGGGAGCGATCGCCCGCGAGCGCACCCCTGCCGCCAAGCGGCGATTCGCCCGGGGAGCGCGACCCGATCCCGCCCGTCGGATTCTGGCGGCCGCCGAGCGGCCGCGACGTTTCCAGCCCGCTGGCCGGCAAGCCGGAGATTCCGGCGCCCGCCGGCAGCCCGCCGGCAGACATCTCGATCCCGACGCCCTCGACAAGTTGCTCCAAGCTCTTGGGATAGCCGAAATCATTCGGGTCAAGCTCGCCTAGCTTGCCCTGGTCTGCCATGTCCTTGTGGCGGTCAATGGCCGTGCGCATCTCGCCCAGGGCCGCGCGCAGGCGACGCTCTTTCTCGCGCTGGACCTTGACCCGCGCGACCGGAACGGCCATCGTGGAAAGGATTAGCAGCAGGCTGAACGCCACGATCAGCTCAATCAGGGTCAGGCCGGCCTCGCCCGCGCCCGGCGCAAGCCGCCTTGCGCAGCGTCGCATCCCGCGCCCGGCCAGCGGTTGCACGGCCATAGCCCCTATTCGACCACGATCTCAGTTGCCAGCGGCTCGACGCTCAAAGCTTGGCCGGACGCGTCCCGAGGCGCCGTCGCGCTGACGCGCAATTGCGCCGGCCCGGCTGCCAGCCCTTCGAACGTGAGCGTGACGAGCTGGCCCTCGCCATCGGCGCCGCCAGAGCCCGGGAAGCGAGAGATATTGACGGCGGCCAGCCCGTTAGCGTGCCTGATGCTGCGCGAGAAGATGATGTCGCTGGCGTCATCGCCGGCCAGGAACGGACCCTTGTCGATGGCGACCAAGCGCAACTTCTCCCGATCGTACTGGACCCGCAGCGGCATGCTGGCCAGTTCTTTCGCTGCGCCGACCATCAGGGAGAACGTGACCTGCTGGCCGGCTGGAACCGGGATCGCCTCGGGCCGCAGGTACAGCCGCGGCCCTTGGGGCGGCGTCACGGCGGCGGCTTCAGGCCCGTCCGCAGTCCCCGGCGCGGGGCTTGCCTCCGCGGGCACGGCGGGCTCGGCATCACCACCCGGCCGGGCAGCAGCTGCCGGCACAGGCGCGGGCGGCTCTTCCGCTGCCGGCTCGCCGGCGGGCGGGGCCGCGGGACCCCCGGCGGGTTCCTCCGGTGCCAGCGCAGGCCGGCCATTGCCCCGCTGCTCGTAGCGCAGCTCGAATTTCTGGTCCGTGCCGGAAGCGATCGTCCGCAAGTTGCTCCGCCCGATGCCGGGCATGCGCACGATGTGGGGAATCAGCACCAAGAGGATCTCGCTTTCCGAGCGCTGGACATCCTCCTCGCTGAAGAGCTTGCCGATGATCGGGATCTCGCCCAGGAACGGCACGCCGGCCCTAGTCTTGAAGACCTGCGCTTGGTTCAGGCCGCCGATCACGCTGGCCTCGCCCTCTTTCACGCGGATGTCGTGCTGGATCGTGCGCTGGCCGATGACCGGCTGCGAGATGCCGCCGATATCGACGAATTCGCGGACATTCGAGATCTCGACCTCGACATGCAGCGAAACCTCGCGGTTGGCATGGATCTTGGGCGTCATCGAGACGTTAACGCCGACATCGGTGTAAGTGAACTGGGTGTTCACCAACGGGTTGATGCCCACGCCGCCGACACCGGGCTGGAAGCTGCCGGTGGCGATCGGGATGCGGTCGCCGATACGCAGGTCTGCTTGGTGGTTGTCCGCAGTGCGCACCCTTGGAGACTGCAGCAGTTCCGTTTGCGAGTTGCTGAACAGGGCCGTGAGCTGGAAGTCCGGCAGAGTGGTCGACCAACTGCCGACGCCGATATCCCCCAGCCGGTTCAGCTGCACGGCTTTCGAGTCCCCGGCGGCATTGAGGCCGATGCCGAACTGCAGGCCCTTGGCACCGCCCGAGGCGGGCGTGATGCCGAGCGTGCGCTTGTTGGACTTGCTGGTCTCGAGCACCAGCACGTCCACGATCACCTCCGGCTTGGGCTTGTCCATGTCGTGGACGATCTTCTCTGCGATCGCGACCTTGGCCCGGCTCCCGCGCATCACGATGGCATTCATCGACGCCACCGTGAACATCCGCCGCAGATCGGTCAAGCCCCGAATGGCAGTGGATACCTCGGACAGGTCCTGCGGCGTCGAGAGGTTGGTCAAGTAGATGGTCTTGATCACCTCGTCCTCGAGTTCCCGGCGCTTGTTGGGATTGTCGTTGGCCACCATCACGGTGTTGTGCGTGATCGGCCTCCAAAACGCCTTCGCCAGCAAGCCCACATAATCCAAGGCCTCGGGCAGCGTGGCATTGCGGATCTCGATTTCGACCTGGGTGTCGGAGAAGTCGGGATCGAACAGCACGTTGATCCCGGCAAGCTTGCCGATCGTCTCGAAGACAACCTTCGAATCCTCGTTGAGCAGCAGGTTGATCGGCTCGTCGGAGAGCGGCATCAGGTCGGCCGGCTCGGTGATCGATTCCACCATCTGCGCGCGCCTGTGCCGCGCCGCCTCAAGCGCGCTGTGCTGCCCGGACAGGGGCAGCGCGCCCGACGCCGCCGGCTCGTCGCGCTGCTCGATCAATTCCAGCGTGCGGAGCCGCTCCTGGGCGGACACGCTGGAGGCCGGATCGATGACGTAGGCCTGCTCGAATTCAGCCAACGCCTCTTCGTACAGCCCTTGCTGCCGCAGTGCGAGGCCGGCACTCACATGAGCCTGCCCGGCCACGAAGCGCATTCTGCGCTCGGCCAGCATGAAACGGCTCTCGCCCGGCGACTCCTCGCTGGCGAGAGAGTACAGCTCGAGAGCCTGGTCGAAATCGCCCGCCTCCTCGGCGGCCACCCCCCGCTTGTAAAAGCCCTTTGCCTTGAGCGAGGCTGCCGCGGCGGTATCCAGCGCCAGCAGCGCCAGCAGCACCAGCACGCTCAAGCGTCCGCGACAGATTGGTGGCATGCTGAGGTAGAGGGTGCGGAGGCGCATCGTCAGCCGTCCTAAGGTATGACGCTGGGACGGCCTTAGGCGTGGAATGACCAAGCAGAAGCGAGACGGGAGAGGCTTGCTCGCGGACAACCGCCGGGCGCGCAGGCTCTTCACCATCCAAGAGACCGTCGAGAGCGGCATGGTCCTGACGGGAGCCGAGGTCAAGTCCTGCCGCGCCGGGAAGATCCAACTCGTCGATGCCTACGCAACCATACGCCGGGGCGAGATGTGGCTCCATAACGCCCATATCAGCGCCTACGCGCACGCCACGATCGGCAACGCGGAACCCGTGCGCCTGCGCAAGCTGCTGTTGCACCGCAAGGAAATCGACCGACTCGCAGCCAAGGTCAAGCAGAAGGGCCTGACGCTGATCCCGACCAAGATCTACGCCGCGAACGGGCGCATAAAGTGCGAGATCGCGCTCGCCAAGGGCAAGCAACTCTACGACAAGCGCGACGAGAAGCGCAAGGCGATCGAAAAGGACGAAGCGCGCGAGGCCGTCCGCAACCGCAGGCAGCGTGCGTGAGCCGCCACCCGCCGCGCTCAGCCGGCGAAAGGTTCGGCGAAGACGTAGAACTTGAACATCGCGACCTGCGAACCCACGCCCCAGCGCGCCACCTTGTAATCGACCCGCAGGAAACGCACGTCCGGGCTGGCGTCGAGGTCCCACAGCAACTGCCACACACCGGTGTAGAACTTCTGGGGAAACGCGCGCAACGGCTCGTCGATCCACTCCTCGCCATCGACCGAGCCCCGCACGCACACGTCCAAGCTCTGCTGCTCGACAATCCCGGTAATGCCCAGCGAAAGCAGCACCCTGCGGCCGCTAGGGGCGATTTCTACAGGTGCGCCCGAGCCGCTCTCGCGCACGGTCGATTCGGGAAAGAGGAAGACAGGAAGCATGACGTCTCGGCCCGCGGCGAACCGTCATTCTAGCACTTGCGGCAGATCGGCCGCCTTCCCCAGCCCCGGTCGGCCCGCCGAGCGCGAGGTCAGCCATCGCCGACTTCGACCACGGTCGCTCCGGCGCCGCCCTCGTGCTGCTCGGCTTGGTAGTATTTGACGACATGCGGGTGCCCGGCGAACATCTTCCACAGTGCGCTCCGCAGGACACCCTTGCCGAAGCCATGCACGACCCGCAGCCTCGACCGGTCGGCCAGCACGGCCCGGTCCAAGCATTTGTCCACTTCCGCGAGGGCCTCTTCGACAGTCTTGCCGATGACGTTGATCTCCGCCGGCAAGTCGCCTTCGTGCACCGCCGTCTGTAGGCTGACGCCCGCAGGCAGCCTTGTCGGCCGACCGGCCTCTGCATCGCACGGCACGACGTCCTCGGCCCGGACTTGCAGCCTGAGGGAGCCCGCCAGCACCTCCCAGCGTCCGCCATCCAGGCGCCTCACGATCTCGCCGGTCGCGCCCATGGAAACCAAGCGCACCTTGGAGCCAAGTTCAAACTCCGGCTCGCAATCGCCGCGAACCGCGGCCGCCTTGCTGCCCAGAGTGGCCGCCACCTCCGCGCTGACGGCGCGCCGGAACGCCGCGACATCCTGCGCCGCCCGCCTGGCTTGCGATCTGTCCGCCTTGCTGGGAGCCGCCGCCTGCACGCGACCGATGGCCGCGTCCAATGCAGCGCGGAACCGTTTCTCAAGCTTGGCCGCGAGCCGCTCGACACGCGCCTCGGTCTCGGCCCGGAGCTTGCTCTCGCGCTCGGCGGCCTGCTCCTCGATCTCTCGCTTGCGCTGTTCCAACTCTGCGGAGTGCTCGCGGGCCTGCCGGGCGAGATCGTCGTACTTCCCGGCCTGCTGGCGCAGCTGGGCGAGATAGGCGGCGGACTGCTCGTGGGAGCGCCCTTTGAGAGCGATCGCGCGCCGGACGACCGCTTGCGGCAGGCCGAAGCGCGAGGCCATCTCAATTCCCGACGACTGCCCGGGAATCCCGCTCTGCAAGCGATACGTCACACGCTGCGTGGCATCGTCGAAGCCCATCGCGGCGCTGACCACGCCGGGCGCGGTCGTGCCGAACATCTTCAGTTCGGGAAGGTGCGTCGAGATCGCGGCGAAACCGCCTGCTTCCAAGAGTCGTTCCACGACCGCCACTGCCAGCGCCCCGCCGTCCTCGGGATCCGTGGCCGTGCCCAGTTCGTCCAGCACAACCAAGCTCTGCGGTGTCGCCGCGCCCAGGATCGCCGTCAGTTTCGACACATGGGCGGAAAACGTGCTGAGGCTGTCGGCGATGGACTGGGCATCGCCGATGTCGGCCAGAATCCGGTCGAACCAAGGGAACTCGGCCTCTTCCGCCGGCACGGGAATGCCGGCTTGGGCCATGGCGGCCAGCACTCCCAGTGTCTTCAGCACGACTGTCTTGCCGCCAGCATTGGGGCCGCTGACGATCAATGCGCGGCGCGGGCCTTCCAAGCGGAGGCTCATCGGCACCGGCCGGCGGTGGCTGTGCGCCAATAGGCCCTGCAACAGGGGGTGCCGGGCTGCGGTGAGGGCAATCCCGGCCCCGGCGGACTCCCCGAAGCGCGGCCGGCAGCAGGAGAACTCTTGCGAGAACCGCCCGCGAGCGAACACATAGTCCGCCTCGCCAAGTGCCGCCAGCGTCTCGACAATCGCCGCTCGCTCGGCGCGCAGCGCTGCGCTCATCTCGCGCAAGATGCGCAGGATCTCGCCCTGCTCTTCCTCGCGTAGCCGCACCAAGCGGTTGTTCTGCACGATCGTGTCCAGCGGCTCGACGAACACGGTCTGGCCGGAACTGCTGGCGCCATGCACGATGCCGTCGACTTGCCCTTTCCACGCGGCCTTGATCGGAACGACGGTGCGGCCGTTGCGCATCGTCACGTAGCGCTCTTGGAGCATCCCGGAGGCGGCGTGCTTGCGCACGAAGCGTTCCAAGGATGTCTCGACCAAGTGCCGCTGGCGCTCGATCTGGCGGCGGAGCTTGGACAGGGCCGTGCTGGCGAGATTCGCGATCTCGCCATTGGGCAGGATCTTGCCCGACTGACGCGCGACCAATTCCCGCAAGTCGGGCATGCCCTGCCCGGCCTTGCGCAGGCGCGGCCGTTCGTCCCCCGCGGACAGCAGCGCGAGCCGGATGCGCTGGGCGGCTTCAAGCGCGCAGAGAATCGCGCGGATCTCCGAGGCGTCGAGAGAGACGCCGTCGGCTGCCAGCCGGCGCACGGGTTCACGGACATCCTCGATTCCGCTGAAGCTTGGCAGCGCGGGCGATGCGCACTGGCCGGCAGCGCCAGCCGAGCGCAGCCAGGCGGCTGCCTCGCCGACAATTTCAAGATCGAGCTCGGCCGCCTGCGCAGATTCCATGCGGGGCTCGGCCAGCAGGCGCTGCAGACGAGCTTCGCCCAGCGGACTGGAGACGTAGCGTCCGAGCAAGCCTACGACTTTGGCGAACTCGAGCGCCTCGTAGGGGTTCGGGAGCATCGACGCTAAGCTGGGCCCTGCCGGCCCGTCACCATTGCCAGCCCTTTGCGAATCACGGCAGCCGCTCCAGCGGTGAGACGGATCCCGCCGAGATCGCCAACCGCGAACCAGCCCGCTTGGTCGGCATCGTCTCCCGCGCACAGTTTGCCGCCAGTCGCCTCGCAGAGATAATCCAGCACCACGTAGTGCGCATCGCCGCCAGCCTCCCCGGGGCAAGGCAGGCGCTCGTAGACAGCAACCAGCTCGCCCGTTGCAACGATCAGGCCGGTCTCTTCCAGCATTTCCCTTGCCACGCCAGCGGCGAGGGATTCTCCCTGGCGCAGCTTGCCACCGGGAAGCGACCAAGCGCCCTTGGCCGGGGGCGCCCCGCGCTTGACCAGCAATATCCGGCCTTGGTCGAAGACCAAGCCGCCAACCCCCAGGATCGGCCGTCGCACGGCATTCCGCTCTCCAGAGGCGCTCATTGGCAATCGGATCTTGCGCGGCACGGCACGAATGCTAGCGAACTTAGGGGGAGTCCTGGGAATTGAAGACCGCATGCGCCGGATCGGCCCATTGCGCCGGCCCCGAACCGAGGCGGCCCGGGCCAGTCATCGGCGCCAAGGCCTAGCTGCGCACGGCGCGCAACACTATTCTGACCGTAGAATCTCCCGGCACGGTGGCCGGGCCGGAATTGCCGCCTCGCCCGGCTGTTCAAGCGCAAGCCAGCGAATACGCCCGCAGAATCTGCACCGCAGCAGGGAAAGCAATGCTCCACCCGCAGCAGGCGGGCCTTCTTTTTGAAGCGCTCAAGGCTGCTGGCGGTCGGCTCGGCTTGCGACCCGCTCCGCACGAACGGCGCCAACGCCAGCGGAGACAGCGGTGCAGCCCGCGCGAGAATCGAGCCCCCTTGCGCCGTCAAGCCAACATTGTAGGTCGAATCGGGCGTATCCGGCAGCAGCAATGACCAAGTCACTTGCCATAGAACTTCTCGGGGGCGAGATACAACAGCCCTACCCCTCCAAGCGCAGGTTGGCGGCCGTTGCGACCGTTGTGCAACGAAGACGATCCCGCCCAGGGCTAGCGGACAGCGGCTCGCATGCCGCGCAGGATATGACCAGTTGCCTGCATTGCGGGCGAGCGGCAAGCCGGCCATGTGTGTTTGCGAGAATATGGGAGGCTCGGATCGCAGTGTCAAGCCGCCAATCCTCGCCTCTGCGCCAAGACCCTGCATGGAAGCCGTCCTCGAGCAATTCTTTTCCCAGGCGCATTGGCTGATTCTGCTCGCGAGCATCGGCGCAAGCTTGCTGGTGCTGGGCAAGGCAGCCGACCTGCTGGTGGGGCAAGCCGTCGAATTATCGAAAGATCTGCGCATCCCGCCGATGGTGGTCGGGGCCACTGTCGTCAGCCTCGGCACGACCGCGCCGGAAGCGGCTGTGTCAGTCCTGGCAGCAGTGGAGGGCGCGCCGGGCCTGGCGCTGGGCAACTCGGTCGGTTCGGTGATCGCCGATACGGGACTGATCCTCGGCCTGGCCTGCTTGGTTGCGCCACTCAAGCTGGATCCGGGGGTCGTTGGCCGCCAGGGGTGGATCCAAGTCGGCTCCGGCGTGCTACTCGTCATCCTGAGCACGCCGTGGACTGGCTTGGGCCAAGTCTTCACGACTGGCGGAACGTTGCCGCAGGAAGCCGGCTTCTTGCTGCTAGCGCTGCTTGCCGCCTACCTCTACCTTTCGGTGCGCTGGGCCGGCCGGAGACGTGCCGAACAAGCGCACTCTGACAGCGACAGCCATGGCAAGGCCTGGCTTACGGCGCTTAAATTGATCGCGGCCCTGGCCGGCGTCATCGTGTCCGCCCAAGTCGTGATCCCCGGAGTGACGGAAGCAGCCGCGCGCATGTCTGTGCCCGACAGCGTGGTTGCAGCCACGCTGGTCGCGTTCGGCACCTCGCTCCCGGAACTTGTGACGGCTTTGACCGCGGCGCGGCGCGGCCACGGCGAGCTGGCCGTGGGCAACGTGATCGGCGCCGATATCCTCAACGTGCTGTTCGTGGCGGGCGCATCGGCAGCAGTCACCCGCCAAGGCTTGGCGGCAGGCCCCGACTTTTTCACGGTGCTCTACCCGGCGATGCTGTCGATCCTGATCATCTTCCGGGTCGGAGTGTTCGTTTCGGGCGAGGTGCTGCACCGCGGCTTCGGCTTCGTGCTGATTGCAGCGTACATTGCCTACATCGTCGCAGGGTACTGGCTCCTGCCAGGGGGCGTTCCCGGGCACTAGCGGACTCGCGCCGCCAGCGACGCGATCCCGCTACGGCTTGAGCAAGCCGGCCGATATCAAGTACTGCCAAACCGCATCGGTCGATTGCTCGGCCGTCTGGCTGCTCGAATCGATCCGAACCTCTGGAGATTCGGGAGGCTCGTAGGGGTCGGAGACGCCCGTGAAATTCTTGATCTCGCCGGCGAGCGCCTTCTTGTAGAGGCCCTTGACGTCACGTTCGATCAGCGCATCAAGGGGGCAATCGGCAAAAACTTCCACGAAGTTGGCCGCGGCCGCCCGCACCTCGTCGCGGATTGCCTTGTAGGGCGAAATAGCCGCCGCGATCGCGAAGACACCGTTGCGCGAGAGCAGGTTGCAGACGAACCCGATGCGACGGATATTGATGTCGCGGTCTTCCTTGCTGAAACCGAGACCTTTCGAGAGGTTGGTCCGGACGACATCGCCGTCCAGGATCTCCACCCGCGCGCCCGCGGCGCGCAGGCGCCTGGCCAGCATGCTGGCCACCGTGGACTTGCCCGAGCCGGACAACCCCGTCATCCAGATCGTTGCTCCTTGTTGCTCCATGTCTTTTCGCTCTCCTAGCCGCTAGCAGCGGCACTGTTCCTCGATCATTTGAACGGGCGCGGCCTGCGGGCCGGCAATACCGCATCTAGCAGCACGTCCACCTCCCGCCGCACCTGGCCATGCGCACCGACGTGCATTCCGCACTCCTTGTCCATGTCGCGCTCCCACCACCAGCGTCCGGCGCGGGAATCCTCGCCGGCCCGGATCTTGCGCGTGCAGGGCTGGCATCCGATGCTCGGATAGCCAGCGGCGTAGAGGGGATGCAGCGGCACGTCGTGCTGCCGCGCATACGCGAAAACCCGCTCGGCGGTCCAGTCCGCCAAGGGCGCGAGCGCGACGATGCCGCCGTGCTCCTCGTCAATCCTCACCGTCGCGATCTGCTCGCGACCGCCGTCTTGGTCCCGGCGCAGGCCCGTCACCCATGCATCGAGTGTGGCGAGGCGCCGTTGCAATGGTCGCACCTTGCGAATCTCGCAGCACAGCTTGCGCTTGGCAGGGCTTTCGTAGAACAGGTTCGGGCCGTGCAGCGTCAGCATCGAGGCCAGTTCGTCGGCCGCGGGCGGCACCAATTCGACGGCGATGCCGTAACGCCTGCGAAACTGCGCGATCAACTGGTAGGTTTCCTCGTGCAGCCGGCCCGTGTCGATGCTGAAGACGTTGATGCTGCTACCCGCTATGCGTGCTGCCATGTCAACGATCACCGAACCGCTCGCCTGGAAGCTAGTGCAGATCGCAAGTCGCGAGCCGAACTGCTCGATTCCCCAGCTCAAGACCTCCTCGGCAGACGCGTTGTGCGACGGCCAAGTGAACTTCGCTCGCGGCAGTGTCACGCGGACTCGCGGGCCGCGGCGATCAGGATTTCCGCGATCTCGGGACGGGTGAACTCCGGGGGCGGAACTCGTCCCTCGCGCAGCATCTGGCGCACCACCCGGCCGGCGAGATGCACGTGGTGTTCCGGCGGGTGAGGGCAGGTCTTCTTCGAAGCCATGCCCTGGCAGACCTTGCAAAAATGGACGAAGTCGAAGAAAACCGGCTCGACTCCGAGCTCGCCGGGCTGGAAGTCCGCAAAGATCCTCTGTGCGTCGAACGGGCCGTAGTAGTCGCCCACGCCGGCATGGTCCCGCCCGACGATGAAGTGGGTGATACCGTAGTTTTTGCGCACTTGGGCATGGAAGATCGCCTCGCGCGGGCCGGCATAGCGCATCCACGCCGGGAAGCCGGCCAGCATGGCGTGATCGGCCGAGTAGTAGTTGCGCATCAGCGCGTCGTAGCAGGCCAGGCGCACCTCGACTGGCGTGTCGTCGGCCTTGGTCTCGCCCAGCAGCGGGTGGATCACAAGCCCGTCGGCGGTCTCCAGCGCGATCTTGGTGCAGAACTCGTGCGCTCGATGGATCGGGTTGCGCGTCTGGAAGCCCACCACCTGCCGCCAACCCTTCTCGCGCACCAAGGCTGCCGTCTGGCGCGGCGAGATCGGCAGCGAGCCCGGAATGTCGAACTCCCAGTCCGCGCAGATTTCGACGCTGCCCGCAATGGAGTACTCCCCCGCCCCGCGCAACCACTGGACGCCAGGGTGCGCCTCGTCGCAGGTGCGGAAAACGCTTTCCGCGTAGAGTTGCCCGTCGATGGGGAAGATCTCCTCCACATGCAGCAGGCCCGCCGGGCGGCCGCCGTCCGTCAGGACCACGCGTTCGGCCCCGCCCAATGCCTGCCGGGCCGCGGCATCGACCGGGAAAACGATCGGAACGCTCCACGGCTCGCCGGTCGTGAGGTGCATGGTCCGGCAAACCGAGCGCGTCTCGGCGCCATTCAAAAATCCCTTGAGCGGTTCGTAGCCGCCTTCGGCGAGAAGGTACAGATCGCTCAGCTGCCGGAAGGTCGCGGCATGGCGCGGCACGCCGCAGGAGAGCAACCGGTCCAGTTCTGACGATGAAACAGCCATTACTTCCAATTATACGGGAACAGCGAAGTAGTCAACTATTCCTATCGGGATAGTAGGGATTGCATGCCGGGAGCGGGCGGAACCGGATCAAGGCAGCCGCTTCCGCGCAGTGCTGATGCGTCTGCCGGGCCGGGAAAGGGTCAACGCTGCCGCGGACGCTCGCGCTTGCGCAGTGTCAAGTACTCGGCAACCGCAGCCTCGAGACCGGGCATCGGTTCGATTCCAGCCGCCTCGATCGCTGCGTTCGACAGCGCGGCATAGCGCGGCCGGGGCGCGCCCGCCCAGTACTGCGCCCGGCCGATCGGCTGCAGCTCGGCGGAGCAGTGCGCCGAGCAGGCGATCATGCGGGCGAATCCGTGCCAAGACACGGGCTCGCCGCCGGCCAAGTGGTAGAGGCCAAAAGGGATCTTGCGCTCGATCACATCCAGCGAACGGGCCGCCAAGGCCGTGCCAAAGGTCGGAGTGGCGAATTGGTCGTCCACGATGCGCAACGGCGCGGCCGCGGAGCAATGGCGCAGCACGAATTCGGCGAAGTTGCCGCGCCGCGTGAAGCGTCCGGGCGGGCCGTACACACCTGCGACCCGCAAGACGTAGTGCGCCGGGCAGAAGGCCCGCGCAAACATCTCGCCGGCTAACTTCGAAACCCCGTAGACAGACCGGGGAGCGGGAATATCCGTTTCGGTGTAGGGCGATTCCTTATCGCCGTCGAAGACATGGTCCGTCGAGTAATGCACCAGCACGGCGCCTGCCCGGGCACAGGCAACGGCCATGCCGCGCACAGCGATGGCGTTGACGCGCATAGCCGTCCCGACATCACTCTCGGCATCGTCAACGCGATTGTATGCGGCGGCGTTGATCACGCAGCTGGGCTCGTGCCGTTCAATCCGCTGGCGTACCGCCGTCTCGTCGGTGATATCGACCTGGCTCCGGCGCAGAGCGACCAACGTGTGACCGCGCTTGCGGCACTGCCTCGCCAAATCCACGCCGAGTTGGCCGCCCGCACCGAATAGGATCACCCGCAAGGCCGCAGTCTATCAGCCTGCCGGATCGAGTCCGCGCAGCCCCCGATTCTTGACTTGGCCCGCGGCGCTTCGTTAGCAGGCGATCGGCGAGCAAGTGCCGTTCAGCAGTTCCGTCTCGCTCGGTCCCGTAAATCCCGCACGTGCGGAACCGCGCGCTGAGACCGGCCGGAACACCGTAGCCCTGTTACGGAGTGATCGCCAGCGCCTTGCCGTCCTGAGGCTGCCTCCGGCCTACATTGCGCTTGGATTGGCGGCAACCGGACGGTAACCGGACCACTGGCTCTGGATGCGCCGCCGGATGGACTTCAAGCCGCCCAGCAGTTTCAAGTCCAAGTCGAGATGAAAGCGGCTCGGCAGCCAGACTCCTGGCGTGACGGGATCGAAGTCGACTTCACCGTTGGCTGCGTTCAGTGTGGCGAGAATCCCCCAGACATAGCGAATCGGCGACTGCAGCCTGAAAGTCAACCGCACCAGAGCGTAATCGGACTGGGCAAGCCAAAGCCGCCCGAGCGAACGGTTCAACGACCCGTCCATCGGCCCGGAGCTGGGCAGGTCCCCGCTGCGGGGCTGGTAGGACAGCACCCAGCAGCCGCGGCCACGCACGGGCTCGACACCTTCCAAAGAGACGCGATAGCGCTGCATCAGCTCCCGGCCGAAGCGGACCTGCCTGCGATCCCGCCGCCTGCCGTTACCCCGCTCCTTCTGCTTCCTGGCGTTCTGGATGAAGCGCTGCTTCTTCTTCTGTTCCCTGCCCACCTCATTAGCGGCGAGCGGCTGGCCGCCGCGCTCGATGACCTCGTCATACATTGAGTCCTCTAACGGATAGCGCCGGGATCGCTCCTCTGTGACAGAGACCGTCTTGCCTTGCGCATTCAAAGACTCGACAGTTGTGTCGACGATGCATTCGAACCCGAGTTCGACGTTCGATGCGTCGTTTCGATCGACGACTTGGAGCGCGCGCTCCAAGATCTGCTCGGCGGCGGGCGAAGCGCCAATTGGATTGATGCCGTCCTCGCCAAGCAGCACGGCTTGAGAGGCGAGAAGAACCGCCGTAGTGATTCCTCGCCGGAAAAACAGCGCCATGCCTGGTTGGATGCCGCTACAACGCCTAGCGGCAGGCCGCTGCCATCTCACAGGGTTCGAGTTCTCGCGCTGCACTTGGGAGCGGTCATGTCGCGCGCATCGGCGAGCGATCCTCTTTCCGTTAGGACTCTCGCCTCAATAAGGTCGTCGTTTTATGCGTGCGGAATGCTATGCTGTAGGGCGTGAGTGCGCAAGCGGAGGGCATTCAGGTTCGTTTCGCAGCGCTGCGCTCGGTGCTGGACGAGCGGACGCGGCGTCTGTGGGCCGGTGCCGAGGCGCAAGCCATTGGTCGTGGCGGTATTGCGCGGGTGGCGGCGGCGACCGGCCTGTCGCGCGACACGGTGCGGGCGGGGCTGCGCGAAATCGCTGGCGGGCCACCCGCCCGCACGGCGCGCCAGCGGCACAGCGGGGGCGGGCGTAAGGCGCTGAGCGAGCAGAACCCGCAGTTGCGGGCGGCCTTGGAACGCAAGCTGGACCCGGTCACGCGGGGCGATCCGATGCAAGCGCTACGCTGGACGTGCCTGAGCGCGGCGCATCTGGCAGAGGCCTTGCAAGCCGAGGGACACGCGGTCAGCGAGCGCAGTGTGAACCGGCTGCTGCATGCGCTGGGCTACAGCCTACAGGCAAACCGCAAGACGCTGGAAGGACGGCAGCATCCCGACCGCGACGGGCAATTCCGCTACATCGCCGAGCAGGTGCGCGAGTTTCAAGCGGCCGGGCAGCCGGTGGTGGCGGTAGACACCAAGAAAAAAGAGAATCTGGGGCAGTCCTGGAACGGCGGTCGGGAATGGCGACCGCACGGGCAGCCAGAACACGTGCAGGGGCATGACTTCCCGGATGCGGAGCAAGGGAAGGCGGTTCCTTACGGCGTGTACGACGTGACGGCGAATACGGGCTGGGTTAGCGTGGGCAGCGACCATGACACCTCGGAATTCGCGGTGGAGACCTTGCGGCGCTGGTGGCGGAAGATGGGGCGGCCGGCCTATCCGCAGGCGCAGCGGCTGCTGATCACGTGTGACGGTGGAGGGTCCAACAGTAGCCGGGGGCGGTTGTGGAAGCTGGAGTTGCAGGGCTTGGCGGATGAGTTGGGGCTACAAGTTGCGGTCTGCCATTTCCCGCCTGGCACGAGCAAGTGGAATAAGATCGAACAGCGCATGTTCAGTCATAGCACCCAGAACTGGCGGGGGCGCCCGCTGGTGAGTCGGGAAGTGGTGGTGAACCTGATCGGGGCGGTCAGCCCCAGGCAGGGATTGAGTATCCAATCCGAGTTGGACGAGAACCGCTACGAGTCCGGGAAAAAGGTCACAGACCAGCAGATGCAGCAGCTCTGTATCGAGCGGGCCGACTTCCACGGCGAATGGAACTATACCCTGATCCCTCGCGAGTAAACGACGAGTTTATTGAGGCGAGAGCCCTTAATGCGCCATGGGCTGGGCAACAGGCTCTGCCAAGTTGCTACCCGACGCGGCTCTCCATCCGGCCCTGCGAGCGCAAGAGCCCCGCCTGCCGCGCAGTGCCATGGAGCTTTCCTGGGA
The DNA here is from genome assembly GCA_965219605.1 of Bryobacterales bacterium. GTDB lineage: Bacteria > Acidobacteriota > Terriglobia > Bryobacterales > UBA6623 > VXMF01. Next base: position 150,924 of record CBDCOC010000001.1, on the reverse strand, counting down.
TCAGCAACTCAAAGTCGCGGTCCGCCAAACGCTCCAAGCGTCTACACCAAGCGGAACGTGACTTCAACCTGCGCTGCGACACGCACCGGCTCGCCATCTTTCATACCGGGCTGAAAGCGCCATTGCTTGACCGCTGCGATAGCTTCCTCGTCCAAGCCCAAGCCCAAGCCTCTGGTCACACGGATATTATGCGCTCGACCATCCTCCCAGACTTCTATCGACAGCAAGACCGTGCCCTGTAGCCGGGCACGACGGGCTTCCTCCGTGTAGTTCGGCTCTACCCTGCTGAGCAACCTCAGTTGAGTAACACCTGCCGATTCGCGACTCCCGGCAGGTACTGCCTGGGACTGAGTTTCCAGGACTACGAGCGAAACCGGCAAGAAGAGATCCCGGCTGGGAACTGCCTCGTCTGCGCCTGTCACATTGACAGCCAGCGTGCCGCGATAAACATCCGAAGGCAGGCCGGCTGGGTCCGCCGCGACAGAAACCTCCTGTCTCTCAGCCGGACCGATTACGCCTTCGCTTGGGACGACTGACAGCCAGCTGCGATTGGGCTGGATCCTGAATCGCAACAATCCGCTGCCTTGGTTCTCGATACGCAGCGACTGGGTTGCCGCCCGAGCATTGCGCGGTGCGACGAATGTGAATGCGCGCGGGGCGGCATGAGCGGCTGGAATTCCAGCCGGGTTGGTTTGAACCTGCGCTGTCAACGATCCTGTGATCCGCGATCTGGCACCAAACCGGACTAGGGAGACATAGTACGGCTGTCCGGGAACGAGCGGCGGGTCAGAGCTGTGCGAAATGGTCACAGACTCGTGGCTGCCTTGCCTGACCGATCTGAAATCGGCCTTGAATTCGGGTGTCCGGCGGTCAGGGCCGTAGTTCCAGCGCAGGGCATCGGAACCGGCATGCACGAACAGCTCGACCTCTGAGCGAGGTGTCGACAACTCGAACCGCACGTTGACTTGCACGGCGTCTTCGGGGACTTCGATGCGGTACCCTGACTCGCGGTCGAACACCTCGAAGCGGGCATTTGAAGAGGGAAATGTCACTTTTTGGGCGCGGCCCGGCACGAGCTCCCGCGTCTGCGAGAACTCCGCCTCGATATGCATCGGTCGATCCATGCCTGCGCTGATCGACGGCTCGTAACTGTTCCGGCTGCCTGTCCAGCGGACAAATTCATAGCCTGGTTCGGGTGCGGCTGTCAGACGCACAAGCGATCCCTTGTCATGGAATCCATCCGCCGACTGCGGCTGGACGATGACTCTGCCGGCAGATGAATCGTTGACCGGTGTGGAAAGATAGACCTGCTCTTGCAGATGCGCCTTGAGAATGCCTTGCGTGGCGGCTAGGTCGGGAAAGTGAGCGATGGCCTCTCCGTTGCTCCAGCTGTTGAACTTGTACTGGCGCCCGCGGGAACGGACAGCGCGGGCCGTCGCATCAACCCCAATCTTCACCCTGCGACCCGTGTCGGCCAACAATGCATGTGGCGCATACTTCCGGCCGTCGTCGACATACAGGACGAAGGGGTCGATCGCGGATTCGATGCGTACGATCGGCCGTGTCGTGAATTCCGCCTCGAACACCTTGTCGGGCCGGTCCGTGTGCCACATCGCGGGATTCGACGCACGGCCGTGATTTCCCCGAAGCGGCCCACGCCATCGCCAGAATTGGTAACGACTACCCGGGCGCGGAGTCGCCACTGCCCGGATGGGCGTGCGGTCGGTGTAATAGCCGTCAGCCGACGGAGGCTGCAACTCGACACGCCCGGATCCCTCGGGTGTCACTTTGATCCCGACAGGTTGCTGCACGATGAAGTTGGCCTCGATCCATGTCGGTAGAGTGCCACCCACAAACGACAAGGTCCTTTGCTCTCCGGGCCGCTGCTCGCCGATGTTCCACCTGCCGAACAGGAACCGGGTTTGCTCCGCCACCTGCTCGATCGGGGCCTCTATCGTATGTACGATCTTGCCGTCGGACCAGTTGACGCGCAGCGGCGTGATCTGGCGAATCCCGTCCACCACGAGGGCCAATCCCGGCGGATTCGTGGAGATCACTGTGTCGAAACGCAGCTTTCCGTAGAGTCTTGCGACCCCGTCGATGTCTCCCTGTGACAGCGATGCCGACGGCACGCTCATGCCCGGGGGGATGGTTTCCATGGTAGGCCCCGGGCCAATCGGATAGGCGCGCAGCGGATAATGCATCGCCGACGCGTAATCATAGGGTCCGTCAGCAGGATGCACATTTGCGTACCCCGCATTCTCAGCCGGATCCAAGTTGCCGTCTAGCACCATCACGTATCGGTCGCGGTCCTCTCGCTCGTGCTCGTGCCAAAGACCCACTGCGTGGCCAATCTCATGGACATAGGCGTCAACGGAGCAGCCGTCAGGCGGGATATAGATGCCTTGCTCACCACCAACCCGGCCGACATTGGCCCTGCAGCGCCCGTCCTCCGTTGGCTGGAATCGGACATAGTCGCTCTCCGTCGTCCGCGGCAGCAGCCGGATCACAGTGTGATCGTTCCAGTGGTCGACCGCCTCGCGGATGCGGCTACGCTGCTCTGCGGAGAGGGCTGAGTCTACCGCGTACGGAATGACCCCTTCCGGCCATAAGCGGTCTTTATTGAAGGAGACCGCCCGCGGAATAGAGCCGGCAGGTATCGCGCGCTCTTTAGCAACAGCGCGACGCCGCCTAGCTTGCCGGAAATTCTCGGCCGGGCCGAGCACCATGTCACCTGCATGCACCGCCATGCCGCCCACCACCTCGTACTGCAACCACCGGCCCCAAAACATCGCCACGTTCTGGCGCGTCTTTATGGCAGGGGACACATCCGAGACGGAAGTGCGTGCAGGAGGGACAAGCGCGACATCTTGCGCTAGCGCCAAGCCGGCGGCGATCGCTGCCAAGGCATACGTCTTTAGGACGCGGGCGGGCAAAGTCTTGATTATATCCGTGGAGCGGTAACTAGCGAGGCTGCGCCGCAGACCGACAAGAGCCGCCACAGGGAATCGAGACTTGACTCAGTCATCAACCTTGGCGCTAGACAAGGAGTCTAGACCTCTGATCTCGCGGATACCGTGCGGTCGGCCATCCTCCCCAATTTCTACCGACAGCAGGACCGTGCCTTGCAGCCGGGCATGACGGGCTTCCTCCACTAGTTCGTCTCTACCTTGCTGAGCAACCTCAGTTGCGTAACACCTGCTGATTCGCGCCTCCCGGCAGGCACTGCCTGGGACTGAGCTTCCAGCACTACGAGCGAAACCGGCAAGAAGAGATCCCGGCTGGGAACGGCCTCGTCTGCGCCTGTCACATTGACAGTCAGCGTGCCGCGATAAACATCCGAAGGCAGGCCGGCTGTGTCCGCCGCGACAGAAACCTCCTGTCTCTCAGCCGGACCGACTACTCCCTCGCTTGGAACGACTGACAGCCAGCTGCGATTGGGCCGGATCCTGAATCGCAACAATCCGCTGCCTTGGTTCTCGATACGCAGCGACTGAGCTGCCGCCCGAGCATTGCGCGGGGCGGCGAATGTGAACGCGCGCGGGGCAGCATGAGCGGCTGGAATTCCAGCCGGGCTGGTCCGAACCTGCGCTGTCAACGATCCTGTGGTCCGCGATCTGGCGCCAAACCGCACCAAGGAGACATAGTACGGCTGTCCGGGAACGAGCGGCGGGTCAGAGCTATGCGAAATGGTCACAGACTCGTGGCTGCCTTGCCTGACCGATCTGAAATCGGCCTTGAATTCGGGTGTCCGGCCGTCAGGGCCGTAGTTCCAGCGCAGGGCATCGGAACCGGCATGCACGAACAGATCAACCTCTGAGCGAGGCGTCGACAACTCGAACCGCACGTTGAGTTGCACGGCATTTTCGGGAACTTCGATGCGGTATCCAGACTCGCGGTCGAACACCTCGAAGGAGTAATTCGAAGAGGGGAATATCACTGGTTGGGAGCGGCCCGGCACGAGCTCGCGCGTCTGCGAGAACTCCGCCTCGACATGCATCGGTCGATCCATGCTTGCGCTGATCGACGGCTCGTAACTGCTCCGGCTGCCTGTCCAACGGACAAATTCATAGCCTGGTTCGGGTGTGGCCGTCAGACGCACAACCGATCCCTTGTCGTGGAATCCATCCGCCGACTGCGGCTGGACGGCGACCCTGCCGGCAGATGAATCGCTGACATCTGCGGAGAGGCGGACCTGCTCTTGCAGGTCCACTGTGAGAATGCCTTGCGTGGCGGCTAGGTTGGGAAAGTGAGTGATAGCTTCCCCGCTGCTCCAGCTATGAAACTTGTACCGGCGCCCGTTGGAACCGACCACGTCAGCCGTTGCATCAACCCCAATACTCACCCGACGACCCGTGTCGGTCAACAATGCATATGGCGCATACGCCCATTGGTCATCGTCATAGTAGCCGTTGACATACAGGACGAAGGGGTCGATCGCGGACTCGATGCGTACGATCGGCCGCGTCGTGAATTCCGCCTCGAACACCTTGTCGGGCCGGGTCGTGTGCCACATCGCGGGATTCGAGGCGCGGCCGTGATTACCCCAAAGCGTTCCGCCCCATTGCCAGAACTTGTAACGGCTGCCCGGGCGCGGCGTCGCCACTGCCCTGATGGGCGTGCGGTCGGTGTAATAGCCGTCCGCCGACGGAGGTTGCAACTCGACACGCCCGGATCCCTCGGGTGTCACCTTGGTCCCGACAGGTTGCTGCACGATGAAATTGGCCTCAATCCATGTCGGCAGAGTACCACCCGCAAACGACAAGGTCCTTTGCTTTCCGGGCCGCTGCTCGCCGATGTTCCACCTGCCGAACAGGAACCGGGTTTGCTCCGCCATCTGCTGAATTGGCGCTTCTATCGTATGCATGACCTTGCCGTCGGACCAGTTGACGCGCAGCGGCGCGATCCGGCGAATCCCGTCCACCACGAGTGCCAATCCCGGCGGGTTCGTGGAGATCACTGTGCCGAGGCGCGGCTTTCCGTAGAGTCTTGCGACCCCATCGATGTCTCCCGGTGACAGCAATGCCGACGGCACGCTCATACCCGGGGGGATGGTTTCCATGGCAGGCCCCGGGCCAATCGCATAGGAGCGCAACGAATAATGCATCGCCGATGCATAATCATACGGTCCGTCAGCAGGATGCTCATTTGAGTACCACTCATTGCCATCCGGATCCAAGTTGCTCTCTAGCACCATCACGTATCGGTCCCGGTCCTCTCGCTCGTGCTCGTGCCAAAGGCCCACTGCGTGGCCAACCTCATGGACATAGGCGTCAACGGAGCAGCCGTCGGGCGGGACATAGATGCCTTGCTCGCCTCCAGTCCGGCCGACATCGGCCCGGCAGTTCCCGCCCTGTGTTGGCTGGAAGCGGACATAGTCGCTCTCCGTCGCCCGCGGCAGCAGCCGGATCACAGTGCGGTCGTTCCAGTGATCGACCGCTTCGCGGATGTGGCTGCGCTGCTCTTCAGAGAGTGTCGTGTCTACCGTGTACGGGATCATCCCTTCCGGCCATAAGCGGTCTTTATTGAAGGAGACCGCCCGCGGAATAGAGCCAGCGGGTATCGCACGCCCTTTAGCAACAGCGCGACGCTGCCTGGCTTGCCGGAAATTCTCGGCCGGGCCGAGAACCATGTCACCTGCATGCACCGCCATGCCGTCCACGACCTCGTACTGCAACCATCGGCCCCAAAACATCGCCACGTTCTGGCGCGGCTCTGCGGCAGGGAACGCATCCGAGCCGGAAATGTGCGGAGGGACAAGCGCGACATCTTGCGCCAGCACCAGGCCGGCGGCGGCCGCTGCCAAGGCATACGCCCTTAGGACGAGGGCGGACAAGGTCTTGATTATATCCTTGGAGCGGCATAACTAGCGCCTGCCCCGCCTAAAATCAGTTCTCCGCTAGCAAAACGGGGCGGTTGGCGAGCGGATAGAGGCTTGTTGGAGCAGGCTGAACGACTCCCAGTGCGTTACTGCCGGGCGAAGACCGCAGATGACGGGACGGATTTGCGCAAGCGAGCAGTTGCCAGCCTAACCTCCGTCTACGTCAATTGCCAGCAAATGATTGACATACAACGACATAGATGCTTTTCTCGCAGGCACTAACTACCCAGCCAGTCCCGCTCCCGCGCTGCGCACGGATCATTCAGGCTGAAGCTCGTTTGGGTCCGGGCGAGCAATCAGGCCCTGGCGAGGCCTGCATGCAAGCTCTCCCCTAAACCAGCACTCCAAGGCATTGCCAACCCGGGCCGGGGCAGCCGTAGCGCGAGCAGGAGCAGCATGAAGCAGGGCGGCGGGAAGTCTTGCAGGCCCTGCGGCCGCAGGTGGCGGGGATCGAATGGCTGCAACGAGAGCCGCAAATCGTTTGCCCGCCTCCGCGGCTTCAGCAGCTGGAGGCTGGATTTCAACCGCCACCCGCTCTGAAACGGGCTTGCCCGCGACACTGCGGGCCGTCAATCCGCCCGGACCAGTCCCTGCAGCGCGGCCTCCAGATCCGTCCTAGCTTGCAAGGCCTCTGTGGAAGCGCCGCTGATCGTGACCGGGGCGGCTTCCGCCCGGCCCGCGCCCATGTCGTAGAGCCTGCCGTCGTCATAGAGCTTCCAGCGCTGCGTGCGCACCCAGCGCATCGAGTCACGCTCGGCGAACGCCCACTGGCGCGCCGACGCGCCACCTCCCCGCAAGCGCTCGGCTAGGCTAACGCCGTCCAGCCCCGCAGGCGCGTCGCCGCCCGCCAAGTCCACGAATGTAGGGAACCAATCGCTGAAGTCGACCAAGTCATCGACTATTTGGCCGGGCGCAAGCCTTCCCGGCCAGTTGGCCACCAGCGGCACTCGCGTCCCGCCATCGCTGAGCTTCCCCTTGCCGCCCTTGACCATCTGCCCTTTCCACGCCAGTTCGATCGGCTGCTTGAACATCTTCCCGCCCTCGGCTGTGAAGTAGTAGGACTTGGGCGTCCCGTTGTCCGCGGTGAACAGGAACAGCGTGCGATCCCGAATGCCAAGCTCATCAACTGCGTCGACAAGCCTTCCGACACGCTCATCCATGTTCTCCACCATGCGCTTGTAACTGTCGTAGTGCCCTTGCGGCCCCAGCGGCGGAGGTGTCCCCGTGTCGTCCGTGACATCGTGCGCCAGCGCCATCGAGTAGAAGGCGAAGAAGGGCTTGTCGCGATTCTCGCGCATGAAATCCACCAGCAGCTCGACATAGACGTCCGGCCCGTAGCGATCGTTGACATCGGAGCGGATGCGGCCGTCCTCGTAGATCAGAGGCCGGTAGTAACGCGGCCCCTCGTGCCAGCCGAACAGCGCCCAGCGGTCGAAGCCGAGACGCCGGGGATGGTCCGGCTCCTCGCGCAGTAGTGCAAGCTGCCACTTGCCGGCGATCGCGGTGGCATACCCCTGCTTGCGCAGCGCGTTGCCGACGGACTCGCTCTCGATGTTGCGCGGGAACGTGCCCCACTGCGGCCGCCCCGCGCGGAAGGGGTACCGGCCAGTCATGATCGCAATGCGCGAGGGATGGCAGACCGGCATCGAGTAGCAGTGCCGGAACCGGACCCCGGCTTGGGCCAAGGCATCGATCCGTGGTGTTTGGTACGAGGTCCCGCCGTAGCAGCCCAGCGCTTGGTCCCCGACATCGTCCGCAAGGATGAACACGATGTTGGGCTGGCCGGCCGCCAGCGCCGGTGCCGCCAGCGCCGCGGCGAGCGCGGCAATTCCGAGACTGCATCTGACCATGCAGCGCCCATCGTACAGCACGCTCCGGGGAGAGCATCGGCCATGGTCCCGGGTTGCAGGCTGGAATCGACTAGAATCAAACCGTGGAGCAATCCAAAGGTTATGTGGTCACCGGAGCGACGGGATTCGTAGGCCGGCGACTCTGCAAATTGCTGGGCAAGCCGAGAATCCTCACCCGTGCTCCGGAAACCGCGCCGGCCGCGTTCGACCGCAGTGCATGCTTCCGCTGGGATCCGGGCAGCGAGGCCCCTCCGCCCGAGGCGTTCGACGGCTGCAGCGCCGTGTTCCACCTAGCCGGCGAGCCGGTTGCGGAAGGCCGCTGGACCGACGCCAAGAAGGCGCGCGTCCGGGACAGCCGCGTAGCCGGCACCCGGAACCTTATCGAAGGCCTGCGCCAACTGGAGCGCCGCCCGGATGTATTGGTCTCGGCCTCGGCCGTCGGCATATACGGAAGCCGCGGGGACGAAATCCTCACCGAATCTGCGCCGCCAGCGGAGGGATTCCTGGCCGACGTATGTAGCGCGTGGGAAGCAGAGGCGCTCGCGGCTGAGAGTCTGGGCATGCGCGTGGCCACAATCCGGGTCGGCCTTGTCTTGGGATCCCAAGGCGGTGCCTTGGCGAAAATGCTGCCCCTGTTCAAGCTGTGCGCGGGGGGCCGTCTCGGCACCGGGAGGCAATGGATGCCGTGGATCCATGTGGACGACCTCGCCGCTCTGTTCCTCTTCTGCGCGCAAAGCGGCGATATGTCGGGCAGTGTCAACGGCTGCGCTCCGCACCCGGTCACGAACCGAGACTTCACTTCCGCGCTGGCCAGTGCGGTGCGCAGGCCGGCCCTCTTCCCTGCACCGGCGTTCGCTCTCCGTTTAGCCCTGGGGCAATTCGCCGAGGTGCTGCTCGCATCGCAACGCGTGGCACCCACGAAGGCGCAGGCCGCCGGGTTCAAGTTCGACCATGCGACGATCGAGGCCGCTTTGAACGCGATCCTGGCGCCGACGTAGCAGAACGAGGCCGGGACAACCGGGAGGCGACCGGACAGGCGCGGTCTGGGTCCACATGGAACTGGCGGGCAAGACGGCCTTGGTGACCGGTGGCAGCAAGGGGATCGGCCGGGGCATCTGCATCAAGCTGGCATCCTTGGGCTGCGACGTGGCGGTGAACTGCAATAGCGACCTCGCCGGCGCCGAGCAGGTTGCGGGCGCTGTCCGCGCTAGCGGGCGGAAAGCTCTGGCGGTACGAGCGTCCGTCGCTGACTCCGCGCAGGTGCGGACCATGTTCGACACGGTCCTGAGCGAGTTCGCCAGTCTCGACATCCTCGTCAACAACGCCGGAACACAGGTTTGGGCGCCTCTGCTGGAACTGTCCGAACAGGACTGGGACCGCGTGGTGGACACCAACCTGAAAGGATGCTTCCTCTGCACGCAACTGGCGGCGCGCAACATGAAGGAGCGCGGGACAGGGCGCATCGTGAACATCGGATCGGGCTGCAACAAGGTCGCCTTCCCGAACCTTGTCAGCTACACCGCCAGCAAGGGCGGCATCGAACAGTTCACCAAGGTGGCCGCGGCCGAACTCGGCGAGTACGGAATCACGGTGAATTGCGTCGCCCCGGGGGCGATCCTGATTGAGAGAACCGAGCGAGAGTCGGCAGATTATGCCGGGCAATGGTCCCATCTCACGCCGATGGGCCGGGTCGGCTATCCGCCCGACGTGGCGCATGCCGTGGCGTTCCTGTGCCGCGACGAGAGCGAGTTCATCACCGGGCAAACGATGCTGGTCGATGGCGGGCTGTTCACGCGCGGCCCTTGGGCCTACCGCTCAAACAGTCACGCATAGTCGCCGCCCGCGAGGCTGCGGAGCACGGACTCCTGCCAACTGCGCAAGTGCGCCTGCAGGCGTGCGGTTTCTTCCGCGTTCGCCGCCGCGAGGTCTTTGCTCTCAGCTGGATCGGCGCGAATATCGAACAATTCCACCGTTCCGGGCCCCTGGCCGTCAACCACCAGCTTGTAACGCTGGTCAAGGACTGCCCGCGGGCCGCCAAAATCGGCATTCTCGATGCTCGGGTGATGGAAGTTCTGGAAATTCCGCGTCAGGCGGCCGTCCATGATCTTGACCAGAGGCGTGGTGCCCTCCTGCTGCCGCGGATCAATGTACGGCTCGCCGTTGCCCTTTCGGTTGCCATCGAAACTCCAGAAGCAGATCGGTTCCGGCCGGCGCTGCATGGCTCCGTCCAGCACGGGAACCAAGCTCAGCCCGTCCAGCGGACGGGCGGGCAGTGCTTGGCCGGCGAGTTCGCAAAGCGTGGGCAGGATGTCACTGGTCGCTGCGTTGACAGGGCTGCGCAAGGGGCCCGAAATCCGTGCGGGCCATTCCAGGACGGACGGAACCCGCAGGCCGCCCTCGTACACCTCGCCCTTGTTCGACCGCAGCGGTGACGAGAAGCGAGCCTCGACGGGCGCTCCGTTGTCGCTGCAGTACCACAGCAGCGTGTCGGACCGCAGGCCTTGCTCCGCCAAGTGATCGCGCAAGCTCCCGATGGCGCGGTCCATGGCCGTGATTTCGGCGTAACGGGCCTGCAGAGCCAGATCCAGTCGCACCTGCGTGCGCAGGCCTGTTTCCATCGAAGTGAGCCGCGCTGAGTCTTCCTTCAATTCCTGCGGAAGATCCGCATAGGCTTCCAGATCGGTTTCGAGGCCGCTGTAGGGCTCGTGCGGGGAGCCGAACCAGACGACCACGAAGAACGGCCGCCCCGCCTGCCGCGCCCGGTCGATGAATTGCTTGGCCGCGTCGATCACGACCTGGGAGCCCTCGCCCTCGTGCTTCTCGGGGGCGGCGCCGTTGCGCGACAGCACCGGGTCCATCTCGAAGAAATTGTCGTGGGAAAGCCACTCCTCGAAGCCGAAGGCGCCCGGATTCGTCGGCGAACCGGCCTTGACCGGGCCAAGGTGCCACTTGCCGAAGTGGCCGCAGGCGTAGCCCGCCCGGCTGAGAACCTCGGCGATGCCAATCTCCTCCGGACGGATCGACCAGTTCGCGCCGAAAGTGCCGTATCGGTTGGGGTGCCGCCCGGTCATCACGCTGGCGCGGGTGGGCGAACACACGGGTGCAGCTGAGTAGAAGCGGTCGAAGCGCAGCCCGGCCGAGGCCATCTCGTCGAGCACCGGAGTCTTGACGTGCGAGTGCCCGTTGTAGCCCGTCTCGTGCCAGCCATGGTCGTCCCCCATGCACAGCACGATGTTGGGCCTAGTCCCGGCCGGCGGCGCGGGCGGATCGCTCGAGGCGCATGAGGGCAAGCCCGACAGGGCGGCTGTGGCGGCGAGAAAATTGCGGCGTGTGCAGCGGTCTGGCATGATTGCGGGCCGCACTATCATGCCACAGGCGGAAACCCCATTCCGTGCAGGACGCCCCGTGCGCTGCGGCGCGGGCTGCTCTCGGGATGCGAGCGGCAGGACTCCTGCCGTCACGCCTGCAACGATGCCAGCATCATCCGCACACCCTGCCGCAGCGCCACCCGCGGCTCCCAGCCGAGCACGCGCTTTGCCTGTGCTATGTCGGGCCGGCGTCGCGCCGGATCGTCCTTGGGCAGCGCACAGTGGGAAACCTCGCAGGCAACGCCGGCGATCTGTTGCACGAGCCCTGCCAGTTCCAGCACCGTGACCTCCTCCGGGCTGCCGAGGTTGATCGGCAAAGGCTCCTGGCTGGCCGCCAGCCGTACCATGCCTTCGACGATGTCCGAGACGTAACAGAAGCTCCTCGTTTGCGAGCCATCGCCGAACACGGTCAGCGGCACAGCGCGCAGGGCCTGGTCCAGGAAAGCCGGCAGCACGCGGCCATCCCCCCTTCTCATTCGCGGCCCGTACACGTTGAACAACCGGGCGATGCGCGTATCGACCCCGTGCTGCCGGCGGTAGGCCATGGTGAGAGCCTCGGCGTACCGCTTGCCCTCGTCGTATACCGAGCGGGGGCCGACCGGATTGACGTTGCCCCAATAGGTCTCGGGCTGCGGGTGGACGAGAGCGTCGCCGTAGGTCTCGGATGTCGAAGCCTGCAGGAATCGGGCGTGGTTTCGCCTGGCCAGCTCCAGCATGTTGCGGGTGCCGGACGAGCAAGCCGCGAGCGTTGCGACCGGGGCCGCCAAGTAGTCGCGGGGGCTCGCCGGGCAGGCGAGGTTGTACACCATGCCAATCCGCCGTAGGTCGCGCTCGAACTGCTGGCAAACGTCATGCCGGATGACTTGGAACCCGGCACGGCCCTGCAAGTGCTGCAAATTCTCCGCGCGGCCGGTGCTAAAGTTGTCCAGCCCGATCACCTCGTGCCCGTCCGCCAGGAGCCGGTCGCAGAGATGCGAACCAATGAAGCCTGCCGCTCCGGTGACAAGGACGAGCACGTTCGGTCGGCTCCCGCATCCATCGTATGCAGTCCGGCCCCCCTGTGCGCAAGGACGAAGGATCCGCTTGACTGCCGGATCATCCGCGCTTGGCCGACGCTTGCAGGTCAGCCGTGATGGCGTCCACGTCGTACACGCAGCCGCTCCAAGTCCCGCCGCTGCAAGCCTGCAGAGCGGCCCACAGGCGGGTGTCGTCCGGCAGATCCGGGTGCGGCACCAGATCTGCGCGAGGCTGCCGCGCGGCGAGCACGGCCTCGCCACGCGCAGCCCCGAACTCGGTTCCGCCGTGGCCCACCAGATCGACGCTCCCGCGCAACTGCCGGCAGTCGATCTCGATGCGCACAGTATCTCCGGCGACCAATCGTCCCAGCGGGCCGCCGGCCAGTGCTTCCGGCGCGACATGCCCGATGCAAGCACCGGTCGAGACGCCGGAAAAGCGGGCATCGGTGACGACGGCGATCTCCTTGCCGGAGGCGAGGTGCCTGAGCGCCGACGTGACCTGGTAGATTTCCTCCATGCCGGAACCGAGCGGGCCGCAGCAGGCCAGCACCATGACATCGCCGGGCTGGACAGCGCCGTGCTTGAGCGCTTGGATCGCGTCCGCCTCGCGGGTGAAGATCTTGGCCGGCCCCTGCTTGCGGTACACGCCATGGCTGTCCACGACGGCCGGGTCGATCGCCGTGCTCTTCACAACCGCGCCCCCCGGCGCAAGATTTCCCCGGCAGAACGTGATCGTACTGGTCAGGCCGCGCTCGACAGCCGCTTGCGGGGAGAGGATGACGTCATTCGGGTCAATGCCATCCAGATCTCTCAGCCGCGCGCGGAAAATACTCCGGCGCTCACTGCGCTCCCATTCCTCGAGCACTGTCGCGAGCGTGTCCCCGGTGGCTGTCAGCACGGACAGGTCGAGCAGGCCCGAATCCCGCAGGTGCAACATCACCTCCGGCACTCCGCCAGCAAGAAACACGCGAACCGTCGGGTGCCCAACCGGGCCGTTGGGCAGCACGTCGACCAAGCGCACCACCCGTCGATTGACATCGGCCCAGTCATCTACCGTGGGCCGCTTGAGGCCGGCGCAGAAGGCGATCGCGGGCAGGTGCAGCAACAGGTTGGTCGATCCGCCAAAAGCGGCATGCACCGCCATCGCGTTGCGCAGGGCGCCGTCCCCGAGCACATCGCCGACAGAGATGCCGGCGGCGCGTTGCGCCATGACCGCCGCGGCAGATCTCCGGGCGGCCTGTTTCCAGACCATTTGCCCTGACGGCGCCAGAGCGGTGTGGGGCAGCGCCAGCCCGAGCGCCTCGACCACGACCTGGGCCGTCGCGGCGGTCCCGAGGAACTGACAACCGCCCCCCGGCGTGCCGCACGCCCTGCATCCCATCTCTTGCGCCAGTTCCAAGCTCAACTCGCCGTGCGCGAAGCGCGCGCCGATCGTCTGCACCTTGCCGGCATCTTCCGCGCCGCGCGCCGGCAAGGTCACGCCGCCCGGCACCAGCACGCAGGGCAGCCCGTGCATCGAAGCCAGCGCCATGGCCATGGCGGGCAGGCCCTTGTCGCACGTGGCCACGCCGATCACCCCGCGGCGTGTCGGGAGCGAGCGGATGAGACGACGCAGCACTTGCGCGGCGTCGTTGCGGTACGGCAGCGAGTCCATCATGCCAGTAGTTCCCTGCGTGCGGCCATCGCAGGGATCGCTGCAGTAGCCGGCGAACGGAATCGCCCCGCGCCGGCGCAGCTCGACAGCTGCCTCCTGCATCAGGTCTCCCACCTCGAAATGCCCCGTGTGGTAGCCCAAGGCGACGGGAGAGCCGTCCCGGTCCCGGATGCCGCCTTGCGTGCTGAGGATCAAGTACTCGTCCCGCCCCAGGTGATCGGGGTTCCAGCCCATCCCGGCATTCTGCGTCCAGCCGAAGATATCGCCGCTCGGCCGCGAACGGAGCATGTCGGCCGTGAGCGGCAAGCGGCCCGCCGGCCCCTCGGCATCGGTCTGGATGTCAAAGATCGCGGGATCGTCCGCTGAGAAGAGTCCGGGCATCTCGTAACCAGTTTGGCTGATTCGGAACAGATCCGATAGATCGCAGGGGTTGCAGGCAATACCTGCGCGGCCGGCCTTCGCCATGCGAGACTCCAAATCACCGCGGGCATTGCCCCCGCGGAGCCGGAAGCGGGAACCTCGCCCGCCCGTCTGTAACGCCTCATGGAAGCCTAACGTCGATTCAGAGGCCGAACTTGGCGCACTGCCAGCCAAGGGCACTCCAGATCGCGCCGCAAGCGGCAGAGGGTGCCGGTTAAATTGACAACGCATGCCTGCCGATGCAAGCCCGCGGGACCGCGCCCGGAGCGAGGCCGCGGGAAGCTCTCGCCCGGGCAAGCCCGGGCGTCTGCGGCAAGCAGCCGCGGGCCTGGCCGGTGCGATCCTTTTGTCGCTCCCGGCATGCTATTGGCTGGCGTACGTTCGCGTGACGAACGGCGGCTTGACGTTCGCAAACGAGCTGCGGATCCCCGACCAGTCGTTCGGAACCGTTGTGAACGGACGCCGGCAGTTCCAGCTTGCCGTGGGCCCGGGGAGCCGGCAGTTCCTGCCAGGAAAGCAAACGCCGACTGCCGGCGTCAATGCCCCGTATCTGGGGCCGACCGTGCGCTTGCGCCGGGGCGAGGATGTCGATTTGATCGTTCGGAACAATCTGGATGAAGCGACGACGATGCACTGGCACGGCATGCATGTCCCCGCTCGCATGGACGGGACGCCCCATCAGCGAATCGATCCCGGAGAATCGTGGACTGCCAGTTTCCGGGTCCGCCAGCAGGCCGCTCCGCTGTGGTACCACCCGCACCCGCATGGCGCCACCGGACGCCAGGTCTATCGGGGAGTCTCCGGCTTCATGTGGATCGATGACGACAACAGCGATGCCCTGCAGATCCCGAGCACCTACGGCGTTGACGACATTCCGCTCGTGATCCAAGACCGGCAGTTTGGCAGCGACGGCGCTTTCCGCTTCGCCGTCAACCAAGGCGCTGCCTACGGAAACACCATCTTGGTGAACGGAACCTAGAGCCCATTCCTCAGGGTCGAGTCGCGTCGCATCCGATTCCGGCTGCTCAACGGCTCGAACGCCCGAATCTACTATGTCGGGTTCGACGACGATCGCTTGTTTCATCTGATCGCTACCGATGGCGGATTCCTCGAAGCACCGCTGCGGACCAATCGCGTGACGCTCGCCCCGGGCGAGCGGGCCGAGATTCTGGTTGACTTCAGCGATGGCACCGAGGCGGTGCTGAAGAGCCATCCAGAGGCCGGGTTGCTGCCGACTATCGAGTCGCTTCTCGGCGGAATCGGCACGGGGAATCTGGAGTTGCTGAAGATCGTTCCCGGGCCGGCCAGTCACGCGTCTCATGCGTTGCCGGAGCGCCTCAACACCATACCCCGCATCGATGCCTCATCCGCCGCCAGGATCCGCCCCATGGTGCTAGCCGGGCCGCTACAGGCAGGACGCGGCCGGGGAGGAAGGCGGCCCGGGCCGCCGATCAACGGCAAGATCATGGACATGGCAAGAATCGACGAGGTGGTACGATTGGGGGACATTGAGATCTGGGAAATCAGCAATCGCGGCGCCCAGCCTCACCCCTTCCATGTCCATTTGGTCCAATTCCAGGTCGTCGATCGCAACGGGCGGCCGCCCAGCGGTGCCGAACTGGGCTGGAAGGACACGATCCTCGTGCCGCCCGGCGATCTTGTTCGTGTCATAATGCGGTTCGAAAGATATGCCGACCCCGAGGTGCCGTACATGTACCACTGCCATATCATGGAGCACGAGGATAACGGGATGATGGGCCAGTTCCTCGTAGTGGAAGACGCGGTAGAACTGAGTGGCCGTGCAAATTCCAGCGCTAAGTAGGACATGCACCAATCTGCTCAGGAAAGAGGGCGAATCGCGCTCGGATCCCGCTCTGGAAAGCGTCCGGCCGCGAGCGGCAGGGACACCCGTCCGCGGTTTCTGCGGATCTGCCGCCGACAGGCGCGGAGGGGCGCTTTGAATATCGCCTTCACGGCCCGCGCGGCGCTGCTGGCCCTCTCGCTGCTTGGCGCTCCGGCATGGGCGGCCGCTCCCAATATCGTCTTCATCATGGCCGACGACTTAGGGCCGGAATGGATCTCAAGCTATGGCGGTGACGGCATCGAGACACCGAATATCGACAAGCTCGCACAAGGCGGGATGAGCTTTGATAACGCTTATTCCATGCCGCAATGCACGCCGACACGAGTCACATTGCTGACGGGCCAGTACCCCTTCCGGCATGGCTGGACGAATCACTGGGACGTGCCGCGCTGGGGGGCGGGCTGTCATTTCGATCCCAAGCACAACATCTCGGTGGCCCGCCTGCTGCGCAATGCCGGGTATGCGACTGCCATCGCGGGCAAGTGGCAGATCAACGATTTCCGCGTGCAGCCGGACATCTTGGAGCAGCACGGCTTCGACGAGTGGTCCGTTTGGACCGGCGGCGAGGGCGGCAATCCGCAAAGCGACGAGCGCTATTGGGATCCGTACGTCTACACCAGCCGCTCCAGCAGCCGGACCTACACGGGGAGTTTCGGCCCGGACATCTTCAACGGCTTCTTGGCCGATTTCGTCGAGCGCCACCGCGACCGCCCGATGTTCCTTTATTACCCGATGGCGCTTACGCACGGCCCGCTCGTGGCCACGCCTCACGAGCCGTTCGCCGATACCAGCCTGGAAAAGCACAAGGCAATGGTGCGCTACACCGACTATCTGGTCGGCCGGCTCGTCAAGGCGCTCGACGATTCCGGCGTGCGCGGCAACACCATCGTGATCTTCACCACCGACAACGGAACTTCGGGGCGCATCCGCGGCAGCTTGAACGGTCGCACGGTGCAAGGGGGCAAGGCCAAGCTGACCGAGAACGGCCCCCGGCAGCCGTTCATCGTCAACGGTCCGGGCTTGGTGCCCGCCGGAACCCGGACCGATGAACTCACCGATTTCTCGGATCTGCTCCCGACCTTTTGCGAACTGGCCGGCGCCGCCCTGCCCGCCGGCGTGGAACTGGACGGAAAGTCGATCGCGAAAGTTATGCTGGGCAAGCGGCGGACGGGACCGCGGGAGTGGATCCTGGGCATGGGCTTCGGCGCGGCCATCTTGGATGAACTGGGCGTTCGCGGCGTGCTCGACTATGCGCCGAGAGTGATTCGCGACAAGCGTTACAAGATCCATGTCCACGAGGGAGAAATCCGCGAATTCTACGACTTGCAGGCCGATCCCGGCGAGGAGAGCAACATTCTCGACAGCGCGCGGCCCGAGCATCGGGAGGCTCTCGCCAAGCTGAGCGCTGTCGCTCGCTCGATGCCGGCCGCAGATGCGCGGCCGTGGTACGACCCGCTGCCTCCGCAGCCATGGGACAGGAGCATCGCAGACACGCGCCGCACGCAGTGACCGGGGGCTGCGACAAGCTTGAAGCCAGCGGCTGCGAACCCATGCGAGTGATGGCACTGGATTGGGGAAAGCGGCGTATCGGCGTTGCGGTCAGCGACGGGCTCGGCATAGCGGCTCACGGGCTGCGCACGCTGCTCCGCACGACCAAGCGACAAGACATCGATACCTTGATCGACCTAATCCGGGAACGCAATATCGACACGGTAATCGTCGGTGACCCGCTGCACCTCGACGGCTCCAAGAGCGGATCGTCGGGCCAGGCCGCCCGGTTCGCATTCCAGTTGGAAAGGCATGCGGGCGTCCCGGTCAAGATGTGGGACGAACGCTTGACCAGCTGGGAGGCCAAGAACCTGCTTGGCGCGCAGCCGAAAGATCCGGGCGAGATAGACCGCCTGTCAGCGGTCATTCTATTGGAAAGCTACCTTGCCGCAAAACAACGCTAGCACCGGCGCACTGCTGGCAGCCGCGCTGCTGGCCGGCAGTTGCGCGAATCCCGCGGAAGTGTTTGAAAAACCCGTGGTGGTCGAGGTCGAGCGCGGGCAAACATCAATGGAGATTGCCGAGACGCTCGAGCGCAACGGGGTCATCGCTTCCAAGTGGGGGTTCCTATGGCAGCGGCTATGGAATCGATCCGCAACACTGATTGCCGGAGAGTATCGATTCAAAGAGCCGCTGTCGGGCCGGAAAGCCTTTCTGGAATTGGTGGCGGGACGCGTGGTTGTCTATCCCCTCACCATTCCCGAAGGCTTGAACCGTTTCGAGATCGCAGAGATCGTCGCATCCGAGGGCTGGAGCAGCAAGGAGGAATTCCTCGCCCTGACTGCCGACGCCAGCTTGGTAGCGGACCTGCTTCCCAACGCTGCAACCCTGGAGGGCGTGCTGTTTCCGGAAACCTACAACCTGGCCAGGACATCCACGGCGCATGACCTGCTAGGTGCCATGCTCGCGGGATTTCGCGAGGCTCTCGCCGCCGCGCGCAGCCAGGGCACCGCGGAAATTTCGGACTGGGACGCGCTGGTACTGGCGTCCATGGTGGAGAAGGAGACCGCGCGGCGGGAGGAGCGCGGCTTGGTTTCCTCTGTGTTTCACAATCGCTTGCGCCGGGGCATGCTGCTGCAATGCGATCCCACGACCATCTACGGCCTCTTGCTGGACGGTCGCTTTCGCGGCAAGCTCTACCGCTCGGACCTGTCCGATCCACACGCCTACAACACGTACGTGCACGACGGATTGCCGCCGGGGCCGATCACCAATCCCGGCGCTGCGGCGCTGAAAGCCGCATTCGCCCCCGAAGAGAGCCCCTATCTGTACTTCTGCGCGAAACCCGGCCGTCTCCAAGGGCACGCTTTCTCCACGAAATTGAGCGACCACAACCGTGCCGTGCAAGAACTGCGCCGCTACCAGCGCTCCCGTCACTGAAGCGGATTGCAGGGGACGCCGCGCAAGTGCCAGTCCACGCAGAGTGCCGCGGCGCTCTGCGCTGCCAAGGCACCTTTTTCGGCAATCGCATCCAACCGAGAGCACAACTGCCTGCGTCCGCCCCAGCGTCTATAGGAAACTGAGCGGATCCATGTCAATTGTCAGTGCCGTGGCCGGCCAATTCCGGGCTTGCGCGTATTCTCGCGCGCTGTGCAGGAGACAGGCAAGCTGAGGGCGGCTTTCGGACTTGGCCACGATCTGAAAACGGTATTCGGTTCGCAGCTTGGCCATGGGAGCTGACGCCGGCCCGAGCAGCCTCAGCCCTGCTGGCGCGGGCTGCAGGTGCCGTCCCAGATCGAGGCTCATTTCCAGGGCATCTTGCAGCTTGGGGCTGCGAATCAGGAGCAGGGCTATGGACGTGAAGGGTGGGTACCAGAGATTGCGCCGAAACTCGGACTCGCGCGCGTAGAAGGCGTCGTAGTCCTGCTTTGCCGCCAGTTCGACGGCATAGTGCTCAGGATGCATCGTCTGAATCAACACCTCTCCCGGCTTGTCCCCGCGACCGGCGCGGCCAGCCACCTGGGTCAGCAGCTGAAAGGTGCGCTCGGCCGCCCGGAAATCCGGCAGGGCCAGGCCGACATCGGCATTGACGACGCAGACTAGGGTGACATTCGGGATATCGTGCCCCTTGGCGATCATCTGGGTTCCCACCAAGAGGTTGCAATCGCCGTCCCTGAACGCTCCTAAGATCCGCTCGAACGAGTTCCGCCCGCGCGCCGTGTCGCGATCCAGTCGAGCGATGCGCGCCTCGGGAAAAGACTGGCCCAGCGCATCTTCCACCCGTTCCGAACCGCTGCCGTGAAAATGCAGGAATTCCCTGCCGCAATCCGCGCAGGCAGTCGGCACTGGCTCGCAGTGGTCACAGAAATGACACAGCAGCTGCCGGTCGCGCTTGTGGTAGGTCAGCGTGACCGAGCAATGGGGGCATTCGACGCGAGCGCCGCACGCGCGACACAGCACGAACGTTGAGAAACCGCGCCGGTTCAGGAAGATCATGGCCTGCTCTTCCCGTCCGAGGCAAGCTTGGACCGCCGCTTGGAGATCGCGCGAAAACAATTGCTCTCGTCCCACCTCGGAAAACTCGCGGCGCATGTCGACTAAGCGCACCGACGGCATCGGGCGCTTCAAAATCCGCTGCGGCATCGACAGCTGCTGGTACTTGCCAAGTTCGGCGTTCCGGCGAGTTTCAAGGCCGGGCGTAGCCGAGCCGAGCACGACGGCCGCCCGGGCCGCCCGGGCGCGGACGACAGCCACGTCGCGCGCGTTGTAGCGCGGAGGGGGTTCGCCCTGCTTGTAGCTTCCGTCATGCTCCTCGTCAACTACCACTAGGCCAAGGTCGCGCAACGGCGCGAAGACAGCGCTACGAGTGCCCAACACCACGCGGCCCTTGCCAGACTGGATACGCCGCCACTGGTCGGCTCGCTGAAGGTTGGTCAGGCCGCTGTGCAGCACGGCCACCCGCTTGCCAAAACGGCCGTAGAAATCGGAGGCGAGGGAGGGGGTCAGCCCGATTTCCGGCACTAGCAGCAATGCCGAACGGCCCCGGCCAAGCGCCTCCCCAATGGCTCTGAGGTATACCTCGGTCTTACCCGAGCCAGTCACGCCGTGGAGCAGGAATGCCTCGAACCGCCGTTCATCGACGGCTGCCTGAATCTTCTCCAAGGCGATGCCCTGGGCCGCATTCAGCGCCAGCTCCTCCGTGTGCCGCGCCTCTCGGGGAGCGGCATGTACCGCCTCGAGTCGCACCGCGCCCAGCTTGGACAATCTGCGCGCGGTCGGGACCGCATCCGAGCGTTCGATGGCCAGCGCCCGGACGTCATGGGAGCCCGGGTTACGCCGCAAGTAGTCCAGCAGCCAGCGCTCGGCCAGCCTCGGCTTGGCGGGGGCGGCGGCCGGATCTCCGGTCTCGACCAAGAGCGTCGCTCCGCGCGCAAGCGTGGGGTCAACCTCCTCAACCGTCTCTTCCACCGCGACCAGCCCGCGATTACGCAGCCGGGATACAGCTGTAGATCCGCCGGCAATTCTCTGCGCGAGCCGTTGCAGCGTGAGTGGCTTGCGCGAGAGTGCGGCCAAGACTTCTTCGTCGACCGTGCCGGGCAGGAGCCTTCCGCCCAGCTTGGCTTCGCCCGCGGCGGTAATCGAGACCGTCTTCTTCGTGCGGGTCTCTCCGTGCAAAGGCAGCATGGCCTTGAAGACTTCGCCGACGGGAGTGCAATAGTACTTGGCCACCCACTTGGCGAGATCGCGCAACTCGGCGTCAAGCACGGGGCTGTCGTCCAACAGGCTGGCCACCGGGCGGACCGCGAAGTCGGGAGCCACGCGGTCGACAGACACTACGATACCGACATGGCTGCGCTTGCCGAAAGGGACGATAGCGCGGCAACCGATCAACTCGCGGCCCCGCATCCTCTCCGGCACCAAGTAGGTGAACGTCCTGTCGAAAGGGACCGGGATGGCAATCTGGCAATATTCCGCCGCGTCCGCGCTCATACCCTGCGAGCGCATCAATCCAAGTACGGCGCGATCCGTTCCGCCCAGACGGCGTAGCCGGCGTCGTTGAGGTGGAGCTCGTCCTCGACGAATAGGTCGGCGCGAGGTTTGCCATCGCTCCCCAGCAACGGAGTGGCCGCGTCCACATACTCGAGCAGGTCGTCTTCGTCACAAATCGCCCGAATACGGGCGTTGGCGGCGCGGGCCGTGTCGATCAGGTGCCAGCGCCGGATGCTGGGCTTGATGCTGACAAACACAATCCGGGTCCGGGGCAATGCTTCGTGAATGATCGCCACCAGCTGTCGAAACTCGCGCTCGACCGTCTCGGGTGTCTTGCCGTTCCCCGTGTCATTGTCTCCCTCGTACAGGAAGACGGCCCGCGGCTTGAGCGGCAAGACGACACGGCCCACGTAGCGAATGGCATCGGCCATCTGCGAGCCGCCAAAGCCGCGGTTGATCAAGCCGCGCCCGGGAAACCACTTTTCCAAGTTCCAGCGCCGAAAGCTCGAGCTTCCGAAAAAGACGACGCCTCCCTCCTGAGGAGGGTTCTTGCGGTCACTCTCCTCAAACGATCGGATGGCCTCCTCCCAGCGATCCGGGCCAGATGGCCGGGCCGCCGGCGGCTGGCGAGCGCTGCTCTGGAGTGCTTGAGCTGTGCCGGGCAGCGCTATAATCAGGCCGAGTGCGGCCCATGCAGCCGCGATGGCGATGGATAGCAACCGGCGTTCCATAATCAGGCAGGTGCGCCAAGAAGCGCGAGCTAGTTCCGTCTCGCGCTCAGTCTAGGGTAAGCCATCAGGTCGAAAGCGGCCAGCCGCTCATGCCATGGACAGGAGCGCCGCGCCCGCTGGCCCCCCTTGTCGAGAAGCACTGGGGATCCGCGGCAAGCGCTCGGACGGCAATGGCGAACGGCGCGGCGGCCAATTGGATGCCGCTACTCGCTATCTTACACTGAGACGCTAAGATGCCGTCCGCTCAGGCAAGTAAGATCTGGCTGGCCCTAGGCGCATCGCTTGCAATCTCGGGAGGCTTCGCTATCGCGATTTCCTTACCTGAGGGAGGCGAAGTGCTCTGGTGTGAAACACCCTAGCCCGCCCCTGCCCCCACAGCGTCCCGGGAAGCAGTTTGTGCAGTGTCGGGAAGCAGCTGGTAGCCGAGATCCTTAGCTGTCGTTTTGAGGTAGGCCAAGGTCCGTTGGCGATGGCGCTGCTCGTAGGCCGCCTCGCCCTCGTCAACGTAGTCCTGGCCGAAGCGCAGCATGCGGTATACCAACACCGCCAGCTTGCGGGCGGTGGCGAACACCGCCGTCTTCATCCCCTTGTGCCGCGCCTTGCGGCGCAGCGCCGCCCCCAGCGCCGACTTGGACCGGATCAGCGCCGTCGCCGCCATGCGCAGCGCGTTCGACGTGCGCGTCGCTCCCAGCCCGCGCTGCCGCTTGCCCGCCAACTGCTGCCCGCCCGATACCGCGTGCCGCGGCGCCAGGCCCAGCCAGCTCGTGAAATGCCGCTCGCTCGGAAACGACCCCAGATCCGTCCCCACCTCGGTCAGGATCGTGCGCGCCGCCCCCGCGCTAATCCCGTCGATGCGCGTCAGATCCACGCTCGCGTAGCGGTACAGCGCCGTCCGCAGCGGCTGCTCACCCCGCCTTCGGATGGCTTTCTCCTTGGCCGCGTTCGGGTGCCGCGGACACTCCTCCGCGCTGCATTCCTCGCCCGCCTGCTGCTGCAGATCCTCTTGCAGCTTCTGCTCGTAACCGTCCATCTCGGCCTGCACCGCGTCGTACAGCCGCAGCGCACTGCGCAGGTTGAACAGGTGCTCCTCCCGCCAGTTGCCGCTCAGGTACTCCACGAACTGCTCCTCCGTGTGCTTGCAGCGCCCCGAGCGCAACTGCGCCAACTGCTCCGCATCGCGCTGCCCCGCCACGATCGCACGCACGATCGCCATGCCTGTCTGCCCCGTCAGATCCGTCACCGCCCGATGCACCTGCACGTTCATCTGATCCAGCGCCCGCTGCATCCATTGCACGCAGCGCGTGCGCTCCGCCACCAAGCTCTGCCACTGCCGGTGCAGCGCCCGCAGCTGCGTCACCGTCTCGGGCGGCCGGAACGAGCCCCGCAGCAGGCCGCAACTGTGCAGCCGCTGTAGCCACTGGCAGTCCAGCATGTCGGTCTTGCGCCCCGGCACGTTCTTCAACTGCCGCGCATTGACCAGCAACACCTCGAAACCGCGCTCCTCCAGCAACTCGTGCAATGGGATCCAGTACACATACGTGCTCTCCAGCGCCACCGATTCCACGCCTTCGGCCGCCAGCCAGTCCGCCAACGCGTCCAACTGCGCGGTGGTCGTGCCGAACGTGCGCACGTTGGGCCTGCCGTCCGCACGTGGCGGCCCGCAGGCCCAGTGCTCGCGGCTGCCGAGGTCCACCCCCGCCACCTGCGGGCGCTGCACCGGCAGGTCCCGCTCCGGCTGCTCTCTTGCCATATCTCCCTCCTGCTGCTCCTGTCTCACACACGGAAGGCCCCGGCCCGGGTTGGCAATTGCTCTGCAATGCTGGTGTTGAGGAGTGCTTCCGAAGAAACCTCGCTAGTGAATGATCGCTCGCCCGGACCCAGACTGGCTTTGGGGCAAATACTGCACCAATGAAATTACGGGGCTTGACTGCCGGAACCCTCCGCTCTGATTCTACGCCAAGCCACGTGTTTCCAACCGAATGATCCGGGCCCCGCCCGGGGGCGCGACTGGCTTGGCATGGGGCTTGTCACAACCGGATCGATTGCGCTGCGCCGCGGTGTAGCGGGCACGGACCGCGAGAGACAGCCTAGCGCCTGGGATGACCTAGAGGCCGGTGCCAAGAATGACGATTCGCTCATCGAACCGGAGTTGCGGTCTCCGGGCCCGCGCGCTGCCACGCTCGCAGCCAAGGGGAAGCTGGTGCTTTGCATATGGGCAGCGGCCTTGACAATATTCGGTCTGCTCACGCACCGACATTTCGGGTACTTGCCCGCGCCGGCGGCGAAGAAACTGCTGGACCAAGAGGGCATCACGACATCTGCCAGCCTGCACGTGCGGGAATCCCGTAGCTCGGCCAACAGCGGCAGCATGTACTTTCTCAGCTACAGCTTTACTACTGATTCCGGATCGCCGATACGGGTGAGCCAGAGCGTTCCGTCGCGGGTCTACGACCGTGTCAGCGAGGGCGAGACAATCAAAGTTGTGTACATGCAGCTGAATCCGGAACAACACTACCTGCCAGAGATCACTTCGGCAGTCACTACGGGCATGGTAGTGCTCATCGCCGTCATGCTCCTGCTCGCTGCCGGTGTCGCCGAGGCACAACGTAGGCTGCACCGCAAGCTGGTGGTTGGCGGGCGGGCAGTATGCGGGTTCACCGCGAACGTGCGCCGCATAGGAGGTGTCCGCTCGTTCTTGGTGAACTACGACGCCGACGGGAAGCGGCACACGCTCAAAGCCACTGAACGCAACCCGGAGTTACGCAACGGCCAGCCAATAACTGTGTTGCACGATCCGGTGATTCCAAATCGGTCCATTCTTTACAGGCAATCGCTATACAAGATCCGCGTCTGAATTCTGTAGGCCCGGCAGTAGCCTGAGGCACCGGCCGAGCGGGGCCGGGAAACAGGCGGTGTTGGCTGGATTTGCTGCCGGGCCTGAAGCAGTGAGGACTGCAGGGAAGCCCGGATCTGGCGACCGCGGACGCGGTTCAGTGTCTTTGGCAGACCTCCGCAAGATCTACCCATGGACGCGGGCGCAGTGCTGCTGGGCGTGAGTGCGTGCAGTGTGACGCGAGCGGCCCAGTGTCGGCTGCCAAGAGGCCGGGGCCACCCTGCATCGGAGAGGC
This sequence comes from Bryobacterales bacterium, assembly GCA_965219605.1. Lineage (GTDB taxonomy): Bacteria > Acidobacteriota > Terriglobia > Bryobacterales > UBA6623 > VXMF01. The sequence goes on along the minus strand of CBDCOC010000001.1, from coordinate 125,534 downwards.
AGCGAGCAAGCGCGGCGCGCACGACATGCGGGTGAAGGCGATCAATGCTATCCGATCTGCGAGACAGTGCTGTCATTGTCTACCTGGTGATGCCTCATCTTGAACGGACATGACACTCCTTCCTGTTTCGCACATGTGGTAAAATTGCCCTGTTATGTTGGAATCAAGCTTTCCGCAAGATCTGCCTAGGAGGCAATCGCTTCCTAGTAATTGCCCCCCCCCCCCCCGAATTGCGGAGATGCCTGGTGCCTAGCCACAAGGCAGTCTGCATTAGCACCGTTCTCACACGGCTGCTATTGCTGCTGGTCGGGAGCTGGGTCGCCCTGCCTCTAGGCGCTACAGGCCCTCTGCCAGAGAATTTAAACCGGCAGAACATCCTGCTTTACCTTCGCGATAACAACATCAATACAGTCGAGGGGCTTATCCAAGCACTGCCTCCCTGGCACCGCAAGAACGCTGTGCTGATGTTTAAGTCACAAGCGGGCAATGCAGAATTCGTCTCGGGCGAATTCCCCCGCGTGATCTCCTTTGGTGCAGACGCACGCTTCATACTGTCTTGGGGCACCAATCCGAACTCCCCAGGCTACCGGTCCGTGGAGTTCCTAGAGCCTTCCAACGAGCGCTGGGCCGCCGGAGTGATTGACTTCCGCGGCCGTGTGCCCGTGCTGCGCAACCCACCGGTGTGCTCCACCTGCCACGGCAGTCTCAACAAACCTTTGTGGGGCGAAAGTGGCGATTTCCCAGGCTCAGAGCAGGATGTCTTTGTTCAGAATTCTTCTGTCATCTCGCTAGAATCCGCCGCATACTTGCAGCAGGCACGCGAATCGTCCGATCCGCGGCTGGCACCTCTGGAAATCGAAGCCTTGCGCATGCTAAGAAGCCGAGGCTACGCACTTCCGAGGAAAGGTGTCGACGCCCCCGACATGGCGACAGAAGCGGCCATGGCCATGCAATGGCGGCATGAACAGGTGCTGTTCCGGCGTGCGGCCGCAGCCGGGCACTTGGACAAAGCGGCGAGAAACCCAGCCATCTGCCCGAACGCAAATCCGTCATCTTCGCTCAATATCCCTTTCAATCTTCGCGACACACACCTCTCGGTTCTGGCCCATACCGGGCAGTATCTTACAAAGCATAAGCAGACTAGGGAGTACTGCTCTAGAGTGTACCACTGCTTCGTGCCCGATTTTCACCTGCAAGTCGTGCACGATTTGTGGCGCCGCAGCAGCACTATGCAGCGCATCCTGCGAGTGCGCACCAGCCGAGCATGGAGCAATCTTGTCGATGTCTACCGTATGGCCTACGGCACGCACGGGCAGCAGAACATCGACCTACGACAGAGCGATCCGTTCTCAGCTTGGGTGGATAACGACGATTTCGAGCCAGTGGTCAACTTGCTGAAACAGCGCGGGGTGTGTGCCAAGCTGCAATCGGAAGGGCCATCGGCGCTAGGCTTGCTCGGGCCGCCCGACATCGGCCGCTTGGAAGTGGCCTCCTTCACGCTGGTCGGCAATGACGGGCGAAAAGAATCACTTGGTGAGGGCTTGACACTGGAGCACGCGGGCCGCGAGTCGGTGCGCTTCAACATGGAAGTTGAAGTGACGCCCGACACCAAAGTGCAAAGCATGCGCACAACACTAGTACGCACGGATTTGAGAGTGCGGCACAGCTTTGTTGACAATTTCGCGCCTTTCTCTCTGTTCGATCAGGCGAACTGCGGAACAACGCTGCCTGCCGGAGACTACTTGCTGAGCGCCACGCCCTACTCCCAGCCGGGGGCCCGAGGAGATGCCGGACCATCCTACACAATCGGCTTCGAAATCCAATCCGGACGGACGGCACCGGCTGAAGACGAAGTCTGCCCGCCCTCGCAGACGGCCAGAGGAACGACAGACCCCGAAATTAGGATCAGCGGCGGCGCTGTTGTAAGCGAAGGAGCGCCGGCCATCTTCACAGTCGCTGCCAACCCGCGCCCGACGGAGCCGCTCTCCGTCTCCGTGCGCATCACGCAGCAGGGCGACTTCACCTCTCCCCGCACGCGCACGGTGACCGTGCCGACGAGCGGCTCGACGGAACTGCGCATCACGACGGTTGACGACCGCGTTACCGAAAGCGACGGCTCGGTGACCGCCAGCATCGTGTCCGGCCGCGGCTACACCATCTCCGCCACCGAGCCCTCGGCCACCGTCCCAGTCACCGACAACGACGCTGCGCAGGTCGTGCCGGAAGTTAGCGTCGCACCGATAAGACTCCGCGCCACCGAAGGCGAGACGGTGACTTTCGTGGTCGCTGCCAACCCGCCCCCGACAGAGCCGCTCTCCGTCTCCGTGCGCATCACGCAGCAGGGCGACTTCACCTCTCCCCGCACGCGCACGGTGACCGTGCCGACGAGCGGCTCGACGGAACTGCGCGTCACGACGGTTGACGACCGCGTTACCGAAAGCGACGGCTCGGTGACCGCCAGCATCGTGTCCGGCCGCGGCTACACCATCTCCGCCGCCGAGCCCTCGGCCACTGTCCCGGTCGCCGACAACGACGCTGCGCAGGTCGTGCCGGAAGTTAGCGTCGCACCGATAAGACTCCGCGCCACCGAAGGCGAGACGGTGACTTTCGTGGTCGCCGCCAACCCGCCCCCGACGGAGCCGCTCTCCGTCTCCGTGCGCATCACGCAGCAGGGCGACTTCACCTCTCCCCGCACGCGCACGGTGACCGTGCCGACGAGCGGCTCGACGGAACTGCGCGTCACGACGGTTGACGACCGCGTTACCGAAAGCGACGGCTCGGTGACCGCCAGCATCGTGTCCGGCCGCGGCTACACCATCTCCGCCACCGAGCCCTCGGCCACCGTCCCAGTCACCGACAACGACGCTGCGCAGGTCGTGCCGGAAGTTAGCGTCGCACCGATAAGACTCCGCGCCACCGAAGGCGAGACGGTGACTTTCGTGGTCGCTGCCAACCCGCCCCCGACAGAGCCGCTCTCCGTCTCCGTGCGCATCACGCAGCAGGGCGACTTCACCTCTCCCCGCACGCGCACGGTGACCGTGCCGACGAGCGGCTCGACGGAACTGCGCGTCACGACGGTTGACGACCGCGTTACCGAAAGCGACGGCTCGGTGACCGCCAGCATCGTGTCCGGCCGCGGCTACACCATCTCCGCCGCCGAGCCCTCGGCCACTGTCCCGGTCGCCGACAACGACGCTGCGCAGGTCGTGCCGGAAGTTAGCGTCGCACCGATAAGACTCCGCGCCACCGAAGGCGAGACGGTGACTTTCGTGGTCGCTGCCAACCCGCCCCCGACAGAGCCGCTCTCCGTCTCCGTGCGCATCACGCAGCAGGGCGACTTCACCTCTCCCCGCACACGCACGGTGACCGTGCAGGCGGCCCGACGAACGACGGGGCTGCGCGTCACGACGGTTGACGACCGCGTCGCCGAAAGTGACGGCTCGGTGACCGCCAGCATCGTGCCCGGCCGCGGCTACACCATCTCCGCTGCCGAACCCTCGGCCACTGTCCCGGTCGCCGACAATGACGCTGCGCAGGCCGTACCGGAAGTTAGCGTCACGCAGAGGACGCTCCGCACCACCGAGGGCGAGACGGTGACTTTCGTGGTCACTGCCAACCCGCCCCCGATAGAGCCGCTCTCCGTCTCCGTGCGCATCACGCAGCAGGGCGACTTCACCTCTCCCCGCACGCGCATGGTGACCGTGCCGACGAGCGGCTCGACGGAACTGCGCGTCACGACGGTTGACGACCGCGTTACCGAAAGCGACGGCTCGGTGACCGCCAGCATCGTGTCCGGCCGCGGCTACACCATCTCCGCCGCCGAGCCCTCGGCCACTGTCCCGGTCGCCGACAACGACATCCAAGCGCGGGAGCCGAGAGTCTCGGTAATCCCCGAACTCGAATCGATCAACGAGGGAGAAATGGCCGTGTTCACGGTGCAGGCCGACCAGCAACTGGATCGAGACTTGGCTGTCTCGCTCGGAGTGCGAGTGTACGGAGACTTCCTCGTGGCAGGGCAAGACGGAGCTAGCTTTCGAACAGCCACCATCCGCGCTGGCCGGAGTTCGACCCGTGTCGTCGTGCGCACTGTGGATGACCGTACAGACGAACCTGATGGAATCGTGCATGTGTATGTCAGGCGTGGGTCTGGATACCAGAGCGGCTCCCCCCCCTCTGCGGCAATAGAGGTACGAGACGATGACACTTAGGTTTTGGCCGAAAGCTACAGTCACAGCGCTTGGTGTGGCGTGTCAGTGTTGGCGGCGGCAGCCCAGGCCAAAGCGCCAGCTTACTTTTCACGCTTAGCAACCGGGGCCGCACCCGAGCAGCTGTCTTCCAGGACGCTGGAAGACAGCTCCGACGGCACGACCGGGATCCGTCATGCCGGACAAGGTACCGGCGATTACAGCGGCTTGCGTGCAGCGACATGTTGCAAGCTTGGGCTAAACGGCACCTAGTGCTTGCGACAAAAGCATCTATGTCATTGCATTCAAAATGGTTGTGTGCAATCGACGCAGGCGAAGATTCGGCGGGCGGCGGTCCGTTGGCTCGGATCTGGCCCATTAGCTGCGATCTTCGCCTGACAACAACCCACTGCGCGTTGTTCAGCCGGCTCCAACAAGCCTTTATTCCGCTCACCAAGCGGCCCGTTTTGCTAGCCGAGAACGGATTTTAGGCTGAACTTCACCTAGGCTGGATAGGCTTTGATCGCTTTTAAGTACTTTATTTTCAATTGGTTATGACTCTCCCGGGATCTCTCTCAGGTGTATTTTTGTTTCCATGTATTTTTTTACTTGACATTTGTTTATATCTTTTATTAGAATTGTATTTGCAATTTTTTGTTTCCATGTAATCCCCGTGGCCTTCTACGTCGAATCCATCCCCAACCGCAACAGCCCCCCAGCCGTCCTGCTCCGCCAGGCTTGGCGGGAGGGCCAGCGCATCCGTCGCAAGACCATCGCCAACCTCTCCCAACTCCCGCCCGAGGCCATCCACGGCATCCGCACCGTCCTGCAAGGCGGTGTGGCTGTCCCCCGCCTCGACCAAGCCGTTACCATCCGCCGCTCCCTGCCTCACGGCCATGTCGCCGCTGTGCTCGCCCTCGCCCGCCAACTCCACTTCCCCCGCCTGCTACAGCGCTCCCCCTCGCGCCAACGCAGCCTCGCCTTGGCCGCCATCTGCGCCCGCCTGCTGCAGCCCGACTCCAAGCTCGCCACCGCCCGCAGCCTCTGCCCCGCTTCCGCCGCCAACTCGCTCGGCAGCCTGCTCGCTCTCGGGCCCGTGGCGGGCAATGAACTGCTGGCCATGCTCGATTGGCTGCGCCAGCGCCAGCCTTGGATCCAACGCAGCCTCGCCCGCCGCCACCTGCGCGCCGGCACCCTAGTCCTCTACGACGTCACCAGTTCCTACTGCGAAGGCCGCTGCTGTCCGCTGGCCGCCTTTGGTTACAACCGCGACCGCAAGCGCGGCAAGCGCCAGATCGTCTTCGGCCTGCTGTGCGCCCCGGACGGCTGCCCCGTGGCGGTGGAGGTGTTCGCCGGCAACAGCGCCGATCCGACCACCGTGAGCGCCCAAGTGCAGACCATCCGCAAGCAGTTCGGCGTGCAGCAAGTCGCGCTGGTTGGCGATCGCGGCATGCTGACCACGGCGCGCCTGCGCGCCGACCTCGAGCCGGCCAGCCTGGATTGGATCTCGGCCCTCACTAGCAGCGCCCTGCAGCAGTTGCTCAAAGCGCCCGAACCGGATGCCGAGCAGGCCGGGGCCAGGCCTGAAGCGCCGCTCCAGCCGGGCCAGTTGGTGCCCGATCAAGTGGCTGAGATTCACAGCCCGGAATTCCCCGGCGAGCGCCTGCTGGTGTGCCTGAACCCGCGCCTGCGAGAGCAGCGCGCCCGCAAGCGAGAGGAGTTGCTACAGGCCACCGAGCAACTCTTGGAAGAGCTGGCCGCCAAGGTGCGGCGGGGGCGCAAGCCGTGGCACGAAGAGGCCGCGATCCAGCGCCGCATCGGCCGCGATGCGAATCGCTACAAGGTGGCGAAGCATTTCGAGATCAGCGTGCAGGAACACGTGCTGCACTGGTCGCGACGGCCAGAGCGCATTGCCGCCGAGGCCCAGTTGGACGGCGTGTACGTGGTGCGCACGAGCTTGCCTGCGGACGCCCTCGGGGCGCACGAAGCGGTGGCGGCCTATAAGAGTCTGGCGCAGGTGGAGCGCGCCTTCCGCTCGTTGAAAACGACCCGCTTGGCAGTGCGCCCGTTCTACGTCTACAGCGCCGAGCATGTGCGCGGGCATGTCTTTCTGTGCATGTTGGCCTACTACTTGGAATGGCACTTGCGGCGCAAACTGGCACCGTTGTTGTTTGAAGACAGCGAGCGCGAGGCAGCTCGCGCACAGCGCGACTCGCCGGTGGAAGCGGCGCAGGTGTCGCCTGCGGCCCGGGCCAAGGCCGCCAGCAAGCGGACTCCGGAAGGCTTGCCGGTGCAGGGCCTGCCGAGTCTGCTCGCACATCTGGGAACACTGACGCTCAACCACGTCACGCTAGGCAAGGACGAGCAGCACGAGTTTCCGCTGCTCGCCCAGCCGACGGCCTTGCAAGCCAGTCGCGCCCCCGGGCGGGGCCCGGATCATTCGGTTGGAAACACGTGGCTTGGCGTAGAATCAGAGCGGAGGGTTCCGGCAGTCAAGCCCCGTAATTTCATTGGTGCAGTATTTGCCCCAAAGCCAGTCTGGGTCCGGGCGAGCGATCATTCACTAGCGAGGTTTCTTCGGAAGCACTCCTCAACACCAGCATTGCAGAGCAATTGCCAACCCGGGCCGGGGCCTTCCGTGTGTGAGACAGGAGCAGCAGGAGGGAGATATGGCAAGAGAGCAGCCGGAGCGGGACCTGCCGGTGCAGCGCCCGCAGGTGGCGGGGGTGGACCTCGGCAGCCGCGAGCACTGGGCCTGCGGGCCGCCACGTGCGGACGGCAGGCCCAACGTGCGCACGTTCGGCACGACCACCGCGCAGTTGGACGCGTTGGCGGACTGGCTGGCGGCCGAAGGCGTGGAATCGGTGGCGCTGGAGAGCACGTATGTGTACTGGATCCCATTGCACGAGTTGCTGGAGGAGCGCGGTTTCGAGGTGTTGCTGGTCAATGCGCGGCAGTTGAAGAACGTGCCGGGGCGCAAGACCGACATGCTGGACTGCCAGTGGCTACAGCGGCTGCACAGTTGCGGCCTGCTGCGGGGCTCGTTCCGGCCGCCCGAGACGGTGACGCAGCTGCGGGCGCTGCACCGGCAGTGGCAGAGCTTGGTGGCGGAGCGCACGCGCTGCGTGCAATGGATGCAGCGGGCGTTGGATCAGATGAACGTGCAGGTGCATCGGGCGGTGACGGATCTGACGGGGCAGACAGGCATGGCGATCGTGCGTGCGATCGTGGCGGGGCAGCGCGATGCGGAGCAGTTGGCGCAGTTGCGCTCGGGGCGCTGCAAGCACACGGAGGAGCAGTTCGTGGAGTACCTGAGCGGCAACTGGCGGGAGGAGCACCTGTTCAACCTGCGCAGTGCGCTGCGGCTGTACGACGCGGTGCAGGCCGAGATGGACGGTTACGAGCAGAAGCTGCAAGAGGATCTGCAGCAGCAGGCGGGCGAGGAATGCAGCGCGGAGGAGTGTCCGCGGCACCCGAACGCGGCCAAGGAGAAAGCCATCCGAAGGCGGGGTGAGCAGCCGCTGCGGACGGCGCTGTACCGCTACGCGAGCGTGGATCTGACGCGCATCGACGGGATTAGCGCGGGGGCGGCGCGCACGATCCTGACCGAGGTGGGGACGGATCTGGGGTCGTTTCCGAGCGAGCGGCATTTCACGAGCTGGCTGGGCCTGGCGCCGCGGCACGCGGTATCGGGCGGGCAGCAGTTGGCGGGCAAGCGGCAGCGCGGGCTGGGAGCGACGCGCACGTCGAACGCGCTGCGCATGGCGGCGACGGCGCTGATCCGGTCCAAGTCGGCGCTGGGGGCGGCGCTGCGCCGCAAGGCGCGGCACAAGGGGATGAAGACGGCGGTGTTCGCCACCGCCCGCAAGCTGGCGGTGTTGGTATACCGCATGCTGCGCTTCGGCCAGGACTACGTTGACGAGGGCGAGGCGGCCTACGAGCAGCGCCATCGCCAACGGACCTTGGCCTACCTCAAAACGACAGCTAAGGATCTCGGCTACCAGCTGCTTCCCGACACTGCACAAACTGCTTCCCGGGACGCTGTGGGGGCAGGGGCGGGCTAGGGTGTTTCACACCAGCTGCTTCCCGACACTGCACAAACTGCTTCCCGGGACGCTGTGGGGGCAGGGGCGGGCTAGGGTGTTTCACACCAAGGCATTCGCTCTGCTGGGAGTCGATCTCGACAAGACTGTTTCCAGTAAAATGACAGGTTGATTCGACGTAACTCATTCTGAAACAAGCAATTAGTTCGTCTTTTCCGGATGAAGTTCAGTTTAGGGGGTTTTGTCGCAGGCACTAACTAGTGCCTGCGGCAAAAGCTTCTAAATGATTGAAAATAGATGGGTTGATAGCAATCGACGCCGACCAAGATGACAGCGGCTGGCCAGCCCTGGCCCGCGGGCGGCCTATTGGCTACGATCTTCGTCTGGCAGGCACCCATGAGAGTCGTCTTAAATCCACAATTAGCCATTGGCCAAATCGATATTGAGCGCATCCCAATCGATCCGCAGTCGCGGGATGATATTCCCGCCGTGCTGCGCGGCTTGCAGCAGATTTGGTCGGATGCTGAATTGCGGGCCAAGCTGTTCACTCTGCTGGAGACGCATCTGCTCGCGGACAAGAGCAAGGCGGACAGCGCAGACAGTGAGAGGCAAGCATACGGGCCGTGCTTGGACGCCAGGAACGGTCGTCCGGGCATGAGTCTGTGGAGCATATTGGTGCTGGGTCTGCTGCGTCAGGGATTGAATTGCGATTATGATCGCTGGCATGAATTAGCTGGCCAGCATCGCAGCGTGCGGCGCATGATGGGACTCAGCGACTGGGACAGCACCGTGGCGTGGCCAGTTGCCGCACGATCACGCGCAACGTGTCGCTCCTGACTCCGCAGTTACTGGCGGCTGTCAACCGCTTGGTGGTGGGAGCGGGCTACGAAGTACTCGGCCAGGAGGTGGAGGGAGAGTTGACGGCGCGTTGCGATTCGTTCGTGGTGGAGACGGACGTGCATTATCCGACGGATGTAAGTTTGCTGTGGGATGCGATGAGGAGTCTGCTGCGGACGGTAGAGCGGGCGAGTGAGGCCCAGGGGGAGACAGGCTGGCGGCAGCATAAGAAGTTGGCAGGGAAGGTGAGGAGGCTGTTCCAAAGAGTGCGGACACGGCGCAGGAGGAAGAATCAAGAGAAGAGAAAGGGGTGAAGGCGTATGTGAAGCAGTGTGAAAGGTTGCTAGAGCGAGCGGAGGGGAGCTTAGAAAAGCTGCGGGAGAGCGGGGCAAGCCAAGAAGAGATCAAGGACATAGAACGGCTGGCGGGATTGGGACGGAAACTGACGGGGCAAGTAGAGCGGAGAATATTGCAAGGCGAGACGATTCCACAAGAGGAGAAAGTGTATTCGATTTTCGAAGATCATACGCGCTGGTGCGTAAAAGGGAAAGCGGGTGTGCTGGTAGAGCTAGGAGTGCCGGTAACAATCGTGGAGAGCGCGGAGCAGTTTACATTAGGTCATCGTATCATGTGGACGGAGCAGGACGTGGATGTGGCGGTCGAAATGGTGGAGCAGGTGCAGAGTGAGTACGCGGGATTGCAGGGATGTAGTTTTGACAAGGGGTACTATAGTGCTGGGAACCGGCAGCGGCTGGATGGCATGCTGGCGCGGAACGTGATGCCGAAGAAGGGGCGGTTGAGCGAGACAGATAAAGAGCGGGAAGAAGCACAGGAGCACATAGAGAGGCGGCGGCAGCATCCGGCAGTGGAGTCGGCGATCGCAAACTTGGAGCAGCGGGGGCTGGATCGAGTGCGCGAGCACGGTCGGGCAGGGTTCGAGCGGGCGATCGGGTTATCAGTGGTGGCGGCGAACGTGCATCGGCTAGGATTGATACTCCAGAGAAGGGAACGAGAAAGACTGAAGAAAGAGCGGATAAAGATAGCCGCATAGCAGCGGTGATCGAGACCAGAAAGAGAAAAAAGAGAGCTGGCAGAAGGCCGGCAGGGCAGAGTGTATCTGAAGCAGGCAGTGAGTCGAACTCAGCCAGAGTCCTTGACATATTTTTACCAATCAGGGGAGAAATTCTGCTGAATCATGCTCCCAATGGGTCCATAAATCAGCGCATATTTTTAGAGAAGATCGGATTTTAGGGGGTTTTGTCGCAGGCACTAACTACCAACCGCAACGGTAGCACTCTCCTAGCGGGTCGGCTTGCTTCCGGGACACACAGGCAGCAGATTGCGAGCACCAAGCGCAAGATCCCAGGACTGGTGGGCCGATCTCGTGTCCCGTCGCGTCTATGTCACGTGCTACCGCGTCAGGATTCCGTTAGCAAGCTGCGGTTGTGAGCGCATTGGGGTGTGCTGTGCTCGTGAGCGGGGTCGGAGTTGGGATGGTGTCGTCGGCCCAGGCGCGGTTGCGCCGACGCAGGTCCGCGTCGCGATTGTTGCGTTCTAGGCGCGGCAGCGGGTCTGAGGCGGCGGGGCGCTGCAAGGCGGCGAAGGCGCGGGGCAGCTGGTCGAGGCTGCCGCACAGAATCTGCACGTAGGCGGGATCGAGCAGGTTGGCGGCCAAGGCGGCTTGGGCTGGCTGATCGGCCAAGTCGCGACCCAGATGGGCGCGCCCGAGGCGGCGGCGCAGGCCTTGCTTGGAGCGCGCAAAGTGTTGTTCAAGGATATTGTTGGTGCGGGCTACGACGGCGACGGTGCAGCCGCTGGAATCGCGCACTAGCGGATGGCCGCACAAGCCTGCGCCATAGCGCTGCAGATAGTCCAGCACGAGGGTCGCAGCGGGGTCGGGCGGTGCGTCGTTGGCGGGGGTTTGGAGGCGCTGGCGGAGTTGTCGCTGATAGTGCTGGAGGTCGGCGGCCAGCGTCGGCAGCAGGCGCTCGCTGGCGGCCGGGTCCGGCGGGCGGCGGGCGTTGGGGGGTTGGCCGTGGGGCAGGTCTTGGGAACTGAAGCGCAGCACTTCGCGCAACTCACAGAACAAGTCCCAGCGGCGCTGCAGGCGCTGGGCGGTGGGGTCGGGGCGCTGCAGCCAGTGCCAATCTGCCAAGGCGGCGGCGACTTGGCGCAACAGGCGCTGTTCGCGGGGCGAGCGGGGCGCGGGCAGGCGGCGGTCGCGCTCGGCGGGGAATTGCTGGCAGCGGCGGTAGAAGTCCAGATGGGGCAGCGCAAACGGGTAGGAGGGATGCTTGTGTCCGGTGCCTTCCAAGAGCCACAGCAGCAGAGCGGGCAGGTCTTGGCGCAGGCCCGCAGCGGGCCCGCGGCTGGCGGCCAGCAGGTCGCGCAGACGGCTGCGCAGGCGGCTGCGGGTGAGTTGGCCGCGCAACTTGGCATGGTCCTCATCGAGCAGGCGCTTGCCGACCGCGGCCAGGAAATGGTAGTGGCAGAGCAGGTCGGGGATGCCGCGCTGGCGCAGGCCGGCGACCGCTTTGGCGCCGCCGCTGCCGAGGTCGCGGACGCTGGCCAGCGGGTCGCCGAAGGCGGCCACGGTGCGTTCGACGGCGGGCCGCAATTCGCTCTCGTTTTCGGAAGCGATCTTGCTCGCGAGCAAGACCCAGCCGGTGAAACCGTCCAAGCACAGGAACGTGCCGCCCTGGCCTTGGTCGCAGGTGGCGTCCAGATGCAGGGCATAGCCCTGCGGCATGGCGGCGCGCAGGGCCGGGGCGCGCTGCCAATGCAGGGCTTGGAGGGCGAGCAGGAAGCGATCGCACAGCGCGGACACCGAACCGCTCGTCAGGGCGATGCCGCGCTGGGCGAGTTCGGCCTGGATCTCGCTGCGCTGCAGGCGGCGCTGATAGCGGGCCAAGCCGACCCACACGATCAGGTCATAGCCGAAACGCTGGCCCGGCGGGGCCAGCTCGGCCAGCCGCTGCGAGGCCGCGGCCGGGGCCGTCCGGCAGGCGCGGCAGCGGGCGCGGAATTCGCGTGCCACGAACGGGCCGACGGCCAGCGTGACCAGCCCGCGGGACTGGCTCTTGTACGGACTCAGGGGTTGGCCGCAGTGCGGGCAGTGGCTGCTTTCGGCGGGGAAATCGATGCGCGGCGGAGTGCCGCCGAGCGCGCCGCAGCGGGCCAGCCGCAGTGCGCTCCAGCCCGCCTGCAGGGCTTGTGTGCGGCACACTGTCAGCAGGGCGTAGGCCCCCCTTTTTGGACGACCTCGGCGAGGTCGAAGCGATCCAAGACAGCTTGCACGCGGGCCTGCGAGATGGGCGGGGAGTGGCCTTGCAGCCGCCGCGCCAAGGCCGGCGGCTGGGCCCCGGGGTGGCGCAACAGCGCCAGCAACACGGCAATCGTCACCTCCGGCGGCCAGGCGGCGGCGCTGGCCGCGCAGCGCTGTTGGCGGGCTTGCCATTGGCGGTTGCCGAGTGCCGAGTCGGCGGCGAGATAGACATATACGCCGCAGAGCTGTTCGCGCCGGGCCAGCCCCTGGCGCACGGCGGCCAGCAGGAAAGGATGCACGGGAACCTGGAGCAGGCCGCGGAGTTCCTTGGCGGTCCAGCCCTCGGGGGATTCGCTGAGCAAGCGCTGGACGGTGGCGGCCAGCGAGCGGTCGCGGGAGAAGCCCGCGTCGCCGAGCCAGAGCAGGCCGCAGGGATCAAAGCGGTCGGGGTCGCGGGCGGTATAGAAGCGGCCATTGTGGTTGTAGCTGCGCAGGTAGGGGACTTGGCTGAGGTAGCGGAAGGTGGTGCGGCGGGAAGGCTGGCCGAGGGCGTGCTGGAGTTGTTCAAGCGTGACCGGCGTTTGGGAGGCCAACAGTGGGAGCAGCAAGTCAGGCGAACGTGCAGCCATGCGTCATAGTATACATTCAACCTAGCCATGGTATCTATACCATGACAAATCTAGGACGCACAACCGCTGCCAAACGAGGGAAATCCACCTGAATCAAGGGCTAACTGCAATCTGGTGCCCGGAAAATGGCACAGTATAGAGAATCGACCAAAGTTCAAGTCCAGATAAATCAATAACTTCCGTGCCTGTAACGGAATTCTGACGCGGTAGGTCACGTGTACACACCCATCCCTTGCCCGCCGATTCCTTTCTCCCTCTCGAACTGCTGGGGAATCTGGAACAACGTAGTCCTTGTAGCGGAATGCGCTTGCACTCGGAACTTGGGTACCACGCAGGAGCATCCCCGCCAGTGGACTCCGAGTACGAGCGGCAGGGAACAGCCCGCGCCAGAAAGATCAAGGCGGACAGGAGCAGAGGTGGCCGTTACACACGCCGCGCAGGATGAACAAGCAGACACGCCAGGCACTTACAAACAAGTCATCCGTTGCAACTCTAGACCGGTGCTCGGCCAAGCGGCCTGAATTTGGCTAAGCATCCAAGCACGGCAGATAGCTGCACATGGCCGGGAACGAACTCAGCAGCCGCGCACCGCAGTCCTGCCAACACCGCAGCATCAGCAGCAATCCGGCCCGCTGCCCAGTGCGAACAACCTTGGCACGCGGTAATGTCCATGGCCGCCAGCGCGATGCGGGCTGGGACATGACGGCCAATGCTGCATGCTGCAAATTCAAATTCGTCTAGCCGGCCTGGCATGCAGCCTTGCCAACAATCCAAACCCACAAGGCCGGGCCACCACAATCCAAGCGATTAAGGCACCCACACTTCTCCACTTCCTTGCCCTTAGCGCCTCTCTGCCGAGACGCCGGAAAAAACGAGCGTCACATCGACTCGGCCGGCAGCCTCGTCAACATCGATGCTCCATGATGTCTGCCCGAGGCACTCAAACATCGCATCCGCTTTGACGCGATCCAAGAAGTATGCGGGATATCGGATGTCAAAGGGCTGCCCGGGCTGCATGCCCCAGCGCTTGCGCACGGCTGGTTCCGACAAAATATCCAGCCCTTGCACGGCTAGGCGCGAGAACACATACTGCTTGCCCGGACGGATCTCGATGTCTAAATGGACCAAGCGCTCGGCTTGGTCGATCCGCTCGTCAAAGCGCGCGTGGGCCTTCATATAGCCTTGGCGTTTCATTCCTTCGCTAATGGCCGCCATCGTATCGTAGGCGGCCTTCATGTTGGCGACCTGTCCGGAACCGATCTGGTTCACCTTGGCCAAGCTATCCCCGTCTATGGGCAGCGGCTCCGGCCAGCGCACGTCTCCGAACCGATAAACCTCTCCCTGCTGCACCTCGATCTCTACCAAGACGCCGGCGGAGTCCGGGTCCGGACGGGCATCGCACGGGCAGAATTGCACGTTCATGTAGCCGCGCTCGGTGTACAGCCGCCGTGCGTTGTGCTGCAGCAACTCCAGCAGCCGAGCCTCGGAGTATGGTTCGCCGACGGCCGCTTTGTTGAAGGCCCGCTGTAACTCCAAGGTATCCACATCGCCCGTGTTGCGGAAGGTAGCGAAGGCGATATTACTGGTCTCGCGCTGCGGGCCGACCAGCATATCGAACCCGCCTTCAGAAGCAGGGACAAGATCAGCCACGATCTCCCCTTCGCCGCCCTGCTCGCGCCACCACACCTGCAGCGCATTGACCATCATGCGGACCACAGCGCCGCCACCGGGCACCAAGCCGGCATACAGCGGCAACCGCCCTCGCAGGAATTGGGCCAAGTCTGCCGCGGGCACGCCGAGGCCTTGGAAACGGACCGGGTACAGTTCCGCGAGTTCTTGCACGCTTACCGTCAGGCGGTAGCCTCCGTCGAGCGGCTCGAAACGATAGCGCAGCGACTCGAACAGCCCCGTCTCGCTCAGCTTGCGCAGGGCCCGGTCGAAGTCGGGCTTCTGCACGGCTTGCCCGATCTCCAAGCCGCACACGGCCGTCAGGTCATCGCTGCTGAAGTTGGCATTGCCTTCGAATGCGACGGCCCGCAGCGGGAAGGCCGGCTGGGCGGACAGCCCGTCGCCGGCCAAGATGACGACCGCAGCGAGGATGCCGAGGCCGGACTCGCAAGCGCTGCGGCGGATCCTGCCCATTGCTTGATCAGTGCAGATCCGGCCCGCGCATCATTACGAGTAGATCGCTTCGATTTGCGCGGAGTACTTCTTGTACACCTCGTTGCGCCGTACCTTCATCGTCGGCGTGAGTTCCCCGCCCGCAATGGAGAATTCGTTGGGGATCAACGCGATCCTCTTGACCTGCTCGTAGCCGGCCATGTCAGCGCATAATGCAGTGATTTCGGACATCACGTAGCGCTGCACATCGGCGTTCGCGCAGAGTTCCTCGTTGTCCGCAGCCTTGATGCCGTTTGTCTCGGCCCAGGACCGCAAAGACTCGAAAGCCGGCACCACCAGGGCGCTCGGGAAGTTGCGCTGCTCGGCGACGACCACGGCAAGCTCGATCAGAGGGCTGCCCTTCAGGCGGCCCTCGATCGGCGAAGGCGCGATATACTTGCCGCCGGAAGTCTTGAAGAGGTCTTTCTTCCGGTCCGTGATGGACAGGTACCCATCTGCGTCCAGGTTGCCTATGTCTCCCGTGTGGAACCAGCCGCCTGCCATAACCTCCGCAGTCTGCTCCTCCATCTTGAAGTAGCCCTGCATGATGTTCGGGCCGCGAACCAAGATCTCGCCGTCCTCGGCGATGCGCACCTCGACATTGGGAATCAGCTTGCCGACCGTGCCGAACCTGAGATCTTCGAGCGGGTTGATAGACACCAGCGGCGAGGTTTCTGTCAAGCCGTAGGCTTCGCGGATCGGCAGCCCGAGCGCGTAGAAGAACTCGGCCAGGTGCTTCGCTAGCGGGGCGGCGCCGGAAACGAAGAAGCGGATCCTGCCGCCGAGCCGGCCGCGCAGCTTGGAGAAGACGAGCTTGTCGGCCACGCCGTGCTGGATGCCGAGCAACCCGGGCAGCGGCTTATTCTGCAAGCGGTACGGCGCTGCAGCCTTGCCCACGCCGACTGCCCAGTGAAACAGCTTGCGCCGAATTGCGGGCGCGTCCGCCATGGCCGCCATGACGCGGCCGTGGACCTTTTCGAAAAATCTCGGAACGCCGACCGCCATGGTCGGCTTGACCTCGCCCATGTTGGCAGCCACGGCTTCCATCGATTCCGCATACGCTACCGTGACGCCTCCGGCGAAGAAGACATAATCCGCCAAGCGCTCGGCGATATGGCACAGCGGCAGGAATGACAGAGCCACATCCTCCGGCTGCACATCAAGCATCGAATCGCGGATGTTGGTGCAGATGTTGGAATGCGACAGCATCACACCCTTCGGCACGCCCGTCGTGCCTGACGTGTAGATGATGCTCGCCAGATCGCCCGGCTCGACCGAGTCCGCCTCCTTTTCAAACCTTTGCCTGGCGGCCGAGTCGGGGCTGTCCGCGCCGATGAGGTCGGCTAGCTTGGGCGCATCCTCTCCAACGGCCGCATCGAAGCCGATCACGTGAGCGAGATTCGGCAGCCGGTCACGAATCGAGAGGATTTTCTCCAGCTGATCCGCGGTCGAGCAAAAGATCGCCTTGGCCTCGGAGTGTTCGAGCAGGTAGCGCACTTGGTCCGCTAGCAAGGTCGGGTAAATCGGGACGCTGACGATGCCGGCCGTCATCATGGCGAAGTCGGCCACCGCCCATTCCCAGCGGTTTTCCGAGATCAGGGCGCACTTGTCGCCCCGCTGCAGGCCGAGCTCGCGCAAGGCCAAGTGCAATCGGATAGTACGCCGCTCGAGCTCGGACGAAGAAATCGGCGCGTAGGCTCCCGAGTCCTTGGTGAGAATCGCGTCCGGCTTGCAGTGCGCGACAATGTCTCGAAACAGACTTGCAATGGTTTCGGCCATCAGTTTGGATCTCCGTGGGCAAGATACTAGCACGTTGCCAGCCGCCGTTCTCGCAGGCGAAGCATGAAAGCACCGGGCGACTCCCTACTGGCGGACACCGACATGGATTGGAAGCGCGATCTCAGAAGGGCCGGCCGGATCGGCGCGCAACGGCATAACTTGGGTCGGGTTATAGCAATAACACGCGCCGCCGGAGCCGACGCGGCAATAGTAGACCACGATCTCGACATGCAGCATTTCGCTTTGCAGAATCTCCAGCGAAATCTCTGCGATCCCATCCCGGAAGACTGTCGGGAACACACGCTCTCCAGCGCGCACAGTGGCCCCGGAAAGAGCCTCGCGGGAGAACTCGTGCCCGTCGGGCAGCTGCACGCGCATCCGCACAGTCACGGCGCCCGGGCGGACAGTGCGCTCGGGAACGGTCAGCGGCGCCCGGGACGGCGGTACAAGTTGGGCCGCCTCGCGCAGCGGCCACGAAGAGACGGCGCCGGTCGCGAGGCTGACCGTGCGGATAGCATGGTTGTTCGTGTCAGCGACGTACAGCTTGCCCGCCGTATAGCTCAGGCCTGCCGGTTGGTTGAAGCGCGCCTCTGCTCCGGCCCCGTCGCGATAGCCCGCCGCTCCGTCCCCCGCCGCAGTCTTCGCCTGCGGCGAAGGCAGCGCTATGGACTTGATCTTGTTGTTGTAGGTGTCGGCAACGAATAGCTTGCCCTCCGCGTACGCTATCCCGAGCGGGTGCTGCAGGCGGACATCCGGCCCCGCGCCATCGACATCCCCGAAATCGAACAAGCCCTTGCCGACCACCGTGCGCACATGACCGCCCCGCGGGTCCAGCGACACGGCGCGGATCGAGCTAATCTCGCTATCGGCAACGAACAGGCTCTCTCCGTCCGAGGTCAGGCCGCTGGGCTGTGCCAGAGCTGCGGCCAGCAAGGGGCCGTCGACGTGATCCTCGCGACCGCTCCCCGCATGACCGGCCAAGTATCCGCCGTCCAGGTCGATGCCAAAGATCTGGTGATTGCCGGCCATGGCAACGAATAGCACGCCGTGCGCGAAATGCAGGTCCCAGGGCGAGTTCAGCCGACGGCCTTGCAGCGGGCCCGGTTGGCTGTCCCAGTCGGTGTCCTGCCGGCCGTCGCCTGCCACGGTGGACACGGCCTGCGTGCCCAAGTCCACCATCCGAACGGCATGGTTGCCGGTATCGGCGACATAAAGCCGCCCGGCGACGAGAGCCATGCCCTGCGGCTGGCGGAAGCGCGCCGTAGCGGCCGTACCGTCCGCGAAGCCGGGCTCGCAGCCGCCGATGGCCCCCAGCACGGCGCCATCCTCTAGGGCCGCAATGACGATGCGATGGTGGTTCGAGTCGGCGATGAACAGCCTGCCGCCCTCCGCATCTGCCAGCACCTTGCCGGGAAACGACAGCAGCGAGTCCGGCGCGCGGCGGGCCTCGGAGACGGCGTCGAGCGGGCCGCGGCGCAACTCCCCGCCGGCGCCATAGTGCAGGATCATCTGCGAGATGACGTTGTCGAACAGGTCGAACACCCGTTCGCCGGAATGCGTGCCGAAGACCTTGCCGAGGGGGTCGATCAGCATGAAGCTCGGCCAGGCGCGGACCGCATACTCCTGCCAGATCCGCATTGCGGCATCGTTCACCACGGGGTGCTCGATGCCGTGGCGCAGGACTGCCTCGCGAATCCTATCGGTGTCCCTCTCGGCGTCGAACTTGGCTGAATGCACGCCGATAACCACGAGTTCATTGGGATACTTGCGCTCCAAGCGCTTGAGATCCTCGAGGGCGTGCATGCAATTGATGCAGCAGTAAGTCCAGAAGTCGAGCAGTACGATCTTGCCGCGCAGCGCGCTGATCGAAAGCGGCCTGTCCGTGTTGAGCCAGTCGAGGCCGGGCGGGAAGTCCGGCGCGTTCACGGTTCCCGGCCGGATCACTTGGGAGCCTTGGGCGGCGGACCCTGCCATGACTCCATGATGGCAGAGCGCCGCGGCGGCAGCATGCCCCGCAGCCCGCAGTCCTGCCCCGGGCGTGCCAAAATAGGCGGCTAGCAGTCCCCCGCCGCCGGGGTGCCAGCGCGAACAAGTCCTCGGATCATGACGGATTCGATCCAGCGGATCTGCCTGTGGTCAGGCCCGCGCAACATTTCCACGGCGCTGATGTACTCGTTTTCCCAGCGCAGCGACACCGAGGTCGTTGACGAACCGCTGTACGCTCACTTCCTGCGCGCAAGCGGCGCCCGGCACCCGCTGCGCGCGGCCTGCATGGCCGCGCAGGACTCCGATGGCGAGCGAGTCGTGCGCGAGTTGATCCTAGGCCCTTGGCCCAGCCCCGCAGTGTTCTTCAAGCAAATGGCCCACCACCTTGTCAGCTTGGATCTGGGCTTCATGCGACACACGCATAACCTGTTCCTGACGCGCGACCCGCAAGAGGTCCTGCCCTCACTGCTGCTTCGCATCGGCCGGCCGCAGCTGCGCGACGCAGGATTCGCCCGGCAGTGCGAACTCATCGCGATGCTGGAAGGCTGGGGGCAATCGCCTGCCGTGCTGGACTCCCGCGACCTGCTCTCAGATCCGCCGGGCATGCTGGCAGCCCTCTGCCGGCACTTGGGCATGCCCTTTGAGGAGGAAATGCTGCGCTGGCCGGCAGGGCCCAAGGAATTCGATGGCGCCTGGGCTCCGGAATGGTACAAGAACGTGCATCAGAGCACCGGCTTCCAGCCCTACCGGCCGAAAGCCGGACCGTTCCCCGACCAACTCCGGCCCCTGCTGGAAGAGTGCGCCCCGTATTACGCAGAGCTGCGGCGGCGGGCGCTGCGCCCTTGATGCTCCATGCCTTCCCTCAGCGTCGTGATCCCGGCCTACAACGAGGCGCGCAACCTGCCGGCGACGCTGCGGAGCGTATCGCGATACGTGCCGCAATCGCGGTTCGACGAGGCCGAGATCATCATCGTCGACGATGGCTCCACCGACGGCACGCCGGAAGCGGTCCATCCCGAGCTGGAGGCGCTGATCGCGGCCGGCATCGGCGTGCACGTGGCGCGCAATGGCAAGAACCGCGGCAAGGGCTACAGCGTGCGCCGCGGCATGCGCGCAGCCCGCCATGAATGGATCCTGTTCTCCGACGCCGACGAATCCGCGCCGATCGCGGAAGTCGAGAAACTCGTCCGGGCGGCCGAAACAGGCGGTCACTGCATGGTCATCGGCTCGCGCGCCTTGGACCGCTCGCTGATCGGCACGCGCCAGCCCAAGCACCGCGAGTGCATGGGCCGCCTGTTCAACCTCAACGTGAGGCTCGCCACGGGGCTGCGCGTTGCCGACACCCAGTGCGGCTTCAAGCTCTTCCGCCACGAGACAGCGCAGCAAATCGCGGCCAAGCAGCGGATCGAACGCTTCGGGTTCGACGTGGAGCAACTCTATATTGCGCGCAAGCTCGGCCTCTCGATCGCGGAGATCCCCGTGCGCTGGAACAACCAACCGGATTCTTCCGTCGGCCTGCGCGACGGCCTGCACGCCTTCGCCGATGTCTGGCGGATCAAATGGAACGACCTTGCGGGGGCCTATTCCTAATGCCCGCGCTAGCGCAGCGAGCCGCTGCTGTCAATGCGCTCGGCGCGCAGGTAGGGGCGCAGCGCCTGAGGAATCACCACGCTGCCGTCCGCCTGCTGGCAATTCTCTAGGATGGCCAGCCAGGTGCGCCCGATTGCCAAGCCGCTGCCGTTGATCGTATGCACGAATTCCGGCCTGCCGCGACCGCCTTGGGCGGCTCGGCAGCGTATCCTCGCGCGCCGGGCCTGGAACGCTTCGAAGTTGCTGCACGAGGAGATTTCCTTGTACTCTCCGAGGCCCGGCAGCCAGACTTCGAGATCGTAAGTCTTGGCAGCGCTGAACCCCATGTCGCCGCTCGATAGCAGCACCTTGCGATATGGCAACTCCAAGCGCTGCAACACGTCCTCCGCATCCGCCGTGAGCCGCTCGAGCGCGTCATAGCTGGTTTCCGGGCGGACCAGCTTGACCAGTTCGACCTTCTGGAACTGGTGCTGGCGGATCACGCCGCGCACATCCCGGCCGTAGGAGCCGGCCTCGCTCCGGAAGCATGGCGTGAACGCCGCGAGCGAGATCGGCAAGGCGTCATGGGAGAGCGTCTCGCCCGCGTACAGATTGGTCAACGGCACCTCGGCCGTGGGCACCAGCCAGTAATCCGTGCCTTCCAGCTTGAACAGGTCGTGCGAGAACTTCGGCAGCTGGCCCGTGCCGAACATGCTGCGGGAATTGGCGATGAAGGGCGGCAGCACTTCGCGGTAGCCATGCTCGGCGGTATGCACGTCGAGCATGAAATTCATCAGCGCACGCTCCAGCTTGGCCCCCGCCTCGAAATAAACCGCAAAGCGCGCGCCGGCCAGCTTGGCCGCGCGCTCGAAATCGATGATCCCCAGCTGCACACCGAGATCCCAATGCGGCTTGGGCTGGAAGTCGAACTCGGCCGGTTCGCCCCAGCGGCCGATCTCGAGGTTGGCGGATTCATCCGCTCCCTGCGGGACGCTGCCGTGAGGGACATTGGGGATCCTGCTCAGGACCGAACTCACGGCCTCGTCCAAGGCCTGCACCGACGCCTCGCGCTCGCCGATCCGGGCATGCACGCTACGGGACTGCGCAACAATTTCGGCGGCATCCGCGCCAGCTCGCTTGGCCTTGGCCACGCGGTCGCTGAGATCGTTGCGCTCCTGCTGCAGCGCTTGGATCTCGGTGACCGCCGCGCGCCGCCGCTCATCGGTTACGGAAAACTCGTCGAGGATTCCCGGGTCTACTCGATCTGCCAGGCGAGACTTGGCCTCTTCGAAGTTCTGGCGCAGGTAAGCGCGGTCAAGCATAGGGAGCAGGAGGAAAGTCCCGGCTGGCGGGACGCAACAAGCAGTAGGAGGGCCGCGGTCCGGCGCGACGGCGGTCGCGCAGCGTTCAGAGTCTTATTGTGCCATGCCCGCAAGCTTTTCTCCCGCAGCGATCGGCACGGAGCCCGGGCCCATGCCGCGGACCGGCAGTCGCAGCGCAACCCGCGGCGGGTACCGGCAATCACCCTGAGTTACCGCAGCCGAAGGCGGGCCGGCGCCAAATCCAGACGCGGCCGCCGGCAGCTGTCCGGGCCGGACGGCATTGCGGACGGGATCGG
This sequence comes from Bryobacterales bacterium, assembly GCA_965219605.1. Lineage (GTDB taxonomy): Bacteria > Acidobacteriota > Terriglobia > Bryobacterales > UBA6623 > VXMF01. Next base: position 103,464 of record CBDCOC010000001.1, on the reverse strand, counting down.
CAGGCACCTGGCAGCACGGCGCCCGCGCGCGATCCGAGCGGGCGCTCGCCTGATAGGATGAGCCTGTGCGGGCTAGGTTTCGCAGTCTTGCGCCAGCCATTCTCAGCTGCGCCTTAGCGGCCGCAGTCGCGCGGTCGCCGGCCGCGACACCGGCGGCCGGATGGGACGGCTCAAGCGCTCTTGACACCACGATCAACGAGGCTATAGAGTCCGGCCTCATCCCCGGGGCAGTAGCCTGGGTCGAGTCTCACGGGCAGCTCCTGCACTATGCCAGTTACGGCGCCAAGAGCGTCGCGCCGCGGCGCGAGCCGATGGGACTCGGCACGATATTCGACTGCGCGTCGCTGACCAAGGTGCTGGCTACAGCACCGGCGGTCATGATTCTGGTGGAGGAGGGCAAGATCCGCCTGCGGGACAAGATCCAAGTATATCTGCCCGATTTCCAAGATCGCACGGGCATCACCGTACTCCAGCTACTGACCCATTTTTCGGGCCTGCGGCCCAGTCTCCCGTTGGAACCGGCATGGCAGGGGTATCGCGCGGGCGTCGATCTCGCACTGCGGGAGAGGCCGGTGAGCACCCCCGGTTCGAAGTTCATCTACAGCGACATCAACTACATCCTGCTGGCCGAGATCGTCCGGCGCGCAAGCGGAAAATCGCTGGACGTATTCGCAAGCGAGCGAATCTTCGCGCCTCTGGGGATGAGCGATACCTCTTTCCGGCCGACGGCGGCAATGCTCGCGCGCGTTGCGCCCACCGTGCGTCTGGCCGATGGCAGTTTCCTGCGCGGCATTGTCCACGACCCGACGACACGCAGGATGGCCGGCGTGTCCGGGCAGGCCGGGCTGTTCTCCACGGCCAAGGATGTCGCCACCTTCGCGCGCATGGTCCTCAACGGCGGGGAACTCGATGGAACGCGCATTCTGAGCCCGTTGAGCGTGCTGCGCATGCGCACACCGCAGGGGTCGGCCGGCAAGGCCTCGCGGGGCATCGGCTGGGATATCGACACGCCCTATTCCTCCCCGCGCGGCGACCTGTTCAGCACGGCGTCCTTCGGGCACACGGGCTATACCGGTCCGTCGCTCTGGATCGACCCGGTCAGCCATGCATTGGTCGTGTTGATGACAAATCGCGTCCATCCGACAGACAAGACATCCGTCGTGAGGCTGCGCAGCCTGGTCGCGTCCATCGTGGCGGCCAACCTGATCCCGAGCGGCGCCGAGATACCAAGCCGCGCCGAACGCACCCGCGACAGGGCAATTCTCTCGCCTGTGAAGACCGGCCTCGACGTGCTCGCGGCGGAGGGCTTCGCGCGGCTGCGCGGCAAGAAGATCGGTCTTCTGACGAACCACACGGGAATCGACCGCTCGCGCCGCCGCAACATCGACATGCTGGCGGCCGCGTCCGATGTGAGCCTAGAGTTGATCTTCACCCCGGAACACGGCCTAGGCGGCGATCTGGACCAAGCGGATATTGCAGACGGCAGGGACCGGCGCACGGGAATCGCAGTCCGCAGCCTGTATCGCAGCGACCGCAAGCGGCCGGAGGCGGATGATCTGCGCGATCTCGACGCTCTGCTGTTCGACATCCAAGACATCGGCACCCGCTTTTACACCTACGTCACAACGATGGGCTACGCGCTCGAGTCGGCAGCCGAGGCAGGCATTGATTTCTACGTGCTTGACCGTCCCAACCCGATCAACGGAGTGAGTGTCGAGGGACCGCTGAGGGACGCCGGCCTGGAATCCTTCGTGGCCTACCACAACATCCCGGTACGCCACGGCATGACCGTGGGCGAACTGGCGCAGATGTTCAACGCCGAGCGCAAAATCGGGGCGAAGCTTGAAGTCGTCCGCATGCAGGGCTGGGAGCGCAGCCTCTGGTTCGACGAGACCGGCTTGCCATGGGTGAATCCGTCGCCGAACATCAGGACGCTAGAGCAGGCGATCCTCTATCCCGGCATCGCCTTGCTGGAGTTTCTGCCGCGCTATTCGGTGGGCCGGGGCACCGATACCCCGTTCCAGTTCGTCGGCGCGGACTGGATCGACGGCACCGTCTTGGCCGACGCCATCCGCGAGGCCTCTTTGCCGGGCGTGCGGGTCTACGCCCGCAGCCAGAGGCCTAGCGCTTCGGTGTTCAGCGGCACCGTCATCGATGGAGTGCAGTTTTCGATCACGGATCGAGAGGCGCTGCAGCCGACACGCCTAGGGCTGGTGGTGGCCGCCGCCCTGGCCCGGACGCATCCGGGGCATGTGGAGCTAGGCCCCTCTGCCAAATTAGTGGGCAGCTTGGATACCGTGCGAGCTCTCAACTCCGGCCAAGGCACGGCGGCAATTTGGGGCCGAATTGAGAGAGCAATAGCCGGGTTTCGGTCGAGGCGGAAAGCGTTCCTGCTCTATTGACGGCAGCACTCCGGCCCCTGCCGTGCCTAGCCATCATGCTGATGGAGCGTGCCGGCAGTTTTGCCGGCGGCACGGCTTGCATGTCGGCGCAAGGATTACAGCCGAGCGAGGCGCTCGGCTGTAGCGCGACAGGTACGCAGGCTTACCCGTAGAAAGCAGCCCGACACCCTCACTTTAATCCCAACTTACACTGTCCATTTTGGGGTCTCGGGGCTTTACGCCCCTGAATTCTGACAGCTAACCTCTTTACCCTCAACCGGTTAGCCAACATACGCTGCTGGCAGCCCTCGCAAAATACCCCCAAATTGCTCTTCCATTTTCTGATTTCCTAGTCATACATTTATCTTGCACATCTTGACTTTGATTCATCTATGTGTTACTCTTATCGCAGTACAGGCCCACCTTTTCCTAGTCATACAATGCACATCACCTCCAGCTTCGCCCGCAAGTCCCCCTGCCACCTCTTGCGCGAATCCTACTGGCAGCACGGCAAGGTCAAAAAGCGCACCCTCGCCAATCTCTCCGCCCTGCCCCAGCCGCTCATCGACCTGCTCAAGGCCGCTCTCGACCGCCAACTCCCTCTCACTAGCCCCGACTCGCCCGCCCAACTCGCCCACGTCCGCCAGCACGGCGCCGTCTCCGCCCTGCTCGGCCTGGCCCGCAGCCTGCGCTTCGAGCGCCTGCTGTTCTACAAACCCTCACGCCAGCGCTCGCTGGCCCTCGCCCTGATCCTGCACCGCCTGCTCAAGCCCGGCGCCAAGCTGCGCCTAGAACGCGAACTCGGACCCACCGGCCAAACCACCTTGGCCCCCTTGCTCGAGATCGCCGACACGCGCGTCGACGAACTCTACGAGGCTATGGACTGGCTGCTGGAGCGCCAGCCGGCCATCGAGCGTAAGCTCGCCCGCCGCCACCTGCACGAGGGCGGGCTGGCCCTGTACGACCTGTCTTCGAGCTATTTCGAAGGCTCCTGCTGCCCGCTCGCCGAGCGCGGCTATTCGCGCGACCACCGCGCCGACCGACCGCAGATCAACTACGGCCTGCTGTGCAACGCCGAGGGCTGCCCGGTCGCGGTCGAGGTCTTCCCCGGCAACACGGCCGATCCCAGCACGCTCAGCGCACAAGTCAACAAGCTGCGCCAGCGCTTCGGCCTGCAGCGCCTGGCGCTGGTCGGCGACCGCGGCATGCTGGCCCAGACGCGCATCGCGACCGAGCTCAAGCCTGCGGATTTGGACTGGATCACGGCCCTGCGCCACGACAGCATCCGCAAGCTAGCTGAGCAGGGCCACTTCCAGCCCTCGCTGTTCGACAAGCACGAGTTGGCGGCCATCACGGTGCCGGAGTTCCCCGGCGAGCGCCTGCTGGTGTGCTACAACCCGCTGGTGGCTGCCGAGCGGCGCCGCAAGCGCTTGGCTTTGCTGGCCAGCACCGAGGCTGACCTAGCGCCCCTGGCGGCGGCCTACGCCGCGGGCCAGCTCGAACGCGACGAGTTCAACCGGCGCTTGGGCACGCTGCGGCGGCGCAAGATGGGCAAGCACTTGCAGTGGTCGTTCGACGAGCACAGCGCGGCCTTTTCCTCCACACGCAACGAGGCATCGATCGCGGCCGAGGCGCGCCTGGACGGCTTCTACATCGTGCGCACCAGCTTGACCGCGCAGGAGCTGGACGATGACGCAGTGGTGCGCGCCTACAAGAGTCTGGCCCGGGTCGAGCGGGCCTTCCGCTCCCTGAAGACGAGCGGGCTGCGCGTGCGCCCGATCTTCCACTGGAAGGCGGAGCGGGTGCGGGCGCACCTGCTGCTGTGCATGCTGGCGTATTACTTGGAATGGCACTTGCGGCGCCGGCTGGCACCGCTGTTGTTCAGCGAGGAAGACGAACCGCAACATGCGGGCGGGCCAGTCGGCCCGCTGCAGCGCAGCGCCGCCGCCCAGCGCAAGGATCGCACGCGCCAGAGCGAGGATGGCAGCTTGCCGCTGCAGAGTCTGGCGGACCTGTTGGCCGGGCTGGGCACGCTCTGCGCCGCCGAGTTGCAGTACCCGCAGCTGCCCGGCTACGGGGTGCCGACGCTGAGTCAACTCGAGCCGTTGCACGAGCGCGTGTTCGCCCTGCTCGGCTGCCAGCCCCACCCGGCACCGGCCCCGAGACCGCCGCCAGGCAGCGCTGCCAGTGCGCCGGCCACGACACCAACCTAGTCACCAATGGCCTGTTTGGCAAGCGCCCGACCAGGCCCCCGGAAGGAACTCGAACAAGTTACTTAAGTAATTGATTAAATGCGAGTTACATCAATTCGAAGCTGTGCTTCACCTTGGCGTACAACTCCGGCTTAGCTGGGGTAAGTTGGGTCTAGCCATCCCACATGATCTGGTGGCCCGGCTCGGGGTCGTGCTGGCGATCCCGATAGCCGCCCAAGCGGGCCACCAAGCGCACCTGGCCTTTCGCACGGCGGATCGGCTACAGCGGGCGATCGCCATCAACGCGGTGATCGCTTGGCGCCTGATGGTCATGACACTGCTGGGGCGGTAGGTGCCGGAGTGCGCGGCGAGTCTGATGTTCAGTGATCCGGAACTAGAGTTCTTGCGGGACTACAGCCGCGAGTACGGGCTGGCCGTCATCGGACAGCTTAGGCCCGGCGGTCCGCTTGGTGGCGCATTTGGGCGGCTACCGCGCTCGCAAGCACGATCCGGAACCGGGCCACCAGTTGATGTGGCACGGCTGCGACACGCTGACCAAGGCCGCCTCGCGGCATCAGATTGCCCGCAAGCGCACTCTCGACACCGCTACCAAGCGCTGAGTGGCCGCTGTTGTTCAGTTCCCTATTTGTGGCTACACGGTAGAGCTAGCTGCCCGATCTGGCGCGCTCGGCCAAGCGCGCCATAATCGCGTCGCGAGCCAGATCCAATTCCGGCACACGCAGAAGCCGGCAGAGCCAGTACGTCAAGCCCAAGCCCACGGGCACGGCCGCAAGCAGCACCGCCAGCCGCCCGGCGAAGGTGCCCGGCCCTACGGCTGCTTCCACCAAGCTTGCGCAGGCCCAGCAGCCGGCGCCCATGACCGCGGAGGCCGCGCTGATCTTGATCCCCCCGCCCAGCAGCCGGCGCCCTTGCACGCCCTGGACCTGGGATCGCATGCACGCGAACAACAGTGTCGAATTGAAGATGGCCACCAGCGACGTCGATAGCGCCAACGCCCAGTGCCCCCAGCCCATCACTTCGATGAAGACGAGATTCAGGGTGAAGTTCAGCGCGATGGAGAGCACCGAGACCAGCATCGGAATCCGCACGTTATCCAACGCGTAGAACGCGGGTGCGAGCACCTTGGTGGACGCGTACCCCACCAGCCCCAAGCTGTAGAAGGTCAGGGCCAGCGCCGTTTGCTCGGTGTCCGTCGCGGAGAACCGCCCGCGCTCGTAGATCACACCGACCAAGGGCCGGCTCAGCACGAACAGGCCGACCGAGGACGGAATGGTGAGCAGGAACACCAAGCCCAAGGAGCGAGACAGCGTCTCCCGGAACTCGCCGATGCGGCCAGCCACCGCTTCGCGCGAGATGACTGGCAGCGTGGCCGAGGCCACGGCGACGCCGAACAAGCCCAGCGGGAGTTGCATGAAGCGAAAGGCGTAGCCCAGCCACGAGACTGGCCCGTCGATGATCACGCCGGCATCGTCCGTGACCCGCGAAGCGAAGATGGAGTTGACGAAAACATTGACCTGCACTGCGGCCGCCCCTATGGCCGCCGGCCCCATCAAGCGCAGCACCTGGCGCACCCCCGGATCTCGCGCCCCGAGGGCGGGACGGAAGCGCAATCCGGCACGGCGCAGGCTCGGCACTTGGCAAGCGTATTGCACCGCGCCGCCCAGAACCGTGCCAAGCGCCATGCCAACGATCGGCTCGAATCCGAATTCCGGGCCGAGCGCGAACCCGAACAGCAGGCCCAGGCCCACCGAGGTCAGGTTGGAAAACGTCGAGGACAGCGCGGGAATCCCGAACCGGCCGTGCGAGTTCAGCACTCCCATGGCCTTGGCGGCGAGGGCCATGAACAGCAGGAACGGCATCATGACCCGCGTCAGCAGCACGGTCAGCTCGAACTTGCCCTCGATGGCCGCATAGCCCGGGACCATGCGCTGCACGATCCCGGGGGCGAAAGCAGCGCCGGCCAAGCAGATCGCGGCCGCCAGCGGGACCAGCAGCGTGGTCAGGCGGTTGGACAGCAGGCCGGCATGCTTGGCGCCCTTTTGGGAGAGCGTCTGCGAGTACGTCGTGACGAAGGCGGAAGAGAGGGATCCCTCGGCCAAGAGGTCGCGCAGCAGGTTCGGGATCCGGTAGGCGGCCACGAATGCGTCGTAGACCATGCCAGCGCCGAACAGGCCCGCGAACGTGATCTCCCGGACCAGGCCAGTGATGCGGCTGAGAAGCACGGCCAGGCTGACAACGCCCGCCTTGCGCACGACTTGAGCGTGGCCGGATTCGGAGTCGGGCACAGAACTACCGCAACCCGCCTACGTCAGCGCCGCGAGGAAAGGCCTGCACGGGCGCAAATCCAGCCTGTCACTGCCCGCTTCCACCACTTGGTCAGATCTGGGCAAAGATGAAGCTCCAAATGTCAGCCCACTCCTCCACGATCTTGTGCAGCGGCTTTCCGCGCCCATGCCCCGCGGACGCTTCGTAGCGCAGCAGGATCGGCGCGGTCCCCGCCGTGGCCGCTTGCAAGCGCGCCACCATCTTGCGGGCATGCATTGGATCGACTCGCGAGTCCGAATCCGCAGTGTAGATCAGTGTCGCTGGATAGGCCTGGCCGTCTGCGACGCGGTGGTACGGGGAATAGGCGTGCAGCCAGTGGAAGTCTTCGGCATTCTCCGCGCTGCCGTATTCGGAGACCCATAGCTCGGCCATGCGGAACTTGTCGTAGCGCAGCATATCCAGCAAAGGCACGCCCGCGACGGCCGCGCACCAGAGATCAGGCCGCTGGGTCAGCGCCGCGCCGACCAGTAGCCCGCCGTTGCTGCGCCCGTGTATGACCAGGCGCTCGGGATCTACGAGGCCCTTGGCCTTGAGGTATTCCCCGGCGGCGATGAAGTCGTCAAAAACGTTCTGCTTGTTGCCGAGCATGCCGGCCTTGTGCCACTCCTCGCCGTACTCGCTGCCTCCGCGCAAGTTGGCGATCGCCAACAGGTTCCCCGCTTCGATCCAAGGGAAGATCCATGTCGAATAACTCGGCGTCAATGCGATATTGAAGCCGCCGTAGCCATAGAGCAGGCCCGGCACGCTCCCGTCGGCAGGCGTGCCCCGCTTGGCGATCAGGTACATCGGGATCTGCGTGCCGTCCTTGCTGGGATAGAAGACCTGCCGGACTTCGAAGGCATCGGCGTCGACCGGAGACGCGACCTGTGCCCACACCCGGGGCTCGGTCTCTTCGGAGGCAATGCGGAAGACCGCAGGGGCGCGCACGTACGAGCTGAACGAAAAGAACGCCTCGTCGCTGGAAACCTTGGCAACGAATCCGCCGGCAGTGCCCAGGCCGGGCAGGCGGATCCGGCGCTCGTCGCTCCCGTCGAGGCGATACGAGTGCAGCTCCGAATGGGCATCCCGCATGCGGCCCACGAACAAGCGGCCGCCGGCGATGCGCGCGAACTCGATCACGGCATCGCTCTCCGGGACAACTGTCTGCCAGTGCTCGGCCTCCGGGCGGCGCAGGTCGACCGCCACGACCCGATACCGGGGCGCGCCCCGGTTGGTCAGCATGTAGAGCTTGCCGCCGGCGATCTCTCCGAAGTAGCTATGCTCGCCGTCCTCGGCGACAGTGACCGTGCGGTTCGCGCGCAGGTCGCGCACGTAGAGGTGATTGCGCCCCCAGCCCAGAAACGTGTCGAGGATCAAATAGCGCCCGTCGTCGCTGAGCGTCGCGTCCGGTATGTGGGCCTTGTCCAGCCCCTCGCCGAAGATAACGGGGTCGTCCGCGAAGCCGCGCCCGAGCTTGTGGAGGAAGACGCGGCGGTCATACAGCTCTTCGCCGGGGCCGATCGACTCCACATCGACAGGTCGCGAGTAGTAGAAGCCCGAGCCGTCCTCGAGCCATTGCGGATTGGCAAACCGCACCTTGGGGAAGACATCCGGCAGCTCGCTGCCGGAATCCACGTCCAAGATGTACATCGTGCTGGTCTCGGTGCCCTCGACCGATTTCCCATACGCCAGCAGCTTGCCGTCCTTGGAGGGCACGTACCAATCGACCGTGGTAGTGCCGTCCTCGCTCATGGCATTGGGGTCGAGCAATTCCCGGTCCTCGCCCTCGCGCCCTTCCCGCACGTACACGACGGGCTGGTTTTGGTCGCCCTCGCGCCACGAGTAGAAGTAGCGCCCGCCAGACTCGACCGGAGCGGAGATCGAGCCGGCAGCGAGGATCGCCGCCATCCGCTCGCGGATGGCCTCGCGCTCCGGCAGGCCATCCAGGTAGGCGCGCCCGTAGGCGGACTGGGCCTCGATCCACCGGCGCGTCTCCGGCGCATCGCCGGTTTCGAGCCAGCGGTACGGGTCCGCGACGGCAACACCGTGAAGGTTTTCCTCAACCATGAGCACTTCCGTTTCGGGCGGCGGGCCAAGGCCGGGCCGGCCGCAGCCTAGCAGTCCGAATCCGGCTGCAAGCAGCGAATCGATCAAGAGCAAGCCAGCCTTGCGGGACATATACTTCCTATCCTAGCCAGACTGCGAGTCCGCCGGGCCGTGCATTGCGAAGTTCCCGCAGACGCCAACCCACTGCGGCACACACGCACCATGAGCAAATTAGGGCTCGCGCCCCAATAAAGTCGTCATTTTGTGCGTGTGGAATGCTATGCTGTAGGGCGTGAGTGCGCAGGCGGAGGGCATTCAGGTTCGTTTCGCAGCGCTGCGGTCGGTGCTGGACGAGCGGACGCGGCGGCTGTAGGCCAGCGCGGAGGCGCAAGCCATCGGTCGCGGCGGCATTGCACGGGCGTAAGGCGCTGAGCAAGCAGAACCCACAGTTGCGGGCGGCCTTGGAACGCAAGCTGGACCCGGTCACGCGGGGCGATCCGGTGCAGGCGCTACGCTGGACGTGCCTGAGCGCGGCGCACCTAGCGGAGGCCTTGCAAGCCGAGGGACACGCGGTCAGCGAGCGCAGCGTGAACCGGCTGCTGCATGCGCTGGGCTACAGCCTGCAGGCAAACCGCAAGACACTGGAAGGACGGCAGCATCCCGACCGCGACGGGCAATTCCGCTATATCGCCGAGCAGGTGCGCGAGTTTCAAGCGGCCGGGCAGCCGGTGGTGTCGGTAGACACCAAGAAAAAAGAGAATTGGGGGCCGTACTGGAACGGCGGTCGGGAATGGCGACCGCACGGACAGCCAGAGCAAGTGCAGGGGCATGACTTCCCGGATGCGGAGCAAGGGAAGGCGATTCCTTACGGCGTGTATGACGTGACGGCGAATGCGGGCTGGGTCAGTGTGGGCAGTGATCATGACACCTCGGAATTTGCGGTGGAGAGCCTGCGGCGCTGGTGGCGGAAGATGGGGCGGCCAGCCCATCCGCAGGCGCAGTGGCTGCTGATCACGTGTGATGGCGGAGGGTCCAACAGCAGCCGGGGACGGCTGTGGAAGCTGAAATTGCAGGGCCTAGCCGATGACTTGGGTCTCTAGGTTGCGGTCTGCCATTTCCCGCCTGGCACGAGCAAGTGGAACAAGATCGAACAGCGCATGTTCAGTCATACCACCCAGAACTGGCGGGGGCGCCCGCTGGTGAGTCGGGAAGTGGTGGTAAACCTGATCGGGGCGGTCAGCACCAAGCAGGGATTGAGTATCCAATCCGAGTTGGACGAGAACTGCTACGAGTCGGGGGAAGAAGGTCACAGACCAGCAGATGCAGCAGCTCTGCATCGAGCGGGCCGACTTCCACGGCGAATGGAACTACACTCTGATCCCTCACGAGTAAACGACGAAATTATTGAGGCGAGAGCCCTAAGAAGGTCGTCACGTTCCCCCAACTCGGGGCGAGGTTGATGAAAGGCAGGCAGGACGCCACGTTTCCGCACGACCTGCCCGGCTACTGCGAGGGCAGGTTGGCCGATAACGAGAGAACTCACGGTATCTCGCTGGACCTGCGGGTGAACACATCGCTTCGATGCGTGCCGTAACGTCGAAGGCCGGGCGGTACGGGCGCTCACTCCTCGGTCTCGCGGGAACGGCCGGACTTCCGGGAAGGCTTGCGTCGCCGTTCTCCGGTGGCGGGTTCCGTCGCTTGTTCCCTGGCCTGCGGGTCCCAAGGGGAAGGCTTGTTTGGATCGTCGACGAAGCGTACAGGAGACATACCGCTCGCGGTGATCGTGCGAAACGTTTTCGACATGGCGTTCCTCAACGTGTGTAGTGTACGACACCGTGTGCGTCGAGCAGAGCCCGGATCGTTCCGCTGTTGGCGGCGCGCCCGACATGGAGATATTGGTTCCGTACGCTGAACTCAAGGGGGTAGTGCTCGGTGTTCACCTGCATCCCGCAAATCAAACCGTCTTTGTCGGCTACTGGGCCTCCGCTTTGGCCCTTCAGTCCCGGAGAACTTGTTTCGATCCATTGCCCCGCGCTGCTTCCGTTATCCCCACGCAGGTCCATGATCCGACTGACCAGCGCTTCGTTAACAAAAAGGGGACATCGAAGCAGGTCCGAAATCTCAAAGCGGTTGTCGGCGGTCCAACGTGCTTTGAGATCGTCCGGTGCGAACGGGAATCCGATCCGACAGAGCATCTCGCCAGCAATCGGATCCTTCCGACGGAACACGGGGTACTCGTAGTCCGACGGCGGCACCACCCCGTCTATCTTTCCCACGGCCACATCCGCCGATTCGTTGACATGCGCCGTGAGACTGCAATTCCCAGTCCCGGTAAACGCGAAGGTGAAGTGTGTGATCGCTTCCTGGTTCTTCTTACGGCGCTTCTGCCGCGCTCCGGGCAGCACGAACGTCAAGCTGTTGGAGATCGTCGCCACCAAGGAGAACACGTGCCCTGCGGTCACGAACCACCCTTCGGGATTGACGAACATCCCGGCTCCCAAGCTCCACTTGACATCCCCGCGTTGCGTTCTCCAAGCCAGTCGCGCCCCCGGGCGGGGCCCGGATCATTCGGTTGGAAACACGTGGCTTGGCGTAGAATCAGAGCGGAGGGTTCCGGCAGTCAAGCCCCGTAATTTCATTGGTGCAGTATTTGCCCCAAAGCCAGTCTGGGTCCGGGCGAGCGATCATTCACTAGCGAGGTTTCTTCGGAAGCACTCCTCAACACCAGCATTGCAGAGCAATTGCCAACCCGGGCCGGGGCCTTCCGTGTGTGAGACAGGAGCAGCAGGAGGGAGATATGGCAAGAGAGCAGCCGGAGCGGGACCTGCCGGTGCAGCGCCCGCAGGTGGCGGGGGTGGACCTCGGCAGCCGCGAGCACTGGGCCTGCGGGCCGCCACGTGCGGACGGCAGGCCCAACGTGCGCACGTTCGGCACGACCACCGCGCAGTTGGACGCGTTGGCGGACTGGCTGGCGGCCGAAGGCGTGGAATCGGTGGCGCTGGAGAGCACGTATGTGTACTGGATCCCATTGCACGAGTTGCTGGAGGAGCGCGGTTTCGAGGTGTTGCTGGTCAATGCGCGGCAGTTGAAGAACGTGCCGGGGCGCAAGACCGACATGCTGGACTGCCAGTGGCTACAGCGGCTGCACAGTTGCGGCCTGCTGCGGGGCTCGTTCCGGCCGCCCGAGACGGTGACGCAGCTGCGGGCGCTGCACCGGCAGTGGCAGAGCTTGGTGGCGGAGCGCACGCGCTGCGTGCAATGGATGCAGCGGGCGCTGGATCAGATGAACGTGCAGGTGCATCGGGCGGTGACGGATCTGACGGGGCAGACAGGCATGGCGATCGTGCGTGCGATCGTGGCGGGGCAGCGCGATGCGGAGCAGTTGGCGCAGTTGCGCTCGGGGCGCTGCAAGCACACGGAGGAGCAGTTCGTGGAGTACCTGAGCGGCAACTGGCGGGAGGAGCACCTGTTCAACCTGCGCAGTGCGCTGCGGCTGTACGACGCGGTGCAGGCCGAGATGGACGGTTACGAGCAGAAGCTGCAAGAGGATCTGCAGCAGCAGGCGGGCGAGGAATGCAGCGCGGAGGAGTGTCCGCGGCACCCGAACGCGGCCAAGGAGAAAGCCATCCGAAGGCGGGGTGAGCAGCCGCTGCGGACGGCGCTGTACCGCTACGCGAGCGTGGATCTGACGCGCATCGACGGGATTAGCGCGGGGGCGGCGCGCACGATCCTGACCGAGGTGGGGACGGATCTGGGGTCGTTTCCGAGCGAGCGGCATTTCACGAGCTGGCTGGGCCTGGCGCCGCGGCACGCGGTATCGGGCGGGCAGCAGTTGGCGGGCAAGCGGCAGCGCGGGCTGGGAGCGACGCGCACGTCGAACGCGCTGCGCATGGCGGCGACGGCGCTGATCCGGTCCAAGTCGGCGCTGGGGGCGGCGCTGCGCCGCAAGGCGCGGCACAAGGGGATGAAGACGGCGGTGTTCGCCACCGCCCGCAAGCTGGCGGTGTTGGTATACCGCATGCTGCGCTTCGGCCAGGACTACGTTGACGAGGGCGAGGCGGCCTACGAGCAGCGCCATCGCCAACGGACCTTGGCCTACCTCAAAACGACAGCTAAGGATCTCGGCTACCAGCTGCTTCCCGACACTGCACAAACTGCTTCCCGGGACGCTGTGGGGGCAGGGGCGGGCTAGGGTGTTTCACACCAGCTCCACTTGACATCCCCGCGTTGCGTTCTCCAAGCCAGTCGCGCCCCCGGGCGGGGCCCGGATCATTCGGTTGGAAACACGTGGCTTGGCGTAGAATCAGAGCGGAGGGTTCCGGCAGTCAAGCCCCGTAATTTCATTGGTGCAGTATTTGCCCCAAAGCCAGTCTGGGTCCGGGCGAGCGATCATTCACTAGCGAGGTTTCTTCGGAAGCACTCCTCAACACCAGCATTGCAGAGCAATTGCCAACCCGGGCCGGGGCCTTCCGTGTGTGAGACAGGAGCAGCAGGAGGGAGATATGGCAAGAGAGCAGCCGGAGCGGGACCTGCCGGTGCAGCGCCCGCAGGTGGCGGGGGTGGACCTCGGCAGCCGCGAGCACTGGGCCTGCGGGCCGCCACGTGCGGACGGCAGGCCCAACGTGCGCACGTTCGGCACGACCACCGCGCAGTTGGACGCGTTGGCGGACTGGCTGGCGGCCGAAGGCGTGGAATCGGTGGCGCTGGAGAGCACGTATGTGTACTGGATCCCATTGCACGAGTTGCTGGAGGAGCGCGGTTTCGAGGTGTTGCTGGTCAATGCGCGGCAGTTGAAGAACGTGCCGGGGCGCAAGACCGACATGCTGGACTGCCAGTGGCTACAGCGGCTGCACAGTTGCGGCCTGCTGCGGGGCTCGTTCCGGCCGCCCGAGACGGTGACGCAGCTGCGGGCGCTGCACCGGCAGTGGCAGAGCTTGGTGGCGGAGCGCACGCGCTGCGTGCAATGGATGCAGCGGGCGCTGGATCAGATGAACGTGCAGGTGCATCGGGCGGTGACGGATCTGACGGGGCAGACAGGCATGGCGATCGTGCGTGCGATCGTGGCGGGGCAGCGCGATGCGGAGCAGTTGGCGCAGTTGCGCTCGGGGCGCTGCAAGCACACGGAGGAGCAGTTCGTGGAGTACCTGAGCGGCAACTGGCGGGAGGAGCACCTGTTCAACCTGCGCAGTGCGCTGCGGCTGTACGACGCGGTGCAGGCCGAGATGGACGGTTACGAGCAGAAGCTGCAAGAGGATCTGCAGCAGCAGGCGGGCGAGGAATGCAGCGCGGAGGAGTGTCCGCGGCACCCGAACGCGGCCAAGGAGAAAGCCATCCGAAGGCGGGGTGAGCAGCCGCTGCGGACGGCGCTGTACCGCTACGCGAGCGTGGATCTGACGCGCATCGACGGGATTAGCGCGGGGGCGGCGCGCACGATCCTGACCGAGGTGGGGACGGATCTGGGGTCGTTTCCGAGCGAGCGGCATTTCACGAGCTGGCTGGGCCTGGCGCCGCGGCACGCGGTATCGGGCGGGCAGCAGTTGGCGGGCAAGCGGCAGCGCGGGCTGGGAGCGACGCGCACGTCGAACGCGCTGCGCATGGCGGCGACGGCGCTGATCCGGTCCAAGTCGGCGCTGGGGGCGGCGCTGCGCCGCAAGGCGCGGCACAAGGGGATGAAGACGGCGGTGTTCGCCACCGCCCGCAAGCTGGCGGTGTTGGTATACCGCATGCTGCGCTTCGGCCAGGACTACGTTGACGAGGGCGAGGCGGCCTACGAGCAGCGCCATCGCCAACGGACCTTGGCCTACCTCAAAACGACAGCTAAGGATCTCGGCTACCAGCTGCTTCCCGACACTGCACAAACTGCTTCCCGGGACGCTGTGGGGGCAGGGGCGGGCTAGGGTGTTTCACACCAGTACCGTAGGGCGTACCGTCGAGGCTAGCAATTGGCATGTGTTCTCAAACATTGTCTCACCTCGTTACTGGTAGCTTAGCATATCCCGAAAATCCTAAATCCCCGGTTAAGCGGCGGAGCAGCAGGAGCAGGCTGATTTAGCGGCCGAATCTGGGCAGCCAGTCCGGTTGCAGTAGCTGTAAAGAGCAGTTTTGGCGCAGACCACGGGCTATGGCGTGCCAGCAGTGCGGCCCACCAGCGGCGCAGTGCGGCCGGCAGCCTGTAATTCCGCCGCCAGACGCACCGGCGGCCCGTTCCCAGCCCTGGAGCGGGCGATTTGCCTGCTGGCGCAGCCCAGTGCGGCAATAGCGCGCCTAGCAACAGAGCCCTGCGGCTGCTGCGGGCACACCTCGGCTGGCCGGCGCTTAGGACTCTCGCCCCAATAAAGTCGTCATTTTATGCGTGTGAAATGCTATGCTGTAGGGCGTGAGTGCGCAGGCGGAGGGCATTCAGGTTCGTTTCGCAGCGCTGCGCTCGGTGCTGGACGAGCGGACGCGGCGGCTGTGGGCCGGCGCGGAGGCGCAAGCCATCGGTCGCGGCGGCATTGCGCGGGTGGCGGCCGCGACCGGCCTGTCGCGCGACACGGTGCGGGCGGGGTTGCGCGAAATCGCTGGCGGGCCGCCCGCCCGCACTGCGCGCCAGCGGCGCAGCGGGGGCGGACGCAAGGCGCTGAGCGAGCAGAACCCGCAGTTGCGGGCGGCCTTGGAACGCAAGCTGGACCCGGTCACGCGGGGCGATCCGGTGCAGGCGCTACGCTGGACGTGCCTGAGCGCGGCGCACCTAGCGGAGGCCTTGCAAGCCGAGGGACACGCGGTCAGCGAGCGCAGCGTGAACCGGCTGCTGCATGCGCTGGGCTACAGCCTGCGGGCAAACCGCAAGACACTGGAAGGACGGCAGCATCCCGACCGCGACGGGCAATTCCGCTATATCGCCGAGCAGGTGCGCGAGTTTCAAGCAGCCGGGCAGCCGGTGGTGTCGGTAGACACCAAGCAAAAGGAGAATCTGGGGCAGTCCTGGAACGGCGGTCGGGAATGGCGACCGCACGGACAGCCAGAGCAAGTGCAGGGGCATGACTTCCCGGATGCGGAGCAAGGGAAGGCGATTCCTTACGGCGTGTATGACGTGACGGCGAATACGGGCTGGGTCAGTGTGGGCAGTGATCATGACACCTCGGAATTTGCGGTGGAGAGCCTGCGGCGCTGGTGGCGGAAGATGGGGCGGCCAGCCTATCCGCAGGCGCAGCGGCTGCTGATCACGTGTGATGGCGGAGGATCCAACAGCAGCCGGGGACGGCTGTGGAAGCTGGAATTGCAGGGCCTGGCGGATGACTTGGGGCTACAGGTTGCGGTCTGCCATTTCCCGCCTGGCACGAGCAAGTGGAACAAGATCGAACAGCGCATGTTCAGTCATACCACCCAGAACTGGCGGGGGCGCCCGCTGGTGAGTCGGGAAGTGGTGGTGAACCTGATCGGGGCGGTCAGCACCAAGCAGGGATTGAGTATCCAATCCGAGTTGGACGAGAACTGCTACGAATCGGGGAAAAAGGTCACAGACCAACAGATGCAGCAGCTCTGCATCGAACGGGCCGATTTCCACGGCGAATGGAACTACACTCTGATCCCTCACGAGTAAACGACGAAGTTATTGAGGCGAGATCCCTTAGCTTAGAAATCTCACCGACCACCCCAGAAACAGGCGAAATGGACGGTAAGCTTGCCGCGAATCTTCGTCGTGACTGTTCCGCTCAGTTCCACATCTTGCCGTGCATAAAATCGTGCCCTGCTTACTCGCTGCGCAACAGTCGTCGCTGGCGTCCACATCCAACACGAGTTGTTCCGCCCACTCTGCCTGCATCTCGATGTATAACTGCACCAGTAGCCGATCCAGCTACTCGCGATCCCGCCACGTGCGTGCTGGACTACTACGTGGAATGGCACCTGTGCCAAGCCTTGGCCGCGTTGCTGTTCGCAGACGAATCGTTTTTTGTGCACAGCCTGGGTGGCAGCAAAATCGCCGCCTCGGCGTGGCGACGAACGAGAGTCCGCCATAGTGCGAAGGGTGCATCTTGGAGGGAGACACGCACAGAGACAAATAATTCATATCGTATTAGTTAGACAGAGGGTTTCAAGTTCAGCATGACATGTGCAGCGCAGTTGCCGGGCAGAGAGACGCAAGTGGTTACACGACCGAGACGGGGCCACGGGGCGCTCGATTCGAAGCCGCTCGAATTCCGCGAACCCGTGACCCTTCGGGCCAAGGCCATCCGCTACGGCAACCAAGAGAGCGACGAAACTCGGCGTTCGCTCGCTTGAGGGAAAACCGCTCGGACCCGGCCTGCCGCCAATCGGCCCGGAGTTCACTGCGGTCAGCGCGACTGCCTCACAATTCGCAGGGCTTGCTGGGCCTCGGGATCGTCGGGCAAGAACTTGAGTGCCTGCAGCAGCTCGCGCTCGGCCTCTTCAAATTCTCTCGCATGCCCGTAGGTGAGTCCGAAGTTCTTGTGGATCTGTCCCCGGGCAGGACACTGCCCGCATGCCGCTAGCGCTTGCTGGAAGAAGTCGAAGGCTTCCGCCCAGCGCTCCTTCTGCGCCTCGGCCAACGCGAGATTCCAAAGCGTTCCGGCCCGATCGGTATCCTGCTCTTCCGCCTTCAGAGCCGCGAAGCGCTCCCGATACTCCCGCGCCTGCTCCGGATCAACCGCTTGCACGGCTTGGGCCAAGTTGTACAGCGACTCCTTGTGGCGCGGATCAAGCTCCAACGCCCGTTCAAAGTGCGGCACGGCCAGGCCCTGTCTCCCAGACTGCGCCAGCGCCAATCCTAGGTCATAATGCACCAACGAATTCTCGGAGTCCTCCTCGGCCGCTGACCGCAGCAATTCGACCGCTCGCTCGTCACGGCCCGCCGCCCTCTCGATCTGGCCCAAGAGGTGCAGAGCGGGCGCGAAAGCACGGTCCACCCGCAGCGCTTGCTGGAGCGCTTCGCGGGCCTCCTCACCGCGTCCCATGTCGTGCAGGACGCGACCGACGTTATAGTGAGGGCGGGAGATCTCCGGGGCGAGCCGCACGGCCTCGCGGAATGCTCCCAGGGCATCCTCTAGACGCCCCGCCTCGGCCAGCGCAATACCTAGGTTCAGACGCGCTTCGGAAGAGTCAGGATCAAGCCGCGCAACGACTTCAAAGTGCGGCACGGCATCCAACGGGCGGTCCAGACGAGTCAGGACCATGGCCAAGCCTTGGCGCGCCCTGAGACTGTCGGGAGCAAGCCTGAGCGCCTCCGTGATGCTTGCAAGCGCTTCTTCGAACCTGCCGCTTGCGGCCAGCTTCAGGCCTAGGTTCAGGCGCGCGTCCGCGTGGTCCGGCTGCAAATCCAACACCTTGCGAAACATCGCTTCTGCCAGTGGCCCCTGTCCCAGTCGCTCGTAGGCAAGGCCAAGGCTCAGATGCGCCGCGATGTTGTCGGCGTCTTGGCGGATTACCCGCTGATAGAACTCCCTGGCCTCGTCTGTTCTGCCCAGTGACATGCTCCGCCGGGCGCGCTGCATCAGGTTCGAGACCTGAGCAGCCTGCTGCTGGCCCGCTTTCAAACGCTGGAACTCCTCCAATTCCCTCTGCGCTCCCGCGCTGTCACCGGCTCTCCTCAGAGCCTGCGAGAGCTGGTAGCGAACATCCGCCCGGGAGGTGGCCAGGCCAGCAGCCTTGCTTAGGTACGCTACGGCCTCGCCTGGAACCCCTCGCCTGACAAGCACGGCGCCAAGGTTGAATAGCGCGTCAGCGTGGCCCGGATCGACGGCCAGCGCCGCCCGCAACGCTGCCTCGGACTCATCCACGCGGTCCAAATGGCGCAGTGCCAACCCTCGCACATACAGCTCGTCGAAGCTCTGGGCGACCGCCCCAACCAAGTCCGCGTACTTGTCGATCTCGGCCAAGGCCAGCTCATATTGGTGGGAAGTGACGAGAACCTTAGCTAAGGTCAGGCGCGCTTCGGCATGGGTCGCGTCGAGTGCAAGCCCTCTGCGCAGGGCCGCGATCGCCTCGTTGTGGCGCTTCTCGTCCACCAAGGCGACGCCGCGGTTGAAATGCAAGAGGGGATTCGCCGGGTAGGCGGCCAGCGCCTCGTCCAAAGCAGCCAAGGCGGCGGCTGGATTGCCAGCCGCACGCTGGCGGGCCGCTCGCGCTAGCGCCTGTTCGGGATCCTGGGCAACAAGGCCGCCAGGGCACAACGCGAGCTGGGCCGCGGCCAGAAGCCAAGCTATCACGGCGACACGCGGCATGGACCTTTGGCGGATGGCAGTTGCAGGCCTACGCAGGCGCCATTGAGCAGCCTACGGCCAAGCGCCGCATGATGCCACCGGCTTCGATTGGATGAGCCCGCCAGCCAGTGACGGCGGGCTCATCGAGTTCCGGCGCAGTCTGCCGCAGCTAGAAATACACCTTAAGGCCCATCTGGATCTGGCGGGCCCTGTTCGCGGTGCCAAGCACCCGGCCGAAGTTCCCCCTGCTGATATTCGCCGCCGGCGCGCGGTACTGCGGCGAATTGAAGCTGTTGAAGAGCTCGACGCGGTACTCGACCCTCAGGTCTTCCTTGATCGAGAAGATCTTGAAGAACGAAAAGTCGACATTGTTGATCCCGTCCGCCCGCAAGCTGTTGCGGCCAGCATTGCCAAACGTGCCCGGCTGCGGCACCGCAAACGCACTTTCGTTCAGCCATTGTGCCGTCGTGGGATTGGCGGGATTGGGATCTCCCACGTAGTCTGGCCGGTAGCGCCCGTTCGGAAGGCCCGTGCCGGCAATGTCGCCATTGACATTGGGAGTGTAGGGCTGGCCTGACGTGAAGAGCGCCAAACCGTTGAACTTCCAGCCGCCGAGAATCGCATTGAGCGCGGCACTGGACGAGCGGAACGGCACTTCGACGACCCAGTTGAAATTCAGGTTATGCGTGAGGTCGATGCCGGAGACGCTGCGGTCCATGTTGAAGTTGTACGGGTCCTGCACCGAGCAGTTCTCTACGAACCATCCAGTGCAACCGATGTCGATCGACTTGGACCAAGTGTAGTTGACCATGAACGAAACCCCTCTCGAGAATCGCCGGTTGTACTGGGTCTGCAACGCGTGGTAGTTGCTTCGCCCCCAGGACGTGAGGTAATTGTTGGCCCGGAAGAGCGGGAACGGCGCCCTCTGGCGCGCCTCTGAGCGCTTGCCCGGGGTCAGCGCCACGTTGTAGTAAGTGCCGAGCGGCTGGCGCCGATTGCCTGAACCGACATAGTTCACCTGCACCATGGTCGCGTCGTCGAGTTGACGCTGGATGCCGAAGTTCCACTGCATCGAATAGGCGTTGTCCATGTGCGGATCGGAATACCAAGCTCCTTGGTTGTAGGGCGTTGCGGTCGGCAGGATACCGGTGGGTGCCGGGTTCTTGGCCGAGACATCGGGTACCGTATCGGGCGGATTGGTGCCGTTCTGCAGCTTGCGTCCCACATCTGGCCACGTGTGGCCCAGGTTCTGGGTGTTTTGCGTAACCCCGGCGAAGTTGTCGAAATACACGCCTGACGACGCACGAATCGCTGTGCGTTCGTTCAAGCGATAGGCGAAGCCGAAGCGCGGCTGCCAGCTCATCGGCCAAGGATCCTGCACGTAGCCGCCGGTCGCTAACTGCACTCGATCCGGCAAGGCACCGCTTGGATCTGGCAGACACGGTGCCACGCGCTTGACTTCGCAGGTAGGCGGCGCAGCCGTGATCCAGTAGATGCCCTCGTTGTAGTCGATGTTGCCAAACTCGACCGTGTTCTCTTCAGGGTTGCCGAATTGCGGCAGCACAGTGTTGTCGACGCGCACGCCAAAGTTGATCGTCAGCCTGGACGTGACCTTCCACGAGTCTTGGGCGAAGAAAGAGTGCAGGGCCCCGCCGCGAGCGCGCTTGTGGAAGTCGCGCCTGGACCACGCATTCGGCACGTTCAGCAGGAACGAAGCCAGTGGATGCCCGGTACCGCCCGGATTGTCGGGGCTGGCCGTGCCTACGGTCGAGAAGTTGTTCGTATGGTCGTTCGTTCTTCCAAAATGGCCGATGATGTTGTATTCGGCACCGAACTTGAGCGTGTGGCTGCCTGCAATCTTGGTGTAGTCGCCCTTGTACTGCCAAGTGTCGCTCGTGCGCGTGTAACCGATTCGCTCGCCGCCGCCGAAATACTCAGCAACACCGACGGCGGGAGTATAGGATGCTCCGCCACGGAAGCCCCCTGCGAACTCTGGATTCCAGCCGACCGTGGAAATGAAGTCGGCAGGAACATTGTCGAACGAATTGCCGGTGTCGCGTATGACGTCGGTTCGCGCAAAGGAGACTGTCATGATGCTCGTCGGGTCAAAGGTATGCACCCAGTTCGCTGCGACATTGAGGTTGTCGATGTCTTCGAAACTCGTGAGGCCTTGGCGCCCGGCCGAGCCGCTCCGGGAGCTGTCCTGTGCGCTGTAGCGCACATAGGCCATGTCAGCATCGCTGAAGCGATGATCGACGCGACCGGAAAACTCGTACTGGTCCAGCGCCGTGCCGGTGGTGTCTCGCTGGTTTAGGTTGCCCAAGTCGCTGCCGAGGTCAATCGGCCCCGGCACCGTCTGATCCAAGTAGTAGAGGAAGCCTTGGTCCAGGCGGCTGGCCGGGATCATGTTGTCGCTGAACGGATCCCGCACGGCATTCCCGTCGGGCCCGATCCTCGTCGAGTACGGGTCGTAGATCTGCCGTGCCGAATCGCTGAGGTCGCCCGCCTTGTTCGCAGCCGTGGGCACGCGATAGTTGCGGTTCGCAGGTGCGCGGTTGGTAAAGCCTTGGAAAGCGCCGTAGAAGAATGTCCTATTCCGGACAATCGGGCCGCCGACAGTGGCGCCGAACATGTTCTGGGCCAAAGAGGCCCTCTCCGGCAGGAACGTGTTGCGGGCGTCTAAGTTGTCGTTGCGCATGAATTCCCACAGACTGCCGTGAAACTCATTACTTCCCGACTTGGTGACAACGTTCACAACGCCACCGGTAACGCCGCCGAACTCCGCGAGGTCGTTGTGCGACTGCACCTTGAACTCTTGGATGGCATCCAGGATCGGCGGCACGGCGTAGGTGCTGGTCATCGTGCCTTGGTTGTTGACGCCATCAGTGAGAAAGAGGTTGCTGCGGTTGTTCTGTCCGTTGATCGACGGAAAGCTGAACGTGCCGACCGACGTGCTGCCGAAGCCGGAACTGCTCTGCGCCACGTTCACCGGCGAGGCCCCGGGAGTCAGCATCAGCAGCTGCGTAAAGTTGCGGCCATTGAGCGGAAGGTCCACGACCTGCTGTTCGGTCATGGCCGTGCCCAGCTCTGACGATGATGCCTGCACCTGGACACCGATCGCCTCGACCGTCACAGACTCGGTGACCGCTCCAACCTCAAGGACCACATCGAATGTCGCCGTCTGGTTTACCACCAGCGAGAACGGTGCGACCGCCGATGTACGAAAGCCCTCCGCGGTGGCCTCGATGGTATAGTAGCCCGGCAGAACACTGACGAAGCCGTAGCGCCCTACTGCGTTGGTTTCCGCGCGCCGCTCGATGCCGGTCTCGACGCTGGTCAGGACGACTTCCGTCCCGGGTACGACAGATCCCTGCTGGTCAGTTATTGTTCCGTTCACGGCGGAACTTTGGGCCTGGCCGAAGGCAAGGCCCGCGAAGACGGTCAGCGCACAAGCCAAGCAGGAGAGACTCCCCCCCCCCCCCCGGGAATTGCGAGATGGATGAAAGATTTGCATGATAGCCTCCTCGGCTTTCCAAGCCACATGGCTGTCGATCGCACAAGAGCATACACGGTATCGCAGAAGTTGTCAATGCCCAGCCTCTTCCAATGCCAAATGAGCCTGACAAGCGGGATTGTTTCCAACGGGAAATGAGCCTGAAGGGGCCTCGCGCGGGGATGTGAGAACCATGGGAGGATGGTTTTGCATCTCAATCTGGACACGCACAAGACGCGCGAGGACATCCTGCGCTTCCTGGAGGGCAACGCGGCAGGCAGCGTCGTGGTGCCGGATCGCGCGGCGGCCTACGAGCACATCGGGCAGGTCTTGCGGCGGTTTTCGTACTGGCGGCTGAGCAAGCCGGATCGGGGGCTGGTGAAACGGTACCTGGAACGCACGACGGGCCTGTCGCGGGCGCAGCTGACACGGCTGGTGAAGCGCTATCTGGCGAGCGGGCAGCTGCGTGCCGGGCGGCGCGGAGCCGGGCGCCGCTTCCAGCACAAGTACCAGCCGCAAGACATCGAACTGCTAGCCGAAACGGACGAATTGCACGGCACGCTGTCGGGGCCGGCCACGCTGGCCCTCTGCCAGCGCGCTTGGCAGCTCTTCGGCGACGAGCGCTTCCAGCGCTTGGCGCAGTTGTCGAACGGGCACCTGTACAACTTGCGGCGCAGCGCGCGCTACCTGCGGCGCTTAGGCAGCAAGGCCGGCACACGCCCGGCGGCGGTGACGATTGCCGAACGCCGGCGGCCGCGCCCCAACGGTCGCCCGGGTTACGTGCGGGTCGATTCGGTGCACCAGGGAGACCGCGGCAAAGTCAAGGGCGTATATCACATTAACTTGGTCGACGAGGTGACGCAGTTCCAGTTCGTGGGCAGCGTGGAGCGCATCTCCGAGCACTTCCTGCTGCCGGTGCTGGAGGACCTGCTGGGCGCCTTCCCGTTCCGCATCTGCGGCTTGCATTCCGACAACGGCTCCGAGTACATCAACCACCGCGTGGCGGGGCTGCTGGAGAAGCTGCGCAGCGAGCAGTTCACCAAGTCGCGCCCGCGGCGCAGCAACGACAATGCCTTGGTGGAGTCGAAGAACGGCACGGTCGTGCGCAAGCAACTCGGCTACGGGCATATTGCGGGGCGGCACGCCGAGCGGTTGCACCAGTTCAACCGCGAGGTGCTCTCGCCGTATCTGAACTACCATCGTCCGTGCTACTTTCCCAGTGAGGAGGTGGACGCCAAGGGCAAGCTGCGCAAGCGCTACCGGCAGCAGGACCTGTGCACGCCGTATGAGCAGCTGAAAGCGCTGCCGGAGGCGGCGGCCTGCCTGCGCGCGGGGCTGGACTTCGTGCAGTTGGATGCGGAGGCTTACCGGATGAGCGATAACGAAGCAGCGCGGCGGTTGAACGAGGCGCGCGACGAGCTGTTCGCGGCCATCCGTGCGGAGTAGTGCGGGCCATTGCGGGAAAAGGGCGGCTACAGGCTCATTTGGCATTGGAAAGCGGGACGGCCTCGCGGCCCGCGGACGGAGCGCGGGGGCCACGCCTGGGCGGGCGGGGGCAGCGGCCGCCTGATTAAAACAAAATATAATGAGAATGTGCTGGTGGGCTAGCCCACCAGCACGCTCCCCGCTCTCCCCAGCCCCCCGTCTCGAGCAGGCCTGCAGCGGGCAGCGCGGCTGCGCCCCCGAGTACCACCTCCCCCACTGGGTGTATCATGCATTCACTCTCACTTCTTCTGCCCGGCTCCCTTCAGGCTCATTTTCGGATCCTTCAGGCTCATTTTCGGATTGGAAAGGACTTGCCCAAACCACAATTCGGAGCGTGCTTGCTTCCAGTGGCGGTTGCCCTAGCCTTAGCAACCGGACATGGCACCGCCCAGAGCATGGCCTCGGCACGGGCCGACTTTGTCGACATAGCAGAGCGGGCGGGTTTGGCTCTCGACCGGGATCCAACTGGATCGGACGAGATGACCTACCTGACCGAGACCACGGGTGGCGGGGTAGCTCTGATCGACTACAACAATGACGGCCTGCTAGACGTGTTCTTTGTCGGCTCGCCGAACTCGGACAGTCCTGTGGCAGAGAGAGCGCACCGGCTGTACCGCAACCGAGGCGGCTTACGCTTCGATGACGTCAGTTCCGAGGCGGGATTGCGGAGCGCGGGTTGGGGGCAGGGTGTTTGCGCAGGAGATGTCGACCGAGACGGCTACGTGGATCTTTTTGTCACCAACTGGGGCGCGGACTCCCTACTGCGCAACCTCGGCGGCACCGGTTTCAGCGATGAGGCCGAGCAGCGCGGCCTTGCCGGCGAGCCGGATCGCTGGAGTACCGGCTGTAGTTTTCTCGACTTCGATCGCGACGGGGATATAGACCTATTCGTCGCACACTACGTCGAGTTCGACCGAGCCACCACCCCTCTGCCGGGCGAAACCCCGCAATGTAAGTGGAAGGGGGCGCCGATTCCGTGCGGGCCGCGAGGGCTGGCCGCCGAGTCCATGTCTTTGTTCTCCAATGACGGGTCGGGCCACTTCGAAGACGTCTCGGCAAGCTCCGGCGTGGCGACAGCGAAGCGCTATCACGGGCTGGGCGTGCTCAGTTCAGACTTCGACGGCGATGGCTGGCCAGACGTGTTCGTCGCCTGCGACTCTACCGCAAACCTGTTCTTCCGCAACCTAGGCGATGGGACGTTCGAGGAGGCCGGCCTCGTTTCGGGAGCCGCCTACAACGAGGACGGCCACGAGCAGGCCGGCATGGGCGTGGCAGCCGGGGACTATGACGGCGATGGACGAAGCGATCTATTCGTCACCAACTTCGCTGCCGATACCAATACGCTCTATCGAAATATGTCCGGCGCCCAGTTCCGTGATGCGACGGTGATGGCAGGCCTCGCTACGGCGACGGCATTTGTCGGCTGGGGAACGGAATTCCTTGACTTCGACCTCGATGGCTGGCCAGACATCTTCGTCGCCAACGGGCATGTTGCGCCAAGCGTGGACGGGGCGGGAATCGGTGAGACTTTCGCCCAGCCGCGCCTTCTGTTTTGGAATCGAGGCGACGGCAAGTTTCATCCGATCTCGACTCAGGCGGGGAGCGCCTTCAGCGCGGCGCACCCGTCACGGGGAGCAGCTACCGGAGACCTAGATAACGACGGGGACATGGAGATCGTGGTTGTCAATATCGGCCAGTCCCCCTCCCTGCTGCAGGACCGCAGCGAACGGTCTTCAAACTGGCTGGTAGTGCGAGCGGTCGCTGAGGCAGGCGGGGATGCTATCGGGGCGCGAGTGACAGTCCGGGCAGACGGCTTCCAACGCACCTTGGATGTTCGTAGCGGTGGCGGATACTTGTCGCAAAGCGATCTTCGCCTGAGCTTCGGCCTAGGAGACTTGAGCTCGGTGGAGATCGAGGTCTTGTGGCCCTCCGGCCTTAGCAGGAGCGCCGGAACCTTTGCGGCCAACCAGATCCTGACCGTTACGGAGCCGCGGCAGACGCTTCCGACCAGCGCTCCATGACGCGGGCCCCGGGAAGCGGCCTCATGATCCGCGCCCGAAGCATGCAGGCCGGGCCAGTTGCTATGCGATCCGGCCGCTTGCAAACCACTCATGGATCTGGAAACGAAGCAGAGTCGGATCGGCGGCGGAGCTGGGCTTGATCGCGCGCCAGCGGGCAATATTCTGAGCTGCCGACCGCGGGTGCCGGTCATTCAGCCGCTCTGCTATGCCCGCGCAATCCGCTGCCATCGCTTACGCGTGCCTTGCAGCGGACTGCAAGACAAGGATGGCGAGCGCTAGCACCGCTAGCAGCGTCATACAGCCAAGCTAGCCGAATACATCGCACCATACTATGTATGGTATAGAATTCATTCGAGTTACGCTCCAAGCTGTACTATCATAGCTCATCGCCGTTGCAAGCGGATCGAGTGTGCGCCACGGTGTTGTATAACCTGAGTGATGCATAGGCGTCGGCTTCCGATCAGCACGCAGACCTTTCGCACGCTGCGCGAAAGCGACTGCTACTACGTGGACAAGACGGGCTACGCGCTGCGTTTGGTGCAGGACGGCACGCATTTCTTCCTGTCCCGCCCGCGCCGCTTCGGCAAGAGCCTGTTCTTGGACACACTGAAAGAGCTCTTCGAGGGCAACCAGAGCTTGTTCGCGGGGCTCGCCGCCCACGACCGGTGGGACTGGTCCGTGCGCCATCCGGTCGTGCGTCTCGATTTCGCCGGAGGTGTCTTCTCGCATCCCGCCGGCGTGCGCATCAGCGCTGAAGACCAGCTCGGCGCAATGGAGCGCGCGGCGGGGATTCAGCGCTACGCTGACACAGCTCCGGAGCGCTTGCGCAATCTTCTCAGCGCACTCCATGCCCAGACCGGTCAGCGCGTCTGCGTCTTGGTAGACGAGTACGACAAGCCGATTCTAGACACTCTGGACGACCCGCAGCTTGCCCGTGCGAACCGCGATTACCTAAGCGCGTTGTACAGCACGATCAAGTCCTGCGATGCCCATGTCCGCTTTTGCTTCCTCACCGGCGTGAGCAAGTTCTCCAAGGTCAGCCTGTTTTCCGGCTTGAACAACCTTGAAGACATCACGCTCGAAGAGCAGTACGCTGCCATTTGCGGATACACCGAGCGCGATGTCGGAACGGTGTTCGCGCCCGAGCTTCCGGGCTTGGACCGCGAGCGCATCCGAGAGTGGTACAACGGCTATCGTTGGGCGGCAGGCGCGGAGAGTGTCTACAATCCGTACGATCTGCTGAAATTCTTCAAACGACATAGGTTCAAGGCTTGGTGGTTTGAGACCGGCACGCCAAGCTTTCTGGCGAAAGTGCTAGCTGAGAACGCAGTTTCCAGTGCTGATCTGCAGGGCATGCTGGCGAGCGAGCGGCTGCTCAGCGTGTTCGACGTCGGGCACATCGAACCGGCGGCGCTGTTGTTCCAGACCGGCTACCTCACCATCGGCGGGCAGGAGTGGCACAACAACGAGCAACACTATCGCTTGGTCTACCCCAATCTCGAAGTGCGCCAAGGACTGAACTTGAGCCTGAGGGATTACTTGACCGGCTATGACCGCCAGCGCGAAGCCCATCACGAGGCGCTGGGCGAACTGTTGCGGGAAGGCGACCTAGACGGCCTGGCAGCATGCTTGCGCGCCTTATTCGCGAGCATTCCCAGCGACTGGCACCGCCGCAATCGGATCGCCGAGTACGAAGGCTACTACTCGAGCGTGGTGCATGCGTACTTCGCAGGCTTGGGGCTAGCGGTCACGGTCGAGGACAGTTCGAGCGGCGGGCGGCTGGACATGGCGGTGCGGGCGGGCGGGCGGGTGTACTTGTTCGAGTTCAAGGTGGCAGGCAAGCCGGGTGCCGCGTTGGAGCAGCTGAAAGTGCGCGGCTATGCCGACAAGTACCGCCACCTCGGCGAGCCGATCTACTTGATCGGGGTGGCATTCGATCCCAAGACGCGGGCCGTGTCCGATTTCCGGGCTGAACTAGTTTAGCCGCCTGTCAGACAATGACTTTGGGATAGACAGACTTGAGCTTGGAGCGAGCGTCGGCGACCTGCAACTGCCAGTCCTCTCTGCGCTGGCCGGTGTTGATGTCGTCTGCCACGCGTACTCGGCCTCTTTCAAGGACCGAAACGGGACAAGTTGATCGCTGAAGCAGAGGCCCCCATGCATTACCTCTTGGGCTTGGCATACTCAATGCGATACAGTTGCTGGGGCTGTCGCGAATTCGCTATGTTGTGTTGTCGGAATGCTGCCGTTCCGAATGGTAGCAGCGACGAACGGGATCATTGGTGCTGCTGGCGGCACTATGGGAGGGAGCTTTGGCACGCATGTTCTACCCGACCGCCGAGAAACTCGCATACCTTCTCGAGAGTATCCACAACCGGGAAGTGGCGCTGCCCGACTTCCAACGCGATTTTGTCTGGGACCCTCGTGCGACCGAGGAACTCATCGAGAGTATCCTCCAGAACTACCCGGCTGGGAGTCTGCTGCGCATCAAGAACAAGAACGGCTTCTTCTTTGTGCCGCGCGAGGTTGCCGGTGCGCCGACCCTCGACGCTAACAACTCGCCGTCATATCTCGTGCTCGACGGCCAGCAACGCCTGACGTCGCTCTACCAGGCGCTCTATGGGACAGGCAACCACCGCTACTTCATCGACCTCCGCAAACTGCTCGAAGGCGGCGACCTCGATGACTGCGTCTTCTATCTGCGCAAGCTCAGAGCCGAACGCCGTTTCGGCAAAATCGAACGGCAGGCAAAGGATCTGGTATTTCCGCTGGCGACCGTGTTTGGGAATGCCGACGGCTTTGAAGGCTGGCTCGATCAGGTAGTCGATTGGCACGACGGAGATAAGGAAACGAGCAAGGATCTCAAGCAAGGGCTGCGCAGGCTTCGGAAGGAGTGGATCAAGAACATCGAAGATTACGAGTTCCCGGTCGTGACCTTGGACGAGAAGACAGGGGTCGAGGCCGTCTGCACCATTTTCGAGACGTTGAACCGCACCGGAGTGAAGCTCTCTGTGTTTGATCTGCTTGCCGCGCGCTTCTGGCCCGAGAACGTGCGGCTTCGCGATCTTTGGGACGAAGCGCGAACTGAGCACCCGATTATCAGTGAGTTTGATGTCGATCCGTACTACATCCTCCAAGCGATCGCCATCTTCACCGCAAGGGCCGCGCCGTCGTGCAAGCGAAGCGATGTGCTCAAGATGGAGGTCGAGCAGATTCAGAAAGGCTGGGCACCCGTGGTCCGCGGCGTGGCCGACATGCTGCGGATACTCCAAGACGACTGCGGTGTCGTTCTTCCCGGCTGGTTGCCATACAACCCCATGCTGATCCCGGCCAGCGTTCTGCTTGCCAGACACGAGGGTGCCACGGGACCGCAAGTCGGGGCCATCCACAACAAAATGAAGCGCTGGTTCTGGTGCTCGGTGTTCGGCCAAGCCTATGAAAACGCGCCGAACTCGCAGGCCGTCAAGGATGTTGCCGAGCTAACCTCATGGTTCGCTGGCGACAACGAGCCCGAATCCGTGCGCAACTTCTCGTTCGAACCGGATGCACTACGCGAGACAACCGTCCGGCAGAGAGCCATCTATCGTGGGTGCATCGCGCTGATTCTACGCAACGGGGCACGCGACTTCCACTCCGGAAAGCTTATCACTGCCAGCATGATTCACGAGAAAAAGATTGACGACCACCACGTCTTTCCCAAGGGCTTTCTGGGCCAGAACGTGCTCGCGACACTTCGAGACTGCGTGTTGAACCGGACGCTGATCGACAAAGAGACGAACATTCGGATCGGCAAGAAGGCACCCGCAGTCTATCTGGATGAGATTGAGAAGACTCCCGGTATCGGGCACATGGACGGCGTCCTGAGGTCACATCTTCTTCCCAGCAGATCCGACTCTTCGCTCCGCGAAGGCCGATTCTCGGACTTTCTGGACGAGCGCCAGCGGCTGTTTGACGCAAAAATCTCGGAAGTAACGAGATAGATCAGGACATGATTCGTCCCGTGTCTCAGGCGAAAGGCAAGCTGACATGATCAAGGCTTGTCCGATGCCGGTTCGTCGGGCGTGTTGTAAGACAACTCCAGCACAATTTCGGAGATACTGCGCCGGATCTGATCGACCTCTCCGCCGTGGCCGCGGACTACAGGCAGCTCGCCGGGAACCACAGAAAGACCGCGGACGCGCTCAGCGCACACTGGAGATGAGGCCGCAACGGCCGGCGAGAGCGCGGGACGACGATTTGGGCTAGAGCCGCTGACGCGGCCGCAGGGACCCGCTTAGCCCATCTCCAGGGCCTGTTCCCGCCTCAGGCAGCACGCTGCGCACGGCGGCGGGCCAGGGCAAGGTCGTAGCCGGACTGCAATTTCACCCACAGGTCCGCTGTCCCCCAGCCGAGAGCTTCCATCCTTATGGCCAAGTCCGGCGATATTCCGTGCTCGCCGGCGAGAATCCGCTCGAGTTCCGCCCGATCTAGGCCGAGTTGCCGCGCCGCCTCGGCGCTGGCCGTAGAATCCCCCAGGCAGAATTCGCGGATGAGAGCTCCAGGGTGCGGGGGGTCGCGGCGCAAGCGCTCCACGACTCTCTGGATCTGCTCGGCGGGAATCGAGCCGCCAATGGCGTCCATGGCTAGCTTCCGGTGGTAGTCCGTTACTTCCACATCATAGACGTCGCCGTCCTCAAAGCGGAAGACGAGGCGCCAGCCCCCGGACAATGCCAGGGCAAAAACCCTTGCGGTCACCCTTCAGGGCGTATAGGCGAGATCCTGGCAAGTTCAGGTCGGCGAGCGTGTCCGCCCGGTCTAGGGCGTTCAGCAAGAGCTCGGCCCGGGCGGCAAGATTAGGCGGCAATGCCTGCCGGTCGCCACGGGCAAAGCGCTTGGTACGGCGGGCTCCGTAGGATCGGATGGCCAAGAAGCCATGCTACCCCCGCGCCGGGCGGGCAGCCGCGGAAGCCAGGTTCCGCCATTCGCGTCGCAAGTCGAACCGGTCGCAGGCGGCCTCCAGCGGCAGCCCGATCAAAGAGGGCGGCTTGGAGCCGCATTCACGGGCCACGATCCGCAAGCCAGCGTGTCCCATAGCCCGCCCATGCGCAGGCAGCTTTTGGATTTTGGTTGCTGTATGGTAACTGCCCAGCTGGGCAGTTACCACCAGACGGCCAAGCGGATCCGTCAGCGAATCGGGACGGTGATGCGGTGGGCTATCACCCAGGGATACCGGGTGGACAACCCTGCGGGCGACGCCATCGGGGCGGCCTTGCCGAGGCCGCCCCGCGTCCAGAAGCGCTACAAGGCGCTGTTCTACGGGGAGGTGGCTGGAGCGATTGACGTGATCCAGCGATCCGAGGCAAGGGTGACGGTGAAGCTGGAATTCGAGTTTCTGGTGCTGACGGCCAGCCGGTCCGGCGAAGTGCGCGGGGCTCGATGGGCGGAGATCGACTTGGAGGGCGGGGTTTGAACGATCCCGGCGCCGAGGATGAAAAGCCGCCACGAGCACCGGGTGCCGCTGTCGGTGCGGACGCGGGAGATTCTGGCCGGGGCGAAGGCGCACGCGCCCCGTTCGGAGCTGGTGTTCCCGTCCGCGCGGGGACTGGTGCTGCCGAGCTTCGAGTTTGCCGGCCTGCTCAAAGCGCTCGGGATCGGGGCCGTGCCGCACGGGTTCCGTTCGAGCTTCCGGGACTGGGCGGCGGAGCGGACGGACGCGCCACGGGCGGTCATGGAGGCAGCCTTGGCGCACGCGGTTCGCAACAAGGTGGAAGCCGCCTACGCCCGCTCTGACCTGTTCGAGCACCGCCGCATCCTGATGGAGCAGTGGGCCGAGTATCTGGCGGGCCGGGGAGCGGGCAACGGAGCCTGACCCGGCCTCTCGGTCCTGTCTGCCGTCCGCGAAGGGATCAGAGCCCGTTTCCGGACGATCAAGGTGGCAGTTCGGGTATTGTACGGGCCGCAGAAGCGCCTCTGACGCATTACCTCCGGTCGCTGAGGGGTAGAGGTAGGGGGAAACGACCGCGCGCCAGAGCGTGCCGCCGTCGCCAAGGAGTGGGCGGGTCGGCCTCGCCCTCGGCGTTCGCTAGGTTGAAGACCGATTCGAAGTGGGCATTGCCGTTCGGGCACGCTCCAACGCAACCGCGAGATCGTCGACACCAATTGGTTCCGCCAACTTCCGAATCGCAGCTAGTCCGATGGTCTTCTGCGTCGGTAAATCGCGCTCCAAGACCACATGAAACTCCCAAGAGGCGGGATCCCGTTGGTCTGCCAAGTCCTGTGGCTTTCCGTGCCAAGCAAACAGGTAGATGTCGGCATTACGTCCGGCCTGGTCCACCCAAGCTTGTTCCCTATAATCCCAATACCCCGTTCTGGGGGCGATATCGAAGCGGGGGGGGGGGGACTGCTCTTTCCCCCCAACCCTGCGCAAACGCGGATTGCTTGACCTCCAGCCTGACGCCGCCGACGTGCTCGCAATCCCAAGAATCCCACGGAGCCATGCGTCTCCAGCCGCAGTTCTTGAGCGCGAGCGCCACGATGGCTTCAACGTACTCGGATCGGTGGACATTGTTCATCACCGTCCGGTCGTATGTTCCCCTGACCTCTGACAGGACACTCGCAGGTGTTAACGAAGGTGGCATGCGATTGAACCTGGTGGCGGAGGCGAGTTAGCACCAGCCGCCAGTGCGTCGTTCGCGGATCGCCAGCTAGCGTGGCGTCTGCGCTCTAAGTGTCGAGGGCCTGGCCCTCGGTCGCTGCCTCGGACGGCGGCTGGCACGGCCTCTCGTGGACGTCCGCCGGGGGCTGGCTGACGACCTTTCGTGGTCGCAAGCAAGCACACGCGATGTTGAACATCGCGGCTGGCAAGGGGAAGCTCCGCCCCCTTGGACACCCAAAGCACTCCGCCTTCCTCGTGAATGTTCAGGCTCATCCGGTCCTTGGGTGCCGGCCTAACCCGTTCGTTCCAGTCGGCGTGGCTCCAGTTGTCGCATTGCACCCACAGCCGCGTGGACCTGTATTCCTCGAACAAATCCAAGTTGACCCCTAGCCACACGCAAAACGCGCGGCGGTGACCGAGATTCGCGTATCGCCCATAGCCGGTTGAACCTCGTACGGCTCTTAGCCCGCTGGTGTCGAGCCACCTTGAGGTTTTGCCGATCTCGATCACCCGGTTGACCAGTTCCTCTCCAGGGAGCGAAGCCTTCCCGCGCCATGGCTTGGCGAACTCCACCAGCCCACGGAGTTGGCTGAGTTCGGCAAGGCCGGGTTTGGAGTCCTTCAGCTGTTCCTCCATGTTATCCAGCAGCTTCGTCCAGTCCGTTATGAGAAGATGTTTCGCTGTCCCTACCAAGGCGACGCAGCGGGACTCCTCATCGGAATCCGGCTTGTCACGATCTGCGAGCCTGCCCAGCAATTCCGGCCAAAGCTCGTCCACCCGTTCAGCCGGGGCCAGGAACATGAGCACCGAGAGTCCCTTGTTGGTCAGCCGCTCAAGGTAGCGAACTGGCTGATTCCGAGTTAGTGGCGCGTAGAACTTCGCTTCGATGAAGAGCCGTTCGCTTCCGTCGTCTCCCCTCTGCAACACGTCAGGTCTTGTGCCATCAGGCCCGATCGCCTCGGTCTCGAACGGTTGGGCGGACAACCTCATGTCGGGTATGAGCCTCTCCACGAGTGCGGCGAAGCCCGCTCTTGAAGCAGGATAGCGGTTGAGGATGTACGTCAGCGCCTCCATGGCGACCCCTTCTGTGGCCAAATCGAACCGCCAAATCAAATGAGCCAGCAGCGTGCGCGGGTTCTCGGAATCACTCATTGGTCAGTCCTTTCCCGAGACCGTCTCGCGCGTTCAATGCGCCGGGTTTGCCGGATAGTCCTCGCGCCTGCCGGTATCGCCCGGTTGGATGACGAAATCCCGCCGGTCGCGGTACAGGCGCGCACGGTTGAGAACCTCGTCTTCTTCGGCGTCGAGATCGACTTCGCAGCACTCCACCATGATCCAGTACTTGTAGTCGCCGAGGAACAGGTACGGGCGTGTCTGGTGGAAGAACCGGCACTCGACGCCCTCGCCCCGCTCGATGCGCTCGCAGAACGCAGCCAGCAGATCCTGCTGTCCGTCCTTCCTGACGACTACGTACTCGTGGGGCCACGTCTCCCGGTAGGTCACGGCTTCGCGCCAAGGTGCGCTTGCGATCAGCTCCATGATGTGCGGTCTTTGCCGCATGGCATTCTCCATGTCCATCCTCTGCACGCGCTCGCCGTCGTAGCTTCCCCAAGAGGTTGGCGGTCCCCGCCGCGCTCAGGGAATCGACGTTCTCCGTGGTCGGCCTCGACGCGGCCCACCAGCATAACCTCCCGGCGGTTCCGTTCGCCATGATGGCAGCTTCGCGGGCAGGTTGCAGCCCGCCCGAGCCCCGATCCACCCGGCTGCTCAGGTGCCTCGACGGCTTGAAGACCGGCGCAACACGCGGTGGAAGCTCGACCGGCTCGCCTGTTCTGGGATTGCGCGCCGTGCGGGCCTTGCGGCACCGCACCTTGAATGTGCCGAAGCCCCGGATCTCGATGTGGTCACCGCGCGCCAGCGTGCCCTTCACGGCGGCGAGAAAGGCGTCGACCACGAGCCCGCAATCTTTCTTGGTGACTTCGTATATCACTGAAATACAAAAACAGTTAAGCAAGAACGTCAAACCCGCCGGACCACGCCGCGCAAGCGCCCTGCCTTGTTGTAGATGCCGGATTCAGCTGCGTGCCTTCCCCGGGATCAGGGCCGAACCTGGCACCGTTCCCGCAGGCGCGGCGGAAGCTAATGCCAGCGAGGGCGGGGCGCGGACCGCGATGCTGCCCCGCGGCCCGGCGGTATCCGCCCGCCTGTGGCCGGCATGGAATCCAAGGCCGCCTGCAGCTTCTCCAGCACGGATCGCACCTCGGGCGCTGTAGCGGCCAGCGGAGCGGTCTCGCCGGGATCCGCGCTCAGGTCGAACAGCTGCCCGCCGCGGTAGAGCTTGTACCGCTTGTCCCGGACGTAGGCGACTTCGGGATGCGTGTATGGCGATTCGAACCCCCGCGCGAACGGCCGGGGGAAGTAGTACGTGTAGAGACACTCCCGCGGCTGGCCGGGAAGCCCCAGCAAGCGCGGCCAGAACGTCACGCCATCCGCTGCGACCCCGGCGGGAAGCGCCAGGCCCGCTGCCTCCGCCAGCGTCGGCAGGAAGTCTGCGAAATCGATGAGGTCGTCCAGCACGCGCCCGCCCTGGATCAACCCGGGTGCGCTGAACACCAACGGAACGTGCGTGCCGGCATCGGTGGGCGCGCCCTTGTCGCCCGCAATGCTCTTTGCGCCGAGCCGCGACGCCAGCCTGTGGTGCGTGCCGTTGTCCGCAGTGAACACGAGCACTGTGTTCCGCAGCAGGCCGAGGTCGCGCAAATGGTCCTGCAGGCGGCCCACGATGAAGTCCGTATAGGCCACCATGTCCTCGAAGTTGCGCTGCTCGTCTTCCGAGGAGCGGTCGGCGGAATGCGGCGTGGGCAGGAACGGCGAATGCACAAGCGCCATGGGAAAGTAGGCGAAAAACGGTCGACCCCGGTTCGACTCGATGAAATCCAGTAGGAATTCGGTAAAGATGTCAGGCCCGTAGTCATCTTCGCTGAGGTCGAGCAGTTCGCCGTCGCATTCGATTGAGGGATTCCAGAAACGGCGGCGGCCCGTGCGGGCCGTGTTCCACAGGCAATAGGTGTCAAAGCCGTCGCCGGGCGGCACGCCCTCGGCATTCTCGCTGCCTTGCAACTGCCACTTGCCCGCGACGGCCGTGGCATAGCCGGCCTCGCGGAAAAGATCGGCGAACGTGTACTGGTCGGGCGGCAGGGCGCCGAAGTCGGCATAGTTGCGGACATTGCTCATGCCGGTCATCAAGGCCACCCGGCTCGGTGTGCATAGCGGCGTCGAAAAGCAGTTCGTGAAGCGCACCCCGCCGTCGGCGAGACTGTTGATACGCGGCGTCGAGTACTGGCGGCTGCCGTACGCGCCGAAGCATTCATAGCCCACGTCATCCGCCACCACCAGCACGATGTTGGGCGGCGTCCCTGCGGCTCGCGTCGCGACCGCAGCGAACAGGGCCAGCACGGCTGCCAGCAACGAGCGCATCACTAGCGGCGAGTATAGCCTTGGCGGCGCGGGCGCCTCAACCGGCAGCAGCGGGATGCCGCCTACGGGCTGGGCTCGTCTTGCGGCAGCGGCTCGAGCGCATCAACCTCCTCGAAGGTGATCGTGGCTTCCGCCGTGAACTTCCGGTACAGGCGGAACTCCATTTCGTTCCGCGTCAACAGCCGCCCGCTGCGAACGAACGCTTGGGCCTTCAACGGCAGCAGGAAGGATTGACCGCTGAGATCGATGAAATCGAAATCCAGCCGGGAGCGGGCCTCCTGCATCGGGAAATCGGGCGGAATCCCCTCAGCCTCCATCACGATGCGCAGCACCCGGCCCGACGCCTTCCCGATGTAGACCAGCCCGCTATACCCCGAGCGGATCGTGCGCATCCGCTCCTCGCCGTCCCCCCCGGTCGTAAGGGACCATTTGGAACGGTGCCTGGGGACTTCCAGGCGGAAGACGTAGACCGGGCGCCCCCGCAACAGCGAGTGCCGTGCCCAGTGGAAGCGGGCATCGGTCTCCGCGGCGAATAGGCTGCTGAGAATCGTTCCGAACTCGCCCGTGCTGGTCGTTCCGCCCAGTTCCG
This sequence comes from Bryobacterales bacterium, assembly GCA_965219605.1. GTDB lineage: Bacteria > Acidobacteriota > Terriglobia > Bryobacterales > UBA6623 > VXMF01. The sequence continues at coordinate 66,622 of CBDCOC010000001.1, read as the reverse complement.
AGAAGCGCTTGGCCGTGACCCTGTCGTTGACGGTCAGGTTCTCGTAGTCCTCCGTGCCGTCGACATAGCTGACGCGCGTCTTGATCTCGTCGTGCTGGAGCCAGTCCATCTCCATGCCGGTCGGGTCGAAGTAACGCCGGGTCACCTGCAGGCAGACATAGTTCGGCAGCTCGCGGGTGTAGGACTGCGCCCAGCGGCGGGCATCCTCGACGATCCGCCGCTGCTCTTCCGGGGGCGGTGGCGGGGGCTGCTGCGGCCCGGGCGCGGCGGCGGGTGCCACGGGGGCTGGCGCCGGCAGGCCCGCGGCAAAAGACTGCAGGCCTTCGAGCGCCTTCAGCGTCCGCGGGCCGATGCCCCAGCCGACGAACTCTTCGATCAAGCGGTCCGAAATCTGAAAGCCAACCGCCTGCCGCTTCAGGTAAGCCGCCACGTCGCGGTCCTTGAGCTTCTGCTCGACAGACGACTTGACGAACTGGCGCAACTGGCTATAGGAGAGGCCCGCTTGGGCGGCCGCGACAGCAGCCGCCAGCAGGAGCGGCAGGAACCTTGCGCCCAGGGGCATGGCCCCATTCTAGCCGCCGCGCGGCACAGCTCGGGCGCATCGGTCGCTTGCCGCGGCACCGCGATCCGCGCCCGTCCGGGATGGCGGCAGGCAAACTCAATGTTCGGCCCGCGCAAGGTTGGGGAGTCGAAGCGAGGCGCTGGGGGCGGCAGCAGAGACCTGCGGTCGTGCCGTGCGGCCCCTGCGCACTGGCTCCCCTAGCTGGCCCGCCGCGCGGACGTAGCTCCGCCCCGCAGGCCGCAAGCCCGGGTGCTACACAGCCGGCCGCGGTCGGCCGAGCAGCAGTGCGACCGCCGTGTTCGGGCGCCAGTGCAACGGATCCATTGTGCGCTGGAGGCCCGCGATGCCGCGCAGGCCGCCCACAGCAGCGGCAGCGCTACCTTGCGCAGGCGGCTGGCATCTTCGCCCAGCGCCACCGCGCGCACCCAATGCACGCGCTTCGTGCTGCCACAGTCGGCGCGCTTCCGTGGCAGCAGCACCGCGGGCGCCACCACCTCGGGCGGCCGGCTGGTGAGCCGGTAAACGGTTTCCGGCTTGCGCTGCTGACCGTCCTTGCTTGTCCAGTCCCCCACCGCAACTGCTTTGCCGCTCAGCCCCGCACCGCGCACATTGAATTGCCCTGGGGATGGCGGGTCGTAATGCTCTTGCGCTGGCAACGTGTGGCATCCTAGGAAAGCCATGACATATGAGATCGAAGGCGACAACCTCGAGATCGTCCGCGTACGTCTCGACTCCGGGGACAAAGTCTACGCCGAGGCCGGGAAGATGGTCTACAAGACGCCCAACGTCGAGTGGCGCTCGGCAATGCGCGGCCGGGGCATCGCGGGCAAGCTGATCGGCGGATTGAAGAGCAAGCTGACCGGAGAGTCGCTGTTCTTCACCCATTTCGAATGCCCGAGCGGCGGCGGCGAGGTGGGATTCGCCGGAGACTTTCCCGGCCGCATGCGCCCGCTGACACTGCAGCCGGGGCGTTCCGTGCTGGTCCAGCGCGACGGCTTCGTGGCGGCCGAGTCGAGCGTCACGCTGGATGTCGCCTTTACCAAGAAGATCGGAGCCGGCCTGTTCGGCGGCGAGGGCTTCATCTTGCAGCGCTTGGGCGGCCAAGGTACGGCCTTCATCCACGCTGGTGGCGATTTCGTCGAATTCGAGCTGGCGGACGGCGAGATCTTGCAGGCTGACACCGGCTCACTGGTCTGCTTCGACGACACCGTGCGCTACGGGATCGAGATGGCCGGGGGGATCGCCGTGTCGCTGTTCGGCGGCGAGGGCCTCTTCCTGGCGACCCTGACGGGGCCCGGCAAGGTCGTGCTGCAAACACTCACTCTGGAAAAACTGCGGCGGGAGATGCAGGCCGGCCTGTCCGGCTCCTAGCCGCGTCCAATCCCGGGCATTTCAGAAACTGAGCGAAAGGCTGGAAAAACCGGTGTGGGCGCGGTACCCGCGAGTGCCCGCGAAGCGCTCCGCGTAGCCGTAGTACTGCCAGCCCGCGTTCCACCACGCGCCGCCCCTGAGACGGACGGAAATACGCGCCTGCGGGGACTGGTATGTCAGCGGCAGGCCCGAGAACAGGTCGGCACCGTCCCGCACGAGGCCGCTTTCTCCGCCAGCCGTGTCCTTGGTGAGCGAGTAACGCATCGCGAGGTTGAGCCGCGGCGTCGGAGCCATCTGCATGCCCGCGGACAGGACATGCATGCTGCTGGCGTAGCTGCTGCGGCCCCGGCCCGGCAAGTCGGCGAGATCGAACAGGTTCAGGATGCCTGTCGACACGTCCATCAGCAGCCGGCTGTAGGCGGCGTCAAAGACGGTGCCGCCCTCGCGCGCCACCCAACTCGCGTGCGCTCCGAGCGCCCTGCTCTGCGCACTATATGCCAACAATTCCGCAGGGTTGTCATTGGCTCTGTTGCGCAAGAAACCGCCCGCCGCCCAGCCGCCGCGCCGCCAAGAAACGCGAGCGGACTGGCTGTGGAAGCGGCGCTCGCTGGTCGCGGCGAACGGCCTGTCGGCGCGCCCGGTCTCGAAGTCGAACGCGGCCCGCAGGCCGGGGGACGGCAGCCAGCGCAGCCCGCCGGCCGCGGAGCGCACGCGGTTGTCTTGAGATTCGAGGTCGCTGCTGAATCCGAAGTCGGGAAAGCGCGTGGCCTGCTGCGCCCGCACCCTCCGGCCCGAGAAGCGATGCGCGCCAAAAACACTGACCGGCTTGCCCGGGCGGAATGTCACCGCGCTCGCGTTGGACAGCCGGCGGATGCCCAGATGCTCGAAGCGGACGAACTCGTCGCGGAACAGGCCCGTTTCCAAGAGCGCAGCCTCGCCGTCGATGCGGGTGTTGTGAAACGAAGTGGTGTTGGTCAGCGCGAGGCGCGTGCCGGCCAGGAAGCTCACAGTGATCTCCCCCGAGCCTTGGTTGCGGCTGGCATCCCCCACGATGAACGTATCGCGGACGGTCGCCGCGCTGGCGGCCGGGTCCGGGACCGCGAGGTCCTGCATCAGTGTCGAATTGCGGTAGCCGCCGGAATGCACGAAGCGGGCCGCGACGCCCAGTCGCCGGTTCTCGTGACTGCGCAGCGCCACGGTCGTGACCGGTGTCCTGCCGTGGAACGGCTCCGAGCGGCGCAACGACTCGACTGGCTGGACGTTGCGGGCCGCGGACGGGAGATGCGAGGCGTCTGCCGCCTCGCCGCCCTCTTCGTACAGCTCCACCGCCTGGATTACCGTCAGAGCCATCCCGAAGTAGCGGGCTGAGAAGCCCGCCCGGTACTGGCGGCTGCGCTGCTCCAAGTCGGTGCGATAGCGCAGGAAATTGCGGGCATCGAACCCACCCTCGCCGTACGGGACCGCCTCCGAGGCAAAGCCGGGCCCCGAGCGGCGGTTCAGGTCCAGGCCCAGGATGACTTCGAAGGGCGCGCCCGGGCGCAGGACGATGGAGTGCGCCTGCATCGTCCTGCTGCTCCGCAACCCGCGCTCCCCCCGCCACAGTGTCGGTAGGCGGTTGTGGTAGCGAATCGCCCGGTACTGCAAGTCATAGCGGAACACACCGTTCCTCTGCGCCCGCAGCGCGTGGTGCCGATAGGGATCCGCCAGGCCGCCTGTCGATAGCAGCGAGAACTCGTCGAGCAAGCCGTCGCGATCCAAGGAGGTCACCCGCAAGCGCCCCTGCAGAAAGCGCAGGCCGTTGCCGTAGTTCACCCCGGCGCGGTACAGGTCGTGGTCGCCGCCGATCTCCGCAAAGCGGTACCCAGTCTCGATCAGGTTCGACACCGAGTAGGTGCCGATTTCACGCGATCTGGCCTGCCTGTCGAGCGAAGGCGCGACCGGTTGCTGCGCGAGCGCGGCAACCGGCACAAGCAGGGGCAGCCAAACGAATCTCATCGCCGGAAGAGGGGGTCTGCGTTGGAGCCGTGAATGCGCGAATGGCAGAGGCCGCATTCGCGAAAGGCCGGATCGGCGAGGTTGTGGAATCCCTCTGTCGGGCCGGGCACGCCGCGGCCGGCCGTGCCGAATCCGTCGATCGCGTTGTGGCACTCGAGGCAGAGCGTGAACGCCGCGGGCCGGGCTAGCAGCCGCGGCGCCGTGCTGCCATGCGGGTTGTGGCAACTCGTGCAGCCCTCGACCCGCACCGGAGGGTGCTCGTACACGAAGGGCCCGCGCTTGTCGGCATGGCAGCCCACGCATGCCTGGTCGTTTCCGAACGAAGTCGACAGCATGCGCGAGGAATGCGCGGGCGCCCAGGCGACGACGGGGGATCCGTGCGGGTTGTGGCAGTCGGTGCATTCCATCGCGCCCTCGTTGACGCGGTGCTTGTAGGGCATTTCGAAGCGCGCGCGGATGTCCTGGTGGCATCCGTAGCAAAGCTCCCGCTCCCGCCTCGCAAGCAGCGGCCCGGTTTCGTGCGGGCTGTGAATCGCGTGGCAGCTGGTGCAGCCGACTTCGCCGGTGGCGTGCGCAGACGTGCGCACGTGCATCTTGCCCAAGTCCCCGGCGTGGCAGGCCAGGCAGCTTTCCTGCGCCTGGCCGGGCGTCAGCGCCGGAAAGCTCACGATCCGCGCGCTGTCCGCGGAGATCGCGTGCTGGAACCCCGGCCCGTGGCACCCCTCGCAGCCAGTGCGCTCAGGCGGCTCGCGGCCGGATGCGACAGAAGCGTAATGGGGGTTGCGGCGGAAAGACTCCGCTATGCCGGGATGGCAGCCTTGGCAGACTTCAGCGCCCACGAACTGCTGCCGGACAGGCGGCTGGCCTTGGGCCCCGGCAGGCCGTGCCCCGGCTGCAGCGAGCAGGCCGAGCAGTGCGCCCACTGCCAGCCAGTGCAGGCTGCTCGATCGCAAAGAAGCCGTCATGCGGCCGCCCCCCGAACATACCACGGCCGCACTGGCACGCCGCGAGAGTCCTTTCCAATCCGAAAATGAGCCTGAAGGATCCGAAAATGAGCCTGAAGGGAGCCGGGCAGAAGAAGTGAGAGTGAATGCATGATACACCCAGTGGGGGAGGTGGTACTCGGGGGCGCAGCCGCGCTGCCCGCTGCAGGCCTGCTCGAGACGGGGGGCTGGGGAGCATAAGCGCTAACTTGTTTGGTTGACGTCGAAATGACTGGCGACTTGATAGGAGCGCTTCCTCGGGGGCTCTGCCAACGATGTCGAGATGTGCTCCCAGTGCGCAATCATCCGTTCTAGGGGTAAGGCGGGTTCGATGGCGCGCTGCACTTGGTTGAGAGCAAACTTGAAATCACGCCAGCGGCTGCGGGCGCGTTGTGGCGCGGAGGTCGTAGCCCCAGGGGGAAATCGACTGCGCGTGCTGGACGATCTTCTCCACCAGCAGGGCCACGAGCAGTTTGCCGTACAGCCAAGCTTGGGCGCTAGCCTCATCGGATTTCGGCAAGTGCCCGAATTGCGCCAGCGACTTGAAGCGCTTGAAGACCAGTTCCACCTGCCAGCGCAGGCGGTACCACTCCAGCACCTCGCTGGCCGGGAACTGCTCGGCGGGGTAGGTGGTGAAGACGATCACGTAACACGCGAAGCGCAGGGTTTCGGGCTGCAACTGCGTGCCACGCTTGCTGGCCCTGCGGCGCAGGCTGCGGTGCGCGATCTCGATGGCCTCAGCGGTCTTGCGCAGGGCGCAGATGCGCCCCGCGACAGGGGGCCCGGTCTTGGCCACGGCCCGGGTTGGCCAGACCCCGAGGGCCCCGGGCTGGCGCAGGGTTTCCACGCAGGCCAGCAGGTCGAAGGGCTGCCCGTCGGCCGCTTCCAGCACCAGCGAACGGGTGTTCACGCGCACAATCACGTGCCCGCCAGCAGCCGCCACGTGCTGCAGTCCGACGCTGGTCGAGTAGCCGCGATCGGCCAGCACGTAGTCCCCGGCACGAATCGGAAACTGCGTGAAAGATTCGCCTGTGCCGCTACCCTCCGTCGGCGTGAGCTTGAAGAAATCACAACCCAGCGAAGGCAGGTTGACGCTGTAGTGCAGCCGCCACAGAGCCCCGGTCCGCCCCGGTTCTTGCACGGTCGTGGCGTCGAAGGCCCGCACTTGGAAGCCCGCCGCTGCGGAGACGGCGATGCCATGCTCGCGGAACAACTCCACGCACAGCGCGTACAGCCACTCGCGTGCTTTGCGCAGCCGCTTGAGCAGGGCGACATCCGACAGATCTGCCAAGCTCGCTTGGCGCGCCCGCACGACCGTCTCGCGCAGCGAATGCCCGCACCCCAGATGGAGCAGCAGGGTGCGCAGCAGGTGCTCCGCTGACTTGTCCTTGCGCAGCCCTTTCAGCGCACCCTTCTCGGCTGCCAGAGCTTGCCAGTTGTCGGGGAAAAACGACAGCAGCAACTCCCAATCCTCGTTTGCCGCCGCCTTGGTTGCCGTACTATTCATGCCCAACATCATACAAAATAGCGGTTTAGAAAACAAGTTAGCGCTTATGGGGCTGGGGAGAGCGGGGAGCGTGCTGGTGGGCTAGCCCACCAGCACATTCTCATTATATTTTGTTTTAATCAGGCGGCCGCTGCCCCCGCCCGCCCAGGCGTGGCCCCCGCGCTCCGTCCGCGGGCCGCGAGGCCGTCCCGCTTTCCAATGCCAAATGAGCCTGTAGCCGCCCTTTTCCCGCAATGGCCCGCACTACTCCGCACGGATGGCCGCGAACAGCTCGTCGCGCGCCTCGTTCAACCGCCGCGCTGCTTCGTTATCGCTCATCCGGTAAGCCTCCGCATCCAACTGCACGAAGTCCAGCCCCGCGCGCAGGCAGGCCGCCGCCTCCGGCAGCGCTTTCAGCTGCTCATACGGCGTGCACAGGTCCTGCTGCCGGTAGCGCTTGCGCAGCTTGCCCTTGGCGTCCACCTCCTCACTGGGAAAGTAGCACGGACGATGGTAGTTCAGATACGGCGAGAGCACCTCGCGGTTGAACTGGTGCAACCGCTCGGCGTGCCGCCCCGCAATATGCCCGTAGCCGAGTTGCTTGCGCACGACCGTGCCGTTCTTCGACTCCACCAAGGCATTGTCGTTGCTGCGCCGCGGGCGCGACTTGGTGAACTGCTCGATGCGCAGCTTCTCCAGCAGCCCCGCCACGCGGTGGTTGATGTACTCGGAGCCGTTGTCGGAATGCAAGCCGCAGATGCGGAACGGGAAGGCGCCCAGCAGGTCCTCCAGCACCGGCAGCAGGAAGTGCTCGGAGATGCGCTCCACGCTGCCCACGAACTGGAACTGCGTCACCTCGTCGACCAAGTTAATGTGATATACGCCCTTGACTTTGCCGCGGTCTCCCTGGTGCACCGAATCGACCCGCACGTAACCCGGGCGACCGTTGGGGCGCGGCCGCCGGCGTTCGGCAATCGTCACCGCCGCCGGGCGTGTGCCGGCCTTGCTGCCTAAGCGCCGCAGGTAGCGCGCGCTGCGCCGCAAGTTGTACAGGTGCCCGTTCGACAACTGCGCCAAGCGCTGGAAGCGCTCGTCGCCGAAGAGCTGCCAAGCGCGCTGGCAGAGGGCCAGCGTGGCCGGCCCCGACAGCGTGCCGTGCAATTCGTCCGTTTCGGCTAGCAGTTCGATGTCTTGCGGCTGGTACTTGTGCTGGAAGCGGCGCCCGGCTCCGCGCCGCCCGGCACGCAGCTGCCCGCTCGCCAGATAGCGCTTCACCAGCCGTGTCAGCTGCGCCCGCGACAGGCCCGTCGTGCGTTCCAGGTACCGTTTCACCAGCCCCCGATCCGGCTTGCTCAGCCGCCAGTACGAAAACCGCCGCAAGACCTGCCCGATGTGCTCGTAGGCCGCCGCGCGATCCGGCACCACGACGCTGCCTGCCGCGTTGCCCTCCAGGAAGCGCAGGATGTCCTCGCGCGTCTTGTGCGTGTCCAGATTGAGATGCAAAACCATCCTCCCATGGTTCTCACATCCCCGCGCGAGCCCCCTTCAGGCTCATTTCCCGTTGGAAACAATCCCGCTTGTCAGGCTCATTTGGCATTGGAAGAGGCTGCGAGCAGCAGGACGGCCGGCAATTGTGCTATGATGCTTGCAAGCCAAGCAGAGATTGGAAGCAGGAAGGAGACCTGAACCGAGCATGCCACTCGCACCTCAGGCGAAGCAAGAACTCGTCAAGACCTTCGGGAGCCACCCTAGAGATGTCGGTTGCTCCCAAGTTCAGATCGCGGCTCTTACGCATCGCATTTCGGAGCTTACGGAACACTTGAAAATCCACCGCAAGGACTTTTCGTCCCGGCGCGGGCTTCTCAAGCTAGTCAGCCGGCGGCGCAGCCTGCTGCGCTATCTGAGCAGAAAGAATCCGGCGGAGTATGTGAAGGTCGTGGAGTCGCTAGGACTGCGCGGCTAGCGCGGTCGGACTCCGGAAGGCCGTGCAGCATGTTGCTGGCGGAACGCGTCAGCTGGATAGCACTGTCCCTCTATGCGCGGGGAACGGCACTAGGCCGTGCATCGTGCCTCGGCAGTTCGCGCTGGCGCGAACCGCTCTGGCAGCATACGTGCATCTCCCGTAGCCAATCTGCCTGCACGGCAGGGAACGAGCTTCCGCTGCACTAAGCGGGAGCCGCAGAAGGAACAAGCAAACACATGAAACACACAGTAGAGTTCGAACTGGACGGCAAGACCGTCTCGCTCGAGACCGGCCGCCTAGCCAAGCAGGCAGGCGGCGCCGTAGTCGTCCGTTGCGGCGACACCCAAGTTCTTGTCACGGCCACCTCGGCCGCCGAACCGCGCGAGGGCATCGACTTCTTCCCGCTGACGGTGGACTACCGCGAGTACACCTACTCCGCGGGCCGCTTCCCCGGCGGCTACATCAAGCGCGAGGCGCGCCCGTCCGAAAAGGAGACCGTCACCTGCCGGCTGATCGACAGGCCGCTGCGGCCTCTCTTCCCCGCGGGCTACCGCAACGAGACGCAAATCATCGGCATGGTGACGTCAGCGGACCCGACGCATGATCCCAGCCTGTACGCCATGCTGGGCGCATCGGCCGCCGTGGCCGTGTCGGACATTCCCATCGTCCACACGACCGGGTCGGTGCGCGTGGCGCGCCGCGGAGAGGACGAGTGGATCCTGAACCCCACCTACGAGCAATTGGCGGACGCGAACGTCAACATCACCGTCGCGGCCGCAAAGGACGGCATCGTGATGGTCGAGGCGGATGCCAGCGAGGCTGACGAGAAGTCCATGCTCGAAGCGATCCGCCGCGGCCACGAGGGCTGCCGGCAGATGATCGCCGCGATCGAAGAACTGGCGGCCAAGGCCGGCAAGCCGAAGCGCGAGTTCGCGGCGCCGACGTTCGACCAAGCGGTGCGGGACGAGATCGAGGCGAACTGGGGCGAGCGGGCCGAGGCAGCCCTGGACACCAGCGACAAGGACAAGCTCTCCAGCTACGCCGCATTCCGGGCGATCAAGAAGGAGATCCGGCAGTCCTTCGCAGAGGATCCGGAGAAGCAGGCCGAGGCGGCCGCCTTCATGGAGCCGTGGCAGGAGAAACTCTTCCGCAAGCAGGTATTCGATCTCAAGCGCCGCCCGGACCACCGCGCCCCGGACAAGATCCGGCCGATCACCTGCGAAGTCGGCGAACTGGCGCGCGCCCACGGCTCGGCCGTGTTCACGCGCGGGGAGACGCAGGCGCTGGTGTCGGCGACACTGGGCACCAAGGTGGACGGGCAGCGGCAGGAGCGCATCGAGGACCCCAACTACGAGAAGGTCTTCATGGTTCACTACAACTTCCCGCCGTTCAGCGTTGGTGAAACAGGGTTTATGCGCGGACCTGGCCGTCGCGAGATCGGCCACGGGCTGCTTGCCGAGCGCGCCTTGACCCCTGTCATTCCCGACCATGAGAAGTTCCCCTACACGATCCGCGTGGTCAGCGACATTCTCGAGTCCAACGGCTCCAGTTCGATGGCGACGGTGTGCGGGGGCGCCTTGGCCTTGATGGATGCCGGGGTGCCGATCAAAGCGCCCGTGGCCGGCATCGCCATGGGCCTGGTCACGCAAGACGACGATTTCGTGGTGCTGACCGATATCGCCGGGGCCGAGGACCACTACGGCGACATGGACTTCAAGGTCGCCGGCACGAAAGACGGGATCACCGCCCTGCAGATGGACATCAAGCAGCCGAAGGTGAGCTTGCCCGTGCTGGAAAAGGCGCTCGAGCAGGCGCGCCAGGCCCGGCTCGAGATCTTGGAGACGATGCAGTCCACGCTCGCCGCGCCGCGCGAGAAGCTGGCAGAGCACGCCCCGCAGATCGTCCAAATCACGATTCCGGAAAGCAAAATCCGCGACTTGATCGGGCCGGGCGGCAAGACGATCAAGGCCTTGGTTGAGGAGACCGGGGCCAAGATCGACGTCAGTGATGACGGCACTGTCAGCGTGGCCTCCACGGATCGCGCCAACGGCGAGAAGGCCATCGAGAAGATCAAGGCCCTGACGGCCTCCCCGGAACCGGGCAAGGAATACCTCGGCAAGGTGACCAAGATCACCGATTTCGGAGCGTTCGTGGAAATCTTCCCGGGCACCGAAGGACTGCTGCACATCAGCGAGATCTCCGACGAGCACGTGCGCCAGGTCAGCGACGTGTTGAACGAAGGGGACCAAGTGAGCGTCAAGTGCCTCGCCTTGGACGGCAATCGCATCCGCCTGAGCCGGCGCGCCCTCTTGCGCGAGCAAGCCGGCGAGGACGGCCCGGACGGTTCGGATCGGCCCGATCACGGCGATCGGGGCTGGCGGCGCGGCGATCGCGGCGGGCGAGGCCGTCCGCCGGGACGGGACCGGGGAGGTGATCGCGGCGACAGGCGCGAGCGCTCGGGACGCGAGCGCTCGGGACGCGACCGCCCGTTCCGCGGCCGGCGGTTCTCCCGCGGGCCGCGCGACGACGACCGGAACTAAGCGGCGCGAGGCTGCGCGGCGCCGGCGATGCCTTAGCGGCAGCCTCCGCCTGCTTGGCGGAGGCTGCCCAGGCCGAGTCGCTCCTCTAGCACCATCCCGTCGTGGAACCCGCGGATCCGCAGGCGGCTCGGATCCGGGCCTAGCGCCGCGCGCGGCGCCAGGCCGACCAGTTCCGAGCCCAGCACGCGCACGCCCAGCCCCTCCGCTGCGCGCGACACCTCGCCAAAGACCAGCGGCAGCGGCGTCAGCTCGGGCCGGGTGACGTTCATCGACACCTGGCTGACTTGCGCCGACTCCAGGTACATGCCCAGCGCTTTCACGCCTGGCAGGCCGCCTCCCGACGCGCGGACATGGCGCGCGATCCTCTTCGCTGTCTCTGCCTCGCGACAGTCCAGCACCACGTTGAAGGCCACCAGCGGGGGCCGCACGCCCACGCAGCAAGCACCGGCAGAGGGATGCAGTCGCGGGCCGCCGATGTCGGGCAGGTGCCGCCCGGCGCGCACGTGCTGGGCAAGCCTCTCAAATCCTAACTTGCGCACGGTTTCCAACCGTTTCCGCTCCTCGCGCGCGGCCGCCCGGCCGTAGCAGTACACCGGCAGGCCCAGCTCGCTCCAGAGGCGCTCGCCGAGGGACCTCGCGGCGCGAACGCATGCATCCCAAGGCGTGCCGTGCAAGGCGACGATCGGAACGACATCGAGAGCGCCGATCCGCGGGTGCGTGCCGCGGTGGCCGTTCAGGTCGATGCTGCGCACGGCTTCCCGGGCCAGCCGCAGAACAGCGCCGGCGACAACATCGAGATCTGCGGCGAAGGTCAGAACGGAGCGGTGGTGATCGGGATCGCTGTGCCGGTCCAGCAGGGCGGCCCCGGACATGCGCACGGCACGTTCCAAGCGGCCGACTGCCGCCGGGTCGCGGCCCTCGGAGATATTCGGAACACACTCGGCCAGTTGCGCCACGGGCTCCCCTCTTGCTATTGTCGCCTTGCGGCCCGCCTCGCCGGCCGTCTCCCGCCGTCTTGGTCGGCTACACTCAAGCATGGAAGCTGCGAGTCCGCGACCTGCCGTTCCCGCCCCGCTGGCCTTGGCCACGGCTGCGGCCCTGCTGGCATCGGTATACCTGATTTTCGTGTGGGTGCCGATGGAGGCCAGCATGGGGCCGGTGCAGCGCATCTTCTACCTGCACGTCCCCTCGGCTGCCATCGCTTTCCTCGCTTTTTTCATCGGCGGCGGGGCGGCGATCGCGTACCTGAGCAATCGCAAGAGCCGGCTGGACGATCTTTCCGTGGCCTGCAACGAGGCCGGCTTGCTGTTCGCCGTCGTCAATCTGGCAACCGGCTGCCTGTGGGCAAAGCCGATATGGGGCGTGTACTGGGCATGGGACGCCCGTTTGACGTCCATGCTCCTGCTGGCCATCATCTACTCGGCCTACCTGATCCTGCGCCAATCCATAGCCGAGCCCGGCCAGCGGGCTACCGTATGCGCCGTGGTATCAATTTTCGGCATGGTCGACGTGCCGATCGTCTACATGGCGAATCGCTGGTGGCGCACGCAGCATCCCGCCCCCGTGCTGGGGGGGGAGGGGTCGCTGGACCCGCGCATGACTTTCGTGCTGTTCGCCACGATGGCCTCTTTCGGCCTGCTGTTCTGGTGCTTGGTGCGCCACCGGCGCCGGCTTGAATCCCTGCAACGAAAGACCGCGGCGCTGCGGCGCCAGGTGCAGGCGCTGGCCTGACAGGAAGGAGTCAAACGCTTGGAACCCAACTTCCAGTGGCTGTGGGCCGCGTTCAGCGTCGCATGGGCGCTCCATGTCGGATACGTGCTGCTGCTGTCCGGCCGCACGCGCAAAGTCGAACGCCAGATCGGCGACCTACAGGAGCAGCTCAGGCAGAACGGCCCGCGCAGCGAGAGAGATCCCGGAACAGTTGCGTGACTGCCCGAGTGCGCAGCTCGCCTAGTCGCCGGCAAGCGTGAGCTTGCCGTCATACCCGGTCATCTCTAGATAGCCACTGCCCGTGACCGGCCTTCCAGCCCGGCTGCCCTCGTACGAAACGGGCCCTTCCCAATAGGTCGGCATCTTGGCCGCGTGGCTGACAATCTCTTGGGCATCGTGCAGGGGGCGCACAGCAAGGCGCAGCCCGACTCGATTGACCCGCAGCGTCCATTCGACCGGGTATTCGGCCCCTGTCTCAGCGCTCTGCCAGGTGCGCCCGGGCACGAGCTGGATGTCGGTCGAGGCCAAGTGCATCGTGCGGCCGTCGGGATGGACGAGCGTGCCGTGGGAGTACGGGCTGTACCGGCCGTCAGCAAGCCGTATCCCGGCGATCATCAAGTCAGTCCGGTCCTCGAGCTGAATGCTGAGCCAATCCCATCCGACCAGGCCGGCGGCCATGCTCTCGCCGAAGAACTCGTGGTCCATCCAGGACAGCCCCTGCACTGCATGCACGCTATCGCCAATCGTCAGGCTGCCGCTGGTGCGCATCCGGGTGAACGAAATGTAGTGGGAGGCCTGCCCCTCTTCCCCGCCCTTGCGGCTGATTCCGTCCTGGCCGTGCAGGACGTGCGGCTTGGTCGGCTCCAGCAAAATCTCCAGCGCCGCGGATTCGTCCCATGCCTGCAGCTTCTGCGCGGGCATGGGGCCGGCGCCCGGCTCAAACTCCACGCTCCAGTTGCCATTCCAGATAGTGCCGGTCTCCGCAGACGCGCCGGCCAGCCCCGGACCGCTTCGATTCGCGCGCTCGCGACGGATCAAGCGCTGCCCTTGGATATCGGTCAGGACGAAGTGGGCCACGTAGATCTGCCGCAGGTCCCAAGCGGACTGCGCGGCTGCCTTGCTTCCCAGGGCCGCCCGGAAAAAGGTCAGTTCATACCCGAACCTGCGGCCATTGCTGTCCGCCAGGTTGCCCGTGTAGTACCACCACTCCATCGGAAAGGCGGGGTGCTCGAAGTGGTCGCGCGGAAAGTCGTATTCGTAGCCCGGCCTAGCTACTTCGTATCCATGGGCCGCAACCGCCGCGATTGCGACTGACGCGACACGCACGAGGGCCACAGGGGATAGCATCTGCAACTATTTTGACGCAAGCCCGGGATCTGCCCGCGACGCCCTGGGTATCCGGATCCTTTGAGGATGAAGCACGCCTCAATCGTCCGCTGCGGCTTGTCTCCCTTGCCGCCAGCGCGGGTAATCCGTGTCTAGCAGGTTTGCCGCCCAAGTGCCGTGGTACCTGTAGCCGCTGCGCCGCTCGAGGCTGATCTCGGAGTAATCGTAGCGGTACACCGAATCCCGGTCCAGGTACAGGGGCCGGTTGGTGTCCAGTTCGTAGAACCGAGCCCAGAGAGGGGGCGCGTCCGGGTCTTCGACCAAGACTCGGTCAATCCGGCCGTCGCGCTTGGGAATCGGGTCGACGCGCACCCCGGGCATGGCGACCGCGCGAAACCAACGCACCGCGCCTTCCACCGCCGCGACGATTTCCGGCGTAGGACTGCGGACGGACATCAGGAATCTCACCACACCGACCGATTCGCTTCCGGAAAGGGATGGCGGTTCATAGGCCCGCGCCCAAGCTGGCTCGAGCGTTCGCTCGTCATGCTGCGCGCACCAAGCAGTGAGCCGGCCGTCCTGCGCAATCTGGGAGCGCAGGATCACGTCAACACCCCTCGCCACCGCGGCGCGGGCCGCCAAGCGGCGCGCTTGGCCGGCGAAACCGTAGGGCGGTTCTCCCGCAGCGACGTCGCGCAGCAGCGTCAGCACGTTCACCATCGCGTTGTCATTGAAAGTGATCCGGGAATAGTAGCCCTCCCGCAAGGGGAAGTACTGCGGCCAGCCTCCGTTCGGGTATTGCGCGGCGAGCAGGTAATCCAGCCCGCGCTCGAAGGACTGCCGGTACCTTGCAGATCCCGTCCCGTCAGCCACCAATGCCAGCAATCGCAACGGCGTCGTGGTGGCACCGTTGTCGATAGTCGGCCGGCCGCGCGCGCCGCCCGCGGATGGCGTTGCCAGCAGGTCAGTGTTCTTGGGCCAGCCGCCGTGTGGCGATTGGTGCTGCATCACGCGATCTGCGGCCGTGCGGGCCTCTGCCGAGCGGTACCACTCCGGCGGCTGGCGCAGCATTTCATCTCCCCAGCCGATCCGGGCACTGGGATGAGACGAGTGCCCGCAGGCGGGAATAAACACCGCGAGCGCCGCTGCCGCAAGGAGCTTGGAACTGCCCTGCGACGTGCAACTCGCTATGGGCCGGCTTGCACCTCGACAGCTGTGGCCTCCGCGTCGGAACCCCGTATCAGACGCTCGCGCCGCGCTCGCTTTTGGCCAGGCGCCGCACTGTCCCAGCCGTCCCCGCCCGGCCGGCGCAGTGTCAAGCAAGCCGGCCATCCTTCAACGTCAGAACGCGATCCGACCGAGCCGCCGCTTCCAGGCTGTGCGTCGCCATGACGATCGTGGTCCGGAGTTCGGAACTTACCATGCGGAAGAGGCGCAGCACTGTTTCCGCGCTCTCGGAGTCCAAGTTGCCAGTGGGCTCGTCGGCCAACAGCAGCGCGGGTTCCGAGGCCATGGCCCGGGCAATCGCCACGCGCTGCATCTGCCCGCCCGACAATTGGTGCGGGAAGCGGTCGCCGAGATCTGCCATCTCCACGAGGCCCAGCGCTTCAAGAGCCCTCGGGCGCGAGTGCTGGCGCTCCGCTAGTTGCAGCGGTATCTCAATGTTCTCCAGCACGCTCAGGGTCGGGAAAAGATGGAAGAACTGGAACACGAAACTGACGTGCTCGCGACGGATCCTCGCCAGTTCCTCATCGCCCAGGTCGGCTGTCGGAATGCCGTTGACCAAGACCGTGCCCGATGTCGGCATGTCCACCGCGCCAGCCAGGTTCAAGAAGCTGCTCTTGCCTGAGCCGCTGCGTCCGACCAACGCGACGAACTCCCCCCGGCCCACACTGACGGTGACTTCGGAAATGGCGGTCACCGCTTGTTCCGCCGAGGAGTAAACCTTGGAGACGTCCTGGAAGCGGAGCACCGGAGGCGCCGCGCCGCCGCCCCCGCCGGACAGGCCATCGCTTGGGGCAAGCTGAGACACCAAGTCCCATAGTAGTCCACGAGCCGGGCGGCCGGGCGCAGGTCACCGCAGGCGCTTCTGCTGCTCGGGCCACTGCGGCCCGAACCCGGTTCAGACATCCTCCGGCACGATCCAAGGGGCGCGATAGTCGCGCTTGAGCAGCTCGTTCGCGCCGAAATTGCCCGCGAAGCTCTCGGTCTCTGGATCGAACAGCAGCTTGTCGCCAGTGCGGTAGGAGATGTTCGCCAAGTGGCACAGCGCGGCGGAGAGATGCCCGTCCAGCACGTCGCAGTTCAGGTCGCTGACGCGTCGGCTCAGCGCGGCCTGGCGGAAGTTCTCGAAATGCAAACCCGTGGCATCCCCGTCAGACGCCCGGCTCGGGCCGGGCTCTCGCTTCTCTCCCAGGTATGCCCTGTAGCCTTGGTTGGAGACTGTCAGGAAGCCGTCGCTGCCGAAAAACACGACGCCGATAGTATGGTTCCCTCCCCCGGAATCTTCCAACAGGCGGCATTCCCCGCCCGTGATGAGGCCGCGGACCTCGAACTGCAGCATGCGCCCGCCGTAGTCGAAGGTGGCGTGCTGTGTGTTGGGCGTCTCTTGGTCATCGTCGTAGACGAAATGGCCGCCCGCCGAGAACGCGTGCTCGGGCAAGTGGTCGATGCCGAGCCCCCAGCGGGCAACGTCCATCTCATGCACGCCTTGGTTGCCGATGTCGCCGTTACCGAACGCCCAATGCCAATGCCAGTTGTAATGGAAGCGGTTCCGCTTGAACTCGTACGGCTGCGCCGGGCCGAGCCAGATGTCATAGTCAACGCCCGGCGGAACGGCGCTAACGGCTGTCGTGCCGATCGACTTGCGCCGCTTGAAGCACAGGCCCTTGGCCATGTACACCTCGCCGATCAGGCCCTCGCGCAAGCGCCGGACCGCTTCGATCTTGTGGGGCGTCGAGCGCGACTGCTGCCCGATCTGCACCATGCGCTTGTACTTGCGCGCCGCTTCGACCATCTTGCGCCCTTCCCAGATGTTGTGACTGGCCGGCTTCTCGCAATAGACATCCTTGCCCGCTTGCACGGCCCAAATGGTCGAGAGCGCGTGCCAGTGGTTGGTCGTCGCGATGGTAACGACGTCGATCTCCTTGTCCGCCAGCATGTCGCGCAAGTCGCGGTATTCCTTGGGCGCTTCCGGCTGGTGCTGCTTGGCATAGGCCGCGGCCTGTTCCGCAACCGATTGGTCGATATCGACTACTGCCGCGACATGCATGCCCGGATTTTCCGCGACGGCCCGAACGTGCGACTTGCCGCGCCCGTTCACGCCGACGACTGCCGCGTTGAGCCGGTCGTTCGCTCCCAGCACGCGCGAATACTGCGCGGCCGTCATCGCGGCTACCGTCGAGCCGCTAGCTGCTAGAAACTCTCTTCGATCCATGTGCTCCCCCTTGGACTCGGAATCCGCTTCGATTGTACAGGCCAGCGGCTCGTGACGGAGGTCGCGAAAGGGCAGCGGCGCGAATCTGCGGGCTGCTGGGGCAGAACCGGCCCCAGAGGCTTGGAAACAGTCGCTCGGACGCGCGTCAGGGGCTCGCGGCCGGCTCGCAAGGGCCGGAGCAAGGCGCAGGGCGCTCGCGAGGCATGATCCGGTTGCAGGCCGGGCGGCCCGCGGCGACTGCGCGGAGCCGCCGCACCCGCTATCGCTCGCGGCAGGCGCCTACAATAGGGGGCTGGCATGGGCGTGCTGGGCATCCTCTTCGCCATAACTTTGGCGTATGCGCTGTCCTCGAACCGGGCCGCCGTGCGCTGGCGCACCGTTGCATGGGGGATCGGGCTGCAGTTCCTGCTGGCCGCACTGGTTCTCAGGACACCGGTCGGCCGCCTGTTCGCGGCGTTCGGGCAGGGCTTCAACCAGTTCGTCTTGCTGGCCGAAGAGGGCACCGTGCTTGTCTTCGGAGAGCTCGGCAACTCCCAGAGCGGCGTGATTTTCGCGTTTCAGATCCTGCCCCTGATCATCGTCGTGTCGTGCATCTCCGCCGTGCTCTACCACCTCGGGATCCTGCAGAGGGTCGTCGCCGTCCTAGCTTTTGCGATGCAGCGGGGAATGCGGGCGAGCGGGGCGGAATCCCTGAACGTAGCCGCCAACCTGTTCTTGGGCCAGGCGGAAGCGCCGCTGACGATACGCCCCTACCTCGACAAGATGACCACCTCGGAATTGATGACCGTCATGACCAGCGGGATGGCCACCGTTTCCGGGGCCATGCTGGTGGCGTACGTGCAGATCGGTGGCGCCAGCGCCGAGAACCTCGTGACGTCCGTGGTAATGACCGCGCCGGCCTGCGTCATGCTCGCCAAGCTCTTCGAGCCGGAAACGGGCGAGCCTGCGACCATGGGCCGGATACCCCGGCAGGCCTCCGCCTCGGACAGCAATGTCGTCGACGCTGCCACCCGGGGCACCAGCGAGGGATTGCAGGTGGCGCTGCAAGTCGGAGCGATGGTGATCGCGTTCGTGGCCCTGATCGCCATCCTGAACGGCATGCTTGCAGGCCTGCACGGAATGCTGGGCTGGAGTTGGCTGCCGGCAAGCATTCAGTCCATTCTCGGCCCGATCTTCGCCCCCGTGGCGTGGCTGCTCGGCGTGGCCTGGGCCGATGCCGCCGCGGTCGGCAACCTCCTCGGCACGCGCATGGTGCTGAACGAGCTGGTCAGTTTCGCCGAATTGGCACAGATCAAGGACAGCCTCCAGCCGCATTCGCTGCGGATCGCCAACTATGCTCTGTGCGGCTTCGCCAACATCGGCTCGGTCGGCATCCTGACCGGGGCGCTGGGCACGATGCTCCCCAGGCGCAGGCTGGAACTGGCGCGCCTAGGGATGCGCGCCATGCTGGCGGCGACTCTCTCCAACTTCATGACGGCCGCGGTTGCGGGCTTGATCGCCCTGACGCCTGTCTCGGCAACGTAGGGCTTGCCATCCATGTTCGACATCTCGCTAGCGCAACAGGCCGGCATCAGCTTTCTGATCGGCTCGATTCCATTCGCGGTCGTCGCAATGTGGGGCGCGGGCACGAGCATTCGCGACGTGGGCTCGGGCAATCCCGGCTTCAACAACGTGCTCAGGTTCGACAAGCGGCGCGCTCTTTTCGCTCTCATCGGCGACCTGGCCAAGGGCTTCGCCCCGATCTGGCTGTTCTATGAGCCGCTGCGAGATCCCATCAACACCGCCTGGCTGCTCGGCATGGCAGCAGTCTTCGGCCACTGCTACTCGCCGTGGCTCAAGTTGCGAGGCGGCAAGGGCATTGCAACGTCCGCCGGAGCGATGCTGGCGATGTATCCCGGCGTGGCGGCCGCGGCCCTGTCATTCTTCGTCCCGGTGCGCGTGCTGGGCGGGCGGCTCAAGATCCGGGAGATCGGTGCCTGGGCATCGTTGCTGACATGGGCGTTCTTTACCGTTGTTATCGGCTTCTGGGCAGGCATGCCGCATACAAAGTACGCCGCGCTCATGACGGTATTCCTAGCCTGGCAGCACAGATCGAACATCAAGAGGATGCTGGGCCGCGCGCCGAGGGCCTGACCCTTGCAGCTGCGCGGCTTGCCCCGCGCCTGTCCTCGTCCGCAGCTAGCCGAGCACGGCAGTGGCGGCGTCCGCCAAGATGCAGGCCATGCGGTCCAAATGCTCGCGGGGCGTCACGAACGGCGGCGCCAGGCAGGCGACCTCCCCGCGCATGCGGCTGAACAAGCCGCGCTTGCGGATCTCGGCGTCAAGCCTCTCCCCGACACGCTCCGCCGGATCAAACCCGGCCTTCGTGGCCCTGTCCTGGACGAATTCCACTGCGCACATCAAGCCCTTGCCGCGGATTTCTCCGACGTGCGGATGGCCGGCCAGTGCCGCTTGCAGGGCTTCCAGCAGGTACGCCCCTTTCTCGGCCGCCTGCGGCAGCAGGCCTTCGCTCTGGAGAATATCGAGATTGCGCAGCGCGACGGCACAGCCCACCGGATGCCCGCTGTAGGTGTAGGCGTGCATCCAAGGCGCCTCGCAAGCGTCTATCTCCTGCGCAATCTCATCGCTACAGCCGACTCCGCCGAAGGGGAAGTAACCGGAAGTGATCGCCTTGGCGAACTGCACGATGTCGGGCTGCACGCCCCAATGCTCCAGCGCGAACCAGCGGCCGGTGCGGCCGAACCCGGTGATGACCTCGTCTGCCGCGAGCAGCACGTCATGGCGGTCGCAAATCTGGCGAATGCGGGGGAAATAGTCGTCGGGAGGGACGATCACCCCACCCGCTCCCTGCACGGGCTCGGCCAGGAACATGCCCACTGTCTCGGGCCCCTCGCTCAGGATCGCCCGCTCCAGTTCATCGGCCGCGGCAATGCCTGGGCTGGGGGCACCAGCCGGTGCTTGGTAGCGATACGGGTATGGCGAGGGGATATGCACGAAGCCGGGCACGCGCGGCTCGAACTGCGGCCAGTAGCCCGCAATGCCGGTGGCGCTCATCGCCGCCAGCGTCACGCCGTGGTAGCCCCACTGGCGCGAGATCACCTTGGTCTTGCAGGGGCAGCCCCTGGCTTTCCAGTACGAGCGGGCCAGCTTGAAGCTCGTCTCGTTGGCCTCCGCGCCGCCGGACGTGAAGAAGAAGCGCGAGATCGACGGGTAGGCCAGGGCGGCGAGACGCGCGGCTAGTTCGATGGCCCGCGGGTTCGAGCTTCCGGCGTAGCCCGAGCAATAGGCCAGCTCGCTCATCTGCTGCCGAGCGGCTTCGGCCAGCTCCACGCGGCCATGGCCGGCGATTACGTTCCACAGCCCGGACAGCCCGTCAATGTACTCGCGGCCGTCCGCATCGTAGATGAGCGATCCCGAGCCGCGCACCCAGACATGCCCGTCGCGCTGAGCCTTGCGGCTGTGCAGCGGATGGATCAGGTGCTCCGCGTCACGTGCGAGCAGGGCAGGTTTGGCGTCATGCATGGGATGCTGGCGTACAGGAGCGCCCCCGCGCAAGCCTCACCGCTGAATGAGGTCTCGCCGGGGCTTGGACCAGCCTTGGGCCGACCGGCGCCAAGGTCAAGGCTTCCACCCTGATTCTACGACGGCGTGTCCGCATCCAAGCCCAACTCGCGCTTTATCGGTGTCCTGTGCTAGCGCCGGCAGGATGCGTCGTTTGCGCCAAGTTTGAATCTGGGAGCCTAGCAGCTCCCCCTCGCTGCAATACATGCAGAAAATTTGCCCGCCTGCTCCCGAGGGCAGGCCCCGCTCCCTCAAGGATTCCCCAAGAGGTACCTACTTGCCGGGCTCGCCGCCCGAGGGTGCTTGCGGCTCGTAGCCCGCGAGCCACTCAGCCCGCTCGAGCGCCCGCGCCTCCTCGCAGTAGGCCGCCCACGCGTCCTCTAGCGCGTCCTCAGCCGCTGCCGCCGAGCGGTCCAGCGTCCCACCGTACGCGTCCAGCCGCTCGGCGCACAGGCACTCGGCGGCCCGCATCTGGTCGGCCGCAGCTGCGCGCCGCCCGCGTTGCTCGGCCGCAGCTCGGCCGCGTGCTCGCAGCTCGGCCGCGTGCTCGCCCAGCCAGCGCTCGATGCGCTTGCGACTCGCTGTGCGCCGTCCCGGTTTAGGCTGAAGTTCCGAGCCAAGCACAAAGAAAAGTCCTTATAATACATCAATTTAGCTGGATTTTGAGGTGTTGCTTGCTGGGAACAAATGGAGGTTCGGACGAGTTCCAGCACCCGCTGCTGCAAGGCGCTCGGCTCGGTCAGCCGCTCGATGGTGGGTCCTTGCTCATCGCCGTGCAGGCGGCATTGGTGGCGACAGCGCGTGCCCAGAAGCTGGCACCTTTTGCTGGTATGCTTGCAGCTACATGCCGAACGCAGATCTCCGCTACTGGCTGGTCAAGTCCGAGCCGTTCAAGTATTCGTGGCAGGACCTCGTGCAGGACGGCTGGACATACTGGGATGGCGTGCGCAACTACGAAGCGCGCAACAACATCCGCAGCATGTCCGTTGGCGACCAATTGCTTTTCTACCACTCGAACAAAGATCTTCAGGTTGTTGGAATCGCAGAAGTTATTCGCGAGCACTACCAAGACCCGACGACCGATGACAAGCGCTGGAGCGTAGTCGATGTCAAGCCGTTGCAGGCGCTGCCCACGCCCGTCACGCTGGCCGCCATCAAGAACGAGCCACGACTGGCCAGCATGCAGCTGGTGACGCGCAGCAGGCTGTCCGTATCCCCTGTCACAGCGGACGAATTCGGGATTATTGCCTCTATGGGCGGCCTAGGCTGATCCGCCGTGCGCAGCAACGCTCGCAAGACTCGCAAACCAAGCCGGCAGCGCTCGCGGCCAAGGGAGCGGCGCTCGGGGCTTGCCGATCCCGAGTCAGTGGGTAATGACGCGTTGCCCGCCGTACAGCTTGCCGATCTTCTTGTCGGCTAGGAGCACCTCGACTTGGTGCTGGGTCGGGACCTCGTCCACCGCAGTCGGGTAGTAGCCCACGATATACTCGGCCGCCGCCAGATCGGCCAGCGAATGCAGGATCTTGCGTACCACGGCATTGTTCAGCACGATCGGATCGAAGCTCTGCCCCCCGGTGCGGCGACCGATGTCCGCAAAGATCGCTTGTTGCGAATCTTTGTCCCGCCCCGCGGATGGCCCGCGACGGGCGCTATTCGGATTGCGCATGGGCCCGATTTGCATGTCGTAGCGTCTCTCGACGCGGTTGCCGTTCCCGTTCCCGGCGGAGCGGTTCGCATTCAACCGCTGTTGTCTCCGCTCCCGAAGTTTCTCGCGCCCCAAGATGACCGGGTAGATGGGGATCTGATAGCCATTCGCCACACTGACGACCATGTCAGTGTCCAGCTTGGTCGTGCTGAAGCCATCCGAGAACACGATCATCATGCGCGAGACGCTGCCGCCGCGCTGCGAGGCGTCGCGCGCTGTCTGCATGATGGCCTCGTAGATGCGGCTTCCGCCCGCTTGCGATTCGTACGTCAATTCGATCGCTCTCTGCAACCTCGCGAAATTCCGCGTGGGCCCGGTGAAACGCTTGAGCGAGCCTGCGAAGCCGTAGACCGAGATCAGAACGTCCCTGCGGAGCCCTTCCAGAAGCGTCTCGCGGATGGTGGTGAAATCCAGCAAATTCTGCATCATGACGCTGTGGCTGAAATCGATCAGGAAGATGATTTCCGTCGGCACGGTGCGAGCCGTGCCGGGCGGCGCCCCTGCGTCGGCCGGCCCTTCGACGAACGCGATGCTCTGCCGCACGCCATCTTCATGGATCTCGAAGGCATCTTTCGTCAAACCGTTGACGGAAGAGCCCTTCGAATACACATGCAGGGGTATCACGACGAGATTGGACTCTGTCCTGATGACGAAGCCCGCGTCCTCGGGCGCTGGGTTCGCTTGTTGCCCGAAAGCCGGCGGAGCGGCCAAGACCAGGCCTGCGAGCAGCAACACCGCCGTCTTCAATAAAATCGCAACCCTGAAACCGGGCGGGCATCGACCGGGTTTGGCTGCCGGGAAGAGTGTAGCACAGCACATTCACCCCGGGCGCCGCCAGCAACCCGCGAATAACTTGGACGTTTAGAGCTTGCCGCAAGGGGGTGCGGGGCGTTGGCAGCAACTGATCGCCGGCAACCGGATGGCTAGTTGGGCGGGCAGCGGCACCTGCGGGTCAATCCAGGGCGGCGATCGGCGCTCCCCCGCAGCCCGCTGATTGTTTATCCCGAGAGGGTAACCTCAGGGGCAGGAAGTTCGGCGCGGGACTGGCGATTGGGGGCGAATTCTTGCAGGCCCAGTGTCCTGGCCATGCAGGCGCTGCTTTGAGGTGTTAGTATGTTCTAGTCATTCAGGCCGGCCCGCATTCGCTGCCCGGAAGCGGTGCATGGCGCGCCACGCCAAGTGCGGGCATTGCGGCCAATGGCGATGTTAGAGTAGGAGTCACCATGCCCAAGCCAGAGCAGTTCACTCGCAGATCCTTCATCTCGTCGGCAGCATCGACTTCCCTCGGGATCACGATCGTCCCAGCCTCAGTGCTGGCCTCTCCAGCTCCCAGCGACCGCCTGAATTTCGGCCATATCGGCCTTGGCGGACGCGGGCGGCGCTTCTTGCGGCCGCTCTCGCGCGTCGACCAGAAGGTCGTCCCGTGGGAAAATCTCGGCGGTGCCGGCGACCGCTACATGCGACCCGCGCTCTCCACGGCCTTGTGCGACGTGGATTCGAGCCGGCTCGATATGTCGGCAACGATGGTTGGCGGCAAGCCGCGCCTGTTCAAGGATTTTCGCCACCTGCTCGAGATGAAAGACCTCGACGCGGTCTTCATCGCCTCGCCGGACCACTGGCATGCCCTGATGACCATCATGGCCTGCCAGGCGGGCAAAGACGTGTACGTCGAGAAGCCCGCCGCCAAGACGGTGGAAGAGGGGCGCGCGATGGTCACCGCCGCGGAGCGCTACGGGCGGGTCGTGCAGGTCGGCTCGCAAGGCCGCTCCCAAGAGGCTGCCTACTACGCGAAGAACTACATCAACAACGGACAGCTCGGAACCGTCTCAGAAGTCAAGTGCTGGCACTACGAGAACCCTCGGGGCGATTGGACGCCGGACGAAGAGCCGCCCGCACGGCTGGACTACGACAAATGGATCGGCCCGGCCCGCGAGATCCCCTACAACGAGACGCGCACGCACGGCCGCTTCCGCTGGATGCTCGACTTCGGCGGCGGTCAGATCCGGGACCGCGGCGCCCACGTGATGAGCGTGGCGCAATGGATCATGAATGCCGACAACACCGGCCCTGTCAGCGTTGAAGCCAGCGGCGAGCCGCATCACGGCGGCATCTACGACACGCCGATGGAAATGACGGTGACGTACAAGTTCAAGGATCCCGACTGGACGCTCATCTGGGCCCAGCCGGGCGAGCCGTCGCAGGAACTCGAAGCGCGCTACGGAGCCGTCTACTGGGGCGACAAAGGCCGCCTGACGGTGACCTACGGAGACCGGCAGACCACCGACACAGAGCAGAAGGCCAAGGAGTTCGAGACCCCGTACGGCGGCGTCGAAGTGTTCAAGAGCCCCGGCCACGGCGAGAATTTCGAGGACTGCATCCTGTCGCGGGAGAAGCCCGTCATGGACATCGAGTCGGCGCACCGCGTGTCGATCCTGTGCATCCTCGGCAACATCTCCTACCGCCTCGGCCGCAAGCTGGAATGGGATCCTGTCGCCGAGCGAGTGCGGAACGACGCGGAAGCCAACCGCATGCTGAGCCGGCCCGGGCGCGGGCCGTGGCACCTGTAGGAGGGAGTGGGATGGACAGCCAAGAGCGATCAATCGGGAATGGGGAGGACAGCGCGATGACGAGACCGGACAGCAAGCACGCATCATCGGCGATAGCAGCAGTGGGCGCTGCGGCCTTGGTGGCGGCTTCCGCGCAAGCCGGCGAGGCCGAGGACAAGTTTCTGGCAGGCATCCGCAGCGATGACGAGGATGCCAATTACGCCGCTTGGTCGACCGCCGGTCAAGTCGACCCCAGTGTCATCCCCGCGCTGGCCGAACTGCTCACGGCAAAACAGCCCAACGTGCGCAAGGCAGCCGAGGAGGCTCTCAAGAACATCGTGCATGCCGTGGGCAAGGTCATTGATGCGTCGAGACTGGGCGCGAACGCCGGCCGCCCGGACGATCCCGGCCGGATGGATCCGCGCCAAGCGGTCGTGATGCATCTGCACTCAGTCATTTCCGGCAAGGGCAGCCAGACGGCCAAGGTCACCGCGCTCCGCCACCTGTCCCTCATCGGCACGACCGACGACATCGGCAAGGTCGCCCCCCTGCTCCACGATGCGCAACTCCGCGAAGAGGCAGCGTTTTGCCTGGAGAGGATTCCCGGCAAGGCCTCAGAAGAAGCATTGCTGGCCGCCCTGCCCGCGGCGGCGGACGAGTTCAAGCCGCGCATCCTCGCCGCGCTGGGGCACCGCCAGGCAGACGAGGCGGCGGGCGCGGCCATCGGGTCCATGGGCTCTGCCGATGCCACGATCGCCATGGCCGGCATGAAGGCTTGGGCGCGGATCGGCACTTCCGGAGGGATGAATGTCACGTTCCCGGACCGCGACGGACTGAGCGAGTGGCAGAAGATCGAGTTCGACGACAGCCAGCTGCGCTACGCAGACGCCCAGCTTGCGCGCGGCAATATGGCCGAAGCCCGGTCGATCTATATGGAAGCGCTCATGCGGGACGAAGAGCACCTGCAGTGCGCCGCAATCATCGGTCTCGCCAAGGTGGGAGGCCCGGAATCTGCCGCCGCGATCTATCCCAAGCTCTCCAGTTCCGACCGCAAGGTCCGACTGACTGCGAGGCAAGCGTGGAAGGGGCTTGCCGGTTCCGCGGATTAGCCGGCCGCCGCAAAGCTCGAACCTTGCATTGAGCGATCTGCGGTCTAACGACATCAGGCCGCTTCACTAGATTCGGTTCACGGTCGCCAGTGCATGGCCAGTGTGCTGGCCGTGCTGCACGTGCCCGCTTGGCGCTGCACTCGGTCTTGGATTGCGCCTGCGAAGACTGGCGGCCATTGCCGGGAGCAGGCTGGTCCCCGCCGCTGCTGCGGCGGGAAACTGCGCACACTGGTGCGGATATGGACTGCTTCCCGGAGCGGGCAGCCCTGCTCGCCGTCAATGCGCGGGCAGCGGCAATTGGCGGTCGCGCGATCCAAGCCGTCTCCCTCCTTAGCCTGAAGTTCCGAGCCGTTTCCCCTGCTCAGCCGGGCCTAACTCATTGAAAATAGAGTGCTTAACCGCATTAGCTCGCCTTCCGGCTCTGTATTTTGTTCCCATGTAATTTCAATATTGATTCTTTTTTTGTATTATTTGGCATTGACTTGCAATCTTTCTTCTGCTATCATGTTCCCATGTACGTAGAAACCGTCCCCAACCGCAACTCGCCCCCCGCCATCCTCCTCCGCGAAGGCTGGCGCGAAGGCGCCAAGGTCCGTAAGCGCACCCTCGCCAACCTCTCCGCCTGGCCCCCCGCCAAGGTCGCCGCTCTGCGCAAACTGCTCAAGAACCAGCCCCTCGTCAGTCCCGAACAAGCCTTCTCCATCGTCAGTTCCCGCCCCCACGGCCATGTCGAACTGCTGCTGGAGGCCTTCCGCCGCCTGCGCCTGCCCCAACTGCTCGACCGCAGCCCCTCCCCCCAGCGCTCGACCGTGCTGGCCATGATCGCCCAGCGCCTGCTGCAGCCCGCCTCCAAACTCGCCACCACGCGCCTCTGGCACAGCACGACGCTGGCCGCCGAACTCGACCTGCAAGACACCACCGCAGACTCCCTCTACCAGGCCCTGGACTGGCTGCTGCTGCGCCAGCAGCGCATTGAGAAGCGCCTGGCCCAGCGCCACCTGCAAGAGGGCGCCCAAGTGCTCTACGACGTCTCGAGCAGCTACTACGAAGGCCACAGCTGCCCGCTCATGCGCTACGGCTACAGCCGCGACGGCAAGCGCGGGCGCACGATCGTGGTCTACGGCCTGCTGACTGACCGTGAAGGCCGACCGCTGGCCGTGCAGGCCTATCCCGGCCACACCGCCGATCCGCTCACCGTGCCGGATCAAGTGCAGACTCTGCGCACACAATTCGGCCTGCAGCGCGTGGTGCTGGTGGGCGACCGCGGCATGCTCACCCAGACGCAGATCGAGACGCTGCGCAAGGACCCCGGGCTGGGCTGGATCTCGGCCTTGCGCCACAGCGCGATCTGCCGCCTGGCGGAGGAGAAGACCGTGCAGATGTCGCTATTCGACGAGCGCAACTTGGCGGAGGTGAGTTCCCCGCAGTACCCCGACGAACGCCTGATCGTGTGCTGCAACCCGGCCTTGGCCGAGCGCCGCCGGCGCAAGCGCGAGGAGCTGCTGGCCGATCTCGAAGAGGACTTGGCGCGCATCCAGCGCACTGTGGAACGGCGCACCAAGAAACCGCTGTCGGCGACTGCCATCGCCGAGAAAGTGGGGCGGGCCAAGCAGCGCTCCAAGGTTGGCAAGCACGTGCAGGTTGAGATCGCCGACGGCTGCTTGCAGTACGAGCGGGACGAGCGCTCGATCGAGCGCGAGGCGGCCTTGGACGGAGTGTACGTGATCCGCACCAGCCAGAGCGACCTAGCGGCCGCCGATGTGGTGCGTTCCTACAAGCAGTTGATGCGGGTCGAGAACGCCTTTCGCTGCCTGAAGAGCGTGGACTTGCGGGTGCGCCCGATCTACCACCGGCGCGAGCAGCGCGTGCGCGCGCACCTGCTGCTGTGCGTGTTGGCCTATTACGTGGAATGGCACCTGCGCCAAGCCTTGGCCGAGCTGCTGTTTGCCGATGAGGAGTTGGCCGCGCAGCAGGCCGTGCGCGATCCGGTGGCCCCAGCCCAGCCGCGGGCAGCCTTGCAAGCGAAGAAGAACGGCGGTTGTACGGCGGCCGGCTTGCCCCTGCACAGCTTGGCCACGTTACTGGAGATGCTGGGCACGCGCTGTCGGCACCAATGCCGCCTGCACGGCGATGAGCACGGACCCACCATCGAGCGGCTGACCGAGCCGAGCGCCTTGCAGCAGCGGGCGCTGGAACTCGTCCGCACCTCCATTTGTTCCCAGTAAGCAACACCTCCGAACCCAGCTAAATTGATGTATTATAAGGACTTCTCTTGGTGCTTGGCTTGGAACTTCAGCTTAGCGGGGGGCATCGCTCGCAGTTCGCCCCCCGCCAAGCCATATTGGGAACTGCCA
The DNA here is from genome assembly GCA_965219605.1 of Bryobacterales bacterium. Classification (GTDB taxonomy): domain Bacteria; phylum Acidobacteriota; class Terriglobia; order Bryobacterales; family UBA6623; genus VXMF01. Next base: position 37,975 of record CBDCOC010000001.1, on the reverse strand, counting down.
GTCGACTGGCACATCACAGCACGATTTTCGGCGAGGCTGGCTTGCGCTTGCCGCGTGTGCCGCCGACCGTCATGTGCCGGTTACGCCGCGCCACCACAACCGCTGGGAGAATGCGCAGCCCTGCTACAGGGTTTCACAGTAGAGCCCGTCATCGTCGGAATCGTTCGATCTGTCATTCGTGCCGCGCGGCTGATACAGGGGTTCCCCTCGGTGAATGACGCCAACGGACGGGCATTGCTCCATAATGCTGCCGCAGTTGATGCGCGTTAGTTTTTCCCGACACGCTTCCTGCGCCGCGATCTGGCCTGCTCTTGGATTCGGTGCGATTCCGTCCTCTTCGGGTTGCGCAGGGCTTCCCGAGACGCCGTCCAGGCACAGAATCTCGGCGGTGTACTGCAAGGCAGCCTGCCAGCTTTCGGTACCGGGCGGCTCCGCGCAGTAAGATTTCGGGGCGTTCATGGTGTCAATGACCGCCAGTGCGAACTCGGGACGCACCGCCCATTCACATTCCACTGGCGCTTGCGGTCTCGTCGCCAGGATGCATTCCGCAGCGCACTGAGCAAGGATCACGTCCAGCGCTTCCCTTTCCTCGGTGTCGACGCCAAGACCGTACTTGCGCTTGACCCGCACAGTCTGGGCGGCCCAGAAGCACCTGCCGGCAGCGGTCAACTCGTCACGAAACAGCGATTGCTGGGCGGCTTGCAAGTCGCCGGCATCCAGCGCTCCCTTGGATGCGTTCAGAGAGGCCGGGGCGAACGTAAGGTTCAGCGTGTCCATTGCGAACGCTTCCCGCTCTGCCGTTGTCCGGCCGCACATGCCCGATTCATCGGCCTCCTTGCGGGCCACGATGTGCTCGATATCAACATAGTGCAGGTTGGGAAAGCACAGTCCGTCATACGGGGAAAGCCGCCCGCCGTGCAGGGACAAGATTTCCCGCTCCCGGTCTCGCCATCCGCCCTGGATAGGTTCGTCCGAACATTCGGTCTCCGGATGCACGACGAGTTGCGCAAGCTCGCTGCGGACCCTGGCAATATCCCAGTCCTCCCGTAAGTCCCTGGCAACTGCGAGTTCCTCGGCGAGCATAGCGGGCGCGGCCGCAGCGGCAAGCAAGGCTGCGAGGAGGCCGGGAGCGGTGCGCGGCATCGAGGACTTCGCTCCGGCGCTGGCATCCAGCGCGATCCGCGTTTCCGTCGATTCTCCGCGGCATGCGCCGTCCGCCGGCGCTTTCTCGCAGCGCAGCAATTTTCCGCCCATGAGGAATCCCACCGTTCCGCCCGATCGCGCTTGCCATGCCAGCGCTGTGCCGGCAGCCGCAAGCCTCAGCCTTCTCGGCAACAGGCCCTACCCGCCACGATACCAAGAACTGCTGGCGCGCTTCATCCCTCGGATCCGCTCAGCAGGCCAGCAGATGCCGCACGTGTCCTAGCAGCGAGACGCCTTGCCGGGGGCCGGAAAACTCACGCCCCGCATGGCCTTGGACTCCGGTGCGCTGCTCTTGCCCATCCAGCATTCGATTCAATTGATTCCTGCGACACCTGGCTATTGGGCCCGCGCAAGACCGCAACGTTGGGCAAAACTGCGATCCGGCGGTCTATTTTCGCGGCGCTTGATTCGAACGTTTAATATAAGCGCATACGGTGCAGCTACTTACAACTTCCCGTTGACTGCTTTGGTTGCGGGGGAGGGATTTGAACCCTCGACCTTTGGGTTATGAGCCCAACGAGCTACCAGACTGCTCCACCCCGCACTTTGACGATAGCACCTAGCGCGCCCAAGCGTCAAGGCCGGCTGGGACGAAACCCAGCCGGCGGAACGGCACTCGGAGATGCGGCCGCCATGGCGGTCACTCGGCCATTTCCCAGTTCGTCGGGGCCGACCATCCTTGCGGCGCGGGGGCGGTCATCGGCGGAACGCCGCCGTCTCGGCGAAGGGATCGAAACGCCCGCAGTGCGGCCAGCATCGCTCGGGCCCGCTCGGGCTCGCGCTCGGCGAGGTTGTCTTGCTCGAGAGGATCCGCCTCCAGGTCGAAGAGTTCCACCGTGACCGGCAGCGCCCGTTGCCGGCGCTCCGTCGCGCTAGCCGGATGAGCGTCCGCTGGATTGGGCCCCAGAATCGGCGCTCCGCGCCGGACGATCTTCCAATTGCCATCGATCAGAGCCAGTTGCTCATCGCCGTAGCGCTCGTAGTACGAGAAGAAGCGCCGCTGCCGGCTTGGCCCGCCGCTGACGATCAAATCCAGCACGTCCTCTCCGTCCAACGGCTCGCCCGGCCCGCCCGAGGGGCCAAGGCCAGCGACCCGCCGCAGCGTGGGGAAAACATCCAGGTAGTGGATCAGTCCGCTGACCTTGCGGCCGTTGCCGGGCACCCCGTTCGGCCAGCGCAACGCCGCTGCGACCCGCGTGCCGCCTTCGTAGACAGTCCCCTTCCTCCCCCGCAAGGGCGAGTTGTCCGCCAGCGCTTGCCCCCCGTTGTCGCTGGCAAACCAGACCAAGGTGTCGTCTTCAATGCCGTTGCGCCGCAGTGCGCCGAGGATGCGACCGATGGCCGCGTCCATGGCTGCCACCATCGCCATGTAGGTGCGGCGCTGTTCGTCCGCTACCGCAGCGAAGGGCGCCAGCCATCGCTCCGGCACCTGCAGCGGCGTGTGCGGGGCATTGAACGGCACGTACAGGAAGAATGGCTCGGCCGCCGCGTGCTGGTCGATGAAGCGCACCGCCTCGTCGGCTATCAAATCCGTGGAGTATCCCTCGTCGCGATTGGATTCGAAGCCCCTGTGCCAGTCCAACTCGCCCTCCCGGAAATGCGTGTAGTAGTCGATGTTTCCGTTGTAGTGGCCGACGAAGGACGTAAAGCCTTGATTCAAGGGGTGAAACTTGCGGAATGCGTGCCCGATGTGCCATTTGCCCGCCATGCCGCGCCGGCTGTACCCGGCCCGGGCCAGCATTTCGGGCAAAGTCTCTTCCCCAGGCGGAATCCCGACCTTCAGGAACGGGCGGCAGACTGCCCGCTGCATCCCGAACCGAATCGGGTAGCGCCCTGTCATCAGGCCGGCTCGCGTGGGCGAGCACACCGGGCAGGCATAGAAGCGATCCAGTTCGACGCCCTCGTTGGCGATGCGGTCGATGCTGGGAGTCGGAATATCGCCGCCGTGGTAGCTGACATCGTTCCAGCCCAGATCATCGGCCAGGATCAAGACAATGCTCGGCCGCCCGTGCGCGAGGGCGCAGACTCCCAGCAGCAGGGCGGCAATCATCGGAATTCTGTTCATAGCGGGCAGCCTCCTTGGGGCGCCGGCGCGCGAAATCGCTGCACGAAGCTGGCAATTTCGCCCGTGCAAAACGGCGGCGGCCCGGCTTGGAACACGGGCTTGCGGCCCGGCAGGGCCGGGCCGCATCGATGCCATGGCGGATCGGAAGCCTCCTGCTCCGCCAAGACGGAGGCACCAGCTCTCGGCAACATGCGCGCTGCGCTTTCCGTGCAGCCGCTCTTGCCATCCAAACCGGGCAGGTCAGGCGCCAAGCGCTCCGCGAGACTATTCGATGCAAACAACATGTACATCTTACCGGACAAAGCTTCGCAGATCTCCGGCATGGCGACGGGCAGCCGCGATCAGCGCGGCAGCTGGCGAAGCCTTCCCCGCCCCGCGGTCGTTCCCTCCGACAACGACGGCTTTCACAACGCTTCAAGCTCCTCGACCTTCGCCTGCAAGCGCTTGAGTTCCTTGAACAATTCCGGCAGGCGGCCCGTCAGGGCCTGGCGGGCGAGCTGCTCCTTCAGGGGCCGCGCCGGCGTGCCCCAATACGATCCGCCGTCTTCCAACCGCTTGGCAGGCAGCAGTCCGCTCTGGCCGCCGAGCTGCGCCCGGGAGCCGACTCGCGCCCGCTCGCCGATCCCGGCCTGGCCGCCGAGCACCGCGAAGTCTTCGACAACCACGCCGCCCGAGAGGCCCACTTGCGCGGCCATTACGACATGGCGTCCGATCTGGCAGTTGTGGCCGACATGGACTAGGTTGTCCAGCTTCGTCCCAGCGCCGATGCGCGTATCATCCAAGGCCCCCCGATCGACGCACGAGTTCGCGCCAATTTCCACATCATCCCCAATCCGGACACCGCCCGCCTGCGGGAACTTCTCGTAATGGTCGTCCTCGAGCACCAATCCGAAGCCATCGCTTCCGATCACAGCGCCGGCCTGCAAAACCACGCGCTCGCCTAGGCGAGCGTTGCCGAAGATCTTGACTCCGGGGTGCAGCCGGCAGTCCTGCCCCAGTACCGCGCCAGCTCCCACGTACGTGTGCGCTCCGATCATGCACCCATCGGCGATGACAGCACCGGGCCCCACGACCGCGAGCGGCCCGACCGCCACGCCGCTTCCGAGTCTTGCGGAAGCGTCCACCGCCGCGGAGGGAGCGATCCCGGCCTCGACCTGTTCCAGACCGAGAATTGCCCGCAGGGCCCTTGCGAACGCCCGGCGGGGCTGGCGCACCCGGATCAACGTGCAGCCTTGCGCGACGGTCTCCGGATCGACGAGAACGCAGCCCGCGTGGGTGGGCGGCAGCGAATCCGTCCGATGCGCGCGCTGCCAAAACGCAAGCTGGTCTGGCCCGGCCCGCTCCAGCGCCTGGCCGGAGCGGATCTCGACGTCGGCCCGCCCGGCCAGCTCGCCCCCGACTATCCCAGCGATTTCTTGAGCGGTCATGGGCCGTTTCCGGATGACACTGCGGCCCGGGCCGCGCCGTCGGGCGCATCAGGCCGCTAGGACTATCCTACAAGCATGCTCCCACCCGCTTTCATGCGCTCCTCGCTGCTCTTGGCGGCTTGGCTCCTCAGCCCTGCCACGGCCCTTGGCTGGAGTGAACAGGGCCACCGCATCGTCGCGCTCGCCGCCCAGGAGCAACTCAGCGAGAAGTCCAAGAAGCGCGTCGAGTACCTGCTCGGGCGAGGCGCCCGGCTGGTCGACATCAGCACCTGGGCCGACGAGATCATCCAAGAGCGCCCGGAGACCGAGGCATGGCATTCGATCACGATCCCGAAGGGAGCGGATGGAATGAACCTGGCCCGGGACTGCCCGATCGGCGACTGCATCACGGTGAAGGCCCGCGACTGCATAGGAATCATGCGCCTGTCCATCCGGCCGATCAAGGAAACCAGAGAGGCGCTAAAAATGCTCGTGGGGCTGGCCGCCGATTTGCACCAGCCGCTGCTGAGCGGCTTCCCGCCCCACCAAAGCAGCGATGACAGCGTAATTGAGATCAATGGCGTCGAGATGACCCTGTTCGAGGCATGGGACCAAGGACTGCTCGCCAGCCTGGGATCCGAGGAGGAGGCGCTGGAGCGAGTGCGGCAGAGCATTCTCGCCGCGGACAAGGACGAGTGGCTGCAGGGCACACTGCTGGATTGGACCTGGGAAAATCATCAGGTCGCGGCAAGCGAGGCATACCCCGCGCTTGAGCGAGCGGAAAGGTCGGTGCTGGAAGGGCAGGCCCTGGAATCTGCAGCCGAGATCGTGATCGAGCGCTTGGCCAAATCCGCGGTGCGCCTGGCGGCAATGCTTGACGATGCTTGGCCGTGACGACGAGATTTCGCGCGGGCGGCCATCTGGGGTGAGACTGCGACTTCCCGCACCACAGCCAGCGCGGCGAGGCTACGATGGGGCGAGCCGCGAGACTCGCGCTGCCCACGCGCACGGAAACCAGCGGACGCGCTCGCCGAGTTTGCCTGAAGCAAGGCAGGGATCATGAACGCAGGCCAGCTGTCGTCCGTAAAGCCGGTCGAATCCGCCTCCGACGCGGTTCGCCGCATTCCCTCTGGCGCATCGGTCGCCATCGGCGGCTCCGGAGCGGGGCACGCGATTCCCGATGCGCTCCTGCGCGCGCTCGGCCAGCGGCACAGAGCAACAGGCTCACCCACGGATTTAACCCTGCTGCATCCTTTCGGCGTCGGCGATCAGCAAGACAAGGGCCTGCAGCAGATGGCCGAACCCGGCATGTACCGGCGCGTGATCGGGGGGCACTGGTCCATGGCCCCCGCCATGGCCCGGCTCGCGGCCCAGAACCGCTTCGCCGCCTACTGCTTGCCGGCCGGCGTGATGGTGCAGATGTTCCGCTGCGCCGCGGCGGGAAGCCCCGGCTGGTACTCGCATGCCGGCTTGGACACGTTCGTGGACCCGAGACTCGAGGGCGGGCGGCTCAACGCCAAGGCCACCGAAGCACTGGTCGAGTACGCCGAGATCGCGGGCAAGCCGTGGCTGTTCTACAAGACCATACCGGTGGACGTGGCCCTGCTCAAGGCCTGGGAAGCGGACCAGTACGGGAACCTGTCCATGCGACACGAGGCCGGCCTGTGGCACAACTGCGCCCTGGCCCAGGCCGCCAAGGCCTCGGGCGGGACCGCAATCGCCGTTGTGCGCAAGATCGCGCCGGCGGGCACGCTCGATCCGCGCAACGTATGCGTGCCCGGCTGTTTTGTGGACGCTCTGGTTGTCGACGGGGAGCACGGGCAGACGTACCAGACCGAGTTCGAGCCCTCTTTCTGCGGCGAGGCGCACCTGCCCGAAGACGGCTTCCCGACGCTGCCGTTCGGCCCGCGCAAGGTGATCGCGCGCAGGGCGGCCGCCGAGCTTGCCCCCGGCGCGGTCATTAACGTCGGCTTCGGCATGCCGGACGGCGTGATCGCGGTTGCCCGCGAGCAGGGCATGGCCGCGCGCGTGACGGCAACGATCGAGCACGGCCAGTTCGGAGGCGTGCCGGCCGGGGGGCTGGACTTCGGCGCCGTCCACAACCCCGCCGCGATACTGGAGACCGGCCACATGTTCGACTTCTACCACGGTCGCGGCGTGGACCAGGCCTTCTTGGGCTTCCTGCAAATCGACCGGGCCGGAAACGTCAATGTCAGCAAGATCGGATCCAAGATCATCGGTGTGGGAGGCTTCATCGACATCGCGCAGAAAGCCGGCAAGGTCGTCTTCTGCGGAGCGCTGTCGATCCGGGCCAAGACGTCCATCGACAACGGAAAGCTGCGGTTCCTCGCCCCGGGAGCAGCGAAGATCGTGGACCGCGTCGCCCAGGTCACGTTCAGCGCCGACTACGCCCGGCGCGCGGGTCAGGAAGTGCTGTACGTCACCGAAGCGGCGGTGTTTCGCCTAGGCGAGGCCGGGCTGGTGCTGGAAGAGATCGCCCCGGGCGTCGAGATGGAGCGCGACCTGCTGCCCCAATTGGGATTCCGGCCCGCGGCGCGCCCCGTTCTCAAGCGCATGGATGCAGACCTCTTCAGGCCCGAGAGAATGCCCGACTCCGCTTTCGCGGCGTTCGCGCCGCGGGCGGATTGACCGGCGCCGGGGGCCGGCCCGCTACGCGAGCGCCAGCACGCCAGGCAGGGACTTGCCGCCCAAGAACTCCAAGGAGGCGCCGCCGCCAGTGGAGATGTGGGTGATCTTCGCCCCCACGCCGGCGGCGCGGATCGCCTGCTCGGAGTCGCCGCCGCCCACGATGCTCACGGCCCGGCCCGACGCTTGCTCCACTGCCCGCGCGACAGAAATGGTGCCCGAGGCGAACGGGCTCAGCTCGAACACGCCCATCGGCCCGTTCCAGACGATCATTTGCGCGGCGCGGATGAGCTCGGCGTAAGCCGCAGCGGTTTGCGGGCCGATGTCAAGTCCCATCCAGCCGTCCGGCACGGCCCCGCGGACAGTGCGCGTTGCCGCCTCGGCGCTGAGTTGCTCCGCCACCACATGGTCTGTCGGCAGCATGATGCGATCCCTGGCGCTGGCGAGCAGTTCGGCGGCCAAATCCAGCTTTTCGTCCTCCACCAAGGATGCGCCCACCTCCACGCCGTCCGCCTTCAGGAACGTGTAGCTCATCGCACCCCCGATGAGCACCGTGTCGGCGACCGTCAGCAGATTGCGGATCACGTCGATCTTGCCGGAAATCTTGGCGCCCCCGATGATTGCAACGTAAGGGTGCCGCGGGGCCGACGTGGCCATCGACAGATACTCCAACTCGCGCTGCATGAGCAGCCCGGCCGCCCGCACCGGGAGCAGGCCCGGCACGCCGACAGTCGAGGCATGCGCCCGATGGGCCGTGCCGAAGGCATCGTTGACATAGACATCCGCCAGCGCGGCCAGCTGCTCGGAAAACGGCCCGCCGTTGGCCTCCTCCTCGGCATGAAAGCGCAGGTTTTCCAGCAGCAGTGCTTCCCCTGCGCCGAGACCCGCGGCCATGGCCCCCGCCTCCGCGCCGACGCAATCCGGCGCCTGCCCGACCGGCTGCCCGAGCAGTTCGGACAAGCGCTCGGCTACCGGGGCCAGGCTCAGCCCCGGATCGGGCCTGCCCTTGGGCCGGCCCAGGTGCGAGGCGAGCACTAGCGACGCCCCCTGCGCGAGGATCGCGCGGACGGTCGGCAGCGCCATCCGGATGCGCGTGTCGCTGGATATGGTGCGACCGGACTGCTTGTCGAGCGGTACGTTGAAGTCCGCCCGCATGAACACGCGCCTGCCGCGCAGGTCAATCTGCTCGATGGTTTGAAAGTGCATTGGAGAGCGCGGTGCGCGTCCGAGCCGGGCAGCCCGCCGCCTTGCGGAACGCGATCAGGCTGCCAGCATGCACGCCAGATCGACGACACGGCAGGAGTAGCCCCATTCGTTGTCGTACCACGACAGGACCTTGACCATGTTGCCGCCGATCACGCGGGTCATGGCCCCATCGACGATCGATGAGTTCGAATTGCGCATGAAGTCGCTTGACACCAGCGGCTCGTCGGTGTAAGCGAGGATGCCTTGGAGCGAACCCTGCGCCGCCGACTTCAGGGCCTCGTTGACCTCTTCCTTGGTCGCTGCACGGCCGAGCTCGGCCACTAGGTCGACCACCGAGACATTGGGCGTGGGCACGCGGATCGCGAACCCGTCGCACTTGCCCATCAGGTCGGGCATGACCAAGCCGATGGCAGCCGCCGCGCCGGTATTGGTCGGGATCATATTCAAGGCAGCGGCCCGCGCCCGGCGCAGGTCCTTGTGAGGCAGGTCCAGCGTGCGCTGGTCGTTGGTGTAGCTGTGAACCGTGGTCATCGTTGCCCTGATCACCCCGAATGTGTCGTGCAGCACCTTGGCCACGGGAGCCAGGCAATTCGTCGTGCAGGAGGCGTTCGACACAACCTTGTGGGAATCGTTGAGATCGCCGTCGTTCACGCCAAGCACCACGGTGATGTCCTCGCCCTTGGCTGGGGCCGAGATGACCACGCGCCCGACCGTGCCCCCGAGATGCTTTGCGGCCAATTCGCCCTTGGTGAACAGCCCGGTGGACTCGACTACGATTTCAGCGCCAACCGTGCTCCACGGAATCTGCGCCGGGTCGCGCTCGGAGAAGACCTGGATCGACTCGCCGTTCACGGCGATTCCTGCTTCGCTGGCAGACACATCGGCGTCGAGATTGCCCAGCACCGAGTCGTACTTGAGCAGGTGCGCCAGCGTCGCCCTGTCGGTAATGTCGTTGATCGCGACAATGCTAACTCCAGGGTTGTCCATCTGGGCGCGGAACACGTTCCGGCCGATACGTCCGAAACCGTTGATCGCAACTTTCACAGCCATCTTGCTTGGTGATCTCCTATTGGTTCGAGGTGATTGGATCGCCGCCAGACCGAACTTGCTCCCGGCACGGCCGTAGCTGGACGGGAAGCAGTGTCTGGCAGCCGCGGAAGCACTTGCTGCAACGCCGGCCGAGCCCTCTAAGCGACAGTGTCCGGCGCACCGCTGGCTTACTCTTCTCGATCATAGCGGAATAGCCCGCACGACCGTGCGCCAGCCGGCAGCGTCGGTCTCAGATCCCCGCCAAGTGGCGCGCCAGCCGCCGTGCGGAGTCTTGGCAAGCAGTAGGAGACGGTGCGATATAGTAGCAGGGGTTAGAAATGCCTGATTTCCCCAAGCCGCTGCTCGCCAGAGCGGCCAAGGTGCGCCTGCTGCTAATGGATTGCGATGGCGTGCTCAGCGACGGCACGGTCTTTTTCCTGCCGACACCGGACGGCTCAGTGGCCGAGACCAAGGGTTTCGACTGCCACGACGGGATCGCGCTGCGCTGGATCCGTGACGCAAAGATTGACACGGGCATCATCTCCGGACGCGGCGGTCTAGCCGTGCGCGTGCGAGCCAACTCGCTGGATATGCGCTATCTGGTGGAGGACCGCACGGACAAGCTGGCCTCGTTCGAGGAAGTGCTGCAAGATGCCGGCCTGCGGCATGCCGAGGTGGCCTATGTCGGCGATGACCTCACCGACCTGCCCTTGCTGCGCCGGGCAGGCCTTGCCGTCGCGCCATCGAACGCCCGGCCAGAGGTCAAGGAGATCTCCCATTGGGTGACGCCTTCACCCGGGGGGCACGGCGCGGTGCGCGACGTGATCGAGTTGATCCTCAAGGCGCAGGGACACTGGGAAGCAATTCTGGAGCGCTACGGCGAATAGCGGTTTTCGCGACTGCCGCGGCCCGGTGGGCGGGCAGTATAGCGCACCTGCACGCCCTCTCCGGCGGCAGCAACTTCTCCCAGTTGGCTGCATTGACTGCCACGCTGAACGGTTATATCCGTTGCGCAGCTGAATGCCCTTCAGGCTGGCGAGAACCTCGTCGTCGAGCAGCGTCAGCCGATTGCCAACGCCAAGATCGTCCTTGGCGAAAGCCGGCCTTTCCCGCGCGTCCAGCCGGCCCCGGGTGACCGTTGCACTCCGCCCGGCCGGCCTCCTGCCCTCGAAAAGGGTCGCAGACGGCAGCCACCGCCTGCAACTGGAGATCGAGGCCATGCTCGAAACGGAGCTTCATCATGTTGGGCGTGCTCTCGCCAGCATCTCGCGGTCAGGCCAGCATCAGGCGTTCGCCCTTGGGTTGCGGGACCGGCCTTCCTACGTTCCTGCGCCGATCGATCGAGCGCCCCGTGGCGTCACTTTATGGTCTGCGACGCCGTTTGCTGGCCTGCGCCACGCAGCCGGGCAGTCCCGGGGACTCGGCAACGAGCGCCTGATCCTCGCTGCTCTAGTGGAGAGTGATCTCGTATTTTGTGCATCCGTCATCTCCTCCCAAGCGGTACTTGATCTCGCACTTCGCCTGCCCGCCCGTTTGGCACTCCCCCAGCCCCCGCCCGCCCATCGATGTCCTGCGCCTAGACTCCTTGTCTAGCGCCAAGGTTGGCGACTGAGTCAAGTCTCGATTCCCTGCGGTGGCTCTTGTCGGGCTGAGGCGCAGCCTCGCTAGCCCTGTTGCCCTGTTGGACAATTCGACACACCCACGCCGAGTCTGACAAACTGTAAGGTTGCCAAGTTGGCTGGCGGCCGCGCCGGCCGCGGGCAAGGCCATGAAAATCTGCGTGCCCAAAGAGACCCGCGCTGCCGAGCGACGGGTAGCGTTAGTGCCTAAGGACGCTGCCGCTCTTGCCAAGAAGGGCGCCCGGATCGCGGTAGAGGCCGGCGCAGGAGAAAGCGCGTTCTTCGACGACGCGCAGTACGCGGAATGCGGAGCCGAGATTGCCAGCCGCGAAGACGTCCTGTCAACTGCGGAGTTGCTGCTGACGGTGAACGGCATCCCTGCGGGCGAGGCTGCCGCCGTCAGCCCAAGCGCGATCGTGGCCGGGTTTCTCGGTCCGCTGGATGACCCGCACGCCCTGAGATCCATAGCCGAGCACGGCCAATCCCTGTTTTCCGTCGAGATGATCCCGCGGATCACGCGGGCTCAAGGCATGGATGCGCTCAGTTCCATGGCGATGATTGCCGGCTACAAGGCGGTGCTGCTCGCCGCGCAGCACGCGCCCTGCCTGTTCCCGCTGATGATGACAGCCGCCGGGACGCTCACGCCGGCCAAAGTGTTCGTAATCGGCGCCGGCGTGGCCGGTCTCCAAGCCGCGGCGACTGCCCGGCGGCTGGGAGCAGTGGTGGAAGGCTACGACATCCGTCCGGAAGTCAAGGAACAGGTCGAAAGCCTCGGCGCGACGTTCGTGGTGCTGGACATCGGCATGGAGGGCGCCGCCGGCAGCGGGGGCTACGCCGCCGAGCAATCCAAGGAGTACTACCAGCGCCAGCAGGAAGCTCTGGGCGAGCACTTGGCGGGCGTGGACGCCATCATCACCACCGCGGCCGTGCCCGGACGCAAGGCCCCGATGCTGCTGCCGAAGGAAGTCACGGACCGCTTGCGGCCCGGCACTGTGGTCGTCGACTTGGCAGCCGAGCGTGGCGGGAACTGCGCGCTCACCGCTGCGGGCGAGGTCAGCGTGCATAACGGCGTGATCGTGGACGGGCCGCTGAACCTGCCCTCAACAGTGCCCGCTCATGCCAGCCAGATGTATTCCAAGAACATGGTGAACCTCGCCTCGTTGCTGATCAAGGACGGCCGGATCCAGCTGGACTTCGAGGACGAGATCGTCGCTGGCTCGCTGGTGGCGCACGGCGGCGAAGTGGTCCATCCCATGGTGCAGGAGGCTCTGGCGGCATCCGGAGCATAGGCAAGGCGCATCTCATGGAAGCTTTTCTGATCTCCATCACCGTTTTCGCCCTGGCAGTCTTCGTAGGGTTCGAGATCATCACCAAGATCCCCTCGACGCTGCACACGCCGCTGATGTCGGGATCCAACGCCATCTCCGGCATTACCATCGTCGGGGCGCTAGTCGCCGCCGGCGCGGGCGACAGCGAGGCCGCCAAGTATCTCGGGCTTGGCGCGGTCGTGCTGGCCACCATCAACGTAGTCGGCGGCTTCCTGATCACCAACCGCATGCTAGCCATGTTCCGCCGCAAGAAGTAGGCCGACGATGAGCCCCAACCTAATCAGCGCGGCTTACCTGCTGGCCGCCATTTTGTTCATCCTCGGGCTCAAGGGCCTGACTTCCCCGCGGACCGCCGTCCGCGGCAACCTTCTCGGCGCAACCGGGATGTTGCTCGCCATCGTCGCCACGTTGGCAGACCGGCAAATCGTCAGCTACGGGGAAATCGCGATCGGCATCGCGATCGGAGCCGCGATCGGCGCGGTCTGGGCCGTCAAGGTCCAAATGACGGCCATGCCCGAACTGGTCGCCGCCTTCAATGGTTTCGGGGGCGGCGCATCCGCCTTGGTGGCCGGGGCCGCGGCCTTCATGCCGGGGACGGTCGAGGGCGTGCCCGAGATCCAAGTCCAGATCTCGGTCGCCCTGTCAGGCTTCATCGGTTCGGCGACGCTGAGCGGCAGCCTTGTGGCATGGGCCAAGCTGCAAGGCATCCTGCATTGGCAGCCCCGGGGCCTGGCGCTGCAGGCCCTGAGCAACGGCGCGGCCCTGGCCGCGCTTGGCATGGGCGCAGGCTACGTGCTCGATCCGCAATCCCTGTGGCTCTTCGGCGCCCTGTGCGCCGGAGCCCTGCTGTACGGCGTCTTGCTCACCGTGGCTGTCGGCGGGGCTGACATGCCCGTCATCATCGCGCTGCTGAACTCTTGCTCGGGGCTGGCGGCAGCCGCGACCGGGTTCGTGCTCGGCAACAATGTCCTCATCATCTCCGGCTCGCTGGTCGGAGCTTCCGGCTTCATCCTCACCCAGATCATGTGCAAGGCCATGAACCGTTCGCTGTGGGACGTCCTGCGGGGCGATCTGGGCGAAGCGGCGGCGAGCAGCCCGGGCGAGGACGTCTACGCGGGGAAAACCAAGAGCACCAGCCCCGAAGAGGCCGCCCTGCTCTTTGAGACGGCTCGCATCGTAACCGTAGTCCCGGGTTACGGCATGGCCGTCGCCCAGGCCCAGCATGCAGTGCGGGACTTTGCGAACCTGCTCGAGGCCCGCGGCACCGAGGTGCGCTATGCCATCCACCCGGTGGCCGGCCGCATGCCCGGGCATATGAACGTGCTGCTGGCCGAAGCGGATGTCCCCTACGACAAGCTGTACGACATGGACACGATCAACCCGCTCTTCGCGGAGACGGACGTGGCGATCATTCTCGGGGCGAACGACGTCGTGAACCCGTCCGCCCGCGACGAGCCCGGCAGTCCGATCTACGGCATGCCAATACTGGACGTTGACAAGTCGCAAGTGGTGCTGGTCGTGAAGCGCAGCCTCAGTCCGGGCTTCGCCGGCATCCCCAACCTGCTATTCACGCGTGACAACACATTGATGCTGTTCGCCGACGCGAAGAAGGCGCTACAGGATCTGAGCCGCGAGGTGCGGGATCTTTAGCCGGCATCCCGCCACCCCTGCCCCGCGATCCAAGGCTTCGGCACGACGCTGCGATGGCGGTTCCGGGCCGGCGCACTCGATCGCCGCTGACTGCCTCTTTTGCCCGCCACCCGCGTGGCATCCAACACGGAAACTGCGTCACGCCGGCTGTGCGCCATCGCCAAGCAGCGGCGGAACCGCCTTGCATTCACCGCTCCGCGGTCTAAAACACATCGGACTGCCCCATCGCGAAGGAGCGCCCCGCAGTCCGGTCATTCCGCGTTAGCCGGGGCCGCCCGCCCCTCGACCACGAAACCCCGCCCTAGCGCCCTGGCAATGCGGTCGATTCTGGAATGACGGTCGGGATCGGTCAAACGTTCACGGTCGTATCGGACAGCCCCAGACGTTCCGCCAGCGCACGCTTGGTCACGCCCCGGTCCCGCATGGCAGTGTAAAGCTCCAGCTTGGCTGCCGTCACCGGATCCACCGCAACGACCTCTTGGCCGTCCATTGCGAGGCTCGGAACAGGGATCGGTTCCCGCAGCTCGACGTACATCCCGAGCGCCCCTGCCAGCGCCTCCTCGGCCAGTTCCAACGCCTCGGCGCGGTCGTTCGCGCCGGTGTTGGCACCGGACACATCCGGGAACGAAACAACGAACGCGTCGTCCTCGTCCCGCTCGATCTGGCACGGGTAGGCATATCGCATTTCAGAAGTCCTCCTTCTTGATCCCGAGGTCACGAAGCATGTTCCGCAACAGGCCCTTGCTGAGTTCGGAGCGCTTGACCATGGTTCTCCGGGATCCGACGTACAACTGGCCGTGGCTTCCCTTGCCCCTGGCGCGCTCGAACCGAAAGTCCAGACCGGCCCTCGCTGCGTACCGCTTGGCGCGTCTCGTGAACTCGCTGCCGTTCGTATCTACAGCATAGCGGCTAGAACCACGAAATGAATTTTTCAGTAGCTGCCCAGCCAGTGGGCCGGCCCCAGCCGCGCTTGGCATGGGCGCAGGCTACGTGCTCGATCCGCAAGCACTGTGGCTCTTCGGCGCCCTGTGCGCCGGCTCCTCTGCTGTGCGGCGTCTTGCTCACCGTGGCGGTCGGCGGGGCTGGCATGCCCGTCATCATCGCGCTGCTGAACTCTTGCTTGGGGCTGGCAGCAGTCGTGACCGGGTTCGTGCTCGGCAACAATGTCCCCACCATCTCCGGCTCGCTAGTCGGGGCTTCCGGCTTCATCCTCGCCCAGATCGTGCAAGGCCATGAACCGTTCGCTGTGGGACGTCTTGCGGGGCGATCTGGGCGAAGCGGCAGCGAGCAGCCCGGGCGAGGATGTCTACGCGGGGAAAACCAAGAGCACCAGCCCGAAGAGGCCGCCCTGCTCTTCGAGACGGCTCGCATCGTAACTGTAGTCCCGGGTTACGGCGTCCCGCCGCCCCTTGCCCCGCAATCCAAGGCTTCGGCACGACGCTGCGATGGTGGTTCCGGCCCGGCGCACTCGACGGCCGCGGGCTGCCTCTTTTGTCCGCCACCCGCGTGCATCCAACACGGAAACTCTGCCACGCCTGTTGTGCGCCATCGCCAGGCAGCGGCGGAACCACCTTGCATGCACCGATCCGCGGCCTAAACACCCATGGCCGCAGGCAGCCACCCCACAATCATGAAACGGGTGCCGGGCCGGAAGTGGCGGGTCTGCCAGCGCTCCGTAAGGTAATGGGTAGCGGAGGCGGGACCAAGATCGGATTGCAAGTGGCGGCGGGAGTATTGTCACGCGACCGCTGTGTTAGCTGGCGCAGGCCGGCAACTCGCACAGCTGCACTTGTGTATGTCAAGGCCGGCGGCGCGAGGTTCGACCACATGCAGCGATCGTTCTCGATCGTCCCGTCGGTCATGCTATCTTCTTTTATCAGACAGAAGCGGGCTAGCGACGTCAGCTTATGGACTGCAGGGAAGGATCGGTGCCTCCGCCAAGCACTTAGCACTGCGATGGCGAAGTCATGAGAGTTCTGTAAAAAAGAGATATTGAATGTTGCTGAGAATCCAATGCCGTTAGCCCATAGGAACCAGCCAAGTTTATTAAAAAGTGTTTCGACGCCTACTGTATCATCCCGTAATCCAGTTTCCTTGAAGAAGCCGGATTTGGACTATATTGCGAGCCGGTTAGCACAGATTCGCGGAATCATTGCTATCTACACAAGCAATTCCGCAGGCGAGACGCACGTCTGGGTTATTCTTGACACTTGGAGCGAGGAGATCCTCGAACGCGTATACAAGCGCCAAATCGAATTGGACAAGTGGTACGGAGAGAATCTCAGAAGTGTCGATTTTCATGTCATGGAGCGCGTCTCTGCTGATCGATACAAATCAGGTTGGAGCAAATGTCAGATAAAACCTATTTAGCGCAGGAAGGGAGCACTAAGGAAGTAGCCGATACGTTAATTTCCAAGGGCGATAAAAGCAGCCTACAATGGGCTGTAACCTGCCTTTTCTATGCTGGAATTCACTACGTCAATTCCTATCACTGTACTCATATCAAGGAGCCATTACCACACACTCACAGTAAACGAAGAAACAATGTCTCGCGATACATGGAACCGGTTGCTCCCGCGAGATTCAAAAGTTCGTCAGCGGCAACGAGCTGCTCGTGCAGAACCCATGAGCACGATTATCGAACACGAAATAAGACGAAGCAGTGAAGACTTCCCATTTGACAGGTCACTAGCTGAGTAGCCCCCCTGGGCAGTACCCGGGTCATTCAGACTGAAACACGGCAGTTGGCGCAACTGCAACTGCGCGGGCAGCCCGCGCAGTTGCAATCTGTGGCTGGCTTGGCTGGCGCAGGTCTGGGGCAGATTGGAACTGCCCGGATCGGGCCTAAGCGCAGCCCAAGAGCGAGGCGTGCCAGCAGCAGTCGTAGGGCTGCTGCTAGGCGCGCTGTTGCCGCAATGGACTGCGCGCCAGCATGCGAGTCACCCGCTCCGGGGCTGGTAGCGGGCTGCCAGCGCGTCTGGCTGCCGAATTACAGGCTGCGGGCGCGGGCACCACCGCGCCGCTGGTGGGCCGCACCCATGGCACCAAGCAAATTCAATGTTCGGCCCGCACAAGGTTGGGGAGTCGAAGCTCGGCTCATGGCTGCTGGCCAGCAGCCATGAGCCGCCGGAGGGGGCAGAGACAGGGTCCTGCTGCGGCCTGTTTGTCCAGTCTCACGCCGCAACCTGCTTTGCCGCTCAACCCCGCACCGCGAACATTGAATACTCCTGCCGCGGCACACTGGCGGCGGCCCGATTGCCTGGCGGTTCGAATCCGCACGCGCAACCACACGGCAGGGCGGCTTGCGGCCCGCGCTCAAGCGCTGGCGATCCGCAGCGGGCCGGATGACTGCGGCATCCCGCCCGCCAGAACACGGGTGCGCGAACAAGCCTCCAAGGCCCGCCCTTCGTCACGAGGCCCCCAACCGGGGCCTCACTGGATCAGGATCAGGCTCGCCTGCGGCTGATGCAGCATTTCCGCCCCGCGGCTTGTAATCACCACATCTTCCTCAAGCCCGATATGAATTTTGCCCACATCCTCGTACGGCGCGTACAGGATCGGTTCGACTGCGAACGTCTGGCCCTCCTCCATCTTGAGGAACACCGTAGTGCCGTAGCGCTCGGGCCAGTCCGGGCCCAGCAATGGGCCGACGTCGTGAACAGCAAAGCCAATGGCGTGGCCGGTTCCGTGCGGCGGCCCCTTGAAGCCGGCCTCCTGCATCGCGCGGCGGGCGATAGCATCGATTTCGGTGCCCGACGCACCGGGCTTCATCGCGGCAATCTGGCGGTCGGCCGCCTTGCGGGCTATGTTCCACATCCGCGCAATCTGCGACGGGGCCGCCTTCTCCCCCAAGCGCAGCACGTACGCCGTGCGCTGCAAGTCGGTCGAGTACCCGCGCAGCGTGATGCCGAAGTCGATCCGCACCAAATCCCCGCGTTCGATAACCCGGCTGCTTGGCTCGGAATGCCCCCTGGACGGGCCGGCAACCACGCTGATGAACGGAACCGTGGCCCCCAGCATCGCCGTCCTCGCGCGCAGGTAGGTGCCGACATCCCGCTCCGAGGTCACGCCCGGAGTGATCACGGCGCGCGAAAGCGCGTCGCGGATGAGCGTGTCGGTATGCCGTGCCGCCTCGCGCAGGACCTGCACTTCCGAAGGCAGCCGGCGCCCGCGAAACGATGCGACCAGAGGCTCTGACGAGACAAGCCTGGAAGCCAGCTGCTCGCCCAAAGCTTCCTCCAAGTAGTCGCGCATGCCTGCCGTCAGCCCGTCTGCGATCGGCATGTCGCGCGAAACGTTGATCGCAATCCGCTGCGGGTCGATATCTCCGACGAATTTCTTGAGGTGGGGCTTGATGCCCTCGCTCTTGTAGCTGAGCACCTCGTCGTAGATTCCGCTCTGCCGCAGCGGCGCGATGTCGTAGCTGGCAGCAATCGCTGTCTTCCGCAGCCCTTGCTCGGCGCGGTGGAACAGCAGGGCCATGCGGGCCACCGCGTCACCGCCGCCCAAGTCCCCTGCCAGCGGATCCGCGGCCTCTTCCCGGGTGAAGACCAGCCACAGGTCAATGCCGTGGGCTTCCAAGGCGCGCGGCAGGAGCCTCTCGACACGCTCGCGGAGCACGTCCGGGCTAGCGGCGGGAGCGGCGGGAGCGCCCGCCGGGCCGCCAGCCAGCAGCGCCGCGGCAAGGGCCGCGGACGGCAGTTCGAAGATGCGCATTCCTGTCCCGAAGGCGCTCGCGCGCCGGAATCCGCGCCGCCGGCCGACCCAGCGGACGGATGGGTTACGCTAGCACGATGGACTCGCTGATCGCAAGAGACCGGGCCTGCATCTGGCACCCGTTCACCCAAATGAAGACCGCCCCGGACCCGCTGCCGGTTGTCGGCGGAGACGGAGCCTACCTGATCACGGAGGACGGCCGGCGGGTGCTGGACGGCATTTCGTCCTGGTGGGTCAACGTCCACGGCCATTGCAATCCCAAGGTCAGCCGGGCATTGTCCGAGCAGGCGCAGCGCCTCGAGCACGTCATGTTCGCGGGCTGCACGCACCCGCCGGCGGTGGAACTGGCCGAAAGGATTCTGGCCAAGCTGCCCCCCCAGCTAGGCAAGGTCTTCTTTTCCGACAACGGTTCCACCTCCGTCGAGGTCGCGCTGAAGATGGCCTACCAGTACTGGAGCAACCGCGGCCAGCAGCGCCGCACATTCCTAGCCCTCAAGAACGCCTATCACGGCGACACGGTCGGCGCCATGTCCGCCAGCCACGATTCGTATTTCACCGCCAGCTACGCCCCGCTGCTGTTTCACGTCGAGCGCGTCGCCGTGCCGCAGGATTACCTGGCCTCCTTGGATCCCGCCAACGATGGCAGCGCGACGGAGGCGCTCACCGAGATCGAAGCGCTGCTGGAGGCCCGCTCCGACGAGATCGCGGCGGTGATCATCGAGCCTATGCTGCAGGCGGCGGGAGGGATGCTGGTCTGGAAGCCTGCCATGCTGCGCCTGTTGCGAGCGTTGTGCGACCGGTACGGGCTGTTGCTGATCGCGGACGAGGTGATGACCGGCTTCGGGCGCACCGGGAAGATGTTCGCCTGCGAGCACGGACCGGTGGCGCCCGACCTGTTGTGCCTGTCCAAGGGGCTTACCGCCGGCTACCTGCCCCTGTCGCTGACGGTCGCCTCCGATGCGGTGTACGAGGCATTTCTGAGCAATGATCGGAGCAAGACGTTCTTCCACGGCCATTCCTTCACGGCGAACCCCTTGGGCTGCGCTGCCGCGCTGGCTGGGCTGGACATTTTCGACAATGACGGCGTACTGGGAAGGATCGGCGAAATCGAGGCCAAGATGCGCGGCAGGCTCCAGGCGCTGGCCGGCCGCGCATACACGAAGGATGTCCGCCAGCTTGGCGGTGTCGGCATCTGGGAGTTGGACACGGGCAGCCCGGGCTATCTCGCGGACATCGGGCCGCGCATGGCCGCCATGTTCCTAGAGCGCAACCTGCTCCTGCGGCCGTATGGCAACATCATCTATTTCATGCCCCCCTACGTGGTGACCGACGAAGAGGTTGACTGGGTGTTCGACCAGATCGAGGAAGTCGCGCGCGACGCCATGCGAGCCGCGGGCTGACGCTCAGCCGTCTTCCGGCCCTTGCCCGCGTTCGTGCTGGAACATGGAGAGGCGGTTCGCGCCGATTTTGACCACCCGGACACGTTCCAAGGATCCGTAGCGCGCGGCGAGTTCCAGTTGCTTGGCATGCTGGGCAATCACCCAGCGCGCCGGGCGGGCGGCGAGCGCGGACAGGCTGCGGCGGTATTCTTCGACCGCCTCATAGGGCGGGCCAAGGAAGTAGATATCGGCCTCGATGCGGCCGATGACATCGCTGACCAAGGCTCTTCGCAATTGCGCCTGCTCGAGGGCTCCGACGACCTCGAGGTTGTGTCGTATGGTGCGGGCGGCGCGGATGCCGGATTCCACGAACACCGCCGCACGGGCCCCGCGGCTGAGCGCTTCAATGCCCACGCAGCCAGTTCCTGCGTAGAGGTCGGCGAACACCCGGCCCTCGACTTGCCCCTGCAAGATGTCGAACAGCGTTTGGCGCATGCGCGCAAGCATCGGGCGTGTCGCCGAGCCCTCCGGCGCCAGCAACCTGCGGCCGCGGAACCTGCCGCCAATGACACGCATGGCAATCAGGCAAGAGCCCGAGCTAGGCCGAACCTGCGGCGCGACGCGACCGCACCATCGCGTTTTTCACGATGCGCTCGACCGTGCTCCGGCCGCGCTGGAGTGCGTCGGCATACACCTCTGCCTCGGCCGCTTTGGAGATCGAACCGCCCTGCTGGAACCAAAACTCCAAGGCCCGGCCCATCGCGAACGTTCCGGCGAAGGCGACGAGCCCCTTGGAAAGCACGCCCCCGCCCGCCGGGATTTTGGAGACCGCCGTGCGGGCCAAGGCCCTCCAGCCCATGGCCGATACGAGAATCGACCCGACCGGGATCGCCTGCCGGTCGTAGCCGACGGGCCTGCCGTGCGCCGCGGCCAGCATCAGCGCCAGCCGGACCTGGTTCACGGTCAAGAACGCAGTGTCCGAGGCGAACTCGCCGACCGCCCAAGGCAGGCTGAGCACAGAAGGCACGATATTCGGCAGTGAAGTGGCCACGGTAAAAAGCGTGTTCTCTTTGGCAACTTTCCAGATCAACCGCTCGCTGACAGCCGTTCGCAAGCCGGGAAAGCTCGCGGCCAGGGCAATCAGCAACTCTTCGTTGCGGTCATCGTCGAGCAGTGCTGCGACCGCGGCCGAGGGGCGGTGCGGCTCGAATACGTAGAAGTGGGCCGGGTGCGGCACCCCGTCCTCGGCGAAGCCGGCGGTTACCCGCGCGAAATCGGCCTCGTTGGTGACTAGGAGCAGCCGCTCGCAGTCTGCCGCATGCGGATCGGGGAACAGCAACTCCTGGACATCGTCCACAAAGCGCTCATCAGCAGCGAGGATGCCAAGCGTAACGGGCCTTTGCGCCGCGGCCAGCACCTCGCTCGGCCTCAGTTTCTGGAGCGCTGACAGGACTTGGCGCAAGCGCAGCTTCATAGCCGGAAGCTCATTATAAATCGCGGGGCTGTCTCGCCCGAGCTTGCCGCTGCCATGCTCCCGGCAACGAGCCTGCAGCCAGCGGCAAGGCCCGGGCCGGATAGCGGAGGCCGGAGCGGGCTGCACGTCCGGGCGCGCATGCTCTACCATGCAGGGCATTGATGCTCGACAGCGCAACAACCGCGGGCAGCGCGGACCGGCGGGAGCGCTGCATACTGGTCGGCCTCGACCTCAAAGCGCGGCGCCCCCCTCCGGCCGGCGCCGCGAGCCAGCCTAGCGCCGAGCAGTCCATGGCGGAACTCGCCGAGCTTGCAGGCGGGGCGGGCGCGGATGTCGTGGGGCAGGCCTTGCAGGTACGCGAGCGGGCCGTTCCCGGCACACTGCTCGGTGCTGGGAAGATCGGCGAGCTCAAGGCTTGGGCGGAGAGCGAAGACTGTGACTTCCTGCTGTTCGATTGGGATCTCACGCCATCGCAGCACCGCAACCTCGAGCGCGAGTTGCACACCCCCGTGCTCAATCGCACGCAGCTGATCCTCGATATCTTCGCGAAACACGCCCGCTCGCGCGAGGGACGCCTGCAAGTCGAACTTGCGCAGCTCAGCTACCTGCTACCGCGGCTGGCCGGAAGAGGCGCGGCGATGTCTAGGCTGGGTGGCGGCATCGGAACGCGCGGCCCGGGCGAGACGAAGCTTGAGCACGACCGGCGCAAGATCCGCCGCCGCATCGTGAGGCTGCGCGCGGACTTGGAAAAAGTGCGGGCGACACGACGGTTGCAGCGTTCCAAGCGGATTTCCGCGCCAATTCCCACCGTCGCCCTGTGCGGGTACACGAACGCAGGCAAGTCCACCCTTTTCAATGCCTTGACGAATGCAAGCGTGGTTGCGGACCAGCGCATGTTCGCGACACTGGATCCCACGCTTCGCAAACTTGCCTTGCCCTCGGGCTGCCCAGCCCTGGTCTCGGACACGGTGGGATTCATACGCAGGCTGCCATCCGCCCTGATCGAAGCCTTCCGGGCAACACTCGAGGAAGTCACCGAGGCTTCGCTGATCCTTCACGTCGCTGATGCAACCGCGGTGTCGGTCCGGATGCACATGGAGGAGGTTGACCGGGTGCTGAAGGAACTTGGCGCGGCCGGGCTGCCCCAGATACTGGTCTTGAACAAATGCGACCTGCTCGGGCCCGGGCAGGCCGAGATCCTCGTTCGGCGCGAAGCGGCAGCATCAACGGCGGAAGCCGTCATTGGCGTGTCCGCGCGCACGGGCCAAGGCTTGGAACGTTTGATCGGCGCGGTTGACAGCGCCTTGCCCAAGGCAGCTTTCGTGCGGCGCAAATTCCTTGTGCCTTACGACTGTGGCGGCGCACTGGCGCCGGTCTATGCAAGGGGCCGCGTCCTCGAGCGCCGCGACACAGAGGCAGGGATCGAAGTGGTCGCCGAATTGGAGGGCGCCCTGGCCCAGCGGTTGGACGGCTACGCCTGGCGCGAAACAAGCTAGCAGTGGGAGACGGGCCCTGCCGCTGCTTGCATTTGGAGCGCTTGGAGCAGGCTGCGCATCCCCACCTCGCCACCGTTCTGGTGTCGATCCGCCCCGCAACGCTCGCGACACCCGCCGGCGCGGAAAATTCGATTCCCAGAGCCACAGATCGATTCATGAAAAGCAAAATTCTCTCTATTTTCAGATCATTCGCTGCAATTGCAGGATCTCCAGCTTCTGGCTCAAGATTCGTAACTCATTGAAAAAGAATAAAATAGGTGGCAATTAAAAAATAAAATCCAGAAATCGCCACAATCCTCTACAAAATCGCTTGACAAATAATCTATATATAGATTATTATTGCTTGAGATGGGTTGCGTAACGTCCGGCCTCCAGGGTGCGAGGCAAAACTCACCGTACAACCTGGCCTGTCAGCCCCCCGTACCGGCCGCTGCGCAACCCGCACTTCCAATCCATCTCCAGGAGGGCATCCTCATGCTCCAACGATTCCATCCCCCGAGCGGCCGCAGGCTCGTCTGCCTGCTGCTTTCGGCCCTTGCCCTGCCGCAGGCCGTGCTGGCGCAGGCCGTCAGCCCTTGGCTGCAGGCCGTCACTGTCCTGCAGGCGGCCTTCACCGGGCCGATCGCCCGCGGCCTGAGCTTGATCGCCATCGTCATCGGCGGCCTCATGTTCGCCTTCGGCGAGGGCGGCAGCAAGCGCGCCCTGGCCGGCCTCATCTTCGGCGTCGGCATGGCCATCGGCGCCGTCAACTTCATGCGCTGGCTGTTCCCGTGAGCCGGGCGGATCACTCCCCCGCCCTGCACGGGACCTACCGCGCGCTGAGCCGCCCGCTGACGGTGCTCGGCTGCGAGCGGCGCCTGTTCCTGGGCGTGAGCTGCGTGGGCGCGGCCGCCTTCAACGCCTTCAGCGCGCCCGTCGCCGGCCTGCTTTTGTTCTGCGCCGGCTACGGAGCCGGCCTGCTGGTCACCAAGCTCGACCCCTGCCTGCCGAGCGTGCTGCTGCGCTCGGCGAGTTGCAGCCAGCGCTACGACCCGGCCCTGCGGGAGAGCGGCCCCGCGCCGCTGCGGGTCATCGCGGGGGCGAAGCGATGACGAAGAACGGCGCGGCGCCGCTGCACCGCGAGCTGCCGTGGCTGGGATTTGTGGACGAAGGGGTCGTGATCACCAAGCGCGGCGAGCTGCTGGCGGGAGCGCGCCTGGCCGGAGCGCCCTTCGAGTGCCGTTCGGCCGCCGATGTGGACTACGTAGGCCTGCGCTGGACGCGGGCCCTGAAAAGCCTGGCGGCGGGCTGGCGCATCCGCTGGCAGGCCAGCAAGCGGAGGCTCGACGCGCTGCCCCAGCGGGCGGCCGGCGATCCGCTCGCAGAGCGGGCCCGCCAGGCGCGCAGCGCGCACCTGCTGGGCAAGGGCCTGTACGCGATCGAGGCGCAGGTGTTCTGGATCTGGGATCCCAAGCTGGCGCCGGCGCCAGCGACAGGTGCCGGCGGGAGGGCGGCGTCCTCCCTGCTCCCGCGCGCGGCGCTGTGGCTGTCCCCGCAGGGCACCAAGCAGGTGCTGGCCGCGCAAGTCGACGCCGCGCGCCAGCGGTTCGCCAGCGCCGTCGCCTCGTTTCGCGGCCTGGTCGAGGACGTGACCGGACTGGCGCCGCTGCGGGGCGAGGATCTGTTCCGGTCCCTGGCGCTGTCGGCCAACGCGCGCCCGGCCGCCTTGCAAGCCCGCTGCGCCGGCCCGCACGGCCTGGACCGCCAGCTCGCCCTGAGCGATGTCGAGGGCTACCGGGACCACCTGCGGCTGGACGCGGAACGCGTCGAGATCTACGCGCTGCTGGATCCGCCGGCAGCGTCGCGGGCGCACCTGTTCGGCGGCATCCTCGACCTGGACGCCGAGCTCGACGTGGCCTGCGAGTGGAGCCGCGAGGAGACGGCCAAGTCCCGCCGGCGCATCAGTTCCGCCCGCCGGCACTACCACCAGAAGCGCTACAGCATGCTGGCGCACGCCTCGGCGGGCGACGCGCCGCCGCAGGCGCAGGGCGCCTTGGAAGACCGCGCGGCGCAAGCCGAGGCGGCCCAGCTGGGGGAGGCCTTACGCGAGCTGGAGGTCGACGGCATGCCGTTCGGCGAGCACAGCCTGAGCGTGGCGCTGCGCGCCAGCGACGAGGCGCGCATCGCCGCCGCGCGCCCGGAACTGCTGCGCATCGCAGCGGCCGCGGACGCGCGCTTCCACCGCGAGACCTACAACGGCTTGAACGCATGGTTCGCCATGTCTCCCGGCAACCACGGGCGGCAGCTGCGCCGCAACTACCTCAGCGCCGCGGCCGCCGCCGACCTGGCCCCGCTGTGGGCGGTGGCGGAGGGCGAGCCGCGGGACGCGCATCTCGACGACGAGCACCTGGCGGTCTTCGAGACGGGCCGGCGCACGCCGTTCTATTACGCGGCCCATGCCGGCGATATCGCCCACACGCTGGTGATCGGGGCGACGGGCTCGGGCAAGAGCTTCCTGCTCAACTTCCTGCTGGCCCAGGGCCGCAAGTACGACCCGCGCGTCTGCATCCTGGATCTGGGTGGTTCCTACCGGCAGCTGACCGAGCTGGTCGGCGGGGCCTACTTGCAGCTGGCGCTGGATGCGGCCGAGATGCCCTGCCGGCTCAATCCGTTCCGGGCGCTGGCGCCGAGCGCCGAGAACCTGCAGTTCCTGGTCTCGTTCGTGCTCATGCTGCTGGAAATCGAGGGGGCGCGCTGCGACGCCGCCGGGCGGGCCGAGCTACGCGCGCAGATCCAAGCGCTGTACGAGCTCGAGCCGCAGGCGCGCACGCTGTCGTCGCTGCACGGCCTGCTGCCGGGCCCGCTGCGCGGCGCGCTGGGCGCGTGGGTGCAGGGCGGGGCCTGGGGCGCGGTGTTCGACAACCCCGAGGACTCGCTCACGCTGGCCGACTGGCAGGCCATCGACCTGGCCGGGGCGGCGGGCAAGCCGGAACTGGCTCGCGCCCTGCTGTACTACCTGCTGCACCGCCTGGGCACGGCGATCGCGGAACCAAGCGAGCTCGAGCGCTGGAAGCTGCTGGTGGTGGACGAGGCGTGGCGCTTCCTGGCCGACCCGCACATCGGGGCCTACTTGGGCGAGGGCCTCAAGACGTGGCGCAAGTGCAACGCGGGCGTGGTGCTGGCCACCCAGTCGCCCGGCGACGCGACCGCCAGCGGCAGTCTCTGCCGGACGGTGAGCGAGAGTTGCCTGACCAAGATCTTCCTGGCCAACCCGGAGTTGGATCCAGCGGACTACAGCGCGGCCTTCGGCCTGCGCGACTGCGAGGCGCAGGCCATCCGGGGCCTGGTGCCCAAGCGCCAGCTGCTGCTGCACCGGCCCGGTTTCGCGCAAGTGCTCGAACTCAGCGTGGACCGGCGCAGCTACTGGCTGTACACGACCAACCCTGTCGAGGCCGCCCGGCGGCGCGAGGCCATCCGCGCCCTCGGTTTCGAGCGCGGCCTTGACTCTCTCACGGAGGACTGAACCCCATGCAACACCGTTTTGCGAAATTTCTGGCCTGCGCGGCGCTGGCCGCGGCCGGGGCGCTGGCCGGGCGCGGCCTGGCCCGCGAGGTCACGGCCGGCCCGGACGAGGTCATCGAGGCCCGGGCCCGGGTGCGCTTCGCCACGGCCGTCGTGCTCGACCCCGGCGAGCGCATCCTGGACTGGGTGTGCGGCGACGCCGAGTACTGGAGCGTGCAGGGCGCGGCGAACCTGGCATTCGTCAAGCCCAGCGCCAAGGGCATCCAGACCAACGTCACGCTCGTGACCGACCAGGGCAACGTCTACACGCTGCACTTCCGCGAGCTGGGCGATGCGGACGGCGAGCCGGACCTGAAGCTCTTCCTGCGCGCGAAGCAGGCGGGCGCCGCCGGCGCCAAGCCCTTGGCAGCGCTGCGGTTCGAGCCGCGCGGCGCAGCGGCAGAAGCCGAGCGCGCGGCGGAAACCGCTCGCGAGGAATCGCGGCGCGCGGCGGCCGAGGCCGTCCGGGCCGCCGAGCGGCAGGTCGAGGAGTTCCGCGCCGCCTACCCGCGCCGCCTGCGCTTCGCCTACGAACTGGACGGGGCGGCCCGCGAGGCGCCGTTCCGGGTAGCAGCGATGTGGCTCGACGACCGCTTCACCTACATCCGCGCGGATCCCGAGGAGGCCCCGGCGCTGTACGAATCGCGGGACGGCAAGCCGTCGATGGTGCCGTACGACTTCTACGATGGCTTGTACGTGACGCGCCGCCCGATGGCGGACGGCTGGCTGCAGATCGGCAAGCGCAAGGCGCGTTTCCGGCGCTCGGAGCGCTAGCGGAGGGCGGCGGCATGAAGCGCATCACAGACAAGATCCCGCGTCCGCCGGGGGCACTGCCCGCGCGCGCCCAGAGCTGGGTCCTGCTGGGGCTGACAGGCGTGCTGGTGCTAGCGCTGCTACTGTTCCCCGGGGATCCCGAGCCTGCGCACTCCCCAGACCCGAGCGCGGCGGCCCGGCCCGGCCCGGCCGGCAGCGGCCAGCCGGTCGGCGCGCAGTCGGCCGCGGACGCCGCCCAGCGCCTGCGCGCCGAGGCCGCCCGCAAGGCGGAGAAGCAGCTGCGCAGGGATCTCGGCCTGCCGGCCGAGCGACCGGACGGGCTGCCGGCAGCGCCCGCTCCGCTGGTGCAGGCCGGCCCGGCTCACGCGGGCAGCCGCGGCGGCGAGGGCGGCCTCACGCCCCGCGAGCAGATCGAGCGCGAGGAGACATTGCGGCGCTACCGCTCGCTGAGCGCCGCGCCGCTGGTGCTCAGCCAACGCGCGGCACCGGCCGCCCGGGCCGAGAACGACGACGGCACGGCGGACATCCCGGGCGGGAACGCGGCGGAGAGCGCGACAGCCGCCCCGCCGGAACCGCCGGATGCCGAGCCGCGCGGCGCCGCTACCGAGATCCTGCGCGAGGGCGAGTTCCTAGAGGCAGTCCTGACCAACCGGCTGGCCGGGGAGTTTTCCGGCCCGGTGAACGCCATGGTGTCCGCCGACGTGTACGGACGCGACGGCCGGCGCCTGCTGGTCCCGCGCGGCACGCGCGCCCTCGGCGAAGCGCTGCAAGTCGAAGCATGGGGCCAGTCCCGGCTGGCGGTGACGTTCCACCGCCTGATCCTGCCCGACGGGCGCGCCGTGCGGCTGGACCGCAGCGCCGCGCTCAACCAGCTCGGCGAGACCGGCCTGCTGGATCGTGTCGACCGCCGCTATCCGTCGACCTTCCTGGCAGCCGGAGCGATCGGCGCGCTGGCCGGGCTGGCCGGCGCCGTCAGCCCCGCGCAAGCGCTGGCCTCGCAACTCGGGGCAACCCGGCAAGCGGCGGCCGCGGGCCTGTCCCGCTCGGCCGAGCGCATGCTCGACCGCTATCTCAACCGCCTGCCCAAGCTGACCGTCCGCGAGGGCCACCGCATCCGCATCTACCTCACGGCGGACCTGCCCCTCCAGCCCTATCACGACCGTCCCGGCCGCCCGGCCGGGGCAGCCTCCCAAGGAGAACCGCAATGACTCGCAAATTCCCTGCCCTGTGCCTCTTGCTGCTGGCGCTGGCCGCGCCGGCCAGGCCCTTCTGGGGCGCCTTCTTCGCCGGCATCGGCAAGGCCGTCGGCAGCGCCATCGGCATCCCGCAACTCGGCGGCGGGCTGGCCGGCCTGATGCCGGTCTCGATCAAGGCGGCCAAGCCGGTGGTCGACGCCGCCAACCGGCGGCTGGGCGAATTGCAGCACATCCGCAGCATGGCCAGCGGCACGCTGGAGCACTTCTCGGGGGCGGTCGGGACCCTGCGCGACGCGCACAGCCTGACCGACTTCCGGGCCACTGCCACGCGCTGGCTGCGCAGCGCCACGGCAGACCGCTTCGGCACTTCCGCCGGCTGGGCCGACGCCATCAACGGCGACGCCCCGTCCGGCACGGTGGTCAACGCCTACGGCCGCGCCTCGGCGCCCGTTCCGGACTGGAGCGGCGCACTGCCGGCACTGGACGCCGGCCTGCAGGCGGGCGTGCGCCGCGAGCACGCCTCGCTGGAAATCGCGGACGCGGCGAGCGTGCGCGCGCTGGCCGTGCTCGGCGAGGCGCGGCGCCTGGCCGCCGAGCGCAGCGCGGCCCATGCCAGCCTCGAGCGCGCCGCGCTCGATCCGAGCAACGCATCGCATTCCATGCCGGCGCTGCTCGGCAAGCTCACGGTCGGCCAAGTCCGCCAGCTGCGCAGCGCCGAGCAGGCCAACCAACTGCTCGACGCGCTGCTGGAGGCCGAGCTGGCGGCCGCCAAGCGCCAGCGGGACCGCCTAGCCCTAGTTCGTCATTTGGTGACTTGAAAAATTCCGTATAGTATTGAAATACAAACAGTTATAGCGATGCGACCAAGCCGCTTGGCACTACACTTTTGTGCTCTTGAGCGTCAGCCCCGCGCGGCCGCCCGCCGCCGATGTGCGCGCACGGCCAGGCCCGCCGCCTGGGCGATGCGCACGGCCTCGGCCCCCGGCTGCACATCTTGGCGGCTGCACAGCAACTGCCCGTCTGCCGCCTGCACGCTGGTCGTCACCCGCATCCAGCCCGCCAAGCGCTCGCGCAGCGACTGCCAACTCCAATGCAGGCCGTGCGCCCGCAGTTGCGTGCGCAACAGATGCACGCCGTGATAGGCCAGCACGGCCACGAACAGGTGCGCTGCCACGCGCCGATCCAAACGGTGCCAGATCGGGCGCAGGCCCAATTCCGACTTCAACGAGCGGAAGCTGGCTTCCACTTCGCTGAGTTCCCAGTAGCTGCGCAGCACCTGCGCCACGTCCCAGTCGATATGGCTGGTGCGCAGCACGTAGGCCCCGGCCGCCGCATCGGCGGCCGCATACTGCGGATTCGGTGTGCAGCGGACGGCCGTCGCCCGCTCCTGCTCGCCGGCCAGCACTTCGACCTTATACTGCGCTGCCACCGCCTTGTACTGCTCGAGCAAGCGTCCCACCTTGCGCTGCACGGCCGCGAGTTGCTTCACACAGCGCGGTTTGGAGAGGCCCTCATGCAGGCTTTGCAGGGCCTGTTCAAAGCGCTCGCGCTGCCGCTGCAGAATCGACTCCGCCGTGCGCAGGCGGCCCTCGCTGAGTGCGTACACGCGCAACTCGGCCGGCTCCTGGCCGGCCTCCTGCGCCGCAGCCTGTGCTGTCTCCGCCGGCAGTGGCCAGGCCCGCACGCAGTAGCCGCCGCTGGTCTCCAGCTGGGCCGTCGGCTCGCCCGCCGGCGGCTGTGGCTTGGCCTCGCGGCTGACGCAGATCCAGTGCCAGCCCTGCTCCCGCAGCCAGCTCAGGTTCGCCGCGCTGGCCAGGCCCGCATCGCACACCACGGTCGGCCGCGGCGCCCCCTCTTGGCGCTCGTCGTCCAGCCGCTCCAGCAGCGGCTGCAAGGTGCCCGGCTCGGAGACATTGCCGGCTAGGATCTCGCAACGGCGCGGAAAGCCGGAGCCGTCCAAGGCCATGGCCAGCGAGACCAACGGGCAGTCGTTGCGCTTCTGCTTCGACTTGCCGAAGCGCCGCAGGCCGGCGTTCTCGCGCCCGGTGTAATGCGTGTTCGACAGGTCGTAGAAGACGATCGTGCGCGGCAGGCCAAGCAGGTCGCGCTCGCGGGCGAACAGCCCGGCCTGCAAGGCTTCGCGGTGTTTCCACAGTAAGTCGCCGATGCGGTACAGCTTGGCCAGCGAGACGCCGCCGGAGGTGTCGAGTCCGAGCAGTTCGAGAGTGCTGCTGTGGTCGCGCAGCCAGCGCTGCGCTTCGCGTTCGGAGGAGGGATGCAGCATGCGCGCCATAACCAGGGCGGTGGCGATGGCCGCGTCGCGCTGCGAGGCGCCGGCCTCGCGCAGCAAAGCTGGCAAGCGCAGTTGCTGCAAGGCGCGCAGGGCCAGGCGTTCGCCGCCCACCGAGCGGGCGTCGCAGTGCGCCAGGGTATGCAACTGGACGCTGACTGGCTGCTCGGCGGCGGGCTGCTCGCTGGCGAAGCCGCGGGCGCGCAGGCGACGCACCAAATCCTCGGCCGCCAGGCGCACTTCGTGCGCCACCTCGAATAGGGCGCTCTGGCCGCGCAGCAGGCGCTCGGCGTGGGCCGCGACGTCGGCCCACAGCGCGCGCGGCACGGCATAATCGGTGCCCAGGTTGAGCAGGGTTTTCTGCTGCACCGCCGCGCCGCAGCGCACGGACTGCACGAGGCGGCAGCTGTAGCCGGGCTGGCCGCCGACGGAGTGGGTTTTGGTGGCACGGATGAACATGAGCGCTCAGTTGTAGGGTGGCAGAGGGGGCTAGGGGGTGTCAAGGGGGTCAAAAAAGAAGTTGGCACTACAAAAAGCTTTAAGAGAGCATCATAAGACTATAAAGCAAATAGATTACGAAGATAATAAATCTAAAGAAAGATTATCGGCCAGTTTGGAGCAGTAGCGGCAGCAAAAAAATATGCTCCGTGCCGGCAATTTGGGGGAAAGTGGCGAACTAGGGCTAGCGTTTGCCGAATGGCTGGTCGACCGCAACTCGCCAACCACCGCACGGGCCATCGTGAACCGCCTCTGGCAAGGCCACTTCGGCGCCGGAATTGTCGAAACTGCGGAAGATCTGGGCCGGCAGGCGGCCGATCCGTCGCATCCGGAACTGCTGGATTGGCTAGCGGTCGAGCTGATGGAGAGCGGCTGGAGTCTCAAGCACGTGCATCGGCTGATCGTATCGTCGGAGACCTACCGGCAATCGTCCCGAGTCACGCCGGAACTCTTGGAACGCGACCCGAACAACCGACTGCTGGCCCGCCGCGCGCGCTTCCGCGTCGATGGCGAGTTGGTGCGCGATATCGCGCTTGCCGCCAGCGGCTTGCTCACGCCCCAGGTCGGGGGCAGGCCCGTATACCCGCCGGCCCCGGAATTCTTGTTCCAGCCGCCCGTCAGCTACGGTCCCAAGCGTTGGCACACAGCGCAGGGAGCGCAGCGCTACCGCCGTTCGCTCTATGCCTTCCGCTATCGCTCGGTGCCCTTCCCCGTGCTTGACACCTTTGACGCGCCCACCGGAAATTTCGCGTGCGTGAAGCGTGACCGCTCCAACACGCCGCTGCAGGCATTGGTCACGCTGAACGAGACCGTGTTCATGGAAGCCGCCCGCGAGCTGGGCCGCAGGACGCTCGACGAAGGCGGCAGCGGTGACCCGCAACGGGTCGATTACGCGTTCAAGCGCGTGCTGGCCCGCGCGCCGCACGATGCGGAGCGGGCCGAACTGATCTCACTTTTGGCAAGCCAGCGAGAGCGCCTGCAATCCGGAGGGCTTGACGCCGCAAAGCTTGCCCATGGGGAGCAACCCGGGCTGCAAGAAGGCAGGGCCACCGAGCTGGCCGCTTGGACGGCCGTCTCGCGCGTGCTGTTGAACTTGGACGAAGCTATCACGAGGGAATGAGCGATGCGCGGCTCGCAAACCACTGCTAGCCCGCTGGCAAGGCGCTGGTTCCTGAAGCAGTGCGGCATCAGCCTGGGAACCGTCGCGTTGCGCGACATGCTGCTGGCCGCAGATCCGCTGGCACCGAAGCGGCCGCACCACGCCCCGACGGCCAGGAACGTGATCTTCCTGTTCATGGGGGGCGGCCCAAGCCATCTCGAACTGTTTGACAACAAGCCGCAACTGGCCAAGCACGAAGGCTCGCTGCCGCCGGAGGGCCTGCTGGACGGCTACCGCGCGGCCTTTATCAACCCGAACTCCACTCTGCTCGGCCCGAAATTCCAATTCTCCCGGCACGGGCAGAGCGGCGCGGAACTGTCGGAGCTAATCCCGCACACCGCCGCAATCGCAGACGATATCGCCATTGTGAAGTCCTTGGTCACCGATGCGTTCAACCACGCGCCTGCCCAAGTGATGATGAGCACCGGAACGCCGCAGTTCGGGCGGCCTTCCATGGGGGCTTGGACACTGTACGGGCTGGGCAGCGAATCCCGCGACCTGCCGGGCTTCGTGGTCTTCAGCTCGGGCCAGAAGGGCCCCAGCGGCGGCAACGCCAACTGGGGCAGCGGCTTCCTCCCTTCCATGTACCAAGGCGTGCAGTTCCGCACCAGCGGCGACACCGTGCTGTACCTGTCCAATCCGCCCGGCGTCGACCGGCAACTCCAGCGCGACTCGCTGGATTCGATCGGGCGCCTGAACAGCATGCGCCGGCAAGAGGTCGGCGACCCCGAGATCGACACCCGCATCAATTCGTTCGAGATGGCCTTCCGGATGCAAGAGAGCACCCCGGAACTGATGGACATCTCCCAAGAGCCGCAACACGTGCTCGCGATGTACGGGGCCGAGCCGGGCCGGCCGTCCTTCGCCAACAACTGCATCCTCGCGCGGCGGCTGGTCGAGCGCGGCGTGCGTTTCGTGGAACTGTTCCATGAATCATGGGATCAGCATGGCTCGCTCGTCTCCGGCCTGAAGAGGAATTGCAAGGACACAGACCGAGCCAGCGCAGCCTTGGTGCGCGACCTCAAGCAGCGCGGCCTGCTCGATGACACCCTAGTGCTGTGGGGCGGCGAGTTCGGACGCACGCCAATGGTACAGGGCGGCGTCGATGACGGCCGTGACCACCATCCCAACGCGTTCAGCATGTGGATGGCGGGCGGCGGCATCCGGGCAGGCATCACGATCGGCAAGAGCGACGAGCTGGGCTTTAACGTAGTCGAGGACCGAGTGCATGTGCATGACCTGCATGCAACCATCCTGCACCTGCTGGGATTCGATCACACGCGGTTAACCTACCGTTTCCAGGGGCGGGACTTCCGCCTCACGGATGTCGCGGGCGAAGTAGTGCAAAAAATCCTCGCCTAGCAGCCTGCGGTTTTGCGATTTCAGTGTCTTTGCCGGCCACACTGCGGCCAACGACCTTGCGGGGTGGTTCTCCAGCAGCCTACGGTCGATCCACGCCCCCTGCGCGGCCCGGCCTCTAATCGCGCGCCGGGATGCGGCTCCCAGCGCTCTTGAGCGGCACATCGGCGAGGCCCGCAGGCGGTTGGGCGGCCAACTCGCACTCCTGCCCTTGCAGGGGCCGGGCCGCCCTGTTCCATAGCCTGCACCGCACGCTGTTCGCACAGCAGGCGAGCGCACTCGCTTCTCGCACTGAAGATTGGCGGCCATGGGGGAGTGCCATTGGATTGCCTCCCCGCTGGAGAGAGGATCCCGGGCAGGCCTTCCATCGCATCTACGGGCGATGTCAGCTCACGCCGAACCGCGACGCTTTCGACGACCCGACACGCTCTGCAACGAATCGCGCGAAGGGGCCGATATTCTGGTCAACGCTAGCGCTGTCCAGTGCCATCAGGTATGCTTGCCGGTCGCTAGTCCGAATCACCGTCCAAGGATAGCCGCCGGATGCAAGCATGGCGTTCATCAAGAACCGGGCGATGCGTCCGTTCCCGTCCGGGTACGGATGAATGTAGCCAAGGAGCCAATGCCCGAGTACAGCCTTGACGCTCGGCTCCGTCTCGACACTCAGCAGCTCGAACACCGTTGCCATGGCATCCATGACAGCTTCCCAGCGGGGCGGCACATATCTCGAACTGCGCAGGTAGACCGCATCGTTGCGATAGCCCGAGAGCGAGGCCGCGCCGATTAACCCGGCCGCCACACACGGCGCGAACAGTTCCCTGTACCATTCGCGGTGGCTTCGTCGCACAAGACCCGCTGGCTCCTCTCCGGAGACAATCTTCGCGATGTCGCGTCTCACACGCTGGAACGACTGCCAGTACCCGCGTGTCGATAGTGCGTCGCGGCTCGCTCACTCTACGGCGCTGTCTTCTGGATTCCAGTTCCCCGAAGCGACACGCTCTATGAGGTCTGGCGAAACGTGATAGCCCTCGATCGACAGCGAGTGGCAGGCGTCGCTATGGTAGATGTCATCAACGTCTCTGAGATAGGACGCATGGTCAGCAGCCGCCCCGGGGGATCCGGGAAAGACTTGATCACATGTCCTCGCATCGCCTCCCACATCACCCTTATGCGCCCGACAGGCGGCTGTGGTGAAGTAGCAAGCTTGGCGGTCGGCTGGTCCGAAGTGAACGGGTCCTTCTCGCGGGCCTCGTATCCGGCCGCTCTCATGACGCTCAGGATCTCGTCGGCATCGTCGCCGCGGCCGACCCTGCGGAACGCACCGGCCAGCTGCCCGTGCGAGAAAGCGCGGAATGCCCTGCGCAATTACAGAAATTCCAAGAATGACAAGGTGGATGCCATGTACACGGGCGTCATCTCGGGCCTCCGAGCAGTACCAAGGATTACTCCGCGGCAGGCGCCCAGCGCACCTCTTGGGTAGTCGCGTATTGGACGTTGGTATCGTTCCGCGCAGGGATCCCAGCGCGGGTGGCACCCTGCGCAATCATGGCGTCAAATTTCGCTTGAAGCTCTTCGACTATCTCCGGGCGCTCTTCGGCCAAGTTCTTCGATTCGGCGATGTCTTCGGAGAGATTGTAGAGTTCTGGGACAGTCGGCTTGCCACGGGACTTCTGCAAGTTCGGCCCGCTGTTGCGGAATACCAGCTTCCACGGCCCGTCACGATAGGCGAACTCGCCGTGATTGGAATGGCTAACCAAGGACGTGCGTCCTTGCTCCGGGGCCTTGCCGAGCGCAGCATCCAAGAAACTGACGCTGTCTTCGGCCCCGGCTGCGGGCAAGTCCGCCCCGGCCAGCGCAAGGCTTGTCGCGAAGATGTCCGTCAAGCTCACTAGCTGGCGGCTCTGGGAGTGGGCAGCAATCTTGCCCGGCCAGCGAACGACCAGCGGGATTCGGTGCCCGCCTTCCCAGATGTCGCCTTTGTGCCCGCGATACGGACCGCTGGGCAGGTGACCGGCCTCGATTAGAGACTCCCAGCCGGTGTAATGCGAATGGCCGTTGTCCGCCGTGAAGATCACTACGGTGTCATCTGCGATTCCTGCCTCGTCAACCGCTCGGACAACTTGCCCCACCGACCAGTCGGTCTCCATCACGAAATCCGCGATGGGGGCAATGCCGCTCTGGCCCTGAAAGGCCGGAGACGGCGAGACGGGCTCGTGCGGCGAGGTCATCGAATAGAAGAGGAAGAACGGCTTGTCGCCGCGGGCTCGAGAATGCACTTGCTCGACTGCCCTGCGCGTAAGTTCCGGAACGATCTCACGCAGCTGCCAGCCCGGGGCCATGGGGCTGCCGACGAAGCCCCGCGGCAACACGACACCTTCGGACTCGTCATGGACATAGGCAGAAGTCGGGACGGGGGTCACGGTATCGTTCTCGACATAGGAAAACGGCGGCATATTGGGCAAGTCGACACCGAAATAGTAGTCAAACCCCCGAGTTGTCGGGCCATTGAGGACTGGCTTGTCCAGATGCCATTCGAGTGTTTTCTGGCCATTGCGCACTTCGGTCATGCGGCTCGGCTGCGGGCCGGGCCAATCCCAGCCGAGATGCCACTTGCCAATCATGGCGGTCTCGTATCCGTGCTCCCGGAGCATGCCTGGCAGCGTGGGGCGATCAGCGTCGATCAACGGCGGCTCGTATGCCGCCAAGACCCATTCCTGCAGGCGGGTACGCCACGAGTAGCGACCGGTCAGCAAGCCGTAACGGGTCGGCGTACAAACGGCCGACGGGCTATGGGCATCCGTGAAGCTCATGCCGTCCTGGACGAATTGGTCCAAGAAGGGAGTAGCAATCTTGTTGTCCGGATAGTGTGTCTGGATATCGCCCACGCCGAAGTCATCGGCCAGAATCAGGACGATGTTCGGGCCTCGCTTGGGCTGTTCCGCCGCGCAGGAGCCAAGGACCGCTACGGAGAGCAGGGCAATTGACGTGGCAAAGCGCATAGTTTCCTCCACAAGCGTGCGGAACTGCCGGCATGCGCCCCGATCCGCGCCCCCTCATCTAGCAGGCAGAGACCCGAGGCGGGCCTCAGGCCGCTTGTGCAGGCTCACTCTAGCACGAGGGAACCATACCGTTCATTGAGAATCACCGCGCTGCATTCCCCTGCCTTTATCAGCCATGGCAGAAGTCGATGGCTGTGAGAGCTTCGCTTGTAGAGGCCGCTGGGCGTGCCCCGGCCGGCCACAGCCTGCGGAGCACGGACCCAGTTCGGTGCGGCCAAGCAAGCCTCAGCAGCGCTCAGTTTTTAACGCCAGCAGGTTGCGCTCCTTCCGTCCGAAGGCCAACCCCACCAAATACACCGAACCGCCCAGTCCGCGGTACTTCCCCGCATAGTTCCGCTCCCGAGGCTGCACCAGCGCCCGTGCGGCGGCAGCATCCCCGTCCTCGCTATCCCGGGCCATCTTGAACTCGAGCACGAATGCCCTCTCTCCGTGCAGCAACACCATGTCGGCACTCCCGTGGCCCGAGGCATCCTCCAAGCGCAGATCCGCACCGGTCGCACGGAAGCACGAGTACAGCAAGCCCTTGTACCAAGCTTCGTAGCGGCCGATCTCGGATTTCGAGTGCCACTGATACGGAACCCCCGCAAGGAACGACCGCAAACGGTCGGCAAATCCCGCGAAGTCGCCCCCCGCCAGCAGGCGGCACAGAGCCTCGCCCGAAGCACTAACCTCCCCAGCCGGCTTCCCCAAGTGGCCGAGCAAGCCCTTGTTCAGGCTCTGGCGAATTTCCCGGTTGGGGTAATCCAGCACAAAAAATGTCTCGCCGCCACGGGATTCCTCGGACACAATCGTCAAGTAGCCTGTCTGGAACAGCAGGGCATCTAAGCCAATATCATCCACGTCAAAGGTGGAGACCAAGTCGACATCGGACACCCGGTTCTCA